>JABFGK010000001.1 GCA_013112555.1 Planctomycetota bacterium | reverse complement strand
ACCACGAGTGCCCCGATGCCGCTGGCCCGCTCGATGGTTCTGGGCCGTCCGTGTGCATCAAGAATCGGCTCGTGAGTGACCGGGTTGTATTCGACCAGGACGGTCGGCCAGTTCTGCTGGGCTGTCCCGGTCTTCCCCCAGACCTTCACCTGCTCGGCGTTGAAGATCGGCTCATACTGGCGGACGTCTGGATCGGGATCCATGTCGATCTGCCGGGCCCCGCCGTACTGCTGGTTGTTCACCACCTGATCCAGGCCGTCAAGTGCCAGCGAGACGGCATGTTGGTTCAGCCCGAGGTTCTCGGCTGTGGGTTCGTCATCACGAGACGGGGTCGCATTCTCATCGAACGGTGCAGGCGCATCAGGATCGAGTACGAGGATCGGCTCCAGGTACAGCCCACCCCGTCCCAGGGCTGCGTAGGCAGCGGCCGCATGAAGCGGCGTCCAGCCGATCAGGCCCTGCCCGATCCCGCGTCGCAGTACTTCGCCGATGTTCGCTTCCGCCGGGTCGCCGATCATGCCCGGCACCGTTGCAGGACCGAGATGCGAAAACGCACGCCCCAGGCCCCACTTCAAGTACCAGTCGCGCTGCCGCTGGGCCCCGAGCGCATGCCCGACGGTATAGAAGTACATGTTGCAACTTCTCCCGACTGCCTCGACGGGCCCGAGCGGGCCATGAGTGGCAAAGCCGAACCAGTCCCGGTAAATCCAGCAGCGGTAGTGCTCCGGATCGGCCGGGAAGTAGTGCCCATTGCATTCGACGACCTGGTCTGCAGCCCAGCGGCCTTCGGTGATCGCTGACGCCAGCATCAGAGGTTTCACGATGGAGCCGGGTGCCACCGGCTTCTGGCATGCCAGGTTCACCCATGATGGGTCGAGCGTGCGGGCCAGAGCGGAATCGACTTCCGGGTCCAGTGTGTCGGCCGGGAACTCATTCATGCCGCTGACCAGGGCCAGCACATGCGATGAGGCCACGTCGATCACGACGGCAGCAGCATCCAATGGGGTGCCGATCGGCAGTTGGTTCTCCGTTCCATGCCACGGCTGCACGACGGTGAGCCCGTACTGTGGCGACAGGATGGCCTGGACCCGCGCCTGCAGCCGCACGTCGAGTGACAGTGTCACATCCGCCCCTGGTGACGGGGGCTGCCGTTCGATATCGCCGGTGTCGAAGTGTTCGATCATGACACCCCGGACGCCACGCAGGTGGTGCTCGTACTGCTGTTCAATCCCGGTCGACCCGATCTCGTCGTCCACGGTGTAGCCGCCACGATCGACAATCGTGCCGGTAACCGGGTCGATCAGCGGTCGGGCCTTCAGTTCGTCGGCATAGACCTGGTCGCGCACCGACCCGACGATCGGGCTCGTGGTGTCCTGGAGATGAACATAGATGGGCGACTCACTCCGAAGTGGAGACGGGAGCGAGTCGCGTGGCATCTCGACGTCCACATCATTCCACGGATTCACCCGGCGCCCGCCGGCCTGGATCGTGGCACCCGGAAGTGAACTCGATATACGGGGTGCAGTCGCGGCCAGCCGTCGGAAGTCAGTCTCACGAGCAATCTCGATTCCTGACAGGATCGCGTGGGGAATCCGTTGTTCTCGGATGGGCTGAGCCACGTCGTCGAGTGTGAGGCTGACCTGAAGTTCGGCCTCGCGCTCCTCTTTCCATCGCTCCCACAGATACTGGGCCATGCGCTCGACTCGATCAACAATCTCCTGCTTGCGATCCTCCATCTCATCCCGGGATATCGCGGACACATACGCCAACTGCTGCCAGAAGGCTTCCAGTTGCTGTTCGTAGGGAGGGCGGCATTCTTCGCGACGGTCTTCGCGTTCACTGCGGCTGAGCGTGTCCCAGACATCACGGTAGCGTCTTCTGGCTTCGCTCCCGGCCTGCTGAGCCACCCACGCCCCGGTGATGAGGCGATAGTCCACCAGGAAGTCAAAGCACCGATTGTCCACAGCCAGTTCGAGACCGTTCCGATCGTACACGGAGCCGCGTCGAGTCGGCAGGAGTTGCCGATCCACGAGCACACGCTCGGCATTGGCACGCAGCCGTGCTCCCTCAGCCACAGTCAGGTGATACAACTGAGCCACCAGCACGCACATGACGACAGCGCACAGCGTCGTGAGCAGCGCCAGCCGCCGATGGAACATGCTCGGGATGAGTGCGTTGGGCTTCATGCTGCCGGCTTGTACCTCCGGGCCTTACGGCGTTGTGAGTCCGATCTCTGCCAGGGCCTGCTGAACCGTCTGAGCATCAGGCCGACCCTCAAACAGGATGCGCTCGTTATACAGGACCACCGGGATTCGCAGTGCATACTTCTTCATCAGTTCACGGTCGTTCTCAATATACACATCGGTAATGGAGACCTGTTCAGCCCACCGGCGGCCGAGCGATTCGTGGATCAGTTCCCGCAATCGATCACACAGGGGGCAGTCGTGCTTGGTATAGAACACGAGATTGACCATCACAGTGCATTCATCCTTCGGCAGTCCTGTGGTTCGGTGATGGCGTCGGCCTCGATGTCATGCTGGTCGATAGGTGGCGGTACAGCCGGGGGCTTCAGTGACGGAGACGGACTCGAGGCTGATGCCCTGCGGTAATTGGTGGGCCATTTGTTGTGCAATGTGCCGGGCAACCAGTTCGGCCGATGGGTTGTGTGCATCAAACGGTGGAATCCGGTTCAAATTCCCATGATCGAATGGTGCCACGATGCGCTGGAGCAGGGTTTCCAGGTCATGGAAGTCACACAGCAGGCCGTCTTCATCAAGGGATGGGCCTGAAACCGTTGCCGTGACCTGCCAGGTATGGGCGTGGAGGGGCTCGCGCTCACCCTTGAGCAGCAGCGCGTGTTCTGCATGAAAGGAGGCACAAATGCTCAGTTGGTAGGACATATCCGCATCGTAGGCCTACAGACCGGCCCGATAATCAACTGAAGGTCTCGATCGTTCCTTATGTGGCGTGCCGGTGATGTCGATACTGGATATCTCAGCGTCGAACCGAGCCCCCACACCGACCCTGCCGACCCCCGGAGAGCATTGGAATCGTGAAACGGATTGCTGCATCCAGTCTGCAAGATGGTCAGAGGTTGTCTGACAGCCTGTTCAATATGCGCGGCATCAAACTGCTGCCGGGCGGGACGGTACTGAACCCGGCTCTTATTGACAGACTCACCGCGCTTTGGAGCGAGTTCCACATGGCTTCCGGGGCGGAGGCCTTCATCAAGGACGGGGTTTTGACTGCCGTTGATCTGGATCGCTTTAAGCATAAGGCTGCCCCACCACGAATGATACTGACGGCCGGGTGCCGACCACTGTCGCAGGTGGCCGATCGCCTTGAACATCACCACCTCGAGGCCCTGCAGTTCGGAGCCTTTGCTTTGGCCGAGCCTGAGCCTCGTGCCGAAGCGCAAGCCCGTTACGAACTCGATCAGGAAGCCTTGGCACAAAAGCAGGAAGCCTGGGCAGAACTGTCCCGGAACATCCCGCATGACCCGGTCGTGGTGGATGAGGAATCGGATTCGGATTCGGACTCAGAACCGCCACAGGAAACGGACGATGACAGCCCGCGGAAGGAAGCCTGGCCGACCCCCGAGGAGTTGGCCCAGTGGCGCGACGAACAGGCAGCGCGCATTCACCATCAGTATGCGCGGATGCTGGCCTGGTTGCCTGCCGAGGCCGGCGTTTTTGCCGGTGTGGTCGACGACCTGATGATGCTGTTGCGAACCGATCGAAGGCGATTTGCTCAGATTGCGTTGCTCTGTCCTCGGACCTCGAACTACATCCCGCACCATGCCATTGGCGCAGCCGTGCTGGCAGTCTCGATGGCTGCGCGCAAGGGATGGCGGGAGGAGGACATTCGGCTGGCCGGGATGAGCGCCCTGGTACATGACGTCGGCATGCTGATGTTGCCGCAACGAATCCGGACCCAACCCGGGGCCTTGTGCGATGTGGACCGCAGTCGGGTGATTGTCCACCCGGTTGACTCAGCCCTCATGGTGCTCAACTCACCGGACATCCCGGACGTGGTTGCCATGGCCGCCTACCGACACCACGAGCGCGACAACGGGCACGGCTACCCGCTGGGCTTGCTCGGCTCACGAATCGGCCAACTTCCTCGCCTCCTGGCAGTCGCGGACTCGGCTTCGGCCCTCAATGAGCCGCGGCCGTATCGACCGGACGTACTGCCTCACACGGCCGTCATGGAAATTGCCGAGCAGGCAGGCGAAGGCTTCCTGTTCCGCCCCATGGTCCGGGCGCTGGTCGAGTCGATCGGACTCTACCCGATCGGATCGTATGTGTTGCTCTCGGACGAGCGCATCGCACGCGTCGTGGGTATTCGGCATGACAGTGTTGATCAGCCCATTGTCGAGATCTGCACGGCCCAGGGCCAACCCAGCGGTGAAGTGATCGACCTGACGGAAGTGGAACCCTGGGAACTGTCAGCCCTGGACGGGTGTGCCAACCCGGCCCTCGAGTGTGCTGCCTGAGTCGTCCCAGCGACGCATGAGCGAAAGCCCCGCATTCATGAAACTGCGTGTGCACCGCGTTCGCGTGGCGCGCTATGCTGCCGAACTATGAGTCACACTGAGTCCTCGTCCGCCCCCCTGATGCTCTCGGTCTCCGGAGCGCGGGGGATTGTCGATCAATCAATGACGCCTGCCGTGGCTGCCCGGTTTGCGGCCGCGTTCGGTACCCATCTGTTCGAGGCCCGGGCCGGCGATCAGCCGCCCTCGCCCTTGCCCCCGCTCGTGGTCGTGGGTCGTGACAGTCGGCCGTCCGGCAGCACACTGCAGGATGGGGCCGTCCGGGGACTTTGCGCGGTCGGGTGTCGGGTCGTGCGGCTGGGCGTCCAGACCACGCCGAGCATGGCCGTGGCAATGGGCATGATGGGGGCCGATGGCGGGATGGTCATCACGGCCAGCCACAACCCGGGCCAATGGAACGGGCTGAAGTGCCTGGTCGCACCCGGTTGTGCTCCGGCGCTGCAGGATGCCCAGGCGATCATCAGCACCTACGAGACACATACCGTCGATACCGAGTTGGCCGCTGCATCAGGGACCGTCGAATCTGGTGATGATCAGGCCGTCATAGATGAACACGTCCGACGGGTGCTGGCTTCGATCGATCCCGAGCAGATCCGACAGGCCGGCTTCGCCGTGGTCCTCGATTCAGTCAACGGGGCCGGGGGACCTGCAGCCACTGCCTTGCTGGCACAACTGGGAGTCACCGTCGTCGGCATGAATCTCGACCCGACCGGTCTGTTTGCCCATGAGCCGGAACCGATCAAGCAGAACCTCACCGGGCTGGCATCAGCCGTCGCCGAGCATGGTGTCCATCTCGGGTTTGCCCAGGATCCGGATGCCGATCGGCTGGCCGTGGTGGATGAAACCGGGCGGTACATCGGCGAGGAATACACGCTGGCGCTGGCAGCCCGATATGCCTTGAACCACCCGGGCGCCGATTCAGGATCGTCGTCGATCGCGGTGACCAATCTATCCACGTCGCGCATGATTGATGACGTGGCAGCCGAGGCCGGCGTGCAGGTCGTCCGAACACCGGTCGGTGAGGCGAATGTGGCGGAAGTGATTCAGGGATCGCGTGCCGTCATCGGCGGCGAGGGCAATGGGGGGGTGGTCTGGCCGCCGGTGTGTCATGTGCGTGACAGCCTCTCGGGTATGGCACTCATTCTCAGTCTGCTTGCATCTGACGGTCGGCCGCTCAGCACCCTGGTTGACTCCCTGCCGTCATATGTGATCCGCAAGACCAAGATCGACCTGCCGGACCGGAGCGGGATCAGGACGGTCCTGTCGGCACTGGCACAGAGATATGCCGGCCAACAGCAGGATACCCAGGATGGTTTGCGCGTTGATTGGCCTGAGCAGGGGTGCTGGCTCCACGTCAGGCCGAGCAATACCGAGCCGATCATGCGTCTGATCGTCGAAGGGCCGACCGAGAAGGACGTCGAACGGATCATGAACGAGGCCATGGCAATCGTGACACGCGAAATGGGTGACTGACCCGGCCGTCATTGCGTGGAACAATCTGGCTGATTTTGCGTCATTGATACAGCCGGGCATGAGCGGGCCGCCCTGTTTTGTCGCCTGCGCCGGCAGAGCGCTTCGGCCGTTCGGGCTATCCTAAAGTATCTGGCGAATCCAGCGACGAGCAATCCGGAGAGCCCATGAGCAACATGAAAGATGGATCACAAGCGGACCCCGTATCCCGCAGGGCCTTTCTGAAATCGGCAGCCGGCACCACGGCCACAGCGGCGATTCTCGGCTTCCCAACCATTGTGCCGTCATCCGTCCTCGGACGGCCGGGATCGTCCGGGCAGGTGGCACCGAGCAATCGCATCACGATGGCCCTGATCGGGTGCGGCGGCATGGGGCGCGGCGACATGGGGGCGCTGATGCGCTACCCGGAGGTCCAGTTCGTGGCCGTCTGCGATCCCGATCTCCGACAACGGACACCGGCCAGGCAGTCCGTGTTGAGCCACTATGCCCAGCAATCGCAGGACGGAACCTATCGCGGCTGCGACGACTACAACGACTTCCGTGAGGTGCTGGCCCGCGATGACATTGATGCCGTGGTCCAGGCCACCCCGGACCATTGGCACGCGCTGGTCGTGACGGCTGCTGCCCGGGCCGGCAAGGACATCTACGGTGAAAAACCGCTCAGTCTCACGATTGCCCAGGGTCGCATCATGAGCGATGCAGTGCGACAGTACGGCCGCGTGTTTCAGACCGGGAGCCAGCAACGCAGCGACGGCCGATTCCGCTTTGCCTGTGAACTCGTGCGCAACGGCCGAATCGGTACCGTCCATCGTGTGACCTGCGGCCTGCCGACCACGCCGACGACCGGCAACCATCCGCCGATCCCGGTGCCGGACGGATTCGATTATGATCTGTGGCTCGGTCCGGCCCCGTGGATGCCGTATTGCCAGAACCGTACCCATTGGAACTTCCGTTGGATTCTCGACTATTCCGGCGGGCAGGTGACGGACTGGGGTGCGCACCATATCGACATTGCTCACTGGGGGCTCGGGCTTCAGAACACCGGGCCGGTCAAAGTTGAAGGGGTGGGCGAGTACCCAGCCGACGGCCTGTGGGACGCAGCGACGAACTACCGATTCGTGTGCAAGTATGACACCGGCGTCGAACTGGTTGCAACCAACAACTTTGAAAACGGTGTGAAGTGGGAGGGTGATGACGGGTGGGTCTTTGCGAATCGCGGCCGCATCGATGCCGAGCCGAAGTCCCTGCTCAACGAAACGATCGGGCCGAATGAAGTGCACCTGCCCCGTTCGCCCGGCCATCACCGGAACTTCCTCGATTGCGTGGCGAGTCGACGTGAACCGATCGCCCCGATCGAGCAGGCACACCGGACGATTACCGTGGCCCACCTGGGCAACATTGCCATGCAACTCGGTCGCCGAATTCGCTGGGATCCCGATGCTGAAACAATCATCGACGATCCGACCGCAGCGCGGATGGTTGACCGAGCCATGCGCGAACCGTGGACCCTGTAGTCCGAACGACCGTACCAAGTCAGGATTCCCTCTGCCAGAGGAGAGGACGTAGATAGATGACACTGCAGCAAAACTGTGTGTATTCAGTACCGTCATGTGAACGCACCGGATTGACACGGGCGGCACGCGCCACGTTCGCGGGCATCAGCGCCGCACTGGTCGCGATTGCAGCCGGGAGCGTTTCGGCTCAGCAGGTTGAAGTGAGCGATGAGGTTCGTCAACGCATCACCGAGGCTGCCCCGGCAGCGGCCACGGTGGCCCCGCTGAAGGAACGGCGGCTGCTTGTATACAACCGGTGTACCGGCTACCCACATGGGTCCATTCCCGTCGGTGACGTGGCCTTCGAGGTTATGGGAACCAAGACCGGCGCCTATCGCGCTGAAGTCACGAACGATCCGAATGTGTTCAAGTCGGAGCGGCTGGCCGAATTCGATGCCATTCTGCTGAACAACACCACCGGCGTTCTGTTCGAGGACGAGGAACTCAAGGCAAGCCTGCTTGCATTCGTTGAGAGCGGCAAGGGGCTCATCGGCGTTCATGCCGCCACGGATTGCTTCTATGACTGGCCGGAGTTCGGCGAGTTGATCGGCGGGTTCTTTGACGGGCACCCCTGGAATGAGGACATCACGCTCAAACTCGACGACCCCGACCACCCGCTCAATGCAGCATTTCAGGGCGACCCGCTTGTCGTGGCAGACGAAATCTACCAGTTCCGCGATCCGTATACCCGTGACAATCTTCGGGTTCTGCTGAGCCTTGATCCGGACGGGACGGACTTTTCGAAAGGGAACATGAAGCGCGACGACGGCGACTATGCCGTCAGTTGGGTGCGTTCATACGGGCACGGTCGTGTGTTCTACTGCTCGCTTGGGCACAGAAACGACATCTTCTGGAATCCCAAAGTGTTGCAGCACTACCTTGATGGGATTCAGTTTGCGCTTGGCGATCTGCCGGCGGATACAACGCCCTCCACGGAATGGGAGGCAGCCGGTCGGCCGTCGTCTGGTCACGGCATGAGTCTGGAGCAGGCACTGGCGGCAACAGCACAGTATGAGTTCGGCCAGTCGCGCGAGCCGCTGTCGGCCCTGGCAGGCTATGTGCAGCGTGCCACGCTGGGATCTGCTGATGATCAGTGGGCAATGGAACAGGCACTGATCGGCCTGCTGAATGCCAATGGGTCGACACTCGATGCCAGGCGATTCGCCTGTCGTCAACTCGCGGTGATCGGCGGCAATGGTGCCGTTGACTTGCTCTGCACGAAACTTCTGGACGACGAACTGAGCGACATGGCCCGCTACGCGCTGGATCGGATTCCGAGTGCGCGTGTGGACGAGGCGCTGGCGGCAGCGCTTCCGGGTCTGAGCGGTGCATCACTGATCGGTACTTTGAACACGATGGGGAATCGGGGCAACTCAACAGTGCAAGGAGCCATCCTGAGCCGCATCAGCGACGGCGTCTCTGATGATGAACGTGTGGCTGCGATCGGAGCGCTGGGGAAGGTCGGTACGGCGAACGTGCCGGTCGAGTACATTCAGTCGGCTTTTTTCGCGCACGCCGACACGCCGTCCAGTGCGATGGGGCGTGCATCGGCCCAGGCCATGCTGGTGTTGGCTGAGCGCCTGGCAAACACAGAGACCGAGCAGTCCAACCCGGAACTCGCCGCATCGTTGTTTGCCCAGTTGTATGACGCGAAGGCATATCCCAGGCATGTTCGAGCCGCCGGCCTGACCGGCCTGTGTCGGCACTTCGGCAATGATGCCCGAGCAGTCGATCCGGTCTTGAGTCTGCTGGACCATTCGCCGGATGAGTGGTGGCAGAACACGGCCGCCCGGATGATCGTGTACGAGATGCCCGGCGATGAGATCACCCGAGGGTTGGGCAGCAGCCTGCGGTCTCGTCTCTGGACGGTCGGTGGGAAGGTACGAATGATTCAGGCACTGGCTGACCGTGGCAACCCGCGCGGCCTCGGGCCGGTGTACAACACCATGATGAGCCTGCGCCCGGATGACCCGGATGAGGTCCTGATGGCTTGCATTCAGGCTATTTCTACGCTGGGTGGGGCTGAATCGGTTCCCGCACTGCTGGCCATTTCATCGGGCAAGTGCCCCCAGGGCGAGCGGCCTGAAGCGATTGTGTCGGCCGCACGAGAGGCCCTGCTGCATCTTCCCGGCTCGGACCTGAAGCGCACCCTGGACGTCCTGATTCACAGTCTCGAAAGCCGCAGCACGGGCGTGTGTATGGAGGCAGCCCGCGCGCTGGGCGGGCGCGGCGTCACCGAAGCCACCGAGCCCATTGCCGAACTCCTGATGCGCCCCGAGCCGAAGGTCCGGACCGTCGCCTGGGCGGCACTGGCCAAACTGGCAGACGCATCACGGGTCGCCGAGTTGGGGGCCCGCTACGTCCGAATCGACCTGGATGCGGACGCTGACGAAGTCGAGACGGCTGCTGCCACCATGCAACAACTGTGTGCGCAGAGTGCCGACCCGGATCAGGATGTCACGCTCGTACTCGACAAGGTCGAGTCTGACAATGTGGCCTGTGTGATTCGCTCGCTCGAAGTGTGTGCCTGGCTCGGCGGGGACGAGGCGCTTGACGCCGTCCGCACGACGCTCAATCAGTCATCTGATCCAGCAATTCGGCTGTCAACATTGCGTGCGATGTGCAGTTGGAAGGATGCGGCCCCGCTCGAGGAGGTGTTCCTCATCGCCTCCAAGACGGACGACCTCGACATGCACGCCGTTGCCTTTGAAGGATACCTGCGACTGCTGGCACTGCCGAGCAAGCGCTCGGCACGGATCGACGCGGCGTTGTACAAGCGGGCGGTTCCCATTGCCGTCAATGACGAGGAACACCGCGCCCTGCTGGCCGGGCTGGCCGGCGTGCGCCATGAGTTGGCTGCCGAGGTGGCTGAATCCTACCTCCAGCGCGAGACGCTTCGCACCGACGGGGCCGTCTGCATGATCAGGGTGGCCGGCCGATTCGGCGATCTCTTTGCCGAGCAGGCACTGGCCGTTATTAACAAGGCCGTGCGGGCATGCCCAGGCAATGAGGAAGTCCGACTGCTGGCCGGCGAGACGGTCAACCATATCGAACGGCGTCGAGACTATGTTTCGGACTGGCTCTACTCCGGGCCGCATACGAAGGATCAGACCGGTGGTGGCAATCTGATCAACGTGCCCTTCAAGCCCGAGCCGGGTGGAACCGAGGGGCCCGATGTCACCTGGCAGCCGGTGCCCGAGGAAGCAATCCTGGACGGGGTGATCGTGGACTTTCTCAGATTCATACCCGGCAGCGACCGATGTATCTATCTCAAGACCGGAGTCTGGTCGGAGCGTGAGCGCGAAGTCCGGTTTGAACTTGGGTCTGATGACGGTGTCAAAGTCTGGCTCAATGGCGATGTGATCCATAACAACAACGCGATGCGTGGCCTGTCACTCGGGCAGGATGTTGTTAACACCACCCTCAAAGAAGGCTGGAATACACTGCTGCTGAAGATCACGCAGGGAGGCGGGGATTGGCGTGCTGCCTGTCGTATCCGCTCGACGGACGGTTTCCATGTTGACGGCTTGCGCGTCGATTCGTCCGAACAGGGCCACTAATGACCGCACCGAAATCAGTTTCCGGTCATGACATAGGCGAGAATGTTGGCGTTGATGTACTTCGCATTGCGTAGTTCATTGCCGCCGCAACAACAGCACCCACCGCCGGCGTTGCCGGTATCGTTCAGGCCCTCGGGTGAGTAGATCATGGCCAGTCGGCCGTTTCGTTTCAGGGCAAACAGTTTCGTGTCGGCCCCGGTGGATTCGATCTTCTTCGTTTCGAAGGAAGTAATATCGAACACCGTATGAAACACCGGATGATCAAGCGCCAGCGGGGTGAACCCGAACACGGCCAGTTCGTTAACAAGTGGCGTCGAGCCGTCCACCTGTGCCGGCTGACCGGGCGACTGGTCGTCGTCTGCTTCATCTGACGTATCAGCCAACTCAGGCAGGAATCGAGGAATCTCTCGCTGGAATGCTCGATTCCAGTTGCTGTTGGAGCACCCCGACGATGCGAGGATGAACCCGCCGCTGTTGAGATAGTGTTGCAGTGCTGCAATCTCATCTTCCGTGAATGTGAAGTCTCCCTCGCCGGTCAGGACAACAAATGGGAATTGATACAGCACGTCATCAGACAGATCGACGGTCACGGGTTCCGGGTTTGCCCGGATCGTGCTCTCGCGGTTGAGAAGTTGGAGATACCCGGTCGAAAAGCACTGGCTGCTGGTTGTTGGCTGCCCATAGCGAAGGTGGGCCACTTGCACGAGCACGTCTGCAGCAGCAGGAGCCGGCGCCGGATCGACAGTCGGCGTGGTCGTCTCATCCTGTGCGCCGGCAACCAATGCCATCGAGAGGAACACGGCTGCGGCAACCCAGTGGGTTTTACTCATGGTGTGCCCTCCTCGGCCGGCGCGCCTCGCGTACTCATCCTGGAGCAAGCGGAGCAGATATCGAGATGCCAGGTCGCGATATGGCAGGGGCACCATTCGCAGCGATGCAGCAGACGTTGGTGAAAGTAATGTTAACTGCTCCGGGCCCGGTGTCGTTGGATTCCAGGTCGCAGAATCCAACGGATCGGTCGTCACGAGCACGCCTTGCGTCACAGTCGGTACGTCGGCTTCTGCCTGGGAGGCAGCAGGGGGCGGTCGCTCCGGGTCGCGGTTCGCGCTTGCCTCCCGAGTCTCCTGGAGTGTGTCGGGCGGGATTGATGTTTGTTGCTGTTGGATGGGCCAGGAATCCAGCCCGTACAACCCACGCCCGGCCAGTAGCCCGTCAAGATCAGGCGACGGTCCACCAGCCGCCTGCGAGGAAGCCTGCTGCTCGCCGCGTGCCTGTTGCCCCGGTTGCTGCTGAGTCCCGTCGGCTGTCTCGCCATCGGTGGCCGCTTCACCATCGGTCGGTGTCTCTGCGGGTTGTTCGGCGTCGGATTCTGAGCCGGTCTCACCCGAATCCTCTGTCTGCGTGTCATCTGAGTCAGGGTCGCTCGTCGTGTCCTGCCCTGCATCATCTCCGGTCGCGGCGGCCGATGCGTCTGATTGCCGGTTGCCTTGTACCGACTCGACGAGATCCTGATAGACAGCCGGATCAATAATCAGCAGATATGCCGGTCTGCTTTCCGTGGTGTGGCTCGTGACATCGGGGTGATCATCCTGTGCCACCACGCGGCAGGCAACGATGTCACCCGGCTGCACGCCCAGATCCGCCAGCCGGAGTGTGCAGTCATCAGCAAACCCGAGGCGATTCTGATCGTCCAAATCCCACGAATGAAGTGTGACCGGCGGCAGGGCTGCTTCGGCGCGCTCAAGCGAGAACCGATAGTTGTGCCGCTGCCCATCATCCTCAGGGTCGGCTGGTATGCGCTGGGCCGACACGGAGACGGATGACAATCCGATATCGTCGGCAACTCGAACGCGTATCGACACCGGCTGATCGGGCAGGCACATGGCCGGTCGGTCCGGAATGAGAATCTCGGCCATCGGCTTCTGATCCGGGATCACTGACAGACGCATCATCAGCGGCTGTGAGGAAACGGTGCGCAACGACCCGCCGGAGTCACGGTGTTCATGGAGGAGTCTGATCTGATATTCATAGTGACCGGGTTCAGTCGGGCAGCACGAGGCTGTGAGATCGGTCGCATCCGGCCCGCTGCGTGCATGCACCCATTCCAGGTCCGGACCGCTCGACCATGCAGGACGATTCCGAGTCAGTTCGAGCCGGCAGTCCGCCATGCTTGCCCGGATCTGCACCTGGACCGATCCTTCGGGATACATGTTGATTCTCTGCCCCAGGTCTTTGTTGGCCGTCGTGTGCCGGTAGGTGGCGGGGACATACGCAGGTTCCTGCACACGGACATTGGCTGACTGGATTCTGGGAACAGGCCGCGGCGTGAGTGTGACTGCCTGGGATCGTCCGATCGGTGTGTCAACGGCCAGTGTCAGCGGCTGTCTGACGTTGTGCAACGTGACGCAGAACCGGTCATCTGATGGATCCCCGGTGCCGCCGACGCCGCCGGGCAGCGCTTCGGACGCGATTCTCGGTGCCGGCTCAAATGGGATCGGGCTCAACACCGGGTCCCCCCCGCTCTGATCCGGTTGCCATCGCAGAAGTCGCACGGCTGAGGCTGCCGGGATGTTCGATCGGTTCCACCAGCAGGTATTGCGGATGGTGGCTGTGATCAGGACATCATCACCAACGAGCGCGTCATCCGGGCCTGGTGTGGTTTCGATCTCGAAGTCGAGCCAGGTAAAGGCCGGATACCCGGCCCAGGGGGCGGCCAATCGTGGCACGACCATGCCGACAGCCTGGTGGAACGGGGCACACAACAGAGCGGCGATAGCCGAGACCACCGCGAGGGCGAGCAACGCGGTGCGCATCTCGTGACGCGGCACGACCTCTTGAGGCGAGACGGCGCCGGCTGCCTGGTCACCCAGCACCAGCGCGCGGTCCAGCAGCGATGCGGTCAGAACGTGATGAGGGTGCCCGTCGGAGCGCGTGCGATCGCCGGTGGCTGACAGAAGCACGGCATTGATCAGTTCGTTGCCATGCAGATCGGATGCGACCTCCGCAGCCCGTGCGAAGTGTCGTCGATTCCGGCCCGGCTGGCTCTGCGCGTGGGACCCCGGCGTGGCCCGGCCGACCCGCATCAACAAGAACCCAATGACGACCGGGTACAAAGCGAGACCGGCAATCCGACGCGTCGGGTCCAATGCGTAGACGGCGTCGATCGTGATCAAAACAGCACTGAGGACGAGTACGCCCGAGATAATCCAGGCCGTCGTCGTGATCCAATGGCCGACCCGCGCACGTTTTTCCAGACTGTCCAGCAGCAGCCGGACTGCCGAGGCGGCGTTCCGTGAATCTGAGGTGTGTGTCGTGAGTTGCGGCATGGTGTGCTCTGAATCTGCCCGGTTCGTCATGACAACCGTCCGAGGCTTATACCGCCATCGGCTCAGCACAGTTCAGGCCTCTACCGGTTCTTTCAATGGGCGATTCGGTTCCCGTGACGCCCATTATGGGGTCAGGTGAAACGGGAAGAACCACGGTGACAGCGTCACAGCCACGATGCCGACAGCCAGATTCAGCGGTGCCCCGAACAGCGAGTAGTCGGTGAACTTGTACCCGCCGGGCCCATAGACCATCAAGTTTGTCTGGTAGGCCATCGGGGTGATGAAACTGCAGGCCGATGCGGACATGAGGCACATCAGGAAGGGGACCGGGTTCACTTTGGATTCGACGGCCACGGCCATGGCAATCGGGAACATCAGGACCGCTGCCCCGTTGTTCGACACGAGTTGGGCCACGACCGAGGTCATGAAATAGACAGCTACCAGTAGGGCATGCGGGCCGAGCGGGGTGCACACGCGCGTCAGGCCCTCGGCAACCGTCTGGGCGATTCCAGTATTGTCCAGGGCCCGGCCGATCCCGATGGCAGAGCCGATGACGATCAAAACCTGCCAGTTGATGCTCTGGCGGGCCACCGTTCCGGTGCAGCACCGTGTCCCTACCATGAGGCCGGCACAGACCAGGGCCGACACCATCCGGTCGATCGGGGTCAGGGCCAGCATCACGACGAGCAGGCCGAGGATGGCCAATGACAGCCAGGCACGCTCGTGACGAACCTCGCGAGCCCCCTCGACCTGTGAGACGAGATAAAACTGCGAACTGTTCCGGTAGGCATTGACAAAGCCGAGGTGCGTTTCCATCAGCAGCGTGTCGCCCGGCTGAAGCACAATGTCGCCGATCTTGCCGTCCACCATCACCCCGCCACGATGCACGGCAATGATGGCCGCATTGAATCGGGTCCGGAACTGACAGTTCCGCACGCTCCGCCCGATCAGTTGTGAGTGACGAGACACGACGGCTTCGACCAGTGTGCGCTGCCGTCGGCCCCCCTCGACTTTCTTGACTTGTTCGGTGGCCGGCACCAGCCCGCGAATCCGACGGAGATCAACGACCGATTCCACAATCCCGACAAAGACGAGCAGGTCATTGGCTTGAATCCGCTCGTCGGGGCTGACGGCCGGGAGGATGTCGTTCTCGCGCTCGATATCAGCGAGGTACAGCCCCGGCAGATGCCGCAGGCCTGCATCTTCGATCGTCTTGCCGATGATCGGGCTGCCGGGCTCCACGAGCATTTCGACTTTGTACTTGCGGTCTTCGAGCGTCACCTGGGTGGCCGGCCGGCGCTCAGCCAGCAGCCAGCGCGAGCACAGCAGGACATAGCCGATCCCAACAATCGTCGAAGGAACGCCGACCACGGCAATCCACCAAAAGGCGGGCTCCACGAGGCCGAATGCGTTGCGCGTCGTCTCATTGTCCTCGTGTGCGAGCCACGATCGATACAAGCCGTCAATAGTGACGTTTGAACTCGTGCCGATGAGCGTACACGTTCCTCCGAGGATGGCTGCGAAACTCAGGGGCATGTACAGTCGCGAGGAACTGATCTTCATCTTGCGGGACCAGTCGGCCACGATCGGCATGTACATGGCCACGACGGCCGTCGTGTTCATGAAGGCCGACATGACGGCGACCGGCGCCATCATGCGCAGTTGGGCCGTTGCCAAACTCTTGGGTCGGCCGAGCACCGCGGCGGCAATCATCTCGATCGCCCCGGTCTCCTGCAACCCGGCAGCCACGATGTAGATCGCGCCGATCATGATGACGGCACGCTCGGCAAAGCCCGAGACCCCGGTGGGTGGGTCAACGATATTGATGCCGGGGAACAAACCGGTCAACAGCATGAGAACGGTCAGCCCACCCAGCATCGCTACGTCCGGGCCGATGCGGTTGCTCATCAACCCGGCGACGACCAGCGCCAGCGTTCCAAGTGTTAGCCAACCGTCCAGGTTCACAGTCCGACTCCGTTACTCACTGCCCGTGCAACTGAAGGCACGCAGGAGAGTGTAGCCCGTCTCTCCCCGGTACAACACCCGAGACCGTTGGCACAGGTCGCCTGCGGCCGCCCGGCCTCACCCGTGTTGCTGCTTCCATCTCGTGACAAACTCGTCGTATTGATCAGGGGTGTCAATCCCGTGATGCACGGCCTCGACCCGTGCTGCCACGACGGCAAAGCCGTTTTCCAGTACACGCAACTGCTCCAACTGTTCGGCTTGTTCGAGCGGGGTCGGTATCCATCGGGCATATTCGGCCAGAAATGAGCGGCGATAGACATAAAGCCCAACGTGTTTCAGGACTTCGATGCTCGTATGTTCCTCAGGATCACGCACATGCGGAATCGGCGCCCGCGAGAAGTACAAGGCCCGGCCCTGCCGATCCAGGACGACTTTGACGATATTGGTGTTGTGTGGGTCTTCGTCAGGCTGGAACGGGGCAGCGAGTGTCCCCATTCGAGTGCGATCATCCTCGCTTCCAAGAAACGCCTCGACTGCCATATCGATATGGGCCGGTTCAATCTCCGGCTCATCACCCTGGACATTGACGATAACCGGGTCGCCCGAGGCAGCAGAAATGGTCTCGGCCGCTTCCGCCAGCCGTGATGTCCCGTTGGGATGGTCCGGGCGCGTCATGACGGCCGTCCCGCCGAATCCGCGCACGGCCTGCTCGATCCGGACGTCGTCCGTAGCCACCATCACCTGCGACAGCGCGCGTGCCTGCCGGGCTTGCTCATAGACATGTTGAATCAATGGGCGCCCGGTCCGGTCGGCCAGCGCTTTGCCGGGAAACCGGGTCGAGCCATAGCGGGCCGGGATGATGGCGATCACATCGCTCATGTGGGTCGCACACGCAGAAGTCGGTGGATGAGAAACAGATTAGGTTCCGGCAGCCGGGTTCTTGAGTTCCTTCACCAGGTCGCGCAGGGCGGCCCGTCGATCTCGGATATCCCTGAAGTTGAGTTGCTTCATGGCGATGCCGGAGGCAATCTTGCCGGCCTCCTCAGCCTCGTCCAGTGCCTCGTGCTCGCGGGCAAACCGTTCCAGCGCCACCATCAGGTCGTACCGCATCGTCAGGTGGGTGTCGTCGTCCTTGATCTCGTACCGCTCAACGGCCGACCGAAGTGACTCGATGGCCTCCTCGACCCAGTCCGTCTTCGCAAAGCAGAGTCCCATGTAGTGCAGTGCCCTGGCACGATGCTGCGCATCTTCCTGAGCCTGCTGGAGGACCGGGATGGCGTCCTCGTACTTGCCGAGTTTGTAGAGCAGTTCGCCGAGGCGATACTTGATGCGCAGCTCGGTCGGGTACTTCTCAGATCGTTCGAGGTATTCCTTTGCCTCCAGCTCGGTCAGCGCCCAGTCAATCTGCTTGACGCGCTCGAGTTGGGCCTCGTCACCGGATTCTTCAGCCTTGTCGCGCTCGGCCCGGTACTTCCGTCGTTCGCGTGTCAGGTGAATGTCGCCGGCCAACATGCGGAAGCGGTACTGGCCGGTGGTCTTGTACGCACTTCGAAGTACCTTGATGGCTTCGACATCGTGCTCATCAGTCCCCATTTTGCGCAGCAGGTCGGCATAGCGCGCGATCGCGTCCTGATTCTCCGGCTCGCTCTCCCACAGGGCTTTGGCCCGGCCCAGGCGGGATTCGGCAGCATCAGCGCCGACGGCATACGAATCGTCATCCACGAGTTCTTTTTGCTTGTCGATATCCTTGACGCTGGCTCGGAAGCCGCCTTCCTCGCCGACGTTCTCAGCATACTTGCCGCGGTCCATGGTGGCCTGGGCCGACAGGTTGCGCACCCGGGCCTCAAGTTGCGCATCCGATCGATCCAGTTGGAGTGCAAACTCGCCGTACTCGACGGCCTTGTCCGAGGCACCGATCTGCTCGAAAACATTGACAAAACTGACGAGCAGGTTCTTGGAGCGCTTCTTGTGTCGCAGGGCGACCTGAGCACCGAGATCGGCCGCCCAGTAGGCAATCTCACCGAGCCCCAGATCGGCGGCCACCTGCATGAACTTGACTGCTGCGTGCGGGTTCTGGAAGTCGGTCACCCAGGCCAATTCGGTGGCAGCAAGTCGGTCAACCGGGCGCTTGTCAGCCAGCATCTCCCGGACCTTTTTGCCCGAGGCCGGCTTCCCGCCCTGTGATTGGCGATACAGATTCGCGACTTCGAGCAATCGCCGGTGGATTTCCTCGTCGGTTGGGTCAAACTTGATCCCACGGAGAAAACACTCGATCGCGTATTCATAGTTGTACGTGTCGGCCGCATGTTGGGCGCGTTCGATCCATGCCCGTGCCTTTTCGGGCTGCACCTCAAACGACTGGGTGGACACGTCTCCCGGCTGATCGCCGGTACCGTTCTGGTCGTCTTTTTTCTTATTGAACCAAGCCAATGGCATGCACCTCTCGGCCCACGGTTGTTTGCAATGGGCAAGACTGCGGCGTCAACGTCAGGACATGGTAGTCCATCCGTGTGAATCGGGGCGGCACGATAGAACAGGCTGTACAACCCGTCAATGCGGGGTCACCGCGCCTGCGAACCCTGTGGCACTGATTCTAGCCTCCTCACCCGTCACAGTTGATCGGCACTTCCTGCATCTGCGCTAATCGACAATTGGCTGAATCGTGATTATCGGCGGCTTCCCGGGACTGCCACGCACCCGGATCTGCCTGGTCCCACATCCGCCTGTCCTGGGCCTAGCATGGAGTGACTATGTCAGCCGTCAATCCCAACAAACTGTCCATCGTCTATTACCCGGACCCCATTCTCCGGAAACAGGCTGCCCCGATCGAGGCTGTGACCGATGAAGTCCGGGCCGTCGCTCTCCGCATGATCGCCCTGATGCACGAGGCGGAAGGGGTCGGCCTGGCCGCACCGCAAGTCGGGCTGCCCTGGCGGATGTTCGTTGCCAACTCCCGTCAGGAGGAGGATGAGCCGGATCGCGTGTACATCAACCCGGTCCTGAGCAGCCCGAGCGGGGGCCCCGAGCCGCGCGAAGAGGGGTGCCTGAGCATCCCAGACGTGGTGGGGGATGTCAGACGACCAATTACCATCACCATTGATGCGTTAGACCTTGATGGGCAGGCGTTTACGATGACATCAGATGCCCTGCTGGCGCGAGTCTGGCAGCATGAGACCGATCATCTCGATGGCATCCTCATCATTGACCATTTCACTCAGATGACACGACTGGCCAACCGCAAAGCACTGCGCGAATTGGAGCGAGGCTGATGGGGCATGCTCGACCTCGCATCGTGTTCTTCGGCTCCGGTGAGTTCGGCCTCCCCACCCTTCAGTGGCTGGCAGCGAATGCGGATGCATATGACACAGCCCTGATTGTCAGTCAGCCGGCCAGGCCGGCCGGTCGGCGACGCAAGGTACGCGATACGCCGATCGCCCAGTGGGCCGCAGACACAGGTCTTCCCGTCATCACGCCGGCCAATGTGAATGACCCCGAGGTTCTTGGCAGGATCCATGCTGTGGGGGCTGACATCTTTGTCGTGATCGCCTTCGGTCAGAAACTCGGGCAACCACTGCTGGCCGACACCTTTGCCATCAATCTCCATGCGTCATTACTCCCGAAGTACCGTGGGGCTGCCCCGATCAATCGGGCCATGATGAATGGCGATGACCACACCGGCCTGACCGTCATTACGCTGGCCGACCGCATGGATGCCGGCCTGATCCTCGGCAATCTGTCCACAGCCATTCAGCCGCACGAAACAGCCGGCGAGTTGCACGACCGCCTGGCGGCACACGGGCCCGAACTCGTCCGGCAGGTGCTCGAACGGCACGGCCTCGATCAACTCGAACCGCGCTCCCAGGATGAGTCCGCCGTCACGACGGCACCGAAACTCCGAAAAGAGGAAGGAACGGTGGATTTCGACGAGGACAGCAAGTTGGTTCGTGCCCGCATACACGGGCTGAATCCCTGGCCGGGCTGCACGGTCCGGTGCATCGACCCGGGCGACGATACGGCCGAGATGATTCTCAAGATCGGTCGCGTTGCTGATCTGCCTGACTCGACAACCCTGGTCGGCCCGGGGACGTTGTTGGAATCGAATCGCATCGCCTGCAGAACCGGCTGTGTTGCCCTGCGCGAAGTCCAGGCGCCGGGTGGGCGTATGATGACTCTTGACGCTTTTCTGCAAGGCCATGACCTGGACCAATATCTCCAACTCGTTCCACTCACTTCAGACTGATATCTGCACCGGTGCGCAGCAGGCAGGGCGAAACCTCGGCGTGCTGCACGTGTTTAATCATTGACAGCGCTCAGCCGAGCCCGGCTCTGAGTGCACCATATGGACTGTGGTATGAATAACAGCAGTGACGGATCGGTATACACAACACCCACAAGGCACGTCGTCACCGACCCGGAGGGGCTGGTCAGTCGCGAGACGACCTATCGAGGGGCTCGACTCCATCTCGAACGGCTCGTGATCAAACCGCCTGCGGGCCCAAACGGCCGAAGCAGGCCGGGTGAATTGGTCCGTGATGTGGTTCGGCTGGCCGGTGCAGTGGTTATCCTGCCGATCCTTGATGACGGGCGAATCGTTTTGATCCGGAACCTGAGGCATGCGGTAAACCGGACGTTGTGGGAGTTGCCTGCCGGGATGTTGGAGCCGGATGAGAAGCCCGAGACCTGTGCCGGCCGCGAGTTGATCGAGGAAACCGGGTACCGGTCTGATCGAGTCGAGTACCTGGCGTCGTTTTATACGACACCCGGGTTCTGTGATGAGTTCATGCATGCGTTTGTCGCCTCGGGATTGCGATTCGTCGGGCAGCAACTCGAGGCCGACGAGGACATTGAGACGGCGGTCCGCACTCCCGAAGAGGTCCACGGCATGATTGCCGATGGCCAACTGATTGATGCCAAGAGCATCCTGACGGTGTTGCTGTACGAATCAGGAATCAGGCCGGGCAGGTCGTAGATTGTGTGAGATGACTGTGATGCGTGACGGCCAGGCTGACAATGACAGGTCCGATCCGGCAGGTGGGATGGGCGATCGGCCTGCCACGAGCGGCCGTGCGACCTCGTCGATCGGGGCACTCGGAAGTTGGTGGGATGAGCCGTCTGAGTGGGCGATCACCGTCTTCAAGGCCGGGGACCGACGGGTTCGACTCCACGTCCTGTTTCTGGCCTTTGCCATTATCCTGATCGCAGACGCTGCCTGGCCACGCCCGGGTGCCAACCCGATTTCAGACGTGGCGTTTGCCGGTATCGGGGTGGCCGCCGTGCTGGCAGCCGTCATCTGGCATGAGCTCGGGCATGCACTCATGCACCGCGTGATGGGTGGGCAACTGTATGAGAGCGTCATCTGGCCGTTGGGGGGACTCGACACGGCCCGCCCGAATCGGCGGTGGGTCGGGCAAGTCGTCGGGGCGATGGGAGGCCCGATCGCGAACCTCGTCGCAGCAGCCGGCCTCACGGCGTTTTTGCTGACTCAGATCGAGTACAGCGAATATGTGTTGTTCAATCCGCTGCAGCCCTGGCTCACCTATGCCAAGTGGTCACTGACTGCTCCGTCCTGGTTCCTGATTTGCCTGTGGTGGCTGAACTATGCCAACCTCATGGTCGGCGTGTGCAATCTACTGCCGGTCTACCCACTCGATGGGGCTGACCTGCTTTCCGGGCTGCTATGGGCCCGATCGAATCAGCGACGGGCCATTGAAGTGACGACCATGGTCGGCTACGTCGGGTCGGTGGCTGCGTTGATCATCGGGTTGGGGATTGCGCTGCCGCTGCTGGTCGCGTGTTCCTTGTTCTGCTGGTTTGTCTGCTGGCAGAATCGAAGGCGCCTGGCGTTTATTGAGGGAATTGACCCACCGACAGAGTTGATCGATGTTGCCTCGCCGAGCGACCGTCCATCAGTGGAGGCTCCTGTGCCCGCTAAGGCCCCCGAACCGGGGACTGACGAGGCAGCCATCCCGGAGACGGACGATGAGGCCGTGGTTGATGCCGTCTTGGCCAAGGTATCGGACCACGGGATCGAGAGCCTGACAGGCTCCGAACGAGCCGTGCTGCAGCGTGCGACCGATCGGCGACGGGCAGCCGGCCGACGCGACGGGGCGAGTGGCTGATTCAGGCGATTGCCTCCCCTTGTTTCCGCATTCGGCAGTGATACCCTCTGATGCCTCCGGCTCAGCGCGTCCCGCCCGCTTTTTAATGTGGGTTTCGAGCGGGAAATACGCGCTTCTGGCGAGCCTCAGGCAGCACCACAAGCAGTGTGGTTTGAGAGTCTGTTTATTGTCTTACTTCGACGTTGTCGTTTGTCGACAGAGAAGTGAGTTGATAGCCCGGTATTGATCTGCCGGGAGCACTGGTCCCACGCCTGTTGCGTAAAGGAGGTTGATTCATGACCATGTCCATCGGAAACGTCTCTGCAGCCGGAGCTGCCTCGTCCTCAGCGTCGACGACTACCAATGCCAGGTGCATGGAGTTGGAACGGCAATATTCTGCCACCAACTACGGTCCGCTCCCGGCGGTATTGTCACGCGGCGAAGGCGTCTGGGTGTGGGACGTCGAGGGCAACAAGTACCTCGATATGTTGGCAGGCTATTCGGCTCTGAGTTTCGGGCACGGCCACCCCAAGATGATGGAGGCCATGTTCGAGCAGGCCAAGAAACTGTGCGTCGTCTCGCGTGCGTTCTACAGCGATCAACTGGCGCCGTTTGCGAAGGAGCTCTCGGAGTTCTGCGGCATGGAAATGATGCTGCCGATGAACACCGGGGCCGAGGCAGTCGAGAGTGCCATCAAGACTGCACGCAAGTGGGCCTATACCCGCAAGAACGTCCCGCATGACAAGGCCGAGATCATCGTCTGTGAAGGCAACTTCCACGGCCGGACGACCACAATCGTCGGCTTCTCTTCTGTTGCCCAGTACCGTGATCTGTTCGGGCCGGCCACGCCCGGTTTTGTGACGATCCCGTTTGGCGATCCCGACGCACTTGAAAAGGCCATCACCCCGAACACGGCAGCCTTCCTGTTTGAGCCGATCCAGGGTGAGGGTGGTATTAACATTCCGGAAGACGGCTTCCTGAAACGGGTACGCGAGATCTGCACGAAGAATAACGTGCTGATGATTGCGGATGAAGTGCAGACCGGCATGGGTCGCACCGGCACCGTCTTTGCCTGTGATCACGAGAACGTCAAGCCCGACATGTACATCATGGGCAAGACGCTTGGCGGCGGCGTGTATCCCGTCTCGGCGATTGTCAGTTCGCGCGACATCCTGAGCGTGTTCCAGCCGGGCGATCACGGTTCGACATTCGGCGGCAATCCGCTGGCAGCCGCCGTCGGCCGGGCAGCAATGAAGTTGCTCATCGACGAGGATCTGTGTGCGAAGTCCGTCGAAATGGGTGAATACTTCCGAGACAGGATCCGCGGGCTGAACAGCCCGAAGATCAAGGGCGTGCGTGGCCGCGGCATGCTGACCGGCATCGAAGTGCACAAGGAAGCCGGCACCGGGCACGAGTTCGTGGAGGCGCTGCTGGCTGAGGGGATCCTGTGTAAGGAGACCGTCGAGCAGGTCGTCCGCGTAACACCGCCTCTGGTGATTACAAAGGAAGAACTTGACTGGGCCATCGAGCGATTCGCCAAAGTGTTTGCTTGATCAAATACATGCCTTGAAGTACAAAAGAAAGCCCCGTGATTGCGTGCTGCAATCGCGGGGTCTTTTCATTTCTTTGTGGAACTTCCGATGGCTTGTTCGTCTCCCGCTACGCCTTGGCAGGCTGAGCGGTGGACGATGCCTTGGCCATCTCGGCGATCGCGTCGAACGCGGCCGGGTCGTCGATTGCCAACTGGCTGAGCATCTTGCGATTCAGCAACACGCCGGCCAACTGGGCCCCGTTGATGAACTGGCTGTATCGCATCCCGCGCATCCGGCAGGCAGCCGAGATACGGGTGATCCACAGGCGACGGAAATCCCGCTTCCGACGACGGCGATCGCGGAAGGCATTTCGGCCGGCCCGCATGAGGGCGACCTTGGCCTGCTGCTTGTGGCGACTCTTGGTTCCGTAGTATCCGCGGGCTTCACGGAGGAGTTTCTTACGGGCTTTGGTACGGGCTGATCCCTTGCGAACGCGCGGCATGGCAAATCTCCTTGTCGTCAGAAAGAGACGGTTCGGTGCAATCCCGAGGTGGTCTCTCTCTCGTGTTGCCTGTTTCAGTTTCTGCGGTCCGGCGGGGAAGCGTTGCTGATATCTAAGGAGACATACCCTTGCGTATCAGCGGCTCTCTTCATGGCCGCTTGCATGTATTTCCCGCTCGGTGGCCGCACCATATTTGTTTCGAGACGATCGGCTGTCAGCGTCGAGAGCCGATCAGTGATCTCCAGTGCGTGAAGATGGCGACTCTCACTCGGCCGTCTGCTCGGCCTGTTGCTGCTGCTTGGCAGCCGGTCGACGGATCCGGAATCCCAGCATCTTCTGGGCCCGACGGCGCTCGGAGTTGGGAGCCATCTTTCCAAGGCGCAACTGCCGGTTCTGGCCGGAATCGTGGAGGCTCTTGCGATGCCGCCCACCGGCTTTCCGGTGCTTGACCTGCCCATTGCGGGTGATACGAACTCTTTTGGCCAAACCCTTGTGGGGCCTGAACTTGACCTTGCTCATGGTCCAAACTCCTCGGTCATATCGGCCGGACCCGGTATTTCGACCGGCCGAGATTGGTGAGTGCAAGGGTAACAGGGCATTGCAGCAAGTCAACGCGAGCGGCCCACCGGGGCCAATCCTCGGGATGATCGATCCCGGTCAATTATCTCATGAGTCCGCTCGGCTGCCTCATCCAGGGACTCTCGAGGGGTCTTCTCGCCCCGGGTGGCCTGGCGGAGGGCAATGGCAATCTGGGCCTGCAAGTCGGCCTGATAGGGCGCAGAAGGCACAAAACCGGGAACGAGGCCGGTTTCCGAGTCCGGGGTCACTGCATACTCCAGCCACGCGACTCGATCCGGGTACAGCGACTCAGGCAGCGGGGGGACGTGCACGAGGTCGCCCTCAATTATCCCGGACGTCGATCGGAAATCCGGTGAATCAACAACGGACGAGCGTGATGGTGGGGCTACCCGCAGCATGTTCCAGTAAGCGATCGAATTCTCACGGTTCGTGATCCACTTGACCATCTCCCAGGCAGTGCGGGTGGTGGCTGTGGGGCGCTGACCGCCCAGAGGACCGAACCGCTGACGACGCCCGGCTGTTTCCCGCGTGGCAGGGGGCAATGGCAAAGTTGAGCCCCGGCTTGTCCCGCTCGATGCTCGGCGCCTGCCAGGAGCCGTCCAGCAGCATGGCCAGATGCCCGGTTTTGAACAACTCGACCGGGCTGGCAGCCGACGCAGCCTGATCGGGTGAGCGCATCGGTGCATCGGGCGGCACGAGTGAGACGAGATACGTCAGCGCCTCGACGCCGGCTTCGGAGTTGATCAGCGTCGTCGTCTGAGCCTCGTCCCACATGTTGCCGCCTGCCTGCTTCAGAAAAGCAAAATAGGGCCAGGCCCAGAGATCAAACAGGATGCCGTACTGCGTAATCCGACGATCCTGGCCCTCGGTATTGCGCACCGTGAGCCGTTGGGTTGCATCGGCCAGATCATCCCACGTCCAGTGCTGGCCGGGATAGTCGAGCGGCTCATCCGGGTGTGCTTCGTTGTATTGATCAAAGATGGTTTTGTTGTAATACAACCCATACTGCGAATTGTCAGACGGCAGCGCATAGATCTCGCCGTCGATGAGCAGCTGTTCCCAGATGGCTGGGAAATAGTCTTTGATCTCCTCCTCGGACAGACCGATTTCCGGATCATTCAGATACTCGGTCAGCGGTGCCAACATTCCTTTGGCAACGAAACTCTTGTAATAGTCGATGCCCATGCGCATGACGTCGGCACCGCGGCGCTGCACGTGCCAGGCATTGTACTTCTCGACGAGATGGCCATGACGCTGGTAATGGATGGACCAGCCGGGATTCTCCTTCTCGAATCCGCGTGCATAGACATCGCGAAACAGCAGATCTTCAAACGGCATGCCCCAGGTGGCCATCTTCAACTCATTGCCCGGCGTCATGACGGCGCGCGGGGGAATCAGTGCGATGATGGTCGCAACGGCAAGGATCAGGATGATGAGGACGATGTTCGTTCGCATGAGCTGCTTATGAATCATGGTTCTTACGAGCCGTGGCGTGAGGGAGCGCTGTCTGTCTGCATCAGGCCTTCGGTCTGTTCACGGGCGAGACGCCCGTGCCACCGGGCGCATCATGCACTTATCCTTTCACGCCGGTCAATGTGATGCCTTGGACAAAGGCACGCTGGAAGACGAGGAACACGACAAGCATGGGTAATGTGATAATGGTGGCTGCTGCCATCTGCACGGGCCAGGGGGCGTCGTAATACTTCGAACTAAGCGCCGCCACGCCGAGCGGCAACGTGTACAGATCGTTTGAATCGATGACGATGAGCGGCCAGAAGAAGTTGTTCCACGAGGCCATGAAGGTGAAAATGGCCAGCGCGGCCACGGCCGGCCGAACTGCCGGCACGACGATGTGAAGGAACAACTCGAAGTCGGAGAAGCCGTCGATCCGACCGGCATCGAGCAGGTCGTCGGGGATGGATGAGACGGCTTGGCGCATATAGAAGATCCCGAATGCGCTGGCCAGGAAGGGGACGATCAGGGCCTGGTAGTTGTCAACATAGCCCAGCCACCCGCACAGGACATAGGCAAAGATGAAGTACACCTGGTAGGGCAGCATCATCGTCGCCAGCAATGCCACAAACAACGTGCGTCGGCCGGCAAAGCGGAGCTTGGCAAAGGCGAACCCGGCCAGCGCGTTGTGCACGGTGGATAACACGGTGACGACGACTGCCACGATGGTACTGTTGACGTAGAACGCACCGAGGTCGGCGGTTTGCCAGGCACGGGCGAAGTTCTCCCAGTGCCAGGCGGTGGGCCACCCGGTCGGCAGCAGTGTCGGTTCAAGGCTGATGGCTTGGTCGTGCGTTTTGAGCGCTGTTGACACCATCCAGGCAAACGGGAGCAGCATCGTCAGTCCGGTGAGATAGATGAGGCCGTGCACGAGCAATCGCGCCGGGATTCCGGGCCGCTGCCAGGCTGAGGCGTGTTGTCTTGCCGACTTCCTCATGGCGCAGCGCTCCCTTTCTCTGCTGTTGCGGCCGTGCGGGTGCGCCCTTCCGGGCGATTCAGCCACTTCAGTTGAGCCACGGTCATGATGACGGTCAGCAGCAGGACGACCGAGCCGATGGCAGCGGCAAAGCCGAGTCTGTTATTGGTAAACTCGCGATAGAGATAGAGGTTCAGGACGTCGGTCCATCGCTGCCCACCCTCACCGATCATGACGAGCACGACATCAAAGACCTGCAGCGCGCCGATGAGGCCGGTGATCAGCAGGAAAACGGTCATCGGCCTAACACCCGGCCAGGTGACGTTCCAGAGCGTCTGCCAGGAGTTGGCGCCGTCAACGGCGGCTGCGTCATACAGCGCGCGCGGCACGTTGCTGACTGCAGCCAGATACAGGACGATGGAAAACCCGAGGCCTCGCCATATGGAGACCATGATGACGGAAGCGAGTCCCCACGGGTTGTTGCCGAGCCATTCAGGCAGCCAGGCACGCGGCAGGCCGACGATGTCGGTCAGAACGTGGTTCAACAAGCCGGCATCGGTCGAATCCAGCACCCAACTCCAGATGAAGCCGATCGCGACGATCGAAACGACGGTCGGGAGAAAGAAGATGGTGCGCATCGTGGTGCGGCCGATGAACCAGGGCGCGTTGAGTGCAGCAGCGATGAGAAACGCAAAGAAGACGGTCAGCGGCACGGTGAACGCAGCAAACAGGAGTGTGTTACACAAAGCCGGCCAGAAGGCAGATGATGCGATCAGGTCGGTGTAGTTCTTCAGGCCGATGAACCGGGGCGACCCGCCCCCGGACCACTCGAACAGGCTCAGCAGCAGTCCTGCCAATGTGGGCAGGGCGGTGAACAGCATGACGATCGCCAATGGGAAGGCAATAAAACCCCAGGGGCTAAGCGTGTTGCGATTGAGTGTGTTCGTGAGCCACGGCATTGCAGGTCATGGTAGGGGGTATGAGCAGGGAAGGCGGTTTCGGTATGCCCCGGATTGTGCTGGACTCAGAAAGTGGTTTGTGGTAGGTTGGCAGGGGCAGGCTGCTGCGTGCCCTCTTCTTCCGACGAGCCGCGACCATGAGGGAGCGGGCACCCCATGTTGTGCTTCGCACACGCCCGCTTGCTGACGCGCGCGGCTCGTAAGATTGGGTGGCACGGATTACGCTGAGTCGTGGCTGTGCCCGACGAAGCAGAACCCGTGGAGGGAGTACGGAATGGCCCTCACCCCCGGCCCCTCTCTCCCAGTGGGAGAGGGTGGAAGGAGGCAACTGATGCGAGTGGAGAGTTTAACAATGAACAACTGCCATTGGTGTGAAGCATCTGCGGCGCGACTTGCTGTAGCTGTCTGTCTGGCCTTGGCTATCGGCTCGGTCTGCACCGGCCACGCCCACGGGCAACTCTGGCAGGACAACTCCTATGCCGTACTCTATCTTGGCGATTTTGGCAATAGTGTATCATGGGCCTGGGGGATGAACAACCTCGGCGAAGTCGTCGGTTCGTCATACACTGCCGAAGGACATCTCCATGCTTTTGCCTGGCGCAACGGCAAGATGCAGGACCTTGGCACATTGGGTGCCGATGGTAGCTTCAGCCGTGCGCGCGATGTGAACGACCTCGGACACATTGTCGGCGTTTCAAGCACCGATACACAGGGGGAAAAGCATGCCTTCCTCTGGCAGGATGGAATCATGTACGATATGGGCACGCTTGGTTATGATAACTGTGAGGCATGGGGAATAAACAACGTCGGCCAAGTGGCAGGAACTTCTGCTATATGGATTGACGAGGACTGGAAGTCGCGTGGCTTCATGTGGGAGGACGGTGAGTTTCGCATACTTGATCCATTGATACCGTCAGGGCTCTCCCAGGCGTTCAACCTCAATAACCTCGGGCAAGTGATCGGGTGGTCAACAACAGACGATAGTCGTGGTTGGGCTGCCGTCATTTGGGAGGCTGATGGGTCAACCACTGACATGGGAGGCGGAGCGCAGACTACATATCCTGAAGGGATTAATGAACTGGGCCAGGTCGTAGGGCAGAAGAACAGTCATGCATTCCTTTGGGACAATGGAACCTGGTACAACCTGGAGGAGAGGTTTGGCAACTATGATGCGAGCGCTGCGAGTGTGCTGAACAACCTGACGCAGGTGGTTGGTTGGATCGGCTCCACAGCATGGACCACTGATGCGTGTTACTGGGATCTGGAACACGGACAGGTCTTGCTGGGCAAACTGCTGCCTCCGAAGTCACATTGGCGTCTGCGATATGGCAACGACATCAATGATCTGGGCCAGATCGCAGGAACCGGGAACTATAAGAACAACGACTGGATGGAGTCGCAGGCGTTCCTGATGTCACCGGTGTACCCATCGTTTGATCTTGGTCTGGCTGTGCCGGGGATTGCCGGCCAGGTGAATACCATTGCCGCAAGCAATATAGAGCCGGGCACCAAGGTATATTTCACTTACAGTTCACACAGTGGCGGCACGCTCATTCCGGGCTGTGATGTCACAAAGAACGCACTGCAGATTGAAAATGCAAAAGTGGCTGGGACGGCCAGCGCCGATGCCGATGGCGTCGCGACGTTGGAAGGCATGGTGCCGGGCAAAATGAGCGGGCAGTGGCTGCTGTTCCAGGCGGTGATTCCAGGCGAGTGCGCCATCAGCAACCTAGTGGTGCAGAAGTTTGAGTGAGTGGGTGCATTGGAATGTAGGGTGGGGTGAGCGTTCCTCGCGAAAGCCCACCGGCACGCAGTTACTGACTCCATACCGTGTCAGGACTCGTGCCTCGTCCTGACCTACTACTACTCCATGTCTTGTCAGGCAGTAGGAATTAATTCCTACTGCCAGCGGTGAACGCCCTCACCCCCGGCCCCTCTCTCCCAGTGGGAGAGGGGAGAAGACACGGGTTCCAGATGGACGCGCCCCCACGACAACACGCACGGTACAATGCACCGTATCCGTGAATCCGTGTCACGCGACGAGCGTGACCGGCGGCATAGGAAGAATCATCGAATCCGTAAGCGAAAGGGGCGAGCGGCGTGGAATACCGGTATCTGGGATCGTCAGGGTTGAAAGTGTCTGCCCTCTCATTCGGGGCGTGGGTGACGTTCGGCGAACAGATGAATGCAGATCTGGCCACCGAGTGCATGACGGCAGCGTATGAAGCCGGCGTCAACTTCTTCGACAACGCAGAGGTGTACGCCCGCGGCCAGGCTGAAACCATCATGGGTGCCGTGCTCAAGCGGGTTGACTGGAAACGATCGGATATCGTCGTCTCCACCAAACTCTTCTGGGGCGGCAAGGGCCCGAACGATGCCGGCCTGTCCCGCAAGCACATCTGCGAGGGCATGGATGCCTCGCTGCAACGAATGCAACTCGACTACGTCGACCTCATCTTCTGCCATCGGCCGGACCTCCACACGCCGATGGAGGAGACCGTGCAGGCGATGTCATCACTCATCACCCAGGGCAAGGCGTTTTACTGGGGCACGAGCGAGTGGAGTGCCGAGCAGATTCGGCAGGCCTACGAGATTGCCAGGCGGGAACACCTGATCCCGCCGACGATGGAGCAGCCGCAGTACAACATGTTTCACCGCGACCGATTTGAGCGCGAATATGCTCGGCTGTATGACGACGTCGGGCTCGGCACCACCATCTGGAGCCCGCTGGCCAGCGGCTTGCTCACCGGCAAGTACAACGATGGCATCCCGAAGGGCACCCGACTCGATCTTCCGGGGTACGAGTGGCTGCGCGAGGCCGTCGAGAGCGAGGAAGGGCGGCAGCGGATCGAGAAGGTCAAGCAACTGGCCCCGATTGCAAGCGAACTCGGCTGCACCATGGCCCAGATGGCGCTGGCGTGGTGTCTCAAAAATCCCCATGTCAGCACGGTCATCACAGGCGCATCCCGGGCTGAGCAGGTCGTCGAGAACATGAAGGCCCTGGCGGTTGCCGAGCAGTTGACGGATGATGTCATGGAGACGATCGAAGGCGTGCTGAGCAATCGGCCTGAGCCGGATCGAGACTGGCGGCCGGCGGTCGAGTGAGCGAGTCGTAGTCCATGCCGTTTACGATATCCCATGCGGTGCTGGCGCCACCGATGGCTCAGTTGACACGCGGGCGGCTTCCGTTGTCTGCCGTTGCAATCGGTTGCATGGCCCCGGATTTCGAGTTTTTCATTCGCCTTCGGCCGGCCGCTACGTATGCAGACACTGCCGTCGGCTTGCTGATGTTCAACCTGCCACTGTCCATGTTAATACTGATCGTCTGGCAGTACGTCATGCGTCGCCCGATGATCAAGCTGATCCCGGGGCGGTGGTCACATCTGGCACAGGCCCTCGATGAGGAATCGATGCTACAAGTGCACCGTCCCGTGACGTTCATCATGTCGATATTGGCGATTCTGGCCGGGATGGCAACGCATTTCGGTTGGGATGCATTTACCCATTCATACGGCCTGATGGTACAGCAGTTGCCGGTGCTGCAAACCAGTGTGCCGATTGTCGGTGTGAGTCTTGACGTCCCAGTCTACATGATGCTCCAGGCAGCAAGCGGTCTGTTCGGGCTGGCAGGGCTCGCCTGGCTCGTATGGGCATGGGCCAGGCGGCAGCAGCGCACTGGCACCGGTACTGATGCTCTACCGGTCAAGGTGAGCGTGACAGTGATCGCATTCATTGTATTGAGCGCATGCGGTCTGGCACTGGTGAGCATATTGCTGATGCGAGTTCGGATGGGTGGCCGGCTTGTACCACACGCATCGGTATCGAGCGGCGTGATCGGATTCTGCACCGGGGCGGCACTGGCAGCACTTGCGTATTCAATGGCATATCACCTGTACTTGCATCGACTCGCAGTCGAAGCCGGTCGCCCGGGTCAGGCAGATGACTGATCAGCCAGCAGTCTCGTCAGCGCCTGCTGCCGGTGACCGAAGATGCGCTTCAGATCGCGGCGGACGAACAGCCGATCAACGAGCCGACCGCCGGGGACGGCATAGATGACCCGGTCGGTCATGTGGGTCACGCGCAGACGTTCTTCTGACTGTTCTTCGGTGAATTCGTGCGTGTGTTTCCAGAGTCGGTACGGGCCGCGACGTTGTTCATCGCAGAAGCGGTGGGGGGGATCCCAGGCAGTGATTTCCGATTGCCAGCGCAGCGGCAGGCCGTGGACGCGCAGGCGGTAGTCGATGAGCGTGCCGGGGCGCATGTCGATTGGAGTGGGTGTGACAATGCGGAAATGAAGCCAGGGGGGTGTCAAGGCTTCGAGATTCTGCGCATCGGCAAAGAACGGGAAGACCTGATCCAACGGCAGGGCGACGGTCTGAGTGGCGACCAGTTCCGTCGAGCCGTCGGGCAGTTCGGTGAACGTGATTGGTGCTGAGGGGTTGGGTGACATGGGCTTGATGCCTGATGTGACTGAGATCAGTGTTTTGGCCGTGTCCTCGATTTTCGGCGGCAGGCGTGGAGGCTGGGTCCGTATTATGCCCCCTGTTTTCAGCGTTGTACCTCCTTATCCCGGATCAGGTTCGGTGATTGTCGTGAATGACGGTGCGGGTGATATCGAAGCAGTGAGACCCCGTAAGCCCGGCTGGTGGCGGTGGGGCAAGCGCGTGTTGCAGATCGGCATTCCCGTGGCCGTCGTCTGGCTCGTGTGGCACGAGATTCGGTCACTCGATCTTGGCGGGGTGCGGGAAGCGTTGGTCGGCGCTGACGGGCACTCAATCGTCTACGGGGTGCTCAGCGCGTTTGTGGCACTCGTCGTGGCTGGGCTGTATGACGGGGTGGCATTCCCGAAGGGGCAGGCCGGCGTCCTGGGTTTCCGGCATCGGTGGCTGCTCGGGTCGATTCTGTTCGGCTGGACGAACTTCATTGCGGTCGGCCCGATGGGTGGGCCGGCCCTGCGGCTGCTGGCGTATCGGAAGTATGGCCTGACCGGTGCAGAGATCACGCGCGGCCTGGTTGGATTGTACCTGGGGTTGTCATCCGGCTTTGTGGCCTGGCAGCTGGCTGCGTGGTTCCCGGGGCCGCAGACCGTGCCCGGGTATGTGATGCGGGCCGCGATCGCCCTGGTCGGTTCGGTGGCGTGTACGATAGCCGGCCGCAGCATCGTCATCCCGCTGCTCAGAAAGAACCGATATGGCGGTGAGTTGGATGGGATCCCGGTGGTTCGCCTCGGCGTGATCTCGTTCATCGAGTGGGGATTGGTGCTGCTGTGCTTTCAGATGCTGATCCGGGCCGGCGGGGTCGTCATCGGGCCATTGGAATCTGCACGAACGGTTCTGACCGGGTATGCCTGTGGTGTTGCGAGCATGATCCCGGGCGGGCTGGGCTCGGCTGATGCAGTCTGGTTCAAGGGCTTTGACATACTCGGCGTGGAACAGGAGCAGGGGGCGGCCGGCATTCTGTTGTTTCGGGCCGGCTTCTACCTGCTGCCCTGGCTTGCCTCAGTCATCGTGCTCGGCTCCGTGTTCCTGATCGTCCGTGCGCGGAACCGCCAGATCTGAAGACGGCACGGCATTGCATCAGGTCGCATGGGCCATGACGCAGCGCTGTTGTGCCCAGCGGCGCAGCGATTCAATACGCTCTGCCATCACAACTGACATCGGCGACGAGCGAGCCAATGCCCCGATGACGTGCTCCGTATTCAGCTCGGCGTTCGCATCAAATGCATCATACAGGGCGCTGACGATGGCCTGTTCGATTTCAGCGCCGCTGTAGCCCTCGCTTGCCTGCGCGAGCTTCTCGGTATCAAATGTCTTTGGATCGCGGCGACGCTTGGTCAGGTGGATATCAAAGATCTTTGTACGTGCTTCATACGGCGGCAGGTCAACAAAGAAGATCTCGTCGAACCGCCCTTTGCGCATTAACTCCGGCGGAAGGCGTGTGATGTCATTCGCAGTCGCTGCCATGAAGACATCGGAGGTACGATCGTTCATCCATGACAGGAGTGTGGCAAACAGGCGCTGGCTGACCCCGCCATCGGCATCACTGCCCCCCCCGGTTGACGCAAAGGCCTTCTCGATTTCATCAATCCAGAGAACACACGGCGCGGATGCCTCGGCTTGGCGCAGCGACTCGCGCAGGTTCGCCTCGGTGGCACCGACGAACTTGTTATACAGGGCTCCGATATCGAGCCGAAGCAGTGGGCGGCGCCACTCGCCGGACACCACTTTCGCACACAGGCTTTTGCCGCAGCCCTGCACGCCGAGCAGCAGCATTCCCTTTGGCGGTTCGAGCCCGAACTCGCGCGCGCTCTTCCCGAATGTATTACGTCGCTGCCGGAGCCATTCCTTGAGGCGATCGAGCCCGCCGATACTGTCGAGGTTCTCACTGACGACGAGTGTTTCCAGCAGGCCCCGGTTCGACGCCGCCCGTCTCTTGAATTCGCGGACCTCTTCGAGATCATGAATATCGAGTCGGCCGTCACGAAGGATGACCTGTGTAATGAGCCGTTCGGCTTCGTCTTCGGTAAAGCCGATCAGCGCTTCGGTCATGCGGTCGAGTTCGGCTTGCGACAGTTGTGCTTCGAGTTCGGGAGTGTTTAACGCGAGCCTTGTGTATACGCGGCGGATTGTGCGGGAATGGTCGTCCGCCGATGGGAGCGGAAGCGTGTAGTGGACGGCAAGCGGTTCGAGTTCGCGTGGCAGTTCGATGACCGGGCTGATGAGTACGATGCAGCCGCCGTTTCGGCCTGCTCGATCAGCGGCCTCGCGCAGGGCGCGTTTGACTTCGTGTTCCTTCAAGTGTTCATGCAGATCCACAAAGACCGCCACCCAGGGACCGGAGACGTGCGAGAGGCGCTGCCGCATTGACCGGGCCGGCCGTCTGCTGGGCGTCGGCCCGCGCGTCCTCTTGATCAAGACGGACGAGCCCCTGGATGCAGGACCAGCCGAAGCAGCCTCGGTCTGCTGCCGCATCAAGCACCGTCTGCAATGCCCGGCGTTCCTCCGGCGTCTCGATCACAATCAGGCCGTGGCCTGAACGCCACAGCAGGCTGAGTTCATCAGACGGTGTATTGCTGAGTTGATAGGTCATGGCATGTATACCGCTCCATACTCTCGCTCTGCATGATAGTGAGTCGAAGCGTGTCCGACGACTCCGAGGTAGGTCAGGTTGAAACCTGACCGTTTTACCCTGAATCAACTTGGAGGGGCCGGCCTCGGCAGGGCGGTGATCGCACTTCACAAACACCGGCAGACTTTTCGTTGCTCTCCCCGCCAGGTCAGGCTGTTCGTCAAGGTCAGGGTTCAACCTGACCTACTACTTCTTGATCCCGCTTCCTATTCGAGACACGCTCCCTTGCTTTGATAATACGTGGCCAGGTCCGGGCGGCTCACGTTCGTAAACTTCGTCCCGATGGCATCGGACCAGCCTCGCGGCGTGGCCCCGCGCGCTTCCAGATACGAGGCGTATTGCACATTATATTGATCAATGAAACCGAGCACCTCTGCGTCGGACGGGTACCGGTTGTCAAACGAGACCGCCTGCTTCGGCAGCCGCGGCCGCGGGATCGTGTCGATGATCGGATCGGATGCGCCGGCCTCGCTCCGTTGCTCCATGCCGACACACAGGCCGAACAGCGGGTACACGCCGTGCGGGATACTCAGCAACTCATCAACGGCAGGCAGTTGGTTTCGCAATGCGCCGATGTAGCAGATGCCGTAGCCAAGTGACTCGAAGGCAACGACGACATTCTGTGCAAAGAGTGATGCATCAATCACAGCCACCATAAACGCTTCGAGTGCTGCGTTGTATGGTGCATCGGCACGTTCGGTGATCAATCGGTGGCGTCGCGTATCGGCACAGATGACAAAGAACGCACCAGCCTTCTCCACCTGCTTCTGATTGCCGCACAGTTCCGCCAATGTCTGCCGTTTGGCACGGTCCGTGAGGCGGATCATGCTGTAGGCCTGGACGGCTGAACTGGTCGAGGCACGCTGGCCTGCTTCGATCGCCAGTTGGATATGCGCATCAGGAACCGGTTGATCGGTGAATCGTCGGACGGTGCGGTGACTGAGCAGTGTCTGTATGGTTTGTGTGGTGGTCATGCAGCATCGTATTCGCGCGATGCTCGTCAGTTCAGTGATTCTCGTCCGGCAGCATCCCGAGTTGCCACATGATGTAGATGCGGGAGTCGACGATATCGCGGATAATGTTGCGCATCGGCTTGCCCCCGCCGTGCCCCGCTTCACGATCGACCCACAGCAGGATCGGGCGATCCTCCGGGTCGGCAGCGTCGAGATTCTGCAGGGCCGCGGCCATCTTGCGGGCATGACACGGGTGCACGCGGGCGTCATTCTCACCGGCTGTGAAGAAGATCGACGGGTACTCCACATCCGGTTTGATGTTCTGGTACGGCGAATAGTCAATGAGGAAGTCAAACTGCTCGGGATCCTCCGAACTGCCGTACTCCGGGACCCAGTAGCGGGCCATCAGGAAATACTGATAGCGGAGCATATCAAGCAGGGGCACGGCACAGACGACGGCCTTGAACAGGTCGGGTCGCTGCATGGCGACGGCCCCGACAAGCAGGCCGCCGTTCGACCCGCCGCTGATGGCCAGTTTCGACGTGTTCGTATACCCGTTGGCGATGAGCCATTCGGCCGCCGCAATGAAATCATCAAAGACGTTCTGCTTGTTTTCGAGCATGCCGGCCTGATGCCAGTCATGGCCGTACTCACCGCCGCCCCGGAGGTTCGGGATGGCCATCACGCCGCCGGCTTCGTACCACGGGAACATGGTCTTGGAAAACCAGGGTGTCATGGAGATGTTGAATCCGCCGTAGCCGGTGAGGATCGTCGGGTTCGTGCCGTCGAGTTCGAGCCCCTTCTTGTGCACGATGAACATCGTGATTGGCTCGCCGTCCTTCGATTCATAAGACACCTGGCGGACTTCCACGAGGGATGGGTCAACCGGTATCTTCGGTCGGGCCCAGAGCGTTCGAGTGTTGTCGGCCAGATCAACGTGGTAGATGGTGGGCGGCTCATTGAAACTTGAGTAGTTCAGAAAGGCCTCAGTCCGGTCATCGCTCGTCGAAATCCAGGCGCTGCCGATGCCGGGCAGATCGAGTTCGCCGATCGGATTGCCGTCCATGTCATATCGCTTGATGACCGTGTGCGCTTTGTACTCATAGGAAGCGACCAGCAGGCCCCGTGCATCACTGACGCTGCTCAAGACTGCCCCATCAGGCGATTCCGGAATCACGAGCGTCCAGTGATCGCGGCCGGGGGTATTCAGATCTACCCGGTACACACAGCCGTTCGAGGCGTCGAGCGTCGTGCGCATATAAAACGAGTCACCGCTGACGGCCCCGGGAGAAAACGTCGCCTGCTCACCTTCGACGATCGTCTCGCGGACAAACTCACCGGTGCGGCGCCAGCGGTCGAAGTCGATCACCCATGCATCGTTTGAATCGGTGCCGGTCCAGTACAGCAGGATCATCCACCGGCCGTCGCGGCTCAGCCAGGCAGCCGGCCCCCAGGTTTCGTTGAACTGCTCAAACAGAACCGGGTCCTGCCGGTAATGTTGCCCCACCGTGTGGAAGCGAATCTGCACGCTGTACGGGTCATCGACATCACGGCGCCACTCATAGAGGAAGCCGGAGGAGTCGGGCAGCCAGGATACGCTTTGCGCGTTGTTCGGGATCTCGTCGGCAAGCCATGTGCCGGTGGCGACATCCATAATGTACAGCGTCGAGATTTCGTTGCCGGCATAACTCAGGCCGAACGCCATCAGCGTGCCGTCATGGTTCGGTGCAGTCCAGTCGAGTGACGTCAGGCCTTCCGCATCAAGCGTGTTCGGATTCAGCAGAACCCGCGGCTCGCCGTCGAGCCCCTCGCGGACATAGAGCAGGGACTGGTTCTCATCGCCCTGCCGCCGCGAATAGAAGTAGTACTTGCCATACATCCGAGGCGTGCCGATTGATTCGACGGTCATCACCTCTTCGATCCGGGCAAACAGTGTGTCCCGGCCGGGCAGCGAGTCCAATATGGAACGAGTGTAGGCATTCTGGGCATCGGTCCAGCCGGCGACCTTCTTCTCGAGCGCATCGGCCTCTGCTTCGTTCTCAATCAGGGCGCCGCCTTCGAGCCAGCGGTAGGGGTCCTCTACCGTGTGCCCGTGGTAGTCGTCAACGACGACCTGCTTCTCCGTCGGCGGCAGCGACTGGGCGCGCGCGGCCTGCGCAGAGAAGGACCCGCATGACAGGGCTATGACGGCACCCCAGGCGGTCATGACCGTCATCCGGTCGGAGACTCGATTCCGGGTTGTTCCAACAGTTGATGATGAGGCAGCAAGAGGGCGGATGGTCGCTGTGCACACGATACGTTCTCCAAGTCGGTCAGTGCCTGAAAGGGGTCCGGTAGCCCGGCTGTCGAAAGCAGTGAGTCTGAAAACGATTGCGAAATGTAGGACGCCGATTCGGATTGGCAACCGAGAACCTGATACCACCGGCTTCGATCCCTGTTGCGGTCGGCCGAGTCAACCGGTGCCGGATGCGGCCGGGTGATCCCAATACCGTGACAACCCTCTATTTGCACTCCATCCAATTGGCGGACACAGCGGTATCCACCACGATCGGGACACGCAGTTCCATGGCCGACTCCATGTGGCGTCGGACCGTCTCGATCGTTTGGTCGGCCAGCGGCTGCGGCACCTCGAAGACCAGTTCGTCATGAATCTGAAGCAGCAGGCGGGCCTCCGGCAGTTCCGTCGGGAGCGCAGCATGAAGGCTGATCATGGCCAGTTTGATCAGATCGGCAGCCGACCCCTGAACCACCGAGTTGATGGCAACGCGCTCGCCCAGCGACCGCTCCTGCGGCCGACGGGACAGGATTTGCGGGACGGCTCGACGCCGCCCGAGAATCGTCGCGACATACCCTTGCCGCTGTGCCTCGGCGATGCAGCGCTGCAAAAAGGCATCGATCCCGGGATAGCGCGCCTTGTACCCGGAAATGATCTCGGCTGCTTCGCCGGTCGTGACCTGCCCACCCAGCCGGGCGCCAGGCCATATGCCGTGATCCCGTAGACAATGCCGAAGTTCACCATCTTCGCACTCTGACGCTGCTCGGCCGTCACATCGTCAATCGAGACACCGTGAATCTGGGCAGCCACCGAACGGTGAATGTCCTGCCCTTCGAGAAACGCATTGATCAGCGTCTCATCCTCGGACAAGTGAGCCAGCAGGCGCAGTTCAATCTGCGAATAGTCAGCCGTCACGAGCACGCTGCCGGCTTCGGCCTGAAATGCCTTGCGAATCTGTCGGCCGGTCTCGGTGCGGATCGGGATGTTCTGTAGATTCGGATCACTTGATGAGAGACGGCCGGTGGCAGCGATCGTCTGATTGAAAGATGCGTGGACTCGATGGGTGTCGGGATCGATGTAATCGTCGAGCGCGACCAGATAGGTACTGACGAGTTTTGTCAGTTGTCGGTATTCGATCACATCGGTCGGGATGGTGCTGCTCACATCCGGGTCGGCAGCCAATTTCTCCAGCACTTCCATATCCGTGGACGGGCCGGTCTTGCGTTTCTTGAGGATCGGCAGGCCGAGGCCGGGTGGGTCGTCGGTCGGCTTGTTAAACAGGACGGCTGCAAGTTGCTTGGGCGAATCGGGATTGAAGGCACGGGCTCCTTCCGGGGCCGCGTGTGTGATCTTCGTTCGCAAATGGTCGGCCAAAGCCGACAGCGCCTCTCGCTGCTGTGCCAGCACGCCCCGGTCAACATGAATCCCAGCCTGCTCCATATCGGCCAGGATGGTCACCAACGGCATCTCCACACGATGAAACAGGTCGTCCAGCAACCCCATCGCCTTCAAGCGTGGCTCGAAAAACTGCCAGAGACGCAATGTGATGTCTGCATCCTCGGCGGCGTACTCGGTCGCCTCATCAAGTTCGACATCGGCAAACGTGCGCGGGGCATCGGCATCAGCCACGGCCGAGAACAAACCGCCCTGCTGGTCGCGCTCGGGGTCTGCAGCGGCGGCGCCGGCCTGTTGTCGTCGACTCGCCTTGGATTGCGGCCCGAGCAGATCGCTGATCGGGATACACCGGTGATTCAGAAGCCCCATGGCCAGGGCGTCCATCGACAGACTGCTGCGCGTGCTGTCGTGTACATAGGCAGCCACCATCGTATCAGCGTGGATGTGCGCCAACTCAAACCCGTGTCGACGCAGAATGATCAGGTCATACTTAATATTGTGCCCGATGAGTTTCGGCGGATCATCCGGGTCGGCCAGGACCGGACCGAGCAGACTGCGCACCTGGTCGAGATTCAGATGCGTGTCCGGTTCCGGCGATCGGACCGGGATGTACACACCGGTGTGCGGTTCGACGCTGATGCTGATGCCGCACAGTTGAGCACGCATCGGCGCGACTGAGGTCGTTTCCGTATCAATGGCAACGACCGATGCAGCCCGCATCTGCTGAATCACTGCCTTGAGTTCCTGCTCCGTTCGGACGCATGTATATGCCGATGGTGCAGGACGTGATGCCTCATCATCATCATCATCATCCGGTTTCACGTCGACGCCCGGTTCCTGCTGAGCCCCTTCAATCTTATGTTTGCTGATCAGCCGCTCCAGGTCCTGGCGGAAGCGATTGAAGCCGAGCCGTTCGAGCGTGCTCAGCAGAGTAGCCGTATCAGCCCGAGCCAGGTCCACCCGAGCATCGTCAAGTGCGAACTGCACATCAACGTCATGCCGCAGTGTCACAAGATCGCGCGACAGTGGCAGGAGGTCCCGCGAATTCTCGATATTCTCCCGCCGCTTCCCCTTGATCTCATCAATGTGTTCCAACACGCCGTCGAGTGAGCCGTATTGCTGTATTAACTGGGAGGCCGTCTTGGGCCCGATCCCCGGCACACCGGGTACGTTGTCAACCGTATCTCCCATCAAAGCCAGCATATCAATCACTTGCTCAGGTCGAATGCCCTTCTTCTCATGCAGTGTCGCCACCGTGACCCGCTCGTCCTTGTGAACGTCGAGCATCTCGACGCGATCCGAGAGCAGTTGTTCAAGGTCCTTGTCTTTGGAGACGATTTGCATGCGCAGGTCGGGGTGTTGCTCCTGCAACTGTGTGACCAGCGTCGCAATGACATCGTCGGCTTCGTACCGCTCTGCCCCGATGACCGGGATGCCGAACAGCCGTGTAATTTCCCAGGAGCGATCGACCTGCGGGTAAAAATCCTCCGGCGGCGGTTCCCGATTCGCTTTGTAGTCCTCGTACAAGTCGGAGCGAAATGTGCCGCGATCCCCCGAAACGTCAATCGCGACGGCCAGGTAGTCCGGTTGATACTGCTCAAACACTTTCAGCAGCATCCCGACGTAGCCGAACGTTGCATTCGTCGGCTCGTTGGTCACCGGAGACGTGAGTTGATTCCGGATCGCGTGATAGGCACGAAACAGTTGGGCAAACCCGTCGATGATCATGAACGTCGGTGGGCGTGTCGCAGCACCGGCCTGCTCGGCTGGAGGGGTATCTATCATGATGAGGCAGCCGTTTCGCGCTGATGTAAGATACGCAGCAACTCAACATCCGCCTCGGTCAAGTCGAGGTTCCGGCGTCTGAGTACCACCCGTGCGACGTCAATGAACTTCTCGAATCGGTATGGGTGGATGCCGACATCGGTGATCCACGAAAACGCGCCGATCGAAGTGGGGGGGGCGGCCGTCGAGGCAATCATTGAGCCGGTCCCGATCACCGTCCCGGTCATGAGTCGGGTGTTGATGGCCGTCTTGACATGATCACCGATAATGGACCCGAGGTACATCATGCCGGTGCGTTCACGGTGGGCCTGCGGTCGCAGGCGAGCCATGATCTCGCCGTAGGTATTGAGCAGATTGCTGTTGGTCGTGCCGGCCCCGAGGTTGGCCCACGCGCCGATGTACGAATCCCCGAGATGCCCGTCGTGCGCTTTGTTTGCATAGCCCTGGAAAATCGTCGAGCCGACTTCGCCGGTCACCTTGCAGACCGGGCCGATCGACGTGTTTGCTTTGATCAAGGAGCGATCCAGCACGGTGGAACCCGGGCCGATATAGGCCGGACCGCAGAGAATACTGCCCGGTCGAATGATTGCCCGGTCATCAATGTAGATCGGGCCACCCTCAGCATCGAGAACGACCGACGGGTAGATGCGGGCCGAGGGATGCACCCAGACGTTGTCCGGCTCCAGTGCGGTGATACCCGGGACCGTGTCGGGGATCGACCCGTCACATGCATCCTCGCCGGATCGGCTCTGCTCGATCATGGCCGGCAGATCAGTTGCCATCGTTTGCGAAAGCAACCCGAGCAACTCCCACGGCCGGCGGGCCAGCAACCGACCGGCGTACCCGATCTGCTCGACATCGGCCGGCAGGGCCCCGTCCTCCAGAAAGAAGCCGGCCTGCTCAGACTCCAGACAGGCAGCGACCACCGCCCCGGTTGACTGTTCAACGAGTGCCTGGCCGGGCCCGATCTCGAACTGGCTTCCCGGGAATACCCAACGGCCATTGATGCATAACAGTGTCTGACCCGGCTCGGGCGCTTCATTGACTGGGACTGTGCAAGCCTGTCGGGTCCGAGCGATCAGGTGATTCGGCACCCACAGGCCGGCCAGCCCGTGCGGCCACTCACGCTGGAGTCGCTCCAGCGTTGTCAGTGCCCCGGTTCGCACGGAAAACACCGCGCGGGTGTCAGCGACCGGGCCCCAGTCGGGGGCCTGGTCCGGCAGATGCACAAAGTCACGATCATCGAATACGAGCAGTTTCATCGACATCAGAACTCATCGTAGGCGACTCACCGAGCAGCCGGTCACGTGCCTCCCGAACGACCTCCGAGCCCGGTTCATATGGCCGATGGGTGCTGTACGTCAGCCGTTCATAGCCGGCCGACCCGGGCAGCGGCGTGTACAGCAGCCTCCCGCCGTCGAGCACGTGACGCCAGGTCTGTTGCGTTTCTGAACTGAGCGGCAACGGGTCGAACACAATCCCCTCAGCCCGATACAGGCTGCGGAGTTGCTCCAGATTCAGATCGAGAAGATACCCGCCGGCGTGATAGGCGGCCAGCACATCGGCACTCGGGATACACACACAGGTGCCCCCCAGGATGTACGGGAACGTCCCGACGATCGGCCCGGTGTGGTCATTCGGATGGGCAATCGAGCGGGCGATTCGTGCCGTTGCATCATGCTCAGATTCCACACCCGGATCGAGATCGCTCAACAAACTCGCAAAGCGCGACTGCGATGACAGTCGAATCACGTACACCGCAGGACTGTCGTAGCCGGGCATCAGGTCATGACGCACGACATCAAGATTCTGCTGCGGCAACGTGAAGCGCAGCGTATGGAACCCCGGCTCCAGCGCAAGCGGCACAAGGTAGACGTACCGAGGCAGCACATCGAAGTGTCTCAGGTCAGCAGCCGACCCGTGAGACAATGCCTGCCCCAGGAGCATGGCTGCCGCGCCGGCAATCAGTGCCTTGTCCGAGGAGTTCGCATCATTCGAGGTACTGCCGTATATCACGGCACCTGTGCCTGCCAACGTGAGGACATCGCCCAGCACCTTCTTACTTTCGCGCAGACTCTTGAGCGACCACCAGCGCGGGTGTTGTGCGAGACTCCATGTGTCCACTACATCCAGCGTCTCGGGAAGCGATGTCTGATCACTGTGAGCCAATCGGCCGGTTTCATCGGTCACAACCAGCGGCGGGCCGTGCGACTTCATTGATCCCGGCTTCGGCCGATACACAAACGTCTCCCCGTATTCCCCGACCGGCTCCTTGCGCGGCCCGGGCATGGCCTCAACCACGAGCAACGTGTTATACGATCCGGTTTCTAGAAGCGTCGTCAGCGCATCGAGTTCCGGGGCGAGCGTTCGTGCGCGATTAAAGTATTCCGCTGCATCGGTCGGCCTGTCTTGCCACCGTTCGCTGATGCCGGCCAGCAGATACCCGATCACGAGATCGCTCTCGACTTCGGATGCGTGTTCGTCAAACCACTCCGGTGATTCAGCCTGCTCCATCGCGCCGTCAATCGTCGAGTTGTCCCCACCAGCAAAATCGACGAGCGTGAACAACATGTTACGCGAGGCTGCCCGTGCGTTTTCCCAGTCGCCGGCAACCATCTGTGCCACCGTCTGGTAGTACCACGCCATCGCCTGCTCAAACGGCTCGCCCTTCCAGACGAGTGTGCCTTCGTGCTGGAACATGACCGCTGATTCACTGCCCACGGCATTCACCGAGCCGCTGACCATGAACGGGTACGCTCGCTGCAACGCCTGCTGGGCCTCGAAGTATGCCCCGTCATGCAACGCTGCGACCGCCATTCGCAGATTGTCGAGAATCACGTCAGGCGACGTGCGATCGACGGTATGTCGCCGCAGCCCATCCCGTCCTGCCAGATACCGACCCTGCTGCACATCATTCACCGCAGTCGGTGCCAGTCGAGGCGATTGCGTTGCACATCCGAATCCTGCAGCCACAGACAGGATGATGAGCACAAGACACAGAATTGAGGAGCGGTTAGCCACGAATGCTCCTGGCAGTGGGGGGGGCGTCTCGCCCTCCTGTACAAACTTCCATCATCACTGCAATCTACCCCGGGCCACAGCATAATCAACCCGGTAGGCATCCTCCCACTCGACCTGCCGAGTCCGAAGATTCAGCAGTTGGAAGCCACACTCATAGGTATCGGTTCGCACCATGCGGTCCACATTCGTCAGCGTGTAGAAGGTAGCGGTCAGGGCATGACTCGGCCCAGGTCCTGGTGGGCGCCCATCGGACGGGTTGTGCTCGGCCGTTGTTGATGCATCTGCGGGAAGCGGCGCCGTAAACGCAGAGGTTTCGTCAGGCCGTGCAACGAACACGACGCCGCGCTGGCGGGCCACACCCGTCTGTGCCAACGTCACGCGCAACCGGGCCAGGAAGTGTTCCTTTTCCCCGATCGGCATGATGTGATTCGTGCGATTCACGACGCGATCCGTCACGATTACAGCCTGGCTCAGATCGACATCTGACGCCAGCAGACTCTCAGACATCAGGTCCGACATCCGTACCAGATCGACGCTGTCGAGCAACGTCGTGTTGATCTGTGGCGAGCCGGGGGTGGCAGCACACCCAGCAGGGAGACAGACGAACAGCAGGGCTGCAGCAGTGGCCGATACCGCGACTGCCAGGAATCGCCGTACTCGGTTCAAACAAGAACAACGCTGCTGCAACAGCACCGGCCGGGGCATGGCGTCACCGTGCCCATCGGAACAGGATCTCGTAGTCCATCGCATTGCGACCCGTCGGCCGCATGACGATCTTCTCCGGCACGCGTTTTTCCATCAACTTCGTCCGCCAGGATGATTCCGGCTGGAGCGTCGTCCCGGATGCCGACTTGAATCGAGGCCGATAGTCCACCTTGAGCGCCTCGATGGCTGCCGCCCGGACGGTGACCTCGACCTGGGTGATGAACCCTTCTTCATCGCGCAGGACAATCGGCTCATCAAAGACGAGTGCCCGCGCCAGCTCATCATCATTGATCATGATCCGCGTATACGGCAATGCCGGGTCCAGCCGGCCGAACTCCGGGTTCGTGTTCGCCTGGCAGCCGGTCATGACGACGAGAACCAGGGCAGCCAGCACGATAATCAACGGCATGGCACAGCGGGCGGCGGCTGTCGTCGGGCCGGAGGGCCGATTGATCGCAGTGCGTGCAGGTCGATTGGCAGTACGGTGCGGCAGGTGTGTGCAGTTCATGGGCAGAGTCTCCAGGCGGCATCATATGGCTCAGTGATCAATGGTAGCGGGGCGTCCCCACCCCGTATTGACGCACCCGCAGGGCCGGTATTCCCCGATTTCGCCCCCCTCCCCGTCATTCCCGCGCACGCGGGAATCCATCTTCTCCCTTCTTTCCGTCATCCCGGCGCACGCGGGAATCCATCTTCTCCCTTCCCTCCGTCATCCCCGCGCGCGCGGGAATCCATCTTCTCCCTTCCCTCCGTCGATAAGCCGTTCGCACCCGAGCAGACGGTTCTGTTTCCAGAAATGCAGAAGTGAGGAGCGGGGGGAGCGGATTGCCCGTCTTTTCCGACGAGCCGCGACCGTGAGGGAGCGGGCCTCTTCCGGCGGAGTGGGCGTCTCATCCGTCATCTCGGCGTCGGGAAGGGCAGAGCGAAGCGGAACCCGTGGAATGGGATCTCCACGATTTATGTTCGCCCCGGAGGGGCGCAGGGTGGTCCACCGATCACTCGAATACGTAGCGCGCGTCAAACTCAATTCCATGAGCGCGTAGCAGACGAAGCAACTCTGACTTGAAATCCTCTCTCTTGTGATGCTCCAATTGGCTCGCGATATATGACTTCACAGCAGCCTCCTGTGATCTGCTGACGGAGAAAACGCTGTAGCCCTCCTGCCATGCGAATGCGTCAAGTGTGGAGAACGTATCGTGTACCCACTTTGAAGATCGCGATTTGACAATGCGCATGAGGTCTGAAATCGCCCCATCCGTTCGCCAGCGAATATACAGATGAACGTGATCCTCAATGCCGCCAATGTCGTACAGCACGCCATCTTCTTCGCGGATAATCCCACCGATGTAAGGATAGAGTCGATCAGCAATCTCAGGCGTGATCGATCGTTGGCGACGCTTTGTCGAGAACACGACATGCAGGAGAATCTGCGAGTATGTGCCGGGCATGTATCCTCACTCGTCTTTAGCGTACAGGTTCTCCTGCGCCCCTGCCGGGGCTTCAGTATTCTACCACCAGCCTACCACGGGTTCCGCTTCGCTCCACCCGTGGCTACATTCCAAAGTGCCCCTCCGGGGCAAAAACGAGTGTTGCGCCTTCCCTCTCCCCTCGGTTTCGACACCCGTGTCGGGCATGGTAGTTTACAGCGACACTGATTGTCAGCGCCAGGATCACACCCGCCTTGGCCGAGCCATCACTCCGTTTGCTTTCTTCTTTGCCGGTGTTCCATCTCACCGGGCTTGGTGATGGCCGTGCCGCCGCTCCACAGTCTCGATAGCAGTGGATAGCGAGCCTCGAGTTGGCACCATGTTTCAAACCAGATGTCCTTCGGATCAGCCGGCGTGCAGATGTGTTCCCTCTCCTTATCCGGTGAAACCAACCAGGTCGAACCTTCATCAAGCACGAGCGACATGCCTGCGCGGTAGGCAATATCCTGCGATGTATGCCAGTAATCAGCCTCCGCATCTGAAGCAAAGGAATTAGGTTTCGGGCTGATAGGTTTTTGACCCATGTAGAATGATATGCGGTCGCCACATCCGAACAATGAACGAGAAGATGCGCGATGGTACACGAATGTTGCCGATGTGCAATGTCGCGAGCGCTGACAGACCTGCCAGATGCTCCAGCCCTACTTCACCCCAAGAGCCCAACAAAAACAAAAACGGTGAGGGTGGGATTCGCAGGCGTGGCCACGGCGCCGAAGAAGCGGCGTCGCCCCCACGGGGCGTCTCATGCGGGGCGCACAGTCCGTGGTGTGTACGAATCCCCCAGATCCACAATCTGATTCTGGATAAACGGTGAGGGTGGGATTCGCAGGCGTGGCCGCGGCGCCGAAGAAGCGGCGTCGAGCCCACGGGGCGTCCTGTGCGGGGCGCACAGTCCGCGGTGTGTTCGAATCCCCCAGATCCACAATCTGATTCTGGATAAACGGTGAGGGTGGGATTCGAACCCACGGTACCCCGAAAGGCACACCGGATTTCAAGTCCGGCCCATTCAACCGCTCTGGCACCTCACCTGGCAGCCATCCCCCCTCCCGTAGCCCCCTGATCTTCGCGCACACAACCCGTCTGTCAACTCGGGAACCGAGCCCAGCATAGACCGGCACGAATCAGATCCCCCGACAGGGTGCCCTCCTCAACCAAGAGTCGCACAAAAAACCAGTTTTATATAGAAGAATCATGCCATCATTCTATAAGCAAAACGGCCCACATCGAATCTTCGGGAATGCTGGCTCGACCTGGCTCGTTGATACCGGGAGGCCCGATGTGTGTGCCAGTTGGCATGAGCAGGCGCTGCAAATATGGCGTGATCATCCCTTTTAAGCCCGAACCGCCGGTTTCGTGCTTGCACACCAGGCGGTCTTCGGTCAAAGTGTGCCTGTGGATGCGCTTCGCGCAGTGAGCGATTTGAAGAGTCCGATTACCCATCAAACAGTATGAGAAGGGCAGGTTTATGAACCTACGGTATTTTGAATGTGGAAACAGCAAGGGCCTGAGCGCCTGGCCGTTTCGGCTGGCTGCACTGGCTGCCGTTGTCACCGTTGCCGGTGCCGGCACCATTGAGGCCTCCGCACAGTGTTGTTCCTCCGCCAAAGCGACCGCTACAAAGGCCGCAGAATGCGAGATGGCGTTCGACGCGAAGTCGCTGCAGGTTGCCGAGTCACGTGCCAACACGTTTTCCCACAGCCTGCAGAATCGTGCCTGCCTGGCAACCGATGCCGACGGTCGAATCCTCGTCGTCTGGGACAGCCGCCGGCAGGAAAACATGAGTTACGGCGTGGTCGGGCAACTCTTTGATGCCCTGGGTCGGAAAGTCGGCACGGAGTTCCGCGTCAACGACTATGCCCCGAGCATTCAGCACGAAGCGTCGGTCGCATTTGACACTCAGAATCGCGCTTGGGCCGTCTGGCAGTCCGAAGGCCAGGATGGGGATTCCTCCGGCATCTTCATGCGACGGTTCGGCGATCTGCAGGATGGCGGGGCGTTCGGTGCCCTGACCGATGAGATCCGGGTGAACCTGACGACCGATCGGGCCCAGACCGACCCGTCAATCTCCATCAATGGCGACGGTACCGCCCTCGTCACATGGACAAACCAACTTGAGGACGGCACGGTGCAGGCAGTGGCTCGCCTCTTCGATGCAGACGGCAACGCCGTCACCAATGAGGTGCTGCTCGGCTCGCACGAGTCCGGATCAGACCGCATGGTGGCCTCTGCCGTCCAGCCCGACGGCAGTTTCATGACCGTCTGGGATCGGATTGACGCCAATGGCGACCCGGAAGGCATCTATGCCCGCCCGATCGCAGCCGACGGCTCGATCACGCAGCCGGCCTCCCTCGTTTCGATCACGCAGCCCGGGTCCCAGCAGATCGAGCCTTCAATTGATATAGATACTGACGGCCGCTGCCTCGTCGCCTGGATGAGCAAGGCTGCCGATGCTGATGGATATGACGTCCTGACACGCACACTGAATGCCGACGGGTCCCCGCAGGGTGATCCCCAGATCGTCTCGGCATACGCCGGGTCATGGCAGAGTGGTGCAGCGGTCGCGTGGTCCGGCAATGGCCGCTACCTCGTGTCGTACAACGTGTTCGGCGAGATGGAAGCGGACACACTCATGCAGCGGCGCCCACAGCCGCCTTCGACGATGATGGCCCGCGTGTATAACGCCGATGGCACCCCATCCGGCGACGCGTTCCAGGTAAACGTCGGCGATTCCGGGCAGCATGCACTGGCTGCGGCCTCGAATGCCCAGCGCGTCGATTGGGGCTCGCTGGACCATCTGGCATTTGCCTGGGACGGCCAGGTTGACGGCGATCGGACCGGGATCGGCCTGACGGTGCTGGCACCGGCTGATCTGGACCTGCCGGCCCCGTCTGTGGTCGAGCAGATTGCAGCCGGCTCGGAACTGACCGCAGCAGACGTTCGTGTGCCGCCGGTCCCGACCGAGAACTGGCGTCCACAGGAGAAGGAACTGTTCCCGGCTGAGGTCGGCCCGGACTTCGGATTCATTGGCTATACCACCACCGAATGGCAGCCGCCGGATCCCGATCTGGCAGTTGGCCCCGAGCACATCGTGGGCGTGGTCAACATGCGAATTGCGATCTACGACAAGAACGGAACTGAGTTGTTCCACGACTACCTTGAGAACTTCTGGGGCGGTCTTGGTGCCGACTACTTCGTGTTCGACCCGGTCGCCCAGTATGATCCGCATGCCGACCGATTCGTCGTTGCCTCAGCCGAGCATCAGGGCGGGAACGCGAATCTCAGTTACCTGGATGTCGCAGTCAGCATGACGTCCAATCCGATGGATGGCTGGCACAAGTATCGCTTCAGCCTGTCGAGCATTGGCGCGTTTGTCGACTTCGAGAATCTCGCCATCGGCACCGATGCGTACTACATCACGGCCGACTACTTCGGAGGCGGCGGCAACAATATCCACATCTTCGACAAGTCGAAGATGCTCAATGGTGACCCGGTCACCATGAAGCATGTGACCACCGGCGGGAGCCTGATTTCGCTCGGGGCCGCCGACAACTGGGATACCGCCGCACCGGCACAGTACTTCGGCACGTCCTACAGCGGTTCCAGTACGCGACTCAAGCTGTATGCCGTCGAAGACCCGCTTGGTACCCCGAATCTGAGCAGTTACAACCTGACGGTGCCTCGATTTGATCACCCGCCAAGTGCAGCGCAGAAGGGCAGCAGCAATCGGTTGTCCACGGTGGACTTCCGTATTAAGCACGGCGTGTACCGCAACGGGAACCTCTGGCTCGCCCACGCCATCGGTGAAAACAGCACCGCTCGCGTCCGCTGGTATGAGATCAAGATGAACGGCTGGCCGTCCAGCGGCAGCAACCCGTCACTGACGCAGAGTGGCACGTTTGATCTTGGCAGCGGCCAGCACAGCTGGTTCCAGGACATCAGCGTGACCGACGACGGCGATGCTGTGATTGCTGCCAACCGGTCATCCTCCAATGACTATCCGTTCATCTCACGTTTCGTGCGGAAGAATGGCGACGCGACCGGCACGTTCCGTGAAGAGGTCCGACTGATGGAGAGCAACGGGGCTCACACCGGCGGCCGCTGGGGCGACTATGCCGGCGTGGATGCCGACCCGGCCGATCCGGGCGTGTTCTGGAGCCATCACGAGTACAACGAAGGGACCGGGACCAACTGGCGCACCTGGGTCGGCCGATTCGATGCCGATCAGTCGATGGTGTTGAGCGTCACGGACCTGCATCGAGGTCAGCAGGCCACCTTCACGGTCAACGGTGCGAAGCCATTTGGCACCGTCTACATCGTGTACAGCCTGGCCGGCACAGGGAGCACCTATGTGCCCTCACTCGATGTCACGCTGGGACTGCAGAATCCCAAGTTGAGCGGCAGCACATCGGCAAACAGTTCCGGCGTTGCCGTGTATCAGCGCACCGTTCCCAACTCTGCCCCGCTGGTGGATGCCTGGGTTCAGGCTGCTGAGTCCAACAACTCGTCGAATGTGGTCAAGAAGACCATCCTCAACTGATCGTGATCACCCGCGACCCGGCTGTCCGGTCGGCTCGCCCAACGCACATGCACCGCACACCCGGAGTCAACTCGGCTCCGGGTGTGTGCTTTTTTGTATCCTTTGGCATGTGATTGGGAAGCGGGTGCCTGCAGCCGGGTGTCAGCCGCCTCGGGATATCACAATCATGGCCGCCACCATCAGTGATGCCGCCAGCAGACAAATCATGAGAAGCATGATGGCGGTCTTCCTGGGCTGCGTGGCCCGTTTCGGCGTGGGTGGGGGGACATAAGGCATGGCAGAACGGCTCCGATATCGATCCGGACCAATGTACGAGAAATTAACCACAGTGGGTCGTCCGCATTGTAGACACACATGCGCTCCGGCTCATTGGCCGACATCACGCCCAGTACTGTTTACGATACAGGACGACTTCTTTGCTCGGCCGAGGTGGTTTCCTCTGGACAGCAACACCGAATTGTGGTAACTTGGCCTATGCCCGACGAATCGCCACCCACAAAACCGCCACCGGTGGTGGCGGTACAAGGAGTTCACTGCATGATACATTCCAATGCGCAACTCCATCTCGCACACCTGTTAACCGCAACGCATCTGACACTCATGGCTGCCATAATTCTGCCTGCCCTACCCGCGCTCGGCGATGACTATGCCATCATTCCTATTGAGCGTGACAATGAATGGTCCTCTGCGATCGCCATCAACAACCTGTCTCAGACCGGCGGCGCCATGCAAGGCACGTTTTATGGCGAGCCTTTTCTGTGGGATCGTGGCAAGTACACACTCTTGGGAAGCATGGGGCCGACAGGTGCCGGTGTGTTTGACGTGGCCGATTCAGGCTTTGCGACAGGCTATTACAAGGACCAGATGTGGCTAGAGACTCCATTCGCGTGGGAGCCGAGACAACGAGAGGTCCACATTCTGCCATTCATAGATGGATATGACAGCGCCGAGGCTTACGGTGTTAATAGCGCGGGAATCGTGGCAGGTACAGCCGGAAATGCTGTGGCCGTAGTGTGGACCGATGGCGTCCCAGATACGCTGCCGGGTATAGCGGTTGGGGAGAGGGGGCGAGGGACATCAATGAAGCCGGTTGGATCGTCGGCTGGGCGGCTGATGATGGGTTGCGATATCAACCGGTTGTGTGGAGAGGCAATGGTGCTGAATGGCTTGGGTCGTTTGGCCGAGATGGTAAGGCATACGCAGTCAGTGACTCTGGCCAGATAGCGGGATACTCAAGAGCCCCACTCGATGAGCATGCCTTCCTCTGGCAGGATGGAGAGATGTTTGACATCCATGATCACCCGTGGCTGGCAAGTTACGCGAATGGGATCAGCAATAACGGAGAGGTGGTGGGCGTACTGATCGAGAGCGACTATGACCCTGACGTCACAGCGTTCCTTTGGCGGGATGGAGACGGAATGTTAGAGTTGCGGAATATGCTCCCGCCGAAGTCGGCTTGGACCAATCTGAGGCAGGCGCTTGACATCAATGACTTCGGTCAGATTGTCGGCTACGGATATCGGAGCGACCGAAACTCATACAACCACGGCTTTCTAATGACGCCGGTCTATCCCACCTTCACACTGGATCAGCCCACACCGGGCACTGCCGGTGTGGTCAATACCATCACGGCGCGCAACCTGACGCCGGGCAGTAGGGTGTACTTCATCTATGGCATGGTGGGCGGCGGCTCGATCATTCCACGCTGTGAGATTGTGGAAGCAGCGCTCCAGATCGACGATCCGGTCATTGCAGGAACGGCCATCGCCAATGCGAACGGGGTTGCAACATTAGTCGGCAAGGTGCCGAGCAAGTGGGCTGGGCAGGACGTGTTAATTCAAGGATTGGTGTCGAGTGAGTGTGACATCAGCAATTTAGTTGTTGTGAAGTTTGAGTGATGAGGAATTGCATTGGACCGTAGGGTGGGGTGAGCGTTCCTCGCGAAAGCCCACCGGCAAGGACGTGCCTCCGACGAGCCGCGCATGTGAGTAAGCGGGTTCTTGCTGCTTTCCGATGAATCATCTGCCTGTCAGGACTCGGCGGACCTCGTCCTGACCTACCACGCGCGCGCTCAGATCACAGCAGAAACCGCTCAGATTGTCCGTCCGCACCCGAGAGAGTACAGGTTCGCGATCTGCCGACCGGGATCCGGTGACGATGACGGGCGAGCACGCCGTACAGCCAATCTCGAATACGCCTCGGCATGAGCCGGCCAATGCCTGCATACAGCCGAAAACGACCTCCCAGATACCGGCAGACGCACAGGGCAGCATCGGAGCGCGCCCGGATGGTGCCCGCGGGTGGGTCGTACCAGATCATTGAATCAATCGAATCGAGCTCCGGGTGACGGGCCCGGAGCGCTCGGCCGTACTCGCCATTAAGCGGCGCAAACCGCAGTGTGTGCCGCTCCCGTTCGTTATTAAGAATGGTTTGCACAGCGCGGCTACACAACCCGCACTCGCCGTCAAACAGGAGGACCGGGGCCGCATCATCGCCCGTCGCTGTGGCCCGAGTATCAGTCATCGGGCAGCACGCCGCTTCCTGCACAAGTCATCGGCCGCGTCAGGCCACCGGGGGAAGTCAAATGCGAACCCGGATTCGAGCAATCGTCGTGGGACCACGCGCCGGCTCTTCAGGACGAGCTCGGTCTCGGTGCGCATCAGGACCGCGCCGAGTTCGAGCATCCACTTCGTCGCAGGGAGGCCGATGGGCATCCCCCATGCCTTGCGTATCGCACGGATAAACTCCGCGTATGGAAGTGGGTTCGGAGAAGCAATATTAATCGGCCCACTCAGATCATCATGCTCGATGAGCCAGAGGATCGATTGCACAAAATCATGCTCATGAACCCAGGACACAAATTGCTTTCCATTGCCGGCCTTGCCCCCGAGGCCGAGCCGGACGAGTCGCAGGATTACATCGAAAATCCCGCCGCGGTCGGGGCTCATCGTCATGGCCGATCTGAGCAGAACCTTGCGTGTGTTCGGTGTGTCCACTTCCTCGGCTGCACGCTCCCACGCCGTCGCAACCTCAATACTGAATCGCCAGGTTGACGGTGCATCAGGCTCGTTTCCGCCAATGACGCCGGTGACGTCGTCATTCGGTTCGCCGAATGTATGTGCATAAATCGTGGCGGTGCTTGCCTGGAGCCAGAGGCGTGGCGCAGGGGTTGCATGAGTCGCAATGACCTTGCCGATCAGGCGCGTCGTGTCAATGCGCGAATCCATGATCCTGCGACGGTTCTTCTCATGATATCGACAGTTGACGTTGTACCCTGCGAGGTTGATCACAACATCGGAGCCGCTCAGTTCATCGGCCCAGGGACCGACAGTCCTGCCGTCCCATACCACCGTGCGCCACGGAGTATCCCGCTTCGGATTCCGGCCGATGACCACGATGTCGTCGTACTCACCGTGGGCATGAAATGCGCGCGCCAGTATCGTGCCGACCTGCCCGGTCCCACCGGTAATGACGATCTTTTTCATACACACACCTCGCTGACGAAGTGAAGAGGCTGCCGGAGCGAGCACGAGGCCCACGTCCGCGTAAGCACTATACCGTGCTACGAACTGGCGACAGGATGCGTTCGCCGATCCGGCTCATCATGGTGCGGCAGAACCCTCCGGGAGTGGCATGATGCTTGTGCATCATTCCCCCGCTCACAAAGCCGCCACCGGTGGTGGCGGTAACAACAAGCGTGCCACTCGGGAGATTGGCGATCCGGTCGCCTCCGACAAGCCGCGCACGTGAGTAAGCGGGTTCTTGCTATTGTCCGATGAATCATCTGCCTGTCAGGACTCGGCGGACCTCGTCCTGACCTACCACGCTTTCGTCATGCTCGCGCGCGCGGGCCGAATGTCCCTGGATTCCTGCGTTCGCAGGAATGACGAGTGAAGAGGCCCGCTCCCTCACGTTCGCGGCTCGTCGATCCAATGAGGCCCGCTCCCTCACACGGTCGCGGCTCGTCGATCCAATGACACGCCGGTGCCACCGGCCAGGAACCCGGATTTGCCAATCTGAAGGTATCCGGACCTGGGACCCCCCCCCGTCCCCCCCTGTCTCCCTCGGTCTGGCAAGGTCCGACGCACCCCGAATCACCGGTTTTGCTGCCCCGGCGCCCGGCGGCGGGTTGGCCCACCCTGACGACGATCTATACTCGACGGCTTAACGCGGGGCAGCCTGACGCTGCGGCGAGGTATGTGTTTGTGGGCACTCCACGCTGCCGTAGTGGGGAGGGCAGTCAAGGCTGCCTGATCGTGTCGATCGGTCGATGTGACCGGTGCACATCATGCTCGCATACAGCAGATAATGAAGAGACCTGAGAGGAAGCCTAGTCGATGGATGGCGGCCGTATCAGAATTCGTTTGGAGGCCTACGACCACCTGGCCCTGGATACCTCGGCTAAGGATATTGTCGACAGTGCGAAGCGAACTGGTGCCAAAGTCTATGGGCCAATTCCGCTTCCCACGCGGATCGAGCGGTACACCGTACTGAAAGGCCCGCATATCGACAAGAAATCGCGAGAGCAGTTCGAAATCCGGACACACAAGCGGATTATCGACATCTCCGAGCCGAACCCACGCACCGTCGAGGCATTGAACCGCCTGACCGTGCCGGCCGGTGTTTTCGTGAAGATCAGAGCGTAGGAATCCAATGCCAACGGTCTTCCGGTTGCTCAGCAACGGACGATCGACCAACACCAAAGCCATGTCTTGACGCCCGAAGGCGTCCGGACCCCTGACTGAGAACACGAGCGAGAGAGTAAACACGATGCCACAGGTTGCAGCCATACTCGGCCGGAAGGTCGGCATGACCCGCTTCTTCCTCAGTGAGGATGGGAAAAACGTGCCCGTAACCGTCATCCAGGCCGGCCCGTGCTATGTCACGGAGGTCAAGGATGCGGACAAGCACGAGTACAGTGCAATCCAGCTGGCATTCGAAGATATTGACCCGAAGCGCTCGACCATGCAGATGATCGGCCACGATGCGAAGGCCGGCCTCAGCCCGAAGCGATTCCACCGCGAAGTGCGGCTGGACGCCGGCGACGAGGCCGAGTACGAGATCGGGCAGGCCATCACGGTCGAGACATTTGAAGGTGTGATGTACGTCGATGTGGTTGGCACGTCCAAGGGCAAGGGCTTCCAGGGCGTCATGAAGCGTCACAACTTCAAAGGCCAGCTGGCCTCCCACGGTGTTGAGCGGAAGCACCGGTCGGCCGGCTCAATCGGCGGCGGCGGCATCAACCTCGGGACCGGCCCGAAGCCGAAAAAGGGCAAGCGGATGGCCGGCCACATGGGCAACGCCACGGTCACATCACGAAACCTTGATGTGGTCAAGATCATCCCGGAGCAGAATCTGCTCCTGATCAAGGGCACCGTGCCCGGGCCGAATGACGGTATGGTCCTGATCCGGACCTCCAAGAGGCTGGGCAAGTCCAAGCAGTTGAAGGTCAGCACCGCCAAGAAGGGGTGATGGCCAATCATCGGGAGTATGTGGGGAAACAAGCGAACTGACTGGGTGGCCGTGGGCCGGCAAACGGTGCCGGGATCACAGGCAACTCAGAGCGATTGGAACTGGAAAGGCTGACACACGCGAAAGGGCGTTGACGGGCCGGGAACCGCAGGTTCCCACCCGGCCGGACAAGCCGATCACGAATCCTCGGGCCGATTGCACGAGCGATCGGGATGAGGGAATCGGAACTGACCGGCATCGACAACCATGCTGCCTGTGCAGTAGAAACGCATCCGAGTCATACCCCTGCCCTGCCGGAACATTGAGAGATGGCAGCGGAGGGTGAGGCGGAACCAGATTGGGCGCAGACGAATCAGGGCCTCACAGCCCATGCCACACCAAACCGTCTGCGTGGATAGGTGCAAACAATGATCGAACTGACGGTCTACAACCTGAAGGGCAAGAAGGTCGATACCTTCCAGTTGGACGAAGAACAACTGGGCGGTGAAGTCCGTTTTGCTTTGCTCAAACAAGCCTATGTCAGGCAGCATGCGAATCGGCGCCAGGGTTCTGCCCGCACGCGTAGCCGTGGGATGGTCACCGGCTCCACTCGCAAAATCTACCGACAAAAAGGTACCGGCAACGCCCGTATGGGTACGGTCCGGTCGAACATCCGTAAGGGTGGCGGCGTGACGTTTGCCAAAACGCGCACCCGTCAGGACTATCACCAGAGCATGCCGAAGAAGATGCGTCGTTTGGCCAACCGCAATGCGCTGCTGGCCAAAGCGGTGGATCAGGAAATCAAGATCATCGATTCGCTCGATCTGGACCGGCCTCGGACCAAGGCAGTACAGGCTTTGCTCGAGGCCGTCGGCGTTAATCGAACCTGTCTGGTTGCCCTGGACGGCTCCAATATGAACACAGCCCTCTCGGCTCGCAACCTTGATGACGTTGACACGATCCGCTGGGATCAACTCAACGTCTTTGACCTTTTAAACCATCGATTCCTCGTCATTGACCGCGACAGCCTGCAGAAGTTCGTCGACGGGGCATATATGACCGGCTCAGGCGGCAACAACGGTGCCGCTGCCGATGCAGAAGCCGGGACGTCGAAGGAGGTAGCGTGACATGGAAGCAACCACAGTCATTCGACGGCCTCTGCTGACTGAAAAGAACACGGACGCAGCCGAGTTGAATCGGTACGTCTTTGAGGTCGACCGGCGGGCCCGCAAGCCGCAGATCAGGCAAGCCATCGTCGAGTTGTACGGCGTTCGCGTCGAGAGCGTCTCCACCATCCGCCGTAAGGGCAAGACGCGACGGACCCGTTGGGGATACCGCTACACCGGTGATGTGAAGAAGGCGATTGTGAAGGTCCATCCTGAGGATCGGATCGAATTCTTCTAAATCGCCTGCCACCCCCTCCGGCGGCCACAGGGTCGAACGGACTGAGACGGACAGCATGGTGCCTCCCAGGGCATCGACCTGATCCGGGATTGAGACTGGAACAGAAGAGGTTGGACTGACTTATGCCCATCCGAGTATACAAACGAACCAGCGCCGGCCGGCGGAACTCCTCGGTCAATACCCACGCCGAGGTGACCAAGTCCACGCCGGAGAAGACGCTGCTGCGGAAGCTGACCAAGACCGGCGGGCGAAACTGCCAGGGCAAGATTACAGTGCGCGGCCGCGGCGGCGGGCACAAGCGACGGTATCGGGCCATCGACTTCAAGCGTCGCAAGGACGGGGTGGCGGCCACCGTGCTCGGCATCGAGTACGATCCGAATCGCACCAGTTACATTGCACTGCTTGAATACCAAGACGGCACCCGAGCCTACATCCCGGCCCCGATGGGCCTGACTGACGGCGATACCGTCATGAGCAGCAGCACCGAACGCATCGAGCCGAAGGTCGGCAACTGCATGAAGTTGAAGTTCATCCCCACCGGGTTGAACGTGCATTGCCTGGAACTGCTGCGGGGCAAGGGGGCCCAGATGTGTCGGGCCGCCGGCACCTATGCCAGACTGACGAACCGGGAAGGCAAGTGGGCCACGCTCGTGATGCCGTCCGGCGAAATCCGTCAGGTCTCAGTTGAGTGCCGGGCCACCATCGGCCAGATGGGCAATACCGATCATTCACAGGTCCGCCTGGGCAAGGCCGGTCGCAACCGGCACCTCGGTCGGCGCCCGAAGGTCCGTGGTGTTGCCATGAGTCACCACTGCCACCCGCTGGGCGGCGGTGAAGGACGAAGCAAGGGTGATCGCCTGCCGGCCGGACCCTCCGGGACCTCGGCAAAGGGTGGGCGGACGCGCAGCGCCGCAAGGCGAGCAACAAGCGAATCATCCGACGCCGACGCAGCGTCCGGTACGGGCAGCTGTCACTGTAAGAAGGAACGAGGGCACGGCCCGCACTGAGATGGTGCCCGTGTCGATGATGATGACGAACAAGGCCAGAAGGTAGACGACTATGCCGCGATCGCTCAAAAAAGGCCCGTATGTTGTAGAGAGTCTGTATTTGAAGGTGGTTCGGATGAACGAGTCAGGCAGCCGCCAGCCCATCAAGACCTGGGCACGCCGCTGCACCATCGTTCCCGAATTCGTCGGCCATACATTCAAGGTGCACAACGGCCGAATGTTTATGGACGTGTTCGTGACCGAGGACATGGTGGGACACAAGTTGGGCGAGTTCAGCCCGACCCGGTTCTTCCGTGGCCACACGAACAAGAAGGAAGGCATCAAGGCCAGACGTTGAGCGGGGGTTTTGAGCAACACCGCACACCGCAGGTAGGTCACGGTTGGTGTTGGTTGAAAGGAAGCGGACCACCATGAAGTTGAACGTGGACAAGTTCAATCAGGCGATCAAGGCAGCAGGCGTGACCGATGAGGCACTGGCCGCTGCGATCGAGCGCCCCGGGCTTGATGCCCCGTCGGCGATTCAGGAATTGGCGTCGCGGTGACTACAAGCCGCGCCCGACGCACGACGATGTGCGCAATCTGGCCGGCGCGCTGCAGGCCGACCTGAAGTCGTTTGTCAAGTTCGAGGGCCAGCACCGCTGGGCTCGAATCTCGACCCGCAAGGCACGGCTGGTGACCGACCTGATCCAGGGGCACGACATTGACTCGGCCATCAGCATGCTGCGATTCAGCAAGAAGCGCGCTGCCGTGTTTGTCAAGCAGGTGCTCAATACGGCCATCGCAGCGGCCGAAGAGGCCGACGCCGATGTGACCCGACTCGTCGTGGTCGAATCGCGGGCCGACGAGGGGCCGACCATCAAGCGCTTCCAGCCGAAGGATCGCGGTCGGGCTCACCAAATCCTCAAGCGAACCAGCCACATCTTGGTGGCCGTTGAGGAACAGTAAGTAGGGAAGACGAACACACCGCCGGCCGTTGTCCGGATGACGATGGCGGGCTGAGGATACGACGTGACGTAGGGCGCTACAGCCGAGCAACAGAGAGCCTTATCGAACCAGCCGACCCGGCACCACACTGCAACGTCGGCACATGACTGGATAGTGACTCATGGGACAGAAGTGTCATCCGTTGGGATTCAGAATCGGCGTCACCGAGCCATGGCGGAGTCGGTGGTATGCACCGAAGTCACTGTACGGCCCGCTGCTCGTCGAGGATTACCGACTGCGCAAGTACATCGACCATCGCCTGAACCGGACGCCGCCGTATGCCGCCGTGTCCGAAGTCCAGATCGAGCGGACGCGTGAGGAACTCAAGGTCATCATTCGGTCGGCACGACCGGGTCTGGTGATCGGCCCGAAGGGCAGCGAGATCGAGCGGTTGAAGACGGATCTCCAGGCACTGACCGGTGGCCGAAAGGTCGACATCCAGGTCAAGGAGATCAAGAGCCCGCACCTGTCTGCTCAACTGACGGCCGAGAGCATTTCCGAACAGTTGAAGCGTCGCGCCAGCTTCCGCCGCATTCTCAAGAAGACGGCCGAAGAGTCGATGCAGGCGGGTGCCAAGGGTGTGAAGATCAGCATCGCCGGCCGATTGGGCGGGGCTGAAATGAGCCGGCGGCTGACCGTCAGCCTCGGGTCGATCCCGCTGCAGACGCTGCAGGCGAATGTGGACTACGGCCTGGCGCCGAGCGTGACAAAATACGGTGTGATCGGATGCAAGGTGTGGATTTACACCGGCATGTACGAATCGCACGACGAAGACGAATCCACGGCTGCCGGCGGGCGCGCCCGAGCCAGAGGCCGTCACTGATCGCAGGCGATCGGTGGGATGGGTCGGCGAAACGGTTGGACGCACAGACGTCAGCCGCTTCGCTCCAGACAGGTGAGTTGGTTGACTGACAGGAGCAGATTCAGATGCCCCGTATGCCGAAGCGAACCAAGTACCGGAAGCAGCAGCGCGGCCGGATGAAAGGGAATGCCACCTCGGGCAACTACGTTGCCTTTGGTGACTTTGGACTCCAATCCCTGGAGACGGCCTGGGTCACGGCCCGGCAGCTGGAAGCAGGGCGTATTGCCGCTGCTCACTATCTGCACCGTCAGGGCAAGGTGTTCATTCGCGTGTTCCCGGACAAGCCGATTTCGAAGAAGCCGCTGGAAACACGTATGGGCAAAGGCAAGGCAGACACGGATTACTGGGCAGCACGCGTCAAGCCCGGCACGGTCCTGTTTGAGATCGCCGGCGTGCCGGAACTGGCTGCCAAGAACGCCCTGGCACGCGTCGCCATGAAGATGCCGACCAGGTGCCGGTTGATCGAGCGGCGACTGACGGTGTAATCGGCCGCCACGGTTTCCGGGACATGGACGGAACGAGAATAGCACACCAGACACACGGGTGACTTCACAACGGACGGATTGACACGAACGGTGAAGGCCCGACAGCGTAAGCGAGCGAGAAGCCATGAAGGCCAGCGAAGTCAGGAAACTGAGCGATGAAGAGGTCGCCAGCGAGGTGGGCCGGTTGCGGCGTCATCTGTTTGACCTGCGGACGCAGGCGGTGACCGAGAAGATCGAGGACACGTCACAGTTTCTCAAGACCAAGAGAGACATTGCCCGTCTGCTCACCGAGCAGCGACAGCGCGAGACGGGTAGAGAGGCTCAGGCATCATGATGACACCAGCCACCAGTACCACGGAATCCAGCGGCAAGATTCACGGCTCCAAGTTCGGTGTCGTCGATCGGGCTCGAGCGGACAAAACGCGGCGCGTCATCATTGAGTTTCAGGCGCGCCACCCGAAGTACGGCAAGTACATCAAGCGAAGCTCCGCCCTGGCCGTGCATGATGAGAACAACATTTCCCAGGTCGGGGACAAGGTCGAGTTGATGCCCTGCCGCCCCATGAGCAAGACGAAGCAGTGGACCATTGTCCGCGTCGTCGAGCAGGCCGCCGAGCGGCAGGCATAAGTCGGCAGGTCGAACCAACGGGATGCAGGATTGGTCGGCAGGCCGACGGCGCAGGAACACGAGCGTTCGGGTGCCGGCAGCAGAGAGATACGGAACGCGTAGCGAACGGATAGACAGCGATGTTGCAGCAAGAATCAAGAGTAGACGTCGCGGATAACACGGGAGCCAAGGTGGCCTACGTGATTCGCGTCCTGGGCGGTTCGACGGCTCGGGGCAGATACACGAGACGCACCGCCGGGGTCGGCGATCGAGTCGTGTGCTCGATCAAGAAGGCCCTGCCCGGGACGGACATCAAGAGCGGGGACAAGGTCCGGGCCGTCGTGGTCCGAACCGCCTACCCGACTCGACGTCCCGATGGGTCCGTCATTCGCTTTGATCGGCCGGCCGTCGTCATCATCGGCGATGACGGCAACCCGAGGGGAACCCGAATCTTCGGGGCGGTCGCGCGAGAGTTGCGAGAAAAGGGCTACCTGAAGATCGTCAGCCTGGCCACGGAGGTGCTCTAACCATGCCACGACATATCAAATCCGGTGACACGGTCATGGTCACGGCCGGCGACTTCAAGGGTCGCACCGGGACCGTCCTCAAGGTCATCCCCAAGCGGGACCAGGTGATCGTGCAGGGAATCAATACGAAGACGAAGCATCTCAAGCCGTCACAGATGAACCCGCAGGGGGCCGTCGTGACCAAAGAGATGCCGCTGCATGTCTCGAACGTCAGCCCCGTCGATAAGAGCGGGCGGGCGACTCGAGTTCGATTCGAAGTGAAGAAGGATCGCTCCAAGGTCCGGGTAGCGGTGCGGGACGGCAGTGAACTGTCAGTCGTGCGGAGTGCCCCCGCGAAATCGAAGAAGACGAAGAAGGCCTAGACAGGCATATGTCGGTCGGTACGGGAACACGACGTCAGCCAGGCTGACCTCCCATTGACGGACGGCTGCATAGGACGGATTGAAGTATGACGGTTGCAACAGCAGAAGAAACAGAGCAGGCCCCCGCGATCAGCGCCCTCCAGACGACGCTGCACAACGAGGTATGGCCGAAGGTGACCGAGAAGTTCGGCATCACGAACCCGATGGCGCTGCCGCGACTCGACAAGATCGTGGTCAACGTCGGCATGGGCGACTTTCTTGAGAACAACAAGTTGCGCCCCGAGGCTCGTGACACCATCCTGAACACGCTCTCCACGATCACCGGGCAACAGCCCATCCTGATCAAGGCCAAGAAGTCCGTGTCGAACTTCAAGGTCCGTGAAGGAGCCCTCGGCTCGACGAAGGTCACGATGCGGCGAGTCCGGATGTGGTCCTTCCTCGAACGGCTCATCCACCTGGCCATCCCGCGTGTTCGTGACTTCCGAGGCCTGAGCCGAACGTCCTTTGATGCAGCCGGCAACTACTCGTTCGGATTCTCCGAGCAGGCAGTCTGGCCGGAGATTGATATGGGGTCGATCAATATCTCGCACGGGATGCACATCAACCTCGTGTTCAGGAACTCGACGCCGGAGATCAGCCGGTTCGTCCTGACTGAGTTGGGCTTCCCGTTCAAGCGGGAGGATGAGACCGGTTGACCAGGCAGTGGTAACCGATCAGTGGGCCGCCGGTTGGCATGCGTGGGACCGACCATGCACCACGAAGCGGCCTGAGCGCGTAGAGAAGACAGAGTTGACACGACGCGGCCCGGATCGCATCACGGAGATGCATCAGAGGCCGGGATCGAGAGACGGAGTAGACGACAAGATGGCGACGAAAGCACAGATTGCCAAGTCCAAGCGAACACCGAAGTTTTCCACGCGACGCGTCCGCCGGTGCGAGATTACCGGCCGGTCACGCGGGGTGTATCGCAAGTTTCGAATCAGCCGAATCATGCTCCGCGAGTTAGCGCACCAGGGCATGATCCCGGGGATGCGAAAGGCAAGTTGGTAGCCCGACTGCGCCCGACCGACCCCTCCCCCCGGTCGATGCTCGACACCAGACGTCCGTCCAGGGCACTGCCCGACGACAACGACGACGACATCTGAGGCCGGCTTCGAACCGTGGGTGGGCGACGAGAGGACGACAGCGACAGGCTGACGGATTAAGAAAGAGCACGCTGTGCTGCGACGCTGAAGGAACTGGCACTATGTCAATGAACGACCCGATTGCCGATACCTTGACACGGATCCGAAATGCGGTTCGGAATCGCGACAAGAAGGTCAATTGCTTGAACAGCAAGGTGAACCGAGGGATCTGTGATGTCCTCCAGTCCGAGGGATACGTCGATAAGTACGACGTCATCGAAGACGGCCGACAGGGACTGATCCGAGTGCACCTGAAGTATGGTTCACGCGGCGAGAAGATTCTGCATTCACTCAAACGGGAAAGCAAGCCCGGGCGGCGCGTGTACTGCGGCGTCAAAGACATGCCCAAGCCGTTGGACGGGCTCGGAATCGCCATCGTGTCCACGAGTTTCGGCGTGCTGAGTGATCGGCAGTGCCGCGAGAAGAACATCGGCGGCGAGTTGCTGGCCACGGTGGATTAATGCACTTTCCCACGGACCGCAGCAGTGCCCGTGCGAGGCGGCCGCTGAGTGATGAGTGAGCGAGCGAGCGAGGTATTGACCCGGACGGTAGCGAATCCGGATTGAGGCAGCAGGTAAGCGACGAGGAGCGATCAGCATGTCCCGCGTTGGATCAAAACCAGTCACTGTTCCCGCCGGCGTCTCGGTGTCCATCACCGGCCGCACGGTCACAGTGGAAAAAGGCGGCTCGAGGTTGCAGATGGAGCATCGGCCGGAAGTCACGGTGCAGTGGAACGAATCGGACCGGACCATTGCGTGCACCATTCCCGAGGACAAGACCGGGGAACGGCAGTACCGTGCCTACTGGGGATTGACCCGGTCGCTCATCCAGAACATGGTCGTCGGCGTGACCGAGGGCTACATGAAAAGGCTGGAAGTCGTCGGCTCAGGGTGGAGCCCGCAGTTGCAGGGCAACAAACTCGTCCTCAACGTCGGCTACTGCGATCCCGTGATCATGCCGATCCCGGCCGGCCTCGATGTGCAGGTCGAACGCCAGATCATCACGATCAAGGGGGCCGACAAGCAGGCCGTCGGGCATTTTGCAGCCTCCGCACGTGCCAAGCGGAAGCCGGAGCCGTACAAGGGCAAGGGTGTGAAGTACGTGGATGAACAGATCATCCGCAAGCAGGGCAAGGCGGTGGTCGGCCGCTAACTGGAGTCGATCGATACGGTGTAATCGTCACCGCCCTCCTGTGTGGGCGACTGACGTGAGCCAAGCATGGCCGCAACTGCCGGTCATTCGAGGATAACGAAATGGATAATGCCAAACTCAGACTGGTACGCCGCGACCGCCGGAAGCGCGGCAAGGCAAAGTACGTGCTCGGCACGCCGGAGCGCCCGCGCCTTTGCATCTACCGCTCGCTGCGTCATATCTATGCCCAGATCATTGATGATCTGACCGGTCGCACACTCGTCTCGGCCGGGTCCAAAGATAAGGACTATGCCGCAGACGGCCCGAGCGGGAATGCTGCATCAGCCGGTGAAGTCGGCAAGTTGCTGGCCACACGGGCCATTGATGCCGGCATCAAGAAGGTGTGCTTTGATCGCAACGGCTTCCGGTATCACGGCCGAGTCAAGGCGCTGGCCGACGAGGCACGCAAGGCAGGTCTCGATTTCTGAACTGTGCGACGACGCATACATGATGAGTGAAAGTCGAATCAGACATGATTGACATGCACGAAGAAACCACCCCGCTCGAGAGCACGACCGTCAAGGTCATGAGAACCGCTGCCACCATCAAGGGCGGCCGACGGTTCAGTTTTGGTGCGCTCGTGGTCGTCGGTGATCGAAGCGGCCGAGTTGGGATCGGATACGGCAAGGCGAATGAAGTCCCGCCGGCGATCGAGAAGGGCGAAAAGGAAGCCCGCCGCAGCCTCAAGAGCGTCCACCTCAAGGAAGGCACCATCCCGCATACGGTTATCGGCAGAGCCGGTGCCTCACGCGTGAAGATGGTCCCGGCCAGTCCCGGTACCGGCGTTATTGCCGGTGGGACCGTCCGAGCCGTCCTTGACCTCGTCGGCGTTCGTGACTGCCTGACAAAGGCCTACGGATCGACGAACCAGATGAATCTGGTCAAGGCCACGCTCGACGGTCTCCTGCAACTCCGTCGCAAGGATCAGGTTGAGGCACTGCGAGGCGTCGAGATTGAAGAAACACACGTCGAGGAAATCCTGAAGCGCGGGGCCGACTTTGCACCCGTGTCCGTGGCCACCTCGCCCCGGACCGAGCCGGTCGCCGGCCGACCGGATTCTGCCAACAGAGGCAAGGGACGGGGGGCGGCGGCCAGCGCCGGTCCAGCCGTCGCAGTAGTTCCAGACCGGAGAAGGCTGAGGCCCCGGCACCCGCACCCGCACCCGCTCCTGCTGCTGAAGCAGCCGCCCCTCCGACACCGGCCAAGGAGGCCCAGCCGGCTGCAGCACCGGCACCGCAGCAGACACCGCCGGCCGACGCACCCGCCCCCAGCGAGTCAGCATCGGATGCCAAGCCGGCTGAGTGAGAATGAGAGACACCACGTTCGACCCCGCTGCTGCGGCCTGACAAGACAATCCCCGGCAGCACGAGCGTGATGCGTGAGAGAGTAGTTCGTTTGACACCAACGGGCCGACGGGCCCTCGCGTGAGGATCACACGCCATGATGATACATGAGATTACGGAAAAGGTCGGTCGGCACAAGGCTCGCAAGCGAGTCGGGCGCGGCCAGGGATCAGGACATGGCAAGACCTGCGGGAGAGGCCACAAGGGAGCCAAGTCGCGCGCCGGCTGGTCGCAGCGCTTCGGCTTTGAAGGCGGCCGCCTGCCGTACTTCCGGCAGTTCCCCAAGCGCGGCTTCAGCAACGAGGTCTTCCGCACTGCCTACCAGATCGTCAATGTGGAGCAGCTGGACGAGCGGTTTGAAGACGGTGCCACCGTCGATGCAGCCTCACTCGTTGCCGTCGGCCTCGTCCGCAATGCACAAGACCCCGTCAAGATCCTCGGCCAGGGTGACCTGACCAAGAAACTGGCCGTCACCGCGGCGAAGTTCTCCGGGTCGGCCAAAGAAAAGATCGAGGCCAAGGGCGGCTCGGTAACTGAAGTCACCAAGACGAAATGGGTCCGAACCAGGACTTCAGGGAAAAAGTGACCCCCGTTTTCCCAGTATTGTCCGGTACCGGGAAGTACACTGACCCACGATGACAACGCAACCGGGGGGTTCGTTGATAGATACTGGTCTGCATGTGAACACAAGGCGGTGATCCGACCATGCTAAAAGCATTTCTCAATGTCTTTCGGATCCCGGAACTGCGGAACAAGCTCCTGTTTACCATCGGGATGCTTGCCATTTACCGGATCGGATTCTGGATTCCGCTGCCGGGTGTCGACCAGACAAAAGTACTCGACTTCTTCCAGCAGCAGCAGACGACCAGCGGGGCCCTCGGCCGGTTGATCGACTACATGTCGATTTTCTCCGGCGGTGCCTTAAGCCAGTCGACGATCTTCGGGCTGGGGGTGATGCCATATATCTCGGCGGCCATTATCTTCCAATTGATGGGCAGCGCCAGCAAAACGCTGTCTGATCTGCAGAAGGAAGGGGCCACCGGACGTCAGAAGATCCAGGAATGGACCCGGTATGCGACCGTCGGCCTGTGTGCCTTCCAGGCACTGGCCTGGCTGACCGTGCTCCAGACCAATGATCTGATCTACCCGAGCATCGCCAACAACACCAGTGCCATGCTCGTCTTCAAACTGCAGGGTGTGCTCGCTCTGACCTCCGGCACCATCTTCCTGATGTGGCTCGGCGAACAGATCGACCGCTACGGGCTCGGCAACGGCGTCTCGCTGATCATCACCGCCGGTATCCTGTCACGGATGCCCAGTGCGATCATCATGGTGGCCAAGAACACCGGCCTGTCGGCCTCATCGAGCGCCCAGTGGGGGCCGATGCACATTCTGTTCCTGGTCGCTGCCTTCGTCTTCGTGGTGGCCGGGGCGGTCGTGATTACGGTGGCCCAACGCCGAATCCCGATCCAGCAGGCCCGACATACCCGTGGCCGAAAGGTCTACGGCGGGCAACGTGCCTACCTGCCGCTCCGCGTCAATCACGGCGGCGTCATGCCGATCATCTTCGCGCAATCGCTGATGATCTTCCCGTCGATCGCCTTCGGTGCCTTCAACAGCTGGGCACAGAATGCGGGACAAAGCAGTATGCTGGCGCGCATTGCCGACTTCATGAATAACAGCTTCGCCTTCGGAGCGTATCCATATGTCGTGCTGGAGATTCTGCTGATCTACTTCTTCAGTTACTTCTGGACCACTGTCCAGTTCAACCCGAAGGAGATGAGCGAACAGTTGCGCGATCACGGGAGTTTCATCCCCGGGCTCCGACCGGGCCCGCGTACCGCTGAATACCTGGAAACCGTCATGGAGCGCGTGACCTATGTCGGCGGCGGCTTCCTCGCCATCATTGCCATCATCCCGACCCTGGTCGCCAACAGCATGGGCATCCCGTTCATGGTGTCGTCATTCCTCGGCGGCACCGGCCTGCTCATCGTCGTCAGCGTCGGGCTCGACTTCGTCCAGCGAATCGAGGCAAACCTGCTGATGCGGAACTATGCCGGCATCACGGGAGGCGCCGGCGGCACGGATCGGATCAAGAGCTCCAAACGCTGACCGCGTGTCACACACCGACACCTGAAAAACACAAACGGGCACACCGTCTCTTGCAAGGCAGTGTGCCCGTTTCAATTGTCAATCGGGATATACCAACCAGACCCGTGGCCGTGGCCGTGGCCGGCTGTCAGCACTGCGACCCGTACCTCGCATCGCCACCGAGTTCCTCAGCGATCCGGATCAACTGGTTGTACTTCGCGTTCCGATCCGATCGGCAGGGGGCCCCGGTCTTGATCTGGCCGCAGTTGGTCGCCACCGCAATATCGGCAATCGTCGCATCCTCAGTCTCGCCGCTGCGATGACTCAGCACGGCCGAATACCCGTTTTGCATGGCCAGATTCACCGTGTCAAACGTCTCGGACAGCGTGCCGATCTGGTTGGCCTTCACGAGAATGGAGTTGGCACACTTGGTGTCCAATCCCTTCTGAAGCAGCGTGCGGTTCGTGCAAAACAGGTCGTCCCCGACCAGTTGAACCCGGTCGCCGAGTGCAGCCGTCAGTTTCTGCCAGCCCTCCCAGTCGTGCTCCGACAGGCCGTCCTCGATCGAGCGAATCGGGTAGTCCTCGGCCCACTGGGTCCACAGATCGATGAGGGAGTCGCTCGTCACAATCTCCTGGCTGCTGGAGAACATGCAGTACTTGCCCGGCTCGCCGCGTTTCTCCGCTTCGTTCCACAACTCACTGGTGGCAGGATCCAGAGCGACGAAGATCTGCCCACCCCAGGAGTAGCCGGCCTTCTCGACTGCCGTCTTGATCAACTCGAGCGCCTGCTCATTCGACTCGAGATTCGGGGCAAAACCACCTTCATCGCCGACCGTCGTCGATAGCCGCTTCTCCTTTGGCACCTCCGGCTTCTGCGTTGCCTTGAGGACGTCCTTGAGTTGGTGGTAGATCTCGACACAGGCCCGCAGCCCTTCCTCGTAGTTGTCGATCCCCCACGGCTGGATCATGAACTCCTGGAAGTCCACGGTGTTATCCGCGTGCTTGCCGCCGTTGAGGATGTTGAACATCGGGACGGGCAACGTGCGGGCACCGGTCCCGCCGAGGTAGCGATACAACGGCAGCCCCACGCTCAGCGCTGCGGCCTTTGCCACAGCCAACGACACGCCGAGGATGGCATTGGCCCCGAGTGCACCTTTGTTGTCCGTGCCGTCGAGTTCGAGCATCGCCCCGTCAATCGCCTCCTGCTCGCGGGCATCAATACCGAGCAGATGCTCTGCGATGCGGGTATTGACGTTGTGGACGGCCTGCATGACCCCCTTGCCGCCGTAGACGGCCGAGTTGTCCGTATCCCGCAGTTCGCAGGCCTCGTTGTCACCGGTCGATGCACCGGATGGGACGGCCGCTCGCCCGAGGGCACCGTTGGCCAGCAGGACATCGACCTCGACGGTCGGATTGCCCCGTGAATCGAGGATTTGCCGGGCGTGAATGTGTTCAATGATGCAGTCCATCGCGCGTCCACCCTTCTTCTATGAGAGGTCAGTCGTTCGTCCATCTGATTGTGTGTCGGTACTTTACTCCCCTGACATCAGAAGGAGTATGGCACGAAGGGCAGGTCAGATAAAAAGCCGGGCGCTTCCTCACCGCGAAGCGGTGATCGTGTGTAGCCGGGGGTGAAGCGAGTCGTAGACGAGCGCCACCCCCGGAAGGGATCGCACACAAAAACCTCTCCTCACCCCGAAGGGGTGGTCGTAACACACTCCGACAAGCCGCGACCGTGAGGGAGCGGGCTCCTCTCCTCACTCGTCATTCCCGCGCACGCGGGAATCCATCTCCTCCACTCCCCCGCCCGTCAGGGCGCACGAACGTAGCCGGCGGCTTCAGCCGCCGGTATGGGCACCCCATCTACGCCACCGCCCGGAGGGCGGACGAAGTGCGTAACAAATGGTCTGTACCCACAACGGGGCACATGCAATGTGCCCCTACCCTCGGACGAGCCGCGCGCTTCCTCACCGCGAAGCGGTGATCGTATGGAGACGAGCGCCACCCCCGGAAGGGATCGCACACAAAAACCTCTCCTCACCCCGAAGGGGTGGTCGTAACACACTCCGACAAGCCGCGACCGTGAGGGAGCGGGCCTCCTCCACTTCCCCGCCCGTCAGGGCGCACGAACGTAGCCGGCGGCTTCAGCCGCCGGTATGGGCACCCCATCTACGCCACCGCCCGGAGGGCGGACGAAGTGCGTAACAAATGGCCTGTATCCACAACGGGGCACATGCAATGTGCCCCTACCCTCGGACGAGCCGCGCGCTTCCTCACCGCGAAGCGGTGCGCGTTTGTAGCCGGGGGTGAAGCGAGTCGTAGACGAGCGCCACCCCCGGAAGGGAGCACGGAAAGACCTCTCCCCCCCCTCACGGGTGCATCGCGGCCGCTTCCACCGTATTCCGAAGTAACATCGTCACCGTCACCGGCCCCACGCCGCCCGGAACCGGCGAAATCCAGCCGGCCACCTCGCGCACAGCATCAAACGTCACGTCCCCGACCGTCTTCCTCTTCCCCGACACCTGATCAACGATCCGGTTCACGCCGACATCAACCACGACCGCACCCGGCTTGACCATGTCTGCAGATACCAGGTCCGGCTTGCCGACGGCCACAATCAGAATGTCAGCAGACCGAGCCAACTCCTTGATCCCCTGCGTGTACACATTACAACTGATGACCGTCGCCTCACGCTGCATCATGAGCACCGCTACCGGCTTGCCGACAATATCACTCGCGCCGATGCATACCGTGCGCGAACCTTGAATCTCGACGCCCGTTGATTCGATCATCTTCAACACAGCCAACGCCGTGCAGGGGACAAGCGACGATCGGCCGTACACGATGTTGCCGATGTTGGCCGGGTTGACCCCCTCGACATCCTTTGACGGCTCGATCATGCTCTGGAGGCGGTAGGTGTCGATCCCCTCGGGGACCGGCAGGTGCAGCATGATGGCCGTGACATTCTCATCCTTCCCCAGCAACAGCAGGCGGCCGGCAATGTCCTCATAGGTGGCCCCGGCCGGCAGCAGGTGCAGGTGATACTCGATCCCGAGTTCCTCGCACATCCGTTTCTGGTTGCTGGCATAGATGTGGGCTGAACTCCGCTGGCGCTCGGACTCAGGCTCAGCGAGCACGGCATCAAGCGATACCCGCCGGCCGCGCGTCTCCAGCTTTTTGATCCGGTCAGCGATGTCCTGCCGAAAACCATTGGCAAGGGCTTTGCCGTCGATTATTCTGCCGTGTTCGTTGCTCATATGCTCCATCGTAGCCGATTCATCGCTCGTGGCCGGGGCCGGGCGCCCGGGTTTGGGGAGGTTGGGAAGACCGGATGATGCAAGTGTATCTCAATGGCTCGTTTGTCGATTCTGCCACAGCGATGGTCCCGGCCATGGACCGCGGTTTCCTGTTCGGCGACGGGGTCTACGAAGTGGTCCGCTACTTCGACGGCCGACCGGTCGATCTCGACGGCCACGTCGAGCGCCTTCGATGGGGCCTGGATCAACTCGAAATCCGGGGATTCGATGCTCCCGACATCGGGCCGCTGGGCTCGACGCTGCTGACCCACAACCGGCTCAAAGACGCGGCCACCTACTGGCATGTCACCCGAGGAACCGAGCCGATCCGGTCCCATGTCCCAGCCGTGACCGGCCTCACGCCGACCGTTTTCGGCTTCTGCTGGCAACTGCCGCCGCTGTCGGAATCGCAGAACCCACAGGCCGTCGAAGCCCGGCTGTACCCGGACGTCCGCTGGGCCCGTTGCGATATCAAGAGTCTGAACCTGATGGGCAGCGTGCTGGCCAAGATGGAGGCTGCCAAATACGACGCAGCCGAGGCGATCCTGCACCGTGACGGCTTCGTCACCGAAGGCAGCACCACCAATGTCTGGATCGTCAACGAGGCCGGCACCGTCATCACGCCCCCGACCGACGAAGGCAATCCCATTCTCCACGGCATCACGCGGAAGATGCTCATCGGGGCCGACGTCGACGTCCAGGTCCGCCCGGTGCCGATTGATGCCCTCATGTCCGCTCAAGAGGTCATGCTGACGAGCACCACCCGTCTCATGGTGGCCGTCACAGCCGTGGACGGCATTCAGATCGGTGACGGCCGAGTCGGCCCGGTGTGCCGACGCTTGTACGATGCATTGCTCCGTGTGGTGATCAACGACACATCGGCATCAGCCGCCACGACGTGAATCCGGCTCCCGACCGTCATGCAAACCAGCCCGAATCGCCCTTCTATAATGTGGTGGTGGGGGTCGTCGTGTTGTTTGATTTCGTACTATGAGGCGATGGTCCATCGCCAATGGAAGCAGGTTTGTGCTTATGGAACTGCCGGTTATGCCACAACGCCCTCTGCTGGCAGTGAGCGTCGGCAACAGTCGCGTCGCCGTGGCCCGCATCGAAGCCGGGAAGGTCTGCACCGTGCAGCGAGTCGCCCACCAGGCCACGAAACCCGGCGATGATGTCACCAACGCCGTTTGTGGCGAACTCGATGTCCTGATCGAGAATTGTGCCAGCGAACAGCAGCCGGTGGTATTGCTGGCCTCGGTCCGCGAGCCGGTGGCCCGCCCGCTCTATGACGCACTGAGTGATAAGGATGGATGTCAGGTCCTCTGGGCCGAGCGCGAGCGCCGATCCCGATCGGACGCTGCCTCGACCCGGAAGCCGTGGTCGGCATGGATCGGCTGCTCAATGCTGCGGCTGCATTCGACTCCGTGAAGCAGGCATGCATCGTCATCGATGCCGGGACGGCCGTGACCGTCGATTTCATCGATGGCGAAGGGACATTCCACGGCGGGGCAATCGCGCCGGGGGCTCGGGCGCAACTGGCGGCCATGCACCAACATGGTGCACTCTTGCCCGATATTGAACTGCGACGCCCGGGCCCGCAGTCCTGGGGGTCAAACACGGCCGAAGCCATGCTCCGCGGCGTGTGTTTCGGCATCCAGGGGATGGCCCGCTACCTCATCGAACGCTATTCCGAAGAGTATGGGGCCTACCCGCGCATTATCGCAACCGGCGGCGATGCCCGCTTGTTGTTCGAGGGCGATGAACTGATCGAGAATATCGTGGATGATCTGACCATCTACGGGCTGGGTGTCACCTTCCGCACCGCCCTGGAGCAGGCGACCATTACCCACAAGGCGGCCCGGGACAACAAGTAGCGACAGTCGGTGTACTCGAAACGAAAGGGTGTGCATGACAGAGTTTGACAACGACCAGAATGACACTCGAGATCAGCAACTCGGACCCGGTATGGCTCAGACACTTGATGAGGCCTACCGAATGAGCAGATGGATCTACCTGCCGATGATGGCCGGGCTGGTCGTTATGACTGTCGTCATGTTCGGCATCGGCTACAGCACCGGTGGGTCTGTGGGCTTTCAAGGCAGCGTGGCCGGCATGATTCTTGGCGGAACCTGCGTCGTACTTATGATCACGGCAGTGCCGATGGGGTTTGTGCTCCATCGGAAGCAGATACAAGACAGTGTGGACCCCGAGACCGGCGATCCCACACCCGCTGCGGTTCAGACAGCAACGATCCTGCGGCTTGCCATGATCGAAGGACCGAGCCTGTTTGGCGCAATCTGCATCCTGCTCGTGCACCCGGCCATGGTCATCGTGCCGGCCCTCGGCCTCGGTTTGATGATCCTCACCTACCCGAGGCAAAATGTGCGCGGCGGCTACGGCCGAAACCCATACGACCCAGGGCAGTGAAGTTCCGCCCAGGACACGGGGGGCCTGTGAATGTCCGTTTTATTCCGACTCGCGACGCCGTATGCTCCCGGCCCGATTGCCGTCATCGACCTGTATGGTGATGAAGCAGGGGAGGGGCCGGATGTTGTAGACGTGCTGCAACAACTCACGGGAGCCGATCGGTGGCCGGTTGGCTCAATCCGGTTCTGCCGGTTCGGGGCAATCGACGAGGGGATCGTGGCCGTGCTCGGGCCCGATCGGGCCCAACTCATGCCGCACGGCGGCCTGCGCGTCCTGCAGCGGCTCGGCGAAGCGCTCATTGAACTCGACTGTGTGCCGGCACCGACTCAGGTCGACCCGGAACTCGAATACCCGGAAGCCGAATCGCGTGATGAAGCACTCATGCTGGCTGCGATGGCACGGGCTGCCAGCCCGCTGGCACTCGAACTGCTTCCCAGCCAGCCCGAACGATGGGCGGCATACCGAACTGCCCTGGCACAGCGCTGTGCCGATGATGTCGAGCCGATCGAAATGATCCGCCGGCGCTCAGTCCGTTTGAATCATCTGCTGGCGCCGCCGTCCGTGGTCGTGGTGGGATTGCCGAATGTGGGCAAGAGCACGCTGACCAATGCGCTGGCCGGCCGATCGACGAGTATCGCAGCCGACCTCATGGGCACGACACGCGATTATGTCGGCGTCCAACTCGATCTGGACGGGCTCGTCGTCTGGTGGTATGACACCCCCGGCCGACCCGAACAGCAGTCCGATGGCAGCCTGCCCGATCCCATCACCGGCGACGCAGTTGCCATTTCGGACCGGATCATTGCCGACGCCGATCTGCTGATTGCTGCGGCTGATCACCAGGGAATCTGGCCGGAACTGCCGGAATGTCGGGCAGACGTCGGTCCGTATGACTTGAGGGTGCTTCTCAAGTCCGACCGGGTCAAGGGCTGGGCTCCCCAGGCTGATGTATCGGTGAGCGTCAAAAAGGCCCTGGGGCTGCCCGGGCTCACCCACGCAATCCGGCAGCGTCTGGTCCCGGATGCCGATCTGGAACACCCAGGCCCGTGGCTGTTTGATGAGCGGTTGACGGAGAATCAAACCTGACGATCACAGTCGTGGCAGTCGCGCGCGTATCCGCTATCATTGCCGGTTCGTCGGGCAGCAAGACAGCACCCGGCACACTCGAAATCGGGACGCGGGGGGATTCTCCGCTGATTTGAAGAAACACCCAGGGGATAACCCAATGGTTGACAAACGATTAGAAGAAATGCACACCAGCCAGATGACCGAGTCCACGGTCAACCTGGAACTGGTCGAGGCTCTCAAGAAGCATGGCCCGAACGTCCTGGTCGTGCTCGCATTGCTCCTGCTTGGGGTCCGAGGCTGGATCTGGTGGCAGGAAACGCGCACCGAGCGCATCGGGCAGGCCTGGGTGGAATGGGGGCAGACCGATAGTTACGGCTCAATGGCCGGCTTCGTGAATCAGTACGAGGAGGTCGGCTCGGTTTCCGATATGGCCAGTCTGTCCGCTGCATCGCTCCGCCTCTATGAGGTGTACCTGGATGTCTCACCCACCTGGGTGCCCCCCGTGCCGGACCCGGATGATCCGCTCCCGCCGGAGGATGAAGTAGCCCCCCCGATGACCCCGGAGGAGCGTTCCGAGGCCCTGGATGACATCGAGGTCCAGTATCGCATGGTCTTGGACCGGACCCAGGATGATCCCGGCAAGGAGTTGCTCACCGCCAAGGCCATGTTCGGGTTGGCGACGGTGGCGGAAATGCGCCAGGACAACGACGGTGCGACTGCCATCTATAACCAGATTCAAGAGACCCTGTCCGACAACTATCCGGACTTGAAAACCCTTTGTCAGACACGAATCGATTCCCTGGAACGGGGCGGCCAATGGACCCCACTGCCGACCGCTGCCGAACTCGCCGCAGCAACAGCCCCTCCAGTCCCGGAGCCCGCTGATGATCCTGCCGAGGACCCCGAGGAAGTGACCGAACCAGTCGAAACCGGTCAAGACGCTGAAGCCGGGACTCAGGATCCCGAGACCCCCGAGGGTACCGGGGATGAAACTGGCGCTGATGATCCGGGCGATGGCGGCAACGACGATGGCACCGGCGGCGGCGGCTGATCAGACCCTGAGCCCCTTGCCCACCGCTGGCTCACGCACCCGCTTCGGTATCTCTCTGCCATGGGGACGTTACGCATGAACGAGCCCCACGATCTCACATCCTTACTCGGTGCGGACGGCAAGGTTGATCCTGACCTGGTCCGGGCGGCATCCTCATGCGGCGACGGGGACGACTCGGATGACGGTGCCCTGTCGGTGACCTTCAGATTGACCCGCGATCTACAGAAGCGACTCGACAAGTACCTGCAGGACCGCATCCCCTTTATGAGCCGGACGCAACTGCAACGACTCATCAAGGAAAAGGCCGTCGAAGTCAACGGCCGTTGCCCCAAAGCATCGACCGTGCTGCGCCTTGACGACGAGGTCGTCGTGACGGTCCCGCCGCCCCCGACAAAAGAGATTCAACCGGATGACATTCCGCTTACCGTGCTGTATGAGGATGAGCACCTCATTGTGTTGAACAAGCAGGCCGGCATTGTCGTCCACCCCGCCCGGAGCCATAAGACCGGCACGATCGTCAATGCGCTCGCCTGGCACTTCCTGCATAACTCTGACGGCACCTTGTCCAGTGTCGGCAAGGACGAGGCACGCCCGGGTGTGGTGCATCGGCTCGACAAGGACACCACCGGCGTCCTCATAGCAGCCAAGTCCGATGTCGCCCACTACCGGCTCGGCAAGCAGTTCCATGACCGGACGGTTGAGAAACGATACCTGGCTGTCGTGACCGGGACCGTCGAACCGCCTGCCGACATCCTCGACTTCCCGATCGGCAAACACACGGTCATTCGTGAACTCATGACCGTGCGCTATGACGACGCGAGCAAGCCGGCCCGGACCACGTATCGTTTGAAGCAGCAATTCGACGGCTATGCACTGGTCGAACTCGACCTCCACACCGGCCGCACCCATCAGATTCGCGTGCATATGGCCCACATGGGCTGGCCGCTGGTGGGCGATGATATGTACGACGGCCCGCTGTTAGACCTTTCGCATCTGACCGACACCATATCAAGCGGCGACCCGCAGGATGCCCCCGTCATGCACCGCCAGGCACTCCATGCCGCCTCGATTGAGTTCGATCATCCGATCAGTGCGCTGCGCATGCGACTCGAAGCGCCGCTGCCGGATGACATGTGCCGGCTGCTCGATCTGCTTGGTCAGTACCGGGCAACTGACTGAGCCGGCGCACACGCTCAGACGCTGTCAGTGAGATACACTGCTGCATGAATCGTGCTGCACCACGATCGCGATTGACGGTGCTGATCACCGGCGGTGCCGGTGGGATCGGGCAGGCGGCCGCGCGGCAGCTGGCAGGAGTGGGCCATGCTGTCTATGCAGCGGATGTCGTGTACGATCAACAGCAGACGACCGAGCACGGTATCACCTCCATGCCGCTTGACGTCACGAACCGGGACAGCATCGCAGCGCTTGTCAACCGGATCACGGATGAGACTGACGGGGCGGGGCCCGACGTTCTTATTAACTGTGCCGGCTACTCCACTCCCGGACCGATCGAACTCATCCCGCTTTCAGAATGGCAGCGACTGTTCGAAGTCAACCTGTTCGGCCTGGTGGCCGTCACACAGGCCTGTGTCCCGTCCATGAGGAGCCGGACGAGTCAGCAGCCGGCACGCATTATTAACATCGGCAGCCTGATCGGCCGACTCCCGCACCCGCTGTCCGCACCGTATTGTGCATCAAAGCACGCGCTCGTTGCCGTCAACGAAGCGCTCCGTTGTGAGTTGGCTCAGTTCGGCATTCCTGTCATCCTGATCGAGCCGGGACCCATCCGAACTCCGTTCTTTGCACAGATGCAGGACAACCTCGACCGTGTCCGGGCGACTACCCGCCACGAGCCAGGCTCCGAGTCGTATACGGAATCCCTGAAACAGGCACAGGCGGTTTTCGAATACTACGGCAACAGGGCTCCCGGGCCGGACGTCGTGGCCGACTGCATTGCGCGAGCCATCCAGGCCAAACGACCCCGGGCGCACTACACCGTGCCCCGACACAATACCCTGAGACGCATGGGATATCGGGTCATGCCAACGTGGCTGACCGACCGGATGATGCGCCGATTGTTTCATCTTGACAGGTAGCATCTCATGGCAGATCAACAACTTGAACCTGATCACGACGTGCCGGTTGTCCGACCGGCTGAACGTGAACATGCCGCCTCCGGACTGAGTGTGCGCGATGCGCGCGGCCGATCGGTCGCGCCGCTGGACCCGGTCAAGGCTCGACTCGCCGGCCGCCGTTTCGGCGATAACCCGGATTTGCATGCTGCCATTCTGCGCGAAATCGGGTCCGGATTGTCCCGAGGCATGAACTGGGCCGTCGCCGTCTTCCTCTGTACCTTCGGCATCGTGGCGATCATTTACATTTTCACCCTGTTCACCTCGCCGCTGGCAACACAGCAGGCGTGGTCACATGGGCGCCATCGTGGCCGTTGGCTTTCAAATCTGGCTCTGGCCGTTCTTGATCTGGCACCGGGCTCGGCGCGGGCGGCTCGAACGCATCCACACCGTCATGCTCCGATACAACGTCTGCCCGCACTGCGGGTACGACCTCCATGCCCTGCCTCCCGACCCATCGGACGGGGCCACCCTGTGCCCGGAGTGCGGCTGCGCATGGTTCCTCGATAGTGCCGAACAGGCTGGGGCAGCGACTCCAATCGACGACACGATCGCCTGATTTGCTTGTGATTCGGCCGATTCTGATGTATAATCAGAGTCTGTGAGGGGAATCACGCACGCTGTCTGTGCGCCATGGCACTCCCGCGGTTATCGGCGAAGTGCCGTCTGGGTCCAACAGGAGAAAGGGACAATCGTGAAGATCAGGATGGAGCGAATTGGGAAGACACAACGAGCGGCTGCCTGCCTGTACCTGCTCGTGGCAGGATTGATCGGTCTGATCGTCAATCCGCCGGCCTCTGCCCAGACCCCACTCCAGGACAGCGTGCCGATTGTCTCCAATGTCGGGCAGGGCGAATGGGAATACTACTTCATCGATGTGTACGACTGGAATGCGAAGGCCGGCTGGGGGGTCAGGAGCCTCAACGCCGGCAACGCCGACATCTATGTGCGGCTCGGGAGCCTGCCCGATCTCAATAACTGGGACTACCGCTCCAATACCAATAAGAAGGCCGAACGCATCCTCGCGCACGAATCGTCAGCACCACCCCTCGAAAGCGGGCGGTACTACGTCGGTATCTACGGCAAATCGGCCGTGCGTTACGGCGTCGGGGCGAAACGATTCACCGAAGCATCCTCCAAGACCGGCATGGGATCGATCCCGTACAGCGGCGGCACGACCTTCCGGGTGTGGGCCCCGAATGCAACGAAGGTCTATGTGGCCGGCGACTTCAACGGCTGGTCCCAGGCCACCTCTCCACTGGTCAGCGAAGGCAACGGAAACTGGTCGGTTGACTTCCGCAATGCAACCATCAACCAGCAATACAAGTACGTGATCTGGAACGGATCATCGCAACTCTGGAAGAACGATGCCCGGGCCCAGCAGGTCACGGCCTCGAACGGGAACACCGTGATCGCTGACCCCCGCTTCGACTGGACCGACGACCTCTACTCGACCCCGGCATGGAACGATCTGGTCATCTACGAAATGCACGTCGGGACCTTCAACGATACCTACGGCGGGCTGCCGGGTGACTTTGACAATGTGATTCTCAAACTTGATTACCTCCAGGATCTCGGCATCAACGCGATCGAGGTCATGCCGGTCAACGAGTTCCCGGGCGACTTCTCCTGGGGATACAACATGTCGCATCCGTTTGCCATCGAGTCCGTCTATGGCGGATCTCAGGCATACAAGCGCTTTGTCAATGCAGCCCATGTCCGCGGCATTGCCATCCTGCAGGACGTCGTGTTCAACCACTACGGGCCGACCGACCTCGACCTCTGGCAATACGACGGCTGGCATCAGAACTTCATGGGCGGCATCTTCTTCTATAACGATGAGCGCGCTTCGACTCCCTGGGGAGATACGAGGCCGGATTACGGTCGCAGCGAAGTACGACAGTACATTCGCGACAACAGCCTCTTCTGGTTGGAGGACTATCACGCCGACGGCCTGCGCGTCGATGGCACCAGTTGGATTCGCTCGGTCTACGGCGGTGGCAGTTACGAACTGCCCGACGGCTGGAGCCTCATGCAGTGGATTAACAATGAAGTCGACGCGCGGCAGGGCTGGAAGTTCATCGTCGCCGAGGACATGCAGAATAATGCCTGGATGACCAAGACCACCGGCGCCGGCGGGGCCGGCTTCGATTCACAATGGAGCGCGCAGTTCGTCCATCCCATCCGCTCCAACATCATTACGTCTGTGGACAGCAACCGGAACATGTGGGAAGTGCGCGATGCCATCTCTCAACGGTACAACAGCGATGCCTTCGAGCGCATCATCTTTACCGAGTCGCACGATGAGGTGGCCAACGGCAAGATGCGCGTACCGGAGGAAATCTGGCCGGGCAACAGCGGCAGTTGGTATTCCCGGAAACGCTCCACGCTCGGGGCCGCGCTCGTGATGACCTCGCCCGGCGTCCCGATGATCTTCCAGGGACAGGAGATACTCGAGAACGGGTACTTTGCCGACAACGATCCGATCGACTGGTCGAAACTGAACACCTACTCCGGGATCCACACCCTCTACAGCGATCTCATCAAGTTACGCCGAAACTGGTACGACAACACGCGCGGCCTGCGCGGCCAGAACCTGAACGTCCATCATGTCAACGATACCGATAAGGTGATTGCCTTCCATCGCTGGGATACCGGCGGCAACGGCGATGACGTCATTGTCATCCTCAACATGAGCAACAAAACGTACCCCGAGTACATCATCGGCTTCCCCTCGGGCGGCACCTGGCAGGTTCGATTCAACAGCGACAGCAGCATCTACAGCGGGGACTACGGCAACTACGGCAGTTCATCGGTCAATGCCGTCTCCGGCCAATGGGACGGCATGCCCTACAACGGTGCCCTGTCAATCGGGCCGTATAGTGCCATGATCCTCTCAAAGGACTGACCTCGGCAACCGCGCTATTTCTATTCGGTTATCCGAAAAGTATTAGTGCCGGTTCCTCATGGGCGCATCGGCGGGGTCGCGGTACAATGACGTGTTGTTGATGTGACTTGACCCGAATTCGATACATCACGAGGTGATGCCGTCATGATGCGCAATCCCGTGTTTCTTGCTCCGACCGACGATGCCGGCACCGGCAAGCCGAAGTCCTACAGCCTCAACGCTGCCATGATTGATGATGCCCAGGCCGGCCAGGCGCAGCACTATGCCGACCACTTCGGGCAGCCGGGCTATGACGACCCGACCTGCATGTACATCTCACAGCGGTACGACGGCTACACCGATGAGAACCAGGAAACCTGGACGACCCTCTTTGACCGGCAGATGCAGTACCTGGCCGACAATGCCAGCAATGTCTGGCTGTCCGGGGCCAAGGCGATCAACCTCCGCCGCGATCACATTCCCGATCTGAGCGAAATCAACTCGCGACTCGGCCCGCTGACCGGCTGGGCCTCACGTGCCGTGCCAGGCTATGTCCCGGCCCAAGGGTTTTTTGCCTGCATCGGGCGCCGAGAGTTCCCGACGACCATCGTGATCCGGCCCAAAGACTCGATCGACTATCTGCCCGAACCGGATATCTTCCACGACATCTTCGGCCACGTCCCGCTCCATGCCGATCCCGTGTTTGCCGACTTCCTCCAGACCTATGGCCAGGCAGCGCTGACCACGAACGATGAGAGCCATACCGAACGCCTCGCCCGACTCTTCTGGTTTACCGTCGAGTTCGGCCTGATCCGCGAGGATGGCCGGCTCAAGATCTACGGCTCAGGACTCATCTCGTCGCCAGGCGAATCAAGGCACGCACTCGAATCGCCGGAGGTCGATCGCCGACCATTCGATCTGGATCGGGTCTGTGACACCGCCTTCGAAATCGACCACTATCAGCCCATCCTGTACGTTCTCGAGAGTTTCGAGCAACTGCGCGATGCCATGAACACCTACGCGCAGCGACTGCTGAAGATGGCTGATGAGACACCGCTGTCAAATACCTCATCCTGATTGTTGAGTGAGTCTCGATTCAGGCCACCGCCATCGTCCGCACTCGGCTTCGGTGGTATGCTTACCTGCCATGACCGCTTCCGTTCGCGCAGTCTTCTTGGATCGTGACGACACGATCATCCAGAACAGTGGGGATCTCGGCGACCCGGATGAGGTTCGCCTGATTGCCGACGCTGCTGCTGCAATCAAGCAGTTGCAGGAGGCGGGGTACCGCATCATTGTCATTACGAATCAGGGTGGGGTGGCCCGCGGGAAGTACTCCGAGGATGATGTCGATGCCGTCAATCAGCGGATCGCCCATCTGATCACCGAGGAGTCCGGTGCGCTCATCGATCGCTTTTACTACTGCCCGTTTCACCCGAACGGCTCGGTCACACAGTATGCGTGTGAACACCCATGGCGGAAGCCGCAGCCGGGGATGTTGCTGCAGGCGGCCGACGACCTTGATCTCGATCTCGCACAGTGCTGGATGGTCGGTGATCAGGAACGCGATATCGAGGCAGGCATCGCAGCAGGCTGCCGGACCGTCTTGGTACGCACCGGGCAGCCGGAGCAGGCCGGTGTGACCAAGGCTGACCTCCTGGTTGCGACATTGACCGAGGCCGCGTCGGCGATCACCGGCGGCGGGGAAGGACCACCGGAGACCGACCGCAACGATGTGGATTCCCACACGCCTGGGTCCGATGACACGACCGTCGAAGCCGCCGGCCCGGATGATCAGGTGATCACACGGCTCACCGATCTACATACGGAGTTGCGCGCCATGCGCGCAGCGGGATCGGAGTTCACTGCCGGGCGACTCTTGACCATGATTGCCCTGATCCTGGTCTTAGGCCTGGCGGTCGGATGCGCGCTGTACATGGAGCCGCAGTCGGCCGTGGTCTGGGTGGTGGTGGCCGGCGTCGGCGAGTTGGCACTGATCGGGTTAGTCCTGCTGCTGGGACGGCAACGCTGATCCTTTGAATCGAAACCCATCGCTCCTTGCGCCCATCCTCTCATCCCTTCCACTCCCATCCCTTGCGCCCCTCCCTTCCCTCTCTCTCCCTTCCTCTTCCCCTTCCTCACCGCGAAGCGGTGGTCTAGTCCCAAACATATTTATCATCATACTCAACGCCATATTTCCTGAAGAATGCCCGCACCTCATCCTTGAACGCCATAGATTTATGATGTTCCTTCTGATTCGCAATGTATGTACGCAAAGCCATGACGCCGGACTGACCGATTGAGAATGCAAAATACCCTCGTTGCCAATGCAACGGCTTTTCTAACAATCGGTTCTCGTTGACCCATCGTGCCGAATCTCGTTTGATGCCCAGCAGCAGGTCCGAGAGCCGCTGTGGTCTTCCCGAGTTTCACAAGCAAGTGAATATGATCTGCCGTCCCTCCTATGGCAAGAAGGGGTGAGTGTGCGTTGCGACATATGCCCCCGACATATGCATACAGATCATGCTCTACTTCCGGCAGGATCAGTTGTGCTCTGTTCTTTGTCGAGAACGTAATATGGATAAGAAGTTTGGTAAGTGTGGAGGCCATGGGTACACACCATAGTCACGAGCAGCCCTTCAGGCTGCTTTGGAATATGAGCGTGAGGGTAGGGGGGGAGAGGGGGGGAGAGGTGCATCCGACTACCGGGCGTGTCATTCGTCGATGCGGTGCATCGACTCACTCCACACCCGGCTACAGACGTCGCAGGCCTTCGGCCTGTTGATTCATGCGATCACCATGCTTGATAACACAATGGCCCCCTCCCTCCTTCCCCTCTCTTCACCGCGTAGCGGTGGTCGTCTCTAGCCTGGGGTGAACAAGCGAGTCCTCGAGCGCTCACCCCAGGACCCGATCGCCCATCACCAACCCACCCCTTCCTTCCTTATTCCCTTCTTCACCGCGTAGCGGTGGTCGTCTCTAGCCTGGGGTGACAAGCGAGTCCTCGAGCGCTCACCCCAGGACCCGAAGCCCATCACCAACCCCCTCACCTCCCTCACCCCTCCTTCCTTTTCCTCTCCTCACCGCGTAGCGGTGGTCGTTTCTAGCCTGGGGTGAACAAGCGAGTCCTCGAGCGCTCACCCCAGGACCCGAAGCCCATCACCAACCCCCTCACCTCCCTCACCCCTCCTTCCTTTTCCTCTCCTCACCGCGTAGCGGTGGTCGTCTCTAGCCTGGGGTGACAAGCGAGTCCTCGAGCGCTCACCCCAGGACCCGGCAACAAAGAAAAACAGGGCAACCCCGATCAACGAGGCTGCCCTGTGTTCTTGCAATCAAACCCGACCCGGCTTAATCAACTCCTAATGACAATCCGAACAATCGACCATCGGGTTCGGAGTCCGGGCATATGACCTCGGCCGATGCGGCTTGCCGTGGCACCAGATATAACAATACCCGCGATCGCCACTGCCGTTCAGCCAGTAGGCCGTATTCCCGTCATACCCATCGATAAAGTACAGGTTGTACGCATGATGCGACGGCCAATCCAGGTTAATAAGACCCGGCTCGCCGTCCTCAAAGGCACCATGAACGTCATGGCAACAGATGCACGGGCTGTTTTCCTCGTCCACGTGCTTTTCGTGTTTGCTGCCAAAGGCGTTATCCTCATTAAACCACGACCATTCATCATGGCAACTCCAGCACAGGGCAAAGTCGCCGTCGCCATAGTAGTAGTTGTTGTTATCGTTCATCATGTACTTACGAGGCATCAGGAACATGTAGTCCGCCCCGTGCGCATCGTGGCAGTGACGGCATGCCTCCGGGCCGACCTCGGTTGCATGCGTCGTGCCGACAAAGTACGACTTGTCATAGCCCGTCCCGTTTGAGTTCGGCGGGAAGGACACATCAGCCGGCGGCGCATCATCGTGACACGTCAGGCAGAACGACACGCCCGTGCCGCCCCACAATACGTCCGTGTCATCCGGGTCAGCCAACACTTCTGCGGAGGTCGCATAGTGCGGATTGTGACAATTCACACACTCGACCTTCGCGCCGTTGCCCTGATCCAATGAACTGACGGCATGCCGCGACGTCTTCTGGAACATCGCAGAGACATCCGTGACAGCCGGGCCGTCCGCGTCATGGCAGGTGTAGCACATGCCTTCCTCTTCCCGCAGCGGGTCGCCGTTGATCGGCGGCTGCGAGGCATCGGCCGGCGCGAGGATCATGTTCTTGTTCGACCCGTGCCCGCTGGCATGGCAGCCGAACGTTTCGCCGTCTCCGAAGCAGGTCATCGGCCCAGCCGACCCACCTGCGCGGTGCGAACTCCCGTCCCACAGCAGCGAGTCGACGGCCACCGGCATCTTCCCGTCGGTAAACGGAGCGTTCCCGTTGGCACCGTCGGCATCATGGCAAGCCAGGCAGAACGACTCCAGTTTGACGGCTTCGGTCGGGTCGGCTGCCGGATCACCGGTCAACGGGATGACGTCGGCCGTGTCCACATTGTTCAACCGAACCTGGCCGCCCATGTGCTGCGATGTGTCGTGGCAGACCAGGCAGTCAGCAGGGTCCAACTCGAGCGAATGAACGTGATGGCTTGAGAGTCGAAACTCGCTGACCACCTCGCGCCGATCACCCTGGGCGGCACTGTGACAATCCGTGCAGTTGCCCCATTGAGGCGTGAAGCCGGATTCGTGCGTGTGACATCCGGTACACGTCGCGCCGGTGTAGTGATAGATGCCGCTCCCACTGTTCGTGTGGAAGTTCGTCATCGTGTGGCAACTCTCACAGACACCGTCATAGTACCCGTTGCCGTCCTCGTCGCCGTCGGCAAACGAATGAAGCGTCGGTTCACCTTCGGAACTGCCTCGGCTCTCAAACACGACATCGCGTACCCCACTGTTGGGCGTATCGAGTTGCGCCAGCCACGGCCAGGACCACTTGTCCTGAACCGTCCCGACCATCTTGACATTCATGCCACCCAACCAGTTCTCCAGACTGTCATGCGGATCATGGCATTGCGTACACGTCATTGAAAACGGGTCGAAGCGTGAGCCATCGCGATTGTGATGGGCTTCGGCCTTCAGTTCAGACGGGCCGCCGGGGCCATGACACGTCAGGCACAGTAACTCAACGTCCTCCATATTCGTCAGACTCGGGCCCTCCGAGCCGTGCACCGAATGGCAGAACGAACACTCGTGATTTGGATTCAGAGCCGGGTCACTGTCCTGAAACGCAATCGCCGAAGCCGTGACAGCGGCCAGCGCCGTACCAATTGTGAGCATGCTAAGTAGCGATCGATGTGTGATCGTCTTCATCAGTTCTGCCCACCTTCCGCAAACACCTCGATGCGGTGGACGCGACTGTTCGTCACATACAGATCCTTGTTCTCGCCGGTGATGACAATATCCAGCGGTAACCAGAGTTGTCCCGGCTCCTTGCCGTAGGACCCGAGCGTGGTGACTTCCTCACCGGTGGCCCGGTCCATGATGCAGATCTCGCCAAACCAGGCATCGGTCACAAACACATGGCCCAGATCGTTGACGGCGAGTCCCTGCGGTTTCGAGTAGCGATAGCCGTTGGCGCCGCCCTTGCCCGACAAGGCTGTCTGGTACAGTCCATCGTAACTGAAAACCAGCACCCGCGGGTTGAGGCTTGCGTTCTCCTCGTCCCCGTAGTCACTGACAAAGACTTCCTTGGCGACCGGATCAATCGCGATCGCCGTCGGCTTCTGAAACTCGTCTGCATTCTCACCCTTGCGTGAGATCGTGTAGACCATCTCGCCGCCGGCCCGGTCCAGGTCAAAGACCTTGACATCACAGGCCTTCGAATCGACAACGAACATCAATCGATCCGTGGCATCAATGGCCAGATCAGACGGGGATCCGACAGCACTGCCGGTCCCTTCGAGTGCCCCGAGATACGTGCCTCGGTCCGAATAGATCTCAATCCGGTCCGTCTCATCGTTCCCGACATAGACACGACCGTCGAGACAGCCGATGGCAAGCGGCTTGCCCTCAATCGCAACGGACTGGACAGCCTCGCCGTCCGAAATCCGGTACTTGACGATGCTTTGCGAGCCGGCATCGGTGACGAGGAGAAACTCCTCATCAAGAACGGCCATTCGGGTTGGCGTGACGAACTTCGCCGACGCCATCTTCCCACCGCCGGAAGTTGAGGGTGGTGGGTGCCCACCTCGCCACGCCCCCGTGATTCCTGCAAGAAGTGACAATGCGAGTGCAGCCCTTCCATACATGGAACACCTCCTCAGCAATAAAGGATAATAAGTACAAGATTGTGCACCATGCGAATGCATGTTGGGATCGTTAGATGAGTTCGCTCTCCTTGCTGTTTGAAGTGTCTCTGGAGTGTATCTAGATCAAGTAATTCACTGTGCAAGAGTCATGCTGCCACATTTGGTGTCATCAGGGGCTGAATCGGAATGAGGACGCCCTTTACAAATCGCGGCATTAGATCATTTTATCCGATTTGGATCGCTGCCTGAACCCGTAAAGAATGCGCGCGATGTCTACAGAGTCAACCCAATATACCAAATGACCGGCCAATAGAAAGGCCAAACGCTCGAAACGGTGCCATATGCCGGCAACGTGCAAGAACCGGATTGCGTTGATGCCGGGCGCTCAGCCTCAGGCTGTTTGATTGTCGTCGGCCTGAACGCGAATCTGCCGGCCGACAATTCTGGTCACGACGACGTTGGTGTGGGCTGCGATCATTCCGAGATCGGCGAATGCTTCAACGTCTTGGCCATCAATTCGTACCGTGCCGCCCGGCTTCAAGTCAGTCACGGCGATTCCGGTGGCACCGACCAGCGCAGACAAGGCCGTTGATTCGTCATGCTTTTCATGGTCACGCTTGGCACGGGCCTCATCAGAGTCCGTCGCATCGTCACTGAGAATCAGCCGTCTGCCGACCGGTGTATGCGGGAACACCTTCAGGAATAACCAGAAGGCGCAGGGGGTCGCCACGATCAGGAACCCGGAGGCGGCAGCCCCCATCTCGGCACTGTGCTTGAACGCCGTTGCCACCCCTGCCAGCGCAAAGATGAGGGCAGCCACGCCGAGGATTCCCCCCGACGGCACAAACAACTCGATCACGAAAATCGCAATCGCGATGACGAAGAGCCCAATGACCCAGTAGAGAAGCGGATCTGTATCAACCATGGTGCCCGTCTGCCTCGACGACGATTCGGAACTTGCTCGATTCGACCACCCGCAGCGGCGCACCGGCCTCAATACTGCCGTGGTTTGCGACCACATCGTACACATTCCCGGCGATCCGTGCGCGTCCGATCGGTCGTAAAGCCGTCAAGGCCGTGCCCGGCTCACCCGTTGCCGGCAGCCCACCGGCCGAACCCGTGGCAGCCATGGCCCCGAGTACCGTCTGCGGCTCAGCGAAGTCGCGAACGGACTCAGTGAGCACCAACTTGCCGAATAGCGGGATGTGCCCGATGTATTGGCTCATGTAGTAGCCCAGGACCACCACCGCAAAACCGCAGAGCACCATCACGCCGGAACCACGGGCCAGCGCATCCCGCGCCGACGCGGAGGCCGGCAGGATCCCACCGCTCGGGTCCGGGGCCACAAACGTTCCCACGAAGCCAATCCCGAGGCAGATCAGCCCCGACACACCGGCAATACCGAAGCCGGGGATCACAAACAACTCGGCCGCAATCAACACAATGCCTGCCAGCACCAGCGCGATATCCCACCATTGGGCCATCCCGGTCAGGGCCGGTGCTCCAAGCAAAACCAACAACGCCACGAGTGCCATCCCGGCCGGCACGCCCATGCCCGGCGTGGACATCTCCCACAACAGCCCGATGGCAAAGATCAGGACCAGGGCGATCCGTACCGGCAGGCTCGTCAGGATCACGACCAACCCCTCCGACCAGCTCGCTTCATACCGAACGTACCCCTGGGCGCCGAAGTAGGCCTTCAACTCCTCGTCGCTCGAAATGACGCCCTTGCTCAAGGCATACCGCTCAGCCTGCTCTCGCTTGACCGTCAGCAGCGTCTTGTCATCAACCACCGTCTCCAGCAACCGGTACTTGCCGCGATCAGCGGTCGTCAACTCCGGCCGCGGGGAGGGCAGTGATTGCTGCATCTCGACCTCTGCATCACGCTCGGCCGGTGTCGGCACGTTCCCCCTCGGTTGGGGCTGCCCCCGTCCCGCCGGGACTGCCCGGACGCCGTTCAAGGTACGGCAGAATCCGACCGGTCGTCGGCTGATGACCCGTCGGGCTCGATCCGCCCGAGGCCCGTTTGCGAGCCGATTCCGGAGGGGCCTCACCAAAGACCGTCTCATATTCAATCCGGTCGACAAAGACCTGGTCCCCGGTCTCAACGTTCTCAATCAGCCACAGTTCAATGTCGTGAGCGATAAACGACATCGCCAATTTCTCGTCGTACCCGTGGCGCCGGGCTGAGTCAACGACTTCGGCCAGCAGCGGCGATTCGGCTTTGGCCCGTTCGGCATCCTCCAGATTCCGCCACGGTATGATCGGGGCACAGTCCCCCATGTCCGAAAACGGGGCCATCACAATCTCATCGCACGCCAGCGCAATCAATGTGCCGGCCGAGTACGCGTCTGAATGGACCCACGCCACCGTGAGCGGGATCGACGTCCCCTTGATCAACTCGCAGATCTCAAGGGCTGCGACGGCCAAGCCGCCCGGGGTATCGAGTTCAAACACCGCGGCCTGTGCCTGGGCATCGACCGCATACTGAAGGCGACGTTCAACCGATCGCACGGTCACCATGTCGATGGCACCGCTGATCGGGATGATGACGAACTCATTGGCCTGTCGATAGGCCGGGATCGCCTGCACAGCCTGCGTCTGCTGCGACGATGATGCCTCTTCCGACGCATCCTGCAGCGCCCAGGCAAAACCAAACGGACCGGCCGGCAGCACAGCGCTGACCAGTAGGAGGCAGGCCGCGATCGTCATCATCCAGCGCCGGATGCTTGGGTGCGATCTCGGGATTGTCAGATGTGGTGTACTCATGCGTGTTCCCCGGAATTATACCGCTCCCGCCCGTCGATGAAGCAGGTTCGGCTGCAATCGGCTGGCCTGCCGTCCCTGCCCGCGTCTACACTCTGTCCACATACCCATGCTTCGCGAACTGCATATCTCGAATCTGGCCGTCATCGAGTCTGCCTGCATCGACCTCCATGCCGGTCTGAACGTGTTCACCGGGCCGACCGGTGCCGGTAAATCGCTGTTGCTGGGTGCCTTCGACATACTTCTGGGCCGTCGCATCTCAACCGACCTGCTCAGACCGGGCACCCGAGAAGGCCGCGTCACTGGTTTATTCGAGATTCACGATCCTGAGATCGCACACAAAATCGCAAATGTCGCCGACCTGGCCGTTGAGGACATCTCCGATCCACACGAGCCGATGCTCGTCACACGACGCCTCAGTGCAGCAGGACGCTCCAGCACGAGCATCAACGGGCATCCGACCACTGCGTCGATCCTGAAGCGTATCGGCTCAATGCTGATTGATCTCCATGCAGCCGGCGGCGGCGGGGCGGCAGCATCAGCGCAGCATGATTGGATCCATCTGCTCCAACCGGCCAATCAGCTCGACGTGCTCGACACCTTTGCAAACCTGCGGTCCCTCAGGCAGCAGTATGGGCTGCTGTATGAGCGACGCCGTGAACTCAAGGGTCGCATCGAGGCTGCACAGGCCTCCAGTAGGCTTCGGGCACAGCAACTGGACCTGTGCCTCTTCCAGGCTGATGAAATCGATGCCGTCGATCCCTGCCAGGGGGAGTATGAAGAACTGCTGGCACGCCATCGGCTCCTGAATAACCTGCAGACGCTGCAAAAGGATGCCGGCCTCGTCCGTGCAGCCTTGTACGAATCGGATGGGTCAATCGTCGAACGGCTTACCGGGATTGTCTCGGTCCTCCGTCGGCTGGCTGAACTTGATGAAGAGTTGGGCGAAGTACTCGCAGCCGTCGAGTCAGCCGGGGCCGGCCTGCAGGATGTTGCCTTCCAACTCGGCACCTATCTCTCACGCCTTGATCACAGCCCCGTTGAACTCGATGAAGTGGCCGACCGGCTCAATGCACTGAATCGCCTCGCCTCGAAGTACGGCGACCGCGGCATGGACAGCGTCTTCGAGTTTCGTCGCACCCTCGATACCGAGATCGAATCTCTCAGAAACGTCCACCATGAATCGGAGCAGGCCGAGCACGAACTGGCTGCGATCGACACCGAGTTGGCAGACACGGCATCCGAGTTATCAAAAGCACGTCGGGCTGCCTGCACGACACTCGAACCGCGAATCGTGGCCGAGTTGCACGAACTTGCCTTGCCCGATGCCGAGTTCACCATTCAGATTGACGCTGCCGATGAGCCCGGCCCGAGCGGGGGGGATCGGATCGAGATGATGATCCGGCTGAATCCCGGCCTGCCGCTGGCGCCGTTGCGATCCGTGGCATCAGGTGGCGAACTGTCCCGCATCATGCTCGCCGTCAAATCCGTGCTGGCCCAGTCCGAACGGGTCAGCGTGCTCGTCTTTGATGAAATCGACGCGAAAGTGGGGGGGCGCCTCGGCACCGTGATCGGCTCCAAACTCCGGGCCCTGGCACAACACCATCAGGTCCTGTGCATTACCCACCTGCCGCAGATCGCTGCCTATGCCGATCGACACTTCCATATCAGCAAGCAGACCGACGGCAAACAGACCACGACCTCCGTCACGATCCTCGAGGACCGCGACCGTCGGGTGGCCGAACTGGCTGAAATGATGGCCGGCAAACAGGTCTCCGAGACGAGCCGGAACCAGGCAATCGAACTGCTCCAGCGGGCCGAAGGCAGCGTAGGCGATAACGGGTCATCAACGAATGTGCCCGAAGTCACCGTCACGCAGCGCGTGACGAAGAAGAAGAAAACACGCCCCAAGACGGCGGCCTCAGTCTCAAAGACCGACAGGAAGAAGTCATCTTCCAAGCGTGCATCCAAGCAAAAGCCATGATATGAGCCGTTTGCTGCTGCTGCTGCTGCTGCTGCCGCGCTGATCTACGCGCTGCGCTCACCCGACAGCGGCTGCTGCGGATTCTTGTAGATGCACGTGATCTCATTGCCCCGGTCATTGAACGCGACCTCGGACATGTAGGCACGAATGAGCAGCAGCCCCCGACCGGCCGGGTTCAGCAGGTTTTCCGGGAGCGTCGGGTCGGAGACGGCCTTCGGATTGAAGCCATGCCCCTGGTCGGCGATTCGCAGAAAGAACCGGGCCGGCGTGACGTGATACTCCACCCGGATCGGCAGGTCGCTCTGCCCATCGTTGCCGTGATCCCGAGCGTTCGTAATCGCTTCCTCATACGCCAGCCGAACGGCAAAGCAGGCCGTCTCGGTATACCCGGCATCCGTGAGGGCAGCCACGATCTCATCGCGCAAGGCATCGATGCGCTGGCGCTCCGGCTGCAGATCAATGCAGATCGAGCCGGGAGGGGCCGCATCGTTGGCAGGGGGCCTGCGCGCAGACGATCGCTCTGCCTCACCGCCCTGTTGATCGCGTGTGTCCGGGTCAGATGCCATGGATACGTATCACACTCGCCTCTGTGTCGTTCATCACCACCTCAACCAACCCCAGCCTCACTGCGCCCCACGCAGCCCCAGGTGCGGTCGGCCGTCCGCTCGCTAGGCGAAACTCTCGAGCGCATCGTCAGCACCCTTATGGATGTGGAACATGCGATCGAGTTGGGTGATGTGGAAGACCTCAAGGATTTGGTCACTGATGTCTGATAAGCGCAGTTGACCATCCTTGGTTTTGATGCGGTTGTGGATCGTAATGAGGGCGCTGAGGACCGCTGACGACAGGTGCTCGACATTGGCAAAGCTGATCAGCACCTTTGGCGACGTCTCACTGTTGACAAGCGACCCGATGTCCTCGCTGAACTGTGCGATGTTCGCTTCGTCCAAAAGGTGACGATCGAGAAACTCCACCACGGTGACGTCCGCTTCTTTGCGTATTCGCAGTCTCGATTCCGGCGAGTTCATCATCTGCTCCTTCGGAGGAGTCGGAACGGGTACGGGTTGGGAGCACGGGCCGACAGCCGGGCCCGGCATCGTGGCAGCGTATGACCCCGACCGGCTCTGCGTCAAGGAAACCGGTCGCCACGTCCGGCTCCGGCCTCTACATCATTCGCCGACCGCAACCCGCTGTCGTGACCTGCTTTGAAAAAGGCCCGAAGGGCGGGGCCGCCGACGATTGATGCTGCGAGGCTACCGGAACCCGGTTCGAATCGCATCATCCGATTGGCAGACCTGCCCAACGGGCCGTGCAAGTCGGATCAGTTCAGTCACAGGCTCACGAGGCCGAGACCCTGCTCTCAGCAGCAATGGGCCTCGTGGGCACTGGCGTGCGTCTCTCCCCTAGTACGAAGAGCCGTAGGCGGCGCCGCCGGTGTTGAGCGTGTCCTGAAGGCCCGGGAACAGCAACTCCTCATTCTCCTGCTGGATGATCACGGTCGGCTTGATCAGGATCAGCAGCGTCTTCTCTTCGGTCGTGCTCAACCGGTTCGTGAAGAACCGATTGATCAGCGGCAACTTCGAGAGAACGGGAACACCGCTCTCCATTTCGATTTCATTGCGAATCGTCTGGCCGCCCAGCATGATCGTCCCGCGGTCCGGAACGTTGACCGTCGTGTTGACCTGCGAGGTCTGCACGATCGGGCGCTGGATGGTGCCCGGTACCTGCACGAGGTCGCTCGGCTGGCCGGACTCGACGATGATGCCGCCCACGAGCAGCGGGACTTGCGTCTCTTCGATGTCAACCACCGTATTGCTGCTGACCGAGACCGTCATCGTCACGTAGCGGCGGTCGGCTGAAACCGTGCCCTCAACGTCGAGCACGATGCCGTCCTGCACAGCCGTCAACTGCGGGTCGAAACCGGCCGAGGCATCACCCACGATCGGGTTCAGGTCAGAGACGAAGAACTGCGTCGTCGTCAGCTGAACGAACGCCCGCTGACCGTTGAAGAACGTCAGCCGCGGCGAGGTCAACTGCACACTCCGGCGATCAGCCTGCGTCGCCTTGATCAGCAGGTCCACCTGGATCTCATCAAGATACGACATCGCATACGACAGGCCCGGCGTGGCAGCCAGTGCCTGGCCGGCGAAACTGGTGGCTGAGGCACCGAACAGCGATTCGGTCAGACCGAGCGTGTTCTGCTGCAATGACCATGGGGTGAATGTGTCGCGGCCGAGTTGCTGGAAACCGGCTTCGGGCAGCACACCCTCGATGGCCTGACGGTTGTTCGCGTCGAAGATCGGCGTGCCGTCTGCGTTCGTCTGCCCACGCAACTCGTACAGCGAGAAGAACTGACGCTGCGGGCCCGGGGTGAACTGGTTCGTTTCCTTGTTGTAGAACATATCGGAGACCAGCAGGTTCGGATCCTCGCGGCTGGCCACGTCCCAGGCTGCCCCGCCCCACCAGACGTCCAGATCGAAACCGATCTGCTCGAAGAAGTCCTCGCTGACCAGCAGGAATCGGGATTCCACGCTGATCTGCAGCGAACGGATTTCACGCAGTTTGTCGAGCAGATTCGAGATGTCCCGATGGTTCCGCTCAGTGGTCGTGATGATCAGGTTGCCGTTGAGTTCCTGGATCACGCCGACGTCGCCGCCGTTGATTTCCCAGGATCGACGGTCGATCGTGGTCGTCAGGATGTCGCGAATCTTCTCGACTCGCTCCTCACGGGTGAGGCGTTCGGTGTCGTAGTCGGTGCCGTCGTCATAGTCGCCGAAGACGCGGTCGGACATGGATCGGCGATTGTTCCGCTCGAGCAGCGTGTCAATGTCCATGTTCGGCGGCTCGAAGTTCGGCACGTTGATCAGCAGATCGCGGATGTCATAGACGTGCGTCTCGGGAATGGCCTGGAGCCGTTCCTTCGTGGAGATCGTCAGAATGCCGTCCGAGACGTCATACTGCGGGCGGGTGTCCTCATCTTCGCCGACCTGACGCAGCACGCGCTCCAGCACAACGCGAAGCGAGACGCTGTCGTTCAGTTTCAGATTGACCGGCGTGTTCCGATCAATGAAGTTGTTCTCCAGGGCACGCCAGTCCACATCGAGGTTGATGTCAGCCACCTCGGCAATGTAGCCGAGCACCTCGCCGAGTGCGTGTCCTTCGAAGTCGATGTTGGACTTCACATTTTCGAGCGACGCGAGCACGGCCCGGTCACCCTCAGATTCGAGATAGGCCAGACGGCCGGCACGACGCTGAGACAGGTCGGGCCAGTCCTCCGGGTATTCGACGATGTTCACCGGCAGCAGCGACTGTTCGTACAGCAGCAGCGACTGCTCAGCCTGGCGGAGGCGAGCCTCGTCCTGCGTCTTGTCCCAGCGCTGGTACATGCGGATTTCGGTAATGGCGGACTTGAGGGCCTGGGCCGATGCATTGTTCGGGTCCATGAACAGCAGACGTTCGAGTTCGAGCAGGGCCTCGTCGTACTTCTGGGCTTGCTGGAGTCGGCGAATGCTGATCAGAATCTCAGCAATCTCGCGCTGGCGACGCATTTCGAGTTCGCGACGCTGCTGGTCTCGGGCCGTCTGAGCAGCCTGGGCATCCTCGAGCATCTCTATCGCTTCTTCCTCACGGCGCATCTGGTTGATTTCCTCACCCAGCGTCTGAGCCTGTGCTCGGAGGGCCTCGTACTCGTCGAGGCTGATCAGGTTCTTGCCTTCAGACAGGGTGTACTTGGCCCGCATCACCATGTCCGAGGCCCGGACGTAGTTGCCTTCGGTCAGATAGTCACGAGACTGCTCAAGCAGCGTGCCGTACTCAGCCCGAAGTTGCTGGGCCAGCAGGTCCCGATCCTGAGTCGGGTCGTCGATGATCGAACCGCGGTCAAGGAAGGTCTCGCACTGAGCCTTGCCCTGCAGGGCCATCTCGTTTTCCGGCTGAATCGTCAGCGCCTTGCTGTACAAGGTCACCGCCAACTCGTACTTCCCTTCAGCCTGGGCATCAATGGCCTGCTGGAGATACTCATTGGCCTGGGCCTGCTGGGCCTGGTAGATCAGATCGTGCGGCGGCTCGTAGGCCGGTTGTTCCTGAGTTTCGGCTGCCGGGGTGCCCTCATCCTGGGCAGCCGGTTCCTGCGTGGGCTGCTCCTGGCCGACTTCCTCGACTGCGTCGGTACCCGGCTGGGTTTCCTGCGTCGGCTCCTGGGTCGTCGTCGTAACCTCAGCCACCGGGGTCTGCGGCGTCATGGCAGTATCGGCCCCGCCCCAAATCGAATCGACGTAACTGGTATCGAGATCGAAGATGACGCGGTCACGAGCCTCAAGGAGGTAAATCCGCTCAAGGTAGCCGTCCACATTCGCCTGCTGGCCTGCATCAAGGATGATGCCGGACTGCATCACGGTCTGGAAGCCGGCCTTGGCCCGACCGTACTGGCCGTCGTTGAACGCCCCGGTCGCATCGTCGATGATGCCGGGTACATGCGGCTCAACCTCTTCCTGCAGCGTCGTCACATGCTCGAGCAGAGTCGTCGCCTCGCGCTGCTGGTCGGCCGTGGCCGACGGATCGTCAAGAACCTTGAGCAGTCTCGCACTCGCGTTCTTCAGATCACGCTGCGACAGTGACAGTTCCGCATAGCGCAACTGCAACTCGGAATGCGGCAGTTGATTCAGCACTTCGTCAATGCGATCACGCAGATCGAACACACCCTGCCGCTCGGCAAGTTCCAGTTCGGCCAGGTCAATCTTGAGAAGTAACTGCTTGGCCTCAATGTACCGGCCCTTCTGGTAGTACTCCGTGGCCTGTTCAAACATATCCTGTGACCGAGTACCCGCCAGTCCGAATGCCGTGGCCGTCGGCGAACCGACCAGCAGGGCAAGACTGAGCGAGCAGAGACTGAGCCAGCGGGCAGTGACGTGCTTCATCTTTTCAGAACCTTCCGATGAGTGGTCCGGTGAGGGACTGTCTGCGGACATGGTCATCAAGTATCACAAATGTCTATCCTGGGGCCGAGGGCAAGTGGTTGGCTTGCCGCGACGGCATGGCTGGGGGGGTGGCAGTGGGCTGCCGGCGTGAGTCGATCCCAGTCAAGTCTGTGACCAGCAATGGAACCAAACTCGTGTCCTGTACTGTCGATGCCCCGGGCACGAACCGGACATTGTTCAACCGATCCGAGCCAAACGCAACAACATCAGGCCTTTAACCTTCACCTGGGGTGGTGGAACCCGATTGCCTGTCTCGGCCGTGGCCGGCCAAGCGTCCCGTGGCATCGGGTCCGTGTCGGTCTCGTCGCATCCACCCTCGTGCCGTTCTCCGTAGCATACTCGAAGGTTTGGGCAAACGCAAGTCTTTTGGTTGCGACTCAGGCCACATACATACAGTGCAGGACCGGGCACCGGGCCCTCATCCAGCCGGTCTGCCGACCGCGATACTCATCCTTCCGAACCAATTGTTGGCACCAGAGACAATAATCCATTCATGAACCCGGGATGAACCTACAGCCCCGGGATATCTGCTTCGGTCGTGGCAACCTCACCACGCTCAATTCGCTCTTTTTCAGCCTGTACCCACGGAATTCGATCCGCATTCCGCTCAGCCCACAGCGGCACCGGGGTGTTCAGGCCCTTCTGCCCCAACTCGTGAAACTCCACGATCATGTCCTCTCGCGTGTAACTCGACAGATCGTGATTCTTGCCCATGTGAATGCAGTCCGTCGGGCACGGCTCGGTGCAAAGCCCGCAGAACATGCATTTCTGATAGTCGATCGCATATCGCAGCAGTTCACCGCCGGTGGCTTTCCCGGTTTTCTTGTCCGTTTTTCGCGGGGCAGACTTGTCTATATAGATGCAGTCAACCGGGCAGGCCTTGGCGCACGCGTCGCAGGCAATGCACTTGTCGGCCTCGAACTCGTGTATCCCACGGTAGCGGGGGGCAAAGGCGATCTTCTCAAAAGGGTATTTGATCGTCACCACGGGGCTGAAGCAGTACTTCAGCGTGATCCGCATCCCGATCAGGATGCTCTTGAACATCTGGTAGATGTCTGCGAAATATCCTTCCCTGGCAACGCGGCTGCTGTGCATCGGTCCGTATCTCCAAAACAACCCCCGCCATACCGTTGCGAGGATGCCGATCATAGTCCTACGGTGCGCGCAGGTCAGGCCGGCCGGAAACAAGTCTGACGGTCTGTGCTGCCATTGAAAAAGCCGCCCCCGTGGGCGGCTTGGCTCATTGGCCCTGCTCGGTGGGCCGTCCTGCGACTCCGACAGGCAGGATCACTCGTCGGCAACGTCCTGAACCATCGAATCGAGCATCGTGCCGATCAGGGCCGTCGTCTGGGCATCCGTGCTGCCGGTCCCCGACGAGCCGCTGCCGGAGCCCGTGACCATGACCCTCGGGGTGATGTTGATGCCGCTTTCACCCACGATCGTGAGCAACTCGACCAGGGCGGCATTCCCCTTGCCGATCTGCTCGGCAATCTTCTGGTACGCTGCTGCCTGGGCATCGGCCTTGATCTGGATCGCTTCGGCCTCGGCGTTGGCCTCGATGATCCGACGTTCCTTCTCGGCTTCCGCAATCTGAATCTCGTAGGTCGCGGTGGCCAGGCGCCTCTCTTCCTCCGCTTCCTGCTCGGTGCGAGATACTTCCTTCTTCTGTTCGAGGGCCAGTTGCTGCTGCTTAAAGGTCATCTCTTCCTGGATGGCAATCTCGCGGTCAGTCTGCGTCTTCAACAGGGCCCCGAGCGACTCCTCATCGCCGACATCGCCGATACGTACCCCGGTCACGGTCACACCGATCTGCTCCATGTCCCTGGCAATCATCTCGAGCGATTGCGACTCCTGAATGGACCGCTGCTGCACATAGTCCAGCGCCTTGACGTTTTCAGCGTTGTTTCTGAATACGGCCCGGACCACCGAGTTCAGCACATCCTGCAGCCCGTCCCCGTCGTCGCGAACCTCCGCCACCACGAGCGGCGCCGATTCCGGTTTGATGTGGTATTCCACTCGGACATCCACCGGGAAGGTAAAGCCGTCTGACGTCCGGACCTTGATCTCGGTTTCCTCGGTCCCACCCGCACTGGTGTACCTGACAATCTTCTTCTGCGTTGAGATCATGGTGATCTCGTAGGCCTTTGTGTTCATGTAGAGTTTGCTCGGGCCATAGGCGCTCCGCCAGATGCCCCGCTGCCCCTTCTCCACCAACTTGACCGTCTCGTCGTCCTCGGCCGAGCCCACATTCGACTTGATCACGCCAACCATGGCCGGCTCGATGTTGGTGGCAGGTGCCTTCTCGATGGAGAACAGCCTCGTATTGATACGCCATTTGCCGGGTGTCAACACGGTCGTCTGCGGCCCTTTGTACCCATTGCCCTCGGTCAGGAAGTACTCGGGCTCGTTGACCATGCTCTTGACCAGATCACCAGGCCATTCCTCGGCATAGGTGACCCCCTCAGGCAGAGGCAGGCCGTCATTGGCCGTGACCAGGCCGATTTCACCCTCTTCGATGCTCGTGACCGGGATCTTTTCGACGTCGAAGATGATGGGCCAGATCCACGGGTGCCACCCGGGGCCGAGAATTGCTGCCTGAGGCCCCTTCTCGCCGTTGGTCGCGATAATCCGGCCCGGCGGCAGGTCCTTGGCACCAATGTTCTTGATGACAATACCAACCTCACTCTCCCCCACATACCGCACCGAACTGAACAGTGCGGACGCGATCAGCACAATCAGGGCAAACAGCGCTGCCGCCCCTCGCAGCGCGTTCCACGGGATACGAGGGATCGCTGACAGAATAAGAACGGCCAACACCAAACCGGCCAGTAGTATCAAGAGTGCCATGAGACGTAGTCCTTTCTTCGACCGACCGATTCGTCACGGTGGTCGATCGATATTCACGCCGGATGAGAGTGCATCCGGCCTGAGTCTGGGCATGATCCGTATGAACCCTCTATCGAACTCATGCCGCTGTTCGTACCAGGTTTCTGCCATCCAAGTGTCGTCAGCCGTGCTTCAGCCAAACTGTCATCAGGCCGTCAAACCCGGAGCGGAAGGCAAGGTCCGGCGGGTATACAGACGCACAAATGACCGTGCCCCCGGATTCCGGATTACTTGGCTCCTGTCTGTCTGGCTTCCCTGTGACTCACTGCCGCACCGCAAGTTATACCGACCCCGCTCGCTACCGGCATGTCTCAATCACATGCGTGTTGGCCATGCTCGTAACATGTTGTGAGAGTGTGGGTTGGGCGTTGTGCCCGCCCCCCGGCTCCCGGCAGCGCATCGCACTACCAGTCCATCAGTGGGCTGCCTGAGAGCTCAAGCACCGTCACCGAGAAGTTGTACAGCCCGTGGAGGACGATCGCAGTAATCAGGTACGGGCTGCCCAATGCGATGCGAGGCAACGTGCCGGTGCGATGGCTCGTGATCCAGATTCGAGCCACCCCGAGCCCGGCAATCGTCGAGCAGCCGGTGTGCAGGACCACACAGACGCTCCAGCGCCAAGCGACCATGTCCTGCGTTGGCTCCGGGAACAGTACATAGAGATACCAGAAGTTCTCCAGTACCGAAAAAACCAGGCCTGAGATGAGAGCCGTCATGACGATCGAAACCCGCGAGGGAATCAGCCAGGGTCGCTGCTCGACCAGATACAGCACGCTGCCGACCTTGAGCATCTCTTCGATCAGCGGGCCGAAAACGCAGATGGCCAACAGGAGATACCAGGAGGTATCGATGCTCGACATGAAGGCTCCGGCCACGGCAAACGGCCCGGACAGCACGGCTGCGATGGCGATGGCCCCCCATCGTTGTCGAGCCGTCGTGGCAGCGCGTTTCCGGCTGTATATCTGAGCAAACCCGGGGGCGGAATCGGCATCGAGGTGCGCGCTGCGCAAGGCAGGCTCATCGCCGATGGCCTGGGTGTGATCATCCTCAGTATGGAGTACGGCACCCGGCCCGGCCCGAACCGGCTCCTCGCCCAGTTCATCGGAATCCTCCGATGTCCTGACCCACTCACTGCCACGGCGCAACGAGCGCAACGCCGGCTCATCCTCAATGCCATGCAGGTGCTTGCGTTTGGACATGGGGGCACGTCCTGCCGAGTGGTGTCAAGCGTCCATGACGCGCCATGGCTCACCCTGAAATCGGGGCATCCATCATCCGGCCGCTTGGTCCCGGGGGTCGACGAGGGTGGCAACTTCATCGGCGGATGACACCTGCCAGGCTGCTTGGGCATCGCCGGCCCCGACAATGCGGGCACGCTGGTCAGGCCCGAACAGTGCCGTGCCGGAACACACTACCTCGGCCATCGGCACCCCACCCTTTTGCTGCATCGATCCGATTCGTGAGGTGTCGTATCGCACGTTGATCAAGGCACAGGCCCCCAGACTCTGTGCCTGCTCCACCGCCCGAAGCAGTGCCTCGCGCCGTGCCCGATCCATGACGCGCTGGAATGAAATCATCTCGCCCCCGAAGATGTTTCGCAGTTTCGAAAGAAAGGTCTTGAGGTAATCCGATCCGACCACGACCTGCCCGATGACCATCCTGGCACCGGACACCTCAATCCCGCCCGGCACCGACTTCAAGTCGGTGATCGGGAACCGGCGGATCTTCTGCTCCCGCTCTTCGAGATTTCGGTAATGGGCACGCTCAATCGGGATGCCGAAGATGGCACCGACCAGCAGACCCACAATCGTCATGATGATTCGGAAGACGATATTGATGACTTGATCCATCGCAAAGCCCCTGTCCATCTGGGGGCCGACGCCGGCCTTGTCAAACACCGGGAGACGGCCGATCGCATTTCGCCCGCATCGGGCTCATACGTCAGTCCAGCGTGTGCTACGCCTGGGGCTCCGACGATGGGAAGATGTCCTCCGGGGCCGGGGCGTCTGCCGCGGCCTGGCTCCCGACCGGCTCAGCCGTCACGGCCGTCCCGTAGGCGTACAACTCGGCTGCCCCGCCGGCAACGGATGACGTCGTGAAGCGGACATTAATGATCGCGTTGGCACCCAACTGCTGCGCCTGCGACATCATCCGCTCCATCGCCTCACGCCGGGCCTCGGTGAGCAGTTCGGTGTAGCCCCGTAACTCACCCCCGACCAGATTCTTCAGTCCAGCGGCGATATCTCTGCCAACGTGCTTGGCCCGGATCGTGTTCCCCTGGACCAGACCCCGCAGCTCGACGACGTCGAAGCCCGGAATCGTCTCGGTGTTGACAATAATCATTGACGCTTCCCTTCAAGAAGGAGGAGTGACAGCCATGCATCGCACCGCTGGAAAACAAGTGTGACAGCCAAGCATATGCCTTTCCCGGACCGTGAGGTGGGCCGAGATCCCCCCGGTTATGCCCCCACGTATGCAGGTCGGCCGTGATGAGCCGGATAGACTGTCTTGATGCATACTGTTACGGATATTTGACCAGTCTTTTCAGGTGGCTATCCTTTGCGGCTCTATTGCCGGCCCGATTGGCAAAACGGTATTGGGCTGCGCAGTTATTTCATAAACTTTTTGTGTGGGATTGTGAGTGCCGGGCTATGAGACGGGAGACGTTTCTCGCAAAACCAGGACAGGTCGAGCGCAAGTGGCTCATCGCGGATGCCGAGGGTCAGATTCTCGGTCGCATGGCCACGCAGATCGCCACCGTCCTGATGGGCAAGCATAAGCCGACGTATACGCCCCATGTAGATTGCGGCGACTACGTCATTGTTACCAATGCTGCCAAAGTCGCCATGACCGGGCGCAAGGGCGAGCAGAAGTTCAAGAAGAGTTTCTCCGGGTATCCCGGCGGGCTTCGCCTTCGCACCTTCGATGAGATTCGTGAGAAGCATCCGGAACGGCTCGTGGAGGATGCCGTTCGCCGAATGCTGCCCAAGGGTCCCCTCGGGCGCGACATGTACCGGAAACTCAAGGTGTACGCCGGTACGGATCACCCGCATACTGCCCAGCAGCCCGAGACGCTCGAACTGTGAAAAGGGCTTGGGTTCGGTCCCGGCACCGTGCGGCCGGGATCCTCGCATCTGATACTGACTGACTGAGATTGCAAGAAGACTACAAGAAGACTAGTAGAAGCAGGTCAACGACAGTGAGCGAAAACGACACCAATCAGCCGACCACCCCGGACGAGAACAAGACGACCCCGGAGACCACAGCCGAGGAAACAGCGGCCGCTGCTGCTACACCGGCACCGGCACCGACCGACGATGACGGCGGCGGGCTCGGCCCCGACGGCGGGGCACTCGGGTCGGCCACCATCGATATGGGATCAACCACAGCCACCGCCTCGGCTGACGAACCACGCGAAAAGCCGCAGGTGGAATACATCTGGGGCGATGCCGCTCGCAAGAACGGGTGGTGGTGGGGAACCGGCCGGCGTAAGACCGCGGTCGCCCGCGTCCGCATTCGTCCCGGCAACGGCGAACTCAAGATCAATAAGCGTGATCTCGAAGTGTACTTCAGCGAAGACCGGGACCGCAATGATGTTCTGGCCCCCCTGCAGGCCACTAATACGCAGAGCCGCATGGACGTGCATGTGAATGTCAACGGAGGCGGCTATATGGGTCAGGCCCAGGCCATCCGCCTCGGCATTGCTCGTGCGTTGAAGGTCTATGACTGCTCGCTGGAGCAGACGCTGCGCGACAACAACTTCCTGACGCGAGATGCCCGAGCCGTCGAGCGGAAGAAGCCCGGCCAGCCCGGTGCCCGCAAGCGGTTCCAGTTCTCCAAGCGATAAGAAGTATTGCAACGAACGCTCGAAGAGGGGTCGCGAGTTGGTTCTATCAGAATCGACTCCCGACCCCTTTTGTAATTCCCCCCCTGTGAGCCCCCGGCTCTGCCGGGGGGGGGGGGGATGATGCGCGCGCATCATGCCATGCCCTCCGCCCTCGTCATTCCCGCGTGCGCGGGAATCCATCTTCTCCTCTCCCTCGCCCGTCAGGGCGCACGAACGTAGCCGGCGGCTTCAGCCGCCGGACAGGGACGCGCCACGAGCGCACCCACCGCCCGGAGGGCGGACGAAGGGCAACATAGGATCTGTACCCACAACGGGGCACATGCAATGTGCCCCTACTCTCTGACGATCAGCGCGCGTAAGCAGGCGGGCTCCGGTTAGCCCCGGCTCTGCCGGGGGGGAGGGGAGGGACGATGATGCGCAAGCATCATGGCATGCCCTCCTCACTCGTCATTCCCGCGTGCGCGGGAATCCATCTTCTCCTCTCCCTCGCCCGTCAGGGCGCACGAACGTAGCCGGCGGCTTCAGCCGCCGGACAGGGACGTGCCACGAGCGCACCCACCGCCCGGAGGGCGGACGAAGGGCAACATAGGATCTGTACCCACAACGGGGCACATGCAATGTGCCCCTACTCTCTGACGATCAGCGCGCGCATCAACAAGCGGGCCGCTGATGCAGTAGGAATGAATTCCTACTGCCTGACAAGGTGCTGAGACGGCCCTGATGCCATCTGCCCGATTCCCGCCTACGCTTGCCACTATGAATGTCAGCACCAAATGGATCAACGAGTATCTGGACCGCCCTGCCACCACCGAGGAACTCTCCGAGGTTCTGCCGGCCGTCGGCTTTGCCCTCGAAGAGGCTGAGACACTGGGGGCCGACGGGGATGCACGACTCGACCTCGAAATCACGTCGAACCGTGGCGATTGCGTCAGCATCATCGGCCTGGCTCGAGAATGTGCCGCTGCCACCGGCCGAACGCTGAAACTGCCGGACTGCTCCGTCTCCACGGTGGCCGAGCAGGCGGCAGACGTCACCTCGGTCGAGAACCACGAACTCGAACTCTGCCCGTACTACAGCGCTCGAATCCTGCGCGGCGTCAAGGTCGGCCCCAGCCCGGACTGGCTGAAGCAACGGATCGAGTCCGTCGGCCTGCGCAGCGTGAACAACGTGGTCGATGTCACCAACTTCGTCCTGTTTGAACTCGGTCAGCCGCTCCACACGTTCGACCTGGCCAAGTTGAAGGAGCAACGCATCGTCGTGCGCTGTGCCAGGTCAGGCGAGACGATGACGGCCATCGACGGCTCGAAACTCACGCTCGACCCGTCCATGTTGATCATTGCCGACGCCGAGGTGCCCGTGGCTGTGGCCGGCGTCATGGGCGGACTTGAGACCGAGATCAGCGAAACCACGACCGACATCCTCCTCGAAGCCGCTTCGTTCAGCCCGCCGTCGGTACGCACCACGAGCCGCAAACTGAAACTGTTCAGCGATTCGAGTTACCGGTTCGAGCGCGGGGTCCACCCGAATACCGTCTCCGATGCAGCCGATCGAGCAGCCCAACTGATCATGGAAGTGGGGGGCGGCACCTGCCTGGCCGGCTCGGTCGTCGCAGCAGCACCCCCGCCTCAGCAGTGCCATGTCGCGCTCAGGCCCGCAAAGGTCTGCGAGGTAGCCGGCGTTGACATTCCGACCGATACGATGCTCGACATGCTGAGCCGCCTCGGGATGGAGGTCGCGTTGAAAGACGGGGCCGAGGCCATCGACTGCGTCATCCCCTGGCACCGGCTGGATCTGACCCGTGAAGTCGATCTCGTCGAGGAAGTCATTCGGCTCTACGGCTTCGACCGGATCGAACCGGTGTTCCGCATGGAAGTCGAGGTGGTCGGGGAGCAACTCGAAGTGGTCAACGCACGCCGCGTCGATCACGTGCTGGCTGGGAGCGGCTTCCACGAAGTCGTCACCCATTCCTTCAGCAATGAAGCGGATGCCCAGGCATTCCTCCCCCCCGGCGACTTCGAACTGCTCTCCATCTCGGATGATCAGAAGCGGGCACAACGCGTCCTGCGCCCCAGCATCGTCCCGTCGCTCCTGCGCTGCCGCAAGCGCAATCAGGATGTCGGGAATCGCGATGTCCGGCTGTTCGAGCACGCTGCGTGCTATGTAATTCGAGAGGGCGAGAAGATCGAGCGGACGAACCTGGCCCTCATCATGGATGCCCCCGATCCACAGGCCGGGCTGCGCGAAGTACGCGGGGTACTGGATGCGGTGATCCGGACGGTAGTCGGGCACGGCGGCCCGCCGCTGCGCATCCGACCGATTGCCCTGCCCTGGTATGCACCGGAAGGGGCGGCCTGCCTCCTGGTCGGTGATGATGAAGTGGTCGGCAGTGCCGGCCTGCTCAGCCCCGCCGTACAGAAGCAGTTCGACTTGCAGACCCAGGTGGTTGCTGCCGAGTTGTGCCTTGAGCCGTATCTGTCAGCCGCCCCCGATCACGGCCAGTTGCTGTCACTGTCGACCTTCCCAGCCATTCAGCGGGATCTGTCGGTCGTCGTCGATGAACCGGTTGCCTGGTCCAAGATCGAGGAAGTGGTTGCACAGTCCGAACTCAGCCTGCTCGAATCGGTTGAGTTTGCCGGCCTCTATCGGAGCCCGAAGCAGATCGGCCCGGGCAGGAAGAGCGTCACACTGCGACTGACATTCCGTGATTCACAGCGAACACTCCGGCATGAAGAGGTCGACCCGCAGATCGACACCGTGGTCCAGCGCCTGGCAGCGGAAACGGGTGCCCAACTCCGCCAGTGATACCCTCTCCGCAATGTATTGAGAATCAGTCTCATTCTGTTTTGCGGCTCGTGGTATCCAGCGAAGCCGGCTTTCGACGGTAGACACGCCGTCGCAAGGGGTTATCCTTGCGGCTGTATGCGGCGAATCAGCATGGAAGAGGAGAAGGATTCCGGCCGATCGCCGGTGACACGGCGTTGGGGCCGGCAGGTGTGCGACCGAGCCCGGGAATCTTCGGGCTGGCAAAGCAGTTCTGTTCCGAATCTTGCTAAACAGAGCGAACCTGATCGCAGGTCAGCATGTACAACCCCCATCGCATGACGGCATTCTGCCCGCGATGCGGAGAGAAAACAGGAAGTGGCAACAGCCGTGGGAGCCGACGGTTGGCTTCAGGACACGGTTTTTTCAGTTTCGTATTCAAACCCTGGTATATTACCGGACCGACAAGGAGATCAGAATGAAGAAGGCAACCCTGGCATTTGCGTCCCTCGCATTGGGACTGGCACTCATCACTGGCTGTACGAACGAGAAAGACGCGAACCCGGGCGAGATGCCCTGGTGCGACCACTGTCAGAAGTACTCTGAGTGTGCCGATGCGTGCGCAGACAATATGAAGGGCGCCAACCCGGGCGTCGTCGACGGTGCCACCAAGGGTCATTGCGATGGAACCGGCGCCAAGGGCGACTGCTGCGATGAAGGTGCCAAGGCCGACTGTGGCTCGGCATGCCCCGAAGGCAAGACCGGCGAGTGCCCCGAAGCTGCCAAGAGCGCCAGCCCGGGTGTTGTCGAGGGTGCTTCGGGTCATTGCGATGGGACCGGCGCCAAGGCCGACTGCGGCTCGGCATGCCCCGAAGGCAAGACCGGCGAGTGCCCCGGAAGGGACTGCCAAGCAGTGCCCCAACGGCTGATTCAGGCAGCAGCCCACTCTGATCTGTGATCAGAGTGCATGTGAAACAAGAGGCGACTCGACTTCTCACAGTCGGGTCGCCTTTTTCTATTTCGGGCACCGGATCGACGAGCCGCGCACGTGAGTAAGCGGGTTCTTGCTGCTGATTGTCGTGAAGTTTGAGTGATGAGGTTTTGCATTGGAACGTAGGGTGGGGTGAGCGTTCCTCGCGAAAGCCCACCGGCAAAGACGTGTCATAAAGCCGCCACCGGTGGTGGCGGTAACAACAAGAGTGCCAATCGGGAGATTGGCGATCCGGGGGGAAGAGGAGGAGAGGATGGATTCCAGCGTTCGCAGGAATGACGCGCGAGGGAAACGAGGAGGCCCGCTTGCTCACGCGCGCGGCTCGTCGATCCGATGAGACGCCCATGCCACCGCTTGCTCACACGCGCGCGCGGCTCGTCGATCCAACGACTCACGGGCGCTCACTCAACCATTCAACTCCCGACTTCAACCTCCAACGGTGTCGTTTCGCCGGCTGTGACCGTCACCGGCACTGTCTTCGTCCCGAACTTCTCGTGATGGACCTTCAGGTCATACGTCCCGGCCGGCAGGCCGTCGATCACGAACACGCCGTCCGTGTTGGTCACGTTGTGGAAGGGGTGATCAAACACATGGACGTAGGCACTCATCCAGTTATGGATGTCGCACTTGAGTTTCATCCCGATCTCCGGCTTGCGGAAGGTGACGGCATGAACCATACCGGTTGCCGGCTGGCTCACGTTGAAACTCGGGTTCTCCTCGGGGCTCAGGTTCAGATTGTGTGCCAGCGGATCGCTGTTGCGGAACTGTGCGCTTTGCCCGGTCGTGACGGAAATCACATGGGGGAAGTACATACAGCCGACCTGATCGATCATGACCGGGTCCGTGGGCACTTCAAAGTCCTCGGCTGCATCGTCCGGTGATTCTTCCAGGTACAGCAACACGTTGGCAAGAGTGCCGTTGCGATTGATGATGACTTCCTGTTCGACCAGTTGGATGTCACGATCTTTGGCAATGGCCCGACACTCGGCATTGGCAGCGATGCGCTTCGGCCTGGCCGGCTCACCGGTAAACAGGACGAAGCCGGCAATGCGGCCGGTTGCATCGGGTCCGACGGCGGCCTGCGACTCAGCAGCAGCCACGGCTTCCTGGACCTTCGTATCGCGGTCCGTTTCAGCCTCGTCGGCCGTCATGGGCGGTCCACCGGCCGATGGGATGATGACCGGGGGAGCGGCCGGCTGGGCGGCTGCCTGCGGATCGCCGGTGGCCGGCCCGGTGCCCTCAGCCTCCCATTGCTCAATCGTGGCCTGGGCTTCCTGCTCAATCCTCGCATCCAGATCAGCCAACTGGGCGTCATACGCCTCGGTCAGTCGGGCCTTGATCCGTGCAAACTCCTCCTCGTCATCGCCGGCCAGTTGTCGGGCTGTCTGCTCAATATCGAGTTTGTATTCGCCGACGGTATAGCCACGGTCGGCAGCGACCGTCAGCCAGTTGATCACGAGTTGGACCTGATCCTCGACGGTCCGCCCGTAGGTGGCGTCTTTCTGGATCTGCTCGGCCGGCATTCGGGTCGCAAAGTGGCTGATCAGGCCGAGCGTCCCCCAGTGCGATGGCATCTTCGTGCCCGGCATGATGGTCGCCGGCCGCCCCAGCCATTGCTGGATGTAATCACGTTGGAGCCGACTTGGGACCAGCGCGAGGTTCGGGGCTGAGATGTTGTCATACAACGTCGGCTTGGCCGGCTCGGGCGGTGCGTCGCCATAGCCGTCATCCCCACCGTCCCCGCCATAGGGGTCCTCTTCTTCGGCACCGTAGGGATCTGCTTCCTCGCCATACGGGTCCTGGTCCTCGACGCCGTATGGATCAGCCTCCTCCTGTTCTCCATACGGGTCCTCCTCCGGGTCGCCGTATGGGTCCTCCTCGCCGTATTCGTCGGTGTAGTCGTCCTCGTAATCGGCATCGAACGCATCGCCGCCGACATCACCCATCATGGCTGCGAGTTCGGCCTGTTCAATGTCAAAGATCTGCTCCAGTTTCGGATAGTCGCCGAAGGCGTGACACTGGAAGCACTTGGCCTCGTCCTTGATGAACCGTTCGCCACGACGGAAGTCGAGTTCCGACATCTCCACCACCGGCGGTTGCCGGAACGGATAGTTCACCGAGGCATAGGTATCACGCAAGTACACCAGATCATAAAACAGCTGGCCGTACTTCAGTGTCAGTTCCTCGTCGTCCATTTCGCGATTGGGCAACTGGTTCGGCGGGTACAGCTTCAGATCGGCAGCCAACTCGGCCAGCAGTCGGCGATGTGCCTTGTGATTGTCCTGCATGAGCACCAGGCCGACGGCCTCGTATGCGGCAGCCGTGGCCAGTGTGTCGGCCTGTGATTCCCGGTTGCCGTCCTTCAGGGCCTGTTGATACGCCTGGTCATAGGAGTCATTGAACAACGGCCACAGCGTCGCATTGATCGGTGCCAGCGCCTCGGTGAGCAGACGCCCATCCTTCGTGGTCTGGCCGGCCACATAGTCCACCAGATACTGCGTGTGCTGCGGCTCAAGGTTGAAACTCGGCATTCGCACTTCAAGCCACGGGCGCAACATCACCACGTCATTCAGGAACTTGTAGAACCAGTCATGCTGCGTTTTGGCACCGTTGCCGATGAGCCGCGGCGGCGCATTGGTCAGGTTCTCCATCGTGTCGCTGACCCGGAGATCACCGTCGTCATCACGCACCTGGTAATACTGCTGGATGTGCGGGTCATTCTGCTGAATGTTGTGACATGCCATGCAGTTATAGGCGTGAGCCATCATGCGGCCGTGTGCCTGCATCACCCCGAACTCATCCGTCACGTTTTGAACCTGCTCACTGACAAGCGGCGGCTTCAGGCTCGTGACAAAGGTCACCAGGGCCTCGGTGTCCGAAGCCGGCATGAAGAACCGAGGCATGCGCAACTTCTCATACGGCTTGCCGACGTCATAGATCTCGACCTCGCGGCCCGTGAGCCCGGAATCGCTCCCGGTCTCGACATCCACATACTTCCCATCCCGTTTCACCAACTGCTTGCGGCGAGTCTGGAGATCGGTGTAAATGATCCGACCGTCATCGGTCATCGCGCCTTCGCGGCCGAGCCGATTGCGATCGAAGATGCGCGAGTTATGAAGTTTCGCTTCAAGGTAGCCGCGCCGCGTGATATGGACATGCTCCCACGGGATCTGCTTCTTCGAGATGCCTGTCTCACCGATGGAGTGTTCCGTCAGTTTGATCGCATCCTCAAAGGTGCCCTCGCGGAACGTCGTCCAGGCTTCGCTGATCGGCGGGCGGCTCGACTCATACACGTGATCGAAGTACCCGAAGTCGAGTTTGTGCGGGTCGCGACGTCCCCACTCGGTCAGCGGGGCCGAGACGGCAGCACCGGATTCAAAACCGGGAACCTGGTGACAGCCGAAACACCCGTGGAACTGGATCATCTGTCGGCCCAGTTCCATCTGCTTCTCGTCAGTCGTCATCTCGGCGATCGTTTCACGGGCAATGCGATCTGACACCTTGGCCGCCTGCAACTCAATGAGCAAGGCATCAAGCATGTGCGGGTCGGGCGCAAAATGCTCCGGCTCATACGTCGGGTGCTTCTGCGTCAACAGGTAGGAAGTCAAGTCCATCGCCTCCTGCTCGGACAGACGCATGTTCGGCATTCGTGTGTACCACGAATAGTGTGATGGATTGCGCACCCAGTCATAGAGCCAGTCAGTGGCTTGCTCCTCGGTACGGTTGTGCAGTAACTTGGTCCCGACCGAAGACAGTTCCGGGCCGAAGCGGGTGAACCGGTCGCGCTCGTAGGCCATCAGATACCACTGAAGGCGAGTGTATTGATCGGGCCTGATCCGGGTGGTGGGATTCCCGCTCGAATCGAGTTCGAAGAAGCCGGTATTGTCATCCGGGATCTCGGTAATGGACTCGATCGTGTCGAGTGCTGAGGCATCTTCCGCCATGCGCTCGTAGGCGCCGTCCTTGTCGAGGCCGAAGCGCTCCATGATGTCGAGCGTGACCCACTCGAGGCCGTACTCATTCACATTCGCATGGCACGCCGTGCAGCCGACGGTCTTGAACAGTTCGCGACCGGCCTGCGGGCTGCCGTTCAGATCGGCTGGAACCGGCTCGGGGTCATATGGCGGCTTGTTCGTGTCATACGGGGCGTTACTCAGATAGTGCGCGATCGCGCCGACTTCCGTACGCGAACGACGGATGTCGATCGGCGATGAGCCGTTTTCAGACAACCAGATGTGCGGCATGCGTGTGTTCGGTCGGAAGGCCTTGGGGGCCAGCACCCATGAGGCGATCATGTCCTCATCAAGTTTCTGATTGACATGGGACAGATTCGGCCCGACCTGCACGACGTCCGGTTGTCCCGGCTCGGTACGCAGCGGGCTGCCGAGCTGGTCCGCCGGGTGACAGTCAATACACCCGTTCTCCGTGAACAACAGCCGACCGCGCGACAGGACCGGTGCATGTTGCTCGATGTCGAGTATCTGCTCGTGGCACCGTGTGCACGAAGACTCGATGAAGCGCAGTTCGTGCATCGGGAATTCCCAGATGTGATGCGCCACCTCGTGCCAGCCGTAGTCCTGTTCCCACTGCTGCTTCTGCTTGACGGCACGCCGGTACTGACCGGAAGCCGGGTCCAGGTACGCAGCCGTATCGCCGTGTATCGGTTCGTAGGGGCCGATCGGGTCCTTGACGATCGCCGAATCGGCATAGAGATGATCAGCATGGATGGTGGTCGTCGAATCGCCGTGCCCGGCAGCCTCACCGTGGGCCGCTGCCGTCGGTGCATCATCGGCTGCCCCATCATCGTGCTGCTGCAATGAGACGTTCACAATGGCGGGCCCAGCGGTCGCCCCGGCCTGCAGTGCATCGTCATGCTGTTGGTTCTGCGAACGGATAAACCGGCTGATGTCGGTGCGCTCACCGGTCCGCTTCACGAGGAACTCAGGCACGAGCATGCCGCTGTCGTCATCAACCCAGATGTCCGACGGCACATGGGCCGTATGCACGAACTGTGTCTCTTCGCCCGAGCCGCCGTGACAACTGGTGCATCCCATCTGCACAATCGGGTGTGTCGAGTCCGGGTGGGCATACCGGCCCAGGTCGGGATGGGCCAGCAACTCGCGCGAGGTGCTGAGTCGCTTGCGGCCGCGCTCATGCGGGTCCCGGTTGTAGGCCGCGATCAGCATGTGGCGATAGGAATCGTCCAGCGCGCGCCGGTCCTTCTTGTCGAGTGTCGCTGTCAGTGTTTCCTTCAAGACGTCGGTATAGTCCGTCAGCGGTCGATACCACACGGCCCAGTCGTCGGCACGAACGGTCTGGACAAGCCCGAAGACGACGTGCAGATCGTCAGTGCTCTCGACCCGTGGATACGTGCCCTCGGCCACCTCGCGCCCGCCGGCGGTGACATGCTCGCCAAAGGCCGTGCGAATCGGATGGGCCGGGTCCGCCTTGCGCAGCAGACTGTTGTAGTCGTCCCTTGCGGTTTCCCGAGCCTGTTCCATGGTGGATACCGGGGCGTTGTTTCGAACGTAAATCGATTCATTCACCGACTCGATGGCCCGTTCCCAGAAGTCGACCATGACGACCGGCTGGACCGAGCCCATCTGCAGGACCTGCTGGCCCCGGTCATTGGCCACCTGGCGCTCGAGGAACGTGATCGTGTTCTCGAACGTGAAGGCATCCTTGTCGATGTTGTAATGGCAACTCATGCACCGATCGAGTGTGTTCACCTGCGCGAGATTGACGTCCGTGAGCACATTATCCACGAGTTGCTGGCGCGGCTTGATACTCGGGTTGGCCCAATCAGCCAGGGGCATGTCGCGTACAAACTGGCCGACCTGCCCGACGAGCCCGGGATTCAGTTCCTGCCGCCGGGCTTCGGTCTTTTCCAGGTCGCTTTCAATCTCGGCCGTGCGCTGTTTCAGCGCCTCGATGGGCTCCTCCAGCACCCGGATCTGCTCCTTGATCTGCTCGATCCGGATCTCCATCTGCTTCAACTCGTTCTCGCCGACCCGCTTCGTTTCGATGTAGCCGGCCAACTCCGCTTCGAGCGCGGCGAGTCGTTGCCGATCGCTGTTGGTCGCCATGCCGGACTCGACGCGAATGCGATACTTCTCGATTCGCTGATCGACGGGAGCGATGTTGCCGGTGGTAAACAGCCCAAGTTCCTGAGCCAGCAGCCCATGCCTCTTAGTGATGTCGGCCAGTTCATCCGCCAGCGCGATATACTCCTGGCTCGATCGAATGCGCTGCGTCGTCTCTGCCACCTGAGCGAGTGCCTCGTCCAGGTCCGCCTGGGTGGCATGAGCCAATGCCAACTGGTACCCGGCATTGCTGAAGGCTGCCTCCCATACACGGGCCTCGAGTTGCGGGCGCCGATATTCGGTATGCCAGTCGTCAAAGACGGCCAGCACTGTCGAGAGCGCAAGGACCACGGCTGAAATGGCAAATGCCACGTGCATTCGCGGCATGTTGTAAAACGTTTTGGTTGTGACCGGCATTCGGAAACACCTCGGTTGCTGTCTGGAATTGGCTGACGTCATTCCCTCGCCTGGAGAACGGGCGCATCCGGCCAATGGACACGCCGGCAGGCGATCTCAACGTCTGCGACCATGGGTGGCGAAGTATATCTGGCAATGCTCGGATGGCATTGCAGAACCTGCTTCAATTGAGCAAAAGAAGGACCTTTATCCGGGTTCACCACACGGCTCACCGGCCCGAGCGCGGCTGCCCTGAAGCAGACCACGTGATCCGGACCTCCGTTTGCATCGCCGGCAGCTGCTCGGCCCCGAATGAATCCGGCAGCGGCGGTGTCGTAACCAGCAGCGAACGCCAGTAGGCCCGGTTCATCCCTGCCAGGATCAGACGGTAGTCGTACAACTCCTTGTACACCGGATGCTCCGTCGCCGAGTTGATCGACTCCCATGTGGAGAGCAAGCGTGACAGACTCCCAGTTCGAATCATGCCGGCACCGGTGAGTACGGCGGTGTCACACAGAGATGGGGCATCCTCCCAGATGCGACGATTCCACGAATCGCGCTCATTGTCGTCCTGATTTGCATCATGGTCGCCGGTGTCGCCTTGACGCCGCAGGAGCACGCACGACAGTCGGTCGAGCAAAGTCGATTGAGCCTTGCTGCCGGTGCTGCACACCCATAAGCCGGCCGGCGATGACGGGTCAACCCGTCGGGCTCTCCAGAACAGACTCAGAGAATCAGCCCCGGGCCAGCCCTCTATTGCCCGCGTGCGCGGCGACAGGTCGACGTGCCGTTCCTCATGCGGTTCCAAGACGCTGACATCCGGGACGGCAATCCCCTGCCGATCGGGGTGCTGTGCCGTCCACGACGATTCCATCTTCCGCATGATGGACAGGACATACTCGTCAAGCCCTGCACTGGCGGTGTAGACGTCATCCACCACGAGCCCCGCATGAAAGATTGCCGGCTCAGGCCCATCCGGCTTCGTGTCTTTGGGCTGATCCTGGCCCCACCTTCGGCGAGCAGCCGCGTCTGACGTGATTGCGACAAAAGCGACCGGGGTGGTCACCGTATCGCCGGCCGAGCGCTCAGCCCGACGCAGGAGCCAACTCAGCGTCGTGCCCGGGCTGGTCGAGGAAGGCCGATAGCGCTTCTGACTTGTATCCATGACACTGGCATACAACACGTCCGGACGATGGGTCAACCCATCCAGAACACGCCAGACCATCTGTTCCCCTGCCTCAAGTGCCTTTGCCTCATCATCGAGCGCCGTCTGTGACGTGTCTTCACGATCAGTGGGTGGGTCGGCTGACTGCCGTGACGGCCTGGCGGGGCTCCTCCAGGTGATCAGGGCACTGTCAGCATCCAGCCTGACCGAGAGCGACAACCATGCCGAGCGAGCCTGACTGCCGGCCGCATCGGTCTGGCGCGATGCCCGACGTTGATGGGTACTGCGAATGAACACCCCGATCTGCCCGTCCTGACAGCAGCGAGCCTGCTGGAAGTCAGGCGCATCCAGCAGCGTCTCGGCCGGTTCGCCGTACACGAGGTCTTCGAACCGTTCCTGCAGCCCTGCGGTCCCGAGATAGAGGTGGCTGTCGCGGTAGGCCAGGTGCAGCGTGCCATCCTCGGACTGCAGGATCGAAATGCCCTCCTGACGCCGGGTGACGCGTGCATCAAACGCCTGCACAACCTCCTTGGCCGTCCGATGATCCACCTCGGCAATGGCAATCCACTCATCAAACAGTCCGGGGGCTGCCTCATCAGCCTCGGGATCCTCGGGGGCGTCGTTGCTCACCTCAATGTCCGGGTCCTTCACTTCATCCGGAATGATCAGGATGAACTTCCGGCCGAGGAGCTTGTCGAACAGGATGCGGGGGTCACGGTGAGCGCTGTGCGAAAGTTTTTGCCACGCCTTCCCGGTGTTGCTCCGCTCAAAGACCTCATAGAGCCCCTGAGCCATTGGGGTCGTGCTCAGGCGGTTGAGCAGTGCGCTCCCGTTGACGACGCTGACGAATACGCGGACATCATCGGGAACGAGTTGGGCATTCTGAAACGGATCGTCAGTAAGTGTGTGAGCAGCACCAAGTGAGCGGGCACTTAGGCAGAATAATGCAGTCAGGCACAGAAGGAGGACAGGCAGGCGATTGCCGGCACACCGAGCCCCAGGGCGCGCAGCAGACGTCACCCCATCCCATTGACGAACACAAAACCACGCTCGAGTCCAAGCCATCCGGATTCCGGCTCCGTCCCCCTGATAGTAACCCGTTTCGTTCATTCGCCTCTCGCTGATCCCACCGAATGCTGCGTTCAATCGAGCCACGCTCGCGTGGCAGTTATCCGGCAGATATCAGTGCAGGCCTGACAATCCGATACGACCCTCGGCAACAGCGGTTGCACATGGTTTCGCTGCCGGCCAAAAGCGAACCGCGCCGATGTGGTTGTTCTGCAATGTGATACCGGCAGGCACTGATTGGTCTACCCGGCAATACGAGCATATTCGAAAAAGATGAGGTGTGCGACGCCGGAGCACTATCGGCGGGATGATTGATCAAACTGCTTGCGTGTCGCACCGAAATCGGGATAGGCCGCCGACGGAAGCGGGGGGCGGGCCTGCTGCAGGGGCAGTGACAGACCCTGAGGATCCCAACGCAGGTCCGAATCAGGCCACGGGCGACTTGTATCAGCATGAACCTGCTGCTGCGGGATCATCGGCTGATCCAGGACGGTCCAGGCCCCTGAACCCCACAGGAGTCCGATCGTGGCCTCGTCAAGATTCTGCCACAGTTCCGAGTCGTACGAAACCCATTGAATCTCCGCCGAATCCGAATTGGATTGTCTGACTGTATCAGGCATCGACTCAAACACGATGGTGCCGCGCAGCGAGGCCCCCGACGGCTGTGGCTGTCCTGGGTGTCTGATGCCTGGATAGGGGCCGATAACATGGGTTGATGCCGGGCTGGCGTCGAGGAAGTCCGCGGCCCGTCCCGGCGTCATCTCAACGGCCCAGACGATGCCCCCACCGTGATCGTTGGAAGCTGCGCTCGGCACGATGGGAGTGCCGGCGTCTGAGTTATTCTGGTCGTCAGGCCACCAGCCAACGACGGCCACCCGCACTGGAATCCCGGTGCCGTTGCTGGCAAGGCGCCCGGTTGCGCCCGTGGCGATCGAACCGTCATTCTCTGCATCGTCAGGTGCCAGGAACAAAACGACTTCGGACACGGCCCGGGTAAACCCGGGGCGCTGGGCAATCTCGTTTCCGGCTGTATCGACGATCGTACCGAGGGATGAAGCGGGTGTGTCGAGCCGGGCCTTGACGATGTCAGGCATCGAGTCGGTCCGCACATGACCGCGAATCCAGGCACCGGCACCGACCGCGATCAAAACCGCTGCCGCGAGTGCCGATGAGCGTGTCATCCACTTCACCCGGCGCGAATAGCCGGACCGGCGCTGGGAGCCGGCCCCTGCTGCACCGCCGGCACGGACGCCCAGGCGCGTCATGACCCGGTCCTGCAGGTCCTGTGGGGCTGAGACGCGCTCGCTCAGTTCATCAAGCACCGTCTGTGCCGATGCCAGTTCACCCAGCCATCGCGGGTTCTTCTCCAACTCGCGGAACAGGCCCATTTCCTGCTCAAGTGACAACTCCCCATCGAAGTACAGTTCGATGCGTCGTCGCATTTCGGATCGGCCCGGGTGCGCGTGATCAGATTGTCGTTCAGATCGGCCAGGCATCAGCCAGAATACTCTCAAGTCGTGAACGACCCCCGCCGGCACCGTCAACATCGTCGTCGTCGTTGGGCTCGGCCGTTGATGAGGTTGCGTTCTCCACAGTGGAATCCTGCACGCTGGAAACAGCGATATCACATGATGAGGTGCCCGCTGGCAGCACGTCCTTTTTCTTGTTCTTGTCAACGTGGAACCCGAGTCGCGCGGTTCGTTGGGCCCGCGCCTGTTCCTCCATCGCATGTCGCATCTTGCGCCGGGCTCGATGAAGATGGCTCTTGATCGTCCCCTCGGGCATGTCGAGATACTCGGCTATCTCACTGATCGACCAGTCCTGCTGATGGAACAGCAGGATGATCTCTCGCTGGATCTTGCCCAATCCTGACAAGGCTCGGTCCAACATGGTGATGACCTGGCGACGAGCCTCGCTACTGGCTGCCTGAGCCAGCGGGGAGCGCCCCGGCCCCTGGCAACTCTGGACATAGTCCGTCTCGGAGACGGGATGAAACTTCTGCGACCAGTTCACGTTCAACCGTTTGGCGATCGTGAACAACCACGTGGAGAAACGGTACTTCGGGTCGAACCGGTCCAGGTTCTTCAGCACTCGGACAAAGGCCTCCTGCACCACATCCTCAGCCACTTCGGGTCGGCCTGTCAGCCGGAGCATGAATGCATACAACGAGTCCTGATGCGCTTTGATCAAGTCGGATATCGCGACCGAATCACCTGCCTTGGCTCGGACGATCAACTCCTGTTCTTCGTGTCTGGTCATCGATATCCCTACCTGTCGTGGTGAGTGCGTAAGGTGATCCGCGGGCCTGCCTGTCTGTCTCTCTTCTGTCTATGTGAGTCTCAGCACGCAGCCCGGCTGCCCAGGTCAGCATGGCAACAACAGCCATCTGAAACCAGATCGCAGCATCCCAATCCATTACTGGATTTTCGGATCGTCTCCTTTCACCACGAACACGTGCCAGCGGCTGCCTGTCACCCACGACACACGGCCGGACACGTCATCTCAAGCGTTGGCCCGGTTTTCGGGGTGCCTGTACAACATTCACCCCGGGCCACGGCCACCCGGTACTCAACGCTCAGTATAACCGGCGGGGCCGATGCGCGATCCCCCTAACTCGACGATTCTGCAGCATTTCTCCGAATTAACGCGTTTCCCCTCCCGGCTGCCCGGCACCCTACCATCAGGCAAACAGTGCCGCGTGATCACCCGGCAGAATCGGAGCCCGATCCCATGTCAGCAGACGAACAGATCCCAACCATCAACCTCAAGGTCACGCTGCCGATCCGCATGGCCACCCTGGTCGTCCCCGGCATTACCGTGCGATCGGATTCCGATGCGGGCTACCGGCTCATTCAGGAAAGTGCCGCCCGCTATGTCGAGCAGTATGTCGACCGGGGAGTCACATCGCCTGGGTCGGTCGAGGGCGTGCAGACCTCACGTGAGTTGTTCCGCCAACTCGGGATCGACCCGACCAAGCATCGGCCCTCATCTGAGAAGTTGCTCAACCGCGTTTTGAAGAAAAAGCCGCTTCCCAGCATCAATACGCTCGTTGACATCGGGAACTGGTTCTCACTCGATATCCTCTTGCCCATTGGTATCTACGACTTCGATTGCCTCGCGCCCGGCCCGATTGAACTGCGACAGGGCATGGCCGGTGAGACGTACCGTGCCATCGGAGACAGCGAGATCAACCTCCACGGTCGCTACCTGCTGGCCGACGCCGACGGCCCGTTCGGCACCCCGATCACCGACTCTCTCAGAACCGCAGTGACGGAGCAGACGACGACCACCGGGCTGTTTGTCTATGCACCGCTGAGCTACTCTCCCGAACGTCTCGAAGCGGAAGTGTCCAGGATGCGTGCCCGGATCCAGGAGATTTGCCACGGGTATGCCGGTGAGATCGAACTCCATCAGGGCACCTGAGCCGGCCATTTGCTCGCTGCGTGAGGCGCCGAAGCCCCCGAGAGGGGGGGCACGGCACGAGGCATGGCATGATGCTGGCGCATCATCCTGACACGAGAACGACGGGCGGGCTGGGTCTGATGGCACTGGTGATCAGTGCTGATCTGACCGGCTCGCCCCGTTCCCATTTCTACTTCAAGGTTCGTGAGCCATCTTCCCCACGGATCAGGCCTGAGTTTCCGCTCGACACCCTATGAATCGGATCGGCTGATCCTCAAATTATGTATACTCCCCTGTGTGAATGAACTGAACCGTTGGGTGTCGCCTGCAAGTGGGTTGTAGTGGGTTCTCTTGTGGGAAGAGAGAGGGTTTGTCATGGATCGCGCGCGCGATGTGTCTATTGCCTCATTTTCTGAGGCTGGTGCTATCGTTTTAATCGCAGTACTCGCAGTGCTACTGGCTTGGGCCGCACCGACGTCAGCCGATGGGCAGGAAATCGGGCGCAGCGGTCTATCGGGCCGGCCGCGGAACGCGCTGGCAATTCGGCCGGCCCATCGGGGCACGGTGTACCCGAACTTCAATCCATCGCATGAATGTGAATACTGCCATTATGTGCATGAGAAGATCCCGGAGGTGAGTCCCGACCCGGATCACGAGTGGCTGTGCCTCCGATGCCATGGTGAAAACGGGCAGTCGATTTACAAGGCTGCCGTGCACACGAATCGGGAAGGCAGCAATCACGATCCATTTCGGCACACCTGTATCGATTGCCACAATCCCCACAGCGATCTCGAAAACTGGCTGGGCGGTGACAACCTCAAACTCGTCGGACTCTACGTCGAGGACAACTGGCCCTGGATTGCGTTCATCAACACCCCCAATAGCGGGCAGCGCTGGGTCACCTATGAGAGTCGTGGTCCTACCTACGGCGAGCCGACGCTCCACTCACTGGCAGACAGTGACGAGGACGGGAACGACTATTACGACGGGCCGTGCGAAGTCTGCCACACGCAGACGTCACATCATCGCAATGATGGGCCGGACCTGGATCACTACACCGGGACGACGTGTACGCTCTGTCACCCGCATGATGCCGGCTTTGCGCCGGTCGGCGGCGAGTGTGATTCCTGCCATGGCCAGCCCCCGGACGGCGAGGCATTTCCCAACACGGCCGGCTCCCATGCCATGCACATGACGGCCGATCATGGCCCGGGCATCAGTGCATGCAACACGTGTCACGCGATGCCCGGCGGCGACGGCTCACACATGAACGGGCAGGCGAGTTTTGCCACCGGGAGCGACGTCAACGGCGACGGTGACATCGACCTGAGCGAGACTGATGTGTGCGATACCTGCCACGGTGCCGACGGCCCGATTGACGGCGTCAATGACGAAGTCACCGGTGCCAGACTCCATTGGATTGCCGGGGTCTATGACGAGCAGGGGGATCTGACGCCCGGGCTCGAGACCTGGTGTGCCGGATGCCACGACGAGGGGACCGCGCAGGTCAATGGTGTGCTGGCCCCTCCGGTGGCCGGCGATGATGCGATCTGGGGATTCTTTGCCAACGGCCACGGCCGAACCGGGACCGTTTTCTGCACGCACTGTCATGACTCCTCGGTCGTGCACACCGACGAAGTCCCACAGACATACATCGCAGCGGCGGACAACTACCAGGCAGGATTCCGGCTCAAGAGTGTGAACGGCGACGACCCGCTCGTCGTGCCGCGCGTCCCGTTTGACTGGGATGACCCGTACACGAGCCCGGCCTATTGGGAACTGTGCTTCAGTTGCCATGACCGCTTTGCACTGATCGGTGGGCCGACCGCCCCGTCAGGCCCCTATTACGCTGACGGCTTTGCCACCAACTTCAGGAGCGATGCGAGCGTCATCATTCCCGACGGACATGACACTGACATCGCACCCTTCTCGACCGGCGGTGCCAAAGACTTCAATGCTCACTATCGCCATCTCGTTGCCAAGCCGTATCAATATGACTCTGATCGCGACGGGGCCGTCGATTCCTATGGGACCTGTGTGGCCTGTCACAACGTCCACGGCAGCACCTCGGCAGCGATGATCCGCGATGGTCGCTTGATCGGTATGGAGCCGGCGTTGAACTTCTCGTATGTGCGGTACGATCGACATGATCCCTTCCAGGGCGGGTGTGCGGATCCGATCATCATGACATCGGCCGGCCTCGTCCTCGGGCCGGACAGCCACGGAGGCATCATGCGATCCAACAGCGGGCCTGCTGCAAATGGCGTGTGCAACTACTGTCATTGCGGGGGCGCAGCGACCGATGCCCCGGAGTACATCATCAACTGCTACTGGCCGGACTGTGTCGATTACTACCGCGTGTATGTCGAGCCACCGCTGCCCAACGGCGGTGGAAACTAGGATTGGCGCTACCTGCTTCGACCCGAGCCGAAATGGTACATCGCTGTGACCTTTCAGGCACTGAGCCATGCTGCCGGCAGGCTGCCGGTGGAACTGTGACATCGAGCCACATTTCCGCATTGACACGCGATTGAATTTCAGTATTCTGGAGCCTGTGGCGGTTCTTCATCGGCGATCCGGCATATGGCATCTGAACCCTCATATTCCTCTAACAGTTGCCCTTCGCCATGGCCCGCTGCTCACGACGTGGCTTTTTTGCGTCATGGGCTCAGATGCCGGTATCACATCCCCCTGACCGCTCGGTACGGGTCGATGAAGGAGAGAAGAATGAGTATCAGACTGCAAAAGAGAACGATGGCGGTCGGATCGCTGGCCGCACTGGGGACGATTCTGGTTGGGGCCTCGTCGTCCTTTGGGCAAATCGAGGTCGCCGTGGTATATGGTGGCGCGGCGACCGGGCCGGACGCTCGTGACCAACTCAACGACGACACGTACTTCGACTTTAACGCGGTAGCCATCGGGGCCGCCGAGGCGGACACGCTTGAGAAGCTGCTGGCCTATGACGTCGTCGTCGTTGGAGATGCCGGCTACCGGGACAATGGGTATACCGAACAGATGTTCGATGCCCTGCGGCAATACCTGGATGCTGGCGGTGGCATTGTGACTGTGGGTTGGTACAACTACTGCACCGATGCCTGGTCCGGTCAATGGGCTGACGATGCCGACTACATCACACCAATCCTGGACGGCCCGTATGAGTTTGATGCGGCACCGGCCCGCGTACTGATCACCGGAAGCCATCCCATTGTCGACGGGATTGGCGACTTCGACGTCACCGCGAATCATCATGAATACGAAACGGACGTGGACGCCATTGCGACCAGCCTGGCGACGTTGCAGGATGATGGGTCGGCCGTCGCCATCGCGTACCAGGACAGCATCGGCAGATCCGTCTACCTGGGCGGCTTGTACATGGCCAGCTCGAGCTACAACAACGGGGGCCTGCGTGCCGGTACTGAGGATCAACTGTTCGAGCAGGCCGTGTCCTGGGCAGCCGGCGCTGCCGCACGCCTCAGATTGTCTGTGACCGGCGATTGCCCGGGAACCATGGAAGCCTGTGCGCGGAATGCAAACCCGGGCGACCAGATCATCATCATCTACGGATTCACAGCCGGATCGGCCGGCCCGGTCCCAGGGTGCCCTGACCTGTTTGTTGATATCAACAACCCCACGGTGGCTGACAAGGGTCGTGCCGACGCCAACGGGGACTACTGCGCCTCCGGCCGAGTGCCGGGTGCCATCTGCGGCCGGGGTCTGGTCCAGGCGATCAACAGGAGTACCTGCGAAACGTCCAGCGTCGTCGGAATCTGACACAGTGACACCACCCGGCACGGACAGACCGGGTTGACAAATCATCTGCTTTTCTTGAACGACACTTCGGCACTTGTCTGTGCCGGAGTGTCTTTTTCGTTGTGGGGTCGATGGCCAAAACTCTTGCCACCAGGCAATGGCATCAGCGTTCCTGATACATCGAGGGGCGATTTACGCTTTGGCACGGGCTTTGCGTACAGACCCCCCTCATGCGGCCGCATGCACAGGTAAGACGGTCGCTACACAGTGACGAAACGCCCCGATTAGCCGGACACACCCGTCAGGAGATTTCCGATGCACCGTATACGACCGTCGTTCATGAACACCCTTCGTCGGCCGCTTGCAAGACGCCTCTTTGCGTGCAGTGCGGCTGTGTGTGCTGCCGCTCAGGTCAGTGCCGAGATCGCCCCGGAATGGGTGGCGCGGTTGCCGGTCGGCTCTTCGCTGTCGGCCGGTATCCAGGACATGGTGACCGATGCCGCCGGCGTGTCCTATGTCACCGGTGTCAATGGACCGTCGTACAACACGGATGCATATACCGCAGCCATTGGACCTGACGGTACGAAACTGTGGGAGCATGCCTACAACGGGACGCTTGACTGGCATGATCAGGCACGCGGAATCTGTCTCGGGCCCGGCGGAATCGTGTACGTTGTGGGAAATGCGCCCGGCACCGGCAAGTATGCGAATGTTCTACTACTGAAATACGACGCGGCCAGCGGCGCACTTCTAAATACCGTGCAGTACAGCAGCGGCCTCTTCATGTCCGAACACGGCGCTGCCGTCGCCACCGATGCAGCCGGCAACGTATACATCACCGGCGGAACCGTCGGAGACGGCCCGGACGTCCTGATGTTGAAGTTTGACGATCAAGGCAACTTCCAGTGGAAACACACCTGGGACGGGCCCGCCTGGTCACCGTACTCACAGGATCACGGTCTGGACGTTCTTGTCGGCCCGGATGGCAACCCGGTTGCCATGATCCACGGCGTCATGAACTCCCTGCATCCTGACTATGTGGTCATCAAGTACGAAGCAGCCAATGGCTCTGTGCTCTGGGAGGCAAACTGGGGCGTCAACGGTGGCGACTTCCCGGCCGACATGGAAATCGATGCGATCGGTGACGTCTATGTGACCGGGACCGGGCTCAACTTCAACGATATGTTCAGCACGATCAAGTTGCGCGGGACGGATGGGCAACTGCTGTGGCAGGCTTACGACAGCAACGGGATTGATGACTACGGCCGAGCCGTGGCGCTTGATGGTGCCGGCGGCGTCTACATCACCGGCTCGGTTGATCCCGATGGTGACCGGTCCAACTTCAATGACAACATCTACACCGTCAAGAGACGGGCAGATGACGGCTCGCTCGTGTGGTCACACACCTACGGCGATAACTGCAAGGGATGCTATGACGCACCCAGCGATGTGCGTGTCGACCCGGCCGGCAACGTGTTTGTCGGGGGTGGGACGAGTTCAGCACCGTACAGTGGGGACATGATCACGCTCGTCCTCGACGCATCGACCGGGAATGAAATTGACCGCGGGCTGGTCTACGGGGGGTCAAGCGAGAGTGCCGGCTCCGGCATCATGTGTTTCGATGCTTCCTGGAATCTGTACAACGGTGCAGACATCGGGAACTACGACACCGGCGAAGTTGATATCAGTGTGGTGAAGTTCACATCGCTGGTCGGAGACCTCTATCAGATGAGCGTGACGAATCTGGTCGGCGGGAGCGATGCGACCTTCAGCATCACGAACGCCACCCCGAATCAAAAGCAATACCTCGCCTACAGCCTCAAGGGCCGTGGCAGCACGTTTGTCCCGCAGTTGAATGTGACGCTCGATCTGGCAAGCCCGAAGCAGGCAGCCTCCGGCCGGGCAGATGCATCCGGAGCCTGGGAGACGATGTTGCATGTCCCCGGCATGGCAACCGGCCGGACTGTGTGGTTCCAATCGGCTGAGCAGGGACGAACGACACCGGTTCTCGATCAGGTGGTGCAGTAACGCATTGTGATGGATGACTGAGGATCGCTGATCCGAGAGCGCAACACCAGGGGCACGCTGCAGCGTGCCCCTGCTCTTTTTTCAGTTTCCATTATCCCAGCATATCACGCAGATATTGCCCCGTGTGACTCTTGGATACTCTGGCAACCTGTTCCGGCGTTCCTGATGCTACCACCGTGCCGCCGGCTTCGCCGCCCTCCGGGCCGAGATCGATGATCCAGTCCGCGCCTTTGATCACATCGAGATTATGTTCGATGACGATCAGCGTATTGCCCTGGTCAGCCAGCCGATTCAGCACACTCAGCAATTTCTTGATGTCTGCAAAGTGCAGGCCGGTCGTCGGCTCGTCGAGAATGTACAGCGTGTGCTGACGGGCAGCAGTGGGGGAGGCGGAGCCCTTGCCCAGTTCGGTTGCCAGTTTCACACGCTGGGCTTCCCCTCCGGACAACGTCGGCGACGGCTGGCCGAGTTCGATGTAATCGAGTCCGACGTCGTGCAGACATTCGAGCATCTTCAGCGTCTTCGGGTGGGCTGCGAAGAACTCACACCCTTCCTCGACGGTCATCGACAGCACATCAGCGATATTCTTATGCCGGTACGATACCTCAAGCGTCTCACGGTTGTAGCGCGACCCGTGACACGCCTCGCATTGCACATACACATCCGGCAGGAAGTGCATTTCAATCTTCTTCGTCCCCTGCCCCTGGCAGGCTTCACAGCGCCCACCCTTGACATTGAAGGAGAATCGTCCCGGGAGATACCCTCGAATCTTCGCTTCCTTCGTCTTGGTAAACACGGAGCGAATGTCATCGAACATGCCGGTGTACGTTGCCGGGTTACTGCGGGGCGTTCGCCCGATCGGCGATTGATCAACATCGACGATCCGGTCGATCCGCGACAGGCCGGTGACACGCGAGTGGGCTCCCGGCTTCTCGCGCGATCCGTGCAGATGCCGGCGTACCGCGCGTAGCAGCGTCTCGTTCACGAGCGTCGACTTGCCGGAGCCGGACACCCCAGTGACGCAGATCAGGCCTTCCAGCGGGAACGCGACATCAATGTTCTTCAGGTTGTTCGCTCGTGCCCCCTTGACCGTGACGGCCCGATCCGTATTCATCGTGCGGCGCTTGGGGGGAACTGCAATCCCGTCGGCATGCGACAGAAAACGCCCGGTGATCGATTCCGGGTTGCCGATGATGTCGGGAATCGTTCCCTGGGCGACGACGCGCCCGCCGTGGACGCCCGGTCCCGGCCCGAGGTCCACCACGTGGTCAGCCGACCGGATCATTTCCTCATCATGTTCCACCACGATGACCGTGTTCCCGATGTCAGCGAGTTGGCGCAGCGTGGCAATGAGCCGCCCGTTGTCACGCTGATGGAGTCCGATCGTCGGCTCATCAAGAACATAGCAGACGCCGACGAGCCCGGTACCGACCTGGGTGGCCAGCCGAATCCGCTGGGCCTCCCCCCCGGACAGCGTCCCGGTTCGCCGACTCAGATTGAGATACCCGAGCCCCACCGATTGCAGAAAGCCGAGCCGGGCACTGATCTCGCGCTGGATCGGCTGTGCGATCTGGGCATGTTCTTTTGTTAACTTCAGTGAGTCACTCAGTTGGCATGCCTGCTCGACCGTCATGGCCGTCACATCGGCAATGTGGAATCGGGATGCCTCGTGCCCGGTCCCGTTGGAGCCGGGGGTGATGGGGCGGGCTGTTTCAACAAACACATTCAGCGCTTCGGTTCGCAGCCGCTTGCCTTCACACTCGGGGCAGGGCGTCTGACTCATCAAGGCACTGATGCGCTCCTTGACGCGCTCGGTATCCGTGTTCTCAAATCGCTGATGCAGGATCGGGATCACGCCGGCAAACTTACTGCCATACTCCTCACGATCCTTCGGCGTGGACCCATAGAGCAGAATCCGCTTCGCCTCGGCAGGCAGAGACTTCCACGGGGTATGCGTATCGATCTTGAAACGCCTGCAGACACGCTTGATCACTTTCGTGAAGTATGCCCGGTATGCATGGCCGATGCGCTTGAAGGCTGAGATCGCACCCTGTGACACGGTGAGTGATTCATCCTCCACAATCAGATCAAGGTCAAACTCCTGCACCGTCCCCAGCCCGCCGCAGCCGGCACAGGCGCCAAACGGGGAGTTGAAGGAAAACAGTCGTGGCTCCAACTCCTCGAGACTGATTTCCGGATGCTCGGGGCAGGCAAAGTGCTCGCTGTACGTCTGGTCGGTCCAGTCCGCATCGGCACGCGGCTGGGAGGCCACCGTGATCAAGCCGCCGCCGAGTTTCAAGGTCGTTTCAACGGAGTCAGCAAGCCGGGATCGGCTGTCGGGTTTCAGAATGATCCGATCGACAATCGCCTCGATCGTGTGACGTTCATAGCGCCCCAGTTTCGCAGGATTGTCACCGCTTTGCTTCAGTATCTCGCGCAGGTCTCTGATGTTGCCATCAACGCGTGCCCGGACGTATCCGAGTGCCTGGAGATCCTCGAATACCTCTCGGTGATACCCCTTCTTCCCGCGGACGACGGGGGCCAGCAGCATCAGTCTCGAATCCGGCTTCATGCCCGTGATCAGATCAATGATCTGCGTGGCACCCTGACGCTCAATGATGCACCCGCAGGCCCGCTTCTGACGCCCCTTGCCGACCGGAGCCCAGCAGCGCGGCGTGCCACAGCGCGCAAAGAGCAGACGGAGATAGTCGTAGATTTCGGTCGTGGTGGCGACCGTCGAACGTGGATTGTGCCCGCTGGAACGCTGTTCGATCGCGATCGTGGGCGGCAATCCCTCGATCGAATCCATGTCCGGCTTCTGCAACTGGTCGAGAAACTGACGGGCATAGGCCGACAGCGACTCCATGTACTTCCGTTGGCCCTCGGCATAGAGCGTATCGAACGCCAATGAGGATTTGCCGGAGCCTGACAGACCCGTCACCACCACGAGTTCGTCTCGGGGGATGTCGACATCGATGTTCTGAAGATTATGTTCACGCGCGCCGCGAACGCGAATGCACTTCGAGACATCACCGGCTGCAGGCACCGGTGCCCGAGCGGTCTTTCTCGCAGGAGATTTCTTCTTCGTCTTTTTCCTGGTCCCGGATTTCCGGCGAGTCGGGGAAGGCACGTCAACAACTCCACGCGCGCAGCAGCATCAGAGAATGTGTCTGGTTTCGGGAACGATTGGGACCGCCACCGGCAGGTGCAGGCCCGACGATAATAGGCAGTTGCGCGCTGCCGTTGGCACCAGCATTTCAGACTACGCCATGAAAGCAGAGCAGTCAGTCGTTATCACAAACCTGTGACATCCTGACGCCCTGTTTCACGCTCACTTCCTCTTGCGCGGCTTCGACTTCGGCTTCGGCTTCGCTTTCGATTTCCGTGCCCGGGTGGGGCCTTTGCTGCCTGCAGACTCCCTGCCCAGTGCAAACGGGACTTCGGACGACCGTTTCGAGCCCGGGCCGACCAGCGCCGGCGTCTGGGCGTAGTGCAGGTCCGAGAGCCGGGCAGCGGCACCGGTCAGCAGTTGCTCGTAGGTTACAGCCGTGCCGGCCTGCCGGTGGTGTCGCAGGATCTCAGCCATTGAAAACGTGAAGGCCCCGTATGGCGTTGAGCCGTGTCGATACTCGTAGGCGTATTCATGCTCCTGACAGGCCTGCAGGATCAGCGGGAGATACGGCCCATGATGCCCGAACCCGGAACACGCATCGTCATACGCATCGTTCGGCAACGAGCGCAGCGCGATCGAGCGCCCGAATCGTCGCAGGATCTTTGACTGGCCGAGATAATCCGTCCCGAAGTCCAGTGCTGCCAACGACGGGTTGGGCGATGGAATACTCGTTCGAGCCGTCCATTGCCCGCGTTCCTCGCTGTGTTGCCATTGCAGGATTCGGTGACGGATATCGTCCGGCGGTGCCAGACCTCGCACCCGGGCCCCGCCGTCGCGCGTCATCCCGCCCGAATGACAGCAATCCAGTACCATGACGAAGTGGCTCTCATATGGCAACTGGCTGTACAGATCGAAGATCTCATCGTCGAGTACGGCATGGGCCGGGGTCCAGTCGAAGTCATAGGGGACGAGGCACTCATCAAGCCGATCGACCGTCTCGCCGATCCCGTAGCCCGGCATCTGGGCACCGTGCCCGCTGTAGAAGAACAGCCGCTCATCACCTGCTCGAACCCCGTCCAGGAGCCAGTGCAGCCGATCACGAATCCCGTCCGTCGAGGCTCGATCGTCAAAGGCCAGTCGAATGTCCTCGGCGGCGAATCCGAGTTCCTGCAGGATCGAGTTCATGAGATACACATCGTTGATACACCCTTCCAGGCAATCTGCCTCATTCGGGTAGGTGTTAATGCCGACCAGCAGCGCCCGGCGCCTGGGCTTGCGGCAGATGTGCGTGAAGGTCAGATCGGATGCAAACAACGGGTCACCGCAATCACTGCATGCAGTGGCGAAATCCTCTTCGGGCGTATGGATGGTCGGGCTGATCACCGTCGACTGCTCATCGAACCCACCTCGGCCGGCTGCGATGGCTTGCACCATCCGTCGCCAGGCACCGGTCACGGCGTTTGGACTGGACAAGTAGACCCAGGCAGAGTGATCCCCCCAGCCCGGGAGGTCGAACTCGGTTGTCAACTGACGAAAGCCGTCGTCCTCGATCGGCACTTCGCTGGTCAGCACATCATCCTTCGGGTTAAACAGGTGGTACCAGAAGCGGGCATGCAGCGGCATCAACCGCCCCCCGAATGTCCCGCGCACGAACGGGTTGCCGATCTGCGATCCGAACGTGAGAAAGAACCGGTCGTGCAAAAGCTCATGAAAGGCTGTCCTATCCGCAGTAAACGTCTGGGCGGCCTGTCCCAACTCGGCCGACCGTGGGATGAAGGCGTCATAGCACACGAGCGAGCCGAGGCTGTGTGCCGCAATGACATCCGGTTTGAACGAGATGACATGATCGGCCATCCGCTTCCGTGCTTCACGGCGCAGCGACTCACTCGCAGCCCACTGGGCGACCATCCCGGCCGTCCAGCGAATCGTGTCGGGAATATCAAACAGGCCGCGACTCATGCCTCGGTGGGTTCGAAACAAGTCGCCGATCCCGTGCACGATGCCGCTTGACAGCAGTTGCGTGACGGCACCGGCGATCGTGATCGGGTCGACCGGATGATGCTCGAAAATGTCATCGTACATGACGAAGTCAGTCTCGACGGAAATGGTCGGGTTCCATTGGACGACCGACCATTCGATTGCCTTGGTCCACTTGTCCTTCCATTCGCTCGTGCGGCTGTGGTTTCCGACCCCGTGCACGCACAGTACGCGCATCTTCTTGTTGTCGTGGCTGTTCGGGCTTCTCGTTGATGACTTCTTGTTCCGGCGTTTTCTTGTGGATGATGCAGCCATGATCTCACCTTCCCGTGTTATGACGAACCATGATCACATAGCCGCGTGTCATGACCCGGTAAAGGAGGTGAGATGTGTCCGGTTTGGGCTGCAGCATCATTGGGAGCATGCAACCTGCCCTCGTCACAGTATGTTAGGTACACCGTGACCGGGTACGCTGTTTTTCGTTTTGTTGTGGCGTGTCGGTCAAATGTCGGCGTCGGCGGTTTCTCAGGAACGAGTATGCCGTAAACATCATTGAACAGATGTCTCGTCTGCCGGGCACGAAAACGCAAGTACCCGTTGGCCGGCGTCCACGACGATCCAGTCATTGATTGCCTGGATCGCATCGGAGCCCGGAAACAGCACGGTGCCATCCGGCTCGACTTCGTCAGAGATACGCCGCCCACTCCGGTCCACGTGGTACAACGATGCGTGTCGGTCGGGAACTCCGGATTCCGTCAGCATGTTGTGACGTTGCAGAACCGTGATACGGTCGGCTGTCGGGGCGACGCCCACAATGTAGAGATCCTCACTCTCGGAGCGCGACAGCCGCCCGATGATTGTGCCGTCTGCATGTAACATGTACACACCGGTGCCGGTCTTGAGTACATGCTGATCGCGATAGGCAAGCAGTTTCGGAAAGGTGTCACGCCGCTCTGCAACGCGAATGTCACCGATGCGCGAGTGTCGCCCCGTCTGGTAGTCCAGGCGGACGAGCGAGTCATCAAGATCAGTGAGCATTAGCATGCCTGCTTCGGACATCGGCCACCGGGTCCCGGCCAGCGCCGGATCATCGACGCGCCAGCGCTGTTCATGCCGATAGGTGTCATAGCAGTAGATCGCCGATTCACTGGCATAGATCAGTTCACCGGCCGGCCCGATGTCGACCCACTGAACGAGTTGGCTGTCCGGGAGTTTGAGATCGACCGTGACGTCGCCGGTGCGCTGATCGATCAGCAGCATATGGGCCGACAACGCCAGCAGTTCATCGGCCCGAGCCGTCGGCCGGTTCTGGGCCCTCCCGTTGGCCGGCCCCACACCTTGCACGCCGAATGCTGGCTCATTGCGATTGTTCCCAGCGCGATCATCGTCGGCTGCCGGTAAGGCCGTCGCATCCGTCTGCCGGACCAACGCGACTGCCACGATCCCGGCGTGTGCCTCGATGTGCGTGACGAGCGATGCATCGTATTGCCGATCCCATCGTGGCGTGCCGGTCTCGGTTTCCAGGCACAGCACCCGGCCGGCCTCCGTCGCCAGCATGACGCAGCCGTCGCCCAGCGCCGGGACCAGTTCCGGCTGCCCGTACTTCGTGCCGGACTGACTCCAGTTCGTCGTTGGCGGATCCAGTTGCTGATTCGCGCGTCCCCCCGACCGATCCCATTGGGCCGCAGCGTCTCCCAGATCATCCTGCAGCCACATCTGTTGCCCGTTAACCGTTGATATTCGTTCGACGGCCGTGTGCGCCCTCGATTCCCAGTACCAGAGCAAGGCGGTCTGTGACCGATGATCAACGTGCAGGACATGGACATCCGGCCGAGCCAGCCGCTCGACTCCAGAGCGGCTGAAAGTCGGGCCCGCCGACCGCGTGCAACACGCGACCCTGCCTGATGAGGGCCGCACTGCTCAGCGGGTCTCCATAGACCGGGAGCAGAAGTTCATCGCATCGGGCTTCCAGGGCAGGGAGCGATGTCACGAACGCACCGACGACGGCAGCCGGGGCCGACGAGGCCAGGTCCGCTTCAAGGGCCGGCTTCCATGTTTCGAGTGAAGCCGTCCGGCCGGTCATTGGATCCAGCGCCAGCCCGAATGGGTCCTCCTGCAGCAGCAGTTCAAGTTCAAACAGGGCCTCGCGATACCGCTCCGTGGCGCGCAACAGCGACAGCAACTCACCCAGGAGCATCGGCCGCACATCATCATTGTTGCCCGAATCAAACTCGAGCCCGAGGCGCCATTGGGCAATGGCCAGCCCGGCGTGCCCCTGCTCTCGGAGTTGCCGCCCGGCCTCAAGATGCAGTTGCGGGATGATGCCGGCAGCCGGGTATCGGTCCGCCAGCGCCAGGAGGGAGTCAACCGTGTCCGGCCCTTGTGCCTGAACACGATCAAACGCCGCAGCCGCCTGCTCATCGAAGGCTGCATAACTCTCACGGCCGGAATCGGTCAGCACGTTGCGAATCCGACGCCGGGCCTCGATCCGGGCCTGGACGCTCCCGGCGTCTGCCTGCCAGTAGGACTCGGCCAGTTCAGGTGACAGCGTGATCTGCTGAAACGCCTCGATCGCCTCGCGCGGCCGGTTCAGATTCTCAAGGTGCGATCCGTACTCCATCAGGTAGGCGACTCGTTCGTCCGGCGCTGCTGCCAGCAGGTCGAGCCGAATGAACAACCCAGCGGCCGTGCGCTGTCCTGCCGGCACCGACACATCCAGGTTCTGGACGATGTTTAACAGCCGGGTCATCAGGCGCGATCGGGCGGTGCGGATGGCCGGGTCAAACGGGTCGGCACTGATCCGTTCAATCGCTTCATCAACAGCCGGCGCAATCCGATCGAGTCGCCGATGCTGAAAGGCGAGCGCTGCCAGGCTGATGGCCGGCATCGGATCAGCAGGCCGTGCTGCACTCTTGGCCATCAGGATCGGCTGGCCGACCTCGAACGGCATATACGAGTCGATCCCGTCAGTTGTACAGAGAATCACCTCGGCCCCGATGACCAGCGGGTTGCCCCACGCCACCGGATCGGACGACTCGACCACGTCGCGTTCACTGACGTCAATGAGATACAGCCCATCCAATGTCGGGACAATCAGTTGTTCCGCACGCCCGACGACCATCGCCCGACCGACCGGCGTCGGGATCGAACTGACCCGGTCTGCCATCAGGAGATCGTCGGCATCGTCCCTGATCCGATCGGCTGCGAACCCAACCACGACATGCCCCACAGCGTAGACCCAGCGGCCGTCCGACAACAGGTACGACGGGTCGCCGATCGTCATGGCTGCCACATCCCCGAGCAGCGCCCCGGTGCCCGCCTCCAGCAGCGCCACGCGCTGGCGGTCCGGCGTGAACGTCACAATGCCGGCCTCGGTAAACAGCGGAACATCAAACGCCCAGGGCCTGGATTCCTCAAATCGAAAACGGTCCGGCGAGGTGGGCATGGTCCGGACCCATTGCGGCTCACCAGTGGCACCGTCATAGGTTCCGACGACGCCCAGCGGGCTCGACACGGTGACCTGCCCGTCGCAGCACACCGGGTTCGTTGCCGGCAGCCACGACCAGCCGCGGCCGACTGCCGAACTCACCAGATACTGTTGCCACACCAGCGATCCCGTCTCCGGGTCGATGGCCAGCAGATAGTCGCTCCCGAGTTGTTGGCCGAGTGTCCGGACGACGACATACAACACCCCTTCAGCAACCGTCGGTGTGCCGATGAAACCGGCAAACTCGAAGCCGGGATCCAGCGCCCCCGGAAGCACGGACCACCGCACCCCTCCCGTATCCAGATCGAGATTGACCAGTCGCGATGACTGGGCCTGGGCCAGATTCCCATCCCCATTCCAGATGATGCAGATCGTGGCGTTGCCGTGCAGCACGGCCGTCCGTGGCGACACCGTGACAGAGTCCCACGGGCCGGTGTGAACCATGCTGAGCGTCGAGACGGTCATGTCGCCGAGGCTCGGGTTATACACCCACCGTCGCGAACCGTCATACCGATCGAACACGGTCACCGAGACCCCGTCATTGACCACAATCACATCGTCGCGCACGACCGGGAACACCCCGAGGTATTGCCCGCTGTCGGACCCGACCTTGAGATTGCGCCGCTGGGACTCGGACAGGCGCGGGCTGGCCAGTGCCGTGGTCAGCGTGGTGTCAAGCCGTGAACGCCACACCGGTCGCAGGCTCATCCGGGTCAAATCTGGTGTATGAATCAGGCGGTCTGCGCCCGGTTGATCATGCCCGTAGGCCGCGCTGGTGGTACTTCGACCCGTTGCCTGATCGGTGCGTGGCAGTGATTCGATGTCAGGTTGTCCGAAATCAAGCTGCTCCAGTGCCTGTGCTGCCGTGCCATCAAAGCCCCATGTCTCCCACGCACGCTCGGCGTCATTGCGGGCCGATGCCACATCGCCATAGCGGCCGGCCATCATCGTCAGCAGGCACCACGTGCGCTCACACCGGCGGCGAGCCTCCCCGTCGAGATGGGTCGATTCCTCAGTGAAGTCCGGGTGCGCTGCCAGTTCACGAAGCACGCGAAGGGCAGCATGAAAGCGCGCATTCAATACGTGGTCGCGAGCGATCAGCAGGCCGGCCGTCAAGCCCGGGGTCGTCAACGCCCGTGATCTGAAGACCGATTCGTGATTCCCGGCCGTGATTGCTGCAGTGGCCACTGCGTTCTGCGTGGCCTGGTATGCAGTCAGCAGATCAGGATGCGAACGCAGGGTGGCATGAACACGCCGGCGGACCGAGTCAAAGCGTTCGGAGTTCAGCGGCACCCCATCTTCGGATTCCGTCTCAGCCTCATCCGGCTCCAGCAGCACCAGCCGCATCGGGTATCGGTCCAGCAGTTCCTGACAGAGACGGACGGCTTCGCTGACGTGTCCCGATCGGTAATGGTCGTCGAGCCGACCCAGCAACTCAGCCGACTCGGGTGAATCGTTGACATAGACCGGATTCGTGTTTTGCACCTCCTGGGCACACGCACTCGAAACACCGAATCCGGACTCGTTTATACAAAAGTCCAACTCGGTGCAAGCCCACAGACTCAGACATAAGACCAAAAAAGGCAGGCAGTTCCGCCGATTGGAGCATGATGATGTTGCGATTTGTTGGTGCAACCGATAACACGCCTTGCAATGAATCAGGACTGATGTACGTTTATCTGAGTCGTATCGGCCGACACCGGTCGGCTCACGGGCGGTATTACACTATACCGATGATGCGGCCAACTGTGGCCGGACTGATAAACCCAATGCATCAGATACTTATGGAGGAAAGAAGATACGACGATAACGGAACCTCAGTGGTGCCATCTGACGAATGGATGGCTGAAGGGTATGGGCTGATCAATGCTTCAAGCCTGCCTGAATAAAGGGACCGTCATTGACACGCAGGATCCGTACCTGCGCGCCAGAGTCAGACGGATCGGACTGCTGCTGATCCTCGTCGTCATCCTCAGCATCGGCGATCTGGCCTCCACCATCATCAACGTCAAGTCCATCGGCATGCACGAGGTCAACCCCCTGGCTGCCTTCATCATCACGCGCGGCAGCATGGTCCACCTGGCCCTGTTCAAACTCGGGTCCGTCTTTGCCAGTGCCTCGCTGATCCTCATGGTCCGCCACAGTTGGAAGGGCGAACTGGCAGCCTGGACTGCGGCTGCCATCCTCTCCTGCCTGACCTTCTACTGGTACTGCTACAACACCCACATGCTCAATCTGAACGATTCGATCGTGCTGACCGAAACCCAGCAACTGGCCAACTGGGTCCGCGTGACAGACGATCCCATCCAGTAGCAACACGCACCTCCCCTCACTCCCCCCTGAATCATGAACTTCGGACCATCGCGTGGGACGCACGACCCAAGGCCTCTGTCTTGCTGCGCTTCTGTTCACCGGCGGACGGGGACGCTACGCTAGTGGGGCCATCCAATCACCTGCTCCTGCGGGCCGACTGGAGTCATTCCTGTTTCACCGCCCTGCATGACCGGAGAATTCTCCCGTGTTCATTCCACGTATCCGTTCCTGTCACACACTCGGCCGTCGTCTTCGAACGCTGCTGCGGGTCATTCCGGCACTGCTCCCGGCAGTCTTGTTCTGGGGATGCTCTTCGTATCAGGCTCCGACGGTGGCCCTGCACGACATTCGGCTCGTCGATCAATCGACTGAAGCCGGTCGAGTGGATGTCCGGCTCGAGGTACGCAACCCGAATGATGAGCCGATGCCTCTGCACAAGGTGACGTACCGCCTGGCGCTGAGCGGCGGTCCGGCGTATCGGTCATTTCGCTTTGCCGAGGCAACCGTCCCGCAGAATGCAAGCCGGCTCGTAACGGTCCCGGTGATTCTGCCTGTTACCGGTGCAGCAGGTGCGTTTCAGGCAGACGCCGACCGTGCATTCAAGTTCAGCGGCAAACTCAGTTACCAGGCACCGGGTCAGTTGGCTGAAGCCTTGTTTGATACCGGGGTTCGCGTGCCCAAAGCGTCGTTTGCCGTGGCCGGCACCTATCACGCTGCGTCGCCGTCTCCCGAATCCACATCACCTGATTGAGCATGACACCAAGACGGGTTTTACCCACGTCGGAGCCCAAAGGCGACGAGGATGCGGCTGCGCTCCTGGGCCGTCAGGACGGCAAACAGTGCGATCGGAGCAGTCACACACCCGCTCACGCCCAGCGTGATGAGGACGGCCCAGCCGGAATCGCCGATCAAGAACCGCTGACAGATGACAATCGTCAACGCCGTCGCCAGGCTGACCAGAATCCCCGGGCCGAATGAGGTGAGGTACATCGCCCGTCGGCGCAGGTGATACAGGCGGCAGGCCAGCAGCGGCAGATACAGCCCGTAGGCCAGGATCTGAATCAGACTCATACACCCGGACACTGCGTACAAAACGGCCGCTTTCGATTCGCTCGTGTCAGTCCCGAACTGCCGGGTGGCAATCACCAGCACCACCAATGCGAGGACGGTCTGCACGATGCCTGCCTGCAGCAACCGGTGCGCGTAGTGATGGACGTCGCCGGCACCGAGCATGATTCGGAGCATGCCCTGGGCCACCACAAAAAACGTATTGCCCAGCAGCAGGATAATCACCATCGTCGCGATGTGGCTGTTGGCGTGCTCCCATTGGCTATTGAACTTGTCAGCAAGCCACAGGTTCACGAGCGGGAAACTGAGCATGACGATCATCGTGATGATCGGCAGAATGACGCCGGCCTGAATGCGGGTCATCGTCAGAATGAGGTTGCCGACGTGCTTGCGCCCGCCGTCATCCGACTCTGCAAACTTCGCTGCCAGCGGCTCAATGCCGTAGCACAGCCCCAGGCCGACTTGTCGGCTGTATTCCTTGAGTTGAATCGCAGCCCCGAAAACCCCGTTGGCGGCCGACCCGAGAAACAGGTTGGCCAGCAACTGGTTCGCCCGGTTGTACAGGTTTGTTGAGACCTCCTGCATGAGCACGTGCTTGCCGGTGCGGAGGATGCGACCCAACTCAGACCGGTCGTACAGGCTGAGATGGAGTCGCGCACGCGGGCAGGAGACATAGGCTGCCAGGCTGCCGATGAGTCGGACGCCGGTGCGCAGGATTGCGTACCACAGCACAAACGAGAGCAGGGGGGTCTCGCGCCCGACATCCATGCCAAAGACCAGGTATGCAGCCCCGAGTGCACAAAGTCGTTCCAGCAGGAGAAACGCGTTACTGATCGGGATCTTTTGCCGTGCATCAAAGAGAATCAAAAAGGGGACGGCCCACACGAGCCCCGATATCTCGGCCGAGAGAACGACCCAGGACCACCAGACTTCGCCGGCGTACTCCTCGGGGAACTTGATGATCCAGACTGCCAGCGGCGCCAGCAGCAGCATCCCGACGCACAGGATCAGCCCGAGAAGAAACGAACTGATGACCGCTGAGGTAAACCGACGCGGCAGCACCTGCTGATCCTCCGCGTAGTAGGCAGCCGACAACTCACGGATCAGTGCGGACCGGACCGTCGTCTGGACGAACGTCAGAATACCCACACTTGACAGCAGGATGGAAAACAGGCCGAAGCCGGCCAGCCCGAGATGGTCTTCCAAGCCGAGGTACGGCGTGACAATCAGGCCTACGACAAACGTGCCTGCCAGCCGGGCATAGGTCGAAAGGCTGTTGACGATCAGGAGTCGGGTGGTCGCACCGGGGCGGTGGGTGCCGGCTGCGGTCTGAGGCGGAGACTGATCATCAGTCGGCTCCTCGGACGCCCCTGTCCCTGGTTGTGGTTCCGTATCACTCGACATGGGTGTCTATGGCATACTCCGTCACCACCGGCCCGGAGAAGCCCGGCATGGGCGCCTTGCTCTGATCGCTGTGCACGAGGCTGGGGGGCGGGTTTTTCTACGTCGTCGCGGGGGAAACGGCCGCTGCCGACTCCGGATTCGTGCCGGCCTGTGGTTCGTCCTGATGATCAGCCGAATCGGCATCAACCGGGTAGCCGACCTTGCGCATCGTCGGAGTTATGATCGGCAGAATCTTCGAGACTTGTTCAGCCGTCAGACGCTTCTTCCACGCGCCGGACGATTGTGTATGGATTTCATCACGCAGATACGTCGCAAGCCGTTCGGTCATTTCCAGACCGGCCACGTCAAGGAAGCGTGAGAAGTGACCGAGCGGGTCGGCCACCAACTCCTCATAACGCCACTCGACAAAGACCTCCGGCCGACTCTGATCCAGATCCTCCAGAGCTGTCTCGACTGCGTTGACCCACTGGTGCGCGATCACCTCGATCAGGTCCATCTGCTGCAGGTCCTCGAACATCCCCGGGTAGATGACACCCCAACTCTTGACCCGTTTGGTCAGCCCCATGCGGATCCCGATCTGGTCGCGAACAGCCCGCGGGATGAAGATGGGCCATTGCCACATCGGCGTCTCCTTGAGCCGACGCAGGATGCGCTTCTTCTTCCTCGGGCGGGTCCAGAAGGGCAGGCAGGAACTGATGTTGTCCCGGCCGTCGCGGATCATGTGAATGATGATCGCTTCCGGGAAAATCGCTCGTATGTACGGTATCCGCAGACAGTTGCTCGGCGTCTTTTCCATGATCTGACGCCCGCCGTGCTCCTGCTGAAGATCGAGAAAGGTCTGTCGGATCTTCTTGATCACACGCTTCGTGGCCATGTCGGCAGTGAAGCGATCGTCCGGATGCAGCGTGTTGCCGACCGTCCAGATCATCCGCTTTTCGCGCAGGATCTTGATCTGCGAGTCCAGCATTTTGAAACACTGGGACGTCATCGTGGTCCCGGAACGGGCGTTGGCAACGAGGATGATGGGAGGCTTGAGTGTGGGCATGTCAGTATCAATGTCGTCTGCGATACACATCGTCAAGGTCACGCGGTTGACGACACTGCATCATTGGTTCTCATGACAGTATGCCGTCAACACACACAGGGATTCACGCCGGCTGCAAAAGTCGGTTTTGCCCCTGATTTGAGCCGAGCGGGATCATGTCACACCCCAGTGTTACCGGTCCGTATCCTGCAGGCCCGGATGGTCGGCCTCAGGTCCGCGCATGGATGACGGCGGCGCGTTTCTGTGTCAGTCATATCGGATGTCCCGATTGTTCGGGTCAGGGAAGCCGGGGGATCGGGTCAAGACGGGCGACTTTCGATGACATGGAGCCTGTCGAATTGGATACTGAAGGGGCGCAATGACGGTCCCGGCTGTTCACGGTATCACAACACAGGCTCGCGGAGCCTGGAATCAGCCTGTCGAGGCCACGGATCGATGGAGGAGGATCGCACGTGAGTCAGTACATGAGAAGTCGACCTAAACGACCAGGGTGTCACACAGCAGGCAGCGACCGGATCCCACGGCACCGGATCACGCTGGCCGTCGGGGCTGCAGCACTGCTGCTGGCGGGGGCCATGGTGGGCGAGGGTGCGGGTGGTGATGACGGGCCGGGCATGACCTGGCGCACCGTCCGATCACGCCGCGCCCGTGAGGCAACCAATCGACGTAGCGAGAACTCCTCACGCCTCATTTCCTCCGTTCGCGGGCGACGACAGGGGCCGAGCAGCGGTGATGACGGGCCGACCCACGATATCTGGAAGCGCGAGTTTGCTCAGCCTGAATCCTTCCCCGTGACCGTTCGCTCCATCGGCGGCGACGACTTCCAGGTCGAAAGCGCCCACTTCGGCCTGCTCCGCAGCGTCACCAACGAAGACCTCTACGACGTATCAGCCACCGATTGTGACGTGACTTGGCGGATCGTACCCGACGCCGAGGGCTATTCGCTTGTCTATACCGTCATCAACGCGACCGACCAGACCCAGCCCCTGCCGAGCTTTCGAGTCCACGGGAATCTGCTCGGTGACCGCGTCGAGTTTCTCCAGACTGAGACCGACACACGGTTTGCAATGCTTGATGCATCCGGAGGCACAAGTGCCTGCTCCCGGATCGATGCGTACCCGGATCAGCTCTATTCGCCCGTGATGGTCGTCAGGAATCAGCAACTGGCCGTCGGGTTCTCGTTGCTGTACCCGATTCTTGACTATGAGCACGCGATCCGCACCAAGTTCTTCCGAGGTGAAAACGGGACTCGGTACGAGGGATCCTGGTTTGCTGAGTTCCGGCTTGACGGCACCGTGCCGGCCGGCCAAGCCCGGCTGTACGAGCTGGCTGTCCGTTATACGAAGGCCGATGACTGGATTCACTCGCTGGCACCGTACCGTGCGTACTTCCAGAAGCACTACGGCGAGGTTCGGTATCGTCAGGACATGCGCCCCGTGTATGGCATGACGGCCGGCGACAGTGCCTGGCTGTCGCAGACCAACCCGCGCGGGCTGTCTGAGAACCGTGCTGATCTGAACGGCTGGAAGGAAGACGTCGACGACCTGGTCGATCACATCAACGCGACCGGGTACAAGCGCGTCATGGTGTGGAACCCCGGCGGGCTCTATCTGAACCACACCGAGAATAACTTCCCGCCTCAGATCATGTCCTCGTGGCTCGGACCCATGCGTCGGACAGCCGGCGAGTGGAAGCGTCTCAACGAGCTCGGCATCGATGTCATGTACTGGTGGGGCCATTCGAGCAAGGTGGCCGACAAGTGGGATGATCCCACGCTCGAGGACTTCAACCCGAAAAGCCGCCGCCATCGACGAAGCATGCTTCGGGAGTATGGCATCGCCCAGTCGCGCGGGGCCGACGGCATCGGCTTTGATGCCTTCCACATGCAGGTCTGGGACGCCATCCCGTGGCTGCATGAACTTCAGGCACGCAACCCCGGGTCGACGTTTGTCATCGAGCCGGCCGGCTGTGACATTCTCCACGTCAAGTATCCGACCTTTGTGCAGGCGAATCGGCTCAAGACGCCGCACCTGCTGGCAGACTATCTCGTGCCTGGCCGCGAGTTGTGGGTGTACATGCGCCCGACGGAAGCGACGCACGAGATGGCCAAGCAGTTCATCGACTGGGGGTTGACCGTCGTCACCAAGTCACCGGATATCGATGCGAATCAACTGCAGGAATGGGTCGACAACGGCGTGGGCGGCAACTGAGACGCTGCCCGGGTGTCTCGTGACTTCCATGAACTTGGCGCTTGTCAGCCACGGTTGCCCGGCTGACAATGCTGCATCATGCGGATTGATCTTCGAGACAACAGCAGGAATCTCCTGGGACGCGGCACCATCGATCCGGCCACCCAGCCGGCGCAACTGATTGATCAATCTAGTCAGACGACGTTTGCGCTGGACTTCAGCGGCGCATTGGATGACCAGGCGCGATTGTGCCGCTGCCCGGTCTGTGGCTGTCGGGATCTTTTTCGACGCAAGGATGCCCCGCAACGCCTCGGGTTGATACTCGTCGTCCTGGCGGCCGCGTCCAGCATTGTGCTGTTTGCGCTGGATCAGGTGGCCTGGTCGATTCTCGTACTCCTCGGGATGGTGATCGTCGATTTTGCTATTGGTCGATTCATGGGTCAGTGCCTCGTCTGCTACCGATGCCGATCCGAGTTTCGTGAGACGCCGGTCGACCCGGTCGTCCACGAGCCCTGGGATCTGGCAATCGGCGAGAAGTATCGTCAGCAGAATCTGCAGCCGCCGCCGGGATCACAGACCGAGGCGACAGCCGCAGCCGACGAAACGGACCGAACCTGACCGTCGTCCTGCCCGGATGGCACATGTGAAAGGGATCCGAGTGACGGACCGAGTGGCCGGACAACTCGTACTGATCGGAGGGGGCGGCCATGCCAAGGTCGTGGCTGATTGTGCACGCTCCTGTGGCTGGACGATTGCCGGCTTCTATGACGATGCCCCGGCCGATTCCCCGTTCCCGCTGGCTGACTCCGGTGTTCCATTCCTGGGACCGGTCCCGACCGAGTTCGGTCGTCCCGGCAACGACGAGGCTCAGCCGACCGCGCTGTTCATAGCCATCGGGGATAACGAAGATCGGAAGCGATTGGCCGGCAGCGTGTGGGCGGCTGATGGGCCGAGCCCTGATGCGAGACCGGGCCACGTGAAGGTCGTTCATGCCTCGTCGGTTGTCAGCCCGTCGGCGCACATCGGGTCCGGCACGCTTGTGGCGCCCGGCGCGGTCATCAACGCTGACGCTCGGATTGAGTCCGACTGCATCATCAACTCATCTGCCGTCGTCGAGCACGATTGCATTGTGGGGGCGGCGGCACACCTGGCGCCGGGATCGGTCCTCGGGGGGGCCGTTGCAGTGGGATCGCTCAGTCTGGTGGGGCTGGGGGCGCGGGTCCTGCCGGGTGTTCGCATCGGCTCACGCTGTACCGTCGGGGCCGGGGCGGTGGTGACGGCCAACGTCCCTGACGGTGCCACCGTGACCGGGATTCCTGCCAAGCCTGTCACATCGCGATAGGCGCAGTGTGCTGCCCGCACCACGCAAACAGCCCGCTCGGCTCGCAATCGAGTGACGAACGGGCTGTCTTGTATCGTCAGCGGCGCGCTCACCGCCGGCTGTGTATCCGATTATGGGAACAGGTACTCAATCACAAAACTCTTCTTGCAGTCCTGCTTGTCAACTGCCTGGAACAGGTAGGCTTCTCCGGAGGCCGAGGACGGGACCAGGCCTTCAAATGATGCAAACCCGTCCGCATCAGCAATCACAAAGCCGGCCTTGCGCGGGTGGGACAAGTCGACATGCATCCCCGAGCATCCGGGTACCTCTCGCTTGCCTCGGGCTCGTGAATACACAAACCAGACCGAATCGCCCGGGGTGGCCCGAGCCACATCAAACCGGTTCGTCTCGCCGGAAAGCCCGGGGAACGGGCCGGTCAGGTCGATCGTCGAAGACCCGTCACGAACCCCTCTTCTGGTTCGGAAGTGGTCGACGTACATGACTGAGCCGATCCGCTCGTTCTTGGTTTCGATGGTGAGCCCTTCAATGCCGGCTGCAAAGGCAGCGGATTCGTAGAGGGCGACTTCCCGGGTGTTGATGGCCAGCCGCAGGAAGCCTTCCTTGAAGAACTCGCAATGGATGACGTACCGAGTCCAGGCCTCCCAGGTGAAGTCGGGCACGAGGTCGTAGGACCCGCCCCCGAATCCGTCGGGCACGAAGACCGACAACGAGCCGCCGGCCTCAAATCGCAAGCGTGAGATGACCGTGCCGCTGGAACGATGCTCCGGCGTGATGTACCACGTGGTCCCGCGGTCCTCAAAAAACACCATGCAGGTCAGGAAAAAGTCCTCGTCCGGGTTGATCGGCAGGTCCGCAAAGGTCGGGCTGGATGCCATCGTCTCGAAGCCGAAGCCGACCCCGCGCGAGGTCATTTGAATCCCGGTGTGGTCCTGCCATGACGTGCCGGATGGGCCGTTGGCAATCGCAGTCTGCCCGATGACGGCGGCCCACCCATTCTGGGCGTTCAAGTCGCCCAACGAATACAGGCGCGGGAACGACCCGTCGATGGGGAAACTCTCGCTGTAGTACGGCTCAACGTCGGCCGTGGCCTGACCGGCCACAACAAACGCTGCCGCAGCCACGGCAGTGCATGCTGCAAGCCGGGCGATTCCGTGCTTCGGACTGGTGATCATCCCTTGTCTCCTGATCTTCTTTCTTCGAGAACGGGTCCGAATAAATCACAGATCCCGTTCTTCTACCCCATGCTTTGTCAGCACAATAAAACCACTGGACAGGCAGAAAATGAAACTCCCGTACAGCGCGGTCCATACCATCTCTATTCGCAGTCAACCGGTCCCCTGTTCTGGCCAGTCATAATTCGCATCCGTGCCGGCCCGATCCAGGTGACATATTAGCGGTTGATTCCGGTTCGGGAGTCTGTCTACCCCTTAACTAGCCTCACAACAGCCAATTATGCAAGTGACAACCCCGATCTGGAGGCCGGAAAGCCAACTTCCCCCCCATACAACCGGTACACAGCCCGTCTGATTCCACTTTGGCACATACTTCCTCGGGTACCGGGATCACTGCACCTCGCTCAGAACCCTGGTGCCAAACCCCTCCCATGAAGTGTGATTGGTGACTATCGGACGACCCAATGGGCTCAAGTCAGGCGGTGACCGCTGCCGGCTTCATCGGGATCCGGGCCCCGAACGGGCCGGGAGCAAACAGATGCAGGCGATCGGCATCAACGTCAAACGCAGCCTCGCTGCCGGCACTGACGGCCACATCCGACGACACGCGTGCCACGATCCGATTGCCTCCGCCGCTCTCCATGAACAGGTCCATCCGATCCCCCAGCGGCTCGGTCACCAGGACGTTGAGACGGGCGCGGCAGCCGAGCCCCGGTCCTCCGGATTCTGACGAATCTATCTCACAGGGGATCAGGGCCTCAGGCCGGATGCCAAGCGTCACGGGCCCGGATTGGTGGAGGCCGGTCGCCCCCCCAGCAGCCACGTCGGACGAAGCCGCTCGTGCAGCATCCAGAACGGCCGTGGAAACAGGCAGCCGCATCGACAGTGGTGCCAGGCTTCCCGCTGAATCGGAGACCGATTCGACAAACTCGACGCCACCATCACATGCCTTGAGATGCCCTTCGATGAAGTTCATCGGCGGGGTCCCGAGGAAGCCGGCCACGAACCGGTTGGCCGGCTGCCGATAGATCACGAGCGGGGGCCCGATCTGTTGCACGATCCCCTGGCACATGATCGCGACCCGATCACCCAGCGTCATAGCCTCTTCCTGATCATGGGTCACGTAGATCGTCGTCGTCTTGAGCCGCATATGCAGTCGCTTCAACTCAGCCCGCATTTCCACACGCAGTTTGGCATCGAGATTGGACAGCGGCTCATCAAACAGAAAGGCAGCAGGCTCCCGGACGATGGCGCGGCCAAGCGCCACGCGCTGGCGCTGCCCGCCTGATAACTCGCGCGGCTTGCGGTGGAGCAGGTCCTCAATTCCCAGGATGCCGGCTGCGTGCCGGACCCGCTCTTCAATTTGCTGGCGCTGCATACTTCGCATCTTCAGGGCAAAAGCCATGTTCTTGTAGACCGTCATGTGCGGGTACAGCGCATAGTTCTGGAAGACCATGGCAATATCGCGGTCACGGGGGTGGACCGAGTTGACGACCCGATCGCCGATCGAGATCCGGCCGGCTGTGATGTCCTCCAGGCCGGCCACCATGCGGAGCGTCGTGCTCTTGCCACACCCGGACGGGCCGACCAGGACCAGAAACTCGCCGTCGGTGATCTCAATCGAAACGCGGTCAACGGCCGTCACACCGCCTGCAAACTCTTTGGTGACTTCATCCAGGACTACTCGTGCCATGTAGGAACCTCCAGCGTCTTGCGTGCATGATAAGCCGCATTGTGATCCTGAGGCAGTGTTGGCTGCATGCGATCTCACGGCCATCCGACGAACTGCAGCATGCCAGGGGCAGTGGATTATGGGTCTCATGACGCACTGAAACCGAAGTTTGCTTTAGATTGCCCCTCAGAGGTGCTTCAAATCGGCCGATAGTAGCGGTGCCGTGCCAGTTCGGGGGACTTAGCAACGGGAGTGTATCAGATGGCACCCGACTCCAGTGCATTTGAACGGATCAAACCATTCATCAGAATGCTCGAAGGCTCGATCGATCGTGCGCGCAGCGAGCGCCTCGAACGAGAGCGAGTCAGCCGTGACAACCGGGCGGTGGCCATGCCTGCACAGCATCGCCTCAACAGCCCGCACGACCAGCAAGGATCTTCGATTGACTCCTCCGGACCGTCCGATGCAGCAGCAGCGCAGATGCATGCGGTTTCTCGGCAGGACACGGATCAGGGCTGGCTGATTGGCAGCTGATGGTCAAGCGGATTGATCACTGATTCCCGGGCCTGGGCAGCATATCCACTGCACATCCTACAAGTCATGCTGCTTCTCAGCAGCATGCGGATTTGATGCACCATTTTTTTCGTAACTCTTTGTGGTACAAAAGTCTACGTCGATTCTGTTCGATGGTGACGATGGAGAGCAGCCGCGCAGACGTCTCGATTCGGCTTGCAGTCAGGCCCATCCATCGATGACTCTGGGCTGGAACGGTCCCTCAGGCTGTTGGCGTGAGGGATGATCTCGTACCGCTTTGACCGGCCTGTCTGGTCAGGCGCTGGGGGGAGTCGTTGCTATGGAAAGCCAGGATCGCATGCGCGAAACCAATGGCCCGAATCCTGCGTTCTACCAGGATTTGGCAGTGATTGAACAGGTCGGGAATGCACTGGTGATCACATTCACGACCGAGAATCTCTCCGGTCCGAATCTCGGGGCCGAACTCCAGGCCATGCTCAGTGACGCGCTCGGGGCCGGCGGGCGACACCTCGTGCTTGACATGCAAAACGTGTCCTACATGGACTCCAGTTGCATCAATGCGCTGGTCATGTTGCTCAACAAGATGCGCAACACCGGATCCGGGGCCCGGGCTGCCGTCGTTAATGCCGGCCACAATGTGCAATATCTCTTTCGACTGTGTCGGCTTGAACGACTCTTTCCCATCTGTCGTGACGTCATGGCCGCACTGATGGCCGTCGAGAACGGGTAAGGCTTCACCGCCGTCCTGACACCGCTCGTCAGCCAGTGGTTTCCGTCCAGTAACGGGTCACGACTCCGTCGGTAAACTCCAGGTATACCGTGGTCGATTCGACGAGTCTGTCATGACTATCAAGAATCAGGAACACTTCGCCGGATTTGTCAACAGTCTTGGTCCATTCGTATCGCCAGACTTCGACGTGACACCCTGCATCTTCGCTGACCGCGCTGTCGGATGACGGTCTGGACAGGGTCTGACGGGATGTCGGGTGGCCGAACGCTGCCTCGACCCAGGCGCTCGTTGTCGATCCGATCTCAATCTGGGACATACTGGCCTGACTCAGCCGCATACCTGAGGTTTGCTCATGTCGGCCGCCACTGATCAGACATCCACTCAGAAACATGAGGGAGGCAGCGCAGCCTGCCACAGCGAGGCGGTGCCCATACTTCGAGGTACGTGAATCCATTTATTGTGTCTCCTTACCTGGTCCCGAGCCGGGATCGATCCTGCACCATCCAAAAAGTGACAGTTGCCCGTTTCGTGGGCCTGTCGGTGACAGGATGCAGCCATGCCCGATCATATTCCACGGTTCTTGCAACTCTTTTGTTCGAAGCAGCCCGAAAGTCGATCAGCGCCCCGTCAGCCCGCCATACAGAAAGTACTCCATCCAATCGTGCCCGGTCTCGACAAACAGGTCAGACTCGGCTGCCTCCTGCTCGTTGAATGTTCGAGAGACCAGACTGCTGACATCTTTGCCGGCAATCAATGTGGGGACCCAATCCAGTAGCCGCGTTCGGGCGGCCGTATCGCTGCCATGGACCGGGATCAGGCTCAGGCGCCAGTCATCGGAGTACGCTGGAATCAGTCGATCATCAACGATGTGCCGTATCAGGTGCCTGTCGAGACTCTCGATCGCCTGCACTTTCTGTTGAAAATCACCTGCCAGCGACAGCCGATCGATGCCGGACACATAGATCACCGTCACGTCATGGGCTTCGATGGCTCTACCCGTGTCGACCGCCCCGGCCAGCGCATCAATCTCGCGGTTCACAGCGTCCAGGAGCGGTTGTGGTTGCCCGCCGGCCTGCCCGCCCGTCGCCGAGGTCTGAGGTTCAGCCGGTATCGCCGGCATGCCGAGCCGATGCGCCACCCCCAGTGCCTGAGAAGACGCGGAGACCATGCAGCCGGACAGGCGATGCTGCTGGGCAAATGCCCGCCCCGAATGCAGCACATCCGGCATCAGGCCGCCACCCCACGGCCACAGGTGTGTGATCGGGCGCAACCCGACCGACTCCCGTGCCTCGTTCACCTCGTGATTTGAGAAAACCTGTTCACTGAGGCTGATCAGTGTTGCCAGGCGATTCGAGGCCGAGTTGCGCCGGGACGGCCGGTGCCGGCCAAGCGACCGCCCGATCAGGGCAGCCGGAGGGGTGACGTCAGACCCCGATGCATCATCCGCGTCCGACATGGATACCAGGAGCGGGACCTCATGGATTCTGCAGACAAACTGCAGGTCGTCCGGGTCCACAAGTCCTTCGCCGGTCAGCATATCGTCCAGTGCGTTGGTGAGTGTGCTGAACTCGGCTGGGGTCACGGACAGGCCGGCCTGGGTATGGTCGTGTACCTCGCCGGATGCAGGATCAACTGACAGCATGTCGCAACGCATGATCCGGGCGTGAATCGGTGCTTCCAGGCCGGCCCCGAGTGCTTCGATCGGGCCGGGATCGATGACCGGTTGCTTGCGCCCATCAAACCCGAGGATGGAGAACAAAGGCTCCGGGCCGTCGACTGAGGCACCCTGGGCGAGTGTCCGGCACCGGGAGATCTTGCCCATGTCGGCCAGCCGATCCAGCGTCGGCGTGTCGGCGGCCTGCAGCGGGGTCAGGCCGTCCAGGTCCGCAGCAGGACGATCCGAAAGGCCGGCAATACAGAAGGTGACGTATTTCATGGGGGGATACACTCTGGCATAGTCTACGCCGATGTGTGTGCACATCGGCCGTATTCTACGGTATGCGGCACGGAGCCGCATGGTATCGCAGACAGGGGGCGAGCGTCCCGAGAAAGCGCTGCAGTCGAGTCACCCATGTACTTGATCATTGACACCTACAACGTGCTTCAGACCACCGGGATATTGCCGCCCGATCTGGCCGGGGTCGAGGTCGACGGGCTGGCCCGGTTGATCCTGGGCAGTCGGTATCATCGGCGTCGCAGCCTGCTGGTCTGTGATGGGGCCTCGAGGTCAGCCTCAGCATTGGGAAGCGAGGCGCAGGTGCTCGGGCTGCCGGCCCGTGTGCCCGGTCACGCACCTGAGTCGGGCGATCTGGAGTCTGCCGTCCCGAGGATCGGAGTGCACTATGCCGGGCCCGGGCGTGATGCCGACAGCGTCATCCACGGGCTGATCCGGGCCAGCAGCAGCCCGGCCCGCTTGACGATCGTGTCGACCGATCGGGAGATTCGACGACACGCCATCCGCCGCCGGGCACGGTCCATTGTCTCTGAGTTGTTCCTCGAACACCTGGCCGTTGACTTTCGCGAGTACCGTCTCGGCACCGGGCAAGGCGGGCTGGTTTACGAGGTGCCGTTGGACACCGGGTCGATCGACTGGTGGCTGCAGTTTTTCAGAATGGATGACCTCGAACGAGACCGGCTCGATGAACTTCTGGGGCCGGGAAACAAGCGGCGGCCGCATCACGATCAACCCGAGTCGGATGGGGGCACTGATAGCGATCCCTCTGGCCGGACGCCCCCGGCTCAACGTCACGGCAAGCCCGAGTGGTGGTCAAAGTCGGATGATGAACAGGACGAAATCGATATTGACGTCGATTCGATCGACACCGGCGATTTTCTCGATTGATCGTCGGTGGTCAGCGGGACACCCCATCAGATCGGGACGTGAACGAGGCCGGCAGGCACCGGGGGTCGGATACACAAGGACTGGGCCGGCAGTTGGTATCCTCCATGCCCGCCCTGCAGGACGCCCAGCGCAGCACTTGTGGTCGTTGGGCAGAACAGGAGGCCCAGGCGGGACCCCGTTTCATGGGCCGGGACTGAGCAGAGACGGGAGAACTCCTCAAGATCGGCTGCCAGCCCGAGTGGTGCTGTCCCGGAAGCGGAATCAGCCAGCAGACGATGCAGAACGGGCCGCAGCAGCAGTCGGCATGCGAGTACGGGAACGCAGCGGCGCCAGGTGGCCGGTGCTTCTTCGTAGTCGTCGGCCAGCGGGTCGTGATCGATCGGGTGCATGACATGCCCGTGCCCGCTTGCTGCCTCCCAGACTCCAAATGACGGCACGCCGGTGTGACAGTGTGCCTGGACGGCCTCTTGCAGGCGTTCCAACGAATCACATGATTGGGCCACAGCGAGATGAGACCCCAACTCGGCTTGCAGTGTTTCAAATGTCAGTGACCCAGGCACTTGGAAGACCGGATTGAGCCACCCGAGGTCAAGCCCGAACTCGCCGGCCACGCACACGGCTGCCAGGCATTTCATTGATTCCCGGCCCGATGCCTGAGCGAGTATGTGCTGTGCTTCGAAGTTTGAACAGTCTTCGACAACGATGATCTCCTGCCGATCGAAGTGGCCGATCAGGCGCTGCACATCATCATCCAGGCACACGGGCAGGACTTCGATCAGCGTTTCGTCATCCCATCGGCCGGCCATGATCTGTGGCGGCTCGGCCCCGGCATCCCGAGACCAGATTTCTCGAACGATGTCCTCGAACGGGCCCGGAAGGTGTGGGGCCACTGCGACGATGGGGTTGTCCTGGTAGCCGTTGTGTGCGTCCAGGCCGACCAGGTATCGGCGGACGGAATCATCGTCAGGCTCCTGAGCGCAATAGAGACCGCCGGCACATGGCGGCTCACAGTCCAGGTCCGGTGCAGCATCAAGACAATTGGGAGCAGGTGTCCGGCCGATCTCAGACAGCGGGAAGGAGAGTGTGCCATACAAGAGCCAGCGCCGATAGGGGCCCTGACATCGAGTCGACAATAGTGTCTGTCGCACGATGAGAAACGACGGAGCATCAATCTCAACAGTGTTCGTCCGGCTCCCGTCTCCCGGTGTGCCATGCGGGAGTACACGGACAGCCCCATCAACGGCCTGCCTGAGGTATGCAGAGAGACACCCGTTGCCATCATTGAGGGTGCGGCGATCGGCCGGTGACTGAGCCAGCGGAAGCGCCCATCGGCCTGTCAGCGGCTCCAGTTCCGGCATGGTCTGTTCTCTTGCATTCCTATCGAGGTGTTGTGTTTGATGGCATCGGTCACCGGTCACTCCGGTGTCTGCCGCCGGCATTCAGATTCGGAACGAGTGTGATTGGTTTCGTCGCAACACGAATCGGCATCGGCCGGATATCCTTGACAACCCCGGCCCAATGCCGCTTGCGATTCGACGCCAACTGTTGGGTCGTGAAGTTTTCAAGCGAGAACGCGTTGGCCAGTACGACGTCAACGAGCATCGGCTTGCCGTCACGCACGATATCGAGCGTCACCATTTCGCCTGCTTCAAGGGCTGTGATCGTTGCCTGCAGGACGCTGCCCCCTCGATCCTCCGGCAACTCCACGTGATTGATCGCCAGGAGTTGGTCGTTGATCTGCAGCACATCGGCCGCCGGTGCATCCGGGAACACCTTGTCAATTGTGATCGGGACCACACCCGTTTTCATCTGTATCCCGATGACCGCAAGTCGCTGGAGATACCGCGTTTCGGCTGCATCGAGCAGGCGGTCCTGCTGTTCCGGCGACAGTGTGTCACGCCGGCTGACGAGGGTGTCCAGAACCTCTGCATGGCTGATATCCGGTGCATCGACGATCCGTTGCCATGCAGCATCGCGGGTTGCCAGATTGTCGGAATCAAGGTCATCAAGCACCGTGCATGTGAGCCAGGCCGGAATCTCCCGTTTGGCAGCCGCAGGCCTCCGCGTTGTGTCCTGGGTGCCCGAGTCCGGCGGGGTCTGCCCAACAGCGGTAGCAGCAGCCGACAGCGACAGGCAGATGGCACATATGAGACAGCAGCCGCCGATCAGTCCGACGAGGCGAACCCTGTGAATGGGACCGCCGCAGACAGTGAGGATGGTATTGATGCCGCTACCCACGTGAGATAATAGGACGGATACGGCCGGTCTCGCGTCACGCCGGTCATTGCACTTCATCGCCGTGCATTCTCCGTGTCAGGCCAGTCTTGCCGGTCCTGCTCAGTCGCGGCCACGTAGTCGCGACGCACTTCGTTCCCGATCGCCCAGGGCACCCGGCTACCGAGTGGCCAGGCATAGGCCAGTTGCCAGTTGCGCAGCCGGCCCTGTGTCACAAACGATTGGAGGCGCAGGGCGTGGGCGTCTGCCAGCCGGCCGATTCCGGTTCCAGACGTTGGTATTGGTAACGGGGAGGTCATCGGCCTCACCGCATCGTCATCGACCGTGCCCGGCTGGGGCGTGAATCCGATAACGTCTTGACGTGCCTGGACTTCTGCTGCAGCACGCTCGTACTCCTCTTCGGTACCTCTGAGGGTCTGCCGGACCGAGTCGAGCCGGGCCTGAATCTCGATACGTGTGGCTTCGGCTCCCTGGTCTGTGTTGAGCAATGCCCGTGATGTCGAAGCGACATGGACCGTGTGTGCATACGAGTTCGAGTGCGGGGTGCCGGCTTTCGATCGAGTTGCTCCGGCACTGCCATCCCACAGTGTGCCCGCCGCTGCTTGCAGATCGTTTTCACGCGCATCCTCGATCGCTGCCAACTCTGCCTTGAGTGCCTGTTCCTCGAGTTGGAGTCGCCACATTCTCTGAGCCAGTTCGCTCAGACGGGTGTCGTTGTTTCCCAGCCATGCAAGGGATGGATCGAGCGTGCCGAGTCCCGGTGCTGCCGGTGACTGGGTGTCAGCAGGCCGGCCGTCGGGCACGTGCGTGGCCAGGGCAGCGGCTTCGGAGCGGAGGATGGCCACATCCCAGGCAGCCAGCAGGACGCCGGAGACGACACAGCCGAGTGCCGCGGAGACGATCGCGATCCGGCGAGTCGAGTACGTCTGCTCGAACCTGGATGGACTGGGTGACTGTCCCAGGATGGCTCCCCCCTCGAGGTCCGCTGTCGATGCACCGGGCGTGTTCCGATAAACCGACGACGCCCCGGCCTAGCCCTGCCATGCCCGGCGCCGGCAGCGCTGTATGTGCCTATCGGGTGTCGTTTGCATCAGCAGAAGCGGAGCGGCAGCGATTGATTGCCTGGGCTTTGGTTTGCAGCGATCAGGGAATCCGGCAAGGTGCAGATGATCCACAGCCGCCGTGGGAATGAGGGGTTGGCCGGTTCTGGAGCGACCACCCAGCGGCCCCTACAATCGACGCTTTCAGCCGGAATGAGCGGTGGGACTCGGGCACCTGTGCCTGATTCTGCTGCATCGAACGATACTTTGAGACCGACCTGGAGGTTGAGCGTGAGTACGCGCAAGGCGATTATCGGTGGCAACTGGAAGATGAACACGAACCGCTCGGGGGCCGTTGCGTTGGCTCGCGGGGTGGCTGCCGAGTCAGGATCGTGCGCCGATTCGGTGGATATTGTCCTGTTTCCCCCGTTCCCATATCTCAGTGACGTGGCACAGGCCGTCGAATCCACGTCGGGGATCGGTGTGGGTGCTCAGGACTTCTACACCGAGCCGGATGGTGCATTCACCGGGGAAGTCAGCCTCGCCATGCTCAAGGATTGCGGGTGCACCTGGGCGCTGGTGGGGCACAGCGAGCGCCGGCATGTGCTGGGAGAGTCGGACGTGCTGATCAATGCGAAGCTCCATGCAGCCCTGGAAGCGGGGCTCAACGTCATCCTGTGCGTTGGTGAGACGCTCGATCAGCGTGAGGCAGGGCAGACGGATGCGATCAATTTCGCACAGTTGTCCTATGGACTGGCTGGGGTGTCGGCTGAGCAGATGAGCCGGATTGTGATTGCGTATGAGCCGGTTTGGGCGATCGGGACGGGGCGTACTGCCACGCCTGACGATGCACAGAACGCCCATGCAGCGATTCGACAGTCGCTGGCTCACAAGTATGGCCAGACGATCGCAGAAACCGTCAGAATTCAGTATGGCGGCTCGATGAAGCCTGGGAATGCATCGGAATTGCTGTCTCAGCCCGACATTGATGGGGGTCTCATCGGAGGGGCAGCCCTGAAAGCAGAGTCATTTGCGGGAATTATCACGGCTGCTGCCGGGTAGTCGCGACGGTCTTGGGAAAAGATGGTCCCGCCGACCCCAATAGGACGGTATGTCGGCAGTCAGGCGTCTACCATGTGGGCCGAAAGCCGCACACAGAAGTCGGCCGTTTTGCGGTCGTCACGGCGATCGTTGCTCGAAGTTGGTGTATGTGATGTTTCGGCATCCAGCGGGATTCCTGCGGATGCAGCACGGTTTAGGAATAGGCATTATGGATTGGATCATGGTCGGCAATGCGGTATTGACCCTCTTGTTTGTGGTCTTGACCGCCGCGTTGATTCTCATCATTTTGGTTCAGCGCCCCCAGGGCGGCGGTTTGTCCGGCGCTTTTGGGGCCGGTGGCGGGGCAAGCACGCAGTCGGCCTTCGGTGCCAAGACCGGGGATGTCCTGACGATCGTCACCTGCAGTATTTTCGTCCTGCTGCTGGTCACGGGCAGTTTGCTGGTCGGGCTGCAAAAGCATGCTTGGGGGTCGCAGGGGGTCCGTGTTGATCCGCCGGCTGCCCCGGGTGAGCTGTCCGTTTCCTACCAGAGCGACGGCAATGTCGAGCTGAAGTGGAAGGACAATTCGGCCAACGAGCAAGGCTTCCACGTGAACCGGGCGCTCATGCCGGCCGGTCCTGACGTCGAGCAGGATGAGCCGGATTGGATCGAAGTGGGGACGGTCGAAATCAACGAGACCCGGTTCCTCGACGAGGGGCCGTTTGAAGATGGGCGGACCTACTCCTACCAGATCGTCGGCTACAACATCGGCGGCGAATCCGACCCGTCGGGGAGCCAGGATGTGGTGATTGCCGATGCGGATGCCGTGGAACCGGGTGATGGCGATGCCGAAGCCGGCGCCGGGGATCAGGGTCAGACGCCGGAGCGCGGTGCTGACGAGGGTCAGCCTGTCGATGACCAGAATCAGAATGCCGACGGCGGGGCCGATCCCGGCACGCCTGAGAATGAAACAGGCGGCCAGGACGGCGGGTAACACCCGCTTCGGACTGATCACAATCCGGCTGTCAATCTCTACCGACTGATAGATACTCACTCACAAGGGTGCCAGCGAATGTTGCGTTCGATGACCGGCTTCGGCGAAGCAAACACGGACCAGGACGGTGTGCATCTGCACGTCGAAATCAGATCGCTCAACAACCGCTTTTTCAAGGCACTGATCCGCATGCCCGAGGCGATCCAGGGACTTGAGCCGGAAGTTGATTCACTGCTACGTCGTCGGCTGGCACGCGGGTCGATTTCGATCACGGTGCGGTACACCGATACAACGGCGGACGCGGCCTACTCGATCAACATCAAAGCGTTGCAATCGTACATGGATGGTCTGGGCGAACTGCCGCACAACCTCGGGCACCCGTTTGATATTGACGTGGCGGCCCTGCTGCATCTGCCCGGTGTGCTGAATCCCCCGGACCGACTCGACAAGCAGGTTGATACGTACCGGTCGATCGTGCTCGAACTCGTGAACCAGGCCTGCGATGCCGTGATTGAGCGGCGGCGGACCGAGGGGGCAGCGCTCAAGAAAGACCTGCATGCTCAGCGGGAGGTGATCGAGCGGAAACTGGCACTCATCACCGAGCGCGCGCCGATCGTGGTGGCTGAATACCGTGCTCGACTCCAGCAGCGAGTCGAGAACATGCTTGCCCAGTCTGAGTTGCAGTTGAACCAGGATGATCTGGTTCGTGAAGTGGCCATCTTTGCTGACAAAAGCGATATCAACGAGGAACTGACTCGGTTGGCAGCCCACTTGACCCAGTTCCATGAGTTGATCGACTCGAAATCCGGTGAGCCGGTCGGTCGAACGCTTGACTTCCTGGCCCAGGAACTGCTCCGTGAGGCGAACACGATTGCGAGCAAGTCGAACGATGCGGAGATCAGCCGGGAGATCGTCGAGATCAAGGGGGCCATCGATCGGATCAAGGAGCAGGTCCAGAACATCGAGTAGTGGGCCTGCCGTATCCAGCGCCGGCAGCGCGTCGGCCACTCCTGAGGCGAGTCACGATGAACACTACTGGGGACAAGCCGTCACAGCGCCCCCCCCAGCCGGACGCAACCGCTTCACTGTCTGACTCAGAACTTCATCTTGTCAGCACCACATTCGGCATCGGCGATGTGACGCAGTGGCAGGCGATCACGCGCGGCGTCGGCAAGGCCGACAAGTTTGCGCTCCGTGCAGCCACGCAGGACTATCTCCTCAAGCGACGTCGTTGGCCGACGGATGCAGCCGCTTCACAGCAGGGGCTGGACCGTGCGGCATTTCGCCATGCACTGCGTCGACATCTGCATCAGGCCGGCATGCCCGTCGAGCCGTATCTGACGTGCAGTACCAGGCCCGCATCGATTCTGCTGCACTCCGGGCGATCGTATGAAGTGATGCGTTTTGTGCATGGGACGGAGTTTGCTCGGTCGACGGAGTCCTGTCGTGATGCCGGCACCCGGCTCAGTCAGATGCATGAAGCGCTCAGTACGTTTCCGTACTCGACTGCGGCACCGATATCGACGTGCCACGACCAAGATACGTTGGAGCGACGGGTTCAGGCGCTGCAGCACCGACTCACGCAATCGAAACAGGACGCGGCGTATCTCTTGCAACTGCTTGATACCGTCGGCACCCGCTACCGGGCTGCCGCTGCTCACGTTGATGCACAGGAATATGGCAAGTGGCCCCCGATCCTGATCCACGGGGATTGGCATCCCGGGAATCTGATCTTCAGAGATCATCGCGTCGTGAGCATTCTCGACTTCGAGTCGGCCGGGCGAGCCCCCCGAGCCATCGACATTGCCTGTGGGGCGTTGCACTTTTCCATCCAGGCGCACGGGGATGACCCGCAGCAATGGCCTGACGAACCGGATGAGTTGCGGTGGTTTGCCTTCTGCGCGGGCTACGATGCATTCAATCCGGACCATGTGCTGAGCCGGGCCGAGGTGCGAGCGTTGCCCTGGCTGATGATTGAGGCACTGATTACTGAGGCCGTGGGGGCACTGTCAGCCACCGGGAAGGTCGGCGTGGTGTCGGCCCGCCACATGTTGGAGATACTGGTGGGGAAGGTCGGGTGGCTAGAGAAGAATGCACCGCGCATGATTCGCGTGCTTGAATAACGATCTGTCTGGCCGGCCACACGACCGGCCACCATGAACTGCTGCGGGCAGAGGAAGAGGTAGTGATATGTATGTGAAGCAGGTATCGGTCGGCATGCAACTCCTTCAGTGGACAGCGTGTTCGGGTCTCGTAATCACGGTGAGTTTGACGCAGGTGGCGGCGGCCCCGCCGGCTGATCTTGATCAGCGCATCGAGAGCCTGAAGCAAGCGCTGGACCAACGGAGTGACGAACTGCACATCCCCGGCCTGGCCGTGGCGGTCGTGCTTGAAGATGACGTCGTCCTGTCCGAGGGATTTGGGTGGGCCGACGTGGAAAACCGACGCCCGGTGACCGACCACACCCTGTTTGCCATCGGGTCCACGACCAAAGCGTTCACATCCACATTGATCGGCATGATGGTGGATGATGAGGCGATGTCCTGGGATGACCCGATTACGCGCTGGCTCCCGGAACTGAACCTGTCCCCGCGATTCGAAGACAGGGCAGATTCGGATGAGGAGCCGGGGGTGACGATCCGGGACATGCTGTCGCATCAGACCGGGTTTACCCGGATGAGCATCCTCTGGGCTGCCGGGACGGCCACGCGCGAGCAGATCGTGACGACGGCTGCCAACGCCGAACCGTGGGACACGTTCCGTCAGAACTTCCATTATAACAACGTGATGTACATGGCCGCCGGCATGGCAGCAGGCAGAGCGGCCGACAGCAACTTCAACTCGCTGATGACGGAGCGGCTGCTCATGCCGTTGGAGATGACCGAATCGAACTTAACATACGAGGCTGCACATGAGGCGCCGGATCTCGCACTCGGCTATATGTGGGATGAGGAGACCTCGGCCTATGAGCATGTGCCGATGCGCAAGATCGACACGGTGGGCCCCGCCGGCTCTATTAACTCCAACGCACACGACATGGCCCACTGGCTGCGGTTTCTGCTTGACGGCGGGCAGTGGGGGGGCAGCCGCCTGATCAGTGAGGAGTCATTGGCTGAAACGTGGACGCCCCAGATCAATCTCGGGCCGGATTCCGCCTACGCATTCGGCTGGTTCCTCGGTACCCATGACGGGACACCACTCGTCCAGCATGGCGGCAACATCGACGGCTTTGCGGCGCATGTGGCCGTCTTCCCGGAAGCGCGACTCGGGGTCGTTCTATTGTCCAACGTGTCGGTCACGGCGCTGCAGGGGCAGATTGCGGCCTTGGTCTATGACACGCTACTCGGTACCGCCGAGGAAGCCGCACAGGATGATATCGGTGCCCCGGAGGGTGATGACTCGGATGCGGAAGTTGCCGGCGCCATGGATTTCGATGAGTACGTCGGTCGCTATGTGGCCAACTTCGGCCCGTTCAAGGATGCCATCTTCACCGTGAGCGTGAGAGAGGATCGCACGCTGGCAGTTGATGTCCCGGGTCAGCAGAACTACGAACTGCGTCTGCCTGACGACAGCGGGCGCTGGGCGTTTCTTATATCGGATGCCATTGCCGTGTCGTTTGATCGGGATGATGCGGGGCAGGTCGTGATCATGCGCATGTATCAGGGCGGTGCGGTGTTTGAACTGCCGCGCGAGGGATATACCCCACCGGCCGAGATCGACCTGGATGCGTTGAAGCCGTACCTCGGAACGTACCACTCGGACGACTTGAATGTTGATGTGGAGGTGGTGATTCAGAACAATCGGCTGGCCGTCGATGTTCCCGGCCAGATGGTGTTTGAGATGAGCCCGCCTGATGAGACCGGTCGCTGGGCCTTTCGCATTTCGGACGAGTTGGCTGCCACGTTTGCCGTGAACGAGGACACCGGGGTGGTTGAAAGCCTGACGATGCTTCAGGGCAGCCAGGTCTTTGTAATGAATCGCGTTGGCGGTGGGGAGGCTGTACTGCCGGCCGATGAACCCTTGCCGACCGTTGAAGACATCATGAAACTCCGGCACGACAATGGATTGGTCGTGACGCTTGAGCCTGACACGATCTATCTTCTGACGGGTTCGATTCATTTTGTCCATGCCGGCGCTACCGGCGACCTGACGCTCTATTTCGCAGATCGGAAGCGCTATCGGCAGGAGATGATGCTCGGCGTATTCGGTCATTCCGAATCGGCTGTTGATGGGGCACGGGCCGAGGTCGTGTCGTCCTTCCAACCGTATCAGGAACTGACGGGCACGCAATTGGCCCAGGCACTCTCCTCCCACCCGATAGCTGTACTTGGCGATTGGGAAACATACTTCGACGGCATCACCGTGCTGCGTCGCGACATGCAGGACGAGCGCCCGGTGTATGTGGTGCGACTTGAGGCAGACAGTGAATCAACCGGGGTGCCGGCGGTGACGGTGTTTGTCGATTCCGAAACAGGGCATCTCCTCAGGAGCGAGACATTGCAGGTGGCGCCGGGGATGCCTGGGATTCCGACGGCCACGGAGTACGATGATTATCGCACTGAGTTCGAGATCACCGTGCCGTATCGGATCACGACGACCAACGAGTTCAACGGCCGGGTGGTCATTCAGTTTGAGCGCCTCGAACAGCCGGATCGAATCGAGCCGGCCATATTCACCATCAAGCCAGCACCCGATGAATCGAATGATGACGGGGATGACTCGCACTGACGGTCGTGTGTCAACTGAAACCGATGCCGTTGATGCCGGTAGACTCAAGCACGACGCACATGACGAGGCGTGTGTGAGCGGGATGTTGCTTCGCCTTGGGTCGGAGGATGTCCTGCCTCGCACGTGCCGCACGCACAAGGATGGCTGTGAACATGACACACCAGAAAGACACGGACTCCGCTCGTACGACGAGACGCGAGTTTCTTCGTACTGCCACCGCAGGCAGCGTGCTGGCAGCCGCAGCTGCCGCTACCGGTGCAGGGTTCAACCCGAGCGCGTTCGGCCGAATGCAGCAGGACGATCAGAAGCCGGTCGGCAAGTCGATTCAGGAGGAGATTGCAGGGATGGAAGCAGTCGGCAAGGCGGATACACCATTGAAACTCCTCATCCTCGGCGGCACCGGATTTCTCGGCCCGCACACGGTTCGTCATGCTGCTGCGCGCGGGCACACGATGACGCTGTTCAATCGCGGCAGAACGAACTCCCATCTGTTCCCGGATCTCGAACACCTGCACGGCGACCGCGATCCGGACAAGGGTGAGGGGCTCAAGGCACTGGAAGGTGGCTCGTGGGACGCCGTGATTGATACATCGTCGTATTACCCGCGCGCCACCCGTGCCTCGGCCGGCCTGTTGGCCGAAACCTGTAAGCAGTATGTGCTGATCTCATCCATCTCGGTGTATGCCGATCACAAGACGGCCAACGCCGACGAGTCCTATCCGTTGGGCACTATTGAGGATGAAACGGTCGAGCTGGTTACCGGCGAGACGTATGGCCCGCTCAAGGTATTGTGCGAGAAAGCGGCTGAGGAAGCCTTTCCCGGGCGGACGACCAATATCCGTCCCGGCCTGATCGTTGGGCCCGGCGACCCGACCGACCGGTTCTCGTACTGGCCGATTCGCGTGCGGCAAGGCGGCGAGGTGCTGGCCCCGGGCGCGCACGATGATCCTGTCCAGTACATTGATGCGCGTGACCTGGCTGCGTTTATCATCCACTGCATCGAGCAATCGATCACCGGCCCGTTCAATGCCGTCGGCCCGGAAGTCCCATCCAGCATCGGTGAACTTTTGTGCGGTTGCAAGGCCGTGACGGGTGGCACTGCTTCGTTTACCTGGGCAGATGCTGAGTTTCTGGCTGAGCAGGGCGTGCAGCCGTGGAACCAGATGACGGTCTGGGTGCCGCCGGTCGGCGATTATCGCGGTATGGCCACGACTAACATCGACAAGGCGCTGGCCAACGGCATGACCTGCCGACCGCTGGCCGATACGGCCCGGGACTTTCTGGCATGGTGGGATGAGCAGCCGGCTGAGCGCCGGCAGGCACTCCGGGCGGGGTTGCCGGCTGAGCGTGAGACGGAAGTGCTGGAAGCGTGGCATAGTCGCGAGAATTAGCGTCGATGTGGCGAGAGAATGAATCGTTAGGATGTCGCCGGGTCTTCCACGCCCTATCGAGCGGCGCTGACCCGGCCTGCAACTCTTTCCGGCGCAGGCCGGTAACGTGGCAGACCACGCCCGCATCCAGGTTCACACGCGCTCCCTTCGGGTCGCGGCGAACCAAACGACTGGGATAGACCCAACCCCGACTTGATGCACTCCTGTGGCCCCCGTACAGTGCGCCGCTATGCCATTGCAATTCTACAACACGTTGACGCGTCGTGAACAGCCATTTGAGCCGCTCAATCCTCCGGTTGTCACATTCTACACCTGTGGGCCGACGGTCTACGACTATGCCCACATCGGCAACTTTCGGTCGTTTCTCGCTGCCGACGTTCTGCGCCGGTATCTCGATTACAAGGGGTATTCCGTTCGGCATGTGATGAACATCACCGATGTCGGGCACATGGTCGACGATTCGGTGGCCGACGGGGCCGGCGAGGACAAGATGCAGGCTGCCCAACGCCGCCTGAAGGATGCCAAGAAGTCCGGGAAACTGCCGGACGGTGCTGCCGCTGCCTTGAATCCGGATGACCCGCTGGCCGTCGCTGACTACTTTGCCGGCGCGTTTATCGAGGATGCCAAGACGCTCGGGATGAAAGTCGTGGCCGAAGCCGACGCACACCCTGAACTGCTGCCGCGGCCGACGCAGTATGTACAGCAAATGATTGTGCTGGTACAGCGGTTGATCGACAACGGCCATGCATACGTGGCTGCCGATGGGGTGGTGTACTTCGCTGTTGAGGCGTTCCCGGAGTATGGCCGGCTCAGCGGGAACACACTCGACCAGATTCGCAGCGGGGCCGGCGGTCGTGTCGATGAGCACACCCAGGGCAACAAGAAGCACCCGGCTGATTTCATGCTCTGGAAGCCGGACCCGACGCATTTGATGCGCTGGCCGAGCCCGTGGGGCGAAGGCTACCCCGGATGGCACCTCGAGTGCTCGGTCATGGCTGCCTCGCTGCTCGGCACCGAGACCAACGGCGTCATCGACATCCACTCCGGTGGCGAGGACAACATCTTCCCCCATCATGAGTGCGAACTTGCACAGAGCTGCGGCTCCACCGGCGAGGATCACTTTGCCCGCTACTGGTTCCACCCCCGGCACCTGTTTGTCGAGGGCGAGAAAATGAGCAAGTCGAAGAACAACTTCTTCACGGTCCGCGATATTCTGGCAAAGGGGTATGAGCCGGCTGCCGTTCGACTCGAACTCATCAAAACGCATTATCGCGCCAATGCCAACTTCACAATGCAGGGCCTGAAGGACAGTCAGCGCATGGCAGCCCGTTGGAAGCAGTTTATTGAGAGCGGCGAACAGAACGAAGGCGCTGCCGAGGCCGATGATTCAGACCGGTTTGATGTTGTGCGAACTGCTTTTGAGAGCGCCCTTGACAATGACCTGAGCGTGGCCGGCGCGATTGGTGTTGTTAGTAAGTGGATCTCCGAGACACCGACGCCGACACGGGCACACGCCGATTTGATGCGCCGGTTTGATCAGGTGTTCGGGGTGGCTGAACTCGCGTTCGCGACCGATGCCTGCGGGCCGACCGCTGCAGCGACCGGCGACCTTGATGTGGCCCGTATTGAGCAACTGATTGTCGAGCGCACCGAAGCCCGTCAATCGAAGGATTTTGCGCGGGCGGATGCGATTCGTGACGAACTCGATGCCATGGGGATTGAACTTAAGGATGCTGCGGGCGAGACAGCCTGGTCCCGCAAACTCGGGTGAATCGGCACCCATCCAAAAGGATGACCATGTTCAGGAACCGTGATCTTCGTACTCGGGGTGCCGTCAGCCTGCTGATGCTGGTGTGGCTGTTCGTCCTTTTGCCATACGGCTGCGCTCCCGGCTCACAACAGGGGCAGGACGCACCATCACCCGAAAAGCAGCAGCAGCAGGTAGGGGATGCAGACCGGGCACCGCACCCCGGAACGGGAGTCACGCTGACTCACAAGTTGGAATATGAGGCCAACGGCAGCATCCGGACTGGGCAGTTGCTCTACCAGGATCGAAATTATCCGGAGGGCAGTTTCACCGTCCTCATCCTGCTGCACGATGAGTTCGGCGTTGATGACTGGCTTTATTCACGGGCTGAGGAATACACGGAGATGGGGTATGTCGTCGTGTGCCCGAACCTCTCAGGGCTCGGCGGGCATGAGGCGCGCGATCGACAGGTTCTTGACAACATCGAGGCTGCGCTGGTCGCTTCAAGCACAGTGATTCCCGGGTGTGATACTTCGACGGACCGGGCAGTGATCGGGTGGGATATCGGTGGGACCTATGCCCTCACCTGTGCACGTTACATGGATCTTCGAGGGGCGGTTATTTGCTATGGGCAGTTGATCACCAATGCCGAAGGCTTGCTCGGGGTGCGGGAGCCCTTGCTCGGCATCTACGGTATGGATGACCCGAATACCTCAATGGATACGCTGGAGGAGTTTCGTGAGACGCTGGCCCGAATGGGCGGGCAATATAAGGCGATCGTGTGGCGGGATGAAGGCCGACTGTTCCTTCGCCACCCGAGAGACCCGGCCCGGGCGCGCGATGCCGAGTTCGAAATCACAAGTTGGCTGCACAAGTATTGCACGCCGAACCAGGGGTGAGCGAGGAAGGGGGGGAGATGGAAGATTCACGGGTTTCCCTCGCTGCGCTCGGGCAATCCGTGCCACCCTCGGAGGCGACAGGTTCGCTGTCAGTCTTTCTTCGTTGGCCCACGCAGCGCACAAGAGCCGCTTCTTTCATATATAACACTCTTGCCCAGCCGGTGCGGGTCGGCCTATCTATCCGCATCAACACGTTGTATCAGGTCAGGACTGTCCGTTCGTGGGTTGTTGACCAGGCGGCTCACCGGCCATGTTGTCAGGAAGCCGTCATCGCATGGGTGGGCCAGCCGTTGGATCTCTTCGATCGGTTTCGATCGCACATCAAGCCAGGTAGCCAGGTCCGTGTCGGTCGTAAGGATGACGGGCATCCGGTCATGAATGGGGTGCATGAGCGCGTTTGCTTCGGTCGTGAGAATGGTGCAGGTTAATATCGGCTCGTTATCAGGGTTGGTCAGACTCGGTTCCGGGTCATGCCAGCGCTCCCACAATCCTGCCAGAAACAGTGGGCGCTCCGGCTCGGCTGCACGAATGAACCACGGTTGCTTTGGCGGTTTGTTCTGTGCCGTGCCAGCGACGGTCTGCCATTCGTAAAACCCGCTGGCCGGGATGAGGCATCGCTGCTTCTTGAAGGCTGTTCGGAAACTCGGCTTTGTGGCCGCAGTCTCGGAGCGTGCGTTGATCAGCGGGCGCTTCGGCCGCTCCTTTGACCAGTGTGGAATCAAGCCCCATTGCATGTGATCGATGGTCCGATCACCGTCCTCATCCTCACGGATCACCGGGATCCAATGTGTCGGTGCAATGTTGTACTTCGGTTTGAAGGCTGCAAACGTATAGATGGCGCGACCGATGTACTTCTCGATGATCTGCAGTCGGTCATAGAACGCAAAGCGCCCGCACATCAGGCGACCCTTCCGCACGTGGATGAAGCAGCAGCAGTACTGGAGATGCATCGTAGCGCCCGCCGGGCCGGCGGGGTGCGTGTGGGGGCGTCTCATGCCGGTCAGGCGCTTCCGACTACCCTGCCTTTGGCAGCGGGGCTGGACTTGCATGCACCCACTTCCTGCAGAGTTCGAGCAACTCGGCCCGGTCGATCGGCTTGGTGGCGTAGTCATCGCAGCCTGCATCCTGGCACTCCTCGCGCACGCCGCTGAGGGCATGGGCCGTCAGGGCTGCAATCGGCCAGGTGTAGTCTGATTCACGGAGCAACTTGACGGCTGTCATTCCGTCCATGATCGGCATCTGCATGTCCATGAGGATGAGATGGTACGGTGTACCCTGCCTCATGGCTTCGAGGGCCTGTTCACTGGCGATCTCGCCGTTCTCGGCCACGGTCACGTCGGCGCCACTCTTGCTCAAAATATGCGTGATGAGTCGTTGGTTGTCAGGACCGTCTTCGGCCAACAGAATCCGTACCCCGTCGAGACGCTCAGGGTTGTTTGTCAGGTGTTGTTTGTCGTTCGCACGCGCAGGCGTGCCGGCGGCGTCTGCCAGACTGTTGAGCATGCAGGAGTCCTGCGACACGGCAACCTCGATCGTCACCCTGAACTCGCTGCCTGTGCCCGGCCGGCTGTGACAGTGAATGTCACCGCCGAGCAACTGAGCCAGGCGCCTGGAAATAGCCAGTCCAAGCCCGGTCCCGCCATGCCGGCGCGTTGCAGACTCATCGACCTGGCTGAACGGCTGGAAGAGGCGCTGCTGATTCTCCGGGCTGATGCCGACCCCGGTGTCGCGCACCGCAATCGTCAGGCAGGCCGTGTGATCTCCTGCTGCGTTCCCGTGAGCGCACTCACAGAGCACGTCAACAAACACACCGCCGTCGTCCGTGAACTTGATCGCATTCCCGATCAGGTTCATGAGAATCTGCTCAAGGCGGACGGGGTCGGTCGCGATCTGTGAAGGAATCGGCCACTGATAGTTCACATTGAGCACCAGGCCTTTCTCATTGGCGCGCACATGCATGATCGAGCACACCTGCCCGATGAGGTCGACCAGAGAGCAACTCGATCGTTCGATTGTGAACTTGCCGGCCTCAATCTTGGAGACGTCGAGAATGTCGTTGATGACATTGAGCAGATGCTCACCGCTGCGCTTGATGACCCCCGCGTATTCCTCCACCTCCCGTTCCTGAGCCGGCTCCTGCAGCAGGACGTCAGCATACCCGAGAATGGCTGTGAGCGGCGTGCGGATCTCATGACTCATGTTGGCCAGAAAGGCGCTCTTGGCCCGATTCGCGGATTCGGCGTGATGCTTTGCTTTCTGCAGTTGCCCCAATGTCTCGTTGAGTTGTCTCGTTGTTTCACGCTCGCGCCCGAGCCCGTCGGTGAGCCGCCGGTTCGTGACGAGCAGGAGCTGGCGCTGTCTGAGTCGGATGATGCCACTGCCGATAATGTCCGATGCTGCCTGCAGCATCTCCATCTCGTGTGTGCTCTTTTGTGCGCCGGCAGGGAGATAGAGGCACAGGACGCCAATCGTCTCATCAGAGTCGGTGATCGGGAACACATAGTGCCCGTGCTCGGCCATCCCCTCGAAGTGAACATCGTGGTCACTGCAGACGCTGTTTGTGAAAAGTGGCGTCCCGGAGTTGAGTACTCGGCCGCAGAGGCAATGGCCACGGGAGACACACCTGCATGTTTCTGAGATGACCGGCGACAGGTTGCGCTGGACCGCCATCTCCAGCCGGTCCAACTCAGGATTGTACAGGAAGATGGCCCCCTTGTTCTCGATCTGCAGCGATGGGATCGACAGGATGTCGCCCAGGGCGGCGCTGAGCAACTCGTCGAGTGTGTGTGCTTTGAGACACCGGCTTCGGAGCGAGTTAAGCACTTGAAGCATCAGCACGTTGCGGCTCATTGACTCCTCAACCTGCTTGCGCAGTGTGATATCGCGAGCCAGCGCACAGATATAGGCATGTCGGCCTGATTCGATCAGACTGTAATGCACTTCAACATCAATGACCGATGCGTCTGAGCGGGTGTACTGAGTCTCGCGGATCCTCGCTTTGCCGTTTCTTAGTTGGTCCCAGAGAATCTGCATCTCCTCACCGATCAAGTCACGGTCCAGCATGGTGACTTCCTGCTCCAACACCTGGCTTTCGTCAAGACCGAGTACGGTTTTGATGGCGGCATTGGCATAGGCGATGCGTCCGTGTTGATTGATCCAGATGATCAGGTCGTTGGCAGCATCGAGTGCCGCCTGGGCTGCCATGAGTCGGGCCTGAGCCGCCTCGCGCTTCCGCTGCTCCGCTTTGAGTGCTTCAACCGTGTCGCACAGTTCTGCCGTGCGCTCGTGTACGCGCTCCTCCAGGTGCTCATACGCAGCCCGAACGTGGGTGATCATCGTGTTGAAACTGCCGGAAAGTCGCTGAAACTCGATCGGGCCGCGTACCGGAACGTCAGGGATGTGACGCAGGTTGCTGACCGAGGCAGCGTTCGTGCAGTGATTCGTCAGGTCGTTGAGCGGGTTGGATATCAGGCTGCGGAAGAGCCACATGAGGCACAGAAATGCACCGACGATCGCGAGTGCGATAATGACGCCGAACTTGCCGATCCATTCGATCGTGCACTCAAGCAATGTCCTTTCCGGGCTCGCGACCAGATCAATGCCGGCAATGTCACCGATGGCGTTGCCATAACTCCGTGCCTGCGGGTACAACGCATTCATGTTGCTCGGAGCCACCGAGGGATCGCCATGACATTGCAGGCAGCCGCGCTGATACCGTCGAACCGACACGACGGCAAAGTAGGTCCTGCCGTCTAAGGACAGCGGCCCGTACCACTCGTCGGCTTCGGGGTTGTCGGCGAAGTAGTCGAAGAGGAACCGTTCCTCATCTTGCGCGAGATTGGTCGGATTGTGGGGAGCGAGCGAGGCTGTGTGAAGCACGAGTTGTGGGAACTGCTCAGCAATGGCTTCAAAGATCGAACGAGAGACGAACGAGCCTGACATGGTGTGCGGATCGAACTGTCCCGTCTCATTATGGCCGGCCAGAGCCCGAGGGCGTACCTCTTCAACCACATACTGTCGAATGGCGTGGTCAAACTCGAGCGCCAGCCTCGCTTCCCGCATCATGTGCTCGGAGATGTGGGCATGGTTCACACCGTGCAGGCCGAGCAAGGACGTGCCCATCAACAGCACCGCGATCGTGAGGATCGCTGCAACGAATTTGGTTTGTGCCCTCTGCATGCCCACTCCGATGTGTCACCGTGCACCGGCACGGTGTCCGACGGCACAGCACCGGGTGACGATCACAGACCGTTGACGCGCTCATCTGCCGGTTATGGGACTCGTCGTCACCGCCCACACTGCTGCCGGTTCCTGCTGATATATCGGTGACAGGGGACTCGGTCGTGAGTCGAGCATCACGGAGCACACACAGATAGGGGGCAGGTTGTCACTGTAGTCTGGAAGGCGAACCGCCACATACCAGCAATCAGACAAAAAACGGAGTAAGACATCCTGTTTATTGCTGCCGGGTGGCGTTTCGTGTCGATCTCCAGGTTGAGCGCGCCATGGTGAATTCGGTGCCCAGAATGGCGGACGACTGCCGATTCCGTGGTTGATGCGGGTGCATCCTGCTGGCACCGCGCGTACCATGTCGAGCCGAGCCGTGATGGCCGGTTCCCATGCCCCGGTAGCTCAGTTGGATAGAGCAGCGGACTTCTAATCCGCAGGTCGCAGATTCGAGTTCTGCCCGGGGCGTTGTGCTTTTTTCGGGGGTGGGGGCCGTAAGACGCTTGTTTTGCAAGGTGTTACTGATTCTCCCGCGTGCCCGGTGCCGCGCTCCCGATGTGACGTTTGTTGACACGATTTGACGTACTTTGGCAAATGCGCGCTACCTATGCGCTACCTCGCGCTACCCGTGCACCACCGATGTTAGGGTATGTCAGGCCGTCCCCGTGGCCTGTGTAGTCGCCTGCCGATCCTGCCCGCCAGTGGCTGCCGGAGTGCCCGGCAGGGTGTGAAGTGCTGCCGTCAAGTCGTGCAGTTGCGCGTGTGCGTATCGGCCGATTGTCAGCGTCGGTGTGCTGTGCCGCGCCAGTTCCATCGACACCCGCGCCGATGCCCCGGACTGGACTACCCGCGTGATGAACGTGTGCCGTAGGCCGTGCATGTCGAGCCGTCGGCCTGCAGCGTCCACCGTCCGCAGGGTATCCGAGTCCCGCCGTCTGCGCCGTTCGGCTCTGTCGGCTGTGTCGCGTATCCAGCGTGCCCGTGCGCTGCGTATGTCGGCTTTGAACAGGACATGCGGCTTGTCAGGCAGGGGGAATACCGGCCCGTCTGATGGCCTGTCCTGCAGCCAGTCCGCCAGTTCGTCGGCAAAGTCTGGCCGGATCGGTTGCACGTCATCACGTCGCCGCTTCGAGTAGGCTGCCGATACCGTCACCGTCGGTGGATCGCCGTGCAGGTTGAAACTCGACACCTTGAGCGATCCGAGTTCGGATAGCCGGAAGCCGGTTTGCACTGCCAGCCTGTACAGCCAGGCCCGCGCAGGCCCGGACATGCCCCGGCGCGTCTTGCCTTTTTCAGCCGCTCGAATGAGCCACGCCAATTCTGTATCGTCGAACGCGCGCCGCTCGCACCGTCTGTCCGTCCGCTCCCCGGCCGTGTCGAGTGACAGCGACACGAGTGCATCCGTCCGAGTCCTGCCGTTGCGCCACAGCCAGCGCGAAAACGATTTGATGGCCTGCAGCCGCTTGTTGCAGGTGCGGACGCTCAAGCCACTATCCCGCAGGCCGCGTATGTGTGCCGTCACTTTGTGCGGCTCGATTTCCCCGAGAGTCTCGAAGCCGCAATCGGATACGGCCGTGGTGACGCTGCGCATGGTGCCTTTGATGTGCTTGGCCGTGTTCCCTTTGGCTTCGAGCGATTCCCGGTATGCCTGCAGGTGATCATCCATCGGCACCTTTTCGTAGGCTGCCATCCGTCGAGTGGCCGCGTCTACAAAACCGTGCCGCTTGTAGGCTGCATCGGTGGCGTACTTGCCTGCCAGTTCCATCGCGGCCCGCTTGTCGGCCGTCCCGCTCGAAACCGTGCGCCGTACCCGCTTGCCTTCCTCGATTTCGTACCACGCAATCATCCAGTTTCGTTTGCCCTTCGGCTTGTAGACAGTCGCCACGATTCACCGCCCTTTCCGGGTGCGTTTGCTGCCCGGCTTGCCTGCCGGGTGAATGTCGATCACGAGTCCCAGGTAGTCGGCCAGCCGTTCCACATTCTCAACGGACAAGCCGCGCTCCCCGCTGAGTAGCCGGGATATAGCACTGGCCGGTATGCCGGTGTCCTGCTCGATACGGTATTGAGTCAAGCCGCTGTCTCGGATGGCCGTCTTGATGGCTGCGAGTATCTGTGCCATGCTGTCAGGTTATGCCATACATTGCCATATGTCAAAGGTGCGATGCAGGCCCGCACTCGTGGCCGTCGAACCCATGACATGAAAAACATTGCTGTAGGCGTCGGTCTACGCGCGCAGGAAGGGGGTTTGCAGTCCCCCCCTCCCCCGTTGCCCGTCTGGTTGTGCAGGTTCCCATACCTGACGAACCTGATCAACCTGATCATCCCGGTGGTTCACTGAATCTGTGCTTGTGCAGGTTGCTCAAGTTGTGCACGTTAAGCAACCTGATCAACCTCACCCGGCAGCCGCCAGTAGTACCGGCCGTCATTATCATCGCGGACACACTCGATGCGTTTGGTACGCTGGAGAGCATCACGCCCCCGCCTGAGCGTTGATCCGCTGATGCCTTCGCTGCCCGATGCTCGCGTTTCAAGTTCGCTCCACTGCTGCGCCCCGGCTTCGAGTTGCTCAATCAGCCACTGCTCTGCCCGCTCCCGCTCGCAAGGGTCCGGCCCCGGTGCCTTGTTTGCTCCCTGCATGGCTTCGTCGGCAGTGATTGTGATTGTCTCGCCCGTCCACGATATGTACGGTGGCGAGTCCGGCCCCTGAGACTTCACTTCGTATGCCAGCCCCGTCGTGTCCGGCCCCAGGTTCGATTTCACCGGCAGGAAAAGCCGCTTGTCCTCCTGCTCTTTATCCTTCACCACGCCCCACACGGCCCGTGCCGCTGCCGTGAACGCAAGGGATCCCATCGGCCTGTGGACTGCATCACCGCCCGCTTTCCGCAGGTGCGTGATGGCAACGATGGCCACGCCCGTACGCGCTGCCAGTTCGGACAGGGGAAGCAATGCCGCTCTTACCTCAGCGTTCTTATGGCTGTCAGTTTCGCCCATGTACGCCGTGATCGGGTCGATGATCACCACCGCGCAGTCCGGCGTATTGCTGATGGCCTGCTCTAGTGCGCCTATGTCACTTATGAGGTTGAACAGTCTTTCCGTCGGGTCCGGCTTCGATTCGGAATCTGCATCATACGGCTGATGCCATACGCCGGTGACTACGCTGATCCGTCTCACGTCCGCGTCTGCAGCGTCTAGCCGTGGGCGGATCGTATCGGCTATGTCATCCTCACCGCTGATCATCACGATGCCGCCCGGCTCGCATGGCCCGTTACAGTCCGGCCAGCCGCGCCCGCTGGATATACGGGCTGCAAGGTCCACGCTCAGCAGTGACTTGCCTACGCCGGGATCGCCTGCGATCATCGTCAGTTTCCCGCGTGCAATCCGTCCAGGCCAGAGCCATCGGATAGGCTCCGGTGTTACGTCTGCCAGTAACACCATTCTCGGTGCTCCTATACGTACCCGCTTTCCCGTGTCATCCGAATTTGCGAGTGAGACTTGGCTGCTGCTGCCGGGATCGGGGGACTTGTACTCCGGCACCTGCACCCGGCTCCATTCGTCCGGCAGTGCATCGCGCAGATAGCCCACAGGCCCCGATTCCCTAACCGCGTCCGAAACCTTGTGCTGCAGTTCGCCCGCCGTCCACGGTGGCTGACAGGTCTGGTTCCACTGGTAGACCACAGCCAGTGCATCGGCTTGAGACAGGCCAAACCCCTTCACGAGCACGCAGGCCACGTGGAAAGTGGTATCGTGGCCACGCTGCCCGGATATGGCCCCAGGTATCTTGCCAATGTATGCCCGTGCCCGCTCAATCACCTTGTCATCGTTCGTGGTGCTGGCCTGCCGTTGGCCCGTGTCCGGTGCTTGTGGCGGTTCTGGTTCCGGCCAGTGCTCGGCGCATAGTGCCTTCAGTTCGGCCTGTCTCCGTTCCACGCCATGTGATACGCCATCGAGCCGCCAGCCTGTCACTGCGAAATACCGGCCGAATGAGTACACCTCGATGCCGGGTGCTTTGCTGCTCACTCGTGGCGCATCCGGCAGCAGCGTCTTTTTTCCGCGCGGAAACGGGGACGTACCACGTATCCAGATTTTGACACCCGTGCCGGACGGTGACACTTCGCTATATGAATTGAGCCGTTCGATTATGCGCCGTGCCCACTCCGCGATTTCGCCGGTGGCCGGGTCGCGGCAGCCGTCCAAGTCGATGCCGGTGAATCCGCCGTCTGCTGCGAACACGAAGCCCGGCCCGTTGTACCTGTCCGCCACGTCCATGCACGCATCGAGAGTGTGCCAGGTGGCCGGGTCGTTCGATTTCGCCGGTGTGCCGTTCGGCTGGAAGGGGAGTTTGGCTTTCTGCCCGTCCCGCTGCACTTCGCGCCAGAGTACCCAATGGTCCAAGTCGCGCAGTGCGGCAGGTACTTTGTTCACGTCAATTCTGTTGCTGTTTCGTCCGTTATTCGCTATCATTGAATGGTTCCTCAATACAACGCCATCACCACCGCAACCGCTCTAGAAAGCGCGGCCAGTGATGGCTATTCCCCGATTACAGTCATGGACGCATACGCGCCCGGCTCAGGTCCGGGCAGCCCTTGTCAAGCCACGCCAGCAAGTCCCGCCGTCGCCATCGGACGGCCCGGCTCGATAACCGGAGTGGTGCCGGGAGTCGGCCGGAGTTGGCGTACCTCCAGACGGTCCGCTCAGCCAGCCCCAGCAGGGTCGCCGTTTGCTTGACGGATAAGAGTTCGGTCTCGATTGCAGTGGCCATATAGTTGCCCCCTGATGCAGTGCTCCGCGTGCCGCCCACGCCGTGCGGGCTTTTCCGTGCACGCATGAAGCATCAAACGGGACGGACTTAACGGACTCCTGTTTCGTCCGTTCGTGTATGCCCCGTATCAGGTGTGACTTCCGTTGATGGCCGTGTTATGGCAGGTTCTGACGATGAAAAAAAACGGCCGGATTCTGCAATCCGTCCGTTCGAGTCCGTTTGGTCCGCTTTGAAAGCAGTCAGCCTACGGAGTGCCTGTTATGGCAGCGTTGAGTTTCTTGTTAATATACTCGCCGTCGCGCCGTTTGTCTGATGGTATACTTAGGCAGCCAAGCCCATGCCGGACGGCGCGGCTCCACGATTCCCATTCCAGTTTGGTACGTATGGTTTTTTGCCTTTTGCATATGTCTATGTGATCTTTGTGCAAGTCTGCCCATGATTTGGAGTCCAGGTCATCGCTGTTGTCGCTGTAGGACAGCAGCACCTCCACATACTGCCCCAGTGCTACGAGCCATGCATCGTTCATCCCTTTCGGTTTGACGGCTTTTGCCGCTTGAACATAGTCAATCAGGCACTTTACTACGCTATCGGCATGCTCAATCCACGCCCCAACACGTATCAACGGACTCTGGTAGAGCCAATTCCCTGAGCCGGATGCCAGCGGTTCTTCAATGCCCTGATCGCCGACTTCCACACTCTTCGCCCCGTGCATGATCACATCGCCTGTATGTGTACGAGCGATCGCTGTGCCGTCAGGATTGCATGCATCGGCTATAACATCACTCAGATAGTCCGGTGGTGGGATTTCCGGGTATATCGTTGCAAGCCAACGGGCAATGCGTGCCCAATCGTGCAGTTTCCCCCCGTGTCCCGTGCAAAGCACTGTGACTTCGCCCAGTGCCGATATGCCGTGTGCCATACGAACAGCACGCACTACTCCACACTGCTGCACTTCGAGTTGTCTGTGTTTCTCTTCATGGTCAACCTTACTGGCACGCAGTCGTGCTATCACCCCACGTATCCGCTCCAGTGAACGTACTAGGTCTGCTGAGTCTCGATTGGCTGGTGTGCGCGCATTGCCTTGTTTGCTCATGATGCACCCGTCTTTCAGAATGGTCGGCAGGATCGGAGCCACGAGACAGGTGCGTATCATGGCCCCGATCCGTGCCGTATCGCCGGTGGCCTACCGGCATGTGCCCGCATTATAGGGAGTGCGCACGTCGGGTGCAGGTGCGTAGCACACAATAGAAGTCCAGCCGCAGGCGCTCACCGGTTATGCTTGGCGATGGCTCGGAGAATCAGGCCAGTGCAGAGAAGCACTGTTCCATGTAGTGCAAAAACAATCCCACCAATACTCGGCAGAGAGTCGTTACTACCGGCGTTGCCTACGGCTGACAGTAGGCCCAGGGCAAGGACAACCGCTCCAGCAATGATAACCCATGTGCCGGATTGCGACTCTCCAGTTGCTCGCTGATTCTTGCATCGCGGGCACTCCGGGTTCTGGTTACCTTGTTTCATTTCAAACGCGTAGTCATAGCCACACTCACGGCAGGTACGTCTGCCAAACCACGCGCGCTCCGCAGGTATTACCTGCGACCGCCCGCACTTGGGGCAGTCGGTGGTTTGGCCGCTCTCACTGTCCGGTGCATCCAGCAGTACGCCGCACCGCTTGCATGGCCACTCTATCATGATTCACCCTTCGTTTCACGACTCCTGAACGTCATATAAAGCCCGTCTGCACTGAGCCAGGATTGCCCGGCTTTCAATCGCGGCAGCCGATCGCTCCCCGTGCTTCCATGCGTTCATCCGGCTACGGGCCTTGCCTGCTGGCGTCCGTGGCCCCGTGGATCGCTCCCACGGCTTCACCTGTGCCACAGATGCCCGCAGGGACGCCAGGCCCTCAGGACTCAGCCGGTAGCGTCTGCTGGATGCCTGTACGCTCGTGGTCGGTGATCCCGTCATGCTCGAATCCTAGTTCGTTTGTCGCGTTTTCCGGCAGAGCCTTTTTCTCGTTCATCACGAGTTGCTGCTGTGCAATGTTGGCCTGCTTGACGGCCGTGAATGAGTTACCGCCCCGTGGTGGCTTGCGATACTCCGCCAGTGCCAGCATGAGCCGCCGGTATGTGTTGCTGGCGCGGTCTGCATACTCGTGAATGACCCTGATGCCGTCCGGTGTCTGTTGCTGGTTTGCCAGGGTTGACAGGTGCAGCACACGCGCATGAGCCAGCAGAGCCTGCACCGCCAACATTTCCTCCAGCGGATCACGGGGAGCCATTCGCCGGAGCATGTCCTCAACAAAGGTCATCGCCGATTGCCCCAGGTTCAGCCCATGAAACAGTGCCGCGAATCGTGGCCCGATGGCTTCGGCATACACAGCGCCGGATAGTGCGCTCGTATGCACCTGTCGGGCCGCTGCCGGGTTGGATTCAGGATCGCCCGATACCTTGACGCGAAGGGAGCCGTTTGCGAACCGGCCCCGTGAGTCCCGGCCATTGCCGTTATCACCGTTTGGTGACGGTGGCCGTGTCTGATTCTGTGTTCCAGTATGTCTGCCTTGTATAGCCATCTGCAGTACCTCCGCCCCGCCAGCCGTGCGCACCCCGTCGAGTGCTGCCCGCTGTTGTCATTCAAGCCATACCAGTTTTGACTTCTCACAGATTGTAAGGTTCACACCCTGTAGTATCACGTTGCCACACCCGGCAGCCGGAACACGTCCTGTGAGCACGTAATCCCCCTGTTCGTCGGCTTCCCCTACGCCAGCCATGAGTGGCCGTGCAATGTCCACATACAGGCCGTAGCAGCCCGGCACAGGCCCGGCTTCCCCTTCGGCGTACCCGTAGATCAGTGCCAGCATCTGGCCCGGATCGGCCCCGGATACGGATACCGTCATGTAGCCCGGACAGTCGCCGTCAATCTGGATGTATGGCCGCGTATCCTCCACTGTCACCCGCAGGGCATGCCGTTCCTGTTCCTTGCAAAGCCACGGTGGGCCGTTCGTGCGATGCGTGATTGGCCCGGTATCGTCGATGCTCCAATACCACATTGCAGCACTGTTGCCCGTCACTGATCCTGCAAGCCAATACGTCTTACCTTCCTCGATGTATGGCCCGTGTCCTGCCCAGTGCGTGAGTTCCCCATATGTGCCGTCCGTTGGCATTTCGTCAATCAGCCGTGTCTCGAATATCAGGGATTCAGGGCAATCGGTGCCCTCGAACAGCCACAAGTCGAGCACGTTATCGCCGTTGTTGAGTTGAATGGCCATATCTAAGCCGGTGATTACACCGCTGGCCGTGGGCACAAAGCCAGGCCCTATATCGAAGTCTATCGAGCCGCTCTGTATGCTGTTGCCCCCGGACTGGCTGTACTCACCATTCCATCCGAAGTTGTCAAATGCTACCACGCTGTCCGCTCGTGCCGTCTGGATTGCTCCGATGCACACAGCCCCGATGCCTGCTACGAGTCCTGCTCTCATGTCTCTCACCCTTGCTAACCGGCCATTGGTTATTCCATCTGGTGCGGAATGTTGAATGTCAGTCCGCACGTTCGATCACAGCCCCACATTGAGTGCACTTCCACACTTTCAGCACCTTGTCCAGAAAGACTGCCATGACAATCAGTGGTATTCCGAGTACTGCACCAACCAGAGTCATCGTTAGCAACACCCCCAATAGCACTAGGGCTATTGCAAATACCAAATTTGAATTGCCCCCCGGCCTGTAGTTGGTCTTTTTCATCTCCCCCTGGCATACTTGGCAGATCGGCGCCCCTTTGCCAGTTAGGTTGTGAGGTTGGCTGATAGGCTTATATGCTGGCTTCGATACCGGCTTCCGCTTCGGCTCTGGCTCCTGTTCAGGTACAGGTGCCCGTCTGGCCGCTCCGCACTTCGGGCACTCCATGATGTCACCGGCCATTTCCTCCGGCGCATCGAGTTGCTCCCCGCATTGTCTGCACCTGAATCGGAGCATGATCACCCCTTGTGAGTGGATAGCACGTGTGCATCATATCGTATCGGTATCCTGCCTGCAAGGGTTATTCGGTGCCAAGTACTCACAGCACCTGCCACGAGTTGACGCCCGATGTAGATTTCATTTCTCACAAAAACGCGCGCAGGTAGGCAAGCGGTCCCCGTCGGCAGACGCTCAGGAATCAGCACCCCCTACCCCCAGCGCGTCGGTGAGTGCTGGCCGTCGGTGGCCTGCCGTCGATGTGTGCTGCTCGTGGCGATCACCGGCCGGATCACTTCCAGTGCATCCGGTGTGAGTGGCCGTCCAGGTGCTTGCCAGTGGGGGGGGAATGCGGCCCGCGTCTGGAGTGCTGAATAGCCGGTTTCGGGAGTCCCGGCGCAGGTGCGCGCTACCTATGCGCTACCCCGCCTGCCAGTGCCGTTCATAAGTGCATGCTATATGGCCGGTTACGAATCTCGCCCCTTTGACTTCTAATCCGCAGGTCGCAGATTCGAGTTCTGCCCGGGGCGTTGTGCATTTTTCGGGGGTGGGGGTGATGGTGGCGGTGTCGAAGTCTCGGCGCATCATGGCCCACAGGGGGCGAAGGCATCTCTCAGTTGAGACTCACACGCCAGCGCGCCCCCCTTTGTCGAGGGCGGTGGAGGTGGCTTGGTGAAACTGAGCGTCCGCTCTCCAGGGGCTACATTTACCGATGCAAAGCGCATCGTCTCACTTACCACTGGCCGCTACTACCCCGTGCCCCGATGGGGCAAAGATAAGAACTCTTCTCTCAATTCCATCATGCCTTGGCTGACAGCCGGCCCGAGGCGCCTCCCCTCCCCGGAATCGTCTCTACTTCAGTACCACATACAGCGCGTGGATCAGGCCCGGGACCCAGAACAGCAGCGTCAGAATGATGTTGATGATCAGCGGGGCACCGACGCCCTCTTTCAAGAGAACGGCAACCGGCGGGATCAGGATCGCAATGATTACCAGCAGAAGTTTGTTCGTTGCTTCATCGGCCATATGAATGGACTCCTTTCTCACAGATTCGATGGCCGAATCATAGCATCGACCCCGTCGAGGCACAATGCGATCACTCAGTGGCCTTCCACCTCTGGTTGTGAGCCGCTCAGGGGTGTGTGTGACCGATCTAATCCTGGTTGTGCCGCACAACCTCCCCCTCGACCAGGAAGATCACTTCCTCTGCCAGGTTCGTGCTGAGGTCGGCAATGCGCTCAAGACGGCGGGCAATTGAAAGATAGTCAATCGCGCTGCCGGTCTGTTCCACGTGTCGCGGGATCTGCGAGGTCGCCCACGAAAACGCTTCCTTCTGCAAGTCATCCACACGCTGGTCATCGGTTCGCACCTGGCGGGCCTGGGCTGCATCCTCCTTGGCAAACGATTCCACGGCCTCGCACAGCATGGCTCGTGTTGAGCGGGCCATCGACAGGATCACCTCCGGTGCCGGGGGCGCCCCGACCGATTGCAGGTGCAACACCCGCTTGGCAAGGCTCTTTGCCTCGTCCCCGATTCGCTCCAGCCCATTGTTAATACGCAGGACTGCCAGCACGAAACGCAGATCGCCGGCCACCGGATGCGACAGTGCCAGGATCTCCAGACACTGTTTCTCAATGTCGACATCCATCGTGTCAACGTCGTGGTCCCCTTCGCGCACTTCACGGGCCAGATGTTCATCCTCCTGTGCCAGCGCGCGAACGACCTTATCAACGCGCTGCTCAACGAGCCCGCACATATCAAGGGTCGTGCATCGAAGGGTCTGTAACGCTTCCTGGAGATCAATTGCCATAGTAATACACCCTATCCTGTGCCCATTGAAAATGCACCTGCATACATTATCCGAATCGCCCGGAAATGTAGTCTTCCGTCTCTTTCCGCGTCGGGTTTGTGAAGATATGCCCTGTCAGTCCGACCTCAACCAATCGACCTTCACAGAAGAAGCCGGTTAAGTCCGACACACGGGCTGCCTGCTGCATGTTGTGTGTCACGATCAGGATCGTGTATTGCTTGCGCAGTTCGGCAATCAGTTCCTCGATGCGGCGGGTCGACTTCGGGTCAAGTGCAGAGCACGGCTCGTCCATCAGCAGCACGTCCGGCCCGACGGCAATCGCCCGGGCAATGCACAGCCGCTGCTGTTGCCCGCCGGATAGTTGCAGTGCTGACTTCCCGAGTCGGTCCTTCACTTCATCCCACAATGCGGCCTGCCGTAGACTCCGCTCGACGATTTCATCAAGTTGATTGCGACTGTATCGGCTGTGAAGACGCGGGCCGAAGGCCACATTGTCAAACACGGACTTCGGAAACGGATTCGGTTTCTGAAAGACCATGCCGACCCGTCGCCGCAGGTCCACGACATCCAACAGGCGATCCAGCAGGTCCGTCCCGCGCAGTTCGAGTCGGCCGGCAGCCCGTGCCTTCGGGACGAGGTCGTTCATGCGGTTGATCCAGCGGAGAAACGTACTCTTGCCGCACCCGCTCGGGCCGATGAGGGCCGTCACACGTCGATTCGGGATCTCGATCGTGATGTCATGCAATGCATGGAAGTCGCCGTACCACGCGTTCAGGTTCTCAGCAGTCAGTGTGCAGTGAAACTCGGACGACTCATCAGATGATTCACCGGAGGCGGGCCGGACTTCCGAACTTCGGTGATCGGGTTGCTGCAGGCTCGGCGCGGCAGCCACGCGATGCGTGTGCTTGTTGTTCTGCACAGGATCCCTCCAACCCTCGGCGGGAGCGGCCTCAGGGGGTGACGGTGTTTCGTTCATGATCCGAGTCACTGGTTCCCCCTTTGGTATTTGTGACGGAGCAGGACGGCGGTCGCGTTGAAGGTAAGCAGAACGCCCAGGAGAACGAGAATGCCTGCCGCAGCGACATCGTGGAAGTCCTCCTGCGGTCGGCCGGCCCAGTCGAAGATCTGCAGCGGCATGGCAGTGAACTCGTCCATCAGGTGATGCGGCGTGAAGCGAATGAACACGATTCCGGCAATGATGAGTATCGGGGCTGCCTCACCAATGGCACGACTGATCGACAAGATGGCACCGGTCATGATTCCCGGAATGGCAGCCGGCAGCGTCATGCGATAGATCGTCTGCCAACGTGTTGCGCCGAGTGCGAGAGACCCCTGACGCAGTGAGGATGGGACGCCCCGCAGTGCCTCCTGCGCCGACACGATCAGCACCGGCAGCACGACGAGCATCAACGTCAGGCCGCCGGCCAGGACGCCGCGCCCGAATGGAATCTGAACATAATAAAAGGCTTTCCGATCGGTCCGGGTGGCTGCTGCCTTGGCACTGAGTACGTTCGGCAACGCTGCTTTGCTCATCTCCGTATACACAGCCGTCTTCACTGCTCTCATGGCTCGGCGGTAGTCGCGCCCCGTCTGCCCGGACGCCTGCATTGCCAGCGATGCCCACCGGTCCACCATGGCTGCATGCGGACGATCATCCGTTGGCAGTGCAACGGTGCGCAGCGCATCAATCACAAGGCCGGCCGTCGCCTCTGCTGACAGGTTGGAACCCGGCTCGATGACGTCGGACAGCGCGTCTGTTAGAGTCTCTGCAAACGTATCGATGGCAGTTCGCACCGGCGCGATTTCGGCTTCCGGTGTCACCTGGACGGTTGCAGGCCGGCCGGACTCACTTCGGTACTCCAGGCTCTCGCTGACGCTGACTTCAGGAGCATCACGACCCGATACGCGTACCAACAACGCCTGCCCGGTTTCATCGATGAAACTGTCATACCACTTCTGGCCGATCGTGAAGAGCGGCTCGTTCGCATGGCCGGCCACGCCGAACCACTGCACAAAAACGGTGAGCCCCAGGATGCCATAGACGATCGAAGGAACGCCGGCCAGGTTTGTAATGTTGAGTTGTATCAATCCGAAGATCTTCCGCCCAACGACACTGACCGGGCGATATTCCTCCAGGAAAATAGCCGTCCCCACGCCAATGGGCAGCGCGCAGAGCGTACAGGTCAGGCAGATCCACACTGAGCCCCAGATGGCCGGGCCCATGCCGGCCTCTGCAGCGTGGCGCGATGGGGCAGACGTCAGAAAGCCGAGGTCCAGATGCCGGAACCCCCGGAGCCCGATGACGGTCAGCAAGGTCAGGAGCACGCCGACTGAGCAGCAGGCAACGGCCACCGACAGCCAATGGAACAGCCGATTCTTTGCCCTCCGTACAGCCGGACTCCGGTCCGCGGCGGCGCGACTATTGCCTGATTCGGGAGGCATGTTCATTCGTATTCCTCCCGGAAGCGCACGCGGACTCGATGCCCGATCAGCGTCAATATCAGCGTCATGACAAACAGTGAGGCCGCCACCGCGTAGCTCGAGTAGTACTCCGGCCCGAAGTTGCTGGCGTCACCAAGAAAGATCTGCACGACGTAGGCCGTCATCGTCTGTGCCTGACCCGTCGGATTCAGTGTGAGGCGTGCCAGATTGCCTGCCGCCAATGCCACGATCATGGTCTCGCCGACGGCTCGTGCAATGGCCAGGAGTGACGCCGCCACAATGCCGGACAGCGCCGCCGGCATCACAATCTTGACCGAGACGTCAAAGCGCGTCGCCCCGATCCCATAGGCACCCTCACGCAACCGGCTCGGGACGGCTCGAAATGAGTCCTCGGAAATCGAACACACGATCGGCAGGCACATGATGCCGACGGCCAGCCCGGCGCTTGTCACGTTGTACACTTCGAACCCGGAGTAGAGTTTCTGAAGGATGGGGGTGATGACGGTGAGTGCAAAGAACCCGTAGACGACCGTCGGCACGCCGGCAAGCACTTCCAGAACCGGCTTCAGGATCGCCCGCACGTTGGGGGCTGCATATTCACTGAGGTACAGTGCGGTGAGCAGGCCGAACGGAATAGCAATAGCCATGGCCACCACGGTGACCAGCAGTGTCCCGCAGACCAGCGGCCAGATGCCGAAATGCTTCTCGGCACCGAGAAGGGGGTTCCATTCGAGACCCGTCAGAAAGTCCACAACCGAGACTTCATCGGCGGCAAAGAAGTGGACGGTCTCGACCGACAGGACGGCAATGATCAGCCCGGTCGTGACAGCCGACACAAGGGCACACACGACCAGCAGCAGTTCGATCATCCGTTCCACCGGTCGATGCCGGCGACCCGTTCCCGGGATGGCTGATCCGATCGTCGTCACTCAGTTAACCCCTCATGTATCACGGTCTGACTGTGCAGGAACAGGCTCGGAGCCGGCCGACGCACATGCCTCGTTCGAGCGCACCGACATGCGCGAGCATCCTGATTACTTGTACACTTCCACGATTGAACCGTGGACTTTGTTGCCATCCTTGTCGAGGTAGTGGGTACCGGTATGCTGATTCGCAAACTTCCTGGCTGCCAACGTGTAGACACTCTTGGGCAGTTTCACATACCCGACTTCCTCGGCAAGTTCCGGGCCCTCTTCGAGGTAGTACTTCACGAACGCCTTGACCGCAGGCCGATCGGCTGACTCACGATTCACATAGATGAACAACGGCCGGCTGAACGGGGCGTAGGCACCGGACTCAATGGTCTTGGCAGTCGGACTAACCGGCTCATCCGTTGTCGGATTCACGATCGGGACGGCCCGCAGTTTGTCCTTGTTCTCGAAGAAGTAGGCACAACCGAAGAAGCCGATACCGCCCGTCTCACCGCTTACGCCACGGACGAGCACGTTGTCATCCTCGGACACGGACATGTCGCTGCGGATCGCGCCCGTCTTGCCGGCCACGACTTCCTTGAAGTAATCGAAGGTCCCGCTGTCGGTGCCGGGTGCGTAGATCTTCACCGGCACGTCAGGCCACTCGGCCCGAATGTCCTTCCAGGTGCTGACCGTGCTGCCTGACAGGAAGATCTTCTTCAGATCATCCACCGTGAGTTGATCGGCCCATGTATTCGCTTTGTTCACGACGATCGACAGGCCGTCATAGGCAACCGGAATCTCAATGAAGTCCACGCCGTTCTTCTGAGTTGCCTGGTACTCCTTCAACTTGATCGGGCGGGACGCATCCGAGATGTCCGTCTCACCGACCGTGAATCGCTTGAACCCGCCCCCGGTCCCCGAGATGCCAACGGTGATCCGCACGTTGGGGGCCACCTCGGCGAACTCCTCAGCCACCGCTTCAGTGATCGGGTAGACCGTTGATGAGCCGTCAATGCGAATCTGGCCTCTCAATGAGGACAGATAGGCTTGCCCGTAGGAGTGCGAGGCACAGACTGCTGCCACACACACAGCACCTGCAGTCATCATCTGTTGTTTGATCGACATCGATACGGTTCCTTTCCCGCGTCCAATGAGTCAGGCCTCCCAGCACATCGCTGGTTGCCTGTATCATGCACGAGGAGTGTTAAGGAACTGTAAAGAGCGTGACAGAGAAGTGTGAGGATCCGTCTCACGGGTGTACGAGCTCGGTCCGACACGCATCGGAGATGACTCACGCTCCCGCAATCGGCAGGGTCAGTCGAAACACGCTGCCGGTGCCAACCGTACTCTCGACGGTGACCTCCCCGCCGTGGACGCCGGCAATATGCTTCACAATCGCCAGCCCCAATCCGGTCCCCCCGAGTTCGCGACTGCGGGCCTTGTCCACCCGGTAAAACCGCTCGAACAACCGAGCCAGATGATGGGCTGAGATCCCGGGCCCCTGATCGGCCACCGAAAACGTGATGTGATCCGAATCGGGTTGGGTGGCGGCGAGTGTGACGGACGATCCCTCCGGGCTGTAGCGGATTGCGTTGGATAAGAGATTGCCCAGGGCCTGCTGTAACAACTGCAGATGGCCGGCAAACTCAATGTCCTGAGCGATGTCGGTACGCAGGGTGATAGCCCGGTCGTCGGCAGCCGAATAAAACTGCTGACAGGCCGACGCCATCAGGGCTGCTGCAGACATTTGTTCGAGATCAACGGATTCTCGCAGTTCCGGCTGCTCGAGTCTGGTCAGCGACATGACATCCTCAACAATCGCTGCGAGACGATCGCTGTTGGTCCGGATGATGCTGAGAAAGCGTGATGCCTGTTGAGCATCGTCCCACCCGACCTCCTGCAGCGTTTCAACATACCCCTTGATATTCGTAATCGGCGTCCTCAACTCGTGCGAGACGTTGGACGCGAAATCGCTGCGCAGTGCTTCGAATCGACGCTGTTCGGTGACATCATCCAGAACCAGCAAGACGCCGGCTGACCGACTCGGATCCTTCGATGAAAACGTCTCACCACGGGCTTCAATGGTGCGGCCATCGCTTGTATCAAAGAGGATCTCTTTGCCGGAACGTACTTCGCCGGCCAGCAGTTGATTCACCAGTTCGCTCATCCTGGGCTGACGGATCACCTCCTGCAGCAGGTGGCCTCGCGCTTCGGCCGATGAGACCCCGAAGATGAGTTCGGCCGTCCGGTTGATGTTGAGGATTCGGCGCGTCGAGTCCAGTGCCAGGACCCCGCTGCTCATTGACTCGAGGATGGTGCGCTGTTCTTCCTGCTGGGACCTGACTTCGGACATCCGCTCAGAGAGCTGCCGCCCCATTCGATTCAATGAGAGTGCCAGCAATGACAGCTCACGGGCCGCCGGCGGCGCAATGTGATACGACAGGTCGCCTTCGGCAAACTGGGCCGCACCCGTGGCCAGCGCTGCCACCTGGCCGCTGAAGCGCCTCGAGACCAGATAGACGACCACCACCGTCAGTAGCATCGAGGCAATCCCAGCCGACAACACAAGCCGCGTGAGGGATGTCAGTTCCTCATTCACACTCGTGACCGGCAATGCCGCCCGCACAATCATCTCGCCCGATTCACCCCACGGTGTGGCGCGAGCGTAGTAGATCATGTCCTCGCCCAGCGTGACGCTGAAGCGTCGTGACGAGCCGGAGCCGACGGTCAAGGCCTGCTGGATCTCCTGCCGCCCGAACCGATGACTTGCCATGGTCTTCGGATTCACCTGTGAGTCGGCGATCACGAGCCCGTCCGGTTGAATCAGCGTGATGCGCACCCCGGTCGCCCGGCCGTCGCGCTTCACCATCTCGTCGAGCATGTCATGCGAGACATCACTGAGTGCGGCATAGCGCGCACTGAGCACCGGCTCGATCCGTTGCAGTTCCTGGGTCACTTGCCCATAGTGAAACGTGCGAAATCCCGACAGCGCCAGCCAGCCCAGCACGATCGTGATCAACAACTGGGCACCGACGAGAAGCACCCCGATCCGCCACAGCAGTGTCTTGGGTAGTGGAAGTCTCATTCCTCGCCGTCATCAACTATTGACTCATCCAGACGATATCCGACGCCGCGCACGGTCTGCACCAGGTCCGACAGTGCCCCAAGTTTACGCCGGATCGAGGCCAGATGAACATCGACGGTCCGACTTGTCTGGACCATTTCGTCTCCGTGGATGGCTGCGATAATCTGGTCTCGCGTCCGCACAAAGCCCGGCTTCGACATCAGGCAGTCCAGAATCTCGAACTCACAGCGCGTGAACTCCACCACGGCGCCATCCACAGCCACCGTGCGCTGATCCCGATCCAGCACGAGTCGGTCGCCGGCTGCTCGGGCCAGATTCGCCTGCCCCTGGCCGCGGCTGTGTTGCGATGCATCCAGACGCCGCAGCAGACTCCGCACCCGGGCCATCAGCACCTTCGGGCTGAAGGGCTTGGTGACGTAATCGTCGGCCCCGAGTTCCAGCCCGGTGACGATGTACGTCTCTTCACCGCGTGCTGAGGCAATGATGATCGGGACGTGTCGCGTCGTCTCATCCCACCGAACCTGACGACACACTTCCAACCCATCCACATCCGGGAGCATCAGATCAAGGATGATCAGGTCCGGCGGGCGGCGGCGGATTGCCTCCAGAGCCGTCTTCCCCGAGGCGATCACGTCTGCCTCGTATCCCTCACGCTCAGCGTGAAAGCGGATCAACTCCCCGATCTCCGGTTCATCTTCAACGATCAGTATCGTCTTTTTGCCTGCCACGTGACACCTGCTCGCTTCTCGAATCGCCCACATGGAGCCTTCGGCTTGAAGGCCGATCATCGACTCTCTGATTATTGTGTGCTGATCGAGCCCGATGCGTTAAGTTCGTGTGAAATCCGCAGGTTTCGAAATGTGGTGCTGCTGAAACAAAAGAAAGAGGGCTGCCCCTTACCGTCAGGGCAGCCCACTTCTTGAAAGGAAGAATCATGCAACCGAATCTTACTGGGCGTATGGGAACCTGATCGTCTGCAGATCGCTCAGACGGCAGTTCGTGTGCTCCAGGGCCTGGATGTACAGGTCTCGCTTCTTCAGGTTCCTCGGAATAAACATGCTCACCTGCGCAATGCCTTGATCATCGGCGATGGCCGTCCCGATCATCGTCGCATCCGTAATCCCGGCCGTGATTCCCGGGCAACCCGGGATCGGCGTGCTGCCGGTCCGGGCTGAGCCGAACATGCGAATCCTCTCACCCGGCGTGGCATTCACCACGGTGAACGTGTTGTCATAGTTGGCAACGCCCGGCGTCGGCTTGCGAATGTCGAGATCGCCCGGCGATGTGTCCTGATACTCGAAGATACCGATGTCAACCGTCGGCGGCCCGCCCAGCCCCAGGTCTGACATGCCGGCGTCATCCATAATCCGCGGGTTGCCATCGAAGTCGGTGTCCAGCGGTCCCGGTACATACGTGTTGTCACCCCCGTCAATCAGCGGAGAGCCGGGAAGGGGGTGATAGTCGCCGTTGGCAGCATCCACAAACATGGGATCGTCGAGGATGTTGCCGGTCCCACTCCAGGTCGGTTCCCAGGGATCTTTGACAATGCAGTTGTACGCAAAAACCTGGTCCGCATCGCCGCCCAACCCACCGTTCCAGAAAACGCTGTTGGACATCCGTGTCACGCCGCGGCAGTACAGCGTCAGTGCCCCAAGCCCGATGCTCGGGTCAATGTTGTCGATCACAACGCTGCTGGTGATGTACAACGTGCACATCTGGTCCACATGGATCGCCTCGTACCCGTCCGGCCCACCCCAGTTGTGTCGGATGACACACTGCGTGATGTCCACGGTCGAAGAGTCAGAGACATTGATCCCCGCGCCTGACACGCCGAGCCAGTAGTCACCGTCGTTGAATGAGATGTGGGAGTTCTGCACCACCACCGTGCTCCGCTCGGCATACAGCCCACCGCCCCAGTCGGCTGTGTTCTGTATCAGCGCGCATTCCGAGATCGACACCGTCGAGTCGCGAGCAGCCACACCGCCGCCGCACCGCTGGCCGTCATACCCGATTCGGGCTCCCTCCCCGTTCTTCAATGTAAACCCGATGATCTCACCACCGCCGCTGTAGACTCGTAAGGCCGGGTCAGTCCCGCCGCCGTCAATGACCGTTGCTGATGCCCCAGCCTCGCTGCGAATACTCAGCCGCTTACCGTCAACGATCGGGTTCTCGTAGTACGTGCCGGCTGCCACCACAATCTCGTCGTCGTTGACGGCAGCGTTAATTGCTTCCTGAATGGTCGGATAGTCACCGGGGACATAGATGATCGTGCCGTAGGACGAACTGCTCAGCAGCAACAGCCCTGTCGCCGCCGCAGCAATAGTCGTCATCGGGCTGAATCGAGTTGGTACGAGTTCTTTCAGCATCACGTCTTCCTCTGAAAAGAATCTGGTTGGTTCACATCTCGGGGTGTGCCCGACCCAGCCCGCTCGGACCAATAATTGGGCCCGAGAAGGTGATTCTCAGACTCTTATACTGATCCAATCCTGGGAGGACACAACCCGCCTCTATAGAAAAATGCGCAATCTGATCCCGTTGTCCGTAGACAACCGGCAAACATCGAGCATTTCCTCATGAGTTCAAAACGAAGTGGCGCAAACCTGCTGGGAAGGATCACTTATGGTGTCCCCTGGGTATGTTGCACCGGCACATCTGTGCGATCCGAAAAGTGCGTTGAGGGCGACTCGTCTGCACAGTTGATCGCAGCAGCACTCATCGGCCGTATCCACCACGATCAGACCGAACCCGTCCGATAAGGACATGATCACCGCCGACAACCTTCAGCGGGGTCGGCGTCTGATCGACCCAAAGCCTCACACGAGTTCAGTACCCGAAACACCCGCTCCAGCGATGTCGGGTTCTCCTGATCGACGACGATCAGCGGGCACTGTGACACGGCTGCCCCTCCCCCTGTCCTCCCGCTTCACGAGCCACCGATTCGAACTCGACGGCCGAGGCGAGTGCCTGCAGAATGTCATTCAGGATCGCCTCAGCCGGCTCCAGCCCGACTGACAGGCGCAGCAGCGTATCCGAGATGCCGACTGCCGCCCGTTGCTCAGTCGGGACATCGGCATGCGTCATCGTGGCCGGGTGCGTGATCAGCGTCTGCGTCGAGCCGACGTGCTCCACGAGCGTACACAGGCGCAGCGATTCAACAAAACGCCGACCTGTTTCGATCGAGCCGTCGATCTCGAATGTGACGACCGCACCGTGGGCCCCCTCATGTTGTGCTTGTGCCAGTTCACGCGAAGCGGTGGTCCCCAGCGTCGGGTAATACACCTGCTTGATACCCGGCTGATCGGCGAGTTGTTGTGCAACCTGCTCGGCTGTTTCTGCCTGGTGGCGCAGGCGCAATGGCAGTGTGCGCAGCCCATTGATCGTCAGCCACGCATTGAACGGCGTCTGAATCGCGCCGGTACACTTGCGCAAAAAGTAGAAACGGTCCTGCAGAGTCTGGTTGCGGGTCAACAGCGCCCCGCCCATCGCGACCGAGTGGCCCTCAATGAACTTCGTCGTTGAATACACGGAGATGTCAGCCCCGAGATCCAACGGCCGTTGCAGCAGGGGGGTCATGAATGTGTTATCAACGGCCAGCAGTGCGCCGGCCTCGTGCGCGACGTGCGCGCAGCCGGCAATGTCCGTGATTTCGAGCGTCGGATTCGACGGCGTCTCGATGAAAATCAGCCGGGTCGTGGCACGAATTGCCTGCGCGACTGCCTGCAGGTTCGTTGCATCAACAAATGTTGATTCGACGCCCAGGTCACAAAGCACCTGTTGCAGCAATCGCGTCGTGCCACCGTATACGGACTGCCCGCATACTACGTGGTCGCCGGCCTTGAGCAGGCCCAGGAATAAGGCTGATTCAGCAGCCATCCCACTGGCAAAGCAGGTGGCCGGCAAGGCCTGCTCCAGATGGCCCAGCGCTTCTTCAAGCGTGGCCACCGTCGGATTCGACACGCGCGAATACTGATGTTGTGCCGTGCTCCCGACTCGATCTCGACCGAACGTGGTCGATTGCACGAGCGGTGCGACGAGCGAATCGCCGTCAGCCAACCCGTGCCCGAGTCCCGGGCAAAGCGTTGCAGCGGCATCCTGGTACGGTGTCTGCGAAAGATGTCCCATGCTGTGAACCCCTTTTTCACAGCATCGAGAGTATCCAGTGCTGGCGTGGAGTGTGACGACGATGTCACATCGCTTTTTGCCGAATCCTGCAAATCCAAAACTGCTGCAGTTCCGACCGCATCGGGCCCACGCCGGGGCTGGCCTCGGCACCGTGGCGGAAATCAGATGATCCGCCCGGTTGCCGCCCGGGACCTGTCAGGCATCCCGGGACTCTTGATGCAAGGCCCTAGCGTATGGATCATCATCGGCTTGTCATGTTCCGATTCACCAAAGTCAGCGCAACAACATGACGTGACTCGTGCGACAGCCCGTGACATCGACGGCCTGTACCATCACATGATCACATGCCTGGGCCGGGGCATATCCCTCGAGCACGGCCCGGCCGGACCCGTCGGCCACCGCGAACCCGGCCAACTGCGCATTTCGCAGGTCCGAATACACCCCCGGGCATCCCGGCACCCTTGTTGATCCGTTTTTCATCGAGTAGGCAAACGCCACCTGCGCACCCGGCTGAACATTCCCGGCCGTCAGCACGGCCGTCCCGGCACCGGGGCACAGCGACTCGACCGTCAGCGTCACGCGCCCACCGTCGGCTGCCAGTGCAGCCTGCACCGCAGCGTAGGCATCGACTCGGCCGGCCCCGCTCCGGTTATCCTCGCCGGGATCGCCCAGGTCAAGGCACGTCATTCTCAGGATGTCCCATACCGATGCCTGATCCAATGTCGGATTCGCAGCCAGCATCAATGCCACCGTCCCGGACACATGCGGGGTTGCCATCGACGAGCCGCTCATCGAGACATACCCATCGCAATCAAACGAAGTGGATAACGTATCCACACCCGGGGCCACCACCGATGGTTTCATCTTCCCGGGCGGGTACGGCCAGTCGTTGTACGGCTCCACATCCTGCCAAGTGACCGGCCCGCAGCTGGTGAACGAGGCCACCGTGTCGCTGCAATCGGTCACACCCACGGTGATCACATCCGGCACATCGCCCGGGGTAGTGATATCCCACGGTGGGTTGAAACACCCCAGACCGCCACCGGCATAGACCAGCACGACGCCCGCTGCCATCGTGTTCTCACACACGAGTCGCCACGTTGCCCGATCCGGGCTGTGCAGGTAACTCCACCCAAGACTGCCGTTGATCACATCGGCGCCGTTGTCAAGCCCGTATTGCATGGCATCCCATACACTCTGCTCGCCTGACAGGCTGTTTGAAAACTTGAGCGTCATGAACGACAGGCCCGGAGCCACCCCGGTCTGCTGCCCGTTGGTGCCGTCGCCCGCGATCGTGCCGGTCACATGGGTCCCGTGCCCGACGGAATCGTTCACATCGTTGATATGGTGCTCGAAGTCCCAGCCGTAGACATCATCAACAAACCCATTGTGGTCATCGTCGAATCCGTTGTTCGGGATCTCATCAGGATTGATCCACACCTGCCCGGCCAGGTCCGGGTGCGTGATGCAGCAGCCCGTATCGATCACAGCCACTATGACATTCTGCCCGGTGATGCCGAACTCATCCCAGACCCGATCAGCGTCGATCAGATCAATGCCGCACGTCAGGCTTGCCGGGAGGATCTCCCCGCCCGGGGAAGCCATCTCTGCCGGCAGCACATCGAGGCCGACCTCTTGTTCGACGGTGATCCGTGCCACGTCATCTCGTAACTGCAGTCGTGCCAGCACCTGAGGGCTGACCCGCGCCCCGATCACATTGGCGACCCACAAGGAGCGGACTTGGGCAGCATCCCCGGTCTGTTCAGCACGTTGGAGTATGGCCAGAATCTCCCCCTGGCTGGACGCTGCAATGTCTTTGAGCAGCCCGATCACCGTCTCGCGTCGAACCCGTTTGTCCGGGATCGAGGCAGCCTCTGCCAGTATCTCTGAATCGGCCTGAGCCCGCATTCTGATCGTGACGGGAACCATTTGCTCTGCAGCGACGATCGGCCCGGTCATCAAAATGACGGCACCTATCGCACACCACGAGGCAGCCCTGCGCCCATGCTTATTCATTGTGTCATCCTCCAACCCCCCAAGATACCAATGAAGATCAGATGGCACAAGAGGATTTCGCCCGTTAGCCGCCGGCTCTGCCGGGGGGCGATGCGTCATCGCATCGGGGGGCGGCTACCATACCCATACGAACCACGATCCCTCACTCAAGCCCCGGAACCCACCATGGAAATAGGCATCGTTGGACTCCCCAACGTCGGCAAAAGCGCCCTGTTCAAAGCCCTCACCGGTATGACCGTCGAGGTGAGCAACTATCCCTTTACCACGACGCACCCGATTCGCGGCTCAGCCATCGTGCCCGACAATCGGCTCGACATCATCAGCCGCTTTGTCCCCACCAAGAAGATCGTCCACGCGAACGTCGATCTCGTAGATATCCCGGCCATCGTCCCCGGCTCATCGCAGGGCGAGGGGATGGGTAACGCCTTTCTCGAACATATCCGCCAGGTTGATGCGATGGCACACGTGGTCCGTTGCTTCGAGTCCGAGGATGTGAGCCATACACATGACACGCTCGACCCGGTCCGCGATGCACAGGAGGTCGAAACCGAACTCCTGTTGGCCGACCTTGAGGTCATCGAGAGTGCCGTCAGCAAGGCCGAGCGGCGTGCCCGGATCGGGAAGGATGCCGAGGCGCTGAAACGAATCGAAGTGGGGCAGAAGGCGGCTGCCGTCCTTGAGTCCGAGCGGCCGCTTCGCTTTGAGGACTGGACCGCCGAAGAGCGCAAGGAACTGCGTGCCCTCGGCATGATCACGCTTCGACCCGTGCTCTATGTTGCCAACATCAGTGAAGACGATATTGCCCAGGCAACCGCCGATCCCGAGTCCGTGGCACACGTCAAGAGTCTGCGCGACTGGGTTCGAGACCGTGAAGGCGAGCATGCCGGCCTGGTGCCGGTCAGCGCCAGCCTCGAAGCGGAACTGGCAGAAATCAGCAACCCGGCTGAACACGATGAGATGCTCGAAGCGATGGGCCTGACCGAGCCGGCCCTGGCTGTCCTGGCTCGGTCGCTCTATGCCCTCATCGGCGTATCGAGTTTCTATACCGCCGGCCCGAAAGAGGTTCGTGCCTGGACAATTCCCAACGGCTCGCTCGCCCCTGATGCGGCCGGCGTCATCCACAGCGATATTCAGCGCGGGTTTATCCGGTGCGAAACTTATTCCGTCACTGACCTTGAACAGTACGGCTCAGAACAGGCAATCAAGACGGCCGGCCACATGCGCGTCGAGGGCAAGAATTACGTCATCCAGGATGGCGATGTCTGCCACTTCCTGTTTAACGTGTGACGGCGCCTGTGCGTGGGCCCAATCAAGCCGGTTGAGCCGATCGAGCATCCGGATGCGAGATCGGATCGGCCGGATCAACTCTTCCCGGTCGCGTGCAGTCATGAACGGAGACTCCCATGGCCCCCCCTGACCTCCGCCCCCGTGAAACCGTCATCCTCGCATCCGACTTCCAGGCACTCATGGCCTGGTACCGCGACGTCATCGGCATGACCGTGACCAACCTGTGGGAACAGGAGGGCATGCACTACTGCAATCTGGAATCGCCCGGTGGGATCCGGATCGGTATTGCGCTGGCCAGCGAGATGAAGGTCGAACCGGGTGACCGTTCCCGGAACACGGTCATTCTGCAGTTCGAAGCAGATGATGTGCAGGAATTTCTGGCACTCGTGGAGAAGCACGGTGCCACCGTCGACCACGGGCCGATCTACAACGAGAAGCATGACTTCTGGGCCGGTGCGTTTTGCGATCCCGAAGGCAATCCGTGTTGGGTCGTCGATGCCAATTGCCCCTGACCCCAGCCATCCGGCACCAAAAACACAAAACCGGTCGGGTGCCATCCAAACACTCGACCGGATATTGGTTCTTGTCGGATGAGTCGCGTTTCCATCAGACGACGTTGATCCGTCGGCCCATTCGGCGCTTCCGATTGATCATCTTTCGCCCGGCCTTCGTCTTCATCCGTGCCCGGAATCCGAACTTCCGTACTCGCTTGGTCTTGCTGACTCGTCTTGGATAATGCATCGTTCGCTACCTCACCATACCGCGTGCCTGGCTCGACTCGATCGACCTGCTCCAGCCTCCGGCAAGCCATTCCTCGGCAGGCGGTTACAGCCTGCAGTGGGTTCCGACTCTCTGGCGATCGCGTGCCATCGTTGTATACCGGTTGAATACCGCCAACAGGCAGGCGAGGCGGTGGGCCGTCATGCCTGAAAGCCGCGTAGGATAGCCTTATACCACCGGTCAAACCAGCCGATACCACTACAAAAGTGCTGCAATGCCCGCAGAATGAGCCTTCGGGTCATCATTGCCCTGCCTGAGGCAGGATCAGACGCGGACATCTGCATATCGTGGCTTGAGTGGGCATGTGCTCTCCCAGCCGACGAGGCCGGCGGTCATGCACTCGTGTAGGTCCTTGCCGCTGATCGGCTTGCGAGAATACCTGCCCATGCTTCGCAACACGGGATGTCCCGAGCGGCCTCCCGCACGGCGATCCGATTTCAGGACGACACCAATCTGTCTGACTGCCGAATCGGTTCGGTGTGTCCCCGCACGGCCCAGGTCGTCAGCGGGTCACCAGGCTGCTCGTGGCACGCGCATCGGTGCCGGTGGCCTGTGCCACATACTTGGGTAGGCAGAGCATGGATCAGGAAACACGGAATCAGATTCAGCAGGTTATCGGCTACACGTTCACGGACATGGACCTGTTGACGGAAGCCTTCACCCATGCCTCCCTTGCCGAGAACCGGCTTGCAAGTAACGAGCGGCTCGAGTTCCTCGGGGATGCCGTACTCGGGGCCGTTGTCTGCGAGTACCTCTTTGAGCAGTATCCTGATCTTCTTGAAGGGGATCTGACCAAGATCAAGTCCACGGCCGTTTCCCGTCGTACCTGTGCCCGCATCTCCAAGGCGCTCTCCCTGGATGAGTATCTCATGCTCGGCAAGGGCATGATCACAAAAAGCCGAGTCCCACCCTCCCTGGCTGCGGCCGTGTTTGAGGCCATCATCGCTGCGATCTACCTGGACGGCGGGATCGAGCCGGCCCGCACCTTCATCCTCGATCAGCTGAGTGATATCATCGGCAAGGCAGCCGACAGCGGCCACCAGCAGAACTTCAAGTCCATCCTGCAGCAGTATGCGCAACGCTGCCTCGGGCAGGCAGCCTCCTATGTGTTGCTCGACGAAAACGGGCCCGACCACGCCAAGTGCTTCGAGGTCGCCGTCGAGATCGGCGGGACCCGCCATGAATCGAGTTGGGCATCCAACAAGAAGCAGGCCGAGCAGCAAGCAGCATTGAATGCCCTGATGGCACTTGAGGTGGTCTGTGAGGACGAGGAGAACGGCGAGATCGTCCTGATCAAGGACGTCAACGGGGTCAGCCTGGTCGAGTAGGAAGTCCCGATTCCCGGTGGGGGGGTCGATCTGTCATGTTCGCATCACTGCAAAACGAACATGAGCAACGACGGTGCGCCATTGCTCATGGATAATCTGTGATTGTGGTGCGATCGAGGTCTGGTGGGTCAAGGGCGTCGGTCGCGCTCGGTCTGTCAAAGCACCGAATTCAGCACGATCCGATACGGCATCTGTGTCTCGTCGGCATCGTTGCCTGTGATCCACAGGATCGGTTCCGTCATCGGATTGGCTGTGCCGGCTACTGCCTCGTCGTTCGGGTCGATCGGCTCCAGGACGCACCAGGATGCTCCGTTGGCTGAATCCCCAGAGAGTTTGAATGAGACGGCAATCGTGTGCCCGTCTGACGGCATGGCTGCGACGGGTTTGATGCTGGTCGGGCCGCCTTTGCCGGTCGGGTCATACGGCCTGAGACACAGCACGTAGGGGTCGGGTTTGGCCGGCAGATTCTTGGCAACGATGATCCCGTTCCCATCCTCCGGATCAAACCACATGCGTGCGATCCCGGCCAGGGCGGTGTCCTCACTCTTGAAGAAGATGTCCTCACTGCGCGGGCTGAAGATCAGGTTCTGCGGGCGATTGCCCAGGTGCCGTTCCAATTCGCTGAGCAGTTCTCGTGTCTCCTGCTCGGTCACATACTGTGTCAGCAGCGTGATCGTGCTCGCCTGCTGGTAATAGAACCATGAGAAGGCGATGGCGATCGTGGCTGCAATGAGCGCACTGACGCGCCACATCGGTGAAACCCGCCCGGCAATCATCGGTTCGAGCCAGTCGCGGCGACCGTTTCCGCTATGCAGGTACATCCGCTGTGACCGTGCCTCCTGCACGCTCTCACGAAGATCCTGCTGGATCATCTGGCTGACGGCAGCCAGCACGCGGGTGCGCAGCCCGGGGTCGGGTTCGACCTCAGGGAGTGTCTCTCGAAAGACCTGAACGCCCTGCCGGACCTGCCGAACCTCATCGAGCAGGGTCGGGTCGGCCTGCTTCAGGTCCGATTCGAGATCGAACACCTCTTCTGGCGTCAACAGGCCAATGGCGTCGAGGGCAGCCCGCTCCAGTATGTCAGTTCGGTTCACTTCATCTCGCATTACGCGGTTCCTTCTTCGGAAGGCATGCGCTCTCTGAGATTGGCCAGTGCCCGACTCAGTGCCGATTTGATCGTCCCAATCGGCCGGTCAAGTTCCTGGCTGATCTCTCGAAGCGTCTTTCCTCCAAGATACGCACGGGCCACAACTTCTCGCTGCAGCCCCGGGAGCATGGAAACCCTTTCCCTCAACTTGAGTTTCCACTCTTCCTCCAATAGGCCATCCTCCGGAGCCGGTCCATCGGCCCCAGCAGGTTCCACCCATGCTTCATCGAATCCGGCCATCTGCGGCCGAACCCGCTTTCTTCGCAACATATCAACAAGGTGGCGCCGGGAGATCAACATCACCCAAGTGACCAGCGAGGCCCGTTCCGGATCAAACCGTCCCGCACTCTGCCACAGGCGAACAAAGATCTCCTGAACGGCGTCTTCCGCATCCCCCTTGGTACGCAATAACTGGTACGCCATGCGGTATACCAGAGTGCCAAACCTGGTATACAACTCATTCACGGCGTTTGGGTCGCCGCTCGAAACCCGCTGCATCAACTCCCAGTCTTCATTCATACCCCGGCATTCTAGCGGGTTTACTTACCGATCCGCATACGAACCGTCAATGGTTGCAGATTTTTCCACACTCCTCGGTCACAGGATGGGATGGGGTGGATTGCCTACGCCACAAAAAAATATGACGATTGGCGGATTTGCCCCTTGTACGAACCTGGTGCTGGTGGCATGATGTATAGTTAGGAGAGACTGGAAGTACCGGCACGGGGCCTTCCAGAGCGTTTTATCTGCTTTGTAAGGCCCGTCGATCACTTCCCGGGTCCCGGGAATGAATGGATCGGCTGCGTGTCATCGTTATCAGTGAGAGAAACTCTCCGCCGGTAGTAAAGGGGCCGGCCATCGTGGCTCGGAAATCGGAAAATCACGATCGCACCGCCACTGCTCTCGAGAGCCATCGAGATTCGAGGCTGCGCTGTCACTCCGGGATTCGCCCGCTCCGAAATCAGAGTCACAACTACGGTTTCTCACTCATTGAACTGCTGATCGTTCTCTCAGTTGCATCGCTGCTGCTCGGGTTGTTGATGCCAGGCCTGCAGCGCATGAGAAAAGCCGGCTGGCAGGTGGCCTGTGCAAGTAACGAACACCAGATGGGCATTGCCATGTCCCTCTATGTGGACGAGTATGGCGAGCACATGCCCTACACATGGTTTGCCGGCACGCCCGCGGAGGAAGGCGGCTGGGGACGCAAGCCTGAGCCCGGCAAGATGATGACTGTCTATCGCGGGGGCCAATACTCCTGGTGGGACGGCCTCGGGCTCCTTTTTGCTGAACGCTATAACAAGGATCCACAGGCCTTTTATTGCCCCGCCCACCGAGGAGGCCACCCGTACTCTCGCTATGAGACTCAATGGAATGTCCCGGATAGCCACAGCATTGTGGGCAATTACCACTATCGCGGTCTCTCAGGTGAACTCAAGCCGACACACCGTTACAAGGGCGAATACCTCAGACGCCGCTGGCCGAATATGGTGCTGATGACCGACGGCCTGCAGACCAAGTCCGATTTCAGCCATCAGAATGGCACGAATGTCCTCCGCATCGACCTCAGCGTCGACTGGTTCCGCGATGCGAACGAGAACATCTACAACCGGCTGCCCGACTCCGGCGATGAGAATGGCGACTTCGGCCAGGTGTGGGCACTGCTGGACAAGAAGAATGGTGGCCGCTAGCCCACCGTCTTCCAGCCTCCTCCGCTCACACGCAATCCCACGCATTATGCGACGATTCATCGGCCATCCCTGGCCGGCTGCCAGGTCAGTCTGATCACGAATGCAGTCACGACGATCTTCCACCCGGCTCTGGCTGAACCGATGATTGTCCCGCTGATCTTGCTGTGGCCGGCCGTGCGCCGGCGATAGGGGACATCGATCTCGAGGATTCTCAGCCCTGACATGGCCGCTTTGGCCTGCATCTCGACGGTCCAGCCCCAGGTCCGGTCCTGCATGCCCAAACGCTCCAGCGCCTCCCAGCCGATCGCCCGCATCGGCCCCAGATCCCGATAGCGGTGCCCGGTGAGCACTCGCAGGATCAGCGAAGCGACGCGGCTGCCAAACCGCTGGGTGGCAGTCAGCGAGCCGGGCTCAGCCAGTTTCGGCCTGCTGCCGATGACCAGGTCATGGGTTTCGAGGGCCTCGATGAGCCGAGGCAGTTGGGCCGGATCGTCGGACAGGTCCGCATCCAGGAAGGCCACAGCGTCCGGCAGGGGGACGGCCTTACCAGTGTCCCGGTCCGCATCCCGGATAGCAGCGATCGCAGCGAGGCAGGCTGCCCCGTAGCCCCTGTGAGGCTCGCAGACCACGACAGCCCCCCGTTCCGTTGCCAGTGCAGCCGACCGGTCGGTCGATCCGTTATCCCCGATGACGATCCGACGTATGATGCCGGCTGCCGTCAGCGGCTCAAGGGCCTCAAAAAGCCTGGGCAGGGCGGCTTCCTCATTGAAGACCGGGATGACCAAATCCACCGTGGGCACACGCGCTCTCCGGTTCAAAAAAACGCCCGAACCAATCCATGCCTCTCCGTTGTCAGAGGCGTCGGCCGATCCTACCATCGGCCCCTATGGCACAGATTCGCGAAATCAAGAAGCGTATCAAGGCAGTTGGCAACATCCAGCGCATCACCAATACGATGCAGATGATTGCCACGGCACGATTCAAGTCCGCCATGGACCGAGCCACCGCGACGAAGCCGTATACGGAAAAAGTCCGTGGCCTGGTCGAGGAGTTGGCTGCTAACGCCACCGATATAAAGCACCCGCTGTTCGAGTCGCCGGACCCCTCCCCAGGGCGGGAACTGGTCGTCGTCATGACCTCAAACCGAGGCCTGTGTGGTGCATACAACAGCAACGTCCTGCGGACTGCCTCCCATCATCTGCGGGCTGCAACGAGTGACAGTGAGTTGGAAGTCGTCGGGAAGAAGGGGCTTGCCTTCTTCCGGTTTGCCGGCTTTGACATCACCCAGTTCCACGGCCAGTTCGGCGACAAGCCTGTTTATGCCGACGTCGAAGAACTCGCCGACCGCTACATGGCCGATTTCATTGACGGCGGGTACGACCGGATCTCCCTGTGCTACATGCGATTCATCTCGACCGGTGTGCAACGGCCGACCGTCTCGACGCTCTTGCCGCTCAAGCCGCCCGTCGCCGATGAGGATGGGGCCGGTGCCGGGGTTGGCGTGCAGTATGACTTCAGCCCCGACGTCGAAACATTGCTGCAGGATCTGCTGCCGATCACGGTCAAGACGGCGCTGTACCAGGCGTTCAACGATGCCGTCGTCAGCGAGCAGGTGGCCCGTATGGTGGCCATGAAGGCTGCGACCGACAATGCCGGCAAACTCGGCAAGACGCTCAAGCGGACCTTCAATCGTGCACGTCAGGCTCAGATCACGACCGAACTCAACGAGATCATCGGCGGGGCGTCCGGCCTCGACTAAGCAGCCGGGGCGCTTCCCATGACCGGTTCGTCACCGAATCAGGATCCTGTCGACACAAACCGTGTCGAACAGAACGCTTCCGCATCGTCATCAGCACCGACACCACTCACACCGACGCCGCATCTTCGGTTGCCGGATGTTCCGGTCGAGCGTTTGCCGCATCATATTGCGATCATCATGGACGGCAACGGCCGCTGGGCGGTCGAGCGTGGCCGGCCGCGCGTTGTCGGTCACGAAAACGGGGCCCGGTCCGTGCGTGCGATCGTGACCGAGTGTGCCCACCTCGGGATTGAGGCGCTGACACTCTACAGTTTCTCATTGGAGAACTGGCAGCGCCCGAAGAATGAGGTCGATTTTCTGATGGGTCTGTACGTCGAGTACCTCATCAAGGAACGCCGGGAGATGCTCGACAATAACATCAGGTTCTATCAGTGCGGCCGACGCGAGGGGCTGCCCGAGCCGGTGCTGGCCGAACTCGATCGCACGACCGAGGCGACCGCTCACTGTACCGGCTTGAATCTGGCGCTTGCCCTGAACTATGGCTCACGGGCCGAGATTGCTGACGGCGTCCGAGCGATTGCTGCGAAGGTTGCAGAGGGAACGCTGGCACCGGAGCAGGTGACCGAGCAGGTCGTGAGTGATCATCTGTATCTGCCGCAGTTGCCCGACCCGGACCTGCTGATTCGGACGGCCGGCGAAATGCGGATCAGCAACTTTCTGCTCTGGCAGATTAGTTACGCCGAGTTGCATGTGACCGATGTGTATTGGCCTGACTTCTCGGTCGAACATCTGCACGCTGCCATTCGTGATTACGCGCATCGTGATCGTCGGTTTGGCACGGTGGCGAACACCTCCGACAATCCGGAAGCGTGAGAGCGCTGGTAAACGCAGGACCCCTCATTCGTCATTCCGGCCCATTTGGGGGGGAGGCGGCGGCAGAGGCGTCGATCACCGCTTCGCGCTGGATGCAGGCCAAACTGGGGAGGGGAGCCCGCTCCCTCATGGTCGCGGCTTGTCGGAGGGTGCCTCGTGCGCCCTGTCGGGCGGCACCAGCAATATAGATTCAGAGGCTATCTGATTGTCCCCATGATCAGACCGACGCCGGTTAAGGACTGTCAAGAAGCAGATATGTTGGTACACTTTTGATGACCAGTATGAAAAACCATGCAACAGGTATCAGTGGCACCTGTAGGTGGTACTGGAGAAAGTGTCTCTTCTTGGGCGCGTAGATCCGGTGGGTTAGTTCTGATTCGAAGCCGGTCTGATGGTCAGACCCGGCTTGTGCTGTGTGGTACATCCGTGTACCCGCAGTCTGTCGTGTCATCGAGAAGGAAGAAAGGGAAGAACATGGTGCGGTCCAAACTCACAACCGGAATCGCGTGTCTGTGTCTCATGGGGGCTGCTGCGACAGCCAGTGCCCAGGAACTGACGTTGACTATTACCGGTGATTGCCCCGGTCGAGTGACCGGCGAAGTGACCGGAGCAACCCCATTCGGTGAAGTGGCCATCCTCTACAGCCGCAAGACGGGCAACTTCGTCCTGCCGAACTCATTTCCGTGTGCCGGGACCGAACTCGGCCTCGGCCGACCCGTGCTCTATGAAATCGAGCATGCCAACGCCGACGGCTACATGCATGAGGATGAGCATCTCCAGGGTGGCGCCTGCGGCCTGTTTGTGCAGTGCGTTGATCTCGAAACCTGCACGCTGAGCAACGTCGCGCAGATCGGCGGCTGAGTCGAGCCGACGTTCATACTGTGCCAATGCAAAAGGCAGTAGGACTTCAGTCCTACTGCCTTGTTCTTTCGTGATCGGATCGCAGTTGGTCTCTCGGTCAGCCTTCGAACTTGCCGAACACGAGCGAGACGTTGTGCCCGCCGAAGCCGAAACTGTTGTTCAGCGCCAATTTGACCGGGCGCTCCTTGGCGTCGATCGGGGCAAAGTCGAGGTCGAAGCCCTCGTCCGGGTTTTCGAGGTTCGCAGTGGGGGGGCAAACCTGGTCGCGAATCGCACACGTGACGGCAATCGACTCGATCCCGCCGGAGGCACCGAGTGTATGGCCGGTGACCGATTTCGTGCTTGAGACCGTCAACTTGTAGGCATGGTCTCCAAAGACCGACTTGATTGCCTGCACCTCGGCCCGGTCCCCCAGGGGGGTCGACGTTCCGTGGGCGTTGATGTAATCGATCTGATCGGGATTGATTTCGGCGTCCCGCATGGCCAGCACCATGCACTTGGCAGCCCCTCTGCCTTCCGGATCGGGCGCGGTGATGTGATTCGCATCACCGGATGAGCCGAAGCCGAGCAGTTCGGCATAAATGTTGGCGCCGCGTGCCGTGGCATGCTCGAGTTCTTCGAGCACGATGATGCCGGAGCCTTCGGCCAGGACGAAGCCGTCTCGGTCACGATCAAACGGTCGTGAGGCCCGATTCGGGTCGTCATTGCGTGTTGACAATGCCTTCATCACCATGAAGCCGGCCACACAGATGGGCGTCATGGCTGCCTCGGATCCACCCGCCACCATGATCTCGGCATCGCCGTCCTGGATCAGTTGAAACGCATCGCCGATCGCGTTGGCCGCTGAGGCACATGCGGTTGCCGGCGCGCTGTTGGGCCCCTTGAGGCCGTAGAGGATTGAGATATTGCCGCTGGCTGCGTTGACCATGAGTCGCGGCACGAGGAACGGGGTCACCCGGCTCGGGCCCTTCGAGTCCAGTTTGCGCAAGTACTCCTCGATCGTCCCGACGCCGCCGACGCCCGACCCGATCACGACGCCGCAGCGGTAGGGGTCCTCCTTGTCGAACTGGAGCCCGGAATCCTCGACGGCTTCGGTTGCGGCATACATTGCGAACGTGCCGAACCGATCGAGCCGCTTGGTCTGTGCGTGGTCCAGCCGATCACCGGGATCCCAATTCGCAACCGGGGCGCCGAACTTGACGGCCCACTGTTCACCCTGATACTCGGGGATCAACTGCATATTCGGGCGACCGGCTTTCATCTCAGCCCAGATCGCCTCACGCGTGTGTCCCAGATTGCACAGGCCGCCAACTCCCGTAACGACCACTCGCCTCTTGTTCATACTGTTACCATTACCGCTGATGCTGCTCGTTGAAGGTTTACTCTTCGGATCAAGTGCCACACGGCACGTGCCGCTGTTTCACGCCGGCGCCGACACCCGGCCACTCACTCGGCTGCAGCCCCGGTCATTCTCGGGCGCAGTGCTGCTGCACGGCCCGGCAGCCACTCACGGAGTCTGTCTCCGAGGGCGTATGACCTATGAGCCGCGCACACCGTCAGGCGGCCGCGCCGCCATCAGAACGTCTCGGACCATCGGGCCGTTCCGGTACCCTGAGAGCCGCCTCAGTCAATCAGTCAGGACTGAAACGCGCGCGCAGGAGAAAGGAGCCGACCTCGGCGAGCCGAAGATTCGCTGATGACTCACTCGCTACCGGCGGCAGCCTGAACGATGTAGTCAATGGCCTGACCGACCGTCTGGAGTTTCTCGGCCTCTTCGTCCGGGATGGACGCTTCGAACTCGTCCTCAAACTCCATGATCAGTTCGACGGTGTCCAGACTGTCCGCATTGAGATCATTGACAAAACTGGTCTCGCGGGTGATCTGAGCCTTGTCGACGCCCATTTGCTCTGCCACGATGCCGATGACCTTGGCTTCGATTTCCGTTTCTGTCACAGGACCATCTCCAGTATCTATTGCAAGAAAACGTGATTCCCTAAACATCTCGACTGTCCTGGGGATGCGGATTGCTCAGCACCCGTATGACAGCGAGCGACAAATATACGCCTGCTGGGCCTGAGTCACAAGCAGCAGGCACAGCGTTTCTGGGCAGTCATTTCTGCCCAGATTGATCACATGCCCATGCCCCCATCGACACACAAGACCTGCCCGGTGATATATCCGGCCTCATCTGAAGCCAGGAAATTCACTGCAGAGGCGACTTCCTCGGGCTGCCCGAGTCTGCGGGCCGGGGTCAGGGCCTTTGCTTCGGTGCGGACGGCTTCCGGCACATCGGCCGTCATATCGGTTTCGATCCAGCCCGGGGCAACCACATTTGCGGTAACCCCTTTGGCTCCAAACTCTTTTGCGACGGACTTCGTCAACCCGATCAGGCCGGCTTTGGCTGCTGAGTAGTTGGCCTGGCCCGGTCGACCGATCACGCCGGAGATGGACCCGATATTCACAATGCGGCCGAACCGCTTGCTCATCATCGGTCTGGCTGCTGCTCTGCAGGTCACGAACACGGACCGCAGGTTCAGTCGCATCACATCATCGAACTCCTCATCGGTCATCCGCAGCAGGAGGTTGTCTCGCAGGATGCCGGCGTTATTGACCAGAATATCGAGTCGGCCGCAGTCTTTGGCCGTCGACATGACGGCTTCGCCCAGGGCATCGGAGTCGCCGATGTCGCAGACGTAGATCGAGGCACTGCCGCCTGACTGGGTGATCGATTCGGCGACCTCAGCCAGTTTCGTCTCGTTGCGGGCCAGCAATACGACATGGCGTCCTGCGCGGGCCAGGTGCTCGGCAATGGACCGCCCGATTCCTCGGCTGGCGCCCGTAATGAGTGCAACGCGTGTATCCGACATGCTCGCGATCTTCCTTCTGTCCAACTGTTGACGACATCACGCTTGCTCGGTGTGACTCGTCTCGCGACTCGATCGATTCTCGATGGAGGGTTGGTGATCCCTCAACCCGGCCCGTTCGGGTCACCGGGGTCCGGGCCTTGTGGCGGGACTCGCTTGCGTGGGTCTCGCTCGGGCCTGCCCTTGCCGGGCTGCCGACCGCCGCCGCTGTCGCCGCCTTCACGGTCATCATTCGAGGCGGCCTCGTCGCCGTTATCTGTGGCTACTTCCTCATCCGGCTCCTCGGGCATTCGCACGAACGGGGTAAAGATGCCGGTATCGCCGCGCATCTTGGCATTCCACGTATAGGTCTGGCTGTCGCCGGAGTCCGTCGCGATCGTGAAGCCGATGCTGAAGTCACCGCCCGAGCCGGTGCAGTTGAGCAACGTCAGTTCACGGATCCCCTCGGTCTCCGTCTGCCACAGGCCCTGGCTGACCAGGTCGGTCAACACATCCTGCGACAATGAGTCGAGCATCGGCGCGAGTGCCTGATCATCGCCGGAGGCAAATGCATTGACGAAGCGAATCGATTCCTGCATCTGCGGCTTGGTGCAGTCCTGCCTGACTGCGGTGTCGACTGACACCTTCTCAATGGTCGGCACGGTGATAAGGATCTCGCTCCATTCAGGGATCGTCTGTTTCGGTGGCGGCGGCGGTGGCGGCGGTGGGGGTGCCGGCTCCTCCTTGCGGCATCCTGCCAGCGGGAGCGCCGTACACATTACCAGAGTCGCTGCCAGGCCCAGCGTCAGGATTGATTGCCATTTGCCGCGTCCGTCATCAGTCAGTCTTCGGCTGATCATGGTTCACCACCTTGATCTCTCTGTTGATCCGTCTCATCAGGCCCGTCAACACGCGTCCCGGGGCCAGTTCATGATACGGACCCGAATATTGGCTGCCCATCCAAATACACGATTCACTCCAGCGGACCGGGCTCGTTATCTGCTGCACCAACAGCCGCTTGATACTGTCCGGGTCGGCGCCATCGTGAGGTTGAGCGGTTACATTCGACACGACCGGGCATTGCGGGGCTGCAAAGGGCACTGTATCGAGTGCCTGGCCCATCCGCTGTGCGGCCGGTTCCATGTGAGGAGAATGAAAGGCCCCGGCCACCACCAGGGGGGTCGCCCGCAGTCCTTTTTCGCCGGCCAGCCCGACGGCCCGCTCGCAGGCTGCCGCGTCGCCGCTCAAGACGATCTGGCCGGTGGCGTTGAAGTTTGCACAGACGAGCACGCCGCTGTCGCCGGCTGCGGCCGCTGCCAGTTCCTCAGCCTGTTGCTCGGTCGCGCCGGTCAGCGCCACCATGGAACCGTCGGATGCCTCGGCCGCCTCCTGCATGTAGTGGCCGCGTTGAGCGACCAGCCGGAGCCCATCCTCAAACGAGAACACGCCGGCCAGATGCAGGGCGGTGTATTCACCGAGGCTCAACCCGGCACATGCGGCCGGTTCGCCGGTGAGTTCCTGCTGTTCACAGAGTCCGGCATAGGAAGCAACGGCACAGGTATACAGAGCCGGCTGGCTCGCATTGGTTCGGTTCAGGACGTCGGCCGGCCCCTCGAAGCACAACGTGCTGAAGCGGATGCCGCCGATCGTATCGCCCAGGACCTCATCGGCAGCATCAAACACCGCGCGGGCTTTGGCACAGGCTTCGCTCCAGCCTTTGCCCATGCCGACCAATTGTGCTCCCTGGCCCGGGCATAACAGGATGTTTCCCTGTTGTGAACTCATGTCGCCGTATCCACTCCCCTACACGCCGTTTCACATGTCTGCAGTCAGACGATCGAATACGTGTCGCTACAGTCGCCAGACGCTGGTGGCCCATGTCAGGCCGCCGCCGAGGGCGATAAAAACAATGATGTCACCCGGCCCGATGGTCCCATCGTGCCACAACTCATCGAACACGAGCGCTGCGCTGCCGGAGCTGCAGTTGCCGAAGCGATCAATATTGACGAACAGTTTGTCCTCGCTCAGCCCCAGTTTCCGTCGCGTTGATTCAAGGATGCGCAGATTCGACTGATGGGCCACGATCATCTTCAGTTCATCCACCGAGACGTCGGCTGCCTCGAGTGCCTCGCGCAGGGCTGCCTGGAACTTGCTGACGGCAAACCGATAGACCTCCGGCCCGTTCATCTGGAGGTAGTGGAGTTTGACCTCGTTCCAGTCTGCGCCTTCCGGTACATCCTGTTCCTTGTGGGGAATGTACAGGTCGTTCCAGTGGGACCCGTCCGCGTACAACTTCTGGAAGAGGCATCCTCGGTCCGGATCCTCGTCGGCGGTCATGATGACGGCCCCGGCCGCATCGCCGAGCAGGACACACAGTTTTCGGTTTGTGTAATCGGTAATCGTGGTCAGGGCATCACAGCCGACGACCCCGATGGTTTTGTATCGGCCGGCTTTGATAAACGACTCGGCGACGTTGATCGCGTAGACGTAGCCGCTGCAGGCAGCCATCACATCAAAGGCCCCGGCGTTGACGGCCCCGATCTCGTTGGCCACGCGGCAGGAAGTGCTGGGGCACCGCATCTCGCCTGTCACGGTAGCCACGATGACCAGGTCGAGTTCGGCCGGGTCGATTTTGGCGTTTTCCAACGCACGTTCCAGGGCAAGCCGGGACATCCAACGGACGCCCTCGCCCTTCTCGGGATCACAGCAACGACGCTCACGAATGCCGGTGCGCTGGACGATCCACTCGTCGCTCGTGTCCACCATGCGCTCGAGATCGGCGTTGGTGATAACACCGTCCGGCACAGCGCTGCCGCTGCCGATGATCTTGACCCCGTATGCAGTCGCCATTAACCGGCCCCAACTTGTTGGTTTACCGTGGCCAGGCGGCTCACGATCCCCTCGTTCAGCTTGTTCTTCACGAGTATCCGACTGTTCCTGATGGCGCTGGAAATCGTGTACGCTTCCGAGGATCCGTGGCAGATAATGCAGGTTCCATTGACGCCGAGCAACGGGGCGCCTCCCTGCTCGTGGTAGTCATGCCGGGCATAGATCGATTTAATGACGGGCTTGAACGCATCGACCAGATCGGCCGATTGCTTCCCGATTTCGTGGCTGATCGACTTGAAGATGCCGGAGGCGAGCCCCTCACTGAGTTTGATGACGACATTGCCCACGAAGCCGTCGGTGACGACGACGTCGGCCACATGGTCGAACATCTCGCGTCCTTCGATGTAGCCGATGTAGTTGACGCCCTCGGTCTGCTGGAAGTACTCGCGGGCGCCGCGGACGATGTCGGTCCCCTTCATTTCCTCGCCGCCGATGTTGAGTTGGGCGATGGTGGGGTTCTCGACGCCGAACATCTCACGGCAGTAGGCCGCAGCCATGATGCCGTATTGCCACAAGTGATGGGCCTTCGGATCGGGGTTGGCACCGATGTCGCAGATGACCACCGGCCCGCCGAATGTAGGCAGACAGACGGCAATCCCGGGGCGGTGGACTCCCGGCAGTCGTCGCAGGTGCATCTGGGCGGCCGAGACGCAGGCTCCGGTATTGCCGGCAGAAATGATGATGTCGACCGGATTCTCAGCCTTGCGGCCTGCCATCCGCGCCATTTTGACAATGGAACTGTTCGGCTTGGCGCGCACTGAATCGATCGGCGGATCATCCATGCGGATGTCGTCGGACGAGGCGACGATACTCAGCCTCGCATCATCAATTCCGTTATCTTTCATGTCCTGCGTGATGGCTTGCTCGTCCCCGACGAGGACCAGTTCATCATCCGGCGCAAGCAGATCCAGGGACATGAATGCCCCTTTCAGGATCTCGTGCGGCGCATGGTCACCACCCATGACGTCCAGTGCAAATCGCATGGACTATTCTTCCTCGTCTTCAAGCTTCAATTGCAGGCCAGGACGCACATAGCCGCAGTTGCTGCACGCACAGTGCGGGAGTTTAACCTCGCCACAGTTCGGGCACAGCACGGTGTGCTTGCCCTTCAAGGCCAGATGTGATCGCCGACGACGCTTGCGTCCCGGCGAAAGTCGATGTGTTGGATGCATGACGTAAAGCCCTCGCTGACAGCCCGGACCCCCGCCCGGAACCATGCCGAAGCGGGATCAACTGAAAATGCTACCTGTGATGCCGTCGAAACGTACTCGTCGGCAATACAAATGTCACACCACGGTCCGCCGACTGGTGTGACACAACCAAGATATTGATACGCTGCTCCTTCTGCATCAGTGTAGCAACTGCTTCACCAAGCACCACTTATGGCGGGTTAGCGTTGCGAAACCCATGCTTCGGCCACTCCAGGCACATGTACAATATGTCCCCAAGCCGCTGAAGGTCGCGCTTTTTTTGCCACCGAATGTAGATGAACGCCCTTCCTGAGTCAAGCACAGAGCGGCACCAGCATCAGCCATGCAGGCAGACGAAGGGCTTGGTGATAGTAAAATACTGTCAGTGATTTATTGATTTATCGCGATCACATCGTGATATTGGACACGGAGTCGGCCAATGGGAGTGGGCTCCTGGGCGGGCTCGGCATCTGTGGCGGGCCGCAGCAATCATGAGGTCGACTTTGATCCGCAGGACTCCGTCAAGCGCGGTCCGGGCAGGGTCTTCCAGCAGCCCATGCAACTCACTGACTTCGAGCCCGAGCGCTTCTGCCCACACCTGGAACAGGACAAAGGCGAGTTCCTGCTCGGCATCGTCAGGCCGACGGCATGGGCTGCCGCTTGGTGGTGCCGGATCCGGGGAGGATGGGGACTCCAGCAAGAACATGTCCTGGTTCCTATGAAGAGCGCTGCCGACGCGACGGCTCAGCGACCCTGAGTCTGTCTGCATCGGGCAGGGGATCCAATAAACAAGGGAGCCTGTGGAGGCACGGCACAGGGCTCCCTGGAGAGTGAGCAGATTGTTGAGCCGGTCGTTGGTCGGCCGGTCCGTGGTTGCCAAGCAAGGCAGGCGAGTGCTGTTCAGTGCTCGATCAGGTGTGACGACCTCCACGCCGCGTTGTTGCTCCGGGCGTCCCGAGGTGATCGCCGTGTCTGTGTCTCGGTCGCACCCCACGTCAGCCAGAGGCCACTGGGCCTGCTTGCTCCTCGTCTGCTTGATCGTCTCACCGTTGCCCGTGGTGGAGTCGTCCGTGATCTCCACAACATCCGTGTACTCATTGAGGCACTCCAATCGGCCGTCCTTGGCCATGCACACAGACAACTCACTTTGAATGGGCGTCTTTCCTCTTTTTTCGAATCCGGTGACGTTTCAAATGAGTCGAGTGAATCTGCAGTGTGTGCCGAAGAACATATGAAAGGAAGTTGGGATCAGGGACTTGTCCTGATGGAAGCGGTGCTGTGTGCCGGTGCCTGACAATTGGCAACCGATGATCCGTCAGGCACAGAGGCCACGACCGTAATGCAGTACGAGCAACGATCGCAGTCGGCGGGGGAGCAGCGCCCGACTTTGCGCCCGTTTGTGTGTGTGTGTGTGTGATTGTGGGTGCCGGCCGCCGACCTGGTCCAGGATCGGTCGCGGTCGGCTCAGGAGTGGGAAATGATGCATGACGCGACATTGACAGTTGGGTGGCAGATTCAACCGTCCGTCGTTGAGGAGTCAGGGGGCCTGTTATGACCGGTGGGCAGAGCACACACCATCAGGGCGGCACGGATGGGCCGACTGAGCGCCGGCCGTCCATGCCGGACTCCGATCGACCTGATCCGGTGACGCATGATGAGATCCGTGCGAGCAAGGCACGTGTTCGGGCACGGCTGCTGATGGAACTGGTTCGCCGTGACCTCGATGCCGTGCACGCCTCGCGGGCTGCATTGACTGCTACAGCAGCGGACTGAGCAACTTGGCCAGTGGGTCGCCGATGCGCTGTCGACCAGGCCGATCCCGCCATCGCTTCAGGGTCAACGATTCACTTTGCTGAATGTAGCGTCCCTGCAGGAAACGCAACTCTGAGGCGAAGTCATCGTCGTAGATCAGGACGGCAAGTTCAAAGTTCAGCATGAAACTGCGGATGTCCAGGTTGGCTGACCCGATCAGTGCGAAGTCGGTGTCGACGGTCAGCGTCTTGGCGTGCAGGAGTCCTTCTGCGAACTCATGGACTTTCACGCCGGCCCCGAGCAACTCGCCGTAGAACGATCGCCCGGCAGCCTGCGCGATCCAGTTATCACTGACGCGGGGGACGACCAGATTGACTTCCACGCCGCGCAGGGCAGCCGTCTGGATCGCAACGACGGTCGCATCGTCGGGGACGAAGTAGGGGGTGGTGAAGACGATTTCGTTCTCGGCCCCGTGGAGGGCCTGAAGGATGACCCGCTGTAACGGCGTCGCTTCACTCAGGGGTCCCGTGGGCAACACCTGGGCGATGATGTTACTGTCGGTTTCCCAGGTGCCGCCTGTCTGAGGCGGTTCATGGGAGTCACCCACCACGCAGGATTCGATTTCCTGTCGGTCGGGCAGGTCGCGGCGTTCTGCGTACCAATCCTCAAGAAACAGCATCTGGAGGGCAGCGACACAGGGGCCTTCGATTCGCACCGAGGCATCGATCCATGAGCCGAAGTGGGCCTTTCGCGGGTAGATCGGTCCGGTGAGGTTGTGGCTGCCGGTGTAGGCTATGCGCCCGTCAATGACAGCCAGTTTGCGGTGGTTGCGCAGGTCGAGTCGGGCGACCCGGGCACGCAGGGCATGGACCGGCAGTGCCGAACTGATCTGAACCCCATCGGCAACGAGTTGCTGCCAGAGATCGCTTTCGGACAGCATTTTGCTGCCCACGGCATCGACGAGCAGGCGGCAACTCACGCCCCGTTGGACTGCACGCCCCAGCGCTGTGGCGATCTGTCGCCCCAGCCGATCGGTGTTAAAGAGGTAATACAGCAGATGGCAGTGGTGCTGTGCATTGTCAATGTCGCGCTCGAGCGATTCGACGAGGGTTTCCGGCTCAGCCAGCAGGGTCATGCCGTGCCCGCTGAGTGGGGCTGAGGCCCCCAGTCCTTCTGCCAGGTTGGCAATCGGGCAGAAGCGGCCGTCGATGGTTGCCTGGTGGCGGCGGATTTCGGCAGCGTTGAATGTCAGTTGTGATTCGATGTGTTTGACCGTGTCGAGGTGCTTGCGTCGTCTGCGTTCGCCGAGCCGGTTCTCCCCGACCAGGAAGTAGGCTCCCATGCCGACCAGTGGGATTGCGTAGGTCAGTGTCAGCCACGCCAGCGCTGCGGACGGTGATCGGCGACGTGAGACGATGACAACCGTCATGATGAGACGGATCGTCCACATCAGGGCTGTATTGGCCCACCAGAACCAGGTCCACAGTTCGCTCGATTCCACGGTCGCTCCTTGCCTCGCTTTGCCTCGCGCGGATTCGACCCGGACACGCAATCATTCTAGCCTGTACCCATGTTGAACACGGCAGACTCGCAGCGGGCATGCCGACGACACTCTGGATAACGGAATCGACTCCCACGTATGGACTCTCGCATCCTCAGCATCGGAACCCTGGCACAGCATCCCCTGTGGGATGAAAAAAGCAGCGTGCGCACGCCTCATGCAACGACGACGCTCGTTCGATCTGATGACATGGTGATGCTTGTCAACCCGGCATTGCCGGCGACGGTTCTGCAAGCGCGACTCAGTGAGCGATGCGGTCTTGAGGCATCCGACGTCACGCATGTGTTTCTCACCTCGTTCCTGCCGGACCATCGTCTCGGGCTGGAACTGTTTGGTGCAGCCCAGTGGCTCGTGTCTGAAGTGGAACGGGAATCGATCGGCGTCTTGCTGATCGAGCAGTATCAACAGGCCGAGCAGGAGGAGGAGGCTGATCTCGCGCAGGGGCTCAAGCGGGATATTGCGCTGTTGCAGCGGTGTCTGCCGGCCCCGGATCAGTTCGCAGCGCATGTTGACCTGTTCCCATTGCCAGGCCACACACCCGGGACGACGGGTCTCATTCTGTCATACCCGCAATATACAACGGTGATCACCGGCGATGCAGTGCCAACGATCGAGCACTTCGAGGCCGGCCAGGTGTTATCCGGTTGCTATGACCTTGAGAAGGCCCGTGCCTCGTTTTCGGAGGTGATGGAGATCGCCGATGTCGTGGTGCCGGGTCGGGACAACATGTTTCTGAACATGACGCGCGGGCTGTTTTGATTTGCAGATATTTCGTCTGTTTGTGTTGGGGAGGTTGGATGTCCAGTTTTTGAAGATGATCGCCGGATCTTCCGCTCAAAGCAGCGTTGATCCGGCCTACGAGAAACGAAGAGGGGCACATGCAATGTGCCCCTACTCAAGTGCATCTGTCAGATCTTCCGCCCCGAGCGGCGTCGATCCGGTCTAGGAAGATGCTACGGCTTCACCACGCGGTACTTGAGTTCCACATCGCCGTCCAGCACGCGGGCACGCCGTAGTGCCAACTCGGTCCCATCCTGAATGTGCTCGATTTGGAACATGCGGGCTGGATCAATCGCCCGATCATCGGCGAGCAATCGCGGCCCGATGAAGACGTGCAGTTCGCCCACGAGTTTCGCTTTGAGCAGGGTGCCGGTGAGCCCGCCGCCTGCTTCGACCAGGATGTTCGTCACCTCATATCGGCGAACCAGTTCGCGGGCTACCCACTCAAGCGAGGGCATTGTCCGGCCGTGCTCGGGTATCGCAATCACCGTGACGCCTTCGCGTGACAGACTGTCCACTTTGACCGTCTGGGATCGGTACGCGTGATCGGAAATGCAGACGATGGTCGGTGCTCGGCCGGCCGGCATGGTGTCAACGGTTCGTACCGGGGTTCCGACGGGGATCGCACACGAGGTCTGCACGAGTTGGCAGGAGTGGGGGATGTCGAAGGCGGGATCGAAGACGATGCGCAATGCCACTCGTTTCGGAGGTCGGCCGGCCGGCAGGCGGGCTGTCAGCAGGGGATCGTCCCGCATCACGGTGCCGATGCCTGTGATGATGGCATCCATGCGACTGCGGATACGATGGACGACTCGTCGGCTGGTTTCGTTTGAAATCCACTGGCTGTGGCCGCTGCGGGTGGCGATTTTGCCGTCGAGTGTCTGAGCCCATTTGCAGGTGATCGACGGCAAGCCCTGAGTGACCCGTCTACAGAACGGGTCTGAGACGCGTTGTGCTTCCGGGCAGGGTGTGCACGATACCTCGATGCCGGCGGCCTGGAGTTTGGATGCCCCGCCGCCTGAAACATCATGGGGATCGTGCCTGGCAAAGACGACCCGGGTGATGCCGGCTGCGATCAGGGCATCGGCACAGGGGCCGGTCTTGCCGGTATGGCCGCAGGGTTCGAGCGTGACGTAGGCTGTGCATTCTGCGATGGGTGAGCCGGCAGTGCCGGCCCGCCAGGGCATGTGCTTCGGCGTGAGGCCCGCCGTAGTGCGTGTGCCAGCCTTCGCTGATGACGGTATCGGTTGCCGGATTGACGATGGCACACCCGACGGCCGGGTTCGGCGCGACACGGCCGGCCCCGCGCAGCGCGAGTCGTGCTGCCTTACGGAGATAGTGGGTATCGCGGTCAAGTTGAGACGAGGTTGGATGGCTCACCGATCATTGTATGAACCGGGAGCAGGGTCTGCCTCCGGCCCGCCGGAATGAGCCCATCGGCGTTCGGACAGCACTCCCCCCCCCCGGGGGGGCCACGAACTGCAACAACTGACCTCCGGTGAGCCGATTGGCGGGTTTGGCGCTCAACGGCAGTAATACCTCAGACTCTGCAGTCGTGGATGTGGCCATGGTGGTGCGTGATGTGAATCACGATGGGTCGGCCGACCATGCGGCGGGTGCATCGGCCATCAGTGCCCAGGGCAGCTCGTATATCGGGGCAGCGTATGTCGTCTCTGGCTCGCCTGGGCTTGGGGGAAGCGGCGCTGTTGATATAAGGTTACGGGACTCATCATGTGCCCTAACTTAACATCACGTTGGCGCTCGGCAAGCCGGCCGTGCGCATCTTCCTTGTGACGCTGTGTTTTGTGCGGCCCGACATGGTATCACTCAGGCGGTCGCAGCCAGTTCGACCATTCCCCGGGTATGTTTCGGATGACGAAGTACGCACAGAGCAGGCCGAACAGTGCCCAGGCCACGCGGGCGCTGACCCATCGCGGGAGTGGTGGGCGGCGTGAGAGCAGACTCATCATGGCCAGCGCATAGACATACCAGAGGCCGCACGGAATCCCGAGGATGACGAGCGCGGGATTGTATTCCCAGGCCGATTGCACTCGGCCGTTGAGGAGTGCGTGCACCGCGCGCAGCGAACCGCAACCGGGGCAATACACATGCAGATAGGCATGCGTGGGGCAGGGCGGCATATACCGAACTTCAGTCGGGTTTCGGACTCGAAGAAATACCAGGGCGGCAATCACCAATATAAATTGTGCGATGGCACAGGCTCGGCCGGCACGGGATAGACGCCCTGATGGTCGGCGCTGGTCAGCATTCATGAACGCAGTTATACTGTGATGGTCCGAGTGAGGCAATTCCTGCATCGCAATTGGTGCTTCGGCGTTTCTTGATGATGCCCGGCCGCGTTGCTGCGTCCCGCCCCGTCCCGTTGTTCGGGGATTGTCTTTGCTCACGAGTGTCTTGTGCTGATCGGCGGTACAGATGGAACCGGCCCCGAGCCTGACAAACTGGTGTCCACACTGCGGTCATGCGATCGAGCAGCCATGGCGGTTCTGTATGTCATGTGGTGGTGAGTTGCCGTCTCAGGGAGGTGCCTTGCCGCACGTTGACGCGCGCCCGCCGATCACGGCCACGTCACCGGAACAGAGTCTGAAGGGGATCCTGCCGGTCAACACGTCGATTCTGGCAATCGTGGCCGGGTATCTGGGCCTGTTTTCACTCCTGTTGGTGTTTGCCCCGTTTGCGCTTCTGTGTGGCATTCTGGCCGTCGTCGACCTGAACAGACGACCGGGCCGGTACGGCCATGTGCGTGCATGGTTTGGGATTATCATGGGCCTGCTTGGGAGTTTGCTGCTCGTCTTTATTGCTGGGAACCTGTGATTCCCGTCCGGGCCGGCCGGGTGCGGCGATTGCACGAACCGGGCTGAATGAGAGAGTCTGAGAAGGAAAGAGAGACATGATGTACTGCTCACAATGCGGGATGACCAACCCTGATGAGGCTCGCTTCTGCTCCGGGTGCGGTGGCTCGCTGTCGGCCGGCACACCCGAGCCTGAGGTCAATGCCGATCCGAATTACGCCCCGGCCGGCTACGAGCGGTATGAGTACGTTGACCCGCGCGGTCCGGCACCGAACCGGCTGGTTCCAGCGATCCTGGTGACACTGTTTTGCTGCATGCCATTCGGCGTGGTTTCCATTGTGTATGCTGCGATGTCGATGAGCAAGAACTCCGTGCAGGATTATGAGGGCGCGCATGTTGATGCCGGCCGGGCTGTCATGTGGGCCTGGATTGCATTTGCCGTTGGAATCGTGCCGACGATTCTCTGGGTCGTGGCGATGGGTGCCGGGGTGATGACCTACCCGTGAGTCGGGGAGGGGTGAGGGGGGTAGTCTTTTTAGCGTCCATCGCGCTGTCTCTCTTTCTCTCTCTCTACGTTGCGATGGGTGGAGTCAGGGAAGCGAACTCAGCCACTCTTCTTCTTGTACGTGTGCCAGGCGATGAGAAATGCGATGCCGGCGATGATCCACCACACGAGGCCGCCGACCACGACCGTGACAATCCAGGCGACTGAATCTGCCAGGAATCCGAGGCCATAAGACCAGGCATCCACAATCGAGGCTTTGAAGTACGTCCAGATGCCATCGGCAGCCTTCGTCTGATCGTGTCTGATTATCACGAGCACCGTGGCCAGCGAAACCAAGCGGCCCAGTTGCTGCTGCTGGGCCTGCAACTGTTCGATGTTGCGGCGGACATAGCCGATCTGCGTCCGCAGTTCCAGAATCTCTGTCAGTGGTGAGTCGTCTCGCGCTTCGAGCAGGCCCAGTAGTTCCTGCTCGATCCGACGTTCGTTGCGTAACCGTGCATCGATGTCCACCATCTGGGCCGTGACGTCATCGCCCGTGACTCTTTCTGAGTCCACTTCTCCTAACTCACGGAGTTCCCTGAGTACCTCGGGGAGACGGCCGGCCGCTACTCTCAAGGTCAGGTTGGCTTGGGCGTGTTGTCCCTCACCGGTCAGCGATGAATCCTGTATGTACTCGCCGCCCGCTTCTCGAATTGCCATCGAGGCCTTCAAGAACGTGCTGCGCACATCATCGGTTTTCAACTCCATTGTGGCTTTGCGTACCACGGCTCGCTCAACCGGGCCGGCGGTTTCCTGCAGATCAGCAGCCGGCGTCTGTTCCTGATGCATTCTGCGGCTTCTCGTCATGTCTGCAGGTGCTGCGGAGCCTTCACTGAAGCCGTATTCATACTCCCCTTGGGCGCTGCTAGGCTCAGCGCTGACAAGACCAGGAGTTTCAAATGCTGATCGTCCTCCGAAGGGGCTGCCGCCGGAGTTCGGAGCGGCGACCATTCCACGCTCCACATCCGCCCGTGTGAAGGACGGGATTCCATTTGACCCGACTGCCGACGGCAATCGTTGGCGTTCCAGCGAGGGCATCAGGATCGCCATGAGCGCCGCCCCGACCACAATGACCAGCATGGCTGCCATCAAGGGGTGGACCGTGCGCAGCCACTCAGGCCGCTTCCACCGTGTGGGTCCTTTTTTCGTTTGCGGGCCTGTTGAAACGACTGCCAGCGCCTTTTTCCAGAGGTCTCCTGTAGAGGCGGCCGGTTCGGTTAGTTTGGCCAGATGTTCCTCAATCGAGTTGGCTGATGTGTTGCTCATGATTCGGATTCACCATTCCTTAGCACGCCTCGCAAAAACTCCAGTGCTGAATGCAGGCGCGACTTTTATGTGCCGACCGGAATCTCCAATACCTGGGCAGCCTGCTCATGCGTCATGCCCCGGTGATAGCACAGCAACACCACCGTGCGCTTCGCCTCAGGCAAGCTGTCCAGTGCGCGAGTCAGGTCATGCACAAGATCGACATCCGGGGTATTTGCAGGAGGTCGTGTCTGATGGGCGCGTCCCGTGTCACGATCCTCACGTCTTCGCATCGTCGAGCGCATCGTGTGACACTGGTATACCGCAATCCGGTACAGCCAGGTCTTGACGCTGCTCTTGCTGCTGAATGTCGACCCGAAGCGAAGCACACGGACCCATGTTTCCTGCACGGCATCGTCAGCGAGATCCTGCCGCCCGCCGAGCAGTCCCCGGGCTATTCCGACCAGGCCTTTCTCATAGCGATTGGCCAGCGCCTCCAGCGCGCGCGAATCACCACTGCTGAGCCGTGTCAGCAACTGTGCATCTGTTGCATTCTCAGGCTTGGTCATGAGCGTCCTTACATCGAGCGATCATCCCGGCGCGTCTGCCTGCATAGACCGGGCAGCCCGCCATTCGGTTCGCGCATTAAACGAATAACGCGCCGCTGCCTTAGCACAGATGGTCAAATAGTGCTGGATTGTTGTTTGCTACGAATGAAAAAGAAGCGTTGAGCGTCAATGCTCGGCGCGCGTGGTGCGGTGGTCTGGCGGGGCTTGGATGAGATGAGTGTCTGTTTTCCAGGGGCTGTGCTCGCCGATGCGAAGCGCATCGTCTCACTTACCCCTGGCTACTTTCCTGCGCCACTTCGTGGCTGGAGACGATTGGGAGCGTCCTCTTTCCAGGCGCACCGTTGGTGCTGGTGGAGGTTGGATGTTCAGTCTTTCAAGATGATCGCCGGATCTTTCGTCCCGAGCGGCGTTGATCCGGCCTACGGCTGTTTGCTGCGCGCTTCACACGCCGAAGGCGTAGCAGGGCAGTAGCCAGAGGCCAGTGAATCGCGCAGCGATGAGCGCAGCCTCTGGGACGGGGCGCAATAGAACGAATCAAGCCCCCGATAGGGGGCGGAGGATTGACACGGTCCGTCACGTTCACTCCCCCCTGCGTCACGGATGGAGCAAAGCGCATGTTGTCGAATTGGATTGTGTTGCCTTAGCGAAGTCCGGTGCTGTTGCGATGGGCGCCCGTGCCCCGGCTAGCCGTTGCCCTGGTGCTGCTGCTGTTGCTGTTGCTGCGACACCCGTTTGAGTTCCTCGGCGGCCTCGCCTTGCTGCTGGAGCCGTCGGAGTTCCTCTTCGTCCCCACCCAGACGCCGATCGTATGGCTTGAGCGGCTCTGCGCTCTCGGCCTCGATCTCGTCCTCGACGCCCTTGATGCCTTTCTTGAACTCGACGATGCTCCGCCCCAGCGACCGGCCCACCTCAGGCAGCCGCCGCCCAAAGACGAGCAACCCGATCAGGGCAATGACGATCCACTCCGAACCGCCGGGAAGCCCGAGTATTGCGAGTGTGCTGCTGATGGTCATGGCCGAATCCTTGCCTCGTTCTGCTTCATCGTCATCTCAAGGTGCAGTATCAAGCACCTGCACATAGGAGTATACGTCAGAATACGCACCGTATCGTCTTTTTCCGGGGGCCGCGGCAGCAATCCGACTGAAACTAAGCCCCGGGGCGCGCCGACGGGGTCGGGCGGTCAATAATCGTAGGCAGTATCCGAATAAGACACGGTGATCAGATTGCCAGCCCCCCTTTGATCGGCTGGGGAATCTGTGCAGATGGAAGGCAGAGGGCTGCTCATATGACCATGTTTACAGAAGTGCTCACCTCGTTGCCGTGGGGGGTCCATGTCGGGCTCGGCCTGATTCTGGCAGCCGGTGTCGTGATCTGGGCCTTTGGGAAGCACCTGCTCAAACCGACTCTGGTGCTTGCTGCCATGGCAATGGGTGCCTCGGTCGGCTTTGTTGCCGCTGCATTTATGCCTGAGCATATCTCGGTGCTATGGCCGGTCGGCGGGGGGGTCATCGTTTTTGCGCTGGTCGCTTTGGCTGCCTATCGGTTTGTGATGGCAGCCATGCTGGCTGTCAGCCTCGGGCTGGCGTGCCCACTCGGCTACTTCACCTATGCCGAGATCACCGGCCTGTACCGCGATCAGCCCGGCCAGACGCTCAGCGATGAGGAGTTGCGTGGCGGGTCGGAGGATCAGAAGTCGGTTCAGGATCACGTCAAGGATGCTGCGGACAAGGCATCTGATGCCATCGGGGACATCATCAAGGACAATGAGGACATCCTGTCGGGAGATGGCAATGGTGAGGGTGGCGGTAGCGGGGGCGATGACAACGCTGAAGCGACGCCTGGCTGGCGGAACCGCTTCAATCGCATGATGCGGGACATTGCCCGCGAGCTGGCCAACAACTGGCGGGACGCTCCCGGGATTCAGCAGACGGCCACCGTTCTGGCTTCCTTTGCCGGAATCGCGCTGGGCATCGTTTTTGGCATCATGGCACCGAAGTTATCGGGCGCAGTGGTGACGGCCCTGGTTGGCTCACTCGTCATATTGGGATCAGGATCGCTGCTTGGGCTTCGCTATGCGATGCCGGTTGAGGCACTCGGTCTGGCCACCATGACCGGAAAACTCGCATGGTGGTTCGGATTATCGCTACTTGGCCTGCTGATCCAGTTCAAGTGGGTTGGCCGCAAGGCCGATAAGAAGAACTAGCACATACTCGGACTATGCGCTGACGGTTGCGCGATCGCGCGCGCCGGTTGGGTGCGTATGAGTTCGGCAGGTGCAGCGGGGTGGGCAGGAGTGGAGTGGAAGGAAAAGGATGATCGGCACGCCGGGTTGGCGGTCGGTTCCGAGCATGCTTGAGCATGCAGCCCACCGGATGGAGCCGGTGGCGCCGAACCGGGTCGGACTTGCCGTGCCGTTTGATGTCCCGTGAGGGCTTGTCGTATCAGTGACCATTCTTGATCCGGCGGGTGATGTCGGCGATACGCTCCCACGGCCCATTCCGAGGCACGCACACCATGTGGCATCACAACGGACGCACCACACCGCTGGCCGCTTCGACGGCTGAGCCGGCCCTGAATCACATGCACTCGAGTCCCCTGCAGCGAATGAGCCGGCGCCTGGCCCTCACAGTGCCGGCCATGATCGGCTATCTCTGTGCCGCAGGGCAAGCCTTTGGTGGGGCACCGCCTGCTTCGGGCGCAGCAGCCGGCGGGGCGGTCACGGAAGTAGACACCGGCTGGACCGATGCCATGCGCGAAGTCGGGATGAACCCGATCAACCTGTTCCTTGAGCACTTGCCGCGGATGGACCTGCTGAACCACCCGGGTGAGTTGCTGGACACACTGGCGCAGCTGCATCTGGTCTGGGCTGGGATCTTCATTACTGCCGGTCTGTTTGCGGTCCTCAACGGGTATCGCTGGCACCGCACGATTGTGATTGTGTGCACGTTTCTGGTTGGGATGGGAATCGGGCACGCAGCATCGAAGTCGATGGATGTGAATCTGTTGATGAGTGCCTGCATCGGGTGTCTGGCTGCGGTGGTTGCCTGGCCGTTGATGAAGTATGCGATCGCTGCGAGTGGGGGCGTGGCCGGTGCATTTGCCGGTGCGAATCTGTGGACTGCATTGAATCAGCCGCCTGATACGTACTATGCAGGTGCGTTGATCGGCCTGGTCGCCTTCGGGCTGTTGTCGTTTATTTTCTATAAGATGGTGATCGTGGCCATGACCTGCATTGCCGGCGCGTTCGTGCTCGTGTTGGGGGCGATTACGATGCTGATTCATGTTGAATCATGGGGCAGCGCCCTTCGTCACGATTTCACAGCCAACCCGGCTTTGATTCCGTTGCTGGTACTGGTGGCAGCAGTGATCGGGTTTGTGGTGCAGCAGAACGCCGTGCTCGCGTCGGCAGGCAGTGGCGGTGGTGGCGGTAATAAAGGCGGGGCCCCGGGGGGCGGCAAGCCGGCCCCGGCGTGATGCGTTGATCCAGAAGGCATGTCAGTGAAGAACGGTTAAGACGCTGGCTCCTATACGGTCGCGGTTCGTCGATCCACCGCGGTTGACCTCATTCGTCATTCCCGCGCAGGCGGGAATCCAGGGGGAGTCGAAGTAAGCGTACATATGTCGCACCAGGTTTCTGATAGGGATGCGCGCGTAAGGCCGTACTCCCTGGATGCCTGCGTGCGCAGGCATGACGATTCATAGGGCAGGAGCATCAATCGAGTAGTATGATCTTCCTGCGCCCCCTGTCGGGGGCTTTGATGAGATATCTACGCGTCTACCAGAGGCTGCACTCGTCGCGTTGCTCCTCGTTTGCCTCTGGCTACTTTCCTGCGCCACTTCGTGGCTGCAGACGACTTGGAGCGCCCTCTTTCCAGGGGCTGCGTTCGTCGATGCGAAGCGCATCGTCTCACTTACCTCTGGCTACTTCCCAGGCGCACCGTTGGTGCTGGGGAGGGTTGGACGTTCTGCCTTTGAAGACGGTCGCCGGATCTTCCGCCCCGAGTGGCGTTGATCCGGCCTACGGCTGTTTGCTGCGCGCTTCACACGCCGAAGGCGTATCAGGGAAGTAGCCAGAGGCAAGTGAATCGCGCGCAGCGATGAACGCAGCCTCTGGGACGGGCACCATTGGGTAAATCTAGCCCCCGATAGGGGGCGGAGGATGAGCACGATCCATCATGTTCATTCGTCCCTCCCCCCGGTGCCCGCTTCGCGAGCAGAGGCAGGATCCGACTCCTACCATCTCTCTCGCACCCATTTGACACGCTGATGCTCAACGCCTTGATCACACATACAGGCAGCCTCCACCATGAACATCCTCACACTCCTCGGCTCCCCTCGAATCAACGGCAATACCGCCACTGCGCTCACCTGGATCGAGGAGCGCCTCACGACGTCGACCGGGCCGCACACGCTGACGCGCATCAATCTGGCTGAGAAGAGGATGGCAGGTATCCTCCCCGGCTCATTACCAGGCCTATGCCGGCGGGCCGGCATTGCGCGGCCAAGAGGCGCTGACGGCCGCCGGGATCCAGCCGGGCGTCGATGATGAAACCGATGCGATTCTCGATGCCATTGTGAATGCTGATCTGTGCGTGCTGGCCACCCCGCTGTTCTGCTGGACATTCTCAGCCCTGCTCATGCAACTGATCGAGCGGATGACGACGTTGGTCACAGGTTACGGCACCCCGTCGCACGATTCACAGGTGAAGGACAAGGGGTTCGCACTGCTCGTGACGGCAGCCGGGCCGATCGAGAACAACGCCGAACTGCTCCCCGTGGCCTTTGACCGTCTGTGTGAGTTCTCACTGGCGAAGAACGCCGGCCATCTGGTCATCCCGCTGTGCAGCAACCCGGAAGCGCTGGCTGACAATGCAGACGCCCGAGGTCAGGCTGAGCATTTCGCTGCCAGTTTGTTAGACGGTTGTGCGTAAGCGTATATCAATATATTGTGATTGTGAACATCCTGTCGCGCACCGGTGACCCGATTCGGCCGCCGGTATGTTGTAGTTGTCGATCGTCGGTGCAGATCGCTCTGGCGTCAGGTCTGTCGGCGGGCTACCGTGGCACAGAATACTCGAGAAGTGATGGGTAGATGGATATGGCAGGATCACCGGGAAGCGGCAGTCATGGGGGGAATGGGCCTGGGAGCCCGTTTGAGCAGGAAGGGAGCGAGGCCCGCAGCAGTGGGGGAGTCTCGGCTTCTTCGGTCCTGACCGGTCGCGGGTCCCAGATCTGGCGGAGTGAGAATCTGAGCAAACTGTTCGACCGTTTGCCACCCAACGCGCTCGAGACTGAAATGGCATTGCTCGGCGCGATGATCATTGATGCACAGGTCATCGGCGATGTCATCCAGTTTGTCCGCTCGCCGGACGACTTCTGGAAGCCGGCCCACGGGCATATTTTCAAGGCACTGCTTGATCTGTACGACCAGCACAACGCCGGCGACATTGCGATGCTGTACCAGTTGCTGGTGGATCGAGGGGTGGCTGAGTCGATTGGCGGGCCCGACTATCTTGAGGAACTGGCAGCGAGTACCCCGGTTTCGATCAATGCCCCGCACCATGCCCGCATCGTGTCTGAGAAGGCAACGCTTCGTCGGCTCATCGACGCTGCTGCCCAGATTCTCCATGCAGCACACACACAGGCCGACGATATTCAGCTGGTCCTCGACCAGGCTGAGAAACTCGTTTTCGATGTCGTCGAGCGCACCGAGCGCGGCGGCCCGCAGGCGCTGGTGCAGTTATTGCAGGAAACGATGGAGCGGATCCAGTCGCATGACGGCCGGCTTGTCACGGGCGTGCCGACCGCGTATCGCGAGTTTGATGAGTACACCTGCGGCCTGCAAAAGGGCGACATGCTGATCCTCGCAGCCCGACCTTCCATGGGGAAGACGGCCTTGGCGCTGAACATCGCTGAGAACGTGGCACTGCTCGGGAACCCGGTGGGCATGTTCAGCCTCGAAATGAGCCGACAGCAGTTGGTCCAGCGTCTTTTGTGCTCGAATGCCGAGGTCGATTCGCATCGACTCCGTCGCAACATGCTGCGCAAGGAGGAGCTCGATCGGCTGAGCATGGCCGTGGCGCAGTTGAGTGAAGCGCCGATCTACATCGACGACACGCCGGGTATTTCGATCCTCGAACTTCGTGCACGCGGTCGGCGCATGGCAGCGCAGCACGGTGTGAAGTTCATCATCATCGATTATCTCCAGTTGATGCGTGGGATGAGTCGGGAAAGCCGGCAGCAGGAAGTGTCTGAGATCAGCCGAGGCGTCAAAGCGCTGGCCCGTGAACTCGACGTTCCCGTTCTGTGCCTGAGCCAGTTGAATCGGGCCGCTGAGAACCGCGAGGATCACCGGCCGCGGCTGGCCGATTTGCGCGAGTCCGGCTCGATCGAACAGGATGCCGACGTGGTGATGATGCTGCATCGGGAGGATCGGTACCGGACGGATGAGAGCGAGCATGACAATACGGCTGAGCTGATCATTGCCAAGCAGCGGAACGGGCCGACCGGCACGGTCGATCTGACGTGGGTTGGTTCGAACATGAAGTTCAAGGATCACTCATCGGCATCCCCGCCGCCGGGGTCTGGTGGGGATTGGGCACCGCCGCCTCGAAAGCAGCAGTATCGTGATCCATCGGAGCCCACGCACGGCCAGGATGATCAGTTTGATCGGCGCGATGAGCCGACGGACGACTACGACGACGGCATCCCGATTTGAGATGCCGCTGACTGTCCAACGCGTGACTGACGCGTCGGGTCGAGTTGTGATGGTCTGCCCCCGTCGGTGAGTCGTCGGCTACGCAGCCGAGGGCGGCCATTCCGTGTCGAGTGCATCGAGTTCACGTCTGAGTTCGTCGAGCGTCATGCTCAACTCATCAATCGTGCGAAGGACGTCATCAGCCGCCCCGCTTCGCTCCACGCCGTCTGCTGATCGAATCTGCCCGTCACGGCCATGCAGCCAGTCGGGCTCATCGTGTAAGGCAAACGGCAACCGATCACGGTCTTCCGGACTCGTGCTCATAATTCCCCCCCCGGACCTTTGGACAAGTGTCACCACCGGGTATGTCTCCCTCGTCAATCAGCATCGTTCTCCGCCTGCCACCACCGGACGCTGATCTGTTCCCCTATCAAATCGGCGATTCTGCGAGTTTGCTTGATTCTTGGAGTCGACAAACACGCTATCGGACCCTCGTATCCGCCATATCCCGCCCCGTTGTTCTGCGCCCACCATCCACAGCCACGGCCGAGACGGACCGGTGGGCCATAACCCACATGGCGGGCTCGAAAACGTAACGGAACCCAGGTCTGTCGTGGACCTGGGCCCGTCGATTCGGCAAGTCCAAGTTGCCGAAAGGGAAACAAAGAGTGCGGGCATCGGCGATCAGAGTGGCCTGGCAACCTTGATCACGCCGGCTGAAGTGCAGGTCCAGGCAATGAAACTGCCGGTAGGGGAGACGGTGACGTCTGTCGGCTCGGGATCGCCCTCGTTGACGAGGTCCAGCATCCCGCTGTCAATCGTGTACCGCCAGATCTTGTTGAAGCCGCCTTCATCGCCATTGACGCCCGGGGTCGGTACCTCGGTGAAGTAGATGTGGCCCATCTCGTCTGAGGCGATCCCGGTCGGGCTGTTGAGGTCTTCCAGGACGGTGGTCAGGTGTCCGGCGGTGTCGTACCTGACGATGACGCCGGCGGTTTTGCAGGTCCAGTAAAGTGACCCATCGGACCCCATCGTGATGTCGGTCGGGGCCGGCTCGCCGGCGACGAGTTCGGTCATCGTGGTACCGTCGAATGACAGGACGCGGTTGGCCGGGTTCTTCTCACCGGGGAACGGCACTTCGGTGAAGTAGAGCATGTCGCCGTCGGTGAAGATGCCGGACGGGGCGTTCAGATTGTCCAGCAGATGCTCGACGGTTCCGTCGGGCAGACGATGGAGAATGACGCCGGCTGACTTGCAGGTCCAGAACAGATGCTGACTCGCTCGGGCGAGGTTCACGGGGTACGGCTCACCGGCATTCAGTTCGGTGATGCCGCCGTCGGCAAGGTTGATGGCAATGACTCGGTTGCGGCCGCCGTTGTCACCATTGATGCCGGGTGTCGGGACTTCGGTGACGCAGACGTAGGGATACATACCGGCATTGGTAATCCCCATCGGCGCTTCGAGTCCGGATGCGACTTTGGTCGTGACGAAGTCGGTCGCGAGGCAGGTCGATGATGCCGCTGCACTGACGGACAGTGCCGCCCCCATCATCGCAAGGGTCGAAGTCAGATGACGGCGAGTGTGGTTGTTGGTACGCATGGTTGTGGTTCTCCTCTATCAGTTGATGGTGTTCTCGGTTTGTGTGTGTGAGTGAGCGTGCTTGTGCAGCGATGACAAAGCGGCAGCGGCTGCGGATCGGCGCACCGATCGCGCTTCCGGGCCCCTGCAGGCAGCCGGGGTTGCCTGGCCATGTTGCTGTGTGGTTGGTTGTGAGTTCGCCGGCTTCCCTGCGAAACCGGCCGTGCTGCTGCAGCGTATCACAGTGAGTGCGCTGATCACCGTGGCTGTGCCTGCAACGCGTGATTGGTCGCCTGCCGATCGCAGCCGTCACAGTGGAGAATCAGAAAAAGGAGAATCAATCCGGCTAATGCGCCCAAGTCGCTTTCTTGTCGTTGGTTGCAGAGCAGGTGGAATCTGCCTGGGGGAGCAGTCGATTCACGCTCGCCTGCCCGCGTCCGAATCGGCCTGCAGCCCCTACAGTATGTGACACCATGATTGACACCCATTGCCATCTCACGTTTTCCCAACTGTTGACTCGCGTCGTGCAGGTACTGGATGATGCGCGGTCGGCCGGCGTTGCCGGCGCGATCACCGTGTCCACCACCTCACAGGATGTCCTGGAGGCAGCCGGCCTGGCTCGTCGGTTTGCCAATGTGTGGTTCACGTCCGGCGTGCATCCGCTCAACTGCGATGAGCCGATTGACTGGCCCACGGTGGTGGCTGCGGCTGCCGACCCGAAGTGTGTGGCTTGGGGCGAACTTGGTCTGGATCGCCATTACGATCGCCCGCCGTTCCATCTCCAGCAACAGGTTCTGCATGATCAACTGGCCGTCATTTCAGACAGCCGCATTGCGCTGCCAATCGTGGTGCATTGCCGCAAGGCCTTCGACGATCTGCTGCCCATTCTTCGGCAGTCGGGGTTGCCGGCCGACCGGTTCGTTTTTCACTGTTTCACAGGCAATCCTGATGAAGCCCGGCAGGTACTTGATTTCGGCGCCTGGATCAGTTTCACCGGCATCGTCACGTTTACGAACGCGAGTGCGAAGCCGATCCGGGAGGCTGCTCGGATGGTGCCTGGGGATCGAATCATGATCGAAACGGATGCCCCGTTTCTGACCCCCGAGCCGCACCGCAAGATTCGCACGAACGAGCCGCAGTATTCGATTGCGACGGCCCGAAACGTCGCTGCGCTGCGCAGCGAGCCGTGGGATGAGTTCCATGCCCGGATTAACGCCAATACGAGCCGTTTTTTCGGCATTGACCCGGCTGATTGCGTGACATCGGATCAGCCGAAAAACGTATAGTGTTTTGCAGGCATGTCCGGCAAAAAGCCCATCGCCGGCCCGACCCATACGTACAGTTGGTGTGGAAGGGTGTTCTTGAGCACAGACGATGACGACTCACGACCGGCATAATCCGATTCTGGACGGGGCACTGCAGGCTGCTCGCCGTCGGCTGATGGTGGCACATCTGGTTCGGCTGGCACCGCCCCTGCTGTGCGTCACCGGTGTGGCGTCTGCGTTGTTGCTGCTGGCTGATCGCCTCATTCCGGATACCTCGTTCCCGCTGACACTTCCGGTGTGGCCGTATGTGGTCCTGAGTCTGTGCGGGCTGCCGATTGCGATGCTGATTGTCTGGTTCCGTCGGCCGGATTCATTTGCCGTGGCACGAACGCTTGATGACGCCACGCTCGCGCTGAACCGGTATGCCTCGGCGATTGAGGTCAGGCGCGATGACCGGTTACTCGAATCGCACGGCCCGATGGCAGCGCTGCTGCTTGCCGATGCTGCGTCGAATGCCGGCCGCATTGATACGAAGTCGGCACTGCCGGTTCGAATGTCGTCGCTCTGGGCCACCGTGGCCGTCGTACTGCTGGCAGGGGTTCCGGTGGCATGGGCCTATGTGCCGGCTGCTGACATCGTGGCTGCTGCCCGTCGCATTGCCGGGATCAAGAACACCGAGGCCGAAAACGAGCGACAGCTCGAGGAGGCGGAGCAGGCGATCCGATCGACGTTGGCTGATGCACGGAAACAGTTGGAAGACAGCCTCGCGAATCCGGATACGACCGCTGATGATGGTGATGCCGTCTTGATAGACGATGCTGCAGCCCAGGCAGTCCAGACGCTGGACCGACTTGAGGAGCAACTTGCGGCGCAGGATCGCAGTTCACAGCAGGCAGCATCACGGTCCAATGAGGCAGCAGGAGGTGGCGGGGCGCTGCCGGAGCCGAGCCCGTCATCTGATGAAATGCTGGCGCAGGCAGCCGAGGAACTTGATCAGGTTGCTCAATCGCTTGACGAGGAAGCCCAACAGTTGGATCAGGCTGCTGACGAAATGCGTTCGCGAATGTCGCAGGCAGCCCGTACCATGCCGCGAAGCACGGAATCGCAGGAGTTGGAGCCCAACGATCTGACGGAGAATGACACGCCGGCCCCTGAGTTCGAGGAAGCGTTGTCGGATGGCCGGATCGAAGATGCAGCCCGGCAACTCGATGACCTGGCCCGTGAGGTCCGCGAGATGACGCCCGAGCAGCGGCAGCAGTTGGCCAGACGATTCGAACGGATGGCGGACAACCTGAGGCCGAAGAAACAGCCCACGCCACAGTCACAGCAGCCGTCTGACGATTCGGTGCCGGCCGGTGGGTCGGATACGCAGGACAAGCAGGAGACCGGTGATCCGGACGCTGTGGATGAGCAGCCATCCGAGGACTCAGCCCAGCGTGATCTGATGCGGGATCTGGGAGTGTCGGATGAGTCGAAACTCGATCAACTTGAGGAGGACGGCTGGAAGCGGGATGACGTCGAGCAGGCACTTGAGGATGCGGGAGCCGACGATGGTTCGGCGGATCGGGCTGCCGATGAGATTGATCGATTGAATCAGGAGGATCGAGTCCGTCGGCAGGCCGACGAGCAGACCGAGCGATTGGCTGAGCGTTTGCGTGAGGCAGCCCGTGCGGTGGAGTCAGAGCAGCCGGCGACTCCTCCCAACGAATCACAGTCTCAGGACGATGCCGGTACGCAGCCACCGCAGGATGGCACGAGCCGCGAGCAGGAGGCCCAGGGCACCGACGGGGGCGATGAGTCGGGACAACAGCCGCCGGCCACAATGGATGAACCCGGCCAGCCGGACACGCAGACACCTCCCTCGCAGCAGGATTCCGAGACTGAAACAGAGCAGGTACCGTCTGACGCTGCAGCACCTCCCGAATCGGATCAGCAGCAGCAACCGCCGCAGGGGACCGACGGGCAGCCGGCCGAGGCTGAGCCGGGGAGTGATGAGCAGCAACCGCAGCCGAGTGAGACCCCGTCACAGACTGATAAGGAGCCGGGTCAGGGACCCGTTCCCGCTGATCCGCCGACGGGCGAGGGACTTGATGTGGAGGGTACTGAGCCCACTGATGAGCAATCGTCGTCTTCAGAGAATGTACAGCCGCCTGATTCCGGCCCGGCGCTGACTGACGAGCCGCCAGGGGATACGGGGAGTGAGCCGGCGCCTGATGCCGAGGGGCAGATCCGCCGGCTGAGGGAGGAGTTGGAGCGCATCGGCAAGTGGCAGGATCAGGCAGGCAAACGGCGGGAAGTCAGCAAGGAGATGCAGGACAAGGCCCGTGAACTTCTGGAGCAGTTGTCGCCGGAGGAGCGTGAGGAACTTGAGCGTTGGGCGCGCGATCTGGCCCGCGAGCAGGGGCAGGAACCCGGCCTTCCCGGGCAGGATGCCGGCTCAGACGTCGGCCCACCATCCGGGCTGCAGCAGGGGGGCACGCCCGACCGGGATTATGATGTCGTTGATCTTGATGCTCGGCCGGAACCGGGCGATGGGCAGGGCACCGGCGATCCGGAGCCACGGGACGAACTGACGCTTTCCCGATGGTATCGCGATCCATCCGATGTCCCGACGGACGAAGACGGCCAAGCCATCCAGGGCGATACGTCAGGGGGTGGTCCGGAGGGAGGCGCCCAGATGAATCAACTCCTGAAGGAGGCAGCCGATGCAATCGAGCGTGCCGTGAATCAGGAAGCGGTGGCACCGAAGTACCGTGACTTCCTGCGTAAGTGGGCCAAGCGCGTTCGGGAGCATAACACCGAGACAACAGACGAGTAGCCGGCCGCAGCGCGCACGAACAGGCCACCTGTTCGAGGTCGTGTGGTCATGGTGTTCACTCAATGCAGCAATCGCAGTTCAGTTGTTATGGGATTGGCATCGTGGGTGGGCCGTTGTCGTTTTGTGCAGGCGTTCTTCGTCCCGGGCTGCGTGTTCCCTGTTCATCGGCTTCAACGACGAATGATTTGCCATCTGAGCCGCGCAGTGTGACGGTGCGTTTTTCGCAGTCGATGGCCTCGACCGTCCATTGAAAGCGCTCGGCTGTGACCGTTTGCCCGATAGTGCAGACCTGGTCGTTGATCACGGCCATCGGTCTTGAGCCGCTGATGAACCCGGATATTGAGAAGCGCTGGTTGCCTGCACCCAGGTCGGGAGTCGGGACCGGCATTTCGCTCGGGTCGCCCCCGAACATCCCGGTCAAATAGAAGGGATCCTGCGGGAAGGCTTCATGTCGCAGTGCTTGCGCAGCGGTTCCCGCCTCGTGCGTCGCATCGCAGCGCAACTCTTGTGTGACATTGTGAGCGACACCCGTGAGGGCTGCTTCGCCGGCCGTGGCATTGCCATCTCCCTGCTCTCCTCCCTGAACATGCCCCGGGCCCATCCCGAGCAGTTTCGTAAACAGCACCAGCACCACCGGGCCGATCACGGCAGCGGCCGTCCCCAGTTTCATCTTTGCAGCAGGTTGCAGTGATATGAAACTCATATGCCACCTCCCTGCCCCGTGGCTGCCGGCGGCATTGGGTCATTCCCCGGCTCGCCCGACTCGTTGAGTTCGGCCATCGCAGCCAGCATCGGGACTATCGGATAGTGCAGGAACTCAACCTGCATGCTGACTGACACCACGGTGATGTCATCCTGTTTGATCGGGAGCAGATGCAGGTTGGCCACCCGATGTGGGATCCCGCACGCATCCAGGTCTTCAAGCATATGGCCGGTTGATGGCAGGTCTGAGACCCAGGCGAGTCGGAAGGCTGTTGTTCTGACCTGTTTCGAGTTTGGTTCGGCCTTGCTCTGCTCCTGCGGCTGGATGCTCTCGTATTCGACCCCGTGGGATTCGGCCAGTTGGAGCAGGAGTTGATACAGCACGCGCGTATCACCTGTCTTGTGATTCAGTTCGTTCACCATGCGAACCCGGTCCCGAATGTGGTCAGCCCGGGCCTGCACATCGGCACTCGGTCCGGCGTTTGCGCCCTCGTCCGCATTGATCTGTTGAATCTGAGCCTGCGTCGTTTGCAGTTCGCTCATCTTCGGGAACAGAAACTGCACGACGCCGCCGACCGTGACGGCCGCTGCGATCAGCCCGAAGGATCCAAGTTCACGTATGGTGTCGCCACCCATATTGCCCACGCTTTCGGCTTGTTCTTTCGTCTACTGATCACTGTCGGTTGCCGGCGCTGTCTCGCCCCGATCGACGGCACTCAACCGAGTCTCCACACTGAAGCGGCGAGCGCTGGTCCCATCCAGGTTCACCTTCTGCACCGGGCCGATTCTGACTGATGCAAACAGCGCGCTGTCGGAGAGTCTTGTAATGTATTGCTGAATCACTTCATCATCGGATGGGCCGAGCGAGTAGGCATGGACGGTCATGTACCCTGCCTCGGCCTTCTCGGCGTCGTCAGCCCCGGCGTCGATTTGAATCAGTTTGATCTCGGGCGGCGCGAGTCGAGTCAGTTCCTTGATGCCGGCAGCCCAGTCGACTCGGAACAGGTATGTTTCGGCCATCTGATTGTTGAGTGCCTGCAGCCGGCCGTTGTTTTCGATCACCTGCTGTCGCAGGTCGTCCATGGCCGTCAGGTTTTCATTGGACTGTACCGCTTGTTCAAGTTGCACACGAGCCGAGGCAATCGCGTGATTGAGTCGGAAGGTGTCGGCCCCGATGAGGATGACGGCGGCGGCACACCCGGCAGCGAGGCCGTAGCGAATGCGTCGAGCGGTGACCCGTGAAATTGCCGACGGTGGCAGCAGGTTCGGTGTCTCGGTGTCGTCGGCATCGGATACGAACTGCCCGAACGAGTAGGCGTTCCAGGCTGGGTTCTCGGGTTCGCGTGACTCGTCCTCCGACGGCGACGCCTGGAAATCGATGCCGGTGCTCTCACTGAGCAGTCCTGCCACGCCGTCCACGTACGCTCCGGGCCCGGTCAGGACGCCTTGTATGTCGCTTGGTTCGAACTCGTTTAATCCGAAACGCAGGGACTGCTTCAGTTCGACGAGCAAGCGCTGCAACACGGGCTGAATTAGAGGCAGGACGTGATAGCCCTTGACCTCCGTGCCTTGGCACACTTCGGTGTCACGCGATGGAAGCCCCTGGGTATAGAGTAGATCGAGTGCCTGGGCCCATTCCAGTTGTGCCTCCCGTTGCCCGTCGTGCCCGAGCGGGATGGGCTTGCACAGTGCCTCGGCAAGCAGATCGATTCCGAATCCGATTCGTCTGAACAAACGCAAGCGGCCGGCACACCCGACTGACAGGACGGAGTGTCGGCGCCCGAGGTAGAGTCGTGCCAGCGGGGCCGGCGAGTGGTGGGCCAGCGAGGTGCGAGCCTCCCGGCTGACGACGAACGAGTCCAGTGAGATGAGTTGCTGCAGCGTCCAGCCGCAGCGCTCGATCAATGAGACGAGTGCCTCGCATGCTGCCTGGCGATCGGTCGCGGCCACGACATGGTACTTGTTCGGCGCATTCTCATTGGTACCGGTGTGATCCGCAGCGTCGATTCCGATTACACACGCATCAGTCACCGAGGGAGAGGTTCCGTAGTGGGCTCCCGATGCACTGGCCAGGCGCGCCGCGGTGGCCGCCTGGCCTTCGCTCCCGGCTGCCTGACTGACCAGCTGTGTCGTCAGTGATGGGCTGTCATAGGCCAGGCTCACGCAGGCATGTTCAATGCCGAGCGATTGTGCTGCCTCCATGATGACCGGTGCCAGTTCGGGAACCGAGCCGATCCACGCATTTGCCTCATCCGGCAGGTCCACCTGGACCGATAATGCGGACCCGGCCCCACCTCCCGGCACGGCAAACTCGATCGTCTTATCGGTCAGATTAATGAAGAGAGGACTGGTACGACGCATGGTTCATTCCGCCTGCCCGATCTGCGATATTCGTCACAATGAATCGATTGCACATCAGATATCGGCTCATTCGGGCTGCCCCTTCGGTATCCCGACCGGCAACCGGGGCAGATTCCGGGCTTGCAGGAGGACCGTGAATCACTGAAATCACCTGCACCGGCGATCGGCAGCGCCGGGCCGCCACAGTACGTCATTCAGAAGTACCCGAAGCGCCGGGTACGCACGTTCGCACGGCCAGCCGTGGGCTTAGTCAGTCGTCTCGCTGTCTACTTCTCGCCACATGACGATGACCGGTGCCGAGGCCCCGTCGGAGACCGGGTCATACTCGTACGCGCCGAGGTCGTAGCCGGCCAGACCGTCTCGATCGCCGTCGATCGGCCGTGAGAGGTCGCGGATGTCGATGTTGATGCCTGCCACGCCCAGGCCGCCGTCGATTGCCGGTGAACCGGGCTGTGGGAGGAAGTTGCCGGAGGCTGCATCCACCCACATCGGGTCCTGCCCGTCGATGTGCCCTTCGACATTCTTCTTTCCGCGCAGCCAGACCGGCTTGAATGTAATATTGTTCGTCAGCAGGCCGCTGATTCGCGTCGAGCCTTTGTGGTCCTGCGACATGATCCCGACGTAGGAGTCGGTGATGACATTGTCAGCCAGCAGCATCTCGCCGGCATAGCAATAAGTATACATCCCGTAGTAGCAGCCGCTGAGCACATTATGCGCGATCGTGATGTCTGAGTGGTCCTTCTTGTAACTGTACGCATAGATGCCGTAGAGGACATCGCTGCCGATGTTGTTCGTCACGATGAGTTTTGTATCACTCTTGGGGTAGGAGTAAGCCAGAATCCCATAGTAATAATACGAGTTGTTATATCTGTTCTGGGACCAGTAGCCGTCGCCATACCCACACGCCAGGTACGCATCGCCGGTCTGGTTGAACCGGTTGCTGTCGACGAGGACGGTGCCGCCGGACGCATAGGCATAGATCATGTAATACCCGCGCGTCCCCCGGTACAGGCGATTGTTGCAGATCTTGGCATCCACGCCGTAGACGGAGAGAATCCCGTAGTAGCCGTCCATATAGACGGTACATCCATGGACCTCCTGGCCCTCTCCGAGCCCACAGTAGATTCCGTATGAGCGGAAGCCCTTGACGGTCATGGTGTGAATGGACCAGTAGTCCCGTTCATAGACGAGAATGCCCCAGTTCTTGCTCCCATCACCATCCACGATGACGGAGCCGGCAGGATCGCCGGTCTTGGTGCCGCCCTTGTCACCGATGATCCGGTTGAGGCTTCCTTTCTCGCCGCTCTTGGCAGCCTTGCCGCCGCCGTACCCGACTTCCACGGTTTCGTGGTAGGTGCCGGGCCCGACGTAGATGGTGTAGCCGTCGCCGGTGCAGGAGTTGACCGCCTTCTGAATGGAGGCAAATGCGGTCTCGGGTGTCAACCCGTTATTCGAATCGCTGCCACTGGTACGAACGTAGAGGGTGACGCCGCCGTCGGATTCCCCCTCGTCATCACCCTCGTCATCACCCTCGTCGTCACCATGGCCATCATGGTCATCGTCGTCATCATCGTCGTCGTCGTGGCCCTTCTTCTTGCCCTTGCCCTTGCCGTCATCATCGTCGTCGTCGTGGTCCTTCTTCTTGCCCTTGTCCTTGTCGTCATCATCGTCGTCGTCGTCGTGGTCCTTCTTCTTGCCCTTGTCCTTGTCGTCATCATCGTCATCGTCATCATCCATCGCGGACACAACGATGCTGCCACCTGTTGCATGAGCCAGCGAGATGAACACAGCCTCCGATGCAATCGGGGACGATGCGGCGTGCTGTGTCTGCGGGAACATCAACCAGGCCACGACAAAAACCAGGTACAGAAGTGCCTGAATACCCGGGTGGAAGGTAGTGCGAGCATCTGTATGTGATTGACGGATACGATTCACGGTAGTCTCCCAACGGCTGGATCACGACTCACTCGGCCGCCGGCCTGCTCCCACGAACGCACCGGCTTCAGAATCTCAAACTCGATCGGTCACTTCGGATGGACTGATCACCGGATTGATCGCGGTGACGTCAGTCGGCTTGTCCGGAACCCATCAGTCACTACAAGTTTCCCTGTGTGACGCTGTGATATGGCACAGGCACCCGATAACCACGCGTTTGTTCTCTCCCTGACGTAACCGCGCACTAGGACGAACTCAGTAACGCTTCCAGGCTGCGTCGTGACTGGCCGGCTGAGCCGGTGCTTGTCAGCGTCACGTCGCTCCCGCCGCCGGTGCTGACGGTCACGACGACACTGGCCTGAGGGAGGGTTGGGTTATTATCCGGATTCCCGTCGTCTGAGATCGAACCGATCGAGCCGTCCCCATCCTCATCTTCACTTAACATCAGTTCACGGACGGCCATGCTGACGCCGGCCTCGGCGGCATAGAACGCGCGGACGGTGTCGAGCCGATCGACGGCGATTGATTGATCCGACGTGACCGTCAGCGCAAAGCCGATGATGGCAATGTTGGCAGCCAGCAGCAGGACGACGACGGCCGCAATGACGGCCCCACGGCTCCGGCGGGTGTTGTGCAGATCGTGTTGATTCTCGTGTCTCATCCTGTGCCCTCCATGACGGACCGCAGGAACAGGCGCGTGTGGAGTGTGTCGCTCAAGCCGCTGCGTGTGACCGTCAGGCTGATCGACAGTCTGCGGATGTCGGGCAGACTGCCGTTGGGGACCTGCCCTCCCGAGAGCAACGAGGAGGCGGTTCCATCAAGGTAGTCCAGTGCGAGTGCAGTGACATCGGTTGCGAGGACGGAGTCGGTGCCGCCGAGCCGCAGAATCAACTGCTGATCGCCGTTCACACTCAGGCTGCTGTCCGTGGACCAGGCAATGGCATTCTCTGCAGCCGATGTAATATCCGGCATCAGGCTGCCTTGCCCATCATCAACAGCCTCGATTTGCCGAAACTCACGAACGACCCGATCCAGAGCGCTGCTTGTCTCCACATGCAACTGTCCCTGGACCGAGGCGTCGTGATACCCCGTACTCGAAGTCAGCAGCAGCATCGAGACCATCGACCCGATCACGGCCAGCACCGTGATGACGGCAATCGTCTCCACGAGGGTAAACCCCGAAGCCGAGAGGCGGAGTCGTCGGTCTGTTCGGCTGTGTGACATCGTTATTCATACTCTGTCAGAACGGTTCCGATTTGCAGCGAGCGGACGGTTGCGGTTGCATCAGTCCAACTGACGGTGACCGTCACGGTCATGTATCCGGTTCCGGGAGTCTGCAGGTCGGCCCCGGTTTCACTGAGTTGCACGGAGCGCGAGAAGCCCGGGTCCGACGTGACGGGGTCCTCCGCTGGGTAGTTGCCCGAACTGAGATAGTCATACCCGCGCTGGGGGCTGTGGCGGTCGCCGATCACATCTTCGAGTTTTTCCACGGCCAACCAACGGGCGCGTGAGAACATGATCGGCGTGACCGAATCAATGGTGGCTCGCCGTGCAGTCAGCAGCAGTGGGGGGATTGCAATAGCCAATACGACCACGGCCGCGATCGTCTCGATCAACGTAAAGGCGCGACGCCGATCGAGTCTGCTCACGGGAGGGCCGGCTCCGAGTTGTATGTTACTCGTATACATGACCCGTCCGTGCTGCGATGGTGAGCGTATGCCCACCGGTCAGCGTGACTGTTCCGTCCTGGGTGAGGATCTGCTCGCCTTCGGTTAGGGCCCGGCCCAGGTAGTCAAATCCGATTTCGGTCCCCCCGGCCACGTCGATCGCATCGATCCCGCTGCCGGCATACGGCCACTCGTTGAGTTGCAGTCCGACTTCGTTCCCGGTGGCCGGATCGACCAGCGGGATGCGATTGGCGCGACCCGGTGAGCCTGCCGGCTCCACGTACACGTCGTAGCGATCTGAGTCGGCGTCAAACACGACCCAGAGCCGTGTTCCCCGGGCCATGGCCCGCTGTCGTGCTGCATGGATGTCATGCAAAACGCGGGTGGCAGCGCCGGACTGTCTACTGGTTGTCAGATCGGACATGCTCGGCACAATCACGACGAGCCCGACGATCGAGACCATCACCATGACGGCGACCAACTCGATGAGCGTGAACCCGGACCGGCCGCAACCGGGCGGGGGGAGACTCACCGTTGATCGAGAGGCCGGCACGCAGCGCGTCACGGCGCAGCGCAAGGCCTGAGTGTCATCCGTCGGTGAACGCACGACCTGCTCCGATCCTGGTGTTGACCCACGTCAGTCGTAGACAGACAGGCGGTCAACACCGACTCATGGCGTGGCGTGGCGTATTCAAGCGCAGACGCGTTGCGCGATGCGGGAGATCGTCCTGCAGCGCTCGGTCGTCGCGCTTTACCACTCATTCTCGCCGACGTTATCCGAATTGGCCCAGAATCGGCCGCTGCTGGCGTCATAGTTCCAGCCGGCACTGCCGCTGACCGGTGGGTCGGACGCGTCATAGGTGGCTGCCGAAATCGAGTTGGAGCCGTTGTACGGGTTATCCGGAATCGTCTCCTGCATCACCGAGCCGACCGACTGTACCTCGGACAGGGATGGGTAGGCAGGCGAGCCGTTGATGGCGGCATTGGCATAGAAGTTTGCCACGGCAGCGCGGACGCCACCCAGTGCACCCTTGCATGCCGATTCCTTGGCCTTGGCCGAGTAGTCGAAGAACTTCGGCAATGCCACGCCCGAGAGAATGGCCAGCACGATGATCACGGCCACGAGTTCGATCAGCGTAAATGCGTATGATCGATGTTCACGGTGTCTCTGCATGATGTACTCCTTTATCTGACAAGTACGATTCTCGATGTGAAGACGTGGTCCGGCCTACCCTCATGCAGTCGGGTCAGGCGCGAAGGACCGCTTCCGCCTCTGTCGTTCATTTGCGCTCTCGCTCGCTCACTCACCTGAACGACGCATGGTGAGCGGTCGACTGAAGCACCACGCCACGGCGCAGTGCCTTATCCCATAATGCTCATCATGTTCCACATGGGCAGGAACACGGCCAGTGCAATAAACAGCACGACGCAGGCCAGCACGAGCACCAGGATTGGCTCGATGATCGTGGCCACATTCTTTGTGAGATACCTCACCTCCCGGTCATAGTGCCGAGCGATAATCCCGCACATGCGCGGCATCTCTGCCGATTGCTCGCCGGCACTGATGAGACGACGTGCGAATCGGGTGATGTACTCACACCGCGGCAGCGCATCAGCCAGGCGGCCGCCCTGGGCGACCTGTGCGGCCAGATAGTTTGCATCACGCATTAGCAACGGTCGCCCCGATGCCCGCCCACTCATTTCCAGACAATCGATCAGACTCAGACCGCTTGACAGTGACAGGCTGAAGACGTGAGCGAAGCGCGCCAACGCCGCGGCCTGCAGCGCGCGACTGACCACTGGAATTCGAAACAGATATCGGTCAACCAGCGCGCGCCCTTGAGGCATCGAAAGAATCTGTTTGAGAAGCATTGCACATCCAATAACCAGAATCAGACCGAGCCACCAGTAACTGATCATGAACTGGCTCGTCCCGATCAGCAGTTTGGTCGGCAACGGCAATGCCACGTCGCGCTCGGTGAACATCTTCGTAAACCGGGGCACGATAAAGATCATCAGAAACACGACCGCCAACAGCAGCGCTGACACGACGCACAGCGGGTAGATCAACGCCGAGCGAATCGAGGCCCGACGCTCAACTTCCTGATCAAGCATCTTGGACAGATGCTCGAGCACGGCCACCATGTTGCCGCTCTGCTCTGCTGCATGGATCGTTTCGAGATAGACGTCGCCGAACACATGTTCGTAGGGCTTCAGCGAATCGGTGACGGTGCTGCCGGCCTCAATGTGCGAAGCAATATCAAGCACCATCTCCTTGAGCGACTCGTGCGTTTCCTCTTCTGCTATGGAGCGCAGACCCTCGGAGATCGGCAGGCGTGCCTCCATCAGCACGGAGAATTGATAGGTAAACAGGCTCAGGTCGCGCAGTGAGATTCGCTTTTTGCGCCGTCCGAATCGACGTTTCTTCTCCGGTGAGATCGTGATCGGTGACAGGCCTGCAGAGGCCAGCTGCCGATACGCATCGTGCCAGTTCTCAGCCTTCGTCAGGCCCTGGCGCACTTCGCCGTCTGCGGTGAGCGCTTCGTATTGGAATGAGGCAACGCTCATGCGCTCTCCTTCAACATCGGTTCGGTCACCTCTTCGATGGCTGTGACGGAGACCATTTTGGACACTTCAGAGAGTGTCGTGAGGCCGAGTTGTGCTTTCTCGAGACCGTCCTGCCACATCAGGCGCATGCCACCCTCGATGGATGCTTTGCGAATGTGTTCTGTCGGGAGTCCTTCGGCCACGGCCCGCTGCACGCCGGGGTCGACCTGCATGAGTTCATACACGCCGAGGCGCCCCTTGAAGCCGCTTTGCAGACAGCGCCCGCACCCCTTCCCTTCAATAAAGCCGGATTGATCTTCAATCTGGAAGTAGCGAGCCAGGACGGGATCGATCTCGGCCGGCTGCGAGCAGTGCTCACAGACACGGCGGACAAGACGCTGAGCCATCACGCCCAGCAATGCCGAGTTGATGACAAACGGCGGCAGCCCGAAGTCGCGCAAACGCGCCACCGCACTCGGGGCGTCATTCGTATGCAACGTACTGAGGACGAAATGGCCGGTCAGCGATGCCTGCAGGGCAATCGTGGCCGTTTCGAGATCGCGAATCTCACCCACCAGGATGACATCGGGATCCTGACGCAGAATGGACCGCAGTGCGGTCGCAAACGTGAGGTTGATGTCAGCATTCACCTGGATCTGTCGAATCAGCGGGAGACGCACCTCGACCGGATCCTCAATCGTCATGATGTTTCGATCCGGCGTGTTCATCTTGGACAACGCCGTGTACAGCGTCGTCGTCTTGCCGCTCCCGGTCGGGCCGGTCACGAGGAACATGCCGTATGGCTGTTTCAGGACCATGTCCAGCCGTTCGATGGCATCGGTCGGCAGGCCGAGGTCACGGAAACTGAGGATGGAGGTCTGTGTATTGAGCAATCGCAGCACGACGTTTTCGCCGGTGATCGTGGGCAGAATGCTCACACGAACGTCGACCGTCCGATCCCCGTGGTGAAAGCGGAACTTGCCGTCCTGTGGCCGGCGCGTCTGCGTCAGGTCCAACTGCGACATGACCTTGAATCGCTGGACGAGTTTCGGGTGCATGCTCAGCGGCGGTCCCTGTCGCTTCTGCAGCACACCGTCCACACGGAATCGCAGCACGAGATCGTGCTGATCCGGGTTCAGGTGAATGTCTGAGGCACCGACGGCAATCGCATCGCTCAGCAGCGTGTTGACGGCTGCGACGATCGGCCCGGTCTCCTCATCGTGATCCGAACTCCCGCGCGTCGCCTTCCCGTCATCCGAGTCAGAGGCCGACTCCTCTGTCACGCCGCTCGAGAGGCTGTAGGCTCTCGATATTAACTCGCGCAGCGGCTTTGCTTCGCATTGGACGGCATCGACGTCACGTTTGACAATCTGCCGCACCTGGTCGAGCGCTGCAATGTTGAGCGGGTCGGTCGTTCCGAGCGTGACGACGTTGTCAAAGACGAACAATGGGAAGACGTTGTGCTGTTCGGCAACCGCCCGGGGGATGCAGGAGCAGTTTTTCTGGTTGATCTCGAAGCGGGTCACATCGGCAAACGGGGCTTCGCAGATCTGTGCCTTGGTCAGCGCGATCCGTCGCCCGTCCACAAACCCGAGTGTGACGATCGCATCATCGAGTGAGCAGGACGCCTCCTCGGCCAGCGCGCGAGCCTCCTCGAGTTGCTGCTGCTTGATCAGCCCCTCTTCAACAAGGGCTCGTTCGAGGAATTCAGAGCCGTCATGCAACATCGCCGCGCTCCATTGCCTCCAGCCTGGCCATGTTGACCGCGCGAAACACTTCACTGGCCCTGGCCATGAATGCTTCAACCTGCTGACTCATGTCAGGCGCAGCGTTTTCGAAACTCATGCCGATAAAGAAGGTCGGAATCCGACTGGTCAGTTCGACCCGGCGGACCTGAACGCCATGCTCAAACAAGACCTCGGTCGTCGCTTCACCCTGAGGATCTCGCTGATTGGCCGTCTCGCCATCCTGCGATTCCAGCCGTGGTGCCATCACCCGGACCCGTGCCTTGAGGCCCCGTGGCAGAAAGACGCTCGTCTGAATCCCGACGCCGCCGTCTCCCACGTCCGCCAGCGTCACCTTCAAGGTATGTGCATTCGCTGCCTGTGGGTTCGACGAGGAGAAGACCACTTGCTCCCGTTGCGACTCATCGACTTCCAGCAGCGCATCGAGAACGATATCGTTCCGCTCGAAGCGCCGGATGGTCAGATCCATCGATCGCGACATGGAGATACTCCCCGGACCCATCTGCGTGGAAATAACGGCGGTGGACCGTGCGCACCGATCAGATATCGATGTCACGATCGGTCCATCGTCCTGTTCATCGACTGTTCCACGGCACCTGTTAAGCGAAGATCGTCACACCAGACGCCGATCGAGTCTGTGTCTCGTTCGTCGTTTTCACGTTCGTGCCTTTCGCTCAACCCGTGCAGCCTGAACAGCCGATAACCGGGAGCGTGACAGGACCATCAAATCGACAACCGGTACCGTCGAGACGTGCAGCGTCCCAGCAGGCGAGCAAGCCCTGGCTGATGGTGTGGTATCGCTGTTGTTCTACCTATGGCCGGGCCAACCGGACCCCGGACGGCACGCGCTACGTCGGCCAGTGCCCACACTGTGGCCGGCGGGTGACGGCAACCATCGGGCCCAACGGCACCGATGCCCGGATGTTCGAAGCCTGGTAGCCAGCATCCTCCGAGTCACTTCTGGCGCACAAAAAACAGCCCCATGTGGGTACGCACACGGGGCCGTGGTTCACAGGCGGGTCATGGAGGCCTGTGGAGTTACTTGTCAGGCTTCTCAATCTTCCACATCGTCGACCGCTGCTTGTCGGTCAGTGTCTCCAGGCCGGCCTGATCGCGGACAAACACGGCCCGATTCTCGCCGACCATCACGATCACATACTTCGCTGCAGACAGTGCCTTGCGCAGGTCCTCGCGATTCATGACGAGGTCAAAGTACGCATCGGAAGCGAACTTGATCTCGATGACCTCTGACTTATCCGTGAACGCGGAATCCACCAGAATCCCGTTGATGTTGTGATAATCCCGACCATCGATGGTTCGCATGGCCAACGCTGCCTGATTCAGTTTGCCGTCTTCATCAAGCGAGTCAGCCTTGCGCATCTGCGCGTTTCGTGTGGAGACGCGGGCAGCCAGGGCCCCGCTCTCGGCTGCCACGGCATCCTGAACACTGCGTCCGCCACGGCCCCCGCCTGAACCGAAGTAGAAGGCTTCGCCACCCTTGCCACTACTGAGTCCCGGCTCAGAGGCAGCATCGGCCGGTGCGCCCATTTCCTCCATCGGTGCCAGTCTTTGCAGCTGCTCGGCTGCTGCCGGTCGCCCGAGGAACAGATCATCAGTGCGGCGGCCGCGTCCCGGCATCGGCCGGCCCTCCGGGTTCACCAGCCAACTCGAGTACGGCGTCTGGATCCCGAATTGCTGCGATAACGCAAGGATCTCACTCACCAACTCGTCCGATTCACCGACCAGACGAATGCGATCAATCAGATATGCAATCTTCCGACCGGCCCAGATGCCGGCCACATAATGGGCCGAGCGATCTGACTGGAAGTCAATCCCTTCCCATCGGTACTCGACGTCTTCGTTCCCGCGCCTGGCCTTGAGCACCACATCGCCTGTGACCGGTTTGTCAAATCGGCCGGCCAGCACGAGTTGACGCCCGTGATACAGATCACCCGGGTCCGTCGGGAACTTGTCGGTGATCATGGCATCCGGCAGCGACAGCCGCAGATCCGTCAACACCGGTTCGCTCATGATCGAGAAGAAGTCGCCGAGCACGTATTCCAGGTTCTCACCCGGCTGAACATAGGTCGGGTCCCCGCCGAAGCCGGTTCCCAGTGCATCGAGCAGTTTCGTGTTCACATTGTGCCCCACACCGAACGGGAAGAGGCGTACATGCTTCGCATACGACCCGGTTTCCTCCTTGAACATGGCCTCAATGTCTTCGCGCGATCGCTCGCCCTGGCCGTCGGTCAGGAACACGACCAGGAACGGCCGGTCCGAGTCAGCCGGCCTGAGTTGTGCTGCGGCCTTCAGCGCATCGTAAATGTTCGTCCCGCCGGTTGCGTTGTACTTCTTGATCGTGTCACAGGCCGTCCTACGAGTCTCGGCCGAGGCGTCACGCAGTTCATCAAACAACAGGTCGTACCCGGTTGAGAATCGCACGACTGAGAACCGGTCCCCGTCTTCCAGCGTGTTCACACAGTATGCCAGCGCCTCGCGTGCCTGGTCTATCTTCTCGCCGGCCATCGAGCCGGAGGTATCAACGACAAAGACGTAATCCTGCGGCACATGCTTCCGGTCTTCCCACAGTTGCTTCGGGCACAGCAGCATCAGGAAGTAGCCCGGGTCCACTTCGTTTTCGCGATAAGTCACGAGTGACATGCCGACGTCCGAGTCCTCGGAGTCGTACATGACCAGGAAGTCGCTGTCGAGACTCCCGCCTGATTTTTCGTAGGCCACGACCGCTTCGTGATCGCCGTGGCGGACGACTTCGACGTCATGCGTCGGGGACCACACGCCGCGCAGCGGCTCGGTGCTCTCGATGCTCACTTCAAATCGGAGTGTGCCGTAGACCGAGCTGTTCGTGCCCGGCGTCCGCAGCGGATAGTGGTACTTCCACATGCCCGACATGGGCTCGCAAATCTGCTGGTAGGTGATCTGAATGTCGGTCTTGGACTTCGGTTCGATCGGGAAGATGCGGCAGCGCATCAGCCGATTGCCGATGAACTCGATCAGCCCGGGGTCGCGCTGCTGCCTGACAATCGCCTCGTATATCTCACGGGCCTCTTTGGCCGGCAGCACTTCGCCCTTGACCATCTTGCCGTTGAAGGTCATCTGGAAGTCGGTGATGTCAGCACCTTCGGGGATCGGGAAGATGTACGTCCCTTCCAGTCGCTGGTCGGATGTGTTTTCGAACGTCTGTTTGATGGTCGTGTACCCGACACGATCCCTGATCTCGGCCCGCACGAAGTGATCCACGATGCGCAACGGGGGGACGCCCGGCGTATCGACGATCAGCAACCCGGAGGCCAGTGCCGGGATGGGCATCAGCCCGAGGAGTGTCAGCAGCAGGATGGTCCAGAGGCAGGCGGTTGGAGTCGTTTCGAGTCGTCCCGGGTGCCGGCTGCTGGGGCTTTTGTGCCTGTATGAAGTTGGAAACTGGTGGGTATTGGGGGTCATGGTGTGGTTCTCCAATCGTCGCCGGCTTGGGTGGTTCGCATCATCCCGCAGTGTGTGTGGGTGTGAATCGGCACTGGCAGGGTCGATTGCGTGTCCTTTGGCGAACGCGTCCCTGCTGTAGGGTTTGACGCATGAAGGGGCGGACCATTTGGCTGTTTTGGCGATTTGGGGGCGAAAAGACGCCGGATCGGCCCTGAGGTGGCCCGGGGTGGGGGGCTGGGACTATGATGGCCGCGTTATCGACCGGCACACATTGGGGCAGCTCTTGGTCGCACCGCCGGCAGCCGATGACGTATTTTGTAGACTGATATTCTCACGGGGCCGTAGCTCAGTTGGGAGAGCGCTGCCTTTGCAAGGCAGAAGTCAGGGGTTCGAGCCCCCTCGGCTCCATGTTTCGGAAAAGGGGTCGGGAGTCGATTCAGCACGAATCGACTCCCGACCCCTTTCCACATAGACGTCGAGCCGCGCGCGAAAGCATACAAGCGGGTTCCTGGTCCCCGTCATCCGGGCACGGGTGGGAAAACAACAGGCCCCGGGGATTTGGAGACCCGAGGCCTGTGGGAAAGGTGTCTGGATTGTCGGCGCCCGTCCCTCGGCCCGGTCATCTTTTGGCCGATGGGAGCAGCCTCATTGCTTCATGGAGCGCCGTCAGACTTCGACCACGGACGACTTCTCACACGTCGTTCGGTTGATCGCCTGTACTTTCACGCGCCCGCATGCATTCCCGGGGACGCGCCCGGAGGTGCAGAATGTCCCGGTCGCATCGGCCGTTCCGGAGTCCGCTGCCTTCGGTGCCTTCAGATCGGTCAGGAGATCCGGGCAGCCGGGAACCGGTCCGGCGCTTCCGAAGTTGAACGAGTAGATGATGACGATTTTGTCACCCTGAGCGGCACCGGAGGCACAGGCTTCCATGGTACCGGGGCAGTCACCGGTGACGGCGAGCCTGAGGCCGTCGACCGCCTCGAAGCGGACATCATCCATCAGCGTGATGTGTCCATTCTCACCGTTTGTCTCCCAGATCTCGACACGGGCAATGTCAGCCGCCGTTTCGTACCCGATGAATACCGCTTCCGAGGTATTCGGCATGGCGCGAGTGTCAGAGCCGATGAGGGTACTGCTACTGTCATACAGGTCCATCGTCCAGGTCGTGACCGGCGAGGTCGACAGCAGGCATCCCACCCGGCGCATGCCGGCCGGGAGTTCCATGACAATTCTCGAATCCCCCCATTGATCGTTGAAACCGAGGCCTATCGACGCACCGGGGATGTTGTCGAAGAAGCTCCCCCAATCCGAGTTGGCTCGGAAGCACGGGCCGCCGGTTCCGCCACCGTTCTCCGAGAAGACGACCCCCTCGTACTCAAAGGGAGCACACTGGGAGGCAAACCCGGGGGCGAACGTGATGACCTGCTCGCTCCCGGAGAAGTCCTCGAGGTCGATCGGTCCCTGGGCGAGGGTTGTCCCGGCCGTCAGGGCCGTGGCGACTGAAAAACACACAATGATGCTGGCTGCTCTCATCGTTTTCTCTCCTGTTGTGTTGATTGGGCCGAATGAGCCCGGAATCAGGCCTTACAGAGCGCCACAGCGGTGTCATGACGAACCCGGAACGGGCCAGTCAATCGGACACCGGAAGATAGTTTACAGGAAAACTGAGTGAGTGCAAGGGGTATTCGGGCATCCATCTGACTTTGAAGATGCCGCGCGCGCATCAGCAAGCGGGCACTTCTCCTCGCTCGTCACTCCCGCGTACGCGGGAATCCATCCTCTCCACTCCGCGGTGGAACGGGCGTCTCGCCCGTCAATCATCGGGCCGCAGGCCCGAATCTTACGAGCCGCGACCGTGAGAGAGCGGGCCTCTTCCACTCCCTCCCTCGCCCGTCAGGGCGCACGAACGTAGCCGGCGGCTTCAGCCGCCGGAACAGGCACGCATCATGGGCACAAACCGCCCGGAGGGCGGACGATGCGTAACAAAGGATCTGTACCCACTACGGGGCACATGCAATGTGCCCCTACCCTCCGACGAGCCGCGCGCTTCCTCACCGCGAAGCGGTTCGCGTTTGTAGCCGGGGGTGAAGCGAGTCGGAGACGAGCGCCACCCCCGAAAGGTGATGCCAACGAGAAAACCTCTCCTCACCCCGAAGGGGTGGTCGAGGCATCCTCCGACGAGCCGCGACCGTGAGGGAGCGGGCCGCTGATGCAGTAGGAATGAATTCCTACTGCCTGACAAGACATGGAGTCTGCATCCGCATGCCGGTGGGATGCGCTCCGAAACCGTCGCTTATCCCACCCTACGGATTTGGGGCACATGCAATGTGCCCCTACTCAAACTTCTGTACGACAAGATTACGGCTCGGCGACGGGCAGCGGGTTGAGATTCTCGATGTCCTCAGCACGCTGCAGTTTGAAAAGCAGCTCGGCAGCAAGTCGGTACTCGGCGGCCGCGGCCCTGATGTCGGACTGCTGCTCATGGATCATGCCCATGACAAAGTGGCCATCGGGATCCTCCGGATGATCGGCGAGCACACTCTCGGCATAGCGTCGTGCCACTTCGAGATTGATGCCGCCGCGCTGGAGGTTCACGCGGGCCAGGCCGAGGCGTGCCTTGACGGAGCCGGTGTTGCTCTTGAAGGCCGATGCAAAGTGCTTCTCGGCCTCATCCGGCTTCTCTGCCATGAGATAGACATTGCCCAGGCCGATGTGGGCTGCTTCGAGATCGGGCACACGCTGCAGGGCTTCGCCATACTTCTTGATGGCTGCCTCCTGCAGGTCGCGCAGCACGAGGCGGTCGGCCAGCCCGACCAGCCAGACGGCATGACGCACGGCATTGCTCGCAGCGTCGGCCGGCTCGGGGTGCAGACGGTACTCGAACTCAAAACGATTCATGTCGCCGAGTGACAGCAGCAGGGCATCGGACAGGATGTCGCTATATCGCGAGGTATAGGCATGCAAGACATGCACGATCTTCTGTTCCGCATCGATGACGATCGTGGTTGGCAGCACATCGACGCTGTAGTCGCCGTGGGCCACGCGTTCGACGTCATAGAGAACGATGCCGGGCGTGAACTCACCCTTTATTGCCTGACCGGCTTCGCCGTTGTGCTGCTCATCGTCACCGGCCGGGTGCGAGTTGGCCGTGATGAACACGGGGGTGATCCGTTTGCCTTCGAGCCGCGGGTCGTGCAGAACCCCCTCGATGTCCTTGAAGGCCTTGTGCGTGTTCTGTTGATTCAGGTCGCCGAAGATGAGCACGACGGTTCGGCCGGCCAGTGAACTCGTATCGATCCGGACCCCTTCGGCATCAGGCAAGGCCACCGGCGGGGCCGTCTGACCCGGCTGGGGTGGGCCCCAGGTCGCCCAGTCGTCATCGACCGTGGCGGCCAACGCGGTCTGCCCGCTGCCGATTGCGATGCAACACCATGTAACGAGCAGGGCGGCTGCCGTCACGAGCGGCGTGGCGAGCGCGGAATGAAAACGAGATCGATTCGTGGTGCGGCCTAAACGGCGCGGGATACTTCTGCGGTTATCCATAATCTGAACTCTCCACCGGGAACCGGGTTGGTCCCGTGCTGTCTGATTGAATCCTGTCCTTGCGATTCGGTCCTGTATTGTTTTGTCCTGTTGTGCCAACCGGAGTCCTGTGCCTTCACACACACACACTCAGACGTCAACGGGCGGCCTCTATTCCATCACCAACGGACCATCGAGTCCGGCACACCTGGAAGCACATACGGCCACCTCTGATCCGCACCGGCGCCGGCACCGTGCCGTTCCGGTCAGCCGGCTGACCCGTTCGTATTCGGCTCGACTTCGGCTGTCCGGTCGTAGGTGGCCTTCCGATGGCACCCCGGCTTGCACGAGCCGCCGTTGCCGGACTTCTCGAAGTTGATCTCCAGTTCCCAGTCCGTCGGGCCGAAGGGGACGGACTCGCGAATGTGGAAGTCGCGCTGCGAGGCATGGACTTCGTGGCAGGCGCGGCAGGTGCGGCCCTTCTCCTGATTGACATGGAGCCAATGCAGATTCAGCGTGCCGTTGCGGAACCCGGTCAGCCCTTTGCCGGACGGATTGAGAACGAGTTCCGGGATGTGGCAACTGAAACAGAGTTTGTACAGGTCCATGTCGAAGCGGGCATAAAACTCGGGCGGGTAGGACAGCAGGAGCAGGTTCTGCTTGTCGCTGGAGTGCGGCTGATGGCAGGCCGAGCAGGCCCCCTCGCGGATCGGCCCGTGCTGGCTCGGATTGTCCTTGAGCAACTGGGCCATGTTCGTCAGCGTGCGGCCGTCGGGCGTCTCGATCGCCTCATCATGGCAGTTGAGGCAGAGATCGGGCTGAACTTGTTTCTGCAGTTTGGCAAGTCGTGACGAGTGAGGATTGTGGCACTTCGTGCAGGCCCCCGGATCCATGATCGCATGGAGTGATTCGGCATGTTCTGCAGTCTCACCAATGTTTTCGTGACATTGGAAGCACAGGTCCGGCGTGGATTCGTGGAGTTGGTAGCGGAGTTCGGAGGCATGCGGATCGTGGCAGGACGTGCATCCCTTGTCCATGGCCGAGTGGATGTGCAGGCCGGGCGACCGTTCGGTTTCGATCTCGAAGTGGCACTGCGTGCAGAGTTTGTTTGCTTCTTTGGAGAGCAGGTGCTCCTGGCGAGAGGAGTGGGGCTCGTGGCAGACGATGCAGGCACCGCCGGCGACCGGGCCGTGGACATACTTCTCGTGCTCGAAGTCCTTGTTGTGGCACTGGAGACACAAGCCGCGGGTCGGGTGGTCCACGAGCAGGCCCGGGAACTCGGAGCCGTGCGGATTGTGGCAGCCCTGGCAGTTGCCGTCTTTGACCGGCTGGTGCTCGTAGCCGAGGTGCTGGACCCCGTGACACTTCGAGCACAGCAGGTTGCGCGGGGTCGTCAGTTGCAGCAGGTGGCGTTCGGCATCGACATACTCATGGCACTTGAGGCAGTCCTTTTTCTCGACCGGCTCGTGCATAATGGAGTAGGTGAGTTTGTCATCGTGGCACAGGCTGGAGGTGCAGTCGGTGCGGCCGGTGGTCGGCTTTGGCAGTTTCTGCTCCTGCTGCTGGATGGAGGCACCGACCGGGTCGGCTGAGACCGGCCCACGGGCAGCAGCAGCCTCCCCGAAAGTCCAGGCTGCGATTGAAACGACACCAGCGGCCATGATCAGGCCGGCAGTCACCATTCGACTCGTTGCATTGATTGTCTTCATTGGCGGCTTCCGTCCACTTTTTCAGATAGCGTGTTCCGAGCGTCTGCGGCAGCGTCGCGTACTCCGTCATATCGGGGTAATTCGACCCATCTGACTGTTGCACACTCCGTGCCACGGTTCCCGGGCTTTTCGGCCCATTTTCACGATCCGGCAGTCTCCCTCTCGCATTTGCCGGAATGCGCACCGGTCAGCGTTCCCAGTCATCGGAATTATGGGTCCGCTGCCACCCGGTGACTGATTCACCGTCCCACCCGAGGGCCCGGAATGGAGTCCTGAGCCGTTCGGACGGGCTGGAGTATATGCCGATCGGGTTAGCCTGTTTCAAATCGGCGATTCAGAGAGTTTTCTGAAATGGATAGGTCGTCAATCGGCCTGTTGTGGCGGCAGACTTCGATCAGAGCCACCGGCAAGATGGCCTGTGCCGGCCTTGCGCATCATCATCATGCCCCCCGGCAGAGCCGGGGGCTAGAGCGGCGTGGCGAAGGAGAGGATGGATTTCCGCGTTCGCGGCTTGTCGGAATGTAGGGGCACATTGCATGTGCCCCGTTGTGGGTACAGATCCTGTGTTACGCATCGTCCGCCCTCCGGGCGGTTGGTGTCGCGGGGCGCGATCCTGTTCCGGCGGCTGAAGCCGCCGGCTACGTTCGCGCGCCCCTGACGGGCGAGGGAGTGGAAGTGCCCGCTGGCATCCGCGCGCGGCTTGTCGGAGGATGCCTCGACCACTCCTTCGGGGTGTGAAGAGGTTCTCTCGTTGGCATCACCTTTCGGGGGTGGCGGCTCGTCTCCGACTCACTTCACCCCCGGCTACAAACGCACCGCTTCGCGGTGAGGAAGCCGCGCGGCTTGTCGGAATGTAGGGGCACATTGCATGTGCCCCGTTGTGGGTACAGATCCTGTGTTACGCATCGTCCGCCCTCCGGGCGGTTGGTGTCGCGGGGCGCGATCCTGTTCCGGCGGCTGAAGCCGCCGGCTACGTTCGCGCCCTGACGGGCGAGGGAGTGGAAGTGCCCGCTGGCATCCGCGCGCGGCTTGTCGGAGGATGCCTCGACCACTCCTTCGGGGTGTGAAGAGGTTCTCTCGTTGGCATCACCTTTCGGGGGTGGCGCTCGTCTCCGACTCACTTCACCCCCGGCTACAAACGCGCACCGCTTCGCGGTGAGGAAGCGCGCGGCTTGTCGGAATGTAGGGGCACATTGCATGTGCCCCGTTGTGGGTACAGATCCTGTGTTACGCATCGTCCGCCCTCCGGGCGGTTGGTGTCGCGGGGCGCGATCCTGTTCCGGCGGCTGAAGCCGCCGGCTACGTTCGCGCGCCCTGACGGGCGAGGGAGTGGAAGTGCCCGCTGGCATCCGCGCGCGGCTTGTCGGAGGATGCCTCGACCACTCCTTCGGGGTGTGAAGAGGTTCTCTCGTTGGCATCACCTTTCGGGGGTGGCGCTCGTCTCCGACTCGCTTCACCCCCGGCTACAAACGCGCACCGCTTCGCGGTGAAGCACCCTTCCGGGATTGCATGATGCTTGCGCATCATCATCATCCACCCCGGCAGAGTCGGGGGCGAACCGGAGCCCGCTGGCTTCCGCGCGCGCGGCGTGTCGATCAGCGGTTGTTGGTCTCGAACTTCTTCATGAACTCAACGAGATCGACGCAGCCTTGCTTCGGGAAGGCGTTGTAGATGCTGGCGCGCATGCCGCCGACGGAGCGGTGCCCCTTGAGCCCGGAGAAGCCGGCTGCGAGCGCTTCCTTGATGAACTTCGCTTCGAGGTCCTCACTCGGGCCTCGGAAGGTCACGTTCATCAATGAGCGGCTGTCCGGTTCGGCCGTGGGACGGAAGAAGTCGCTGTTGTCGAGGTAGTCATAGAGGATGCCACCCTTGTCCTCGTTGATCTGCTGCATCGCTGCAAGCCCGCCGAGGTCCTGGATCCACTTGAACACCTGGCCCATGATGTACATGCAGAAGGCAGGCGGCGTGTTATACATCGAGCCCTTGTCTGCGTGGGTTCGGTACTGGAGCATGGTGGGAAGATCGGCGCGACCGGCTTCGATGAGATCCTCGCGAATGATGACGAGCGTGGCGCCGGCCGGCCCGATGTTCTTTTGCGCACCGGCATAGATCAGCGCGTACCCACTGACGTCGAGCGGTTTGCTGAAGATGTCGCTGGACATATCGCACATCAACGGCACGCCGGCCGGGACGGCTGGGATGCCTCTCCACTGGGTGCCGAAGATCGTGTTGTTCGAGGTATAGTGCGCATACTTCGGGGCGTCGGACCACTGGGTTTGCTCGGCACCGGGAATGTAGGTGAAGTTTGATTCCTCACTCGTGGCAGCGACATGGGGCGTGCCGAACAGTTTCGCTTCCTTGACCGCCTTCTTTGACCAACTGCCCGTGACGATGTAGTCCGCCGTGTCATCGGGTGCCAGGAAGTTCATGGGGATCGTGAAGAACTGCGAGGAGGCCCCGCCGGTGAGGAACAGGACCTTGTAATTATCAGGGATGCCTGCGATTTCCCGGCAGACTGCTTCGGCTTCATCGGCAACGGCCTGGAAGACCGAGCCGCGGTGACTGTGTTCGAGGACGCCGACGCCGCTGTCGGCAATATTCCAGATATCGGTCTGGGCCTGCTTCAAGACAGGTTCGGGCAGAATGGCCGGGCCGGCTGAGAAGTTATAAATACGGTCACTCATGGTACTGTCTCAATTCTCTCGTAGTGTGGTGCTGCGCGGGGCAGCGCCCGTGTGCAAGCGGTCATTAATACTGGGTCGTGTGAGGTCGGTTAGTTAACACAGTTAAGCACGGTGCCGTCATTCTTGAATGCTGTGACAATGTCGACGGTCATGGCCGCGACGGCGAGTTGAGCCTGTTCGGTGGAGGCCCCGACGTGGTGCGTGCCGAGGAAGGCCGGGATCGCGACGACTTCATTAGCGATCGCCGTGTCGCCGGCAGCCGGCTCGTTCTCGTAGACATCAAGGGCAGCCCCGCCGATGGTGCCGGCGGTCAGCGCCTCGGCCAGGGCAGCCTGATCGACGACGGCACCGCGGGTCGTGTTGATCAACACGGCATCGTTCTTCATCTGGGCCAGCGTCTGTGCGTTGATCAGGTGCTTCGTCGAGTCGTTCGAGGGAACATGGAGTGACACGAAGTCGGACTCGGCCAGCAGTTGCTCAAGCGAGACGCGTTGAGCGTTCGGATTGTTGTCCAGTTCCTCGCATGGCGTGCGCTTGTGATAGAGAACCTGCATGTCAAAGGCGACGGCCCGACGTGCGACGAGGATGCCGATCTGGCCGACGCCGATGAGGCCGAGGGTACGACCCTTGAGACCGCGACCCATCTTCGAGTACTTCTTCTTGTCCCAGACGCCCTGCCTGAGGTCGGCCGTTTGGTCGGGGATGCGGCGATCATGGGCGAGCATGAGCCCGAAGGTGAGTTCAGCCACGGCAGCGGAGTTCGTACCGGGGCAGTTGCAGACGGAGATGCCTTTGGCCCGTGCGGTCGCCGTCTGGATGGTGTCATAGCCTGCCCCGGCGCGGATGATCACTTTCAGTGACTGAGCCGCTTCGATGGCCGGGTCCTGCACCTTCGTGCTGCGCACGATGAGGACGGTCGGGTCGGTGTCGGCGATCGCCGTGGGGAGTTGTTCGGCAGTCAGGTCGGGGGTGTAGATGACTTCACAGCCCAGGGCTTTCAGTCCGTCGAGTCCTTGATCTTCGTATTTGTCTGCGATCAGAACCTTCATGGCACTACTCTCTCTGTGTTCGTCGTTCTTGTGAAGGTGCGCGCGTCTCAGTTACGCGCTCCCGTCTCAGTGTGGGACGTCAATCAAGCAGATGCACCAGCAATCCGCTTCTTAGTTTCGGTTCAAACCAGGTGCTCTTCGGGGGCATGATGCAATCGGCATCGGCGACGGCCATCAGTTGCTCGACGGTCGTCGGGTACATGAGAAAGGCACAGCCCCACCCGTCCTGGTCGACGCGCTGTTCCAGTGCCTTGACGCCTCGGATGCCACCGATGAAATCGACCCGTTCGTCGGTCCGAGGGTCTTCGATATTGAACAGCGGTTGCAGGACGCGTTCCTGGAGGATGGCCACGTCAAGGGATCGGACCGGATCGGAGCGGTCGATGGCAGCATCGGCCACCGTGATCTGATACCACTGGCCGGCCAGATACATGCAGAAGGTGCCGGGCTGCGCGGGATCGGGCGTGGCGACGGGCGCAACCGTTCCCAGTTCGGCCAGTTGCGCAATGATCGACTCGCTGCTGAGGCCGTTGAGGTCGCGCACGACGCGGTTGTACGGGAGGATGCAGAGTTGGTCGGCAGGGAAGAGGACGGTGAGGAACCAGTTGTACTCTTCGTTTCCGGTGTGGTCCGGATTCCCGTTTTTACGTTGTTGCCCGGCACGCCAGGCACTGGCTGCCCGATGGTGGCCGTCGGCGACGTAGGTACATGGGACGTCGGTAAACGCCGTGACGATCGCATCGGCCTGGGCGGGATCGGTTTTCCAAACGGTGTGCTGCACGCCGTCCGGAGCGACGAAGTCATACAGCGGGTCCGTCTTGGCCGTCACATCGGCGACGACGCGGTCGATGGGCTCGAGGCTGCGATAGGTGAGAAAGACGGGGCCGGCGTTCGCGTTGAGCGTCAGCACATGTCGCGTGCGGTCATCTTCTTTGGCCTGGCGGGTTCGTTCGTGCTTCTTGATGAGGTTCTGTTCATAGTCCTGAACGTGACAGCAGCACACGAGTCCGATTTGCGCTCGGCCGGCCATGACCTGTCGGTAGAGGTACAGGGCCGGTTCGGCTTCCTGAATCAGGATGTTGTCGTGACGCAACTGTTGAAAGGCGGTGCGTGCCTGTTCGTAGACCTGATCGGCATAGGGGTCGGTGTCGGCCGGCAGATCGATGTCGGGGCGCACGACGTGGAGAAAACTGATGGGATTGCCGGCAGCCAGCGCGGCAGCCTCGTCACGGTTGACCACGTCATACGGGACGGACGCAACGTGATCGGCCTTGTCCGGCTGGGGTCGAACGGCACGAAACGGGCTGATTCTCATGCGTTGCTCCTCGTCTCCCGAGCGATGCGGGCGGTGCCTGCGGGCAGCGTAAAGCGGTCGCCTGCCGGCGTGCGGTCTGGGTGGATCATCCCGGCTGCCCACTCTGTCGGGCCGGGATCAACTGTCCCTGGTCTCTGTGCCTCGGTTGAAAGTTCGGTCTGCCGGTCAGCCGTCAGGTATCGGGTGATTGAATCGGAGCCGAGCGCGCGCTGCAATGCGGGCATTTCCCCGATTTGCCGATCATGAGGTGATTGACACGATGGGAGCGTGCGATTTCGTGCCGCCGATGTCAGGCACCGACCTCAGCCGATTTGCCGTAGTTCGCTTTTAACTCCCGATGAAGTATTTTCCCGGTGGGATTGCGAGGCAGGCCCTCAGCGGCGTGGAGTATTTCGCGTGGGACCTTGTATTGGGCCAGGTGTTCGCGGCAAAAGGCCCGGATTCCCACTTCATCAAAATCGGCATCCTCGACGAGTTCGACATAGGAAATCGGGACCTCCCCGCGGGAGGGGTCCATGATGCCGAACACGGCAGAGGCACTGACGGATGGGTGACGGTTCAGGACTTCCTCGATTTCGCGTGGGAACACGTTTTCGCCGGCGATGATCATCATTTCCTTGATTCGGCCGGTGATATAGAGAAAGCCGTTCTCATCGACGTGTCCCATGTCCCCGGTCCGGAAGTAGCCCCGGTCATCGAATGCGGACCGGGACTCCTCGGGCAGTCGGTAATACCCCTTCATGATGTTCGGCCCGGCGAGTCGGATCTCGCCGTCGCTTCCCGGCGGGCACTCATGCTCCTCGGGGTCAACAATGCGGGTCTGCACGCCCGGGACTGGTCGGCCGACGCTATGGCGTTTGAACTCGAAGGGACGGCACCAGTGGGAGACGGGGCTCGTCTCGGTGAGGCCGTAGCCTTCGGCAATCCGGACGCCGAATCGCTCTTCAAAGGCCTCGGCCACCGCATCAGGCAGGGGTTCGCCGCCGGCAACGACATAGCGGAGCGATGCAAAGTCCTCGGGTGATCCGTCTTTGACAGTGAGCAGGGCGTTGTACATTGACGGGATGGCCACCATGGCTGTCGGCCGTCGTTTGCGGATCATCTGGACGATTCGTCGTGGCATGAACTTGGCCGTGAAATAGACAGGCAGGCCGACCGTGAGAGGGACGAGCGTGAGGACGGTCAGGCCGAACGAGTGGAACTGCGGCAGGACGCCGAGCATGCTGTCGCCGGTCCCGAAGCCGGCCCATTCGACACTCTGCAGGACATTGGATCGGAGGTTCCCGTGTGTGAGCATGACGCCTTTGGGACGCCCGCTGGTGCCGGAGGTATAGAGGAGTGTGGCCAGATCGTCTCGGCTTCTGATGGCCGGCCAGCGCGGCTCCGGGACGCCGGTGAAGTTGAGATCCTCCAGTTTGATCATCGCACAGCCACTCGGCTCAAAGCCGACAAAGTCGAGCATTGGCTGGACGGTGACGATGGCATCGAGTTCGGCATCATCACACACGTATTGGAGGTCTTCGCCCTTGAGGAGGTAGTTGAGTGGGACGATGACCCGGCCGAGCATCCATGAGGCCAGCGCGGCGACGGGGAACAGGCCACTGGTCGGGAGCATGATCCCGACGTGGCTGGCCGTACTGTGTTTCTCGATGGCTGAGGCCACGTGGAAGGCTGCTGCGAGTAACTCATATGCCTTCCAGTGCTTTTGATCGTCCAGAACGAGCAATCGGCTCGGGTGGGCCACGAGTTGTCGGATGATTGGCCAGTGTGCAGACATCAACGCTCGCTCTCCATCAGTGCCGTACTCACGGCACGGTCGACCGGATTCCCCTCCGCAGGCTGTTGTATGACCGTATTGTACCCACGCAGGGTGGTGCTATTGCTGGAGGTGAGGTCTTGGCCGTATTCGCCTGGGTCGGGAGACTGTCTGGAAAAAACTGTGCTGCACTTGTGCCGTGTTGACGCGTGGCCGGTATCTTGGGGCGTATCATGACCCACTCACCCCGTGGGCGGTTCTTTCGGTGTCTCTTCGGCACGAAGTCCCGTCGGGATCCGGGGGTAGCCATCACCAACGAGTCTGCGGCACTCTTTTTGTTTTCGATACCGAGGTCACTATGGCGCACCACGAATCCGGCCCAGTTGACGAACTGACACGGGAAGCATCTGAGTACTTCCAGCACATGGTCGATAGCGTCGGCGTGAAGCGGTTTTCCTCGGGACTCGAACTGAGTACCCGGCAAGTGAATCGGATGCTGTCGGGGGCTCAGCCGAATCCGATCGAGCGGCTGATTCGTGCACTGCAGTGCTCAGCCCCGGAGGCCGGGGATCGTTCGCTCGACTACATCTGTCAGCAGATGGGCGGCTTTTTCATTCGCGAGGAGGCCATCGAGGCAGCGTCGGTGAATGCGGTCAAGGAATGTGCAGAGGCGATTGCTGCGATCAGTGACGGCGAGATCAGCCGAATGGATGAGATCGAGATCCGTGAGGCCGTTGAGGCCCTGATCTGCCTGGCCCGGGCCGTCCAGGCTGAGCGGTCCGTGAGGCCGGCCAACGAGCCGATCCTGACCTCAGGGCCAGGGCAGGAGGCTTCCTCACAGCCGTGAGGCGTGCTTTGGCCCGGATGACCGCAAGATTCCTTTAAGAATGGCAATGCACAACAGGTCCTGACCGAGCGTGGCAGGTCTATCCGGACATTTTCTTGCGCTGGGCAGGCCAAAAACGACATTGACCGTACTGGGACTGTACGGCCAACGTCGGAAGGAGAGAAAGCGATTTATTGCCCGTTCCCGTAAGGCATCCTGGCCGGTTCCGGGGGGTCTTCTGTACAGTCATCCATACGGAAAACGTGTGAATCCTGTTCTTCTATTCCCGTACCCACAGGTGACTTTTTTTGCTCAAATGCGACGCATGCGTGTTATTTGGGTGATTCGTGTGCAACCGCGAAACGGATCGAGTACACCGGCGGGAGATTCGTGCCCAGGCAGTGCCACGTGTCGCCGCGATCGAGCGAGGTGTAGACGTTGCCGGTGGTTGAGCCGAAGGCCAGAGTCTCGCCGTGAAGGTCGAGCGCATGGCGGTAAACGATGTCGTATGCGTGATCCTGCGGGAGGCCGTTTCGGAGTTGTTGCCAGGATTTTCCGCCGTCCTCTGTGCGGCAGACGACGAGTGCTGCCCCGACGGTGACTCGACGCTCGTCTGAGAGCCCGGGGACGACCCAGGCGGTGTCGGGGTCTCGTTGATCGACGGCGATGGCAAAGCCGAAGTTTGCGGGTCCGCCGTCACGTTCGCCGGCGTCCTGCCAGGTCTTGGCGCCCGTCGGTGCTTCTGAATATGCCGCAGTGGTTTTGCTGCCAGAGGGCATCGGTATGCGATGGGCACATGACGACCAGGTGCGGGTCTTGCCCGACCTCGGCATCCGGATTTGGCAGGAAGTCAGCGCGCAGGCCGGTGTTTCGTGGGTTCCAGGTTGTGCCGTCATCCGTTGATTCGAACACGCCGGCACAACTGACGCCGATGAGGATGCGGGCCGAGTCGTTCGGGTCGATGATGATGGAATGGATGCCGGCATCGTCGCGCCCGCCGCCGAACCAGTTACCTTCGGTCCGGGAGGGGTGGTCCCACAGGCCTCGGACCAGGGACCAGGAATCGCCGCCGTCCTCAGAGACGAACAGGCCGCCGGGCTCGGTCCCGATGAAGAGTCGATCGGGACGGTCATCGCCTCCTTCGGCCATGCACCAGAGGTATCGCAGGGTGGCCGGCTTTTTCTCTGTTTTGCCCCCGGTGGCAAAGGAGTTGATGATCTGTTCACCGTCGGGGTATGCCGGTGCCGTCACTTCCTCCCATGTTTCGCCCAGATCGCGCGAGCGGACGAGTTTCTGGCCCCAGTGCCCGTGATCCTGACAAGCCCAGAGGATCCCGGAGCGGTGGTCCAGCATGGCATAGGCAATGGGTATCCCGATGTGTGTATGTGATCTGAATTGCCAGGTGCTGTTGCCGTCGAGTTCAAAGATGAACAGTCCCTTGCGGGTCCCGAGCAGCATGAGATTCTTCGATGGTGTGGTCATGGTGTGTTCTTCCTGCATTCGAATAGCCCACACAATGGCAGGTGGGTGGATCGAAATCGGTTGTTCAGATCCCGGTGGGGCACGATCAGTCGTCTATCCGCCGGAGAGTGCCTGTGCAATGAAGACGTCGGCTGATTCATCGACTTCATCGCTCAAACCGACTCGATCATCGATTGGGCGATTGTCCACGAAAACGACGACATGCTGACGAAGCGCACCACGGTCATCGACGAGGTATGCAGCGAGCCCGGGAAAGCGGCGGTCCAACTCCCGAATCAGGTCGGCCACACTCAGTCTTGCCTGTACTTCCACGGGCCCTGCAGACAGGGCAGGGAAGTATCGGTTCAAATGGGGCGTGGTTCTGATTCTGGGCATAGGGGAAATGGTACAGATTTTGCACTGACATGGTGTCGTAAAACAGGTGCTTTTTCAGGTTTTTCGATGTGGCTGACGCTGGGCAGGCGTGTCGCGTGTGCATGGAGGAATGTCGCAGCGTGATTGACCGTGCCTGGGGCATGGTTTACGGTATCGCGAATCGGTGGCCGGCTGAGATTGATTGTGCACCCGTAGCTCAGCAGGATAGAGCAGCGGTTTCCTAAATCGCAGGTCGGAGGTTCGAGTCCTCCCGGGTGCGTTTCGAATCTGGATATCTTGTTTTTTCAATCCCAAGTATGTGAGGAGCCGCTGGTATGTCATCTGAAGAGAGTGACCACGTATACAAGAAGATCGAGTTGACGGGCACGTCTTCGAAGTCGATCGAGGATGCGATCAACAGTGCAATCGCCAAGGCATCGGAGACGGTGCGAAACATGAGGTGGTTTGAGGTGGTGGAGGTTCGCGGGAACATTGACGGGCAGGCAGTCCAGCACTGGCAGGTGACACTGAAGGTCGGCTTCCGACTTGATGGGTGATCTTCCGGCAGCTGAATCGACAACTGGGAGTCCGAGAACCTTTGTGTTGAAGTGGCTCCGGGGTTTCCCTGAGCAATGCCTGAGTACTGGGTATTGACCTCGCCTTATCGGCTTGTGCCGGTAAGATTGCACGAATGTGTCCACCCAGGCCGTTTGTAGAATGGTCGGGTGGCACAATAGCGCCTCTTTTCTCAAAAAAGACCGTCTTTCTATTGACGGCCTGAGGCTGTATGTGTTATTCTGTTGACGGAGAAAAGAGCGTCTAGTTGGAGAGAGAACCCTTCTTCGCTTTGTGACGTCATTTTCAGTACTGTCTGTTACCCTGTTCAGCCTCGTTCATTTGGCTGGAGAGGCATTTTGGCTACTTACCGTGGCGGTCGTCATCCGGGTGCGCGTGTGCTCAGTGACGAGATGACCGCAGACAAAGCACTCTGTATCTTTCAGAATGTTGAAAGGGAGAACTGCAGATGAAGAAGTTTGGAATTGCTCTAGCAGCCGGCCTGTTGGGCCTCACGTTTGGTGCCCACGGTCAGACCGTCGTGGATTTTGATGATCTCGTCGGTCAGGCATCCGTGCCTCCGGGCTACGGCGGAATCTCGAACTGGTATGGCTGGCAGTATTATGACTGGGCGCAGCCCCCGTACAACCCGAGTTCGGAGCCCTGCCGCGTGTATCCCGTCGGCGTCGGTAACTTCGACTTTGCCGCAGCGGGAACGTTTGACGGAGCCTTCTTCAACGGCTACGGCACGGGTCATGGCTTCCTGCCGATTTACTTGGAAATGTACAACGGCGGCAGCCTCGTTCACACGAGCGGGCAGATCGATCTTGACGGCTCGGGCGTCGGCCAGTGGCTGGACAGCGGCTATGCCGGCACGGTTGATTCCGTCAATGTCGTTGGGTACTACGGCTACTTCATCATGGATGATCTCACCTATGGTGGCGGCGGCTTCACGCTCGAGATCACCGGCGACTGCAACAGGAGCATGGATGTTGCGATCACCGGCGGCGCTGCCGGCGCCAAGTGCGCGTTTGCCTATGGCACCGCAGCCGGAACGACTCCGGTCCCGAATTGCGGCATCAGCGTTGACATCGCGCGGGCCGACGCCTGGCGTGCGTACCCGAACGACGTCCTGTTCGTGTACCTTGACGGCAACGGCGAGTTCTCGTTCAACAAGTCCGGCGGGCCGGCCTTCTGCAACAAGCTGGTTCAGGCTGTCGATCTTGACAACTGCGAGAAGACGAACGTGGCAACGACTCCGTAATGACGATCGCTTGATGTGAAGCCTGTTCCTGGGCCCGGTGGATTCGGCCGGGTCTCTCGCGGACAACTTCATGTCTGGATCTCATGATCGAACAGTGGGCGGGCGGATGAATTAACCCGCTCGCCCGCTTTGTGAAATCGAGCCGTGATCCAAGCCATGGGGCGTGACTCAGGACTGCCGGTGTTGGCTATCTTGAGATGACAGCGATGTCTGGATCGCCAACCATTATGATGCTGCAAAATACAGGAGTAACAGCATGAAGAAGACTTGTTTGACAGTTGCCGCCGGTGCCATTCTTGCGATGGGCCTGTCGGCCAGTGCTGATGTGATCAACTTTGATGATCTCGTCGGTCAGGCATCCGTGCCTCCGGGCTACGGCGGTGTTTCGAATTGGTATGGCTGGCAGTACTATGACTGGGCGCAGCCCCCGTACAACCCGAGTTCAGAGCCCTGCCGCGTGTATCCCACCGGTGGCACCGGCCAGTTCGACTTTGCGGCCGACGTAACGTTTGACGGAGCCTTCTTCAACGGCTACGGCACGGGTCACGGCTTCGACCCCATTTACATGGAACTGTTCAGCGGCGGCAGCCTCGTCCACACCAGCGCCGTGATCGATCTTGACGGCTCGGGCGTCGGCCAGTGGCTGGACAGCGGCTATGCCGGCTCGATTGATTCCGTCAATGTCGTCGGGTATCTCGGCTACTTCATCATGGACGACGTGACGACCGGCGAAGCCGGCTTCAGCGTCGATACGACCGGCGATTGCCCGGGCACCATGGAGGCCTGTGCGCATCGTGCCAACCCCGGCGACCGTATTGTCATCGCCTACGGTTTTGCTGAAGGTTCCTCGGGTCCCGTCCCGGGTTGCTCGGGCCTGTATGTTGGCATTCAGCGGGCCAAGGAAGCCGCTCGCGGCAATGCCGACGCCAACGGCGACTTCTGTGCCAGGGGCCGCGTCCCGGCCGGTGCATGTGGCCGCGTCGTCGTCCAGGCAGTGAATCTGTCCACCTGCGAGGTCAGCAATCTGGCGTACATCTAATCGCCGGAAGCAGACTGTCTGTGTGACAGTTGGTTCTCTGAATACGAAGCGGGCGAGTGGCTGCAAGATGCCATTCGCCCGTTTCTCTTTTTTCGGCCGATTCCGAGATTCGTATTCTGATCGGCTTTCCATCATCGACCGAATCAGTTATATTAATGGTGATGTGGGTATCCGTCGCGGTCCGGGCCAGTTGGCAAGGTCTGTTCGTTCGTCCCAACCGGAGCCTCATCATGAGCAAATCCACCTCGTTGTTCGTTTCGTCCGCTGTACTCGGGATCCTTTCAGTTCTGACGGCCGCCCCGTCCGGTGCAAAGGTCATCACGTTTGACGGGCTGCGCGGCGACGGGCCAGTCCCGGACGGGTACGGTGGGGTTATCAACTGGACCGACTGGCTGCACTACGACACAAACGAGCCACCATACAACGCGAGTTCGCCGCCACAGCGAGCGTATGCAAACCAGTACGGTGCTTTTCAGTTTGCCGAGCCTGTCGTTTTCGACGGTGCGTTCTTCAATGGGTATGGGTCAGATCACGGCCACAACCCGATCCACTTCGAGTTGTACCTCGCATCGACGTTGGTCCATGTGAGTGATCATGTGAACCTCGACGGGTCCGGGACCGGTCAATTCCTTGATTCGGGGTACGACGAGCCGATTGATGGGGTCCATGTGGTCGGTGACTACGGCTACTTCGTGATGGATGACGTCACATTCCGCCGGGTTGGCTTCACCGTGGTATCGCAAGGTGATTGTCCCGGCGATATGAGGCTGTGTGCCCAGAACGCGGCCGCAGGCAACGAGGTGGCCTTGGTGTGTGGGCTGAGACTGGGGAGTACCGGCCCGATCGAGGGGTGCCCAGGTCTCTACGTCAAGGTTGACCATGCACGCGTGGCCGCACACGGGACTGCCGATGAAAACGGGAACTTCTGCGTGCAGGGGACGATGCCCGACGGGTATTGCGGCCAAGTGCTGGTTCAGGCAGTCAATCGGACGACGTGTGCCGTGAGTCGCGTCATTCTTATCTGAGCGGACATTTCCACCCACTGTCTGCACCTGAACCTGCATTGTCAGACGACGAAGGGCGGTGTGCTGTCGTATCATTGGGCCACGCAAGGAATGGTACAAGACAGACATGCACATCCGGAATTTCTCCATCATCGCCCATATTGATCACGGCAAGTCCACACTGGCGGATCGGCTGCTGCAGATTACCCATGCCGTCTCGGACCGTGAGGCTCGGGCTCAACTGCTCGATTCGATGGATCTGGAGCGGGAGCGCGGGATCACCATCAAGGCCTCTGCAGTGACGGTGTACCACGAGTACAAAGGCGAGCGGTATGAGTTGAACTTCATCGACACGCCGGGTCACGTTGACTTTCACTACGAGGTGAGCCGTGCGTTGACCGCCTGCGATGGGGCGATCCTGGTGGTCGACTCGACCCAGGGGGTGCAGGCGCAAACGGTGGCCAACGCCTACCTGGCCGTGGACAACAGTCTGGAGTTGCTGCCGGTTCTGAACAAGACGGACCTGCCCGGGTCGATGCCGGACGACGTGGCCATGGAGATCGAGCAGGTGCTCGGGCTGCCGGCCGAGGACTGCATGCGGTGTTCGGCCAAGACGGGCGAGGGGATTCTGGAACTGCTCGATGCACTGTGTGTTCGGTTTCCGCCTCCGCGCGATTCCGTGATCAACGAGACCCGGTGTCTGATTTTCGATGCAATCTATGACGACTATCGAGGGATCATCGTGTTTATCCGCGTTTTTGACGGGACACTGCGGGTTGGTGATCGCATGCGGATGATGAGCAGCGGCCGGACGTGGAACGTGACGGAACTCGGCCGGTACACGCCCAAGGCCACGAAGGTCGGGGAACTGAACACCGGCGAGGTCGGGTATCTCATTGCGTCGATCAAGACGCTTGATGATGTTCGGATCGGCGATACGGTGACACTTGATGCGCACCCGGCGGCAGAGGCACTGCCTGGGTATCAGGAACCGCTACGGATGGTGTTTTGCGAGTTCTACCCGTCGAGCAGCGGCGAGAAGGGGGCGGAGTTCGAGACGCTGCGCGAGGCAATCCACAAACTGCACCTGAACGATGCGAGTTTCACATTTGAGCCGCATCACTCCGAAGCGCTCGGGTTCGGCTTCCGTTGCGGCTTCCTCGGGATGCTGCATATGCAGATTGTGCAGGAACGGCTTGAACGCGAGGGCGGCGTCGATGTGGTACAGACTCCGCCGACCGTGCCGTATGAGATTCTCTTGCGTGACGACAAGGTATTGCTTATTAACAACCCGGCGGATCTGCCGGACATGAGCCATGTGGCCGAGATTCGTGAACCGATCGTTCGCATTGAGATTATCTGCCCGAATGAGTCCATCGGCGATGTGATGAAGTTGTGTGACTCTCGGCGTGGGATGTACAAGAGCCAGAAGTTTCTGTCGGATACGCGTCAGATTCTTGATTATGAGGTGCCGCTGGCCGAGATCATTTATGACTTCTATGACAAACTGAAGTCGATCACACGCGGCTACGGCACGATGGACTGGGAGTTGATCGGCTATCGATCCGATCGGCTGGTGAAACTGCAGATTCTGGTCAACGGTCAGACAGTGGAAGCGCTGAGCGTGATTTGCCACCGTGACACGGCCGAGCAGCGCGGCCGGCGGTTGCTGATCAAGTTGCGGCGTCAGATCGAGCGGCATCAGTTCGAGATCCCACTGCAGGCAGCGATCGGCGGCAAGGTCATTGCCCGGGAAACGATCAAGGCGGTGCGAAAGAACGTGACGGCCAAGTGTTACGGTGGTGACGTGACGAGGAAGCGGAAACTGCTGGAGAAGCAGAAGGAGGGGAAGAAGCGGATGAAGATGGTGGGGAACGTGCAGATTTCGCAGGAAGCCTTTATGACGGTCCTGGAGAGCGGCGAGGAGTAGGAGTTTTCGCTTTCAACGGCTTTTTCGTCAGGACTCGGGGGACCTCGTCCTGACCTACTACTACTACTACTACTACTGATCATGACCAATCCGAGCCAAGCCCACGGATTCCAATCCGTGGGGTTCGATCTATTTGAATCTACGGACGTCACTGCGTCTCACCTGGATTCCCGCGTGCGCGGGAATGACGAGTGAGGGTGCTGTGAGCCGAGCGAGGGGGTGGGTGAGCCGATTAATAGCAAACGCCCCGCGATCGTCATGGATCACGGGGCGTGTGTGTTTTGTGTTCGGAATGGGACATCGAACGTCGGTCTACTGCGTGGTCGTCATCACGCAGCGTCCGTGTGTATACGACGGACTTCCTCGTCCCGATCGTCGTCCTCGTCACAGTTGTCAATGCCGCATGAGCCGGCCACGTTGCTGTCGTTGCTGCGTCGTTTTCGGCCGACGGTGCGCTGACCCGGGCTGGCGCGAACATCGGCATTTTCGACAAGTTCGGATGCAATCTCACCGAGTTCGGAAACGAACAGGTCGGCCCCGATTTCCTCAGCCAGGCCGTCTGCACGATTGAACACGCCGCCGCCGACAACGATCTGCATATGTGGGCAGACGTTCATCTCATGCAGCCGATCAATCATGCGCCGAATGTCGGGCAGATCGCGGGCAGACGATGAGAAGATCAACAGCGTGTCGGGTCGATGTTCGCCGACGCGTGCCATGACTTCATCGGCCGGCACGCCCCCGCCGGCAAACGACACATCGAACCCCCGTGCTTCGACGAGGTCGGCAGCCATGCAGGCAGCGAGTTCGTTTTGCTCGGTCGGACCGCAGACAATCAGGACTCGCTTGCTCAGCGATGGGTGACGCTGCAGCCGTAGTTGCATCTGATCGGCCAGCGATCGGAGCAACCGGGTGGCAAAGTGGTGCCCCATCATGGCGAGTTGATCAGCACGATGGAGCTTGTTCAGCAGGGTGAGTGTTGGCCAGAACAAATCGGAGAGCACTTCCTCTGCTGAGATCCCTGCCTGCAGCGTCTCGGCCACAATCTCACGAGCGGCGCTCCGATTCCCATTGACCAGGGCTTGAAACAGTCGTTCTATGAGAACTTCCTGGTTCACCGGACGACCTCCTTGTCGTGGTCGATCCGGGTACCTCCGCCCGGGCACAACCTGTTGGTTTTTGAATATCCAAGCAGACTTGTCAGAAAACGCGTTGCCTCATGGTCCTGACCCGCTCGACCCTCCAAGCCGCCGGGCAGGCACGCGCGCTGCTTCACCTTTGAGACAGACATCATCGACGCGTTCGGGCCCACCGCTCGAACACACCGGTCAGTGTCCGGTAACGCGCGCAATGACTCAGGATTCAGCAGCCGATCAGACGTTATCGGCCGGTTGCGATCGGGGATTGCCTGACACCGCTCCGAGGTACGCCAGACAAACACCGAACGTGAGCGGGTGGCATGCACACTGCCCGAAACCGGCGTTGGCCATTCGAGCAAGCATCTCGTCTTTGGGGATGAAGGTGTTGACCGAGCGGGGCAGATATTTGTAGGCACCGGTGCGATCGCGGCTGATCAGGGTGGCGGTCCAGGGCATGATGCGATTGAAGTAGAAGTTGTACAGGCCGCGAAGGACCGGATTCGAGGGAAGGCCGAACTCGAGGATCAACAGCCGTCCACCGGGGCGGAGGATACGGCGAAACTCGGACAGGGCTTGGTCCGGGTCACTGACATTGCGGATGCCGAATGCGATGGAGACGACGTCGGCGCATGCATCGGCCAGCGGCAGGTTCATGGCGTCGCCGACCATGAAGTGTATCGACGTGGTGTCGAGGTCCGGCTGCGCTCGAGCCCCCTTTGCCGTCGCCAGTTCGACCATTTTCGGGACGAAGTCGATCCCGGTGACGGAGGCTGGGTGTGCCCGGGCAAAGGCAAGGGAGAGGTCACCGGTGCCACAGGCAACGTCCACGATGTCGTCGGTCCCGGGTTTCACCCGCGCGAGTGTGACGCCTTTGCGTCGCCAGGCCTGATCGCGCCAGAGGGAGTGAACGCGGTTATTGAGGTCGTAGGACTCGGCAATGGCCGCAAACATGGTATTGACGCGCTGGGCCTTGTCAGCCTCGTCATGGGGCCGGTCGAGTGCTTCGGGGGTCCAGACTGTGGAATCCGTCGAGATGGGCCGTGTCTTGTTCACTGATCCATCATATCCTGTGAGATGCTCACAACGATCCGGTTGCTCTGCGGATCGAGGGATCAATCCATGCAGGAGGCTGTCATGAAGCGTACAGGACACCATCAAGGTAGGTTTTTCATCGGGCGGACCGGCTGTGTATTTGCGATTGCAGCAGCGGTTCTTGCCGTGACCCAGACGGGCTGCACGACGAACCCGGCCACCGGTCGGTCGCAGCTCAACTTCCTCAAGCCGGATCAGGAGATCGCGCTCGGGGCCGAGGCAATGCCGCAACTCGTTGAGGAGTACGGGGGCGTGGTGCCGGATGCACAACTCCGCTCGTATGTTGAACAGGTCGGCATGGAGATGATGCAGTACACGGAGGGGGACAGCCCGGATCTGCCCTGGGAGTTCACGCTGCTGGACAGCGAGGTCATCAATGCGTTTGCCTTGCCGGGTGGGAAGGTGTTCATGTCCGAGGGGCTGATGACGATGATGTCGAATGAGGCCCAGTTGGCAGGTGTGCTCGGCCATGAGATCGGGCACGTGACGGCTCGGCACATCAACGATCGGATGGCGCAGGCAGCCGGCGTGTCAATTCTGGGCGCGATTGCGACCCAGGTGACGAAGGATTCGGATTACTCGCAGTTAACTGGGGTTCTGGTCGGCGTTGGGGGGCAGGGCTATCTCCTGAAGTTCAGCCGAGATCAGGAACTCGAGTCGGATCGGCTGGGGATGCGGTATATGTCGCGGGCAGGATATGACCCGGCCGGTCAGTTGCAGGTGATGCAGATTCTGAACGAGGCGGCTCAGGCAAGTTCGTCGTTACCGCCGGAGTTTTTGAGCACGCACCCGCACCCGGAGTCTCGAATTGAACAGGTGGAGAAGTTGCTCAAGACGAAGTATGCCTCGACGCAGAACAGCCCGGAGTACCAGATGTTTGAGGAGCGTTTTCAGCGAATTGCCCGGCCTCGACTTGATGCGCTGGATCGGCGCCGCGACAGCGGGCAAGTCGGCTCGCTGCGTGCGATTCAAGATGTGAATGCCTTTCTGGCAGCCAGTGAGTTGTGGTGCGGGACGTGTCGGGCTGAAGCGCATTTGGCCAATCAGTAGATCGCCTGGGCCTGAGGATGCACGATCGGGGCGAGCCGATCTCGCAGCGCTCGGTTGTCGGAACCGGCTTGTTTCCGTCCTGGCCTCGAGTCCCAGAGGCCCCCCCCATTCCGAGGTGACCCGCCGTTACGGTGATTCATCGACTGCTATAGTGGATGACGGCGGGAAGTCCGCTCGCTCAGGGTGATGATCATCAATATCAGGAGAACCGTGATATGCTCAGCGCAACATTGCAGGCAGCGTTTAACGATCAGATCAACTTCGAACTGGCCTCGGCATATGTCTACCTGGCCATGTCGGCTCACTTCGACGAGTCGAGCCTGCCGGGGTGTGCCAAGTGGATGAAGCACCAGGCCGAAGAGGAGGTTGGTCATGCCATGCGGTTACTCGAGTACGTTCATGACCGCGGGTCGTCGGTGGCGTTGGGTGCGATCCCGGCCCCGACGGGTGACTTCGGCACGCCCCGCGATACGTTTCAACAGGCACTCGAGCATGAGCAGGCCGTGACGGCACGGATCCACAAGATGTACGAGTTGGCACAGAGCGAGAAGGACTACGCGACCGTGAGTCACCTTCGGTGGTTCATTGACGAGCAGGTTGAGGAAGAAAGTTCAGCCGGCGAGATCATCGCGATGTTCGACCTCGCAGGCCAGAACCCCGGCGCTTTGCTGACGATTGACGGGAGACTCGGCGCGCGCGAGTAAGTCGCCGTGCGGAGCCTCGTGCCTTCTTCTGGACCTTGTCATTCGTCGCAGCGTTCTCGCCACCGGAGGCTGCGAGTTCGCTGAGGGTGGTGAAGAACGGCTCGTTGGGTTTACCATCGCTCTTACAGATTGACTGCCACTGAAACGCTTCACCTGAGGTGAGTGCCGGGTAGAGCGACCCGTAGGCACCGATCGTGACGCCTTCGGCCTGGATGGCCGCCCAGACATCCTTGACGGCTTTTTGTGCGCCGGCGGTATCCGTGCGATCGGGATAGCGTGCGGCACTCCATTCCATGGCGACAATCTTGACATTCGGTCCGTTGTCCCGCTCATCAAGCAGCGCTCGGAGGGAACGGATGGCCTCAGTGGCAGCCGCGGGCCCATCGACATGGGCATGAACATCGGCCGCATCGGCATACTTGGCCGTCCACTCGATGATTCGCTGACGGAGGTTGTAGCGCTCACGCTGGCGAGCGCGGAGCCTGTTCGGGTCCTTGTATTGCAACTGGGACACGGTCAGGGCCGGCCCGCAGATCTTGACGAACGGGGCGTCCTTGCGAATCTGGAGTGTTGCCCGCGTGGCAAACTCGAACATCGCATCGGCGTCTTTGGGATCGATCCGGCTGGCTGCCGTGAGTTCGTTGTAGAACTGCACCCAGAGTTTTCCGGCCAGCGCCTTGGCCGGTTCGGATGTCAGTGCCGTCATCAGCGTGGCGACGGCATGGTCCGATTCCTCTTCCGTCGGCGGGGTGTCGAGATGGTGCGTCCCGTCCTGGCTTTGCCAGCGGACGGTGATGCAGACGCCGATGCCGAGTTGTCTGTACTCCTCAAGTCGAGTGATGACCTCGTCGGCGTTTTTGACCTTGCGCAGATCGATAATGCCTCTGGCCCCGGCAGCCCCGAGTCCGGCGACCTTGTCCGGTGCATGGATGGCACCGTGGACCCACAGCTTCGTGTTATCCTGTGACTTGTCAGGCAGCCGGGTCCGCCTGGTGACCCGTCCCCGCATGCCGGTCGCTCTGTCAGACATTTGTGCGTTGGAGGGCCAGCTCAGGGCCATCATGGCCGGTACCAGGAGGCCGGCAATCAGGATTCGGGATCGCATCGGGGTAGTGGTCCTGCTCGAGTTCATAGCCTCACTCCTCCATGTTCCGGCATCGGCACAATCGTCTCAGTCACCCACGTGTTAACCTTCGCATACAGAGACGCTGTGTGCAGACGATGGTCGTGTTCAAACTGCAGAAGCGCGCTGGGATAGGCGCGCTGTGCCGTCTGTGATGCGTCTGCGGATTGCAGGGGTTGTGCCGGTTGGAGGGGGGGCACCGAGACCCCACGGATTCAGATCCGTGGGGTTGGTCAGGGATGTGCACCACTTAGTCGGGCTTGCCGGTGGGCTGCAGCACACGGTTATAGAACTCGGCGCGGCGAGCAGCGGCAGCCGTGTGGCTGTGGGTTTCGGCCAGGCGACGCCGAGCACAACGCCCGGCTTCCTCGAGTGTGGCCGGCTCTGAAAGCAAGCGATCCAGCAACGAAGCGAGTTGCTGACACTCGGAATCGGCCGCCCGATTCGCATCGTCCGGATGGTCGATCATCCAGCCAGTGACTCCTTCCTCGATCACATCGGGCACAATGCCCACGGGGGTCGCAATGGATGCGGCACCGGCTGCCATCGATTCGAGCAGGACGAGCGGGCCGGTTTCGCTCTTGCTGGCCACGACCGTCAGGCACGATCGCTTGAGGATCGGGGCAATGTCAGCCGTCCAGTGTTGCAGCCGCACGCAGTCCTGCAACCCGAGCGATTCAATCTGCTGTTGCAGGGCAGCCCGTTGCGTCCCTTCACCGAGGATGACGAGTCTTGCGTGATTCCGTGCCGTCTTCGTTTTGGCCCAGCAGTCGATGACCCAATCGAATCGCTTGATGTCAACAAGTCGGCCGATGGACAGCACCATGGGGATGTCATCGGACCCGAGCCAGTCGGCCAGGTCGGTCGGCAGGGGTTTGGTTGAGTTTTCGATTTCGGCAGCATTGAGACCGTTGGGCATGACGACGGCCTGTTGTTGGTACTTCGTCGGCAGGCATTGACGGACATGCTCATGGATGCAGATCAGCCCGTCGGTATGCGCCATCGACCAGGCAGAGGCCGTGTTCCAGAAGAGTCGACCGGGGAGTGAGAGATTGTGTTTCATCTCCAGGCGGGAGTCAGCATGGACGGTGCGCACGACGCGCCAGCGGTGCTCGGCGTGGCGCGGTTGTTGCCAGGCAGCGTAGAACTGGGCGGCGGGATTGTGGGCGTGGATGATCGCCGGCCCGAGCGAGCGGAGTTCGGTGCGCAGTTTGTGAAAGAAGCGCTTGGGGGTGGAGTACCCTCGGCCGTTGTCGGCGACGACGGCCGGGACGGCAAAGCGTTCCATTTCGCGCTCGACGGCCCCGGGTCGGAGGCAAAAGGCCAGGTGCCGCCAGCCGGCTTCCATCTGGGCCGGGATCCACTGACCCATGGCGCTGGTAATCCCGCCGGCTTCGCGCCCGAGGAATAGGTGGATGACCAGTGCGTTTTCGATGACGGGCTGCGGCACGTCGGAGGTGGGAGTCGATGCGTGATTCGTGATGTCTCGTGTTCCGTCCGGCATAGCGGGGAGATGCTATACCCGCAACGGGTGGTGTGCCGAACTGATCGACGAGTCGTGACCATCGCAGTAAAGCGGGTTGCGCACCCGGATCACCCGTGCCAGAAGAGTTGCAGCGGCGGCTTGCCGGAGGCGGCGAGTTGGGTGGCAGCATCAGCGATGCGTGCACGATTCGCTTTGCCACGGCAGGCCGAGAGGATGACCTGATCGATGATCCCATCGGCCAGGCAGACGGCCCAGCCGGCTGACCCGACCGGTGGCAAGGCCCAGACGATCCGTTCATAGCGGCTGCGCAATGCTTCCATCAAAAAGGCCAGTTGGCCGGTCTCACTGAGGCGGGCCAGTGACGCTGCGGAAGTTGTGGCAATGACTTCGAGCCGTTCGAGCGCTGACGTGAGCAGCGGGGGCGCCGGGAGATCGCTGCCGCGTGCCAGTGCCTCGGCCAGCTCATCCAACGAGGTCCGGCTGATGGCACTGACCGGGGTGAGGCCGGCTGCATCGAGCAGGAGCGTATTGTGTTCCCATCGAGCCCAGAGGGTGGCCAGCCCGATGGCCGTCAGTTCGATTCGATTGCCGGGGCCGGTTGATGTGACGGCCACGGAGACGGAGGCACGGTCGGTTGTTCGGCGGAGGTCAGCGGCGACGCGGGCCAGGGCCGTCATGGCTTCGGAGGAGTCATCCCCGCCGGCCAGTCGCCGAGCCAGTCGCCGGATGGTGCCCTTGCCTCGCTTCTGACGGGTGAGTGCCGGTTCGGTCGCCGGGCGTCGCGACATCCAGCCCGGCTCGGCCGGGAGGATCTGTGCGCTGCTGGAATCAGAAGTTGATGACGATGTTGATGATGATGAGTCAGACTCATCGGCCGTGGTTGTGAGCGAGGTCTGCGGGTCGTCTGCATCGGCCCGGTTGGTGTGAGCGTCGGCCTCCTCTGGCGAGGATGCTGCCGCGCCCGGCTTGGGATCGTGGTGGTCAGTCGTTTGGCCGGCTTTGCTGGATGTGCTATTGCTCTTGCGCGTGCTCATGCCAGTGCCTTCGGAGCCTGCCTGCGCAGCAATCGCCGGTAGGAGGTCTTGGGCAACTCAGCGACCACGACCAGCGGGACGCGTTGGCTCAGATCCTCAACCTGCCAGCGTCCGAGGGCCCGGTTGCGCCAGGCTGCACGGAGGACGCAGAGGAAGAGGGAGCCGAACAGGGCCAGGGCAGCGCTGATCCCGAGGTGGATTGAGGTGACCGGTCGGTCAGGCCGGGTCGGATCGTTGACCACAGCCGGATGCGACAGGCCGAGGTCGGCCAGGAGGAAGTCGTCGTCGGAGATGGCTCGAAGCCAGCCGGTCTCAGTCTTGAGTGCCTGCCACTCGGTCTCGAGGTGCGCTGCAGTCGTCTCAAGGGTGGCCAGTTGTTCGGCAACCGCCGACGTGTTCCGGAGTTCCTCGGAGAGTTCCGTCTCGGCTCGTGCCAGTCCCATTTCTCGACCGGCGAGTTGGTTGAGCCGTTGATCCAGTTCCATCTGCGTTCGAATGAGGTCGCGGAACACCGGGTTCGGTGCCGTGACGCGTTCGGTGATGACGGTCTGCTGCAGCGTACTTAACTCCTCCTTCTTGGAGTCGATCTGGCTGCGCAGTTGCACCATCTCGGCATGTTTCTCGGTGTAGCGTGCGAGTTTGGAGGCATACTCGGCTTCAAGGTCGCTGATCTCTCCCATCAACTCGCTGAGGCGTGGATTGTCTGCTGAGACGATCTCCTCCTGTGAATCGAGGCTGATCTCATTGAGCTGCCCGAGTACGCTGTGCCGCTGGGCTTCGATTTCGGATTTCTCGGTTTCGAGGGCCGCGAGTCTGGCACGCGAATCGGCAACGAGTTCTTCGAGGCGTTTGGCATACGCAGCCGGATTCTGCTTTTCGAGCCCGGCTCGGAACTGCTGCAGTTCAGTCCGGGCTGCTGCCCGGTTGATGGACAAGTCTTCGAGCGAAGGGACAAGTTGTTCCCACCGTCGCACGGCTCGGTCCTGATAAATAGTGGTCAGTTGTGTGCGGACAGCCATGACGAGCAGATCGGCTGCCTGCCGAGCCGTCTGGGGTTGATTGGCCCAGACATCAAAGGAAATGACGTTCTGATCGCGGTCGGCAGGATGGACCTCAATGCCGAAAACGAGGGCTCCGCCGGCATGATCCGGGTCGGCAGCCGGAGGATCGTCAGCCGTGGCAATGGGGGTGGTGAGGCCGAACCAGGCAGCGCCGTCGCGCATGCGAGCACGGAGCGATGCCCACGCGGCCCGTGCGGAATCGCGCGCCCGGGTCGCCAGGGTGCCGATGTCACCGGCCTGGTCTGCGTCGTCAAGCGTCAAGCGGATCGGGGCACCGGGCAGCCGGCCTGACGCCTGACCCGGATCCTGTTGAGCGATGGCCTCGCGCACGGAATGGAGGAGTGTGCGTGACTTGAGGAGTTCTGCCACATCAGTGGCATTGAGATCAAGCAGGACGGCCCGCTGTTGTTCAACGGGTGCTGCGGCCATATCGACGACCGGCTCAATCGAGTTGGGGACGTGCAGTTGGGCCGTGGCCTGCCACGCGACGGGACGTAGCCAGAGGGAGATGATCCCGGCACAGGAGATGAGCAGGATGGTCCCGATGAACTGGATCGGGTGGAAGCGGATCGAGGCCAGGCAGAATCGAAGCCAGCCGAATCCGGATCGGCGAGTGTTTGACGGCAGTGGGGGAAACCACTCGGAGCGGCTGCCTGATCCTGCCTGCGGAGGAGACGCGAGCATCGCGCTGCGATCCTGAGGATCGGTACGTGCCAGGACTCGGGTTTCGACATGCCGTGCCATCTGTTGGTTGCAAATCTCTGTATGACTGGTGGGGATTCTGGATCCCCCGGGTGTCGGGTGGGGCAAAAAACAGCCGTCCATCCACCCATGACAGTGTATTCAATCGGTCATCACCGATACATTCGGTCGCCGGTTTTCGCGTGTTCGGCTGTCTTCCCGTCTGCCAGTGTCCTGCCGGCTGGTTTTCAGCCTCCGACGGGGTATTTGGCTCGCTGGCGGGCCTCAAGGGCCGCAGTGAGGCGGTACTGGTAAGCCGGCTGCATGAAATCGGCCCCGAGGGTGGGCCAGATCGCGTGCTCCTGTCTCGCGACGTTATAGCACGCACCGCACAGGCCGAAGATGAGGAAGTACAACTCATTTTCGAGTACATTTGACGTGCCGGCAAACAGGAAGAACCCGAAGACGACGCCGATGAGGGCGGTGGCCTCAAAGCGCAATCGTCGATCGCTCGTACTCAGCGCCGCACAGCCGGCTGCAAACCATGAAAACACGTACAGGAGTGTGTAGGCGAGTACGCATTGGATCCCGGACTCCTGGAGGGCCTGCATGAATGAGTTGAGCGGCCGGACTGGTTCGCCGGATGATCCGGGGATTCGGTACCAGGGGTAGAACATGGTGTAGGTGTTGACGCCGTGGCCGGTCCAGGGCCGCTGCTCGTACATATCCCAGACCATGTACCAGTTCGAGATTCGGTAATCGACGGTGGACGTGGCGCGCGTGGGGTCGGCAATTCGGCCGGCCGCGCTTTGGTCACTGAACAGGAGCATCGCCCCGAGCAGGATGATGAAGGCTGCGATCGCCACCGCCACCTTCGAGGCCTTGTGTTTGATGGGGCACAGCAGCATGACGGCTGCACAACCGGCCAGGAAGCACAAGGCCCCGCCGCGTGCACCGGTCGCCATGATGTTGAGGGCAACGAGGAGGACGCCTGCCAGCATGACCAGGCGCTTCTTCCAGTCTCGGTAATAAAACAGCAGGCCGAACAGGAGGATTCCGGGCGCACTGATCGCCAGACTCCAGAAGGGGGCGTCACCGGATGGTCCGACAATACGGAGTCGGCCGCCGAACCCTTCCTGGAGCACATTCTTGCCGGATTCCTCGGAAGCGAGTCCACGCAGTTCGAGGATGGATTTGCCCGTGAATAGCTCACTCATGGCCAGGGCAGCGCAGACGATCCCGCCCAGGACGAAGAACAAAACTGCCCGATGCAGCACTTCGCGGTCGGTGACGGCCACCATGACGAGTGCCAGCAGGACGACGCAGTTGAGCCGGCGTGTCAGGAAGTCGATGGCACGGTCCGGGTGTGGGGTCCAGGCAAATGACCAGAGCGTCATGAGGACGAATCCGAGTGCGACGAGGGGGATGGCGTCCACCAGCCGCTCCCACCAGCGCGGGAGTTCGCGACTGAGAATGGCACCGGCCATGAAGATGATGGTGAGTCCGATGGCGATCTTGGTCGCATTGAGCCCGCCGCGCTCAGTAATCAGGAGCCATCGATCCCACAGGACGAGGAACATGATGGCATACAGGCCGATCCGCCAGTTCACGCCGAAGACGACGATGCCGAGAATGATGCCCATCATGGCACCGCCGGCAGCAATGGGGAGGGTGTAGCCGGTGACTCTGGAGATGACCACGCCGACCAGTCCCAGCAGCGCCATGAGCGGGAGCAGCAGCACGGTGAAGAAGAGCACCTGTCTGCGTCTCATCGACTGGTCGAGGGCTGCAAGCATGGTCTGGTGACCCCGTGGGTGCCGGCCGGTTGCCGCATAGTCATCGTGGTGACGTGTGCGGGCGGCCTGGCCGACTCGTTCCGGAACAAAGGGACGATTACTTGTTAATCGTGCCAGATGGCTTCGATGGGAGGCATTCCCTGCATGAGTGCGTGCTTGGCCAGTTCGCGCAGCGGGGCAGCGCGGCTTTCGCCGGCGACGAGGCTCATCACGAGTCGATCGCAAAAGCCGTACAGTGAAAGAACGGGGAACGCACTTTCCATCGACGGTGCTGCGACGACGATGCGTTCGAAGTCATTCTTCAGTGAGTTGACGAGGAGTTTGAGCCCGCCCCGGGAGACGAGTTGCAGGACGTCGCCCTGATTCGCTGCGATGATGCCGGTATCCGGTAGTTGGGCATGCAGGCTCGAGACTCCGGTGACGCGTCGGCCGGCCGATGCCTGATCGCAGGCTGCGGCCAAGTCGGGGCTGGTGGACCGGACGGCCCCGCCGATGGAGGTCTTGCCGGTCCCGAGTTCGATGAGGCAGGTCGGTCGTCCCCAGCGTCCCCAGAGGGCCGCCAGGGTGAGGGCCGTGAATCCCATCTTGTGTCCCGGTTTGACGGCACTGACGGCGACGGCAAAGGCGTCGTCGCCGGCGGCATGATCCATCGCCGAGGCCAGTTCGCCGACGGCCATGGCCACGCGGGCAGACGGGGGTGCCGTGAGCAGGCGCGTCAGATGCTGGGTCAGCGGGTGCGAGGGCATGAGGTCTGCCGGCGTGCCGGTCAGTCCTGCCGTCCCGGACTCGGGAGCCTCTGTGTCCAACGCCAGATCGTCGAATGCTTCATTCATCATGGTTCAAAGACTCGCAGGGGTGTACATCTTGCGGGAACTGGACTTCGGTACGGCCGCGATCACGCGCACGCCCGGGATGGCCGACGCCTGTCGGCTGCTCATCAGGGTTTGATTGATGTAGTCAAACCCGATGGGCAGCAGGAGTGCCGTAAACACGCCCAGCACGACGGCAATGATGGCTGCCAGGAGCATGTTCGGATTGTCAGGCTTCTTGGTGCTCTTGACCGAGGTCGGGGCGACCTTCTGCATGACGTTGAACAGCGTCGGCTGCTCGAGCATCGTCTCGAACTCGATCAGTTTCGAGTAGCGAGCGTTGTACTGTGAAACATGCAGCGTCTTCTGGCGTTCGAAGCGCTCCAACTGTTGTGCGGCGGTGATGGCTTCGCGCTGCGAACTATTGAGTGTCTCCATCGCCGCACCGAGGCCGAGTTGACGCGCCTCGAGACTCGCTACTTTCGCGGCCGCTTCGAGCCATTGGCCGAACGTCTGTCGGTGTCTGGGGTCGAGTGTGTCGGTGATGCGCTCGCCGGCAACCTGTTGTGCCTCGGTCTGCTTGGCTTGTTCCTGGGCATCCATCAGCGCCTGAATCTGAGCATCAAGCGAGGTGATCTTCGGTGAGTTTGCCGGCAGATTCTGGAGCATGCCTTGACGCTCCGCTTGCTTGTTGGCAACCTGCATGCCGAGTTGTTCCGACATCCGGAGCATCGGTTTTTCGGAGGAAGTCTCGCTCATGACCTTGGCAAACTCAGGGATGAGTTTCAGTTCCTCCTGCAGTCTCAGTTCGGTCGCCTGGGCTGAGCGGATTTCGAGATCGATGGTGGCTTTTTGCTGCTGAAGGTCAGCCAGGCCGCTCATGACGAGGTCGGCATAGGACTTCGGGTCGGCGTAGCCGATGCCGGCCAGCAGGTCGGTGATCTGCTGCTCATCGTTGGCAATCTGCGTTTCGAGTGATTCGGTCTCGGTCCGCAGTGCGGGCAGCAACCCCTCAATGTTCTGTCGATACAGGCGATCCATGAAGACCTTGAGGTGGTCGAGGATCGCATCGCCGACTTCCATGGTTTTTACGGGATTGTCGCCGTAGATGAGGATCGGCACCATCGAAGTGCGCTCCATCGGGGTGGAGGCGAGCCACTTGGATTGGAGTTCCTCGACGGCTCGGCTCTCCCAATCCGGCTGGCCGCCGGATCGCAGGAAGCGAAGTGTGACGACGTTCATGATCGTCTGCTTGATGCGATCGCGCGGGCCGGGGCTTGATGCCTTGTCCTGGAAGTACTGATCGAGTTTGAGATCGCGGACGACTTCGGTGAGGAAGGGCCTGCTCTTGGCAATCTCGATGAGATTCCCGACGGTGGTGCTGGCATCCGGCCGGCCGGTATCGGTGGAGGAGGCGTTGGAAATCGCCAGATTCGGTAACGCCTGCTCGTTGATCATGGCCAGAGATTGGCCCTCCCAGCGCGGGGTGACCAGGAACACGGAGAACATCACCAGGAACACCGTGATCACAAAGATGATGGCGACCGCGATCCAGTGGCGTGTCCATGATCGACTGAAGTTGTCAATCATCATGGCTCGCACTTCGGGCATGGGCCAGCCTTCGGCGTCAAACCCCAGGGGGGCCGTCTCGTTATGTCCATCGATTCGATTCATGAATTCTCACCCGGTCGTTGGCAAAGGCAGCCGATCGCGTTCGGATCGCGCCACCAGGCTGCGGGGCGCTGCGTCTGTGTACATACAGACGCGAATCAGCACTCATCTTACAGGGGAACCCAACTGGTACAACATCCACTTTATGCGACGGAGCCATCAGGCCGGTAGCCGTGGCCGGTTGGTGCACGCCGCATGTGCCTCGCTCCCAATATGGGAAACCAGGTCCGTAGGCTATCAGGCAATGCAATCGGCGTAAAGAGGGTCACGTAATAATCATTTGTTTCCCGGTGGGGTTATTCGCCCCTTCACGCCACGGTGTTCCCGGCTTTACACCCATCTCGAGCGGTACTTCAATCGCCGGTTGACATCGCGCAAACGATGCCGATTGGCTGAGTCCTGATCGAGCCTGCCGCTCACCCCGGCTCCGCGCCGGAGGTCATTGTCAGCCTGATCGGTCGTTGGTGAAACCGTTCGATCTCCCGTGGGCTGACAATAACTTGCCATTAAAGGAAGAATGCATGCTGATTTCGGGGGCCTTTGCTTCTGTCAGCATTCGATCAGGCCCTGGACGGTTTCTGACGTCGGTGTTTGGAAATGGCGTGAGCGGTCTCCCTTAAGTCTTGCTTTTGCAGACACATACCACTCAAGAAGGCCGGCTGTTGCGAGTTTGATGCGCAATGGTGAGTCTTTGAACCAGGCCGACCCGATTCGAGGGCAGTCCATCAGGCAGTTGCTTTGGACGCTCGCGGAGAATCGGAGGGAGACGCCGGCTGCCATCCCGCAGGCTGTCATGGCTCTTTGTGTGTCGTTATTGAACTGGCCGTAGGGGTAAGCCAGGACGTCGCCGGGCTGATCAAACCAGTCCCGGATGACACTGCGGCTTTTTTCGATTTCTTCGCGCTGAACGTCCTCCGGCAGATGGGACATGACGGGGTGGTTGTGGGTGTGGGGGTGCATTTCCCAGCCGTTTTCAGCCAGTTTCTCAAGGTCGGCCCGGCCGAGGAGGGGTTCATCTCGGTATGGATCGGGGAGGCGGAACCAGTGTGGCTTTTCCCCTGCCTGGCCTGTGACGACAAAGGTCGTGGCTGTGAAGCCATGGTCGCGGAGGATGGGGTCGGCAATATCCCGGATCGATTGCATGGCATCGTCAAAGGTCAGTACACACGATCGGGGAGGGAGATTCCCGCCTTGTTTGACAATTTGGGCTGCCTGTGAGAGTCGGATGGTGGACCAGCCGTGCTCAGCGAGCCAGTTGATATGGGTCTTGAAAAAGGCCAGGGGTGTCGAGATGGATGTTTTTTTCTCGTCGACACTGTGGTAGACGATGATTGGCAGTCTGTGAGAAGTGGTGGCGGCCACGTTGCGAACTCCGTGTGCAGTCTCTGGTATCGGCTCCGAGTTGGCCTGGTTGCTGGATGTTGCCGCTGTCCCAAGCCGAAAGAAGGATAGTAAGGGATTTGGCAGGAAGCCCGGCCGCAGGGACTCGGAAACGGGCGAAGCAGTGATTGAGTCGCCTGTCAGTGCCCGGCATACCGTCTTGGGGATACAGTAGGGAGGACCGTGGGCACGAACCGGGCGAAACTTGAGGGGTCAACGGCTTGGGTGGGGGGCCCCGGTTGCGAAAGCGTATGGACCTGCAATAATCAAGCCACGCCCCCTGACATGGGTGAGGTGGGGCCGCCGCGACCGTCGGACGGCGATTTTGTGTAATCAGAGAGAGAGTACGGCATGCTACACGAGCCTTGGCGCATCGCTTGCGAACAGAGACCGATACGGATGACTGCTCTGAGCCGATCACGGCGCTCGCTGCTGTTCGTTCCGCTGCTGGCGTTGGCGCTGGTGTTGGTCGGTGGGTGTAACAGGCCGAACAAGACGCTGCAGGAGGCGGTCATACTCGGTTCCGGATCCGGCGGGCAGACTGTCGGGGAGAACGACGTCAATAGCCTCGTGGCTGCCATGCCGAGGCTGCCATATCTCCTGGCCCCGGGGGATGAGATTGATGTGCGGGTCCTCGAAGACGACCGCATGGACGGTGCCTTCAAGATTGATATCGACGGGCGCTTCCAGTTCCCGTATGCCGGGAGCGTGAAGGCCGAGGGGCTGACGACGATCGACATACGCGAGAAACTGAGTCAGCGGTTGGGCGAGTACTACGTCGAGCCGCATGTGAGTGTGAACCTGACGAGTTACGAGCAGCAGTATGTGAACGTGCTGGGGTATGTGAACAAGCCGGGCCGGATTGCACTGCGACGTGACATGACGCTGATCGATGCGATCACAGAGGCAGGCGGGCCGCACCCGGATGCTGACACGAAGCGGATGGTTCTGGTTCGACGCGTGTCTCAGGATCGGCCCCCGTACATTGCTGCCGGGATCTTCAATTATCACGAAGCGATGTTGAATCCGCTGGAGAGCGGTGCCTGGACCTCGAACATCCTATTGCAGCGCGGCGATACGCTCATGATTGCCAAGAGCGGCAAGGCGCAATGGATGACGCTGTTCAACAACATCAGCACCGTCTTTAACTCCGTGACGGATGTGGAACGCGGGATCATCCTGTATCCGAACGTCGAGGATGTGTTCAACTTCGGCCGGCAGCAGCGTGATACGACCATCATCGTCCGCTGAGCCGAGTCTGCGATGACTATGACAGATGCCATCAATGATGACCGGCCGGTTGTCGGAACGCTCGATGAACCGGGGCAGGGCGGCGTGCGCACCGATCGGCCGTTGCGGATTGCCTACTGCATCAGCAGGACGTTTGAGCGCTTTCAGGGCACCTATGGCCGGTACTGCGGGCAGGCCCGGTTGCTGCGCGATCTCGGGCATGATGTGACCGTGTTCGGCGTGAATCGGGAAATGAAACTGCCGGCCGATGAGATGCACTTCGGGATTCCCGTGCATCGTGTGCCGGTGAAGTCGGACTCCTGGGGGGGGCCGAAGAACTTCCTGAACTTCCGGAAGATGCACAAGGCGATTCTCTCGTGTTTGCGTGAGGGGAAGTTTGATGCCGTGAAGATCATTGGACAGGACCTGTGCCCGATGATCCCGATGGTGCAACGGTCGCTGCGGATTCCGGTGATTTTCGATGCGCATGAGCCGCAGATTTACGGCTTCTGGACCGGGCCGCGCCGGGCCTTGCTCCCGATCATTTACGGGCTGGAGAAGCGGTACAGCCGGATGGCCGATGCTGTGCAGATCACGAGCAACTGGCAGAAGAACAAGTATGAGACGTGGGGGTGTACCGACGTCACGATCGTCGGGAACCAGCCGCTGTGGGATGAGCGGATTGAGGAATGGCCGGCAGGCAAGTTCGATGAGGCAAAGAGTGGGGGACCGGTCATCTTCGGCCGACTCGGGACGGTGTACAAGGGGACGGGACTCGACGAGTTGCTCCAGGCGTTTGCCCGTGTGTTCGAGAAGTACCCGGATCGCGCGCGGCTGCGGATGGCCGGCAAGGTGGCGGAGTATTACGAAGAGGAGTTCGCCCGGACGATTGCCCCGTATAAGGACGGGTTGATTCTGACCGGTGCGTATAACACGACGGACATGCCGCAGTTGTACGGCGAGATGCACATTTCGGTGCTGCCGTATCTTATGGATGCGAATTTCTCACATATCAACCCGAGCAAGTTTTATGACTCGATCGGGAACGCGTGCGTCGTGGTGATGACGCCGATCGGGGACATGGGTGAGATTCTGGGTCGGGTCCATTGCGGCAAGACCATCGATCCGGGCAATATCGACACGATCGTGGAGGCGATGAGTCATTACCTGGAGCACCCGGACGCGATCGAGCGCGATGCTCGGACAGGGTTTGATGCGAGTCTCGGCGAGTTCCATTGGAAGGCAAACCAGCGGCAACTCGAAGAGACGTTCCAGAAGATCGTGGGGTGATCCGTGGTCTGCTCCGACGAGCCGCGACCGTGAGGGAGCGGGTACCTTTTGTTGTGCTTCGCACAAACCCGCTTGCTGACGCGCGCTGCTCGTATGATCGGCCTTCGCCGGAATGACGAATGAGGTGGCCGGCGGTTAACTTCATGCACGCGCTCCGCTTCGCGTCGCGGCTAACTTTCGGGGTGCGGCGCGTTGCCGGTACACTCTCACTTCGCCCCCAATCCCTCCCGCAATACACTCACGACCCGGTCCCCGAATCGCGACGCTCGCCCGATGGAGGAATCGTAGACCGGTTGGCGAACCTGGTCGGTGCTGAGTGTGCGCACCACGCGCTTTGATTCATGAAATCGGAGGCAGGCATTGTCCCATTCCAGGCCACAGAAGTCGATCATCGCTCGACTGACGGCTTCCTGGTCGGCAACCAGTTCCTCATATTGCACATCATGAATTGGGATCGGCAGGCATTCGCTCCAATGAGCCATGAGCCGTTGGTAGTGAACATACATTTCAGCAGTATCGGAAAGCGACGTTGACCACCAGTGCTCAGCCGGGAGTGGACTCGCAAAACATGAGAAGCACGTATCCAGTGGATCACGCGTGCAGTGAATGATTCTCGCGTTCGGGAACAGCATTGCAATCAGCCCGAGCCGCTTGAAATTAGCAGGCATTTTGTCGGTGACGTGTGCGGCATCAGCATTTCTCATGTTCAGACGATCGAGATACGCCTGGGCGAGTTGATCCAGGTGCGGCTGGGTGATGGACTTCATGCACATTGGGAACGGATCGCTGCTGCCGATGACGCGCGGGATCTGGGCAGCGATTGTACCCATTTCTTCCAGTTCGCCGGCCCCGAAGACATGCGGATGGCAGTCCAGGATCTGCTCGACGAGACTCGTGCCGCTGCGTGGCATGCCGACGATGAAGATCGGCCGATCGGTGGTTCCGGTGCTGCGTGGTGCGGATGACCAGAAGCGGGGGCTGAAGGTGTTGATCAGCGCGTTGATCTCGTTGGCAATGCTGGGGCTCGGTGTCGGTCTGGGTTGGGCAGCGTTGGCATTCTCGTAGGCATCGACTGCATTATCATACTGTTGCAGGGCTTCTAATGTAGCCCCGAGTTGGAAGCAGAGCGCGGATTTCTCGCTGTCTGATTGGGCACGGGCAATGGCATCGGTAAGCGGGGAAATGGATTGTTCCGGTTTGCCGATCCGTTTGCAGTTCCGTGCGAGTGCCAGGACGATGGCGGTGGACGCCCGACCTGCTTCGACAGCGGATGTTAAGAGCGTCAGGGCTTCGTCTGATCGGCCGAGCCGTTCCAGCGCTTCGGCTTTTCCTGCGACGGCCGGCGTGAGATCAGGTTCCGTCGTGAGCGCGGTGTCGAAGGACGCGATCGCTTCCTCGTGGCGCCCGAGCATGCGCAGGGCGGAGCCGACCACGCTGTGCAGAACGGCCGTGTCGGGCTGTTGCTGCAGTGCGAGGTTGCCGTAGTGCAGGGCTTCTTCTGCATTGCCGCGTCGCAAGCAGACCTGGGCGAGTTGAAAGAGACACACCGGGTGGGTGGGTGACAGTTGATGGGCCTGCTTGAGCAGGCGCAGCGCCTCGGCAACCTGGTTTCGTGCCAGGGATGCCCGTGCCGAGGCGATCATGCTGTCAACGGTGGACGTTCCCTGGCTGAAGTTGCTCATGAGTCGGCTCGCAGTCGTGTTGTAGTCTCGACGAGTTTGGCAAACAGGCCGAGTCCGGCCGGGCCGTCGCCCATGCGTTCGGGGTGCCATTGCACGCCGAGGTAAAACGGGCGATTGTGATCCTGGATGGCTTCGATCAGGCCGTCGTGTGCCCGGGCTACCACGGCCAGATTCCGTCCCGGTGCCGTGACTGCCTGGTGGTGATGGCTGTTCACTTCGACGGTACTGGTATCGAACGTGACGGTATGTGCTTTGCCATCCGCGTGGTCGGCATGGGTGGGCCAGTCATCGGGGAGGTGCTGGTTGAGTGTCCCGCCGGCAACCAGTGCCATCATCTGCATTCCGAGGCAGACGCCCAGCACCGGTTTGGTCGCCGGCATCTGTTGTAATAACGCGGTCTCGAATGCCTGGCGGTGTGGGTCGATGAGAGCGGCCTGCGAGTGGGTTGGGGCACCGAAGGGCTCCATCTTCGGGTCATCCCCGCCGGTGAAGACAAAGCCGTCACAGATGGACAGGTATGATTCACAATGGTCGACCAGCGGTGGAAGCAGCATGGGCGTGCCGCCTGCAGTCGTGACGGCTTGGGCATAGTGATCGGCACAACGATACCGGCGTCGGCCGGTGGCGGGATCTGTTGTAATATCGCAGGTAATGCCAATCCGGGGCGCCCGTGGTTGCCGCTGCCGGTCGTTGTGTTGCTCGGTGCCCATGAGCCCGCGTCCTGCCGATGAGTGCCCGTGTTCTAGTGGATGAAGCGCATCTCGCCGAAGTTCGGGATGAATCGTCGGCCGTTTTCGGACAGGCTTTCCGGTGATGGGAAGTAGACGAAGAAGGCTTTTCCGAGCAGCAGTTCGCGTGGGACCACGCCGGGGGCAGCATCGTCAAAGAGGAAGTCGATCCAGGGGACGGGGTCACCCCAGAGGCGTCCGTCGAGGCTGTTGGGGCTGTTATCGCCGCAGGCAAAGAACTGGTCGCCGTTGAGTGTCGGGAGATGGATCGGGTGGGTGGCCAGTGCCGGGTAGACGGTGTCAGTCAGCGACGGTCGTGGCATTTCGTCGGGGCGGTAAAACAGGTCACGATCGAGCTCGATGCGATGGAGCGTGAGCGGTCCGCCGGCGAACTCCCATTCGATATGCGGCTGGGACGGCTTGGCCGGGCCGTATGAATAGGGGTTATGGAGTTGGGCACTGCGTTCGGTCTGACGCTGGACCAGTGCCGCTGCTTCGGAGCCGGCCAGTCCGGTGGCCAGATCAAGCCGCATGTTGGCCGACCAGTCGTACTCGGCTTTGGCAACCAGGTCGTCATTGACCCAGAGCCAGAGGGCCTGGTCGGCATGCCAGAACTCGATCGGTGTGAAGGCGCCCGGCTTGTCGTTAATATCGACGGCCTCATCGGCCAGCACCTGCCAGTCGGGTGCAGCGTCGCCGTGGCCGTCTGCAGCCATCCGGAGGACGGCACGGCCGTTGCTGACGACGGCTTCGAAAACATGCTGTCGGCAGCGGAGTCGGATGGTGGATGACCAGGCATCGTCCTCGGCCTGTACGATTCCGGTCAGTCGAATGTCGGACACGGGGAAGGTGGTCTTTCCGCGCCCGGATTCGTTGTAGACGTAGCGGTCTTCAATCGGCTTCAAATCGTTGCGGTAGACCAATGTGGCCGGCTGGTCGGTGGTGCACTGGTAGCTGCGTTTGCGGTCGATCTCCCAGTTCGGGCCGCCGTCCCAGGGGGGGCTCCAGCGTGGGGTGATGTGGTCGGGGTGAACGGGAATGTACTGGCTGTGATAGACGGGTTGCCAGACCCGGCGTTGGACGTGTTCGGGCTTGCGCTCGATGGTGAAGCTGCCGATTTCGCCATCCTGTTTCGAGACGAAGACATCGCCGTCGGCCAGCCAGACGGTTTCATTGGGCAGACCGATGAGCCGTTTGATGTAGTTCTGTCGAGGGTCGGTCGGGTTCTTGAAGACGATGACATCGAAACGGCGTGGCGGGAAGAAACTGTAGAGGTATTTGAGGACGAGGATTCGATCGCCCATGCGCGTGCGAGCGCCCTGGAAGCGGACGTTGATTTCGTCGGGCTGTCGTGCTGTGTTGGTGGACAGCATGGGGTCGGCGACTTCGATGGGGCCGGCCCCGGTGCTGCCCTGGATCGGTAGTGCAAGGGTAGTTCCCTGGGCCATGTCGCGTGGTCCGACGGCAAAGCGGTAGCCACTCTCGGGGCCGACGCCGACGAGGTGTGCCCCGCGCAGTGTCGGGGCCATCGAGCCGGTCGGGATGACAAATGCTTCGACGGCAAAGGTGCGAAACAGGAATGCCATCAGGAAGGCAACCGTAATGGACTGGAGCGTATCGACGATGGTGCGTTCGTCTTGCGGGTAGGCCGGCGATATTTCGTCTCGTGTCTTTGTGCTCATTGACTGCTTTGCTGCCCTGTCACCCTATTGGTTCGCGTCGTATGATCGAGTCCGATCATAGACCGGTATTTCACGTCTGATTGGCTGTCGGCCGGTGTCGCACGTCGTGCCGGGCTGACAATCGCTGTTTCCGCCGTTCACACCCAACGACCTATTGGCCACGTATGTCCGAGAATCACACGGTTGCCGACAACACGATATCCGGCGGGGGGGCACAGCCGGCCTCGCAGCGCCGTTTCTTCGTGCTGCTGGCCGTGGTCCTTGTGTGTATCGTGCTGCCGTGGGTGAGTATTCAGGATCATCCGCTGTATCCGCCGGATGAGGGTCGGTATGCAGCAGGCAGTCGGAGCATGGTGGAATCCGGCAATGTGCTGTATCCGACGTTGTACGGCCGGCCGCATCTGACAAAGCCGCCGCTTGTGTACTGGCTGCAGGGGATCGGGATCCGGGTGCTGGGCCCGACGGAACTGGCGGTTCGCTGGCCGGGTGTGCTGGCCGCTTCGCTCATCATGGTGTTGACGCTGTGGTTCGGGCGGCTGGTGCACGGGTGGGCAGGCAGGGAGGGAGGAAGTGGCCCTGATCCGCCGGCCGGCGTGATTTCGATCGCCATACTGGCTGTCATGCCTGTGTTCATGCTCGTGGCACGTCTGGCGATTACTGATGCCGTGCTGGGACTCTTCTGGTTCGGGGCATTGGTATTCGGGTATCGGGCGCTGGATGTATCAGCAAGTCGATTGGGCCCTCGCGTCTGCAGTGCGTGCCTGATGTGGGTGTGTATCGCCCTGGGGTTGTTGACGAAGGGGCCGCTGGCTGTTTCGCCGCTGGTGGTGCTGATTGTGTGGGGGATTCTGTCCGGCCGGACGTGGCAGGTGCTGAAGTGGCTGCAGCCGTGGTTCGGTTTGCCGCTGGCACTGGTGCCGGTCGGCTGGTGGGTGTACGAGGTCTTGGCCCACTATCCGGAAGCGCGCGAGATCTGGCTGCATGAGACGGTTGATCGTGCCACCGGGGAGGGCGAGCACGTCGCACCGTTCTTGTTTTACATTCCCGTCTTTCTGGCCGGCGTGTTTCCGGCCACTGCCATCATGACCTGGCCGTGGTTGAACTACGGGTGGCGCGATATGTGGCACTCGCTTCGGGCTGGGACGGTGCACAGTTTGCTCATGGTATCGGTCCTGCTGCCATTGATTGTGCTGTCGTTTATCAGCGGTAAACTGCCGACGTACATCTTCCCACTGGCACCGTCGGCTGCGTTGTTGTCAGCCGGCCTGATGATCAAGTGGGTTCGCGGCACCGGTGAAGAAGAGCTGTCTGCCGATGCATCGGATCGGCGATACCGCGTCCCGACGCTGATGCCGGGGTTGGCAGTGATCAGTCTGTGTATTGCACTGGGGGCGATCGGGTATGGTGTGTTTGCGCAGTTTGTGAAGGCGGAGCCGATTGCCTATGCCGTGCCGCCGACGATGTTGGCGGTGCCGTTGCTCGTTTTGCCGATCGCTGCGTTTTGGGCCGCAGGGCGGCTGGAAGCAGCCGGGCTGGGCGCGGGCGACGGGGCGAGATGCTGCTGGTCGTCTGGATCGCTTGTGTCGCCTGTGTGCTGTGGGGGTACTTCATTGAGAATACGGTGCGGGAGCAAACGGACAGTTCCCAGTTGGCAGCGCGCGTCCAGCAGATAGAGGAGCAACTCGGGCCGGGGACGGGCGTGTATTGGTTTGGGTATCGCGATCCGACGCTGTTGTACTATCTTGGTCAGCCGGTGGAGACGATTGAGGGCATGTCGGCCTTGCTTGAGGTTCAGCAGCAGGACTCCGGTGATCCGGTTCTGGTGCTGGCAGACCGTCGGCTGTGGGACAAGGCAGTGGCCCGTTTCCCGGAGTTGCCGGAGATGTATCGGGTGGTTGACACAGTGCGGTTCTGGCCGACGCGGCAGATCATGTTGATGGTGCCGGTGGGGGAATGAGGTAGGAGGTGGAGGAGGTTGAGGAGTGGGTCGGCTGGCCTTCTCCAGCCAATCGGGGCTCTGAGCGTTGCCTGTTGCCTTTCACCAAGCGTTGACCAACACAGGACATTCCGTGTATGCCCGCCAGGCTCCCGCGTTCACCCCTTCAGGGTGAAAAGAGGGTGTGGTGCCTTGTTCCGGGGGTGGCGCTCGATGACTCGCTTCACCCCCGGCTACAAACGGCCACCCCTTCGGGGTGAGGAGCGGCTGCGAACGGCCACCCCTTTGGGGGGTGAGGAGCCCTTCCGGCGGCTGAAGCCGCCGGCTACGTTCGTGCGCCCTGTCGGGCGTGGAGTGGGCTGGGGAACCCGCTGTCTGAAAGGCATGCGGCTCGTCGGATCATCCCTTACCCGGTCTGGGTGGGATGTGGGTCATAGCATGTGCGGCTATGACAACTGCGAACTATTCCAAATTGCTCAGCCATATCGAATGGGTCGGTGATGCCGGCACCGAGTATCTGAAACTGCTCGATCAGACCCAACTCCCGCTGGCCACCTCGTACCTGGAATGCACGACGACCGAGCATGTCTGGGAGGCGATCCGGCGGCTGAGCGTCCGTGGGGCGCCGGCGATCGGGATTGCAGCGGCGTATGGCTGCGTCATCGGTGCCATGACCGCGCTGCGAGCGGGTCAGACTGCACGGTCCGGATTGGACGAGGCCGGGACGTATCTGGCCACGAGCCGCCCGACGGCTGTCAATCTGTTCTGGGCGATCAAACAGATGAAGCGGACCGGCGAAGGGTTCAGCGGTGAGGACGCGTCCTTGCCGGGGCATCTACTGGATGAGGCCAGGCGAATCCATAATGAGGATCGGGCTGCCTGCCGTGCGATCGGTGATCATGGGCTGGATCTGTTGGAGTCGCTTGGAGTCATTGAAGAGGGATCCCCCCCGACGCTGCGGCTGTTGACACACTGCAATGCCGGCGCGCTGGCAACGGGCGGGATCGGGACGGCGACGGCACCCATGTACATGGGACGCGAGCGCGGGCTGGATGTGCGCGTCTATGCCGATGAAACGCGGCCGCTGATGCAGGGAGCCCGACTGACGGCCTATGAACTGTCAGAGGGTGGGGTCGATGTGACGCTGCTGACTGACAGCATGGCCGGCTGGGCCATGCGAAACGGGTTGGTCAGGGCCGTCATTACCGGGGCGGACCGGATCGCTGCCAATGGGGATACGGCCAACAAGGTCGGAACGTACAGCCTGGCAGTGCTGGCCAAGCACCATGGGATCCCGTTTCTGGTTGCTGCCCCGCTCTCGACGATCGACTTTGATACGCTGGACGGATCAGCGATCCCGATCGAGCAACGGGAGGCTGCCGAGATTACGGAGGGGTTCGGGGTGCGCACGGCGCCGCTGAATCAGCAGGTATACAGCCCGGCGTTTGACGTCACACCGGCTGAACTGATCACGGCGATCGTGACCGAGCATGGGGTGGTGCGGGACCCGATCACATGCCACACGATGAAGTCGGTGCGTCAAGGCCGCGCTCGCTGAATCGGCCGAGGCGGGTGAGGACCAGTTTGGCAACCTGCCCGACATCCACCGGGATCTGATCGCCGGCCGTCAGGTCTTTGACGACCAGTTGCCCTTGTTCCAGTTCCTGCCCGAGGATGACTGCAAAGCGTGCATGTGTGTTTGATGCCTCTTTGAGCAGTTTGCCGACGTTGCGTGTCGCTCGGTAGGAGCGTCGAGCATGGAGGCCTGCCCGCCGGAGGTCCAGCAGCAGTTTGGGAAGCAATGCCTCGGCATCGTCGCCGCCGGCTGAGATGAGAAAGACATCGGGTGCCGGCATGATGTCGGCTGCTTCGGGTTTGAGGCGATGGTCTTGGAGCATGAGGCTCAGGACGACATCGCCCATGCCGAACCCGCAGGCCGGGGTGGGTGGCCCGCCGAAGGTTTCGACGAGGCGGTCATAGCGTCCCCCGCCACAGACGGCTCGTTCCTTGCCGCCTGCGTCTCGGATTTCGAAGACGGTACCGGTGTAATAGGCCAGGCCGCGGACGATCCCGAGGTCGTATTCACACCAGGGTGCGAGGCCGGTCTTGTCGAGAATGTCGTGAATGGGCTGCAGGTCTTCGAGGTCCTGCTCAGGGACCTGGAGACTGCGGACGACTTCGCCCCAGGATGCAGTGGCAGCGATACCGGCCCGAGCAATCTCATCGAAGCGAGCGATGGTGTCGTCTTTCAGCCCGAGTGCGCCGGCTGCCTTTTGGAAATCCTCGGGTGACATCTTGTCGCGACGATCAAGCAGCGCAAAGGCCTGCAGGAGTCGGTCCTCTGGTATCCCGAGGCGGAGCAGGCACTTGGAGACGGTCTCGCGGTGGCTGATCTTGACGCGAACGAGTTCGCGTGTCAGGCCGAGTTCAGCGAGCAGATCGATTGCTACGCCGAGGACTTCGGAATCGGCAGCGGGGGAGTCATCGCCGATCATGTCCACGTTCCACTGGAGGAACTCGCGCAGCCGGCCTCGCTGAGGGCGTTCGGCGCGGTAGTGCAGCGGGATGGCAAACCACTTGGTCGGTTTCGGGAGGCTCGCAGCACGGGCCACGACCATGCGGGCCAGCGTGGGGGTAAACTCGGGACGGAGTGCCAGTTGCCGGCCGCCTCGATCCTCAAAGGAAAACAGTTCGCTGACGATCTCATCGCCGGACTTGACACGGTAGAGGTCGAGCAGTTCGAATGTCGGGCCTTCAATCTCGTCGAAGCCGTGGCGTATGGACACCTCACGCCAGGTTTTTTCAAGGTGGCGGCGCCAGATCATCTCATCCGGGAAAAAGTCTCGTGTTCCCTTTGGTGCCTGGAGCATGCGTGGCTGGGCCCCTGGATCAGGCGAGTCCGCTGGTTGCTGTTTCTTGGCGTTTTGCGGGTTGGAGTTATTGTCGTTGCTGGTTGGCATGGGGGCGGCTGCTTTGGTCAAAGGGGGTGATGTGTGTGGCTTGTCAGCGTAGCCGGTGGTGGGTGGGCGTCAAATGGCTGGGTTGGAGGGGCGTGGGTGCAGGGGCAGTGATCCGGCCGGGCCGGTTCGCCGTGCACGATCGCCTCACCTGGATGTGGACCCGGACTCGAGGTCGGGGACTCCGGCAAGTCCGGCTTGCTTGGCCGGGCCGGTCTGCTGAGGGGCGGCAATGATAGTACACCTGCTTATCGGATGTTGGTTGGCAGGCTGTAAGTCAGTGAGTGAAAGGGCATTGCCTGCCCATTTTACCCCATTTGGCTCTTGACATTCGGCCTGCAATCTATGATGCTGAAAGCAGAGCACTCACCGGGGGATGTATGCAGGCGCGACTGGATCCGGTCGTCCTGTGAAGATGTGCAGCGTTTCGTAGATTGTTCTCGGCCCGAATCGTGCGATGGATGACGGTATTCAGGTGTTGGAATCAGCCGACCGCCGGGTGGCCGGTAAGAGATGTTGTTGAATGCAGCCAATCATGTTCGGCTCGTTTGTGTATGTAGTGGATGGTTTGAGCACGGGAAATCGGTTTCTGTCATTCGATCGATGACGGAGAGGCAGCATCATGAGCAGACGTATCAGGCCGTTTGGATTCACGCTCATTGAACTTCTGGTGGTCATCTCGATTATTGCGTTGCTGATCGGGATCTTGCTTCCCGCATTGAGCCGGGCCCGGGAGACGGCCCGCTGCGGCGTGTGCAAGTCGAACCAGAAGCAGATCGGGTATGCATTGAATCTGTACGCGACGGAGTACAAGGACTTCATCCCGCGTGAGGGCCAGCCGCCCCAGCGAGGCCTGTACTACTACCCCTGGCCGAGATCATTCGCGCCATACCTGGACAGGCGTTTTGCGAAATCGCCCCGTGATATTGACGGTCGGAAGTACAACGACTGGGATTCGTACTACCGGCAGTACGACTGGGGTGATTTCAAGTTCTTCAAGGACCCCTCTCACCCACATGATGGTCACCAGATTCAGTACATCAACAACGGGCTGATGATGCAGGAGGGCAATGACGGCCGGTTGAAGGATGACGGGCGGCACCCGACCTCTTCGATCTCGGAGTTCATCCGGCCTGCTGACTCGATGTATCTGACGGCGTTTACGGACGATGTGGACAGTTCGGTTTATACGGAGGCGTATGAGCGTCACGGGTACCCGATCGACTGGTGGTACGACGTCTGGAACATCAAGCACGTGAACGGACCCGAGGAGAATTCGAACGGGATCGGGTCGAACGTGGCCCGAATCAGCAGTTCGCGTCACTATCGGGGGAACAGCGGGGCCGGCAGCGGGTCCAATGCCTTGTTTGCGGACTCCCATGTGGAGTTGCGGTTCAGGGACTCGCTCAAGGATGAACGGAACTGGGACGACCGGACGTACAACTACTGGTGGTAAGAAACGATCATTCCCCACGCATTCGGATGCGTGGGCTTTGCGTTCCCGGGTGGTGGAGCGGATTGTGATTCTGACTGTGGTCTCTCGATGTGTGTTCGCATCAGACTGTGTCAATATATGAATTGGGCGTCAGGAGAATGGACGTTATGAATCGTGTTGTCGTTACGAATCGTGACCGCGTGCCGGCACGCGGCTTTACGTTGATCGAGTTGCTGGTCGTGATTTCCATCATCGCACTGTTGATCGGGATTCTGCTGCCGGCGCTCATTCATGCGCGCGAGTTGGGGCGAACGAGCGTGTGTGCCGCTCACCAGAACCAGATCGGGATCGCGCTGAACATGTATGTGGCCGACAACAAGGACTACATGCCGCGCGAGGGGAGCACGCACGTCCCGAGTGTCAATCGGTATCACCACCCTTGGCCGAGGCTGTTGATCAAGTATGTCTACAAACTTCCGGAACCGAACATGAGCAATCCGGATCACCGTGATTGGGACTCCGGGGTCAACAAGGTACACTACTTCGACAACGCCGAGGTGTTCCGCGATCCCTCGCACCCGAACAAGAAGCACCCGGTTCAGTACGTCGTCAACGGCATCATGCTGACGGACCAGGGGCGCCAGTACCAGAACGGGCGGCACCCGACGTGTCAGATCACGGAGTTCATGCGGCCGGCCGATGCCATGTATCTGACGGCGTTTGCAGATGATGCGGATGACTCGATCTTCAACCAGCAGCAAGGGTATTGGCGCGGCATTGATGACTGGTATGACGTATTCATGGAAGTGCACATCAACGGGCCTGAGGAGAATTCGAACAACTGGGGTGGGAATGTCGCCCGGATCAAGAGCGACCGGCACGGGGCGGTGGGGTCCAATGCGTTGTTTGCCGATTCACACGTCGAGTTGCGTCAGCGTGACACGTTGAAGGAACTCGAGAGTTGGGACGATCGGACGCATAACTACTGGTGGTAAGTCGTACGTTGCGGCGCGACGGTGGAGCGCGCATAAGGTTGATTGTGCAGTATGTGACCCGGACTTGGCGAGGACGCCAAGTCCGGCTTTTTTTGTGCGGAATATGGCCCCCCCCGGCGGAGCCGGGGGCTAACGGACGCACGCGCTGCGGGCATGGGCCACTGCGTTCCGGAACATGCGGAGGCCGATCGGCTCGGTCTCGGTGATCATGTTGCGATCGAGGCGGGTCCAGGCAGGGTGCTGGTGCCAGGTGGTGAACCGTTCCGGGTGCGGCATGAGGCCGAAGATGAGGCCGGTGGGATCGCAGATGCCGGCAATGCGGTTCATTGAGCCGTTCACATTGGAGGATTCGGTATAGCGGAGCGCGACGAGGCCGGCGCTCTCGATGGCAGTGAGTGTGTCGTTATCGGTGATGAATCGGCCTTCGCCATGTGCGATCGGCAGGATGCAGGAGGTTGAGGTCGGTTCGTCTGAGAGGCCGGCGGTCCAGATGCAGGGGGAATCGGGGACGACTTCGACTTCGAGCCAGTCGTCGATGAATCGGCCGGCGATGTTGGGAGCCAGGGCGATGGTGGGGGTGGGGGGTTGCGGTGGTGTTGATAGCGGGCGAGACGCCCCCCCTGCCGCCTGCCCCACTGCCGGGAGGAGGCCGGTTTGCAAGGATCTGGAGGCCGTTGCAGGGGCCGATGATGGGCACGCCGCGATCGACGCAGGCTCGCAGTGGTGCATACAGGTGTTGGCGGATGAGCATGGCAAAGATGCGGCCGGCTGCAATGTCATCGCCATAGGAGAACCCGCCGGGGATGCCGATGAGGTCGGCTGAATCGAGACGAGACGGCTCATCGATCAGTTGGCGGATGTGGACCAGTTGGACGGATGGCGCGCCGGCGGCTGAAAATGCGTACACGAGTTCGCGATCGCAGTTTGTGCCGGCTGTTCGGATGACCAAAGCGGTGGGCATCGGTGGGGTGTTTCTTCTTGCTTACAAGTCGACGATGGCAACATCCGGCTCGGCCTTCTGGATTTGAACCGGGATGCTGATGGTGTCCACAAACTCAGTCAGGCCGACTTCCTCGGCCAGTCGTTGCCGGATCAGGCCGGCATCGTAGTGGGGGGCATCGGTCAGCGGTTTGCCCTCGGCCAGCGTGATGAGGTGTGTGAAGATCCGGCCTTCGGGTGCGGCCCCGTCAATCGGCTCGATCGCCTGTTCAAACACCTGGAGCAGGCCGTCCACATTCTCAAAAGTGCCTGACTTCTCGGCCCAGGTGGATGACGGCAGGACGACGTCTGCTTTGACGGACAGCCCGTTGGTCAGCGTATCGACGTGAACCACGAACTTCTTGGTGACGGCCCGTGTGAGCTCTTTGGGCACCCAGTCATTGGGATAGTTGCCGGTGATGATGACGATATCGGCTGCTTTGACGGCTTCGAGCCAGGCGTCGAAGTCCATTGGTTCGGACAGATCGCCTTTGCCGTCGCCGGCCATGGCAGCCAGGACACGTTTCACGCCGCGGGCATTGGGTGCTTTCTCGGCACGGACGGTGTAGGCGTTCGCATCGCCGGGCTTGGCGGTGGGCGGGTAGGTCCGATCCTCGCCATCGACGGGAACCGGGCCGATGCCGATGATTGCCTGGCCGCGATTCACATGCCAGCCTTTCGCATAGTCGGCAATCAGGAAGGCCTCCTCGCAGGTCAGCATGGGGCTGATCAGGGCCGCCACGGTGGCCCCGTTTCCGACCATGCGGGTGATGACGCTGTCGACTTCTTCGAGGATGCTCGGCCAGGTGGTATTGATTCGCTCGCCGTGCTGGGCACGATGGGGCGAAGTGAGGCGGTCGTCGGAGTGGATGTGCTTGTACCCGTAGCGGACTTCATCGGAGATCCACCACTTGTTGACATCCGGATTCGTGCGTGGCTTGATGCGGTAGACCGTGCCCTTGTTGTGTTCGATGTGGATATTGTCGCCGCCGGCGGTGAGGCCGTCGATGCTCGGGGTGCTCGTCATGAACCAGACGCGCTGCGAGAAGAGGAAGTCCTTGTCGAGCATGGCACCGACGGGGCAGACGTCCACGACGTTGCCCGACATCTCGTTGTCGAGCGCCTTGCCGGGGAAGAGGTCGATCTGCTCGGTTGCGCCGCGGCCGACGACGCAGAGTTCGGAGGTGCCGCTGATTTCCCGGGTGAAGCGGACGCATCGGCTGCACATGATGCAGCGATCGGAGTAGAGGTAGACGGTGGGGCCGAGGTCTTTCTTGGGCTGTTTGATTTTGTCATCTTCGAAGCGCGAGACGGATCGGCCGTAGCGATAGGAATAATCCTGGAGGTAGCATTCCCCGGCCTGGTCGCAGACGGGGCAATCAAGTGGGTGATTGATCAGGAGGTATTCCATGACCTGCTTCTGGTTGGCCAGCACTTTCGGGCTGTCGAGGTAGACAACCTGGCCTTCGCCGGCCGGGGTCTGGCAGGCCGGGAGCAGTTTGGGGATGGCTTCGAGTTTGTAGTCGTTGCGAGGGTTCGGGGCCCAGACTTCCACGAGGCAGATGCGGCAGGATGCCACGATCGAGAGGCCCTCGTGGTAGCAGTAGTGCGGGATTTCGATCCCGTTGGCCTTGGCGACCTGGAGGATCATCTGGCCCTTTTCGAACTCGCACGCTGTTCCGTCGATGGTAATGGTTGGCATAGCGGGCAATGGTAGCCGCGTGAGGCGGAGGCGGCAGGCGAGTCGGGTGGGGTGGTAGCCGGAGATTGGGGGAATTATGGAGGTGGAATATGCGCCAGGCGGGGAACCGTGCCGAGATTGGGTCTCGCGGCTCTGATTCGTCGGCTATTCGACGATTTCAACGATTTCGAAGCGTTTTGTACCCTTCGGGAGGTCGGCACGGACGGTTTCGCCGACGCGGGCCTTCATCAGCGCCTGGCCCATCGGGGAGTTCGGGGTCACTTCGATGTAGTCGAGCATAAAGTTGCCGGTGGACTCGCCGACGAGTTTGTAGAGGTCCTCCTCGCCGGTGTCGGTATCGCGGAGTTTGACGGTGGCGCCGACGAAGACGACGTCATCGGGGATAGCATCGGGGTCGGCAACCTGTGAGTTTTTCAGCCGCTTCTCGAGTTCACGGATTTTCGCTTCGTTCATGCCCTGATCTTCACGGGCAGCGTGATAGTCGGCGTTTTCGCGCAGGTCGCCGAGTTCGCGGGCCGCCCCGATGCGGTCTGAGAGTGCCTTGCGTTTGCCCACGAGTTCGGCCAGTTGCTGTTCGAGTTGTGCCTTCTCGGCCTCGGTCATGAACTCCATTGGGGGGCTCCGTCATCGTCAGGTGTGGTCCGGCACCGTGCGCCACGCTATCTGCGTTCACTGGTCACTTCAGACGATACGACTCCCACCTGCTGTTTTCGAGCGGGTGGGAGTCGGAGTGGCGTTGAGTATTGCTGCGAGCGTAAGGCGATCTCTATTCGACGATGGGTTTCAGAAGGACATTGGACTTCGTCGAGTCACTCCCATTTGAGCCACGGCGTACAACCGCCTGGGTTCCGATCGAGATGAGCGGGACGCCGCCGGGAACGCGTGTATTGACAACGGCCATGCCCTGTGGATCCGCGATGGCCGTATCCAGGACCGTGATGGGCATCCGGAGGTCAAGCCGCATTCCACCGAGCTGCGGGACGGGGGGGCTCGTACCCAGGCCCTTGATACTGTACAGGAAGTAGACTGTCTCCCACCCATCGGCATCAGTGACCCGGAACTGGGTCTGGACACCACGTTTCAGGTCGGACTGGGACAGGGTCAGGTAGTGTGAACCGTGTCCACCTTCAATCGTCGAATTGTAAAAGAGGGAGACGAGTTCATCGTTGTAGGAGACCCCGATCAGATCCAGATCCTGATCGCTGTCCATGTCAGCAGCGTCAATATCCCATTGTGGCGCACCGGTGTAGACCGTGCTCATTTGTGGGAATGAGCCGGTGCCGTCATTGAACAAGATGGCCACGGTCGCGGAGAGAATACGGGCGACGGCGATGTCTGCATCATCATCGTGGTCGAAGTCGCCGACGGCCAACCCCTGCGGATGATGTCCGGATCCGAAGTCGTACGTCTCGGCTTCAGCAAACGAGCCATCCCCGTTGTTGATGAAGACCGCCACGCTCACCTCGTTGGACGCAACGAGATCAACATACGGATCTGCATCAAGATGACTCCCGGCAACAGCGATCGACCGCAGCCCGCCGGTCTGGAGGAACGTACGGTCACCGATGGTTCGATCCCCGTTGTTCGCAACGAGCATGAGCGCCGCGCTCTTACCCGAACCAAGGACAATGTCGGGGTCGTCATCGTTGTCGACATCCACAGCGATCACGTCAACATGCCCACTGTTGCCGATGTAATAGTCGACAGGGTCATCAAACTGTCCGTTGCCGAGCCCGTACAGGACTATGAGACCGACGTTCGAACTGTAACTCGCCAGGACAATGTCCGGATTCTGGTCATTGTCCATATCCGTGATCACCGCAGCGCGCGGATCCACGCCAACGTCAATTCGATTTTCTGCAAGAAATTCCCCGCCTCCTCGATTGTACAGCACCGAGATGTCACCCCAGCCATAGGTGCCTCCAGTTTGATTCGGCACGACGAGATCGAGGTTCTGATCGTTATTCAAATCCCCGATGGCCACCGAAGCCGGATCCGTGCCGACGGGAAGCATCACGGGGTCATTGAACCATCCCATTCCATCATTGAACATGATGCAGACATAGCCGACGCCGTCAGCCATAAGCGGGTAGACCGCATCGGCATGCGTGTCATTGTCAAGATCCGCCATCTTGACGTCAAGCGGCCAGTTGCCGCCGGCGGCAAACGTGTACGGGCTTGAGAGAAGCGGCGCAGGCGTGACGTTGAGAAGAATTGTGAGCACGCCGGTGTCCGCATCGACGACGGCCAGATCCTGCAGTCCATCTTCATTGAAGTCAGATGCTGTCAACGCCGTGGGGACTTCGCCCATGAGATATGCCTGGTCAGGCTGATAGGTGGCATCTCCGTTGTTGGCCAGAATCGAAAGGCCGGCGTACCCCTGATCACCGGGATGAACGGACACCAGATCGATATCGAGGTCGCCGTCGAGATCAGCCGCGGCGAGACCGACCGGGCCGGCGCCGGTGTGCATGTTGTTGTAGGAAAAGGTGCCGTCACCGTTGTTGATGATGGCAGTAACAGAGTGGTCATTTCGGTGCGAACAGGCGAGATCAACATCTGCATCATTGTCCCAGTCTCCGCAGATGAGCCAGTTCTTAACCTGATCGCCGGCGCTGAGTCTGGTCATATCGCCAAGCGTGCCATCCCCCTGGTTGATGAGCAACTGCACGTTGTACGCACCGGACCAGATGACGTCGGCAGCCCCATCGGCATCGATCGTATCCGATACCACTGAGAATCCTTCGATTCCGGTCCCCGGATAAACCGTTCCGGTGTCAAAAACGCCGTGTCCGTCATTAGCGAAGACGGTGAGGGTGTCGAAATTGCCGTTGCCGAACTCGCCGGCTGCGACCATTATCTCCGGATACATGTCCGCCGTCAGATCATGGATACACAGGCCATTGACATGGTCGTTGACCGCATATCGGTCCGGCGCAGCGAAAGTCCCATCACCATAACCGGCATAGACGGCGACTTCATTGTCGAGGTAGAGTCCGACGACAAGGTCGAGAGTCCCGTCGTGATTGACATCGCCGGCCTGTACACACGTTGGCCCCTGCCCGGCATGAATGACTTCTGAGACGGTGAACGTGCCATCGCCAATTCCGAGCAGCACTGTGAGTGTACCAAGATCGTAGTTGACACACACCAGGTCAAGGTGGCTGTCGCTGTCGGCCCGGAGGGATACGATTGCCGACAGACCCGCATCGAGTGACACCTCAATGGGAGTGTCGAACTCGATATCGGCCGATGTCATCGCGGTCAGCAATGATACCGCCAGGCAGGCCATCGGTAAGGTAGTGCCCAGTGGCTGAAAAGAACGAATTGATCGGCGCCGCAACGCCTGAGGATTCCGGTGAATCAGCATGTCTCTCTCCTTCACATTGATCTATATTGTGCAAGTTGCCCCCTGGCCGAGATCGCCTCAGTGTCCAGTGGCCCACACCTTGCAGTATAACACGAGGGGCAGGTCCAACTTGTTTTTTTGAAGGTTTTATAGGTTTTTCTAGTAGAAGAGAACACAATGGATTGTAAAGGACTAATCATGGCCGCAGATACCGGCAGACCCCTGTGGACCCCGTCGCCGGAGCGGGTGCAGCAGACGAACATGTACGCGTTCATGCAGTATGTGAACAAGCGGCATGGGTTCGCGTTTTCCTCGTATGACGAGCTGTATGAGTGGTCAGTGACGGAGATCGCTGATTTCTGGCAGGCAGTGTGGGATCACATGGGGATCATTGCTTCGGCCGACCCGACGCAGATCGTTGATGATCCGGGTCGGATGCCGGGCGCAGAGTGGTGTGCCGGGGCACGCCTGAATTTCGCAGAGAATCTGCTGCGGTATCGCGATGATCGGCCGGCGCTCGTATTCAAGGGTGAAGCGATGGAGGTTCCCCGTGTGCTCACGTATGCGGAGGTGTATGCCGAAGTGTCACGGGTGGCCCAGGCGTTGAAGCAGGCCGGGGTGCAGGAGGGGGATCGGGTAGCCGGCTTCATGCCGAACATGCCGGAGACGGTGATTGCGATGCTGGCCGCGACGAGCCTGGGGGCGATCTGGTCGTCCTGCTCGCCGGACTTCGGCATCAAGGGCGTGCTTGATCGATTTCAGCGGATCGAGCCGAAGGTGCTGTTCACAGCCAACGGGTATTCGTATGGGGGCAAGACGTTCGACTCATTGGAAAAAGTGGCCGGGATTTTTGATCAGTTATCGTCCCAGCCGTTGGTCGTGGTCGTGCCATATACCGAGCAGCGGGCTGATCTCGGCGGGCTGGCGGGCAAGGCAGTGCATTACGAGGATTTCGTGGCACTCTGTGCCGCGCAGGAGATCGAGTTTGTGCAACTCCCGTTTTCGCACCCGGTGTACATTATGTATTCCTCGGGAACGACGGGGTTGCCCAAGTGCATTGTGCAGAGTGCCGGCGGGATTCTGCTGAACCAGATGAAGGAACTGAAACTCCATGCCGACCTGAAACGTGAGGATAACCTGTTCTACTTCACGACCTGCGGGTGGATGATGTGGAACTGGATGGTGTGCTCGCTCTCACTGGGGGCGACGGTGACGTTATATGACGGGTCGCCGTTTCATCCCGGCCCGGAGGGCTTGTGGAAGTTGGCTGATGCGGTGGGGATTTCGATCTTTGGGACGAGTGCCAAGTACCTGGCTGCGCTGGAGAAGGCCGGGTACAGGCCGCGGGAGGACTGTCGCCTGGAGCGGCTGAAGGCTGTGTTGTCGACCGGGTCGCCGCTGTCGATTGAGAGTTTTGAGTATGTGTATCGTGATATTAAGACGGAGTTATGTTTGTCGTCGATTTCGGGCGGGACGGATTTGAATGGGTGTTTTGCTGGAGGCAACCCGATGGGGCCGGTGTATCGCGGTGAGTTGCAGGCACGGGGGTTGGGGATGAAGGTCAAGGCCTACGATGAAAACGGGAAGCCGGTGCTGAACCGGAAGGGGGAACTCGTGTGCGAGGCAGCGTTTCCCTCGATGCCGATCTACTTCTGGGCGGACCCGGAGGGGGAGTCGTATCACAACGCGTATTTCTCGGAGTATCCAGGCGTCTGGCGGCACGGGGATTACATTGAGATCAATGACCACGGCGGGGTGACGATCTACGGGCGCTCGGATGCCACATTGAATCCGGGCGGGGTGCGGATCGGGACGGCTGAGATTTACCGGCAGGTTGAGTCGTTTACCGAGGTGCTGGACAGTCTCGTGATCGGGCAGGAGTGGCAGGATGACGTGCGCGTGATTCTGTTTCTCAAGATGGCAGACGGGTTCGAGTTAACGGAGGAGTTAGCCGGCCGGATTCGCACGACGATTCGGGCCAACTGCACGCCGCGTCACGTGCCTGCCAGGATCGTGGCTGTGCGAGATATCCCGTACACGATCAGTGGCAAGAAGGTGGAGTTGGCCGTGCGGAATGTCGTGCACGGGTTGCCGGTGAAGAATCGGGATGCGCTGGCGAATCCGCAGTCGTTGGACTTGTACGCAGACCTGGCCGCATTGCAGGAGTAGGCGTGGGGAATCGGTACGGGTGGTGTTATCGGGCATGCGTGTTCGGCCGGGGTTGGTTATGGGCACAATCGTGTCCGTTTTGAATCGATTGGCCAAACTTGGATGGGCATCGGGCCGATGTGTGGGGTGCACGCACCTGCAGATCGTGTGGGTGTGCGCGCCGCAGTGACATGGTCACATCTGTCTGTCATGTGAAAGGTCAATTGAAAATGCAGGATCAGCAGTCCAACCCAGGGAATTCGGGTCCGGTTGTCAGCGAGTTTGCGGACGATCCGGACATGCTCGAGCTGGTTGAGATGTTCGTGGATGAGTTGCCTCAGCGCGTCCAGTCATTGCAGTCGAGTTTTGAATCGCAGATGATGGATGAGTTGCTACGTCTCAGTCACCAGTTAAAGGGTGCCTGCGGCGGTTATGGGTTCCCGTCACTGAGTGAGGCAGCGGCTGAGTTGGAAGGCCTGCTGAAGTCGGGGGCCGGTGACCCGGGGCAGATTGAAGCGGCCATGAATGAGCTGGTTGATCTCTGTCGCCGTGCGAGCCCGGGGCCAGGGCAGGGCGACTGATGTCACCGCTGAGTGCCTGCGAGGTTGTGATGTGGTACTCTCCGATGGCAGGCGTGTGCCAGAGGACGCCGGCGAAGTTAGGCAGGGAATTCGTTCATGGCAGAAGTTGCATCGACTATTCTGGTGATTGATGATTCCGTTGACATTCACCGCCTGCTCAAGATTCGGCTGCGTGATCAGAACGTGGCGATCAGTTCATCTTCGAGCGGGCAGGATGGGATTGAGCGCGCACGTGAACTGTTGCCGGACTTGATTCTGCTGGACATTGATATGCCCGGCATGAGTGGGTTTGAGGTGCTCGCGGAGTTGAAGCACGATCCGCTTACGGTTGAGATCCCGGTCATCTTTCTTTCGGGGTCGGGTGGCAGCACGAATAAGGTGAAGGGTTTTGACCTGGGTGCCGTCGATTTCGTGACCAAGCCGTTTGACATTGCTGAGTTGCGAGCACGGGTGCGCAGTGCCCTGCGGACGCGAAAACTGGTCAAGATGTTGGCCCAGCGTGCGCAGGTAGACGGCCTGACTGGGTTGTGGAATCGGACGCACCTGGATGAGCAGTTGGTCTGCCAGGTCAGCCAGGCGCGCCGGCACGATACGCCATTGGCGTTGATCATGTCCGATGTGGACAAGTTCAAGAATCTGAATGACACACACGGTCACCCATTCGGCGACCAGGTGTTGCAGGAAGTTGCAAATATCCTGGTTGAGGAGACGCGCGACAGTGATATTTCCTGTCGGTACGGCGGTGAGGAATTCGCCGTGATCCTGCCGATGACGAGCCTGGCAGATGCTGTGACGGTGGCCGAGCGCTGCCGGCAGACCCTCGAGGCCTATGTCTGGGCATCGCATGATGACCTCTGCGTGACGGCCAGTTTCGGGGTTACGGACCTGGGGACGGCGGAGGAGCCGACGGCGGCTTCGGTCATCAAGTCAGCCGATGCAGCGCTGTATGCAGCGAAGCACGGGGGCCGCAATCGAGTGGTGCGTGCCGATGAGGAGCACAGTACCCGAGGCGATTGCAGCAGCAGCGGCGGCGGCGGGGCAGCCTCAGAGTCGCCGGCACAGCCTCACCACGGTTCATCGTCGGCTGCGTAGGCGACGCCCGGTCTGAATTGTATTTCCCTGTGACTGTAATGCAGTCACGGGGCTTTTTTTGCGCGTATCAGCCGAATGAGTGGCTCAGAATCGGCATTCCGGGGCTGCCCGTTTTTTTGTAGGCCGGCCGATCTGGCCGATGGAGAGAGCAGGAGACCCGGTGTTCGCATCAGTGAGGACTGCACCATGGCGGTGGCATGCTCTGTGAAATCGAAGGTTCTGTCATTGGCACGCCTGCAGGCGTGCTGTGACGATGCCCGTCGGCGAGGGCTGACAATTGTGCAGTGTCATGGGTGTTTTGACATTGTGCACCCGGGGCATGTGCGACATCTGGAGTTTGCATCGCGCCAGGGCGACGTTCTGCTCGTGACGATCACGGCTGATCGCGAGGTCAGTAAAGGGACGGGCCGGCCGTTGATTCCTGAGCGGCTACGGGCTGAGAACCTGGCAGCGCTGAACTGCGTGGATTTCGTGTACATTGACCCGAACGCGACGGCTGAGCAGGTCATTTCGCTCGTCAAGCCGGATGTGTATCTGAAGGGGCGTGAGTATGAGGCCAACCGCGACCCGCGTTTTCTGTCTGAGCGGGAGGCAGTGGAGCGGGCCGGCGGGCGAGTCATGTTCAGTTCCGGGGATGTGGTCTTCAGTTCGAGCGCGCTGATCGAGTCAAGTGCCGAGCATCTGGACCCACTGTTCTCAGGTCGGCTGGAGCAGTTGTTTTCGACGCATGATCTGGAATCCTCGCGGCTGGATGCGATTGTGGACCGGATTGCACAGTTGCGACTGGTGGTGGTGGGTGATGTGTCCATTGATACCTATGTGCATTGCACGCAGTCGGACGGGTTGCCGGATGGCCCGTATTTGACATTGCGTCCCGGCTCGACAGCCGGCTATGACGGAGGGGCCGCGGCGGTCGCCAAGTCGCTGGCCGGTCTGGGAGCCGAGGTCACGCTTGTGACGGCGTTGCCGTCAGCGAATCGGACCATGACGGCAATGGCACCAGAGGATGGCGGTCTGCGCGAAGGCCTGACGGGGGCCGGGGTGGCCGTCCGGTGTGTCGAGAGCGGGCAGCCGGTGTATGAACGGACTCGGTATCTCGTGGGCCGGCAGACCGTCATGCAACTGGACTCCGGTGAGTCATTGGCGCTGGATGAATCAGCCCGGCGTCGGCTGGTCGCGAGCGTGTTTGAACAGGTTCGAGCGCGGGGTCGGCGTCGACCGGTTGATGGGGTGCTGCTGTATGACGGTGGGCTGGGCTTGTTTACGCCGGCGGTGCTGGATCACCTCGTGCCGCGGCTGCGGTCGCGCGTGGATCGGGTGACCTGTGACGTGAACGGCCGACGGTCGTATCTGATGCGAATGCGGGGGACCGACTTCGGGTGCCCGAATGAGCAGGAACTGCGCGAGGCGGTCGGCAACTTCTCCGACAGTCTGCCGGCGGTGGTGTGGCAATGGATGGATGCCGTCCGTGCCGGCGCAGCGGTGGTGACGCTCGGGCCTGAGGGCTTGATTGTCTTTGAGCGTGTCGGTGAATCAGGCAAACGTGGCCGCGGGCGATCAGCCTCGAACCGCCAGTGGAAGACGCGCCTGTCGAGTGTCCATATCCCGGCTCTGGGGAGTACGGCGACGGATACGACAGGGTGCGGAGACAGTGTCTTTGCAGCGAGTTCGGCCGCAGCGATGGCCGGGGCAGACATGGTTCAGGCTGCCTATCTTGGGAGTCTGTCTGCCGCGATTCAGAGTCGCCGCTACGGTCGTGTGCCGATTGACGGCAGCGTTCTGCGGATGGAGTGGCAGCGCATGGCAGCAGGACGGCTGCAGGTGCTCGGGACGGTCGCCGGGTGAAGGTGATTCAGGTCGATCAGAGTGTGAGGAGCGATTCCGGTGGCGGTGGTTGATCTGGCAGTCATTATCCCGACGCGGGATCGGGTTGCGCTGCTGCAGGCCACATTGGATCGGCTCGGTCTTGTCAGCATTGCAGGATTATCGACCGAAGTGTACATCGTCGACAACGGGTCGAGTGAGCCGGTCGGTGACTCCATTCCAATGCACCGGCTGAGCAACGGGTGGACGGTCTCAGTACTACGAAATGATGCGAATCTCGGGGCTGCGGGGCGGAACGTGGCATGCGCGCGTACCGATGCCCGCTGGGCGCTCATGCTGGATGATGACTCTGTTGTGCCGGCCGATGCTGCCGATTCAGTCGGGGCGCTGATTCGGAGTCTGGATGGGCGACCGGATGTGTTTGCCGCCGGGGGTCGTATTACATTGCCGGACGGGCGGCATGAGGCAGGGGGCGTGCCGGAGGTATTCGTCGGCTGCGGGGCGCTGGTGCGGGTCGATGTGTTCAATCGGCTTGGGGGGTATGACGGTGCCTTTCAGTATTACGCTGAGGAGTATGACCTGTGCGCGCGCGCGATCGCATCAGGGTATCGGATCGTGCATGATGCTCGGCTGCCGGTGGTGCATCTGAAGGCCGGCCTAAATCGGGATATGAATCGAATACTGCGTCTCTTGGTCAGAAACAACGGCTGGGTCACCGCGCGCTATGCGCCGACGTCGTTGATTGATGATGAACTGGCACGCGTGGTTGAGCGCTACGGGCAGATCGCTGTGAAAGAGGGAGCGGAAAAGGGGTTCGAGGAGGGGGTGGACGAGTTGCGGGCGACCGTCGGTCAGCAGAAGCGAACCCCATTGACCCTTGAGCAATATGAACGGTTCCGTGGAACGGCGGCCGTGCGTGCGTGGCTGGGCAACGAGGTGAAGCGGGCCGGGGTGACACGCGTGCAACTCGTGGGTCAAGGGAAGGGCGTGGATGTGGTGGTCCGTGTACTCAACGCGTGCGGTGTGACGGTGGAGACTGGCGACAGTGAGGCTGATGCATGTGACTGCGCTGTGATCGGAACAATCTCGCCGGGCCCGATGGAAGATGCGGCTGCGGAGTATGAGGATCAGTTTCGAGTGGTGTTGAGGCCGTGGGAAGGTTTGTGACGTGCGCCTACGCTGATTGATCAATCAGGTCGGCCAGGTCATCCGCGAGGCGGGCCAGTTGGGATAGGTAGTGCCGGTAGCGACCGACGGACGAGGTGTAGAGTGGGGTGCGGACCTGCTCGGTGCTGGCGGTGGCGACGGTGCGTGTGGTCTCATGGAAACTGAGGCAGCGCTCATCCCAGTCAAGGCCGCAGAAGTCAATGAGTTCGCGGGCACCGGATTCCAGGTTATTAACGAGCTTCTCATATTGCACGTCAAGGATGGGCAGGCTCAGGGCGTCGGCGACGTCATGCCAGTGCTGCATAAGGCGGTGGTACTGCCGGTAGGTCTGGCCGATGGCCTGCAGGTTTGTGGTGTAGGTCAGGGCCGGGTTCAGCGGCGTGGCGTAACAGGACAGACAGGTGTCCAGCGGGTGGCGTCGGCAGTGGATGACGCGAGCACCGGGCAGCAGCATGGGGATCAGGCCGAGGTAATGGTAGTTGTGCGGCATTTTGTCGGTGATGATGCGGATGGGACCCTGTGAGCCGGGCGGCAGCATGCCGTTGACGTGATTCAGGTAGGTGGCGGCCGCCTTGTTGAGCATGTCCGGCGTCAGATCGGCCACGTAATCAGGATAGTGTCGCAACGCTGATTCATCACTTTGAGCCAGGACGATTGAGGCGTTATTAAGTCGATCGAGTTCGCCGGCTCCGAACGCGTGCGGGTGGCTGGCAATGATCTGCTCGATCAGGCTCGTGCCTGAGCGTGGCATGCCGACGATAAAGACAAGACGGTCACTGCCCTCGGCGTCCGAGGCGCGCGTGAACTGTTGGATGCGCTGCGAGTCAAATGCTTTGATAATGTGGTCAACGCGCGTCGTTTCGATGCGGGGGTCCACCGGGCCGACAGAGAGCGCAGCATTGGACTTGCGGAAGCAGTCGAAGGCCCGGTCATAGTCGTGTTCGTGTTGTTCGAGCAGCGAACCGAGGTCGGAGCAGAGTTGGGCCTTCTGCATCGGCGACAGTTGTTTTGATCTCAGTGCGGTCCGCAGTATATCAATGGCATCGCCGGGACGTTTTCGTCTGCGGCAGAGGCGGACATAGATGGTGGCAATATCAGGATGTGGCGGCTGCGGGTCGGATGCCTGGATTGCAGCCTGCAGGATGCGATCGGCTTCCTCGTCGTTCTTTTCAGACAGGGCCAGTTGGGCGAGGCCGGCGACGGCCCGGGGGTGATTCGGTGCCAGCGCAAGTGCCGCTTCGTACTCAGTGCGGGCGCGGTATGGGTCGGCACTGAGTCGGAAGGTCTCAGCAAGACCGAGATGAAGATCAACGGATGCCGGATCGAGTTCGAGGCCTTGTTCGAATGCAGCAATCGCATCGATCCACGAGCCGGCCCGCATACAGGCAATACCGAGGTAAAGGAAGTGCTCGTGACTGTCCCGCGTAAGGAGCGCACAGGCAGATTCCAGCCATTGAATCGCTTCGCTGAGTTCCTGGCTTTCAAGCAGTTGTCGGCCGATCATGTAGCATGCATCGACGCGCTGCTCTTCGGGGGTGGCCGGTCCTTCGATGACTTGAAGCAGGTCATTTTGTGACTCATCAAGGTCGCCGACCTCCTGCCACGCTCGAGCCCGAGCCATATGAAGGTCGGGATGGTGCGGGTGGGTGCTCAGGAGTGCATCAAGTTTGTCGATTGCCTGGAGCGGACGGCCGGTCACCGTTAATAAGTATGTATAGGCGATGTGTGTCGGCAGATGCTTCGGCTTCCGGCGCAGAGTTCGTCGCAGCGCCGATTCAGCGGCATCGACCTGGCCGGACTGGAGTAACTGGAACGCCTGGGTGACTTCGCGTGGGACGGCTTTGGGGCCGTGACGTTGTGAACGGGGTTTTGCCATTCGTCTCAATCAGATGGTGTGTCCGAAGGTGGGTGTTTGACCATGAGTTCCGGGGTCCACGAGCGGACATGCAAATCGCGTTGCGGGAAGGGGATTTCGACCTTCGCCTTGCGGAACTCTCGGTCGATGGCAGTATTGAGTGTGTCGCGACACGCAACGAAGTACTCGATTGAGGGCAGGAAGACGCGGAGTTCAAAATCGAGGGAGCTGGCGCCGAAGCCCATGAAGATGACGCGCGGCTCCGGGACGTCGAGGATGTTAACATCGGCATCGGCGACGCGGAGGAGAGTTCGCCTGACCTTCTCGACATCAGAGCCGTACGCAACGCCGACGGGGACGATGAGGCGGATCGTCGGGTCGGACAGCGACCAGTTAATAAGTTGCCCGGTGATGAACTCCTTGTTCGGGACGACGAGTTCCTTGAGGTTCCAATCGGTGATGGTGGTGGCGCGCATGCGGATGCGTGAGACGGTGCCGTTGATGTCGCCGATCGTGACGGTGTCGCCGATGCGGATGGGTCGTTCGGCCAGGATGATGAGTCCGGAGATGAAGTTCGCAAAGATCTCCTGGAGCCCGAAAGCGAGGCCGAAGGTGAGGGCGGCCACGAGCCATTGGATGCGCGACCAGCCGATGCCGATGGCCCCGAAGGTCAGGCTGACGCCGACGATCACAAGGAGATACCGGGCCACGGTCGTGATGGCATATCGTGTGCTGCGATCGAGCGGGAGTCGTTGCAGGAGGATGATTTCAAGTACGCCGGGGATATTGCGGGCTGCCATGACGGTAATGAACGCGATGAGAATGGCAATCATGACATTGCCGAGGGTAATGATGGTCTGTTCGAGATCGGCTGCACCGGAGTCACTGGCGTTGCTGTTCGCACCGGGGCTGAAACCCGAGACGGGGAGTGGGACGGACGGACTCCGTGTCATTGCGCGTAACGGTGGTCTGGTCGCTGCGCTTGCTGATGTCGCTCAGGCTCTCATCGGCTGCAGAGGCAGCAGGGCGGGCGGGGCCTGTCATCAGCGCGCTGGTCGCGATGGCCGGGTGTGTTTCATCGGACAGGAGGATCGGCGGGAACTCGACCTGGCGTGCCGGGAGGATATGCGGCGATGGCCAGAGTTCGACTCGGTCGAGCATGGTGAGGGCCGGCAGGACGCTGGACCAGATGAGGTACAGGGCCAGAAGCGTGGTCAGGCCGAGCGAACTGCGGAGCAGTTTGAGCGTTTGCTCATTCGCGTTCGGGATCACCAGGTCATGCTCATCATCGATGGGAGGCGGTGGCGTGACTGCGACCTGGCTTGATTCCTTGGCGGACTCAGATTCTGCGTTCTGAGCGGCTGCAGCGGCGGCCGCGGCTGCTTCTCGGCGTTTGCGTGCCTGTTCGATGGCAAGTCGCCGGGCGGCGACATTGAGCCATCGTTGGAAGAGCCCGTAGATCAGCATCAAGCACAGCGCCAGCGCGTAGGTGTTCCAGAGGCTGCGCCCGAGGCGGAAGGCCGTATAAAACCATCCGACTGCAGCGAGGGCAGCCAACAGGAGCGGGGCCCCCCAGGTGACGAAGAACCAGATGTGACGGAGCCGATCGATCCACCCGCCACGATTCCGTGCCATGAACGACGAAAGGATGAGCCCGCCCGGCCGGAAGATGACAAACGCAAATGCGGACAGGGCCAGCATGCTCAGTGTGAAGCCGATACGGGCCAGCGATTCGCGCGGCGAGGCACCGGCACCCGTGACGATGGCATGGCGGCCGAACATGGTGGCTGCCACGGTCGGGATCACGACGATGCCCAGCCATGTGAGGTGCCTTCGAGTGGCTGCGACCTGGCGCTGCCCCCATCCGAAGTGCGCCATCGCCAGCCCGTCGGTGCGACAGGCGCTCCTCGCAAAGAAGAGGACGAACGCATAGATCGAGGTCATCAGGAGGGCCTGACCGGCGGCCGACATCATCTCGGACACATCAGCGCAGATGAGTGCCACGCTTCCTGCCAGCGCAAGAATCAGGGCCGTGGGCGTGGCAAAGAAGACTGTCAGTGCCAGGGCATTGACCGTATTGAAAAAGCGCGGATTGAGTCGCGGCTTTGCCACGTGCCGCGCAATCTCCCGCAATCGGCGTCGCGCGCGGAAGCGGAAGGCGAGTGACAGCAGCACGCCGATCGCTGCCAGGGCGGCCCAGGTATAGCGCTCGGGCTGGTGACGTGCCGTCGTCTTCAGCCGTGTGAGGACGCTCTTCCAAACCGTCGGATCAGACAGTTCGGTTGCGACGTGCGCACTGCGGGCCAAGTCAGTCGGCGTGATGGGTTCACTGCTGCGGATCCAGAGGACGCGTTGATCAATGAAGGCTGAGTAATCCCGGGTGAGTCGGATCAGCAGGGTTTCGAGGTGGTCGAGTTGGAGCAGGACCTCGGTGTAGTCTTCGAGTGCGCGCTGCTGGCCATTCTGACCGTCGGTCCCGACGATGGCGGTATAGATGTCGCGGATGAGTTGGTCGATCTGGGTCTTGATCGCCTGCCGTTCCTCCTCGGTGATCGGGCGTGTCCCGGTCGGCTCCTGCCAGGGTTCGAGCGCATCCATAATGCGTTGGACAGCCACGCCGGGATCGCGTGTTTCCACAACACGGGAATCGAGTTGGAAGGCTCGGGCCAGGGCATCGGACATCTGGGACTGGCGGTGGTCGAGCGCCTGCTGATGATGGCGGAGGTCGGGGAGGTCTGCCCGTCGTGCCAGGAGAATCTGACCGATGGTGTTGGTGAGACCGACTTCAGTGACGAGTTTGACGGACTCGACGAAGTTGGTATAGGTGTCGGTATACAACGCCTCGACCCGGTCGAGGTCGGCACGGGCCTGCTGGAGTTGGGTGGTGAGTTCAATGCGTTTGTTGGTCAGGACGGCGTATTCGGAGGCGAGTTTCTGAACGGCAGGATGCGCCTCGGCGGCTTGCATCAGTGCAGCGAGTTGGCGTTGCGCTTCGGCAGCCCGTTGGGCGTTCTCGTCCTGTTCCTTTTTCAGCACACTTTGGCGCCAGAGGGCGAGCTTGCGATCCGCCTGGGTGACCCGTCGGCCGGCCTGTGCAAGGCGAGCCTGGAGTGTGCCGGCGCGGGCATCTATCCAGCGCTGTTCCTTTTCGAGAGCGACGGCCGTCTGTCGACGCTGGAGTTCCTCGGCAAACAGGCGCAGGAGTTTGACGCGCCCGGATGGCGCTTCAACGTCGACGGCTGCTGCAGCCTCAAGCAACTCCCGAGCCAGTTCATCGAGACGCTGCTGCGTGCGAGCGACGTCAGCCGGCAGGGTGACCTTGCGGCTCTCGCGTCTCGTGCGCTCGGTATCAAGTTTGGCAGCCTCCTCGCGCGCCGTACGCAGGGCGGCCTCTGCCTGGGTCTGCTGTTGCTTGCGCTCAGCCAGAGGCATTTCTTCGGAGTCTGCAATCGTGACATCGGGCGGGGCCTCGGCCAGTTCAGCATTGATGGCCGTCAGCAACACCTGGGCGCTGTCGATCTCCTCCTGAAAGTGGGCCGCTTCACTCACGGCTCGATTGGCCGCTTCGACTGAGGCGATCGCTCGATCCAGCCCATCAAGCAGCGCCCGGGTCGCATCGTCCGGCTGCTGATCCGGGGTGTTGTATTGCGCACGAAGGGCCGTCAGGTTCTCGACAGTCAGTTGCGCTCGAAGTTGCTGCCGCAGCGCGTCGAGGACGAGCGTCGGGTCGGCCGCCGGCGGTTCGGTCTGCTGCGGTGGCTGTTCTTGAGCGGGCAGGTTCTGATTCTGGGCGATCGCGCTGTGTGCAGTCGGGAGGAGTAGGGTGCATATCAATGCCAAAGCGGCCAGCGCGCTCGTCCCGGCAGCGCGACGGAGCGACGGCAGCGTGAACCGATCCGGTCTATGAAGGCAATCGCATTCTGTCATCACCACACCCGTTGGTTGTCCGGCCGATTTCGGACGGCAGCACTGTCGCAGCGATCCTGAGGCCCATTATACGGACGGGCGAGCGGTCCGGTTTGAACTCGATTGCCAGGCACCGAAAATGGCACTGCACATTCGGGCGTGTGCAGGCATGATTCTGCCAGCGGGTCGCTTCGGCGAGTGCGTCTAGGCAACTGGCCGTGGTTGGAGCAGTGCCGGGTGGATCTGCATGTCGTGCAGTTCGTATTGCCCGCCACCGAGGTTGAAGCGTTCGGGCAGATCGCTCTGGGCCCAGTCGACGGTTCGGCCGTCGGGCGTTACGGTCCGGGAGAGCGCCAGGACCCGCTGCCCGTTTTGCTCGACTCGGATGGCAACGGTCGTGTTGCCGTCGGCCTGACTTGCCTCAATGGAGACCGTGCCGAGGACAGCCCCGTTCCGATGGGCAGCGTCGTTGGTGAGGTGATGAAAAACCGCATCTCGTTGAGAGGGATCGGATGCATCACACTCGACCGAAGCCCAGGCAAGCAGTTCGTACACCGGGGTATCTGAGTCTGCTGACTTGCGGATGATGGTCATGCCCAGAACCGCCTCGCGACTGTCCTTGCGGCTGGGAGTGAGATGGCGTGTGCTCAGGATGTCGTTTGTGTCAAGCGCTGCCGGCAGGACGTGCCAGGTGAGGTGGGCCAGCACGACGGTCTGAGGTTGATCCGTGTAGTACGTGAGCGATTGCGCCGCGGGAACGGCTGAAGAAGCGGAGGCAGCCGGGTCGGTGACGGGCATGACCTGGATGGGCAGACGTGATTGCCGGCTGCCGTTGGTGCCTGATTGCTGCTCGCGCTGCTGTTGCTTCTGCAGGTGCTGAGGTTGTTGGTGCATGACGCTGGACATTGTGTGTCACATCACCTTTCCAAGCAGGCCTGCTGCGACGCGCAGTCCTTTGCCGGCCGGGCTGATGAACTGGTCGGCGAGGGTATCGACGAGTTCCATGAATTCAAGCATGCGGTCGAGTCGCTCGTTATGTTCGTGGACTGCCGGGTTGGAGCGATCGGCCTCGGGGCCGACGGAGTCCGGGCCGGTGAGGTCGCGGCACTCATACAGCGACATGAGAACGGGATCGATCTCGCGTCGTTTTCGCTCCCGGAGGATGGTGCGGAACATTCGCCAGACATCCTGCTCGGCCTGGAAGTATTCCTTGCGGTCGCCTCGTTTGTGGACCCGGCTCAGGACGCCCCAGTCCAGCAGGCTGCGGACGGACATGGAGGCGCTGCCGCGACTGATGTGGAGTCGGTCCATGATGTCATCGGTGCACAGCGGCTCGCCGGCAAGGTAGAGAAGCGCATGGACCTCAGCCATCGTGCGCGGGATACCCCATGAGGTTCCCATTTCGCCCCAGATGGCAATGAATCGGTCCTGGCCTTTGCGGATGGCTTCCTGCGAGGAGACCCATGAGGCACAGTTGATGGCATCGGAGGGTGTTGGCGTTGGCGCAGCCGTGGCAGGTGGCGGCGTTTTGCGTGTCTCTTGCTTTTTGGTGCGAGTTCGTTTCTTCATGGCGCAGGGCACCCTGTCTCAGGTGGGTGGAGTGCATGCATGCATGACTGTTGGCCAGAGGCTATTCCATGTACGAGTCACTGGCGAGCGGAAGTTTCAGAAACTTTTGAAAGTCAGTGAAAATGGGGTGTTTGGAGGGGGAGGAGGGGGGGGTGAGGGGATGAGTGGGTGAATGAGCGCGCGTGGTCGCGCATCTGATCACCATACATGATCCATTACAGAACCCCACGGATTGGAATCCGTGGGCTTGGCGCGGGGGTTGCGCCTGGTTGTGCCTTGGGGAGCGCGCGCGTGGTCGCGCATTTGATCACCATACATGATCCATTACGGAACCCCACGGATTGGAATCTGTGGGCTTGGCTCGGGGGGCGACGCGCCGGCGCACTGCGGGCTATTCCAATATCACCAGCAGTGCCGGGCTGTAGGTCGTCCAGAGTTCATTGGCGCTCATGCGGTCTGCCGAGGCAGGGAGTTCGAGCGTGATGATCGGGATCCCGAGCGTTTCGCCGGCATAGGCGCCGAGTGAGCCGGGTTGAGCGCCGAGTTTGTTCACCGGCAGCCCGCAGGCGCTCGACATGGCCGCCGCTACCTCATAGCCCGGCCCATCGTAATCAACACAGGCAAGCGGCTGATGGATCGTGATGATCACACTCGGCGAGCAATCACGTATGACATTAAATAACGCGATCGACTCAGGTTCGCTCAGCGGGGACAGCCCAGAGCGCCGTGAAGTCCGGAAGTTGTCCGCAGGGAAGTTGCGATTCAAATCGACGCCGTGCGCATTGAACCGGGTCTGACGGTCCATGCCGTCGGGGTTGGCACAGGGTACGAGAATGACGGTCTTGTTATTAAGAGATGCAGGATAGTCCGTGAGATGATCAGCGAGCCGTTCGACCAGCGGCGTGCCGGCATCCTCGTTGCCATGAATGCTCGAGAGAATGAGGACGGTTGAGGTGGCCGAGTCTGATGTGAAGGTAATCGCCTCGATCGGCCGGCCTTCAATCGAGCGGCCGATGACGGATCGAATGCCGATCGGCGGGGCTGGCTCAATGAGCACTTGTGTGTGCGCGTCAGATGGTGTCGTATCGGTAGTGAGGGAAGGGGCTTGCTGGGACGCACAGGCTGAAAGGAGGATCAGTGGGGTGGCGAGGACGAGGGGAAGGAATGGAGGACGAGTGTCGTGCATTGGGCTTTGTACCCCACGAATTCAGATCCGTGGGCTTTCCCGGCGGTGTGCGTATTCGACTAGCGCTTGACTTCATACGTTCCGAGTTCGATGACAGCAGGGTGATACTTCAATAATCCCTCGTTGTCGGAGGAATCCTGCTTGTCCGTCATCTTCTGTTCTGTTTGGAAGATGCGAGGAGCCGGCTGATAGTAATCCATGTTAATAGATCGTGACCCGACGGTGGTGAGGACGATGCCGTTGATTCCCATGGCCTCTGCGTATTGGAGGTCGCCGAGGCCCGGGCCGGCATATTCGCGGTTGTTCGCTTTCTGAGCATGGAAGTGATAGTGGAACGGGGCCGTGTACCCTGCCACGACCATTTCATCGGGTGCGAAGAACTTGTAGTCATTGCCGCGATACCGTGGTGAGAACGGGATGACGGTTGGCTGCGGCTCGGCAGCGCCTTCGGGTTGCTGCATGGTCAGCACGCCGCCGTGCTCCGTGGAGGTGTCGCCGCGATCGGCCTCGGCCTGTGCCATGAGTTCCTGCTGCACGCGCGGGTCGGACAGGATCTCATCGGCGAGCCGGACGGCCAGCAGGTCGGGCCAGGCGAGTTTGTCCTGCCAGGTTGCAAACGTCTGCAGCCCTTCATCAGAAAGCACTTTGTCGGCCACGTTATGGACAAAGACGAAGTCGCGGCTGCCGTCGAGTCGGTTGGTCATCTCGGCACAGAGGTCGGCATGACTCATGTCGAGCCATTCGGGGAACGAAGCACGTACCTGAATGAGGACGGCCAGATGGCGGACACGAATGTCGGCCCGGCGTTCCTGGTCGATCGGTGCGACGGTATCCTTGCATTGCTGCCACCAGTCGGCGTACTCCGGTTGTGCGAGTCGGCGAAGCCAGAGGATTTCCTCACGGGTGATCGGGATGATCCCGAGTTCGTCGGCCACATATCGCAGTTCATCAAGCAGCGGGTCTGTCCCTGCGTTCGGGTCGGGATCGCCCAGCAACAGGTCAAACAGCGGGTTGATCTGCCCGGTCTTGGCCAGCAGTTCCCAGGCCTTGAGTCGCCACTCGGCCTCAATGGCATTCGGGCTCGGCTGCCGGATGTATTCGAAGATGATCTCCTGGAGGTCGCGATCGGGGTACAAAGTCAGCAATGCCTTGCGTTCGGGCCGATCATTGAAGTCGAGCATCGGGGCCGGCCGGGAGAGGGAGCGGATGAGTGATGAGGTAAAGTCGGTCCAGTTGTTGGCAGTCGCCTCGTCGCAGAGATATTCGATGAAATCCCAGGTCATCATGTAGGGCAACCGGAGGCGCAGGAGCACGCGGGCAGCCTGCTCGTCGTAGGCCAGGAGTTCGTTGCAGGCTTCCGTGCGCACGGCCAGGGTGTAGCCGGTTTCGGTGATCATGTTCCGAAGGGCCTTGAGGCGCAGTTCATTGTCCGGCTGTTCGGCCTCGGCCTGCCGCATGGCATTGATGACCTCGGCCTGGGTGAGCGCGCGACTCGTCATGGCCTCGACGGGGTCATCAAAGTGGGTGGCTGCACAACCGCCGACCGCCGTGATCGCGATGACGAACAGGATCGGCAGCAGGAGGCGGATCGAGGGGGTCGATCGGAGCGAGGCAGATGGCATATCGGTACTCGTGTATTTCGTGGTCATGGTCTGCCATTGTAGTAGGTCGTGCGAGCGCGTGGCAGGGAGGGAATTGTGGGCTGCCCGCAGCCGTGCAATCCGGGGTGAGACGGCATAGGATTCAGCGGTGTGAATCAGACGACGGCAGGTCAGTCGGGTGAGCGGGCGAGGACGGATTGAGTTGATGATGAGCGAACCGGCAGATCAGGACAAGTACGATGAGGTGCGGCAGGTGATCGAGATGATCCGGCCGGCAGCCCAGGCAGACGGCGGTGATATCGAACTGGTGCGGGTTCAGGATGACGGAGAGGTACACGTGCGATTCCTCGGCGAGTGTGTGGCCTGCCCATCGCGGAATCTGACGTTGAAATCGGGGATCGAGGCAAATCTGAAGTCCCGGGTCCCCTGGGTCCACACGGTCATTGCGGTGGATTGATCTTCTTTTTTGTGTTGGCTTGTCCTTCGGCTGTCAGGTCGGGGCTGTTGATGTCGATCAGCATGGCTGTCTGCTGGACTTCAGGTGGAATGTTCTCAGCCAGGTAGTAGCGGCACGGCATGGCCGATTCATCAACAAAGCACCAGTCTTCCCATTGTTTGAGCGCGCTGCTGATGCAGGATCGGGCTGAGCCATCGGTCGGATAGTGATGATTCTGGAGTTGCTGCATGATGTCTGCCAGCGTGCATCCGGGTGCAGCACTGATGATGGCCCGAACCTCGGCCAGTGTCTGGCGGTAGGGGGTCCAGCGGCTGCCGCCGGCCGAGCCGGCCGGTGCATGGGTCTTGTGGCCTGGGTGGAGCGTTCGCCTGATGCGCCGTGAGGCAGCCCGGTTGGCCCGGATAATCGGGGCGGGCACGAGTTCATAGACCTTGCGGTCACGGGTGCCGACTTCGAGTACCCCGATTTTGAACCTGCGGGCGACCCGGTAAGCAAACGCGCGCGGGTCATCAGGTTTTTTCCTCGTGCCGATGCGGGCCGGGCGTGGGACGGCGATCGATCGCTTCAGGACATTCCAGCGGTCGGCCTGGGCGAGTACGTTGAGCGTCAGTGATCGTTTGCACTCAATGATCCACAGCAGCGGGCCGCGGACGGCCACGATATCGGCAATGTGCCCGGTGAACCCGATCCGGACTTCGTGGTAGACATCCCAGTGCTGTGCAGTGAGCCAGCGGACGACGTCGGCAGCGAGTTCCTGTTCGGAGGGGATGGTGGGCATGGTGGTGGACTTCCGGGGGAAGTGTATGGGGAGCGGCCCGGGTATAAAGGCGAGGATGATGCATCGTGCCCCGACGGCGGAGAGGGGAGAAGACACGGGTGGTCCTCGTCGCTGTCGCGACTCGTACCAGCCGTGCCACCCTACGGAGGGGGAGGGGAGGGAGGAGGAAGGGGGCGGCTCGTATGATGGTGCATGAGTCGTACCCGTTTCTATGTGTCGAATGAGTCGTACCCGGAGTTGCGCGAGGTGCAGCCCAAGCGAAAACGGCATGTCGTGTGGTGGCGGGCGTTCCGGTCGGCTGCGCACGATGTGAAGTTCTGGCGGTTTCTGCTGTGTTCATGGGGAATCTGTCTCCTGTGGCTGCCGGTACACATCGGGGTGATCGGGCCGCGCATGATCGTGAACGGGACATTGCAGGATCCGTGGAAGGACTGGGTCGGGTTCATCGTGTTCTTTGCACTGGTCGGGAGTGCGAGTTACCTGGCACTGACGTGGGGCGGGGACATCATGCGGCCCCATCTGCGACGTGTCGAGCCGGTGTGCCGGGAGGCATGTCCCGGATGCGGGCATCGTTTGACGAGCCAGATTGCCGGCAACGATGAGACCATTCAGTGCCCGGAATGCGGCCGATGGTGGGGGCGATCGCCGTTTGAGGAGCCGTATCAGATCAAGGGGGCGGAGGTCGAGCCGCCGACTGATTTCGGCTGAATGCAATGTAAGAATGTCATTGTGTGTGGCGTGAATGCTGCGGCGTGCTACTATGGCTCATATGGCAACCAATGTCTGAAACCAACCCGTGATCGATTCAACCTGCTGACAGGCAGCCTTTTTTTGATGTGCTGCATTGTTGTAACAGGTTGATTGTCGCAGCCGCGTTCCATCATGTACACGTGCGCCTGCGATTCGGCTTCTGGAGGGAGAACCGGCGAGCCGAGCGGTCATGTGTTGACCCACTCCGCCCCATCTCCAGCCCATCCAGTTACGACGATTTAAGTGCGACCGGTCGAGTCGCTGTGTGTGTGCGTCCGTCGCACAGGCCGGCGGTTTCGGTCGGCGGGGTTGTTGTGTCATATGTCTCGGAAGTCACGATCAGATACCGGTTTTTCCTGTGTTCACTGCAAGCAGTTCGTCTCCTCAGCCTGCACAGGCGGAGGTGCCGGCACACGGCATCGGAACCACTGCCCATCGTGTTTGTGGTCTCGCCACGTTGATGAGGAAGTGGGGGATCGTCGTTGCGCCTGTCGCGCGCCGATGGAGCCCATTGCGCTCGAGGTTCGACGTGACGGTGAATGGGCGATTGTGCACCGGTGCAGCGGGTGCGGGACACTGCGAACGAACCGGATCGCCGGTGATGACCAAGTGATGGCACTGCTGGCGCTCGCGTTGCGACCGATTGCCTATCCAGCCTTCCCACTGGATGACTTTGATGTTCGGCGGGCCAGTGGTGGCAATGGGGGCTGGTGATTGCCGCCATTGGCGAGGCGCGGGGGGGGGCCGCGGGCTTGAAATCCTCAGATGAGATTATCGGGCAACTTCTGCTTGACGGGTGTAGGTTTGTGGGACATACTATGTGACACGAGGTATAACGGTCTTCCTGGGCAAGGAGCAGCGTAATGCGGATTGAACGCGAATTGATGCGTGGGGCGGGGCCGGTGGCGGTGCTGAAACTGCTCGAGCGCGGCGAGATGTATGGGTATGAACTCGTCGAGTCCCTGTCACAGCAGTCCGATGGCGTCCTGGCAATGGGGCAGTCAACGCTGTACCCGTTGTTGTACAACCTGGAGGCGAAGGGATTGATTGCCGGCTCATGGCGTGAGGCACCCGAGACCGGGCGCGCACGGAAGTACTACGCGCTGACGGGCAAAGGGAAGAAGCGGCTGGCCTCGGATGCGAAGCAATGGCAGGCGCTCGTCAATGCAATGTCCGTTATTGGCGTGGTGAGCCGCGATGGGAAACGCTCTGTTGCTTGATGGGAAGGCGGAGCCCGCATGAGCCACACACAGCAGCAGACCGCCGATGCCGGGGGGGCGTCGTTGTTTCATCGCTTGTCGCACACGCCGCTTCGTGATGCGCTCCGTGGGCGTATCAGTGGCCGGCTCGATTACGAGCGGATTGTCAGAGGCAGTGGGCTCAACGCCCCGATTGATGCGCTCGTGTTGTCGGTCGTTCGAAAGACGAGGCTGAGGCGGATCGAGAAGGCGGATGTCACGCGCGAACTCGTGTCGCACTTCCGCTCCGGGCTCGCAGCAGGAACATCGTCGGACGAACTGATTGAGTCATTCGGTGATCCGAAGCAGGCCGCTTTGTTAATTCGGCGTGCAGTCAAGCGGAGGCGGCCGATGGTAATGAGTGCCATGATCCATTCGATGAAGGGGGTCGCAGCGCTGGTTTTGATTCTGGCCATGGCCTATGTGTTGATGGCCATCCGGTTGTACTCCGGGCACCCGACGATCTCGCACAACTATCTGGCTGATCTCAACTCGAATGCCGAGTCAGTTCCCGAGTCGGATCGGGCCTGGCCGTTGTACCGGGAGGCACTGATTGTGCTCCGGGCCGAGTTTGGCGAGCGACTGAATATTGCCTTTCACCCGGAGGAGGACGACTGGCAGCGGACCGTCGAGGTGATCGAGCGTCATCCTGAGGCAATCAACACACTCAGGCAGGCAGCCGCGATGCCGGGACTCGGGTATGTGGCCGGGTTTTCCCATGATCCGGCTGATAGTGCGCTTTGGCCTGACGAGGAGTACCCTGCTGATCCGAATGCACGATTTGATTTCGAATCGAAGTCGATCATTGAAGTGCAGCTCCCGCAACTCGGTTCACTGCGCTTTGTGGGCAAACTGCTGACGGCCGATGCGTACCGTGCTGCTGAACACGGAGACGGGACCGCGGCTGCGAATGATCTGGTCGCCTTGGTTCGCACGGCAGAGCATGCTCGAGAGACGCCGACCCTGATTTCCGATCTCGTCGGCGTGTCGCTGCTGGCACTCGCCTGTGAGACGACCACCCGACTCCTGCAGGAGTCGCCGCAGTTGCTCACAGAGGCGGATTCGCTTCGGCTCGCCCATGAGTTGGCATCCTATGGGGGCCGGGATGGAGTGACTGTTCGAATCGGCCATGAACGAGACTGGTTCCGCGATCTGGTGCAGCGTATGTACACGGATGATGGCAATGGCAATGGCCATCTGACTGACGAGGGGACGGCACTCCTGATGTCCTGGAGTGATGCTTCTTTTGCTGTGCCTGATCCGGACCTGCGCGCCGTTCTGACCGGAGCGGGGCTTTCGTTCGTGATTGCAGATCGCAAGGACACGCTCAACGAGTACGATCGCATCATGAATCACATGATCGCCCAGTTTCAGCAGCCGATGTGGGAGCGAGGGCGCGCCGGCACGTCATACCAGAGCCTTGAGAAACTGGTGACCAACCGGGTGTGGTCATTCAAGTACCTTCTTCCTCGACTCATGATGCCGGCCCTGGATCGGGCAGCGATCAACGGCGATCTGGCTGCGATTCGGCGTGATGGCGCGCTCGTGGCCTTGGCACTTCATGTCTATCGATTACGCCACGATGGTCACTGGCCGGCGACGCTGGAGGATCTGGTTCCCGACCTGCTGGCGCGTGTCCCGATTGATCGGTATGACGGGCAGCCGCTCAGGTATCAGGTGATTGATGGGGAGGCCGTCGTGTACTGTCTTGGTGTGGATTGTGATGATGATGGGGGCATGGTTCCGGAGGAAGAGAGTCGGGTTGCCGAATGGCTCCCACCGGCGGATCGCAATACCAACTCGTCTCGATTTGTTGACGGCGACTGGGTGCTGTGGTCAAGTTCAAGTTCGCAGCAGGGGGACTGAGCAGGTCGGTCCCCGTTGGTTGGACGCGAGACGCCCACCCCACTGGAGGAAGCCTTCGATTCGGCCCTCTCCCACAGCCTTGCCCCTGTGCGGGGAGAGTGAGTGGAGTCGTTGCTGAAATAGTTTCATGGGAACGGTAACATGAAGGGACTTGCCCCCAATAATGGGTGAGTCCCTTTTTGTTTCCATCACGAAGCAGCGGAGTGAGTTCATGACAACCGGCAGCGGTAAGAAGAAGTGTTGCGGCAAGTGCATCAAAGTGTGTCTGCCATTGCTCCTGGTCGCGTTGGTCGCGATTCAGTTTGTTCCCGTCGAGCGCACCAATCCAGCCGTGTCGATGGAGGTCGATGCACCGGCGGACGTCGTCGCGGTCTTGAAGCAATCGTGTTATGATTGTCACTCGAACGAGACGACCTGGCCGTGGTACAGCAAAGTGGCCCCGGTGTCCTGGCTCGTGGCCCACGATGTCGAGGAAGGCCGGGAGCACGTGAACTTCTCGGAATGGGACACCTACTCGGCAGAGGATCGGCGTAAGATTGCCGAGGAGGCCTATGAGGAGGCAGAGGAAGGGAAGATGCCGATCTGGTTCTATGTCATGCTGCACGGGGACGCGAAACTGTCAGATTCTGATCTGGCATCGCTCAAGGCATGGGCAGGTGAGTGAGTAACGAGTAGAGCGGGAGCGTGAGGAGACCGTGAGGAGACCGTGGGGGGACGGCCGGGGTGCGCGCGGGCGCTTCCGCCGGATCACCAATCTCCCAATTGGCACTCCCCCTCCGTCATCCCGGCGCAGGCCGGGATCCATTCTCTCCGTCATTCCCGCGCACGCCGGAATGACGAATGAGGGGTGTACGCCTGACACGCAGTCGCCGCTCCTCGCCAGTTCATTACTTGAGTGACCAGACGGTCCGGTCGATGCTGACCTGCCAGGGTTGTGCATCGGGTGCGCCGTTGAGGAAGTAGTCAACCTGGACAAAGACCCAACCGGTCTCGGGATCGACAAAGCGGTACCCGTTTCGGCTGACCTCGGCCCGGTACTGAGTTTCCCTCTTTGTCAGGGTGTCGATTTTCAGAAGTTGAAACTCACCGATCTCGAAATTGTAGAGTCGGATTCGTTGCTCGACATTGGCTGAGTCTGACCAGGCTTCGATCACGAAGTAGTACGAGTCAGGTTGCGTAATGGGGCTCGTCCCGCGTACCCGGAATCGGATCGGCTTACTTTGGTCGCCCCCGAGGAGGCCGTCGGACACCGGACCGGCATCAAGCACCATCGGGAGCGCATCATTGTATTGCAGATCACTGATGTCCCCGCTGATGATGCGTCCCTTCTTGAGTGTGAACGTGCTCGGCAGCAATGCTGTGAACATGTTGTTGAGGACTTCGGTGACGGTACGAAACCCGTCAATGCGCCCGTGGCCGAACAGCACATCGAAGTCCTGCGCCCCGAGGTCATCGGCACTCGTTTCAAGATACTGTTCCACCAGGGCCGGCGTAAGTGATTTGTCAATGGTGAGCATGAGACCGACGAGGCCGGCCACATGGGCAGCAGCCATGCTGGTTCCGGTCCTGCTCTCATACGAGGAGGTCGAGCCGATTCCGGTCGACAGTACGTCAACGGCCGGGGCTGCGACATCGATCCACATGCCGAAGTTGGATGCTTCGTAGCGCTGGTTATTCTCGGTGCTGCCGGAGACGGCAATGACGTCGTCAAAGGCAGCAGGAAAGAACTCGGTCGGATTGTTGTCATTCCCTGCTGCTGCAATGATCGTGACACGACGAGCCGCCGCATACTGGACGGCTTCTGCCAGGATGGCGGCGCCGTCGGTCCCGCCGCCTGCGATGAGGATGGCATGGGCCCCGTTGTCGACGGCATAGTAGATGGCAGCGGTCATGGCATCCCAGGTCCCCCAGCCGGCATTACTCAGAATCTGGATCGGCATGAGCGTGAGGTTTGCCATGCCGGCAATCCCGGTGGCATTGCCGATTCGGGCGCCGGCGATCCCCGCAGCATGGGTCCCGTGGCCGTTAAAATCAACCGGGGCATTGTCGCCGTAGTAGAAGTCCCAGCCGTAGCGATCGTCGATGTACCCGTTGTTGTCGTCGTCGAGCCCATTAATCGGGTCGTCGTAGTTTGTCCAGATGGCTCTGTCGGAGAAGTCCTCATGGTCGAAGTTAATACCGGTGTCTGCAACGGCCAGCATTGTGCTGCGCTTGCCGGTCTCGATCTCCCAAGCCAGTTCCATGTTCATTAACAGTGGCGCATACTGATCGGGGTAACGCACGTCATCGGGTTCATAACAGGCATGGGTATAGCCGTTCGGCTCGGCATACCGAATGGCAGGCATCTGCGTCAAGTCTGTGATCAGGGTCGTTCGATCTCGCTCATTCGTGGTCTGCGCGACATGGGCAACAGCCATGCATGCCAATGGGTGGGGTGGGGCACCATCGAGTGGCGACAGCGCCGCCACAGGTGCCTGGAAGGTGCGCCAGTCTGTGATCTGCGGAAACCGAATTGTCAGCGATTCGAGGAGGTCGGCAGCCGGTGGCCGGTGGAAGCGGATGATGATCTGGTTGAGCGGCTCCGGGGGTGCTCCGGGTGAGGCCGCTGCAGAAGCAGCAGACAGGAGCAGGATGGCACCGAGCAGCGTCGGGACAGACCGCAATCTGCCGAATGACCGTGACATGAACGTGACTCCCTCTCTCAGCTAAGCCGGCACACTGATGGTACCGACGACACCCCATTGTATGACCGAACAATGGCATGGCGCTTGAAGATGCCGGCCGGCGAGTTGGCAGACGCCCCGCGGGAATCGAGGATAATGAGCGTGGGCTTCCGGAATCTACGGTTGTGTCCCATCCGGCTGTGCAGTAGAATGCGATGTATGGGTCCGTGATACGAGCACTCGGATCGGGTGCTTTCGGTGCAGCGGGCGTTGGAATGTTGCTGAAAACCGTATGGGCGCGTGCATGAGCCGGGTCGGCTCAGGAGGGCGATTGAAATGCAGAGGCAACGAGGTGTGGCTGCGGTCGGACTGTGGGCGTTGTTCGGGATGGTGATTGGCGCCGTGGGTGTTGGCAGTGCGCTGGGACAGACTGTGTACCCAAGCAACCCGGACTGGATCTCGAACGATCGGCAGGTGAGCACCGGCGGTGCCTGGGCCGATATCAATGGCGACGGCTACCTCGACTTCGTGGTGGCCAACGGCAACGACATCTATCGCCAGCGGGTTGTCGTGTACTACAACAACGGCGATGGCACGCTCCCGGGCAATCCGGATTGGCAATCAAGCGATACGAAGTACAACGGGCATCTCGATATCGCCGACGTGAACGGCGACGGCTGGCCGGATGTGGCCGTTGCGCATCTGCTCAATGAAGGCGGGCCGGCTGCCAAGGTATACATGAACAACAACGGGACGCTCGAGACGACCGCCAGTTGGACGACCGGGGAAAACGACCCGGCCTTCGGGTGTTCGTTCGGTGATGTGAACAATGACGGCCGGCCTGACCTGGCTGTGGCGACCGGCTGGCCGTATGACGCCATTCACAACGCGTACAACTACGTCTACCTGAATGTGAACGGAACGCTCGAGACGAACGCGAGTTGGGTGTCGGATGACAAGTTCGACTACTCGAATGCCCTGTGGGTCGATGCGGATGACGACGGCTGGCTCGACTTGCTGTGCGTCGGGAACAACACATATAACTGGATCTATCGCAATCTCGGCGGCGTCCTCGAAACAACCGCCAGTTGGCGCACGACGGACCGCTCGGCCCAGTTTGCCATCATGGCGACAGCCGGCGATGTGAACGGGGACGGGTTGCAGGACCTGTTCATCACCGACAATACGCAGTTGTTCGGAGGGGCCGGGCGATTTCGGCAGTACGATGGGATGCTGACGCCGGACTTGTTCCAGCCCTCGTATTCATGGAACTATTATGATGGGTATGGGTCGGCCATCGCGCTGGTCGATGTGAATGGGGATGGGCATCTGGATCTGGCCACCGGCGCCTGGTGGGATAACACGCGGCTGTTTTATAACAACGGCGGGGCCGGTTTGCCATCAAGCCCGAGTTGGAACTCTGGGGGGACGAGCGTCGTTGAAAAGATCGTGTTCGGCGACGTCGACCCGGATTGCGGGATTGTGCCGGTGTATACCCAGCGGTTCGCAGCCGATGGGAGCGGACGGCAGTTGTTCTACCTGCCGCACCAACAGATTCAGGGGATAGTATCGGTTCGGCTTGACGGCCTGGCACTTGATCCGACCGACTATACATTCAACCGCGAGCAGGGGTGGATCACGGTGTTTGACAGCCCGCTGGATGTGCTGGAGGTGACGTACCGGTATTCAACCTCCCAGGACATGGGTGTGACGAACTGGGATTCGAGCCGGGGCAACTACCTGTATTACAATCAGAATCTGGTTGATTGTAACGGCAACGGTACAGCCGATGGCTGCGACATCTTCAACGGTACCTCGCAGGATCACAACAGCAACGGGATCCCGGACGAGTGTGAGCGGTTGTATCAGATCAACCCGCACATGCGGGTGACACCGAACAGTGCGCGGAAGATCGGGGGCTGAGCGCGTGGCCCGGTAGGATGTGGGACAAGCGATGTTTGGGGAGCGAATCCCACCGGCACGGACTACTCGATCTCATCTGCCAACGGATCATCCGGTTCCCAGACGACATTGGCAGCGCCGAGCAGTGTGCCGGTTGCGACGGCCAGATCGACTTTCGCAATCTCGTACTCGGTGAGCGCCCGGATCTCGGACAGTTGCGTGCTGGAAAAGCGGGCCTGGGCGTCAAGGACATCGGTTGAGGTTCGCAGGCCGAGCGTATACTGGCGCTGTTCGGCTTCAAGATTCCGGGCGGCTGTCATCGCAGCCTGTCGGCTGGCCAGCACCCGCTGCCAGTTCGTTTCGAGCTGATCGACAGTGTTATACACTTCCTGCCGAATCATGTTCTCGCGCTGCTCGAGTGTGGCCAGCGTCTGCAGCCGAGATAACAACGCACGTCGATAGCCGGCCTTGGCACCCTTGTTCCCGAGCGGAATCTCGACACTCACGCCGACGGCATGGTCCTCGTAACTCTTGTCGACCAGAAGATCAAAGGACTCGTTCCACGTTTCACCGAGGCCGTTGACGTTGTAGCGGTAGGTCAGGTTCACAAGCGGCAACATGCCGTTGCGGGCCAGGTCGATCGCATCGCGATTCTGGGCGAGTTGAATCTCAGTATCGAGCAGATCCATCCGTTGGTCGAGGGAGGCATCGGCCAGTTCCGTCGGGTTCAGGACGAAGTGCATCGGATTTGGCTCGGTCCCGGGGACGATGACGGTCGTGGTTTCCATGCTCAGGTCGGCATTGTTAAGCATCCGCTTCAGGTCGCGCTCGCGACTGCGCAGTGTATTCTCTGCAATAATGATCGCTTCTAGCCGTTCGGCGACCCCGGACTCGGCACGGATCACTTCAACTTCCGGGCTGGAGCCGGCATCCACCATGCGCTGGGCTCGAGCGAGCTGCGCGACGGCCAGGTCATACTCCTGCATCGTTACTTCGAGTGCCCGGCGGGCGGCGTACAGCCGCCAGTAGCCGCGATCGACATCGGCCAGCACGCGGATGATTTCGAGTTTCGTGCGGGCTTCCGTCTGCAGGTTCTGGTATTCGGCAATGCGGATGCTGTAGTCATTGACACGCTTGCCGGCATTTCGGAGCAGCGGCTGGCTGAGCGAGATGGAGAAGTCGGATGAGTACGAAGGATTGAGCGTTGAAAAGACGTTGTTCGTTTCGACTTTATTCACCGGCAGGTCGAATGTTAACTGGCCACCGGTATGCAGGGGGACGCGGACGCCAAGATCACCGCTGAGGCTGTCCACTTGCGAACCGCTCAACGTCGAGGAGGTCGGTGTATCGTTCTTTGACAGGTTCCCATTGGCAAAAATGAGTGCTTCGAATCGGGCACGCTCCTCGCTGATGCTCTGCTGTGAGATCGTGGGACTGAGCAGTTGCACCTTGAGGTCGAGGTTGTTTGTTAATGCATGGGCCCGGCATTCATCCAGCGTCAGGGCAGCCGTCGGGAGCCCCGTATCGGGATCGGTTTCTTGTGCGATCCCGAGCGCACTGCGGTAGCGGGCCAGTTGATCGGCTGCCGAATCGGTGAGCGGGGCGGCCGAGGCTTCAGCCTGTTCGAGCGTTTCGACTTCGGTGGCACGCTCCGTTGGGTCGAAGCGGTCAATCGAGCGGAGGCGGTCAGCCGGGACATCATAATCGCGGGCCGACTTCCATTGATCGGATTGGAACAGTGGCGACTGGCAACCCGTAAAGGGGCCAAGCATGCAGGTTGCGATGCAGGCTGCAGCCACCGTGAGTTTGGCAACGCGCACCACACGGTCCGGGCAGCAAGCGCGTGCGAGTCGGCCGGGTACGAACCATGGTGAATACGAACGTGTTATCTCCCCGGTGTGATCAACGGGGATGAACAGACGGGAGGGATTTGTTTTATTCATGTCGGAGAGCCTGTATCGGGTCGAGCCGCGAGGCTTTGATTGCAGGGAACATGCCGAAGACGATGCCGACGGTGGCGGAGAAGCCGAAGGCCATGCCCATGGCCCAGGCTGGGATGTACGCCTCTTCGAGTCCGGCCTTTTCAATGCTGGCCAGGAGTTCGGTGATCGCCTGTCCTCCCAGCAGTCCGACGAGGCCGCCGATCAGACAGAGGGTGACCGCCTCGATGAGAAACTGGAGGAGGATGGCCGAGGGCTTGGCACCGACGGCTTTGCGCAATCCGATCTCGCGGGTTCGCTCGGAGACGGAGACGAGCATGATATTCATAATGCCGATACCGCCGACGAGCAGTGAGATAGTCACGATGCCGCCGGCGACGAATGTGATGCCGACTGCCATCGCATTGAACTGATCGAGGTACTGTTTCATGATCTCGATCCGGAAGGTGTCCGGCTCATCCGGTGCCAGGTTCCGCGTATGCCGGAGGAAAAACCGAGCCTCGGCGCGCGCATCATCGGCCACCTCCGGAGACTCGCACGCAGCCATTGCATACATAAAGCCCTCAGAGACCTTCCAGGCGGTTCGGAACGGAATGAACACCTGGGCCTCGCTCGAACCATCCCGGAACATCGAGTCCGGGCGCTCCTCCAGCACACCGACCACATAGTACCGTCGGTCGTTTATTAAGATTGATTGCCCGGTGCAATCGCGATCGAGGCGGAGTTGGTCTCGGGTCTGTTCGGTGATCAGGCACACCTGGCGGGCGCCTTCGTTATCCGTGTGTGTAAACGTTCGGCCGAGGATGACGGACCGATTCTCGATATCGTGCCAATCGGGTTCGATGCCGGTGACGGAGACGTTCATTGCCTTGTCAGCGTGCTCCATTCGCGCGCCGAACTCACGAATGCGGGTCAGCGACGCAATCGAGGGGCAATGCTCGAGCATGTCATTAAAGTGATCCGGTCTGAGGCGAATCACGCGCCAGGATGCATGTTGCTTCGGGCCATCATCGGGCCAGTCGTGGATGAAGTACATCTTGTTCGTGCCGAATGACTCGAAGGAGTCGAGCACTTTCGTGCGCATTCCCTGGAGCCCGGCAATGACGGCCGTCACCGATCCGACGCCGATGATGATGCCAAGCGTCGTCAGGAACGAGCGCATCTTGTTCGTCCAGATCTGGCCGAGTGCCAGGCCGATGCCCTGGTAGCCGAATCGGAGCAGTGTAAGAGGCCAGAGGAGAATACTGATCATCGCGAGGCTCCTCTCGATGCCCAGCGCGCCCGGGCCGGGGTGGGAGTCGGCTCATGGCCGGCCTCATCGGACTGGGGGGATCTCGGCTCAGGCTCGGGAGCCTGAGTCGTTGTGGCCGGCCTGCCGTTGTCCGGTATGCGTTCGTTGTCGAAATTGTCTGCATCGAACCCGGAGGGTGCATCCGACACATCGTCGCTGGTTGGGATGCGACGCTCCTGCGAATGTTGGTCCTTGTCCTCCTGCACCGGCAGATCACTCTCAATCTGACCGTCCCGCATGCGCACGATGCGCTGGGTATGGGCCGCCACTTCTTCCTCGTGGGTGACGATGATAATGGTCTGACCTTCGCGGTGGAGTTGGTCAAACAAGGCCAGGATTTCAACAGTGGTCTTGCTGTCGAGGTTGCCGGTCGGTTCGTCAGCCAGCAGGATCGAGGGGTTGGTGACCAGGGCACGGGCGACGGCCACCCGTTGTTTCTGCCCGCCGGACAACTGGTTGGGCCGATGGCTCATGCGGTCGCCGAGTCCAACACGCTCAAGGGCATGGATGGCCCGCTTACGACGTGACCACCAGCCGACGTTGGAGTAGATCAGCGGGAGTTCAACGTTTTTCAGAGCCGAGGCCCGGGCCATGAGTTCAAAGGATTGAAACACGAAGCCGATCCGGTCATTACGCACCTGGGCCAGTGCACCCGAGCCCATGCGGCTGACGAGTTGGCCGTCCAGCAGGTACTTCCCGGAGGTCGGTCGATCGAGGCAGCCGAGAATGTTGAGCATGGTGCTCTTGCCGGAGCCGGATGCGCCCATGATGGCGACATACTCATTGGCGCCGATCTCCAGGTCCACCCCGGCCAGCGCGTGAATGCGCTCAACGCCGACCTTGTAGATCTTGCGGATCTGCTGGAGGCGGATGATGGCCTGCTCGGTCGCACTTGGGCTCGGCCCGTTCTGTGCCGTTCTCATCGATGTCACATCGTGCCTTTCATCAGCAGCGACCTGCCTCAGCCTTCGGCGCCGTTGGCTTTGGACGCGACTGTTGTTTCCTCGTCATCAGCATTCTCTGACGTCGTCGAGTCATCAGCATCATCATTCGACGGGGCTGCCTGTTCATCGGCCGCGCCCTCGTCCTTTTCAGCGCCCTTCGTTTCGGCTTCGCGCTTCTCCGCTTCGGCCTCTGCCGCCGCCACCTTCTCGTCCTTGCACGCCTGATCGTGGGCAATGTTTTCGAGAACCTTGTAGGGGCCGACGATGATCTGATCATCGTCAGACAGGCCGGACAGGATGACCGTGTGGGTCAGGTCGCTCGGGCCGATGGTGACGGGTGTCACGATGGCCTTGTTGTCGACGAGACGAAAGACCACCGTGCCCATCGTCTTGGTCATATCGACGTCGGGGTTGCCGTCGCGGACCGAAAGCGGAATGTCGTCGACTTTGCGGGCCAGTACAGCCTGACTCGGAACCCGAATGATGTCAGGATGGCGCAGCGTTTCGATATCGACGTCTGCGGTCAGCCCTGAGTAGATGCGCTGGCCGTCGGTTCGGAGGAGAATCTCGGTTTTGTAGTACTTCGAGCCTTCGCGTGACAGATCGTGGGTGAGTGCGATGGACTCGACGATGCCGTCGAACTCCTGGTCCGGGTAGGCGTTGATGCGGACAGTCGCCTGCTGGCCGAGTGCGAGACCACCGACATCGGCTTCATCAACCTGGGCGACCAGGAGCATCTTGCTGAGGTCGGCGATTTCAATGATCACCGTGCCCGGGTTGTTCATCGTGCCGGTGATCACCATTTCGCCGACTTCGGCATTCAGTTTCGTGAGGATGCCGGTCAGCGGGGATTTGATCACCGTATCGCCAAGCCGGTCGCGTGCCTGGGCGATTTCGGCATCGGCCACTTCGAGGCTGTGCTTCATGACGACAAGGTTGAGTTCGTCGGCCTTGATGCCGCGCTCAGAAGCATCAATCGAGGCGGTCAATTCATCGACGCGCTGCTGGATACCTTCGACGGCCGACTGGCTCGTGTCGCCGGTCGTCAGCAGTGACTGCTGGCGTTCGAGATCGGTCAGTGCCTGGCGCAGCGATGCTTTCGTGCCTTCGAGCCCGGCCTTGGAACTCTCGATGCGAGCCTGCTGAACCTGAATCCGTGCTGCATCCGCAGCCCGGCGGGCGGTCGCTGCTTCGAGTGCCGCTGCGAGATCGGTCGAATCGAGTCGCACCACGACGGCCCCGGCCGGCACCGTGTCGCCCTCTTCAAACGGGAGTTCGGTGATACGAGATGAGACGCGGGCACTCAGTTCGACTTTCGTCTTCGGCTCAACTTCGCCGGGTGCCTGGATCAGTTCGACCAGGTCGCCGCGTGACGGCAACTCGACACGGACGATCGTCTCCGGCGTCTTCTGGTTCGGCAGCATCGGCTGGATCTTCTTGTAGATCTTGGGGCCGAACCAGAACCCGAGGCCGGTGAGGATGGCAAAGATGACGGCAAGCGTCAGTACTGTTTTCCAGATGGACATGGTGTATGGGTCCTACTCATCCGTGACGGCGGGACTAACTGATCGCTTCAGTCTCTCGTGCCTGACGACGTGGGCGTGATCCAGGCAACAACAATAAAAAGGGGATCATCGGGCGTCCGCATCATCATCGGCGGGGTCGTTGATTCGTGTGCCACAGTGCACGCCAGGTGCCATCGCCTCGGCCGGCAGTCCCCACGCCGGCCTGCAGGGCGATATCGGGAATCAGGAATGCTAATCCCTTATTAGGGATAAAGCGCAGGAAGTTGCCAAATGGGGGTGTGGAAGGGAGTTTTTAGGGCCGGGATGTCGGCATCAGGGGGTGTTCGGGACATGTGAGGGGGAGCCGGCTGGTGTGCGAGCCGATGCGTCGCCACCTTCCCGGGACCACTTTCTAATCTGAGCACGTCTCTCCGAAGCCGCGAACTCTGCCCACTCCTTGCCCCCGGCACCTGGACCGCTCTGCGTGCGACAGCAGCACAGCCCCTTCATTCACAAATACTTACGATCCTGATGCCATCGTAAACAGCGTGCCCGTATCCCAATTGCCGCCTAGCAAAAACGGGATATCGGACACGCCGTCGTATACCCACTCCCAACCAGAATCAGATAGGAGGAGTATCCATGGGATATTACCGCACGATTGACAGATTTGTTCCGCACAGAAGCCCGCGATCGGGTACATTGAGGATCGGAGGCTTGCTCGGGCACCTGACTGCTCAGGCAGTAACAACGGCTGGAATGATCATGACGGCATCGGTGCTGATAAACACGAATGCGATTGCCCAAGGTCCTCCTGCGCCCTTCAAACCATTCGTGATGGTTGACCTGACCGATCCGGTTTTCGGATTGGATGGCGTGATCCAGAATGGGACGATCACCAACGGCTGGACAGTAGGTGCGATTGACACCGATCCAAACTCGCCATTAGTTGCGGCTGTCCTCAACGTGACCGTGGATATGGGTAATCAGACCACGTATCAGCGTGCCCTGTTCTTTGATCCACGGCGCGAGCAGACAAGTGCGTTTTTCACATCTCTCGATCCCCCGACAGGGTACCCTGATGATGCTAACACGGTCGCAGTAGCATGCAGTCAGTATCTGCATGGGAATGCCTACCTGGATGACAAGATGCCATATGTCGTGGGGTACATCACCAACATCAACACGTCAAATCCACAAGCCGCATACTGGCAATGGGATGATAATCAGCATATCTGGAAATGTACCCCACTGACCTTCCCAGGAGGCGGCGAGGTCGGCTACAGCGTGGCCACAGATGTTAACGACGATGAGGTAGAGATTGCGGGCGAGCCCTTCGGGACTGTTGTCGGCTACGCAGATGTTGAGGGAACTGGGCAGCAGTACAAGTCGTTCTATTTCAATCATCCTGACGCCTCCAACACGACGTCATGGATCATATCGTCAGTAAACTCTCTGGCGTTCGGGGTCAGTGACGATCCACCTGGAAGCGAGGAACTCGCTGTTGTTGGTCGGTGTGACGTAACCGGCCAGGATCATTGGCGAGCTTACTTCTGGCAGAAGAAGGACCCACATACTTTCAAACCAGTTCATCCAGACAATCCAGAATGGTCCCAAGCCTCAGCGATTAATGTGGACTTTGATGTCGCTGGCTGGAGTTGGCCGAACAACAGCCTGCATAAGCCTGCAAAGTGGACGAACTATGATCCGCACTCCTACCCATACTGGGAGTGGGTATCATACACCTTTGGCCCGGGTGTCCTTCCCTACGCAAGCGGATGGAGCATCACTAACGAAGACATTGAGGAGATTTTGATCTCGTTTGACGATGAGACCTCAGGCGCATTCATCTGGAAAGACGGAGCTGCCTACGACCTTGATGCGCTTACTCTGAAGTTCACAAAGGACCCGCTTGACTCCATGGGCGAGATTCCCGCCATCCACCATGCGTATTCCATGTCTGATCGCATGGTCATCGGCGCGAGTTTTCTGCCAACCAGTGCTGCCCCCGAGCCCATGCCATGCATTATTGTCCCGTATGATACAGATAACAACGGAGTCCCTGATTTCAGAGAGATACTTGAGAGTAGTGCTCTCGATGCCAACGGCAGGATGTGGCTCCTTGATCAATCTGAGCAACTGCGCGTTGGTCTCCATGCCCCGCCAGTCAATCCAAATACCAACGATCTAAACAATCAGGATCAGGCCAAGAGCCTTCTCGAGTACGTTCGGACTGTGCGCTTCCTGCTCGACCAGAATGATCTGACCGACCCTGATCTCTGCAACACATGGACACAGCACTTTGCGCTCTGGGGCAACTATGAGTTGCTCGATACACCAAAAGACTTTGGGTCGGAAATCCTACTTGTCCACCGCAGCAGACACCCTGCTGAACCTGGCATCGAGAATGCTGACTACATTCCCCCTGATACGTCAAATGATCCCGATGAGGTTCTACATGATGATGTCCTCCGGAATCTGTTCGATGCAAGTTTGGAGTTTGCTTATTGCATCGACTATATTCAACTTGGGAACGAGATGTTTGGGAGAAGTGATGGCAATCCCCCGCCAGGAGCCTACTACTTTGACGAGGGCACTCTAGATTGTGATCTTCCACAGTGGGGCTATTTGGGTGATTTGGAAGGGGACTGCCTTGACAGCGCGCTCGATATGATGCTGTATTGGCTCGGTGAATGCACTCGCGCTTCGGTGTACGGATCCGCTATCGGTGGGAGACCGTTGCGAATCTACACGCCTGCGCTGACCCTCGGTCAGACTTTTCATGCTATTGAGGGCAACGTGGGCGGGCCTTATGGTGGGCCGGCCAACGAGCCCAATAGTGTCATGAACGCTCTTGAGCAACTGATTCGGTTCGCAAACCAGTATCAGGCGATAATTGACCAGCATACCCGCTACGTTGATTACTCCTGGGTAGGCGCAGTATGGTCAGCCTTGCTGAATGGGACATTCGGCGAACTCCCCGATCAGTTTGGCACGCTGGAGACTGCGCCTCACCCTACACAGCAGTGGAAGCTTGATCACATTGGTGACTTCATCAAGTACTATGATGGAGATTATGACTGCAGCGCGGGAGGCGTAGGCGATCCAGCTTATGACTGGAACTTATTTCTGCTACTTGATTGGGAGCCACAGTTCGAGAACGGCTTTCAGATCGCCGACGTATTTAACCTGCACAACAATGTAGGAGCTCTGCATGCACTGTATGGCCCATATATGCAGAATCCGGATGATGCGTCATGCAGCAATTTTGCAACTTTTCATTTGATGCCTATGCGGGTGCAGTTGTTCAACCCGCTTGAAATCGGAGGCACTCCCTGCGAGCAGGAGACTGAGTACAGATCGCTCTTTAGGTGCTTGTATAGGCATGGATTGGATCAGTATGGTCTTGTGCTTGACAACTTCTACCCGCACTATACATCTGCATGCCAATGCCAGGGAGGATCGTCTAACTAGAAATGTTCAGAAGGGGCACACAGCCGTAGGCTGTGTGCCCTTCCTCATCAGATCAAGAACGCAAGTGGAATGATATTATCATGAGCACCACATCGACGAAGTGTGTGAATCTACTACTGCCATCCATAGTGTTGTGCACCACTTTACACGGGGTCGCCCAGGACGACTATGCCCTCTTCCGCATCAGCATCCGCGAGAGCACCGGAGGTCTCGGGTTCGGCATCAATGAACTCGGCCATGTTGCTGGCAAGCAGAGTGTCTTCGGTGGTTCGTCACCTTCGTATTGGTGGCTGGAGGACGGTATTCTGTTGGGCACGTTCGGCGGACCGTGGGGTGAGGCCGCCGATGTCAACAATCGAGGAGTTATCGTGGGGAGTGCCTCAATCGTATCCCCCTATCCCTTCGATCATCCATTTGTCTGGTACGATGGAGCAATGCTTGACTTGGGGACTCTTGGTGGAGATCAAGGCTGGGCATATGCGGTCAACAATAGGAACCAGGTCGTCGGGAGAAGTCAGTACGGAGATCCCTGGGACGTTCAGGCACACGGCTATGTCTGGCACGACGGTGTGATGACTGAACTTCCGTTGATTGCTGGCTGCTGCTCCAGCGCAGACGACATTAACGATCAGGGTGTTATTGTTGGCCGGACAACCTTCAACGAGGACAATCTGTACAGCGCTGCGGTGATCTGGTACAACCAGCGGGTATATCAAATCGGGCCTGACAACTTCAACAGCAGGGCATATGCCATCAACGAGCATATGGATGTTGTAGGCTGGAGTGATGAGGGCTACAGGCGTCATGCTTTCTTGTGGAGCGACAATCACATGCTCAATATCGATACGCATCCAGAGATGGAGGGCAGTTGGGCAGAGGACATCAACAACCTAGGTCAGGTCGTTGGGGCTTTGGATGAGAGTGAGTTCTCCTGGATTACCTTTGGGTTCCTGTGGCAGGCTGATACTGGAATGACACTCTTGAATGACTTCATCCCGCCAAAGTCGTACTTCAAGTCTCTAGGGAGCGGACAGGGGATCAACGACTTCGGTCAGATTACAGGTGATGGCTATTACGATGAGGAGCAAGTCCGTCAGTATGGTTATCTGCTTTCGCCAGTCTATCCCACCTTTATGCTTGATCAGCCGACACCCGGCACTGCGGGTGAGGTTAATACCATCACAGCACGCAATCTGACTCCGGGCACCAAGGTGTACTTCATCTATGGCATGGGGGGTGGCGGCTCGATCATTCCACGATGTGAGATTGTGGAAGCTGCGCTCCAGATAGACGATCCGGTCATTGCAGGAACGGCTGTTGCAGACGCTGCCGGTGTCGCAACGCTGGTCGGCAAGGTGCCGAGCAAGTGGGCCGGGCAGGAGGTATTGATCCAGGGGCTGGTATCGAGTGAGTGTGACATCAGCAATTTAGTTGTCGTGAAGTTTGAGTGATGAGGAATTGCATTGGAACGTAGGGTGGGGTGAGCGGTTTTCGCGAAAGCCCACCGGCAAGGGCGTGACTCCGACGAGCCGCGCACGTAAGTAAGCGGGCAACATGCGTTGAGTGGGATAGCAACGCTTTGGGAGCGCATCCCACCGGCAGGGGCGTGTCTCCGACGAGCCGCGCACGTAAGTAAGCGGGCAACATGCGTTGAGTGGGATAGCAACGCCCAGGAGCGCATCCCACCCCCGGCAGAGCCGGGGGCTAACAGGAATGTCGCGTGAGGAGGCTTCACCTTCCGGGCGTGGCGCTCGTCTCCGACTCGCTTCACACCCGGCTACAAACGAGCACCGCTTCGCGGTGGATTCCTGCGTTCGCAGGAATGACGGGCCGTAGGGGCACATTGCATGTGCCCCGTTGTGGGTACAGATCACTTGTCGCGCATCGTCCGCCTTCCGGGCGGTGGGTGCGCGGGTTGCGATCCTCTTCCGGCAGCTGAAGCTGCCGGCTACGTTCGCGCGCCCTGACGGGCGGGGAGTGGAAGTGCCCGCTCCCTCACGGTCGCGCGGCTGGTCGATCCAATAACTCACACGCGAGACACCCGCATTGCTGTGACAGAGGAGTCATTCAGAAGCGTCCAAGCCGGTATTCGGCGCTCAAACCCAGCCGAAATTGCCGTTTAGCCGGACAGGACCACCCTATTTGTAGGCTCTGGAGGCCGACCGTGACAGTCAAGATCGTGCGGGGCGATTTGAAAAGGCCGTCGTGTACCAATGGCACGGGACGGCCTATTCACAGGCTGGTCGAACCTCAACTCAGCCCTCAGAAAGGAGAAACGGCTAAAGTCTACCACATGATCCGATTGATGCCAAGCGAATTGTGGTGCCAGGCTGAAACCCCAGCCAGTGATATCGGTGAATAGGGGCAGGCCCTGAGTACCGGCCGACAGGACCGATGATCCGGCTCCGGCAGCCGATGACCGCCCGGGAGGGAGGATCGATTGCCATTGATCGAGCGGCGCTTGATGAAATCGGGGGCTGTGGTCGATATAACTCTGGAAGAGAGATAAAGGGTGTTGGCTATGGGTGAATGTTCACGTCGTCGGTTTCTCGTCGCCGGGCTCGGGCTGGGAGCAGCCTGGTTGGCCGGCGGGTGTGCGTCTCAGACCGGGTTGACCGGTACCCTTCCGGGCACCCCCTGGGAAGACGATGACCCACTGACCGGAAGCGGCGGCAGAGACACGGCACGCCGGACGCGGCCGAGCGACCGTGTGTCCTACCCCCGTTCCACATCGTCCGATACACCAGGCACCGCACAAGCTGGGACGGGGACCCCATCATCATCCGGAACGAGTTTCCCGGGCGTCTTTGATCGATCAAAGTGGGCCACCGGCAAGGCGATCCCATCACGAATGGACAAGATGCTGCCGGTCAGCCGAATCACGGTTCACCATGACGGGATGAGCCCGTTCTGGGGCGACAGTCAGAGTGCAGCCTCAGGCCGAATCGATGCGATTCGTCGCTCGCACCAGGATCGCGGCTGGGGAGACATCGGCTATCACTTTGCGATCGATCGGGGTGGGCGCATCTGGGAGGCTCGGTCGTTGACCTGGCAGGGTGCGCATGTGAAGTATCACAATGAGGGCAACATTGGCGTGGTCTGCCTGGGCAATTTCGAAGAGCAATCCCCCACGGATTTGCAGGTGGCAGCGCTGCAGCGGCACGTGTCGCAGTTGATCGCCCGCTACGGGGTCCCGACGCGGCTTGTCTACACCCATCAGGAACTTGCTGCCACTGCATGCCCCGGCCGAGCACTGCAGGCACGCATGGGAACGGTTCGGGCACGGCTCTGACACTGACCTAAACCATCACCCGGCTCGCGCTCTGCTTCAATGACACGCCCCCCTCAAAGACGGATACCGCTTTATGAATGAACCACGCACCGAAACCAGGGGTGCCGGTGGTGGGGGGGATGACGGCCCGGCCGGTCCTGCATCTGATGGGCCCTGCGCCGACCTGACCGTTGCCATCCTCAGTTGCAACAACGAGCGGACGATCGAAGCAGCCCTGGCCGGCATCGCTGACCTGGCAGGCGAGATTGTCGTGGTGGACTCCGGCTCAACCGATGGGACGCTCGAGATTGTCCGGCACTACGGTGCCCGGGTGATCAATCACGAGTGGGAGGGGCACGTCCGCCAGAAGCAATTTGCGCTCGACCAGTGCACGACCCCGTGGGCCTTCAGTCTCGACAGCGATGAATCACTCGAACCCGCGTTGGTTGATGCCGTGCGTGCAGCCGTGGTTCGCAATGACCCGAAGTTTGACGGCTATGAGATGAACCGGAGAACCTGCGTCGGCGGGCAATGGCTCAAACATGCCTGGCAGCCGGAGTGGCGCACGCGGCTCGTGCGCACGGGTGGGGCTGCCACGTGGGCCGGCTATGACCCCCACGACACGTTGCAGGTTGTCAGCGGCCGGGTGGGGAGACTATCGGGCATCATGCGGCACGATGCGTATGAAAACGTGGCCGACTTGCTGCGCAAGCAGATCGGGCACGGGCTGCGGGCTGCCGAGAGTTACTACCAGATGGGCCGGCGCGGCTCGGTGCTCATGCTGTTGCTGTCGCCGCTGGGTGCGGTCCTCAAACAACTCGTGCTGAAGGGTGCCTGGATGGACGGGTGGAGGGGCTGGGTGGCGGCTTTCAGTATGGGCGTGGGGACGACGACGAAACAGTTGCAACTCATGGAACTGACACACGATGCCGTTCGTGCTACCCCGCAAGGCCCCCCGCCGACCATACCGGAGTAGCGAGTGACGAGAGGAATCCTGCCGATCCGGGGATCCTTTGACAAGATGAAGCCCGCATTCAGATGAACGCGGCTTACCAGTGTGTTACAGCTGAGAACGGGCCTCCACCCTGATGATTGATGGGCGGAGTGCTTGTGCCATTGGCGGGGTGAATCCGCTGGGTGAAGCAAGTCTGTCGGGTGACTTCGTGTCGCGGCAAGCGCGAGGCAGTCGCGCGCTCATTGCATGGGTAGACCCATATCCCGTCCTTTTCAGTAGGATTGATCGTACTGTGGCCCATCTATTGTGACTAAAAATATGTAAAAATATGAATGTATATGCATTGACATTGAATCCAATGTCCTGTATTGTATCTGTGGACATGGATTACGGGTCTGAGGAGTCAATCATGCCAGTCATTACGCTATCAGAGGCCGCCTTTGAGGAACTGAAGCTCATCGCCGAGCCATTTGTTGATACACCGGAGTCGCTTGTTGGGCGATTGATTCACGAAGAAGTGCTGCGGCGCGGCAAGGAGTTGCCGGATGATGAAGCCCGCAAGTGCAATGGGGGCCAGATCATCAAGCTGGACCCGGACTGGCCGGAGGATTTGACACACACGCGGCTCCTGTCGGCGAGCCTTGATGGTCGCCCGGTTCATCGGCCCAAGTGGAATGGCATTCTGCATGACTTGCATGTCTTGGGATTGAAGAAGCTCAGGTCGGTGGACAAGCTGTGCGCTGTGAGTACGGCCAACATACGCAATGGTCGTTATGAGGATGATGGCTACAAGTATGTGCCCGATGCGGACCTCTCAATACAGTCGGTGGGAGCAAAGCAGGCATGGGATAAAATACTCGATCTGGCAAGGGCATTAGGCGTCTCTGTTAGCTTGAATTTCGAATGGCGGGACAAGGACGGGGCCGTTCATCCAGGGATGCGAGGTCAGCTGGAATGGAGCCAGGCGTGATATTAGAACTGACCTGCTGCAGTCATCGTGTCGGTTGACAATGACTCATCCACGTGAAGAGCGACGAATGGAATACTTGCCAATACGCTCTGAATACATCGGTTTCCTTGACGAGTGCGGTGACCACGGGCTTGTGACAATTGACCGTGACTTTCCGTTATTTCTCCTGTCTCTGGTTGTTGTCCGCAGGAGTTGCTACGTTGATCGGATTGTGCCTGAAGTCACCAATCTGAAACTGCGATTTTGGGATCACGAGGGCGTCAATCTGCACAGCCGGGATATCCGGAAGGCTCAAGGACCGTTCCATATTCTGCATGATCCTCGTGTGAAGCAGGCATTTCAAACGAGATTATCACATCTAATGCGAGTGCTCCCCTTCTCTCTGTTTGTTGCTGGTATCCGCAAGGATCGCTTGAGAGTAGAGTACCGCTCTCCTGAGAATCCATATACACTTGCGCTGACGTTCATTTTAGAGCGAGTTATTGCCTGGATGGAACAAGGCAGTGTACATGAACTTCCCCTCATGGCTGAATCACGCGGGAGGAATGAGGACAATGAGTTGAAGGCGGCCTTTCACACGCTGGTACATGAGGGAACCTCGTCCGTAACTCAGGCTCGATTCAGGAAGCGAGCATTTCCAGTTCAGTTTCACGATAAGCGCAAGAACATCGCCGGCATTCAACTTGCAGATCTGTGTGCCTATCCATCTGCTCGTCACATGCTTGACAAGGGCAGCCAGAATCGCGCGTTTGAGATTGTCAAACACCATTTGTACATGAATGACGGGCAAACAGTCGGGTGGAAGGAGTTCCCAGCGGTCGGCTAAGCAGGTAGAAAAAGAAAACGGACAACTCCGAAAACAGAGTCGTCCGCCGACCGGGAACTCCCAGTCCATATTCAGTATCGTCTATGGCCGAGGAGTTGTCAACAGAAAAACGCCAAACGTCGAGTCTCTCGTTATTCCTGGTAAATTCGTGCTACCCCGCAAGGCCCCCCGCCGACCATACCGGAGTAGTCGGCTCGCATTACCACAGTGATACGTCGCCACGGCGTCTTTGCATCCCGGTTGATGCCTGTAGTGCCAGGCTTCTTCTTATCCGGGCATGATGGCAGCGGCACAGGCAGCGTGAAGCCGGCCGTGCAGATCGGCTGCATCATTGCACTGTTGATCCAACTCTGCGGCGAGTCCGGCCCGAGTCGGTTCATCGGTGATCTGCGGCAGGTTGATCCGGACGTTCCAGGCACAGGCCCGGACGGCTGCCTCGGCCAGGTCGGCCCCGATGGCCAAATCCGAGATCAGCCACTTGTTGCACAACTCAGCCATTTCATCGCAGATTCGCAGAATCTGACAGGCATGCCGGGCTGCGTTGAGCGGGACCGTTGTCGCCTCCAGCACGGCCTCGCCCATCTCGGCGCTGCGGCGGCGGTCGTCAGCCGGCAGTTTCTGGAGTTCATTGAGCCGGGCATAGGCAGCGGCATCCTCATCGGCTGCGGCAGCAAGTTGCTGTGCCAGCGAGGCGAGCACACCCCGGGCTGCGTCGATGGCCGCAGCGGTATCGGGCGGGTTCGACTTGGGCCTGACCGAATACGCCAGCGCCATGGCTGCAGTCGCAGCGGCCACCGCCCCGGTGATGGCTGACGATGCTCCGCCCCCCGGCGTCGGCTTTTTTTCTGCCAATTGGTGCAAAAAGTCGGTGATCGGCATTTCTGAAATGGTCATGCGACGTTTCCCACTTACACTTTCCCATACGGCGGCCGCGGCTGGTATCGCGTCCAACCCGCGTCTGCATTTCAAGGATAGGCCGAACACATGGGTGAAAGGGGTCCGGCTTGCTGACCCATTTCAAAGGATGTCTGATCGACTACTACCACACCGGCTCGCCGTTTCCGAGTTCGGGGATCTTTGCTCGCGCCATGACTGCGGCGCTGCGACAGCCCCGAAGCCCGATGCGGATCCTCGAAGTCGGTCCGGGTGCCGGGCCCATGACAGCCCAGATCGTCCGCCACCTGTGCGAGGGCGATGAGTGGGACGTCGTGGAAATCAACCCGGTTTTTGTCCGCAAGGTCGAGGACAACTTTCTGGCAGCTGCCCGGGAGCACTATCCGACGGCCACGATTCGAATGCACGAGGGGCCGATCCAGACAGTGCCGCTTGAGCCGGGCTATGACGTGATCATCTCCTCTCTGCCAATGAATAACTTCGAGCCGGAGATCGTCACCGAAATCCTCACCCGATTCCATGAGTTGCTCAAGCCCAATGGGGAACTGTTCTTCTACGAATATGCCTGGATTCGCCCGATCGCCGGCCTGATCAGCAAACCAGCCAACCGGCAGCGGCTCCGCAGCATCGGCCAGATCCTGCGCACGCTCGACGGCACGCCGGGTGTGAGCAAGAAGATTGTGCCGTTCAATATTCCCCCTGCCGTAAAACGCTCGGTCACGTCCTCAGCACTCGCCTCGGTCTGTAACGGGAATGGGAAAGACAACGGCTCCACCCACCGCCAATAGCAGCCCGCTCACGGCCGCTGCGTGTGCGGCGCCACGCTGCGCCACCCTGTTCACTGATGTTGGCGTTTCCCGTTCCTCTTGGTTTTTGATGAAACATATTGAAAACACTTAGGTTACACTGTGCGTAACCGCCCGTCATGGTGCGCCGTGCTGCCATGCTGTGTGAGACTGTGACAGAGGAGCCCTGTTGTGTGCGTTGGACGATCCGCGAGTGTTGTTGTTTGTGGTCTGATGGTGTTCTTCTCGCTGCTGTCAGGTGCCGTGACGCCGCCCGAGGTCGTTCCTGATGGATCGTCCGCTGAGCATGCGTGGGTCCCGTTTGATCAGCCGCAAGCCACCGAAGACCTGGCCGGCCCGGCCAGCGACCGGGGTGTCATCCGCATGATGCCGTTGGGCGATTCGATTACCATCGGATCGGACGGGGGCTATCGGACGATGCTGTTCAACTCCCTGAACTACCTCGGCTACAGCATCGACTTTGTCGGCTCGCTGAAGCGCCAGAAGAATTGGCCGTACCTCCCTGACCATGATCATGAAGGCCACGGCGGCTGGCGGATCAACACGATTGAACGAAACATCACCGACTGGATCGCTCAGTATCAGCCGGACGTCATTTTCCTCCACATCGGGACGAACGATATTTCGAATAACGAGAGTGCCATTTCCGTGGCCCGCCAACTGTCCGGATTGATCGAGACGATCTATACCGCCAAGCCGGAGGTTGTCCTGTATGTGGCCAGCGTGATCCTGCGTACCGACAGTGCGGAAAAGGCCCGAGTGACCGATGAATATGCTGCTCTGACGCCACTCGTCGTCGAGAGTTGGGCAGCCATGGGGTACGCCATTCACTTTGTTGATATGCACAGCGAACTGACGGCCGCTGATCTGGCCGACCATCTGCACCCGAATGCGATCGGGTATGACAAGATGGGCTTGGTCTGGGCGTTGGCGTATCAGGGGACACCGACCGATTTGCCGTTGCACATGACGGTGCCGCATCGCGGCAAGCCGGCCACCTTGACGGTGCGCAATGCCGAGCCGGGTGCTGAGGTCCGGTTCTACGCGACGACGTCGACGTTCGGCTCGACGTTGATCGAGGACCTGGCTGTGTATCTGGACATCAATGCTCCGAAGTATCTGGGCAGCGCTGTGGCTGATGGGCTTGGAGTGGCCGTGCTTGAGGCTGAGGTCCCGTATGAACTGGCAGGGAATGATGTTCGGGTACAGGCTGCGGCAGTCGGCCGGACGTCACAGGTTCTGGTCAAGGCCGTGCGGTGGTAGGGTGCGCTGAATGAGGAGCCGCGCGCGCGTCAGCAAGCGGGACGGGTGCCACGGGCTACCCCGAGCGCAGCGAGGGAGAACCCGTGTCGGGTGACCGTTTTCCCGCCGGATCTTCCGCTCAAAGCAGCGTTGATCCGGCCTACTTCCCCTTCCCGTATTCCCCTCACCCCACCGTCATTCCCGCGCACGCAGGAATCCATTTTCTCCTCCTCTTCCCCCCGGATCGCCAATCTCCCAATTGGCACGTTTCTCCTTCTACCGCCACCACCGGTGGCGGCTTTGTGAGTCGCGCCCTTGCCGGCGGGATGGCGGCTACGATCGTCCATGGCAGGCCTGACCGCATCATCACCCAACACATCCGCATCGACAACGGCCGTCTGGCTCGGCTGGCCGTTGCTGCTGGCCAGTGGGTGGACGTGGTGCATCGGAATGTACCTGCCGGTCGTTCTCTTGCAGCGCTATGGCTGGCCGGCAGCCGTCTGCTTCACGATCCCCAACGTCGTCGGCGTCATCCTGTTCGGCCGATTTATGCGGAGCGCCTCGGAAAGCCGGGCATTGGTACGCCGTCATCCGATGACCTGCGTCGCGTTTTCGATCGTCACGATTGCGTTCCACGTCTTCTTTCTCATCTGGGTCTGGCAGGCGCATTTCGGCTTGGGCTGGACCAACGCGCTGGCCATTGGGGTCGTCGTGACGATCCTGGCGCATCTGGTGGTGCCTGCATCCAATCGGGTGATGCGCGCCCTCGGCATGGCAGCATACGGCCTGTCCATTGCGCTGCTGGTCGGGACGCTGGTGATCCGGTTGACCGGTACGACACAAGTCATTCCGCCTGCCACACTGGAACAAGCGCGGGCGACGCCGATCGCCAACGTCTTTGTGTTGCTGCCGATGGTGTTCGGGTTTCTCCTGTGCCCCCACGCCGACCTCACATTCCACCGTGCCTATCAGGCCGTCGGGGGCGGCCAGAACGGCCGGCGCGTGTTTACGATGTTTGGACTCTTCTTTGCCGTGATGATCGGGTTCACGGTGACCTACGCACTCACCGGGTTTACCTGGTTGATCGCCGTGCACTTCATCGTGCAGTCATGGTTCACGATGGGCCTTCATCTGCGCGAACTCCAGACTCATGCCGGCATCAAACCACGGGCGGCCTGGTTGCTGCTTATCTGGGTGGGCCTGCCGGCGACGCTGTTTGCCAACTACACCGACTGGTACGTGTTCTACGGGCTCGCCTTTCCGATGATCCTGGGCTTGTCGTCGGGGCGACGGCGGATCGGGCGGAACGCCGCTGATACCGTCACGATCGCCGCTGTTATTCTGATCTCATTGCCCTGTGACTGGTTCGGTTTCATGGGCGGTTCCGAGTGGCTGCTGGCCGTCCCTGTGGGGCTGTTTGTGATCGGCATGTTGGGTGGCCGCAGACAGACTCGTGAGACCGCAGCAGTGGGAGAGGATGGCGGTCGACCGTGATCTATCTCGTCACCATCCTGGCAACACTCGCAGCGGTCAGTGCAGCCGTCTGCGTGGCTCTGTACGTCCTCAACACGACGCGCCTGCGCGCTGCCGGCACATCAGGCGCGGTGATCAAGGCGGCTTTCAAACGCGGACCTAGGCGAGCGGCCGGCATGTGCCTGGTCTGGTCTGCGTTCGCGGCGTCATTGCATTGGCTCATGCTGCATTCACCATCGTTTGTCGATTCAGTGCCGGTTGTGCTGTTGCGTGTTGATGCGGGGTACGGCCGATACGGGGAGGAGGCACTCGAATCGCTGTTGCGAGGGGCTGACAATGACCTGCTCACGACAGACGACTACCGGGGGATCACCGACCGGCTGCTGGCATGCACGGCATGGTGGGCAGCCAACGCGCAGGATGATCCATCGGTGATTCCTGAACCGGTTTTCGTACTGAGCGATGCGCCCGAAGCCGGCGACGATCACCCGGCCGTCTCGTGGCTGAAGACCGCATATCGGAATCGGACGATGTCGGACGAGCAACTGGCACGGTGGCTCGAACTGCAACCGCCGCCGGTGATCGGGCTTGAAACACAGATTGGTCCAGATGGTGCAGCACTGCTCTATGTCGAGTACGGCCGGCGGTGGCAGGTGATTCGAGGGGTGGTATACCCGGTGGATACGGTGACGGTCCGGCGGATCACGATTGACGGGCAGTACATGCCGTTCACGCTCGTGGAGGCAGCCGACTCGGTTTCGCAGCGTGGCTACGAGTCAGCGGTGGTTCGGTTTTCGATCGAGGGGATCACATGGAACAAGGCGATATCGGCTGGAAGGACGCGCAGGCTAACAGTCGAGTACGACGTGGCGATCTTCGGGCGGGCGCCGGGATCATTCGGGCCGTTCACGGCTGTATACGAGTTCGAGTTGTCGTATGCAGCGACGTTTCCGATCGGACCGGACGATGTCGTCCAACCGTCGCAATGACCGGCTTGCTATCGAGTCCTAGAGTCAGTCGTTCGACTGATCCCAGATGATGTGGCAGCGAAGCTTCCCTATACCGTAAGTAGTTGTGATATATATGGATAACGACCCGCAATTCGTTCATCTCCACCTGCACACCGAGTTCAGCCTCCTCGATGGTGGCAACCGTATCGGGCAACTGGCTGAGTACGTCAAAGAGCAGGGCATGGACACGGTGGCAGTCACCGATCACGGGAACCTGTTCGGGGCGATCGCGTTTTACACGGCAGCCAAGGCAGCCGGCATCAAGCCGATTCTCGGGATCGAGGCCTATGTGGCCGTTGGGGATCGCACGGAACGCACCCAGACGGGTGTGGCCGACGGGGGATTCCATCTCGTCCTGCTGGCACGGAACATGACCGGCTGGCAGAATCTGCTCAAACTGTCGTCTGATTCGTATGCCAACGGCTTCTACTACAAGCCGAGGATGGATCGCACCACGCTGTCGCAGTGGTCCGAGGGGTTGATTGCGATCAACGGCCACCTCGGCAGTTCGCTCGCACATCACCTGACCAGTTTCGCCCAGACCGGTGATGACCGCTCCTATCAAGCAGCACGCGCTGAGGCACTCTGGCACGCGCAGACGTTCGGGCCGGATGAGAACGGCGAGCCGTCGTTTTACATCGAGGTCCAGCGACACAGCGTGGAACTGCAGAACCGGATCAATCCCTATCTCGTGCAACTGGCACGCGAGTTGTCGATCCCGATTGTGTGTGACAACGATTCACACTTCATGCGGCCGGAGGATCACGATACCCACGACACGCTCATCTGTATTTCGATGGGCAAGACAAAAGACGATACGGCCCGTCTGACATACCCGCAGGAACTGTATGTTAAGTCGCCGGCGGAGATGGCCGAACTGTTTGCCGATCTTCCGGAAGCGCTGGAAAGCACCGTTCGCATTGCAAATCGCTGCAATGTCGATCTCGACTTCAGCAGCAACTATGCGCCGGTGGTCAAGCCGATCATCCCGCCGGAGGACGTGCCGTATACCGGTGGGGATCGGACGAAGTGGTACAAGGCGTTTTGTGCGCAGTATGAACTGGAGCCGTTTGATTCGACCCGGGATGTCGATCTGGACCCCGAAGCATTGCATGTTGCCTGCGATACCGCGCTGTCCCGACTGGCCGAGGCAGGCCTGGTCTGGCGGTACGGCAGGGACGGCATCACGAAGGACATCCGTGATCGCCTGCAGCGTGAACTTGGCATTCTGTCTGAAAAGGGGATTGCAGCGTATTTCCTGATTGTGTGGGACTTCGTGAACTGGGCGCGGCAAAACGGGATCCCGGCCAATGCACGTGGCTCGGGGGTGGGAACGATGGTCGGGTATGTGCTCGGCTTGTCCAACGCCTGCCCGGTGCAGTACGGCCTGCTGTTTGAGCGGTTTACCGACCCGGATCGCAGCGAGTACCCGGACATTGATATTGACATCTGCCAGGACGGTCGGCCGAAGGTGATCGACTATGTCCGTCAGAAGTACGGGCATGTGGCTCAGATCATTACATTCGGGACGCTCAAGGCTCGGGCGGCGATCAAGGACGTCGGCCGGGTCATGGGGATGCTGCCCGGTGAGACGCAGCGGCTGGCGAATCTGATCCCCGATCAACTTAATATTACGATCGACGAATCCCTCGAGGCCGAGCCTGATCTCATGGAGGAGTACCGGACGAAGCCGGAGGTCACGCAGTTGCTGGATACGGCCCGTCGGCTTGAGGGCCAGGTTCGGCATGCCGGGGTCCATGCTGCCGGCGTCGTGGTGGCAACGCAGCCGCTCGACTCGATCGTCCCGCTGTCACGCCCGCCGGGGGCCGGGGCCGACTCATCCGATCTCGTGACGCAATGGGACGGGCCGACCGTCGAACGCGTCGGATTGCTCAAGATGGACTTCCTCGGCCTGCGCACGCTGTCCACATTGGAGCGCTGCAAGCAACTCGTGCGCGAATCGCTGAGCGAGGAAGCCATCCGAACGGCCCTGGGCATTGATGATCCTGAGCGCGATCCACTGGACCTTGACATGCTCGGCTACACCGATCCGCGCGTATTCGAGTTGTTCCAACGCGGGGACACGGCCGGCGTCTTCCAGTTTGAGTCCGGCGGGATGCGACGTCTGCTCGTCGAGATGCAGCCGGATCGGCTTGAGGATCTCATTGCGGCCAATGCACTGTATCGCCCCGGCCCGATGGACCTCATCCCCGATTACAACCGGCGTAAGCACGGCCAGGAGCCGGTCCCGAAGGTGCATCCGATCGTGGATCGGTACACGGCTGAAACCTATGGCGTGATGGTCTACCAGGAACAGGTCATGCAGATCTGTCATGAACTCGGGGGGGATCCCGCTGCGCCAGGCATACACGCTGATCAAAGCCATCTCGAAGAAGAAAGAGGAGATCATCAACGCGCAGCGGCCGGTGTTTATTGATGGGGCGATCGAGCGCGGCCTCGAGCGCGCCAAGGCCGAACAGTTGTTTGATCACATTCTTAAGTTTGCCGGGTACGGCTTTAACAAGAGTCACTCGACCGGCTATGCAATCATCGCGTTCCAGACTGCATACTTGAAAACGTACTTCCCGAACCAGTACATGGCGGCCGTGCTGACGTTCGAATCGGCAGCACGAAAGATAGCAGATTGGATTCCCTACCTCGACGATTGCCGACGGACGCATTTTCCGGACGGGCACATCGGCGTCGAGGTGCGCCCACCGGACCTGAATCTGTCTGACACGGATTTCTCGGTGGTGTTTGATGAGGGTGAAGTGCCGACACACAACGCCGGTCATGTGCGCTTCGGGCTGCGTGCCCTCAAGGGTGCAGGCGACAAGGCAATCGACGTGATCGTGGACGAACGGCGTGAGTCCGGCCCGTACACCTCGCTGTTTGACTTTTGCGAGCGGGTGCCATCCACCACGGTGAATCGGGCCACGATGGAGGCCCTGATCAAGGCCGGTGCGTTCGATTCCGTCCACGGTAAGGAGCAACGGGCGGCCATGATGGGCGCCCTGGACTCTGCCATTCGGGCCGGGCAGACGCTGGCTGCGGATCGAGCAGCAGGACAAGGCTCCCTGTTTGGTGGTGGGGGTGCTGGGAGTGAACCGGAGCCGGTCGAGGAGGAAGCCCCGACCCGGACTGATGCCCCCTTACCACGCCTCACGCCCTGGAGTGAACAGGAAGCACTGGCGCAGGAGAAGGAGACCCTCGGGTTCTTCGTGTCCGGCCACCCGCTGGATCGTTGGGATGCGTATCTCGAACCGTTCATCAGCGACCGAATCCGTCGGCTGCAGGACCATGGCGATCGAGCACCGGTCATTGTGGCCGGCCTCGTCAGCGGCGTGCGGCAGCGGCTCGTGCGGTCCGGGAAGTCTGCTGGCCAGAAGATGGCCATGCTCACGATTGAAGATCGCGAGGCAATGGTCGATGCGCTCATGTTCTCCGATGCCTATGCCCAGTATGGCGAACTGCTTCAGCCGGGTGATGTGCTGTTGTTTGCCGGAGAGGTCGATCAATCGCGCGGGACGACCTGCCTGCTGATCCAACAGATTATCCCGGTCTCAGAAGCCGCCGAACGACTGGCTGCCCAGATTATCATCTCGATTCCTGAACTGGTGGACGAGCAGGAGGCGCAGCGGACCATCTCGCAACTGACCGGACTGCTCAAACAGCACTCACGGATGGGTCGCGTACGCGGGAAGGCGGCCGGCATTCAGATTGAGGTCCAGGCAGCCGACAAGACCGTGACACTCGAGTGCATCAGTCTGACCACAGTGGTGAGCAACCAACTGTTGTCCGACATTGCCGACCTGCTTGGGCCGGGAAGTTACCGCATTGTCGGGGCATCGCCGGACCAGATCGTCAAGCCGAGCCGGAGATTCGGGCGCGATCGCGGCAACGGGAAAAACGGCTCCAAGCCGCAGCATACCGGGATTGCAGACGCCAAACCCGAGCCGTCGACCAAGCCGATCGCTGCCGGGTCGTAGTCCGGAAGTCTGCCCGCTATACTGCCGGTGATGGGAAGAAATACACCACAATCCACTGACCACGACGGCCGACGGGACCGTGTGCATGAGGGTGACGCGGCCTGGATCAATGAGGCGGCCTGGCCAACAGGGGCCGACCCCGACGCACCACCGCGGACCTACCTCGACAATGCTGCCACAAGTTGGCCCAAACCACAATCGGTCGTTGACATGCTCACCCACTATGCCGTCGAGATCGGGGCCTCGCCCGGTCGCGGGGCATACCACGAATCGCGTGAGGCCGCTGAGTTGATGGCGACCTGCCGTCAGCGCTTGTGTCGGCTGTTCAACGGCACCTCGCCGGACCATCTGATCTTTACGCTCAACTGCTCCGATGCGCTGAATCTGGCGCTCCGCGGGCTGGTCGAGTCAGCCCTGGCTGCCGATGCAACGCAACCGGTCCATGTCATCACCACCTGGATGGATCACAACTCCATCCTGCGGCCACTGCACGAACTCGAAAAGCGCGGCCTGGTCAGACGGACGCTCGTTGAGTGCGATTCAGAGACCGGCCTCGTTGATCCCGAGGACATCCGGGCAGCCATTCGACCGGACACGCTGTGTGTCGCCACGCTCCACGGCTCAAATGTCTCGGGCACACTGCAGCCGATCGGTGAGATTGGTCGTGTGTGTCGTGATTGTGACACGCTGATGGTCGTTGATGCGGCCCAGTCATTGGGCCACGTCCCGGTTGATGTCCAGGCTATGTGCATTGACCTGTTGGCGTTTCCGGGACATAAGGGGCTACTCGGCCCGCTCGGCACCGGCGGCTTGTACATTCGACCGGGGCTGGAGGATCGGCTGGCCACCGTGCGCGAGGGCGGGACCGGCAGCGTCAGCGAGGTTGACTACCAGCCGGACTTCCTGCCGGACAAGTATGAACCGGGATCGCATAACGCGCTGGGGATTGCTGCCCTGAGCGAAGGCGTCGGTTGGCTGCTTAATCACGGCATCGACCGCATTCGGCAGCACGAAGAGGCCCTGATGCAGCAAATGATGACCGGGCTGGGCGACCTGGCATCAAGCCTGGACGGTCGATTCCGCTGGTACGGCCCTCGGAACCTGGATGACCGCTGCGGCGTGTACTCCGTCCTGCTCCGAGGACAGTCTCCGGATGGGCTGTCGCACAGCCTGGAACAGCAGCACGGCTTGCTGACGCGCCCGGGGTTGCATTGTGCCCCGCTGGCTCATCGGACCTTCGGGACGCATGACCACGGTGGCACCACCCGGCTGAGTTTCGGGCCGTTTCTCGGTGCCGGCGATGTATCAGCCGTGCTGGCAGGGCTGGCGGATGTGTGCCGATCCTGTGAGCCCGTCGCGACTGCGACGGGATGAAGATGTGCCGTTGTCTGTGTGCCTGCGAGTTTCCAGTGGCTCCGGTGCCGGCACCGACTACCATAGGCCTGCCATGAGTGCCCCCCGAGTTGCCATCGTCGGTCGCCCCAACGTGGGAAAAAGCAGCCTGCTCAACATGCTGGCCCGCGATCTGGTCTCAATTGTGGACCCGACGCCGGGTGTCACGCGCGACCGTGTGTCTGTATTCGTCGATCTCGACCCGCCGAAGGAACTGGAGGGCGATCCGCCGATTCGAACCATCGAAGTGGTTGATACCGGTGGGTACGGCATCTACACCGGGGATGATGATGACTCGGTGTCGGCCAAGGCCCTGAGGCAGGATGTCGAGTTTCAGATCGGCCAGGCCGTCAATAGTGCGGATCTTATCCTGTTTCTCGTCGATGCCCGCACCGGGCTCGCTGCGCTCGATTACACGATCGCTGAACTACTGCGCCGTCAGGGCATGACCGACCGGGTACAGGTGGTGGCCAACAAGGTCGACGGTGAGGGCCTGGAGGCCGACGCTATGGAGGCCATGGCCCTGGGCATGGGGGAGCCGTGGATCATCTCGGCCCGAGCCGGCTACAACAAACGGACCTTCCTTGACGCGCTGTATCAAGCCGTTCCCGAATCGTCACATATTGACGATGCGGTGATGCGACTGGCGATTGTCGGGAAGCGGAACGCCGGCAAGAGCACCCTCGTCAATGAACTGGCCGGCCAGAAGCGGGTCATCGTCTCGGAGATTCCGGGCACGACACGCGACGCCGTCGACGTCCGCTTCGAGATCGAAGGCCGAGCCATGGTGGCGATTGACACGGCCGGGGTGCGGAAGAAAAAGAGCCTGCAGGGAGACATTGAGTTCTACTCGCAGTCTCGGGCCATCCGTTCCGTCCAGCGGGCCGACGTGGTATTGCTCATGATCGATGCGACGGTCCCCGTGAGCCAGGTGGATAAGAAACTGGCCGACGAAGTCCTGCGACTGTTCAAGCCGTGTGTCATCGTAATTAACAAGTGGGATCTGGCCGAGGGCAAGCCGGGGCCGAAGAAGGGCAAGCCGGTGACGCAAGATGATTATCTTGAGTACCTCGACAAGGAACTGACCGGACTCTCGTTTGCCCCGATCGTGTTCATGGAGGCTGCCAACGGAGTAGGCGTGCGCGATTCGATTGCCATGGCGTTCACGTTGTATGAGCAATCCGGCCACCGTGAAACCACCGGCCACTTGAACGGGGTCTTCAAACGCATTCTCGAACAGCGCGGGCCATCCTCACGGCTCGGTAAACAGGCAAAGATCTACTATGTCACCCAGGTGTCGGAACGCCCGCCGACCATTGCCATCGTCGTGAATCACAGTGACCTGTTTGAAGGGCAGTACGAGCGCTACCTGCTGAACCGGCTGCGCGAGCATCTGGCCTACAGTGAGGTGCCGATTCGCCTGTTGTTCCGCGATCGGAAGCGGGTCTCACTCAATGCGCTCAAGTCGCGCCCGATGGCGCACAACCGTCCCGATGCCGCCGAGGACGTCGAGCCGGAGCGCACGGACGATTCGGACCTCGGTTGATCAACAAGTCCCCGAGTACGCAAAAAAAGCCCCACGATGCAGCACATCGCGGGGCGTGTGTTCTGTGGTTACACACAGCGGCAGAAGGTTACTTCAGCGTGAGTCGCAGGGCGGCTGCCGGCCTGAGTTCAATATGCTGGTCGCCGCCGACGGACGGCATCGGTTCTGCCATCAATACGATCCCGTGATTCGACCAGGGGTTGTCGCGCCAGTCCTTGACCTGATCGAGCAGGTTGCTGCTGTGGCCGAGGGTCACCGGCGTGCCGTCGGGCATGGGCAGCGGTGCGAGGATCCCTCCCCCGGTTCCAAGTGATGTCCGGATAAACGGGGCCGGATCAAACGAACCGAGCGGGTTCGAACCCTGATACTCGTCGTCCATCTGCCACCAGTGAGCACTGCGGTCATACCAGTCGCGCGTCACCGGGTAGGCCGTGATCACGCCGGTATCTTCATCATGCTTGTTCCCGGCATCGCTCGCAAAGCCGAACAGAATCTGAGCATCGATGACATCATTGAAGTCCTTGCCGTAGGGCAGGAGTTGATCGATCTTGTCGATGTTGAACCGGTAGAAGGCACGGGCCTCGATCTCTGATCCGGTGCCCGGCTTGTAGTAGCCGACAGCCAGCGGGCTCGAGTACTTGTCATCCTCGCTCGTCAGTGCCAGCGCATCCGTGATCGGGATATCTACCTGTTTGCTCGTCTTGGTCCCCACCGCCGTCTGCCAGTAGTCGCCGATGGCATCGCGCATCGCCTCATAGGCACGAGTCTGCGTGGAGTTCATCCCGGACTTGACGAGGTTATCGACTTCATCCGGGTCGTCGTTCAGATCGTAAAACTCATCGGTTGATAAATCAGCCAGCCCGGTCCCGCCGGCAAGCGTCACGAGTTTGTAATCTCGATCAGCCAGCGCGACGCGCTGATCCTCGACCTCATACCGGGCAACGTTCGACATCGTGTACCTATGCTCAGGGAGTTGGTTCCCATTCCAGCCGATGTCATCGGCAAAACTCTGGCCGTCGCGCGGGGCATCGCCTCGCTCCGCACTATTGGCCCCGGCAATGTCCGCCATCGTATCAAACAGGTCAACGTGGCTGATCAGGCGGTCCAGAATGCGGCCGTCGTCCGGGACGTTCTCACCAAAGACGAACATCGGGACGCGAACGCCGCCTTCATACGGCGAGCCTTTGGCATGGTCCGGGCGCTGGGCGATTTCTCGCGGCGTCCCATTGTCCGACATGTAAAAGACAACCGTGTCACTGCGAGACCGGTAGGTCATATCGGAATATACAATTCGAAGATCTTCGAGCAGCCGGCCGACTTCGGTGTCAAGTGACTCGACAACGGCCCGGTAGCGATCGACTTCGCTGTCATCACGCGGGTTCGGCGAATAGTACGACTCGTTGGACGGTAGCAGCGACTCATCAACACGCCACCACCCGTACCCATTGCTGTCCGGTTCATACTCCTCATGTGGCTCGATGGTCCAGAAGAACAACGCGTAGGGCTGGTGCCCGTTGGGGCGGTTCTCCACGCTGTCGATGGCCAGATCAACCATCAGGGAGATGTGCTCGTCTCCCACGGCATCCGGGTCATCCTGATCGTAGTAATCAAAGCGGTTGTAACTGACGTCAAAGCCCTGCTGCTCGGGACGGTGGTTCAGGTCCGCGTTATACCCCAACTGCCACTTGTCAATGTGAATCGTGTAGTAGCCCATGTCCTGCAAGACTTCAGCAATCGTGCGCTCGTTGCCCTGCAATGACACGAGGTCGCGATCCGGGGCCGAGCCGTCCTTCCGTCGAACGTTTCCGATGACGCCGGTACGCAAGGCACTCCGGCCGGTCATCAGACCGGCCCGAGTCGGCGAGCAAAATGGATTTGCACGGCAGTTCGAGAATACACGACCCTCGGTGGCGAGTTTGGCAAGATTCGGCGTGCGGCAGTTCAGGTCGTTCGGCCAGTTCGCTCCCTCGATCGCATCGATCCCCTGGTCATCCGACAGGATGAAGACCAGGTTCGGGAGGTCGGCACGGGCCGAGCCGGCCAGCGCACACACAAGCGAGCCGATCAGACAGATGAGTGAATGCAGATGTACTGATCGACAACGGCGATTGAGGAACCGTGCCGTGCTGCCTCTCAGCATGTCACTTGATACCCCCAGTGCATGGCCCCAGCCACGACTGGCATCAAAAGCAGAATATACCACAACCCTTCTCCGTCCTTTTCGAGTCACCAGTGACCGGTAATAAACTTGTCGTACTGAGTCCCGCACCGGGACTCAACTATGCCAGATGTTCCCCACCGTGCCCCAAAGATACATGATTCCTGGAGCGATTCAAGGCAGAATGTACATCACATTCAATGAAACCCGCCCCGTTTCACGCTTATTTCAGTTCGATTCACTCTGAGAAAGAGTTATCGGAACTACATCGCCTGCCGGCCCATCCTGCTTCACGCCATGCAGCGTCATCCGCTCCGCACGCTGCTCGGACCAGTCTCGGATTTCCAGATCCGGAGCGCGTTCATTCGTCGCCGGATACACACGCAGCAGGTTGTACTCGTTATCCCGTTGGGCCGGGATGAAGCCGGCCGTCCGGATCAGATGGCACAGGACCGGCTCGGTCAGGCAGTAGGTGGTCCCGGCAGCCGAGACGACATTCTCCTCCATCATCACCGAGCCCATGTCATTGGCGCCAAACGACATGGCCAACTGGCCGATGTGAGGCCCCATCGTGACCCAACTGGCCCCGATTGAGTAGATGTTGTCAAGATACAGCCTGCTCAGCGCCTGGGTGCGCAGGTACGTCGTGGCCCCTGCCATGCGAACCTGCTTGCCAAACCGATCGTGGTCGCGCCCGAGGGCCATCTCGTCACCGGGGAACGGCTCACCACTGTCAGGGTCCCACTCCGGTACTCGGCCCAGCGGCGTGTTCTCACGTTGAAACGGCCAGGCAATAAAGGCTTTGTAGCGCCCCCCGCCGCCGGCTGCGAAATCGGCGATCGATCGATCCTGCCAGTCTCGAACCAGGTCCATGTGGTGGATCCGATCGGCAATCCCCTCGATGTGCCCGAACATCATGGTGGCTGATGTGTTCAGGCCGAGTTTGTGGGCCACCCGCATGACCGTTAACCAGTCCTCAGCCCGGCACTTGTCGTAGCCGATGCGTCGGCGGACCGGGTAGGCAAATATCTCGCCACCGCCTCCCGGCAACGAATCGAGGCCCGCAGCAATGAGGCGGCAAAAAACCCATTCAAGTTTGTGATCGAGCGTGTCACCCGGAGGATCAAAGAAGCGGACAAACTCGATGAACTCCGGTGGGCTGAAGGCATGGACGTGCACCTGTGGGAACTCGGCCTTGAGATACCGCATCAGATCCTCGTACCACGAGAGCGGGAGCCCTGCATTCATCCCGCCCTGCATCAGGATCTGCGTCCCCCCCGCATCCACCAGTTCGCGCACCTTCCGACCGATCTCGTCGTAGGTCAGCGTGTACGAATCTGAATCCGAATCATCGCGCCGGAACGCGCAAAACGTGCAATGGGCAGTACATACGTTTGTGTAGTTGATGTTGCGGTCGATGACGTAGGTGCGGATGGCATCTCCATGCAGAACCCGGCATCGCGCATCGGCCCACCGCCCAAGCGCATGGAGCGGGGCCTGATGATACAGGTCAAGGGCCTGCTCCCGGGTCAGACGCTCAGTTCCCGAAACAATGGCCCTGATCCACCCCGGATCGACCCCTGATACCTCGGGCAATGGCATGCCCCCGAGGCCGGCAGGCAACCCATAGGGAGATGGTCGATTGGGTCGGTTCGTGCTGGTTTGGTCCAATACGGTCATGTCCTGAAAGCAATCCTCGTGCCTGAATCAGACGCCCATCCAGCCCGTTACAGCGGGGTCGTCAAGATGGCTCGGCCATTGTAGACGAGCGACCGGCCCGATCGTGCTCAGAGCATGATGAACCATACGGCGATTCCGGCAGGATCGTTCAGTGTCGATTGCAGGCTTATTGGACGGTTGCAGCACATGGAAACGAAGACGTTGTGCCACTCCAACCTCAGTCCCCGCTTTGATTTACCGATAAGTGTTTCAAGTCGATCCGTGCCGTGCGGTACGGGTCCCGCTGTCCGTGTACTGACGGGGGCGATTGCAGCAGGAGGATCCGACGTGAAAGCAACACCTGCCGGCGAACATGTGTCGGAGGCGCTCCGCCATCTGCGATCAGGCGTGACGCTCTGTTGCTGGTTGATCGGGCTGTCGTTCATCGTCCAGATGTCCACCTGGGTGCTGATCAGCACAACCGACCTGCGGCACTCCACACTCAGACTGTCAGACAGCGAGATGCCGGCCGTGGTCGTGGATGCCCCCGGGCGTCGCAACAATGAGCCGGTCGTGAAACAAGGGACGGCCTCGGCAGCGCATGCGCCGGTCCAGCCGATGCAGGGCGACCAATCCAGCACGCCGGAACAAGGGATGACGGCCGGATCCCAGCCGGACCCGAACGTCATCCTGTCACGGTTCGATCGGTGGTTTGCATATGTCCACCAACTCGCGTTCGTAGTCGGTGCTTGCGCTGTGGTCGTGCTGTTCGTACAGGCCACCGTCAGCATCGGCATTGGGGCTGCTTCGCATCTGGCCGGGGTTGGCCGACTCGTCTCCTGCCAATCGTGGTCCATCATTCTGGTTGCCTTGTCGATCCCGTGGGGGTCCTTTGTTGCAGACATGGCCTATCCGGGCATGTTCTCCTCGTATGCCGACATGATCTCGGACACAGAACGCCTGGCAGCCACGGCCGACGGGGCCCCGGCAAGCCTGCAGACCATCATGCACTTTGGCCGCTTTCTCCTCCTGCCGGCCGTCGGGATCGGGGTTGCCTGGATAGCAACATGTGCCTTCCACTCCGGTGCTGCAGGGGGCATTACCAAGCGCAAGCGCTCCCAACTGGACCTGATACTCGAAGAAGAGCAGGATCCGGATCACAAGCCGGCCGGCGCATCATCGAATCTGGTGAGTGGCGGGCGGGCTTCGGGTGCCTTCAAGCAACATGTGGGGGATGATGGGCCGGATTCAGGCGGGACCACCGGGGTCGGGCTGCTGAAGCCTGGTTCATTCAAAGCACTCAAAGAAGAGTCAAGCAAGCCACAGGGCGCATCACTGACCGCGTCGGACCGGACGCCCCAGCGCCCTGCGAAGCAGGAAACACAGGCCGAGGAACTCGAAGCAGCCGGCGTATCGGGTGCCGCCTCGTCACCTCGTCGACCAATCTGACAACATGCGGTGAAGCGTGTAGTGGGGGGTGAAGTGGGGGGGGCGAGACCTACTGCTGTACTGCAGCCAGCCCCAGTTCTGATAGTGCCTTGTGCCAGCGTATGCACGATGCGCAGCGCTCACAGGGAGCGTCGGCTCGGCTGGTACACCAGTGGATCTGGTCGAGTGGCACCCCGGATCGGATGGCCAGGTCCGCAACCTGTCGATCAGAGCAATCGAGCATCGGGATGTCGATTTCCAGCATCTGAGATGGTGGGGGCTCCTCGCCATCGGACGTCAGATTGGCCAGATGCTGGATGAGGACAGCCCGGCGACACAGGCTGCTGAGCCGATCCGCATCGTCGTCGGCGTTCTCTGGCCACAGGACCCGGTGGCACCCGTGTTGGCGTGCCGCGATGGCTGCCATCAGCACCGTGCATGATTCGAGGGCCTGGTCCTCGTCACACGCTGAGAACGCCTTGCCCGGCCCAGATGGCGTGATTGAGTGATTCAGCGGGCCTGCTCCGACAAAGGAGGTGCAGCCCAAAGCCTGCATCTGAGCGGTGATACATGCCTGCTGCCGCGTGGCAACTGCCCTGTCCGGGTGTGGCATGTGCCAGACCACGCAGGCTTCCGGCCGATCGAGCGTGGTCATCGCTGCAAGTCCCGGGAGTCCGCCGTCGTGCATGATGAGTGTGCGAATGAGTTCCATGGCTCTTCCTGTTTTTCGGTCGGTTGGGGTGTTGTGCTGCACTTGACAGAGCACGCATCTGGCATTGATGGGGACAGACTCCGGTTGATCCGTTCCGATGAGAAGCCTAGATTCGTGCCGTTTTTCAGCCGGTTTGGTGAGAATTTCAGCCCCTTTTCCTGCGGAGGACAATCGTGTGCCTTCGCGAGATGATTCAGCGGATTGAGGAAACGATGAGTACCTACAGCAGTGAGCGTGAAGTGGCCATCAAGGCCGTAATCAAAGCCTGCCACCTGTGTCGGACGGTTCAGAAAAACCTCGTGTCCGAAGAGAGTGTGGCCAAGAAGGACAAGTCCCCGGTGACGGTGGCCGACTTCGGTGCCCAGGCTGTCGTGAGCCAGGCACTGGCCGGCGCCTTTCCGAATGTGCCCTTAGTCGGCGAAGAGGACGCAGCCCAGTTGCGCGAGGCTGAGAATGCTGAAGTGCTCGAGAAAGTGGTTGCCAACGTCCAACAGATCGAGCCGGAGTTGAATCAGGATCAGATCCTGGCTGCGATTGACCGCGGGACCTTCGAAGGCGGGCCGACCGGTCAGCATTGGACCCTCGACCCGATCGATGGGACCAAGGGCTTTCTCCGCAATGACCAGTATGCGGTGGCATTGGCACTGATCGAGAACGGCCAAGTTGTTCTGGGGATCCTCGGTTGCCCGAGCCTGCCGGTGGACGGCAAGAACTTCGACGGCCCGCGCGGCTGCCTGTTCATTGCAGAAAAAGGATGCGGCACGACGATGCGGGTGTTGGACGACCCGAACGCAGCGGACCAGCCGATCCAGGTGACCGACATTGCCGACGCTTCACAGGCCTCGTTCTGCGAGTCGGTTGAGAGCGCACACTCATCGCAATCCGATTCGGCCCAGGTGGCCCAACTGCTCAAGATCGCCGTGCCGCCGTACCGGATCGACAGTCAGTGCAAGTACGCAGCCGTCGGTCGTGGCGATGCGTCGATCTATCTTCGGTTACCGACCCGCAAGGGGTATGAGGAGAAGATCTGGGACCACGCAGCCGGCTCGATCGTGATCACGGAAGCAGGCGGGCGCGTCACGGACGTGCGCGGCAAGGATCTTGATTTCTCGATCGGCCGCACATTGCGCGACAATCTCGGCGTGATCGTGACCAACGGGAAACTGCACGACGAGGTCGTGTCCGCGGTCATGCAGGTGCTGGATTTGAATGGGTAACGTCCGAGCGGTTCGCACCCGCACCGGCCGGGGGGATGATGATGCGTACGCATCATGGCATGCCCTCCGGATGCCTCACCGCGAAGCGGTGATCGTATGTAGCCGGGGGTGAAGCGAGTCGGAGACGAGCGCCACCCCCGGAAGGGAGCGCATAAAAGCCTCTCCTCACCCCGAAGGGGTGGTCGAGGCATCCTCCGCCAAGCCGCGCGCGTGAGGGAGCGTGCCGCTGATGCAGTAGGAATTAATTCCTACTGCCTAATAAGAAGGCATGGAGTCTGCATCCGCATGCCGGTGGGATGCGCTCCGAAACCGTCGCTTATCCCATCCGGACGCCCGTGCCAGGGGATTCAAAGCGGACTCTCCCGGCTTGGCCGCGTACCATGCCGCCCAGCCATGAGCGCATTTGATTCCTCGTCATTCCGAATCGGCAAGGCCACCGGCGCCTGTGCGGCCACGGGCCGGCCCATTGAGCCGGGGCAGGCGTATATCGCCACCCTGTGCGAGCAGGAAGAGTCCGACGACTTTGCCCGGCTCGACTACCATATCGAACCCTGGGAATCGGGACAGCGCCCGGACCGTCTGTACAGTTACTGGCGGGCGGTCATGCCGGACGCGAATGCCCCGAAGAACGCGCTGGTCGATGATGCCGTCCTCCAGGCACTGTTCGAGCGGCTCGGCGAAGATGACGATCGGCCCCAACGAGCAGCATACCGCTATGTCATCGGCCTCATCCTCATGCGCAAACGGTTGCTCAAGCACGTCGGGATGAAGCGGGACGATGACGGTCGCAGCGTGTGGCTCGTCGTTCCAAAAGGCTCGCCACCCGAAGAGGAGCCGATCGAGATGGTCGACCCGCAGTTGTCCGAGGATCAGCAGCGCGATGTGGCCGACCAACTGGGAGAAGTCCTCCGGAGTGAACTGTGAGACGAATCCGTTGCAACAGACACACCTCGATGACCGTCATCTGTCTGCTGGCAGCGGTCTTGCTCGTGGGCGTGGCCGGCTGCAACGGGCTGGGTGATAAAGACGTTCCTGCTGATGATGCCATCGTTATCCCGACTTACGAGGAACTGGCTGCATCGCAGAACGGCCGCGTCGGGAAGATCACGTCCTATTGGGCCCGCGGGACGTTCGAAGTGAAATGGCGCGAGGCCGACGGCTCGACGCGTACGGAGATCGGGGACGGGCATCTCGTCTTCAAACCGCCAAACCGCATTGCCCTGACACTGAGCAAACTGGGCGAGGAGTTCCTCTGGGCCGGCTGTGACGATGAGCGATTCTGGCTGTTTCTCGGCGGGGATGATTCGATCGGGTACGTTGGCCGGAACGAGAACGTCTCGCACCCGGCAGCCGACCTGCTGCCATTGCCCGTCCATCCGCTTGATCTCCTGGAACTGCTGGGCCTGTTCGCCTTGCCGGATGCATCGAATCCTGCGGATCGGCTCCCCCCGACACCCGAAGTGGTGCTGGGGCATCCGGGTCGGTTCGGGCTGCGGTATAACTGGGATCAGCATGAGCGTCCCTACCGATTTGCCTCGTTTAATCCGGACACGCTGCTGCCGGATTGGGTCGGGTTCTATGTACCGGGGCGCGAGCCACGTCGCCTGAGTGCGTCGCTGACTCAGTATGCATCAATGTCAATTGTCGGACTGAATCCCGGCGAGTACCCGAAAGTGCCCGAGTGGGTCGAGATCAACGATGATGATCACAGAGGCTGGATCCGGCTCTCATTGCGCGATCCGTCGGATCGGACCGGATCGGGCCGTGAGATCAACAATCGACTGTTCGATTACAAGACCGTCAAGCGCAAGATGAGGCCTGGCACGGTGGTTGTACTGGATGCCCGTTGCCCGGTACCGGCTGTGCCACTGGGTGAATCGCCTTAGCGATATCCTCATCCGGTACCGTGTCCGGCGTCCCGCGCATATGATGCATCTCGGGCCTGCTATGATGGCAGCCTCGCCAGGCACGAGTCAATGGACATAACGACACCACCATCCCGACAAGGCTATCCGTGCAGACCTGCGCGACGCCTGCGCTCCGATCGCCCGGCCTGGGTGCAGTGGTGCGTGGCTGTGGTCGTCGGGATCATGGCGAGCATGGCAGCGGCTCAACCGGAACCGGTCACCCCCCCCGATTCGCAGGCGACGGAGGAAGTGAGCAGCAGGCAGGTACATCGGCCTGCACTATTGGCGGCTTCCAGCGACCGGCACCAGTGGTATGTGAGACGACGTCAGGTTGATGCCGTGTCCTCGTATGTGTTGCTGCACCACGGCCCCGGCATGGATGACCCTGCCGACGCCTCGCTGGTTCCTCAGTCACTTCGGTCTCAGCCGGAGGCGATTGCGGCTGCTGCGCGCGACCTGTACATCGTTTTCAGGCCAGGGGCAGCGTCAGCGGATGGCAAAGCAATCACTGCCGGATCGGCAGGCCGAACGGTCATTTCACTGCGGGCGATCGCATTTGACGAGCGGACGGGGACCTGGATGCACTCGGCTGCCGGGCGGGTGCGGACGCTGCCGAGCCTTCCTTCGTCAGGTCGGGTCGTCGGGTTTGAGATCTATCCGGAACTCGGGCCGGTGGTTTTGCTGTATTCGCAGGGAAACCCTGAGCCATCGGCCGAGGACGAAACGAGCCCCGACACACAGGACCAGGCTGAGGCGAGCGATGACGACATGGAGAAGGTGACCGGCCCTGGCTCTGGGTACCGCCTGTATCAACTCGGTTCGACCCAGTGGCAGCCGTGGCCGATCGAGACCATACTCGGAAGCGATTCTGCATCAACCGATGTGAAACTGCTGGCCGGTCAGGTCCCACGACTGCTGGTGGCAGCATTGCCGGGGACCGGCGACGACGGATCGGATGATGCGGCTCACATGTGGGTCCCGGATCAGGATGCGCCGAGTCGGTGGATTGACAGTGGCTCGATTGACGTGCGGCCGGCGGACATCGTGGACTCAGTCGAACTGCACGGCCGGACATTTCTGCTGACGCGAGAGGGTGGCGGGCAGCCTTCGAGGGTATCGCTCATTCTTGATGACACCGCTGTGCTGCCAATCACCGACCTGCCGTCTCCAGCGGGGGAGCGTCGCCTGATCAAGGCCGGGCCGGGTCTCGGCATTGTGGGGCAGGTCAGTTCGTCATCATCGTTGCAGTTGACGCTGATTGACGTTGAGACCGGTCTCATTGGTGACACGGAAAGCGTTGAGCCGCCGACACCGTTGGCAACGGACTGGTTTCGCCCGCTGATTCTGATTGCAGGGCTGCTCCTGGCCGGCATCGTGATGTTTATCTTCAGGCCGGAACGGCGAACAGGGACGCTCACCCTGCCCCCGGGCGTGAGTCTGGCTGAGCCGCAGGTCCGGTTCCTGGCCCTGGTCGTTGATCTGGCACTGTGTGCGCTGCCGGCCCTGTTCGTCACCGGGGGATCCCCATCCGATCTGATTCGCACCCCGTTGCTGGCGACCTCATGGTCTCAAGTGGTGCCGGCACTGGCCATGTACCTGCTGTGTTGCGGGTATTCGATGATCATGGAATGGATGAGCGGGCGGACCGTCGGTAAGGCGCTATTCAGTTTGAAAGTCGCCACCATGGCAGGCAAGCGCCCCAGTTTGCTGCAGTGCATGGTGCGGAGTCTGATGAAGTTCATCGTGCTCCTGATCCCGCCGTTGATTCTCTTTGTCATGATGAATCCGCTACGCCAGCGGCTGGGAGATCAGGCTGCACGTACAGTCGTCCTGCTGATTGAAGAGGTCGATGATCACGAAGCGGAGAAGGACGACGAGGGATCAAACGACCCGCCACCGCCACGGCAACAGGAGCAGGAGCAGGAGCAGGATGATCAATCAGGTTAATCGGGGATGATTGCTCGCTCGCGGGGGGGGGAATCGTGCGCCGGCTGCACTCGTCGTTAGTTCCAACTGAGGCCCTTGGGCCATTCATCGGCCTGTGGCTTGGCACGTTCGAGCAGGTGGGCCAGGTGGCCGAGTTCACACTCGACATACTCTGCCCGATCATCGGGGTCTGCCGTTGCCAGCAGTTTGTACCGGCGCTCGGCATCATCGAGACTCGTGATCAGCAGATGCCCGACCATGTCAACGAGCACATGCGAAGGGACTTCTGTGCGATCAAACCATGTCAGGACTTCATCGCGGAATCGGAGTGTCTCCAGGCTCTCGGATTGCAGGATTCGCCGGACGCGTTTCCTCCAGCCTTCCAGAATCGCGCTGTCGCTGTTGGAGGTCGGAGCGGATTCGGCTGTGAGTTCGTCCGGTGAGTCGGTTGGCGGCGGCCCGGCGGCGGGCTTGTCATGCGGTTCGAGGATGACGCGCCGGTAGGGGTATTCATCATCGGCGGCCCGTTCCTCGGTGATGCGGGCTCGACACACGCCCTGGAGCGCGACGTTATACCCCCCCAACGGCAGCCGCTCGTGGCTTTCGATCTGGGCGAGACACACGATCGGTCGAATCGGCGGGTTGGCGAAGTACTCATCTTGCCACCGGTCGCCATGAAACGTGGCCAGGGCAATCTGGCCGAAGTCGTCCAGAACATCATTGACCATGCGGGTGTAACGCGGTTCGGTGATATGGACGCGGAACGGGATATGCGGCAGCAGCACAAAGCCGGCCAGTGGGAAGACCGGAAACGGGCGATTGAAATTGATTTTGATCAACTCAGGCATCGACTCGACATGCTCCGCCTCGTGTCACCATCAATGATGAACCATCATCAGTCTATGTAGCCCAGCCCGCGCAGCCGCTCAACGAGCACCTCTTCATCATCATCGTCATACACATCTTTGCCGTGGCCCCAGCCCTTGCCGGTCTCGCTCGCATCGCCTGAGTAAGACACTTCGTGGGACGCCTTCCATTCATCGGTGAAGGCTTCCTCAATGAATCGGCCGTCCATATCGGTCGGGATCGGGTATCCCATGTATGCGAGGATGGTCGGCACGACGTTGATGATGGAGGTCTCGATGGCGTCGCGTTGGGCAATGCCGGCCCCACAGGCCAGGAAACAGCCCTCCATGCGGTGCATCCCGGAGCCGGTGCGCCAGTCAGCCCGCTTGTACAGTCCCTTGCCGAGCGAGAAGTCTGCGACCCAGGCACCGCTTTCCAGGAAGAACACGATGTCCGGGGCCCGTTCGATGTACTGGCCGCTGTACACTTCCTCACGCGGCATGACGTGGCTCAGCATCGATTCACCGGTGTCCGGGTGCTTGATCTGCCTGAGGGCATCCATCACCCGCTGACGCTCGGCCAGGTAGTCGGCAGGGTCGATGATGCCGTGGTCAACTTCCTGCCCATACAGTTTTCGTCCCTTGACGTTGAGATACAGGCCGCCCTCGGTGTTGCTGGCCATGTAGACCTTTGTGTTCTCCCAGTCGATCGACTCGTAGAACACGTCGTAGAACGTTCGGGTGTCTTCTTTTTGCCGATCGGCAGCAGCCTTCTCGCGGATGCGCTTGAGTCGTTCTTTCTGGCCCAACGTCTTCAGAGCCTTGTGGTACACCTTGCGGGCCAGCAGCGACACCATGGCCTGACGGACCTTGCCGCGTTTGACTGAGAGCAGTCCCTGTTGCTCCAGGAATTCGTTGACGTAGAACTTGCCGCGCATCGGGCCGAAGCCGTGATCGGAAACGAAGAAGACGGCCGTCTCCGGGCCTGCCTTTTCGAGCAACTGGGCAATCTCGTCATCGACCTGGCGATAGAAGTCGAGCACCATCTGCATGATGTCCTCTTCGTACCGGCCTTCGGCCTTGATCTTCTCGCGCTCGACCGGATCGATGTAGTGCCACATCGCATGCTGGATGCGGTCGGTGCCGGTATAGCAGGGGAAGCAGAACTCCCAGTCAGGGTACTCGTCCATGAGGCGCAGGCAGTATTCAGTCCGACGCTTCTGGCAGTGACCCAGATCACGCAGGAAGTCGCGGACGGTACTGTCGGAATACCCCTGCCAGTTAACGGTGATGCAGTACTCACCGAGTTCGGGCTTGAGGCGCTGATAGAGATCCGGGGGATAGGTGAGGTCGCCGTCGACGCTGGGGGTCAACATGCCGGTAAACAGGGCCCCTTTGATCGGCCGGGGCGGGTAGGACACCGGGACGTTCATGACGATGCAGGTCTTGCCAAGTTCGCTGAGAATCTGCCAGATGGTCTTGCCGTCGACTTCTTTGGAGTTGATCAGACGACGACTCATGCCGACGGCATTGCGACCGCGGGTTGGCTTGAAGAAGTCGAACACACCGTGGTTTCCCGGCTGCTTGCCGGTGGCAAACGAGCACCAGGCCGGGCCGGTGACCGGGGGGGATGGTACTCATCAGATCGCCCCAGGTGCCGCGTTCCATCAGCGACTTGCACGTGGGCATGATTCCCTGCTCTGCCAGGGGCTTCATGACGGCATACGTCATCCCGTCAAGACCGACAACCAGAACTCGTCGTGAACTGTCCGACATACTATTTCCTCTATCGTGACCGAAGTGCCGCAGGCCCGATCTGTCGTCTCCGGCCCACTTGGCTGCGGTCCCGTGCCTGCCTGTGCCGGCTCGACACGGGGAACGGGCCTGACCGGGTCGGACCATGACATCATCATCGGGTCTTTGTTTGCTCTACTCGTGTGTCGTGGGAGCGATGCCCAGGACCTCTTCGTATAACGTGACGAGACGCCCGGCAGCGTGTTTCCAGCCATACCGTGTCATCACATCCGGCAACTGGGACCGGATCGACTCTCGAAACGCCACATCACCCATGGCCCGATCCAGATGAGCAGCACACCCGGCCACATCACCCGGCTCGAACAGCAGACCATAGCGTCCGTCTGACGTTTGTTCCTGAAAACAGGGCAACGTTGTGAGCACCGGAAAGGCGCCGCAGGCCATGGCTTCCATCGACGCGATCGAAAACCCCTCGCCGTGGGACCCGAGGACAAAGATGTCGGCAACATTTGCCATCTCGGGGATTCGATCGTTGTTGACGTAGCCGAGCAGAATGACTCGGTTCTGAAGTTCAGGGTGGGTGGAGACGAGCTGCCTGACCCGGGTCTCAAGCGGGCCGTAGCCGACCATGTACAGCCGAGAGTCAGGGTATTTCTCGGCCACCCGCCCATAGGCCTGCAGGACGGTGATCGGGTCCTTGCGCTCGCTGAGCCCGCCGCACCACAGCAAGATGGGATTGCCGACCAGCCCGGTGGCACTGCGACAAGTCTCCCGATCCATGAGGTGGAACTTCTCCTCGTATCCCACTGGTATCACCGTGTTCTTGTCAGCGTCAAGCCCGAGGCCCTCTCGGTAGGCGCGCTCGTGCTCTCGGGTCAGGTAGATTCCTCGGGCTGCATGGCGATGGGGGTACTTCAGGATTTGTCGGACCCACGGCTTACGGGCCAGATGCGGCCCGTGATGCTGGTAGACGTATGGGATCCCCTGGCGGACCATGATCCGTGAGGCCATGTAAAAGGTATAGGCGTAACTGTTCATCTGCCAGTGAACCAGATCGGGCTGCCAGTCCACGATCCGTCTCATCCACTCGCCGGACCACTGCTTCCCCTGGTAGAAGTAGCGCCTGCTCATGATTCCTGGCGGTTTTGTGGCAAACCATTCGACGCCATTGACGCTTAATTGCGAAGTCCAGGAGTACATGAGATGGACTGAAACGGCCGACCCGGCGTGCCGCCGTGCCAGTTCTTCGGAAACCGAGTCTGCCTGCTGACCCAGCCAGTCCTTTTTTTCAACGATGGCCCGATGCAGGTCCGTTTCCTGATCATTCCGAGTCGGGATGGATCCAAGAACAAACGCGACTCTCACAATCAACCTCACCTGCTGTGATTCCACAACGTCGTTATGCACCCCGGGCCTGTATCATACGGCCACCCGGTGCCTGCAGACCGTGAGCGAATCACCTGTATGGAGACGTACCCTACCCGATTACCATCATTTCGACGGAATCCAGCCGATACATCATTCTTTCCCGGGCCTGGGTCGGTGCCGATTGCAGACGCTCAAGCCGGCATGAATGGCCCCTCCTGCGGCGTAACATCCGAGTGAGAAGCCGGTTGGGTTTACTCAGGGTACTGAAAAGGGCAAAAGGGGCCGCTTTTAGGGGTGTTTCTTGATGGCCGGATCGGCAGACGGGCCGTCCGGACCGGGGCACACTTCTCGGGCCGGCGGGCTTGCCGGGCAGACGACTGAACCTAGCATCTGCCGCAATTTGTGTACATGGTGACCTTTTTGACCTGCAGACAGAGACGAGGCGATACCGGCGTGGCACACTCCGATCTTCCTGATGTCCTCATCATTATCCTCGATGCTGCCCGGGCCGAGAACTTCTCGCTCTACGGCTATGGCCAGAATACTACGCCGCACCTGTCGCGGTATGCTGACCGCTTGGCGGTGTACCGGCATGGCATCTCGGCTGCGATGTGGACGCTGCCATCAACCACCGGTCTGTTTACCGGACTGTACCCGTCTGAGCATCGGCTCGTTATTGACGGTGATCGCCTCAGCCCGGCATATCGAACGCTGCCCGAAGTGATGAAGGCTGCCGGCTACGCGACGGCGAAGGTCACCGGGCAGGTGCCGTATGTGTCCGATTTCAGCGGGCTGCATCGCGGGTTTGATCATGAGTACGAGCCGCCGCCGAATCTGACGCAGCGACTCTGGCGGTCATACAAGCGGCGCAAAACGGCTGCTGCCGGGGCCGATCGGCAGGAGGGCCTGGATCTCGGGCTGGACCTGGCAGCCGAGGCCCGCATGCATGCCAACGGCGGGAGGAAGCGGCGACTCCAATACTGGATGACCGGCTACTTCGACTCCGGCGCGAAATCGTGCTTTGCTGAGACACAGCGTCTGTTTGGTCAGACCGATCCGAAGTCAGGCCGGCCGCTGTTTTGTTACATGCACCTGCAGGAGACGCACGCCGAGTATCGCCCGCCGCACCGCTACCGAACCTGTTTTGTCCCACAGGAGTTGCGCAGCAGAAACTTTGCCACGATCAATCAGCGACCGAACCCGCACGATGTCGGGGCGGTCACGATGACAGAAGATGAGTACCGAATCCTGACTGGCTTGTATGATGGGTGTATTGCATACCTTGATGAGCAAATCGGCCGGCTGCTCGATCAACTGGCAGCGCAGGACCCGGAGCGTTTCGAGAATATGTTTGTTCTCATTGCAGCCGATCACGGGGACTGCATCGGGCGGCACGGGATCCTGGGGCATCAGTTTGTGTGCTATGACGAACTAATTCACATCCCGTGGATTGTGAAGTGGCCGGCCTCGGTCGGGATCACGGGAGCGGTTGACGGGCTGGTCCAGAATGTGGATGTGATGCCGACGTTGACGGAGTTGCTCGATCTGCCACCGGTGGCTGACCAGGGCCGGGAGGCCTGCTCATTCCTCGGTTCGCCCACACGGGACCTGGCGTATTCCGAAATGCTCAAGCCGTTCGGGGCGTCGGCCGTGAAGCAGGGCCTGCATGAGAAAGCACCGCAGTATCGCCGGGCAGTGTTGTCGGTCCGATCGCGCACGCACAAGTTGCTTGTGTATTCGAATGAACAGCCAAGCGAGTTTTATAACGTGGCGAATGATCCCCATGAGACCGTGAATCTGTTGGATTCAGCACTGGGGGGGGGGCTGGTGGAGCAGGCAACGGCTGCTGATTGCGAAGCGTTCATGGCGCTCAAGGCGGCTGCGGAGGCACGCAAGGCGCGTTGGCTTGAGGCAGCACAGGAAGTGGACAATCGCGTTTTTCACGGGGAGGCCGTCGAGATCGATCCCGAAGTGGAGCAGCGCCTCCGCGCACTCGGGTATATTGATTGACTCGGTGCCGGTGATCACCACTCATCCTCTCCGACGAGCCGCGCGTGTCAGCAAGCGGGCTCCATCACCTCCGACGAGCCGCGCACATGAGTAAGCGGGCTCCCCCGATCCACACACTATCTTTCCGATTTCATGCGGGTTTTCCTCTGGACAGCCACACCCATTTGTGGTATAAGCAGACGGGTACGTGCCAAGAGGTAAGCGTGTTTGATGTTGGGGCAATGTGGATGCACCATCTGCAAGTCCAGTATCTTGACCAGAATCAAGGCGACCGGTTGATTAGCCGACCCATACGAGACATCTATGAGTTGCATGCATTTGACCATCTGGTGAATAGTACTCCTACAGACTTTCAGATGCATCCAACGTATGAGTTTGAACTGTTGTGTGATCACTAGCAATTGGAGAGCGTCTCATTGTTGCAATGCAAGTGCCATACTACTCAGAGGAGGCCCGCTGTGGCACCTTCACACTTAAGGCATCTATTACACAGCCAGAAGTGGTTGTGTATGTGTGTTGTGTGTGTGAGTGTGTACGTCCCGGCATCTGGAAGTGATAAGTGTGCCATCATTGTCATGTCCGGACTTGGAGGCACTGATACGAGTGCCACGGGCATCAACAACAGGGGGGTGGTCACCGGTACGGCATGGACTCTCAACAACGCCGTCTACCATCCATTTGTATATCACAATGGAAGCACACTGGAGTTAATGCCGCTTGGCGAGAGTGCCTATGCAGGTGCTACAGACATTAATATGGAGCGATACGTAGCCGGACGTACTGACGGAAGCGGCCTAGATGCACGAGCAACATTATGGACTCCAGAAGGCAAGCCGGTAGATATGGGCAATCTTGGCGGCAGTATGACGACGGCTGCTGAGATCAATAATCTTCTGCAGGCAGTGGGGTACGGAGAGACGGCTGAGGGGGACACTCATGCCTTCATGTGGATGCGCGGTGACATGACTGACCTGGGGACGCTGAGTGGTGATCACAGCAAGGCATACAGCCTAAACAACAACGGCATCACGGTGGGACTTTCATGGCTGGAGGGGAACTTTGTATTCGCTGCATGTTACTGGGAGGATGGGGTCATCCATGAACTTCCAGGACTTGGCGGAGAGTTTTCCCGCGCCTTTGGAGTCAACGACCACAATCAGATTGTCGGTTATGCTCGTCCGCAGTATGGCAACCGCACCCCGGTGGTCTGGCAGCAGCGATGGATCAGACGGCTGCGATATCCCAACTCTTCCGGTGCTGAGGCACACGGTATTAACAACAACGGTGTCATCATCGGGAGCATGGAGAAGGGCTCGTGGTCGGAGTACAGCACTGAGATCGTCTGGCCCAGTCCTGATTATATGGCTGTGTCTGTATACAAGTTGCTGCCACCGAACAGCCGCTGGGGCTACATCGCCAACCTCAGTGACATTAACGATCTAAACCAAATAGTCGGCTCCGGCAACTACGGGCCGAATGACGACGTGTTTAATCGCCACGCCTTCCTCCTCACGCCCGTCTACCCCTCGTTCGACTTGACACAGTTCAGCCCGGGTATCTCGGGCCAAATGAGTACGATTGAAGCGCACAATGTTCCGCCGGGCGCGACCGTCCACTTTCTCGGTGCTCGCTGGGGCGGCGGGGCGTTGATTCCGACATGCGAAGTCACAAAGAACGCGCTGCAACTCGAGGACCCCCGGCAACTCGGGACGGCGGTTGCGGACGAAGGCGGTGTGGCAGTCATTGAAGGCCTGATTCCCGATGAGTGGGCCGGCCGGGAGATTCTTTTTCAGGCGTTCATTCGAGATTCGTGCGAGATCAGCAATCTCGTTGTACAGACGTTTGAGTGAGCGAGTCTTGTAGGGGCACATTGCATGTGCCCTCCGTCGGCAAGCATAGGGACAGGCAGTAGGAATTCATTCCTACTGCATCAACGTCACCGCTTGCGTGCACGGTCGCGGCTCGTCGGAGTGTGTTACGACCACCCCTTCGGGGTGAGGACAGGTTTTACTTGGGCGCTCCCTTCCGGGGGTGGCGCTCGTCTCCGACTCGCTTCACCCACGGCTACAAACGCGCACCGCTTCGCGGTGAGGAAGCGCGCGGCTCGTCCGAGGGTAGGGGCACATTGCATGTGCCCCGTTGTGGATACAGATCCTTTGCTGCACTTCGTCCGCCCTCCGGGCGGTGTGCGCTCATGGCGCGTGCCTGTTCCGGCGGCTGAAGCCGCCGGCTACGTTCGTGCGCCCTGACGGGCGAAGGAGTTGTGAAGGTAGATTCCCGCGTGCGCGGGAATGACGAGGGAAGAGAAGTGCCCGCTCCCTCACGGTCGCGGCTCGTAAGACTCGTGTTTATCGCCGACGGCGGTGGCCGGAGCGCTTGAACATGCGCTTATTGCCGTGCTCATCCTTCGGCGTGCAATGGAAGGTCAACACGCAGCGGCCGACGCGCGGCTGCCGGCCGTGGTTCTTCACATGCTGGAGGATGTCGATGGCCATGTCAAGGTTGAACTCGAGCCCGGACTCGATGATTTCCTTCAGGCCGTCGATCGGCGTGACGCGGTAGATGGCCGGCCCGAAGCACGGGCGCAGGAAGCGGTAACTCAGGTTCCGGCAAACGACCGTCCACTTGCCGCCGAGTTCTGCACACAGGTACATCCCGGCAGCGATCTCGGAATTGGCGACCAAGGCAGCACCGGCCATCGCGTTATACCAGTTCCGGTTAAAGCGTCGGAACGGCAGGACGGCCGTGAAACTGTGGGGGTCCAGTTTCTTCATCGTCAGGCCGCTGTGGAACGCCAATGGCAACCAGATCCGCGAGCCGATCTTGTGGAAGAAGCGGTTCGTATGGATGAGATTCTCGATGAATGCTTCGATCCGGGCCCAGCCCTTGAGTTTGGCCGGCATCATCTGGCCGTTGGGAATGGCCGACAGCCGCGTCAACTCGAGTGATGGCGACATGAGTTCGTCGGCATCGAGATCGTCATAATCATCCGGCTGGGCCACGCCCTGAGCCTCCCGATTCGGCATGACTGCAGTATCCTGTCCGGCCCGCCAGGACCGTGTGGAGGAGTTGGCAGCAGTGACGGCAGCGGCTTTGGGGCCGGTATCGGTACCCTCAGACTGCCTGCTGTGTTCATCGGCAGGAGTGGGCTGATCCGAGTCGAAGTTGGTGGTGGCATCCTTGTGGGACACTCGATTCTTCTCCCGTGCAGGCCGCGGAAAGGGCTGAAAAGGCCGATCCAACCTCCTCATGCCCACCAATGTTTCCATCGTATGGGCATGGGCAATAGATTAGCGTCAGTCAGCGCTGACGGCCACTGTGAATGCGAAATCCAGTGGAAAGACGTGGTATGCCCTACGACGGCTCCATCGGCACGATTCCGGGATAGGATGGCTCATGCTGGGAGCACATCTATCGACAGCGGGCGGACTCCACAATGCACTGATCGAGGCTGAGAGGCTGAGAATGGGCACGGTGCAGGTCTTTACGCGGAATCAGCGGCAGTGGGAGCCGTCCCCACTATCGGACGACGAGATTTCGCTGTGGATCAGCCATCTGGATCGGCTCGGCTGGACCCAAATCACGAGCCACGCCTCGTACTTGATCAACCTGGGAAGCCCGGAGGATGACAAGTGGGAAAAGTCGATCGAGGCGATGATCCGGGAGGTTCAGAGGTGTGATGTGCTGCGTATCCCGATTGCCGTGGTGCATCCGGGGTCGCATCGCGGGGAAGGGGAAAAGTGGGGGATCAAGCGCGTGGGAGCGGCCCTCACAGAGGTCATTTCGCGCACACCGGGGTCCGGCTGCCGAATCTGCCTGGAGACGACGGCAGGCAGCGGGAACCTGCTGGGGGGCCGGTTTGAACACCTGGCCGGCATTCGCCAGGCAGTCGGCAGTCGAAAAAGGGGCAGAATTGGGACCTGTTTTGATACTTGTCATGTCTCAGCGGCAGGTTATGACATGTCGCGCCCCGGATTGGCCGATGAGGTTATCCGACGGTACGACGATGTAATCGGACTGGACACACTCGGCTGTTTTCACCTGAATGACTCGAAAGAGCCGATTGGGAGCCGGAGGGATCGCCACGAGCACATTGGCGAGGGCTACGTCGGGAAAGCGGCGTTTTGTGCCATCATGGCCGATCGACGATTCCGGGACGTCCCGAAGATTCTGGAGACCCCGAAGGGTGAAACGGAAAAAGGGACGCCGTGGGACACGGTGAATATTCGGCGGCTTCGTCGAATGCAGCGCTCGTGACGGCGGCTTCTCGACGGTCCGGCTCGGGAGGCATGCAACTGACCTGTTTGTTGAGATGTACCGGACGGTGGATGGTCCGCAGCGCATCTGACTGATGCAGATGAAGATGATGGGTAGGGATTATGGATACACGCAGGCATTCATACCGGGCGATCGCACTGATTCTGGTGTGCTCAATCGTGGCGGCTTCGTTGTCGGGTTGCAGGGCGTTCCGGGGCGGCCGTCACGGCGGGGCCTCTGTGGTAGAGGGTGATCTGGACGCTGCCTTGGACGGCGGGCCGACCACGGCCCAGGGCTACCTCGAACAGGCGGATGCCCAACTCAATGCCGGGGACAAGGATGCAGCCCTGCAGGCATTCAGCGCTGCCATCGAGATGAACCCGAAGTTGTTCCGGGCCCACATGGGGATGGGTGACATCTACCGGGAGACCGAGGACTACGAGCAGGCGGAGAAGTCGTATCGGCACGCAGTGGAGTCAAACCCGCGCAGTTACGAAGCGAACTACTTCTGGGGGATGGTGCTGCATCAGTTGAACCGGATCGGCGAGGCGATTCGAGCGTATCGGGCAGCCCTGACCCTCCAGCCCAGGAGTCACGAAGCGAATCTGAATCTGGCCACCGCATACCTGCAACTCGATCAGGCGATCGAGGCGTACCCGTTTGCGAAGGCAGCGGCAGCGCTCCAGCCGGATCACGGCCCCACCCAGGCGAATCTCGGGGTGATTCAGGCTGCGATGGGGCAGCATGAGGAGGCCGTGAAGTCGTACCATAAGGCGTTGGAACTGTTGGAGCCGTCACCGGAGATGGTGCTTAACCTGGTTGAGAGTTACCGTGTGCTGGGCCGGCATTCAGAGATGGCCAACTCGTTGGAAGCCCTGGTCCGGGTCGAGGGGTCTGCAGCAGCGAATGAACGTCTGGGGTTTGCCCACTTCAAACTGCGACAGTTTGATGAGTCGATCAAGGCCTATCGGCAGGCACTCACCTTTGACGATCAGTATTTCCCAGCCATGAACGGGCTGGCAGTGAACCTGCTCAACCAGTTCATCCGGTCGGATCGGCAGAACGTGGCAGCCCTGGGCGAGGCAATCGAGTTGCTGCGGCAATCGCTCCAGATCGAGCGGGATCAGCCACGGATCGTCGAGTTACTGAGCCGGTACGGGCGATAGGGAGTCCCGACTGACGGGCCGCTGTTTGGGTGGTATGCTTGTCGTGCTATGCCAGATACCACCGTACTCGAAACGTTTCCGACGCCGGCCAACAAGCCGTTCGTGATTGAACACATCGCCGACGAGTTCACCAGCCTCTGCCCGGTGACCGGGCACCCGGACTTCGGGACGGTCATCCTGCGCTACTGCCCGTCAGCCGACGGCGGGTGTGTGGAGCTCAAGAGCCTGAAGTTGTACTACCAGTCGTTCCGGGCCGAGGGGATTTTTTACGAGGCTGTCACGAATCAGATCCGGGATGATCTGGTGGCAGCGATGAAGCCGGCGTGGTTGCAGGTGGTGACGGACTGGAAGGGGCGCGGCGGGATCCGCTCGGTGATACGCGCCACGCACGGGGACGTGCCGGCGGAGTGGGTGAGCGTGGATCGGTAGGGGCACGCGGCCGAAGACCTCAAACAGGCGTAGGGTGGGGTGAGCGAAGCGAAAGCCCACCGGCAAGTGCCCTCTTAGCCCACGGTTTCGCCGTGGGGATGGTTCCGAAGGAACCATGGTGGATCGATTGTGTGAACCGTTTCGTTGAATGTGTGAGTGATCGGCACTTTGTGCCGCCCCCCCCACGGCAGAGCCGTGGGCTGACGGGCATGCTGCCGGCTCATTATTCTCCTGACGTCGTCGGATTCGAGCCGACCTACGTGCCGCGACCTGATATGGCAGTAGGATTTCAATCCTACTGCCCGGTCATACCCGCTCCCTCACGGTCGCGGCTCGTCGATCCAATACCCGCTCCCTGACGGTCGCGGCTCGTCGATCCAATACCCACTCCCTGACGGTCGCGGCTCGTCGATCCAATACCCACTCCCTGACGGTCGCGGCTCGTCGATCCAATACCCACTCCCCGACGGTCGCGGCTCGTCGATCCAATACCCGCTCCCTGACGGTCGCGGCTCGTCGATCCAATACCCACTCCCCGACGGTCGCGGCTCGTCGATCCAATACCCACTCCCCGACGGTCGCGGCTCGTCGATCCAATACCCGCTCCCTGACGGTCGCGGCTCGTCGATCCAATACCCACTCCCTGACGGTCGCGGCTCGTCGATCCAATACCCACTCCCTGACGGTCGCGGCTCGTCGATCCAATACCCGCTCCCTGACGGTCGCGACTCGTCGATCCAATACCCGCTCCCTGACGGTCGCGGCTCGTCGATCCAATACCCGCTCCCTTACGGTCGCGGCGTGTCGGAATGGGGCGACCCTACTGCTGCTCCAGAATACTCTTTTCTGGCAACGGTGGGGGAAGTTCCTTGCCGTCGAGATACGGTTCGATATCAACTTGTCGCAATGCGGCATCGAGTCGTCTGATGCACTGCTCGAGTGTCGACAGGGCTGCAGCATAGTAATGTTCGGTCTGGTAGAAGTACCGTGCGACGTCATCGTCGATCACATGGGCCTGGTCTTCCTTGATTTCGGGCATGATGAGCAGTTTGCCGACTTTGAAGTTGCTCAATGCGACGCGCGACTCCCCGCCGTTGAGCGCGATGATCTTCTTGAGCATGATGGCTCGCTGCAGGCGCTCGAAGTCCTTTTCGGTGCGCAGGAGAATCGTGTGTCGAATATGGCCGCCGGGCGACGGCTGATTGAGTTCCCACACCATTCGGCCCCATGTGTCCAGGTCAGGGCAGTCAATCATTGAGATTTCGGGCACGGGGTCGGTCTTGAGTTGTGTGCCTTCCTCATCATTGCCGTTCGGGTAAAAGGTGATGGCCAGCGCCTTGCCTCGTTGCCGCTCGAAAAAGCTCTTGCCGTCGTCGCCGCCGCCGATGCGTCGCAGCGTTTCATCAAGAAAGGCCACCGAATACCCATTGGCGTCGGTTCGCGAAACGAAGTAGATGAGCCGTTCCGGCTGCACGGCCTTGTCGATCCCGATGCGCTTGACGACTTCATAGATCATCCGGTGGACCAGGATATCTTCACCCGGGACGCGGTCGTTGGCAAACTGACTGAATGGATCGGTGACGGCAAACTGGAAGTTGCTTCTGATTGCCGTGGCTGCGAGGTCGCGATACCACATGAGGCGCTTGTTCTCAAGCAGGAACTTAAGATCAAAGACATCCTCGGTCCGGATGCGGTAGGCATCACGGAACAGTTCGTTGCCGAAACTGTCAAACAGTTCCTCATCCTTCGGCAGTGAACGGGCCACATTATGATCGGACGGCAACACATACGGCGTGAGGACGATGATGACCTCGCGTTTGCTTGTCTCGGTGCGCTCACTGCGGAATGCCATGCCGATAAAGGGGATGTCTCCCAGCAGCGGGACCTTGTCCTGCACGACGGTGCGGTCCTTGCTGACGAGGCCGCCGATGATGAAAGGCGTATTATTGTTAATACGGGCATAGGTTTGAACGCGGCGGGCTGAGACGGTCGGTGCCGATGCGAGCAGTTCGCCGTCCGGGGACCTGATCTCGAGGTCGCGCCCGGGGACGGTGGCTGAGACGATCGTGTCGATCATCATGCTGACCTTGCTGCCGTCCTCGGCGACGCGCGGCCGGACATTGAGCATGATGCCTGTGGGTAGATACTTGAAGTCAAACTTGATTCGGTTGGTGTTGACGGACATGCCTTCCTGGCTCGTGGCAATCGGGATGTCCTCGCCGACTCGGATGGCTGCCTGTCGATTGTCGAGTGTCAGGACGCTGGGGCGTGAGAGGATTTCGGCCTTGCCGTCGCGGATCAGTGCGCGAATGTCGACCATCCAGTCGCGCGGGGTATTTCGGCTGTTGACACTGGAGAAAGTGAGCGTGTCAAAGGGGCCGCCGGCATCAAGCGTGCTGAGTGTCCACTCGATCGGGCCTTCCTGGAAGTTCCATTGAATCCCGAGATCATCGAGGCCATCCTGGCTGATTTCGAGGACGAGCCCTTCGATGAACACCTGCTGGGCCGGGCGGTCGATCCATTCGGTAATCAGAGAACGGACTCGGCTGTACTGTTCGGGATGGGCCGGGTGATAGAGGACGAGCAACTCATTGGCGGGGCTGCCGCTCACCGAAGCGGGTAGGGCGGACGCTGATGTCGGTGCAATGGACACCCCGAACTGCCCACCGCCGACGTTCCCGCCGACGAGCGCCATGGCTGCGTCGGCCGGGGGCGGGACTTTGATGACCATCGGCAGTTGCTCGAAGTTAATATTGGCAGGTACGGTATTCGGGTCCGGAAAGGTCGTTACACCGAGGGCTTTGAGCAATGTCAGGGAGTCGGCCTGTTCGACGTGGCTCAACTTAATATGCTGCATCGACAGGTCACCGGTGCGGAGTCCCTGTCGCAACTGGTTGATTGAGGCGATGACGGCCTCGACGGCCGGCGCGATAAGGTCAACATCCGGGTTCGTGGCAATGGTGCCATCGGGATTGACCGTAATCCCCCAGACCCACAGTTGCGCGGGTTGCGAGGTAAAGACGCGGTAGCCGAGCCGGAGGACGGATTGGGCAGTCGTATCCGGCTGTGTTCGACACAGGTCGGTCACCCCGCCGACCTCTTGGGGCCCGTCGGGCAGGCGTGCAGCCAGGTCAATGCCACACGAGTGGTAGCCGTTTTCGGTTTCGAGTTTCAGTCGCAGATGGTCGATGATCTCAGCGATTTCAGTTCGGCTCAGAGGCGGCAGGGGGAGCAGGCGCCCAGCCCCCTGTGGGATGTGCTCGGCAGCAATGGGGGGTGCCAGTGTGGTGCCGACGGCCGCCTGGCTTGCGTTGATTACTTCAGTCACCTGGTCAGTCGGCGGCGGGGGTGCCGGTTGATCGGTGGCGACAGGATCATCAGCCGGGGGCGTGGTTGGGGGTTCCTCCTGGACCGCCGGTTGCTCCTGCTCCTGGGCGATCTCGGCAGCACGGGCATCGATCTCGGCCGAGTCCCATTGTGCCATGGCGTCGGCCAGGAGTTGAAGTTGGTCCTCATTCGGGTCGGCTTCGACAAGGCCGGCACTGACTTTCGGGTCCTCCATGAGGATCGAGTTCGTGGATCGCGATGATGACACGCAGCCGAACAGGAGGCCGATGAACGCAACGGTCAAGCCGGCAATGCCTCGGCCCGTTGCCGTCTTCTTCTTGGGCACGGAGGACGGCTGCAGTGGGCCGGCCATCGGTGTCGGTGGGTGCGTTTCATTGTGATGCGGAAGGGGGTCGGTCTCAGTCATGGCTTGATCTCTGGAATGCAGGTCAGCATGTGAGGTGGACGCATCTCCCCCGTGGAGCGAAGCCGTTTCGTTCTCATCGTCGCCGGTGAGCAACGGTGTCCCGAGCATCTGGGTCGGCCGGAAGTCTTCGGATTGGCCGTCAAAGGTAACCTTGCCATCGGTGATGCAGACGACACGGTCGGCCAAATCGAGCAGATCGGTTTCGTGGGTGACCATGATCACGGTACGCCCTTCCATCCGCTCGAAGATTGCGCGGACCACGGCCCGGGCCGTATGGCTGTCGATGGAGGCGGTGGCTTCATCGAGGATGAGGATTTCCGGGTTCTTGATAAGCGCTCGAGCCAGCGTGATGCGCTGCTTTTCACCACGGGACAGTTCACTGCCGGACTCCCCGAGTTTCGTCTGATACCCATTCGGGAGCCGCTGAATGAAGTCTTGGGCTCCGGTGAGTTTACAGGCGTCGATGATCTCGGCGTCGGTTGCCTTCGGGCGAGCATAGCGGAGGTTCTCATAGATCGATGCGTTGAACAGGAAGACCTCCTGGAAGACGACACCGATGCTTCGGCGCAGGGAATTGATGGAGACAGTCGGGAGTTCCCGTTCATTGATCATGACATTCCCCGTGGTCGGTTCGAGGAACCGGGGAAGCAGGGCCATGAGGGTACTCTTGCCGGAGCCGCTCGGTCCGGTGATGGCAATATGTTCGCCTTCGTTGATCCCGAACGAGACCTCCTCCAGGACCGGGTGTCCTTCCTCATACTCGAAGGTGACGTCTGCGAACTCGATTCGGCCGGTGACCCTCGAGTTGTCGTCACTGCTGGATGCCCCCGTGAAGACGAGTTCCCCTACCGGCTCAGAGAGCATTTCAAAGACGCGGCTCGGCGCTGGCGGTCGCCCGGGCCAGATGCCCGAAGCCGCTGATGATTTCCAGCACGGCCGGATAGAGCATGGTGACATACCCGAAGTACATGAAAAACGTCCCGCCGGACATGCGGCCTTTCATGACTTCGAGTGCCCCGTATCCAAACAGCAGGACCGTCCCCATACCGATGAGGAGATCGGCCGCGACCTTCTGCGCGAAGTGGTATTGCTGTGAGCGGATCTGACTCTGCCGGCTGGCATCAATGGCCTTGCGAAACCGATCACTCTCACGTTGCTCAGCCGAGAAGCCTTTGACGACTTCCATGCCGAGGAACTTCTCGACGAGATTGCCGTAGGCCGTCGACAGGTTTTCCTGTGCTTCCCGGTGACTGTGGCGGATGGGTTTGCGGAAGTAGCGGTAGGTGATGAAGTGAAGCGGCAGAATGATGGTGGTGGCAATGGCCAGTCGTGTATTGACGACGCAGATGATGACCAGCAACACCTGACCCATCAGCAGGTTCAGCAGGAGGGTCGGGAGTTTGTCCTGAATGAATGCCTGGATCTTGTACGTGTCATCGAGAACGCGGGACCCGATCTTGCCGGCCTGATGGGCCTTATAGTAGCGAAGACTCATCTGCTGAAGATGCTCAAATAATCGCTTGCGCAGGCTGAAGCAGAGATCCTCGCTGACGCGGAGCGAACTCATGCGGCTGCCGTAGAAAAGGGTGTTGCGGACCACGTAAATGAGCAGGACTGCCGGCAGAATGAACCACAGCAGCGTCCAGTCGCCGGAGCCGTCGGGCCCGATGGGAAAAACGTCGTCGATGAGGAGTTTTACGGCAAAGGGGATGGCCATGTTGGTGATGGCCAGCAGTGCCAGCAAAAAGACGACCAGCAACAGGCGGCCGGAGAACGGGCGCAGCATCGTCACCATTCGCCCGCCGGACACGTCTCTGGAGTTGCCGTTTTGCTCGCTCATGGACCGTGAGCCTTTGCCTTGCTCGCTTGGATAATGCCTTGTACCTGTCTGAGGATGGCGCGTGGCTGGTTCATGCCCAGCATTGTGACAATCGGGCCGGGGCCTGCGTCCGATATCGCTGATTCCGTTCCGGCCCGGTTGTGGACCATTCCGGGACAAGCATCGCACCTCATGACCTTGCCCGGCGATCCGGCCACCGCGCACTGCACGCACTCACCGCTCCAGTTTGCTTGTGGTGGGGCGGTATTGTATGCCGGTCGGGGAAACCTCCCTCAGAGGAAGTGTCGTGTTTGTGTATCGAAACGGTTTATTCACCGGGGGTTTCGACATTTCTACATGTAATAGGGTATCGGGTGGTGAAATGGTCAGGCAGCAAAAGAAGTGGTGATTGTGCTATTTGCAATGAGCCCGAGCGACCACGTCAACGGGCGCGCCGTCAGCACAGAGCCGGAGACGTGGGTCAGCGGGCTGTATTCCACTTCTTGCGGTCGAAATCAGAGGGTTTTTGAAAGTCTTTTCTTGAGCCTGATCGCATTGCCGATAACCGAGAGATCGCTGAGGCCCATGGCCGCAGCAGCGATCAGCGGCCCGTGTAGCCCGAAAAGGCCGAGCGCAGCTGCCGGGATCGCGATGACGTTGTAGACGAACGACAGAAACAGGTTCTGTTTGATCGTGTTCAGGCTGCGCTTACTGATCTGGACGAGTTCATGGACGGCAGCGAGTCGGTCGGCCGGGATGACGACGTCCGCCGATTCGATGGCAATGTTGGTCCCGGTGCCCATGGCGATCCCGATCCCGCCAAGAGATCCTGCCAGAGCGAGCGCGGCCGCATCGTTGATCCCGTCACCGACCATGGCGACGGTCGTGCCCTCATCACTGAGTTGGCGGACGATGGCGGATTTATCCTCCGGTCGGAGTTCGGCCCGGATGTCGTGGGTTGGGATTCCGACGGCAGCCCCGATGGCCTCGGCCACCGGCCGGCGGTCGCCGGTCAGGAGGATCGGCCTCAGGTTGTCATTGAGCAGGAGTTGCACGAGATGGGCCGCGTCGGGGCGGAGTTGATCCTGAAACGCGAGTGTGCCGGCTGCTCGGCCGTCCACGCACACCACGCTGACGGTCTCAGTCGTCGATTCTGTTTCATCCGGCAGTGTCAGACCGCGCTTTGCCGCTGCCGACGGCGAGAGGATTTCGACCGATCGGCCGTCGACGGTGCCGGTGATCCCGCAGCCGGCCGTTTCCTGCACGCTGTCCGGAGGGGTGATGGCGATCCCAGCCTCGGCCGCAGCACGTGTCACCGCCTGAGAGAGCGGGTGCGATGAGGCCGATGAGAGTGAGGCCGCGAGTCTGAGCGTTTCCTGATCGCCGGTATGGCGACTCAGCACGGGAGCCCCCAGTGTGAGGGTGCCGGTCTTGTCGAACATGACCGCCCCGATGGAGGCTGCCCGTTCGAGTGATTGTGCTGATTTGACGAGGATGCCACGTCGCGAGGCAGCCCCGGATCCGACCATGACAGCCGTCGGGGTGGCCAGGCCGAGGGCACATGGGCATGAGATGACCAATACGGTGGTGGCATAGACCAGTGCATCGACCCAGCGGTCAGCGGCAGCACCCTCGGCCAGCATCGCGACAATGCCCCAGCCGATGAACGTGAGCCCGGCCACGGTCAGCACTGCGGGGACGAAAACGGCACAGACCTTGTCTGCGAGCCGCTGAATGTCAGCCTTCGAGGCCTGGGCAGCCCGGACCATGTCGGCAATACGCGCGACCGTCGTATCGTGCCCGTCGGTGGTGGCCTTGACGACGAGTTTCCCGGTCAGGTTCAATGACCCGGCTATGACAGGTTGATCGATGTCGCGTTCCACGGGCATGGATTCGCCGGTGACGACCGATTCATCAAGGGTTGAGCGGCCTGCCACGATCGAGCCGTCAACGGCGACGCGCTGGCCGGGTTTGAAGAGCATCAGATCGCCGGGCTTGACATCGGCTGATGAGATGGTGGTCCCCTCGACGTCGTCGGATGTCTCAAGTCGTGTCACTTCATCAGGTTGCAGGGAGAGGAGATCTCGAACAGCGGAGCCGGCGACGGCAGAGGTTCGTGCTTCGAGGTAGTGGCCGAGGCTGATGATGGCCAGCAATCCGGCTGCTTCGCCGAAGTAGATCGGCTGCGAGATCGGCCCGGAAATCGTCCCGGTGTACTCCAGCACCTTGAGGATGACGACGACGATCGAGAAGCCAAAGGCCGCAGTGGCGCCGATGGAGACAAGCGTGTCCATGTTGGTGGAGCCGGTGCGTGCTGCCTTGATGGCTGAGGCATAGAACCCGCTGCCGACGAACACGAGCACGGCTGCAGCGAGCCCGGCGAGTACCCAGAACCAGGGATTGGTCACGTCGTGGACGTGCCCGAGCCCGATGGTTGTGCCGGCCCAGTGGATGACGGCCATCGGCACCCAGGCACCAAAGCCGATCAGGGTCCGTTTCCGCCACTTGCGTGCCGAGGCATGCTGCCGATGCTCGATGTCGGATCGCTGCTCGGCGACGGATGCTCCCTGTCGGGCGATGCCTGCCGCAAAGCCGCGACTGGTCACCTTGTCAATCAGTTGCTGAGCGTCGAGATCGCTGCCTTTGATGACGGCCCGCGCATCGGCAAGGCTGACGACGGCCCGCTGGACCCCGGGTATCTCGGCCAGTGCCTTTTCCACGCGGGACACGCACCCGGCACAGTGCATGCCATCGACGCTCAGCGTCAGGCAGGATTCTTCGGTCCGTCCGTTTTCAGATGTATCGAGTTCGGTTTGAGTCACAGATGGGTGCCTTTTTCAGATCCGACCGGGCTGGGCTTGGACTGGAGCGTAAGCCGGTGTCAGGTCCGATCATGTCGAGCCGGACATGGCTGTACCGACCTCGATGGCGTTGAGTTCGGTCGCAGATGTTGCATAGCCTACGTTCGGCCTGATCGCTACCCGCGGTACGGTTAGACCAGACAGCCGGTTCAGGTCAATCAGTTCGTCAACTCTGCCATCAGATGGGCCGATGCACGATGCATGAGCACTCCACGCAAGCGGCCATCGTATCGGTTGATCATCCTGCTCGTGTTTTCAGCGATCTCGTTGTACACGGTATCCAACATCGTTGACCGTGTCATGAGCGTGGCCGAGAAGGCCGGGGGCGGGTGGACCCCGCAGACGGTGATCGGGGCGTTGCTCCCGGGCCAGGCCGGTGAGGCAGTCAATACATTGCGCGATACGAAGAACCTGGATGCGCTGCTGAATCAGGTGCAGGGCAACGATGGCACGATGGACTCGGCAGCGTTGGCACAGTTGTCGCAGACACTGGGGGCCGGCGGAATCCCCGAGGGAGATCCGGACCACCCGGAAGCCGAAATGGTCGATGTCCGCAATGCACCGATCGATCCGGAGGTGGAACAGGCGATTCGGAATTCCGGCATCGCGCTGCATACACAGGGGCGGCTTGACGAGGCGATCGTGGCCTATCGGCGCGAGTTGAAGGCCGAGCCGAAGAACGCAGCCACCTGGTTTAATCTCGGGATTGCCTATTTCCAGACTGAGGCTTACGAGGAATCCTGGGATGCGCTGACCACGGCGGAGTCACTCGGGCGCCTCATTCCACCGAGACTGAAGATGGCCGTTCATGGCAAACGTGGCACCAACGCGGCCGGCGGGTAGTCGGTCTTACAATGTCAACATCTATTCTGCCCGACCGGGGCGTTTCCCCCGTCGCTGCTCCGTGGCCGGTGCGCGCTCGCTGTCATTCTCAGACAAAGCGTCGTCGAGGTCGGTCTCGACCGGCTGTCCGAATCGGCCGGTGAGTTCCGGCGGTGCCCCGATCTCACCGACCACAATGTCGCCGAGATGCATCTGGGCATCGAGTTCGAAGAAGCCGGCTTTGAGTCCGACGAACGTGACCGTGACGTCCGCGTTGATGCACACGCCTGGGGCGCGGCCGGTATCGCAATCCAGGCCGGATGGAATGTCTACAGCCAGCACGGGGATCGCAGGTCGGCAGCCGTTGATCCAGTCGATGAGTTGATTCAGGGGTGGGCGCGGGGCGCTGGCTGCCCCCGTCCCGAGCAATGCATCGACGATGAGATTGACTGTTTTGAACGTGTGTTCGAGTTGATCCGGCTCAATGGTCTTGTTCAGGATGTGCATCGGGAGTTGCATCCGGCTGCAGATCAGCAGGTTCTGCTGTGCTTCGGTCATCTGAGCCGGTTGGGCATTCAGGAGCGGTTCGGGGTCGAACGTGAGCAGGATCTCGACGGCGACCCCGTCGTTGTGCAGCAGTCGTGCCAGGGCCAGCCCGTCGCCCCCATTGTTTCCCTTGCCGCAGCAGATGAGCACGGTCGCATCCCTGGTAGTGGGGGCAGCCGCTGGTCCTCGCTTTGAGCGTGTCTGCTTGCCAGAGCGGGCCGTCTCATCGCCATTGATCATGCGCAGTGCCTGCTCAAGGACGTGGTGGGCTGCGTTTTCCATCAGGACGATGCCGGGGATGCCGTATTCTTCGACGGCCGCCTTGTCGAGCGCCTGAATCTGCGCTCGTTGAAAGACATACAAGGAGGTTCGTGCTGACTCATCGGATGATCGAGACATGGTGTCGGCCCGCCTGCTGCGTGTGGTTGATCAGGGCCAACATGGTAGGATCGGAGGCTGCCGCTTGAACAAGACGGCACTAGACTATGCTCAATATCGGTACGCACCGGCGAGACGGGGTCGTGTGCGGCAGTGTTCCCATTGGACGGGTAGCGGCATTCATTATGACGATACTGGGTTGGATCTGTGTCCTGATTGCATTGGCGGTGCTCGTGCTGTGGCTGGCTGCCCTGGCGTTTATTGCAGCAGGGCTTCGAGCCATGCCGAGGCTGCGGGTTGCCGAGAGCGGGCCGTCGGATGCCGAGGCCGATTTGGTCTCCGTGATCATGCCGGCCCACAATGAAGTGAGTGTGATTGACGAAGCACTGACCTTGCTGCGCGCATCAACGTACCGGCAGATCGAGATCATTGTGGTCGCTGATCGCTGTACCGATGGCACTGTTGCCGTCGTCAATCGCCATGTGGAGGAGGATGAGCGGGTTCGGCTGGTCGAAACGAGCGAATGCCCGGAGGGATGGTCCGGCAAGTGCCATGCAGCCTGGCAGGGGTATCAGCAGTCACAGGGCCGATGGTTGTTGTTTACGGATGCCGATACTTTGTTTGATCCAGCCCTCATTCAGGCAGCCGTGGCCCTGGCAACCCGACGCTCATTGGATCTGTTGAGCCTGCTTGGGAACTTAAGCGGGACGAAGCCGTTTGAGAAGACGGCCCAGCCGGTGGCTGCGATGACGCTGATGACGATCTTCCCGATCCAGAAGGCGAATCGAGCGGACCCGGCTCGACGTCGGCCGTTTGCCAACGGGCAGTTCATGCTGTTTACCCGGTCGGGCTACGAGACGATCGGGACGCACGAGCAGGCCCGAGCGGCACTTCTCGAGGATCTGTACTTCGCATTGTGGGCCAAGAAGCGTGGGCTTCGGGCCGGGGTGACGGTGGCCGGCCGGCTGTTTCGCGTGCGCATGTATGACTCACAGGAAGCCTTTATCAACGGTTGGAAGCGGATTCTGACCGAAGCGACGAATCGGAATATCCCGCGCCTGCAGCGGATTGCGTTGCGGCTGCATCTTCAGACACTGGCCGGCCCCTGCGCGGCTATTTGTTGCTTTGTCGGCAGTTGGATGGCACGGATTGAAGGATGGGGAGTGTGGGGGCTGGTGGCTGCAGTATCACTCGCTGCGTTGGTGGCACAGATCGCAGCCTTGTGGCTTGCCTACCCGCTGTCAGGGGCCTCGCGGTGGTCGATGTGGCGGTACCCGTGGGGGTGCCTGGCTTGTGCATTGCTGGTTCGCAGTGCCGTTGACGACCTGAAGACCCGTCGTGGCATTCAGTGGGCCGATCTGCATTACGACGTGCAGGATAAGGTTGAGCGGCAGCCGTTGACGGCGGCCATTCGTGACCGACTGTCCTCGCCGTCGGCAGCAGATGGAGCAACCAAAAAGAAAGGCACAGGAACCGATTAAGGCCCCTATGCTGTCTGAAAATGGCTGCGCCAATCAGCCGACACCGTGGCAGATCGACCGTTGGCAGCAGCCGTGGTGGCTGTGATGCCTTATGCGCGACGACGGCGCGACGGGAAGCAGAGTGCCCCGACGCCGAACAGGCCCGCGGCCAGCGTGCCGGGGGTAGGGACGCTCAGGATGTCGAATCGCATCTGGGCTTCCTTCGTGTGGCGCTCGGCATAGAAGAGGTCGTAGTCGTAGATCTGACCGGGGGTCAGGCCGAGGTCATCCATGACGACCTTCTCGGTCTTGATTCTGTGGACGCCACCGATGTCGGCAACGAGTTGGTCATTGATGAAGACCCACATGTCGTCATCGCCACCGAACCAGAGTGTCTCACCGCCCTGGTAGAGTACCTGGGTATGCAGTTCATAGGTGAAGTGGAAGTTATGATCGTTCCCTTCATTGCCCATGAGTGCATTGTCAATCGGGTACAGCGCGCTGTTCTCGTAGGTGTAGACGCGCGGGTCGGCAGTGATGGTATTGTCGGCGACCAGGGGGAGTGCCATGCTCTGGTTGATCCCATCGACGTCGCGGTACCACTGATTGAAGTTCTCTTCGCTCGTCGTGCTCGGATTATCGAGGATGCCGGAGTAGACGGGTTTCCCGTCGAGGCCGAGCGTGTTTTCCACGATCCCGAGGTCGATTCGGGTCACCTGGTATTCCATATCCGGGTGCGTCTGAGAGAAGTCACGCAGGGTGCCGTTGACTTCAAGGACATCGGCCTGTGCCGATGCGGTAGTGAATGCTGCCAGTGCGATGGCCGGCGCTGCGGTCCGGAGATGACGCATTCGGAAGGTTTTGTGTAGGATTGTCATGGTGTTACTCCTGTCCCCTATTCCATTCTCGGACTGCGTATGGTGTGCTGATTCGGCAGGGTGGTCCTGGCAATCACATTCTGCACAGTCGTGGGTGTTCTCGGGCCGCCCGAAACTCGGACCGCCTGCTCACACAGGATGACCCGTAACAGGAGCGATGCAAGAAGGGAACGTGGTACCGGCACGAGATGGCCGGTTCGTCATCTCACAGGCGCCACAGATTAACCGCCTTGAACGGTCTGTACCGAATATGACGGTTGACGCAGGTGCGCTGCGTGAGGGATGGGTGGGCATCACGATCGAGAGGCCGTGTGAGTGTGGTGAAAGTCTGTGGTTTGTCCGGCAGGGAAACGAAAGGTCCATGAGAAAAGCCGCCCGACCTCGTCTGTGAAGTCGGACGGCTTTGATGTACGCAAACACGCGAGTGTTCGGAGTCAGTTGTCGTTTTCTGCATCGGCGGTCTGCGCCTCCGGCACAGCGTCAGCATCGGCGGCAGCCGGAGCGGCCTCGTCGTCGGCTGAGGCATCGGCCTGCCCGTCCTCATCAGCAGCGTTCTCATCAAAGTCGAGCGGCCGGTCGGCCACGACCCAGAGTTTGATCTCGGCTTTGAGGTCGGGTGCGAGTTGGACCGGGATCGGATAGGAGTCGATGCGCTTGATGGCATGCCCGATGCGGATGTAGCGATCGAGGATGTTCGTAAACCCTGCCTCGGCAAGCACCGCCACGATATCGTGCTGGGTGACCGAGCCGTAGAGGTGGCCTTGATCGTTGCAGGAGCGCTCGAGTGTGACTTCGTGGCCGTCGAGGAGTTCGCAGGTCTTTTCGAGGTCGGCACGAAGCGCCGCCATTTCCTTTTCGACATGGGCCCGACGCTCTGCCAGTGCTGCTTTGGCGGACTCGGTCGGCTGGACGCCATAGCCGTTTGGCAGCAGGTAGTTTCGTGCATAGCCGGATCGAACGGTGACGACGTCGCCAACGATGCCGAGATTGTCTACGTTTTCGGTCAGAAGCAGTTCAACTGAGTTTGGCATTGGATGCTGTCCTTCCATGATCGTGAGATCATATTGGTGCGACACTGGAAGTTAGCAGCAGGGCGGGTTACGCAGCCCGGGTCTGCCGCAACATGTGTCTGGTGTCGTTCGTATCGTATCTCGCTCTTATGACATATCAGAACGGAATATCATCGTCATCAATCGGGGTGTGGGGTCCGCTGTCTGCAGCAGCGACATCGGCAGCGCGCGAAGCCGGCTGGCTGTTGTTGTAGCCGGCGTCATGACCGCCTCCGCCGCCGCCTCCCTCGGAGCCGCCGCGGCTGTCAATAAACTCGAAGTTCTCAATGACCACCTTGAGTTTACTGCGCTTCTGCCCCTGCTGGTCTTCCCATGAGTCGAGTCGGAGCCGACCTTCGACGAAGACCGGTCGGCCTTTGGCCAGGTATTGGTTAATCACCTCGGCTCGTCGCCCCCAGGCTTCGCAGTCAATGAAGGCAACCTCTTCGCGCTGCTGCCCGTCACTCGTCTGATAGCGACGGTTGACGGCCAGCCCGACATTGCAGACGGCCTGGTTGTTGGCGGTATAGCGCAGTTCCGGGTCTCGGGTGAGATTGCCCATGAGCAGGACTTTGTTGTACGAAGGCATGAGTGCTCCTCTCTCAGTATCGGCAGCGTGTGATGCAGGTGCGTTTCACTCGAATCGTACGGCCGGTCATGCTACGGACGGAGGAAACGTCGCGCAATCCGAAGCATCAATCAAGGGTGTGCAGCAGCCGCGTGACGCGCGCTGTTGCAGTCGGTGTTATGAAGTCGTCTCGGCAGTCGTGTCCTCATCGGCCGGGGCTTTGTCGGAGGCCGCCGCGGCGGTCACGACGACGGACTCGGGTTCGGCCGTGTCACCGTCGGTCGCTACCGGCGCTGCAGGCGCAGCAGCGCTGCCGGTGCTGCGGGCGCTTCGGCAGCCGGCTTGTCGGCAGGGCCCTCAGTCTTGAGTCGCGATTCCTGCTCAATCGCCTGCCGCCCGTCGGTGGCCGTCATTTCCTCGACCGTGAGGTGATCGGCGCGGGTGAACATGAATCGGATGATGGATTCAGACAGATTTGAATCACGCTCGAGTCCGGCGATTCGTTCCGGCTGTGCCTCGAAGTAGGTGAGGAAGTAAATGCCGCGCCGGCTCTTCTGAATGGTGTAGGCCAGGTTTCCTTCATGCCATTTGGACATGGCAACAAGTTTGGCACCGGCCCGTTCGAGCAGTTCGTCCATATGGCTGATCATTTCGGACATGCGCCCGGCCATCGCCTGGGGGAAGAGAAACAGACCTTCGTAATAGTTCATGGTTTCGTCAGACATGTGTTTGCATCCTTTATACCCATCCCTGTCCGGTTCGACGATCGGCCTGGCATCAGCGTGCTGTGCACAACCGTCGGATTGCACGGGGTTCGGGTCGTTGAGTTCGTTGCGTGTCCTCGTTCTGTGTGTACGTATCAGTTATGGGCCGTCATCGCTGCCGGTGCCGCCCGCATTCGAGTCGTCATCAGCCGATATCGATCCGCCTCTGTTGCGTGCCCGGCGATTCTCCGGGCGCTGGTTATATTGATTCATGGCCGTCTCAATCCCTTCGGCCGCCCAGCACTCGGCTGCCTCAGCAGCGCGAGTGAGCGAGGACGACAGCACGTCCTGCTCCTCGTCGGAAAACCGGCCGAGGACATAGTTCGTGCGCGAGAGCAGGCCCGGCTCGTCGATGCCGAATCGAAGCCGAGCGAACTCCGTGGTGCCGAGTCGCTGGCCGATATCAGCCAGGCCGTTGTGGGATCCGGGTGAACCTTTGGCCCGAAGGCGAAGGGCTCCCAACGGGAGGGCCACATCATCAACGATCACGAGCAGGTCTTCGTTCGGTTCGACCTTGAAGTAGGCAGATGCCTCGGCGACGGCTTGCCCGGATCGGTTCATATAGGTCATGGGCTTCACCAGAATCGTCTTGCCAAACGGGCGCGGGCATTCGAGCAGGTGCGCGTGGTGTTTCGCTCGCCACGGGCCGCTGTCGGGTGCCCCCCAGCGCGCAGACAGGCGGTCGACGACCATGAACCCGACATTGTGTCGTGTTCGTTCGTACTGCTGTCCGGGATTGCCCAGGCCGACGATCATCTTCATGGTGCGTGACCCTATTCGTCCTTGCTTTCTTCGCCATCTGCAGCGGCCTCGTCGGACGCCTCGGCCTCGCCGATGACCTCCGGTTCGCCTTCGGCAGCCTCATCCGGCTCTTCTTCTTCCTCGGAGACCATGGCGATTCGGCAGACCGGTGTGTCCGCTTCCTCTTCCAATGTGAGTTCAGGCGGGAGTCCGAGTTCCCCGGCCGTGAGGAAAGCGCCGGCTTCAAGGTGGCTGATGTCAATCGGGATGGCTTCAGACGGAATGTCGGCAGCCGTGCACGTGACTTCCACGGTTTCGGAGATCGTTCTGAAGATGGCACCCGGAACCTTGAGTCCGGCCGGGGTCCCGATGAAGTTCAGTCGAGCCTGGACGGTCACGCGTTCGGTCAGGTCAACCCGTGCGAGGTCCATGTGAATGACATTCGTGCCGAGGTAGTCGAACTGGAGGTCCTTGACCATGCACGTCTCAGCCTTTCCCTCAACGCTGACGCTGAGCAGGCGCGAGCCGTGGTGGAGAACCAGCAGGGTCTGCTTCAGGTCCATGTCGATGGCGACCGGGTCCTTCTTGTGCCCGTAAATCACGGCCGGGAGTCGGCCGGCTGTCCGGAGCCGACGGGCGTACCGAGTGCCCAGCCGATCCCTCTTGGTTGCTTCAATGACAGGTGCTTGTTTGCTCATATCTTTTGTAACTCCTCACAAGTTTGGATCATGTTCATGCGCTGTGTTGAGCGGCGTCTTCCCTCACACGGGGCGCCGCCCGCGCATCGCGTTTATTGCTGGTGATTAGCGTTTGCTCCCGAAACTGTCCTGGAACAGGGCAGAAATTGACATGTCGTGGTTGATTCGATAGATCGCCTCGGCCATGAGCCGATCGACTGACAGGCATATAAGTTTGTCCTTAATCGCATCGCACCGCCCATCAAGGGGAATGGAATCGGTGAGGATGACGCGATCGATCGAGGGATCGGCAAGGCGTTCCATGGCCATGCCGGCCAGCACGCCGTGGGTGGCGGCGACCATGACGCGTTTCGCCCCGCGGTCGCGGACGAGTTTTGCTGCTTCGCACACGGTCCCGGCGGTGCTGATCATGTCATCGATCATGAGGACGGAACGATCCTTCACGTCGCCGATCATGGTGACGGCTTTGACATCGGTCCCGGAGCACCGTCGCTTATCGATGATGGCAAGTTCCCCCTCCAGGAGGGAGGCGTACATGTTGGCCACCTTGACGTTGCCGACGTCCGGCGAGACCAGCGCGAGATCGCCGAGTTCATCTCGAATCGAGCGGAAGTACTCGCAGAAAACCGGGGCAGCCGTCAAGTGGTCGACCGGGATGTCAAAGAAGCCCTGGATCTGAGCAGCGTGGAGATCGAGTGTCAGGACGCGATCCGCACCGGCCTGCGTGATCAGGTTGGCGACCATTTTGGCCGTGATCGGTGTGCGGCCTTCATCCTTGCGATCCTGTCGGGCGTACCCGTAGTAGGGGATGACGGCCGTGATCCGATGGGCTGAGGCTCGTCGCAGGCAATCAATGAAGATCAGCAGTTCGAGCAGGTTGTCATTGACCGGCCTGCAGGTGGACTGGACGACGAAGCAATCCTTGCCGCGCACGTCCTCCTCGATCTTGACGATGATCTCACCGTCGGGGAACAGGTCCGTGCCGCACTGGCCGATGGGTCGGTCCAGGCGCTCGCAGATCGCTTCACCGAGCCGACGTGAGGCCCGGCCGGCAAAGACTCGGAGATGGAGGCTGCCTGCAGTCTGAGTCACGATACCTGCTCCTTTCTCAATCGTTCGCCCAGGATCAATGAGACGTGAGCCAGTTGTTCGGGGGTATTGATCGAGTGCACTTCGGCCGCATCGACGGTCTGAAGCACATTCACAGCGTGGCCGGCATTCAGCAGAATGGAGAAGACATCGGTGAGGTAGTACTCCCGCTTCTCGTTCTCGCAGTCGATTTGCTTCAGGGCTGCAAAGAGCAGGGGGGATCGGAAACAGTAGTAACTTGGATTGATTTCCGTGATTCGCCGCTGCTCGTCGGTGGCGTCTTTTTCTTCGACGATCCCGATGAAATTCCCCTGGTCGTCACGGACAATACGGCCATACCCTGCCGGATTGTCAATGGCTGCGGTGGCGAGTGTGGCAGCGGCCCCGGTCGTCTGATGATGGGCAATCAGCGTGCTGAGCGTTTCAGCCTGAATCAGCGGTCCGTCGCCGGCGAGTACGATGACATCGCCGTCAAACTCGGTCAATGCCGGCTCGACCTGGGCCACGGCATGGCCGGTGCCCAGTTGCTCTGTCTGAAGGACGAAGTGGGTATTGTCGGCCTCGGCAAAGGCCTGCTGCACCTGGTCGGCCTGATGGCCGACGATGACGTAGGCGTCGTGACAGCCGGCGGTCGTGCAGGCGTCCAGCACCCAGGCCAACATTGGTCGATCGCATACTGGATGCAGAACCTTGACCAGATCCGAATTCATCCGTGTCGATCGCCCGGCTGCAAGGATGACCGCGTGGACGCAGCGTTTGGCCGTGCCGCCTTGCCCGGATTCGGAGATCGGTCCCGGTTCCGGTGTTCTGATTGCAGGTTGGGTCAACTGGATTCGCATGGGATAGGTCCTGGATGTGTGATCCGATTATGCACATAGCGCGAACACAACACGAGGCCGATTCCGGTGATGTGGAGATATGACCGGAGCCGGGCCGGTTCGACCCGACGTTGAGCGTGCGGAAGAAGCTGGCCCGCCTGGACTCGAACCAGGAACGCCAGGACCAAAACCTGGTGTGTTGCCGATTACACCACGGGCCAGAAACGCTCAACCTCATCAGTTGTAGCCATTGTGCTTTTGATGCGTTCGCTGTGAGTGACGCCGACGAGCGGCCAGCGAAGATCACATTCCTTTCAGTGGGTCCGGAACCCGTGCCTTGCCGCGTGTGGCCTGTGGCAGCGGAATCGTGCCCGGTCGGAGGTCGCGAAACGGAGATTCATCCATCTGGTACGCGTGACGTATTCCAGTTTCTCGCGGTCCGACGCACGAGTGATCCGCAGTGGGTGCCGTATCACCGCCGTAGGAATCCGCGGCCGTGTCTCATCTTGGAGCGGGAGTTTCCACCCGGCCGCGCCGGGAAACCCCATGTTGAAGCCCCGAACGGAATCCGAACATGATACGCATGTCTGGTTGTTCGAGTCGACATCGGCTCGTCGTGCCGGCACACCCATAGGGGTATGCTCAGCCCTGAGACGGCGTAGTGTAGGCCATGCGGCGATCCGGTCAATCGGGTCAATAGAGGACGTGGGTGTGGGAGGCTGATGGAGGCACTTCCGCCCTCTGATGGGTAATAGCATCTATTCATTTGTTTTTTGTATGTGTTCCAAAACCCGGTGGACCCGCTTGGTGACGCCAGCCGTATTAGAGGGCATCTTGCGGCATTCTCATGCTGCTTGCAGTCAAAGTATGCCGGTTTATCAGAATTCAATCACACGAATTTCTGGTCAAATGGCAAGGAAGTGAAGGAAGTAGTGGTTCGGCCGGATCAAGTGCAGGTAATCTCTGATGCGGCAAGAACTTTGGGAATATTACAGAGTCTAAAATTATTCTAGACTAGGTCTTGCAGAGTAGTCATTGTTGGACTATTCTAGAGTTGACGGGGTGAGAAAGGATTACTGCCGTCTGTAGATCCAGAGCGAGTGACCAGGCAACGCTGAATGCATGGTGGGTGCTGCCGAGCCGTTCCTCTGGATGAGTTGAATAGTAAAAAACGAGCGATTGCAGGGGCTGTCATTTTGCGCCGCTGTATCACTGACATTTGTAACTTGCTTTTTGCAGGAGGATTCTTGGAGATGAGGCTCACACACACATTGACAGTTTTGGCTGGTGCCGCGGTCTGTACGTTCGCCGGCGTTGCCGGCGCGGACGAGATTGGCATGACCGGGCGGATTCGTGACTTCATGACGTCCCATCCCGACATGGAGTATGAACTGAGCGGCGACGTTGACAAAGGCATCGTCCAGGACTTGATCGGCGGCGACGGCAAGCCCGTCTATGCAGGCGGTCAAGGCATCAGCACGAATGGCGAAGAGTATTTCGACCAGTGGTACAACGATACCAATGGCGTGAATATGGGCGCCGACCTCGAGTTGATTCTGGACAATACGATCAACGCGAACCCGCACATCTATACGTACAAGAACCTCGACTTCTGGCCGGTTGATAATCAGATGTTCGGCAACGAGGGCAACCCGCACAATCAGCACTTCACCTTCGAGCTGCACACCACGGGCACGTATTTCCAGGGTGACGTTCTTCGCTTCAAGTCAGATGATGACATGTTCGTCTTCCTTGGCGGTTGGCTGTTCCTTGATCTTGGTGGCGTCCATAAGCCCCAGGATGGGAAGATCTTCATGGATGACGTTGCGGCGTTCCTCGGCCTGAACCCTGGCGACTCGTTCGACTACGACCTGTTCTACGCTGAGCGGCATACCAAGCTGGCCACCCTTAAGTTTGACGTCCCGATCCCGGCCCCGGGTGCCGGTGCCCTCTTCGGTTTGGGTGCCTGCTTCCTGACGATGCGTCGTCGCCGCGGCTGAAAGATGGGATGAGGCACGGTTCGTCTTCCGACACGCCCATGTGACTCGGAATCCTCATCTCCAACGATTGACCATGACTGTCGAGTCTGGACGAACCAGTGCCGATAATTGAGAGACACGAGCAACCCCTCCTTGCGAGGGGTTGTTTTTTGTTGGCCCGGATTGTTCATCAGGATGAGCATGGCCACGTGCTCACGCTCAGTTGGCAGCCCGGATTCCTGCGGCTACTGTGACGCGCCCATGTTTACCACCCTTCAGGATTTCATCGAGGCCCTGGACCGAGCCGGCGAACTGCACCGTGTGTCCGTCCCGGTATCGTCGATCCTCGAATGCACCGAGATCGTCGATCGCCTGAGCAAATCACCATCTGCAGCCCGCGGCTCGTTGAGTTCGATCGTCACCGACCCGCTCCATGCCGGCCTCGGGGGGCATGCCGTCCTCTTCGAGGATGTCGTCGGCCCCGATGGGCAGCCGGCTGCTTTCCCACTGGCGATGAATCTGTTTGGGAGTTATCGGCGACTCGAAATAGCCTTGGGATGTGAGACTGACGGTCTCGAAGCCCTGTCGCTGCGGATCGGTGATCTCGTGAAGATGAAGCCGCCGCGCTCGCTGGCCGAGTTCGGGGCATTGGCCGGTCGGATGCTGCCACTCTTGCGAGTCCCTCCCCGCACGGTCAAACGAGGCCTTTGTCAGCAGGTGGTGCAGACATGCTCCGATGTTGATCTGACGACATTACCGATCATCAAGTGCTGGCCATTGGATGGCGATCCCGAGGCCGTCGGGTTCCCGGTTCCCGGCGATCAACCGGACACGTCCATCGGTGCCGGGCGGTTCATCACCTTTGCCGGCATGTACACGGTTCATGCTGATGATGCGGGTGAGGTAAAGCCTGCGAGCCGCAACATCGGTATGTACCGCGCGCAGTTGATCGATCGGCAGCGGCTGGCGATGCACTGGCATATGCATCACGATGGGGCAGCCCATTGGAGGTCCTGGAAACGAGCCGGTCACGCACGGATGCCGGTCGCAATCGTGTTCGGCGGCGAGAGTGTGTTGCCATATGCAGCCACGGCACCCTTGCCGCCGGGGATCAGCGAATTGTTGATGGCCGGCTTTCTGAACAAAGGGGGCATCCCGCTGGTTCGGTGCAGGACAATCCCGATGGATGTGCCAGCCAACGCTGAGATCGTCATCGAAGGCTGGGTGTCAACAGAGGCCGGTATGGTCGGCTATGACTCACGTGCAACGGACGAGCCGCTCGGGCCGGGTGCTGTGTTTGAAGGGCCGTTCGGCGATCACACCGGGTTCTATTCGTTGCCGGACCGGTATCCGATCATGGATGTGACGGCCATCACACACAGGCAGCAAGCTGTGTACCCCGCCACCATCGTCGGCCTGCCGCCGCAGGAGGATTACTACCTGGGCAAGGCAACCGAACGCTTGTTCCTGCCGTTACTCCAGACCCTGGTTCATGACATCATCGACTACGACCTGCCACTGTTCGGCTGCTTCCATAACTGTGCGTTTATCAAGATTCGCAAGGAGTATCCCCTGCAGGCCCGGCGTGTCATGCATGCGATCTGGGGGGCCGGCCAGATGGCCTGGACGAAGTACATCGTGGTGGTGGATGAAGATGTGAATGTCCACGATCATCGTGACGTGATGCGGTCGGTCATGGCTCGGTGTCACTTCGGCCGGGATCTGGAACTGGCCAACGGACCGCTTGATATTCTGGATCATGCTGCACCGAGTCTCGGGGCCGGGTGCAAGATGGGGATCGATGCGACGCGCAAGATGGCAGGCGAAGAGGTGGGGGGGATTCCGATTGGGGCTGCCGGCGATGCGGATTCAGGCACAGCGATTCATGTCGAGCGCCTCTGTCAGCAGTTCGATGACTCGGTGTGCAAAGTCGTGATTCCGACGTTTGCACCGGCGGGGCAGGCAATCTTCGTGCAGTTGACGTCAGATGATCGGGCGGCAGCTCGGCGTGTGTTGGATCAAGTGGTGACACGGAATCGGCATGGTGAGGGGGTCGCGCCGGCGTGCGTGTTTGTGGTCGGGCCGCAATGCGATGTGGAGGATGATGAACAGGTACTGTTTCATTGGTGTGCCAACACCGATCCCGGCCGGGACATGGTTCGGTCCGGATGCCGCATCGGTTTTGATGCGACGATCAAGAGTGCGCTGCCGAGTGAGTCGGGCGGTGGTGTTCGTGATTTCCCGCCGATTCTGACGATGCGTGACGACGTGCGTGAGCGGGTGACCCAAAGGTGGCGTGAGTACGGGTTGGAGGGTATTGAGTAGTAGGACGCTGCGCGCCTGTGTTCGCCCGCGTCTCTGCCGGGGGTGGGGTGATGATGGTGATCGTGATGATGACGCATAAGCATCATGCCATGACTCCTCACTCGCCTTGCCCGTGAACGCAGGAATCCATCTTCTCCACTCCCCCGCCCGTCAGGGCGCACGAACGTAGCCGGCGGCTTCAGCCGCCGGAACAGGCACGCGCCACGAACAGAGACCGCCCGGAGGGCGGACGAGGTGTAACATTGGATCCGTACCCACAACGGGGCACATGCAATGTGCCCCTACCTTCCGACGAGCCGCGCGCGAAAGAACGCGGGCGGGCACCTCACTCCTCCGTCATTCCCGCGAACGCGGGAATCCATCTTCTCCACTCCCCCGCCCGTCAGGGCGCACGAACGTAGCCGGCGGCTTCAGCCGCCGGAACAGGCACGCGCCACGAACAGAGACCGCCCGGAGGGCGGACGAGGTGTAACATTGGATCCGTACCCACAACGGGGCACATGCAATGTGCCCCTACCTTCCGACGAGCCGCGACCGTGAGGGAGCGGGCCGCAGATGCAGTAGGAATGAATTCCTACTGCCTGACACGATCGGGAGATCGGCGATCCGGGGAAGGGGGCAGGAGTGTGGCACGCGAGTCACGAGCCCCAGAGTCCGCCCATCTTGGTACCTGCCACGATGAGGAGCACGATAAACGTCGCGCGGACCCAGCGGACGGGGAGCCGGTGAGTCAGCGAGGCGCCGAAGCCGGCACCGACGAGTGCGCCGGGGGCCAGGGCACCGGCCAGCAGGAGCGAGGTCGTCAGCGGGTAGGTCTCGTCAGCGGTGAGCGCGTAGTTTTTTGCGATGGCACCGAAGCCGGCTGTGATGCAGATGACAAAAGTCGAGGTGCCGATGCAGTGTCTGAGCGGGGTACGAAACATGACCTGCTGGAGTGGGACGCCGATCCCCCCGCCACCGATGCCGAGTAAGCCGGCTGCAAATCCCATGACGCTGCCGACCGTGAGCGATCTCGGGACGGTGACCCTGCCGGTTTGTGCAGCACGGTCATGGTCTTCGTTGCCGTGGGTGGGCGAGGCGTTTTGCTGACTCGATCCCGCTGATGATGATTGCTTGAATTCCCCGATCAGTTTGCGGGCATTCATGAGGACAACGTAGATGAGGAAGACGGCAAAGCAGCGCATGAGGACCCGGCCGTCGAGCAGTTCACTGGCAGCGACGCCGATAAAGATGGCACAGAAGGCAGCAGGAGCCATACCTTTGACGGCATCGAGTCGGACGGCACCTGCTTTCCAGTGTCGGCCGACCGCAGCCAGGGCAACGACGAGGTTGACGATCATGGCAGCTGCCTGGAAGAGATGCTGGCTCTGGTCGCCATAGTGATTGCCAAACAGGACCGCCAGGGCCGGGATCATGACAAGCGACCCGCCGATCCCGAGCATGCCGCCCAGGAGCCCGCCGGCCAAGCCGATGGTGATGCAGATGACGAACTGGACAGGCTCCACTCAGGCTCCTTTCCGGCGGACCAACCAGGCACCGACTGACCCAACCAGTGACCGACGGCCGACCATTTGACCATCGATTCAGGAGGCAGGACGCCGGCTCGCTACGGCCCATTCACTGCTTTTGCAGGCCGGCCGGACGATTCCTGCACGATTGTGGTTGCCCTGGTCGGTGGTTGCCGGAACAATAGCCCGCAAATCCCGGCTCTTGGCTGGGGTCTGGCCTGAAACGCCACCGTAGCTCAGTTGGCAGAGCGGTTCACTCGTAATGAACAGGTCAAGAGTTCGAGTCTCTTCGGTGGCTTTGTCCGTTTTTGTCGCCTCAAAACGCACCGGGTCGCATAAAGCGGTTTTTTTCAACTGCTTACGAGACAGCTCTCCTGGTGCTCCCTCCTCACCACTCTCGCGCCCTGTCGCACCCCGACCCTTGACGTCGTGCGCCGAACACTGGAGAATTCACTGGAGGTTCTGCGGTCACTGTTGAGTGAAGTGGTTGAGGGTATTTCCTCAGCTGCGGGTGCCACAGACTCGCCGTGTCTCTCAGGCTCAGTTGCAGGCGAAGCCTCCGATCCGACCCATGGGATGAGCTCGACGGAGGCTGCGAGGGGCAGGACTCGCTCATCGGTATAGGTCACTGCCGTGAGACGTGGATCGCGGTGTCGCATCAGGGCCTGGGCCAGACGCTGGGATACACCGTGTGTGGCAAGGAGCGTTGAGTACGTCGTCCGGAGGGCATGGAAATCGACCCTTCCGTTGGGCGGCTTCTCAGGGATGCCGGCGGCTCTCAAGTCGGCCCGCATGGCACGAATGCTCGGTACACTCTGAACAACTAGATCATCGTCGTGTGCTGGCACCAACGAACCGAGGTCAGACAGTGGGATTCTGCGATTGCGTGACATGGTTGAATTCCTTTCACGGAGTTGGAGTGGTTCCAATCGATAGAACAGAGCGGATGACATCTGGCGGCTGGTTTTCAAACAGCCACACGCGTCGGAGACCAATCAGGTAGAGTGGGGCATCGTTACGGATGGGGACAATCTGAAGTCCGGTGCGCTGGCCTGTCAACAGCTGCAGGCACAGGGCCACGACGAAGTTCACGACAAACGCGGTGTCACAGCCCAGGGCCTGGGGCTGCGTGATGGCGGTCCGTGTCTCTCGGCCAAGTGTTGTCCGAAGTGCCTGGTTTTGTCCGGGGGTGCTGAACGCAACCTCTGCACAGTCGGCATGGGCTCCGAAGGCGGCCATGACCTGGGGGCAGTGCTCGTGGCAGCGATCGGCGATGCGGAGCATCAGATCAAAGCTGTCAGCCACCAGGCATAGGAGGTCTGACTGACGCGCCAACTGCTCTACGTCGGCTTGGTTTGTGACAGAGAGCATGCGGTCCCAGTAGAACACATTGACACGGCTGTCGATCTCTCGGGCGATTCCTGCCAGGGCTGCAGCCTTGCCGGTGCCGACATGTGACTCGCGGTACTCGGTTCCGATCAGGTTGCGCTGCGAGACCACGTCACCATCGACGATCCAGATGCGGCCGGGTGGCTGAGGCCCGACTCCGTGACGGACCAGCTGAGTGACCAGTGGGCAACCCATACTGCCGGCACCAATCACAGTGAACCATGAAACACACACTCAATTCCTGTTCAGAGTGTCATACTGCATGTGTTGGATCAGCGATGAGTAAGGACAGTGATCGACCTATAGACTTCGAGGAGTACTCACTTCGGGCGCACTGCAAGCCTCGCCCGTGGGAGTGCTTCCCGTCTTCCCGCAACAGTCCGTCCCGCCTGTAATGTCACGAGTCGCCTTGTAACTCGGTGACGAGCCAGGCTTTCGCAAAGCGCCAGTACTTCTTAACGCCGCTGGCACTCAACCCCATCATCTCCGCGGTCTCCTCGATCGTTCTTCCGGCAAAGTACCGGTGCAGGACCACCTCATACCAGCGAGCATTCGTTCGCTCCAGTGCATCCAATGCTTCATCCAGCGCCAGATAGTCGGCCGTATCAAAGCCGCCCCGGTCCCCCCCCTCAGGAGCGCGCATTCCGGAATGCAAGTCGTGGCCACGCACGCCGCCCCCTCGCTTCTGGGCGTTTCTCATTCTCCAGTAGTCGCGCAGAATCGTGCGCATCGCCAAGGCGACAGTACGGTAGAACGTTGCTCGGCTTTCCGTGATATTCGTGGGTGCTTCCGGGAACCGGCTTGCCATCTGCATGTAGGCCTCGTTCACCAGTGCCGTTGTGTCGAGGGTGTGCTCGGAATACCGCTTGCTCTGCTTCGCAGCCAGCGCGCGGAGTTGCTGGTAGACCATTTCGAATAGTCTCCGCTCCGAATCCTTGTCGCCGGACCTCGCAGCGCAGATCAATTGCGTGACGTCGATGGAGGATTGCTCCGGGTGTGGCTCTGGCATTGGCCGGTCTCCTTCGGTCAGCGTGTCATGGTCCAGAAGGAATGGCGTTCTGTGGGCAGGGAAAGGGACCGCGGTCACACCAATCTACGAAACTACCACACTCAGCCTGATCCCGGACCCGGCTGGCCATCGGCGGCATGCTCGTCCTTGGTCTCCATACTGCCGTCTTCGATTGCCTGCAGTACCTCATCCCATTTGACCTGCCACTGTGCTGCCTGGACATCATGCCCGGCATCCGGTTCGGCTTCATGCCAGGCGGTGTAGAGTACCACCATGAGTTCTAGGGCGTAGGCTGTGTACTGGTGCGCGGTGCCGTACATCTCTACATGACGCGAATAACATTCTGTCGCAAGAGGCTCTGCCTCTACGTAGCGCTCGAGAGCGATGAGCAGGTGCGCCATGTTGCCAAGTACGACCAACGTGTGCGGGTGCTGACTCCCGAGAGTTCGGCGCCCTCCACTAAGACTCTCTTCGTAATAGAGTAGTGCATCTTCATATCGCTCCATTGCATGCAACAGAGCGCCCATGTTGTTAATGGATTTTAATGTTTCAGCGTGCTCAGTGCCAAGGACTTGACGTCTCTTTGTGACAGCGCGGTCAAGCGCGTCATATGCCAGGTCATACTGTTCCATTGCCTCAAGCAATAGACCGATGTTGTTAATCGACGTAAGCGTATTCGGATGCTCGGCGCCAAGAACACGTGTGCTCGTGTCGATCACTTCTTGATAGTATTCGTGTGCCTCGTCGTATCGACTCAGGGATTCAAGCGCTAATGCCAAGTTGTTGAGTGATATCAGTGTATCGCGGTGATCATTGCCGTATAAACGACGACTCGCTTCAAGGGCGTCCTCAAGATACGGCAGCGCGCCATCAGAGTCGCCAATAGAGTGTAGCAGACATCCGAGGTTATTCAGTGTATTGAGTGTGTCAGGGTGTTCGTGTCCAACTGTCTGATCTAGGCCAGACAGAGCCTCTTTGTAGTACTCAAGAGCGCTCGTGAAACGACCCATACTATCGAGAACGATACCGCATTCGCCAATTGTGCGCAAAGTATCGAGGTGTCGATTACCGAGCAAACTGCGCCTGCGTTCCAGGCAGTCTGTCATGCAGGACAATGCTTGCGCATAGTCGCCTAACTCGTAGTGCAAGGTGCCCATTGCCAAGAGCGAGTCCAAGGTGAGCGGATGATCCCGTCCCAACTCACGTCGTCGAATAGCGTGTGCGTGCTGCTGTGGTTGGAGTGCCGTGTCGAACAAGCCAATTGCCTTATAGGCATCAGCCACACTTTGCAACAGTGACGCCGCAATGAGTGGCCTCTCAGAGAATTGTGCCTCAACTTGTTCCAGGGCAGTGGCAAGGAGGTGTTCATCAAGGACTGTGACAGCAATATCAGTTTGGTTCGTCAGGGCCGTGCCATGGTCAAATCCAGCCAGCACTGTCTGAATCTCTTCGTCGGCAGCGCCTCGGGCGGTCAGCGTGTCACGTATGCCTTCTCGAAACTGCTGCAGGATGGTGATTCCGATCATCTCCGGATCCAGATTCGTCAACATCTCGCTCTGGAAATTGGCTACGACTTCGAGATCATCACGCTGCGTCGTGATTGTCTTGGCGGATTGGACGGCCTGGATTGCAAAGACGGCTGAGCCGATCAAACCGAGAGTGAGCGCAACCATCGTGCCGGCGATGCCGCCGACGAGCGCACGATGACGTTTGGCGAACTTGCGGGCCTGGTACCAGCCGCTCGGAGGTCGGGCGCTGATCGGCTCATCGTTGAGGTATCGACGAATGTCGGAAGCCAGCGCTGAAGCGGAGACGTAGCGTCGGTCCTTTTCTTTTTGCAGGGCTTTGGTGATGATGGTTTCGATGTCACCGCTGCATGTCTTTTCATGCGTGCTCAGTCGCGTCGGGTCCGACTCACGAATGATCCGGATGGCTTCGGGAATGAGTTTGTCTCTGACTGGATACGGCAATTGGCCAGTCAGAAGTTCATAGGCAATGACGGCAAGGGCATAGACGTCGGAGCGGGTATCCACGTCTTCCGGGTTGCCACCAGCCTGTTCCGGGCTCATGTATGGGATCGTGCCAACCAGGACGCCGATGTCAGTCTGAATCGTGGTCAGCTGCACGTCAGCATCGACGGCTCGGGCGACTCCGAAATCGAGTATCTTTGGTTGCCCCTGCGAGTTAACAAGGATGTTTGCCGGTTTCAGATCGCGATGAATGATCCCCTTCTGATGCGCATGCTCGACCGCATCACACACATCAGCAATCAATGCCAGACGATCCCGCAATGTGAGTTGTTGATTGGCAGAATAGTCTGTTAGGGAGTCACCCTCAATGTATTCCATGACGAAGAATGGTTGTTGCAGGCCATGTCGCTCGAGCAAACCTGCTTCGAAGACTTGGGCAATGCCCTGATGCTGCAGCCGTGCGAGGGTTTGTGCCTCAAACTCGAATCGCCTCAGAAGTTGCAATGAAACGCGATCGCCCCGGATGACCTTGATTGCGACGTGACGTCTCGGATATCGCTGCTCAGCCTCATACACAGATCCCATGCCACCAACCGCAATGCAGCGCAGAATGGTGTGCCCGGGTATTGTCGGATAATCACCCTCTAGCTCCCTGCGATTGTGCGGGACTGCTGTGTTGCGCGCCTCAGAGGCTGGATCATGAATGTCGGATGGTATGACCGCTTGATCGCCGAGCACGACATCGGTGCGGACCTCGTTCACGCCTGTAAGATGCCGCCACATTGCCAGCACTCGCGCTCTTAGCTCGGCATCATCGGGGCACGCTGCGTCGAGCACCCGGACTGCAGCGGCCTCGTCAACCCTGATTCCTGAGGCCAGCAGTTCATCCAACAGAGATTCGAGAGAAGGGTGTGAGTCGTGAGATTCTTGGTCAACTTTACCGGACTGGTCAGGTGACACATCTCTGTCGCTAGAATCGGAATTGTTCATGCGAATATCCCCATAACAGTGTCCCTCGGCAGCCGAGAAGGTCGCTCATCCCGATCCCCCTATTGGCTAGACTCTCGTGTCTTTGATCAAGCTCGAGCCAGGCAATGGACGAGTGTCCGGCATCTCATATTCTCTCTATTGTTCGTTTTCCTGTGACCAAAGTCACTCTCACGTCCCACAGCGACAGTGGAGCGGCCACGGAAATAGTCAATGGAGTGACCGTGTCAGTTTAGGCCAGTGTACAGAACGACGGAACCATGCTGGAGAAACCAATGAAATCAGGACGCACAATCTGCCGGGCAAGTACTCATCACTGTCAGCACAGGTCGCTTACACGGGTGATCATCATGAGGAGGCCGTTTGCTGCATTTATCCGCCCTGCGGTCGCTGTCACTCTCTGCGCGGTGGCCGTTCCTGCGGCGCACGGCCAACTTGGTCAGTGGCTGGGGGAGAAGGCCCGCGAAGCTGTTGAGGATGTCGAGCGATGTGTAGACGATGCGGTCGAGGAGACAATCAGCGGAGCCTGGAGCGCGGGGGCGGCCGGTCAGTCGTCAACTCAGAGCAGCGAGCCCGAAGAGGTTGACCCACAGCAGCAATCCAAGAGTGATCCTGACCCGGTCCGGCAGATTGCGGCAGCCGAGATTGACTTCAGCGGCACCACGCTCCCGCCGCCGCCCAAGGGGTATCCCCAGTCCAGGCCAACGCCTGATGACTCCGCCCGGTCCTCAGAACAGTCGGATGAGGCGACTGCCTGGTTGGCGCGCGCCTCTGAGTCCATCACGGAATCGGTACTCCGCTTGAGACATGTGAGCCGGTTTAACACTGCCCACTCCCTCTGGTCGCTCGTTGCCATGCAATCACGGGTGGGTGATGATGAGGGAGTTGACACAACGTGCGCTCGTGTCGTGGACTCTTCCTACCAGATAGAAGCGCTTGGGGCTGTTGCCATGGACATGTGGGAGCGAGGCGATGAAGCCGGCTTCGCCGAAGTCGTCACCCGGATGCAGCAATTGGATTCTCCCATGGACAGTTCAGCATTGCATATGCCAGTGAGGGGGGGTCGTCTGCATGTGCCGGTCTATCCGCCAGTCGAGGCCCTCCTTGTGAAGATGGGATTCGACAATGCTAGAAACTGCCTAAGCGATTACCCTGACCTCTTCAGCAAGCGCAGGATCAGTGGCCTAGGCATGATCGCTGAACCGCTTCATGCGTACTGCGTTCAGCGCAGTGCGCGGCTTGATCTCGAAGAGGAACCCTATGAACCCGGCGTACACCAGGAGAGACTTGAGAGCCTTCTTGCAGACTCAGATGGCCCAATCGAGTGGCAATATGCGCAGATCGCAGGTGTTGCAGAGACCATGGTGGCAGCCGGCTTCGAGAGTCAGGCGAGAGCGCTGGAATCACTAGTCCCGAGCATCCAACGGGGCGCGTTGGCTGAATGGCTGGATGACGCAGTGTTCTTTGGACATCTTGATGCGGGGCGACTTGACCAGGCGCTAGCGTGTTATTCAGCACTACCGGTGAAGAAGCGACTTGAGGCGAATAAGAGCAATTCGGCGCTCCCTGCAAGTCAGCGGCACGATGACGAGGAATACGCAGCGGCTGCGACGCTCATACGCGAGGCTGCTCACGCAGGGCGAGGAGACATTATTCGCGATCTGATCAATGGTGAATCCGAACGTGATGTGAAGAAGTACGGCCTGCTGAGCCGCGCAGCACGAGCGCTGGTCGCCGGCGGGCATTATGAAGAGGCTGCCCACCCACTCGGACTAATGGAGCAGGCTCGGGGAAAGACAAAGCCCGAGTCGTACTACCGCGATGATATGGATTGGTATCTTCCGCTGCTCATTCATGTGGGGCGCGCTGAGGAAGCGCTCCTCGTTGCCGGCTCGGATGCGCGGCTGTCGGCGAAGTGTGCTGTGCACCTTGAGGGCATTGGTGACGAAGGGCGGGCAGAGGCTGCGCTCCAGACCGCGCTCAAGACACTTGGAGCAAAACCGTCTCGTATGACGGCGCTGGCAGTTGCTGAGGCACAGTTCGCTTTAGGGCACCATGAAGATGTCAAGGATAGTCTTCTCTACTCGTTACCATCATCTGATGATGACTTTGTCCCCTCAGGTGACAGCGACAGCATGGCAGCAATCTGGGCAGGATTGGCGTGTTCCTGTGGGGTGGCGGCAGAAGTGGAACAGGCAATCCCGAAGAACCTGAACGCTGCCAAGCAGTTCGTTTTGAAGACCTACCTCGCAGTCGGCGTGGCAGAGAGTGCGTTAGATTCTGGATGGACGACACCCTTCGTATCCCCGGAAGAGCAGGCCGTGTCGGTAGCCACAACAGCCATCCACCATGATCTGACACGCAAAGAAGAAGCAGCATATTGGTTCTACCGCTTCTTTGTCTCCCCGGATACGGACAAGACCCAGTCATATCGCAGCATGAAGACGGATTCGAAGAACTTCGTGTCGACCGGGCTCTACGACCTTGCCGGATATGTTGTGGGAAACTCCGATCGTTGGTCGCTGAAGGACCGGTACGACTTCTGCCGTAAGATCGCACAACATGCCGCTGAGAACGGTGATCTGGAGGAGGCACAGGCGTTTCATTTGCAAGCACACGCAATGGCCGACAGCAATCCGGCTCTGTCAGCGTATGAGGTGGAAACGTGGCACGCTCTTCTTGGTGAGTACAGTATCCTGCGCCAGCCGTACTATGAAGGTGAAGACGGGCTGACGCGTCGTAGCCTAGGCACCAGATGGCGTCAGATCCTGAGGTTTGAGCATCAGGGTGACATGACTGAGCAACGATTACGTGCCATGCGGCTCATGCTGCAGTTGTGTTACGATAGATATGAGGAAGTGAAGGATAGTAAGAAAGCAGAAGCAAATTGGAAGAGCATACGGGAGGACATGCTGGTCGATTTAATGTCCGCGACGGCCGCCGTTGGTGACAAGGCCACCATGGAATGGGCGATCGGCGAACTCAGGACCTTTCACCCCAAGCGACACGGGAATCGCACGTATGGCAACGAGTACGATGTCCTCTTCCGGGCACTATGCGCACAGGGAGCGCGAGCAGAGGCTGAAGATCTTCTGATCGAATACAACCACCGACACAGTGAAGGGCTCGTTGCTGAGTTTACGGCTGATGATCCGTACCTTAAGCAGTTTGACCCCGAGATGCTCCTTGCGCGCAGCGCAGCGACCCACGGTCGAGCAGCGGAAGGTTTTGCTCGCTTTGATCGTCTTACTGAAGAAGGGGAGGCCATTGGTATCGAAGGATCCCTCACTCGAGAGCAGTACGTGGCTGAGCTGTACAACTGGTACCTGCCGGCAGCGGTTCGTGCAGACGATCAGTCCTGTGAGCACGCCATCCTCGCCAGAGTGGCTTCACTGCAAAAGGAGCGGGACTATCAACCCCTCAGACTCACTCGCATCGGCGGATCCAGTGATGTCGTGTATGCATTCATTGAGGCTGGACGCGCAGATGAAATCGGCGATCTGCTCGCACCGTGCTTTGCACAGCGTGATGCCGAGATCCTGGAGAGTATCGACGTGACAATGACTACCTTCCGGAATGGTAATACTACGCTCACTAAGATGAACCTGGAGCGCCTGGATGAAGAGTACTCTCAGGCACTACTCCTGACAATGCAGGACAGCCAATTGTACGAGTGGTTTCTGGCACGCTATCGTGATTTGCCCTTCAGCTGGCACGCGAATCCCTGGAGTGGCATCGCCCTGTGTGACTCACAGGGCCTGGATGAACACAAACTGTATTCGATGTGGCAAGAGTATGACAGGTAATTAATGCGGAGAGCCGCTTCACCCAAGGAAGTGCGAATGAACGCTCCTTTGTACCATCTTATTCGCTACCACCTCGTCATGTGTACTATTGTCATGGTGATCCTTGGACCCGGCTGCGATCGGGCAGATCAGTCTGAACAGGGAGCGAGTGCCCCTGAGCCGTCTGAGCCGAACAGCAGGCCGCCAGATCACCCCTCTGACTTTCAATCGGATGTTACTCACCACAGCTATGGAGGCGCCAAGGGTGAGGTAACTATGAGGGGCGATACTGATGAGATACGCTTTGTTGACTCTCCTCGACACCAACAGGACATTCAGGGTAATTGCATCGGAGTGGTGGGGCGATATCCCGAGGGATGTACATCGGTCCGTGTGAATGATATGTACTCCAAGCCGTGGGACAGTGGACGGTGGATGGCGATAGTAAGTGGGCTGCAGGTTGGACCTAACCCGATCAAGATCACAGCATTCGGTGGGGATGGGGCTGTCTTAGTTCAGGGCGTACTGGTCGTAGACTGTCTCAACGGGCACTCAGCCGTTCACCTGCAAACTCCTGAAAGCACCGTCAACATTGGGGCGTCATGCAATGTTAGAGCAGAAGCGTCGGTCTCAGACGTCTCGGAGTACCGCTGGCTACTCAGCAATGCGCCGGACGTGAATCATGTGTCGGTCGAATCGACATTCACTTTGGTACCATCCGTGGCTGGATGCACCCACATCCAGTGTCTGGCACTGGCTGCTGACGGTGTACTGTATGCTTCTGCTCCAAGCAATGATGCAACTCCCCGCAGTGCGGTCTTTGCTCAACCGTCCACGGGTTTGGAATGGCGATCAGTACTGACCGGCTGCACGTGCCTGCTGGAGGATGTAGACGGTACACCGCTGGCGCTGACAGGAGGTCAGCTGGTTCGCCTCAGTGACCCACTCATGTCGCCGGCGTATGAGCATCTTTCAGCAGAGATCGCTCTCCGCGCAACAGCACTGGCAGTTGATGCGCGTGGCCGCGTGCTGGTTGCCACACGGGATGAGGCTCTGGCACTGTCACGCAGTACAGCAGCGGGAGACGTTGATCTGGCATGGAGCGACCGTGTTACGCGAGCATTGAGGTTTGTGATAGTAGAGAGCGTCCAGAGCATCGCGACTGACGATGCGGGAGATGTCCACCTTTTGGCGAACGACGGAAGTGTACTGGTTTCTGTCAGCAATGATGGGCAGTTGGAGCGCACGACACGTCTGGATTCGCCGGCTCGATCCATTGACTGGGCCGGAGGGACTCTGATTCTTACGTGTGTTGACGGCACGATGCAGATACGCGAAGCATCGAGTCATGCGCAGAGAGCCAGTGGAGTGGTCACTCACGAAGCAGTTGTTGCAGCCCATCGGCGGCACGGGTCCACCCAGTCGGTCTTTGTTGAATCAGATGGTGGCGTCTCGATGGCATGGGGAGAGGGAGGTGCCGTTCACATCGGGCAGGCTATGGAGGATGTGCAAGAGGTATTTCTTACAGAGTCACTACGCGGGGCACGGATTTATGCCCGAACGGGGTCAGGCGAGGTGCTCATGGCGGATGTTGACGATCTGTTTTCTGCTAACTCACCAGGGCATGTGTGGGCTTCGTTTCTATCAGCGATCGGCGCGCGCGATGACGAAGCCGCAGTTGCACTGGTTGACGAGTCTCACTCGACTCATGTGGCCGCAGGACTGGCAGGCAGCTCCCAGGGGGAACGCGATGCCTTTGTTGAACACTGCCGCTCACTCCATGTCACGGGACGCACTCATACTTCTGTAGTCGGTGTGACCCGTCCTGATGAGATGGGAATCGGGGTGCGAGTACTCTTTTCACGCGACGATGCGTCTTGCCGGTGGTTCATTCGAGATATTGCATTGACTCGGATTTCACAAGTCGAGGTGAAGCGATGAGATATTCCCCACGCCTCCCTAATGGAGGCGAAATACGCGCCCTGCATGGCTGTGGAGAGCTACGACGACGAGTGTGTACTTGGTTTACCCCAGTCGAGGCAACTCAACTGTCCTTCTCACTTGTGTGCATTGCGCTTTCGCTCGTGTGCTCGCCCCCTCCCGCGTTTGCGCACAAGGTGAAGGTCCATGACCTCCTCACGCAGGAAGCGATCGGCAGGTCGGAGGGAATGAAGCGGTTCCTTGCGATCAACTGGGTGTATGTCCAGTCATTACCGGAGTTGGCGGAGGCGGAGCAGGATTACCGAGCAGAGTATAGCCCCACACCTGGGATCGTGTTCCCATCCATGTATGAAGAGAATGGTGGGTACGACTACGCAGAGAACCCACGGTCGTGGATCCGATTCGGGTCAGTCCTTGAAGACGCAACGAGTCGGCCGAAGGGTCACTTCCACGAGCCGATAAGTGCAGAAGCAGGAAACGGCATCCACGTGACCAACCAGCCTGGATCGATGAGCACGGTAGAATGGGGGTTTGGCGGGGATGATCCCTATGAGATGGGAGATACCAGAGGCAATCAGTATTCGCAATCTCGGCTGTATGATTACTTGCTTGGCTACTATGTGCCGGTCGAAGCAGATGGTGACCTCGGGACTCGTGATCTGTCACTGAAGAGCGCTGCGAGGTTCTTTCGCACGCTCGGTCATCTCTCGCATTTGATACAGGACATGACACAGCCATCTCATACCCGGAACGATGCACATCTTGGTCATCTGGTAGGTGACATTGGCGATCCATCCGCGTTTGAGGAGTGGGGACTCCTAAACCTGGGAATGGTTCGAGATTATGCGCACAGGGCACCCCAGGACTACCCCCGGCTGAAGCGTGGCAGGGAGTATGTGACGTCTCTGGCCAATCTCAGTGCCACGCACTTCTTCAGTGATGACACGATCGGATATGGGAATTATGTGCCTCCGTACTGCACCCCGGACTACACGTCGTGGATGGTTCAAATCGGGAAGCCAGTGAGAATTCCGTGGGGCCTCTTCTGGAGGGATTATCAGGATTTTTCAATCTGGAACAACGCGGTGCCGTCGGCAGGGAAGGTGGGCCTGGCAGGCCGTGACCGCGGCCTCGGGTATCGCCCGGACCTGGCAGACTGGATGGATCGGTGGGGAGTTGGTAGCGGTGGTGAGATTAGCGGCCCTCATCCACAACAGATCGTGGTACTTGGTCAGTTTGCTACGCTCGACCGAAATGAAGTTCTGGACGGCAATGCTCGAGCGCTGTACCCACTGGCAGTGCGGTATTGCACCGGATTCCTAGACCATGTCTTTCGTGCGGAGATTACTGCAGAGTTTGAGAGCATCGTGCAAGTCAAAGACGGTCCAGATCTCGTCACGTTTGTGATTACAAATTCAGCAAGACCACCGGATGGCGTCAATGCCACGCTGCAGGATCTGTATGATGGGGGTCTCGATGAAGAGGCGAGGGGTAAGAAGTATTTGCCCACACTAGCCGGTTTGAAGTTGTTTCAGGAAGTCCCGAGGGTCGACACTGATCGAGGCAAATACTTCACCGAGTACAGACCGCTTCAGATTGTCGAAATGAGTGCAAGTGGTAATAGCCTTGTTCCAGGTGAATCGTTACGTGTGACGGTGGAATACGACGACGAAGTACTCAAACAGCGTACTGATGAAGAGAAGACTTGGAAACACTATTCAGACGGCGTCTCAACGTATGCCACGACGATTGTGTATGACGGGCTGATCGGGAGCGAGCGAGGCGTCGTAGGGGCGCGTGCCCGGCACCACGATACGCCGGAGGACCACAGCTTCGGCGTGTATACGAAGCCTGCTCACCGCTCCGAGTCGGACGTTGACGAGGAGGAGTATAAGACAGCGTCGGGTCAGGAAAGTGTCAAGAAGGATTTGTTCAACGGGCTGGAGCAACCCCGCCTCGAGATGATTTCTCAGGTCACTGCGGAAGCGGACCTCGACATCTCGTCAGACATCGCTCATGGTGAGTGGTCAAGCACACTCAAGTATGTGTGCAAGACATCAACGAGAGAACTGACGGACGAGGAGCTGGAAGCTGATAGGCGCCGCCGAGAGCGATGGTCCAAAGACAGCCGCCCTGACTATCAGGTCGAGCAGATGGAGAACAGATGGAAGCAGGCTGACTTCTGCAAAGCAGTTGATCATTGCCACAACGATGCCGGGCGAGCATACATGTCAGCCACGCGCATCGTTGGCATACTTCTGCCGGATCAAACATTAGTGTTGGATTTGGATGTGGAAGCCGACTTCTCATCGTCATTGAGAGAGTTGACGAAACAGGGCAGGACAGAGGAACAATGTCCATGCGAGCGTACAGGACCCCACGGGCGAATGCAACCGTGGCCATATCGCGGTTCACAGGGAGGCGAAGACGGCGGTGGTTCCCGCGAGGACTTCGGGGGGTGGACTTCCGGCGTGTCTCAAGATGACAATGAACCCAGTCAAGATTCCCGGCAGGAGGCAGAGCAGGATGAGTCCGATGATTGGCGTTTCTGGGATTACGATGTTTCGGGGGCCGACATTGAGGTGAGAGTTGATGTGACTCGACTCGGCCTCGTGGAGCATTCCTATATGACAGCAACCTATTGGACGGGCGTGTTACTGGCAGGTGACCCTGAGTACGTACAGAAACATCGTGAGGATCGAAAGGGAGACATCGATTCCGACTCGTCTACCAAGACTCTGGCACTGACATTCGAGGAAGCGGTGGAAGGTCTCAAGTCTCTGCCATTGAGCCTGGCACCTCGGAGCACAAATACTGAATTCTGGGATGCAGCACTGGTTGAACTGAATCCCTCTCATCATATTAATCGGTCAGGTGTCGGAGCCCCGAGATCAGGTAATCCGTTTCAGACAGCTGTGTTGGATCCAAATACGGTGTTGGTGACTCTGACCATCAGGGCGGCGGCAGATCTTGGGATCAGAGCAGAGGAGAAGGACGCTCTGCGCTGGCAGATGTATGAACAGGGAAAGGGTGATTGGGAGAAACAAGCGAAAGTATCAGCTCGCTGGACGGCCCTTATCGAGACAGCAGACTACGGCGGCGGTAGCCCGGTGCAGCCGACCGGACATGAAGACAACACGAGCCACGGCATTGACGAGATACTCGGCAGCGCAGAGAGCAGTCTACACGAGCATGAGCAGATGATCCGGCGAGTAGAATCAACGCGAGCACTGCTGAAAGAGGCTATCCGCATCTCGAAGAGCAGAGGTGATAATGAAATTTCGAAGTGGGCTGATCCGGACTTCCAAATCCAATGGGCGCGCGAAAACATGGTCTGGCTTCAAAGGGAGATAAACTTCCTGACACAACAGAAAGCGTTAGGTGCCCAACAGGGCAACGCTGACTCGTCTGAGTAGACCCTCATGGAATTCGTACCAGTGAAACGCGTGCAGCAGGCAGCCGATCTGCAACACCTGCTCCTGATGAAACCGGAACTGCTCACTGATCCGGGAATGATGCCGGGATACTGGCCGGGACCGCTCGCACCCATGTAGAGCCGTAATCCAACCCTGATACTCACAACAGCGCCCTTCACGTCGGAGGGCGTTTTTTCATGCGCACACAGATTCACATATGAAAGGACAACCACCATGACGACAACTGCCAATCGACAACCCCGATTCACGCCATTGCTGCGACGGATCCGCCACAAGCTCAGATCCATGTCGCCGACACGGAGCCTGCTGTACGAACTCATGGGCTTCGGGCATTTCCAGCAAGTGGCCATGACACGGGACGGGCTCTTGATCGGCCAGCCACAACGCTGCTCGGGCTTCGATGCCTTCATTGGCTCGCCAACGCCCACACAGATTGAGCGGACCGGTCGACTCTGGCTCGAACTCGATCCTGCTGAACAGCAGGCAGTACGCACTCGACTGACAGAGCAGGGGATCTCGCCGGAGCGCGTCGGGATCTCGGTCGAGAGTAATCGCGTCAGATCACGAGACTGCTCGGGAAGCTGTTCTTGTCAGACCACCGGCAGATGTATTCGGAGATGCTGCCATGGCTGACGAGGATATACGTTCTGCCACAGTCGAGTTGAGCAAACGCGAGCGCCAACAGGACGCCTTGCTCTGCGCATCATCTTTAACAAGCACTGGCGAACCGGTCTTCAGCAAGTGTGGCGAGACACACAGAAACGACAGCTTGAGGAACGGATCGGAGACTTTGTTGCAGGCATGGTCCGGACTGCGAGTCGGGTCAGGCATCAGCGAGAGCAGGAGCGTGTTGCAGTGGAACGTCGATGGCCTGAAAACCGACGGCAGGCGGAGGAAGCACAAAGGCGAGCCGAGAAACAGAGAATACAAAGAACCGAGCAAGCCCGAGTCGAACAGGGCATCGGTCCGAATGACCCGGCTACCGGAGGTTGCTCTGCCATCTCGCGATGCATTGAGGGCATGACAAGCTTCTGGCTTAGCAGAGGAAGTGACAGTCCACGCGTGAACTACAGCCCCAATTCAAACAACGTGGACACGGACACCACGCGAGACATGTTGAAGGCTATCCACTTGCTTGCGAAGCACGGCGGAAAATGGAGACCGGCCGACAAGAGCGAAATCAAGTCTGCCAAGCGTTCTTTCCTACAGCTGACACCTGATTACACCGTTGAGTTCGTATGGATTAAGTGGAAGTACGCCGGGTGTGACCGAAACTCGATCCTCGAATTGCTGCGAACCCCGAGTATTCGTTCTCACACACAGGAACATCGCGCTCGACTGAATGAGCTTCTGGGGGACTGGAGGGAGTGACTTTGGGGGGGAGAATTCAGAGCCTTGCACTATCCAGTAGTAAATTTTTTTGCACTACAATTTTGCTCGATTCTGCACGACAAAGGGCAATTGTTCGTCCGATCAGCAATCGCTCATTCGGCCGTAACTATCTGTATTTAAAGCAGTTGCACGTGGTCTCTAAAGTCTCAAAGTCGTGGAAATTCAAATTGGAAGGCTGACGCTCTACCAATTGAGCTACGCCCGCGTTTTTGACTTGCCACAGGATGCCAAGCCGACGGCCGATTATAGCGGCCCCTGGGACAGGGCAAGATGCCTGCAAATCGAAGTTCAGCCACCGTGCCATCTGATCAGAGCACGGTTCCGCGGAGACAACCTGCCGGGAATCAGACAAGAGGCTGGTTTTTGGGTATCGCCCTTGTCTGCCATCGAGTTATCATGAATTGGTGGAGGCCGGAAGCAGTGGGTCACGTTGTTGCGGCCGATGCGATTCTACAGTGTTCATTCTGGCGTGAGGTCCAGACTATCGCAGAACTGCCTCATGATGCTGATACATGGTCTGCATTCGTCAACTCGGCCTGCAGCGATCTGTGGCCCCTTGATGACGAGGCCCTCGAACGGGCAGCCGTCATGGCTCATGAAGCATATGTCAACGGGTGCAAATCCAGCGCTGCCAAGCACCATGAATCAGTCCTGCCGTGGGATGAAGGCCTGCCGGACGTGTACAAGCGGTCTAACATTCATCAGGCTGCCTATGTATCGGTTATCCTGGAAGCGGCAGGGTTTACGCTTTTGAAACTGGAACATGGTCAGACGCCCAGTGATGAGGAGGCGAAGCCGGCCGGCTATGATGAGAAGGTTGAGGAGATGGCACGCATGGAGCACGGGAGATACTGTGCAGAGCGTGTGGCTGATGGCTGGCGCCTCGGGCCTGACAACGACCCGGTCAAGAAGACGAATCCGACATTAGTCCCGTGGGAGGAACTGTCTGAGGCAATGCGAAATTTCGATCGGCAGGCAGTCGAGCAGTGGCCAGGGCTTCTGTCTGATGCAGGGCTCAAGATCGTGCCGAAGGATGTTGGATCATAGCAGTGCCCACTCGTAACGAGTTCGAATACAATGGTCTGCATTGGCGTGTAATCAAACGCGAAGTCACGACGACGCCGTTTATCACGCTCGACGAAGAACGGAGCGTGTACTACTCGGCTAACTGGCAACTTCTGGAAGAGCACATCGTGTCAAGTCCTGGCGTCGATGCAATCGCGCAACAGGTCTGGGGCTTGAGGTACATCGTTGACACTGTTGGCCTGCTCCCTAGAAACTGGTGCAGTTGCGGTGAGAGTCCCGATGACCCCTTCGGCCGGCTCCGCAAGATCAACGACACCTCTGACCAGTCGCTGGTAGCCGAGTACAAGTACAACGGCTTGGGGTACCGTATCAGTGCTCATCAAGATACGGACACGGATGGGGATGTGGACGCCAACGACATCGCCCAGATCCAGACCTGGATCGATGCCTCTACATACGACGTGCGTGGAGACTTGGTTCCCAGTCGGTGCAGGAAAATATAGCTGTTACACACGAGGAGGGCGGAAGGACTTGTTTGAGGATCCTCCTACGATGCCATGCAGCTCCTTTCACGACGGATAGTATGGTGTCGGGTTCGATGAACATGGGTGCGATACTGGCGCATCATGATATCAGTACGGCTTCATAGCATTGTCGGCTCGAAGTAATGTGATGAGAATTGACCTCATTTCACTCCATCTGGCCACCAGATGGACATACTGCGGGGCATATACACTCACATTCACCAACTGAAAGAGAGCATATCGTATGTATTCCTCAAGCTGCCACCACTTCTTGAACAGCCGAGTATCCTACGGCCCAAAGCCAATGGGCTGCAGCCCGCCCGCGCTCCGTTTGACTGTAGCAAGAGTATTGCTTTCCCTCCTGCCTCTTGCATCATGCCTTACCGTATACAAAGTGGCCGTTGCCGAAACACACGACAGCACGGCCTCAGTGATTGGTGATGTGATAGCGTCCAATAGAGACTCAGGATACACGCTCACTATGACGATACTCACGGGAGCAGACAAGGACATTCAACAGGGCAGTGCATGCTATCTCTACTCACTTTACGACCATGATGGAATGGAACTATGGCATCGCACATATCCATTTCGAATCGTCATGGCCGACGTATCACCGAACGGCATGGTCGCAGCTATCTCATACGACATTGTCCCGCCAGAGCACCGAGATGCAATCCTGCGCCACGACAGGAAGCGCTTTCCAACACTTCGCGTACTTGATTCTGACGGCGATGTTCAGTGCAGCAGTAGTAGCGCCAGTGAATCGGCATGGTGGGTAGGCCTGGGTTATGACATCCCAGCGGACTCAGCATGGGGTGGAGGCATTGACGTAACGCAATCACCTCCTGTCATTATAGCGCCAACGTGTGTGCATATATCAGCGCATAATAACGAAGTACTTGTAATAGGCAGGGGTAACAGCAGCTTGTGGCACTCATTTAGTCAGGTGGCTCTGTATGACGATCATCGTCTTATATTCAGCGCGGCGTCTGGCGCAGTAATACATAGAGCCTTTGCGAGGGACTTTGATGATGGCGTACGCAACAACTGTGAATTAGTAGACATGATACCGATTGAATGGTCTACAATGTATGTAGTGTTGGCCAAGACGGTTCCCGGAGTACGTGATAGCAGCAAAGGTGTCGGCACGGATACACAGGATTATGAAGGTACTCAAGCGAGCATAGAGCCGAAGCTGGACGCGGGTGCTAACATAGTTCCAGTTCGCGCCAGGGTGTGTGTGATTCGGCGCAGCGAGGCTGGCTGTGCGTGGGACTTGGTGTGGGCGTCGGACGTACTGTCAGAGGAGGATACTGCGCTCGCTCTGACTCGAATACCTGGGCATAGCAGTGCTATGCGGGTCACGCAAGTGATCACAGACCTAGGCGTAGGAGGCCTGCCCTACTGTCCCAGTATTAGCTTGGGTATTTCGATTGGAGGTATCGATGAAGATGTACGAGCGGCGTCATGGAGTAAACAACTGCGATTCTACCAAGCCGGAGGAATTTGGATGCATGTACAGAATTGAGAGGCTGGCACCGGGGCAGATAGGGGGGGAGTGCTCTGGGAGTGGCTCTGGTCAGCTGCTTGCCGCGATGTGTGTCTACGGGGGTTGTTTTCAAGAGTTGACGCCCCGGCAATAACCTCGCTCCATTCGCCACTTCCTCGCCCCTCGCTCACTCGGTTCCGACCGGTGCTGTGTCGGGAATCAACCATGTGCATTTGTGCGCGGGAGAACAGAGGGGTGCTGGGAGCGCGGAGTCGAATGCTCTGCCAACGGGACCGATGACTACACGCTGACATACGATGAAGTAGGGAATCTCACCGACGACGGCGAGAACTACGAGTACGTGTACGATGCGTTCGGACGGCTCCGGAAGATCAACGACACCTCTGATCAGTCACTGGCCGCTGAGTACGTGTACAACGGCTTGGGGTACCGTATCAGTGCTCATCAAGATACGGACACGGATGGCGATGTGGACGCCAACGACAAGTGGTACCACTTCGCCTATGACGACCAGTGGCGGATCGTGGCCACCTTCCGGGAGGACGATACCAGCCCGAAAGAACAGTTCGCATATCACAACGCCGGCCTTGACGGGATGGGAAGTTCGAGTTATATTGATAGTGTGATCTTGCGAGACAAGGACGCCAACTCGGGGTGGACGTCTGCTGCCGACGGCACGCTCGAAGAGCGGCGCTATCTGTGTCAGAACTGGAGGGCCGATGTGTTCGCCATCGTGACCTCAGGCGGGTATATGGTCGAGTGGATCAAGTACTCGCCCTACGGCATCCCCTTCGGCCTGCCGGTGGCAGTCGACACGATGTCGGCTTCGCCACACGAGAGCCGGTTGGTGCGGAGGCTGTTCGACTTCATGCTGACCGAGGAGATGCCGCAACGGGTGATCGGCGACAAGGCGTATGACAGCGATCAGCTGGATGAGCAACTGGCGAATGAGGGTATTGAACTGATCGCGCCGCACCGTTCGAATCGGCGGCCTGAAAACAAGACTCAGGACGGGCGAGCGCTTCGGAGGTATAAGAAGCGATGGAGGGTGGAGCAGACGATTGCATGGATTCAACACTTCCGTCGCTTGTGCATTCGCTGGGAGAAGTCGGCCATGTTGTTCGCAGGCTTTCTTCACTTCGCCTGTGCCTTATTATTACTTCGAGAGGTTTAGGGATAGGTTCTACTCATGCTTATCGATATCACCAACGTGCTAAGGCACATAATGAGGCCATGTGACAAATGCAAGTGTGCACTACGACTGTCTTATGTTGTCGTTGGCATTCTTGTGTCGTCAACTGCCCTTGCTACAACCCCTCCAGATTACTACATGAGAGTACTCGGTACCATGGGAGAGGGCAGCAGTGCTTGTGCCACTGCTATTAACGATCGTGGTCATGTCGCAGGAGCGAGTTACATCGATGACGGCAATAGCATTTTGCGCGCGTTTTACTGGTATGGCGGAGCGCCCATCGACATCGGCCCTGTCAACCTCCGGATTGATGTGACCGGAATCAACAACAGATGTGAAGTAGTGAGTTTTACTAGAAGCGGCACTGACCGTGCGCGCCTCTCGTCAGTCGGCACATATGGCATGCTACAACCTCTGGGCGCATGGCTTCCGCGGATGGAAGCAAGGGCCTATGACATCAATGATCATGGCATCATTGTCGGTGAGTCTGATGATGAAGAATACCGCACATGTCCAACCCTTTGGTGGCGCAGTGTGCCGTACAATCTGGATGACACTTCAAGCTACGGAACCGCGTTTGCGATCAACAACAAGTCTGAAGTTGTAGGTGACACAAGAAACAGAGACACTGGCTGGGAAGAGCGTGCTTTCCACTGGAGTGATGGCGTCTTGAACCTGCTGCCATTACTGCCGGCATACTCGACGAGCTCGGCGGTGGACATAAACGATGCTGGACTCACCATAGGGTGGTGCTGGAATGGAGTGCTAGGAAACACGCGTCCCTGCTACTGGGCAAACGGGCAGGTTTTCGAGTTGATACGCTACAACGGCAATGAGGGGCGTGCAAATGCCGTCAATGAGGATGGTCTCATAGTCGGTTATGGTATGGACGGTGATTATCAGATTGCGGTTATTTGGGTCGATGATGTTGTGTATAACATGAATAAGTACATTGTAAATGGCGCAGGCTACAGAGTGTACTCGGCCTATGACATTAATAATCATGGCGTTGTAGTCGGGGGTGCGTACAACGAGGCGCAAGAGACTTGGGAGGCGGTGGTGTTGTATCCGATGTAGCAGGCAACCGCCTCTGTGACACACCGTGAGCCGATGTCGAAGCATGAGGCATCCTTTCCGCATGCAGGTACAGGACCCTCATCGGACTTCAGATGCAACTAAGTTTACTTGTCGGACGAGGCCTAGCCCTCTTACTACAAAGTGTTGCTGCAGTTGTTGTGCTTGTGTATCTGGTGCGGACGATAAGGACGAAGCAGAGACGATTGTGACTGAAACCGCTGTTAATCTCCGGACGCTGCTGATGCTGAAGTGCACACCTAATATAGTGTGGCAGGAGCGCTGGAGCATTATTATCTCACTGGATCGTTTCCTCTGACTCCAATGACCGCCCCGAACTTCCCCAGCGGGCACACCAACGCCGGATACGCCAGTTTGCTGGTCGTCCTCGGCCTTCAGGTCACTGCCACGACGCGGCTTGTCGTTGACCGGCAGACCGTGAATGGTGGTTCCGCAGCGGCATGAGTGCGTGAAGTTGACCACCTGCAGCGGGGCCGGGCCCTCGATCATCTTGCTGCTGACGACGACTATGGCGATGAAGAGGACCGCGGGCCGTTCGACTCCCTGACCGATGCCCAGTTCAATACGATCGTGCTGGTAGAAGAGACTGCAGTGCTGACTGAGCCCTGTGCCCTCATTTGTGCAAAGAACGACTTGTCTATACGCATATAGCGATTACAATCGCCATGACGGGGTTGCGCGCAGATAATCCCCCGGCTCGGGGTTTGGGGATTCGAGAGGAGCGGCGGTCGGGCCCATGCTTGTAGACCTATCACAACGGGTCGTTCGGTACCTTCGGTTGTCAGTGACTGAGTCCTGTGGCATGCGCTGCTCGTACTGCCGGCCGGTGTCCGATTCGCCGGGCCCGTGTCGTGACGGTGGGGGAGCAGCCGAGCAACTGTCGGTTGAGGAACTGTACCTCCTGGTGCAGTATCTCGTTGAGTGTCAGGGATTGCGAAAGGTGCGACTGACCGGGGGTGAGCCGACTGATCGGCGTGATGTACTCGAACTCCTCGAGCGACTCCGCTCCATTCGTGGGCTCGATGAACTCGTCCTGACCACGAACGGGCTGCGGTTGGCAAAGATGGCAGGCGGGCTCGTTGAGGCCGGCCTGGATCGGGTCAATGTGAGCCTCGATTCGCTTGATCGTGATCGCTACATCGAACTGACCGGGGTCGACGGGCTGGGACGTGTGCTCGACGGTCTGGAGGCCTGCGAGCGGGCCGGTTTGCGGCCGATCAGAGTCAACACGGTTGTCATCCGAGGGAAGAATGAGCACGAGTTGCCGTCATTGGTCTCGTTTGCCGTCGAGCGTGGCTGGGAGATTCGGTTCATCGAGTTGATGCCGATGGGGCCATTGGCCGCGACCTGGTCGGATCGGTATGTGCCGGCTGCGCGGATGCGAGCGGTGATCGATCCGGTTGTTTCATCCTGGAGTGCATTGCCCCGCACATCGGATGCGGCTGCCCGATTTTCCGTTCGTTTGAAGGCGAGTGGTCGGCCCGGTGTGATCGGGTTTATCCGCCCGATGAGCTGTGCGTTTTGTGATCAATGCGATCGGATTCGAATCGGGTCCGACGGGACGGTGTACCCGTGTCTGATGGATCAGCCGGGTGGAAGCATCAGTGATGCGCTGCGGCCTGTTTTTGATCCTGTGAAATTGATGGATCTGCTTCAGCCCATGCTGGCACGCAAGGCAGAGGAGCACCCCTGCCGTGGGGCCGGCGTGATGACACGAATCGGAGGATAGGCGATATGGCAGAGAACACGGTGCCGGCTCACGCCAGTGATGCGCCCCAAGACCTATCGGGATTTCATCTCGAAGTACCCTGCCCTCGGTAACGCGCACGACATGGTGGCAAATGCAGTGGACGAGGCCGGGCCGCTTGACGCCAAGACGTGCGCATTGATCAAGATCGGGATTTGCGTCGGGGGAGGTCTTGAGTCGGCGATGCGCAGCCATGTACGGCGGGCCATGAAACATGGGGCGACGGTGGCCGAGATTGAGCAGGCAGTGCTGCTGGCAATGAACACGTGTGGGTTACCTCGGACGGTAGCGGCCTGGACGTGGGCCCATCAGCAGATTGCGCGCGGCGTGTGACCGGCATGATGACCACGTGTGGGGCGTACATCCTGGCAGGCGGGCGGAGTTCACGCTTTGGCAGTGACAAGGCTCGTGCCGTCCTTGATGGCTGCACGCTGATTGAGCGGCTGGCGTCGCAGGTGGCCCAATGGGGTTTTCCGGTCACGGTGGTTGCTGATCGTGCCGGCAAGTACGAGGATCTCGGACTGAGAACGATCGTTGATCTACGAGCCGATGCCGGTCCGGTGGGGGGGCTTCATGCAGCCCTGCATGATCTCTCGACGCAGTGTCATGTTGATGCAGGCACGGCTGTACTTCTCTTGTCGTGTGATCTGGTCGTCTTGAAGCGGCATTGGGTCGATCGCCTGTTCTCAGCGTTGGATCAGCATGCGGCTGCAGCCTTTGGTGAGGCTGACGGCCGATGGCAGCCGATTCCAGGCCTGTTTCGGCCGGTGTGCCTGCCGGTGGTGGAGGAGGTGGTCAGTCGACCTGATCGAGGCAGTCGGTCGATGCAGTCCCTGTTGCGACTGCTTGATGCTGCCCCGGTTCCGCACCCGGATGACTGGCCCGCCATCGCTCAAGCGAACACTCCTGAAGAGCTCGCCCGGGCATGGGAGAGTCATTCGGAGGCCCCGCAGGGCTCAGATCAGGTGCCCGCGAGTCGTTTTCCAGACACATCCTGAGAGGCAATTGCTGTTAAATGGGTTTTTTTGTCTGGTAGGGGTTGACCTGTAAATGCTATTTCGATATAGCAAAGTATCTTTATTGTTTGGCCTGCATGTCGGTCTGCCGGGTAGGCCGGTTTTCAGAGGATAGAAGCGTGGCAGTTTCGTTGGCAGAAGTCTCCGGGAGTCGGGTTCGGGTTGAGGTTCCGGACGAGGCGTACTGGCGCCGGCAGATCAAGTGCCAGGATGCGTGCCCGGTCCACACTGATGCGAGGGGATACGTTCGGGCGATTGCTCGCGGTGACTATGAGCAGGCCTATCTGATTGCTCGCGGTCCGAATCCGCTGGCCAGTATCTGCGGTCGGGTCTGTGGCGCCCCGTGCGAGGCTGCGTGCCGCCGCGGCGATGTCGACCAGTCGATTTCCATCCGAGCGTTGAAGCGGTTTGTGACCCAGCGGCATGGGGTTGAGTCTCGTCAGATCAAGCCCCTTGACCTGTTGCGCCGAGTCCTGTCAGTCGGCCGAGAGAAGCTGAGCGGTCAGTCATCGGCAGCGAGCGAGGCTGCCGCGTGTGAAGCCGAGGAACTTGGGCGATTCAGATCACTGCTTGAGGGTGGCATTGAGGGTGTTGCTGCAGCGAATGCCGATGGGCCGAAGGTCGCCATCATCGGGTCCGGGCCGGCCGGCCTGGCAGCGGCACACGATCTGGCATTGCTTGGGTGTCGGGTGGTCGTCTTTGAGATGGAGCCGATCCCGGCCGGGATGTTGGCCGTCGGCATCCCTGCTTACCGGTTGCCTCGTGACTTGATCAAGGCAGAGGTCGAGTTGATCGAGGCACTGGGCGTTGAGTTCCGCTGCAGCACTGAGGTGGGCAGTGACATCGGGTTTGATGCCATTCGCAGCGAGTATGCAGCCGTGGTGATTGCCGTGGGAGCAAAGCGATCTCGGCGACTTGAGTTGCCGGGGGCGGCCGGTCCCGGGGTTCTGGGGGGTGTTGAGTTTCTGCGCGACGTGGCCCTGGATGAACCGATCGAGATGGGCAAACGGGTGGTGGTGATCGGCGGGGGAAATGTCGCGTATGACATTTCTCGCTCGGTCATTCGTCAGGCAGAGATGGACGTTTCGCGCAGTGCGATGCGTCAGGCCGGTGTGGGCGAAGTGCACATGGTCTCGCTGGAGAGTCTGGAGGAATTACCGGCTGACGACGTCGAGATTCTTGAGGGTGATGAAGAGGGCGTGATTCGACATCATCGCTGGGGACCGGTCCAGATTCTCCGTAATGAGGCAGGACACGTATCGGGGATTGAGTTCAAACGGGCGACGCGCGTGTTTGATGAGAACGGCCGCTTTGCTCCGGAGTTTGCCGAGAACGAACGGATGACGGTGTCCTGCGATACGGTGATGTGGGCGATCGGTCAGCAGGCGGACTTGTCCTTCGTGACGAAGATGACGGGTGGGGATCTGGAACTCAATGGCCGCGGGTTGATTGACTGTCGGCCTGACGACTTGAGTACCTCCGCAGCAGGTGTGTTTCTGGCCGGTGATCTGGCTCACGGGCCACGACTGTTGATTGATGCGGTGGCCAGCGGGAAGAAGGCAGCCCGGTCGGTGTATGCGTATGTCACCGGCCGGCAGTTGCAGGCTGAGGACGTCTCGCTGCACCTCCCGATTCTGGAGTATTCGCGTGAAGCCGATTACGAGAAGACGGAACGGCTTGCGGTGCCGACGACGAGTGTGAGTGAGCGTCTGGCATCTCAGGAGTCGGTGGTTGAGCGAGGGTACGACGAGCAGGCCGCCCGGTGTGAGGCCGGTCGATGTTTCGATTGCGGCGTCAACACGATCTTCGATTCGGAGAAGTGCGTGCTGTGCGGTGGGTGTGCGGATGTGTGCCCCGAGCGCTGTTTGCGTCTGGTTTCGATTCGCTCGCTCGTTGCTGACGAGGGTGTCGAGTTTGACGGGTTGCTCGAATCACGATTCGGCTCGTCAGATGAAGCGATGGGCTACTCGGCGATTGTGAAGGATGAGACGAAGTGCATTCGCTGTGCGTTATGCGCCGAGCGGTGCCCTGTCGGTGCGATCACGATGGAGCGATACACGTTTGGTGGTACGTGGAACGTGGCTGCGGGCGGATGATGAGGACACGTCAACGACTCCCTCTCCGCCCCGTGTTCGGGGGTGAGCGGGGGAACAGGAACGAATGTGATGAGTGAACCAACGAAACAAGCCGGAGCAGACACGTCCCTGATTGACAGCCCGCGTTTTACGGAGCCGAAGTCACGGCGTGATTTTCTCGGGCTGGCAGCCTGGTGGTCGGCATTTGGGACGTTTGTGATTGCAATGCTCGGTGCCTTGCGGCTGCCGATGCCATCGGTGTTTCCCGAGTCGAACACACGTGTGAAGATCGGGCCGCCTGATCGTTTCAAGAAGGATTCGGCGACGCATCTGACGGATTTGAGTCTCTGGGTGTTTCGAGAGGCGGACGGCGGGTTGTATGCCATGTCGGCCATCTGTACGCACCTGGGGTGCATTGCGAAGCGTGAGGACAACGGCGAATTTCTGTGCCCGTGTCATGGTTCACGGTTTGCAGATCGTGGGAAGGTGCTGGCCGGTCCGGCACCATCCGGATTGCAGTGGCTGGAGGTGTCGGTGGCACCGGACGGTCAGATTCAGGTGGACAAGATGCGTCAGGTGAAGCCGGGTACACGGTTGATGGTGTGAGGACTGGAAGGCAGCGAGTATGTCGACGGTGACAACATCTGGGAGTCGGGAGCCGCAGGCCGGGACCGGTGACACCGGTCGGCGTGCCGGCGATCCGGGTGCGATGCGTGACTACATCCGCAATCTCAAGCGGTTGCCGCGGACGTTGAAGGGTTCGATCGTCCGCCACGGCTCGCCGAACTCGGATCGGGCGCGTTCGCAGGCGGTGACGAGCAACTTCTTCATGCACATCATGTCGGCGCGGATTCACATGAATTCACTACGGTTCCGCACGACACTCGGGCTGGGAGTCATCACAGGGGTGTTGTTTCTCATCCTGACCATTACCGGCATCCTGTTGATGGTCTATTACAAGCCGGATGTCAACAGTGCCTACGGCTCGATGGAAGACCTGCGGTACGTCGTCCCGACTGGGCGCTTCATGCGGAACATCCACCGCTGGTCGGCTCACGCGATGGTGGCGTGTGTGATTCTGCACATGGCCCGCGTGTTCTTCACCGGGGCGTACAAGAGGAATCGAGAGTTCAACTGGATCCTCGGCATGGTGCTGTTTGTGCTGACGCTGTTTCTCAGTTTTACCGGGTATCTGTTGCCGTGGGATCAGCTTGCCTTCTGGGCGATCACCATCGGATCGAACATTGCTCAGTCTCCTCGTGAAGTCACGGATGCCCTCGGCGTGACCGGCGTGCTGGACATCGGCGGGATGCAAAAGGAACTGCTGCTCGGGGCGCACTACGTCGGGCAGGAGGCATTGACACGGTTCTATGTGCTGCACGTCATGATTCTGCCGCTGGCACTCACGGTTGTGGCCGGCGCGCACATGTGGCGGGTGCGGAAAGACGGCGGCCTGGCTCGCCCGGCGGACCCGGTACCTGAAGTCCCCGCCGGCAGCAGCAGGAACCCGAGCCGCGGTGAAGTCGTGGGGATTGATGGCGTTGGTAAAGGGGAAGACGCCGGCCGTTGACGTCGAGTTGGCCAATACGGTGCCGGCGTTCCCGAATGCGTTGTATGCGATTGCCGCGCTGTCGATGGCCGTGACAGCCGTGATGTTGCTGCTCGGCTACTTCATGGATGCGCCGTTGAAGGAGATGGCCAACCCGGTGGTGCCGGAGAATCCGGCGAAGGCCCCGTGGTATTTCCTCGGCCTGCAGGAACTGGTCAGTTACAGCGCCTTCATGGGTGGTGTGGGGATTCCGGGTCTGGTGGTGGTCGGGCTTGGGCTGATCCCGTATCTCGATCGCGAGCGCGAGGAGCCGGGTCGCTGGTTCAGCGGGCGCCAGGGGGTAGGTGTGGCGATCCTGACCGCTTTCGTGAGCACCGTTCTGACGGTTGCCATGCTGGTGTTCACGGTGAAATGGGGGTGGCTGCGCAGCTGGGAGGCGACGTCGGGTGTGCCGCAGATTGTGATCACGATACTGAATCCGGGGACGGTGTTGATGACGCTGTTTTGTGGCTGGTCATTCCTGACGGTTCGGCGGACGAACTCGACGCGGATGGGCGCGATTGCGCTGTTCACATCGTTCCTGGTCGCATTTGTGATCCTGACGTACTTCGCCACCGTTCATCGCGGCCCGAATTGGCACTTTTACTGGTGGCCGAGTCTGTGGCCGGCGCATTAGAGAGAGCGGGGAGGATGAGGAACCGGCCGTGTCGGTCTTGCGTCTGCGACGCCGGACCGCCTCAACCGGCTTGAGAAGGCAGAGGTGATGGAGTTGAACACGGACAATCTGTATGTAAGACGGCTGAAAGTCGTACTGCTGATCTCGTCAGTGGTCTCACTGGTTCTGCTTTTGCTCTCGGCGTTCGAGGAGAACCTGACGGGTGCCTGGCGCGATTATCAGAAGCAGTACCGTGAGGTGCTGGTTGCGCGAGCGGACACGGATTCGCAGCGTGAGGCAGCACGGGCGATGGGCATCGGCTTTCAGCAGGCGTACCTGCCTGACCTGGAGCGGGTCGATCGGTGTGTGACGTGTCATGCCGGTATTGAGGACCCGGGGCAGCAGGATGCCGCGCAACCGTTGGCCAGTCACCCGCCGATTGACACATCCGGCGTGAGTGTGTTTGCGCACCACCCGGTGGAGCGATTCGGATGTACGATCTGCCATGCAGGGCAGGGGCGGGCCGTCGAGGAAGAGGCAGCGCACGGGCACGGCGAGCACTGGCCGGAGCCCATGCTGGCCGGTGAGGCGGTGTATACATCGTGCGGCCGCTGCCACTATGAGAATGACCTGTACGGGGCAGAGGCGGACTTGTATGCTGCGGGCGCCGGCGCTGAGCGCTCGCGTGCAGCCCTGGATCGCTCTGAGTTGGGCTTTTCCGTACCGGGTGTGACCTCGGCATCAGAGCGGGCCATCGGGCGTGGGAAGCAACTCGTATTGGACAGCGGGTGTCTTGGGTGTCATCGCTATCGTGGTCGCGGCGGCACGCTTGGGCCTGAGATTACCTATGTCGGCGATAAGACGAAGCACGACTTTGACTTTGCGAATGTAGAGGGGCCGCACACGGTCGAGCAATGGCTGTTTGAGCACTTCAAGCGGCCGGGTGAAGTGGTTCCCGGGACACTGATGCCCGAGTTGGGGTTGAGCGATGAGGATGCTCGAGACCTGGCGCAGTACATGTTAAGTCTGCGTCGCAAGGATGTGCCGGCCGCCTACACGCCAGCCCCGCCGCGCCGCAGCGGAGAGCCGGTCGAAGGCAAGACCATGTTCGGCATGTTCTGCAGTTCGTGTCACGGTGAGCACGGGCAGGGGAGCATGGTACTCGACCCTGAACTCATGATGCTGGCCGACGCTCCTGAGGATTTGATGACCCCGTCGATCAGCAACCCGGATACACTGGCGGTCGCAAGTGATGAATACTTCCGGCGCATTATCGCTTCGGGCCGGCGCGATACGAACATGTTGTCCTGGGCGGCCGAGTCCGGGGGACTGACGACTGGTGAGATTGAGCGGCTGGTCGAGCACATTCGCGATTGGGAGCCTGTCGGTGCGGACCCGGCACGGATTTCCAGCGAGCGCGGTGTTGCTCGATATGGCGAATCGTTGTACGGGTCACGGTGTGCTCCCTGTCACGGTCGCAACGGTCGTGGGGGGATCGGCGTTGCATTGAACGTGCCGACGTTCCTGGTGGCTGCGTCAGATGAGTTTCTGGCCCGCTCGATTATTGAAGGTCGTCGGAACACCGCGATGCCGGCATGGAAGCAGTTGAGTGAACAGGAAGTCTGTGACCTCGTTGCCTTCATGCGAACGTGGCAACCGTCACCGGCCGCACAGCAAGATGTGCTTGCAGGGGTTGCGGAACGTCGTGCATCGGGTGCAGGACATCGGATCGGCGAGGCACTCTACCGCGGGAAGTGCTCGAGTTGTCATGGGCTGCATGGAGACGGTGGGATCGGGCCGTCCCTGTCCTCCGATGAGTTTCTCGCTGTCGTGGATGACGCGTATCTGTCGGATTCCATCCGCCTCGGCCGGCCGGGGACAGCGATGCCGGCGTGGGCCCATTTGACGGCAGATGACGTGGCTGAGTTGGTCTGGTATATGCGCACCTGGAATGATGACAATCACATTCGTCTTGATGACTATCTGGCACGTGGCGATCGCGATCGAGGGCAGTTGCTGTTCGGGGCTGTGTGTTCCTCGTGTCACGGCTCGGCTGCCCAGGGAGCCACCGGGCCACAGTTGAACAACCCGCAGTTTCTGGCGTCTGCCTCGGATGCGGTCCTGCGCCACTGGGTAACCTATGGGCGTGCCGGCACGGAGATGCGCGCGTTCGGGAAGGGTGAGCATGGGGTCGCAGAGTTAACAACTGCCCAGGTTGAGGACATTGTGACGTATCTTCGGGGGCTTGAGACTGAGCGCCCGGTCACGACGTCCCGGCCGGGACTTGGCATTGTGCCGCTGGGGCAGGAAGTGTATGTGTCTGCCTGTGCCCCCTGTCACGGGATGAAGGGCGAGGGAGCAACGGGCAGCGCGCTGTCGAACCGGGAGTTCCTGCAGGCAGCGTCTGACGGGTATTTGCAGGCCACCATCGTCCTCGGGCGTGATGGGACGCCGATGCGGGCGATGGGTGAGGGAGCCGGCGGCAACGTCGAACTGTCATCGGAGGATGTGAACAACGTGGTCGCCTACATTCGCAGTTGGGAGCACGAGCCGCCACATGCCGAGGGGGTCATCCCGCATCGTTTTGTGTTTGGCGCTGATCTCGTTGAGGGTGAGGAGTTGTATGTCGGGCATTGTTCGGGATGCCACGGCGTGACCGGCAAGGGGGCGTGGGCACCGGAGTTGAACAATCTGGACTTCCTGCAGGCTGCGACAGACGGATTCCTCCAGGCGACCGTGGCCCGTGGGCGGTCCAATACGCCGATGCGGGCGTTTGGGATTGGAACCGGGGGCGTGGCTGAGTTGTCAAGTGACCAGATTAACAACATTGTGGCATACATCAGGATGTGGGAAATGGAAGCGTTCGACGGGGGATGAGTGCGGGAGCGGTGTAGATCCTCCACGGACAGGATCCGTGGGCTGGCGAAATGTGACTCGTTCGTGTAGCGCGAAGATAATAAAGGAGTGTCGGGATATGGCACGCAGACAATGTCCGGTAGATTTTGATCGACGAGAGTTCATGCAGGCAGCTGCCGCTGCCGGTGTCGCGTGCTCGACACCCTCATTGCTCGGGTCCGAGTTTGTTGAGGCGGTGCAGTCGCTTGACGAGCGTGGCCCGTCGTCGGCCGGTATCGAACTGCTCCAGTCGGCCTGCCCGTACTGCGGCGTTGGGTGCGGGACCCTGATTCAGGTGCAGAATGGTCGGGTCATCGGCATGATACCGGATAAGAAGCACCCGACAAACCGTGGGATTCAATGCATCAAGGGCCTGAATGCGCACGAGCCGATCTATCGTGATCGGCTGACGACGGTGCTGGTTCGCAAGGACATGAGCGATCCGTTGACGGGCAAGGTGTCGTCAACAAAGGGCCGATTCGATGACGATGTGTTTGAGGAAATGCCCTACGAGGAGGCAGAAGAACTCGTTGCGGACAAGATTGCAGCGATTATCGAGAAGCGGGGCGGGAATGCCGTCGGATTGAACGGGTCCGGCCAGTTAACGATGGAAGCGCAGTGGATCGAGAACCTGCTGATGAAGGGCATCATGCAGAGCAACTCGATTGAGGCGAATGCACGCATGTGCATGACCTCGGCTGTGACCGGCTACTTCCATTCGTACGGATCTGATGCACCGCCGACGAGTTATGAGGACATCGAGGAGGCGGACTTCATCACGTTCTGGGGCCACAATGCCCGTGAGGCCCACCCGATTCTGTTCTGGCGTGTGGCTGACCATAAGAAGCGGAAGGACATTCCGACGCTCGTGTCGGACCCGAGGCGGACCGGCACGGTCATCGGGCTGGAGGATATCAACCCGCGCAACAGCCATCACATTCAGACACTCAACGGCGACATCAGTTATCACAATGCGATCGCTCATGTGTTGCTGACGAAGTACCCGAAAGCATGTCAGTCTGAGGAGTGGCTGGAAGCGAATACGAACGGATGGCGCGACTATGTTGAAGGCGTGAAGGCTCGCTACTCGCCGGCGCAGGTCGTCGAGCGGTTGAAGTTGCTCGATCGCGGCCGGGTGACGGTCGAACAGATTGAGCAGATTGCCAAGACCTGGGCGGAAGCAAGCATCAAGGGTCGCGAGCGCGGCCGTGGCGGCGTGCTCACGTTCTGGGGTATTGGATACAACCAGATGCTGCACGGGCAGCATAACACCATCGGGTTGATCAACCTGCATCTGCTGACCGGGAACCTCGGTCGTCGCGGTTGCGGCAGCCATTCGCAGACGGGCCAGCCGAATGCCATGAGCGAGCGACTCATGGGCGGTTTGACCGGTCGTTTGCCGTTCAACCAGCCGTTGAAGAACACTGAGTGGCGGAACCACATATGCGATGCCTGGCGTCTCCCGCCTGAGCGACTTGAGCAGGCGAACCTCTTGAAGAACCCGGGCATGGTGGTCGGCATGATGGAGCGTGCCCTGAAGGGCGGGCTTGACGCCATGTTCTGGATGTACACGACGCACGTGCACATGCCGGATGTCGAGACACTGGTTCGTCCTGCCTTGTCGCGTATGTTTGTCGTGGCACAGGATATTTATCGCCATGCCCCGAACAACCTGTACGCCGACGTCGTGTTCCCGGCTGCGACGTGGGGCGAGTGGTGCGGCGGGACGTACATCCAGTCCGAACGTCGCGTCTATGTGTGCGACGGGTCGAAGAATCCCCCGCCGAACTGCCGCCCGGACATGGACATGGCCATCGACAAGTGCAGGGCCCTGTGTACACGGCTTGGGCTCGATCCGGACGAGGTGATTCCATACAAGAAGACGATCAAGATGGGCAACGGCCTGATGGCCTATGACTCGGAGGATGTGTTCCGAGACATCGTTCGGGCAAGCAAGGGTTCGGATGCGGATCTGACCGGGATGCTGGAAGTGGAGGAGCAGGACGGCATCAGCCCGTATGAGCAGTTGCGACGATTGCGTGGGGTGCAGTGGCCGGCGCCGACGGCAGAGATTGCACGCAAGGGTGGGACGCCCCGGCGATATCTCGGCCAGGAGGTTGAGGGCGTCCAATGGCCGGGCAAGTCGTATGGGGCATTCCGGCATGCGGACGGCAAGGCTCGCTTCAAGTTGTGCGAGCAGGATTACACGAACATCCAGGAAACATGCGACAAGTTGATGGCCTATGGGCATCGCACGAAGCCTGGCGCCGGCCCGTTCCTCATTGATGACCTGGCAGCAGCGGAGGCAGAGGGGCGCAAGAGTCTGCTCGTTGAGGCCCGGGACAACGCCCTGCCGCCGGAGTTGCCCGATCTGGCCGTCTACGAGGATCAGGGCAAGTCGCTGGCTGATCACAAGAGTGAGGATCGATATCCGTTCTGGTTGTCGCTCGGCATTGTGTACGAGCACTTCCACACGGCCAAGACGATCCGCGGGGCCACGACGCTGAAATTGGTACCCGAGCAGTATGTCGAAGTGAACCCGGAGGATGCTGAACGCTACGGGCTGCGCGACGGTGAGAAGGTTCGCGTCATGACCCGTCGCGGCAAGTACGAAGCGCGCGTGTCGATCGGTCGTGACAGCATGATCCGGCCGGCTCGGAGCGAGGTGCCGGCAGGCCTGCTGTTCAGCCCATGGAACTTGTCGGTGGCTGACAGTGCCGATCCGGCGAAGAACCGTTGGCTTGTCAATGCGGTGAGCCATCGTGCCTGGGATCCGGTGAGTGGTCAGGCGGACTACAAGAAACTGGCAGCGAGGATCGAGCGAATCTAGGCACGTGTGATCGGTTGCGGTGCGGCCAGTCACAGCGTGTTTCATCTTGACGGGCGAACGTGACATGGACACCGAGCGGCGACAGTTCTTCCGAAATGCAACGGCGACGGCTGTGACGACGGTTGTCGGTGCGGGTGTGAGCCTCGGATTGTGGCCGACCGGTTCCGATCAGAACGACGGTTCCGACGCGGCGCATGCCGGAAGTGTTGATTCATCGGACGGGACCATCCCACTGCGCCCGCCGGGCGCCCTGGCGGAGGATGAGTTCCTGGCCCGGTGCATTCGCTGCCTGCGGTGTGTCGAATCGTGCCCGAATCAGGCGATTGTGCCGCTTGAGGTTGGCAGTGGCAACCGCGGTGGGGGAGGCAGTGGGGGAGGGCAATCGGTACGCGATGCCACTCCGGTCATTCAGGCAAGGCGACAGGCGTGTATGCTGTGTGCCGGCATTGAGGGGGACACGTTGAAGTGCGGGCAAGCGTGCCCGAGCGGGGCGCTGCAGGTGATCCGCAAGGATCGGGATTCCATCAAGTCGAACGTGATGATGGGCACGGCCGTCATTGATGAGGCCCTGTGCTATTCGTACAACAATTGGAGTTGCGGAGCCTGCTATCGTGCCTGCCCGTTTGGGGGAGAGGCAATGACATTGGGACTGTGGGAACGGCCGACCGTACATCCCGAGGCTTGTATCGGGTGCGGCTTGTGTGAGCGCGCCTGCATCCGGTACCCGCAGGCCATACGGGTCAGGACCGGCGGCGGTGGCGGCTAGGTAAGGGACGGGCACGCAAAGCGTGATGCCCAACAGATGAGAAGAGCGTGCCGGTGGCAGTGTCGAGACGCAAGTTTCTGTTCGGATCCGGGAGGCGGCTGATGGGGGCATCGGCGGTCGTCGGTGCGTGTGTCATGTGCAGCCATTTCGTCGGCCGCCTGCTCAGTCGGCGTCAACACGGGGCCGTGGAAGGCAGCGCTGCGTATCCGGCCGTGCGCGCGAAACGGGCAGTGTGGGAATCAGACGGATTCGTTATTCGGCCGCCTGGAGCGCTCGAATCGGATGAGGATTTTCTGGCTGCGTGTATTCGGTGCTATCGCTGTCAGGATGCATGCGAACCGGGTTCGATCCGATTCTTTGGGGATGGGGCCGGCCCGAGCTTTCACAGCCCCTTTATCGACCCGTCAGTGAAGGGATGCACCCTGTGCATGAAGTGTACGACTGCCTGCCCGACCCAGGCTCTTGCTGACTTGACATGGGAGCAGCGGGGCGAGGTCCGGATGGCAACCGTCGAACTGCGAGAGGACTTGTGCCTGTCGTACAAAGCGAAGCGAATTCGCGATGAGCAGGCACTCCTTATGGAGTTGGGTCGGGAGGCGACTGAAGCGTCAGCCATGTATGAGCGGCGCGGCCCGTGCGGCGAGTGTTATGCCATCTGCCCGAGGCGCCGTCATGCGATTCGGCTCGAACCGGGCGGGTTCCTGGCCCCGATTGTCAACGAGGAGGAATGTGTGGGGTGTGGTATGTGTGAGGAGATCTGTCGGGCCGTTGTCCGAGGTGAGCCGGCCATCCGCGTCGTCCCGACGCGTCGTATCGCGGGAGCGTATAACGGCACACACTCGAAGCAGCCACAGAAGAAGGAAGTGGGATGACACGGCATCAGGCACTGCATCACGGCGTTCAGTGGATGCGGCATGGGCTGCGACTGGCTGTTATTGTGCTCATGGTGGGGATTGCATATCTGAGTCTCTACGGGCACTATCGGTCGGCCCGCGCAATGGATGACCTGACAGACATGACCGGCGTGCAAGGCACGGCATTGCGGGCTGTTGACAGCCTTCTGGGTGATGTCGAGAACCCGCAGCCGATCCTGGATGGGTTCAAGGGGACGGTTTGGTCCATGCGCGTATTCGGTTTTGATGTGACCGATCCGCTGGCAGGCGCGGAGCCGATTGCTGCGAGCCGGGCCATCCATCTCCCATTGGTGTGGTCGGTCTCAGTTCCGATTCTCATGACAGTCATCCTGGGTCGCGTCTTTTGCAGTTGGGTGTGCCCGGCAGGTCTGCTGTTTGAGTTGTGCGACAAGTTGAGACGGTTGCTGCGCTTTGCTGAGATTCAACCTGGCGAAGTTAAGTTCTCGTATCGCAACAAGTATGTCTTCCTGGTTGTCGGGCTTGTGATCGCCTTCGTTCTCGGAGTGCCGTTCTTTTCCAGGATCTACCCACCGGCTGTGACCGGACGACTGATCCATGCGCTGGTGTTCCCCCCCGCGCCAATTGCCGGTTCGATTGTCATTCTGCTTGTCATCGTGTTCTTTGAAGTAGCCGTCTCGCCACGCTGGTGGTGTCGGACGATGTGCCCGGGCGGCGCGTTGTACGGTGTGCTCGGGTGGAAACGCGTTGTTCGCGTCCGCCTGGAGGCTTCACGGTGCACCGGGTGCCGAGATTGTGAGCCGGTGTGCCCATTGGGGCTGTATCCGGTGCGCGACTCGGCCGGGATTGAGTGCGACAACTGTGGGCGATGCCTGCCATCCTGCCCGGATGATGCATTGCTCTATTCGGTCGGACTGCCTGGCAGGAAAGCGAGGCATCATGTGAAGAAGACGACGGAGAACGCACGGCATGGATCATCATCCATCGCAGCAATCCTGCTGTTCCTGGTCGGCCTGGGCGCTGTGTTGGTTCCTGTGCGGCCTGCCTATGCCCACCACATTCTCGGGTTGCCTCATTACTCTTACAAGGACAACTATCCGCAGGTCCCGACGCTTGAGTATCCGGCCACGAGCGGACCGTATGAAATCCTGATGACGTGCTACCCCGGCATCCCGATCCCGGGTGAGGCGGCAAACATTGCATTCTACATTAAGGACAAAGTGGCGGACCAGCCGTATGACGGGCCCCCGGTCTCGGTTCGCGTGCTGCAGACGGCTACGTTCGGGCAGAACCAGGAAATCGTGCCGGCCACGGAGATATCTGCGTTTGACAACCTGTACAAGTTGTCTGCAGTCTTTGACACGGATGGCGAGTACATCGTGGAGCTGTCAGTGCAGGTCGAGGGACGCACGGAGGTCATTCCATTTCGAATGATTGCCGGTGACCCGTCGGCAACGCCCTCGATTCTGGCTGCAATTGGCGGCGGAATGATCGTGTTCCTTGTTGCGGTGCGAGCCGTGAAGATCAAACGGGAGCGACACCGCCTGCACTCGGTGGCACACGGGGATGCACACCTGGAACCTTCAGTATGATGATCGGTCGCTGGATCAAGATCGGCTTTCCCTACCTGGTGCTTTCAGGCATCGTTGCGCTGGTTGTGTGGTCAAATGTGCGCAGTGCAGGCTCCGACGGCACTGTGACAGACACGACCGGCAGCGTCGATCGGTCGCTCATGCCGGATGCACCGATCGTGCAGGACGTCGCGACCGAGCGTAGCGGGCGTGGTGGGTATCTCGTCGACCCGGTCTGTCGGATGGAGGTCAATGCTGCCTGGGGCTTTGTGTATCAGTCCGGGAGTGATCAGGATACCGCGCGGAAGTGGTATTTCTGCACCAGTGCGTGTCGTGATGAGTTTGCAGCGAATCCGGATGCGTATCTCGGCGAGCGCTGCATGGTGTGCAATGCCCGGATTGATGCCAATTCACCGACGGCCGTGACGGCTACCTATCTGGATCGACCGTACCGGCTGTGTACAGAAGAGCACCGAGTCGCGTTCAAGGCAGACCCGGCAGCCTACTTCATGCATCGGATGTGGGGGATACCCGACTGGCTGTATTACGTCTCGATCGCGGTGGTACTGCTGGTGTCGTTCGGCGTCTTTGAATTGTCTGATTCCATCGGCCGATGGTTTGTGCAGCACATGCAATTCGGTGGGGGTGCCAGTGTCATCGTGTCGCCGACGATCTCGGCAGGCAGCGGGAGTTCGCTTCAGCATTCCGCGCCTCGACCGGCAACGGCCGCCCGGTGGGATGTGCTCAGAGCCTTACCGGGAATGCTACGGCAGATTGCCGTATCACGGGTCACGCGCTTTGGTGTCCAGTTTGCCATGGTCGTCTTCTTTGTGACGATTATCGCTGCAGGTCTGTTTGGGAATCAGAACCCGGCGGTGAATATTGCTCCATTGCTAACCTGGACGATCTGGTGGTGCGGGTTAGTCGTGCTGATTATGTATGCCGGCAAGGCGTGGTGCTATATGTGCCCGTGGGATGCATTGGCCGGGTGGATGGAGCGGCTGCGTCTGTGGCGAAAGAGTGAGGAGGGGATGGGCCTCGGGCTGAAGTGGCCGCGTCGTTTACGCAATATCTGGCTGGCCACATTTCTGTTTGTCGGATTGACGTGGATCGAGCTCGGGTTCGGGATCACGATGAGCCCGAGAGCCACGGCCTATGTAGCCCTGGGCATGCTGGTCATGACCATCGTGTGCGTCTTCCTGTTTGATCGGAAGAGTTTTTGCCGATACGGCTGCCTTGTGGGACGTGTGAGCGGATTGTATGCACTGTTCGGCGGCGTTGAGTTTCGTTCACGTGACGGTTCGATCTGCCAGTCATGTAAGACGAAGGAGTGCATCAAGGGGAGTGAGACGGCATACGGCTGCCCGACCTTTGAGTATCCCGGCGGGCTGGATGTGAACACCTATTGCATTCAGTGCGGGGAGTGTTTGCAATCATGCCCGCATGATAACATGACGGTTCGGATGCGGCCGTGGGGGGCTGATCTGGCTGAGGTGCACAAGCCGCGGCAGGATGAAGCATACCTGGCGCTGCTCATGCTTGCGATCAGCGGCTTTCACGGGCTGACCATGACGCCGGTATGGGGTGCAATGACCTCTGGTATTGAGCAGACCATTCCAACGGTGCTGGGAGGACGCAGTGTTGCAATGCTCGCGTTCTCACTAGGCATGGCAGGACTCATGGTGGCACCAATTATCGTGTACGCGGTCCTTGTCGGGATGTCGTATCTGCTCTCGGCAGCCGGGGCAGGAAAGCCGACATCGTACCGCGAGTATTTTGTTCGTTACGCATATTGCGTGCTACCAATAGCGCTGTTTTATCATCTGGCTCACAACCTTGAACATATGCTCATGGAGGGGCCGAAAGTATTCGCCTTGGCCAGTGACCCGTTCGGCTGGGGCTGGAATCTCTTTGGGACGGCCGGTTGGCGGATCCCGCCGTTGGTCTCGCTTGACGTGCTGTGGATTATACAGGTTGTGCTTGTCGGTATCGGGCATGTGTACAGCCTGTGGGCGGCTCGGAATATCAGCCGGGCTGTGTTTGCAGCGGATGAATCCCGAGGGAGTCGACTCGGTCAGTGGCCAATGCTGCTCGGCATGATCGCATTCAGCGTATTCAGTTTGTGGTTACTGAAGCAGCCGATGGAGATGCGCACGTCAGCCATGTGAGCGGGGACCGGGTATCCGGGTCAGCAGCCGAGCCGTCTGAAGAGGATGTCGGCCGGGATGATTATGACCGCCAGCGCCAGCAGGAACGGCCAGAGGCGAACCCGTGCACTCCCGCCGGTTTCAAAGGTGATGGGATCTGGGGAGTCGAGTGCGTGAACGGACCCGGGTGCGATGGAAGCAATCTCGTCCAGCCGTTCACGATTCGGGCCGAGCGACTGGAACTCCGGTGAGTAGGAATAGACGAACCCGTAGGGCACGGATTGAGGTTCGGGCATGTCGCTGCTGTCGGCGCGCCAGGCAAATGTCTGCTCCTGGCCATATGTGATTGTCGGGATTGATGTCTCGTATCGGCCGGGTGCAATGCACTGAACGTCAACGGTTTCGGCCTGCCCGTCAGCGTTGATTGTTGAGAGTGTAACCTGTGCATCTGAGACGAATTCGCCATCACTGTTCACCACATCGGCAACGAGCCGCACCTGCCCATCCTGCTGCTCGTGCGACGTGGTGACATCCAGTTGTTGCCCGAGGTTCCGCCCGGCAATGTACCGGACGATTTGCGACCAAAACTGGGTGAACTGAGGCCAGCGAATCCAGTCGGCCGCCCAGCGAGGCTTCGTGTCTGACGTGAAGGCAGCAGCCCGACCGAGGCCATAGCGCCAATGAGCCAACAGAGGATCACCGGCGTCTGAGATGATCACTGTGGTGGCGGCCTGCCTCGGTGTGGTGGCAACATAGCCCGTGAGCAGTGGGAGGGAATCGGTATCCATTCCCTTCAGTACAATGTCCTCTTCAATGACGACAGGCTGGACGAGGCGCTCGATCAGCATGTTCTTGGAAGCGCGCATTGCTTCGCGCGTGAATATCTGCGGGATACTGAAGAAGTCGTTCGTGAAGTACGACACTCCGCCGCCGTTCACGGCCATTGCTTCGAGGAGTCGCATGTCGGCTCCCTCACCGATCCCGACCGTGGAGACGCCGATCCCCTCCGATGCCAGGAGTGCTGCGAGGTCCTCGTATCCGAACCCTTCGGTTTGCCCGTCGGACAGAACGATAACCTGCTTGCGCCTCGCGTTGCTGACTTGCAGTTGTTCGCGCGCATCGCGCAGGGCAGGGTACATGAATGTGCCGCCTCCTGCATCGAGGTCCGCAATCCGGGCTGCAATGGACGCCCGATCCCCGGCCGGGGTGAGTGGGAGGATCGTCCTCGCTGCACTGTCAAAGCCGATCAGCCCGATCTGATCCCGGGGGTTGATGGCTTCGGCAGTTGCGATGGCAGCACGCTTGGCGAGTTGAATCTTCACACCGTCCATGCTGCCGGACTTGTCAATTACGAGCATGAGCGCCAGTGACGGCCTGATGAGGTCCTTCTGAATGGGCATTCGAACGGGTAGCGTCTCCTCAACGGGGGTGTTGTAATACCCGCCGAGGCCGAAACTCTCATCCCCCCCGAGCATCATGAATCCGCCGCCGAAGTCGCGCACATAACTCTGAATCATCTGCATCTGGCGGAGCGTGAGTCGATCAGCAGGCACATCGCAGAGAATGAACGCATCGTAACTCAGGAGTTCGGCCTGTGAGTGAGGAATCCCCGTCAAGGGGCGGGCATCAACGTGCATGCCCTCCATCTCAAGGGCCCCCTTGAGATAGGGCATATGTTCCTCTTCGCCGTCCACATACAGGATGCGCGCATCGCCCGGGACTGACAGGAGTGAGCGCACCGTGTTATTTCGAATCTCGGTATCAGACTCGGGGCGGATGACGGCTGATACTGCATGGAATCCCTTTTCGGAGCAATACAGGTTTGGAATCTCAAGCGTATTCCGGCCCACTGAGAGGGTGATCGTGGCAGCATGTACCTGATAGCCGTCGAGATAGGCAATGCACTCGGCGACCGTCTCGACGGTGCTCTCGATGTTCAGGTGTGCAGTGAACCCTTGATTGACGGTCGCTGATTGAGGAAGGGCAATGGAGGTGAGTGCCACCTCAGGGGGGCCGGCCTGTTCCATGCGAAACGTGTGGATGGTCGTGTCGCGCTCCGCTGCTTCGAGCCAGGTTGCATCCCAACTCCCTCGAGTGAACTGGGCATCCGTGAACAGAAGGATCGTGCGTTTCGTGTCAGTGCTGCCACAGTTGGCAGCGAGGCGGGCTGCCTGCTCAATGTTCGTGTGCAGTCCGGCGACTTCATCCCGAAAGCGCTCGACCTGATTGATGGTTGCATTCAACGATTCCACTTCAGCCGCTGCTGCACCGGAGGAAATGTGCTCCGTCCTTTGTTGATGCAGGGCCGGCAGTGATGTTCTGTACAGCAGGCGTTGCCGCTCGGATTCGGTCCATGTGTGCCAAGTGGCTGACGGGCCGTTCACGATGGTCGCTCCCTCGCCGAACGCAATGGTCGTGAACAGCGGGTCTGCAATGGTGCTCTGTGCCTCGCGGGCGATCTCGTTGATACGCGTCAGTGTCGTCTCGATGTTTTCGGCGCTGATGCTTTGTGAAATGTCAATGAGGAAGAGAATGTGGGTCTGTCGGGTCGTCTTGATAAAAGACGGCTCTGCGAGGGCCATCAGAAGTGCAGCGAGCAGGATGACTCGAGTCGTAATGCTTGCGCGACGTGCCCAGGGCATCAGCTCGGCGTAGCCATGGCGCATCATCCACACGAGGAATGGGATGAGCGGGATAAGCCCAAGCAGAATCCAGGGACAATCAAAGGTCATACGACTTCATTCACTCCATCGCAGTTGGTAGGTGAGCCATTCCAGGGCAATCAGGAAGAGGGCCAGGCCGACGAGCGCCTTCCACGGCATGATGCCGAGCAGCCTGCCACTCAGGCTCATGGCAGCGATCGGATCCTCAGAGTTCGTCTCGGGACTCATGTTCGATTCGACGGTGCTTGCAAGGTTGACCGCAGTAAAGACATCGTCCTGACCGATGGTGATGCGCAGGGCCGTCGGCTCATTGGGAGCCGTGAGGCGAATGGTCCCGTTGTGAACCGGCTCATTCGTGTTGATGATGTCATCGTCCTTGAGATGCGCAATGCGAACCTCGAGAATGCCCTCCGGCAGCGGGCGGCGCGTCGTGATCTGCTCGGCAATCCGGTACTGGTCACGCACCCAGGACGCGCTCGAATCTGTCATGAATGTCAAGGTGTTGCGCAGCAGTACGGGGAAGGCGTTCCGGAACGGCATATCACTGTCCAGGATGTCAAAGGCAAGGTACACGGCCCGAGAGCCGGGTGTTTCGCGGAGAAACACGAGCGGGTCTCCGCTGTCCGAAGTGGCCAGGACGGTCGTGCGAGGGGGCACTCGGAGTCGGGCTGCCTGGAGGAGGCGCACAGGTCGAAGATCAACATACTGAGTCAACGGATGTGGCCGCTGCATCGGCGTGAGCGTGGGGAACTCAAGTGTCCCGAGTCTCGCTACTGCCGAGTCACTCGGGAGGCTATTGACAAGCAGAAAGTTCCCGGCACTGGGGAGTGTCTCGGGAGTGCAGTTGTTGTACACAATGACGTCCGGGGTCTGTCTGTCCTGATCGGATAATGAGTCATAGACCTCCGGTGTCATGCTTCGACTCCGGTCAACCGATACAAGTGGCTCCATCGAGCCGAGTGCCTGTTCAAAGAAGTACGCTGACTCGGAGGGAGAGACGAGCCAGATTGTCAATGGCGTGATCGGCTCCATGACGGCATAGGCCACGTTGTCCGTCGCGAGTGCATCATCTCGGTCGATTCGTACTCGGAGCAATGCCCCGTCGGGAGCATCAAACGGGACGGTCTTGTCCCACGAGCCGTGTGGCTCGATCTCCACCGGCTCCACATGGCTTGTCACGCCGTCTATGTCATACAGCAGGTCAGTAGAGATCGCTTCATCCGAGGCGGACACGAGGTGGACGTAGACATAGTGATTGCCGTTGCGGCGATGGAGCCGGCTGCCAATACGGTCGATGCCGAGATTGTCGTTTGACCGACCGACATCCCACATGACCAGCGGGCAGTCCTTTGCAAGTGCCGTAACCTGATCGCGGTCGATCCCGCAGCCGTCGGAAATCAGAACAATGCGCGGGCGTTGGCGCCCGGTGAGAATCTGACGTGCCAGTGTGATGGCTGCTGGGAGGTCATTGTGCCCATTGAAGGGCTCAACGGTGTCTGCTGTCTCCCGGATGCGTCGAGCATCGTAGGACCATTGGTGACGCAGCTGGGTGGTCGGGCCGGCTTCGATCAAAGCCCACTCATCGGGGACCGGCCTACGTGTCGTCAGCATCGACAGCGCTTCAAGCGCCAGCGTCCAACGCGTGCCGTCGACGGCATCGGGCTCGCGCGCCTGCATGCTGGCCGAGTTATCAAGGATGACAACGATCGATTCGGGTTTCACGGTCCCGAGCGTGAGAATCGGGTTTGTCAGGGCGAGCACGATCAAGGCCAGGATGATCAGCCAGAGCAGCATTGAGAGGATTCGCTTGAGGCGTTCAAACAGGGATCGGGCCGGTGAAGCGCCAACCAGTTGCAGCCAGAACTCGAGTGATGGGACGAGTTGCTGCTGCCTCCGGATCTTGAGAACATACAGCGCAACGACCGCCCCGCCGAGAGTGGCAAACCACAAAGCCCACGGAGCCAGAAGCATCATGCGAGCAGCCCCCCGTACTCCAGAAGTGAGCGGACAAACACATCAAACGGCGTATTGGTCTGCGCCAGCGCGTAGCCGATCGCATGCTTCATGCCGTACTGCTTGAGTGTCTCTCCCATCGTGTGAAAGGCTGTGTGGTACTTGCGCAGCATCGTATCGGTCACAGTCAGGTCGCAATGGGCGCGGGATTCGACATCAATGAAGCGTCGGTCACCGCGGACGTCTGGGTCGACCTCCCAGGGCGAAGCAACCTGGACGAGGAAGATCTGGTGCTTGAAAAAACGCAGCCGATCGAGGGCGTCCTGGGCCTCGGTCAGCCCGTAGAAGTCGGAAATGAGAACGACGAGGCCGGGCCGTCGCACCCGTGTCAAAAAGCGCTGCGTCGACGTCTGCAGGTCTGTCTGCCCGTTTGCGTCGAGATCGGTCAGGAAGTCGAGCAGGTCAAAGATCCTGCCGCGCCCGCGATCATGAACCCGGCCTGCCTGGAGATCGTGAGAAAAAGGAAGCACACTCGAAGAGTCCATGTTGCACATGCCGATGTAGGCCAGTGCCGCTGCCACTCGTCGAGCATACACAAACTTGTTCGGTGTACCGAAGTGCATCGAACCGCTCGTATCAAGCAGAATCCAGAGATCGAGTTCCTCTTCCTGGCGGAAGACCTTCACATACAATTCATCAGTTCGCGCATAGGCCGCCCAGTCCACAATGCGGAGATCGTCGCCCGGCGTGTAGTCGCGGTAGTCCTTGAACTCGATACTCGCTCCCTTCTTGACACTCTGCCGCATGGCCTGATTTCGGCCGAAGACGAGTCGGCGCGCAATGAGGTTGAGGTATTCGAGCTTCTTGAGGAACTCCTTGTCAAACAACGGCTCGGACATGGACGTCTCGATGTGGTGGTGATCACGGTCGTGGGGGAGGTGTTACGATTTCGGCTCAGGGACACGCTCCAGGACATCGCTGAGAACTGCATCCGGAGTAATGCCCTCGGCCTCTGCCTCAAAGTTGCGAATGATCCGGTGTCGCAGCGCCGGAAGCGCCACGTCTCTGATGTCGGCACAACTGATGTTATATCGAGCATTGAGGAGTGCCCGAACTTTGGCTGCCAGGATGAGCGTCTGGACGCCGCGAGGGCTGACACCGAACCGGACGAAACGCCTGGCCATGTCCGGTGTATCAGGCCGATCCGGATGGGTTGCCAGGGCGAGGCGTGCAGCGTACCGCTTGACAAAGTCGGCTGCCAGCACCTGTCGGACGGCCAATTGCATCTCGGTGATCTGCTCGTGATTAATCACAGGCTTGATCTGGGTGACATCATCGGACGTGGTCCGATCGATGATGCCGACCAGCTCCTCCTCACCCTGAGGTTTCAGGTCGACTTTGAAGAAGAACCGGTCCACTTGTGCCTCGGGTAGGGGGTACGTGCCCTCCATCTCAATCGGATTCTGAGTCGCCAGCAGGCAGAACGGCTCGGGGAGTGGATGTGTTGTCGTCCCCACGGTCACGCTGTGCTCCTGCATTGACTCGAGGACGGCCGATTGCGTCTTCGGGGTGGCGCGGTTAATCTCATCGGCGAGTACGAGATTCGCAAAGATCGGGCCGGCTTGAAATCGGAATGAGCGGCTCCCGTGCTCATCATCGAAGATAATGTTGGTGCCGGTGATATCAGCAGGCATCAGGTCCGGGGTAAACTGGACTCGCCGGAATGAGAGATGCGCTGCGTCTGACAGCGTGCGGACCAGGAGCGTCTTTCCGAGCCCGGGAACCCCCTCCAGCAGGATGTGCCCGCCTGCGAAGAAGGCCGTGAGCACCTGATCGATGATGCCGGTGTAGCCGACGATCCGTTTGGAGACCTCAGCCGAGAGCCGCTGATAATGCTCGGAAAACTTCTCGATTCGTTCGGGGCTGAGGTCCTGGGTCATGCGGATCCTTCTTCCGGCCGTGAGGCACTTCTGATCACATTCTTCACGTCGATGCCATGTCCTGGACCGCGACGGCCCCGTGGGCCCATGCGTTGCTTCGGCGTGGGGTCGGCGCTGCCGTCACAATCGGAATGACAGCGCATCATTGTTCGTCTGGTGACTTGTCTGGCTGGGTTGGTTGTTCTGTAGCCGCTGCATCGTCGCCCGGCTCGGGCTTGATGGCAACGAAGTATCGTCGCAGGTATTCTCGGTAAGCAAACGGGAGTGTCTCAAGATTGAGATCGGCTTCGGCCTGGTGAACCAACTCGGCATACATCTGTTCGTAGGTCATGCCGCTGGTGGCCGACTCCTGCTGCGAGACGATATTGAACCGGGTACTGGTCCCATTCTGTTCCGGCACGTTGGTCTGCCCGGGTTGCCGTGCCTCATCAGTGTCCTGAAGACCGCCGCCCTTCCACTGGCTCATGCTGCCCCGACCTGCCTGCAGGCCTCCCTTGCCGGCTCCCGGGCCTTTCTTGTTGCCCTTCACAAACGAGTTGCCCTGGCAGGATGCACAACCCTCCTTACATCCGGAGCATTGGCCTTCCTTATTAATGAGGCGTTCGAGTTGCTCGAGCATGCTCTGAGCCTGCCTGGTGCTGTCGGCATTGCTGAGCTGCTTGGAGTCCTGCTCGATTTGCTCTGCCAGTCGGCGCAGCGCCTCTTCAAGCGCACTGCGGCTCATTGAGTTGGCAGCATCAGCGCACTCCTGGGCTGCCTGTTGCAGGTCTTGTGGGGTAGCAGGGTCAACGGCCAACTGCCCGAGGTCGGCACCGAGTTGCTGGTAGTCCTCTGCCGTGGGTGACCATTGCTTCGTCTTGAGTTGTTCAGCCAGGTTCTTGAGTTCAGCAGCCGCCTTGGCGTATTCGCCCTTTTGCAGCAGGGCCGACAGGTTCTTGAGGTCCTTGTTCCGGGCCAAGGCCTTGGCTGACTTCTGCATTGACCAGTTCTGTGTCCCTGACTTCCGGGACTGTTGCGTCAGGTGATCGCGCAAACGTGAGATGGCAGCGAGGGCATCCTTCTTGTCAGGTTTGTCCGACAGGAGCCTGGCAAGATCCTCAAGTCTGCGATTCAGGTCCTTTGCCTCCGGGGTCTGGGCACCCGGCAGATCCTGCTTCATTTGTTCAAACTGCTGCTGGATCTCCTGCCACTGTGAGTCAGTCAGCCCCGGCTCGGTCGGCACGATGGCGATCACGGTAGGAGGTGCCAGCATGACCAATGTGATCGCACACACGAGTGGCAGGACGGCCCAGGCGACGCCTCCCCACAGGCGTTGAGGCAGCACGCGCACTGGTCGAATCGGGAGAACCCGTTTCAACGCATCCTCAATGAGACGGTCTGCCCGCTCGCGGTTGCGGTTGCCCGCCAGTTGCACGGCACTCGCAAAGCGATCCTCACCGGCTGCCACAGCATCGACGGCCCGAGCGACCTGAAGATTGCTCACAGGCCGAAATCGCCCGGCTACAAACCCGCTGAGTGAGATCGGCGGGAGCAGGACAAAGGGAAACCAGGGATGCGCGAGAATCCAGTCTCGATCAACCAGGATGATCAAGACTGCAGCCATCAGAGTGACGACACTGCCCAGCACGGTCGCTTTGAGTGCCCAATCAACGGCATTGAGCCATCGTTGTCGACTTCGTAGTGAGCGAAGTGACGACTCGAGCGTGTGTCTGTCTGTTTGGCTTTGGCTCATTTCAATACCTCCCGGGCCTGTGATGCCAGCGCGTGGGTGGGAGCCCGCCAGAGTGCCAGTCGGAGCAATCGCTCGCTCGCTTTCTGGTCGCCGGCCTGTTGCGCTGCCAGGCCAAGCCGGTAGATCTGCGGATTCGGCATGCTCGAAAGGCATACATAGTCCAGCGGGTGCCTGATCTCAGCCCACGCATCATCGTACCTGCCCAGATCATACAGGCAATCAAACGCGAGGAGGCCGGCTTGATCAAAAGTAGGATCGTTTGCATGTAAATCCCGCACCACAGCCAGTGCAGCCTCATTGTCCGGTCCAAAGGCCTCGGAGCGGTATAGGCTGTAAAGCAGCGGCGTCCATGCCAGCGGATTGAGTGAAGCACTCATCTGCTGTCGGATGATGGATTCGGTCTCGGCTGCGAATGAGCGGGCAGCCGCAGTGTCTCCGGTCAGTGCCAAAAGGGTGCTGCGCTTCATCATCAGTTCCACTCGGTCACGAACGGTGGCTACCTGTTCCAACTCAAGTGCAATGATAGGAAGGGCATACTCATACAGCCCGTGCTGCTCATATCCCTCTCTGAGTTCTGACAGGCTGACAGCAGCGTCGATGAAGCTGCGCGAGTCCAGACGAACATCAAGCCAACGAGCCAGTTGCTGGGCGGATGTCGTGCCTCCGAGGATCGGCTGATCGCTGGACCAGTAGTCATAGATCCGAATCGCGTATGGCGAATCGTCGCCCAGGTGTTGATTCGGGTCTACGTTGGCGACGTAGTTGTGCTCGCAGAGCAGGAACTCGGGGGCTGGGGCCGGGTTGTACATCTTCGGTACGCTCGACGCGATGAATCGACGCTCGAGTTCAGCGGCCTGATCGTGCTTGCCGGTGTGTCGGAGCACCATGAGACGCAACAGGTCCGCTTCCTTCCGGTGCATCGAACTCATTTCGACAATGGTATCGAGCAACCGGTCGATTCGCTCGAACCGCTTGGCCTGCACTGCGGCTCGTACAAAGACGGCAAGTTGAGCGGACCGTGGCAGCTCGGCTTCCTCGTAGACTTGATCGTACAACGCAAGAATGCGACTCGGCTGATCGGTCGCCTCGAAGTACTCGCACAGTAATTGGAAGATTTCGGTACCGCCCCAGCCGGGGCCAACAGTGTCTGCCCACGCGAGCAGTTCCGTGCGTACCTCATCATCGACCATCGCCAAACCGCTCAGTGACTCCATGGATGGCAGGTTCTCAGAGCGGTTCTGCTCCGGTTTGAACGGCTCCATTGACTCTCGCGTGATGTCGGCGCGCAGGCCGGACCGGATCCGGGCTGCATCATCCTGACTTCGCCGGCTGAGGTACGAGGACCATCGCCACGAGTAGGAGTCACCCTCGCCACCCGTGACATCAGGACTCGACGCCGTGCGATGGTAGGCCATCATGGCCCGGCTGTGAGCCGTTCGCCATCTCATGGCAGCCTGCTCGTTGCCGCTGACGGCATAGGCCTCGGCAAGTTTCACCCAGAGTGCGTCCGAGACTCGTGGGCCGAGTGTCTCGGCGTAGGTGATCAGCGCGTCGTATGACATGCGCTCTCTCAGATCATCCTTGAACTCCCGGTTCCAGTCCTCGCCGAATACCTGGTCATAATCAGCATCTTGAATGCCGAATGAGGATGCCTCATCATATTCCCAGCTGCTCGTGCTCAGAAACTCCTCAAGAGTGGCCTGCTTTTTGAGCGTCTGCTCAAGCAGCGTCTTCCGGTTGCAGCGGGCAGCGAGAATACGCTGGCTGTTGAGATAAGGCAGGTACAGCATCTCATATCGAACAGGTATCTCGTTCATGACATCCAGATAGTACAACATGCTCGAAACCGTTCCGCCATACATGCCGTCCTCGAGGACCTCGGTCGCACTTGTCTCGGATCGGTACATCATGTGAGAGAGCGCTGCGGACCACGCAGCAAATGCTACCTTCTCCGGCATGACCCAGACTTCGGGCCGACGAGGCGAGAGCGCCTCAAGCAAATCGCTGTTGGCAGTACACGCCTCATCGAGCCGCCCGGCGGCCAGATACGCCAGCAGCAGACCACGGCGAGCGTCGACCGAATTCGGGTGGGAAGCAACGTGCTTGCGAAATGCTTCAATCCCGACGTCAGTACCTTCAAGAAGCAGCCGGATGAGTGCTGCATCCTCAGCAGTCCTGCGAGACGCATCGAGTGATTGGCCGGCATCTCGGCATCGGAGGAGCAGTGAGCGGAGGGCCCGGTACCACTGTGTTGAGCCGTCAAGGACACAGTCCTGCCTCCAATACTCATAAAACGCAATGTCGGCGGCATCGTCGAAACGTCCCTCATTGAGATGCATGTTGAACAGGATGCTGCGACAGTCCTCAACAGATGTGTTGTTGTCGCCAATTGGTAGATTCAGTGTGGCTTCGAGGATTGTCCTGAACGAATCATAGTCGCGTGCTGCGGCATACGTTGCCATGAGTATCTGGGAGACGTCGACATCCGGGTACTCGCCATGCTCCATCAGAAGCGGTTGAAGCGCTTCGACGGCGGCCTCGGGCTTGCCCTGCATCAGAGAGACGAATGCACGGCTTCCGATGAGAGCAGTTGAGTTGTCCTGGGCGAGCAGGTCGTCGAGTTCCTCGATGACCTGCAGCGCCTCGTCCCACCGTTCCAGTTGAAGTGCAGCATGCAACAGCTCGAGTCGAGCCGCGGCATCGGTCGGATCGGCCTTCGCGTTCGCCTCGAGTGCGTCATATGCCTGCTCCCACTGGTTGCCTTTGAGTCGCAGGCTGAGAATCAGTTTGGAGAGCCTCCGGTTGTACGGTTCAACGCGACTCTGTGCTTCGAGGTCTGCCAGTACTGTGTCGAACGAGTCAGTCATTCTGAGGATCTGGTACAGCGATCGAGAAGTGGATCGCTCGTCGTACTCCTCAAAGTCCTCATTCCCTGATGCACCGATTGAGGCATAGCGGATCATCCCGCCGAGGCTGTCAGACGCATTTGATTCCCAGCAGTATGCACGCACCAGGAGATCGACCGCCTGGTCGGTCTGACCATCACGAGCCAGCATGCCGGCGTAGCGCTGCAGGTTGGAACCGTCCTGATCGAGCAGTGCAGCGAGGTGCATGAGATCGAGTGCCCGCTGTCTGGCCCCTCTTTCCCAGAGGAAGCCTGCAAGTGTGGTGATCATGCCCTCCAGTGATGAGTCAGAGGCGAGGTACAATCGTTCCGCCTTCTCCATTTCACCCAGGCGCATGTACAGCGACGCGAGTCGAGTCGTTCGGTCGTCAACGTCACCCCACCCATAACGGCTGCCGAATGAGGAATATCCTGCAATACCGCCGCTGCCAGAACCTGAACTGAGGCCGGACCCCGGTCCTGCACCCTTCGTCCCGCCGGATGCCTCGCGCACCTGTGCACCTGCCAGGATTAGCTGCAGCTGCTCGCGGTGTTGCGGGATTGACGTCTTGACGAGACGCTTGACCATCTCATTGGCCTGCGCTGCCTGTTCCCAGTCACCCTGACGCTCCAGAATCGACGCCCACAGATTCCACAGATACGGGTCATATGGTCTGGCGTCCAACTGGGCCGGCAGTATCGTTGCGAGTTCCTCCCAATCGCCGGACAGTAACGCCAATGTGGTCCGAATCTCCACGGCGTGCTCGGGGTCTGCGTCTGCGATCACCTGGGCGACGGCGGGATCATCCTTCAGGCATGCAGCCCAGTAATTAACATCGTCACCTCGCTGGCCGAGCAGATCGCGGTACTGACGACTGTAGTACCAGCTGTAACCATCATCCTCGAGTTCGGATTGCTGTTCGCACCGCGCATAGGTGACCAGATAGTCGAGTGTTGCAATCATGTCCCCCTCATCAAACGCCATCTGTGCCAGTGCACGGAGCGAGGATGAGTGCTCAGGGTCGAGTTCGATTGCTCGCTCAAACTCAGCCTTTGCATCGTTGTAGGCCCCTCTGCTGAGATATTCGGTCGCTACCTTGTAGTGGGTGTACGCCTCCTGTGGGTTCATTCGCGTGGTCCAGAGCATAACGGCCCGGGCGCGATTCCCGGCGTCCCACTCAAGATCAGCAAGTTCATCTCTGACTGACGAGCCCTCGTCGGACGACCAGCCGCCGTACATCGTTGTGCCGCCGCTGTCGTCGACCTGTCGGTCCTTCATCTGCAGGAGTTGCTCGTACTGCTCCTTGAGTTCGTCAGCGGAGAGGAACCGGGCAGTCATGTCGAAGCGAGTCTCTCGGGCCTGTGTCCGAAGAGACTTGACGCCCTCCGCCTGTTCGAGGATGGCAAGTGCCGATTCCATGTCGCCGTCCGAAAGGTGATGCTGCAACAGGAGGTTGTACAAAGTCCAGTCGTGCGGGTTTGCCTCAAGTCGAGAGCGGATCAGGGTGAGTGCCCGCTCCTCAAGGCCACCGAGTCGAGCCAGGCTGAGGAGTTGCGCCAGCCCTCCCTCGCCGGATGAGTACATGTCATACTCACCACTGTCATCCATCCCCTCAGGACAGGACTGCACCAGGTATTCGTAGCCGGCCTCAGCGTTGCCGTCGGCCAATGCAATCATAGTACGAAGCTGCAGAAGGAGTGGTGATTTCACGTCCTGCTCTGCCAGCAACTCATCGATCATCGCTCGGGCTTCATCTCCTCGATTGTGCGTCAGGCAGAGCGTTGCATAGAACTCGCGGGTCGCCTCCACCTTGTCGTTGAGTATTTGAGCAAAGCATTCAAATGCCTTGTCAGTGTCGTCCATCGATATATAAATGTCCCCGAGCAGGCATAACATGTAGTTGCGGGGGGCCATGAGCAGCATCTGTCCGGCGTACTCCTCAGGCATGCCGGGTGGCAGTTTCGGCTTGGGCTGTTGCTCGATAAACGACTCGGTCAGTTCGATGGCGCGTTCGAAGTTCTGTCGTGCCAGTTCACGAGAGATCACGCGCGTGATCAGTGTCTGATCCCCGAGCCCTTGTTCGACGAGACGGTCGATCAGTTCCTCGCCCAGATCAGCCCGGCCGATGCTGCTATAAAACATGATGAGCAGCCTCGTCGCCGTGGCATTCCTCGGGTCCTGCTCGTAACGGGCTTCGAGTGTTGATTGAATGTGTGAGACGATGTCCGGGTACAGCATGAAGATCGAAGTGAAGCCTTCAAAGTAATCCATGTCGCTATCGAAGTAGCTGTAGACACCGCCATACTGGTTCTGCTGGCCGATCAGTTCATCGACTGCTTCGAGAATCTGTGTGGCCGCTTCCTCCGGCCGGCCCTCCAGCGCGTGAATGAGTGCCGACATGGACGACCCGCTGTCCGCAGCGCCCCAGCGTGACGACGATGAGGGACTGCTGCGGTCATACATGGCAAATTGCTCAATGGCCTTGTCGTGATGGCCGAAGTACTCGAGCAGGATACCGGCTTGTCGGTAGGATTGCGGTTGATCCGGGACGCCGAGCTGCTGCACTTCCTCGATCGCATCATCAATGCGGCCGTCAAGGATCAACTCATTCATCAGACGACGACGAATCACCTGTCTGGCTTCCTGGTCCGTCGTGCGGGTGATGCCGTCACGCAGCGCAGCGATCAGTTGCGCTCGGTCGTTTTGAATTGTGTAGATTTCGATGAGCAGGCTGCGCGCCTCATCGAGATGTGGGGCAGTGTCGATCAGTTCTGTGAGAACAGGGAGGGCCTGTTCAAGATCGAGTGAGTAGTACAAGGCCTTGGCGTACCGAAGTTTCTTGCCGATGTTATCGGGATCGGAAGCCAGTTCATCGGCCAGGTCGGCAACCGTTTGCTGCTCAGCGGAACTATCGGCGCCGTGTGCGGTGAGCCGGTTGCGGATCTGGGTCAAGGTCGCGATGTCAGAGACGCCGCGCCGGAGCATCCGCTCATAGACTTGCACGGCTACTTCAGCCCGGTCATTGGCCTCGAGCGATTCTGCAAATGCGAGTTGGATGGTTTCGTTGTTCGGGGCGTTAACCGCAAGGGTTCGGATGACCGAGAGCATGTCGCCGGTCAACTGCCGTTCCTGAATGAACTCAAGAACGTTTGAATACGATCGTGTATTGCCGGTTGCGGCGTTCTCGACGGCATGTTGCAATGCATCAGCGGCAGCAGGCGTATTGTCTTCGACGAGGTACAACTGGGCCAGCCGCATCCAGGTGCTGGCCGGGTCCAGTCCCGTCCGTCGAGAATAGCCGTAGTAGTATGGTGAATACGAGTACGACGATGCCGACGACCAGCGATCGTCCCAGTCCCACTCGCTGACCCCGCTGCCAGCGAGCAGCGCCGGGATGCCTGGGACAAGGTTCAGCGTCCGCTGCGACCACTGTCGTGAGTGTCGAGAGAGACGTCGCTGTGCCTCGATGATCTTTCGCTCCCAGGAGATGGCCTGCGGAATGTCGTCCTCAGTCTCGGCGATCTCACTCATCGTCGTCAAGAGCCCGAGCTCATCCGGGAAGTCATCCAGGTATTCCTGATAGCAGGTGAGTGCAGACTCCCAGTCGCCACCGGCATCGAGAATTTCAGCCAGCTTGCAGACCGAGGCGAAGTAGGGGATGCTCGCTGTCAGAGGATCATCATCTGACGCCAGGAACTCCTTGCGGGCCCGGTCCCTTTCAGCAATGTAACGCTCCCTGAGTTGATCATTCAGGTTGTATTGCCCGGCCACTCTCTTGGCGCGAACCTGCTGTCCTGAATCACGGAGGAAGTCGTACAGGTCGAGAAGTCGATCGCGGGTATTGAACAAGGATACGATTCGATTGAAGGTCGGATCGATGGACTCACTGTCGTCATAGCCCATCGCACTGAGTGACTCGCCAAAGAGCTGACGAAGTAACGGATCGCCTGCCATGAGGCTACTTGCGTTGAGCGCTCGCTCGAAGTAGCCGTAGGCAAGATCATCCTGCTCGTGCTCCTGGACAATCGACGCAAGGGTCGTCCAGCCCTCAACATCGGCAGGGTGAGGCGGCTCGAGTGACTCCCAAATCTCCCGGGCACCGCTGATGTCACCGAGTTCTGCCAGGATGGTGGCCTGGTTGACGCGTGCCTGGAGGTATCCCATTGGGCTGATCTGGCCGGTCAGGCTCGAGGCCATCATACTGCCAAGCGCATACTGCCTTGCCAATGCCGAGATGAGCTCTTCCGTCATCTGACGCTGTAGTGGCAGCGGCAATGATCGAACCACGTCACGGCGAACGCGCTGCCTCATGGCCTGTTCGCGTGTCTCTTTGCCCTGCTCAAGGCTCTTGACCAGTTGATCTGCATATGGCCCTGCCCGCTCGTACTCTTCGGACCGTACAAGCATGTCGACCAGCCCACTTAGAACCAGGACATCAGCCCCTTCGCGTGTTGCCGCAGTCTCCAGCAGTGAGATCGCTTGTGCTTCCTCACCCATCGATTGGCGAATCACTGCCATTTCCAGCAGGCCGAGTCGTGTGAGTTCACGCGGCTCAATTGCCTCCAGTTCTGCCAGGCGTGCTTCCCGCAGTGCGGGCTTCATCGAGAGCAGGGTGTACCGGCGCATGCGCATGTGATCGCGCTGACTCGATTGCCCGAGCCATTGCTGGTACTCTGGGGGGAACTCATCATCCTCAAGATCGGAAAGGAGTTGGAGGGCGTACTCCGGCTTGCCAAACGCCTCTGAGAAGAGGGAGACCGCACTGAGCTTCAAAACGGCGTTGTCGGGCTGCAACTCAATCTGCTGAGTGAGTACGGCTTCCAACTCGGCCAGCAGTCCACTCTCCTGGTAAAAGGAGATCGCCCGCTCGAGGTTCGTCTGTGATGAACCGCTGCCATAGCCCGCGCCATACCCGTATGAAGAGTACAGCGAGGACATGAGTGCCCCGTAGGCTCCACGATAGCGTGATGATGATGAGGATGCGGCTGATGTGCTTTGCTCCTCGATCAGTGACGGGCTGAACAGCCGGGCAGCAACGCGGGCAGCATTCTCACGATCTCCTCGCTTTAAATATGCCTCGCACAACTGTTGGATGCTCATGATGTTTTCTGGCACGATGTCGAGCAGATACTCGGCTGCCTCAAGGGCCTCATCCTCACGTCCTGCAGCCTGCAGCGTCTGAATCAGGTTGCGGTGCAATGCCAGATCATCCGGCTTGAGTCGTATGCCTTCGCGGAACACTTCAATCGCATCATCGTACAGTGCGTTGTTCTTGAGCAAAGTCCCGGCATACATGCGATGTTGTATCTGGCACCAGTATTGTCGTGCCTGATCAAGTCGCCCGGCCTCAAAGCATGCCTTGCCCATCTCGCCGAGTACATAGTCGCGATCGACATTCGGGAGACGCAGTGCTCGTCGATAGGTGTCCAGCGATTCATCAAAGCGGGCCATTCGCCGCTGCAGTTCAGCGCGAACAAGTAGGATTTCAACATCGTCCGGGTTCTGCCGAAGTATCTGATCGAGTAAATCGCCGGCTCGTGTGTATTCGTACTCTCGGATCAGTGCATAGGCGAGGGTGCCTGCCACGACGGTGTTGCTCGGGTCAGCGTTGACCTGCTCCTGCCACTCGTCGAGCACAACGTGCAGGACACCAAGTTGCATGGATACTTCGCGCATCTTGTTGAGTGCATCGGCCGCTGTCTCCCGGTCGCTGTTCTGCAAGGCCGCTGCTCGAAACGCTTTCAGGGCGTCCTCGAGCCGACCAATCTTGACAAGAGCTTGCCCCAACTTCAGTCGAACATCATGACGCGCCGGTTGGAGTTGCAAGCACTGGGTGTAATAGCCGGCAGCGAGTTCAGGCTCATTCATCCTGGCCAGTTGCTCAGCCACGGCCTGGAGCGTTCCCACATTGTCAGGCGAACGCCGTGCCAGATCCTCAAGTGCCTCGACGGCTCCCAGGGTATCGGAGAAGCGCAGCCGCATATCGGCGACAGCCTTGTAATACTGCCGCATTCGGGCTGGGTAGGCCTCCATCAGCATGGTGTAGATCTGAGTCGCTTCATCAAGCTGGCCGAGGGAGGCGTGAAGCCGAGCCAACTGGGTGCAGGCTTCCTCGTGAAGCGGCTCGACGGTGCGAATCGCCTCAAGCCAGCCCACGGTTGCTTGCAGATCGCGCTGCAGATCTGACACGCGAGCCAGAATGAGCAGCGAGTCTAGATGCTCGGGCCCATACGGTGCGGACAGGGCTGCCTGCTCTGAAGCGCTGAGTTGCTCCAGTCGCCCAAGTGAGGCGTACCGGCTGGCCAGGGCCTTGATCAGCTGGGCTTTCTGGGCGGGTGTGCGAGCCAGCGCGATGGCGCTTCGCTGCGAATCGAGTGATGCATCAGTCCGGCCCATCGATGCAAGTAAGTCAGCCTGTGCTGTCAGGTAGCGAATCTGGGTGGGGGCCACCCGGCAGGCTGCCTCAATTGCCTCCAGCGCCCGATCCGGTTGGCCTGCGTTGACCCATTCACGGCTCAGTGCATGGAGGAAGTCCGGGTCGTCACCGGCTGCAATTGCTGCGCGCTCAAGAGTTGCAATACTGGCTTCCGGCTCATCCTGCCGGCGTTGCAGCGTGCTCAGAGCAACATACGCATCAGCACGATTCGGTGCGAGTTCGATACAGCGTTCATGACATTCAACGGCATCATCAACCAGCCCATACGCCTCAAAGAGCAGGGCCAGCCGTCGAGCCACCGACACCGACTCAAGTTTCGATTGCAGGACATACCGCCACTGGTTCCCCGCTGCCTCCACCTGCTCGTTGCCTGCCAGGAACTGGCCGTAGGCAATGTAGAGTTCCGTGTCGTCCGGGTACCGGGCCAGAATCCGCTCATACTCGTCTCCGGCCGACTCGACCTCACCGATGCGATCGAGAAACCGAATGCGCCGCTCGCTGAGCGTCAGATCGTCCGGCATGAGCAGGACGGCCTCCTCGAAGACCTCCGCTGCCTCGTCTGTCTGCCCCATCGAGGTCAGAACGTCTGCAAGCAACACGCGAGTTGACGTTTGCTCGGGGGCGCGAGCCAACTGTGCTCGGCAATACGCAACCAGGTCATCAAGGCGAGCCTCGGCTCGGTAGAGACTGACGATCCGCTGTTGCAGTTCGGTCTGCAGCCAGTGATCGGCCGCTACCAGCCCGACAGCCTCCGAATAGGCCTCAATTGCCTCAGCCCCACGACCCAGTTCCTCAAGTGATCGTCCCATGAGACGGAGAATCTCGCAACGACGGTCAGCCTGTGATTCAACCAGCGACAGCGTCTCCTCGTACTGCTCCACTGCCTGCTCGTGCAGCCCACGCCGGGCAAGCGCATCAGCAACCCGCTTGCGATGGAGGTACTCACGAGGATAGGCCTGAGCAAACTCGATGAGTGCCTCAGCGCCCTCAGACGGCTGATTCAGCTGTAAGTGATAATCTGCCAGAGCCTCGACCACTCGAAACTGATCGGCAATCGGCAGTGTGTCATCACGGGCCTGGGACAGCATCTCCAAGGCGGCAGCGTTATCCTGGGCAGCCTGGTACACCTGTGACTTGAAGACAAGGTAATCAGATTGGCGGATCCCAAGTGACTCAGGCAGCGTTGCGATCCCGTCAACCGTAGCCACTGCCTCGTCAGGGCGATTAACACGAAGATACAGTCGTGCCAGGATGATGCTGGAGGCAACATTGTCCTCCAAGGAAGCCACTCGCTGCTCATAGGATTCGATGAGTTGATTGAGTCGCTGCCGCTCGACGTAGTAGGTGACGACGCCGTCAAAGGCCTGCTCGTGGAGCGGGCGTCGTTCGAGAAGCTGGAGCAGGCGTGCTGTCGTCTCCTCCTGCTGAAGTTGGTCGGAGGGAGGCTCCTGAGTCTCCCTCGCAGTCGGCAGTGCCGTTGAGACAGCCTCCTCCTGTGCCAAAAGGCACCGTGATCCGTGATCGCTCACACCGGCAAGAAGCACCAGTGCACTGACGACGCACGGAATGCTGCATCGAGCGTGCGACAGCAGGCGATGGAGTGGCTCGTCAAAAGGCAGGATTCGACGCAACAAGCGTCCCGGATAGTGCCTGACCGCAGATCGGTTGAACATCGCACAACTCCAAGTCAGAGGATGTGTTGCCACGGTGGTGGATGTCAGGCATCTCGCACGCACGTCAAACCGAGAACAGGTGATTCGGTACACTTATACTCTGACGGCGGGTGATGCAATGTCTGTCTTATACTGGAACTATAGGCTGAATATCCGAAAACGGTGCTTCGGCATGGTATGTTTCGCAGGAGAGTGCATTTTCACTCACGTGCACGCCGATCGGAGTATGTTAGAAGTGAATACTCTGGGCACAAACTCGTGATGAGAACCGGTTTTCGAGGTGCTTCGTACCATTCGCCGAGGTGTCAATGCCCGGAGTCGGTCGTATTGCGGGGTCGGGCGTTCCATTGCTAGAGCCGAAAGCCTGCCCCCTCCTGCCCGATCTCGAATCCCCGGGCTCGAAGAGCCCGTTGCGTCTCGTTTGACCAAAGAAGTGGATTCGTGTGGTTCAGGTGAATGAAGTGTACTTTCTGACGCTGCTCGGCTGGGAGTGATGCGAGTTGCTCCATGGTGTCGGAGACGCACGGGTGCGGAATTGTGGTCAGATCGCGTCCCGGCAGTTCTTTCCCATCGTAAAACGTCCCATCAAGAAACGCGATATCGACCGTCCGTATCACGTCAGTGAGTGCGTGTGACCATAACTCCCAGGCATCGATATCCGGGATGTACAGGGCCGCTCTCTCCGGGCCTCGAATCGTGAATCCAACTGTTTCTGAAAACTCCTCACGGTGAGGGACGAGGATCGGGGTGACGGTCAGGTCCGGACGCAGCACGACCCGCTCGCCATCGTGAAGATCGAGGAGCATCACATGGCGCTCGGCGATCAGGTGACACCATGGGGCGTTGCGTTCCAGAAATGCCCGCATACGCGGCATGGCGTACACCGGCAGATCGACGGTACTGGCTGCTTCCCGCCCGAAATGCATCAGCCCGGTGTAATGACCGATGTGTGCGTGGGTCAGAAAGATGCCGGTCGGGGAGGCGGGGGCAAGGGTATCAGCGGTCGTGTGCGCCTCGGCGAGCCGGTTGAGCATGTGCCACTGAACCTTGATATCTGGCGTCACATCAATCAGCCAGCGAGCACCGGTCACAGGATCAAGTATCCCCATGCAGCAGGCATGGCGTCTCAGGGTCGGGTCGTGCCAGGCGTCAGCGCAGCAGGCGCCTCGGCATGAGGTCTGGGGATAGCCCCCGTCCTGGGCGATACCGAGTACAAACAGGTGCGGTTCTTGTGCCATCATGGCACTGTATGGCAATCACCCGGGCAGGTCATGGTTATCGGCTCACCAGACCCGTCGTATGCCCCGAATCTGATCACGACTCACATGATGCCCTGTCACATTGCGCTAATCATGCGGACGTCGAGAGGGCAAGTCCGCCACAGCGTGCCGGATCTGTGAACGAGATCGCGATTCCGGACGATGATTCGACCCATTCGGGTGCCCACGCACTGTGCTGCACCTGTCACTCATGCTCACCGAGTTACAAAGAGGTACACCCGTGGCTGCGGATCAAACATTTGCAATACTGAACGCGCTTCGCTTTCGCGGTGATGTGTCCGATCTGCAACGGATGGAGCGTGATGAAGGAATGGCCTCGCTGTTGCAAGCCGCGATGAGCGAGGGGGCCGTTGAGGCCTATCGCGCCCAGTTGCTGGCCCATGCGGTTCGGGTTGAGCCCTCCATGTTGCCAGATCTGTCGCGTGCTATTCGCCAGATCGCAGAGCGCTGCCGGATATCAAAGCCGCTGGAGACCTATGTATATGCAGGCCCGGATATCAATGCTGGCATCACCGAATGTGAGGAGCGGTTCATCGTGGCCCTGAGTTCGGCTGCAATCGAGAAACTGCGCGCAGAGGAACTTGAGTTCATTATCGGACATGAGATCGGTCATATCTCATACGGCCATCTTGATGTGCCGGTGAATGCACTGCTGTCCGGGCAATACTCGGTCGATGCACGCCAGGCGATGCAATTGCGCGCGTGGCAGCGGAAGGCAGAGATATCGGCCGATCGCTCCGGGCTTGTATGCTGCGGATCATTGGATACTGCAGTGACGACCCTGTTCAAAACGCTGAGCGGCCTGTCTCTCGAGAACCTCACGGTTGACACGGCTGAGTTTGCGGCACAATGGGACCACCTGGCGCAGCATCACATCAGTGACGGCCGCGGATCACATTGGAATATCAGTCATCCCTTCCCCCCGTTGCGCGTTAAGGCACTGATGTACTTCTGGGAGTGCGATGAAGCAGTCACGCACATCCCGGATGCAGTGGGGGGGCGCACTGCCCAGGAGGCTGATCACGAGATCGAGACGCTGCTGGCCATGATGGACCCACTGGCACGCCGAAGCGGCGAGGGCTCCGACCCGCTCCTGCAACCGTTCATTCTGTGGGGCGGCCTGTACCTGGCACTGATCAGCGGTGACGCTGAGGGTGTCGAGGTTGAGCGATTGCAATCACTGCTCGGAGGTGAGGCTGTCAAACGCGAGATGGCCGGCGGCTTCCCAGGACCACAGGCATGTCGGGAGCGGTTTGTCCAGGCACTGTCATCGCGCAAGTCGCCCCTCACCGCGCTTGATTTGCGCCGCATCTTTACGGCCATCGGCTCGATTGCTGGTGCGGATGGCACAGTGTGTGATCAGGAGCGAGCCGCACTGTCCGACCTGGCCACAGTGTGTGGGATCAGCCCATGCTTTGTCGAATCGCTCGTGTCACAACAGGCAGCATAGTGAAGTCAATGTAATGTGAGAGTGGATTGCGGAGGGGGTCCTCCGGTCAGTCCGAGCGTGAAATATAACAGTTCCACCCAATGGAGGCCCTTTCATGAGTACGAACACGAATCAGCAGCAGAGTCAGACCACGCTTCAGCGCGTCCAGGAAATCGGCGAGATGGCCGGCATCACGCTCGTGCAGCACCCGAGTTGCGATATGCTCGTGTGCCACTTCGATATGGGCGGCGGCCGCACACAGAACGTGTACATTCGTCACTGTGGCACGACGCCGGACGGCCAGGATGTCGTCTGCTTCATGTCGCCGTGCATGACGCTCGAAAAGGGATTCCTCAAGGGCATGGGTAAGAACCAGGCGATCGATCTGCTCCAGCGCAATGCACAGTTGCTCTTTGCGCGGTTTGCAATCCAGACACTGCCGGACGGCGATCTGCTGGTCGTCTGCTCAGACCAGATCGTCGATACCATGGAAGTCGATGAGTTTAAGCATCACCTCTTTTGCGTCGGTGGGATTGCTGACAACTTTGAGAAGGAGCACGGCCGGGATATGTTCTAGCGAGTCATGGCCGAATGCCGATTGCAGCAAGCAAACAGCCGTGCTGACTCCCCGCCAAGGAGCCGGCACGGCTGCTGCTTTATAAACGTCATCGATGATCTGGCAGATTTCGGCTCAGCGCGGCATGAATTCCGCTTCGATTGAGCGATGCCCGCGTGCCAGGCTGACGATGTCCCCCGTGTCAATACGTGGGCCGTCCGGGCGCCCCTGATTGTTCGGCGGAACATTGAACTTCTCTTTCTCGAACTTGCCGAATCCGGTCTCATCCGTGATGAGCACGCCGATCACGTGACCGTTGATTGCCACTTCGAGTTTCGTGTTGGCCCGCGCGCCCCACACCTTGACCTCGAATCGCTGGTTGAACCAGCCGTTGGCGTCAATGGTCTCCTCGCTGTAGGTGCTCTTCATGATGACTTCGCCCTGCTCGGCCGAGGCATCCCAGTAAGAGAACTCGCCGGCCTGGGCCGTCGGAGCGATTGCGGAGAAAGCCAGTAAGGCAATCAGCACTGATAGGACAAACGATATCTGTTTCATGTTCACCTCTCCTGTTTGCTTGCTGCATTCATCAAGCGGGTCTGAAGGACAGCCGCTCGCTGCGATACTCAGTCTACAGATACCGTTTGTGTGCTCTGAATGCGATGAGAAACGCTTCTCAGGAAGAAAAAATGGATAGTATTATTCAGATGCGGGTCCGCCTCGCAGCGGGAGTTGGTAGGGTAGGCGGCTTGCATCATCTATTCGGCGACACGGGTCCACACCACATTCGACTTGCGTCCCTGCTGCAGGGCCTGGATCCAGAGTTCAGTGCCGTTTGTTCGCCCGGGCACCTTGACGCGAGTATTGGCTACCCCATTCTCCGCAGTCGTGACAATCTTGGACAGTACCAGTGGAGCATCGAGATCAAGTGTGATGTGGAGCTTCGGCACCGGGTAGTACCCGCTTCCTCCGGTGCCTGCAACGATGTACGTTCGAGTTAGCGGATCGGCGTCAGCCACCCTGATGAACGCCTGCTGTCCTGCAATGAGCGGGTCCGGTTTGACAGCGAGTGTGAAAAGGCTGCTTGAGTCATCCTGGTATTCGTAGGCGCCCATATCGACGATGGGTGCCGTACCTCGGCCGGTATCGAGCGTTCCCGGATCGTCATGGAACCGCGGGTGCCCGTCTAGGTCGGACTCCAGATCAGGCGGCACCGTTTCGTTATTGCCGGCATCGATGCACGGTGAACTCGGCCCGATGTGGCCGAGTGAGTCGACAAGGAAAGGGTCGTCGGAGATGTTGCCCTCGCCAGGCCAGCCTGTCTGGATGAGTGAGTGCGTGACAACAACCCTGTCAATGAAGTCACTCGCAATCTGATTGCCGCTATTGCCGTAGAGCACGCAGTTCGTGAATGATGCTGCCTCGACATCGTGCAGATCGATGCCGCCGGAAGTACCTTGGTCATGCGTGTTCCCAACCATCGTTGTGTTTGCTGCCTGGAGCGAGCCTTCCCAACACTCGACCGCGCCGCCGCTCCACTCGTTGTAGTCACCTTGTGCATGATTACCCGCCAAAACGCAGTTCTCGAGAATGACGGTCACACCTCTGCTGCCTACGGCACCACCGTGACGGGCCGTGTTGCCATTACAGATGGCTCCTCGTACCCGCACTTCTCCTCCGCTGCTGCTGATCGCGAACACGGCTCCCCCCTCCGACTTGGATGAGTTGTTGGAGAAGGAGCAGTTGAGGACCTCTGAGCCGGCTCGGAGGTTTACGGCCCCTCCGTGAGAGTTCGAGCTGTTTCCTTCGAAGACGGAATCCTGGATCGTGGCTGCATCAGCGTCGATCGCACCTCCTCCGGAGTTCGCGGTGTTTTCAGTGAATCTGCAGCCTTGGATCAGGATGGCGCTCTCACCCGAAATCGCGCCACCTGAATGCTCTGAGTGGTTCAGTTCAAACGAGCAATCAGAAATCACAGTACTGCTTGGCCCCCACACTGAGACTGCTCCGCCGGACGTAGGGGCTTCGTTTCTGATGAATCGGCACCGATCGATGGTGGGGCTGCCATTCATGATGACGATGGCTCCACCGTCACCCCAGCTTGCGCCTGAAGCATTATCGCGAATGACACAGTCCTGAAGAAGTGACGATGACTGGTCGAGGCATATGGCTCCTCCATAGCCGGCGACCCCGAAAGCAGTGTTGTTCTCGAACACGCAGTCTGTCACGGTTGGACTTGCATTCGAGACATACAGCGCCCCGCCGTAGACAATCCCGTAGATCCACGTGCCCGTCCCCTGTGTCAGCGTGAATCCCTCGATCACGGTATCCGGCCCTTCGCCGTTATCGCATGTGATCACGCTCGTGTCGCGCCATGTCGCATCAATGATCGTGCTTCGCGGCCCGACTTCACTGTGCAGGTATATCTGCTTCCCTCGCAAGTCAATGGCCTCATAGTATGTACCAGGGGCCACGAGAACCTCGTCGCCGTCGATCGCTGCATCGAGCCCTTCCTGGATGCTCGGATAGTCGTCCGGCACGTGGATGACGGAAGCGTGCGCTGAGGCAGTAATGGGAATCATCCCGGCCAACAGCACCATACGGATTGCGAGTTGATGGAAGTGCATGCGGGGTCTCCGAAGGCACATGACGTTGCACGAGAAATGGTGGGTTGTCCTACGGCTGAACAAGGCGCGTCTCAACATAGTTTGTGACCGTTCCCTGCTGCACTGCCTGGAGTAGTAGTTCCTGATTGCGTACTACGCCGGGCATCTGCAGGCGAAAGCACATATTACCGGTCGCGTTCGATATCAAGGGGCCGGCGACATACTGGGGAGACCGCATATCGACGGTCACATCGAGCGGTTCAATGTATGTGCTCCCAGAACCGGATGTCGAGTACAGCAGCCACGTTCTCGCACGAGGCTGCGCGCGGGTCACAAGACACTCCAGTGGGAACAAGGCACGCACTGGAGTCGGCAATACGGTCAGAGCGGCGAGACTTGTTTCCTGGTACTCGAATGGGCCGATGTCAACCACCGGGCCGGGGCCAGACCCCAGGTCAGGCTTTCCGGAATCGTCGACAAATCGCGAAAGGCCGTCTGCATCCGTCTGGGTGATCACTGGAACGAGGTCATTGCTGCCGGCATCAATACATGGCGAGCCATTGGTCAACCGGTAGTATCGCTCGTTTGTGTCTAGAAAGAGGGGATTCGCCTCGATGTTTCCCTCTCCCTCGAGAGAGCCGTGTACATTGGAGTATCTTACATCACTCTCGCCGACATTCACTTGTACCGGATCATCCCAGAGAATTGAGTTCGTGACGAGAAGCGTGCTGTCCCCGCTGGCAGTATTGCCGTCTCCACCTGCCACGTTGTCGTGTGTCAGGCAGTTATAGAGTGAGACTGTGGCACCGCTGGTCGTGAAGACCGCAGCCCCATTCTGACCGGCAGTATTGCCATCCAGGATACAGTTGATCGCATGAATCTCGGCGCTGGAACGTGCCCAGATCGCGCCGCCATCCTCACCGACATTCGTCGTAAACACACACCGATAGGCACGCAGCGTGGCAAAGTGCACATACAGGGCACCACCTGATCGCCCACAGATATTGCTGGTAAAAGTGCACTCCTCGACCGTCATGATTGTCGACTGCTGGCATTCGATCGCGCCTCCCCGTGACTCACCAAAATTGTCTGACAGGTCGCATCGCAGGAGTCTGGGCCTGGCTCCCTGTGCCATCACGGCTCCCCCTCCTGATGTGGCGATGTTTGCCGACATCGTGCAGTCCTGAATGATAGGATCTGCATTCTCGATGTAGAAGGCTCCTCCGCGTGAAGCCGAGTTTGATTCAAAAACGCAGCGCTGAACCTGCGTTGAGCACTCTGACATAGCAAGGGCGCCGCCTTCACCGATGCAGCGATTGGCAATAAAGGTGCAATCAGAAATGAAGGCCGGTATGACATCCTCGTAGTCCCTGATTGCACCGCCGGTGGGACCGCCTGAGTAGCCGGAGCGAGACGCCTCGTTTACTTCGAATTGGCAGTATTGAACTGTTAGCGGGGAGCTGTTGCCGATTGCACCACCGCTCCCTGACTGGCTATATGTCGTGTCGTAGCCCTGCGCTTCATTCCCAATAAAAGTGCAGTATTCGATGAGGACCGGCACATCCCCACGTGTCGCAATTGCACCTCCAAAGGTGTCGCAGGTGTTGTATACAAACATGCAGTCAACGACTGTTAGGAGTGTATCTCGGCAGTCGACGGCCCCGCCGGTCGCAAAAGAGAGGCTGGCACCGTGGGTCTGATGGGCTGAGTTTGATAAAAACGTACATTGTGAGATCGATAGAGAGCCACCAAACGTGGCGATGGCACCGCCGGAATGATCAACCCACCCCTGGGTAGGCACTGTGGTATCATTGTTCGTAAAGAGGCAGCGTTCCACTTCGAGTGTTGATCGCTCCGAGTACACCGCCCCACCGTATGCCTCCACTCTGTTGTCCGAAAACATGCAGTCCACGAGTGTCAGTGTTGTATTCTGAGCAAACAGCCCTCCGCCATGCGTCTCGCCCAGCAGCGGCACGCCTCGCCCTTGTGCTATCGTAAACCCTGCAATGGTCCTGTTTCCCTCAGCGCCCTCGATGCAAGTCACTGCACTCGTGTTCAGGCCGTCCGCATCAATGAGGGTCACCTCATACCCATCGGATGAATGGAGATATACCTCCTTGCCCAACAGATCGATTGCCTCGTTATACGTACCCGGGGCGACGATGATCTCATCGCCGGCGACTGCAGCAGTCAATGCCTCCTGGATGGTGGGAAAATCAGCCGGCACGTGGATAACAGCAGCCAAACCGGGGGCTGACACAGCCGCGATGACGTGCGCAATGGTTAGGACGACAACGGGGTGAAACAATCGTGTGCGATGCTTCTTGTCTCGCAGATTCAGCGCGTTCACAAGCCACCCTCCACATCAATAAGGGTTAACCGTTGATCACTTATGCCCGCCTGATCATGCCTTGGATTTAGGTTAGCAGAGGCTCGGCAGAACTGCAAGGGGATTAAAATCATTTTCTGAATGAATAATGATAGTTACGCCCACTGTGGTGAGATGCCTGTGCTTCACGGCTGGGTGAGCATCAAAGCGCGCCGGTACAGTGCCTTACGGTAGGAGTCTGAGGCTCTGAACAGCGGTTCGGATGGCAAAAGAGGCTTCCCCTCCCGAATATCTGCCAACACATTCAGATCGGTGTCACTCAGCGCCTGAACAGCTTCGGACTGCGTGTACACACTATCGCACCAGCCAACCGTGATCACGGCCCAGCGAACGTGATCGGGCAGGCGGTCAATGTCTGCCTTCAATGCAGTAAGCCGCTTCTCATCCGACTCAGCCCGCACGAGTGTGACCAGCCAGGGTCCAATCAAGTGGTCCGGATTCTCCACCTCACCGATCAAGGATGCAAAGCGCGGAAGCGAGCCATCAACATCAACCCCGAACCAGTGGTGATACACGGCGGTCAGATACTCCGATACGGTCTGAGCCTGTGCCTCATACGCATTCGGCTGTGCCAGTGGCAAGGCAAACGGCAGCGTGAGACTCTCATTTTCAAGGAGGTGGTTCGCAGAAAGCAGCGATTCGATATCCGCTTGCTGGTCCGCAATGAAGATGGCCAGCCCGATGTCATCCGGATCATCCGAGGTGAGCAGTGCTGTCAGCGTCTCGGCGTCTGCTGTTGCAGCCTGCCTGAGTGCGGGCCGATCCGTCGGCGGTATCAGGGACCACTGATTGTCCCTGGGGAGAGCCGTGATCTCATCCTTCCAGCCAGGGAGCGCATCGCCGACCGACGGTTGTGCTGCATCCTGCACTCCAGTTGCAGAAGTGAAGCCGCCATGCAGTAAGAGCAGCGCGATTGCACAAGGATAGGTAAGTCGCATTCGTATGATCCTTAGCGGTCAAATCCGGTTTCACGGATGTCATAGTGATCACGGCGTACACCGACGTGAAGGGCGGAATCGGCATAGCCCCAGTATCCCCACATCGCCCCTTGTTCCCACAGCAGATTCGCTTCCTCGCGCGTGCCTTCGAACGGCCCGCCACCATAGGCCGGGTCGTAGTATGCGAAGTTAACCTTGACAATGAAGTGCCGACGGAACCAACTGGCCGGGTTCGCGTTGTCCTGCCCTGGCAGGCCCGGCTCATCCTGGACGTCCACGCTAGCCCATGGGGTGTTCAGTGCACACGGATCGTTAAAGCGAAACGGGTACGTCTTGCACTGACTCCCAAGGATGTACGCTGATGAAATCCCGTAATTCTTGACCACAATGCCGCCGGCATACGCATTGCGGCAATCGCGCGGCGGGTCGGGGCCGGCCTGCGGCTCGATCGTGATGAACTGTGCCGTCCCGATTCCCTGCGTCCGCAGGCACTGGATCATCAGATCGGCCCAGCCGCCACACTGTGAGGTTGTGTAATACACAAGTTGGGCAGCCGAGTAGTATCGGCAGTCATACGAGCAAAGCACACCTCGGTAGTACGCAAGTCGCTCCCCGTGCGCGTTGTATACTTCCAGGTCTGCAAAGTCGTCCCAGATGAGGTCGATCGTCTGCTGCTCATCGCTGCTTCCGGCCGCAGCCCGTGTGCTGATATCAAAATAACTCTCCAACCGTGAGCCGATCGGTTGCGCATACGTGACATACATCGTGTTGGAACTGATACCGGCGTCGCGCGATCCGTAGCCGGCCTTCGAAACGGTCCACTCGATCGAGTAGGGGTCGTAACAGTCGACCACATTCGGCAATGGCTGATCCGCCTCGAGTGTCCCGGGCACGATGAGTTCCCCGTTGGTTACATTGCCGATTCCCCAGTACGTCTCGCCGTGCGGCCCGACGCCCACGACCTCGACGTTCGGCACCGTCAGATCGGCGGGCTGAACCGTAAAGACGAGGTCGGTGACTGCCGGGCGGGAGCCGCGGGTATAAGCCACCGGTGCCAGATTGTCCTCGGGGTCGAGTGCATCCCCATCAGCATTGGCATCGAGCCAGTGCGGCGTGGGGTAGTTGTTGCACCAGCCGCTGGAGCAGTCGATGGTCACATCGGTCCGACCGGTCCCGGCAAATGTCACGGATTTGACGATCACGCGGGCGGCCAGCGGCTGCGACGGCAGTTCCGGGGCAGCCGATGCAGACGGTACCAGGGTCGCTCCGATGATGGCACAACCCAGCACATGCAGCGTGTGCATTCGAGCATGGGTCCGGAAGCAAGACATTGGCGACTCCTGTCGGGATCAGAATGTGTGAAGCGTCGGCCATGAAGAAATCCTGATGGACCAACGCAGTGACTCTGTAGTATGTCTCACCGCGCCTGGGGCTTCAAGGCAAATAGGCAGGATGTTGGATTTTCGTCGTTGAAGCAGGAGCATACCCGCATCATTTGCAAAGTAGGGCTTGCCGACTGCCGATAGCGTGGTACACTCTACATTGCACAACTTCCCCTCTGCATGAAAGGAGGCTCGTCTTGTTCGGCACTGTGACATCTTCTCGCTCGGCGCGCCTCCGGTCTGCCACGGCTTAACGCCCCCCGCATGCATCCCGCGCGCCCGGCATCCGTCCGAGTTGACGGCCGGTTTTCAATTTGTCAGGCGTCACGCCTGATTGACATTGCTGTGCATTTTTGAACTTGGAGTTCATATGAAGCGAAGCGAGAAGAAGACTCGCGCGCTGGTGCGGTCGCTGTGCGCGCAGATTCATGATGACGATGGGCCGCAAAACCGACACCGCAAAGAACATCGCGACCGAACCGGGATCGACAGAAAGAGCATGCAACTGTGTGCCCAGGTTCGCCGGTCGCTGAACGGTTTGATCCCGGTACCGAGCGATCCTGCGTTTGACAACTCGCGTTTGGAGTCGGTCGAGCCTGCCCCCGACAGCGCTCGACTCAAGGTGATCCTGAGTGTGGAGGCACCTGCCCCTGCGCAGGTTGTCATGATCCGTGCGCGCCTTGCTGCGTTGCAGGGCTATTTGCGCGCGCAGGTGGCAGCCGACATCAACCGCAAGCAAGCCCCGGTTCTGATCTTTGAACTCGTGCCGCGCCATGAAGGAGAACTCTGATGGCTCGATCGCGAACGAAACGTGCCCATGTACGAATCTGGGCGTCTGAGAACCTGGCATCTAATATCCGGCAAACGATCGATCGGTTGGCCCGGTGTGAGGATGTGCAGCACATTGCCATCATGCCGGATGTCCACTTGGCTCGCGGCGTATGCGTCGGGACCGTCTTTGCCACTTCCAGGATGATCTACCCAAGTACGATTGGCGGAGATATCGGGTGCGGGATGGCCACGATGGCACTCAACGCAACCGGAGACGATCACCCCCCCGATTGCAAGGCAATGGCTCAACTCCTCCGCCACCTGCAGCAGGCCGTCCCGATTCAGAGGCATCGCGGCACTGATCAGTTAGCGCACAGGCGCAGTGTGCTGCCCGACCCATCGCGTCTGTCGGCGCCATCATTGGTCCGATTGGCGGAAACCGAAGGACTTCGGCAACTCGGCTCGCTGGGGACCGGCAATCACTTTCTGGAACTGCAGCACGATGAGGAGTCTCGGTTGTGGCTCATGGTGCATAGTGGTTCACGCGCCATGGGACAGGAGATACGCCGTCAGCATGAACCTGCACGCGGGAAAGGAACGTCCCTCGGCCTGGGTCATCTTGACGCTGAATCAGAGGCCGGGCAGCACTGCCTGAATGATATGGAATGGGCCAGAACCTATGCAGCGACAAGCAGGCGGACCATGCTTCAAGCGGCCGGGCAACTGATGGGCACAATGTTTGGGTGGCAGATGCTGCATGACACGTTGATCGACTGTGATCATAATCACATCACCCGTGAAACGCACTGTCGCCGCGAGTTACTCGTCCATCGGAAGGGGGCGATGCCGGCATTTCCAGGTCAGCCCGGCCTGCTTCCCGGGTCGATGGCCACAGCGAGTTTTCACGTTGTGGGCAGGGGCAACGTGGAGTCGCTGTGCTCAAGTGCACACGGGGCGGGCCGAGCCATGAGCCGATCACAAGCACGACGATCAGTCTCAATGTGCAGCCTGACCGATCAGCTTCGGCATGTTCATTACGATCCGGAGCGGGCTGCCTCGTTGCGCGAGGAGGCACCGTCTGCGTATAAGGACATCCATCAGGTTCTCCGAAATCAGCGCAGGCTGGTCCGCGTCACCAGAACGCTGACGCCCATCCTGTCGCACAAAGGCGCGTGATGCTCTGCATTGCACGACTCCCCCTGTGCATGAGAGGCGGCTCGTCTTGCTCGGCACCGTGACATCTTCTCGCTCGGTGCGCCTCCGGTCTGACTCGGCGTTACGCCCCCGCATCCATCCCGCGCGCAGGGACGCCGGACGGAATCCTTATGAAATATCAAGTTCTTGCAACCCGGCATTAGTGCAAGGGGCATCCTGCAGCTTGCCGGCGCCGGAGGTCGGCGGGAGCCACAGCGAGCCGTGCGGCAGACGTGCTCTCTTATGGCCCATAACGATTCCGCCGAGTTTGCATTTCCTGACGATCTTGTCTCTATTCAGTATTGACCCGCAGCGTGTTGGCTGTATTCTGGAATAGCATGTGTAACAGATGCCGCGGGTAGTTCGGCTCCATTCGTATCGTGGCGCGAGTTGGATTCCAGCTGCTTCCGTGCTTTTGTTGCTGATTTCTTGTTATCACGCACTCTGCGTCCGCCGCCCGCTTCGGTGCGACGCACACGACTTGCCACCACAAACTAGGAGATGAAGCGATGAGGAAGATGATGTTCGGTTTGGCCGCTGCCGCCGGTTTGGCGCTGGTGTCCTCGGCCCAGGCTCAGAATCTGTATCTGACGTCACTCGACGGGACCGGCTATTTCGCCAGCTACGATCCGGGTTCCGACACCTGGACGACGCTGACCAACTACAACACCTTCTGCCAGTTTGCCGCCGGCTCGGGCGGTGAGTTATACGGCTACGGTAACGACTCAGATATGATCCAGTTGTACGACCCGGGGTCCGACACCTGGTCGGATGTCATGCCGGGTCCGGGTATCCAGCAAAAGGGCAATCTGGAAGTGACGGCGGACGGCGAGTTCATCTACCACGGAGTTGACTCATCCACGCTGTACTACACGGTGGGCGGTGTCTGGAACAAGCTGGCACTGGATATCCCACCCAATGCCATCGGCGACTACGACCCGGCGACGAATCGCCTCGCCTACGCCGAACTCCGCGGTTACCGAATGGTCGTTGTCGACATGAACACCCTGGGGACCAATGTGTACTCAGGCGAGAGCGAAGGCAATGGCGAATGGGGACGCGGCGGGGCCATCTACGGCAACGAGTGCTACTACCAGTGGGGTTCCATGGAAGTCCGATCCTTCAACATGGACACCATGGTCGGCCCGAACAGCCTCGGCGGTGGATATGGATTCTACGACAGTCTCGCATCAACCCCGGACGGCGACCTGTATGTCTGTTCACTGAGTGGATCCCAGTTGCAGCGGATCGAAATCGCTACCGGCATCGTGACCCCATTGACGGGCTACGGCAGCGTTGGCAATCACTCGTCGATCGCATACACCGGGGTGAGCACACCGAAGTTTAATCTCACGGTGACCGGCGACTGCCCTGGCATCATGGAAGCCTGTGCCCACAATGCCAATCGCGGCGACAAGATCGTCGTCATTTACGGCTTCGCCCCCGGCTCCGCCGGCCCCGTACCGGGCTGCCCCGGACTGTATGCAGACATCAAGAACCCGGTCGTGGCTGCGTCCGGCTCAGCAGATGCCAACGGCGACTTCTGTGCATCCGGCAAGGTGCCACAGGGCGCTTGCGGACGCGTGCTGGTTCAGGCGATCAATCGTTCGACCTGTGAGAAGTCAGCAGTGGTAAACATCTGACCTGAGCACGATGGCTTTCCGGGCGGCGTTCGTATCGCGCCAGGCCCGGTCCCATCATGTGCAAGATAGTCCAGACAGCAGGCCACCCATCTGGTGGCCTGCTTCTTTTTTTTGTTCGATGGCGCGAGAGCAGCCCATTCGCTAAAGCCCATGCCGATTGACAGAATGCGATATCAGTGCCGATTCATGAAGCGAATCACCACGAGCGTGATATCGTCAGATTGCTCATTGAACCCGACGAAACGCCGGGCTTCCCAGAGCACGTGATTGAGAATGTCCACCGCCGGGGCTGTCGGGTTGACCTGCAGCACATCAAGGACAGCACGCGTGATTCGGCTGCGGCCGAATTGTTCGCCGTCGAAATTCGGTGCTTCTGTCAGCCCGTCGCTGAACGCAATGAGCGTGTCTCCTGCCCGACATTGAAACGTCCCGTGCCCGTATTCATGATCCGCCTCAACCCCCAGCACCATCCCGCCTTCAGACAACTCGCTGAATGTGAAGTGTTCCGGTTTCATGTGAGAATCGGGGGCATCGTGTTCGTCATTCGGCCGGCAGACGATGGGCGGCTCATGCCCGGCATTGCAGTAGGTCATCAGCCAGCTCTTCAAGTTAATACTGCAGTACCACAACGTGGAGAACTCGTGCTGCCGGGTGTCGTGCACCATGGCCTGGTTCGTTTCAAACACGACGTGAGCCGGCTCAATCAGATGCAGTGCGTGCGCGCGAAGGGCACCGCGGATCGAGGCCATATGCAACGCCGCCGGGACGCCTTTGCCCACCACGTCACCGATGGTGATGCCAAGCAGCGGGTCATCGACCGGCGCGTGGTCAATGAAGTCGAAAAAAGTCGCCGGACAATTCAAGCGACGGCAGACAGCGGGCGGCAATGTCGAGTCCGGGGACGACCGGCATCTCCTGGGGTAGAAGACGACGCTGCACGCTTGAAGCAAGGCTCAGTTGCCGTTGAAACGTCCGGGCAGCCCGGCGCTGGTCGAGCAACGTCCGATTCTCGATGGCTGTCGCAACCAACTGGGCCGCTGCCTTCAGCAGTCTGAGGTCAAAATCGCTGAAGTGCCGGACACGTCGGGTGTACAGTCGCATGACCCCGACCGGCTTCCCCCGACTGAGCAGCCCCATGTTCAGCAGGCTGCGCAGGCCCTCGGCCTTGACCAGATCCGGGTACCGCACCCGTGGGTCCGTCTGCAGATCCTCAACGTAGACGACTTCACCGGAGAGTGCCCTGGTATCAAACTCACTGTCGCCGGCAAGGACCGGACCTTTGTCAAAGTACGAATCCCTCAGATTGATCCAGGCCTTGACCACCAATTCATTGGTCTGCACGTCCATCAGCCGAATGGCAGCCGCGTCGACGCCCATCACCTCAGATACAGTCTCAAGCGCAGAACTGAGCAGAATTGTCACATCATCAGAGATGTTCAGCTGCGAAGAGACATGGTAGACGGCGTTCAGCTCGGCCAGCCGAAGCTGCATCGTGTCCTGCAGTCCGGCAAACCCGCCGATCAGGACAGCGAGCCCTGCCAAAACCCGGGCAGAATCTCCGGTCAGGGCATCAGGCGTCTCAGCGGGGGGGGGTGGGGGGGGATGGGAGCAATCCCATGACAGAGAGCCGATGACCGTCCCGTTCGATTCCACCGGTACCCCCGAGACCCTCGAGCCCGTCGTCGCATCGAATTGGCAGGCAATCCCCGTACGATCGGCTAACTCCTTGAGTAGCAGTCGGATTGAGTCGGTCCGAACGGTGCGGGCGCACGCTGACCCGTGTTCGGGTGCGGTGATGCTGTCTGGGGAGTCTGTCATGGGGAAGCCGTGGCTGGTGTATGGGGTCCGGGTCGGGCTGGGTTGAAATATGGTCCTGATGGTAGGCCGGGGGATACGTCGCAACGGCGATTGCCACGGTTCTGTCTGCCGTCACAAGTCGAATTCAGGTGATGCCGGGGTTATAGTCGGCCCTAGTGGGTCCGGATTGGCTGTCTGGCTCAGTCCGGTGGACTCGGAGTCAGACCGAATGGTTGCTCTTTTCTGCGTAGAATGGCCTGCAGGGCGACTCCGTGCCATGCCGTCGGGATCGACCCACCGGCCCTTCCGTGCCGGCGGGTTTGACAGGATTGAAAGCGAAGAAGGAAGTGTACAGATGAAGTTGACGATGGTTGGGACCGGGTACGTCGGCCTTGTCACCGGAACGTGCTTTGCAAACACCGGCAACAAGGTCAAGTGCCTCGATGTTGATGAGGCCAAGATCGCCATGTTGAACCGTGGGGAAGTGCCGATCTTCGAGCCGGGTCTGGAGGAACTTATCAAGCGGAATGTGGCGGTCGGCCGACTGGCCTTCATGTCCGACAAGACTGAGGCCTATGCCAACGCCCAAATCATCTTCATCTGTGTCGGCACGCCGTCCGACGAAGAGGGACATGCCAACCTGTGCTACGTGAAGCAGGCGGCCAAAGACATTGCACAGGTCATCGACACGCTCGGGCCGGACCAGCCCCCCAAGACCATCGTGGTGAAGTCGACGGTGCCGGTCGGAACCACCCATATGGTGCAGGCCACGATTCGTCAGCATACAGATGCCCCATTTCATGTGGCCAACAACCCTGAGTTCCTGAAGGAAGGCGACGCGGTCAACGACTTCAACCGACCCGACCGAGTGGTCTGTGGTGTGGAGACTGATGAAGTCGCCGAACTGATGAAGGATCTCTACGATCCCTTCGTTCGGCAGGGCAATCCGATCTACATCATGGACATTCGATCGAGCGAAATGGTCAAGTACGCCTCGAACGCCATGCTCGCGACCAAGATCTCCTTTATTAATGAGATTGCCCACCTGTGTGAGCAGTACGGTGCCAACATCTCTCAGGTGCGGGTGGGCATGTGCTCGGATCACCGGATTGGGAATCAGTTCCTGTTTCCAGGCCTCGGCTACGGGGGGTCATGCTTCCCCAAGGATACGCTGGCCTGTATTTCGATGGGCTCTGAGGCCGGGTTTGAAACAAAACTGCTGCGCGCCGTCCACGACGTCAACCAGGATCAGCGCCAGCGGTTCTTCAACAAGATCATGGCTCGTTTCGACGGATCGCTGTCAGGCAAGACCTTTGCCGTCTGGGGCCTGGCTTTCAAACCGCGAACCGATGACATCAGAGAGGCGCCGGCAATCGACCTCGTGCGGTGGATGACCGAGCAAGGTGCCTCGGTCAAAGCGTATGATCGAGTGGCTGGAGCAAACGTGGCTGCCTTGAATCTGAACAATCTTGAAATCTGCAATGACATGTATGAGTGTGCAGAAGATGCCGATGCCTTGATCATCTGCACGGATTGGGACGAGTTCAAGAATCCCGATTTCGACCTGCTGCGGGCCTCGCTGCAGTCGCCGCTCATCTTCGACGGGCGGAATCTGTATCGCCGTCCCCACCTGGCCGACATGGGATTCACATACATCTCGATCGGGCGTCATCCCATCGAGCCGACCGAGGCCGAGTGAGAGACGGCCTGCTTACCCGGCAGCCCTGCCATTTCAGACGTGGCTCGTGCAACTACATGGCACGACACCGGACTGACAGAGCGACAAGGAACAGCAACATGTATCGGACAAGTAGTGTGTGGTGGATCGTGTGTGCCGTATCACTGGTCGTACTGGGGAAACACGCCCTCGCAGGCACGAGGCCCGTCCCGGCCAGGATTCTGAGTGCCTCGGGCGCATTGGTCACGGCCGGGTTCCAGCACGACGAGCAGCAAACGAACCACGAGGCAGTACCGGAACAGGACCCCGGGCATGAACAGAGCGAGCCCGGGCATGATGAAGAATCAGAAGCGCATGCAACCGACTCAGCCGGCCACAGCGGAGCAGAAGGCGAACATGGCGGGGCAGAGGCAGCGCGGGCCGATGCATTGGCGGTACACGAAGCCCCAGCCTGGTACGGGCCCGTTGTCATCGGTGCTGCTGTGCTGTTCCTGTTGGCGATTGTCCTCGGGTCTGCAGCCGTCGTGATGAAGGGCCCCGAGCCGGCCGATCCGCCCCATGCCCACGGGCATGACGATCACCATTAACACTCACACGCACAGGATCGCCTCTGTTCAATGGATGCCGCGAATCTTATCAGCAGGCTCAGCGTCTCCAATGACTATGTCATCAGGTGTGACTGCCTGGAACTGCTGACTGCCCTGTCAGAATCCTCAAGTGCCTTAGGCCCCGACTCACAGGATTCCCCGGTTCAGTTCGGGGCAGGGATTGACCTTGCCTACATTGACCCACCGTTCAACACCGGGGCGCGCCAACAGGCAGAAGCCGGCTCATTCTCAGATCGGTGGGATTCGCCCGAACACTATGTGCAGTTTCTCAGGCCTCGGATTGAACTGATCCGAGGATTGCTCAAGCATTCGGGCTGCATACTCGTACACTGCGATTGGCGCACGTCTCACCACGTCCGAGCACTATTGGATGACGTGTTCGGGCCGGACTCTTTCGTCAACCACCTGATCTGGGCCTACGGACTCGGCGGATCAAGCACCCGACGCTTTGCCCGCAAACACGATGACATTCTGTTCTACGGACGAACGGGGGCCTACCACTTCGAGCCACCGATGGTCCCTTCAACGAGCGTGCGGATGAACGGGCGACCGAAAAAGGCGACCGATGTTCTTGACATACCGGCCATCAACAACATGGCAGCCGAGCGGACCGGCTACCCGACCCAAAAGCCGCTGCGGCTGCTGGAGATGCTCGTCAAAGCGTGTTCACCATCCGGTGGGATCGTGGCCGACTTCTTCTGTGGCAGTGGTACGACGCTCGTGGCCGCCTGCCGCACCGGCCGCCGATGGCTCGGCTGTGATATCGGGCAAGACGCGGTAACCATTGCCAGGCGTCGACTGGCAGAGGCGCGGAACGATCGCGGCGACATATAATCAACGTCTACGGCCCGCCGACCGGAGTTCGATCCAGCCGAGTGACGATTGGCGGCTTCACCTCGTGTACAGGCTCGCGAGTGGCAGGACCGGCATCGGACAGGCCCCGGTTCTGTGTGAAGGGGCGAACCTGCTTCTTCTCCCACAGCGCATCTTCAAATGCCTGTTCCAGCAGCGACGATGCATCCCGGTGTTCCAGCAGGGGCTTCAGGTCAATGACGAAGGGGCGCAGCGGGCAGGCGCGCAAGAAACCGTCGTGGCTGACATCAAGTCGATTGCAGCGCCAACAGGGGGGGCGGCTCAGACACGTACTGATCTCGACTCGACCGGCACCGCGATCAACCGAGTACACCCGTGCCGGCCCGCCGAGTGCCGGTTGGGAAATCGTCTCCAACGTATGCTGACTGAGGATCCGGTCCTGTATCTCCTGCGCGGTCACAGCACCCGGTGCTCCAACAGCGAGCGGCGTGTCATGTTCCATGAACCGGACGGTGATGGATCGCCACACGGCCAGGTTGACGAAGGACTCGATTTCGTCGTCGTTCTCCCCTCGGACGACGGGCACGGTCACGTGAACATCCGTCAGCCCGGCTGCCTGGGCTGCATCGAGGCCGGCCAGCGCAACGCTCAGGCTGCCGCCACCGGTCAGGGCTTCATAGCGGTTCGGCATGAGTGACCACACTCTCAAGTTCAGTGAGTTCAGGCCTGCCCTGATCAGGTCGTGAATGTGGTCACCTAGCGTTGTGCCGTTCGTCGTCATGCAGACGTGGGAAATGGGATCAATCCGGCTGATGGCAGCCACCAGTCGGTCAAGGCCGGGTCGCTGTGTCGGCTCCCCGCCGGCAAGACGGACTTTGCGCACGCCGGCGGTGGCACAGGTTGCTGCCCTGATGATCGTTGTGATATCCTCGTCAGTGAGCACCTGATCGGGGTCCTCGGGCGATGATGGGCGCGAGGTGCAGGTCGCCGCCCGCACGACGGAAGGCGGCGAATCGGTGGGCACAGAGGGACAGTATCGGCAATCGTAGTTGCAGCGTGTCGTGACACCGATGCGCAGATACGGGCAGTGGGCAGAATCTGCACTGCCGGTAGTGTGAGTCTTGTTGTTGAGACGCATCGTGATCGGCCCTCCCTCTGGCTCTGAGTACGTCTCTTTCCCCTGACCTCCTGTAAACGACCACCTGAACCGGCCCAGCACAGTCAGACCTGATGTCTGACCTGCCCTCCCTCGCACGCTTCGATCGCTGACGTCCTATAATCATCATAGGCGGGGGAGGGGTGAGAGGTTGCAGGGGAATGAAGAGCGGGGGGATGCTCTCGTCACTGCGCCAGTGCTGGCATGTCAGCGAGCCGGCCAGTCTCTTGCGGGAAGGGAATGAGATGGATTGGCGGTCAAACCTGCTATAATGGGCCGGAATCCTGGCTGCGGGTGTAGCTCAGTTGGTAGAGCGTCAGCTTCCCAAGCTGAATGTCGTGAGTTCGAGTCTCATCACCCGCTTTTCTGATGACCCGTTGCCATCCGGTGACGGGTCATGTCTTTGGGTGTCAACTCCCGTGTCTGCAACGGTTTGCGTATCGTCGCTGCCGTGATCTTCCTCGATCTCATCTGTGTCACCCGATGACATCGTCTGCCCGCATAAGTCGCGATCGAGTTGCGCATGGAGTTGCGCACCTGTCCCGCCTGCGGATTCGGACGGTGAATCGGTCCCCGATCCAGTCCCGGACTCACTCTCCTTGCCGTCGGTCCCGGTGGCCTTCATCGGGATCGGTTCGGGTGTCGGTGCGTTTGGGTCGGGAATGTCGGGCAGCCCCGCAGCACTGCAGCCAGTGGCAGGACGCGCTCATCGGTGTAGACGTTGGCAGTCAGTCGAGGATCACGGCGGCGCATGAGCGCCGGCGCTTCCCGCTGGCTGACCCGATTGGCTGCCAGCATGGTACTGAATGTCATACGCAGGGAGTGGAAGTCCACCCGTCGGCCTGCCTGGTCGATCGGCTCGATCTTGGAAAGCCGCAGGTCGGCTGTGAAGGCCTTCATGTCGGGGACGGTTCTGACCAGTTCGTGAAGCCCGACTCACCCCATCTTGAACTCCCAGCCGTCGCGGTACGTCTTCGAAACATACTGGTTCGCGTCATCATTGTTGGTAAACCGCATCGCCTTGGCGTCGTATTCAAGCCGGCCGCCGACCTTCTGGGCGATACAGCCGAGCAGCATCGATTCCGTAAACGGGCCGGCGTATTCGAAGTTGCTTTTGGGGTGGTCATACGGCTTCTCTTCGATGCACGCACTGTACCACTCCTTGTGATGGCCTTCTGAGCGCGCAATTTGCTGCTCCGGTTTGCCGTATTCCTCGTGCCGAGCCTGAGGGAGCAAACGCGGCGGTGCCTTTGCGTGCGGCAGGCAGATCATCTTGCCTTCGGTCCCGATGTACAACGCGCCCTGATTTGATAACTCCGTCCCTTCATCAAGTTCATCCGGTCGGTCCGGCTTGCGGCCGCCTTCGTGCCACAACAAGGCAAACCCCGGGCGGAGCGCCGTGGCCGGGTATTCAAACTTGACGGTGCTCGCCTTCGTGTACATCTCCCCATCGCCGATCGGCTCGCAGCCGATCAACTCGATTGACGTCGGGTAGCCCGGCCTCATCGCCCAGAATACCGGGTCCACTTCATGGCAGGCCATATCACCCAGCGCCCCACAACCGAAGTCCCACCAGCCGCGCCAGTTGAACGGGTGATACAGCCCACCCCAGCCGTCGGCCGGGTTGTGTCGATAAGGACGCATCGGGGCCGGCCCGATCCAGGAATCCCAGTCCATGTTTGCGGGTATCTCCTCGGCACCGGCCGGGCGGGCCAGGCCCTGACGCCACCATGGTCGATCCGTCCAGACATGGGCCTCGACCAGACTCCCGATGGCCCCGGCTCGCAGGTAGTCGATCGTCTGGCGAAGTTCCTCTGACGCGTGCCCCTGGTTGCCCATCTGCGTCGCCACCTTGTATCGCTTCATTGCCAGTGCCAACTGCCGCGCTTCCCACGGCGTATGCGTCAACGGCTTCTGGGTATACACGTGTTTGCCGTGCATCATGGCAATGATGGTGGCCGGATAGTGGTGATGGTCGGGAGTTCCCACCATAACGGCATCAAACTCCTTGTGGTGCGTGTCGTACATCTTCCGGTAGTCGGTATAGCCCTTTGCCTCAGACCAGCGGTCTGCGGCTGCGCCCCAGCGGTTCGTGTCCGCATCGGTATAGCACGGGCAGCCGGCACCGAAGCCGGCCAGCGGCGGGATGTGCTGACCGGATGCGATGCCCCCGACCCCGATATACGCGACGTTGAGTCGAGCATTGGCGCCGATGATGCGTGCGTACGATGAGGCCGTCATCGCCCAGGCTGAGAAGGCAGCAGAGGTCTGGAGGAAACGGCGACGGGTGACCTGAGAACGGTGCTGTGATGTGTGTGTCATGGTGAGCCATTATAGAGAGTCCCGGCATTCCGGGGGGGGCGGCTCGGCAGCCAAGACAGCCAGGCATCACGGCCATTGGTGCCTTCTGGCCCGAAGTTTTTTCCCCTCTCTCCATGTTCCGGACTCCCCTGCACGCTTTTTTCTGTATGCTATCGACAGTATCGAGTCGTGAAAGGATCACTGTGAACAGGTCAACTCGACGTATTACGGCAGGCATGGCGCAGGGGTCTGTGCTGTCTGCAGCCGCTACGATTCTCATCTGGTCCGGTCTCTCACACCCCGCTGCCATCTCACAGGTAACGGCTTCCCAAGCGCCGGATCCACCCGCTGAGCCCACCCTCATGCGGGTGCGGTTGCCGGCCGATGATCATCCGGATCTTGCTCTCACACTGGAGGCTGCCGGTTTCGATGTCCTGCCGACCAGCGCAGCGGCCGGTGCCATCGACCTCATCGTCAATCAGCAGGAGCTGGACGCGCTCACGCAGATGCACCTGCAGGCCACCCTCGTGGACCGTGGTCGTCCCCTGCGTGACATTCTTGCTGAGCAAGGCCTGATCGACGGCGTACCGCCCGGGTACCTGGACCTGGATGAGATTCTGGCTGCCATGGCCGACTGTGCCGCTGCCAAACCCTCAATCTGTGAGTTAGTCGATCTGACCGAACGCTACCAGGCACCGACGACCTATGAGGGCCGGCACCTGTGGGCCGTCAGGATCTCTGACAATGTCAATGTGGATGAAGATGAAAGCGCATTGCTCATTGTTGGCGATCACCATGCCCGGGAAATCGTCACGCCGGTCATCTGCTTGTACGCAATGGAGCAACTCACATCGCTCTACGGCATCGATCCGGCCGTCACCGACGCTGTGGACAATCATGAAATCTGGATTGCTCCGACCTGGAACCCCGATGGGTACGCCTACGTTTTCAGCAGTGACAATTACTGGAGGAAGAACCGGGTCCGGTACCTGCCTGAGCAGGCGGTGGGCGTCGATCAAAACCGCAACTACCCGTCCGGGTGGTATTCATCCTGCTCCGGCAGTTCAGACCCGTATTCGAGTACCTACAAAGGCCCGTTGCCTGCCTCGGAGAGTGAAACGCAGACCATGATGCTCTGGTCCGTTGATCAGCGCTTCTCACGAGTGATCGACTATCACTCATACGGTCGAGAAGTGCTGTACGCCTATCGCTGCCGGAATCACCCTCTGTTCCGGTATCTTGAGAGTGAGGCCGCGGCCCTGGCACGATCTTCGGGATATGGGGCGAGTATCAGGCCACCGAGTGCCGACGGTGAGCACTATCAGTGGCAGGTGTTTGCCCGTATCGCACACGGCTTCCTCATCGAGACACACCGGGAGTTTCAGCCGTCATATTCCAGCGCGGTCGCAGAGGCGGCCTCTCTCTGGCCGGGGATCCTGGAGATGGCCGGCCGCACCGCTTCACTCTACGGCCATGTGACGGACGCGAGCACCGGTATGCCGGTCGCTGCCAGAATTCGATTCGCCATCGGCACGGAAATTCTGCGCGAGCAGGCACAAAGTGAATCCACCTTCGGGCGGTACGACCTGTTCCTGCCACCCGGTCAGTACCGTATGGGGTTTATCGCAGACGGCTATCGGCCCCAAGGCCATGACGTGACGATTGAGGCTGACGGGAATCCGACGGTTCTTGAGGTGGCCCTCGAACCGAGGTAGCCCTTGATGCTTGATGACAGACAAGTGACCATCGACTTCTCGCAGGGCGCTTGTTTTTGTCCAGGCATAGGACCGCTTACTCTGGTTTGCCGCTCCGAGGGTGCTTCCGGCATGCCCCTGCGATGAGATTGCCCGGGTGCATGACGCACCATCCGCAGACGCAGAATCGAAATAGACGAAACCACAGCCTTCTGATACCATATCAGTGATCACGAGCGTGCCGTCGCACAGTCCGGGGGAGCCGTCACAATGGGCTTGGGGATGCCCAGCGAGTTCATCAAAGGAAGTTTGCTATGTCGAACAAAACGTCGTATCGCGCTTTCACGCTCATCGAACTCCTGGTGGTCATTTCGATTATCGCCCTGCTGATCGGGATTCTGCTGCCGGCCCTCTCCCGTGCCCGGATCACGGGGAAAGAGATGATGTGCCTCTCACAGCTGCGGCAGATCGGGCAAGGGCAGCACGCCTACGCGCTCAGTTTTAGCGACTTCTACTCCCCCGGGTACGCGACCGACATTGCCGGCGATGTCCTGGAGAATTCGTGGTACCGCGCGCTCTCACGGTTCATGGACGGCAAGCCCGAAGTCTGGGATTGCCCGATCGCAACGGATCGACATCCTGATGTCGGCTACATGCAGGAGATCGTGCCCGGCTTTGAGGCCACCGAACTGACCTGGTCTCAGATCAACTACGGCCTCCCCGTATACTGCTACTCAATGAACGGGGCTGATCGTCCGTCCTACGGCGGCGCGATGGGATTGAGTTTCGAAGACGATCTGTACTATGGTGCCCGCTCACAGCAGCGCGATATGACCCCATGTCGCACCGACAAGGTCAAGCACCCGGATCGATTTGCGATGGCCGGCGACACAAACAATATCGGGATCAACTCCCGCCAGCCTGACTTGCTCAGACGAGTCGGATTCCACGGCTGCCCCATGACAACCTGCCAAAGCAGCGCGCACGGCGATGTTCCACCCGGCGAAGAGCAACATCCAAAGGATGCCGCGGCCAATCAATGGGTCTTTGGCGACGGCCATGCCGTCAAGATGACCTATGCTGAGGTCATTGCGACCGACGGTCGTATGTTCCGGCGCGACGGCGGCTACTTCTATACCGAGCGAGGCGGGTAAGAACGACTCACTGTTGACCACCATCCACTACTTTGTCATCCCCCGGCATGAAGGCAGGGTATGACTTGTCGGCGTGACACTTCGAGCAGGAGGCCGGCGTGCTGAGCCGATTCCCTTGATGGCAGCGACTGCACTCGTAATGCGCATGACTGCCTGAGAGCACCACCCCGGTGACGGCATGATCGAAGCCTTCCGGATCGAGCCGATCGTGACACCCGCGACAATCCGTGCTCGGGGACACAAAGGACGTCACCTCGCCGTGGCACTTCGTGCACGTCAGTTTTGAATGACTCGGCTCCAGGGACCAACCGGTTCGTGACTCATGATCAAACGAAGGCCGGCTCTCCGCAGTGTGACAAAACTCGCACCCGTTCCGTGCGTGACACGAGTTACAGTCCTGAGCATGCGCGACAGGCTCCCGGACCAATGATGCATCATGACAGCGATCACACGAACCGCTGCGATGGCAATCGACGCACTTCAACTGGAACGACGTGACATGCTCAAGATGGTGAAACGTCACACCGGGTGCAGGCACATAACTGGTTTCGTACGAGTACACGGCCTGTGCCTTGATGCTCGGATGCGCCACCCCGACGATATCGGTCGCATCGGCCGTAGAGTGCGTCGTGGTCAGGTCGTCAACCTCCCGATGGCAGAACCCGCACGCATTGTCGTGAGTCCAATCTCGATGACACCCGAGGCACTGCCGGTGGAAGGCACCTTTCAAACTCGGCTGCTCAAGCGTGGCGTTACGACTGTCCGAAACGTGACACTCACGGCAGGCTGCAATCCGGACCCCATCCTCTGCCGACGGGTCATGGTGGCAGTTGCCGCACCCACCGCTCATCAACGACATGTCAGCATGGATCTCATGATCGAACTGAACCGTGCTGAAGAAACGCGACAATGTTGACAAAGCAACCGTTTCAGGTTGTTGCGGCTGGTCGTTCCCATCATCAAGCAGACCGGCCGTCCCCTGAATGTGCGACCTCATGGCCTGATGGAAGGCGGCTCGAAATGGATTGTCCGTGACGTCTTCAGACATGCTGCCGTCGGCAATCCTCGAGTCCGGACCGCGTGTCGGCAAGGTGCTCGAATCCGATGCAGCAGTGATCAGATGGGGAATCTGTACACCGGCTGCCAGCAGCGGCACGGCAGTGCAAACCACAACCATGGGTCGGAGGATCATGCGGGTGCCCTTTTCAGATGCTCAATGACTGGGAAGTTAAGAGCAACAAAGCGATAAATGAGAACGATCAACGCGATGAACCCGGCTGTCACGGCGTACTCGGTCCAGGCCGGGACATATGGCGTCAGGTTGTAAGTCGGTGAGTAGGCAATCAGGAACACATCCAGCCGATTCAGCACCACCCCCAAGATCACGAGCGCTGCTCCGGTGAAGAGCCAGGCGACTGACTGCCGCAGCCTCGAACTCAGGAAGATCGCCATCGGAAGAAGAACGCCCAGGACAACTTCAAGCGTGAACATGACACTCGGCAGGGAGAGCTCACTCAGGTAGCCGAAGGTGCCCCGGTTTGCCATGTCGATGACCTTGGCTGCAAGATACAAGCCCAGGATGATCGGGACGTACCCGGCCAATCTGGACAGCACCGGTTGCTCAGGCGGCAATCGGAACGATCGGGAGGCGATGAGCGATTCGAAGATCACCATCGGGAACCCGACGGCAAACGCCGATAACAGGAAGAACAGCGGGAGCATCGGGGTTTGCCAGAGCGGGTGCAGTTTCGGCCCGGCAATGACCATGAGCGTGCCGAGTGATGATTGATGCATGCACGACAGAACGACGCCGAGAATAATGAACACGGTCATTACCTTCGAGAGGCCGCGGTCGAGTCGTCGCAGCGCGCCGTCAATCGGCCGATTCAGGATCGCCAGCGGTCCCGGCAAGCGGACGGCCCCGATGAATCGTTCGCACACGATCGGCAGAAACTCGATATAGAGGACGGTCAGATAGCACATGACGCACATGCCGACCTCGAACAGGACGGAGTTCCCCTGCCACATGGTCGGGAGCATGATGTGCCACATGGCCCAGAAGCGACCCAGGTCGGTTGCCACCCCCAGGGCCACAAAGGTATAGCCGATCAGGGCGGTCAGAAGTGCCGGCCGCACAATCGCGTGATACTCACTCCGATGTGTCAGATGAGCGAGAAACGCTGTCGTGAATCCGCCCGCCGCGAGTGCCACACCGCATGCCACATCAATGGCAATCCAGATCCCCCAGGGGTGGCTGTTGCTCAGGTTCGTCGCAGCCCCGAGCCCGAAGACAAAGCGATAGGCCAGGCTGGCACTGCCGACCAGCGCCACGGCCAGCACGACAAGGGTGCCGAGCGTGAAATACCGAGGCGTTTCTCGATGTGAGGCGATCGGCCGGATCAGGGCGACGGCTGGGATCGCTGGGTCACCTTGTTGAGGGCGGCCAGCATCCCGCACAGGAGCAGGGGGGCTGCAAACCCCTTGAAGATCCCGTGCTGAATCGTCTCGGACCGGACTGCCGGGCTTCCCATCGGGAGGGTCGGCAATCCCAGTTCGGTGAAGGGCCGATCGGACAGGTAGAGCCACGACGTACCTCCAACTTCATGCTCTCCATAGACATGATCAACGTATCGCTCCGGATGCCGGCATATCAGTTCGTGGGCATAGGCCAGCAGGTCGGAACGCTTCCCGTAAAACAGCGTCTCCACCGGGCAGATTTCAACGCACGCCGGCACCTTGCCGGCGGCCGTGCGCTCGCGGCACAGCGTGCACTTGCACCCGAGGAGTGACCCTGCGCTCGTACTCATACGCAGCGCATTGGAACGGGCAGGCCACCATGCAATAGCGACATCCGATGCACTTGCTTGCGTCATAGGTGACCGGGCCTTCCGGCGTCTTCTCCATCGCGCCAACCAGACAAGCCGAGGCACAGGCCGGATGCTCGCAATGCATACATTGGGACTTAACATGGTCCGGATGGTCCGGGTCATCCTCACACGCAATGCGGTTGACCACTGTGAACCGGTCCGAGGCCGGCCGACGGAACTCATCAAATACCGAGGTGTCATCACACTCACTCATCGGCCCGTCGTCAATCCCGTTCGCCCGCCGGCAGGCCCATTCACATCGGCGGCACCCGATGCAGACCGTCAGGTCAACCAGGACCCCGTTGCGGTCCGGGTCCAGCGTCTCCTCGCCGGCAGATGCCTCGACGGCTTCTGGGAGTGCCAGTGACGCCAGGCAGACGCCCGACAGTTTGACGAAGTTGCGGCGACTTGTTCCCGTTGAAGTGTGTTGTGTCGGTGTAGGGTGCATGGGTTCGACTCTTTCGTGGGCCGGCCGACCCGCCTGTTCGCCTCTGTGTGCGCGGCTGGTCTGTATGACCGAATCTGAGACCACCATAACCGGAGTGCCTTCGGCGCTCATGCGGCAAGAAGAGCACACTCCGACCTACGAGTATGAGGTGGAATCATGACGAGGTTGCCCGGAGAACATCGCTGATGCCAACCGGCGCCACGATGAGTCGTCGATCCACAAGTGGACCGTGTCAGCCGGCACGGAAGTGACGGCGCCCGCCTCGGATGCAGTGTCAAAACGCTTGGGAAGCGACAGACAGAAGTGATCAACCTCTCGGTTGAACCACGCCCGTGCCGGTCTCCCTTTGAGCAGCCGTCCTGAGTCAACCCGCCCGGTATCCGGCGTCAGTCGGACGATCCAGCCGGCGGTATACGGGTGCTCATTCACAAGGCCGGGCGTGTCCTGCAACGCGTCATTGGACGCCGCCACCGTGCCGGTAATCGGGGAACGAACCTCGAGCGTTCGAGTGCGACTGCGAAGGCGGAACAAGGGATCGCCCTGCCTGATCTTCAGACCGACTGCCGGCAAATCCACGGATGTGACCGGCCCCAGCGCAGCCTGAATCAAGTCGTCGGCACCGATCGAATACGACGCACCCTCGCGGACCCAGCAGTGGTTCAGAGACAGACGTGTGTCCGTGCGAAAGTGAAGGCCGCGATACGTAATCTCAGTCGAGTCGTGCTCATCGAGCCAGACCCGAAACCGGGTACTCAGGCCGCATGCAATGCAAACCAGTACCATGACCAGTGCAATGCCCAGCGCGACGATCGGTCTTACTACGACGGCAATCGTGGCCAGCAGAGGGAGCGTCAGGACGATGGCACCGGTAATGGCTGCGGCCAGCGTCACGTCTTTCAGATTTCTTCGGATGACGGCGTATTGCATGATTGACTCCAGGCATGACCATTTGGGAGACGTGGTCTATATGGCATAGTGCAAGAAGCGCGCCACGGAGCCCGCTTCAGGCCAACACGCGTTTCTGAACTGGAAACAAGCCATGATCGTCTCTGCTCCCGTGAAATGCCGGACGACTTACGCGACCAAGCGCTGAGATCGTCAACAGCGGTGTAGAGGGATTCAGCGTGTGCTAGTGCACCAGTTCCCCCAGCAACTGAAGAAACCGAGGGGCACCAAGCAGATGGCGAAGATTATCCAGCAGACGGTGCTCATTCTGCAGCGAACTCGTCGGCCGGCTGTCATCCTGCACCAGGAGATGAAATGCGAGACAGCGGCGCAGACGCCGAGATTCAACCGACGCCAGTCGGGTGGCCTGGCGCGCATCGAGCAGGCTCACCGTGTCAAGAACATGAGGGTCAGCCGGCACCAGATCGGCGATCCAACCTCGCTCGTACGGATCAGCGGATACAACCTCTGACTCATTCTCCAACACTGGGTTCGGCTCATACCCGCTGATCGCAAACGGGCACTCCAGCGGCAGCGATACGCCATCAAAGAACAGCCGGCACAGCACGCGGCCCGCATCATAAGAGGATGAATCCCCTGCCCAACGGACCAGTGTGATTCTGGGAAGGTGCTCAACGGCAAATCGATCCAGACCGATTCGGATGGACCCCGAGCCGTCGGCGTGTGGTTGGACCCATGTGTGTCCCCGAGTGTAATGCCGATCAGATGGGAACCCATCTCGATATGTCAATAGCCCATGACTCTTGCTTCGGCCCGACTGACATTCCGGGGCAACGCCTCGCAGCGCTGCATCGAGTGGACAGTGCTCGCAGTTGTAGTTTCGATCGCAGAGTTTGTAGTTCAGGACTCCCGCGCTCATCCAAACACAAGTCGGAGCCGAGTGTGGCACGTTCATCGCTGATGCCTCCGAGTCCGTTGCTGTCAATCCGTTGTAGAACGCCCCCACCGGTGCTCGCATAGGTAAGTCACCCGGTAGGGTCGCACCGCAATCCAACAGGGATCAGCAAAGCACACACCAGCACGACCCAGACCGGCTGGATTCGCGAAAGCACCTGTTTTTTCCCATCTATTCGCATGAATCGAGTCTCAAGCGACGTGGCACACCGCACCACGCGCAGACATTCTCTACAGACTGCTTACTTCCGCAACGGCCGGCATCGTGTACACTTGAAGCAGGGGAAACGAGCCATCCCGTCCGGGAGGCGAGGGCAGGAGCCAATGGCACGACGAATCGTTGCATTCCTTCGTTCGCTTGAGATCCGACTGCTGGTCCCGCTATCCATCACCGTCGCAGCGGTCCTCGCAATCCACTCCTTCCTCAACTATCGCTCGACTCAGGGACACTTCTTCGGCCTCGTCCGTGCCGATGTCGAGCGCTCAAGCGGGTTGATCAAAAAGGCCACCCACGACGGGATGCTCCTCAACAGACTTAATGAGGTACAGGTCACGATCGAACGCCTGGCTGAGCAACCCGAGGTTGCTGCCATTCGTGTCTACGACAAGCACGGGACCATCATCCTGTCAGCCAGCACAGACGAGCGCGGCCAGATGATTGCCATCGACTCGGACACCTGTCACAGTTGCCATGGAGAGGACGAAACCAAAGACAGTGCCGTCCTCGAACGCAGCAGCCTGACCCGTGTGCCCGGAGGCCCGGAGGTGTTGCGACACCTGACGGTGATCGAAAACGACGAGTCGTGCTCGACGGCGGCTTGTCACTTCCATCCTGCCGATCAACGCGTCCTCGGCGTACTCGACGTGGAAATGTCCATGCAGCCGCTCGAAGCCGTCATCGGCACCACCCAACGGCAACTGATCTGGACCACCATCGTCCTGATTCTCATCAGCGGGGCCGTCGCAGCCGTCTTCATCCGGCGGGTCGTGCATCGGCCCGCTGTGCAGTTGTACCAGGGAACCCGCCGAATTGCAGCAGGCGATCTGGATACGCGCATCGAAGTCCGTGGCGATCACGAACTGGCCCGGCTCGCTGAGGCGTTCAATCGCATGGTGTATGACCTCAGGGAGGCACGTCGCGAGGTAACCGAGTGGTCCCAGAAACTCGAAGACAAGGTCGAGGAGAAGCGACAAGAACTTAAGAACGCCCAACGCCAGGTCCTGCACATGGAGAAGATGGCATCACTTGGGAAACTGTCCGCCACCGTGGCCCATGAACTTAATAACCCGATCAGCGGCATGCTCACCTATGCCCGCCTCATCAGAAGAGAACTCGACGACCAGTCACTCCCAGATGCTGTTCGCCAGGAGATTAACCGCTACCTCGGCGTGATGGACAAGGAATGCACACGCTGCGGGGCCATCATTCATAATATGCTCACGTTCGCACGTACCACCGGGTCGGAAATGACCCAGGTCGATATCAATGAAATCGTCGAGCGCAGCCTCATGCTCGTCAGACATCATCTGGAAATCAGCAATGTGCGCTTGACCAGCGAGCCCTTGATGGGCAATAGCATCCTCACTGCGGACGCAGACCAACTGCAACAAGCCCTCATTGCGCTTCTCGTCAACGCCATTGAAGCGATGGAACATGTCGAGGAGGCACAAGCGGAACTTGACGTTCGGCTTCGGGGTGATGCCGATACCATCGACATCGAAGTCAGAGATTCAGGAATCGGGATTGACCCACAGGTACTTCCGCACATCTTCGAGCCCTTCTATTCCACCAAGGGCGGCGAGAGCGGGGTCGGGCTCGGCCTCGCAGTGGTGTACGGCATCGTCAATCGGCACGGCGGGACAATCACGGTCGATTCGAAGGCCGGCAGCGGGACCACGTTTCACCTCTCCCTCCCCAGGACTCAGAGTGAGCGCCCCAATGACGATACGGACCGACCGGAGTCGAGGCCGGTCCTCCTTGCCTGAGCCGATCCATGTTCTGTCTGAAAGGCGGGGTACACGATGACAACGGCACTGAACACGGCACCACGAATCCTCGTGGTTGATGATGAATTCTCCGTCCGGGACTCGTTAAGCAGTTGGTTTCGAAAGGACGGGTTTGAAGTGCAAGCCGTCGAGTGTGCTGCCAAAGCACTCTCAGTGATCGAGAACGACCCGATCGATGTCGCGCTGGTCGATATTAAGATGCCGGGAATGGACGGGATGGAACTCCAGCAGCGCCTTCACGAGATCAGCCCGGACGTGGCCGTCATTATGATTACTGCCTACGCATCGGTTGACACAGCCGTGCGCGCTCTGAAGCAGGGGGCCTTCGACTACGTTACCAAGCCGATCGATCCCGAAGAGTTGAGCCACCTCGTGCGACGAGCCGTTGAACAGCGACGCCTCCGCGAGGAGAACACGCAACTTCGGGAGAAGATCGACGAACTCGTGTCGGTGGACACGATTGTCGGCGAGAGTCCGGCCGTTCATAAAGTGATGGAGTTGATCCAGCATGTCTCGCAAACCGATGCCACCGTGCTGGTGATCGGCGAGAGCGGGACCGGCAAGGAACTGATCGCCCGAGCCATCCATGCCAACAGCCGACGCCGCTACCGCCCGATCGTGTCCGTCAACTGCGGTGCCGTCCCGGAGAGCCTGCTTGAGAGCGAGTTGTTCGGCCATGAGAAGGGTGCATTCACCGGTGCCGATCACCGACGGATGGGCAAGCTCGAAATGGCCGACGGGGGCACCCTGTTCCTCGATGAGATCGGGGCCATCACTCCAAAAATGCAGATCCAGCTTCTTCGAGCCCTGGAAACGCGCGAGTTTACTCGGATCGGCGGCTCGACGACCATTCACGTTGACTTTCGCGTCGTCTGTGCCACGAACGAGAACCTCGCCACTGCCATCGAGGAGAACCGGTTCCGCGAAGACTTCTACTACCGGATCAACGTCTTCACGATCGAGGCCCCACCGCTTCGAGCCCGTCGGAGCGACATTCCCCTGCTGGCCGATCATTTCGTGCGCCGATTCGCCCAGCAGATGGAGAAGCGCATCTCCGAGATTAGTCCTGAAGCCATGGAGGTGCTGACCGAGTACAACTGGCCCGGCAATGTCCGGGAGTTGTCAAATGCCATCGAACGCGCCATGGTCGTCGGATCACCGCCTGCCATCAAACCGCACGATCTGCCGATGTACGGGGCGTCCGCTTCTGCAAATCTCGAAGGGGGCGACTCCCTGGAACAGGTTGAGCGTCGCCACATTCGTGAAGTGCTCAAGCGCACCGGGTGGAACATCACACAGGCTGCCAAAGTCCTGCAGATCGATCGAGTGACCGTTTATAACAAGATCCGCAAGTACCATCTGGAGCGCGCCCCTCAATCCGGATGAATCAAGTGGCTCCATGTCATCAAGCCCTGTCGCACCATTCGCTTGGCGAGTGGCCCGCCCTGTGCCATGAATCTGGATACTTGAGTACCAGTAGTTAAGATGGGGTATCTCTGTCTTTATCCAGGCTCACAGACTGCCGGCAGGCACCTGAGGCTCTGGCTCGGGCAGTACTCGAAGCCACAAAAATGAGTAGTTTTCTCGGTGCCGTAAACCGGGTATCTGGATTGGCAAGTCAGTATGAAATCGAGTGATCCCCACTGGATCCTCTGTATTTATCGGACTAGCAGCCCGGCTCGATCGGCATGGCTGATACAAACCGCTGCCCAACAGAACGGTCCTTATTCTGAATACCACATCCGCCTTGCAGACGCAACTGCCTGAGTGTAGTATTGGCTCAATGCCAGCGTGTACATTTCAGAAGTGCTCGTGCATGTCAGCCGGGCATCGCTGGTATCGATGAACAACGAGCCGACAGGTGCGTCGGCATGATCAGTTCTTACTTGCTTTGGAGGACTGGCACGCTGGGTGCGTCAGCCTGTGCCATCCCGTTGCATGAACGTGACAGTCAGGGTTTCACAAGTCGTCGATCTGCAATCCGATTGAGACTCAAGAACCTGGCCGTCTGAAACAGGTGCGTTAAGAGGCCACATCAGCGTGGCAGGCTGCTGGGAGAGAGTGCATATGCGGTGCGAAGTACAGGCGCAGCGTTCTGCTGAGCCACACTGGCGGGTCTATCTTCATCCGGTGGCGAGGGTCGCCTGGCTGGTCCTGCTGTGCTGTGCCGTCAGCCCGGCGCTCGGGTTTCAGTCGCTACCCAACATCATCGTCATTGTGACCGACGATCAGGGCCTCGAGGCCATCAGCGGGCAGAACTGGTTTCATCCCGACGGCTTTGACATGGCATGTCACACGCCGACACTCTCGCTTCTATCGGATCAGGGTGTCGTCTTTACCAACTGTCGCACGAATCCGTACTGCTCGCCGACGCGCGTCGGCCTCATGACCGGTCGACATCCATGCACGACCGGCGTGGCGCATGTTGTTAACTCACGCAAGTCACCGATGTGGGTTCGTGATCGGGTCGGGATGCAGACCTATGAACACACGATGCCGGAACTCCTTCGGGACTCGGGATATCGCACGATCCTGATTGACAAATGGCATTCCGGTGAGGCGAGCGTGCCCCGACCGATCGATGCTCCCTCATATGTCGGGTATCAAGAGCCGAATGATCAGGGCTTCACAGAACCCTATGACACCTACGAGGACAACTGGTGCATTGAAAAGTGGGCTGGCGATGTCTACTGCGGCTTCCCGTTTCCCCAGTGTTCCTGTGGCGATCCAGCCTGCGATGATGCCCACAACTGGACCACCGATACCGACCGCATCACAGGCAGTGCCGAGGAGGCCGTTGCTGCCGTCCAGAATGGTGCCGGCCCCTACGCCCTGTTCTATCACACCATGGACCCGCACGCCCGAGCGCGAGACTGCAACGAGCGCCACTGGTGGCGGGTTAACTTCGATCTGCTCAGCGACCCATTCTTGTATTACGACGAGAACGATCCGTTCTTCGAGACCGACCGGAATCGCTACCGTGCGGTCATTGAAGGGATTGACACAACAATCGGAGCCATGCTGACTGATCTGGGAGTCATTGATCTTCAAGGCAACTACATCGAGTCCAGCGACACGATCGTCTTCTTCCTGAGCGACAATGGAACACCGAGTTTTGCGACCGAAGGGTACGAAGGTCCGGAGTACGCCGTGTCGATGTACTCGAATCTCCCGAATGAGTACACCTATCGCGGCCATGCCAAAGGCACCGTCTATGAAGGCGGGATTCGTGTCCCGCTCCTCGTGTTCGGAGAAGGGATCTCTGACACTGGTGGCATCGGGCCCATCGTTGTTGATCGACTGACGAGTTATGTTGATCTGTACGATACGATCGCCGACATTGTCGATGCCACCGGCGGCGTCCCGAGCGAACGGGGGCCGCTGCCACGCGCCGGCCGCAGCTTCGCGTACTACCTCGGCTACTCGGACACACGTGATGACCATGAGATCACCGTATCCGGATTGACCATTCGACGTCAGGTTCAGAACAGACCCGAGGAAATCCATCGCGTGGCGGTGACTGATGGACAGTACAAACTCGTGATCGATACGACGGCGGCAGACTATCGTCCGCTGCAGGATGGTGCCAAAACTCCCCGACTCGTTGAGTTCTACGACCTCCTGGCCGATCCGGAGGAAGTGAATGACCTGGCCGACGGGTCGGTCCCGACGGCGTTCTATCGAATGTGGGATCGAGTCGTCGATCAGTGGCCGACGGCTGTGCCGGAAGTGGATCCGGAAGGCAGGAAGTGGATCGAGGTCGGGATTCCCGTGGACGGTGTGTTCGCCCTCAATGCAGCCAACGAGGTGACGGCCAGTGGGGGGGCGCTGCCGCTCGGGTTTGATATCGACGGCACCGAATCTCGCGTCTTTGTTAAGTTCAAGATCGCAGCGCTGTATGCACAACTCCGACAGTCAGGGATGTCATTGGCTGACATTACGTCGGCTCAAGTCATCTTCCGAATCCAATCCGATTCGTCTGATGTCTGGCTCGAATCCTGGGATGAGACATCTTCGCCGCCCCCGTATGCGACCCGCGATTCCGATACCGGACCGGTCCGGGCCTACCCGATGATGATCGACCCCTTCCTCGCACGGAATATCCGCTGGAATAAACTCGAACGCGGGCATCATTCAGAAGCACAGGTTGGCCTGGTTGATCTCCCGCCACACCTGTTGTACAGCGCCTATACGAAACTCGGCGAGCATGGCTTCTATGACCCGCGGGATCAATCGCTCAGCGCGCTGTCAGGCCCGCAGTATCCACCGGGCACGCCGGTCAGCATGGGCCGATCGACGACACTGATCACCGCGCTGCATGAGTGGATGGTCACCGGAGAGAACTTCGGTATCGTGCTGAAAGCGGACCCGCTCGACTTTGATGGCGACAAGAAAACCGACGGCGATCAGCGCGTGTTCCTGCAGATGGATGATCTTGATGACATCCGTATTCGGCTTAGTTTTGTCAACTGATCCACATGCAATCTCACGCACGTGCTCGGCCGACCCGGCAGACGCCGGCGGGCGACTGATCTACGCATCGACAATGGCTGGCAGCACGGTCCCGGTGCATGCACCGAAGCCGATCCGCTCCGCACCCTGCCCCTCACCGCCACACCACCCCGTGATCGTCACTTCGTCACCGTCGGCCAGGAACGCACGCTTTTCGCCGCTGGGCAGTTCGAGCGGCTCGGTCCCGCGCCAGCACCGCTCCAGCAGACACCCTCGAGATTCCTTCTCCGGCCCGCTCACGGTCCCTGATGCATACAAGTCACCCGGCTGGACATTGCATCCGTTGCACGTCTGGTGTGCCAACTGGTGGCAGATGTTCCAATACATGTGCTTGAAGTTGGTATCGGTGATCACAGCCGGCGGCATCCCCTGACGACGCATTTCAACCGTCTGCAGGGCGACTTGCAGTCTCAGATCGAGACCCCAGTCCCATGCACCGTCGAGGTACGGCAGCGCCTTCGGGTCGTCCGGCTGACGTTCGGTCGCCACGCGGTACGGCAGCAAGCGCGTCAAGAGGAACTACCCAGGGACTGATCGTCGTGGCAAAACTCTTTGCCAGAAACGGGCCGAGCGGTTGATACTCCCACTTCTGCATGTCACGGGCCGACCAGTCATTGACGAGAACGAGCCCGAAGATGTGGTTGGCGGCATCCTCAATGGGAATACGCTGCCCTGGCTCGTTGCCGGGGCCGGTCACAAACCCTACTTCAAGTTCATAGTCCAGCAGACGAGACGGCCCGAATGACGGCCTCTCGGCATCATCGCTCTTCGTCTGGCCGCATGGGCGAATCACGTCAGTTCCCGACACCACGATCGACGACGCCCGGCCGTGATACCCGACCGGGAGATTCTTCCAGTTCGGGAGTAGCGGATTGTCCGGCCGAAACATGGAGCCCACGTTCGTGGCGTGATACTCCGAGGCATAGAAGTCCGTGTAGTTGCCGATCTCGATCGGCATGTGTAACTCGACCTGCGACAGTGGAATCATCGCACGTTCCCGCAGTGCCGTGTTGTCACGCAGCACAGGGCATCCGGCACTCAGCCAACTCTGCAGTTGATTCCGAACGAAGTCCCACACGACCCGGCCCTCGGCCAGAAAAGGGTTGAGCGACGGCTCATCAAACAACTCGTATCCGAGCATCGGCTCACTCGGGACAAGTTCGGCCCAGGCTTCCGCAATGTCCAGCACGAAGTCGCCGATCGCCACCCCGACTCGGCGCACGTCCTTCGGACCTGCCGTTCGCGAAAACACCCCGTACGGCAAGTTGGATAGTGGGAAGTCCGCACTCGGGCCATTGGCGGATTCAACCCATGAACGCATTCGACAGGTGGCCTGGTCTGCACTGTCAGTATTCATTCGTTTGATGCACTTTCGTACTGGAACCGGATGCTTGAGTGGGATTCAGAGACCGCGCGGTTGCCACTGTCGGGGCAATCACTGCGCGGCCGGGACGTCGCTCGGCATGGTATGACCGGACTCTGTGAGAATCAGGGGGAGCCGTCAAGAACGGCTGCGATGTTCTGCAAGAACCACCTCGACGCCCGCATCACGGATCTGATCGATGTAGTCTGGGGCCGCCTGTTGGTCCGTGATCAGCACGTCAATCTCACGAATTGACGCGAAGAACCGAGCAGCACGAAGCCCGAACTTGCTGGAGTCTGCCACCAGATACACGGTGTCTGCCAGTTCAATCATTCGCTTCTTGATTCGCGCATGGCTCTCATCAGCAACGCTCAGGCCGCGCTCTATGTCGATCCCCTTGCTCGACATGAACAGCTTCCCAATATGGAAGCCTTCAAGCGCGTCCTCAGCCAACATCCCAATGTACGACATCGAAGGGCGATCCAGCGTGCCGCCCGTCGAGACCACTGTCAGCCGCGACTGTGACGAGGCCGCCGAACACACCGTGACAGAGTTCGACACCAATGTCAGTGGCATGTCGCGCAGCACCATCGCCATCTCGCAGGCTGTGGAACTGGCATCGAGAGCGACGACGTCCCCCTCGCTTACATATGACACAGCACATACAGCGATTGATTGCTTCTGATCAAGATTGATCGAACTTCGCTGCTCGAATGGCAACTCACGATACTGATCGCCAACAGCGGTCGCGCCGCCATAGGTACGCATCAGCTTTCCGTCAGTCTCCAACTTGTCCAGATCCCGACGGATTGTCTCTTCCGTGACGGCCAGCGACCGTGCGAGCTCTGATACTCGAACGATGCCCGAAACCTGGATCCGATTCAGTATTTCTCGATGTCTTTGAATTGGTAGCATGTTGCACACATTAGCGCCCAAATCAGTGCGGGAGTAGCGCTTGCAATTCTGTGCTTTTTGGGCAAATATGTTGGATGGTGTTTGAAAAAGTGATATGCTGTGCGAGATAGGCCATTTGGCAGATGAAACGGTAACCGGCTCGCCTGCTCACACTTGAATAGCCTGCCGGGGATGAGGACAATTAGAGAGATGAAGCACAGACTGGTGAGCGAATTGGGGGATGATCGGGACATGGTCGGAGCAGCATGGGACGCAGGGCAGGCACAGACCTTGAACCCCCTCGATCGACTGGTATACAGATCCAACCTGCTCGGGTCCGATCGGCGCATCACGAATACCGGGGGCGGTAATACATCATCCAAAATGACGCAGACCGATCCCGTCACCGGATCGCCGGTCGACGTGCTCATGGTCAAAGGCTCAGGCGGCGACCTGCGCACGGCGGGAAGCGACCACTTCTGCTGCCTGTCGCTGCAGCGCGTCCAGGCACTTGAGAAACGGTACCTGTCATCTGATCCGCACGGCCTGAAGACGCCGGCAGAGGATGAGATGGTCAGCCTGTATCCTCTTTGTGCAGTGGGAACGGGGACTCGTGCTCCCTCCATTGATACGCCACTTCATGCGTTTATCCCACACCGTCACGTCGATCACGTTCACCCGGACTCCGTCGTGGCCATTGCGGCCTCGAAGCGGGGTAGACAGTTAACCACTGAGGTCTTTGGTGATGATGTGTTCTGGCTGGATTGGCAGCGCCCTGGCTTTGATCTGGGCTTGAAACTCCGCAATGCGATTGCGTCTCACCCGCAAAGTAAGGGGGCCGTCCTCGGAGGGCACGGGCTGATCTGCTGGGCCGATGACGATCAAGAGTGTTACGAGTTGACAATCGATCTGGTCAATCGGGCAGCCGACTACATCGAGTCGCATGATCTCGGCGATCTCGCGTTCGGGGCACCGCGGTTTACGGACCTGCCCGAGCAGCAACGAAACGAAACGCTGGTCACATTGCTCCCCTGGTTGCGCGGGAAGATGGCCGACTGCGGCCGCCTTGTTGCGACCGTCGAAACCGGCGACCGGATTCGCCAGTTCGTGAACAGCCGCGATGCCGCACGCCTGGCAGCGCTTGGAACGTCATGCCCGGATCACTTCCTCAGGACGAAGATTAAGCCGCTGTACATTGACTGGGACGCAGGCAACGAGCGCCCCGAGACGTTGCAGGAAAAGATTCTGAGCGGCCTGGCACAGTATCAGAAAGACTATCGATCATACTACGAGCGGTGTTGCAGCCCTGATTCCCCGCCGGTACGCCCAACCTATCCAACTGTCATTCTTATCCCCGGCATCGGCATGATTGCATGGGGGAAGAACAAGAGCGAATCGCGCGTCACGGCTGAGTTCTACAGATGTGCCGTGGAAGTCATGCGCGGGGCCGAGGCGATTGATGAGTACGTGGCCCTCAGTGAGCAGGAAGCATTTGACATCGAGTACTGGGCGCTCGAGGAGGCAAAGCTCCGTCGCATGCCGCCCGAGCACCCGATGGCACGACGCGTCTGTGTCGTCGTCGGGGCAGGCAGTGGCATCGGCCAAGCCGTTGCTGCACGGCTGGCACACGAAGGGGCACACATCGTGGCGGCCGACAGGGATCACGTTGCTGCCCAGCAGACGGCTGATTCGATCACCGAGGCACGGGGCGAGGGGATCGGCGTTGCAGGGACCGGTGTGTCAGCCTGCGGCCCTGCCATCGCGCACCAAGTCGATATCACGGATCGTCAGGCAATCACCGGACTGCTGCAGCAGACGGTGCTGGCCTATGGCGGGATCGATGATGTGATCATTACCGCCGGCGTATACGAGTCTCCCGATGAGTTCGGTCACAACACCGACCAGCAATGGGAACGGTCGCTCGGCATCAACGTGCTGGGAACATACAAGGTCATCGATACCGTCCGTTCTGTCTGGGACTCGCAGGAACTCAATGGGGCCGCAGTGGTTGCCACGAGCGTCAATGGACTGATCGCCAAGCGCGGCAGTCTCGCCTACGACGCATCCAAAGCGGCCGTCACGCACCTCGTCCGTGAGTTGGCCGTTGAACTGGCACCGATGGTTAGAGTCAACGGCGTGGCGCCGGCAGCAGTCGTCAACGGCTCGGCCATGTTCCCGCGTGATCGGGTCATTGCCTCACTGACGAAATACGGACTCGACCATGCTGACGATGAGACGGATGAAGCATTGCGTGACCGGCTCGCGCAGTTCTATGCAAAACGAACACTTCTGAAGCAGCCGGTAACTCCGGGCGATCAGGCCGAAGCCATCCTGTTCCTGGTGAGTGATCGGGCGCGTAATACGACCGGTCAGATACTCGTCGTTGACGGAGGACTGCCTGAAGCATTTGTACGCTAACTACGTAACGCACGACCGGGTACAGTGCGCCCGTCGTGACGTGGATTGTTGTCATGTCAGAACGTGCCTATCTTGCAATTGACTTCGGCGCAGAGAGCGCTCGGGCTGTCATCGGGTCGATCAGTGGGGGACGACTGGAGCTCCATGAACTTCATCGAACCCGACATGAGCAGCAGCACCGCGCAGACGGCATCTACTGGGACCTGACGACACTGTTCGACTTTGCGGTCGAGTCGATTGCGCTGGCACTTGAGGATGCACAACAGCGCTCACTTCGACTTGTATCAGTCGGCGTTGACACCTGGGGCGTCGATTTGTGCCTGCTTGCCTCGGACGGCCAACGGATTGAACCGCCACGATCCTATCGCGACCCTCGTCACGAAAAGGGCTATCAGCACGTTCTGGATCAGATCGCAGCCGCCGACGTGTACCGCGCAACCGGCAATCAACTCATGCCGTTCAATACGCTGTTTCAATTGGCTGCCATACAACGTGAGAAGCCTGAACTCCTGCACCGGGCTGACCAACTCCTGTTCATGCCCGATCTCTTCCACTTCATGCTCAGCGGTCGGCCCTGCATTGAGCAAACCATAGCCTCGACGAGCCAGATGCGCTGCCCCGGCCGAGCCGGGACGTGGGCCGTCGATTTGCTCGAGCAACTGCAGATCCCAAACCACTTTCTGTCACCTCCCATTCCTGCAGGGACGGTCCTCGGCCCCTTGCACCACACCATCATCGAGATACTGCACAGCAGACTCGGGGCCACCTTCAACGATGCCGTTTCCGAGATTCAGGTGACGGTGCCGGCCGGGCACGACACCGCCAATGCTGTGGCTGCCGTCCCGGCCACTCCCCGCTCAACGACTGACGGGCACTGGTGCTTTCTTTCCAGCGGGACGTGGTCGATTCTCGGGGCGGAGTTGGATGAGCCGCACATCAGTGAGCAGGCCCGACTCGCACCGTTCTCAAACGAGTTGGGCCTGGGCGGCACGACCCGATTCGTCCAGAACATGAATGGGTTGTGGCTGCTGCAGCGCGTCCGCCGCGACTTGAAGCGCCACGGAGTTGATCTTGACTATGACGAGTTGGTCCGCCTCGCGGCCAGCGAACCGGCCGGCCGCTCGATCGTCAGGCCGGATCACCCGGACATGATGGGCACCGGGCCGATGATCGACGCCATGTGTGATTCCTGCACACAGACCGGGCAGGCGGTTCCCGATACGCCGGGCCGGTTGGCACGCTGCTGCTTTGACAGCCTCGCGCTGTCGTATCGCAGCGCTGTGGCTCAACTCGAGCGGGTACTGGATTGCCCGTTTGACATCATTCACATTGTCGGCGGTGGGTGTCGAAACAACCTGCTCAATCAGGTGACGGCCGACGCCTGTGATCGGCAGGTTGTGGCAGGGCCGGCCGAGGCGACCGCTGTCGGCAACCTGCTGATACAGGCCATGGCCCACGGAGAGCCGGACGTCACGGACCAGGCGTCCCTTCGACGGGTTGTTCGCGAATCATTCGTTCTTGAACCATTCGATCCCGTTCCGGGCACACGAGCCTGCTGGGATGAGGCTTGGGAACGGTATCACTTGTCTGATAAAGGCACCGAGTCATGATGATGGGGAATACTGGGGTACTGGCGAAACTCACGGAACTCTCGAACCGGCTCGGGGTGCCCAGCAATGACTATGTCATTCTGAGTGAAGGCAACACGTCAGCCCGCATAGACGATATGACGTTTTGGATCAAGGCCAGCGGCGCATCGCTCCGCTCCTCGACGGAACGCAGTTTCGTACGGGTGGCTGTGCACGACATTCTGCGTCTGCTTGACTGCAGCGATCTCAAGGACGATGAACTCAGGATTCGTCTCGACAACGCAGTGCGGCCAGAGGATGGCGTGCCACCGACCGGCCGGCCCTCCATCGAGACGTTGCTTCACGCCGTCTGTCTGCAGGCAGCAGATGTGCATTACGTGGCCCATACCCACCCATCGGCGGTGACGGCCCTCGTGTGCTCGAACCACTTTGCAGAACTCGCTGCCAGACCACTGTTTCCGGACCAAATCGTCGTCTGCGGGCAACAACCGCTCTTCATCGACTATGCTGATCCGGGTCGTGAACTCGCACTCGCCGTCAATGAGGGGCTCAATCGCCATATTGCCGATCACGGTGGCCCACCTCGGGCGATCTATCTCAAAAATCACGGGTTTGTCGCGCTCGGCTCCACGGCACGCGAGGTCGAATGCATCACGGCGATGGCCGTCAAAGCCGCTCGCATTTTGGCCGGGACGATGGCGTTTGGAGGCCCCTGTTTCATGCCGGACCGTGACGTACATAGAATCGCCTACCGTTCCGACGAACGATATCGCAGAAAGAAGATCCTTGATGAAGATGTGATTCCGTTCGAGCGCGAGCAGAATGCGTGAGTGTAACGTGGCCGCTCTCAAGCACGCGGGCTCTCAGTCAGGTAGAGGAAGCCTTTTATGAAACTGCAAACCATCGTGGCGTGGTCATTGCTGTCACTCTGTCTTGTCTGGAATACGGCATGCAAGCAGACGAACCAGCCGTCCGGCGAGTCCGACTCGAGCACCGATTCAAACGCGGCGACCCCGCAAATGCAACAGGAGCCGGCCTCGAAGGACGAAGCCGGCGACGGTGACACGGCGAGGACAACAATCGCGGTGATCCCCAAAGGAACCACCCACGTCTTCTGGAATGCCGTCAAGCACGGGGCCATGGCTGCCGGGCAGGAAGCGGACGTCAGCATCTTCTGGAAGGGCCCGGTTAAGGAGAATGCTCGAGCCGAGCAGATTCAGGTCGTCCAGCAGTTCATTGCTCAGCATGTCGACGGCATCGTGCTCGCCCCGCTCGATTACCGGGCATTGGTCGCACCGGTGACGGCTGCCAAAGAAGCCGGTATCCCGGTCGTCATTATCGACTCGGCATTGGCCGGCGAACCGGGAACGGACTTTGTCAGCTTCATTGCCACAAATAACCTGACCGGCGGCCTACTTGCCGGCGAAATGATGACCGATCTGCTGGCAGGCGAGGGAAAAGTCGTCGTGATGCGCTACATAGAGGGGTCAGCCAGCACCTCTGATCGCGAACGCGGCTACCTGGATGCGATTGCAGCAAGCACCGGCATCGAAGTCCTGTCAGAAAACCAATATGCAGGACCGACAGCCGGCGAGGCCCAGAACTCAGCACTCAACATGATGTCGCTGATCCGACAAGCCGACGGAATCTTCTGCCCGAACGAGTCTTCGACCTACGGCATGCTGTTGGCCCTGCGGCAGGAAGGCTTGGCAGGCCAGGTACACTTCATCGGCTTCGATGCCTCGCCGCCGCTCGTCGAGGGGCTTCGATTGGGTGACATCGATGCCCTCATCGTCCAGGACCCACAGGCAATGGGATACCTGGGGGTCAACGCCATGGTGTCACATCTGGCCGGCGAGAAGGTGCCTGCCATGCAAGACACCGGCGTGGTCCTGGTTCGACGAGAGAACATGGACGATCCCGACATCCAGCGGCTGCTGCAATAGTCTGCTACCGGAGCATGTTCATTGCCTGTGAATCCCTCTGACTCTGAACACAGCGATGCAGCGGTCGCCAATCGTGGTGACGTGCTCAGCGACGTGCCGCAATCGGCTCGCCTGATGATGCGTGGGATCCACAAACGCTTCGGCCCGACGATCGCCCTGGCCGGTGTGGACCTGGCCGTGCAAGCCGGCGAGGTTCATGCACTCATCGGGGAAAACGGTGCGGGCAAAAGCACGCTGATGAAAATCCTGTCCGGGGCCCATCAGCCCGACGGCGGGACCATGCAACTCGACGGCAATGCCTATCAGCCGGTTTCCCCCAGTGCCGGGCGGGCGGCCGGCGTCGCGATGATCTACCAGGAACTCTCGCTGGCCCCGCACTTGACCGTGCAGGAAAACATCACACTCGGCAGCGAGCCCTGCTTCGGCCCGTTCATCCATAGACGCCAAGCACGCGAAACTGCCACCCATGCACTTCATCGTGTCGGATTGAGTCAGGATCTGCGCTCGGTCCCACTGCATCGGCTTTCAGTCGCGCAGCGCCAACTTGTCGAGATTGCACGAGGCGTCGCCCTTGGCTGTCGGGTCCTCGTACTCGACGAACCGACCAGCAGCCTCTCCACTTCCGATACGAGATTGCTGTTCTCTCTCATCCGAGAGTGGCGTGCCAACGGGATGGCGATCGTCTACATCTCCCATGTCCTCGAGGAAGTTCTGGACATTGCTGATCGCTATACAGTGCTGCGCGATGGGTGCACCGTCGGGACCGGGGCAATGAAGACCGTCACGCTTGATGACATCGTCTCAATGATGGTCGGTCGTCACGTGGATCATCTCTATGCACGAACGTCGCGCAAGCCCGGGGAAGTGGTACTCACCGTGTCTCAACTGGGCGGGAACAGTCTCCCGATAGATGCCTCGCTTGAGTTGCGGCGAGGTGAGATTGTCGGTATTGCCGGCTTGATCGGGGCCGGTCGAACCGAACTTGTCAGGACGATCTTCGGGTTGGACCCGGTGAAACAGGGAACGGTACAGGTGGCAGGAAGATCCGGGCCGTTCACACCGGCGGTGCAGTGGCGCAACGGTGTGGGCATGGTGAGCGAAGATCGAAAGACGGAAGGGCTGGCCGTTGCGTTGAGCGTCGCTGATAACATGACGCTTCCTCGGCTCACCGGCATGGGGCCGCTTGGCACCGTGACTCGAACCCGGCAGGCAGCAGCCACCTCCAAGTGGGCTCAACGCCTGTCGATCCGATACGAATCACCCTTCCAGCCGCTGCTGGCCCTCTCCGGCGGGAATCAACAAAAGATCGCGCTGGCACGGCTGCTCCACGCCGACGTCGATGTGCTGCTGCTTGATGAGCCGACGCGTGGAATCGACGTCGGATCCAAAGCACAGATCTATCACATGATCGATGAACTCGCGTCTGGGACCGGGCCGGACCCGCGGCCGCCGTGTGCTGTCCTGATTGTCAGTAGTTACCTGCCTGAGTTGCTCGGGATCTGTGATCGCATTGCCGTCATGCGACAGGGGCGACTCGGCCGGGCCGTGCCGGTGGAACAACTCGATGAGCATCGGATCATGACCGAGGCAGCGACTGCCGGGCAGCCGGCTACTGCGGTGGGAGAGGGGGCACCGACATGACTTCCTCCTCCCGGAACACGCCGGCCAACCGATTCACATCACTGCTTCTTTCGTGGATGAATCAGCTTGGGCCGGTGCTCGGCCTGGCATGCGTGTGGGTGTTTTTTGCAGTCGTCGAGCATCGAACCGCCCAGGCATCCGGGCTGCAGCCGTCGTTTATGTCCTGGCATAACCAGTTGCTGATCCTGCTGCAGACTGCGGTCGTCGGGACTGCTGCGATCGGAGCCACACTCATCATCATCTCCGGTGGAATCGACCTGTCCGTCGGTTCGACCATTGCATTGGTCACGATGGTCGTGGCCTGGTTGCTCAGGATCGGTATGCCTGCCCCGTTTGCAGCCTTCGGGGGTATCTACGCCGGCGTGATCTGCGGCCTGATCATCGGATCGGCCGTGATCGGCCACCTCGGGCGCTGTGCTGCCATCGCAGCCGGTGTCGTGCTGGGTGCCTGGGCCTTCTGGCTCGGTGCCGGCGTCATCGGGACCATCGTCATCATTGCGGTCGTCTCGTTTGTGCTGTTCCAACTCGACCGGCGGTTCATCCCGAACGTGAAACTGGCGCCCTTCATCGTCACACTCGGGATGTGGGGCGTGTTGCGAGGCGTGGCAAAGGGATTCGGCAACAGCCAGCCGATCTACCCCGGCTCGGACAGCTGGCTGAGCAACCTCATGCACGACACACCCTTCGGGATGAAAGGCCTGCCCGTCTACGGCGTGTGGCTCTTGCTCATCGTGGCAGGTCTGGCCGTGCTCGTGTTGAAATTCACACGGTTCGGCCGTCATGTATATGCCGTTGGGTCAAACGAGCAGACGGCACGGCTCTGCGGGGTCCACATCAGCCGGACAAAGATGATGATCTACGGCATCGGGATCGGGTGTGCCGGGCTCGCCGGGCTGCTCCAGTTCTCATTCCTTCAGATGGGTGACCCGTCAACGGCCGAAGGATACGAACTGAAGGTCATCGCGGCCGTCGTCATTGGCGGGGCCAGCCTGGCCGGCGGGGAAGGATCAATCATCGGTACGCTCGTCGGTGCGCTGATCATGAGTGTGATTGACAGCGGCTGTGGGGCACTCCACCTTGACAACTGGATTCAGGAAGTCGTCACCGGCATCATCATTGTCCTTGCTGTTGCAATCGATCGACTCCGGAGACGACGGATCGAGCCTTGATCGGCCTCCAGTTGCCGGCCATACCCAGGAAGGGGTGACGTCCATGATCAGTAGGATGCGCAACCTGATGTTCGTGGTGCTTGCCACCTGTATCGCAAGCCATGCACTGAGCGCTGACTCCCAGTATCACGCTGATTGGGCCCAGGGGGTCGACCGAGTCTGGATCGGCCCGGACTGCTACGCCACCAGGCTCCAGGACTGGCACCTGCGCGACGGTTGGGCCGAGTGCGTGGAATCGGCGCCGAACCGGCCGATGCGAATCCTGCACATTCTACCGGCATGGCTCGAATCCGAACACGATCCCACCCGCCCCGACGACTTCCGCCTGACGGTCGAGATTCAACCGATTGATGCCGAGCATCAGGCAGACTCCAACTCCTGGGCCGGCATACTCATCGGCTGCGGCGGGCCTGACATTGACTATCGCCTGTCGGCACTGACACACCATCGACCGGCCCAAGACGGCGGGCTCGCAATCGTCCTCAATGGGGCCGGCCGTATCCAGATCAGAGACAACAGCACCGGCGCCGCCCGTGGAAACAACTGGAGCATCGGTGGGGCACTCGATGAACGCGAACTGGCCGTCCTTGCTGCCGATGAATCTCCACCACCCGATGACGATCAGGCCAACGCCTGGTCCCATGTCCAACTCGTGGTGACGGGGCAGCGCGCTGACAATGGGTACTCCCTGCACGCCATCGCGACAGACAAGAAGACGAACACGGTCCTCAGTGCAGCCACGATCGACGGGCTCGACGAGCGTCTCGTCGAAGGAACGATCGGCCTCATCTCACACCTCGGCCCGGTTGACTCTGAGAATGGGTATCGCTTCGGCAACCTGTCCGCAGATGGGTCGCTGGTGCAGGTCGATCCTGAACGCCACTTCGGGCCGGTTGTCTGCACACAGTACACGATCAGTGGCCGAATCCTGAAATTGACAGCCCAGTGCATGCCGCTTGATTTCAGCGAACCGCGCGAAGCCCGCTTGACGCTCGTGAGCTATCACCCGGGTGGCACTGACACGAATGTGATTCATCAAACCGCTCCAATTGATCCTGACAGTTGTACGGTCACGTTCTCTCTCGATAACTGGGATCCACTTTGTGAGGCGCGATTCACAGTTGATGTCGATCCGTTTTCCGACGACCCAATGCATTTTGATTGGGATTGGGACGGCACCATCCGCGCCGCGCCCGACGGCAGCAAACCCTTCGTCCTGGCCGCATTCACCGGCACCAAGCACTTCACCGGCAACCTGAAGTGGAATCACGACAGCATCTGGTTCCCGCATAATGACATTGTGAAAGCGATCGAATACCAGGACCCGGACTTCCTGTTTTTTTCCGGCGACCAGATCTACGAAGGCGACCTGACCGGGGTCGAGCGACGCCCGGTCGAGACGGCCATGCTGGACTATCTCGACAAGTGGTACCGTTGGTGCTGGGCCTTCGGCGACCTCGCTCGTGACCGGCCCTGCATCTGCATCCCGGACGACCACGATATGTTCCACGGCAACATCTGGGGCGCAGGCGGCCGTGCCACCAGGCAACAGGATGACGGCGGGTACCTCATGCCGCCACGCTTTGTCAACATGGTCCAGCGGACCCAGACCAGCCACCTGCCCGATCCCGTGGACTCCGAGCCGGCCGATCAGGGGATCGGCGTCTACTTCACACGCATCGAGTACGGCGGAATCTCGTTTGCCGTCATCGAGGATCGCAAATTCAAATCAGCGCCGGCCCCGTTGGTGCCCGACGGCAAGGTCGTCAACGGCTGGTTTCAGAACCCGGACTTCGACCCGGCCACGCAATCCGATGTCCCCGAGGCAGATCTGCTCGGCGAGCGTCAGGAACGGTTCCTCGAAGACTGGGCCGTCGATTTCAGCCACAATACATGGGCCAAAGTCCTGCTGTCCCAGACCATCTTTGCCAACGTCGCCACCATCCCCGAAACTGCCTCCAGCGGCTCCGTCCTGCCCGGGCTGCCCATGCCGGCCCCCGGCGAATACCCGGATCACTACAAACTGGCAGCCGACTGCGACTCCAACGGCTGGCCTCAAACCGCTCGCAATCGTGCGATCCGGGCCATACGCCGCGGCTTTGCACTCCATATTGCCGGCGATCAGCACCTCGGCAGCATGATCCGGTACGGCGTTGATGATTGGGACGATGCAGGGTATGCCTTCTGTGTCCCGTCAATCGGCAACGCCTGGCCACGCCGCTGGTTCCCCCCACACCGGGCGGCCAACTGGACCGACGGCATGCCGCTCAACATGGGACGCTACCTCGACGGCTTCGGCAATCACATGACCGTCCATGCCGTGTCGAATCCGGTGCAGACCGGCATCGAACCGACGCGCCTGCACAACCGGGCTCCCGGCTACGGCATCATCCGCCTCGATCGGCAGGCCCGGACCATGGCCATCGAGTGCTGGCCGCGATACAGCGACCCATCATTCCCGAACGCAATGCAATATCAGGGATGGCCGATCACGATCAAGCAAACCGACAATCTGTTCGCTGAGACCGACGGCGCCCTTGGAACAGTCCGGGTCGAAGGGCTCTCAGAGCCTGTTGTACGCGTTATCGACCAGACTAGCGGGCTCACGGAGTACACGCTCAGAATGCCCGCGGACCCGCACGGCTCTCTCCTTCGCGTCAAGGGAGCCGGACCCTACACCGTCGAAATCGGCGATCCGGATACAGGCATCTGGCAGCAGCGATCCAATCTCGTCCCCCTGCCGGGAGGCCCGCAAGGCGAAGCGAGAAACATCAGGTTCCAGTTTTGACCGGTGGTACAGGGCAGAGCCTGACCAGATCGGTCCTCGTGGCATTTTGGCTTTTGCCCGATTACCATGCCTCGCAACTTCCCGAAAGAACACCAATGGCTTCACCTGACAAGCCCAAACTGACGGCCCTGGCCACCACCACACTGTTCGGAAGACGAATGGTCATCCTCCCCATTCAGTCGGTGGTCTATTTCGTCATCACCCTGGCGATGGTTGCTGCCGTGTTCTTCTTCGCCAAAGACCGCATCATTCCCGCGGTGGCTGCAGACACCCCCCATGTCAACCGCACCGCTCAGCAGGAGCAGGCCGTCATCGATGCCAACACGGCCGGGAAAGACACGCAGTGGCAGCAGGCTGTGACGGACCTTGCCATCCCAGGGGCCGCGCTGTCAATCAGCGATTGGACGCCGTATCACCTGCAACTGCAACACAGCAGTCCCGGCACATTCGAGTTCGATTATCCGGAACTCGATGACTCGTACATGCTCGTCAAGCCGATCGGGCGGCCGTATGTGATGCTCTGCCTCGAGAACCCGACGAGACTCAGGTCCGTTGTCCTCGAAGGGGAAGGGCTCAACCAGTCCCGGCTGTACGTGTCATACCTGAACCCCGAGACCGGAGTCGACGACGGCTCATTGATCGAAATCGGGACCGTACAGGCAGGCCGAAAACTGACGTGGGACCTGGAGGAGCTCGGCGTCACTCACGCGATCAACACCATCCGGCTGACGGCACAACTGGTCGGCACCGATCGCCATGTGGCGATCACGCTCATTCCTGCCGGTGACAACAACTGACCGTATTGACACCTTGACTGCATTCAGGAAGCAAAAGTGATCCAGTCAGATCGAGACAACCCGACACATGACACCGCTGCACCACCTGTGCGCGTACTCGGTTTGTCAGCCTATTACCACGATTCCGCAGCCGCCCTGCTGGAAAACGGCCGGATCGTGGCTGCGGCACAGGAGGAACGCTTCACGCGGGTCAAAGGCGATTCGTCGTTCCCGCACCATGCGATCGGCTATTGCCTCGAAGCGGGCGGCCTGCACGAGGAGGAACTGGACTACATCGTCTTCTACGAGAGCCCGTTCGTGAAATTCGAGCGCCTCGTCACCTCCTATCACATGCTCGCCCCGCGCGGTCTGCGAAGTTACCTCAAGGCCTTCCCTGCATGGCTCACCAGCCGCCTCTGGATGGAAAACGACATTGCCAAGGAGATGGGTCTGAAACGGCGGATCGATGTCTGCGACCACCATCTGTCCCATGCTGCCAGTGCGTTCTACCCTTCACCCTTTGAGCAGGCTGCCATCCTCACCATTGACGGGGTCGGCGAGTGGTCCACGGCCACATGGGGCGTCGGAAAAGCCAACCGCATCGAACTCGAAGAGGAGATCCGCTTCCCGAATTCGGTCGGCCTGCTCTACTCCGCATTCACGTATTACACCGGATTCAAGATCAACTCCGGCGAATACAAACTCATGGGACTCGCGCCATACGGCCAACCGAAGTATGCCGACCTCATCACCGACAAACTGATCCACGTGCACGACGACGGCTCCATCGTGTTGAACCAGCACTACTTCGATTACGTCGGCGGATTGACGATGACGAACGAGCGATTCCATCGCCTGTTCGACGGACCGCCTCGACAACCGGAGAGTCAGGTCACCCAGAAGGAAATGGACCTGGCAGCCAGTGTGCAGCACGTCGTCAATCAGATCGTGATGAAGATGGCCTGCCACGTTCACGAACGCACCGGTGAGACGAACCTGTGTCTGGCCGGCGGCGTGGCGCTGAACTGCGTGGCCACCGGCAAACTCTCATGTGACGGGCCCTTCAAACGTGTCTGGACGCAACCCGCAGCAGGTGATGCCGGAGGCGCGCTCGGGGCAGCACTCTGGTTCTGGCATCAACGACTCGGCTATGACCGCACCGTCCGCCATCCCGACGATATGCGCGGCTCCTTCCTCGGCGTCACCATCCCCGATGAGTCCGAATCCGACGATGCTATCCTGACGCGGCTCGGCGGAGTCTGGGAAGCACTCGACGAACCGAGTCTCCAGCAACGGATCGCCGACAGCATTCACAACGGCAAGGTCGTCGGCCTGGCACGTGGGCGAATGGAGTGGGGGCCACGCGCGCTCGGGGCCCGATCCATCCTCGGCGATGCGCGCAGCCCGAAGATGCAATCCCACATGAATCTCAGCATCAAGTTCCGCGAATCATTCCGCCCCTTTGCGCCCATGGTCCTGCTCGAAGACGCCGATCAGTACTTCGACATCGTGCAGGAAAGCCCGTACATGCTGCTGGTCTATCAGGTCAGCGAGCAGCGCCACTGCAGCGCCGCTGATGATGGGCTGTTCGGGATCGAGAAACTCAAGGTCCCTCGATCCGATGTGCCGGCCATTACCCACGTTGACTACTCTGCACGAGTACAGACCATCGACGCGACGCGCAACCCGTTCATGCACGGTGTCATCAAACGCTTCAGCCAGGCCACCGGCTGCTCGGTAATCGTCAATACATCGTTCAATGTGCGCGGGGAGCCGATCGTCTGCACCGTCGAAGACGCATACCGCTGCTTCATGGCCACCGACATGGACTGTCTCGTTGCCGGCAACCGATTCTTCGAGCGTGAGAAACAGACAAAACGCCCCATGACGGATGGGCAGCGACAGGAATGGCTCAGGAGGTTTGAACTTGACTGAGCAAGCCCTGCCATCTGATCACCGGCCCACAGCATCGGGTACCGAGTCGGCCACCGTTCTGCCTACCCCACTGGACATGCCGTGCGCTGGGCAGGCCGTTGCCGGGAGCGAAGCCATGTCCGGCCCCCGCGATCACCTGGCAGGCGGCTACCGGCGCCCCGCGTATCTGGCTCGGCTTGAAGTGCGACGACTCAAGGACGATACGAAACGGTACATCGTATTTGGTCTCGGGGTCGGCTGGATCATCACCCTGTTTTCGTTCTTTCAGTACCGCTTTGTCCCCTTCGTATACGAGCCGCTGTGGCTTGTTCTGACGGGGATCGGGATCAGCGTGATCGCCACCGCCGTCATCATCCCGTCGCTCCTGCACTGGCTGGAACGAGTCTGGATGGCTGCCGCCCGGCATATCGGCAAGACCATCTTCACCATCCTCCTGCTGGCCGTCTTCTACATCCTCATTGCACCCGTTGGGCTCCTGTGGAGGGTCATGAAGGGGACTGCGCCCTTCTACTCATGGGCGACTGCAAGCCCGCCGGCCGACATGGAAGGCTGGACGAAGAAGATCGTGCCGGTTGAACTCGAAGCCGGCGAAGCAGGAGGCGAGAAACGAGCGCTGCTGACACAGCCGGCCCGCGTGCTGGCATACTTCGTGCGACAAGGGCACTATCTCCTGCTGCCCACCATGGTGATCATCATCATCCTCGGAATGCTCATGTTCTTCGTTCACACATCAACGCTCGCCCCCTTCATCTACACACTCTTCTAGTCAGGCTCATGGATGACCAAGCCCACGGATTCCAATCCGGGGGGCTTGTTCAGCGCACTGCGGTGGTGTCTACAATCCCTTCGTGATAACCCAACACACGGATGGATACCACACCATGAGCGGACGCAACACAAGAGACGTGCCCGGCCGGCTCACGCGCCGACAGTTCCTCAAGTCATCGGCACTCGCTGCCGCCGGGACCCTGGGGGCCCGTCCCCTGTTCCGATCCGGATCTGCTGCCTGGGGCTATCCTGCTAACGACAAACTCTCGATCGCCGTCGTCGGTACAGCCAATCAAGCCGGATGGAATATCAACCAGATTCAATCGCAGAACATCGTCGGCCTGTGCGATGTTGATCGGAACTACCTCAAGGCAGCAGCCGCGCGCTTCCCGCAGGCAAAGACATTCCGGGACGTTCGCAACATGCTGTCCGAGATGCACGAGTCCATCGACGCCGTGCTGGTTGCCACCCCGGATCACATCCATGCCCCGGCATCCATGATGGCCATGCGCATGGGTAAACATGTGTATTGCGAAAAGCCGCTGGCACACTCGGTGTTTGAAGCGCGCGCGATGGCTCAACTGGCGGCAGAAAAGCAACTGGCCACCCAGATGGGGACCCAGATTCATGCAGGCAGCAACTACCGACGCGTCGTCGAACTGATCCGCGCCGGTGCCATCGGGACCGTTCAGCGCGTCCACGTCTGGTGCGGCAAGAGCTGGTCGGGCGGTCGCTATCAGTTCGGGCACGAAGTGCCTGAAAACCTCGACTGGGATCTCTGGCTCGGGCCCTCCGAGCAGCGGCCGTTCTGTGCAAACGTGCATCCCGGGCAATGGCGACGGTATTGGCAGTGGGGGACCGGGACACTCGGCGACATGGCATGCCACTACGTCGATCTCGTCCATTGGGCGCTCGATCTGATGTACCCGACCGCCGTCTGGGTCGAAGGTCCGGAGGTTCATCCCGAGGGGACGCCTGAGTGGCTCATCGTCAATTACCAGCACCCGGCCCGAGGCACCAATCAGCCACCGGTGCAGGTCACCTGGTATGACGGTGGAAAGCGCCCTGACATACTCAAGAATCTGAAGAATAAGAACGGCGAACCGATCCAATGGGGTGATGGCCAACTCTTTGTCGGCTCCGAAGGGAGCATCCTGTCAAACTACGGCAGCCATCTCCTCCTGCCGGAAGACAAGTTCGCCGACTACAAGCGACCCGAACCGTCAATTCCTGATTCGATCGGCCATCACAACGAATGGTTCGAAGCCTGTCGAAACGGCACGCCCACCACGTGCAATTTCACCTACTCCGGGGCGCTCTCTGAAGCGGTGCTGCTTGGCAATGTGGCCTTCCGACTCGGGCAGCGCATCGAATGGGATGCCAAAGCACTCGCTGTTCGCAACCTGGCTGAGGCTGCGAAGTACATCAAACCGGATTTCCGCGCTGGGTGGACACGCTGATCCTGCCACATCGTCGGCCGGCACTCGGCACACGGCCGGACCGCTGAGACGGATGCCGCCCCACCGATCCAGCCCGGTATACACGCTCCGACTATCAACACCACTCCATAGAGCAGAGGCCTGACACATGGCACGAAAGAAGATGACCAAGAAGACGACCGCCAAGTCGACCAAGAGTAAGCCCCGCGCGCGACGGCAGAAGAAGGCATTGATCAAACCGGAGGACCTGACGAAACTTCATCTTGTCTCCGGGCCGCAGGTATCGCCCGATGGCTCGCAGGTCGCCTTCGTCAAGAAGCACGTCGGCACCAAGAATGAGTACGTCACGAATCTGTGGCTCGTGCCGTCGGCCGGCGATGCCGAGCCGCGACAATTCACCACCGGCGGCCGTGATGCCTCCCCACGCTGGAGCCCGGACGGCAAGACGATCGCCTTCATTGGCGCACGCGACAAACGCAAGCCGCAGATCTTCACCATCAGCACAGAAGAAGCAGGGGGGGAAGCAACCCCGTTGACGAAGTTCCCCGAAGGGGTCGTCAGTTCACTCAAGTGGTCGCCCGACGGCCGCTGGATCGCTGCCACCTTCCGTGCACAGCACCCGGATCTCACCGAGAAGGCCGAAGCCGAACGCAAGGAAAAGGGCCTGAACACACCGCCCCGCGTCATTGACCACGAGTGGTATCGGCTCGACGGAGATGGCTACTTCCTCGGGCAGCGCTTCAAACTCTACCTCATTGATACGAAAACCGGCAAGCACCGCGTCATCTATGACAAGGACACGCTCGGCTTCTTCTATTACGACTGGGCACCGGACTCGAAACGCCTGGTGGTCTCGACAAATCGTTCGAAGCGAGCGATGTTCGAGTGGGAGAAGTGCGAACTCGTCATCGTCGATATCAAATCGGGAAAGGTGAAGGCCGTCCCGAATCTTCCTGAGGGCCCGAAGGACTCAGTGGCCTGGTCGCCGGATGGCCAATGGCTGGCCTATGCCGGGCGCATCGGCACGGACAGCGGCTACAGCACTCGCAACCTCGAACTGTTCGTCTGCAGTGCCTCCTCCGGCGGGGCCGTCAGTCTGTCCAACACCGAGGACTTCTGCCTCATGGCTGCCGTTCTCTCTGACACCGCCGAAGTGTCCTTTGACGCGGTCGTTCGCTGGGCACCCAGCAGCACGCGCCTGTATGCATCCATCGGATGGCACGGCCAGACCCACCTGGCAGCGGTCGACATCAAGGTCCGAGCCGGAAAGCCCAGCCGCACCGGGAAGTTCAACTTCCTGACCTCGGGAGCCGCTCAGCACTCACTTGGCAACTTCTCCGATGACGGCAAGACCTTTGCCTTCATGTATGACACGCCCACAACACCGGCCGAGATCGCAGTCGGCCAGGTTCAGGCCCGTGGCAATGCACTCAAGGTAAGCCGGGTCACCAACTTCAATCGCGACTGGATCAGATCGCATCAGATTGCCAAGCCCAAGTCGCAGTGGATCACGAGCCCGGACGGAAACAAGGTCCACGTCTGGGTGATGCGGCCGCCAAACATCAGCCCGCAGAGCACCCGAAAGCGGCCGGCCGTTCTTGAGATTCACGGCGGGCCACACGCGCAATACGGCGAGTGCTTCTTCCTCGAGTTCCAGGTCCTGGCAGCCGAGGGATACACCGTCTTCTACTCGAACCCACGCGGCAGCAAGGGGTACGGTGAAGAACATACCTCGGCCATCCGCGGCAGTTGGGGCTACGCCGATTGGGTCGATATGCAGGCCGTCATGGAGTTCATGAAGTCAACCAAAGGGGTCGATTCGAAGCGCATGGGCATCATGGGAGGCAGTTATGGCGGTTACATGACCAACTGGGCCATTGCTCATACCAATGAGTTCGCGGCTGCGATCACCGATCGGTGCGTCTCGAATCTCCTCAGCATGGCCGGCAACAGCGACTTCATCGACACTCCGGGTCGATACTGGGAGGGCAATGCCTGGGATGACATTGACGCTCGATGGAACTCCAGCCCGATCCAGTTCTTCCGCAAGGTCAAGACCCCGACGCTCATCATTCACAGTGAAGGCGACTTGCGCTGCAACATTGAGCAGTCCGAACAGGTCTTTTCCGCACTGAAGTATCTCAAGGTGCCGACCCGGTTCGTGCGCTATCCACAGTCAACCAGTCACGGCATGAGCCGCGGCGGGCCCCCGGATATGCGACTCCATCGCCTGCATCAGATCACCGATTGGTGGCAGCGATTCCTCAAGAAGTAGCAGCAACTCATTCGCGCAAACAAGCCGGGCTTGACGTGGCCCTCATCGTCAAGTCCGGCTTCTGGTCAATTTGCCTCATTTATGCACTCAGTGATTCGGCTCGAAGTACGTCAGATCGTCCCATGTATCCAGATCTGTGACCTCTTCCTCGCCGAGCAACTCGCAGTGCCCGTCGACAAACAGGGTGTTGCAGCCCTTTTGATGACGCCGCGGCTCAATCCGCTGGCCGGTGTAGAAATTGTCAGGATCGCCCTGGATGTGATCCCTTGACCAGGCGTCGTAAAAGATCGCAATGTGGGACTCCGGCGTATTCTCGCCACGGTTGTAGTTGTTGTTGGCCAGAATGTTGTCCGGATCATCCGTGTAGTCGGTGATGTAGGCAGCATCGCTGGGCCTGCGGAACTCCTCCGGTCTGCTGGCCTTTTGACGTGGCCACTCGATGACCTGCCCCGGCTCGCGGAAGTTCAATCCGTTGACGATGTACTGCACCTTGTGACGGGGATTCGGGTGCGACGGGCAGCGATACACGTCCGCCGAGTCGAACTGGTCATCCTTCTTGTGGGTGAAATACGGGCGGTAGCACAGCGGCCAGGCCAAGTCCCAACGCTTGTCCTCCTGGCGGCCGCCATTCGCCTCGCGCGGGATCAGATCAACATCGGCGATGTACCCATGCATCGCAAACCCGATCTGACGCTGATTGGATAAGCACGACCCGGCCCGGGCAGCATTCCGGGCCCGTGTCAGCGCTGGCAGCAAGATGCCGATCAACAATGCGATGATCGATATGACAACCAGCAACTCGATGAGTGTGAAGCCCCACCCATGCTCGCCACGGTTGATCCTACGAGTCCGCTCCGCCATCTCAGACTCCCGTGAATTGCAAAATTAAAGAAATTTGATTGCGAATACTCGATACAACGCACCATGTCGCTGCTCATCGAGCGAAGTAATTGCTTGGCGACTGATGACTTATCCGCTGCCTTCCAGGGTCTCAGTGTACACGAAAAACGAGCCCTCGCACATACAAAACCACAATACCGCAGATTGAGACGGTACAGATGGCGGCCCACTGCGTTGCCGGTGACCGCTGATCGGACCCCGGCTTGAACCCGACATGTCACAAATCCGGACTGAAAACCCCGTTTCCCGCTTGTACGATCACGAGTTGTAGGTTACCATATGGCGACGATTCTCGGTCTTTGTAGCGAGTTTTTCAAGGAGTCCGTTCAACCAGGTTTTCGCTCTGTACCATATGGTTCCATGGCGGCAGCCGATTCTGTTTCCAGGTCCTTCTCGAGGTATCAGCCGGAATCGAATGCTGCTGGAATGACAGACGGGTAGACTGCAGAGCAATCAGTATTCATCATTTCGAGCCGGATCAGGCGGCTCGGTGCGTTTCGCAACGCGGCGGCGAGCTGGGGAGCCAATAGACCATTGGCCGTTCGCTTCGCCACAAATCAGGACGAGTGAGCGACAAGGCGGTTCGCTCAATACTGGGCAATACGAGTCGTATTACCCGATACTGGATCGCGACGATCGTGCGATTCTGAATAGACAAAGTCTCCTTTTTCAAGAAGAGGTTTGGTGGCCATTATGAAGCACAGTTTACCTGCACAAGTGCAACCACGAAGGGCGTTCACGCTGATTGAATTGCTGGTCGTCATATCGATCATCGCATTGTTGATCGGCATCTTGCTTCCAGCGCTGACCCGGGCACGCGAAGCAGCCAGGGCCGGCGGGTGCCGCAACAACATGCACCAGATCGTGGTCGCCACCGGCATGTACGCTGATGAAACCCGCGACGACATCCCGGTTCGTCAGACATACGGCAATAGTCGTTGGCTCTCGAACTACAACCACGGCGGCCGCTTCCCGGTTGAGGGTGCCTACACCGGCAGCATCACCGGCGGCCCCTATGTGCTCCCGTATGACCGGCCACTCAACAAGTTCGCCCACCCGAACCTCCCGCTGGGCGGCAAAATGGGCAAAGATGGGTATCGTGGCTCCAATGATCCGGGCGTGTCGGACGACGACTTCCGTGACCCGAACCAGTTCAACTTCCCCATCTTCCAGTGCCCCTCAGATCGCGGCTACAACTATCAGATGGGCGATGGGTATGACTCCGTTGACGGCTATAGCTGCTACGAAGCAATCGGAACGTCATACATGTTCAACTGCTACTGGTTCCGCGGGCTTTCCGGCCACCCGAAAGCCGAACCTGATTGGGACACTGGCAAGAAACTGTTTGATCGCTCCCGCCTCGAGTACCCGAGCATGATGGTCAACTACATTGATGACCCCTGCGATGCCATGTTCTGGCGCCGCCACTCACCGCCCCTGACGCATCACGGCGGTAAGGATGAGTTTGCCCTCGCATTCCTTGATGGGCACGCATCGCTCGTCATCATGCCGTACAAGGGTGATATCGATCACTACAACACCTCGACCTACTTCATGATCTTCCCGGAACTGCTTGACTAGGAGGCAGTCCCGAGGCAGCGGACGAGGTGGCAGTTGTGACGACACGTCTTGCGGGATTGAGTCCGATCCGATCGGCTGTCGGCCACAGGCTCGATCGGACAACGCCGGAGGGAGACGAAGGCGATGGACAAGCAAGCCGATCTGCCTGACTGGCAGGTCGGCTTGTCCTGCTTTTGCGCTCAGCCTGCTGATGGAAACAGTTCGGTGCGGGCACGGGGAGTGGGTTGTCATAAAGGAGTTCTCGCGTGTGTGACCTCATGCCGGATCCAACGAGCCGCAAACACTGCAGCGACCGTCTCTCCATGAGCCGTGCAGCCGTGGGCGTCGACACGACGCGCTCACCCACGCGCCAGTGCCGGAGTCGCGCCTTCACACTCATCGAGCTGCTGGTTGTCATCTCCATCATTGCGCTGCTCATCGGCATCCTGCTTCCGGCGCTGACCCGGGCACGCGCTGCCGCTCGTGCCAACGTCTGTCTCAACAACCTGCACCAGATCATGGTCGCCAACTGGATGTACCAGGACGAGCACAACGATCGGCTCCCGATCCCATACATCGAAAGCGGCGACGGTCGGCAGAACGGCGACAGTTGCAACTACAACCACGGCGGGCGCTTCCCCGTCACGGGAGGTCTGACCAAGCATGGCAAGGGGCCGCATGAGCGCGCCCTGAATCCATACGCGCAACCGAACCTGCCCCTCCCAACCGATTCGTTCTTCAGAAGCAACCGGTCGGAGTTCTCCGATCCGGACAAGTGGAACTACCCCGTGTTCGAGTGCCCCGATGATACGACGTACAACTATCAACAGGGATTTCACAGCGGCGGACTTCGCGAAGGCTTGAGTGCCTATCACGCCATCGGCACGTCGTACCTGTTCAACCTCGCATGGATCGGGCAGAACGGCTGGGTATTCAAGTATGGCGATGTGGCCGAACCGTATGACTGGAAAACCGGGCAGAAGATGTTCAAACGTGCCCGGTTGACATACCCCTCGCGCTTCGTGGCCTTCTGGGAAGATCCGGCAGATTACGGCATCATTTGGCGCGAAGTCGTACAGGTGACGCATCACGGCCGACCGGGTGCCTACTCGCTGAGCTTTCTCGATGCGCATGCTGCGATCGTCGAGTATGACATCGATGATCCTTTTGACCCCAAGCACACGGTGCTGTTCCCCGAGCAGGGACGGTAGAGGCTTGCCGGACTCCAACGAAGGACCTTCTCTCGACTGAGTATCGCTTGAGCCCGCACGTGGAGACTTAACAATGAGTACCGAACAGAACAGATTGCGAATACAAACGAGAAGCGGTTTCACGCTCATCGAACTCCTGGTCGTCATTTCGATCATTGCGCTCTTGATCGGTATTCTGCTGCCGGCCCTTAACCGGGCCAGGAAGGCAGCCCGAGCCGGCGCATGTCTGAACAACCTGCATCAGATCATGGTGGCAAACACCTTGTATCAGGATGACAATAGCGATCACCTCCCGATCCCGAACTTTCAGAGAAGCAACTACAATCACGGTGGGCGTTATCCGATCGATGGCGGGATGCGCGCGTGGGCACTGCGGCCTGAGTATCGACCGTTGAATCCCTACGCGCACCCTGATCTGGCGCTCGGCAAGAAGGTGAGCCCCAACGAGCTGGCGAAGCCGGACAAGTTTAACTTTCCGATCTTCCAGTGCCCCGATGACAAAGGGTACAACTACCAACTCAACTGGTGGAGCGACGAGATCAGTGAAGCCATGAGTTGTTACTACGCGTCAGGAACCTCATATCTCTTCAATCTGGCGTGGATTGGGGGCGGCGGCTGGGAATGGAACTACGGTGATGTGGCAGAATATTACGAATGGGATCAGGGCGTCAAGATGTTCAACCGAGCACGACTCAACTACCCGAGCCGTTACATTGCCTTCTGGGAAGACCCCGCTGACTTCCACATCATTAAACGAAAGAGTCCCCCGATCACCCATCACGGGACGAAGAACACACACGCAGTGACATTTCTCGATACGCACGCCGGCTTCATTGAATATGATCCGGACAAGCCGTTCGCCCCCGAGCATACGGTGCTGTTTCCGGAGCAGGCACGCTAACGCCCTGCCTGCAGCGATGATGACCGCGGCGCCCTTGCCTACTACTGGGCGGCACGCCCATGACTGCACCCACCTCCACCCCCACCCCCGCAGCCGCAGGAGCCATCTGGGCTCTGAGCGCGATCGTGATGTGGTGCAGCAAGCCATTCGGAAATCGTTGTGAACCTGATTACATTGTTCGAGACATCGACGACGAGATGTTGTTCGCATGTGGGCTGCCGATCCTGTGTGAAGTCGAACCAGGATGCGTACTGTTGGCTGACTGCCTGCGGTCTGCGATACAGCCGGCGTAACCGCGCGTACCGTCGCTTCCGGGCAATCCGTACCGGGAAGTTGAGAGGCGTCAGCGATCGCCGAAACGGGAGCGAGGTTCGAGTCGACAGCCGAGTGATCAATGCGTCATCGGGTGCCCACAGAGACACGATTGAGAGCCGCGCTGCCTGATCAAGGCTCTTCAATGCAGGATCAGCGATGTATCCATCTCGATATCGACGCAGTACCGGCCGCATGATGTCATAATGAAAGATCAGATTATCAAATGATTTCGTGATAGCGGCAGAACGCTCCAACTGGCTGGCGCTGCGCTTTTCCCAGATCGTTCCAGAATCAAAGCCCAGCGTCCGAGATAGCTCCGGATGCTCACCGCGCGCAATCTGAGTGATCAGTGTACTCTTGCCGACCCCGGACGGGCCGGCAACCACGATCATGTGCCGTATGTTCTTCACGTATGCTGTCACCACTGCAATATGATGTGCGCACTGATTGTACCCACATCAGAGCAACCGGGTTGCCTCGCTTTCTATTCCTGTTCGGAGTGATGGCGAGACTGTTCGATGCACTTGTTGAAGGATCGGGCCATTCGTACAAAACCGCAGATTGGGGCCGGCCTGCTCCATTTGAAGGCGTGTCCCTCCGGGATCGTCATCGATACGATTATCGGCACAACGTCACGTCGAAAAAAAAACGCGCCTCCCTTGTCGGCCGGCTGCCAGGCACGATGCACTCGTGCAGGAGAGGCGGTCGAGAGGGAGGCGCTGTGTCAGCGTCAGTGTCGCTGGGGCCTCGGGGCTCGTGACTCCGCGCGACGCGACGCTGCGGAAAATCATCACGCCGGACTTACTTCATTGACTCAATCGAATCCAACTTTGGCCACGTGAACCGTTGGATCGAACGACTGAGTCACGAAAACGATTCCTTCGATGTTGCCGGCCCCGTGTGAGCAATGGTACACGGATGCCATGCCGGTCGCCGGGTCAATCAGCAGCAGTTGATCGCTTCGATCGCTGAAGGCAAACAGGGCCCCATCAGCGGTCATGTCAGGGTCGTACCCGGGCACCATGACGCCGGCTTCGTCTTTGCCGAACGCATACTCAAGCGCTTCGATGTCATAGTGGGCAGAGCTGCCAAGCAGCGACTCGGTGTCCGAATACGGATCGATTCGCCACGTCTGATTGTTGCTGACTGCCACCAGCGTACCGTCAGCAGCAGCGGCGAGTCCTTCATACTTGTGAAGGAGCTCCATCTCCTGCTGGGCGACGCCGGTTGCCGTGTCGATCGACACAAGTGCCATACGCCCACTTGAATCGGCATGGATTCCGTAGAGCGTGTTCTGGGCCGGGACGTTTTCGGTCGGCCCGAAGATCTCGGATGTATCAGGCAGGCGACCGCCTTTGGCCAGCACGCCGATGCCGTTGCCGCCTTCGGTCCCGCCGTAGTGCTTGTCCAGCACAATGGTGAAGTCGCCCTCGGCGAATCCCTCGGTCACATCCCACTTGATGCCGAAGAATCCGGTTGAGCCGTCGATGCCGACCTCATAGCCGTCGGTCGTGCCTGACATGACCTGGTGGCTGTCTCCGAGTGCCAGATTCCAATGGCTCAGGTCCTTGCCTGTTGCCAGTTCACGCACGTGATAGGTCCAGGAACTGGTCCCGTCATCGTTGTACGTGACTTCAACAAAGGAGACTTCAAACGCATCCTCACCGTTGCTATCAAGCAGAATGACGGTCGTCGGATCACCCGGGCCCGGGCCTCGATTCAGCAGGCTCACAGCAGTCAGCCCTTCGATGTTCCCAAAGCCGGTTTCCAGCGGGAGCAACGTCGCCTCGGCCGTCAACATGTTGATCTCAACAAGGCGAGAACGCGCATCAGCCTCGAAGTTCCAGACGGCATAGAGGTTGATCTGCCCCGCAAAGTGAGCGAGTGATTCAACCTCATACAAGACCGATCCGTCCGAGAGTTTGACCTGGCCGATCGTTTGCGCTTGATCGGTGCCGAAGTCGTAGCGCAGCAACTCGTGGGTACTGTCCTCAAGGCCGTACATCACGAGATTGCCGACATCCATCAGTTCACTGCCGCCGTCCTGTGCCAGGCAGAGCCCTGGTAGGAACAGGAGCGCCAGTCCCATTGTTGTCGTCGTTCGTTTCCTATGGTCCATCGCGTGCATCCTCCGTCATGGCGTATTTGCCACGGCTTAAGCGTCCAATTCTCGTAGATATGGGAGACTGGGGACACTCGACAAAGGCAAGAGACCCTACCGAGTGTAACGCATGCAACGGATGGACCGCGTCGGTGCGCGCTATCTGTCATAGTGGCTTACCGGCACCGGCATGGCTTGAAAAGCGCCTGACAAAAAGAGCGATTGCCCGGCTCCCGGGTGGAGGAGAGCCGCGCAAGTGGAAGCCGGGCACGCTCATAGACAAAGAAGTGAGAAGGAGTATCAGCGCCGCCGTGTGGGGACTGGGCGCTGTTGCAGGGCATTGCTCCGATGATCAGTCATAGGCCACCCGAGCCAGGCCGTCCTTGGGATCGTCGTGACGCGTGAGCACGACGATCCCGTCAAGGGTGGAGTCAGACAGGCTGGATTCATACGGCACCGCTTCGCCGGTGGTCTTGTCAAAGAGGGTCAACGTGTTATCGCTCCCGGTGAAACCGAACAGGGCACCGTCGATGGACAGGTCGTCGTCAAATCCCGGGATGTCGACATAGGCATCGTCAGCGCCGCCGGCGAGGGTCAGTGCCGTGATGTCATCGAGGATGTGGCTGCCAACCGATGCTTCGCTTTCGTTGCTCACATCCAGGGCCCATAACGTGTTGCCTTCAGTGGCGAACAGGCTCAGGTCATCACCGGCTGCCAGGCCGGTGTAGGCCCGCGACACGCTCATCACGCTGCTGGCACGTCCGGTATCCGGATTGATGGAAATCAGGCTGTATTGATTCCGGCCGCCGCGCCCGGAGTCCTGGACTGCGAAGAGGCGCCAACACCCGGAGTGAGCCCCATGCCCCATGCCATTTTCGTTGACGCCGTTGCTGTTGCCGCGATTGTCTTCATCAAAGCCGTCGCAGTCGTTGCCATGCCCGCGGTTCGCATCCTGCCCTTCCAGGTTCACGGCCACCATCCCCTGGATATTGGCCGACCCGGTATCAAACTGGTAGGCCGCTGCCTGTGCGGTGAACAGATTGATTGTGATCAGTTTCGACTTCCCGGACGTGTCGTCATAGTTCCAGACGGCAAACAGGTATGGGCGACCGGGGATGTAAGCCAGTGACTCGATGCCGTGAACCACGGTCCCATCATCCAGTTGGACCTGACCGACGGATGCGAGGCGGTCCGTCCCGAAGTCGTAGCGGATCAGTTCATGACTGCGGCTGTCCACGCCGTACAGAATCATGTCACTGATACTGGTGACGCGCGTTTGCTCACCGTCATCCTCGCTCATGGCTGGGGCTGCCGCCAGTGAACAGATAGTAAGTGAACACAGCAGGGCTGCTGATCGTGTCATTCGGTACTGCATGGCCTCTCCTCCTTCGAATCGCCTGCACTCTCACATGCACCTACACGGTCCAATTGCAAAGCGAAGCCGGCCAGAGGCGACCCCATGCTTATTCACATGGACGCAGGCATGAGCCTGTTACCCAGTGCGGGCATTTCGCGGTGACGTGGGAGGCAGCGCAGACGAGTCAGCCGGGGCTGTGCTGCGAGGCTGTACGGACTGATCCGGTTGTACCGGATTTCCCGATTCAGCATCGAGACGAGCGCAGCCACGATCCTCGGGAGCGGCCAATCATCCAGGAGCGTCGCCCTCGGCCGGCTTGACGTAACCGGATTCCTTCAACAGGGCCTCAGCCAAGTCAAGGTCCGATTGCTGGTGAAGCCGCCCGATCGCTTCGATCAGAGGGGTCTGGGCGTCAGCCGGGCGGCCGACGTAGCGCACAAGCAGGAGGCCGTAGACGAGTCGGACCTGCCCTTTGGGATCCTCGGTCGGGTACGAACTGAGAAACCGCCCATACGCAGCTGCCGCCTCCTGATGCTGCCCGGTGCGAAAGAGCGTGTTCGCCACGTCCAGCAACGCCTTGTGCCCCAACGCTGCCTTCGGAAAGTCAGTCATCAACTGGACATAGGCGTCAGCCGCGGCTTCGTACCGGCCGGCTTCGAGCAACTCGCCCAACGCCTCCCGAGCCACCTGCTCCGGTGTCGGTATCAAGGCCTCGGCTTCATCATGCTCTGCCCTTGTCGGGATCGACTGTTCCGCAGAGTGATCGTCACCGGGCTGACTGGAGCCGTCCTGCACCGGCACCTGCGTGCGAGGTCGGTCACTCCGATCTGCCGGGGTCGCTTCGGCCCCCACAGATGACTCTGATCCCGCCTCCTCCTTCTTACCGCGAGACTTCTTCCAGGCACTCGGCTTCCCACGCCGGACGCCCGCCCAGGGGTCGTACCCGCGTTCGGCGATTCGGCGGAAGCGACGCCGTCGGTACCAATGGCTGACCAGCGTGAACAGGTCATACGGCTCGCGCGGCAGCAGCCGGAAGAACAGCAAACCGAGTCCGACGGCACATCCGAACACGTTGCCGGCAATGTGTGCGCTATAGGCAATCTCGCCTCCGCCACGCAACTGTGAGAAGACGTCACGGGCAAACGAGAATCCGATGAACCAGAGACTTGGGATCTCAAACACCCCGATGATGATAAACAGCCAGAGGATGCGGATTTTCGTGTGGGGAAACAGGGCCAGGAATGCCCCGGTGACCGCTGCGATGGCCCCACTGGCGCCGACCACGGGCGAGACCGGCTCGGTCAAGACGTGCGCGATGCCGGCCAGGATGCCGCCGGTCAGATAGAACCCGAGAAAAGCGATGCGGCCGAGACGATCCTCAACCGACTGGCCGAACACCCACAGGAACAGCATGTTGCCCAGCAGGTGCATCAGCCCGCCATGCAGAAACTGATACGTCACGAACTGCCACAGTTTCGGTTTCAAAGGCTGGAGCATCAGCGCGTGCTGAACGTCCTCCAGTGGTTCTCCTCCGACGACGAATGCCAACGTGACCAGCAGGTTGACGACAATCAACGCCGGCGTCACGATCGAGGTGGTTTTGAGCGGTCGATCCGTGTTCAGTGGAATCATGGGAGCGGATCACACTTCAGTGTTTGGGACCTGGTTCAGCCATGCCGTGTGACACATCACATGGGTCATCGCAGGAGCAGCGGCGCCCCAACGTGATTGTTCATCGTAGGGGGCGTGATTCGTGGATGTCGGTTCGGTCCCGTCGTTGTAGTCATTAGACACTAGGAGATATCCCCTAGAAACATCGCTACCCGACTGTGGTCTGTTTCAATGATGCAAAACTCAGCAGTGCTGAGGCTTGCAGTTGTGCCAGACGCTCGATAGGATAATCAGGTCCGGAATAGGACAACGTGCCTAGTGTGTTCACCGTAGGTCGGATGCCACGGAACCGGGGTGGCACCCGATGTGGTCAGTCTGATAGGGCAGTCGCGCAACGGAACAATCTCAGTCAGGTCATACGACAAATCGTTCCTGGCTGATTCGTGATGTCGGTGACATTGGAACAAACAAGACCGCAGCAGCAAGATGCTCTTGCTGCAAATGGACAGTCTGCCTCATATCACGGCAGCACCAGAAACTCAGGAGAAGCCATGACAGAGTCAAATGCACCGAAAGGATTGGAAGGCGTCATCGCCGCTGAGACAGTTCTGTCCTACGTCAACGGGACCGAAGGAATCCTGGAGTACCTCGGAATCCCGATTGACCAACTTGCCACGAAGTCCACGTTCGAGGAGGTCGCGTTCCTCCTGTGGCACAAGCGGCTTCCCAAGGCAGCAGAACTGAAGGACTTCACGGCCCAACTGCGTGCCCACTACACGCTGCCCACGCCCGTCAAGGAGTTACTCCAGAACATTCCGCCCAAGACCGCTCCGATGCATGTCCTGCGCACAGCGGTGAGCTACCTCGCGAGTTTTGATGAGACCCCGGACGATATCTCTCCGGAGGGCCTGCGCGAAAAAGGCATGCGGCTCGTGTGTCAGATGCCGGCCATCGTCGCCTACTTCGACCGCGCTCGCAAGAAGTTGCCGCTTGTCGATCCGGACCCGGACCTCAACATCGCCGGTAATATCCTCTACATGATCAACGGCGAAGCGCCGGATGAGACAATGGCTCGCGCATTGGACGTCTGCCTGATCCTCCATGCCGATCACGGCCTGAACGCCTCCACCTTCACCTCGCGCGTTATCTGTTCCACCATGTCCAGCGTCTACGGCGCTGTGACCGGTGGCATTGCTGCCCTGCACGGGCAACTCCACGGCGGGGCGAATGAGCGCGTCATGTACATGCTCAGGGAAATCGGATCAGCCGACAACGTCACGAAGTATCTCGACGAGGCGATGGCCACCAAGAAGAAGATCATGGGCTTCGGCCACCGCGTCTACAAGACGCTCGACCCACGGGCCACGTTCCTGAAAGCCTTTGCCAAGGATCTGGCCGACTCCACCGGCAACCACGACCTGTACGAACTCAGCACGATGGTCGAAGAGGTCATGACCGCCCGCGTCGGCAGCAAGGGCATCTATCCCAATGTCGATTTCTACTCGGCCACCACGTACAAGTCGATCGGGATCGAAATCGACATGTTCACGCCAATGTTTGCCATCAGTCGCGTCACCGGCTGGGTCGGGCACATCCTCGAACAGAACGAGGCGAATCGAATCATGCGGCCTCGGGCAGCCTACATCGGCCCGCACAACGCACCCTATGTGCCCTTCGATGAGCGATAAGACAACTCCGGTTCAGTGCTGAACTGATCCCGGCTCCATCAATACCCATAAACCGAGCGCTGCTGACGTTGTGGCGCTCGGTTTTCTCATGGATGGTGTGAGACCAATCGACACTCAGGCCGGGCCCGGGATCCAGGCAGCGACGAACATGACAATGGCAATGATCGCCGTGACAGCCAGTTTCGAAATGGTCCCGGCAAGCCGACCGGCTGCCGCACCCCCTCCGATCCCCAACGTCTGTTTCATCGTACGGGGTGCGCCCGTGTCGTCGTGAACGGTGATCTCAGCGACGATGGCCCCAACACCGGCGCCCACGACGCCCCAGATCAGCGCCCCGATGATCGGCGGGAACATGGACCCGGCAAGACCGCCGACCAGCGCGCCGATCAGGGCACCGGCCCCTGAGCGTTTGCTCCCTCCGGCCCAGTGCGTTCCGGCTGCTCCGGAGGCGAACTCAAGCACCTCACCAACCAGTGCGAGTGCAATACACCCGCCGATCGTCCACCACGAAAACCATGTCCAGTCCTGCAGCCAGTGGCACACAATCCCGACTGCAATGACCAGCCATGCGCCCGGCAGCCCGATCAGGGTCAGCGCCAGTGACATCACGCTGACGATTGAGAACAGGATGAGAAGGGTTGTAAACATGATACATTCATCCGGTAGAAAGACGCACCCGGTGCATTATTGGGACTTGCCGCTCCTTGTTTACCAGTCGTACTACAGCGGCGTTGAGTACACGGACGGTGGGTGTCAACCGGGTCGGAATCAACACATACATTAGAATCTCTTGTGCACATCAGCGGATAAAACTATCCGATAGTATGCTGGCAGGGCGAGTGAACAATCGCTCGTTCATTTCAATCGATTGTGCCGGCTGAAACTGGCGGCCTCCGGCTCGCCGGATACAATGGGTGCCTTTTATCAGGGAACTGCATAACAGTAGACGCATCGACATGCTCACGAGATGACGAGCGTGGAATAGGTACGGACTGAAAGCGTCAGTGTAGTGCACGAACCGGAGGCGTCTGAACTCGTACAGAATCGTCTGAACTCACGCTCACTTCGGAGGTGAGCGGGCTCATGACCAGAAGGAACAGTCGGATATGAAGAAGATGAACACAGCAAAGTTGATGGCTGGAGCAGGGCTTGTCGTTGGGGTGTTGATGATCCAGGCGGTCGCGACCGCAGCCCCTGAAGGCGGCACCATTGTCGGGTCGACGAAATTCGAAGGCCGGATGGCCAAGCCGAAGTTGATCCGCGTCAGCGGTGACGCCTATTGCGTTCAGAACCGCAAGGACGCACCGCTTGAGCGCGAAACGTATATCTTCAATGAGGAAAAGGGCACGCTGTGCAACGTCGTCGTCTACATCAGTGACGGGTTGGACGGCGACTTCGAGGCCCCCGAGGATGCGGTCGCGGTTGAGCAGCATGGCTGCCAATACGTCCCGCATGTCGTCAGTGTCATGGCCGGCCAAACCGTTCACTTCGAGAACGGCGACGAGACCATGCACAACCTGAATCTCAAGGCCGAGAACAACCCCGGGTTCAATGAAAGCCAGCCGGCCCAGAACATGGTCAAGGAAGTGGTCTTCAAGAAGGCCGACTACGACCCGCCGATGACCTTGAAGTGCGATGTCCATGCCTGGATGGGTGCCTACATTGCCGTGTTCGATCACCCATTCCACGCTGTCTCCGATGACCAGGGCGAGTTCAAGATCGAAAACGTCCCGGCCGGCACGTACACACTGTCAGTCTGGCACGAATTCGACAAGTTCTCCCCTGTCGAAGAGACCATCGAAGTGACCGTCGTCGAGGGTGAGGAGACCACGATCGACTTCACCTACAAGCCGCCGGCCAAGAAGTAATCGACAGACGCACAATACTCCATCGACCAATACAAACGGCCTCGCGATGTTCATCATCTCGGGGCCGTTTCAACCTCAGATTCGGCCGCCCAGCGGGTCTGAGCCGGTCGTGAGTTGCCCCAAGCCCGACGATCAGGCAAAGTTCTGGTCTTGACTGACCGATGTGAGGGAGTACGCTTTGCCGATCGCAGACGTGGGCTCGCCTCCCGGGTCTCGATACACAGCGAGTTGAAACGGCCAGGTAGCTCAGCCTGGTAGAGCACCGCACTGAAAATGCGGGTGTCGCCGGTTCAAATCCGGCCCTGGCCATTGCCCCTCCTACACCCCACCCCCTTACACACACACGCACGCACCGCTCCGGCGATGACGTATCCTGCCGCTTCTGCCACGGCCTGGCGGGCTGCTCCGGTCGCCTGACAATCCACCTCACGGTATACTCCCGGACTTTATGAGCACAAAAACCAATAAAAAGTCGACCGCTCGGAAGAAGGCACCCGCAAGACAGACCGGGCCTGCTGCCCAACTCGCTGCCCGACACAAGAAAGTCCGGGCGGCCATGCGAGCCCACCAAGTGGACGCCCTCGTCATCAGCAACCCGCGGGATGTCGGATACCTCATCGGGCTGCCCGGGGATGACAGCTACTTCATCATGACCTCCCGCAAGGCCGTCCTGCTGACGGATTCCCGCTACGAGGAACTGCTGGCACCGGTCACGCAGTGGGCCCAGATGGCCCTTCGACGCGGGCCGATGGCCGGCAAACTCGCTGAAGTCGTCGATGGGCTCAAGTGCAAGTCCGTCGGGCTCCAGGCCGATCATCTCACCGTCAGTGCTCGCAAGGCAATTGCCAAGTCGGTCGGTGCCCGCCGTTGCGCTGACACGACCGGAATCATGGCCGATATCAGGAAGATCAAGGACGATTCCGAGATTCGGGCCCTGCGGAAGGCCGTCAGCATTGCTCAGGAGGCCGTATCGGCTACGCTGGCCGATCTCCGAGTGGGGCAATCTGAACTGGATCTGTCTGCCAGACTGAAGTACGAGATGGAAATCAGAGGGGCAACCGGGCCGGCCTTCGGCCCGATCGTGGCAGCCTGTGCCAATGGATCGAAGCCGCACTACTACCCGTCTGCTCGAGCCAAAGTCCGTGCCGGCAAGCCGTTGCTCATCGACTGGGGCGCGATCTACCGGGACTACCGGAGTGATCTGACACGGACCTGGTCCGTCGGAACGATGAGCCGGAAGATCCGCGAGATCTATCAGATTGTGCTTGAAGCACAACTGGCTGCCATTGATGCGATCAAGCCGGGGGCGAAATGTCTGGCCGTCGATGCCGCTGCCCGCTCCGTCATAGCAAAGGCTGGGTATGGAGAGACCTTTGGCCACGGCCTGGGGCATGGCATCGGGCTCGATGTTCACGAAATGCCCTCACTCGGGCCGCGCAGCGGGGCAAACGACACGCTCGAGGCCGGCATGGTTGTGACTGTGGAGCCGGGGATCTATCTCCCCGGGGTCGGCGGCGTGCGGATCGAGGATGACGTTCTGGTCACACGAACGGGCCATCGAGTGCTCTCGAGTATGAAGAAGGACTTGGAGAGCGCTGTTCTGCCTGTCTAGGAAGTGTGTTGTGGCGACGTTGAGGGGGCAGGATCGCGCGCACACCGGGGACGGTGCTGAAGGTGTAGGGCAGGTCGTGGTACATGCCCGGTGAAATGAAATCGAACAGAAGGCAGACGACATGATTGAGCGTCAAGTCATCGAAGACCTGATCAGGTTGATGGTGGAACATGACCTGGTGGAACTGGACATTGCAGACGGCGACCAGAGTGTGACGCTGCGACGAGCCGGCGCGACACCGGTCATTGGTCCGGCCTACCTGGCCGGTGCTGCCACAGCCGCATCAGGTTCCGCCACCACATCCACTCCCGCGGGCGCCACATCGACGCCTGCCCCCGGAGGCGACTCGACGGCTGCACCACCTTCAACGGACACCGGGACGACGATCAACAGCCCGATGGTCGGGACGTATTACTCGAAGCCGAACCCGGACGCTGAGTCATTTGCCACCGTCGGGACGAAAGTCTCGGAGTCGTCAGTCGTGTGTCTTGTCGAGGCCATGAAGGTTTTCAACGAAATCAAGGCTGAGTGTCGCGGGACGATTACTGAGGTGCTCGTCGGGGACGGTGATGCCGTTGACTACGGCCAGCCGCTGTTCAAGATCGACCCGTCCTGACCGCTTCAGCGGCCTGCAGATCACCATCGGACCGACTACCAGAGGGTGAAGGAAACGTTCGACCATGTTCAGTCGCATCCTGATTGCGAATCGTGGCGAAATCGCACTGCGAATCATCCGCTCAGCGCGCGAACTCGGGATCCAGACCGTCTGCGTCTTTTCCGAGGCCGACCGGGGTGCCCCGTGGCTGGATTACTGTGATGATGCCGTCTGTATCGGGCCCCCGCCCGCGAGTGAGAGTTACCTCAATATCCCACGGATCATCTCGGCTGCAGAAGTCGCCAATGTCGATGCCATCCATCCCGGTTACGGCTTCCTGGCTGAGAATGCGCACTTTGCCGAGATCTGCCGATCGTGCAAGATCGCCTTCATCGGCCCCTCCCCTGAATCCATGTCGGCACTCGGTGACAAGATCAACTGCAAGAAGTTGGCCAGGCAGTCCAACGTCCCCGTCTTTCCCGGGTCTGAATCGGCCATCGAGGAAAAGGCGGAAGCCCTGCAGATTGCCGAGGAGATCGGCTATCCGGTGATTGTCAAGGCATCGGCCGGCGGCGGCGGGCGCGGCATGCGCATCGCGCACAATCGGGTATCACTCGAAACCGGCATCGATGCAGCCCAGGCCGAAGCCCAAGCCGCTTTCGGGAACGGGGCGGTCTATGTCGAGAAGTTCCTCGAAACGGCTCGGCATGTTGAAGTCCAGGTAATGGGCGATCAGCACGGCAATGCCGTTCATCTGTTTGACCGCGACTGCTCGACTCAACGCCGGCATCAGAAACTGATCGAGGAAGCGCCGGCACCGGGAGTGGACCCGGACAAACGTGACAAACTCTGTACGGCCGCAGCCCGGCTCATTCAGTCAGCCGGCTACTCGGGTGCCGCCACCGTCGAGTTCCTGATGGATGATGATCAGTTATTCTACATGCTCGAGGTGAATACCCGCGTCCAGGTCGAGCACCCCGTGACCGAGATGATCACAGGCATCGACATTGTGGCTGCCATGATCCGCGTGTCAGCCGGCGAGCCGCTGCCCTTCACGCAGGACGAGATATCGATTCGGGGCCATGCGATCGAGTGTCGCATCAATGCCGAGGATCCGGATCACAACTTCGCGCCGCGCCCCGGGACACTGTCTCGGTTCGATGTGCCCGGCGGGCCTGGAGTCCGGGTCGACACCCATTGTCGACAAGGGTACCGAATCCCGCCCAACTACGATTCGCTCATCGGAAAGCTCATTGTCGCCGGTCGCGATCGAGAGCATGCGATCCAGCGGACATTGGGTGCGTTGACGGAGTTCCAGATCGAGGGCATCCCGACCACGATCGGGCTTCACCGGCGGCTGTTGAAATACTCCGGCTTCATCAACGCTGAGATCGATATCCACTACCTTGAGCGGCTGCTGGCCTAACCGAAGTCCACAGGCTTCCTCTTGCTCATCCCCGACAGTGGGCACAGCGTTCTTGTACCGCGGCTGCCTCTCCGATACGCATTCGTGCCGTCGTGCGCCTATCCTCAATCCCATGACTACGACTGCATTTCACGCAACCGTCACCCGGCATCGACTCGGAATCGGCCTCCTCCTGTGCGCGCTGATTGCCGTGACGGCCGGAGGGTGTCACTCACATTCAGCCGGTCTGGCACATCAGATGGACCGGGCACCGGGGCCCGATTGGTCGCAGCCGACGTATGCACGCGGGGTGGTGGCCGCCGATCACCGGATCGGCTCGCAGGCAGGCCTCGACATGCTCCGGCAGGGCGGCAATGCGGTCGATGCTGCGGTCGCGGCTGCCTTCTGTCAGGCCGTCGTCCGGCCATATTCATGCGGGCTCGGCGGCGGTGGGTTCATGGTCGTCTACCTGAACCGGAATCCGCTGGGCAGGCCGGTCAGTGCAGCCCTGATCTATCGCGAACGCACCCCATCGGCCGTCGGACCCGAGTACTACGTCAGTCTCGGCATTCCCGATGCGAGCACGATCGGACCGGATGCAGTCGGGATTCCCGGGACCGTAGCCGGGCTACTGGAGACGCTGGACCGGTACGGCACACTGGACCGGGGCATTGTGCTTCAGCCGGCCATTGCCGCAGCGCGCGATGGCTTTGCCATTGATGACCACTATGTCGGTGCCTGTGAACGGGTCATCGAGAAGTTGGAACAACACCCGGAGTGGAGACAACGCCTCGGCGAGCCCGGGTTCCGCTTCCTGTGGGAGCGGTTCCTGTTTTCCGGTCACCCGACCGTGGGCGACACACTCAAACAACCGGAACTGGCGCGCACGCTCGAGATGATCGAAAAGTACGGCGCTTCAGGGTTTTACGCCGGTCCCGTCGCCGCGGCCATCATCGAAGCCTGCCCACAGATGACACAGCAGGACCTGGCGGCGTTCGAGGTTGAGTCGAAGCAGCCGCTCAAGGCCAACAGGCTTGGCTACCGCTTCCTGGCGATGCCATTGCCGTCCAGTGGCGGGGTGGCCATGCTCGAAACACTCCGGATACTCGAACACTACGAATCGGTCGTGGATCATGCGCCCGGTCCGGCCGACCCCGGGTACGCCCATCTGCTGACCGAGGCCATGAAACACGCCTTTGCCGACCGCGCCCGGTGGCTCGCTGACGATCAGTATGCATCAGTCCCCCTGGGGCACCTCCTGGACAACGACCGAGTTGACCGACTCGCCGAGCGTTTCGACCCGGCCCGCACACTCGACTCACAGGACTATGGCTCATCGCAGATAACCGCTGATGTGATCGAGGATGCCGGCACCAGCCATCTGTCCGTGGTTGACCGCTGGGGCAATGCCGCAGCCTGCACCGAGACGATCAACCTCGAGTTCGGCTCACTGTTGTGCGTGCCCGAGTTCGGGCTGGTGCTGAACAATGAGATGGATGACTTTGTGACCGATCCCGGGCAGCCCAATGCGTTCGGGCTGGTCCAGTCGGATCGCAATCTGCCGGAGCCGGGCAAGCGCCCACTGTCAAGTATGTCGCCGACCATTGTGCTTGATGACGCAGGCCATGTCGTGGCCGTGGCCGGTGCCTCCGGCGGCCCGCGCATCATCTCCGGCACACTGCAGGTCTTGCTCAACGGCCTTCTGTTTCGGATGAGTCCGAACCAGGCCGTGGCCGCACCCCGTATTCACCATCAATGGCTCCCGAATACCCTCTGGTTTGAGAACAGATGGAAGCAGGGATCTTCCGATTCCTATGACCCGCTCATCAGGGATCTGCGGGATCGAGGCCATGCCGTGGACTGGCGGCCCGACATCGGCAACGTGCAACTGATTCTTCGGGCTCCGGACGGAACCTACGGGGCTGCGAGCGACCCACGCAAGGGGGGCGAGCCTGCCGGCTGGTGAAACTCCAACCGGCGTCACTGACGACTATTCAGGATCTGCCCAGTATGCATCCAGTGGTACGATTGATACTCCTGCTCATCCCGACGGCTTTCGTCGTGGCTGTCCCGTCCGTCATCGTCGCCAGGCGATTCGGGCGTCGCCTCGGCTGCCTGGACGGCGAAGGTGCCCAGGGGCATGCCAAAGCCAATGTGCGGGCCGTCCCGAACACCGGCGGGATTGCCATCTTCTTCGGCGTGGCCCTGCCGATGACCGTCGGACTCATCGTCCTGCACTGGGCCGGCATCGACTTTCTCGGCTCCTACGGGACCGCGCTGCAGGAGCACCTTCCACGGATATCTCAGCAGACGATGATGGCAGTCGGGCTGCTGGTCTGCCTGCTCATCCTGCACGTGATGGGAGTGATTGATGATCGACGGCCGTTGGGACCGTGGATCAAACTGTGTGTTCAGACAGGCTGTGCGCTGGTCATGGTCTGGCTCTTTGATTGCCGACTGCTGACGCTACTGGATACACAACCGGGGCTGGATGCCGTGGCTCCGTGGCCGTCGATTGTGTTGACCGTCCTCTGGTTGCTGGTCGTGACCAATGCCATCAACTTCATGGACAATATGGACGGCCTGGCAGCCGGCGTGACGGCCATTGTTGCGACGCTCTTTCTGATCGCTGCGTGCATCAATGCACAGTGGCTGATTGCTGCCGTGCTGGCCCTGTTGCTCGGCGCCTTGCTGGCCTTCCTCATGTTCAACTTCCCACCGGCCAGCATCTTCATGGGCGACGGGGGATCGCTTGTTATCGGTTTTCTCCTGGGATTCCTGACCGTCCGAACCACCTACGTCCCGGATGATGATCCGACCTCCGGCTGGTACGGCGTATTCATGCCGCTGGTCATCCTGGCCGTCCCGTTGTACGACTTTTGCTCCGTGGTTGCGATTCGCCTCAGTCAGGGGCGCAATCCGCTCGTCGGCGACCAGCAGCACCTGTCGCATCGGCTCGTCCAGCGTGGGCTCTCCCCGGCCCGTGCCGTCCTCGTGATCTGGGGTTGTACGCTGGCCATCGGCCTGAGCGGCATCGGCCTCGGGCGCCTTCCCGGTTGGCAGGCGCTGCTGGCAGGAATTCAAACGATTGTGATACTGGCTGTGATGGCCGGCTATGAGCATCTACTCAACCGGGCCGTGCGTGAGGATCAGCCGTGAACACTCAAGGGACAATGCCGGAGCAGCCGGGCCAAACCGGATCCGGATGGAAGCACTGGACGGGCTGGCTTGCCTGTTTGTTGCTCGTCATCCCGGCGTTGTTGCGCGTCTGCATCCTGATCAGCCCCGACCCGTACTTCGACATGGACCCGCGCGTATCAGGCGCGCTGCCGACCGGTATCGGGCCGGCCGGCAGTCTTGCCCTCGATTGTCTGTCCTTGATCGGTTGCACGCTCGCTTTGCTCGCCTCGGCCGGCGAACATCAGCGGTCACCCGGATGGGTGTTCAGGCCGATTATCACGGTTGCGTTGATCATCCCGGCCCTGATATATCACGGCCGATCCGATCTCGGCAACCTCTGGATCGGCTCTGCCTGGCTGGCTGCTGCCTGCACCGGTATCGGGGCGTTTACGCTGGCGAGGCACCTGCACTTTCGCATCATTCTGATTGCAGCCGTCATGGCGCTGGCAGCCCCGCTCACCACCAAAGCGGTGTATCAGGTCGTGGTGGAGCACCAGATTACCGTCGATGACTTTGCCCAGACGAAGGATCAATTCTTCCGCGCCCGTGGGTGGGCCGAAGACTCTGCCCAGGCGCGCATGTACGTCAGGCGACTCGAACAGCGGGAGGCAAGCGGTTGGCAGCCGTTGTCCAACGTGTTTGGCACGATCGCCGCCATGCTGGCAACCTTCTGGGTGGCAGCCGCCCTGACCGCTGCTCGCTCGAAACTGTCGAGCGGTTGGATCGGAGTGATCGCGCTGACAGCCATGGCCTCGCTGGCCATGCTCGCACTCACATTCTCACGAGGGGCAATCGGGGCCGGGGTTGTGGGGATCGCGCTGGCCGGCATGGTGCTGTTGCCTCGCCGATGGAGGAAACGGGTCAGGCCCTGGACGTTTTCGCTCACGATCGCATTGTTGGTGCTGGCCGTTGTGGTCACCTGTCTGCGAGGAGCCTTGCTCGGAGAGTCGTTTACACTCGACGGGTACAGCCTCCTGTTTCGGTGGCACTACTGGCAGGCAGGCTGGAGGATTCTGTGTGAGCATGCGTGGTTCGGGACCGGTCCCGATGGATTCAAGAATGCGTATCTGCTGTTCAAGCCGGCATTAAGCCCCGAAGAAGTGGCTGACCCGCATCAGGTGTTTCTGAGTTGGCTGGCCACCCTGGGAGTGGGTGGAGTGGCGCTGATCGGTCTGTCGGTATGGGGCTTCCTTCGGCAGGCTTCTCCGTCATGGCTCGGCCCCACTCTCGAACCGGGACCGGACACCGATGATCCGGAGTACCCGCCTGCCGCCCGCTGGACCGGCTGGGTCATGCCATTGTGTATTTGCATTACCGTCATGACAGCCTCGGCCCTGATCGCCGGCGAAGCGATGTACCTCGACTTCATGGTTGTCTTCTGGCCGCTGGCATGGGTCGTGGCGTTCCTGCTGATGTTGGTTCTGCCGATGCTCGGATCAGCCGGCTCGTGGACCTCGCTCCGGTGGGCCTCATGGGCGGCCTTGAGCGTCGTCTTTCTGCATTGTCAGATTGAGATGACACTGTCCCAGGTAGGCGTCGCGTCGATCATCTGGCTCGTCCTCGGTGCGGCCTCTGCCGAAGCCGTGCCGGCGAGTCCGGCGTCATCACACCCGAAGCCTGTTCGCCGACGGCCCGCAGTCATATACGGGCTTGCAGCGTTCATGGGTGTGCTGAGCATCAGCCATGCCGTCCTGGTCTGGTGGCCGGTCCGAGCCGAACGGGCCGTGGTCAAGCGTGCTGCCGAGGCGCTCGCGACCGTCGGGCAAGTCCAGGGTGCCTTGGCGCGTGCGCGACAGGTCGGGGCTGCCACCGATGTCCAGATTCAGCAATTGGTTACTGCCGCGACCATCCTCAAGGACAACGAGTGCGACCCGCATATTGACGGCCTGATGCGCCAAGCACAGGCTGCTGCCAATACGCGTGATGGGGAGCGCTACGCGCATGTGATGAGCGAGGCCGAAGACGCCATCGGGCGCTCGATGCTGCAACTTGATATTGCTCGCATACGCGATGCTGTGGTCCTGCTTGATCAGGCGAGTCAGCGCCTGCCGTCGGACCCGGTCCCGATTCGCCAGATGGCCAAACTGTGGGTCACGCTGGCTCAGATTGAAGTGGCTGCCGACGATCGTGAAGCAGCCCGTGAATCGTTCGCTGTGGCACTTGATCTGGTTGAACAGGATGTGAAGAGGTGGCCGGATCGCCCTGATGTGTATTCATTTGCTGCCACCGCGTACATGCGGCGGTTCGACCTCGACCTGGGAAGCGACTCGGATCCGCAGCGGGCCATCACGGCACTCGAAGCCGCCTGTGCGCTTGACCCATACGGCCTGGCGCTGGCGAGGCGATACGCAGAACTGCTTGACGAGTATGGCAATGATGCACCGCGGGCGCTGGCAGCATATGAGCGCGTCGTGCTACTCAATGATCTCGTTCGCCTTGATCCAATGAAACAACTGACGCCGAAGCAGCAGGCCCGCGTTCAGGAGCGGATCGAGGCATTGAAGTCTTCGAACGGATAATCACCATCCGACAGGTGTCGCGCCTGCAGATCGCTGTGCGACTCTGCGAGAATGATGGCAGTCGACTCGGCTTCAACCTCTTTGGTTGTTCCCAGGCTGATCACACCCAATCCAATGAACCACGCAGCGACGGCAAAGAGAAGCAGTCCCATGACCTGCTTGATCAACTCGCTTCCCGGGCCGGCATGAGGCAGGCGGTCAATCCAGGCAGGCCGCGCCGTGAGCAGGACATATGGGAAGGCCATCCCGACGCCCATCATCAAAAACGTACTCAGTGCCATAACGGGGGATTGGGTCGTCGCCCAGGTGACTGCCGCCCCGAGGAGAGGACCTGTACACGGTGTCGACAGGACTGCTGTGAAAACCCCGAAGAAGAAACTCCCGGTGGCCGAATCGGACTGCGGGTTGAACATATAGACGAAGTTCGGCAGCCGCATTGTGAACAGGCCGAGCATCCCCAGTCCCATCGCTGCGATGATGAGGCCCAGTGGCATGCTGACCCACCAATACGAGAACATCTCACCCCATTGCAGTTTTCGCGATCCGAGGGCCACGACGGCAATGAACACGCCGAGAACCAGGTAGGCGGCAACGATCCCAAGTCCGAAAACGACGCCCAGGCCGAAGCACTTGGCCGGGTGCTTCGCGTGTGCTTGCAGTGACAGGATCTTCAGCGGGATGACCGGCAGCACGCATGGTGTGAAGTTCATGAAGAAGCCGGCGATAAACGCCAGCAGCAGAATCCACACCCACGCACCGGTCCCGATGGAAAACTGCCACGACAGGAAATTAAACTGGGTCGTGTTGGCACTCGTATCACCCGATTCGCCGCCAAGTGCCTTCAGCAGTGCCGTTCTGGTAAAGGGTCCACGGAGGACGGTCGTCGGATAGTCCTCATCCGGCTGGTAGACGACAGTGAGTGGGATGCCTCCTCCGCCGAACGCGATCAACTGGGCCGCTTCATCCTCCGTTTGATGTGACAGGTCCACCTTGATGGCCGTCACATTCGGCTGGTTCATCTTCGTGACGACGGTTTCATGTGCATAGACGGTCTGTTCCAGCGTCTTGCAGTTCAGGCACCAGTCGGCTGTGAACTCCATCACGACAAACTGATCCGGGGTGTCCATCGCGGTCTGGAGTACGTCCGGCGTGAAGTCGACCCAGTGGATTTTCGACTTGCCGGTCAGTCCGACGGTGACATTGAGCCAGATTCCGATCACGGCAATCGCGATAAGGGCCACGAGTATCTTGACCCCACCTCGCTGACTGATCACCCACGTCTGGACTGCCATCCAGGCCATCGCCAGAAAGCCGAAGAAGAATGCGGCCCACCAGTGGAGGTTGTCTCCTTTGAAGTGCGGCTTGATGTCGGTGAGCCATTCCGCCTCACTCTCGGAGTCTGTCTCGCTTGCCTCAATCGGCTTGAATGTTGGATTGAAGGTCGTGAACAGGGCGGAGGTGGCTTCATCCGGCGGCGGGGCCTGGCCGGCCGAAGGGCCGGCAACCATTGTGTTGATGCGTGCCTCAACAGTGGCCAGGCCTTCACAAATCTGATCGCTACAAGCCTGGTACTCAACTGAGGCGCTGATTTCGTAGATGCCGGCCTTTGCTGTCTGAGGCAGCGAGACCGAAGCGAATGCGACCGCCCGTCCTTCATAGACCTCGTGCTCTTCTGAGAACTCCTCTTGGCCGGCCACGATCGTGTGCGTGTCCGGCCACTGCATTCCCTCAATCTCCCAGCCTTCCGGCAGGTTGATCGTCAGAAGTGAAGGGAGCATGCCGCCATCCCCGGACCCCTCGATCGGCCAGATATGCCAGTTCTCCTCGAAGTCCATCACAATCGCCAGGCCGATCTGATCGCCGGCCACGAGGCTCGGGCGCTGCCAGACCAGAGACAGTGAGACCCGATCCGGCGTGTCAATAACGACCTCCGGTGCCTCCGACTCATCGGCGACAGCAGCGGGGGGGGCATAGCCGGCAAACGTTTCCGTGTTGATTTTCTGCGGCTCGTCAGCATCTGCCGCGGCAACCTGCAGCGCGATTGCCTGCGTAATCGTGGTCGGTGCCAGACAGACCGAGTCATCGCAGGTCTGGTAGTACAGGTCTATGGAGAAGGTGTACGAGCCGGCCGCAGTTCCTTCGGGCACATGCACCGGGATGTAGGCAATCGCGCGGCCCTCATAGACCAGCAACTCTTCGCCAAAGAACGTGAAGTCATGGGTGCGAGGCCATTGGATGGGATCGACGCTCCATCCGGTCGGGCGCGTGACACCGATCGACGTGGCAATGTAGTCCGGGTTCTCATCCGGCGTCCCCAGGCCCGGCCAGATGTGCCATCCTTCATCCAGGTCCATCACGACGGCCAATCCGACCCAACTGCCGGCTTCGGCAGCATCCTGCTCCCAGGCCAGATTGAGCCGGACATACGTGTCCTCCCCATCATCCTCCTGTGCGGCCACCGGTCGGGCGGACAGGCCGATGATCATCATCAAGGCCGAAATCAGCGCAGGCAGGGTGAAGATCGACCGCAAGCGACTACGTTCCCTGGTCATTGAGCAGGTCTCCGAATCCACAGACTGTCAAAGTGATGGCCAACGTGCCTTCCTGCCCCCCTGCGGGTCGACAACTATAGAGGCCATTTCAGGCTCAGTACGGCCGGCTTGGGGATGCAGTTCATTGCCCTGTCGGGGCATCGATTCCCCGTGAGGTTGTTGGGTCGGCAGGGAATCATGCCGATCTGAGATAAAGCAACCCCGGGCACTTGTCCGATAATCGACTCTAAGGGAGTCTCTGCGCCGGTCCCTCCCAGGGGATCATGCTCCCGATCCGACATGGCCATGCGGGTGGCATGAGCACACTGATGGCAGGCAGGAGCCGATGAACGAGATTCTCGATCAGGCTGATATTGATGCCCTGTTGGCAGCCGTTGACGAAGGGCATATTGAGGAGGAGACCACCCACGGCCAACTCTTCACGCGCCAGCGGCGCGACCTCGAACAGGTCGAAATCAGGCCCTACGACTTCAAGCGCCCGGAACGCGTCTCGAAGGAGCAGATGCGTTCCCTGGAAACGCTGCACGAGTCGTTTGCCCGCGTCTTTGGGGCAGCACTGTCCGGGTTCATGCGAACGATCGTGGAAATCCGCGTCGCCAACGCTGAACAGATGACGTATGCCGAGTTTATTGCCAGCCTGCCGAATCCGACGGCATTCACGCTGGTTCACTGCGACGGCCTGGAGGGCACGCTCTGTCTCGAAGTCAGCCCGCTGATCGTGTACCCGATCATTGACCGCATGCTCGGCGGCTCGAACTCCGAGTTGTTCATCCCGCAGCGGCCAATGACCGGCATCGAGTTTCGGCTGATCAGCGTGATTCTCGAACGGGCCATGGCGGCCTTGTCGGAGGCCTGGTCGGGGATCTGCCAGGTGCAGTTCAAGATCGGGGAGATGGATTCAAATCCGCAACTCGTGCAGATCGTGCCGCCGAATGAAGTGGTGATTGTGCTCGGCTTCGAGATCAAGATGACGACTCGGGCCGGTACGATGAACCTCTGCATTCCCTTCAACGTCATCGAACCGCTCATGGACAAACTCAGCGCGCAGAACTGGTTCAACGTCCATCCGTTAAAGGAACGCGACCGGTACATCGAGCAAGTGACGGCCAACATTTCCAACGCAGCGCTGGAAGCCTCAGGCATCCTGGCCGAGACGACGATTACGCTTGACGATCTGATGAGTCTGGCTGAAGGTGACCTGATCATGACCGACAAGCCGGCGGCACGCCCGGTCGTCCTCAGTGTGGAAGGCGAGCGCAAGTTCCTGGCTCACATCGGGCAACATCGTGGGAATCGAGCACTGCGAATCATCCGGCCGATCACCCACACCGATCGAGTATGAGGGCTTCAGGCCGAAGCAGTCGTGGGTCTTTCGGGTATGAGCGGACCGGTGCCGATGTCAGCAGACGGCGCTGTGCCGCCCGCAACTCCGGACGGCCGCATCCAGATCGCGATAGATCACGAACACGGAATCGAGCTCGGCCGCATGGATGCTGTCAACAATCTGGCGGTTGGGGCAGACGAGGGCCATGGCCAGCGGATGGCTGGAGGGCACGGCCTCGACGAGCATTTTCCGAAGCCGCAGCAAAATAGCCAGCCCGTAACTTGAGACATACTGCAGGTGTGAGCAATCCACAATCAGCGTCCTCGAGCCGCTGGCCAGCAGGCTCGCAGCCGCCTGCCAGAGACAGGGGCTGTTTGATTCGGTCAGCTCATCATCAAGAAGAATGATGGCTGCTTCCGGGGTACTGTCGGGTTGATATGCTCTCACGTCGCACCTCTCCAGCTGCCTGGGGGTGATGGCAGGTCTGTCATCAGCCGAGCATTGCCTGTCGTCGGGCCCGCTCATCCAACAGGTTGGCCGGGCCGCTCATGACTGCTATACATCGGTCGGAACCTTGATCCCTGATTCGGAATCATTCGAGAGAATTGCAATGGCAGATGCACTGGATCGAATAGATCGCTTTGAATCGGTCTTTCGAAGGGCCGATAAGCAACATTTTGCATTCCGGCAACTCCCGTTCGGCAAGGCGCTTCTGATCACAGATGATGCCAGGGCCACCACCGAAGGGCAGCCGTACCCCTGGCACCCGCTCGTCGAGGCGCTGGGGTCTGAAGGGACCGGTCCGGAGATTGCCGAAGTGGTTGTCGGGCTTGACGGCGTCAGGGTCATCGCAGATTTGCACGAGCACATCCGCAGCCTGCAGCCGGATCTGTTGATCACACACAGAAATGTGGCTGACCCGGTCACACTGGCGCGGCACAGCCTCGGGGTCGTCGTTGACGAGTTGACGCAGCAGACCAAGATTCCGGTTCTGCTGTTGCCTGATGACACGACCGGAGTCAGTCGGAGCCCGGCCAGCGTCATGGTTATTACGAGCCATCTGTACGGCGACCACACGCTGGTGAGTTCGGCCGTACGCTTCACGACGGCCAATGGGACACTGTGGTTGTGCCATATCGAGGACGATGAGGTCTTCGATCGCTACATTGAGGCCATCGGGAAGATACCGGACATCAACACCGACCTGGCCCGTGAACGATTGCACGACGTCCTCCTGGGCGAGCCGACGGAGTACGTGGAGTCGTGTACAACTGAGTTGGGGCAGGTCAGGCCGGACGTGACCGTTAAGTCAGTCATTCGTCTGGGCCATCGTGTGGCCGACTTCAGGAGACTCGTCGATGAGCATGCCGTGGATCTGGTTGTGTTCAATACGAAAGACGAAACGCAGATTGCGATGCATGGGATGGCCTACTCGATTGCCGTCGAATTCAGTGACGTTCCCCTGCTGATGTTGTAAGCCGCTCCCGGCACCCCACGCGCCCCGCTCAGGATACTGATGTATGAGACCTGTTCTTGAACTTCTTTCGATGCTCCCGGCCGGCAGTACCAGCCTTGCCCACGGATCGGGAGCCCCCCCGGCAATGCACGCGAGTCACCCGGAGGCATGGATTACCTGGCTCTTTGCCGGTTTGCTTGCCGTGATGATCCTGGCGCTGGCGCTGGAGGAGAAACTGCACGCCAGAAAGTCCGTCATCACCGGCGTGGCAGCGATGGTCTGCCTGCTGCTGGCGACTGCGTTTCATCTGCTGCCGTTTGATCAGATGGTCATCGACGGGCACGAACTGCCCATCTATGTCCCGGCCGTTGACTGGGAGGTCATAGCCATCATCTTCGGATCGTCGCTGTTCGTGGATGTGACGAGTCAGTCCGGCATTTTCTCATACATTGCCATGCGGCTTACCCGACTCTCACGGGGTGATCCCTTGCTGCTGCTGCTGTTTTACGGCATCCTGACGGTCGTTTTCAGTGCCGTGCTGAACAATGTCGCTGCCATGATCATCGTTGGTTCCCTGACTGGCGTCTCGCTCAAGAAACTCGGGCGAGAATCACTCCTGCTCGGGTTTCTGCTTGCCGAGGGACTGCTGACGAATATCGGCGGTCTGCTGACATTGATCAGTTCTGTGCCCAACATCATTGTGGGCAATGCAGCGGGCATTTCCTTTGCGAAGTTCTTTATCATTGCCGGCCCGTATGCAGCCGTTGCTACGGCAGCGACCTTGATCATGGCCGTTTTCCTGTTTCGAATCAGACGGTTGTCCACGACTCAGGAAAAGGAAGCGGCCGCGTCACTGGTCGACTCCTTTGATGAGACCGATGGGATTGAGTCCAAGCGGTTCTTTGTGATCAGCGGAATCGCGTTCGTGTTGTTCATCGGCTGCCTCGCATGTCAGTCGATCCTGCCGCTGTTCAACGAGTTGGGCATGGGATTTGTGGCACTGACGTTTGCCGTCTTCATGCTCATTGCGTACCGGCACGAGGTATCGCGCTTCTACGCGGCCCTGGACTGGGACTTGCTGCTCTTCTTTGCCTTTCTGTTCATGGTGATCAACGTGATGGAGCACGCGGCTGTTCTTCACATGATCGGCAACTGGCTGACGCCCGTGATGAATCTCGGGGACAACACCGGTCCCGGGGCCTTGATGGTGGCGGCTGCCGGAGCGAGCTCCGTGACGGACAATATCCCCTTGTCTGCCATGCTGGCGCGCATCCTCGAATCGGCCAACACGCCGGCTGACTCGCCGATGTGGTGGTCCGTCGTGTTCGGGGCCAACCTCGGCGGCAACCTGACGCCGATCGGGTCTGCCTCGACGCTGGTGGCCGTTACCATTATTCACAAGTACAACCTGAAACTGTCCTTTACCGGCTTTATTACCCGAGCATTCCCGTTTGCCGTGGTCCAACTGGTGCTCGCAGTGTTGTATGTCATGGTCCGTTTCTGAGGCATGTGAGATCGAGAAGGCCGTATCGTGCGAATCATCATCGGGTTTGAACATATCCGCCGGCTCGTCGGGGCACGATCACAGATTGTGGTGGAGGTGGCTCGCGCGCTGCAGGCACGAGGCCACGATATCCTGATCATCTGTGACACCGTGACCGATCCTGACCTGTTCAACGATCTGGCTATCTGCACACGCCGGGACTTCCAGAGTGGAGAGTCCCATCGCCTCACGCTCATGCGTCTGTGGGCCAGACGGGTCATCGCCCGGCAGCGCCCGGACGTGACGCTGAGTTTTTTCCCGGCCATCCCAGGTGACATTTTGGTCCCGCTCTTCGGCTGGGCACGAACCGCGTTGGCGCGTGACAGCTCGATTCGGGATGGGGCACCCCACGGCAAGGCACGCATCGTCAAGCGGCTCAAACTGTTGGAGCGATTGGCAGTTGAAAGTGTGGCCCGGTCAGATCCTGACCTCCGCTGTGTTGCAGCACTGAGCCGTCATATGTATGACGACCTGCTGGCTGCTGATCCCACATTGGAATCGCGGATGGAACTGATTCCCGGCTGTTCCCCACTGTGTCGACATGCTGACATCGGTGACGAGGCTGCCCGGATTCGGAATGAGATCCGGTCGAGCCTCCGAATGGACGCCCAGGATGTGATGTTTCTCTGGGAGGCGACCGTTGCGTCTCCGCACGGCCGGCGCGTGCTGATCGATGCCTTTGCGAGGCTGGTCGATGCGTATCGAGCGCAGCAGGCTGATACGACCGCGCCATGCCCGAGGCCGATCCTCGTGATGGCCGGCGAGGGCCAGTGGATCAGCCATGATCTCTCGATCTTGAAGGGGTGTGAGAAATACATCCGGATTCTTGGGCGCACCGCAGAGATGCCGGCCCTGCTGCATGCCTGTGATGTTGGTGTGTTACCGGCATTGCATTCGACCGTGGGGCGCTTTGCATGGGAATGTCTCGGGTATGGGAAGCCGATCATCGCCTCGGACGTGACGGCCGGCATGGATCGGGTCGAAACGCAGTCCGGGTCAACAGCTGGTCGCACGGTGGCAGCCGGAAACGTGGATCAGTTGTGCGAGGCCATGGCCGACATGCTCAATGCTGAGCAGCGGATGGTGGCCACTGCAGCGGCCCGGGCGCTGGTGCCGATGTTTGAGTTTGAGGACTTTGTCAGCCGTCTTGAACGCCTGCTGCAGCGGATCGCCGATGATAAGATCGCCGCAATACCTTCGCATGGCGGTTCACCGACTCACGGAATGGGTGCATCAGCATGAATGAAACCACCAGATGGCTGATAATGCTGGCAGCCGCATATCTGACCGGTTCGATCTCATTTGCCCTGATTCTCGGCCGTATCAAGGGTATTGACATCAGGAAGCACGGGTCCGGCAATGTCGGGGCGTCGAATGTCGGGCGGACACTCGGTCGCTCCTGGGGCATGATCTGCTTCACACTTGACGTGCTCAAAGGGCTGGTGCCGGTTGTGGTGGCAGGTCTTTGGTTCGGGACGATGGCCCTTGATCTTCAATCCGAATCGCAGCCGACGCTGACCTCGGCTCAGTCATGGTGGTGGCTTGGGGTGGGGGCTGCCTCCATTGGCGGGCACATGTTCTCGGTATTCCTTGGTTTCAAGGGTGGCAAGGGGGTTGCCACCGGATTCGGGGCCATGGTGGGGATGTACCCGCACCTGACCTGGCCCGCTTTGGGTGCGATGGCCGTCTGGCTGATCTGTGTTCGTCTGTCCCGCTACATCTCGTTATCGAGCATCGTGGCCTCCGCCTCGCTGCCGTTGTGGTATGTCGTGGTGCAGATGCCGCGTGATCTTGATGCATCCTCCGAAGCCGGCAGCGGCCTGTCTGCCTGGGGCCGTGGGCTGGCTGACGGCTGGCCGTTCCTGGCCGTGACCGTGCTGATGGCTGTCTTCGTGGCCTTCAAGCACACATCAAACATCAAGCGTCTGCTCAACGGCACCGAACCGAAGATCGGGCAGGCGTTGCCGGATGAGGCACAGGATCCTCCCACAACGCCGCCGAAATAGACCTTCCAGCAACACTTCGCGTTCCCGGATTGGCACTCCGGTCGATACCGGATATGCTAGGGAACACGGAATCGCCCTCATTGGATCGAGTATCGCGCATGTCTACCGCACAGGCTGCTGATGAATCAGGCTCCACTGCCGACCCGGGTCCGCAATCAACCGGGGACGGTGATGCCGATGCCGTCCCGTTATTGACAGCAGATATTTCCCTGACTGAGCCGCTCATCCGTCGCATCCGTCACGATGCCGATGACCCCCTCCATCAACTCAATACCGACCGGCTTCTGAGCCTGACGCTGGCCGCTGCGCAGTGTGCCGGGATTGACGCCGGATCGATTGACGTGCAGATTACTGATGACGAGGAGATGTCGAGATTGCATGAGCAGTACCTCGGTATTCCGGGCACCACCGATGTCATCACGTTCGATCTCAACGACGAGGAAGCCGACGAGTCTGTCGATGAATCATCGTGTTCGGTCTGTACACAGATCATCGTGTGTGCCGATGTTGCCTTTCGCGAGAGTCTGCGGCGGAACCACAACCTGAACCATGAAGTCTTACTGTACATCGTTCACGGTCTGCTTCACTGCCTCGGGTACGACGATCATGACCCGCAGCAGCATGATGCGATGCACGATCGCGAAGACGAGATTCTGCAAGGCATTGGAGTCGGGCGCGTCTATTGTCAGCCCGGCGAAGATGCGAGCGATGAACCGGGATGAATTCACGATGGGGCTGACGAACCTGGAAAGGACTGAATCGACCGATCATCACTGCGCATGAAGTGAACGGCAGGGTGATCCTTCGATTGACGAATCGCGTATCACTGACACCATGTTTGAACAATCGCAATACTGGAACTGGATTACGGTCATTTCGGCTGTGCTGAGTGCCTATTGCTCGGCCCTTCAGATGTCGCTGGTCGAGTACTCGCGTGGTGAGTTGGAACTCAAACTCAAGCCATCGGACCGCAAGCGGTGGATTGACTGGATGCGCGACCGGGAGGAAGAACTCATCCTCTCCGTGGCCGTATGGCGGCGTCTGTTTGCAGCCGTACTCATTCTCTCCGTGCTCCTGAGCATCGGGATGCATGGCGGCGTCTCCCCGGCCGCAGTCGGTGGCAGTGATGAGGCGACGCTGAGTGCACAGACGGCTCAGAATACGCTTCATCTGGCCATCGGTGCATTGATCGTCTTTGGGTGGCTCTGGTTAGTGGATGTGGGTGTGGCATGGTCCATCTCGGAGCATGTGGCCACGCCGATGGTCCGTCTGTCGCTCTGGTTGCTCCCCACGCTGGATTTTCTCTCCAAGCCGTTTGTCATCCCTTTGCTCTGGCTCAGTGAGGCGATTCGGCGGCTTGTCGGTGCAGAACAACGCGATGACCTGGAAGAAGAACTGCGGCAGGTTGTGGAGGACAGTCAGCGCGAGGGCAATATCGGCGAGGCCGAGCGTGACATGATTGAGGCAGTCGTTGATTTTCGCACGGCCACCGTCTACGAGGTGATGACGCCGCGCATTGACGTGGAAGGGATCGAACTGTCCAACGATCTTGAGGCGATCAAGGCCTTTGTGATTGAGGCCGGCCACTCACGATTTCCCGTCTATACAACTGACCTCGACCACATCGAGGGCATTTTGTATGTGAAGGACCTGTTGCCGTATGTCGGCAGGCCGATCGAGGACTTCGAGTTGAAGCTGTTGCTGCGGCAAGCCATCCTGGTCCCCGAATCCCGCCGGATCGCCGATCTCCTGTCTGACTTCCAGAAGCGCCAGGTGCACATGGCCATCGTGCTGGATGAATACGGGGGGACGGCCGGGCTCGTGACGATTGAAGACATCGTCGAGGAGATTGTCGGGGAGATCCACGATGAACACGAGCCGGAGGATGAAGCCGAGCCGTCAATGCACGAGGCTGAAGACGGCACTGTCGTCGTCGATGCCCGTTATCACATTGACGATCTGAATGATGAGTGGGGGACCACGCTCCCGGAGGATCAGGACTTCGATACCGTCGGGGGGTGGGTGTTCGCGACCGTCGGGCGCATTCCTGAGCCTGAAGAGCGATTCGTCCTCAATGGGATTGAGGTCACGGTCATGACGGCTGAGCGGACTCATCTCAAGCGGGTGCGCCTGCGGAAACTGTCTGAGGAGCAAATTCAGGATCACCTGGAATCATCCGGTGCCTCAGCCGATTCGAATCAACCGAACGGGACTTAGCACGGTTGGCAGGCATGTGATTGCAACTGTCCGGCACTACCAGCCCAGATCGACCACGATTGGCAGGTGATCGGAAGCCTGTGTCGTATCGTCGGACTCGACACACATCGCCGCGGCCAGGTCCGTCGGCAGCAGGTGGGTATCGAAGACGAAACTGCTGAGTACTGGCAGTGTGGAATCACTGACCAACGCGAAGTCGAGTCGTCCCGGCAGGAACGGCTCATTGCTGCTCCGCCAGGTCGTGTTGATCTGATCGCCCAGCACATTCGGGGCGACATCCAGCAGGTCCGACCCGTCAAGATCTTCGGCTCGCATGATCGCATCAAGCGGTGCACGCGACCCGACCAGGTTGAAATCGCCCATGACGACGATCCCGCTCGGATCCGCGTCATACCGAATCCGTCGCAACAGTGTGTGGATCAGATTCCCTTCCTCGATTCGCTTGAGGTCCGAGGAGTCACCGGCCGTCCCACAGCACTTCATGTGCGTACTGATGAACACAATGCGTCGGCCTGGTGTCAGGCCGGAGCCGGGCACACCGATGAGCAGGCTGGTGGCTCGCAGGCTCCGATTGGTGGTCCCCACGGCCGGCATGACGGTCGGCCCAACCGCGACGGTTGACAGGCGCGATGCCACACCGGTCCCGGTGTTGGGGCTCACGCGCGCCTCCCATGAGTCTCCATCAACGAGGTATTGTCGAAGCCACTGCTGCAGCTTGTCTGTGGTCGCATTGAAATCCAACTCCTGGAAGCAGATCACGTCCGGATCGAGTGCCGTCAGCACGCGTGCAAAGGCAGCCGGGCTCTTGAACAACTCACCGCGATGGACATTCCACGAGATGCATCGGACTCGCGTCCCCGGCGCACGTGAGGGGGTTGGGAACGGCAAGGCTGCAGGGCTGCCGGTTGACGACGCTTCGAAGTCTTCAGATGGAAAGCGGAATACATCGCTGTGATCAACGAGCATTCCGGTGCGGTCAGTCGCAAACAACTGGCCTTGCACTCCGGTGCTGCCCACTGCGATAGTGCGTGCGATCGGGTTCCCTTCTCCGGCCTCGATTCCGTCTCGGCTGATTCGCAACTCAACGCTGTCGGTTGCGTAGGTCGGTGCGAACGATGTCTTGAGCAGGTACGGGTTCATGGTCGATGACGCCGACCCGTCGGTCCGGTAGATGCGAGCGGACGTACCCATCGGTCGGCCCCGTGCGCCGGTGGGAGAAAACAGCAGCTCGACGTCCACACCGCCCATGGTCAGTTTATCGCTGAGTCCTTCCAGCGTGGCACCGGTATCCGGGTTGCCATCAAGGTCGAGCCTCAGGGTGATGGTCCCATCCATGCCCTGCAGGTTCAGGACTCGTCGCATTTCGAATCGCAGATAGAGCCACTGTGAGTCTGCCCTGGTCCACACGAAGCCGATGTCGGCGAATGTGGTATCCGATGTCGGGAAGATGTTTGGAGACGATGGGATCAGGTCGGCCCAGTCACTGAAATCGCCGTCGATGACGACCGGAGCGGTGTGACTCGGCTCCGCCGGCTGAGCGGGTGCATCCTGTCGGCCGACGGCTGGTGTGCCGGCCAGCAATACGCAGCCGATCGACATGAGAGGGCAGGCCCAGCCTCGCAACGGCATCCACCTCTTGAGTGACATGGTGCAAACTCCCGATTTCGCAAGGGTTTCAGACAACGGTTCGCTCTGATACGCAGAGACACAAGCATAGCCGAACAGACCGGCGGCAGTCGATCCACAGACGAAAGTCTGGATGGGGTATTCGCGCCGGTCGAGGCCGGGTGCGCGGCTCACGTGTTCTTGTGGGGTTGATCCGCAGCAGACAGAAGCTGTTGCCGCCAGTGCTGGCCGGCTCGAATGCGGTTACTCACGCCGCGGGGGATCGGCAGATGGACGCTGACCGGCTCCAGTAACTCGATCTCGCCGGACAGTTCGTGCATCCCGGTGCGGAAGTTGACGCCCCAATCCACTTCGAAGGTGCCGCACGGCATGCCGCGGTGTGATCGGACTTGGTCCCCGCGATTGTGGGGGAAGTTGACGGCCGCTGCGATCTGAACGTCAATCACCTGACCCTGGAGTTTCGGGTGCACTGCGACCGGCTGCTGGATGACGCCGACCGCTCCTCCGCCGCACTGGAAGGCAAAACGCATGTCATAGGCATCGGGCCGGTGCTGAATGGCCTGCTTTGGCGGCCTGATGTGCACGATGGCATCACAGGCATTCTCGTAGCGATTCTCGTAGTAGATGCACAGGAAAGCGCGATCGCCCTCTTTCCGCATGACGGGCATGAAGCACAGGCCGTTCTGTTCGTAGTAGATGCCACCGGTATAATGAGCCAGGAGATCGGGGAGTTTGTCCTCAAACTTCAACGCCCAAATGAGGACGAGTCCCGTGACGACGAAAAGCCCGGCACTCAGGGCTTTGTTGGCGAGCAGCCATTCACGACTGATCTGTGGGTTCCAGAACCAGGCCCAGAATGCCCAGCCGAAGAAGAGAAACAGTCCGACGATCAGAATCGTGTTGCGAAACTCGCGCACGGCCGGAACCTCCACTGTTCGCAGCCCGGACGGCAGGTACCAACGCGACGAGAGGCACGCAACGGCTTGAAACCGGCGTCACCATCCGCTGTCAACAACCACGGGCTTGTTGACAGATAGCACAGAGCGAAGACGTCGGCGTTGATCCGAGCCTGACTGACAGCAGTCCATCTTACCTACCGTTCCGACAATTGACCATACCGACATCGGGAGCAGCCCAACTCTTCCTGCCCGGGAGGCGATCGCCGACATCATCAGAATCATGCTACGACTGGCGATGACCGGCTCGAACCGTCAGTAAGGCTATTTCCGGCGGGCACTTGACACGCACTGGGAACCACGACCCGACGCCGGACGTCACATGGAGCCGGCAGTGTCCTCGTCGGAAAATGCCCCATTGATACCGGTGTCTTGTGAGCGAAAAAGAACTGCGGGGCAATCTGGAAGCATGCGCCGGCCTGCTTTGCCTCAGGTTGATCTGACCGCCGTGCGTGTGCCCGGACAGCACGAGATCAACCTTTCGAACAAGAATGCGCGAGGCTGATCGAAAGGCGTCCGGGTGATGACTCAGCAGCACATGTGCCGGCTGGTCCTTGTCATGCAGCCCCTGTTTCTCAGCACGTCTGCCGGGTGACGTGGCATTGGACCGTGTCCCGCACACGTGCCGAACCAAATGCGAGAGCCGGGCGCCTGCTCTTGCCCCACTCGATCCCGGAGACTGTTATCTCGGGCCGGCCGGCCGGGCAGACGGCGTGGCTCTGGTTGTCCAGGAGGTGGATGCCGACACCGTCATACAGCCTCGAAAACGCATCCGGATCCACCAGGACATCATGGTTGCCGGTCACGGCCCATGCCCCGTATCGGGCCGGATAGGCTGCCAGGCGGGCCAGGAGTGTCCGGGCACCTGAGAAGTCGTCGAAGTCGATCAGATCACCGGTCATGGCCAGCAAGTCAACCGGGCCGGCCTGTTCCTGTGCATCAGCGACCATGCCGAGTGCCTGATCGGGCGTCAATAACTCGCCGAGATGGAAGTCTGAGATATGGAGAATCGTGAAGCCGTCGAGCGCCTGTGGCCAGCGCGGGCACCAGACCGTTCGGGCCACGATCGCGGGCTTTTTTCGGGTCGCATGGCGGTGTAATCGCCCGTTGCTGATCTGATTGGCAGCCCGACTCACTCGATGTCGAACCCGTGACATTCGCGGTGCCGCTGGGGGCCTCTTTGGGCCCTGTTGAGATGCCCCGGCAACATTGGGGGTTGTCGGAGCCGAGATACCGGTATTCCCGCCGGTCGCCTGACCGAGCCGTGATGATTGTCGTCGAGTCAGGATGGTGCGAATCATCGGCAGGGTCCTCGTGTCTCATCGGGCACAGAATCGTATGCGGTACCGACTCGGTCTGAACCAGTATTACGGTCGGGATTGGCACTGGTGCTTTGGAATCACTCATGTTGCAGGGCTGGGTGATCGGGGAGCACTTGGCATGAACGACAAGAAATACTGTGAGTAAGCCTGATTATTGCAATCCTCTGACGTAAAGCATGAAAACCGGGAACCGCCGATTCGTCCGGGGCGAACTTCTAACTGTCAGGGCGCGAGTACCCAGAGCCGCAGGTCCACCTCTATTGGACCACTGAGCGCGCCCTGACGAATATGGTGCCGCCGTCCGCTGCTGGGACGCCGCCATCGACCGCCGGGCACACCGTGCTTGCGATCGAACTCCCGGCTTGTTTTCACGCCGAGACTCTTTGACCGCGGGCCGTGCACAGGGCGACCGACTTTGGGCGCAGTGGACACTGCCGAGCACCCACTCGGCACATCGGCATCTCGACCGACCCGGTAGGCCACGGACCGGGTCGGTTCTTTTTTTCCATGTGAATGACAACTCACTTGATGCGGCAGCCGGTTTTGCTTATGACGCTGACGGCGGTTTGACCGTCCCTATGTCCTGCTGCTTCGTCCGGATCACCCGCCCGCACTCCGGGCATCGGTCCGTCGGGTGGTGGTGCAGCAGATAGCCGCATTCGGGGCAACCCGGATCATCAATGCTCAGTCTGATCCGAAGCCCGCAGGCGACACAGGCACTCTTACCCACGCTGACCTCCTGTGTCAGCGCACAGCGCGGGCACGTCATTGACACCGTGATGAGTGCTGCGGTTGAGCCGGTGATCTCCCCCGTCCGTCGGAACAGCGCTTGAAGGACGGCAACGGCGAGCGTGCCGCAGCCGGTCACGATTGAGCCGGCCGAGATCAGTTTGTACAGGACGTCCTCATTCACCCTGAAATCGGTAATCACGAGGATGTTGATCATGATGACCGTGAAGACGGCTGCTGCGATTGACACATAGTGCGCCCAGCGCGTCCCCGGCTTCGATGGGATAAACAGCAGCAGGTTCGAATAGCACACCAGCAGCGAGAGCGTCACGCCCGAGCCATAGAGCCACTGTTTGATCGTGTGGGGATTCCAGGCATCGGTGATGAACAGCGGAAGGCAAATGAGTGTGATCGCGACTCCGGCCCAGCGCCAGAGATGACGGTCCGGCCCTCGGCGGAACCCGATCAGGCAGCCGAGGCACACAAAGCCGGCATAGGCGAACCACCATGCGGTTATGAAAGCGCCATTCTCTGCTTGCCATCTCCAGGGCATCCAGGTGGCGACCCACATCATAATCGTGAAGCCGGCCATGCCGACGATCCCACACCACGCGGCCAGTTGAGTCCCGTCGGTTCGAGCCAGCACGAGCATCCCGACGGCCGTACTGGCTGCAAAGCCCAGTGAGAGTGCTGAGACGAGCAACTCCTCCTCGTAATTGGAGTAGCCCGGCATGTCAGTGACCCAGATCAGCGCCAGCACGGTCAGAAACTCGAGAACGGCTGCTGCAATCCCGAAGATGCCGGCCAGACGGGTCCGAGTCCGTTCCAGCATCATGGATAACGGCAGGATAATTCCCGCACAGACCGCCATGCCGATCGTGGTGCACATGACGCGGATCATCACGTCATCGTTATCAAACAGGACGGCCAGGACCCCGGAGACTGCAGCGCATCCGAGCGCCCACAAAGCAACCTTCAGGATCGTCTTTCGGCGTCTATCCATATGCCCACGTCCCTTATCTCAGCCTCGTCCAGGTTATTCATCGTCCAGGTCGAGCGCGAGTCGGCAAAACATCTCGACCCCGAGGGCCAGACTGTCATCGTTGAAGTTGAACTCGGGTGTGTGAACCTGAGGATAGGGGTTCGCCTGCCCGTCAGGGACCTGCCCGAGTACGAAGAAACACGACGGGACTTCCTTGCAGTAAAACGAGAAGTCCTCGCCGCCCATGACGGGGGCCGGCCATTCCGGGCACCGCCCCGTCCCGACGGCCTGCTGGCCGTGTCGGAAGAACTTGGCTGTTGCCTCCGGGTGATTCATGGTTACCGGATACCCCTGGCCCTCCCATTCGAGCGCGCTGGTGCAGCCGTGTGCCTGGGCGACGCCGGTGATGATGTCCGTCACGCGCTGCTTCACGAGCGCCCGGTCGGCTTCGGAGAGGGTGCGGACCGTGCCGCCCAGCGTGGCCGAGTTCGGGATCACGTTGTTGGCTGTGCCGGCGTTTAATCGCGTGACTGATACGACGGCCGACTCGATCGGATCGATATTCCGGCTCACGATGGTCTGCAGTGAGTTGACGATCGCTGCGGCTGCCGTGATCGGATCGATCGACCGATGTGGCCAGGCAGCATGGGCCATCTGCCCGGTGATGGTCGCTGTGAACATATCTGCTGCCGCCAGCAGTGGGCCGACGCGGGTCGAGACTTTGCCCAATTCCAGCAGGGGCCAGCAGTGGATTCCGTAGGCTTCACTCGCTGCCGGGCCAAGGACCGTGTCCTGGAGGACGCCATCCTCAACCATGCGAAGTCCCCCGGCCCCGCCTTCCTCTGCGGGTTGAAAGATGAACTTGACCGGCCGAGGCAAGTCATCAGGCAGTTCCGCTGCCAGCCGTTTCAGGACGCGGGCGGCACCGAGCAGCATGGTCGTATGGCCGTCGTGGCCGCAGGCATGCATGACACCCGGATTCTGCGAGGCATAGTCCAGACCGGTCGCTTCCGTAATCGGCAGGGCATCCATGTCGGCTCGCAGGGCCACGGCCCGTGCCTCGTCCTGTCCCGGGAGATAGGCCAGCACGCCGGTTCCGCCGGCGAGGTTGCAGGCGAACTCGATCTCGAGTTCCTCGAGCGCACGCTGGACCTGCTGTGAGGTGCGTGCTTCTTCGTACATCAGTTCCGGATGGGCATGCAGGTCACGCCGAAATCCGATCAGGCCGGGCAGTTCCTCTGCAATCAGTTGTTTCATCCGCTCGGTGACGGTTGTGTGCGCCATGGCACTCCTCGATTCATCGTTGCTATCCCGGCACGCCGGGTTGTTCGCTGTCGTGTGATGGTCCCGGATTGTACCCGGTTGGGAGGCGGGCATGGCTGGCGTCAGGCAGCAGTGCGGCTATCATCGTGGCCAACGCAACCGGCCGGGGGGTGGGGGGAGGCGCGCGCGATCGATCGCGGCCCGTCGGCAGTGGGGGGAGTAGAATGCCGGGCGGGCAGCAGGCATCGCCTGTCTGCTGCGTGTTCTTCATTGCCACCGTAGCTCAGTTGGTAGAGCGGCTGATTTGTAATCTGCAGGTCTCCGGTTCGAATCCGGACGGTGGCTGTTTCTTTTTTCCGCATGAATCCTGCGAAAAACCGCTGTTTTCACGAGTGCTATCGTGGTTTGCCCCGCTCAGCCGGAGGTTGTCCGACGCGCCAGTATCGGCCCGGTCCGGCCGGGTCTGGTACGGGGCGCGCTGCGCTTTGCGCTGCGCTGTCACATGACAAGTAGCGTCAGATGTGCCTGTCGCTCGCATGGGTTCGGCCTGTGATTCGGTGCCCGGTCGTGTCGGCACTCCCGGCAGGCCGTCAAGTGCGGCCGTCAGATCGTGGATTCGAGCGTGCGAGTAGCGGGCGATGGTCAATGTCGGTGTGGAGTGTCTGGCCAGTTCCATCGCTGTCCTTGCCGATGCACCCCCCTGTACGATTCGGGATATGAACGTGTGCCGCAAGCCGTGCAGGTCAAGCCGTCGGCCAGCCGAATCGAGTGCCCGCAGAGTGTCTGACTGCTCACGCCGATTCCGTTCGGCCTGATCGTCTGTCTCTGTGATCCACATGGCCCGTGCTTGGCTCAGGTCCGCCTTGAACATGACATGCGGCTTGCCGGGCAACTGGAATACCGGCCCGTCTGATGGCTTGTCCTGCAGCCAGCCCGCCAGTTCGTCAGCAAAGTCCGGCCGGATCGGTTGCACATCGGTTCTGCGCCTTTTCGAGTAGGCCGCCTGTATGGTCACTGTCGGAGGATTGCCGTCCAGGTTGAAACTCGACACCTTGAGCGATCCGAGTTCGGACACCCTGAAGCCGGTCTGTACCGCCAGCCGGTACATCATGGCCCGATCCGCTCCGGACATTTTCCGGTACGTGTTCCCCTGCGCAGCCGCTCGAATGAGCCAGTTCAGTTCAATATCGGTAAACGCCCTACGCTCTAGCCTTCGTCCTGTGCGCTCTCCGGCAACGTCCAGCGACACCGAAACAAGCGGATCGACCCGTACCTTGCGATTGCGCCACAGCCAGCGGGTGAACGATTTGAGTGCCCGGAGTCGAGCATTGCAGGTTCGGGTGCTCAGGCCGGAATCCTGCAGCGTTCGTATGTAGGCAGTGGCCGCCGATGGCTCGATATCGCCTGCCGACTTGAAGGCGCACGATTCCAGTGCTTTACGCACGTACTGCACAGTGGTCTTGATGTGCTTTCTGCAATTGCCCTTGGCCTTCAGTGCTGTCTCATATGCTCCCACGTGGTCGGCAATGGGCTGCCTCTCCTGCTTGGACATGCGCTCAGCCCCGGAGTCGATGATCCCCCGCCGTCTGAGCATGGCATCGGCTTCGAGTTTCTGTGCCAATTCTCGTGCAGCCCGCTTGTCGGTGGTGCCTGCGGCCTTCGTAGCCCGCTTGCCGTTTTCGTCGATCCATGCCACGGAATAGACGCGCTTGCCTGTTCGTCGGTACACGCTCGCCATAGATCACCGTCCCTTACGCTTCCGGCCGGACTTCCCGGCCGGGTGAATGTCGATGGTCAGTTCCAGGTACGCAGCCAGCCGCTCCGCCGTCTCGATCGTGATGCTGCGCTGCCGGTTCACGAAACGGCTCAGGACGCCTTCGGACACTCCGCTGCCTTGAGCGATCTTGTACCGGCTCTGCCCGCTCGATTCGATGGCCGCTATCAGTGTTTCCTCGATCTGTGTCATGCTTCATCGTAGGCCGTCCCTTGTCCGCTGACAAGTGGCCGGGTTTAGGGTCGTGTCTGCTGGTGGACTACCTGCCCGTCGATCGGCTCAGCGTGGGCCTACTGGCTCGTGGCCGTCGAACCCATGACATGAAAAAAATTGCTGTAGGCGTCGGTCTACGGGCGCGTCCCTCAGGTTTCACCCCTCCCCCTCTGGCTTAGTCGTGCATGTTCCCTACAGCAGAATTAACTTGTACAACCTGATCCACCTTTGCTTTCGCTGCCGTTAGTAGGGTTTTCCGCGACAGGTGGCGCAGGTTCCGACGTCGTGTACAGATCACATGGCGCAGGTTGCGCAGGTCGTTCGTGTTCTGGTGAATCCTGCTCCACCTGCTCCGGCATTCGCATCCAATAGATGCGCCCGGCACCGGGTTCAGATATGACGTTGAGTTTTCGCCGTGCTCGCTTCAGGGTGCCCTCGCTGATTCCTGCTGTCTTGGCCACTCCCTCTATCTCCCGTACCTGTCGTGGCCCATCGGCCAGGGCATCCTCCAGCCACGAGACCGCCGTGTTCAGCGCTTCCGGTACCGGCCCCGGTGCTCTTCGTTCGGTCTCTGCTTGCAACCGTGCTGCTTCGGCCATTGCTTCGTCATAGGTCATTTCCACCGGAACCGGATACCACTCGATGTACGGATGACCGTTGTCGCCGCTCTCTATTCGACAGCCCAGGCCGTTCGTGTCGCGTGCCAGATTCATCTTCATCGGGAGCATCAGGCGGCCCAAGTGCGGGTTATCAAAGTCCTCCATAAAGCCCCAGACAGCACGCGCCGCTGCCGTCCACGCAATGCTTCCTTGGACTGCATGAACGCCCGATCCGCCGGACTTCCGAAAGTGCATGATGGCCACAACCGCTACGCCGGTACGTTCGGCCAGCATGGACAGCGGGTGTAGCAATCGTCGAACGTCGGCATCGCGGTGCGAGTTCGTACTGTCGCCAAGGAACGCACCAATCGGGTCAAGTAACACGAGCCGACAGTTAGGTGTGTTGCTGATGGTCTGCTCCAGGTCTGCGATGTCCTGCGAAATGTCGAATGGCCTGAGTTCGGGTTCTGGCTTGACTGCCTGCTCCGGGTCGAATGGCGGGATTGCATCGGTTCCCTCTACCCACTTGATTCGCGATACGTCGGCACCCGCCAGATCGAGTCGCGGTCGAATCGTGTCCGCTGCTCCATCTTCTGCCGATATAAGCAGCACGCTTCCGGGTTCGTATGTCACACCCTGCGCGTCTGGCCAGCCGCAGCCTGTCGATACACGCGCCGCAATGTCGAGCGCGATAGTGCTTTTGTTCTTCCCAGGCTCCCCCGCAAAGATGGAGACCTTTGCAAGTGGGATACGGTCTGGCCATAGCCACATCACCGGTGCAGGTTCGATCTCGCTCATCGGCTTTGCCCTCAGTCCCAGACCCGTGGTAGTTGCTGCTGATCTGGCGGTATCCCTTGCGCCTTCGGGTGCTCTCCACACAGGCGCAGCCTCTACGATCGCTCCCATCAGTTCCCGGCATTCCGCCGCGTCCAGATCATGCCACGGCCCATCAACGCCGAGCGCGTCCACGATATCGCCCTTGTCCGGAAGGCCGGGTATACGGCAAATGTAGACTTTGCAGCCGATGTCCCTCAGTGCCGCCGCCAACTCCTGCGCCCACGCTTCCCCAGCCTTGTCATGGTCTGGCCACAGGTACACAGTTTGCTCTGTCAGGGGTGATAGGTCGGTAGTCTTGATGCCCCGCGCGCCGTGCGCGATGCTCGTGGAGTTCAAGCCGATTTCGGCTGCTGCATCGGCGCACTTCTCCCCCTCAAATAAGTCAACGCGCCTACTGCCATCCCGTGCAAGTAAATGCAGCCGGTATAGCGGGAAGCCCCCATGCGGGTCGCCGAATCGCCAGCCTTCCTGTACAAAGTGAAACGGTCGAAACGTCTTAGTCTGCTTCTCACCCCCAGGTGTCGGCAGATCGAACCGGACCACCGCGCCAACAACCGAACCCTCCCGCGCTTTGTATATGTATGTGGCAGCGTGCGTGCCCTTTGTCGATCGCTCGCCGGCTTGGATGGCCGCTTCAAGCGTATCGAATGGGCGCTTCGCTTTGGTGGCCGTCCTCCGGGTGTTGCCGCTCGTTCCTCCCTGATGATCCGGCATCAGGTCGGCCATTGTCTTTCCGATTTTGGCGACAATGTGTTTGTTATCACATCCGGCCCGACAGGTCATCAGCACGCGACCCTCATCGCCTTCGTCCACGTCGAGACTCGGATTGCGGTCATCGTGCGCAGGGCATCGCGCTCTGTACCCTCTGCCGCGCGGCTTCGGATCGCAGCCGTGCGAACGGAGCGCTTCTATAATGCGGTTCATCGCTGACATTGCAATAACTCCATACGCGACACTCCCGGCCCGGCCAGGTGTGGGAATGTCGCGTTTCTCAATGTCAGTGCTTGTTGTTCGGCACGGTCCGCAGATCGGGGCAGCCGCGCTCGATCCAAGATTCGATTTCAGCCCGTCGCCAGCGCACGCATCGCGCCGTCAGTCGCACGGGTCGCGGTGCCCGGCCGGAGTTGCTGTACCGCCAGAAACTGCGTTTCCCTACCCCGCAGAGTTCGGCCGCTTGTCGAAGAGTGATTAACTGTTGTTCGCTTTGTTGCTTGCTCGCCATAGTAAGTCCTGTCATTTCAGCATTGGCCACCATCGGCCACGTGCATAATGACAGCACTATGAAAGCATGCAAGGCCGGAATAACTGCCCTCACGCTCATTCACGCTTGCTCACGCATTCTCACGGATATTCACGGAAGATTGTCAGGCCAATCAGCAAGGCAGAGTGCCTTTACCTCCCCGTAAGGATATAAGTTGGCACGCCCGCGCTTTCGCTTTTGAAGGCGTCCATCATGCGCTGCTTGGCGTAGGCGAGCAGGTGGAATCCCTGCTTTCGCTTTGTACCAGGTCGCGTCATACCAATTGTTGTGGGGAGACTTCGAGTCGCTATCTCGATCCGCTGCGCTGTTTACAGAACCTGAGAGTGTGCCGCACCCCAGCAGTTCGAGCAATACATCGACCACCGAAAGCGCATGTTCGATCCAGACGGCTATACGATCAGGCGGACTGATATGGAGTGCCCGATTCTCGCCTAGCAGTGGTAATCTGGCATCGCTGATATCATCCACTCTCATCACATCGGGATGATCCGCTTCAAGTCTGCGAGACAGACTCTCCCATGCTGGCAATAAGTCACGCTCCCCGGCCAAGACCGCAAGACCGCCTAGTGGGGCAGCAGGATATGTGGACTGGACAATGCGCATAACTGCCCGCTGCTGGATTTCGAGTTGCCGGTGTGCTTCTGTGCCTCCGATAGCCTTGTAGTCGATGTCCGCAATGCGCTGACGGGCCTGCATTAGTGATCGCCGTAGTCTCTCCTGCTCGTCTGTGCTGAGTGCCGGTCTGGTACGCTCCCGCACTGCCCGTGCAGCCTCTATCCTCCCTTTGGGAGTCAGTCTGACATGCACCGCTATCGCTGGATCGCCGTTGTATTCCAGTACTTCACTGATGAAGTGGGCCATCGGCTTCATCGCACGCCCGGTGACGCTGTTGAAACTCCAGCCGCTCTCGATGTGCAGTGTGGCATTCTCGCCGCTGCCAGTCCTGCAGTGGTTCCGCTTGCCAAACTCAATCAGGCCATCGGCGTCAGCCACCGTGAGCAGTCGGGCATCCAGTAGGTGTTTGGGAAGTGTGGCGAATGACGTGCCGCCTTCATCCTCGACAAACTGCTCCAGGTGGATCAGCAAGTCATCTATTGCCGGATGCTCTCTCGATTCATCCAGTATTGCTAAGGCCCGCTGAATGATCCCGTGCCAGGGTTCCTCACACTCTGCGATCCCGTACACGTCGGCCATGCACAGGCCAAGTCCACCGTCTGCAGCCTCAGTCCAGCCAATCGAAGCAAAGGCGGTGTGCCCCGCTAGATACTCGTGTGAATCCCCATCGGTTGCCAGACACACGAGTAGCAGCACGCGCCAGGCCCATTGTCGTGGTCGGACTTCGTGTGTGGAAGTGTGGTCAAGTACAGTCGGATCGGCTGCCGTATCGACAAGAGCCGCACTCAGGCGCGCAAGCGGCATACCGTCTGATTGGTCATCCGGCAACAGAACGCGAAATGCAGACTGTTGAGACGGTCGGTGCAGGCGGTCAAGAGTCCGCCTGTGCCGTGACAGTTCCTCCTGTGAGTAGCCGTGAGCAGAGAGTGCCTTGATTGCCCGCTCCATTCGGCCTGCGCGTAGGTTCCGCCGCCGTAGCGCATGGACTGAATACTCCGTATCCAGCCATCTGGCAGCCTCAGTGATTGCTTCCGGATTCGAGCGTACAAGTGCATAGGCTTGCCGAATGAGCGTCGGCGCATCGCCTGACTGGTCACGAGTGGTCATGTGCTCTACCTGTCTTCCGGATGGTCGGCAGGATCGGGACCACGGGACAGGTACGAACCGCCGCCCCGATCCATGCCGCAAAGCCGGTGGCCTACCGGCCTCCTGGTGGATTATACGGTCCAGTATTGGTGTCTGGCGATGACTGGTGCGTACACGTGCTACAATCCTGCCCTGACCCGCCCCGATGCGGTTCACCCCAGTAGCCCCATGCAACTGCACCGAATGCCACTACATGAGCAATATGCGACTCTTCAACGACAACCCACTGGCAGAGCGACAGCCGAAGACAGACAGGCTCATACTTGAGCGCTATTTGAGAGAAGCCGCCGACGATCGTCAACTTGACGATACCGAGACCGATGCGGCATACGCCATACTCTGCAAGTGGGCGGACTTTGAGACCTCCGGCCGACTGCTCAAACTCAAAGAGACTCAACTACAGGGGGATTTCCTACACGAAGTCTTTGGTCAGGCCCTTGGCTACGTCCGTGCAGCGGAGAATGCCGAAGAGTGGAATCTCGAACAGCACCGCAGTTTTGGCATGCAAACACCTGATGCTGTGCTAGGACATTTCACAGACGATGACGGTAACGATTCTGGTACACCACTTGCCGTGGTGGAACTCAAGGGGCCGACGGTTCACGTTGACCATGACCGCTCCAACAACCGAACGGCAATAGAGCAGTGTTGGGACTACCTGGTCAATATGCCCAAGGACTGCCGATGGGGTGTAGTATCAAACATTGTCAGTTTTAGGCTATATGAAAGAGACTCTACGCGCCGAGCCTACGAGCACTTCTCACTACAGTCTCTGCGTGACAAGAGGATCTTCAGACAGTTCTATGTTCTCTTCAGGCCCAAGGGCCTCATAGAAGGCATTCTGAATCACCCGCCCCGTGCTATCGAGTTGCTGAAGAAGACTGATGATCGGCAGCGTGCGGTTGGGGATGAACTCTACGCGTCGTACTCAAGACACCGTACCAATCTCATCGCCTTGCTTCACATCGAACGGGGCTATTCTCTCGACGACGCCATAGAGATGGCTCAGCGCCTCTTTGATCGCGTCATGTTCATCGCGTTCTGCGAAGATCGTGGCCTCCTATCTGAGAAGACCATTGAACGTGCACACGGTCAACTTGCTGGATTCTCGAATGTAACGAATCCTCGCTGGCAGAACTTTAAGGCATTATTTCGGTTTGTCGATGCGGGCAGCGAGGATCATGGCATACCTGCCTATAACGGTGGACTCTTTGCAACACATGCCGTGGATGAGATTGAACTTCCAGATGAGCCGTGGACCAATTTCTTCAAGACAATCGGCTCCTACGACTTTGCCGATGAGGTGAATCTTGACGTACTTGGCCATCTGTTTGAACGGTCAATTACAGAACTTGAGAAACTGAAGCAGTCCGGCTTGTTTGGGGGAAGTGCTGACAAGGCCCGCGCGTTCGCTGAAATGCCTCAATCTGCCAAGCGAAAGCGATTAGGCATCTATTACACACCCCCGGAACTCACAAGCCTGATTGTGCGATACACGGTGGAGGAACTGATAGAGCATCGGTTTAATGAGGCGTCCGAATCGTTTGGAGAGAACCACGACAATGCAGAGTACTGGTCTACAGCCCTCGACATTCTGCGTAACCTGAAAATAGTCGATCCTGCGTGTGGTTCAGGTGCATTTCTCTTCCAGGCATACAACACACTTGAGCAAAGGTACTCTGAGGTGATCGGTCACCTTGAGCGCCATGGAGTGTCAGGGGCACGTGAGTTGCATGCAGATGTGCCTCACTGGATACTGAATGGCAATCTCTACGGAGTGGATCTGTCGCCTGAGGCCGTAGAGATTACCCAACTTGCATTGTGGGTACGGTCTGCTACTCAGCAACAGTCATTAGCGACATTATCGCACAATATCGTTCACGGTAATTCATTGGTTCATGATGTCACTGTGCATGAGGCTGCTTTCGACTGGAGAGAGCGCTTTCCAGAGGTATTCAACAGAGATGAGAGTGGCTTTGATTGTGTGATAGGGAACCCTCCGTGGGAGCGAATGGACCTGTCTGAAAGAGAGTTCTTCTCACTCCCAGCACCAGAAATCGCAACTGCGACAACCGGTGCCAAGCGACGAAGACTCGTTAGCACACTGCAAAAGGATAACCCCGCTCTCTTTCAGCGATTCGAGACTGTCAAGAGTAGCATCGACGCGCAGCGTACTTATTGCCATAAGAGCGGAGAGTATCCTCTCACAGGCAAGGGCAGGACCAATACATGCGCTGCATTTGCGGAATTGGCCTTGAAATTGGTGGCTGCAAATGGGCGTGTTGGATTGTTGACTCCATCAGGTATCGCCTCTGATTTGACTACTAAGGACTTCTTCACAGCAATTGCCAGTACTGACCGGCTAATTCGACTGTACGACTTCGAGAATAGAACAAAGCGATTCTTTCCAGATGTTGATGGGCGATTCAAGTTTTGCATTCTCAACTTTGGTGGGGCGGCATATCAGGCTGCTGCTGCTGACTTTGTGTTTTTCGTACACAGGATTGAAGACCTAAAGGACAGGGCGCGCCACGTGCCGTTGTCGAGTGATGATTTGATGCTGCTGAATCCAAACACCTGTACTTGCCCAGTATTTAGGAGCAGACGGGACGCGCGACTTTCACAGGATGTATACCGAAGGGTGCCGATTCTGTGCGACAAATCCCGAAAGGGTGAAACGGGAAATCCGTGGGGTATTCGATTCAGGCAGGGACTGTTCAATCAAACGTCAGACTCTGGTCTTTTCAGAGAGGCTGTCGAAGTTGGTAAGTTAGGATACAAACTGGATGGCAACTGGTTTGTTCACAGCAGAAGAAAGCGCGTGTACTTGCCATTGTATGAGGCGAAGATGGTCCAGATGTACGATCACCGGGCAGCAAGCGCGATGACAGAGGAGGGTAATTGGGTCCGACAGGGGCAGACTATTGGAACATCCGAAGCCGCTCACCAGAATCCAGAGTTGCTGTGTCAGCCACGATACTGGATAGCGGATGATGAGGTTGCGAAGGTTGTGGACGAGAGGGGATACTGGCTGGGATACAAACGTGTCACCAGTGCCACGAATACACGCACGATGATTGCCTCAATGTTGCCAGATGTCGGATTCGTGAACTCTATGTGTTTGATTGAGCCGGACGAGAGCGTGTCTCCTCGCCTTGAGTTGTGCCTTGCGGCAAATCTGAACGCGTTCGTATTTGACTTTCTCACGCGGCCAAAGGTGCACAATGTAGATATCAACTTCTTCATCCTTGAACAACTGCCGGTGTTTGCTCCAGATGTCTACGGAGCCAAGTGCAAGTGGCATAAGCGCACAAATCTAGTGACATGGATCAGCGAGAGGGTGCTGAAGTTGTCCTGTACGGCAGAGGATATGCTGCCATTGGCAGAGGCATGTGATTTCAATACAGGTAGTTTCAAGAAAGCGTATAATGGTCAGTTGCACAAGTGGGATGCTGCAGATCGCGCGCAACTGATGGCCGAACTTGACGCGGCTTTCTTTATGTTGTACGGGATTGATCGAGATGATGCCGAGTACATACTCAGCACATTCAAGGGGATTCACGAGAATAACCCGCTGCTTGGCCAAGTGAGTACGGCAGAACACATTCTTGATACGTATGACCTGCTGTGTGCACATGGCCATTGACTTGATGAAGGAGAATGCCAGTTGCTAGATTGGCGTGCATATGGGCAAGATCAAGTTTGGCTTTCCTGAGTAGTCTTTTCTTCGGCTGCACGTTGAAGTATGTCTAGCCACTGTTGGGGGTTGTCATTCACCAAGTCGAGCAGTCTACGGGCCATAGCAGGCGGAACTACACCTTGCTCCCAGGACTGAATGGTCTTGGCCTTTACGCCAAGCAGTTTTGCAAATACGGCTTGGCTGGCTCTCAGCAACTCGCGCGTCTTTCTGACATGTTCAGCATCATAGTCTTGAGGTTCAAGATTCAGGTCGACCGTGCGCATTGTGTATCGTTTCTCAAGGCGCTCACCTCGCTTCAGAGTGTCGCGTAGGTGCGTGAGGCCAGCAATCAGCGCACTCTCCACTGGGGATGCGCCGTCACGGGCGTCCTTCGCAGGTTTGGTGTTGTTGTCGTCGGTATTCATAGGTTCGCCTAGTTCGCTGCCCTTTGACAAAAGCCTCTCTCCCTCATGGCTACTAGCCATTCTCCAAGTAATCCACCACCTCTTCTACAAGGCTTCTCAGAACCTTCTTGCCAGCATCTGTTAGATTGTCCTGTTCGTTCTTCATGTGTATGTACAGCCAGAACACTATTCCTTTTTCGGCAACATGCAGGTAGTAGACCCTGGCTCCTCCGCGCTTTCCAGACGACCACCGGTTTGAAGTGAATCGCAGTTTGCGAACTCCTCCAGTGCCCGTGATTACAGGGTGCCCCTCTGGATTGACCATCACCAGCATTTCAAGGGCCCTGAGGTCCTCGTCATCCAATCCGCATTTCTTGAATGCCGGGTCAAATGGCGGTAGGTGGACGAATCGTAGCCAATCCCTCGGCTGCGGAAGGTCCTTTGGGTAGCAAAGGGTCCTACGCTCGCGCGTCGGTCTTTTCTTGCTGGTACACCTCTTCTCTACCATCCACTACGTCTCCATCGGCCCACCGGTTTAATCACTATCCCATTTTCTGGGATAGAGTCAAGAATATACTGGAGTATGTCTACAGGATTGTACATGAAACCGCTGCGGGCAGTCTTATCAGCATGAAAAAGCGATTGGCTATCAAGAATGATAGGCAATTCGCCATTATCGGGGGTCAAGCACTGTGCCCGGTGCAGGCCCGATACAGTGTACACAAATGTACACACTACTCGGGGATGATTATCCGCTTGCAGCAGTCATGCACCGGCCTGCCGTCCGGGTCGATCGGCCGTCCGCAATCAGGGCAGGCAGGTAGTTCGGAATCGTTGGGAGTCATCACCACCCGCACGGCCCGGCCGGGATAGCCGCAGGTATCGCAGTGGTCCAGGTCCAGCCCTACGGACCGCTCCAGCCGCGTGATTCGGCTTTGCAGGCTCATGCCGTCTGATCCCCCGTGCCGTCAGCCTTGCCTGATAGGGCAGCCTCCAGCCGCTCGATACGCTCGATCAGATCGGCTTCCACGGGCCGACCGAGCAGACGGTCGAGTAGCATCCTGATCGACGGCACATCACCGTACTTGGCCAGCCGGACCAGTTTCTCGACCACCTCCCGCAAGTCCTGCTCTGTGACGGCTTCCATCATGGCCGTCCGCAGCCGCCCGACCTGCTGCGCATACGGATTGCCCGGCCCGCCACTGTTGCCGGTGGTGAACCGGCCCCGTGAGTCCCGGCCGTTGCCGTTATCACCGTTTGGTGACGGTGCCCCGGCTTGCTGTGCTGTCTGTGTCCGTGTGTGTGCTGTCCTGCTCATGCCCGATTGCTCCCGCCCGTGGTCCGTTCGTGTCTCAACCGTCCGCCTGTTGGAATAGATCATATCAGAAAGCAACAAAAACGCGCGTGCCTCATCAAGCGGTCTACGCCATGACCGGCCAGGAATCCGACCCCCATACCCCCCGGCCTGTCCATCACTCCGGCTTGCTGGCCTGTACCATCGCCATGATGCCCGCCCGGACCGCTTCCGGCAATACTGGCCAGCCATCGAACAGGTCTTGCAACTCGGGGTGGTCAGCAAACAGTTTTTCCGGACTCTGCTGCGCTATGCGCTGCGCGCTGTCGGAGTCGCCATCGTAAGTATCTGTAGTTTCAGTGCTTGCGGACTCCGAGCCATTGATTTGTAATCTGCAGGTCTCCGGTTCGAATCCGGACGGTGGCTGTTTCTTTTTTCGGCCTGCGATTCGCTGCCCGGTCGTGCAGGTGTGCCCGGCAAGCAATCGAGCGCAGCCTTCAGGTCATGGATGCATGCGGCATGCGAGTAGCGGTTGATCGCGCTCGATGCTGTTGTCGGTTATGAACCGGCCCAGTGAGACGCGGTGGTTGCCGTTTTCACTACTCAATTAACTTCCCACAATGCGGGCATCGGGCGGGTTCAGACTTCGTCTTCTGCACAGCCTCAACAAATCCGGCCCCAATGATCCCCGTCGGCAGTGCGAACATGCCAATCCCAAGGATAGCAATGACACTGGCGCACAGTTTCCCAAGCAGGGTTACGGGGTAAATGTCCCCGTATCCAACGGTTGTCAGTGTTGCTACTGCCCACCACATGGTGGCTGGAATGCTGGAAAATGTATCTGGCTGAGCGCCATTTTCACAGTAGTAGAGCAGGCTGGATGAGACGACGAGCAGCAGACCCATCATTGCCGATGTCAGGATCAATTCTTCCTTTCTCGCCCGGAACACCTTCCTTATCAAGGTAAGCGATGAGTAGTACCGCCCCACCTTGGCGACACGCACGATCCGGAGCAGACGCAATACCCGCAGTGATCGAAGGTCAACACCGATGAACGGCAGGTAAAACGGCAGGATTGCCAGCAGGTCAACGATGGCCATCGGCGACAGTGCCAGCCGCAGACGGCCGCTGAAAGGGTTCGAGTATTTGTCATCCATCGTGCAGGCCCACATTCGGGCAAGGTACTCCAGTGTAAACACGAATACGGAGACAGTCTCGAAGACGGAGAGAAAGCCGCCCAGCCGCTGCTCGACTTCATGAATCGACCCGATGATAACTGCAATGACATTCAGGAAGATCAGCGCCAGAATGGCGATGTCAAAGGTACGGCTTGCTACGTCGCCGGGCTTGGCAACTTCGACAATGTCCCACACACGTCTCTTCATGCTCATACCGGCAAACACTGATGGGCTGTGTTCAATATGTAGAGTAGCATCACGAACGGAAGCAGCATGGCGATGACCAGGATGGCTGCTGGTATTCAGCAGCTCGATGCTTCGCCGAATTCTGCGCTACCTGCCGTAGCGGGCGACGGGAGCTCCTGATTTTCGGGATAACCTCCGTCTGGCGGATGATATGTCAAAGTCACGCTTCCAAGAAGACAAGAGCCCGTTTTCTCTGCCCTTTGCTGCGCTGATCACACGCTTGTGCTATCCAGTGCGCGTCAATCAAGGCGAAGTGCCGCGGTTAGGCGATCACCTGCGCCTTCAATCTGAAAGGGTACTGAGAGTGTTGAGCCGGAGGGGCTGAAGCCTGATCCTACATTGAAATATAGAAACCTGTTCATCACCCTACCTGGTCGCACAAGCTGGACCTCCCCCATGCCCTTTTCAGCCCAATCACGCTGCAGGTCATCGTTGTACTTATTAGCGTTGTCATATGAGAATATGCCGAAGAAGAATATTGCTTCGGCCATTGCATTTCTTCCTTCTCCTGTTGATGCTGCCCCAGGGTTGATGGGCTCAAGGGCCTGGCCAGAAGCCGTTACGAGCTCAATTCGCGCACGCACCAGCTCGATTTCGCGTGCGGAGTGATTATCAACAGCCAGATGAATGGGAAGAATCCCCTTAGATAGCATGTCATAGTTAAACGTAGCCTTGAGTTCCGTCTTATCAGTCAGTGCCTTTGCACCTATGTCTACAGACGCCATGCTTGTGCGGCTCGGTGCGTCAAGAGCTCCCATCATTGGCATGGGCCGCACCTTGTATGTACTACAGCCGAATGTGAGTCCCACTGTGGCGATCATCAGCAGGAGAGTCGAAATCTGGGTTTTGGGAATGCACACGTTGACCACTGCTATCCTCACGTAAATCTCCTTCAGAAACATGATCTACTCAGGCTCTATCACTACCAGCACAGACACCGTCACAGGCGGCCACACCCGGACGGCTACCGGTGTCAGACTCTCCCTTAACCCTCCAACGAACAACTCCAGTATACCGGGTTGTCGGAAGCTGCCAAGGCCTAGTCGGAAGCCAAGACGGAGTTTTCCAGATAGCACATTCTCCAATTCGCACAACGGGGAGGCTGACTCCACATGCAAGGGTACGAACGTCCAGGGAGAGCGTGGTGATGAAGCTCCGCACCCGAGTGCCGTTGGCTGCCATACCAGAAACCGATTTTCTCACAAAGACGCGCGCAGGTAGGCAAACGGTTCCCTGGCGCACGGGCGGGCTACCTATGCGCTGCCCGGCATGCCAGTGTCGTTCATAAGTGCGTGCAATATAGTCCGTTGCGCAGCGATACCCCAGCGATTTGCATTCTTCAGCTCGCCGATCCGTTTGGCCAGTTTTCGGCCCGGTCTGGTACGGTGCGCGCTGGTGCTGCCTTGTGACCGCCTACCGGATCGCTCCGATTCCCGCGCTGAATCCGGTCCTGACAGGACCGACCTAGTATCTCTCGTGTCGTGTACGAATCACCGTCGTAGCCGCAGAGCAAGAATCAATCAGGATGAATCAATGACAATGACCAGGACTGACGCTGCCATCGATGTGGAACGGATCAGGAGCGCGTTCCCGGCGCTGGCCGGGCCGATGGCGTTTATGGAGAATGCGGGTGGGTCGCAGGTGCCGCGAGTGGTGGCCGATGCCATCCGCGACTTCATGCTCCGCGAATATGTGCAGCTCGGTGCGCCGTATGAGTTGTCGTCACAGGCGACGCAGACTGTCGCCGATGCACACGAATTCATCAACCGATTCATGAATGGTGAGGATCGGGGCACCGTCATCCTCGGCCCGTCGTGCACCTCGCTGTCCATGATGCTGGCCGACTGTTACGCCCGTGCCCTTCCTGGGGACGCTGAGATCATCGTCATGGAGTCGGGGCATGAGGCGAATGTCGGGCCGTGGGACCGCCTGGCTGATCGTGGTTTCACCGTGAAGATCTGGACCTGCGATCCGCAGACAGGCCAATCACATCTCGATGATCTCAAGGCGCTTCTCAGTGAGAAGACGGCGATCGTGGCCTGTGTCCATGTCTCGAATCTGCTGGGCGATATTGAGGACGTGCCGGCGATCACGGCACTCGCGCACGAAGTCGGTGCCCGCGTGGTCGTGGATGGTGTCGCGTACGCGCCGCATCGAGCGATCGATGTCGCAGCCTGGGACGTCGACTGGTACATCTATTCGACGTACAAGGTGTACGGGCCGCATATGGCAGCCTTGTTCGGCAAGCACGACGCGATTGATGAACTCACCGGCCCGCATCACTTCTTCATTCCGAAGCAGGAGATCCCGTACAAGTTCGAAGCCAACGGCGTGTCCTACGAGGGCTGTGCCGGCCTGCTGGCCCTTCAGGACTATCTCCGCTTCGTGATCGGCGATACAGGGGCAGGCCCGATCGATCGGTCCGGAATCGAAGGTGCGTTTGACATCTTGACGAACCTGGAAATGCAGACTCAGGGCCGGCTCGTTGCGTACCTTCAGAGCCGCAATGACATTCGTATCATTGGGCCGACTCACGCAGAGGAATCCCGTGTGAGCACGATCAGTTTTGTTCACACGTCGAAGTCATCTCGTGAAATCGCTGAATCAGTGTGTCGTCACGGCATCGGCATCCGGCACGGCCACATGTACGCCTATCGCCTGTGCGAACGGCTCGGGCTTGCTGCCGGTGACGGTGTCGTGCGTGTGAGTCTGGTGCACTACAACTCCCCGGGCGAAGTGGATCGATTGATCGCAGCGCTCGATGACACACTCGATAGCGATCGGTCGGACGTGCAGGAATCGCGGTGAGAACGACGTCTCATGGCTGGCGGTCGACGCGTGCGCGTGCCAGCCATCGTCGATACCGAGCCCTATCCCCCGTCTTTGATCGCAACCACTCTTGCAACGTGGAGCCGGACGGGCCCGAGCAATCCCGACTCAATGAGCGGGGTATTCGGCCCGAAGGATCCGCGCACGTTCGTTTGGGTGATGCGTTGGTCCGTCGTGAGGTCGGCGTCGCCGACAAGTCGGTTATGCCAGGTGTTGGCAAGTTCGATCCGTAGTTCATTCTCGCCCTGCTGGAGTGACCCGGTTACGTCCACGGAGAATGGCGGTTTCCACAGCACGCCGAGATCCCGGCCGTTGAGCGTCACTCGGACCACGCCTGCCACTCGTCCGAGGTCCAGTTCAACAGCCGTATCGCTTGCCGGCAGGTCGTCGGGAGCCGTAAAGGTGCGGGAATACTCAGCGATCCCGGAGAAGTAGCGGACCCCGTCATTCGGGTGGTCAGGCCAGGAGATCAACGTTGCAAACGTCGTCTCTGCGGGAGCACCGCGGTCGGCCTGGAATCGGACGCGCCATGGGCCGGGTATCTCAGTAATGGCCGGCAGTTCCATCGTCTCATCAATCGAGATGACCGAACGGCCGGCGCGGATGGTGACGTCGCCCCCGGTTCCCCAAAGGTATGCCGTGGTCCGGCTGTCGTGATCTGAGACTAACTCGACGGCTGCGCGAGCGCCGGGGTGATTGGTGTCAGTGGCCGGGTCGTGCGCGGTGCCGGATGAAACGTCGTGGACCCGTACCGGGTGGACGGTTGTGCCGTTTGAGTCGAAGAACGCAACGCGATTCAGCCCGACGAAGTTTGTCAGCCCGATCCAGTTGCTCCCATGATTTGACACGACATCGAAGCGAACGTACCGGGCCCCCTGTGCGTTGATAGGAACCTGTTGTTGGAACCCGCGTTCACCGATTTCCGGTGCGCGCTGTAACTCGACCTTGCCGAGATTGTCATAGGTCTGCCCATCGGCAGAGACGGATAGATCCATCTCGTGGATGCCTCGGTTGAGCAGGCCGCGGGTCTGGTTATGGAAGTTCCAGATATCGACATGGCCGAGGTCAGCGGCCGAGCCGAGGTCGTAGACGATGAATTCGTCTGCCGGGGTACTGTTTCCATCCGAGAGCCATGCCGGCCCGTTGGGCGTGTCGCAGTGAGCCACGTCAGGTGCCGGCACTCCGGACCACTCCGAGGTCGAATATGAGACGGTCAAAGGCGTTGGATGGGCTGGACCGTTGCGGAAGACAACGAATGTTGAGCCGCCGGGGGCGAGGCGAAGGCTGACGCGCGTCGTGCTGCCGTCAGTCTCGAACCGGCGCTGTGGTTGCCACGACCCATCGGTCGGGTCCCACAGTTCAGGGCTAGACCCACTCACACGGAAGATACCTTCAATGTCCTCCCATCGCTCGTTGTTGTTAACAATGAAGTAGAGATCGGCGTCGTCGGTGGCGCGGTGGACGTAACTAAGGCTTGTCCGGGCATCGCCGTTGTCCCACGCGAAGTCGGGCAGGACGTTCATCTGTTCGAGCACCTCGACGATCGGCCGGCGACTGAGTACGCGGCCTCGGCCGAACCGGTGCTCGATGACCTGTTCACCGTCTCTGCTTCCCCAGAGTTCCTGAGCCAGCGTGCGGACTTCAGTGTCGCAGTCCGGGTATGACGTCAGCCCATTGCTGCGGACCGGCTTCGGGCCGATGACCGTCGCGCCATCGCGGACCAGTGCCTTGATCTTTCGCAGGGCTGCCGGATTGATCGAGTCATCATCCGGGAGTACGAGCACTGCATAACTCACGCCATGCGGGAGTGTGAGCCGCCCGTCGGACACGGTCATCGATTCAAGAAGCACGCGTCTATCAACCACGTCATAGTCGTATCCGGCAGAGCGGATGCTCGGATCGAGATCCACCGCAAGGGGATGAAATGCAGGTGCGCCGTCCCCCTGGAAGAAGCACACATCAGCGACCGGTCTGCCCTGTTGGAGCATGAACGAGCAGCGCGAAAGGTAGTCGATGAACGGCTCGGCCATCGGCCACCAGATCAGATTCGGTCCCATGTGCGTGCCGGCGTGATATGCGAAGCCGGGCAGGCCGGCTGAAGCGGGACTGTGGGGGGCCGTATGAAAGGTGATGTGGTTGAGCCCGTCGATGAAGGCCTGATCGGCGACCAGTTTCAGGTAGTACGGCCCATCGCGCCAGTGCCGCCAGCAGGTAAACGATTCTGCGTCGACGATTGTTTGGCCATAGGTGTGTGCAGCACATGAGATCTGTTTGACGTTGAACATGCTCCGATGCTTGGGCCAGAACTCGCCGCGCATCAGGCCGACGGCACCAAGCGCCCCCAGGGCATCGACCGGGCAACTGTTCCAGATCGGCGGCCCCGGCCCGCCTGCTTCTGCTGCCAGCAACATCCCTCGCTCGTGGAGCATCTCGTTCCCGAGGCGGTAGTGGTTTTCGATCATCAGGTCACTGACCAGTCGCGTCCAGTCGTGCAGGAAGCGGGCACCGGTGGGATCGGCTGTTGCGGCACCTTTCAGCACGGACAGGTACGGCCTCGCGTCATATGCATAGCGCTCACGAAAGACGTCAAGAATGTCCTCCGTCCATGCGTTGAGTCGGCTTCCCTCCAGTTCGAGGCTATCTACTTCGAGATAGCACAAGGCTGACTCTTGAAGCGGGCCGATGGCGGATTCGAGTCGATCGAGTACATAGGTGAAGTAGGATCGGCTGTCATCAGGATCGAAGAAGTCAATCTGCAGGCCGCCGGAGTTCGGGCTGGGCACAATGAGTCGCTGACCGGTATTGGCATAGATAAACCAGCGCACGGCCCAGGTGCCGTCTGGTATGTCCCATGTCAATCGCGAGTCAGCATCAGCCAGGCGGTCCGTCAGATCGATGACGCGCGCGGGATCCAGTCGAGAATCGTCAGCAACGGGGACAGCCTGAACGGCGACGGTGTTCCAGTACTGGGGCCGGCCGTCAGCGTCACGAGGGCAATGCCCGGGAACCTCCGGGAAGGTGAGTTGCAGATCACCCTGCCCCGGGCCCTCGACGATCTGCTCCGAGTGATAGAGTCCGATCCCGGCCTGCTGCGGCGAGACCCACGGCCCGCCGGCATTCCATCCGCTGGCACTGAGCAGCCCGAGCTCCAACCCCAGCCGTTGTGCCTCCCGATGCGCGTGCGCGAAATTGTCAAGCCAGGGATCGCTGAGGAAGGTCGGGCCCGTTGGAACCAGATGATCCGGATCCGACAGCGCCAGCACATCCCACACCTGGAGCCGCGAGAAGCCGGCGGCCTTGAACTGCTCCATTTCCTCAGTGATTCGTGCTTTGTCTGCATGCCCATTGAGCCAGGGCCAAAACGCATCCGGCCTCGCCTCGGCCGGTGGATTCTGAAAGCCCTCGATCAGTCGTTCTGCCCCGACGTCGCCCCATGTCGCGCTGGCGAATACGAGGGCGGCCAGGGTGGCTGCCACAGCCCTGCTGATGATGCAGATCGGGCTTCTCGATGTGTCCAGGTGGTCGGAGGTCTGGCGGGGCCCGTTCGAGATCCCCGGGCTTGAGAGAGCAGGTCTTGTGCATTGCGCAGCGTTCCTGCGGTCTATTCCACGAAGAGAGCAACACGTCCGTATCATGGCCGGCCTCCATTGTCAGATCAGTGTACGACTCTAGAGCCGATCTGATCCCCGAGTGCGAATATGGACTTGTCTGAACAGATGATTGGCTGGCCACGTCGGACCGGCTTTGGGTCAACTCGCACCCTGCATGGGATATACTGGTTGGTACATCCCCAGAGTTGGAGTTTCCAGATCCGGTGGAGCAGGCGGGGGAAGGCGATCTCATGCCGCTTGGAGTATCCCTGCTCCTTCTGTATCCAATCACGTGACACCACATGGATGCAGAGCCACCGGGCGTGATATGCAGAGAGGGGGAAGATCAAGAGATGACTACTGATGCTGCTCTGCAACTCAGCCGCCTGATTGACCAGTCGTCCCGCCCGCTGGCCAAATGGACTCTCGATGAGCACCTGAGACGAGATCCCCAACTCGCTGGGCGCTCTGGAGAAAACTGGCGATCGCAGTGGGAGGGTGCCATCGTCACCCGCCTCGGCTATCTCGCCCAGGCCATCGCGCTGGATGAACCAGGCGTGTTTGCCGAATCGATTCTCTGGTTGGGTGATGCCTTTCGTGCGCGCGAAGTTGATGACAACGATCTGCGCATCAGCCTTCAGTGCCTGCGCGAAGTGATGATTGAACAACTGCCCGGTCCGATGGGTCAGTGCGCCGCGGAATTCTGTCATCTCGCTGCCAAAGACCTTGAAGGCGAGAATCGATCGCCTGATTCTGCGATCCTGGCACAGATGGATACAGCGGCGCTTCGCTATCTTGAGGCCCTGCTGACCGGCGATCAGGCAGCGGCGATCGCTGTTTGCGTGCAGGCACTGGAGCGAGAATGTCCGATCGATGACATCCTGGTGAGGATCATTCAGCCGGCACAGGCGGAACTTGGTCGCCTGTGGCATATGGACGAAATCTCCATCGCAGACGAACACGCTGCCACTGCCATCACGGAATCCGTCCTGGTCCTGCTGCACGATCGCATCGAGCCGGCCCCCCTCAACGGTCGCACGGTCGTGGCGACGACCGTGGCGGGTGAACAACACGCCATCGGTCTGCGCATGGTGGCGATCGTCTTCGAGTTGGCAGGTTGGAGGTGCCAGTACATCGGTGCCGGCATCCCCCACCCAAGCGTGGTCGAGACAGTGATCCGGCACGACGCTGATCTGCTCGCCCTGTCATGTACGAGCACGCTGCATCTCCGATCGGTCGTCGAAGTGGTTCGCACGACACGCGCACAGGCCTCAGAAAAGTTGAATATTCTGATAGGCGGGCGCCCGTTCGTCGCTTTCCCCGGGCTCTGGAAGAAGGTCGGCGCTGATGCGGTAGCCCGCGATGCTCCGGAGGGCCTGCGCATCGCTACTGCGTTGACCGACCGCGATGCAACAAATTCTGACTAGTCGTTAATCCAGACGCCGGGGAGCGTCGAATCCAAAGAGGTCAGGTCGGGGTAAAAAGGCAAACAGTGTGTACCTGATGCACGTGACAAGTAGTGATCAAACTGCACAACCTGGCGATTGTCGCAAGATGACGGATGATTGCCACACTAAAACGAACACGGATCCTGACCGGCAGACAGTGGACCCGCAACCACGCGCTGGACGATCCATGGTTCACGTCCACCGACGGCGAAAGGCAAGCCACGGTGTGTAACGCGCTTCTTCCCAAAGTCGCAGCCGGTGAGATGACTGCGATGCAGGAGTGCATCGACACGTATGGTCCTCTCATCTGGTCGCTGGCCCGCCGATTCAGTGGCGATTCGACCGAAGCCGAAGATGCCGTGCAGGAGATCTTTCTCGTACTGTGGCAGAATGCCGCTCGATTCGACCCGGAGAAGGGCGCTGAGACGACCTTTGTCGCGATGATCGCCCGCCGCCGTCTGATTGATCGGCGCCGATCACAGGACCGCGAACACCGTCGACTGGAGACGCTGAAACAACGGGCTGCAGAGAGCTTGACACTCCCCTCGGACCACACCTCGGTCAGCGAAGAGGCGCAGCGAGCACGGCAGGCTCTGGAACAGCTCAGCTCCGACCAGCAACAGGTCCTCCAACTCGCCATTCACGGGGGCTACACGCATCAGGAGATATCGCAGATCACCGAAATCCCCCTGGGGACCGTAAAGACCCATGCCCGCCGCGGTCTCATTCGTGTTCGTGAAGTGCTGGCGGAACGAGAACAGCAGGCGCGAGAAGCATCAGGAATCGGCTCATGACACTCCAACAACCACTCAATTCGGATCGCCTGCACGAGCTTCTCGCTGCCCGCGCTATCGAGCCGTTGACCGACAGGGAGACGACCGAGTTGGATGCACTGCTCTCCGAGTGTGAAGCCGATGATATCGATTCGTACGATGCCCTGGCTGCCCTTCTCGATGTGGCCCTCTTCGACATCGAACCAGGGCCACTCGTCATCAGCATGCGGCAGAAGATCAATCACGCTGCCGTGGCCATTCTGGCGAAAAACCCCTGGAATCACCCTCGTCGATCCGAGTAAGCGCCTGACCACCGGTGACATAGGGCCGCAAGCAGTGGCTTTTGCTTGTCTCATGTTGCTCCCACAGGCCGGCCTCAACAACAGTCTGTAGCGCGGGGCGCGTGTGTCACCTGCGAGATCAAAAAAAAGATCGCAGTCGCGAATCCAGGTACCCGCGACCGTCGAATACGCCTGGAATCCGTTATGTGACCGACCGTACAACCCGCTGGCAGGTGACCCACAACGACCGGCCAGTGTCTTCAATCAGTCAACAAGAGGTGAAACTCGTGAATTCTCTCATCGCAAGTACAATCATGACCGTGCCGATGCTCGCTGCCTCCGTGGTCTTCAATGTCGCCGACTCCTACAGCCAGTCGGATTTGGGCAGAGGGGCAGAGTCATGGCGCATCGTCGTCGACGGCGTCATGGGTGGCCGCTCCTCCGGACGAGTCAGCCAGAACGAGACTGGCAACCTCCAGTTTGCCGGTGACCTGTCCCTGGAAAACAACGGCGGGTTTTCCCAGATGCGCACCAACGTCTCGGGCGACGATTTCGCTGGCGCACGCGGGATCCAGATCAATGTGCGTGGCGATGGGCGAGATTACAAGTTCGACGTCCGATGCTCCAACGTCCGGCTCATGGCCGGCGGCTTCCAGCAGGACTTCCAGACCGAAGCCGGCAAGTGGACCACCATCCAGCTTCCCTTCGACGACTTCCGTCTGTATTCGTTCGGTCGGCTGGTCCCCAACGCACCGGCACTCGAGCCGGCCAGGATCGAGTCGATCGGCGTCACGCTGGCAGACAAGAAGCCGGGAGCCTTCTCCCTCGAGATCGACTCCATACGAACCTTTGGCGATAAGCCCCGCGCCGTTGAATCAACCAACGGCAGCGATCTTGTCACCGTCGCCCGTGCCGCGGGATTGAACACACTGCTCGAACTCGTCACCGCAGCCGAACTCGAACTTCCCACCGATGAATCAGTGACCATCTTCGCCCCCACCGACGCAGCCTTCGCCGCACTGCCGGAAGCAACCGTTCGCGCGCTGCTTGAGCCTGCCGGCCGCGACACGCTTCGCTCCATCCTGACGTACCACGTGACCACGTCTGCCGTGAGGTCCTCTGACGTCATGTCGCGCCGCTCGATCTCGACTTTGAATGGGCAGCGCATCGCGATCGACACCTCCGGTCCGATTTCGATCGGTGGTGCGGGTCTCGTCACCGTCGATGTCCCCTTCGACGGTGGCATCGTCCATGTAATAGACACCGTGCTCATGCCGGAACTGAAGTCCATCGGTGAAGTGGCCGGCGAATCAAGCCAACTGACCACACTGGCGGCTGCCGTTTCCGTCTCCGGCCTGAGTGAACAAGTCAGTTCGGAGAACGGCCCCTGGACGGTCTTCGCACCCGTCGACTCCGCGTTTGCCAACCTCCCGCCCGGCACGCTCGATGAACTGCTGCAGGAATCGAACCGCTCCCAACTCATCGATATCCTGGGCCTTCACGTCATCCCCGGCCGCCTGTATGCCAACGAACTGCTCGCCAATCGTCGCGCCCAGACGCTCTTTGGCAACTCAGTCAACTTCGCCATCATCGAAGGTCGCCTGCAGGTTGGCAACGCCACCGTCATCACCACTGACATCGAAGCGGCCAACGGTGTCGTTCACCTGATCGATACGGTCCTCCTGCCCACACGCGAAGCCGAGCCGATCCAAACCGTATCCGCCACCGCTTCTGTCGAAGCCATCCGCCTCTGCGAACTCGCGATCAGCCGTGGCGCACCGCTGTTCAACACCGGTCAGGCCGCCGGCTGTGCCGCGGTATACGAAGTCGTCATCGAATCGATGATCGGATTGGGCTCGCAGGATCTGGGTCGCCAGGTGATTCAGCGTCTGGAGATGGCATTGGCCGAAGCCGAGACTGAGCCGGATCGCACCAAATGCGCCTGGATCTACCGCCGTGCGCTGGACGACATCTACCCACGCCTGGTCAACCAGGCCGAACCGGCCACCGCCACCGAGACGACGACCCTGACAGCATCACGCTAAGCCGGTCGACTGCTCTCATGCCGACCGATTACCGCCTTGTCACGGGCTGGGCGTTCCCCAGAATCGTCTCAATCAGCGGGGTTTCCGAGCTGCTTCTCAGGCTGAACGTCGTGAGTGCGAGTCTCATCACCTGCTATTTCGATGACCCGTTGCCATCCGGTGACGGGTCATGTCTTTGGGTGTCAACTCCCGTGTCTGCAACGGTTTGCGGATCCTCGCTGCCGTGATCTTCCTCGATCTGATCTGTGTCGCCCAATGATACCGTCTGCCGCATACGTCGCGATTGCCAGCACGACGAGGCCGACCATTGCGGTACTCCGCACGATACTTGGGGGTGTCTTTATGGTGTCCTCATGGCCACTGGCCCTACTGAGCCGGGGGTGGAATCCTCGAATGTGAACAATCAGGCAATCGGCCTGGCGTGAGAGGCTCGCCATGTCTGCGGTTGGAACAACACCATCTTCACATCTTTGCCATGGCCCCATGACCCGTATCAATCCGCCACAAAGTCGCTCCATTTGCGCATGTAGTCAATGAACACCGAGCCGAGGGCTCGCTCCTGCAACTCACGGGCTGTCAGCGGTGGGCGGCTCGGGTCGAACCCTTGCTCGATGACCCGCCCGGGCCAGTCCGGGTTGGCGATCGCAGCACGGCCAAGTGCCACGGCATCCGCACCGTAATCGAGTTGGGCCATCGCATCTTCCATGGTCCAGATGTTGCCGGCAGTAATGAGTGGAACATCGTGAGGCAGGGCATCGCGAAAGATCCGGGCAGGGTGCTCATCGGGGCGCTTGGCACTGTTGTTCTCTGCGTGCCACAGCGAGATGTGGATGAAGTCCGCGCCGTCGTCACAGAGCCAGGATGCCACCTGAAGCGTCTCGTCAAGGTCGAGGCCGGGCAGGCTTGATGATGATTCCGGGGAGAGCCGCACCCCGAGTATGAAGTCATCACTCACGGCCGCCCGTGACGCCTGGAGCACCCGGCGAACGAGCCGAGCACGGTTTTTCAATGAGCCGCCCCATTCATCGCTGCGCTGATTGAGGACCGAACTGAGGAACTGGCACAGCAGATACCCGTGTGCGCCGTGCAACTCGATTCCATCCACTCCCACGGACTCGAGTCGGCGAGCCGCATCGGCAAAGGCCTGAATGGTGGATTCGATCAGATCCGGGGTTGCTTGGCGCACCTCCGGCTCGTCAGGTGCCGCTGGACTGCACGACCACGGAACGGGGTGGTCAGCCGATCGATACGCGCGGGATCCGCCGTGATATGCCTGGCCGATCAGAAGTGAGCCGTGTGCGTGCACTTCCTGGGCCAGTCGCTGCCACCCGGCACGGTGGGTGTCGTCGAACATCGCCAGCGCGCCTGCCCACCCCTGACCGTCGCGCGTGACGTGTGCAGCGCACGTTTCCACAATGCCGAAGCCGCCTTCGGCACGGGCTGCGAGGAAGGCGAGTTCATCGTCCGAGAGGGTGCCGTCGGCGTGACTGGACATATTGGTCATCGGTGCGAGCCAGACCCGATTACGGGCCGAGCGGCCATTCCGAAACGTCAATGGTACGAGCAGAGGATTGGTCATGCGGTATCCTTGTCGCCCACGGGTTTGAACTCCACTCGGTAGCCAGTACCCATGCAAGATGACGATGATGAGCGAACGCTCCAATGCAGCAGTCACAGTACCATGTGATTCGCTGTGCCGATTTCAGCGGCAGAAACAACCGCTAGTCATCGTTTCTCATTCTGTTTCAGTCAAGTCGTGGTGCCAATCGTGCAACGTGACGGAAGGTACTGACAGATGTCTGCCCCGTCACGATGTCGGAGTCCGGATTCTGATGAAATGTCAACAGTATTTGTACGAACAACCTTGCATGCTTGAAGGACTGTGGTACCTTCTCTCACGAGGGCAGCCATCGCACAGTGGCAGCCTGCATACCTAGCGACCGGCGGATCACACGGCAGATAGGGAATGTCGTGCGGTTGCCGACTCTTAAAGGAGAAACCAAATGATGTTTCGATTTCCTTCTGTATCGTTGTGCGCGCTCACCGCAACCCTGGTGGGCGTTTCACCTGCACTGGCCAATGTGGAGGAGCACCAGATCGAGTACACCTGGGATGTGAGCCAGGGCAACGAGCCGCTCGATCTGCAATTTCCTCAGTTTGACACTCAGAACGGCACTCGGGTATTGACCGGGGTGACGCTTATCATGGACGGCACTTACGACCTGACGATGTGGGCGGAGAACCAGGAGGAACGTGCCATCACGCAGGATGAGTGGTTTGTCGAATCCGGCCTTCTCATGATGTTCAACTTCGACGGCCTCGACCTGGGCGCGATTACCGGAAGCGGCCTGGGTATTTACTCGGTCGACCTCGCTGCCAATGACGGAATGCAATACCAGGGTGATGACTACACCGAATGGACGTATGCCGATGTGATTGGCACCAGTATTGACATCAGGTCCGAGGACTTCGGCATCTTTCGAGGTGAGGGGCTGCTCGATGCCACGATGTACCCGTATCTGTCGCTGACGATCCCGCCGCCGCCGCCGTTCTTCTGGACTGATGCCAAGAGCCACGTGCATACCGGTGTGTTTACACTCCAATACGAGTGGCAGCCATCCGCAGCAGCGGTGGTCGTCACCGACCCGGACCCGTTGGTCGGTGGGCAACGGGCCTTCGTCTACACACTGAACGTGCTGCCGAACACGATGACGTATCTGGCTGCCAGCACATCAGGCACCGGTACCCAGTGGGTTCCATTCCTTGGCGTCACGATCGATTTAAGCAATCCTCGCGCTGTCTCATCGCCGGTCATGTCAGATGACGAAGGCTCCGCCGGCTGGAGCGGCCGCGTGCCGGCAAGTTTGTCTGGCCGAACGCTGTGGCTTCAGGCAGCACAGCCCGGGCTCAAGACCGAGGTCCTCAAGGTGCCGGTGCAATAGTAAGGCTGAAGTCCGGCCCACTCATACCATCAATCCCAAACAGAACCCCTTGCACACGCAGGGGGTTTTTTAGTGTGGTGTCATCACCATCGGCCGGCCAGACATTGAATTTTCCATTGTCAGAGGCGGCCGGGGTCCGATGTAGTGAGGTATGGTGCGCTGCGTAGTGAGGTATGGTGCGCTGCAATGTGGGGTGAGTGTGCGCGGCTTCGGGGGGCCATGCTACGGGAGACGGGCGTCTGCGGGGTACAGCCTTACACGCTCTGTCCCAGGAGTACTGCTCGGCAGATGCCATACCCGAGGAAGGCAGCCACGAACAAGCCGTAGATCACCTTGATCAACCGATCGCTGACCGGCACACGCCGGTCTGGTTCTGCCAGGACATTGGTGCGTTGCAGGAGGCTCGTGACGACGACCAGCAGAAATACGGTCCAGAGCACCATGCCGAACGGGTGATACTCCCAACTCTGCTGGAACAGGCCACGGGCAGCACAACTGATGCTTCGTGTCAGGCCGCACCCGGGGCAATCGGCGCCGGTGAGCCGCTTCATCCAGCAGAACTGGATGCCCATGCCATGGGGCGGGTGAATGTATGCACCGATGACAATGATCCAGGCAGCGAGCAGGAAGCGCTTGCCGAGCAACCGCTCGATGAGTGTCTGATCGGCGGCCGTACCACAAGCCATGGAGCATCGGCCGGAAACGATGTTGCGCACCGTGTTGAGCGAAGTTGTGAGTGCGGTTTGCTTCATCAGTTGGAGACCAATGATGAGTACTGAGGAAATGTGTAGAGCGACGCTGACACGAGTACGTTGACGAGAAACAGTACTTGCAGATAGGTGTTCTCGCACACACCGGCGATATAGTAGATGACATAGCACGGCACACACAAGGACAGGAGTCCCTGGGTCACACTCGTCATAAATGCTGAGACGAGGATGAGAATACCACTTGCCAATGAGAAGATCGATGCCACGCCGATGTAGCTGACAGCCAGCGACTCGTTTGAGCGGGCCATCCAGAAGTACAGACCAAAGAACACGAGCAGCGCGATCGCGAGGGCAAACGGTGACTTGCAGTAGTCCACCATGCTGCGATCTGGCTCGCCGTCACGTGTGTACTTCTTCCTCTTCTTCTCCTTCTTGACCTTGATCGCTTTCCCTGTTGCAAGGTAGATGCCACAATCAACACACACGGTCGCTTCGGCCGGCAGTTGCTGTCGACATGAGGGGCACAACTGCAAGTATCCCTGACCCTGCGGTTGATCAGGGACATCGAGATCATCGAAAATGGGGCTCGCATCGGGCTCTGTCGGATCAGTGACGGCGAATGCCTGCTCTTGGATGCGCTCCGCTTCGCGCCTGGCTGCCGCAGCCCGCTTGGCATCATCGAAGCAGGTGCGGCAGTAGTAGCGCCCCTGATTGTCCTTCACTCGTGGCTTGCCGGAACAGTCCTCGTGGCAGATCACACATACTTTCTGCGGCGCGCTCTGTGAAGTCATATATCAAGTACCCCTGAAGTGATACGCTGCAAGGCCGAGAAGTGAGTCGGTGCCATCCACAGGCAGGGTCGGCCTTTGTACATGGTTACCGCAGTATGATATCAGATTATCTGATTTGATCTACTTCTAATATCAGACTGGGACCGAGGTCCTCGTGTTGGTACACGCGTGCCTGCGATCATTTGAGAACGGCTGCAGCTCGACCGGTCGTGACATGTCGGCGGGACACATGGGTGATCAAAGTTTTCACCAATCGAACACCGGTGTGGCCGGGTGATGCTGAAACTGATGAGAGGATCCGGCGGGTGCAGCAAACATTGCTGCGGCTATGTGTCTGCGTTTTCAGTGTGTTGAGGCCGTCATTCAAGAGTGCCACGAGTCGGATCAGGTCAATGGCACACCGATTGCAATACAGCAGTTGACAGCACTGGATACCTCGTACTCACAGCGGATCGATCGCACAGGCGGCACGCATCATGACACAATCGAAGAACACGAACAACAGAGACTTGAATACACTGCTCCGCTTTGTATGCGGTACCACGCTGGCCATTGGCGTGTCCCTCTCTGCCGAGGCACAGACACGCTGGGAGAAGCAGGGGCCGTACCCGACGGAGGTAAGTTTGCATGGCGTCGCCTTCAATACGCCGGACCACGGTTTTGTGGTTGGCGAGCAACTCAACATCATCGAGACCTTCGATGGCGGAGAGTCGTGGGTCGAGCGGGATCGAGGCGAGTACTGGTACGGGCCGTATTACTCGATCAAGTTCGTCGATGCGATGCACGGCTACATTACCGGGAACAACAGTGAGGCATGGCGCACGGTCGATGGCGGCGTGAACTGGATTCCCATGACTGACATACCGGCCGGCTCGTGGTCGCACATCGACTTCCTGACCCCCACGGTCGGCTACATCGGGGCAAACGGCGCCTGTGCATTCACGGATGACGGCGGTGTCACCTGGCAGATCCGTTCCGGCTACCCGGACTGCCCCGTCATGTTCAGCATGGACTTCCGTGATCTGAATATCGGCCTGGCCCCGGGCATCGGACTCAATGGGCAGGACGATGGGATCTTTCGAACGACTGACGGCGGGCAGACCTGGGATCTCGCGTTGCCGATCGTGACGAATCACGTGGTGTTTACGACGGCCAATCGTGCCGTGGCTTCCGTCGTCGGCGACTTACGAATCTATGAATCGACCGATACCGGTCAGACGTGGGTGCCGATCTCACAGGCCTTCGACGAGCACGGACCGCACAGCACGTTGTTCCCTGTGACATCGACCCGTCTGATCGGGCTCTCGCATGAGGGCGACATCTGGCTGTCCACCGATGCCGGGTTCACCTGGACGCTCGTGTTCGATGAGATCGGCGACCTGCCGTACAAGTGGGAAGTGAACTTTCTCGATGACCAGCACGGGTGGGTCGTCGGGCCGCATGGCATTCTGATCGGAACGTCCGACGGCGGGTTTACCTGGGAGATCGTGTCGCGCGGCATCGGGATGCCCATCTACCAGATTGAAATGCTTGATGACTCATTCGGCCTGGCGGTTGCTGAGAACACGTATCTGGTTCGGACCACTGACAGTGGCAACAACTGGGTGGTCCAGAAGCCGGAGGTCACCGGACAGCAGTTTCTTCGTGATGAGACCTTCCGCGGTGTTGATATCCTGAATGAGCGCGTTGCGGTCGCCGTTGGGCTGGGCGGGACCGTGTTCAAGACGACCGACGGGGCGCTCACCTGGGAATCAATTGGATACCCGGACCTCCCCGAAGGATTCTGGGCCTATGACGTGGAATGTGTCACCGAGCAGGACATCTGGGTGGTCGGCCAGGACCTGACGTGGGGGCGGGATCAATCGGTCTACCACACGACGGACGGCGGTCAGACTTGGACAACCCCATTCAACCATGGTGCCATCTGGGGGCGCGTTCAGTTTGTTGATGATCAGCACGGCTGGATTCACGGCGTCGGCGGGATCCTCGAGCGCACCGAAGACGGTGGCGCGACGTGGGAGGAGATCCTTATTCCCGGCGATCCGCTCATTGAGGACATCGTGTACGTTGATCCGATGAACGGCTGGATCGTCGGCTGGTGGGGGTACTACGCTCGCACCCGCGACGGCGGTCGGACCTGGGAGACAAACAGTTTCGGCAACGACATACGAACAGTGTTTGCTGTTGACAGCCGGGACGGCGTCGACCTCTGGGCTATCGCACAGACCGACGGCGGTTTCAGTCGCGATGTTTCGCTGCACTCAACCGACGGCGGGGCTACCTGGAAGCGCGAGACGATCAATGGTTCCCTGGGGTACTTCCAGGCCGTGTCGGTGACCGAGACGGGGCGGGTCTGGGCAGCCGGATTCAACGGCGAGATTCATGCGACGAACCCGTTGCCTGATGGTGCCATGTGGCTGACTGCCAACCAACTGCACCGAGGAGCAACCGCTGAGTTTACGGCTCACGGTGCCGTGCCCGGTGAGACGGTTCACTTCCTGTACAGCACGAAGGGGACCGGCAACGGCCCGTGTCCCCGGCAACTCGGCGGACTCTGCATTGATTTGATCAATCCGGTTACCGATTTCGGATCAGCTGCTTCTGACGCCAATGGTGTGGCTGTGTTGTCGCAGCCGGTGCCGGCCAATGCCCCGCTGCGTGATGTCTGGTTCCAGACCCTATCGCGACGTGGTAACGGCGGGAATAAATCGGTTCTGAGCAACTCGGTTCGTCGAGCCATCATGCCGTAAGGGGCACCTACACGATTCAACAGCACCCGGCTCGTACCGCATAGCCGAGGCGGGCGAGCACAGAGGCGGGCACAGCGTGTGCCCGTCTTTTTTGTGGTGGCACTGCCGCCGGAGTCCCTCAGGCGTTGATAGATGGCCATTTGTCCAGACCGGCATATCCACTTTTCTGCCAACTCAGGCATGATCCCAGTTGACGGGAGGTATCGGTTCGTTTACAAGTGAGTGCCGGATGAGATGCCGGTTGTCGGTCTCCCACGTGGGGCGACTATGATCAGACACTCCGGAACGAGAGGTGTGGCTTGAAGAGGTACGAGGTTGTTGAAGTGGTCAAGATGACGGTTCAGCGTGAGCGACGCTGGCACGTGGAGGCCATTTCTGAACAGGATGCCATTCGGCAGATTGCCGACCGCGAGTCATGCGATGAGTATGCCGGCGAGCGTCGAATCATGCTCAGCAGCGAGCCGATGGGCTGGCGTGTGGACGGCAATGATGTGGACTACGAGCAGGGCGAGGCCGTTCCCCAGGCAGACGACTTTGCTGATATCGGGGGTGCGGGCTGACACTACGCGCCGGGCCCCGGGTCTTGTGGCTTGGCGTCTGCGTCCGGTTCCGCTTCTGCATTGTCGTCTTCTGATTGCGGTCTCAACACCAGCACGATGTCCTCATGGATGCGGTCCTGCTTCACGCTCACCAGGCGTTGCCGCACGAGTTCAAGTGTGGCAAGAAACAGGCCGATCATCTCACTCCGATTCCGACCCTTCATTGCTGACCGCATCGACACGATCCCGTCGTCTGATCGATTGAGTTGATCAAGCAGGTCCTCCTGATGGAGTTGCAACGGTGTATCGTCGTATTCCACCAGATGATCCCCGAGTCGGGAAAAGTCGACGGCCTCGATAATCCGCTGAAAGACCTCGTACAAATCCCAGATCCCGATATCCTCGAGATCGGTCTCCTGAGGTGGGGGTAATGCAGGATCGTCCTCGTGCCCTTCGGACGGCTCATCGAGACTCGAAGGCTGGGCGGTCGGCGGTGCCTTCGAGTTGACTGGGTGTGAAGCGGCCGGGTATCGGGCCAGCCAGTCCTGTCGGCGGCGTTCGAGAACGGCTGATGCCTCGCGGACCCGCTTGTAGGCCAGCAGTTGCTGGATGAGTTCATACCGTGGGTCTGATTCCTGGAGCTGACTGAGCATGTCATCAGAGGCTGCATCTGAGCCATCCCCGTTCTCGGCATCCGGGTCAGGCGGGACGAGAACGCGGCTCTTGATCTCCATGAGGGTGGCCGCCATGACCAGAAACTCGCCGGCCTGCTCAACGTCGATCTGATCGCACTGCTCAAGGAACTCGAGGTATTGGTCGGTAATCTGGGTAATTGGGATGTTGACGACATCCACCTCAGCCCGGCGGCACAGGAAAAGCAGCAGGTCGAGTGGGCCGTGAAAGGCATCCAGCCGCACCGTATATTCGTGTTCAGCCATACTTCCGCTCTGGTATCAGGTCGCTGGGATTCGTACCAGAGTGTAGCCGGTTGGCGCGTCTATGATTCGATCGACGCCAATGAATGATCAGGTGCTTCTTCGGATTGACGGGGCCGCGTGTCGGCTGACCCGTTGACCCGGACAGGATTGGAGATTGGAGTGGTATGGCGGCAATGAGTGGTTCACGATCAGCAACCCGGGTGACCGTTGGTGACCTCCGGGCCGACGAGCGCGAGTTTGTACTCGGGGCCATTCGTGCCGAGGCTGAAGCCGTCCAGCGGCTGCCGGACGAACTCGGCGATGAACTGCATCAGGCGATTGATGTGCTTGAGGCCTGCCACGGTCATGTGGTGACGACCGGCATGGGAAAAAGCGGCCTGATCGCTCAGAAACTCAGTTCAACGATGGCCAGCATCGGCGTCCCGAGCCATTTTGTGCATCCGGCAGAGGCCGTGCACGGCGATCTTGGCCGTATCCGCGCTGATGATGTGCTGTTGGCCATGAGTTACTCCGGGAATACTGACGAAGTTGTGGCCCTGGCCACGCTGGTCAAACCCGATGGAATCCCGGTCGTTGGAATGTCGTCAAATCCTGTCAGCGAGTTGGCCCGCCTGTCCACGGTTCACCTGTCGATCGGCGATGTGATGGAAGCCTGCCCGCTGAACCTGGCACCGACAGCAAGCACGACGGCAATGCTGGCATTGGGTGATGCCGTGGCACTGGCCGTGAGCCGGCGCCGGCAGTTCACCGTCGAAGATTACCGCAAACGGCACCCGGGCGGATTGCTCGGTAAGGGGCTCAAGTCGATTTGTGAAGTGTTACGCTTCCGGGTCGGTGAAAATCTCCCGACGATCCCGGCTGGGGTCACGGTCCGGGAGGCGCTGGATCGGGCCAATGTCGGGCGACGGCCCGGGGCGATGTTGATCGTGGATGCGGATGATGGTCGGCTGGTCGGCATCTTCACGGATGGCGATTTGCGCCGCCTCGTCCTGGCTCATCCTGATGCGCTGGATCGGAAGATCGCAGCGGTCATGACGGCCGAGCCGAGATGCCTGCAGTCGGACGCTCTGGTTCGCGATACGGTGCAGTTGGTCCGGGAGCACCGTCAGGATGAGATCCCGGTGGTCGACAAGGACGGCCGCCCGATCGGGTTGCTGGATGTCCAGGATCTGATTGCAATGAAGGTCATCGACGAGTAGGCCGCGGACGGATGGGTGGATTCATGACATCAGCAACGACTGACATTCGACTGCTCATTCTGGATGTGGATGGTGTCCTTACCACAGGGCACGTCGCTCTCGATTATGAAGGTCGGGAGATCAAGACGTTTCACGCGCGTGACGGATTCGGGATCCAGGCATGGATGCGGACGGGGCACGAGGTGGCACTCATCACGGGACGTGCCGGCACGGCAGCTGGCAGCGCGGGCCCGCGAGTTGGGGGTGCGCCACGTGTATCAAGGGTGCAAAGATAAGCGGGACGCACTTCAGGACGTGCTTGGCCGATGCGGGATCTCATCGAGCCGAGCCGCTGCGATCGGCGACGATCTGCCCGATTTGCACATTCTCAATGGCGTCGGATACCCGATGGCCGTCCGTGATGCCGTGGCCGAGGTTCGCCAGGCAGCACGTTTTGTCACGTCGGCCCCGGGTGGGCAGGGGGCGGTCCGAGAGGCGATTGAACATTTGATGGGCCCCCGGTGGCAGCAGGTCGTGTCGGGATACGTTTCGAATCAAGAGATCACAGAAAATGTGGTGCCTGATGGCACGCCATGACCGGTGATCGCGGTCCGTAGGTTTTCGTTCGAGTGTGAGAGAGTATGCATGCAAGCCGGTACACCACTGTGGCAGAATACGGCCAGCACCTGGCCGAACTGGATAGGAATTCCTGACGTGAGGCATGCGCACCGAAGACAAGTACGAGCGGGCGTGGTGAACAAGACGGCAGCGCTGGTCGGCGGCAGTCTGCTCGGCGGGCTGGTATTGCTGTTGGTGTTGGCCCAACTGGGACCGAAGTCGGCACCCGGCAATACCGAAGAGCCGACAATTGACGAAGGGCTGCGCGGGTTGATGGGCACCGGCTCACCGGATGGTGAGGGCAGTGACCCGATTCTCATGCACCCGGATCATGGGATGGTCGACCCGGGCGACGTGAGTCGGCTGGCCAGCGGTCGTGCGGTGATTCAGTTCGAAGGCGAAGACGGCCGCATCGAGCAGCGCTACACCTACGAGCATCTGGAGCCGGCAGCCCGGGGCTGGCACACGATTACGAGCCCGATTGCCTACTTCTATGCGTCGGATACCGAACTGATTGTGCTCCGCTCAGATACCGCCCGCGCGTTGCTCGTACAGAACAAGCCGCAGGCCGGAACGCTTGAGGGCAATGTTGAGATTTCACTCTATGAAGTCGCCAATGCCCGTGATATCGAGAGCGTTGAGGACCTGGATCCGACGATCGTGTGTCGGACGAGTGTTGTTAACTTCGATGACAACCTGAATGAGTTGCATGCGCCGGAGCGTGTCACTGGTGAATCACAGGATTGGGCGTTTGCCGGCACCGGGCTGTCACTCGTGTACAGCAGCATGGACGATTTGATCCAGACACTCCGCTTCGAGCAACGCGAGTACATTCTGTTGCGTGCCAAGCAGCAGGCATCCAACGACGCGACCGATTCGCCGCCCGCTGTGGTCCGCGACCCGGTCGGGAGCGATCCGCCCGACTCGGCCAACGCCGTGGCATCGGGGGGCCTGCCGACGTCAGACTCAGGTCAGGAGATTACGCCGGTCGAACACCCGGATCGGGAGTCACTGGCATCTTCGATCTTCTATCAACTCGTCCTGAGCGGTGAAGTGATAATTGAGCGGCAGATTTCGAAGGATGAACGGCTGACCATTGCCGGGACGCGGTTGACCGCCGACCTGGCCGTGCAGGAACAATCGCTGGGCAACCTGCTGGCCGGCGCTGTGGGCAGGCCGAGTGATCTTCCACATTTGCTGTCCTCGATGGCCGGAGTGCCGCAATGGTCCGTCGGTGCCACGGGCGCACGTACCAGGGCGGTCGGCATGGAGCAGGATCGGCGCACCGTACCATGGGCCGCAGTCGCCATGTCGAGTCTCATCAGCACGCTCGACTCCGGCTGGGCCATCATCCCGACGGCGGTCTCGCGGTATGCAGCGCCCGTGCAGTCCGCTCAACCTCCGACCACCTCGCCTCCGGAGATGAGCGATGGCGACATTCTGATTACCGGCAAGGGGCCGCTGTCGATTCGGCGATTGACCAAAGTCCCCACGCCGCTCCAGGAAGCGGGTGATGTGTGGGCCGTGATGGACGGCCAGCCGGTCACCGTCACGCTGCCGGACGGTGCGGTCAGTGCCGGGCAACTTGATTACAGCCGGTCCAATGCACGGCTCCGGTTTTCTCCGAGCAGTCGGTACGAGTTGAATGTGAAAGTCGGCGAACTTGGCGAGTTGATGTCCTCCACCGCTCGGCTGGTGGTTCTCCTGCCGGACGACGGGCGTGAGAATGCGACCGCCCTCGTCGAGGGGCCGGGCCGCTTTGAGAGTGAGAGCGATCTGATTGTCCCATCCGGTGACGGGCCGAACTGGAAGTCAGGCTCGCAACCGGCCGGCGAATCGCTGGCGACTCAGGAAGAGACGAATGTCATGCCTGAGGTCTTCCGGATCAGTTGGCTGGATGGTCTGGAACTGCGGTTCGATCTTGAAGAGGCAGCCCGAGGAGCAGGAACCGTCACACAGGATGGGCAGTTACGATCGGCCGTGTTCACCGGCCGCGTTCGTGCCGATCACACCGGGGGCCTGGTGCTCGAAGCCGAAGAGTTGACAGCCACCTTTGAAAAGCCGGATAAGCAGGTTGCCCTGCGCCCCGGTGACGGCCGCAGCGCCCTGGGATCGACCGACGTGGCCCTCAAGACCGTCAAGGCAACGCGTGATGTCAAGGCACGCTCGCCGGATGGATCCCTGGAAACCGACGATCTGTTGCTCACGATGCGGGCGACGCCGGACGGGGTCCCCGTCCCGGAATCGGCAGAAGCAAGCGGCCATGTATCCGTCACCGACCTTGAAAACCGCCTGACTGCCAACTACCTGTTTGTGCACTTTGCAGACCGCGTGGCGACTGACGATTCAGCCGATCAGGAAACGGGTGAAGGGACCGGGCGATCCGCGTCGGTCCTGTCCGGGCAGCAACTGGGCCAGGACGTCGATCATGTGATCGCCACGGGCAGCCTGCTCCTCGAGATGCCGGACGATCGCATGGCACTGGCTGACCAGTTGGAAGCATTCCCGCTGGAGAACCGAGCCGTGCTGACCGGGCAACGGGTGCAGTTGTCACAGAACATGGCCCAGGTCACGGCCGGGGAAGTCTGGCTGCTTGAGGAGGTGGACGAGGACGGGGCACTCGTTCGTCTTGTTCGCATCCCCGGCCCGGGCGTCGGGACCTATGTGGAGCCGGCCCAGCCACTGACGCCGGGTTCGGAACGAGTCATTGACAAGGATGAGCAGCTTCGCCTGATCGAGAAACGCATGGGGGCCTCGCGCCATCTGCCGGGAACGGGTCAGGCTGCTGCCGACGGTTCGTCCGACGATGGCCTCGATGATGATGATGGTGACGACGTTCGCTTGGTCCGAGTCGAGTGGGACGAGAATGCCGAGTATCGAGAAGTCGCGAGCGAGGGGGCGGAGTTGACACTGCTTGGCAATGTGAAGGCTGAGTACTCGCCTCGCGCGGCGGAATACAACACGATTGAGGCGCAACGGCTTGAGTTCGAACTCAGTAATCCGCTGGAACTCGGTGATCAGGGGACCGAACGACGGCTGCGAACGATGACGGCCATCGGGAATGACGAGCACCCGGCGCTCTTGCAGGGTGGGCGCTATACCGACGGCACGCGCGGCGTTCCCATTCTGCTTGTGTCCATCTGGAGCCAGATCGTTGAGTACGACGATGTGATCGAGAAGTTGGAGACCAGCGGTGATGGGTCGATGCTCGTTGTGGATTATCGATCCGAAGATGAGCCGATCGCCGGGAGTGAGGACGATCCGTGGCTCCAGTCAGGCAGAAAGCCGATGATTGATCTCACCGGCCGCGGTGAGACTCGATTTGACTGGACCGGCAGCCTCGTGCTTGACGGCGGGCGCGGGAAGTTGGGACTTCAGGATGATGTCATCGTCCGGCATCGCCCGCTCGATGAACGTCGAGTCATGCGGCTGGCGTGTCAGCAACTCGATGCCGAGTTGTCGTCGGCCGCGTCGGTCGGCACTGATCCGATGCAGTTGGCCGGCGGTGAGTCGATGAGTCTCGCACTGGCCCGGGCAAGCCACGGGGTCACGATTCACGCGATGGATCGAATTGTGTCTGCCGCATCCATGCAGTACGACGGCCGCCGCAAGGTCATCGATCTCGACTCGGATGACACGCAATTGGTCAGTGTGGTTGAGCAGGGGTCGGCCTTCCCGGCTGAGATGACCAGTTGCCGCTGGGACCTTGTCTCGGACACGATCGAAGTCACCGAAGGACGCCCGATCCGCGTCCCGACCAACTGATAAGACGGCACATCAACGAAGGGAATGCTGTGATGTCTGATGCGCCTATCTCGCAACAGGAGACACTGGCCCGCGCTGTGGAATCATCACAGCCGCTACTCACCCGATACCTGGCCGGCTTCAACGACGACAACCGGACCAGGCAGGCACCGGGGTTGCCGAATCATGCCGGCTGGACGCTGGGCCATTGTGCCCTGACGATGTATCGACTTGCTGAGAATCACCTTCATGGCCACCCGCTGCCTGACTGCGATTTCATCACGGGGGACGGCACGGCCGGCGATGCGGGTCGCTTTGATACGGAGTCGGTGTGCTATGGGTCGACCCCGGTCGATCGACCGGAGATGTACCCCACGATGGAGCGAGGTCGGGCGGTCTTCGACGGTGCCTGTGCAGCACTGGCTGCAGCGGTACGAGCGGCGGATGATGCAACGCTGGCAGCCGAAATGGAGTGGCACGGCACGTCCTACCCGACGTGGAGCCTCGTGCTGCGTGTCTGCTTCCACAATGGCACGCATGCCGGGCAACTGACCGATCTGCGTCGGGGGCTTGGCATGGACAACATCATCTAACCCTGATGACCTGCATGTCCGGATTCCAGTTTCGGCTGACCGGCCAGCGGCGGGGCGCTACTGTATTGACGGTATCGCTCGGGGCGCAGCGGCCGGCTGACGGAATACGCAGCACCGTTGCTGAGATGCACCCGTGGAACCTGACCCGGTTCGCACCGGCGTAGGAAAAGCGATCTTTCCTGCACACGCGCACTCGGCTGATTCGTGCGAGACATGATGAACGCTGACTGCCGCCTGCTTCCCTTCGGTGTGTGCGAACCCGCTGTGACAATTGACTTGGAGTTGAATCGCTTTTCTCGCCTGAGATGAAAGAGGCCTGACCTCATGAGTACTGCGCACCCGGCACGATCCCGATATCAGTATGTTCCTCCGACGGCGGGAGCAGCGAATCCGTCGTCGCGATGCGACGGCACCGCCCCGTCCTCTTTTGCGCTGCCATCCGATATCGGAGGCCCGCTGACGTATTCATCGCCGGACACGCCGGGCATGCCGCCGGTGTCGCCGTATACCGCGTGGGATTTTCTGCCCGACGGCTGGACGATTCGGGATGATGCGAGTGGCTGTCTGGGGCACAACCAGGGGGCTGGTCGGACGATCGTGGCCGTCCCGCCTGACTCGGCGCTGCCGTTTCGACCGGTCACTCAACTGGAACACGCACGCCTCGGGTATATCACGCCGCAGATGCGCCGGGTGGCGGATCGGGAACCGCATTTGACAGCCGAGCAGGTGCGCGATGAGGTGGCCGCCGGGCGCATGATTATCCCGGCCAACCGGATCCACCTCGGCTACCGGCTCGATCCGATGTGCATCGGCCGGGCCGGCAAAACGAAGATCAATGCGAACCTCGGTGCCTCGCCTGTTTCGTCGAATGTGAACGAGGAAATCGAGAAACTCAACTGGTCCGTCCGCTGGGGGGCCGACACGGCCATGGACCTGTCCACCGGCGGCGACCTCGATGCGTGCCGCGAGGCAATCATCAAGCACTCAACGGTTCCCATCGGGACCGTGCCGATGTACTCGATGATCATTGGACGGAAACTCGAAGAGTTGACGTATGACATCATCCTCGCAACGCTCGAACACCAGGCACAGCAGGGGGTGGACTACTTCACGATCCATGCCGGCACGTTGCTGGAGCATCTGCCGCTCGTGAAGGATCGCCTGATCGGGATCGTGTCGCGCGGCGGGTCGCTGCTGGCCAAGTGGATGCTCATACATAACAAGCAGAACCCGATGTATGACCTTTGGGATTCGATCTGCGAACTGTGTCGAAAGTACGATGTGTCATTCTCGATCGGGGACGGCCTGCGACCGGGTGGTCTGGCTGACGCAACGGACGAAGCCCAACTGGCTGAACTCGATGTACTCGGCGAACTGACCGAGAAGGCCTGGCGGCACGGCGTGCAGGTGATGATCGAAGGGCCGGGGCATATCCCGTTTGATCAGATCGAATATAACATGAAGATTGAGCGGAGCCTGTGCCACGGGGCCCCGTTTTATGTGCTCGGGCCGCTCGTGACGGACGTGTTCCCTGGGTATGACCATATTACATCCTGCATCGGGGCGACGGCAGCCGCGTATCACGGGGCTGCGATGTTGTGTTATGTGACGCCGAAGGAGCATCTCGGGTTGCCGAAACTCGATGATGTGAAGCAGGGGTGCATTGCATACAAGATTGCTGCCCACGCGGCCGATGTGGCACTCGGGATCCCGGGGACGCGCGATTGGGACGATGAACTGACCAAAGCACGGGCAGCCTTGAACTGGGAAAAACACTTCGACCTGTCATTCGATCCCGATACGGCCCGAGCCTTCCACGATGAGGATCTCGATGTCGATACGGACTTCTGTGCGATGTGCGGCCACGATTGGTGCAGCGTCCGGATTTCCAAAGAGATCCAGGAGTTCGCATCCGGCAAGGATTCGGAGTATGCGTGGGAGAAGCCCAAGGTCTCCGAGGCACTGACCGACGAACAGAAGCGCATCCTGCAGCAGCGGGGGGTGCTGTCACCGGAGGAGATTCATCGGCTGGCCAGCAAGACGAGAGCAGCGGTGACGGTAGCCGGGTCTGAACCGAAGGCACCTGTGTGTCATTCGGATTATGTGGAGAACGCAGAGGCAGCGCGGCAGGTACAAGAGGAAGTCCTGACCGAGGAATCTTGATCCGGCCGAGCCGATCACGCTGCGCTTGATCGCCTCAACCGGCTTGTCAAGGTGTGACAGTAGTATCAGCGGGAACAGATATCATGGCAGCGTTTACGGTAGAACTGGATGTGCATGCGCCCCCGGATCGTGTGTTTGCGGTGTTTTCCGATTTTCGGAACCTGGCCAAGAACATCGCCGGGGTCCAGCGGGCGGAAGTGCTGACTGAGGGTGAGATCGGGGCCGGCACGCGCTTTCGTGAAACGCGAATCATGTTCAAGAAGGAGGCGACCGAGGAGATGGAGATCACCGAGTGGGACCCCCCTCGGTCGTATGTCGTTGAATGTGATTCATGCGGGGCGCACTACCGGTCGGAGTTCCGCTTCGAGCCGTTGCCGGTTTCGGACGGGCCGGGTGGGACGAAGGTCGTCTTGTCGTTTACCTGCAAGCCACTGACGTTTGCCGCCAAGTTGATGTCGCCGTTGGGGATTGTGTTCGCCTGCTCGATCAAGAAGGCGATGCTGGCGGACATGGAGGATCTAAAAAAGGTGGCGGAGGAAGTTGTGGAGGGGTGAGTGACAGGTAGGGGCACGCTGCTGCGTGCCCTGATTCTGATTTGTCATGGCGGCCCGCTCGCTCACGGTCGCGGCTCGTCGGAGTGAATGACGGGCGAGACGCCCGTCCCACTTGATTCCGGCCTGCGCCGGAATGACGGACAGGATTACCCCACGGATAGGTATCCGTGGGCTTGTTTTGCACTTGCTCCTACTCCACCCTCTGCAGTCTACCGATCCGGTGCCGCCAGAACTCGCAGAAGTAAACATCACCGGTCGTCGGGTCAACAGCCACACCCGCTCCGGACGCATCGGCGTTCGCGGGAAAGTCCTTCATCGGCGGCAGACGCACAATGTGCTTCCAATCAGGCGTAATGAAGCCGAGTGAGGCATCGCCGGCAAACCCCTTCACCGTATGAATCGTGTACCACAGTCGGCCATCCGGGTCGAACGCAATGGAATGCACGGTCTCATTCTTCAAATCAACGTCCGGGATCACCCATTCATCAATGCACGGGTTCTCCGTATCGTTGTTAATAAGAGTGCGACAATCAGGATCAAGCGTCCGTGCAATGTTGAACCGTCCGATGGTGCTGTCGAAGAACTCGCAGAACACGATGTCGCCGTTATTCGGTGCACGGACGATCTGCCACGGGCCGCTGCCGACGATCCAGACCGGATCGCCCTGCCCAATCGGTTCGGGAAGCGGGTATTCAATCACACGCCCGGTTTCGGGATGCAAGACTCCGATCGCGTTGCCCCAGTAGGCAGTGTACCAGATCAGCCCGCGGTGATCGACGAGTAGATGGGCCGGCTGAAAGGAGGTCTCCGGGAGGTCATACACCTGATAGCAATCCTCCCACGGTTCGCCGAAGTCACAGACCTGGTAATCAAGTGACTGACTGAAGTCGAAATGATTGTCCCAGGGGATGGCCTCCGGATCGAATGACGCCAGTTTTGGCCCTTTTTCCAAACCGCCTTGGGCCACCCACATGCGCTCACGCGTTTCGTCCCATGCAATGCCGATGATCTCGTTCCAGTCACCGGGCATGTTGTAAACCCGGTACTCTGCATTGTTGGGGTCATAGCACACAATGCGGCTGTGGTTCGGGTTGACGCCGCCGTAAAGGTATCCCCCGCCCTGGGTGAACCAGACTCTGCCCTGGGGATCGACGATGATGTCCTCGCCGAGCGTGCTCATCTGGGTTCGGCGATCGCTGAACAGGGTGGTCGCAAACGGTCCGGGGTCCGGCGGCTTGGGAATAGCCAATCCTTCGACAATCCCGGCTGCCGGGTCGAGATGCTGGAACTCGAGATGAAACTCCTGGTTCACCCACACCTGACCATCTGCACCAGTGGCGATTGACAACGGGGAAGCATTCGTGCCATAGGTCGGCGGGATGTCGAACCAGTCGTAGGCATAGACCTCCACGCGGGCTGCGTTGCTGGTCCCATCGACGGTCCGAATGCGGACGTTGCCGGAACGGGCACGGTCGTCGATCGTCACGACGATCTCGGTGTCGGTCCAGGATGAGATGATGGGGGCGGATGAGGGGATGACGAATGATGTGTCGCCGCCGGCAACAACCAGCGAGGAATCCGGCCCGGGCATCCCGAAGGCGGTGCCTGGGATCGTGAGCGTGGTTTGTTGGATCGTGCCGAGGATGGGGGAGTTAATGTGGGGGGGTTCGCCTGCCATTGCATGTGACAGTCCACAGATTATCAGACCGGCCGTCGTGAGGTGCGCAGGTGTCTTGTTCATGCTCCATTGTACCGACGGTGTCTGACTTCGGTGCAATACGATCGCCAGTCGACAGGAACGCTCGGTGTGTCTTTGGCGGTGATCCATGCTACGCTCCGATACGAATCATCCTCGATCGGAGCGGATAAGGACAATGAGTGTGATGTATCGGAGCAACAGCGAGGTGGCCTGTGAGTGGAGTTGAATCGGTGGCTGTCGTCATGCTGCTGCCTGCCTGCAATATGCACTGCACATTCTGCGTGACCGAGGAAGTCTTTGAGTCGATTCCCGAGCGACAGGCCTGGCACTTGGTCGAGCAACTGCATCAGCGCGGGGTGAAAACGATCGTCCTCGGCGGGGGCGAACCGTTTGCCTGGGAGGGGGATCTGCTCGGATTATGCCGCCACGCACGAAGTCTCGGCATGACGGTGCAGATCGGCACGAACGGGATCGACGTCCCGGACGGCTTTGAGCATCTGGATGAGGTGGATCGCTGGGTGATTCCACTCGAGGCGGCCGAGGCGACGATGCACGATGCCATGCGACTCTATCGCGGGCAGCATCATTCAATCATCATGGATCGCCTGGACGCCCTGAAATCTGCGGGGAAGTCCGTGACGATATCAACCGTGGTCACGACGGCAAACATGGCCGATATTGACAATCTGGCAGCATGGGTCGAAGCATATGACCGCGGCACCGAGCATGTTCACGCCTGGCATCTGTACCAGTTTTTGCCGCTGGGTCGAGGGGGGGCCGTCAATGCAGCCCGACTCACCGTACCCGCTGAGGACTACAAGGCCGTCTGTCAGCGCGTCAAGGCAAGACCCGGAATGCGGCCGATCGTCTTCAAACGGGCCAACATGTACCGGTCACAGGTCGTGCGGTTCTGGTGGTATGCCGGCGGCAAGGTGGAATGCGGGTCCGTCGGAAACGGGGACTCGTAACACACATCCGGCACATCGCCGGCGTGCTATGACGGCATTGATGCGATCTTTTCGAGCAATGACCGCGTGGCGTTGCCTCGGTGCGACCGAGCGTTTTTCCGGTCGGCTGATAACTCAGCTAGCGTGCAGCCGAGGTCCGGCAGAAAGACATGCGGGTCGTAGCCGAATCCATGGTGCCCGGCCGGCTGATCAGTGATTACGCCTTCGAGGGTGCCACGTGCCGTTGCCATGACGGTGCCGTCGGGGGCCGTCAGGCACATGGAGCAGACGAAGCGGGCCGTCCAGGTTGCGCCGGCTGCACGATTCACCAGTTGCGTGATGAGTTTCTCGTTGTTCAGGGCATCGCGCTGCGGGCGCGGCCGTGATTCGAAGTCATCATGTTCATCAGCAGCGAAACGAGCGCTGTGGATTCCCGGCGCGCCATCCAGCGCATCGACTTCAAGCCCGGAATCATCAGCCAGGCAGATGTGCCCGGTGTGCCGGGCATAGTGCCCGGCCTTGAGTGCTGCGTTTTCCGAGAAGGTGCTGCCGTCCTCTACCGCTTCCGGTATTCCGGCAGATTCATCGAGTGGGATGAACCGGATCTCCGGGAGACGGCAGGCCTCGGTGGCTCGCATCGTGTCGAGCACACTGATGATCTCACGAACCTTGTTCGCGTTCGTGGTGGCCACGATGATGGTCAAAGCCCCGGCTGGACGGCCGGGGCTGAGTGGGTGTGAATCTGTATTCCGGTTCTGAGTCATCGGTTCGTTTCGGTGACCTCAGTTGTTCGGTGCGTCAGGCTGAGATGCCGGTGCCTCGGGACCAACTTCGGCTTCCGCCTCGGCATCGTCAACCCCATCCAGCGGGAGCACGAACCGGGCAGCCCAGATCTGGCTCTTGCCCTTCATTTTCGGATTGTCAGTCCGCTGCGACGTCCACATCATCCACTCCCCGTCCGGGCTGAACACCGGCAGACCGTCAAAGCCCGTGGCATGGGTGATCCGAGTCTTATTCGTGCCGTAGGCCGTCGGCTCCGCGTCGGGATCCTCGGGCATTGCTGCATCCATGAGATACGCTTCGTAATTGAAGTGTCCCATGGCGCTGGAGGTGTAGAGCAGGTATTTGCCCGAAGGATGCCAGAAGGGTGCCCAGTTGACGACTTCCGGGTCTTCCGTCAGCAGGTACTCATCGCTGATTCCGGTCGGCAGGCCCTGCTCGTCAAACGTGAGGTGCGCCACATATACCTTGAGAACATTGTCACCCTTGCGATCCGAGCGGTAGCAGATTCGCTGACCGTCGGGGCTGAAGAACGGGCCTCCGTCATAGCCGGGTGCGGTGACGATCGGGACCGTCTTCTTGAGCACTGTGTCTTTGATGAAGAGATCGCAGAGATTCGTTTCGTCGATCATTGAGGCGTACACGATGTACCGGCCGCCCGGGCTGTAGGCACACTCCGCATCGTACCCTTCGTGATCCGTCTCGTTATTCAACTGGAGATGTGAGCGATTCTCGCCGATCCGGCCGCGCTGGTTCCGCCAGGCCGGCAGCGAAGCGCAGAAGCGCGAAACGACCTCAGTCTCGCTCGGGAACATCCAGGAATACTTGCTGCTCTCACGCTGGAATCCGGGCGGGGTGGTCTCAGAAGGGACACCGATGGTAGTCCCGAAGATGACCTGCCCGTAGATCGTGGGGTGGAAGAAGCCGCACGTGTTGGCCGAGCCGATCGGGCTGATCACCTTCGGCCGGTCCAGCCCCGTAATGTTTCCGTCGGCATCGTACAGCAGCCGCGCGATATACATGCTGTAAAACGGGTCCGGCTCTTCGTCGCCGAATGGGGCCGGGACTGCCTGGAAGATGATCCACTGGGCGTCGGGGCTGAAGTACGCTTCGCCGGCCTTGGCAAAGTCCTTCGCAAACGTCAGCTGGACATGATTGGCCAGGATTCCCTCTTCTTCTTGGGTCCAATCCACTGACATCGTAAACGCCGGCCGACCACCCTCCTGGGCGACGGCGTGCGATCCGAGACAGACCGTCCCTGCAATGGCCATTGCTGCCAATGATCGGAGAGTGTGAGTGTTCTGATGATGGGGGATCGTGCTAGACATTCTCCAGGGCTCCATTTGTCGTTGAGTATCGTCTTTTCGGCACCGGTCGGTTCAGTCGAGAGGGCTATCCTCGTGTAGCCGGCATCCGAAACTGTGCTGGTGGACGAGGTATCGTTCATTTCCTCGACGAACTGAAATGTGCTACTAGTGTACGCGCTGCACCTGACAGTCGACCAGCGAAGTACAGACAGTCCGGGGGGGGCCCTATTCCATGATTCGAGGGGGCCTGATCCCGACTATTACCGATCCACGATCGGGTAGATCATGGAGGCAGTCGTGCCGGCCCACGTGAAGATCCTCAAATCAACCCCCTGGGCCCTCTGGGTTGATAAGCCGGCCGGTTTGTTATCGGTACCCGGGCTCGGCCCGCACAACCAGGATTGTGTCGTCTCACGCGTGGCTGCCGGCCCCGACATCGCCTGGGCACGAGAGGCCCATCGCCTTGATCAGGCAACCAGCGGCGTCATGGTGGTCGCGTTGAATCCGGAGGCACACCGGGATCTCATGCGGCAATTTCGTGAAACCGGCCAGGTCAGAAAAGAATATGAGGCCGTTGTCTTGGGCCTGATGCTCGAAGGCGAGGGAGAAATCAGCCTGCCGATCCGGGCTGATATCGACAATCGGCCGCGCCAGATTGTCGACCATGTGCATGGAAAGCCGTCAGTCACCCACTGGCAGGTCATGGCGCGGGATGAGCAAGCAGGGCGAACCCGATTACGATTGAGACCCCGGACCGGCCGCACCCACCAACTGCGCGTCCACTTGTCGGCATCAGGCTATCCAATCGTGGGGGACGACTTGTACGATGGGGTTGTGGAACCCGGCGAGCGACTGCTTCTGCATGCCACGCTGCTGGAACTCAATGATGTCGAAGATCGGCAGCACCGGATTGCCGTGCACTCGGCCTGCCCCTTCTAGAACGCCCAGCCCTGTCTCGCGCTGGGGCACGGTCTCATCCATCAGTCAGTGTCGGTATCAGATCGCTTCTTCCGCTGGGCCATCAGTCGGCTGGCCAGGCTCCCAGGGGCCGAATCGTCCTCGGCGGGGGCGGATTGCTCGGACTCAGATTCTGAATCCGATCGCTGCGCGCGCGTTCGGGCCTTGAGCAGTTCCAGCGCCTTCTTGCGGTCGCGCTCAGCCTGCAGCCGACGTTGTTCGAGTTCCTCGGCCGTCGGCGCTTCGGACTTCTGTCCGGTGGCCTCGTCTGCTTTGTCGTCAACCACCACGTCATCAGAGGCCAACGGGATCGGCGCATCAGAGTCATACCCGGACAGATCGGATTCGTCCCCGCTGGACGAGCGAGCGCGTCGTGTCTGTGTCCGATCAACCTGTCGGAGCCGCTCGGTCGTCGCCGCTGCCTGACCGGAGGCCTCCCGATCATCCTGCTGCACGGAGTGGGTGATTCGATGCCATGCGTGAAGCAGCGTGCTCTTATTCCACGCCAGACGCCGGGCTGCCACATCGATGATGAAGAACGTCAGTGTCCACCACAACAGTGCCGGCCAAAGCGGGACGGCACCGATGGCAGGGGGGATGTCAGTTCGATCAAACAGTTTGGCAGCAGCCGGATCCGCCAGATCGAGCACCCGCCCTCCGGTGGTCTGGGCGATCTGCCGGAGCAGTGTGATGTCGCTGGTCAGTGATCGATACTCCGGGCTTGAAGTTCGACTGGCCCCGCCAATGACCAGCCCCAGTTGTCGGGCACCCACACGAGGCATCGCTGCCACAATGTAGTGCCCGGTCTCGGGGGCGCTGATTGAGGCCTCGTATACGTTGGGGCCCACCGGCTGGAGGTGGACTTCGGCGGTTCGGCCATCCGGCATGTACACCGAGGCCGGCACCTCCAACCACTGGCCGTCGGGCAACTCAGAGCCTGAAGCATCGAGCGAAATCACGAGACGATCCTCGTCGATGCGGGACATCAGTGCAAACTGCCCGGATCCCGGCGGGCGGGCGGTCGTGCGGGCCAATTGTGTCCACAGCCGGCGATAGCCGGGCCAGCCGATCCATTCGGACGCCCAGTGGTCCTGCGCATCGGAGGCAAAAACAGCCACCCGGCCAAGTCCAGCCTGCCATTGAGCCAGAATCGGCTTCGAGTCAGGGGTTGACATCAACACCTGGGCCTCCGGCTCGGGTCGAGGCTGGGTCAGAACCAGACCCCCCAGCGGCGGGACCGTCCCCAGCCCTGCCGTGAGAGGCGAGCCTGTCGGGTTGATGATCGGCGCAAACGGCTTCTCCCGGATCAGCGGGCGCCGAATCACGCGAATGTCCTTGACAAAGATACGCGGCAGGATTCGAGGGTTCTGTACGTAGTAAAACTCACCGCCCCCGTACTGTGCGATTCGCTCCAGTGTTTGTGCATCCGCATCGTTGCCGACTGCGATCGTGCTGACGGAGATGTCATTTGCTCTCATACGGCTTGCGAGTTGGTCAAACTCGCCGGGGGTGCTGTTGCCGTCACTCAGGCACACGACATGTTTGATCTCGGCATCGACGTCGCGCAGTTGCTCAAAGGCACGCTCCAGGGCCGGGTACATATTCGTCCCGCCCTCCGAGGTTATGGAACGGATCGCTTCCGCCGGCTCATCCGCATCCCGGATCCGACTCATCGGGACGACGGTGTGAGCGCGCGATGAGAACGAGATGACGGTGATGAAGTCGGTCGGGTCAAGCGATTCGAGGGCCAGGGCAGCCCCTTCGTTGGCAATCTCCTGCTGGGACATGCGCGTGCCGACCACGCCGGCCCCCATTGAACCTGACTTATCGAGGACGATCGCAATAGCAGCCGTGGGAATGCGCAGTTCCTCCGGGATGGACATGTCCACCGGCACGAGGTCCTTCACAGCCGTCCGATCCCACCCGCCGGCCCCGAGTGCGTCATAACCGCCCACCATGATGAGACCGCCCCCGAACTCCTGGACATACTGAGCGATGTAATCCTGCTGGCTTTGTGAAAAATCGTCTGCCGGGATATTCTGCAGAATGATCAGGTCATAGGCCTGCAACTGCAGTGGGTTCGTGGGAAACTGGTTCGGCTGGATCGTCTGGACGCGAAGTTCGGCCTCCTCGAGCGTTCGTGGCAGGATCGTGCCATCACCCGGGTAGGCTGCATCCACCACCAGGACCGTCCCCTTCTGGGAGGTCAACGTGAATGCCTCGGCCCGATTGTTCTCCGACAGTTGATCTGCTGAGGCTGATGCGTTGCCGGCCTCAAACGGCTCAAAGACCGCCTCGAACCGGTTGACCGGCACCTCGCCGAGTGTGACAAGTGCCGACTCGACGTTGAGACCGGGCTTAAGTGTAACCTGGCGCGAGGTCCCCGGGGTGCCGGCCCCATTGAGATCAACGGGCTGCCCTTCAAGCAACACGTTGAGTCGGCCGGTCGCCTGTGAACTGGAGCGGATCAGGATACGGACGGTAATCGTCTGGCCGGGCCGGGCATGAGGTGGGAGGTCCACCCGCTCAACCACAATCTCATTGTCGACCTTGTATGCAATCGGCACAACATCAACCGGTATGCCTTCGATTCCCCGACCGCTGGACCCACCGGATCCGGTCGCAGCCAGTCGCGTTGCTGAGCCGAGCGCTTGTCCTTCGGTTTCCACGCCGTCACTGATCAGCAGCAGGCGCTTGCCGACGTCGGGCGGGAACATGGCTGCCGCCAGTTCGATGGCCTCGCCGATATTGGTGCCGGGGGCCAGCCGTACGTCGAACCGGTCATCGTTGACCGGTCCGATGACCGGTGTCGAGACTGCGTATGGGGCACCGTCGAACACGAGCAGCCCGAACAAGTCGTCCGGTTTGCGGCCTGTATTCGAGGCGTCTGAAGCGGATGCCTGCGATAGCCACCACTGTAGATACGCGAGATTTCGACTCCGCCCCGCACTGAGTTGCTCCGGCCCCGGATCACTGGACGCTGCCATGTCAGGGACCAGCGGAAGATCAGCCAGATTCCGGATCGACCCACTGAGATCGACGACCGCAATGACGGCAAGCCGATCGTGGGTCCGAGTGCGCGTCAAACCGGCCAGTGCCAAGGCTGCGAGTGCAAAGACGATGCTCCGAATGACCACGAGCGTCGTGCGTCGGAGCGCATCGGTATACCGGAGCCGTTTCCAGGCCAGATAGCCGCACACGATGACGGCAGGCGGCAGCAGCATCCAGAGAATGACAGGGTGATCAAATCGGAACATGACCTGCCGGATCTGTCAATGGGAGGAACTCTGGGAACAGTCCAGATGATCCCTCAGGTGATACCGTTAGCAAACCGCATGGCATGTACACGACGTCTTGTCCGTCTCCCAGACCGTGACGGAATGGAGAGGCATCGCTGCGTCCCCAAGCGGTTGTTGGAGGAGACTGCAGCAGACGGTCGCAATATTCTCAACCGAAGGATTGAGTGCCCGGAATTCCTCACAGTCCACGTTGAGATTCGTGTGATCAAACCGCTCAATGACGACCTCGTTGACGAGGCGCTCGAATGTGATCAAGTCGAAGGGGGCCGGTGAGGAACACTCAGGTTCATGGCGTACGGTGACCTCAACCCGGTAGTTGTGCCCGTGCCCGTTGGGGCGGTTGCACTTGCCGAACAGTTTGGCATTCTCCTCGTCGGACAGTGACTGGCAGTGCAGCCGGTGTGACGCGGCAAACTCGAACTGGTGACTGATGAGTGTGGTGGCGTTGCTGGGCATGTCGGGGGTCCCCGTTTCGATTCGCTGGAAGCGGAGAAATGGGCTGAGTCGCAGCGAAATACGCTGGACCGTTTGATCCAGCCTCTGGTATAAGGCTTGGAAGATCGGTTTCAGCAATGTCGTTGGGCAGTCGCGTGGAGCCTCGGACGCCGCTTGGCCGACGAGTGGAATGGCATGGAGGCGGGCGGCCTCGTCGATCCGGCTGATGTTCATGAAATACCCGGTGACCGGGTCGATCGGCCCGACACAGGTGACATCAAGCCCGTAGTGGCGGCCGAGCCCCGCGTTGGGCGGCCAGGCAGCAAACGTGTTGGACTTCGGTGGGGCATCCGTTTGCCCGGTATCATTAGGCGTATTGATCGAGAAGCGCACCGTCCGTGTCAGCGAGATCATTCGGGAAGTCGGGATGGTGGATTGGGTCGTGGTGTTCATTGGCTTGTCGGCAGGGAATGGTAGACCAAGATCGCGAGCGTAGGTTTGGCCACGGAGTACGAATACATCGCGCGGGATGCAGCGGGCCGCAAGGTCGAAGGCCGGCTCATGGGTGCCAGCGCCCAGTCAGTGGCCGGCGAACTCGCCTCATCGGAGTTGTCGCCGGTGAGCATTCAGCCACGCTCTCAGCGGGCAACGAGCCATGGCGAGCGTCGCATTTCGGCCCGGGCACTGTCCACCTTTTACCGCCAACTGGGCGATCTGCTCAAATCCGGGGTCCCGATTCTGCGAGCCTTGCGGCTTCTGGCCCGGGGCAAGGCCAACCGACGGCTGGCCGGCGTCGTGTCGCAAGTGGCACAGGACGTGGAGGACGGCGAGTCACTGGCTGATGCCCTGAGCCGACATTCGCGCATGTTCCCGCCGATCCAGGTGGCCATGGTGCGCGCCGGTGAGCGCGGCGGATTCCTCGAAGAAGTGCTGCACCGGCTGGCAATCTTCCTCCATCAGCAGGCCGAAACCCGTTCAATGATCATTTCCTCGATGATCTACCCAAGCGTGCTGATCTCAGTCGGCACTATCATTGTCGGCATCGTCATGTTTGTCTTTGTCCCGAAATTCAAGCCGATGTTTGAAGGAATCGACCTGCCATTGCCGACTCGCATCGTGATGGGCGCCAGTGACATCATCCGATTTCACTGGCTTCCGGCCGGTCTGGCAGCGATGGCCGTCATCGGCGGCTTAATGTGGCTGTGGGCCCAGCCGGGGGTCCGGCATGCACTGGCACGCGGCGTCTTGCGTCTCTGGATTGTCGGTCCGCTGGTGGCCGGGGCCGCCGTCGCCCGCTTCTGTCGCATCCTCGGGACCATGCTCACCAATGGGATCCCGATGCTCGAAGCGATGGCAATCAGCCAGGAGGCGGTCGGCCACCCGATGCTCGTCGAGGCCATTGAGAAGTCGCGACGGGCCGTGCAGGCAGGTGAAACACTGGCTGACCCGCTCGAGGAATGCGGCCTTTTCGAGGAAGATGTGGTGGAGATCATCCGGATTGGCGAGGCAGCCGGGAATCTGGCTGAAGTGCTCGTTTCGATTGCTGAAACCATTGAAGGGCGGGTGAGCCGGATGCTCATGACAGCCGTGCGGCTGCTGGAGCCCTTGGTATTGCTCCTGCTCGGCATCAGTTTGCTGTTTATCATTCTGGCACTCGTGGTGCCGCTGGTGCTCCTGAGTTCGACTGTGTGATGGAAGTGACCCTCCGGCGCATTGCCGGAGGCTGACCACCCGGAGGAGAGCCGGGCGGGTGTGAAAAGGAGATTCAGGTCATGAAGACGTGTACGAGAAATGAACGTCGGCGTAGTGGTCGCAGGGCAGCGGGTTTCACGCTGATCGAAGTGCTCATCGTGCTGGCCATCGTGCTGGCGCTGGGCGGCGTGGTGGCGTACAACCTCATGCCACGACGTGAAGAGGGAATCGAGAAGACCGTCCGCATCCAGTTGCAGATGCTCGAGGGTGCCCTCGATCAGTTCCAACTCGACTTCGGCCGCTACCCCACCGATGAGGAGGGAATCGCCGTCCTCTGGGATAAGACCCTGCTGGAAAACGAGGACGAAGAAGCCAAGCACATGGGCAACTATCTTCGTGAGAAGAATATCAAGGACCATTGGGGCAACGAGTTCGGCTACCGCTTCCCGAGCGAGACCGACGAAACCACCTACGACCTGTGGTCCAACGGCAAGGACGGCGAAGAAGGCACCGAGGACGATATCACCCTGCGCGAGAGCAGCGAAGAAGACGGCTACGACATGGGTACGATCGGTGATGGGGGATGAGCAAGGGCCGACTGATGTTCGGCACTCACCTCCCGACACTGCCCGCTTCACGTTCGAAGGGGCATCCGGGCCGTCTCAGCATCGGGCTACGCCCCGGCCTGACGCTGATCGAGATTCTCATGGTCCTGGGATTGCTCCTGGCGCTGGGCGCGGTGGTCTTCCCTGCGATGACATCGCGCTATCGCAACGTGGTGTTTACCTCCTCGGCGCAGCGCATCGCGACCTATTGCGCTGAAGTCCGGGCCGAGGCACTGCGCAGCGGCCGCCCACTGATTGTCAACTGGGATGCGTCACAACGGCGGCTCTTTGTTGAGCCAATGGTGGGCGAGTCCGATGATGCGGCCCGCCCATCCAGTGATGTGAACGAGTCATCAATCGATCAATCTGAATTCTCATTCGAGCAGGACTTCGAGCCCTCGGCTGACTCAGATGCCAGACTGGACCGCTTGACGCTCCGGTTGGAAGTCGGCTTCCAAATCGTGGTCGGCAACGAGATGTCGGCTGATGACCCCATCGCCGAAGAATCCGTCTTTGGCATTGATGATGCTGCCGTGCCCGCTGACTCTGATGATCCTGCCGGTGGCGGCTGGGTAACACAGGATACCGGCGTCCCCCTGGTACTGATGCTGCAGGACGGGACCGCGGTGTCGTTGGCTTCGTCATTTGGATTGCGTGACGCGGCCGGCCGTACTGCCCGGTACGAAGTCAACACATGGAGCGGGGGCATTTCCTGGCACGAGGTGGTCACGTCAACCGAGGAGGATGAGGCGTACTCACAGGCGCGTCAGGGATTGCCCGACAGATCGGAGGATCAGTAACCACCAATGAGGCTCACGGTACCGCATCATCGTCGCAACCGTCACGGCGCAGTGCTCCTGGAAATCCTTATCGCGCTGGCGCTGTTTGTGAGTTCCGGTGCCGTCATTTTGGGGGCCGTCAGCACGATCCGGATGCGCTTTGCTGCCAACGTCGATCGGACTATCGCAGCCCATCTGGCTGCGACCAGGATGGCAGAACTCGAGGCCGGGCTGACGACCGCCGAGCGGATCGATGGCACCGTCACTGACATCGTTGCGCCGAGCGATGCCGCCGATGACGATGTGCGGGTCGCGATCGATGAAGATGCCGGCCTCGGGACCGGCCGCTGGCGCCTCGTCGTCGAAACCGAGCGGAGCCGATTCTCACAATTATCTGCGGTGACCATCCGCGTCTATGACACGAAAGGGCTCGGCACAGCCGTTGCGGCCAATACCGACGACGAAGTCGAGGTGTACGTGCTGCGATCGCTCGTGCACCTTCGAGCAGGAGGCAGCGATGCGGCCGGCGAGGAGTTCGAGCAGGATGAAGTGATGCGCGGCCTCGATCGGGAACCGATCGACTCGACCAGGCGAGGGGAGGGCCCGGAACGATGAAATCGGCCCGAAGTCACTCCATGACGCCTCTGATATGCCGACCCGGATTCACCTTGGTCGAAATGCTGATTGCGATCGGCCTCGTGATGGTCCTGCTCGGGGCGGCCCTGTCCTTCTGGGCATATACATCGGCCGGTGTCGAACGGCTCAGCGACCGCATGGAGCGACAGCATGGGGTGCGCATCTTCCTCGAGCATCTCGAACGCGAGATCACGTCCTCACTCGTCGGGTATGCCTCACTCGGCGGCGGCGTCCGAGGTGATGACGCCTCAATTCGCCTGCTGCTGCGCGGCGTGGACGTGGGGGCGGCCGCAACCGGCGCAGGGGGGGATGCCGCAGCCGTCGAGAGAGACCTGCAAGAGGTGACCTATCGCTTCGAAGCCGGCCAGGTGCGCGTCTCGACGACCGATGGGGGAGAGAGCCCACTCACGCCCGGCGGTCGCAACACGACGGTGAGACCTGATGAGTCAGAGGGGGAGATGATGCTCCCTGATGTCCCACTTGGCGATGGCACTCCAACGGCACAATCGGGCGGGGGCGGGGTGATTGCCGGCGATATCGGCCTGATCCGTTTCCGGTATCACGATGGCAGCAACTGGGTCGATTCGTTCGATAGTTGGGCCAAAGGCCGTCTCCCGGCGGCCATCGAGGTATCTGTCTGGTTTCATCCATTGCCGCAATCGGAGCAGGACCTACCGGCCGAGTTCGGGATGGATCAGGGGGAGCCGGATGCGATGGGGGATGGACCGAGTGAGCCGGATTTGTTTGGTGAAGATGAATTCGCAATGCCCGGGACCGAGTCAGAACTGCCGCCGCCGGATCTGGTTCGGCTGGTCCTGGTGCCGGACGGGCCGACCTATGAGCCGGGCCGATCATTTGAAGACGTCGAGGAGGGCTTGATTGAGGCTGATGAGCCGGGCGGCGCACCTGCTGGGGAGGAACTGTGATGGGCAGACAGCAACGAGGCTTGTCGATGTACATCGTGTTCCTCATCGTCGCCATGGCAACGTTGCTGGCGGCCGGTCTCGCTTTCAGAGCCGGGGCCGATCGCGATGGGGCCGGCCATGCCGTACTGGTCGTCCAGACCGAAGCGCTGGCTCGATCGGGGATGGCCGGGCTGATGGCCGAACTCGATGCCGAACGTGACACGATACTGGCCGGGGGGCTGCCGCACTTCACCGATCGTTGGGCGCTCTACAGCACGGGGACCGAACGAGGCGAACTGGTCATTCTGCCTTGGGAGTCATCCGGCAACGACTTCGAGGCCGCCGGCGATCGTCTGGTCGTTTCCGAGTCCGCGAAACTCGATGTCAACGCTGCGGATGCTGAACAACTGACGCGATTGTTCGAGGCTGCAGGTGTCAGTGGGGAGGCTTCGCAACTGGCCTCGTCCGTCGTGGCAGCACGGGACCGGCTCGCAACCGGGCGCTTCCTGTCACTGGGCGATATCGTCGCGCTGGGGGCCCTGCCCGCGGACGTCATGTGGGGGATCGGCGACGCAGCAGACGAGAGCAGCCGCCCGCAGCGCAAGCCCCTGAGTGATCTCCTGACGGTACACGGGTATGAGCCGGTCCTGCAGGAGACCGGCAAGTACAAGATCAACATCAACGCAGCGTGGGATGATCGCATGGGGCGACGCATCGCGCGTCGATTCGGGCAGGAACTGGCGGATCTGGTGCAACAGGTAAAGCAGAACGAGGACTTTTCCATCACGGAAACGCAACTTGCGCAGTTTCTCGCCGGGTCCGACAACCCACCGGATGATTGGGATCAATACATTGATGCGTTTACCGACTCAGATGCGACGACCTACCACGGCCGGGTGGATTTGAATCGCGTGTCGTCTGAGGTGCTGTATGCCGTGACCGGGTTCGATGAGGATACGGTCTCAGCGATCCTGGCAGCACGGTCCGAACTGTCCGCCAGGCAACAGGCCGGGACTGCCTGGCTAGCAGAGTTGGGAATCGTCGAACCTGGAGCGTGGGCTCAGGTGACGACGAAACTGACACCCCGTACCTTTGCGTGGCGTGCTCGCATTCTGGCCCGAATCCTCCGCGGTGGCAGGGACGACGGCCAACCGACCACCGTCGAAGCCGAACGGCTTTATGAAGTTGTCATCGATCTGTCCGCACCACGCCCGCGACTCGCATATGTACGCGATATCACCATGAAGCAGACGGCCGGTGATCTGATCAATCGCTACGGGACGGCCGCCGACCAACCTGATCGGGCCGATGAGGCTGATACACTGGGCTGGAATGATCCGGTCAGCCCGTCCGACTCCGGACGCGATGAGCGGCCATACGATACAGGGAGCGACGATGCGGGGCGCGACGATGGAGCCAGCGATCCTCCGGACGCTGCGCCGCCCGATGGCCGGACACCACCAACCGCGCCACAGCCGGGTGGCCACACTCCCTCTGGACGGTGGACTCGAGGCGGATAGGCGACGTTGACAGTGTTGAAGAAGGGCTCGGATGACTCATTTGAATCCTGTACCATGCCAACAATCAGACGGAAAGGGCTACTGAGCATGTCGTCTCATCGGAGTCGGGTCCTGAAGCGTCTGATCGTGGCCGATGTGGGCGGCGAAGTCCTGTCGGCGGTGCAGTTGGATGTGAAGCGCAATGCCGTGGTCTTGCAGCGTCATCTTTCAGTGCCAATTCCCGAGTCGGTTGACATTGCAGTGCCCTCCGCCGTCGGCCGCTGGATGGGGCAGGTGCTGACCGAATACGGGTTTGACCGCCTGCCGCTCGTCCTGACCGCTGCACGCGGGGCAGTCGGCCTGAAGCGTCTTGAGCTGCCGCCATGCAGCCCCGACGAACTGCCGCCCATGGTGGCGATTCGCATGTCCGGCCAGTTGCCCTTCGATGCCTCCTCAGCCGTCATTGACTACGCAGTGCTCGGCGCCGCACACGAAGCGGCCGAAGGCCGACAGGCCGTGATCGCCGCCGGCATTCCCGAAGCGGTGGTTGACCGGTATCGCGAGATTGCCGATGCATCGGGGTATAAGTTGGCTCGCATTGCACTCAGACCGTTGGCCACCGCAGCGCTCTGCTCCGACCGCGCTCGTGCCATCGAGTCAGGGGGCGCATTGCTCGCCGTCGATGTCCGCGATACCGGCTCTGTCGAAGTGGTCGTCGAGTACGGCAGCGGCATGCGCTTTGCGCGCGGCGTCGATCTGCGAATCATCGATGAAGCCGATCCCACGGACCGCGAGCAACTCGTGCGCCGCATTGCCATCGAAGTCCAGCGCTCATGGATGAGTTATCGCGTCACGGAAGACTCTCCCGATGTCGAGTGTGTGATCATCACCGGGCCGGATGAACTGGCCGCCGGGGTGGCCCGGCAGGTGCAAACCACACTCGAACGGCAGGCCGACGTCCTCCAATCGTCGACGGCAGTTGAAGGCAATACGGAGGGGGTCGGGTCCTGTTGGCCGCTGATCGGCGTCGGGATCCAGTATCTTGAGGGCCGCGATTTTATTGACTTTCTGCATCCAAAGCAGGCCCCCGATCATGCGGCACGCAGACGGCAACGCCTGCTTGGGGCTGCCGGGATCGTCATTGTTGCCTCGGTGGTTGCCTGGCAGATCGGACACGTCATGCTCGGGCGGCTGAGCGACGACCTGGCGGCGATCAAACAGACATACGACGAGCTGGCCCCACAGCGCGTCGAGGTGATCCGCCAGCGTTTGCGACTCGAACACGTCCGACGCTGGGAGGCAGCCCGGATTGACAGCGTGTCACAGATGGAGCATGTCCTGACCCTGTTGCCGGACCCGAACCAACTGATTCTGGGCTCCTTCTCGTTTGCCCAGGAGTCGGACGGGATCGGCTGGGACCGTCGGGCCGGGCGATGGGACCAGGGGGCCGAAGCAGAGCCGGTGGCGCTGATCCAGTTCGGCGGGGTCGCCGTCGATCGGCGCGTGGCCGATGGCTTGCGGGCGACACTCCTCAAGGATGCCGTCTATACCCTCGTCTCCCCCATCGGTTCTGACGGGCCGGCACCAAGTGACACCTATGACGAGAAGTTCGGATTAAGACTCATGACCTCGGCCAAGACCGTCGGTGACGATGCAGAACGTGAGGATGACGAAGCGACCAACCGGGTGATCCCGAATGGCGAGTCTTATTGATGTGAGTATACAACTGATATGCCGGCTGTGAACCTGACATCACGACCATCACTCCGATCGGCCATCATCGGGACCGTCGTTGTCGCATGCGCCTGCCTGCTTGGGTGGCGGGCTGTTAAGTCGACGTACCTTGACAAGAAACACGACCTGCAGAAACAGATTCTGGATGCACAGGAAAAGGTTGCTTCATTCCGACAGGATGTCGATGAGCGGCTCCCAATCAAACGTGAGTTGCGTTCGTATGCGGAACGAACACTCGGCACCAGCGGTGAGGAAGTCATCGATATCCTTCGCTCTCGTCTCAGCCGGATCGGGGAGACGGCGGGGTTGCAGAACTTGTCGGTCAGTTCGAGCGGTATACGTAAGATCGCATCGCCGGCCGATAGTGAGTTTCCTCGCCCTTTGCGCGGGCAGGCGGACTTCTATGAGTTGTCCGGTGAACTGTCAGGGCGCGGCACCTATCAGCAGGCGTTGTGCGTTGTGGAGCTGATCGAAGCGGAGCCGTATTTGCACCAAGTTCGGCGGGTCTCACTTCGGCCGCGGCAAAACGGCAGTGAGATCGACGTGTCCATCACGATGGCAACGATCTTCTTCTCAGAGCGAGAGGTCGAGGGGGCTGCATCGAATGTGTTCGATTCCCAGCCGGCGACCGTCGACGCAGCCGTGGTTGCAAAACGGCTGGGCACTCGAAATGTCTTTCAGGTTCCGCCGCCGCCGCCGCCACCCCCGCCGGAGCCTGAGCCGGAACCGGTCAAGGAAGTGAAACCGCCACCTCCGCCTCCACCGCCGCCGCCGTACCAGGACTGGATGGTGACAGCCGTCGTGTCGATCGACGGTGCGCCTGAACTCTGGCTCAGGAACGTGAAGGACAACAAGACACGTCACCTGGCTGTCGGACAGCGGATCCTTGGGGCGCAGTTTGTATCAGGCGAAGGCAATCGCGCAGTGATCAACGTTGATGGCGAGCCATTCGCCATCGAGGTCGGGTGGACGCTAAACAAGCGGCAGAAGATCGCGGATCAATGATGCGAGGCCTCTATTGCACGTGAGTCGCCACGACGTTTGTGGTCACGTTGTACTGTGCTGCCTGGAACCAGACATCGAGGCCGGAGGCATATCCGGGGATCTTGATGCTCCACTGTGCGGTCCCGGTTGCGTCGGCTGCAATGGTATTGCCGGCCTGCTGTGGTGATTTCAATCCGAGCGTGACATCAAGAAACGAGACCGGCGCATTGCCTTCGCCCACCGTGCTGTACACGAGGTACGTGTCTGCCTCCGGTTCGGCGTTGGTCACGGTGAAGGTGGCAAACGCTCCGGGCAGGAGCGGGTCGGGTGCGACGTCCAGCATGGGTGGGCCGCTCTGGCGATACTTGGCCAGGATGAGGTCGGTGCCGGTTCCGAGGCCGAGCGAGGTGCCGGTCAGGAGGACTTGGCCGGCGTCGTCAATGAAGGCCTTGAACCACGCGTCGTTGCCGCCGGCATCGCCGTTGTAGACGTCTTCCCACAGGACATTGCCGGCTGCATCGTATTTGACAATGGCTGCGTTATGGCCCTCGGCGAACCACTCCCAGATATAGCCACAGACATAGACATCGTTGTTGTCATCGACCACGAGGTCGTAGGCCCAGTCCGGGCCGAAATAATAATTGTTGCGGAACCGTTTGGACCACAGCAGGGTGCCGTTGGTGTCGATGCCGATGGTGACCCAGTCGTATTCTCCACCGCCGGTTTCGGAGGCCCCGCTGACATAGACGTTGCCGTTCGTGTCGACGTCCATCACCCAGCCGTAGTGATAGCCTTGTGTGCCGCCGTATCGTGTTTCCCATTGGAACACGCCATCTGAGTTGTACTTCACGACTCCGTATTCGAACCCCCCTGAGGTATCCATGATGCCGGTGAGGAAGATGTCCTCATTCGGGCCCATCACCATGTTGTACAGGCTGTCGCCGAGTCCATAGATTCCATCGTGGAGTCCGTCCCAGATGAGGGTGCCATTTGTATCGTACTTTAACAGAAGGTAATCACTGTTACCGTCGAGATTGGTGGTCGTGCCGCCGACGTAGACTGTGCCGTCGTCCGTGACCTGAACGCAATAGCCGTACGCATTCCCACTCGGGTTTGGCGATTGGTACGGCTGCACCCATTGCTCGGTCCCGTCCGCAGCGTACTTGATGGTCACACATTCGTAATGGCCGGCGTCGGTCCATGCGTAGCCGGCGACGTAGATATTGTCGGCCGCATCGATACCGGTCGAGCGAAATGAGAACGACCAATCGCCGCTGTGTCCCGACCCATCATAAAGTTGGGTCCAGAGGAGGGTGCCGTCGGGTGAGTATTTGATCGTGCAGAAGTCCTGGCCGGTTCCATTTCCGAGCACGTTGCCGTGCAAGATGATGTTGTCATTGGAGTCGATCTCAATTTCGCCGAGGTTGTCATCCCCGCTGCCCGGCCCGTTGTAAGTGCGCGACCAGAGCAGGTGGCCCGAGCGATCATACTTCCGGATGAGGCCGTCGGCCCCATTGTTATCCGTCTCGGTCGAGCCGCCGACGATGATGTTGCCGGCACTGTCAGTGAGCACCTCCCATCCGACATCCTGGCCGAGCTCCGTGGTCCCGGTCCACGTTTCAATCCAGGCACGATGCGGCTGCTGCGCGCGGGCTGTGGAGTTGCCCATGAACGGTGTAGAAGCGAGTGCAACGGCGAGGGTTGCGGCGGCAAATGTGGTGCGTGACATCTTTTCTCCTTGGGTCACCGGAAGCCGGCATACGGCCTACTCACGAGTGGGGCACGGATCGGCAATCACAAGTCTACGCGCGACAAAGCGGTCAGGGGAGAGGGTTTTTGTCTTCGATATGGTCATCCTCAGATCTGCCCAGATGCCTGCTTTGATGGTACATATGTGGCCGATTGAGGGGTATCGCGCCCATTTGAGGGCTGTGTTTTGCATTGGGCAGAGACAGACAGGGGGAGGCGCATCCGGGTCATCACCCTGCTAGACTGTTGGGAGCCAACTGGGCCACCAGTTGTGGGATGTCTGTGCGCGAGCACAACATAAAGGGTCCGACAGGAGGTCGGTGTCATGATGGATCGAATTCGTTTGCGACAATTGGGTGTCTTACTCCTTGCCATGTGCGTGGCCGCTCTGCCGGCCTGGGACGGCGGTGCCGCTGCATCGCAGGAGGGCACCCAGCCTGCGCCCACTGCCGGTGCCGAGACGCCGGCGCTGCAGGATGATGATGACCCGGTCGTGTCGTTCAACTTCAAGAACGTCGCGTTTGCCGAAGTCATTGACTTCTTCAGTCGAGCGACCGGCTTGCCGGTCATTCAGGAAGTCGACCCGCCGGCCGGGGCGCTGACATACTTTGCACCCGAGCCGTACTCACTCAGTGACGGTCTGCGCGTACTCAACATCATTCTGCAAACAAAGAACGTCACGCTGCGTCGTGATGGGAAGTTTCTCTATCTCGGGAAACTCGACCAGGCCCATGCCGGCCCGACCTATGTTCAGGGCGAGGTGCCGGGCGATGTAACCGATGATCAATTGATCACCGTGCTCATTCCGTTGAACAACGTCACGGCAAATGAATTGTCTGAGCGACTTAAGGGACTCGTCGGTGCCTACGGCGGACTCACGCCGTTGCCGCAACAGAACTCATTGCTGTTAACTGAGACGGCCGGCCAGGTTCGACGGCTGCAAACGATTATCGATGCGCTTGACTCGGCCGGTGACTATCAGGATCAAGTGCGACTCTTCCCAATGCAATACTCTCAGGCCGAAGCGATGATGAGTACGTTGAAGGTACTCATGAGCGAGCGCGTCGTGAAGTATGTTATTAACCAACAAGGCCAGCAGGTAAAATTGGAAGAGGACGATCTGGCCGGCTTGCGCATCGAAGCCGACAAACGAACGAACACGATCATTGCCAAAGGACCTGAGGCGCGCCTTGAGATGCTTGACGGCATGATCAAGATGCTCGACGTTCCGGGCAGCGGCGCCGGCGGTGTCGGCGGGGCCGGCAACGAGCTGACGACCGTTTTGTTGGATCAGATCACATCCTCCGAAGCTGGCAAGTTGCTCGATACGCTGTATGCCAGGCTCCCGCAGGATCAACGACCGACGGTCATCCCCTTGTCGGATGTGAACAAGATCTCGGTCATCGGGTCGGCTCTGGCAATTTCCCAGGCCGTGGCACTGATCGAGGAAGTCGACGGGCCCATCGGCGATGAGGCCGATGAGACGCCGGGCTCCTCGGCCCACACGACGGTCATCGTCGATCTGGCCTATGCCGCTCCGGATGTGGTGCAGAATGCACTCAGGACCCTGATGTCTCCCCGCCAGGCTCGAATGGTCAAGATCCTGCCGGCTCCCGGTGCCCGCAGCCTCATCCTGTCGGGCTCAATGCGAGATGTCGACGCGGTCCGTGACATGGTGCAAACGCTCGATCTGCCTGCAGCCGAGGGGGCGCGCGAGGTCCGCGTGACCAAACTCAACAGGGCTGATCTGCAGGACATCGTCGATCAGACGAACGACCTCTATGCGCTGCAGTTGGGGGATGACAGCGGGCGCAATCGGAAGGCGGATGTCGATATTCTTGTCAATGAGCGGAGCCGAACGCTGACGCTCATCGGCGAGCGGCAGGCAGTCGAAGCCTGGCAGACGCTGTTGGGCACAATCGAGCAGACGGTCGCTGTCGAACGAGAGACGAGGCAGTTCACCCCGGAGTATGCCCGGCCGTCTGAACTCGTCCGGTCCATGACCTCGACGGTCCGGCAGTTGCTGACCGACGGCGACGGGGCGTCGGTACCCACGATCACCGGGGTCGATCCGCTTGACCTGCTGGTTGTGACTGCGGAACCGTCGCAGTGGCCCGTGATCGAAACACTGCTGGCCGCGCTCGATGTGGACGAGGCAGAGCCGGTGCAGTTCCGCGTCGTGCGCGTGCGAGCCGGGGACCCGGATGAGTTGGCAGCCGGTGCGATGCAGCGGTATGAGGAGCAGTACGCCCATCTGTTTGAGGATGGTCAACAAGGCTACGGCCCGGTCCAGGTTGAAGTGGATCGGCGCTCCGGCTCACTGCTGCTGACCGGTCAGAGCCAGTCACTTGACACCTATTCCGGGATCGTCAATCAACTGGAGCAACTCGTTCCGCCGCAACGGACCTCGCAGTTCATCGCGCTGACGCACCGTCGTGCCGTGGATGTGCTGCCCGAACTGCGTGACCTTTTTTCGCAGTCTGATTCGATTGATGCCGTTCGCGAAGTGCCGGACCCGACGTTCGTTGTGATGGAGTCCTCCAACGGGCTGCTCGTGACGGCCGAGGCGGCTCAGCACGCTTTGATCGCCGATCTGATTCGTCGGATTGATCGGAGCGATGAACCGATCCAGCGCTCGGATGTCCAGTTTGTGCATCTGGCCGGCGTGGGAGAGGCCGATGAGATCGTACGACGCACCGAGGATCTGTACGGCAAACGATTCGATACGCGCGCGGTAGCGCATCAGGTCACCGTGGAGCCGACCGGTGATGAAGTCGGTCAGCCGGGTCTGCTGACACTCGTCGGCCCGAAGGCAGCGATTGCGGAATGGGAGCAGACGCTCCGGATGGTCGAGTCCACGTTCCCGGCCGATCGGGAGGCACGACAGTTGGCCGTGGAACATGTCAAGCCGTCTGCCATTGCTGGTGAACTGACGGAGTTGACGACACAGATGCTCGGTGCTGCCGGCGGCCCGGCAAACGGTGGACGACCCATTGAGCCGCCGCGCATCCTCGCTGTCGACAGTCTCGAGTTGCTGCTGGTCACCGCCCAGTCGGATCAGTGGGAGGTGATTGAACGGCTGGTCGAACGACTCGATGAGCCCAAGGCCCGACGTCACGAGTTCAGAGTCGTCAATCTAGCCGGCATTGCGGACTCTGCCGATCTGATCAATCGCTGCGATGAGAAATACGCAGCACAGACAAGCGGGCTGGATGAAGCGCAGTACGGCCCGGTGCAGACGGAACTGGACCGCCCGACGCAGTCGGTGCTCCTGACCGGGACACCCGGCGGACTGGCCGAGTACCAGCGCATTCTAAACGAACTGAAGCCGCTGGCACCACCGGCGCGCGTGACGGCCTTCATTGCGTTTGAAAACGCACGGGCCGACGACATCGCCGATCGCCTGCGCGACCTGGTTGCCCAGGCCATCGGTGACACCGCAGCGAGCCGCCCGGAATATGTCGTGCTTGAAGAGGGCAACGGCCTGCTTGTCAAGGCTGAGCCGGAGCAGCAGCGGATCATCGCCGAGATGGCCACGCGGCTCGATGTGTATGAGCCGACAGATTTGCCGCCGCTGCGTATGCTGCAGTTGCGGACGGCCGATGCGGTCCAGATCGCAGGGCTCTTGCAATCACAGTATGGCAAGCGACCGTCCGAGGAGCGTCGGGCACGCCCGGTGGAAGTGCAGGCCGATGCCGGGACGAACACGCTGATCGTGTCCGCCCATGAGGATCTGTATGACGACATCAGGGAGTTCGTCGATCGGCTGAACAATGAGCGTGCGCAGACGGCTGAGCGGGTGACGGAAATCTTCCCGTTGAAAGTAGCCCGGGCGTCGGAACTGGCAACCGCGATGAACTCACTGTATCCGGAGCCGCCGGTGCCGTTGGATCGGCGCGGCCAGCCGATGCCGTGGATGCGCGAGCCGCGCGAAGTGCAGATCAGTTTTGATGACACGAGCAACTCGCTCATTGTCGATGCACCGGCCGAACGAATCCCTGCGTTCCAGGCGCTCGTCGAGAAACTGGATCGGATGGAAGTGCCGCAGGCCTCGAGCCTGAAGACCTATGCCGTTCGCGGGGCTGACATCAACACGGTTGCCCGGACGCTGCAGGATCTGGCCGAGGCCGGGACGCTGTCGGCCCCATCGCAACCGGGCCAGGCGCGGGCTTCAGTGAGCGTGACGGCCGAACCGGTCAGCGGGACACTCATCGTGACCGGCGATGAAACCACGTTCGAGAAGGTCGAGCAGTTGCTCAGTGAACTGCAGGCTGTGCCGGTCGAACGGCAACTGCGCGTAATGCGCGTGGCTAACGCCGACCCGTCTGAGATGGCTGATCGGGCCCTGTCGATCTACACAGAGCAAACGGCCGGGATCGAGGAGGCCGGCACGGTTGACGTGCAGATAGACGGCGAAACCGGATCGCTGATGGTCGTGGCCGATGACGAAGCAATGTCCCGATTCGTCGGCATCGTGAATCAGTTACAGGAATCACTCGGGCCCGGCCGCGAAGTGCAGTTGATCCCGCTGGAGCATGCCAAAGCATCCGAAGTGGCTGCCTTCCTGACCGATCTGGCAACGTCGTCGCGCAGTTTCCAGAGCGGGAGTGCCGGCGGCGGTTCCGTGCCACAGTTCGAAGTGATCGAACGGACAAACTCACTGCTCATTTCCGCGCAGCCGCTGCAGCATCAACTGATTGCCGGTCTGGTCCGGGAACTTGATGTGCTTGATGATACCGAACTCCCGCCGGTGCGGATCGTCCAGGTCGAGACGGCTGAGGCCGCCAACCTGGCCACTGTGTTGACGCAGGTGTATGCGAGCCGTCCCGCCGAGGAACGGACGCTGAAACCGGTCAGCATTCGTGCCGACCCGGCCACGAACTCGCTGCTGGTCAGCGCCCATCCCGAGCCGTTTGCTGAGATTCAGCAGATTGTTTCGGAACTGAACTCATCACGGCAGAAGGCCACGACCGGACGTGAGATTCGCGTGTTCCCCTTGCGGGTGGCACGGGCCGAGGAACTGGCACAGACGCTTGATCAGATGTTTCCCGAGCCGCCGATCCCGGTCGATCGCCGAGGGGCTCCCATGTACCATCTGAAGGAGCCGCGTGAAGTCGTCGTGCGGGCCGACCCCCAGACGAACTCGATTATCGTTGATGCACCGGTCGAGAGAATGACCGGCTTCGAGGATCTCGTTCGGCAACTCGATGCGACCGAAATCGTGTCGGATGCAGAAGTACGGACCTACCCGATCGCCTATGCCGATTTGAGCGCGGTTCGTGACACGATTCAGCAACTCGTTGCCGGTGGGTCGCTGACGGCTATCGCGTCGCAGACCGGGCGCGGAAACGTCCCGATCACGGTGAATGTCGAACCGGTGTCGCGCACGCTCATCGTGGCCGGCCCGGTCGAGATCTTTGCGCATATTGAGAAGGTACTCGAAGACCTCGATGCCCGGCCCGAGCGGACGGCGACCGTCCTGCGATTGTTCAAACTGAACAACGCCCGGGCTGAGCGACTCGTGCCGTTGCTCCAACAGATCCTCGAACCACGGCTGGCTGAAGAGGCAGGAATCACGGTCCCGCGCAGCCGTGGAGATGATGGGCTGCGTGCCTTGCTTGAGGTGACCGCTGAGAACAAGACGAACACGCTCATCATCTCGGCACCGGAATCATTGATGCCGCTGGTCGAGCAGTTGGTCGAGGAACTCGATGATGGGACGGCACTGTTACAGGAACCGGTGATCCGGATCGTGCCGCTCACGTTTGCCGAGGCCGCTGCGGTGGCCCAGACCCTGACCACGGCCCTGCCGCAGATGATGAGCCCCGAGACGCACGAACCGCTCGACGTGCGCGTCATTCCATCGCCGGCCAGTAATGCACTGGTCATGATCGGGCAGGCCGCCGATCTCGATGAGGCAGCGAAACTCGTTGAGCCGCTCGATGCCCGCCCGGGCTTGGACACCCTGACTGCCGAGACCTTTCGACTCCAGCACGCCGATGCAACTGACATCCGCCAGATTGTGGAGCGACTGCTGACCGATCAGCAGGAGATGGACCCGCGGGTTCGTGCCATACTCATGCGCTCGGGTCGGTCCGGGGCACTGGCCGCCGAAGCCGATCGCCCCACGATCCGAGTGGAAGCCGATGAGCGGACCAACAGCCTCATCGTCAGTGCCACCCAGCAGACGCTGGCACTGGCCTCCACGTTGATCGAACAACTTGACATCGCAGCCCCGGAGTCGGACCGGGTCGTGCGGACCTTCACGCCGGCCAATGTCGATGCAGCCAAACTGGTCGGCACCGTCACACAGATGGTCAACGCAGACGGAGGGCGCAAGCGCATTGATCTGATCACGGAAAACGCCACCGGGGTCGTCGTGGCAATCGGCCCGGCTGACAAGGTTGACGAGGCATTGGCACTCCTGGGTGACTTCGACCGCAAAGCGCCGGCCACACCAGAGGTCGATCTGTTTGTACTCAGCGTCGAGAATGTCGATGCCGAGGTGATGGCCGCCACACTCGATCGCATCCTGACCGACCGAGCCAGATGGCCAAAGGTCTTGCGCGAAGCACTCCGGGCCGGGTTGCCGGTCGCTGAGCCGACGGTCTCGGCCGATGCCGAGACGGGGCGCGTACTTGTCTCAGCGCCGCGTTCACTGGCAGCATTGGCGCGTGAAATCGTGACCCAGTTCGATCGGCCGCGCGACCGCGCCTCGGCACTCGAGATGCGCGTCTTTCAGTTGAAACGGGCCGACGCCCAGATGCTGGCCCCGACGCTGAGCCAGATGCTGGACAAAACACCGTCGGCCGGCGCACCGTCCAATGGCGGTGGTCGCCGGGGAGGCGGTGCCAACCGCCTCGCAAACATGCGCGCCGTCCCGTGCGACGATCGTGGCTGAGCCGTCCACCAACTGCCTGATTGTCTCAGCCCCACCGGGCAAACTCGCTGAGATTGAACAGCTGCTCGTCTCCTTGGATCAGGGGATGGCCGTCGATCAGGTCCAGGTGCGGACGGTGTATCTCGAACACAGTCGAGCCGAGCAGGTCGCCCCGGTGGTGCAACAACTGCTGTCCGGAGAACAGGTCGATTCCTGGATCATGTACGACATGTGGCGGCGCGGGGCATCCTCTCGCAGCCCGTTGGACACGAGTGATGAGGTACGAGTTGCTGCCGAACCGCGTCTGAATGCCGTCGTCATCAGTGCGACCGGGCACATGGCCGACGTGGCCGAGGAAATGGTGCGACAACTCGATGTGGACCCGGCCACCGGCGACCCGGACCAACGCCGCTCCGTCCGGGTCATTGCGCTGCGCAATGCTGATGCGCAGCAGGTGGCAACGAACCTGGAAGCCGTCGTCGCCGACGAAGTGGGAACAACAGGAGAGACCGGGCCGGCACCGGTGATTCGAGTGGACAGCCAGGCCAACAGCCTCATCGTGCGGGCCACCGATGCCCAGTTTCGCGTCATCGACGATGTGATCAGCCAGATTGAATCCCATGCACTGACCGGTTCGCGGCAGATGCGCCTGATCCAACTCGATCGCTCCAAGTCAAACGCGCGGGAGACAGCCGAGGCATTGCGCCGCCTGCTCGAGCAAAGCGGTGGGCCGGCCGTCGAAGTCATCTCCGTCGACGAGTTGATCAAGCGACAATCAGAAGACAAGAGCGGCACGAGAGAAGGGAAAACCGGCTGCCTTCCTCATGCCGGCAACGGCTTCTGGCAGCAGCGCGTGGTGGCACTTGCTGTGCTGGCGCAGGTCACCCCGGTCCCGCCGGCCAACGAGCAGTTGCGCACCGTGCTGCATGAGCCGGTTGATCGCATCGAACTGAAATGGCCCGGGCAGGAGGTCTCGTGGGACTTCGGTGATGAGCAGGTCGTGACTGTCGGTATCCCGACGCCGGTCCCATCGACAGCCGAGCAGACACCGCGACCGATGGTCGCCACGTCTCAGCCGCCACTCCCGATCGTGATGCCTGAACTCGCACGCATCGGTCAAGCCGTCCCCAATCCAGAATCCGCAAGCACGACCATCCCATCTGCGCCCGTTGTTGTGAACAAAGCGGAGGAGTCGCACCCGGACCGCTCCACATTGGTCGCATCTCAGCAGGCGACGGTTCACACTGAATCCATGCCGGTGAGCGCGACGAGTGCCCCCCCGGCCCAGGATGCGCCCGAATCAGACGGACTTCTCATTGCGGTGGACGAAGCAAGCAACAGCCTGATCGTCTTCGGGTCGGCCTACGCTGCGGGTCGGGTCGAGGAACTGGCACGACGGATCGAAGACCAGATGCCGCAGATGCCGGCTCATATCAGGTATGTCACGCTCGCTGAGACGACGGACCCGGCCCAGATGGCCAACCTCGTTTCCCAGGCAGTGACGCAGCGACGTGGGCAGGCCTCCGTGATGTCCGGGCCGGTGCAGGTCATTGCCGATCCGGACGGCCCCGGCCTGAACGTGACGGCCAACGATGCCGACTTTACCATGATCGGCTCACTGATCGCCGCGCTGGCTCGGTCGGATGTCGATGCGGAGCCACTGGCCGTCAAGGTGTACTCACTGACCAGCGTGACGGCCGACCGGGCCCAGCAATCGTTGAACGAACTGCTGCAGTCGCCGGGTGCTGGGGGGCGTCGATCGGGAACCGGGAGGCGACCGAGCGGCCGCCAGGTCGATCGAATGCGTGAATACCTGCTGCTTCAGCAGGGGCAGGATGCCGCGGACGGGCTCACGGCTGCCATTGATCCGACTGATGTCTCGGTCGCCGTCACACCCGGCAATGACGGCCTGATCGTGACTGCTCCATCAAGTTCGCTCGTGATCATTGATCGCTTCCTCGAACTGATCGACCAATCACCGATGGGTGACGTCGCTGCCATCCGGCAGTACCAGTTGCAGTACGCCGATGCCGCACAGGTCGTCCAGACGCTGCAGCGCGTCTTTCAATCTCAGTTCCAGGCAGAGCGTCAGCAGGTCGGCCGTTCGGGCGGGTTGCTCGTCCAGGCACAGTTTGCTGCCGACTCCCGCACGAACTCCATGGTTGTCACCGGCACGGAGTCGCAGTTCGCAGAAGTGGATCGGCTGCTCGCAGCGCTCGATGCCCCCCTGGCAGAGCAGGCTGCTGACTTGACCGTGATTCAGTTGACGACCGCGATCCCGAGCCGGGTCAAGGGTGTCATTGATGAGATCGTGATCGGATCGGACAAGGGGCGAAAGGAACGAGTCGTGATCGTTCCTGACGACGGCTCACAACTGCTGCTGGTCCGGGCCGGCCAGGAAGATCTGGCCACCATTCAGGAACTCGTGAACGAAATGGACCGTTCCGATGTGGTCGATCTGCCCTTGCGGACGATCAAGTTGGAGCGGGCCGAAGCGGAGCGAGTCGCGACCGTACTGCAGAAGTTCTTTGACGATCAGGCCAAACTCAACCAACGACCGGGCCAGGCTCGTTCTCGACGACTCGTCAGCATCGTGGGGGATACGCGCTCAAGTACACTCCTCGTCTCAGCCGGGGACGATGACTTTGCAGAAGTCGAGCGCATCGTGGCCATCATGGATGCGCCCTCGGAGGCTCAGGATCTGAAATTCGAGATCGTCGCGCTCAAGCATGCGAAGGCAGAGGACCTGCTCACCATCGTGAGCAGTATGAGTTGGGACCTGACGTATGACTCGAATGCCGGGCGTTGGGGCGGTCGAACCGAGAGCCGGGGGAAACTGAGCATCCAGGCAGACCGGCGAAGCAACTCACTGATCGTCAGCGGCACCGGTGAGAACTTCCTGTTGGTCGAAAACGTCATTCGGGCGCTCGACGTCCCCTTCTCACAGCAGAATGCCAGGTCCGTGCGCGTTCTTGAAATCAAGCACGGCGATACCGACCTCATTGCACGGGCCGTCCGCGATGCGTTCATCTCGCAGGACAACCCGTGGTGGTGGTACGGCGAACCGGACCCGGACGAACTGAAGATTCTCAGCGACCCACGCAGCAAGTTGCTGATCGTGTCCGGCCAGGAGGAGGACCTCGGGCCGGTCGTCGAGTTCGTCGAGTCGCTCGATACTGCTGCCAAACGACCGGATCAGATCATTGAAGTGATCGCACTGAAGCATGCCCGGGCCAACGACGTGGCCGGGAGCCTCGCTCGCTTCTTTCGAGATCGCGCCCGATCAGCCCGTTTGCCCGAACCGGACCTGACGATGACACCGGCGGCCGATGCGAACAAACTTGTCGTGTCAGCCACGCAAGAGCAACTGGCCGTCATCCGCGACATGCTGACGCACATTGACGTGCCGTCCGAGGGCGATGACCGCGTCGTCGAGCTCTATGTCCTCGACTATGCACGCTCGATCGAGGCGCTCGGAACCATCGGCCAACTGTTCCCGAGCCGGGGCGTGGCAGCCGACCAGCGAGTCCTTGTCACCGCCGATGCACGAACCAATAGCCTGATCATCAGCGCGCCGTCGGATCGCCAGGCTGAGATTGCTGCCGTCATCGATCTGGTCGATGCGCCGGCAGCCGATGAGTTGAAGGTGATCCGGACGATCGCCTTGTCCAACGCACGGGCCGATGAAGTCGCCCAGTTGCTGACGCAGACGCTCGGCCTGGATGCGAGCGGGGCCGGTCGAGTGGGGCGACGGCGTGGCGCCGGGGGTCGACCGGACCTTGATGCTGCCGTGACGCGGTACGTGATCGAGAAAGAAGACGAAACAGGCCAAGCCGTCGAGGTCCAGGCGTCAATCACACCGAGTTTCCGCAACAACTCCCTGATCGTGGTGGCCACACCGGGATCGATGCCGTTGATTGAGGAGATGGTGGCCCAACTCGATCAGGCCCCGGTGGTGAGTGCCAGAGAGTTCCGCATCTACGAGTTGCAGCACGCGGTGGCCAGTGAGGTGCGGAGTACGCTCAGTACACTCATGTCGATGCGTGGACGGTCCGGGGCAGCCGCCCAGGATCCGGCCCCGTCGGTCAGTTATTCAACACGCGAGAACACGCTGATCGTCGCTGCGACCACCGACCAGCACTCCGAAATCGAGCAGATACTGAATCAGATCGACATTCCGAGCCAGCGCGCGCGAACCACCGAGTTCGTCCCGTTGGAGTTTGCCCAGGCTGAGAAAGTGGCCGAAGCGCTCGATGTGTTCTACGGCCGCTATGCATTCGAGGCCGACACTCCGGGCAAACGGAATGTATCAATCGTGCCCGACCCGGCTTCGAACAGCCTCGTCATTTCGGCCGAGGAGACCGAGTGGCCCGGTATCCGGGAGTTGATCGCGAAACTCGATGCCGAGGAATACGACTCGTCGTTGCAGTTGAAGGTCATTGCACTTGAGTATGCCGATTCGAGCTCGGTTGCAACGGCCATCAATCAGGCCTTTGCGCCGGAGGTGCAGGGCGGTCGCGGGCGCGGCGGTGGTGGGGGAGGGGACAACCAGCAGCGCCGAGGTGGCGGCGGAGGCGATGGGGCAGTTGATGCCAATGGGCAGGCCGAACAACCACGGATTCTCGTCGAGGATACCGCGGTCGTGCGTGCTGCCTCCGAGCCGTTGACGAACTCGATTATCGTGTCGGCCTCACGTCAGAACCTGACCAAGATCGAAGCCATCATCGAACAGTTGGATGTCGCCGACTTTGCAATGCTGCCTCCGGTCCGATTGATCCCGCTCGCCGACGCCGATGCCGTCAGCGTGGCCGAGTCACTCCGCAGCATGTATGCACAGATTAGTGGGGCCGGTCGGCAGGGTGGGTCGATCGGGCGCGCTGCAGGCCGAAAAAGCGTCCTGATTACCTCGGACAAGGCCTCCAACACGGTCATCGTTCGGGCTGAGGACGAGGAGTTCACGCAGATCGAAGCCCTGGCACGAGCGCTCGAGGAAACGTCCGGCCGGGAGGGGTTGCCGTGCGCGTGTTGCCGTTGAACCAGGCAGCCGCGGCCCATGTCGCTCAGGCCGTCGAACGTACCTTCCAGACGACCGCACAGCACACCGGCGAACCGCTGTCCATTCAGGTTGATGCCGGGGCCAACAGCCTTGTCATTGCCTCGAGTGCCAGACTGTTTGAACAAGTCAAGGATGTCGTCGAGCAACTCGATGCCCTCGGCCCCGGTGGCAATCGCCAGATCTACGTCGTGCCGCTCGAAAACGTGGCCCCCGAGGAGATGAAGCGCGTACTCGAAGCACTCGGCCTGACGAAACTGGCTCAGGACGGCACACCCGGCTTGCTTGCCGAGCCGGTCACGATCACCGTGCTCAGCGGCCGCCGCGCGATAGCCGTGCTGGCCAACCCGACCGATCGCGAACGCCTCCTGGGTATCATCGGCCCGCTGGATGCTGAACCGGCATTGGCGCACGCCGAAGCAGAACTTCGGATCGTGCCATTGCATACGGCCGAAGCCTCCGCCGTTGCCTCGGTGCTTCGCGACATGCTGACCCCGAAACAGCAGGATGTCGAAACCCCGCTGGCACGGGCCGTACAGGAGCAGATACGCCGACTCCGACTGCACGAAGGCGGCTTCGGGGCTGACGACGACGACTTCGTCCTCGACCTGGATCAGCCGATTCGAGTCATGGAAGCACCGGGTATCAATGCACTGATTCTCTCCTCCACCGCTGCCAACTGCGATGCGCTGGAGGAACTGGCCGGACTGCTCGACCTGCTGCCGGTCACCGATGCAGTCCTCGTGCGGTTGTACCCGCTGTCAAACGTCTCAGCCGACATGATGCGATCCGTGATCTCCGATCTGTTCCAGCAGGGCCAACGGCTCAGGACCCAACCCGGCACCGATATCGAAGGCCAGCCGGCCAGCGAGACCGGGCATGCCCTGCTCGGCGAGATTGCGATGACCGTCGATGAGCGGACGAACATGCTCATCGTGGCCGGTCGGGAGGAAGGCCTCGCCCTGGTCGACATCATGATCGAGCGGCTTGATGCCGATCACACGGCCCAGTGGATCGAGCCGCGCATCATTCAACTGCGCTACGCCGATGCACAGGAACTGGCAGAGACCATTGACGAAGTCCTCGTTCGCGGGGTGGCCGATTCAAGGGCCGACAGTGCCATGCAAAAGCAGGTCGGGCGCCTGCGCGTCGTGAAATGGCCGGCTGACGACAACGGCCAACAAGGCGACATCGTCGAGTCCGACCTGTTCGTTCCCATGTCACGACTGCTCGTTCGCGCTGATGCGCAACTGAACTCGTTGATCGTGGTGGGCACGCCTGAGAACATTGATGCCGTCGGCTCGCTCGTCTCTATGCTCGACATTGAGGCTGCTGCCCCGAGCAATGCCGTCCGGGTTTACACGCTTGACCACGCGTCAGCCGCCCGAGTCGCGTCCGTCGTGACACGCTTGTTTGATCAGCAGGTGCAGAGCAAGGCCATTCGCCCTGAGGATCGGGTGGCAGCCCAGCCGGATGAGCGCACAAACTCGATCATTGTCACGACGAGCCCGCGCAGTTTCACCGTACTCGAATCACTGCTCGAGTCACTTGATGCCGAGCGCCTGCCTGATCTGCGCGAAATCCGGATGATTGCGCTCGATACAGCCTCAGCCGTACTGATTGCCCCGCAGATTCAGCAACTGATGAATGCCCGTCTCGAACGGCTCCGCCGCGTTGAGCCGGAGGCTGCCGAACTGGAACAGGCCACCATCATTGCCGATTCGCGCACCAATCAACTCCTCGTATCAGCCGGCAACGAGTCTTTTGAAGTGGTGGCCCAACTGGCCCAGGCACTCGATGAGTCCAGTGAATCTGCCACGAACGATGTCCGCGTTATCCCACTGGACAAAGCAAACGCTGCGGCCGTGGCCGAGGCGATCGAGCAGGTCATGGAGCGCCAGTACGCCGACCTGCCGCGCGAACTGGCCGCCCGTGAAAAGCCGCTCATCCTCACGGATACGCGCTCAAACAGTCTGCTCGTGACAGCCAATGACGAAGACCTTGATCGCATCCGCCAACTGGTCGACACGCTTGAAGGCACACCGCTCAACCCAGCCGTCGGCCTGCATGTCGTGGCGGTCACGGGGACGAACAGTGCCGAAAACCTCGCCCCGCGCCTTCAGCAACTGATGACCGAGCGAGAACGCACGCTCGGCGACAGCGTCTCCGACCGGGACCGGACCTCCATCCAGGCCGACCCGGCCTCGAACACGCTCATCGTGGCTGCCTCGGATCAGAACCTCGAAGTGCTCAAGCAGTTCATGCTGACGCTGGAGGAAGCCGGCAGGATGGCAGCGACCGACGATGTTGTCGAAATCGTTTCGCTGAAGAACTCACGGTCTGATCGGATGGTCGAACTCCTCGACCAGTTGTATGTGCGCGAAGCAAATCGAACACGCGGCGAGGGAACCATCCGTATCACGGCTGACGAACGGATCAATGCCGTACTGATCTCGGCTGCAGCGTCGGATGTCAGGGCGATCAGTGATCTCATTCAGGAACTCGAGTCAGCCCAGGTCAATGAAGTTCGTGAAATCGAGATCGTCCCATTGCGCGGGGCCAACTCCGCTGAACTCGTCTCATTACTGGACAACGTCCTGTCCGGGGGGCGACGACGTGCCAGCGATCTGCAATCAACGATCATCCGCTTTATCCGCACCCAGACGGCCGAGGAGATTGCAGAGCAGACGGGCCAGGAGCCGACCGAAACCGAAATCAGCCTCGCCGTCCGTGAGGCGATCCGATTGACACCGGACCTCCGCACGAACTCGATCATTGTCTCAGCCCCTTCAGCCTCCATGCGCATGATCAAGGAGATGATCGAGGAACTCGATAACGCCGAAACCGGATCGAAACGAGTCCGCATCTTCTCCCTCGTCAATGCCGATGCCATTCAGATGGCCGAAATACTCAGCGACCTGTTCAATCTGCGTCAGGAAGGACGGCTCTATGTCCTGCGGCCGCGTGACGACGGTTCAGGAAGCGGCGGTCGCTTCTTTGACCAGGGAATGCCCGGCGGCCAGGACGGGGCGATGGGCGGCGGGCTCCAGGCACCACCCTCCGGCGGCATGAACCAATCCGTGGCCGCCACCTTCGGCGACACCGAACTCATCACCGTGCCGGACGAGCGGCAGCAGCTGTCGATCACCGTTGATCCAAGAACGAACAGTCTCCTCGTATCCGGCACCCCACGCTATCTTGAACTCGTCGACGAGGTCGTCACCGAACTGGATCAGAAGACCGGCGCCAATCGTGAGGAACTGGTACATGAGTTGCGCAATGCCCGGGCGGGGGAAGTGGCGGCCGCGCTGACCGACTTCCTGACGCAGGAGCAGGAACGCCTCTTGCGAACACTCGGCCCGGATCGTGCCGGCTCCATCATCCAGCAACTCGAACGCGAAGTCTCGGTGGTGGGTGTTGATGAGTCCAATACCTTGCTCATCTCGGCCTCGCCGCGATACGTGGAGCGCATCAAGGCAATCATCGACGAGTTGGACCGCTCCCCACCGCAGGTACTCGTCTCCGTCATGCTGGCCGAGGTCACGCTCGACAGTGATGAGCAGTGGGGCGTGGACTGGAACAGCGGGTCGTTCGAAGCCCACCAGACGAACTTCAACGCGTCATCGTCGTTCGGCCTCGTCGGCGCAGCCATCAGCGGCCTGGGCGTCCCGAACCTCTCTGTGTCCGCCGATGACTTCGACTTCCTGATCCGTGCCCTGGAAGCACAGGGACGTCTCGAAGTCCTGAGCCGCCCGCAGATTCTGGTCAACAACAATCAGTCGGCCCACTTCCAGGTCGGCCAGGAACTCAGCATCGTCTCGTATGTGCAGCTGACCGATCAGGGCAACACGAACGCACCGGTCAATCAGAAAGACATCGGTGTCATACTCGACGTCCTGCCGTCGATCAGCCCGGATGGGTTCGTGCGAATGGAAGTCGAGCCGAGCATCACGAGCCTGTCGGCCAGGACGACTCAGATCAGTGAGGACTTCAACGCGCCGATCATTGACAAACGAGAAGTAAGTACCGTCGTGACCGTCAAGGACGGCCAGACCGTCGTCATCGGCGGGCTGTTCTCGAACCGCTCCGAAATGCGCAAACAGAAAGTCCCGTTCTTCGGCGACATCCCGATCATCGGGCCGGCCTTCAGAACCAACCTGCACCGGCGCGAGAAAACCGAACTGCTCGTCGTCATCACGCCGCATGTCGTCGCATCCATGGAAGATGCCATGCAGTACACCGATGAGGCGATCATGGATATGACACTGTCGGCCTCCACAAAGGACCAACTGCGCCGTGGTCGCATCGAGTCGACCCCCACGTTCTTTGGCAATAATGGCTGGGGGATCGAGGATCGCCCTGCCGAAGCATGGGACCCGCAGCACCCGCAGCAGGAATCCGAAGCGAAGACCGAGCCTGAGTCGGTTGTCGAGATTGAAGATGGGCAATAAGCCTGCCCGGAACGTACCGGGGTGGCCGGCGAAACAGGAGGTGTGCCGGATGGGAACAACGCATCAAATGCGCAGGTGGGCGATTCCGGCGACAGTAGTTGCGGCCGGGGTGGCGCTGCTGATCCTGACAGGCTGCGTCACTGAACTGGAACAGGGGCAGGAGCCCCTGCGCCCGCAGCCGGCGGCAATCCCCGATTCACAACCGGCCGGCCTGACCGTTGAAGTCGTCCAGGTCTGGCCCCACGCGTACCTGAAAGACACGAACAACAACCGCGTCGGTGATCGAATCTCGACCATGGTGTATTTCTGGACCCGGAGCTATAAACTTCCCATTCGGGCCCATGGCACCCTGTGCTTCAGCCTCTACCCCTCCGGAACCGTCGGTCGAACCGACAGCCAGCCAATCTGCGAGTGGGTCTTCGAGGGCGATGCGTTGAGCCGGTATGTCTCACGAACTTCAGCCGGCGACGGGTACTACTTCGAACTGTCGCTGTTGCAGGCCAACGGGCAGGACGGTGACGACCTCGGGATGAAATCGGCCGATCTCGTTGCGACCTTCACGGCCAACGACGGGGCCGAGCCGGTGTCCTCAGGCGTCTCGACCGTTCTCTTGCAGCCCTACCCCTAACACAAACGCGCTCTGCCACGGTCTTCTTGTCACAGTCGGAACAGCACATGAGTCATCAGCCCCGAAAGCCGAACCGCACCTCGGGCCGCTCCATGTCGCTCCGACGTGCTGCGACGAAAGTCGTTACGGACTTGCAGCAGGCAGGTCATGTTGCCTATTGGGCCGGCGGCTGTGTGCGGGACGAAGTACTCGGCCTCGAACCCTCCGATTATGATGTCGCCACCGATGCCAGACCCGAGCAGGTCCGACAACTCTTTCCCAGGAGCCGGGCCGTCGGCGAGTCCTTCGGGGTCGTGCTGGTCAATCTGGCACGACACCGGATTGAAGTGGCAACCTTCCGAACGGAATGGGGATACTCAGATCATCGCCGACCAGACGGGGTCACATTCTCAGACGCCCAACATGATGCCCAACGACGTGACTTCACCATCAACGGCCTGTTCAAGGATCCGGTGACCAACAAGGTGATCGACTACGTCGGTGGGATCGACGACTTGAACGCCGGCATCATCCGTGCCATCGGCGAGCCACGCAAACGACTCGAAGAAGACCACCTCCGGGCCCTGCGCGCCGTCCGCTTTGCCGCTCGTTTCGGCTATGACATCGATCCTGAAACTGCCCAGGAAATCCGGCGAACAGCCGCTGCCCTCTCCGGCGTCAGCCGTGAACGCATCGGGCTCGAACTCGAACAGATGCTCACCGACATGACACGCGCCGATGCCGTGTGCTGGATGCAGCAACTCGCACTCGATGCGCCGGTCCTGACCGAGCCGACCAATGCTCGGACGCCGACGACGCTGGCAAGCCTCGGCGAGCATCGGGTCGCCTTCGGCGTCGCGCTCGCTGCCTGGGCCCTGGATCGAGGGGTTGCCGACGATCCCCAACTCGATCGCCGCTGGCGGGCAGCCATGAAACTCAGCAACCACCACCAACGCCTTCTCGGTGCCATCCTCCGTGATCTCCCGGTCCTGCAATCACACTGGCCGAATCTGGCTGTCCCAGCCAGGAAACGATTGGCCGCCCAATCGCACTTTCGCCATACGTTGCAACTCCTCACGGCAGTCAACTCGAGGCAGGCCGGCGCAATCAGCAGGGACATCAAGATGCTGGCGGCCCACGCAGGCGGCTTGGCGCCAACCCCTCTTCTTGACGGCAAGGCGCTGATCGAAATGGGCATGATGCCCGGCCCCGACTTCAAGCAAATCCTGGATGCCGTGTACGATGCGCAACTCGATGGAGAGGTAACAGACGCGCAACAAGCACTCAGCCTTGCCCGTCACCTGACCGGGTTATCAGACGATAAAAGCAATCAATAACACTTGGATTATATTGTATTGCTTACCTCGGGACATACTCTGCCGGATTCTGCATTTCGAGGCCATCTATTGTTCGTTCAACGGAACCGGCATGCCCTTGGGCGCATCTAATGGGGGTAGCCTGTCCGTGCGCATCGATCCGATGAATACGGGCAAGTGCGTACAATGCTTGGATTGATTACACAAATGTCACTCGGGATGCGATCAGATGTCACCTGATCGGCATCCGACGGCTCGGCACAGAAACCAATCACAGAATGAGGCTTTTCGAATGAGCAGATTCAAAACACACTCACTGTTGACGGCCTGTATGGCGGCTGTGGCTTGTGCAGCACTGATCGTCCCTGTTTCCCCCATGACGGCTCACACCGCCATGGCTCAGGAGCAGGACGGGCAGACACGCAAAGCCCATGATGAGATCATCCTCAAGGACGGGCGCCGATTCGTCGGGGACATCGTCGAAGAGACCGATGAGTCCATCAAGGTCTCGCTTGAGATCTCCGGAATCAAGACGACTCAGATCTGGAGCAAGCAGGACATTGAGCGGATCTCCTATGACATCATCCCGATCGACAAGAAGGAAGGCGGCAAGACCGACAAGGTTGAGACCGACTCGTCCAAGCGAAAGACAGCCGAGGAACTCAACGCATCCCTGAAGCGCGGCCAGGCCATGGTTGTCATCCCCTTCAAGGGCGTCGTCGGGTATGACGCGTACAAGGACTTCGTCCAGGATCTGTGGGACGATGCCATCGAAGAGGGCGCTCGAACCGTCGTCTTCGAGTTCGAATGTCAGAGCATGCTCAGCGGTGAAGTCGAACAGTATCGCGACTTCTTCAAGGAACTGAAGCAGGAAGCAAAGGACAATGAGATCGAAGTGGTCGTCTGGCTCAAGGAAGCCCTCGGCATGTCGATTGCCTATGCCCTCATGTTCGAGACCATTTACTGTCACCCGGACGGCCTGATGGGCGGCGGCTGGGTCGTCGACGAGCAACTCAAGCAATCGTGGTCAGACAAAGACGTACAGGCCAAGATGATCGCTGCCTGGGTCGGTATCTGTCGTGGCATGGCAGAAAACGGCGGCTACAACGCCTACCTCTGCGAGGCCATGATCCGCCCGGAACTCGTGCTCAGTTTCGAGTACGACGGCGAAACCCCGATCTTCTACCGCGATACCGAGCACAACGTCATCGATGACAATCCCACGCTCGCGCTCGAACTCAATGCCGACGATGCGGAGCGTTGGGGCATCTCACGCGGGACCTGCCGTTCCATGCGCGAACTGGCCAAGGAACTCAACCACCGTGAGTACTACGAAGTCGACTTCGACGCCCGCAACATGGTCGAACTCTGGATTGACGGCTGGCGACGAGCGCTCCAGCGCGAAGTGCCTCGCATCTTCCAGGAAATGGCCATGGTCGACGGCTACAACGAGCCGGCCGACAAGAAACTCGGTATGAAACTCAATCTCCTGCGCGAACTCCGCAAACTCGTCATCAAATGGCCGCCCCTGCAAAAGGTCAGCATGGATTTGACCCTCGAGTACATCGATCTCCAGATCGAAGCCATCAAGAAGCAGCTCCGTGACCTCCGCAACCCGGACCGAGGCGGCGGTGGTGGTGGCGGTGGCGGCGGCAGCGGGCGCGGTAAAGGCGGCGGGGGCGGCTAAGCCATATCCCCGGCCCTTTCACCCACGCCGGGTGAGACACGACGTTGGCTGACAATTGGAACCGATACCGGCTGAACCCGCGCAACGGCACGGCCGGGCAAACACACGACACACGCAGAGGACCCTATCCATGAAACTTGGAACCAAACGAGGTGTACTCGTACTCGGTGGGCTGGCACTGGCCATCCTGATCAGCCTGTCGGCAGGCGTGCAGACGGCGACGGCCGACGTGGTCAAACTCAAAAGCGGCAAGACCTACGAATGTGAGATCGTCGAGGAGCATGATGACTGGATCCAGATTCGGATCACCATTGGGTCCATCGTGCAGGATTACACCCTCATTCGATCTGACATCGAATCGATCACACGCGCCAAAGACGCAGATCCCGGCGGTGGTGACAAGGACCCCGAGATCCGTTCCGGAACCGGGTCCACAGGCACGGGTGCCGAGGTTGACAAGACGGCACTCCCTTCCGACCTCGTCAACAAGAAGGTCTATGTCATCCCGCTGCGCGAAATGGTCGGCCAGTACTTGAGAGCCGACAAACTCGAGGAAGCCATCGACGCGGCCCGCCCCTACGAGCCGGATGTCATTATCCTCGAGATCGACAGCCCCGGAGGCCTGCTGTCGGAAATCTATGTGATCCGCGACTACCTGTCCGAGGTTCGCGATGAGTTCCGCATTGTCACATGGATTAAGTCCGCGATCTCTGCTGCAGCCATGACCTCGTTCAACACGCGAGAACTCTACTTCAAGAGTGACGGCCATGTCGGCGCTGCCACGGCCTTCAGCCCCGCAACCGGGAAGGCAATTGAGGGGCTTGAACTCGAACTGTGGCTTGATTATGCCCGCACCATGTTTGAGGATGCCGGCTACAGTCCGTACATTGCCCAGGCAATGATCGCTGAGAAGTACTGGCTGTCAGCCGACCGTGAAATCCTCGATAACGGCGATATCAAAGTGACGTGGTATAACGACGACTCGGGCGAGCATGTTCTGAGTCGTCCCGGCGAGAACCTCGTCCTCACGGCCGACCAGGCTGAGTACTTCGACCTCAGCGGCGGGACTGCCGACACGAATGAGGAATTTGCCAAGTTGCTCCATCTCGACGGATGGGTCGAAGTCTCCGACGAAGGTCGCAAGATCATGGAGAACTGGTTTGCGACCGTCGAACGGGCTGACAAGGAGATCCCGACACTGTTTCGCCAACTCGGTCTCTACAGCGACGGCACCAGAGGGTCCCTCACGAAGCAGATTCAGATCTACAAGGAACTCATCAAGTGGTGCGACCGACTCGGCGAGGAAGTGGCCGGGATATTCTACGGACTGCAGAAAGAGCAACTCGAGCTGCAACTGCAGCAGTTGATTCGAGCGCTCAGGGGTGGCTAAGCCGGCCGACCTGAACGTGATTGGTTTCTGAACTCTGCACGTCCGGTGCCGGGTTCAAGAGTGACGAGGATCGCGGGCTGCCATACTGTGTACGGGATCGAAGGAGAATTCCGTGCATGGTCAGGCGGCCCGTGATCCTTTTTCATGTGCTGCATACCGTCGACCGGGTCCAGAAGCATGAGACGGCGCGTGCCGCTCGGAGACAGGTGGTATAGCGATGTTGATCGGCGCCTATCTGCTCACTGATCCGAACGAAACCCCTCGCTATGGCTGGCTGAGGATTGACGGGCAGACCATGTGCGATATGGGCTATGGCAATGCGCCCGGACCGCTTGATGCCGGCGGGCCTGAGACGCTGCTGACTCCCGGCTTCATTGATGCGCACAACCACTGGCCGCAGTGGGATGTCGTCGGGTACGACGGGATGACGCTGCTCGACTGGCTCGATCAGGTCGTCTTCCCAGCCGAGTGCACGTGGGCGGACGGCTCACAGGCACGGCTCCAGACATCACTCGCGCTCAAGTCCATGATCGCTGCCGGCACGACCGGGTGTGCAGCCTTTCTCACAAGCCATGCCCAGGCCGTCTCGGCAGCGCTCGATGCCCTGAACGAATACCCGGTGCGCTGCCTCATCGGACGCGTCCTCATGGATCGGGAGGCCCCCGATGAACTCTGCTTCGCGTGCACGGGTTGGTCATCGGCCGATCTGGGGGCCCCGGCCCTGGCAGCCGGCACCATGGCCCAACGCGTGACGCTGTCGGTCAACCCCCGCTTTGCCGTCGCCTGCTCTCCGGAAGCGGCTGACAGCCGCCGGTCGACTGGCGGTGGAGTCCGGTGCCGCCATTCACACGCACTTTGCCGAGAGCCTCGGCGAATGCAATCGCGTCGCCCAGTTGTATCCCGAGAGTTCGAACTATCTCAGTGTGTACGAGTCTCACGGCCTGCTGCAACCCGGTACGCTGCTGGCCCACGCGATCCACCTGTCAGACGATGAATGGCGCCTGGCGCAACTGCGGGACGTCGTCCTCGTGCACTGCCCGACGGCCAACACATTCCTTGAGTCCGGCGCGTTTGACTGGGCAACGGCACGCCGGCACGGCATCCGAGTGGCCCTCGGGTCTGATCGAGCAGCGGGCCCGGATATCGCCATGCCACGCGTTGCACGGGCCATGATCGAGACGTGCAAGTGGCGCAACCTCATGGCACGGCAGGCAGGCCGCGATGACTCCTTGTCGGTCCCGAGCGCAGCCGATGCGTGGCGTCTGATCACCACCGGGAACGCGGACGCCCTGGGCTGGTCGGACGCAGGCAGACTCGAACCCGGTGCTGCAGCCGATATTCTGCTGCTCCAGCCGGGCCGATCCTTCCCGTTCGACCCGGATGACCCGCATCTGATCAGCCGTCTGCTCTACAATTGGTCCGACGAGATCATCGATCACGTCGTCCTCAACGGCACCTTGATCCATCGGGCCGCGATGCTCCGAAATGCCTGAGCCTACAAACCTCGAGATGGAAGCGGGACGATCAGGATGAGCAACACAGCATCACAGCCGCTGCTTGGCCTGGGGGTCGTCGGATTGCACGAAGGCACGACCATGCTCGTGGCAGCGTCCACCCGCACGACGCATATCCGTGCCGTGGCCGGCTGCGATACCAATCCGGATAAGATCGCCTCGGCCCGCACCCGCTGCCCGCAGGTGTGGTTCACCGATGACTATGCTGCCATGCTCGACCGCGACGATGTCGATGTCGTCTCCATCTTCACACCCGACGAACTCCACGGCCGACAGATCGTCCAGGCATTTGAAGCCGGCAAGCACGTCATATGCACGAAACCGATTGTCAACACGATCGAGGATGCACAACGTGTTCTGCAAGCCTCAAAGACGACCGGCCGGCGGCTGCTCGTCGGGCAAAGCACCCGCTTCTTCGAATCGTTTGCCTGCCAGCGCGCGGACTTCGAACAAGGAGCAGTGGGGGAGTTGGAATTGGTCGACGCTCACTACACCCACCGGATGGACTGGTTCTACGACAAAAGCCCCTGGGCCGTGAACACGACCGATTGGGTATTCCTCGGCCTGAGTCACCCCGTGGACCTCATTCGGTGGTACCTCGGGCCGATCGCCTCCGTCCATGCACTTGGAACCCGGACGGCACTGGCTCGCCGCTACGGGGTGGCCGGCTTTGATCTCTATACCGTGAACTTCACGGCGGCCGACGGGCGCATCGGCCGGTGCATGGGCAACTACGGGCTGCACGAACTGCCACGCGCACGCAATGCCATCGAGTTGATGCTCTACGGCTCAGCCGGATCATCGCTCGCACAGTATCATGACATGCGATATCTCTGCACAAAACCGGACGGCACCGAGTGCCTGCAGGACATGCTCTACGCGAAGCGCGAATACTACTTCAACAACGAAGTCCACGGCATGCACTATGGTGAGTTTGCCAACTATGCCGACTCCTTTGCTCGGGGGATTCTTGCCGATCACCCATGTTCCCCCGAACTCGAAGAGGGGATCGAAACGTTCATCGTGATGGAGGCCATCCGGCAGTCGGCAGCCGATGGCGGGCGCGTGATCGAGATTGCCCCACTGTTGAAACAGATTTTCTAGCCGCGATTCGATGAGGGACCCACATATCTTTCTGGTGGACCACACGACGCAAGGAGCACTGTGAATGAAACACGGAAACCGGCACCTTCAACGGTACACAGTTACCGTACTGGCATGCACATCGTTTCTCATCATGGCTAGCCTGGCTCAGGATGCCCAGGAGGCGGCACCGCCGACACTGCCACAAATCGTCGCACCCGGGACCACTGCGGCTCATCCGCCGGCCGATGCCGACATCCTGTTCGATGGGACGTCCGCATCACTTGCTGCCCATTGGTCGCACCCGGACGGTCGGCCGGCCGAATGGGTGGTTGACGAACAGGCACGCTGCATGACCATCAAACCCGGCTCCGGCAGCCTCATCAGTGTCGAGCAGTTCGGCGATGCTCAGATTCACATCGAGTTTGCCACACCGACGCCTGCACAGGGCCAGGGGCAGGGACGCGGCAACAGCGGCGTGTACATGCAGGCCCGATACGAGGTCCAGGTGCTCGATTCCTACGAGAACGAGACCTATCCCGACGGTCAGTGTGGGGCCATCTACGGCCACCACCCGCCTCTCGTGAATGCGAGCCGCCCGCCCGGCCACTGGCAGACATATGACATCATCTTCCATGCACCGACACTGGTAGAGACTTCGGGCGAGCCTCCCATGTCTGTCCTGCCGGGGACGATGACCGTCTTTCATAACGGGGTGCTGATCCATGATCACGCCGAGTTCAAAGGCTCGACCACGGCATCACTGATGAAAGAGGATATGGGGCCCGGTCCGCTGTATCTGCAGGACCACGGCAACGGCGTCAGGTATCGCAATATCTGGGTGCGCGAACTGTGAGAGTCGGCGCACAAAAAAACCCCACGCACATGAAGCGCGGGGGTATGTGTGTTGCAATCACTGGGAGCATGACGCGAACGCCATCACTTCATCAAGGATGGGAATACAAGCATGTACTTCGAGTTGAAGACATCATCAACGTCTGTTTCGGCCTGAATCGTGTGCCCGTCGAGGTAAATAAACGTATGCCGGTCCCGAGTTCCGTGGTGTGTGAGTTTCGGCGAGATCCGATACCAGAACGCATAGTCGGCCGGGTCGTCAAAAAACGCGACAAACTGGCTCGGCATCTCCAATCGTGCCTTCGCAAACAGTTTGTTGGCGCGTGACATTGCTTTGTCGCCTTCATCGCCTCCGACTTCTACATGGATCGCATCAAAAATCTCGGTGTACTCGCCGCGAAAATCACCCCAGGTGAGATTGAACGTATAACTCGTCCCGATGGCGTGATAGTTGCTCATCGCGGTGCCGGGATTCCCATCGTCATCCTGCCCCAGCTGGTAACTGTAGGTGCTGTCGCTTGGGCACTGGAAGATGGGAAAGTTGTACTGATTCGGGTCTTTCAGCGTGTCGAGGCTCTCTCCCTTGCCCAGCGGTAACTCAGGATGGGCATAGCTGTTGAGAGGCCGATTCCAGCAAAGCGGGGCCCAGGACGTGCTCACGCCGCCGTTAATCGGCGTCCGCCCGCCGTGGGTGTAGCTGCTGGCTCCCCGTTGCGGCAACTGAATCGGCATCATGTCGTCGTTGTCCGATGCATATTGCTCGTTGGCCACAGCGAGTTGATGCCCCTGGCTCATGCACATCCCGGTCCGGGCTGCCTGACGAGCGCGCGTCAGAGCCGGCAGCAAAATGGCAATCAGCAGGGCAATGATCGAAATGACGACCAGCAGTTCGATCAGTGTGAACGCGCGACGTGTGTCAGCAAATTTTATGTATTCATTTTTCATTTCAGGTATCTTTACTTGACTTCTGTGCTACGGCATATCGTGCCGAAAAGTGTCCTAGGTACGGAGCCGTTTCTAGTGTATCCGACCGCAGGTGGCTTCTGTAATCAACCACGTTCCAACAAACTTGTGGCTTCTGCATATCCCTGCGGTCCACCCAATAATCGTGAGGCTATACGAGAAGTATATCGGTCCGGTTGCCTCTGCCAACGAAGACAGCGCAACAATGCAGCCTACTCTGCGCATGTATGATCGTAATGGTTCTTTGTAACTTGCTGCCGTGCACTACTATCGACTGCAGGCTTAGGTCCAGCAAGTCACTTTTCGTCGTAGATCCTGTCATTCAGCCTCTGTGATCAGAAAACCAGGCGGCTCACGACACGGCTCTTTCGCTGGTGCTGTGCGGCTTGGCACCAAAAGCGACGTCCATGAGCTTGCTGCGCGATCTGCAGGCCCCAGGAGACTTTGCCTTGACCATTTGTCTGCTTCGCGAATCCTGCTTGTGTAGGCTGAACCAGGTCCACGTACACATCCATGCCTGGAACGTAGGTTTGAGGCGATGGGCCTTGCAGTGAATAGGCCAAAAATGTCAGTGAGTTAGGCTGCCCGTACGTTACTGTAAACGTTCCCGTCTGTCCTGAATAGAGCGGAGAGACTTCGAGGTTCATGCACCACGTCTCCCCAATCTGAGCAGTACATGTGTATGCACATGCACTTCCCGGGCTGCCGTAGAGAATATCATGAACTTGATCGTCGTCGATGTCCCCGACATTAGCAACCGCCGCGCCTGTAGATGTCGGACTGAGGATCATTCTCCGGACTCGGACCAAGTCCTGAGCAAAACAATTCGTCCTCGAGTATGAATTGCTCTGTATCAGCACCATCAAAACTATAAACACGAGCGGCCGAGATGTCATTGATTCTGTTAGCAACCACTACCCCAGCAAAGCAATCTCCATCGAAGTTGAGCGATCCGGAGAATGGCCCTGCCGGTCCGAGTCCTGTCAATGAAAGTCCTGTACGACCCGTAGTGACCTCGAATTGTTGCGTTCCAAGTGAGTAGGCGCAGAAATCGTCAAACCCATCCCTAGGGTTATTGTCAAGAGTTGTGTATCGAGTGTGCATGAATGACATGATCAATCAGGCGGCGACCTCCGTGGGTTTGATTCCGTCGGCGAACACGACGCCGGCGATCACATCGGGGATGAGGGCGGGACCGTTCAACGCCCGCCAGCGCTTCGAGGCGCTCTGCATCAACTTGAACACCATCGTCAGGCACGCCCGACGGCTCCCGTTGCCCTTCGTGCGTCGGTGTCTCAGCCGCACGGTCGCGAACACGCTCTCGATCGGGTTCGTCGTGCGAAGGTGGATCCAGTGCTCAGCCGGGAAGTCGTAGAATGTTAATAACTGATCGCGATCCTTCGCCAGGCAGGCCGTCGCCTTCGGGTACTTCGCTTCGTAGGTCGACAGGAACAGGTCGAACGCCTGCTCCGCCTCCCGCTTCGTCGCGGCCATGTAAATCTCGTGCAGCATCCGCTTGGCCTGCGGCTGCACCCGTTTGGGAAGGCAGTCCAGCACGTTGGCCGTCTTGTGCACCCAGCAGCGCTGGCTGCGCGTCGTACCGAACACCTGCGGCAACGCCTTCCAGAAGCCCAGGGCCCCGTCGCCGGTCGCCAGTTTCGGGTCGATCTCCAGCCCGCGCGACTTCAGATCCAGCAACAGCGTCTTCCATGACTGTTCACTCTCGCGATAGCCGTCGGTCACCGCAATCAGTTCCTTCTTCCCTTCCGGCGTGGCTCCCATCAGCACGAGTATGCACTGCCGATCTTCCTCCAGCCGGATATTAAAATGCACGCCGTCGGCCAGACGTACACATACTGTTTGTCAGTCAATGAGCGCTTCGACCACGTGTGATGTTCCTCCTGCCACGACTCGAGCAGGCGGGTGATGGTGGCCGCCGACAGGCCGGCCGCCTGCGATCCGACCAGAGCCTGCAACGCTTCACCGAAGTCGCCGGTGGAGATCCCCTTCAGATACAGCCAGGGGATGAGTTCCTCGATCGCCTTGCTCTTGCGCAGGTAAGGAGGCAGGATCGCCGAGGTAAACTGCTCGGCCTGGCCCGCCGGTCGGCGATCCCGCACCCGCGGCTGTCTGACCGTCATCGGCCCGACCTGGGTCACGAGCGTGCGTTCCGGCAGATGGCCGTTGCGGACCACGTGCCGGTGGCCGGTCCGTTCGTCGACCAGATGAGCACGGGCCTCGATCCAGGCTGCCACCTCGGCCTCGACGGCCTCAGCCAGCAGCCGCTGGGCCCCCTGACGCAGAATGTCGCCCAGCACGTCGCCAGCGGTGGTGTGGTCGGTCATGCTGCCGGTGGTCATTGGAAATGGCAGTGAGCCGGTCATAGTCTCTGTCATGGTGGTGTACTCCTGGCCCGCGTGGGCCGTTGGGGGTCTACATCTGCAAACCCAGAGTACGCCGCCTTTTTCATTCACGCCTTCATCCACAACTTTTGGTTATAGCCCCCATCCCTATCGACATCTCCTATGCCACCCAACGGGAATCCTTGAGCTTCAGTAGAGTAAAGGATGGCCCATCCTTGCTTAGGAGTATATGTCCAGACATTGACTCGATCGCCGGGTGCCGTTATCAATACTTCAGGATACCCATCGCCATTGCAGTCTCCTGCTGGTGCCGCATATTCGCCAGTAGCATCCCACGAATGTTGCAGTGTCTAATTCCCGAGCGCATACGAGTAAATGAAGACATTATGAGCAAGGGATGCATCCGGGGCAGTCACCAGGAGCTCATCCCTGCCATCATGATTAAGGTCTCCACCAAGTCCACTTACATAGTGTCCAAACTGTGACAATGGTTCAGGTCCCAGCAAGGTAGCACCGAGCTGGCCTCCGGTCACACCAGAGAATACCTGGACTTCTCCATACTCGAATGCCCCACCACCACCTGAGCTGTCGCCGAGTGAATAGTCCGGTACTCCGTCGCCGTCAACATCTCCCACACCATCCACCTCTGAACCAAAGGCCGTACGCCATGAATATGGCTCTGTGTAATAAAACGACTGGATGACGAAGAAGCCATCTGAGGATCGATATGCAGCAGCAGAGGCTTCATAGTTTGGAGGGGGCAACGGTGTCGGATGGGATATAACCAAAAGTTGTGGATGGAGGCGTGAATGAAAAAGGCGGCGTACTCTGGGTTTGTTGTAGTTGCTGCTGCAAACCCCCCAGCGGCCCACGCGGGCCAGGAGTACACCACCATGACAGAGACTATGACCGACTCACTGCCATTTCCAATGACCACCGGCACTGCCGCCCCCTCCGGCTGTCGCGATGTGCTGGGCGACATTCTGCGTCAGGGGGCTCAGCGGCTGCTGGCCGAGGCCGTCGAGGCCGAGGTGGCGACCTGGATCGAGGCCCGTGCTCATCTGGTCGACGAACGGACCGGCCACCGGCACGTGGTCCGCAACGGCCATCTGCCGGAACGCACGCTCGTGACCCAGGTCGGGCCGATGACGGTCAGACAGCCGCGGGTGCGGGATCGCCGACCGGCGGGCCAGGCCGAGCAGTTTACCTCGGCGATCCTGCCTCCTTACCTGCGCAAGAGCAAGGCGATCGAGGAACTCATCCCCTGGCTGTATCTGAAGGGGATCTCCACCGGCGACTTCGGTGAAGCGTTGCAGGCTCTGGTCGGATCGCAGGCGGCCGGCCTGTCGGCGGCCACCATCACCCGCCTGCTCGAGTCGTGGCAGGAGGAACATCACACGTGGTCGAAGCGGCTCATTGACTGACAAACAGTATGTGTACGTCTGGCCGACGGCGTGCATTTTAATATCCGGCTGGAGGAAGATCGGCAGTGCATACTCGTGCTGATGGGAGCCACGCCGGAAGGGAAGAAGGAACTGATTGCGGTGACCGACGGCTATCGCGAGAGTGAACAGTCATGGAAGACGCTGTTGCTGGATCTGAAGTCGCGCGGGCTGGAGATCGACCCGAAACTGGCGACCGGCGACGGGGCCCTGGGCTTCTGGAAGGCGTTGCCGCAGGTGTTCGGTACGACGCGCAGCCAGCAGCTGCTGGGTGCACAAGACGGCCAACGTGCTGGACTGCCTTCCCAAACGGGTGCAGCCGCAGGCCAAGCGGATGCTGCACGAGATTTACATGGCCGCGACGAAGCGGGAGGCGGAGCAGGCGTTCGACCTGTTCCTGTCGACCTACGAAGCGAAGTACCCGAAGGCGACGGCCTGCCTGGCGAAGGATCGCGATCAGTTATTAACATTCTACGACTTCCCGGCTGAGCACTGGATCCACCTTCGCACGACGAACCCGATCGAGAGCGTGTTCGCGACCGTGCGGCTGAGACACCGACGCACGAAGGGCAACGGGAGCCGTCGGGCGTGCCTGACGATGGTGTTCAAGTTGATGCAGAGCGCCTCGAAGCCGCTGGCGGGCGTTGAACGGTCCCGCCCTCATCCCCGATGTGATCGCCGGCGTCGTGTTCGCCGACGGAATCAAACCCACGGAGGTCGCCGCCTGATTGATCATGTCATTCATGCACACTCGATACACAACTCTTGACAATAACCCGTGTCGGATTGCCAATGATGAAGTCGTCAAGGCCGTCACCGTCAATGTCTCCGATCTTTGATAGACTCGAAGCGAAGGTGTCAGCGTTTTGATTCGTATCTATCGGACTGAGAAAGTGCGCGCAATCAACAGATTGAGCCAGCGCAGATGCAGAATTGATGGCAAATACCAGCATAATCAGGCCAACAGATGCCAAATCACAGCCTTGAACGAGCAACTCCCTTCTCATGAATGGACTGCCTTTCACGCCGTTCGCATCTTCCGATAGTTTGAATTCCAAGACATGTTTACACATTGTACATGCTGAGACTTGTGCTCATCACACACTCAGCACTTTTCTGTCATCTTTTTGCTTGCATTTCAGCCTCTATGCCGTAATTCTTTACTATCACTGCATTTGTGTGCTGTTGGACGCTTTCAGTCGTCTGGTGTTGCATTCGTGCAACATTCCGATGTGGCGAATCTGCCACACTTAGTACAGGCCGTCATGTGGTGACAACCTCCCGCACGCCTGCAGTGGGCTTGGGGTGATAAGGCACGGCAGTTGCTCTCTCTGAATAAGAGAGCGGGAAACCGGCCGGTCGTTGGAGGGAAGCGACCGCCGGTGACCCGCGCTCCTTCGCGATGTCTCTCGGGGTCGGCCTCAGGCTGTCCCGGAAACGACGTCAGACAACTTGAAATCAGGAGAAAGGTGACGCGATTATGTCAATCCTGCGTACATTGTCTGCATGGGGTGCGTGCAGCATCCTGGCCTGCGGTGCTGCCATGGCTCAACAGCCTGCAACCCCACCGGCCGAATCACTCGAAGTGCAACAGCAAGCACCGGCACCGGCCGAATCTGAGACCGCTGCCACGCCCACAGAGGCAGCCGACTGTGCTGAATCAGCGTGTGAGACCTCTTCCGGGAGCCTCATCATCGTCGATCGGCGCGGGTGGAGAAACCGTGGGCTCGTCTACGGACCGCTCGATTGCACCGATGGCATGCACGGCAAGCATGGCAGCACGACCACTTCGGGCCACTTCAGGCACTACGGTCGGGCGGGGGTGATCCGCAAGGGCGAAGCCGCAACGCCGAGCGGGACCACCTGGACCCGCCATCACGGTGCACAGGTCTCCGGCTGCTATTCCGTGACTCGCGGTGGCGCGATCTATCGGTATAACCAGAAGGCGCCGGTCACTGATACGACCCCCCGCGATATCGTTCGTGCTCGCCAGCAGTGGCTGATCCGCAGCGGGGCCGTCCAGTCGGCTCGAATCGTCCGGAAATCAGAGGTATCCAGGCCCGCTTGCACAGCCAAGTCGACGGAGCTTCCTGAGCCGCGCGCGGTCATCGAAGTCCATAAGAAGAAGGTGGCCGGCCCGGATGCCCAGCTCCAGGCACGTGCCGAGCAAACGGAATCCACCGGGTAATACCCACCCCCAACGACCATCAATGATCCCAAATGGCCCCTCGTGAATGCACGGGGGGCTTTTTTCGTCTCACGAACGGATCTGCTATACGGGGCCCGAAACAGCCCTAAACTACTCCAACGCACATTGGGGCAGACGCGCGGGAGAAAACACCGTCCGGCCGGGGGGCTGAGGCACGGCCGGAAACGAAAGGGTATTCGCATGGCGGACAGGCAACGACAATCGGGCGATCGTGTGCGCCCAGACCGGATTCCACCCTCCATGCACGGGCTCATGAGTGCAACGGCAGGACTGGCAGTCATGACGACGCTGCTCTGGGCGACGATGACGGCCCCGCGCGCACTGTTGAGGCCAACGGCAGTCGCCCACCTCGCAACCGTGTCCTGGGATCCGATGACTCAGGACGGTTCCGAGCAGGAGAGAAAGACGCCGCCGCCTGACGACAAGCCCAAGAAGAAGAAGAGCAAAGCGGATGAACTGATCGGCCACGAAGTGAGACTCGAGCGAGTGGACGGCCAGGAGTTTGTCGGCACGCTGGTGCAGCGTGATCGGGAAGCCGTCATCCTGCGGATCGTCGGAATCAACACCACGTTCGACCCCTACGACGTCGTCCGGATCACGCTGGAAAAAACGTTCGTCGAGTACTTCAAGGAAATGCGCCAGCGGATCCCTCGCCATGATTATGACGGTCGCTACAAACTCTGCACCTGGGTCTATGAGCGGGCTGAATATGAACTGGCCGAGGCAGAGTTGCTTGCGCTGATCGAAGATGAGCCCGGGCACGAGAAGGCACGCACCTTGCTCGGTCGGACGCGGGCTGCACTCCAACTTCAGAAGGAGCGGGAAGCGAAAGACGGCGGTGAGCCCACAGAGAAGCAGCCGACCCCGGCCCAGCCGAACCCCGATGGGAAACGCGTGCTGACCGAGGAGCAGCAACTGCGGTCGTATCTGCTCGACAAGGAGGAAATGAACGTCCTTCGCGTCTACGAGATCAACCTCCGCGAGCCGCCGAGCATGCAGATTCCAAACAGTGCCATCAAGATGCTGCTGACGTCCTACGAGGGCAGTGAGCTCATCCCGACCCAGCCGGAAGAGAAGCGACTATTTTACCGGAAGCCGGCCTCGGAAATCCTCGACATCATGTTCCGATTGCGGGCGCGCGAACTCTACCCCATGGTTCGTGTCATCGGTGAGCCGGAATCGCTGAATGTCTTTCGCCATCAGATTCACCGAACCTGGCTCGTCAACTCCTGTGCTTCGGATCAGTGCCACGGAAGCCGATCGTCGAGCGGCCGCCTGTTTCTGTACAACAAGCCGCCGACCGCTGACCCGGTGGTCTACACAAACTACCTGATCCTCGTCCGAACGACGGCCTCAGATGACACGCCGCTTCTGGACTACCTGCACCCCGAGAAGTCCCTCCTTGTGCAGGCGGGCCTGCCGCGCGAAACAGCCGTCCAGCCCCACCCGGAGGTGCCCGATTGGAAGCCGGTTTTCGAGTCCATTACTGACCCGGCTGCCGAAACCACGATCAACTGGATCAGACTGTTGTACCGGCCACAACTGCAGGATGGGTATCCACTGAAGTTCACTCCGCCCGGGCTGATGGATCCGAAGCCTGTGGCGGAGGCCCAGACGCAGCCGCCTGAGGCCCCTGAGGGCGATGCCGGTGACCAGGCGGGTCAGGCAGAGAGTGATCCCGGGCGCAGTGAAAACCCGGATCGCTAGCAGCGAAGATCCGGCCACGGCCCGGTTTCGCGAGGCATGCCCCCCACGCAATGCGGCAGCCTGCCCGGAAGCCTCGGCCTGCATACTATGGTTTCGTCGGCCTGCGCGTGTCAGGCACGGTTGTGGCACACCTGCATGGTGCGCCGCCGGTACCCGTGTATTTGTCACGCACCCCCCTGGGCCGGCTGTGTCAGGGCATGGTTGTCCCTGCACGATGAATCCTGCGTGACTTTGATTTGATGAGCCGTCGAGGTCGAATGTGATGTCAAGCCATTTCAAGCGTTCCATGACGACTGTGGCCGGGACCTGTACACTGGCCGCTGCCCTCCTGGCCGGTGTCTCCGGATGTGACAACTCTGATGCTCAAGCGAGAGATCAGGTGTCGGATGCCATTGCCCAGGCAGTCGCCGAACTCAATCAACTCCATATCGGCGGCAACGACATCGGTGATGCTGCCTCACGTGAGCAGGCATACCGCAAACTCTCCTCGATTGTCGCTGCGAATACGTCCGACGGCGAGATGCTGCCGGAGCAGAAGCAAGCCCGGCAGGCAATCGCGGCGATTGCCAAACTCGGGTTGGCCGAGATCGAGATGCAGCGGGCCACCGATGCCGACATCGTTGCCATCCGGATGACGCACGAACTTTACGGCCTGCTCGGGTCCGCAACGCAGTACGGGGCCAAGCAGCACGCGGCCGGCTCCTTTGACTTCACCGACACCCTTCGGGAGATCGAGCGCGAGCAGAGTCGAAGTGTCGCTCGCAAGGACGAACTCCTGCTCCAGGCGAAGTCGCTCGAACGCCAGATGGCCGATCTCGACAGCATGATCAAGAGCGAGTTGGGCGAGTATGAGCGGCTGCGGGAGGAATCCGTTGTCGCACGTGACAAGGCAGCCGATGCCCCGCTCGAACAGCGCCAGGCAATCATCGAAGACGCTGCCGGAATCAGCCGCGACGCCGATGCCCATCAGGTCAAGGCTGCGAATGCTGAAGCGGCCTACGACATGATGGTTCCGCAACTGGCAGAACTGCGAAACCGCATTGCTCAGACGGAAACCGAACTCCTGTCATTCGAAAACACGAGGCGGCAGATTGAGCAGCGCAAAGCCAGTCTCGATCGTGAGGTGGCACAGAATAGCGCCGACGTGCAGTCCACCATCGGGGAGATTGATGCGAAGTTCCGAGCACTCGTCACGCACCAGTCAGAGCAGTTGGAACCACGCTACGTCAGCGGTATTGACTTGGCAGGAGAGGCCGTCAGTGCCCTCAACTCGGCCCGAGCCGGGCAATCAAACCTGCCTCGCCTCAAACTCGTCCACGCCCAGCAACTGCTCGGTCAACTGCATTGGCAGCGGGCCCAGAGCCTGCAACGCTATGCCCAGCTGGTAGCCGGCCTGGCTGAGAATGCCGACCTGCTGCAACGCGGGGGTGAAGATGCAGCCCTGCTCGATGAACTCCGCTCACAGATTGACCTGGCCACACAGGCGGCTGCTGCTGCGTTCGAAGAGGCGTTCCAGGCAGCCGATTCGGCCTCGCTCTCACCTGAAACACTGACCCAGCTGCAGGAACTCAAGGCTCGAGTCAGTGGCGAAGAATACGTGCCGCCCGTCGAGGAACAGCCTGAGGCCGAAATCGTGGCAGACGATACCGTCGCGGTTGCGTCGACCGGAACGCCGGCCGATTGTATCAATGCCGTCCTGCAACGCGTCCGCGATGACCGGTTTGCAGCAGCACTCGATCACATCAAGTTTGATAGCGCAAAACGGTCGCATGTTCGATCAGGTCCTGACTGCCACCGATCGGCTCCATGCCGCGACGGTCGGACGCTTTGATCAGACGTTCTATGCCATGGCCAAGGATCCTGAGGTGTGGGACCGCGTGGCCACGATGCTCCCCGGTGGTGGGATGGGCGGCGGCCTGCCGCTCGGCGACTTCGACGTTGATGCAGTCCTCAACTTCGACCCGACCACGCTTGACTACCAGTACGATCGATCACGAACAACCGCATGGGTTTCGAGTGATGATCTTTTCTTCGGGAACCTGGAATTCATCTACGAAGGGGATCGCTGGATCCTCGACTTGAGTGAACTTGACCTCTCAGGCGGGGCAACTGCCGACATGCCGCCTGAGATGCAGGCACAGATTGAGGAACTCAATCGTCAGGCCATCGGACCTGTCACCGACGCCTTCGTGGCCGCCATTACCGAAGTGACCCAACGGGTGGAAGACGATGAGTTCGGCGATGAGTGGACGATGCTCTCAGCCCTGCTCGGGACAGTGACCAGCAAGGTCACCGAGGCCGTGGCCCCCTTCCAGCAGCAACTGCTGCAGAACCAGATGGGCGGCGGCGGCATGGGCGGCGGCTAAAGGCCACACCGCAACCAGTACAACACACCGGCAGCAGGACTTCAGTCCTGCTGCTTTCGTTTTCAGTGGCTCATTCCACGCAACTCAAAGCGACTCCAGCCATGAGATCAACGCGTTCGCACACGCTTCCGGCTGCTCGACCGGCGTCATGTGGCCTGATGTTTCGATCACGCACAGGTTCGCGTTCGAGCCGATTGCCTGCTGCATGTGCCCAGCCCCTTCCGGCGGGGTGATCGCATCATCTCGCCCCACCATCACGAGCGTCGGGCAGGAAATCGACGGTAGCATCGAGTAGGAATCCGGCCGATCAGCCATCGCACACAGGGCAGCAGCCACCGTGATCGGCGACGTGCCGGACATGATGTCGTACCACTCTTGCTTCAGAGCCGGCGAGGCACTCGGGCCGAACAGTTTGTCAAGCATGTCATCGGCAACCAACCCGGCATGGCCTGTATCCAGCACCTTCTGAGCGGCTGCTCGACGCCCCTCGGCGGCTTCCGGTGTATCAGCCTCAGCCCGAGTGTCCATCAACACCAGCGAATGCAACTGATGCCCAAAGCGACGATAAAACTCGAACGCAATGTAGCCGCCCATCGACAGCCCGATGTATGTGACCCGACGCCGGCCATCCCACTGGCCCACATCCCTCAGGACGCACTGAAGATCGCCGGCCAGGTCGCCGAGGGAGAACGCACTGGCCGGTTCACTGTCGCCAAATCCGCGCAGGTCCGGCGCAATCACGCGATAGCCGGCATCCCCGAGCGGGCCGATGATCTGATCCCAGAGTCGTTTCGATAGCGGAAAGCCGTGCACAAGGAGGACGATGTGCCCATCCTCGGGGCCGGCGACGCTGGTGTGCCATGTTCGGTCTTGAGATTCGTTGGAACAGTCTTTTTCCATCAGGTCAGGTGTCCAGATTCGATCGTGTCCTGGAATCGATCGCCGATCCTTGCCGGTGCGTCGATCGAACGACCGGGACCTCCGAGGCCTCCTCCGGGCGATCAAGTAACTCCCGAATCGTGCGGGCAATCCCGGCCGCATCCAGGCCGACCTCAGCCAGCTGGCGGGCCCGGCTGTCCTGGTAGATCCAGTGCTCGGGAATGGCCAGCCGGTGGATGTTCGTCGTCGGCAACCCGGCCTCATGGCACGCTTCGAGAACACACGAGCCGAACCCGCCGACAATCGTATGGTCTTCGATCGTGAGAATCGGGATGTTCTCAGCCGTCAACTGTCGGACCAACTCCAGATCAACCGGCTTGGCAAAGCGCGCATCATACACGCTGATTCGATACTCCTCGCTGAGTAACTGCCGTGCTTCCAACGCAGTGACGGCCATCACACCATAACCCAGTATGACGGCGTCCGGTTTCTCTTCGATGTGCAGCGCCCGGGCCTTGCCAAACTCAAACGCAGGGCATTCGCCGATATCGTGACGCTTCGGGTCGGCCACCGCATCGCGTGGATACCGCATCGCACTCAGCCCGGTGTCGTAGGTCCGCATGAACTCGAGCCCGGCTCGCAGGCTTGGCTCATCCATCGCAGCGAGCAAGGCTGCACCGGGCAGCACGCGCAGGATTGATATGTCGCAGAACCCGTGGTGGACCGCCCCGTCGCCGCCGACCAACCCGGCCCGATCCAGGCAGAGCCGCACCGGAAGCCCCTGCAGGGAGACCTCCTGGAATGCCTGATCGAACGCGCGCTGGAGAAACGTCGAGTAAACTGCAAAAAACGGCTTCAAACCGGTCTTTGCCAGCCCGGCCATCATGTCCATCGCATGGGATTCACAGATCCCCGTGTCCCAGACGCGATCCGGGAAACGGGTTTGCACCTTGGTCAGTCCCGTCCCGTCGGGCATGGCTGCCGTGCAGGCCACGACCTGTTCATCCCGCTCCATCAGATCGTCCAGGGCATCGGCAAACGCGGCCGTGAAACTCCGCCCGCCGGACTTCAGCCGAACCTTGCTGCCCTCGACGGTGAATGGTTTGGGCGAGTGGAACGTCGTCGCGTCATCCTCGCAGTGCTCAAAGCCCTTGCCCTTGATCGTGTGGGCATGGAGGATCAGCGGGCGGTCAAAGTCCTTGATTTCGACCAACAGGCCGATCAGCGTCCGCAGATCGTGCCCATCGATGGGGCCGACGGTCAGCAGGCCGAAGTGCTCGAACCATGCGTTCTCGGCAATGGCGGCCTTTGTCATTTCACCGGCCCGATGGTACAACTCGCCGATGATCGATCCGCCCGGCAGTTGGAGGATCGCATCACGGGCCGCGCGCTTGACATGTCGATAGGTCATGCTCGTCCGTACCCGATCGAGATACGCAGCCACGGCACCCTGGGGCTTGGCGATTGACATCCCGTTGTCATTGAGGACGACCAGGAACTGCCGCTTCAGTGTGCCGGCGTTGTTCAACCCCTCCATGGCGACGCCGTTGACGATCGACGCATCACCGACCAGGGCCACAGTCCGTCTGCCATCGGGTTTCGTTTCGCGATCAAAGCCCTCGCCGGTCAGCAGATCACCCCGTGCCATCCCGACGGCCGTCGAAATGGCCGTGCCTGCATGGCCGACGGAGAACAGGTCGAATCCGCTCTCACGCGGCTCCGGAAAGCCGGACATGCCTTCGCGTGTCCGCAACTTGTCGAGGACCGGGTATCGCCCGGTGAGCAGTTTGTGCGGATAGCACTGATGCCCCACGTCAAACAGCAGCCGATCGTGGCCGAAGTCAAAGACGTAATGCAGGGCCAGCGTCAACTCAACGACACCGAGATTCGGGGCCAGGTGACCGCCGCTTCGAGAAACCTGCTCGTAGATGGCATGTCGGATTTCGTCAGCCAGCACGGGCAGATCGTCAATGGGCAGCGCCTTGAGATCGGCCGGGGATGTGATCGTGGGAAGCAGTTTGAGCGTCATGGACCTCGCCTTGAGTGTGGTGTCATCACGTCGGCAATTGTCGTCATCCAGCATGAAGATACGCGCCCCGGCGTTCGGTGCCCGAGCGGTCTATTGTATCGAGGACTTCGTGATTGTGAAAACCGGCTGTTCGGTTCCTGTCAGAATCTCGGCCTGGGTGAACTGAGCCGGCATCGGGTGGATTCTCATGCCCATTGCACATCTTGATCATCTGAACCTCCCGTTGGACCGCCGTCACCGTTTCGTGGCGTCACGCATCTGGCGCGAATGGTGCTTTGCCAGGGTCGTTGGGCGTCACTTTCGGGTGCGTCTGCTGCTCATGATTGCCATCCTGACCATCGGGGCCTTCGTCTTTCAGTATTTCGAGCCGGAACGCCATCATTCCGTCCCGGAGTCGATCTACTTCGCCTGGAGTCTGATATTCGGAGAGCCGCCCGAGGAGTTTCCTGATTCTCCGGTGGTCCAGGTCATGTTCTTCCTCTTGCCGGTTCTCGGACTCACCGTCATCATCGAGGGCATCATTGATTTTTCGCTCATCCTGCGGGATCGTCGTCGATCAGAACGGAGTTGGTGTACCACTATGAGTGCTGCCTATCGAGACCATATCGTCCTGGTTGGTATCGGACGGCTTGGATACCAGACCTTTCGCATGCTTCGCCGACTCGGCCAGGCCGTGGTCGTGATCGAACGCGACCCGGCCAATGAGTTCCTGGAAGATGTACGTCGTGACGGTTCCCCCTTGTTCGTCGGAGATGCCCGTCGCGAAGCGCTTCTGGAAGACGCCAATGTCGCCCATGCGCGGAGCCTGATCCTGGCTACGGATGACGACCTGGCAAACCTTGAGATCGCGCTGGATGCCCGCAAACTGTCACCCACGATCCGAGTTGTCCTGCGGATGTTTGACCAGAATATGGCCAACAAGGTGGCTGACGGCTTCAACATTCACATTGCCATCTCTCAATCGACGTTATCGGCCCCGATGTTTGCCATGTCAGCCGTGGATCATGACATCATCCACAGTTTCGTAGCCGGCAATGAACTGATAATTGCCAAACGATGGACAGTGCAGGCAGGCGGGCCGCTGTGTGGCCGTTCCGTCGGGCAGATCATGACCGATCACCGGATCTGCGTGATCGAACGTCGAGTCCACCCGGACCCGCTTCAGGAGTTATTTCCCCCTCCTGATACCACATTGGAAGCCGGCGATTCAGTCGTCATTCAGGGGCCTTACGGCGACTTTACGAGGCTGAGTCACATCCTCGATCCTCAGCATTCCCACTAGTTTCCACCGACGTCAATCAGACTCTTGCTGCCGATCCGGTTATGACGGAGAAGGCCTGATTTCAGGTCCGTTTATACGGTGGTCGTGCGTTTAGAGACACGTCAATTCAGCCGATGACAGCCATTCGGGTGACGGCATTCCGCCGAGGGACCGGAGTGTCAGTGTCCCCCGCTCATTTCCTATGAGACAGGTTGTCACATGCAAAATCAGGACGATAACCAGGACAGTGGGAATCGAACTCAGACTGCGAAATCATCGAAGTCCGGTCGCCGATACCCGGTCTTTCTCCGTTTCATGATTACCGCCTGTGTCGCGCTGGCTGTCATTCTGGCACTTGTCGGGTATGGCTTTCACAAGGTGCTGGATCGAAGTCTGATTCGCAGTGCCGAGCAACATGCCTCACCGTTGGCGCGCGCGCTGCGCGATCTTGAGTATGACTTCCTCATGAACACAGGTGAGAATGGGCTGGATGTGGTTGAACTGGATGTGAGCGACCTGGCTCACGTCGATGCCAGACTTCGCCGATTCCTCGACCCGCTTGGCATAGTCAAGATCAAGATCTATGACCACAATCACACGATCGTATATTGCACCGAACCATCGCTCATCGGCAAAGTCGATGAGGGGAACACCTGGCTCGAGGCAGCGTATTCAGGCAGTTCCAAGTCAAAGATGGTCAGCAAGGATGAGATGACGGACCTCGCCGGCGAAAGCCGATTCGAGGTCGATGTCGTTGAAACCTATGTGCCGATCCGGGCTGCCAACGATCAGCGCGTCGTAGGCTCCTTCGAGGTGTATAAGGATGTGACGCGGGAGCACGCAGCGGCTCATGCCACGCTGGTCCGTTCGCTGCTGGTACTGGGAGCGGTTCTGGTTGTCGTGTTTGGAGTGATGATGATCCTGGCCTGGTTTGCCGAGCAGGTGATCACGGCCAACACGGCTGCGCTCGAACGATACAGTGAGCAACTCGAGATTGAACGGCAGCGAGCCGAGGCGGCTGACAAGGCCAAGAGCCGATTCCTCGCTCAAATGTCACACGAAATCAGAACGCCGATGACGGCCATCATCGGGTTTGTTGAACTCTCAATGGAAACCTGCTCGCGAGGCTGTGAGGCCAGTAAGGAACTTATTTCCAATCTGGGAATCGTCAAGCGCAACGGCCAGTACCTGTTGCAACTGATCAATGACATCCTTGACCTGTCCAAGATCGAAGCAGGCAAACTTGACATTGAGACGATCGAATGCTCGCTCCCGTCGATCCTGTCCGAGGTCGACTCACTCATCCGCGTCCGCTCCGATGCGAAGGGGCTGACACTCTCGGTACGGAATGATGGACCGATCCCGACGAAGATCCACACTGATCCAACGAGGCTCCGCCAGATCCTCGTCAACCTGACCGGCAACTCCATCAAGTTCACGGACGAGGGCCAGATTGAAGTGGTCGTGCGCTACGATCCTGAGGCACCGACCGACGCCACGCTCTTCTTTGATGTAATCGACCAGGGCATTGGAATGTCGGAAGAGCAGCAGGGCAAACTGTTCAAGCCATTCAGCCAGGCTGAAACCTCGACAACGCGGAAGTACGGCGGGACCGGGTTGGGGCTGGCCATATCGAGGCAACTGGCGTCCATGCTCGGCGGCGATGTGTCGGTCTCGTCCGAACTCGGGGTCGGCAGCACGTTTACCGTGTCGATCAACCCGGGGACACTTGACAATGTGCCCATGTGTGATGCACTGAACCTGCTGGAGGCAGGCGAGGATCGCAGCGCGACTCCGGATGCATCCTGTTTGACGCTGCCGGAAGGATGTCGGATCCTCCTGGCTGAAGACGGCAAGGACAATCAGCGCCTCATCATGGCCTTGCTCAAGAAAGCCGGGGCAACCGTTGATCTGGTCGAGAACGGGGCCGATGCCGTCAGCCGTGCGCTTGGGCGTGAAATCGCCTGCCCACAGCAGGACGATGCGGTGTACCGTGCGCAACCGGGGGAACAGTCCGCGCAGTGTGCCTATGACGTCATTCTGATGGATATGCAAATGCCGATACTGGACGGCTACGGGGCCACGCAGCAGCTGAGGCGCGCCGGCTATCGCCGACCCATCGTGGCGCTGACCGCACATGCCATGTCAGGAGATCGTGACAAGTGCATCAATGCCGGCTGCGATGACTTTGCAGCCAAGCCAATCAACCGCACGCACCTGATCAGTACCGTGGCGCGGTATGCCCGGCTCTGCCGGGAGCAGGCCGAGCAGGTCGGGGCCAGCACCCCCGGAATTGAACATGAGTCTGTGAGTTGACGACTCCAGTTGCCCGTCAGCATGACCGATTGACTGAGCGGCCACTCACTAATCTACTGCAACACTGGCTGTGACGATTTGTCGTTGCGATTCGTCGGTGATCGGGCCGCCTTCATAGTCGCCGTGGATCACGATGCGGTCGAATCCATTGCTCAGTAACATGCGCTCGACTTCCCGAGGCAGAAACCAGGTCAGTTCAAACTGCTGGGCAACCACGGGATCACTCCCGTCATCCGGCCCGTAATCCAGTGTCACATCGATGATCTGTGAATGCGTCGTGCGTCGAACCGTCTCATGTTCAATCCAGTCCTGCCCGTCATGGGTGAATCGTCGGAGCGGGTGCCGATCTTCATCCGGGGCGGCCAGCCGACCGATGTTCGGGAAAAACAGATCGAGAATCAGCAGGCCGTGCTTCGGATTGAGATTTCGCCGTACACATTGGAGCCACTGATCCTGGTCGGCAATCAAGATGTTGCGTTGGAATGACGTGAAGGGGCACACGGCCCCGTCTGCCGGCGCTGCCAGCGAATACTCATGCCAATCGGTCTCAAGGAACTCCACGCGATCCCTGACTTCGGGAATGAGTGATGCGGCCTTGGCGCGGGCCTGCTCCAGCATGAACGGACTCGAATCAAGACCCGTCACGCGGCATCCGGCCTGTGCCAGTGGGAATGCGACCCGCCCGGTCCCGCACCCGAGATCGAGAATGTGCGGCGCAGCCGGTAAGTACTGTCGAAACACGTCAAGATAGAACGCAGCATCCTGCGGTGGGCCGCCGTCCGGCCCGACGGCCAGAAATGGAAGCTCCTGGTGAATGCGATCGTAGATCGCCGCAATCAACGGGTGCGCATAGGACGACTTCATCACAACCTCCTGTTCAACACGAACAGATGACTGTATGACAGTGGGTGGCTGCTGACTGTGCCAACAAGGGAAGCACCGTGGGACGAATCACGTCACCCGGCGCTGAGTCGCTTCTCGTCGCCTTCTGATTGGCGATCAGACCGTGCTCGACCGGTCTCATCGGCTGATCCGTTTTGAGCGGCGGTGCGGTTTGACTTTGCCCCATCGGATTCTGAGGGGCCCGCAGCGGCAGAGTTCGTGGCCGGCTGTTGCTGATCGCTCGGATACGAGACACGCGCATGGTGCACTGCACAAAGCGACTTGATCAACGAGTCCTCGACGATACGCAACTCACGCAACGTGAGATCGCAGTCATCAAACTGCCCGTCGATCAGGCGTTTCTCAGCAAGGCTGCGCACCAACTGCTCAATCCGGGAGGGTGTCGGCTCGCCCATCGCGCGCGTGGCTGATTCGAGCGTATCCGAGAGCATCAAGACCGCTGCCTCTCGGGTCCGAGGCTTCGGTCCGGGATATCGATACTCGATTTCCTCCACCTGATCGTTCGTCTCACCCGAGGCTGCCTTCTCCTTGGCCACATGGTAGAAGTACTCGACGAGTGTTGTGCCGTGATGGGCCTCAATGAAATGCCGCAACGGCTTGGGCAGGCCGTGCTCACGGGCCATCTCGATCCCGTCCTTGACGTGGCCGACGATGATCAGCAGGCTCATGGCCGGGCTGAGTTTCGAGTGCCGATTCGGGCCGCCTTCCTGGTTCTCGATGAAATAGGCCGGCTTGTTCATCTTGCCGATGTCGTGATACAGGGCCCCGACATAGGTCAGCAGTGAGTTGGCCCCGATGGCCGCAGCGCCGGCCTCTGCCAGATTGGCAACCTGTAGGGAGTGGTTGTACGTCCCGGGTGCACGCTGTTGCAACTCACGAAGCAGATACTGTTTCGGGTCACGCAGTTCAACGAGCGTCAGCCCGGTGGTGACATTGAAGACACGCTCAACCGTCGACAGAATCCCGAGCGTGAACACCCCGACCAGCAAGGCGGACGCTGCCCCTGACAACCCGTCGATCAAAGCCGTTCGAAACAGCCCTTCAACGGCCGGAAGGTAAGCGAAACACATGATCATGGATCCGAGCGCTGCGACCACAGCCGTTGCGGCGCCGGCCATCACGAGGCGATCCCGATCTCGAATCTCGCGAAGCAGGTACACGTTGGTCCCGATGCCGCCCACGAACAGGGCGTAATACCCGACCGGAAGACGCAACGCATAACACACAAAGATCGCATACAGCAGCCCGATCACGAGCGCAAAGCGTTGCCCATAGGCCACCGTAGAAACAACGGCCAACATCAGAGTTGGGAAGAATGCATACAGCAACAGGGCACGTGGCGTGCTTGCGGCTGCCACAGACGTCAATGCCAGGAGGCCGATCATGAGTAGAATCATGATCAGGATCCGGATCGGCTTGCGCAGGGTCACGGGATGGAAGCGGCCGAGATAGCCTGCAAACAGGATCGTCGTCAGTAGCGTCACCCCGAACGACCCGAATCGTGACACAAGGATATCGACCCGAGGTGCATTGGCCGTGTATTGCGCATACTCCTGTTGCGCCAGTGCCACCTGATTCGCCGTCAGTCGGTCGCCACGCCGGTAGATGACGTGACCGGTCTCATAGTCCGAGTACACCTGAGCCACGCCGGCTGCTGCCTCTTCTTGTGCCTTGAGGGTCGAAGGCTCGTCATACCAGAAGGTTGGCTGCAGATCAGATTGCAGGCGGGCAATTACTCTCGGGCGCAACGACGGTTCAAACTCCTCAACTAATGGGGCCAGAGTCCGTTCGATGGATTCGCCGGCTACGTCAATCAGTTGGGAGCCGAAAATGGTCCTCGATGGCCGACCCTCGAGCCGCAACTGGATCGGTGCCGGTGCCAGGCGATCCACCTGATACCGATCTGATTCGATCAGCGGGTGGGCGTACATGGTCTGATCGATGAATCGGTCGACCAGATCGTTCCACGCAGGGGTGATCTTGCCAGTCTCATCAACGTATTGCTGCAGAGCCGTCAGGGCATCCTGCGTCATGGCATAGGTCGTCACGAGATTGGCTGTCAACTCTTCGACGGTCGCCTTGCCCGCTACAGCCGCCGGCAACCCCTTCAGGTTCGATCGCAATCGCTCGAAGTACTCAGAGTACGCGACATAGATGCGATCGGCCCGCTCCCGTGCCTGGTCCTGGCCCCTCTTCGTGGCATCGATATCCGGCACCTTGAACGGTGCCCGCGCCACGGCCGTCTCGCGCGCAATCTGCGACTCGGCCACCAGAGCCTGCCCCGAGACCCACCAGATCACCATGGTGACGCCAAGTACAAACAGACACCCCAACCCGGCTGCGGTGTACGTCTCCGGCTTGCGCAACTGCACCCGCCACTTAAACCCACGATCCTGCAACGACAGCGTGCGACGGGTGTCCCGTCGTCCTGCCTTCCCGGCCGATCGTGCCGGCTTGGAGCCTGGTTTTCCCGTGCCGCCGGCTTTCCCCATGCATCACCTCAAATGCGGCCACGTTCGGGCAGGCCTCTTTGGCCAATCGACCCCTCCGTGCGGACCACATGCTGTACCGCCCAACCCGCTGCGTCAACTACTCTTTATTATCGGACTTTCCGGTCACCCTCAGGCAGCGCAGGGGCGTATTCAATCACAACGCCGGCCCTGAAACCCGACTTGCTCCCCACTCCGCTGTCAGGTCGGGAACCTAGACCGCATCTTCCATAGATCGGCTCATCGGCTGCCTGTTGTCATACAACTTCATGGCTGAACGACATCATCTGAATCAGCACCGCTTCCAGAGTCGCTGGGCGCACTGGGCATGAAAAGTGCATCATGTAGCATTGTATTGCGATTGACGGTCCCGCCGTAGGCCTGCACGACTCGAGTGACCAGCGTGTGGCGGACGATGTCGGTGTTGTCCAATGTGACAAATGAGACGCCCTGCACCCTCCGGAGGCGACGGGCAGCATCGACCAGCCCGGATGTCCGAGGATCATCAAGGTCGATCTGCGTCACGTCGCCGGTGACGATGCACTTGCTGCGTCGGCCCATGCGAGTCAGGAACATCAGCATCTGGTTCGCGGTCGTATTCTGAGCCTCATCGAGAATGATGACGGCATCGTTGAGCGTTCGGCCGCGCATAAAGGCCAGCGGCACGACCTCGACGACGTCATTGGCAATAAACCGTTGCAGTGTCTGGTAGTCCAGCATGTCTTCCAGCGCGTCAAACAGCGGCCTCAGATAGGGATTTACCTTCTGGTGCATGTCGCCGGGCAGGAAACCGAGTCGCTCGCCTGCTTCGACAGCCGGCCGGGCCAGTACGAGCCGTTTGACCCTCCCGATCTTGAGCATATTGACGGCTGCTGCGACCGATAGATAGGTCTTGCCGGTACCGGCCGGGCCGATCCCGAATACGAGATCGGTCGTGCGGATCGCCTCGACGTAGTGCTCTTGATTGGCTGTCTTGGGCCGAACCGGGCGGCCTGAAGCGTACACCTTCAAATCACCCTGCCAGGCTGGGACGTCTGAGGCTTCCAGTGTGTCATCGTGAGCCGGGCAGTCCGGCGAAGACACGATCGCTTCCAGGACCTCATCACGGGACAGCGTCCTCTTTCTCCGTGCCGTGCGTGTCAGCAACTCGAGAACTGCCTCGGCCTTGTTGACCTGCTCAGGCTCGCCCGCCAGCCGTATCATCCCATCCCGGGCACTGATGCGGACTCCGAGGGCCTCACGGATCAACTTCAGGTTGCGGTCGGTTGACCCGAGAACAGCCGTGCGGTCCACGTCGGGTGCCAGTGGTATGTTTTTCTCCATCAACTCCCTCGTCTCCATATTCAGGCCCCCCCGAGCGCTTATCGTATTCAGGCAGCAGGTTGTACGACGCGAAGCGGCTATGCCGACAATCTCATGTGGCGATGTGCCGATGAATGAGTCATCGGGATGCTCGATCCGATGGCGGACAGACGACAGGGATGGGCTATGACACGAATGCACATCAACGAGAATTCTAAGACGTTCAGCCCGTTCGGGCGAGCGACCGCTTACGGGCGATTCAGCCGGTCCGACGTCGGTGTCGTCCGATATGTGCTGACCCTGTGCTTCCTCGTGATTGCCGGCTGTCAGGTGGCACAGCGAGACTTCAGCCGGGCAGTCCCGCCGACTCCGGCTGCATCCCAGGTTCTGCGGGGGGCCTGGCGTGATCTCGATGAGGCTGTGAACAGTGCGTGTGCAGACAAAAACGTGATGATGGCCGTCATTGAGAGCGATCGCTGGGCATTGGCCACGCACTATACCCTTTTGCAGGCGAATGAGGGATCTGCAGAAATACTGGCGATTCGCAACCCAGAGATTACCGACGACCGGCAGCCCCAGGACATCTATGTGGAGGTGCGAGTGGGGGGGGCATTTCTACGGAATACCGAGGCCGAGACCGCTGTTTTGCAGGCACTTGCGGACGCATTCGATCAAATCGCCCGGACGGCTGCGAAAGCGCATCGACAGTAACGGTTGTGTCGGGCAGGCCGTCTGGACACCCGGATGAGCCTGAGTCGTCGGCGATACTGGAATCGCGACTTGCCACGGGAGTGTCAGGGGGTATATATTGTGGGCCTGATCGGCCAACCCGGTCAGGATGACGTGTCCCTGCGGGTGTAGCTCAGTGGTAGAGCGTCACGTTGCCAACGTGAATGTCGTCGGTTCGAATCCGATCACCCGCTTTTTTGATGACCCGTTGCCATCCGGTGACGGGTCATGTCTTTGGGTGTCAACTCCCGTGTCTGCAGCGGGTTGCGATCCTGACTCACATGCGTTCCGAAAACGAGCCTGGGTGTACCTCTACGGTGGTACAGTCCGAGTGGGAAGGTCATGACGGCGATATGACCCAACACACCCTGCCCGAGTGAGTGAGCCTGCTCACGGCTCGTGCCGGGCAGCGGATCCTTCTTCAGATTCTGCCTGATCCGGCACCAGCAGTCCAATCCGGCCGGCCGGGATCGGCTCAAAACCCGGGATCTCGGCAATATCAACGACCATCTCCCGACTCGACCCAAACCACTCAATCGGCGATTCATCGACATGCACCCACGCCGGCAGCGCGTCATACACCGCATTCCCCTCAACTCGCACTGCATCAGTGTCCGCAACCGAGCCGAACGGCACGCTGTACATCACGTTCTCAATTACAGCGCTGCCCACTGGCCGACCAAACCCATCAGTCAGATACCTCTGAAGCTCAGGGAAACGCTGACTCCACGGCGGGCTGCGATATGGAACTGCCTCGAGGTTCCGGTGGAGTGTCGAGGTCGATGGGTCAGCAATGTGAGGAGCCATCCAGTCGACACCTCGTGCATCAAAGCGAATGGCCTGCCTGCCGCCGATAAAAACATTATGACGGATCTTCAGATCGCGACCGCCGCCGATCAGCATCCCCCAGTTGCATTCATAGAAGATGTTGCCGATGACATGAATGCCGCTGGCCATGTCATCAAGATACACACCGTTCTGCCACCGACTGCTCGAACCGGTAATATGATGAAACAGGTTGTGGCGAATCACGTTGCCATGCATCGTCCAGTCACGGCCGCAGTAGATGGCCCCGGAGTCGCCTGTCTCGTATAAGACGTCGTAGACTTCATTCAACTCAAATACATGATCGTTCCCGGAGAAGATGATGGCTGAGTGCGGCCCATCATGCAGCCGGTTGTTCGCGACATGCTGGCCGACACCACTTACACGGATCGCCGGGTGATACGTCCGCCACACACGTCCAAAGCCACTGACTTCATTCCCGACAACCTCATTCCCTGCAGATGTCAGCGACGCACGGTCCCCGCCTGTGACCGTGATGCCTGTTCCGCCGATTCCTTCCAGGGTATTGCGCCGAATCACATTGTGTGTACCGGACAGGTCAATGCCATCCCCACCGGTGTTGCGAATCGTGCACTGCTCGATCACAACATCATGCACATTCGTAGCCTCAATGGCAGTCCCGCGCGTGCCTTCAATTACAAGCCCGACGAATCGAATACTCTCAGAATTGTCCACTGTGATTACTGGTGCAGCAAGCGTGGAAATGAGAACCCGCTCACGGTCAGTGGGAGGGGCGGCAACGGGATAGACGTACAGAATACCCGTCGCAGTGTCAATGTAATACTCTCCCGGTGAGTCGAGCTCTTCAATCAGGTTGGTGATGTATAAGTGTGTCCCGGACTTCAAACCATACCGATGCGGCAGGCCCAATGTTATTTCACCGGCATCGACATCGATCTGCTCAACTGGAAGTTGCTCATCGGCCCAGTCATGAAACCAGTAGCCAAACGCCCAGACGTCCGTCGCCGTCGTCCAGCGTGCGAGCCTGTCAGTGTCCAGCCGAAACGTCCCGCCACGGGCCGGGCCGGTTTCCCGCTTTTCAGGCGGGATGTCGTCGGCTCGATTCCGCGGGATCGAGCCGGTATCCACGACCCTTGAAATCGTGACAAACCCTCGATCGGGATTGCCGAGGTTAGGCCAGCGACTCCGTGTCAACGGCATCCCATTCAGAAACGCCTCGCTGCCTGTGGCTGTGCCCGCCACGCCCATGCCACGGTGCACCGGCCCCGCAAGCTGCGCGACCGCTGCCGGTCCGCACACCGCCCGCAGATCGAGTTGCCGGACCTCGCGCCTGGCTCCATCGTCCGGGAGCCGTCGCAGAATGCCTTCATCGACCACCGGGTGCCACTGCGGCTCATGCACCATCAGCCCACCAACGAGAACCGGTTGCTCACCGGGCGCTGCGCGGTACACGATTGGATCATCTGCGGTGCCTCCGTCCTCTGCAACAAACACAAGCGATGCATCAAGAAGATACTCGCCGCCATGCAGCACGACCGTGTACCCAGTCGCGGGTCTGCCGGGAGCCGACCGGAGCATTCGAACTGCATCACGAGCCTCCGTGATCGTCCGGAATGGGTGCGCAGCGGAGCCAGTGCCCTCCGGGGATGCCTGTGGAGCGACATGAAGCGTCACAACGTCCGTGTCCGACCACCCGGGACCCGAGAATAGACTCACGACAACCAGAACGGCAAGAATGTGATTCAGCATGAGCTATCCTTCCGTTGGTGCACAGCGCAGCAGCTTCGACAAGGCCACGGATACTTGCCCGTGGGGTGGAGTGGGGTGGGGTGGTGTGAGGTCGTCTACGCGCATGCTACTGCTCACCCAAAGCCCCGTGATGTGCGAGTCTTCAGGTCCATCGCGGCATACTCACCACCGATTCAATCACACGCCGTCCTCTTTCTGCCCGTCGTAGTTCTCGATCCATATCCAGGCGTCACTATCACTCTAGGACTGGATCAGTTTCCGGGGAGCAGGCCACATAAGGTCACACTGGATTATGATTCCTTGCAGGGAGTATTTCTCCACACTCAGAGCAGCGCTCAATCCCGGGGTATACGTGGTAACCACAGCGCCAGCAGAGCCTATGCTTGGCACAGTGCCTGCGTATGGCCTTACGAAGCAGGATCGCCACGAGGACTGAGGCGGGCGTCGTTATGAGTGCTGGAACAAGAAGCACGATAGACGTCACGGGACCCCATCCCCACTCCCACCTCCCAGTCCTCAGCAGGATGCAAACGGGCAGTCCAAAGGCAGAGAGTGCCGCTGCCCAACTAAATACAGGTGGAATGCACGCCAACATTATAGATTCACGATAGATGGCTTCAGGAGACTTACCTGCGACGATTGATCTGTGTAGTGATAAGAATTGAGAGATGTACCCACCATAGACGGCAGCTACTCCTGCTATTGCAATGCCAGCAACCTGTATCCTAAGCTGCATAGTCAGAACTCCTATGCATATTAATACAAGCGGTAATGCAACAAGTGTGAGCATTGCTATCTTGTCGATGCGTGCTTTTACCATGCGGGGCACTTGCCTTGGTCATACAAAGGGTCATTATCTGGGCAGTTCAGCAAGTCTGGTTCGTCACACCCGCCGGAGCAGTGTCGGTTTTTCCAGCCCAGACAGAGACAAGTCGAGATCCACGTCGCCGCGCACGTCGTAGGTGCCTCCCCCTGCATCGATCCAGGTCTGGATCTGGGTGATGTCGGTGGCGTCGCAGTCACCGTCGGAATCGGTGTCGGCTCCCGGGAGCCCGAAGGGGATGCCGTAGGGCGAGTACTTGGCCCATTCGACCATGTAGCCTCCTGAGGTCACGATCGCTGAGACGTCTGCCCGCCACCCCCCCTCGCTGTTCTGGCAGAGATAGCGCCGCTCTTCAAGCGTGCCGTCGGCTGCAGACGTCCATCCCGAGTTGGCGTCCTTGTCTCGCAAGATCACACTATCAATGTAACTCGAGCTACCTCTGCCGTCAAGGCCGGCATTGTGGTTTACGACCTGTTCTTTGGGGCTGGTGTCGTCTTCGCGGAAGGTGGCCACGATCAGCCAGGCGTCGTCATAGGCCAAGTGGTACCAGTGGTCATTGGCGTCAATGTCCCTGCGGGTCAGTTCGCAGGAAGTACAGCAGAGTGCTTGCTAGGTTCCCATTGCTTTCCAGAGAACGGACTCCAAAGCCGGGCGAGTCAGCACAATCACCACAAATAGAACCAGCGTATTTATAATTACAGCCAGTACTAACTCCAGACGGATTGTACGAGGACGCGTGGAAAGTGCTTTCCGACGTGAAAGAACGGCCAGCGGTATCCCGACAATAGATATCCCGTATGCTAGTGGTAGCAATCCAAACGACAACATTGACCCTAGCACGACTATGTCAGGAGCTAAGCTCACACTTATGACAACAATAACAGAGATTAGAGCAAATGGCAATGTTGCTGTGAGTATTAAGTGTCGCATTTGCCTCCGATCGGCAAGTATATATAATGCTCGGCTAGTGAGCCTATTTGGCCTTGTCACAGTAAGTATCATCGTAGAATATGACACTTACAAAGCAATCGTCGTAGGCTTCATACAGGTCGTCGTCAGAAACGCCGTCCGGATAGTATGGAGACCACCTAGGTATGGGATTGCCACTGGGGATTCCTTGCCTTCGCATACAGCATTGAATCTCGTTGTACGCGTCTGCCCCATACATTATGTAGTCAAAATAGTCTCTCCACAAATGTTTGGCGGTCCTCCATTTGCTCAATGTGCAAATACCTTGTGAATTGTCTCCAATTGAGTTGCCATGAATGTCAATCGTCCCCATCCACTCAACATCAGTGTTCAGCGATCCATTGTCATTGTAACAGCACTGCTGTCCCCCCTCGGTGCCATTACCGTAAGATCGATAGCACCGGAGCCCACAGTGGCCCGTGCCTTTGTCATCATAACACCAACCATCATTGATGATCGGCGACCCATCTGGATTGCATGGCTCTATAGTTGGGCAACCAGGTATATATCCATCTGCGAGCCCCAACGTATCGCCACGAACGACCGGTCTTCCCCCCACATACTCATAGACATTCATCCCATCGACGAAGCCGAGCGGATCTCGTCGTGTCCACCTGCCGAGCACCGGATGCAGCACGCGGTGACGGACATGGTGCATACTCACCATACCGTCCCACTCGTAGCCGGCGTAGCCTTTGCGATTTCCGATGGCGGTCAGGTCGTTGAAGCCGCTGGTGGTGCCCTGGTAGTTGCTCTGGGCGATCGACTTGTCCGTTGCGTCCACGCTGCTACCACCGTCCAGGTCCAGGTCGCCACGCACATCATACGAAGAGGCATCGATCCAGGACTGGATCTGGCTGATGTCGGTGGCGTCACAGTCACCGTCGGAGTCTGTATCGCCACCTGGTAGACCGAAGGGGATGCCGTACGGCGAGTACTTGATCCACTCGACCATGTAGCCGCCTGAGGTCACGATGGCGGACACGTCCGCCCGCCAGTTCTGGCAGTAATAGCGTACCTCGTCCAGAGCGTCTGCCTGCGAGGTCCACCCGGTGCTGGCATCTTTGTCTCGCAATATCACACTATCAATGTAACTCGATCCGCCCATCCCGTCAAGGCCGATTTCTCGATCGGGCCCGAGCCTCAGTACTCAGAGCGAGGGTGACTCAGACAGCAGGGCACGCAGCTGCGTGCCCCTACTCGCATTCAGGGCCAGGTGTGAGTTTGAAAACGGAGAGGGCGGGATTCTCTCAGGATCGTATCCGTAACCTGCCACAAGAACTGGAGTTGGCGTTGACTTCCCGCTCATTCGACAAGATCGAGGACCTACGCCAGTTGCTGGTTTTGCACGGTTTCTTACTGTCTTGATACACGGATTTGGGACTCAGCATGGGACTCAGGACGCACAGCGTACCATGTATTGGCGATGTGCTCACACAACAATTGGACGAAACACTCTGGACTGAAAACAAACACTGCTGGAACGACCGGCAATACGGCAAATGGAGGCCGGACACTCAAAGCACCAGCCTATTCCAGCAACGTCGCCTTAGTCTTCTCACAGGTGGTGAGGTTAACGCCCTGCACGATGAGGCGGCCGCATGCTTTGCCAGGCACCTTGCCGGTGACGGTCAGTTCGCCCATGGTATCGGCAAGGCCAACGGCGGCGACGATCGGAATGGCGATGTTTATGAAGAGGTCGGGGCAGTAGGGAAGCGCTTCGGTCTTGCCCTGTTGTGTGCCGTAAAGAACTACCAAGCGGTCGTCGGGATCGGCGCCGAAGATAGTGCAGCGTATGTTTCCAGGACACTCGCCTTCGAGGGCAAGGGATAGCGGAGAGATGTCATCATATCCATAGACTTTGCCAGCACTACTGTCATTCATGCGTGATGCTATCAGGGCACTTGATTTGCTCACACTACAGTACTCGCCAAGCCAATCCAACCTTTGTCCATCTGAAGCAATGAGTTTTTCCTGCTCCCTCCATTGCCCATCCGTAAGGTGAAACACATAGGCAGACCCAGAAGAAGTCCCGTTATCATCGTCCCAACATGATCCGATTATCGCAGTACGACCATCGATTGAGACTGAGGAACCGAACTCATCCCGCTGCTCTCCATCATATGCCTCGAGTCGCTGTTGTGGCTGCCACCCAATACCTTGCTGATATACCCAAAGGTACGCATAGCCGGGCAAAGATCCTTCAGGATCTTGCATTGATCCTACGAGTAGTCGATCATGGTTCACGCAGATCGAACATCCGAAAAAGTCGAGATCATTCTCATTCCACGCCCTCAGCCGATCCTCCTCACTCCACGCCCCTTCATTGCTTCTTCGATATATGTACACAGAGCCCCGTAGCGAAGGCCCACTTATGGTGTGGTCGGCCCCGACTACTGCAACGTCACAATCCAGCGAAACCGTGTGCCCAAAAAAGGTATACTCCTCACGCTTCGACGGCATCAATTTTGCATCCTCTATCCAAGTGCCATCTGCCGTCAAGCGAAATATATAAGCAGCACCACTATAATCCGTATGCCCGGGCGCCCCGATCAGGATCCAGCCTCCATCGATTGATAACGCTTCGCCAAATTCGGCTGATGTTGATCTGTCCGAAGCAACCAGGGTTGCTTCCTCTTGCCATCCATGCGAAAGGGAGTGGTGGTAAACATATACGGCACCGCGACCCATTTCGGCGCCGGGCACACCTATTATGACACGATCCCCGCTCACGCCGACCGCAGTTCCAAATAGATCGAATTCTGAACCATTTGGTTCGAAGAGCACTGCCTCCTCGGTCCATCCACTGATATCAGACCTTCGAAAGATGTAAGCAGCACCGGCTTGGAGGCCAACGCCGTCATGACCCGGAGCGCCGACGACGGCGATATTATCATCAATGCAAACAGTATACCCAAACCAATCCCCGGGATGTGCATCCGACGCTGCTAGGCTGAAGTCTTCGTATCTCACATCTTGAGCCGAACTTGTATAGATAGGGCCAAGGCACAGCAACAGTAGAAGTCCTTTGTGCCGCAACGACTTGTATCTGAATCGTATATGCATGTCTGCAATCCGTTCTGTCCGTAATTCCATACACAGTAGCTATTGGCTGCTTGGTTGTTATTCGGGTGGCACTGCGTCACAACAAAAACGCAGCGCAATAGTATTCTTCAACCTTCCACCAGATCTGTCATCAATCGTCAAGTCACCCTGGTTTGGAAGCGCAGGTGCGACGTGAGATTCAAGACTGCCCCGCCACGGCCCGAATTTTCTATAAGTGGCTTGGACCGTGTACTTTACGATGATGCAGAACTCAAGGTCAGACTTCCCAACTATTTCCATAATAAACGTGTAGTCCACATACGGATCATCATTCCATATCACGACATCGTCTAGGTCGAAATTGATGGGATAGTCGCTGCATGGGCAGTCGTACGTAGCGGCCCACCAATGCCAGGCCAGCCCAGCGTGCTTGTCGAGCTTGATCTTGTAGTTGTAGATGTGTTCATGGCGTGCGCCCGGCTCACAGTTTGGATGCCCAAAAGTGTTGGAAAACTCCCTGCCATCGTCAGCCCTCTGGTCTCCGAATAACTGTTTGGGCAATTCTGCATAGTTGTAGATGGGAGGATCAAGGTAAGATGAATCCTTAGGGGCCCATGTGAATGATGGACTGCGCGAGGCGTGCCACCACGCCCAATGCGGCCACTCCGTCCATTTATACTCGCCAGGGTCGCCACCGAGTCCGGCTGGATCCAGCACACGGATTGGTCTGCCCTCCACATACTCATACACATTCATCCCATCGACGAATCCGAGCGGATCTCTTCGCGTCCATCGTCCCAGGACGTTGTGGAGGACGCGGTGCCGCACGTGGTACATGCTCACGGTACCGTCCCACTCGTATCCGGCGTATCCTTTGCGGTTTCCGACGGCGGTGAGGTCGTTCCAGCCGCTGGTGGTGCCCTGGTAGTTGCTTTGGGCGATCGACTTGTCGGTCGCGTCCACGCTGCTACCACCGTCCAGGTCCAGGTCGCCACGCACATCATACGAAGAGGCATCGATCCAGGATTGGATCTGGGCGATATCGGTGGCGTCGCAGTCGCCGTCAGAGTCGGTGTCGCCGCCCGGGAGTCCGAAGGGGATGCCGTAGGGCGAGTACTTGATCCACTCGACCATGTAGCCGCCTGAAGTGACTATTGCGGACACGTCAGCCCGCCAGTTCTGGCAGTAATAGCGTACCTCATCCAGGGCGTCTGCCTGCGAGGTCCACCCGGTGCTGGCATCTTTGTCTCGCAATATCACACGATCAATGTAACTCGAACTGCCGCGTCCGTCAAGCCCGGCATTGTGATTCACGAACTGTTCCTTCGGATTTACATCATCCTCGCGGAAGGTGCCCACGATCCGCCACTGGTCGTCATAGGCGAAGTGGTACCACTTGTCGTTGGCGTCCACATCGCCGTCGGTGTCCGTATCTTGGTGCACGCTGATGCGGTACCCCAAGCCGTTGTAGACGTACTCGGCTACCAGTGACTGGTCAGAGGTGTCGTTGATCTTACGGAGACGGCCGAAGGGGTCGTATTCGTACTCGCGGTTCTCACCGTCGTCGGTCAGATTGACCTTCCCCCAATCTATGTACCAGCCGTTAGGAGAGTCGCAGCAGGTGAGTGGGTTGTCGCTGGGTCGGCCGGAGGGAGAGACTCCAGCCTCGGTGGGTCATGGCCTGGGATCCCCACTCTATCGCGTCGATCATGACTTACTCCGGGCCGCCATGAGTTGCCAGACTGGTGACCGGGCGAAGTTCGTAGACGGGAAATGCCGGGCCGTCAAAGCGTGGGCGATCGGCGGAGATTCGTTCCTCCAATACGAGTGTGTCTGAAGCGTCAAAGGTCAGGGACCAGGATACGTAGAAAGGCGGCCGCGACGTTGCTTGCTCAAGGTCGGGCAGTCTGACACTCCGTCTAAGCACCGTGTCTGCGCGTTCCATTGGGCCTGTCAGATCGCAGGGGACCTGTGGACCGTCAGCCTGCACGATGATCAGCCGGCCGTCTCGCTCCTGAATCCGGACCTCAATCGGGAAGACTCGATCGTTGATGGCCACCTGACCGGCCCATGTTCCGGCAAACCGTGCGATCGACACCGTCGGCGGTGCTCCCCAATCGCAGGCGACCGTACCATCGGACTCTGCGCCCAGAATCGCCTGCTCGCCCATCCTACCGGAATCGACGATCCGGAGTGTCGTGTGATCGTCGTGTCCGACTTGTGTGCCCAGACATACCTGAGACGCGTCCGGTGACCAGCACAGCGTGTCAGTGTCCACTTGACGGTCGAGCAGGAGTCGGAGGTCGGTCCCATCAGCGCTGAGCAGATAGGGGCGGTAGTGGTAGACGAAACTGAATGCTCGGGATTCCTCCGGCTCCTTCCGGATCCCCGTCAGGCCCAGGTGCCGGCCATTTGGGGACCAGCGAATGCTCCTCACATCATACAGGGGCTTTCCGAGTCGTCGGACGTCGCCGGTTTCTATGTCGACGGTGACGATCTGAGCGACACTGTCACCGTGCAGGGCGCTGCCGTTGCGCACGACGAGCGTGACCGATCGGCCATCGGGTGCCCATGCCGGGTCGGCCCCCTGAGCCAATCGCGTCGGCTTGCCGCCGGCTGCCGGTATGATGTAGACCTGTGAGACCTGCCCTCGTTCATCACGTTTGCGCTGGAAGGCAATGCACTGCCCGTCCGGCGACCACGATGGTGTTCGATCTGCGTACTCTTCCGAGTTCGTCAGCGCGTGCAGGTTGGTTCCGTCTGCATTGACGAGATACAGGTTCGGCTCCTGCCCGATTCCCCCATAGGAAAACGCGATCCGTTTGCCGTCGGGCGACCAGGCCGGGTTCCCGATGGTCGGGGTGATCATCCGATCAAATGACGTGAGTGCACGCATGTCGCCGTTGGCAGGGTTCAACACCATGAGCGTGGCCGTCGTGTACATTCCACTCAGGCCGGCAGCGTCATCGGTGCGCATGCTTGAGACAAACGCGATCTCTCGACCGTCCGGCGACCAGACGGGCAGATCGGAGATTCCATCGTGCGTCAGCGGTCGGACCCCTGACAGCGGATCCCCGATGTAGAGATTCGTATCCTCCCCGTCCCGCAGCGCCAGGACGATGCGACCGGTCGAGTCCGGGGAAGTCTGGGCAGCCGTGTCAGGGCCCAGCGGTACCCCGATGACCATCGCCAGACAGCACGCAAGTGGTGCATGGGCATGATGCTTCATTCTGGAATCTCCGAAGTTACTGCCGAATCCAGTTCGGGTCCTCTGCAGCCTCGGCACGAATGTTGGCCAGATTGGTACGGATGACCCGGTTGCCGGGCTCGAGCGTCTGAGCCTGCTCCAACAGGTTCAAGGCATTGTTTTCATTGACCCAGATATTCCCGTTCCATGCCGACCTGATCGCCATGTTGTTCTGGGCACTGGGCCATTCGTCATCATGCTGTACGGCTCGGCCGATGAGGTCCGTGCCCTCCATCACCACGCCCTTCTTAAGTTCCTCAGGGTCGAGTGGTCGTGACAGAATGAAGTCGAGGACGCCGATGAGTTGATAGATTCGCTCACGCTTCTCCAGGTCAGACGCTCGCGGCACCGACTCGCGGAGTCGTCTGCGCGCCTGTTGGAACCGGCCTGCACGAAGCAGGGCGTCAACGTCCTGCAGGGCAGGATCGATTGTTGATGGGCGGTCTGCCTGCAGAATGTCCGGTCGGAGCCGATAGACTCGGACGTCAAGTGATCCTTCATTGTCATCTCGGCTTGAGTCGGCAATGACGGCAGTCAGTGGTCGGCCATCACCTTCGATGTCCATCGTGTAGATGTGCGAGGTATTAAACTCCTGGACCGGATCGAACGGTTGATCGTTGATCATCAACACATTGACCCGGGCAGGTGTTCGGCCGAAGTAACTGGATGCTCGCTGTGCGTAGTAGATGTACGCCGCATCGGCAACCACCCATCGACCTCGGATGGCAGGGGCCAGGTTGACGCTTCCTTCGACTCGGACCCGATACTTCACCCCGGTCAAGAGAGTCCTGGTCGTGGTTGTGCCATCTTCGTCTTCCGCAAACACCTTCATTGCATCACAAAACGTCGGTCGTTTCACCTCGAACTCACTGAAGGCTCCGGGTTCAGGCTCCGGGGATGGAACGGGGCCGATGCGCTGGAAGTCACCCACGGCCGAGAAGCGCTCTGTTTCGAGCCCCTCAACATAGAGTGCCATCTCCAGGTGCAGACGTGTTGAGTTATCCGACAGTTTGAAGGTGAAGACGACCACCCCGTCATACGACTGGTCGCCGATACGAACCTGATCCAGCACATGACGCTTCCGAAGCCGATTCGGGCCATCTGGTGAAAGTGGGCCGCGCAGACACTCATTCATCTCGTCTGCATCTTCGGCGGCACCGGGTTCGAGCGCCGTTGCCTCGACGAAGTAGTGGCCACCATTGCGCTTCTCGATTGTGAACTGAAGCGAACGGGTGTCGACGACCGCGACGTTGCTCGTTCCTCGCCAGGTGCCGGCAAAGACCTGCTCCTGCCGGCTCTGAGCCGATGCCGAGTCGAAAATCATACAGAAGGCAAGTGCGCACAGCACCGCTGACCAATGTGTCAATCTGTTCATCATGTACCTCTCCCCACATTCGGCATCGGGCCGGCAGGGAGACGGTAGAAACAAAAATGTCGATCGATGAAGCCGATGGTGCGGCCTGTAGGGGATAGGTAAGCCCACTGCCCCGAGAACACCCGGTGTCATGGAGCCGGATTCAGTTGACGCGCCATTCAAGAATGCCGGCCGAATACCCATCCTTCATCTGAACCTGAAGGCGGACGGCCGAGCAGGTGACTGGTTTGAAGTTGAGTCGGTTGAGCGTGTCCGGCGTCGTGCCGGGCGTCTCAGTTGTATCGACCTGCACCCACGCATCGCCGACCCGTACCATGACGGTCCATGATGCCGGCGTCCGGCACTGTCCTGACCCGGTGTCATCAAACCAGTAGACCTCGACGGATGAAACCGTCTGTCGTTCCGGCAGTTGATAGGCGATCCATTCGGCCGTGCCTCGATGATCCCACCAGGTAAACCTGGGGATTGTCAAATCGCTGCTGGATGCCGGCATGAGTTGGTCGTTGACGGCTGAAAGCGAGTCGTGGCTCCCGCAGTGGGAGGCCGTGACCGTGCTTTGACCGGCTCGAGTCGGGGGCGGGACAGCCTGTGCCAGATCGGGTGAGGTCGGAATCCAGACAGCCATCTCGCCGGCTTCACGGTGATCCCATGCATAGTAGGGGATGGCAGTGAATGGCACGGGCTCTGACTCGGTCTGTTCACCGTCAGCAGACTGCTTCACGACAAAGCCGGAGCCTGTCACGACCATGATGCCATCAAACAGATCCTCATTCGGCTCGATGCGGCACGGTGCATCCTCCGGGATCCATAGATTGCGGACGTATCCGCGGTTATCAGTGGCCTCCAGGCAGTAGACGAGTGGCCCTCGTTCGAAGGCCATTCGGTCTGCATTCGCTTCCACGTGCTCGTTGGCCAGTACGCGCCTAATCGGCATAGCAAACTCGATGGTCACCGTATCACCGGACTCCCAGCGTCGCGACAGCCGTGCATACCCATTGACAAGATCAGGCATTTCAACGGGCCGGCCGTTTATCTTCAGAGCCACTTCTGCAGGATCAGATTCAACATAGTGATACAGATCACTCGGGATCGGCTTCCCCCTTGCCCAGCCCGGAATGCGCAGGAAGAGATCAAACTCTGACTCCCGTTCCGGCTCGACTGTCAGATCAATCCGGCCATCCCATGGGTAGCGTGTCTCCTGCCGGATGCGTACCCGGCCACTCGCTAAGTCGATCCCCCCCTCAGATGAAATATACAAGTTAACATAGATGCCGGCACCATCATGCGCATACACATAGCCGGGAATGGACGGAACAAAACGGGCCACGTTCACCGGGCAGCATGAACAGGAGAACCACGGGCTTCGGTGATAGGTCCCGCTGCTGGCCAACGGGTTCGGGTAGAAGAACTGATCGCCCGTCAATGAGACGCCAGACAGAAAACCGTTGTACAGTATTCGCTCAACGACATCGAAGTACTTTGCATCCCGGTGCAGGAGTCCCATGCGGTGGTTCCACATGGCATTGCCGATGGCTGCACATGTCTCGCTATATGCGCTTGCGTTGGGTAACTCATAATCCTCGCCGAACGCTTCTCCGGCTCTGCGTGCCCCGACGCCGCCGGTCAGGTACAACTTTGTCTGCACCATGTTGCCCCAGATTCGATCCAGGGCTGTCTGATACCCGGTACCCTGAGCGGAGGCTGAAACGTCGGCCATGCCGCAATACAGGTACATGGCCCGGACTGCGTGGCCGGTCGGCCCCCGTTGCTCCACTACCGGCGCCGCATCCTGTGAGTACGGGCCGTACAGCGCTTCGCGGTGTTCGAGTCGGCCGCGCCGATCAATGAAGAATCGTGCCAGATTGAGATAGCGGGACTGGTTCGTGACCTCATACAACTTCATCAGCCCGATTTCGATCTCCTCGTGCCCGGGTGGATCATGACGACCGTTCGGGCCGAACACCCGGTCGATCAGGTCGGCGTTGCGCAGGGCCGTGTCGAGCAATATTCGTTTCCCGGTCGCCTGGTAGTATGCGACGGCTGCCTCATATAAGTGACCGGCGTTGTACAGTTCGTGGCTGTGAATAATATATGACCAACGGGTATCGCCTGCATCGGCGGCCGGGTGCTCAGGGTCGATCGTGCGGGCGGTGTACAGATAGCCGTCCGGCTCCTGTGCTGATGCGATTGTGTCGATCAGCGCATCGAGGGAGGATTCCAACTCGGCGTCCCGTTTCACAGCGAGTGAGTAGGCGGCCCCCTCAATCACTTTGAACACATCAGAATCGTCAAAGCGATAGCCTACATGCGGCCCATCAAGGACGCCGGCAGCACGGGAGAAGTTGTCAATCCGCCCGGTCTCCTCGCACTTTGTGAAGCAATACGTGATCGTCGTCTGTCGGTTTGTTTCTAGCCGCGGGGCCCAGAAGTCGTCATTAAAACGGACCTGTGTAAACGGGACCGCACTGAGCGCATCCTGTGGTGAGTCCTGTGCGCCAGCGGCCCCCTGCCACAAGGATACCAGAGTCGTCAGGATCAATGCCAGCGAATTCTTGCTCATTATGCCGGGCCTCCGGACTCTTCGGATCTGATAGTGCGATACGGGTCACTCAATACTTGCGATTCGGCAACTGTACCTCCGCATCGCTTTGCTCGTAGACATTCTCTGCACTGGTGATCGTCTTGGGAAACGTGTGCCCGGCAAACAGCTGATCGAGGATCGTAATGGCACCCGAACCGAGCGATATCGGGTTACATTCGACGGTGGCATTCAGTGTGCCGTCCAGCATTGCCTCGAACGCCTTCCGCGTGCCGTCGATCAAGACGATGATGATGTCCGTGCCCGGCTTACTTCACTTTCGGCCGATTCGCTTGCGCGATCGGTGCAGGCACAGCAAAGCAACACACACGAGAGCAGAACAAGTACCTCGGATGCGCGGTGGCAACAGGCCATGCTGAGCCCCTTCCCAGTTGCTCATACTGTTGTGCAGTGTTATTCCACGTCGGCCTCAAAGACGTATCGGCCCGCCTGGACTTCGAACTCGACCCCGCCGAGCACCGTCCCGCAGGCAGTCACGCCGGGGGCGTCAGCCGGCGTGTCACTGCCCATGATCAAGACCGAGTCCGGGTTGCCCGTGGGCACGCGCACGACCGCAGAGGCATCAGCGGGCACGAGCACCGTGAGTTGAAACCGGTTGCCCTCAACGTGCCATTGTACGGCAATGGTCCCGCGGGCCGATTCGTACTCCCCGCCGGCCCAGGTCAAACCGCCGCCCGGCATCGGGTGGATCGCAATCCGCGCAAATCCCGGCGCCAACGGCTTGATCCCCAGGATGGTTGAATAGAGCCACTCGCCGACCGATCCGATCGCATAGTGGGAAAACGAATTCATCCCTGGGTTCTGATAGCCGCGCCCTTCCACATAGCCGTCCCACCGTTCCCAGATGGTCGTGGCCCCGTGGTCGATCGCATACCCCCATGACGGCATCTTCCGATTCAGTGCCAGCCGATATGCCTCATCAACGTGGCCTCGTGTGCTCAGTTCCCGCATGAGACAGACCGTGCTATGAAATCCGGTCGAGATACAGCCGTCATACCGATCGAAACACTTCAACATGCGTTCAACGGCCAGCGGTTGAATGTCCTCGGGTAGCAGATCGAAGTTCAAGGCAATGGCATAGCCACCTTGCGTATCACCTGTGATCGTCCCGTCATCGCTTACATAGGACTTAATAAAGGCCTGACGGATGTTGTCGGCCAGTTGCTCATACCGCTTCCGATCGTCTGTCCTGCCCAGTTCGCGAGCCATCCAGGATAAGATCTGCGCGGATCGTGCATAGAAGGCGGTCGCAAAGGCCTCCTTCGGCATCCCTGCCCCGCGTCTCGGCCACCCCTCGAGGCGCAAGCGGTCGCCGTTGAGCCAGTCGCCGTAATCATTATGTCGTGCATTCTGCCAGATGTGATTCGGGTTCTGCGAGTGGATCCAATCGACCCACCGGCGTGCTGAGTCATAGTGCGTTTCGAGCAGCCGCTTGTCTCCGTAAAAGCGGTAGTGGTCCCAGGCAACAAAGACACCGGCGTCACCCCAGGCCGGCACGCCGACCGGTCGCTTCGAATCATCAAAGGGAAACGGTGCGTAATCCGGATAGCGTCCCTCCACCGTCTGCGCATCACGCATGTCCTGCAGCCACTTGTTGAGAAAGGCAGCCATGTCCATGTTGAAGCAGGCAGTGGGGGCAAAGGCGAGGATGTCACCGGTCCAGCCAAGCCGCTCGTCACGCTGCGGGCAATCGGTCGGGACCGACATCATGTTGGCCCGCTGTGTCCAGAGGATGTTCGAGCATAACTGATTGAGCAGGTCATCGGAAGTCTCGAACGACCCGGAAATCGATGGGTCAGAGTGAACGGCACACACTTCAACATTGGATAGCGGAAGTGGGTGCTCGAGTCCGGACAGTTCAAGGTATCGAAAGCCGTGGTAGGTGAATCGCGGCTCGAATACATGGGTGCCGGGCCCGGGACTGATGTACCGGTCAATCTGGCTCGCACTCCTCAGATTGTCGGTATAGAGCGTGCCATCCTGGTTCAGGACTTCTGCGTGTCGCAGCGTAATCTGCCTCCCGGTCGGAGCATCCACCGTCAGGCGAGCCCACCCTGCAAGATTCTGGCCGAAGTCATACACAAACACGCCGGGGGTCGGCTCGGAGACCGAGACGGCAGGCCGGTGCATCGTGACCCGGATCGGGTCGTTGTACTGCCCGACCAGTGTCACGCCGGGGTCCGGCACGACGTCGACCGGCGACCATGATGAATCGTCGTACGCACGTCCCGTCCAACCCGGCTGCTCCTGTTGCCCGTCGTACACCACGCCGTCGAGCAAATCGGCCACGCGCCACGGCCCGCCCAATGATGACTTCCATGACGCATCGGTGACGATCTGTTGCGTTGTGCCGTCGTCATACTCAATTTCGAGTTGCAACAGGAACTTTGGTTTACGGCCATAGATGCCGCGGACCGGGGTGCCGGGAACGCTGAACGTCAACCCGAGTCGACCCGAATACCAGCCGTCGGCGAGTTGTGCGGCCAGTACGTTTTCACCTTCGGCCAGGGCATCGGTGACATCAAACGTCTGGAACTGCACCCGACGGGTGTAGTCGGTCCACTCCGGTGCCAGCCGGCGCCGGTCCACCTGATGCCCATTGACCGTCAGTTCATACAAGCCTAGGGCTGAGACGTATACCGTGGCCTGCTTGACGGTTCGAGCCGACGTAGCAAGAAAGGCCTTTCTCATGCGCGGCGGGACCAGGGGATCAGTCCCCGTCTGACCGTGCGAGACCGTATCACCGTCCGTCAAGTGCTGCACGGACCAGTCATCCGTTTCGATCGAGTCCGACGCACTTGCCGGTGCCCCGAGCGCGATGTTTCGCCCGTTTGATTCCACCTCGATCTCTGCCAGCGCAATGCCGTACTCGCCCTCGTTTCGCATCCGGAGCGACGTGGCCCGAACGCGGACATATCGAGTCCGCACAGCGTTGAAGGCCAGCCGAACCGGCTCAACTCCGGGGCTTGGGATCGAGGCATCCGTCCGGTCAACGACGGTCTGTATCTCTGAGAAGTCCGGCTTGTTTGAGACCTCGATGACCAGTCGCTCGGGAAACAGGAAGCCGGGTTCGTCGCGGACCCAGTCATACGGGCGTGCAGGCCACAGCACGACGGCATCGATCTCGGTGGCAGCCCCGAGATCAATCGTCACCCACTTCTCGGAATCCGGGCGGTCGGCGAGTTGCGAGTGATACCCGTTATTGGCAGGCCCGAACTCGTCGACAGGCGTCGGGTCTGCGATCCACTGAGCCTGCCAGTCATCAGGTTCCAACAGGCCGATGCTGAAGGAGGCGGGTTCGCTCCACGGCCCGACTTCGCCGTTCTGATCCCAGATTCGGACGGCCCACCAGGCACGTTGGCCAGATGACAGTGGGGACCCGTCATAGATCGTGAAGGGCTGTGCCTTTGAGGCCACCTTGCCGCTGTCCCACAGATCACCGATACCGTCATCCAGGGCATGTTCACTTGAAGCGACGAGAACCCGATAGGCGGTTTGGCATGCGCCGATTCGCCGATCACGGTTGATCCAACTCAGGCGCGGCTGACGTTCGGTGAGGCCCATCGGATCCCGGAGAGACTCGGTCCGCAGACGGTCAGGTGCCGGCGGCTGACCGATGGCAGCGGCAGACAGGGGGCCGATGCTTGCGTACATGGCCAGGATGATGAAAACGAGGCCCGCACTCTGCATGATCATGACTCCAAAGGCCGGGGGTTTTCATGTGACAAGGCAGACCTGCAGCGCCCACAGGTCGGTGTGCCTCGCATCACCATGGACAGCATAGGCCTCTGATGGTGCATTCTGACTGGAAACGGATGCTCTGATGCGCTGCGAGAGGTCAAGTCCTGCTTGAGTCGGGTTGGAATCGGGCCGATGCACGTCCCATGGCTGCTGATCTTACCGGTCCCGGATTGTGGTTCTGGCTCATGCTGGTCGGCGTGGGGTTCCTGTTTATCCAGGAGATGCTTGCGGTCATTGCGTGCCAGCGTCGTGATGCAGTCAGGCTGCACCAGCTCCGGGTGGAAACCCACAAGATGCGGCTGCGCGTCAAGCGCGAACTCGCCCTTAACGAACTCTACGAACAGCAGCAGCGTGAGGAGAGCGGGATCCCGGTCATAGGTGCCGCGGAGGATATGGGTCAGAATGCCGAGGCCTTGCTGGCGCATGCTGAAGGTCTGGTCGATCTGCCCGACGATATCGCGGTGCCTGCAAAGGCAGCGTGACGAAGCCGCACGACCCGCGCACATTCATACGTTGAATCTGACTGAATCGACGTCAACTGAGACGGCCCGCACTAGGCGATGGGTCCCTTGTTGCTGCCATCGTCCGGCTTGCCGATGGCGGACCGCATGCCCGTATCGGCCTGAATATTCTGGAGCCGATAGAGGTCCATGACTCCCAGGTGGCCCGACTTGAACGCCTCGGCAATGGCCAGCGGCACCTTTGCCTCGGCCTCGACGACCTTGGCCTGGTTCAGAACAATCATTGCCTGATTCTCGGCCTCCTGGGCGCGAGCCATTGCCGCTCGCTTTTCGGCCTCTGCCTGGAAGCGCTTCTTGTCGGCTTCGGCCTGGTCAGCCTGCAGTTTGGCGCCGATGTTGTCGCCAACATCAACGTCGGCAATGTCGATCGAGAGAATCTCGAATGCCGTCCCGGCATCAAGCCCCTTCGCCAGCACGACCTTACTGATCCGATCCGGATTCTCAAGGACCTCCTTGTGCGTGCGCGAGGAGCCGATGGTCGTGACGATACCTTCGCCGACACGGGCGATAATGGTTTCCTCAAGGGCACCGCCGACGAGTCGATCGAGATTCGCCCGCACCGTGATGCGTGCCTTGACCTTCAACTGGATGCCATCCTGGGCAATCGCATCAATCGTTTGGCGACCCTTCGTCGGGTCGGGGCAGTCGATAACCTTCGGCTTCACCGACGTCTGCACGGCGTCGAGAATGTCTCGGCCGGCCAGGTCAATGGCACAGGCAGTGTCATAGGTCAGCTCAATCCGGGCACGATCGGCCGCGATCAACGCGGTAATGACCTGTGCCACTCGGCCGCCTGCCAGGAAGTGCGTCTCCAGTTTGTTGGTCGGGATGTTGATACCGGCCTTCACCGCTCGAATGCGGCTGAAGACGATCGTGCGCGGATCGACACGCCGCAGTTTCATGCCGACGAGTTCGAACATGCCGACCCTGGCACCGGACAGCAGTGCCTGGATCCACAGATTGATAAACTGCGACACGACAAACACGATGACAAGGAGAATGATGGCCCCGAGGCCGATCAATCCCCAGACCACTGGATGTAGCGCCGCGAGTGTCAGTGAGAGCATGGCGTGATCCTTCACACGAATTCAGTCCAATTGTTGTTCCATCAGCAGCCCAGGCCTCTGACGGTCGATTCCCGGGTGCCGATTCACCAGCACTGCCATCGAATTGGCGTGCCGGCGCTGTACAGCATTATCCCACTACGAAACGCCCCGGCCACAGTTGTGTTAATTCAGGCCTGACGGCGGCACAATGCCGGGATATGGTATGAGCCATGTTGGTACCGGGCACGCGCTGCCCGACCTGCAGCATGTCGAAAACGACCGAAATCGAGACAGGAGCGGATGGATGACTACGACACAGGATGTTCTGGCACAGTTGGATCAGGTTTTTGATTCGTCTGTTTCGAGGTTGGCACAGTGGCTGAGCATCCCAAGCGTTGGGACCGATCCGGCCTGTAATGACGACACGCGCCGGGCCGGCCAATGGCTCGTCGATCAACTCAGTGCCATCGGGCTTGAAGCGCAACTGGCCGAAACGCCGGGACATCCGGTGGTGATGGCTCATCATCCCGGGCCGGTCGGGTATGCAGGGCCGCACATCCTGTTTTACGGCCATTATGACGTCCAGCCGGCCGACCCGCTCGACCTCTGGAAGTCGCCGCCGTTTGAACCGGTCATCGAAGACGGGCCGACCGGCAAGCGGATCGTGGCTCGCGGGGCCGCAGACGATAAGGGCCAGGTCATGACCTTTGTCGAGGCACTGCGCGCGTGGAAGGACGTCACCGGCGAGATCCCCTGTCGAATTACCTGCCTCGTCGAGGGCGAGGAAGAGTCCGGCTCCGTCAACCTCGACAACTTCCTCACCGATCAGCGCGAGGCCCTCGTCGGCACCGGTGCAGCCAACGGCCCATGCGACTTCGTGGTCGTGAGCGATACCGGGATGTGGGACAGTAACACACCGGCTTTGACCACCATGCTCCGCGGGTTGATCTACCTCGAGTTCATCCTGCACGGGCCGAGCCACGACCTGCACTCCGGGATGGCCGGCGGGTGCGTACCGAACCCGATCAACGAACTGACTCGGATCTTCGGCCGCCTGCACGATGCGGATCGCTGTATCCAGATTCCCGGGTTCTATGACGACGTGCAGCCCTTGTCAGATGCCCTGCGAGCCGAGTGGGAGGCACTCGGTTTTGATGAGCAGGGATTCCTGACTGAGTGCGGGCTGACTGAGGACGTCGGCGAATACGGGTACAGCCTCCTCGAACGGCAGTGGGGGAGGCCGACGTGTGACATCAACGGCATTGTGGGTGGGTACACCGGCAAGGGGGCCAAGACCGTGATCCCGGCCACAGCGTCGGTGAAGGTGAGTTGCCGCCTCGTGCCGAATCAGGATCCCGACAAGATCACGCAGTCGTTCATCGAATGGGTAAAAGCCCAGGTGCCGCCGGCCTGCAAACTTGAAGTACTCGATCACGGCAGCGGCCGACCATTTGTGATGGCACCTGATTCTCCGTATGTCGAAGTGGCGCGGGCCGGCCTGGAGGAAGATCTGGGGAAGCGCCCGGTGCTGATGGGATGTGGCGGCTCAATCCCGGTCGTCGAGTCATTCAAGCGGATACTGGGGCTGGATGCGCTGCTGGTCGGCTTTGGACTGTCCGATGATCGTGTCCATTCCCCGAACGAGAAGTTCGATCTGAAGTGCTTCAATCTCGGGCAGCGGACTCATGCGGCACTGCTGAGCCGGTTCGCCGGGATGCAGGTTTGATCTCACACCTGCTGATCGTGGATCAGCGACGTTGTCAGAGCCGGTAGTGATTTGATCGTGCCGTCTGCGGTCCGAATGCGCAGGCCCTGCATCGGATCAATGTCGAGGACCACCCCGGTGTGACGCCGGCCGGCATGTTCAAAGGTGGCAGTCGTCCCGGTCAGCAAATCACGGGCGCTGAACTCATCGATTAGTCGGGAATCAGCCCAGTCCAATGTTTGGTCCAGACAGCCAAGCAGGCCGGTCACGAGGTCGAGCCGCGAGACGGTCACACCGGCCTGAGCCAGACTGATGGCGATTTGGTCGAGGGGTGAAGCCCACTTCTGCTGATGGACATTGAGACCGATCCCGATCACGGCCACCGGGGGATCGACCGGTACCTCGACGAGGACGCCGGCGACTTTTCGCCGGATATCAGGCTGCGTTTCGAGCATGACGTCATTGGGCCAGCGGATGCGTGGCATCAGCGTGTTCTTCGTGACGTGCTCGACGGCCAGGCACGCCGCCAGGGCCCCGGCCAAGGCCAGACGTTCAGGAGGCTGGACGGCCACCGCCACCGAGCAGGCAACCCCGTGGCCTTCCGGATCATTCCATGCACGGCCGAGTCGGCCGCGACCCGCGTGCTGTCGGAGGGTTGTGACTGCCACGCCCGGCAGCCCCCCCGCATCGATTACGTTGTGGCGACAGGCGTCCTGTGTGGATGTCGTTTCACCAATGACATGGACACGACTGATGTGCGACCACTGTGAATCAGCAAGCGCCTTCTCGAGTGCCTCTGTCCAGTGTCGCAGTGAATTGAATGTCTGAGCGTGCTCTTGGGTCATGTGACTCTGTGCAATCAGTGAACGAGATCCATCCGGATGTCGAGCGTCGGCGCTGAGTGGGTCAGGGAGCCGATCGAGATCCGATCGACGCCCGTGGCAGCAATTGCAGCAATCGTGTCAATCGTCACGCCCCCGGATGCCTCAAGCAGCAGCGAGGGGTTGCGCGCATCACGATCAGCAACTGCTTCCACGAGTTGCGCGGTGGTCATGTTGTCAAGCAGAACGATGTCCACGGTCCCGGCCGGCCAGGTGAGGACGGTGTCGAGTTGCTCAAGCGAATCGACCTCGACCTCGATAAATGTCGGGTGATACTGCGCGCGTGCCTCGGCGAGTGTGTCCACCAGACTGCTGTTTTTCAGCCCGTCGGGGAGGCCGGCAACGTGGTTGTCCTTGATGAGGATGGCATCGTACAGGCCGATGCGATGACAGTGGCCGCCACCACAACGCACTGCGTACTTCTCCAGGCCGCGGTGCCCCGGCGTGGTCTTCCGCGTGTCGAGCACCACTGCATTGCAGCCTTGCGTCCGCGTGACAAACCGTGCGGTCTGAGAGGCGATGCCGCTGAGGCGACCCAGGAAATTCAAGAGCGTTCGTTCGACCGTGAGAATGTCGGGAAGTGGTCCGGTCAGTGTTGTCAGGACGGTTCCGGGCACAACCGACGTCCCGTCGGTGATGGAATCGGTGTGGGTCAGGTCTGCCTGAAATACGTCCAGCAGAGTCGGGAGAATGGCCAATCCGGCCGCGACACCCGGCGCTGCAGCAATCACGTGGGCCGAGGCTGACCCGGGGCGGGCCGACGAGGACGTGCTGCATGTGAGTTGGGTCGTGATATCGCCTGAATCTTCAAGATCTTCAGCCCGGGCGAGCTCAAGCAGGGTGCGAAGATGCGCCTCCGGCACCAGCGATGAGTACAGGTCCGGCAGCGTGAGGTTGTTCAGGTCACTGTGCGAAATAGGTATTGATGAATCGCCCATGTGCGGTAGTGTAGGTTTGTGCAAGTGGGTTGCTAGGTTCGGCCCTTCGGAATATGGGTCACAGCGTATCGGCGCCCGCCGAGCCGTCGGAACTGGAGACCATCTCCCGGCTGCACGCCGATCTGCTCGAACCACCGGCGCCATTGCCGCGCGCGGAAGATGCCGCGCGCATCGACGAGATCCGTTTCAATGGTCAGCCCATCATTCAGTTCCAGTGTCACGGGGGTGCCGGCTGCCTCCTTGGTCGTGCCTCCGAAGGCATCGGTGGGAAAGAGTGTTCGGATGCCTCGGAAGTACACGTGGCCATTGCGCAGATTGCCGCCGGTGATGAAAACGATGCCGGTCCCAGGCTCTGATGCGGGGGACGGCTGGACCGGCTGTGTAATCGGGGCTGTCGGCTTCGGGCCAAGACACGCCGGGTACACGCACTCCGAATCCGGCAACGGCACCCAGGCAATGCCTCGCTGTTTCGAGACACGCGGGCCGTATGTGATCGGCTGGACACGCTTGAGCCAGATGAGCGTCGCAAACTTCGCGTTTCGTTTCGACTTCCAGTATTCGTCGCGGCCCCCGATGGCGTGGTTGTAGTCGGACCGCAGTTTCCGGATGCGGTGTGGGGTGAGGTCGCGGACACAAATGACATGATCGACAAGGGCCGTCGCGCGGAACGGGCCGGCCGAGGCCTTGAAGTAGATCCGCTCACCGACGTCGATCCGGTCGAACGGGGCACGGGCGGTGTGCGTGATGCGCGATTCGATGCGCTTGGCTCCCGTCAGAATCGGCTCAATGTACTCGGGTTTAAGGATGGCAACGTGGATCATGGTGTGGGTCCGGTACACGTTGGGTATTTGTAAGGGTATGACAGCCAAGCCCGGCGGGCCAGTCGTGCACACCAACGAGAGGATGTGCCCGGAATGGGCCGGATGCCTGCAGGGCCATACACTGCTCGGTTATGAGGAGCAGATTCGTAGATCGTGTCATGGTGGATGAACGGGCCGCTTCGTTTGCAAAGCGGTCAATCAAGACCACCATGAAGGGGGCCGGGCTGCGGCTGGCCGTGTCAATGGTCGATCTGACCACACTTGAGGGCAAGGACACACCGGAGAAAGTGAGAGCACTGTGCCGAAAGGCCGTCTGCCCGCATGAGGGGGGCCAGATCGAACCGGCATTGCCGCATGTGGCTGCCGTGTGTGTGTACCCCTCGATGGTGCGTACTGCCAAGGCAGCGGTGGCCGGGTCCGGCGTCAAGGTGGCCAGCGTCGCGACGGCATTCCCGAGCGGCCAGTATCCACTGGACGGGCGTCTGGCTGACGTGCGGCAGGTGGTGGCTGACGGTGCCGACGAGGTCGACATGGTCATCAATCGTGGAGCCTTCCTGGCCGGCCGGTATGACGAAGTGGCACAGGAAATCCGTGAGGTGAAAAAAGCCTGCGGCCCGGCCCACCTCAAGATCATTCTTGAGACCGGCGAACTGGAAACGTATGACCACATTCGCCGTGCCAGCGATCTGGCAATCGAAGCCGCTGCGGTAGACGGTGATCTGGCCGACGGGGAGGTGTTTATCAAGACCTCGACCGGCAAGGTGTCACCAGCAGCAACGATGCCGGTCACGTTGATCATGCTCGAGGCGATCCGCGACCACTATCTGGCGACCGGAGTCCGCATCGGGATGAAGCCGGCAGGCGGGATTCGCACGGCCAAGTCAGCATTGCATTATCTCATGATGGTGAGCGAAACGCTCGACGAGCACTGGCTGTCGCCCCACCTGTTCCGATTCGGGGCATCGAGCCTCGTTAATGATCTCGTGCGGCAAGCGCTCAAGTTAAGCACCGGGACGTATGCAGCCGGCTATGACACGTCGGTTTCATAAGGCTCAACGGCACGAACGGTGATTCCATGTGGAAAGACGGTGGCCTTGGATGACCAGGACGACGGAACAAAGCGGCAAATGGGAGTATGCCCCAGCACCGGAAAGTGCGCCGATCGAGATTGCTGACCGATACGGCCTTTTCATCGGCGGTGAGTTCTGTGACCCGTCGTCGGGCCAATGGCGATCATCGATCAGCCCGGCAAACGAGCAGGTACTCAGCGACGTTGCTGAGGCCGGGGCCGATGATGTGAACAAGGCCATCGCTGCCGCCCGAGACGCATTGCCCGGTTGGGCCGGCCTCAGCGGCCGGGAACGGGGCAAGTATCTCTTCCGAATCGCACGCCGGATTCAGGAGCGGGCGCGTGAGTTGGCGATCCTGGAAACGATGGACGGCGGCAAGCCGATCAAGGAATCGCGCGACGTCGACATCCCCCTCGTGGCTCATCACTTTTTTTACTACGCCGGCTGGGCCGACAAACTCGAATATGCGTTTTGCGGGCGCACGGCATCCCCGGTCGGGGTCTGTGCTCAGATTATCCCGTGGAACTTCCCACTCCTGATGGCTGCATGGAAAATCGCACCGGCCCTGGCATGTGGGAACACGGTGGTACTCAAACCGGCAGAAACAACGCCCCTGACGGCACTCCGGCTGGCGGACATCCTGCAGGAAGTCGGACTCCCCCCCGGCGTGGTCAACATCGTCCCCGGCGGGCCCGAAGCCGGCGCTGCCCTGGCAGGCAGTGATGCCATCGACAAACTCGCCTTTACCGGCTCGACGGAGGTCGGCAAGCGCCTGGCGCAGATCGCCGCGAAGCGAGGCATCCCACTCACACTCGAACTCGGCGGCAAGAGCCCGAATATCCTCTTTGATGATGCGCCGATCGATCAGGCCGTGGAGGGAATCATCAGCGGGATCTACTTCAATCAGGGGCATGTCTGTTGTGCCGGGTCGAGGGTCCTCGTGCAGGAGGGCATTGCTGAAGAGGTCGTGAGCAAACTCGAGTGGCGGATGAAATCGCTGCGAGTCGGAGATCCGCTCGATAAGAATACCGACATCGGTGCCATTAACAGTGCCGAGCAACTGGCGCGCATTAAACACTTCCTGGAGGTCGGCCCGCAGGAGGGTGCGGTATTGCATCAGGTCGCGGGGGATTCGGAACTGCCCGACCGCGGGTTCTGGTGCCGGCCGTGTTTTTTTACCGGGGTACAGCCGAGCCATGTGATTGCCCGTGAGGAGATTTTCGGGCCGGTCCTTGCCGTGATGACGTTCCGCACGCCGAAGGAGGCGGTCGAGCGAGCCAACAATACGAAGTACGGGCTCGCAGCAGGAATCTGGACCGACAAGGGAGCCAAGATATTCAATATTGCCACGAAACTGAAGGCCGGAGTGGTCTGGTGCAACACGTATAACAAGTTCGATCCGGGTAGCCCCTTTGGTGGTTTCAAAGAGAGCGGATTCGGGCGCGAAGGCGGGATGCAGGGCCTGCGGGCGTATGTTCGACTATAAGGAACGAGTGGGCAAAGCGGCATGGAACAAAAGCAGAGACTCATGGTTCTCAAGACCTACAAACTGTTTATCAACGGCCAGTTCCCACGGACGGAGTCCGGGCGATCGATCAAGATCGATGGGCTCAACGGCCAGGCACTGGCGCATGTCTGTCGCGCGTCGCGCAAGGATCTGCGCAATGCCGTGGAGGCTGCCTCCGCAGCCCAGTCGGGTTGGGCCGGGCGATCGGCTTACAACCGCGGGCAGATTCTCTACCGGATGGCTGAGATGCTGGAAGCCCGGGCCGGCGAGTTTACTGATGTCATTGCCTCAACGGTTGATGATGGGTGTGAGGCGGCCGCACGAGAAGTCCAGGCTGCGATCGACCGTCTCGTGTCCTATGCCGGCTGGACGGACAAGTTCAGCCAGATGCTGGGAACGCACAATCCCGTGGCCGGACCCCATTACAACTTCACGGTCCCTGAGGCAATCGGCGTCGTCGGAGTCGTGGCGCCCGATGCACTGCCGCTGCTCGGACTGGTGTCATTGATCGCGCCGGCCCTCTGTGCCGGCAACACGGTCGTGGCACTTGGGAGCGAGGCCCATCCCCTGGCGACGGCCATCGTCGGCGAAGTGTGTGCCACGAGTGATGTGCCGGCCGGTGTCGTGAATCTGCTGACCGGGCTTCGATCCGAGCTGGTCGAGCACTTTGCCGGGCATCGTGAGATCGGGGCGATCCATGCAGCAAACCTCCCGGGCGAGCAAGCCGAACGCCTGCGTGCCGGATCAGCAGAAAACCTGAAGCGGGTCGTCGTCCGTGCCATTGCTGAGCCGGAGGGCTGGTACGATGAGTCAGCCTGTCACAGCCCGTGGTGGATTGAGCCGCTGATCGACTTCAAAACAATCTGGCATCCGTCAGGGATTTGACACCGCCGCACCGCGCGCCCGTACGCACGCCGCTCAAGATTCACTGCAATCTGACCGATTCTCGATACGTGTCCAGCAGTAGACCGTGCGCGATCGCCGTGCCTGTATTCTGCTGCATGGTCGAATCTGAGGAATCGAGTGAGCCGACTATCGGCTATCGGACGTTGCCATGCCGAATGATGATGTTCCATCAGAAGGGTGCCGGAAGAGCCGGCTCCAAGAGGCCCGTTCATCGACGAGTATGAGACTCAGGCCACTGCGCGGGAGTCTGCTCGTCTCACTGCTGGCATCCGGGATCAGCCTCTCGATGTATCATGCCATCTCCTCTCGCGATACCTCGACCTTTGCGGTGTCGCTGATTGCAGCCACGTTCGGGCTGATCGGCGGCGGGATGGCCGGCTGGCTGCTCCTCCTACGCCCCTGCACCCAACTCGAAAAGCGCTGGATGGAGTATCTGCGGCGCCTGCGTGCCTTTCGGTACCAGTCTCGCTCCGATTCGTATGACCATCTCAAACTTGATGAGCCGGATCTGCTCGGGCAAACAAGCCGCGAAGTGCATCGGATGATTGTTGATTCGTATGCGCACTATGCGGAAGCAGCACGATTGCGACGGACGATGGACGATGCCATCCGCGTGCAGGTGGCCCGTGCCACCGCGCATCTCGACCGGCTGGCGCACACCGATGCACTGACCGATATCCCGAATCGACGTGCCATTGAGGCGGCCCTCCCGTCGCTGCTTGAATCGTGCCGGGCACGGAGTACGGAGATCGTGGCCATTCTTGTCGATGCCGATCACATGCATGTGCTCAATGACCACTGCGGTCGCGATGCCGGGGATGACATGCTCATCAGACTCGCTGCGTCGCTCCGTTCGGTCCTGCGCGAGAGTGACCTGGCGTTTCGATATGGCGGCGGGTGCTTTCTCGTCCTGTTTCAGGACCTCGAGCCCCATCAGGTCCACACCGTGGTACGCCGAATCAGTCGGCATTTCATTCAGGTGACGAGAATCTGGTCGGAAAAGAAGTCGGGTTGGAAACCGAGCCTCAGCGTCGGTGCAGCCAGCCTGCGGCAGAGTCGAACCAGCACCTCTGAATCGTATCTTGGCGAGGCTCTGATAGCCCTGCAGAGAGCAAAGAACCAAGGGGGAGGCCGTTTTTGTTGCTCCTGGAAGCCTGACGCAGTAACTTCCCTGGATTTCCCAGACGATCGTTCCAATGCAGTGCGGATGAGCCGGAGCGACAACGCACCCAAGCCGAATGCTGCCTAGCGCGCTGTGATTGCCCCTCCATTATCGGTCGTACCCAACGCGTTGGCAGGTCACCCTCTGTCGTGCCGATCCCCTGCTGTTGCCATTGCTGAGGATGATTTCGACATCATTTCTTCGTATGCTCTAAGTACTTACGCGATCTCTGAAAATGCTGAATGTACCCGGCAACGGATACCTCAGTGTCCGGTTCAACTTGCAGATGCAGTGGTTGGCGTGTAGCATGACCTGAACCGGGGAGCCGCACAGACTGGAACAGTGTGAATCGGGCGGGAACAGCGCTGCGCCCTCCTCCTCCCTCCCCCAGACACTTGGTGCTCGCAAGGTGGTTGAGTATGCCCTCAGACATGGTGACCAAGCCCATCCCAGATATACTGGGTGAATCGTTTCTGCCTGAGTATGTCGGCCGCTCGTGGGACGACATCGAACTCGGTGATCGCCTGTGTGATTACCCACACAACGTCATCACATTGACGGACGAGGATGGGGGTCAATTCGCCTCCCTGACCGGGGACTACAACCCGCTGCACATGGATGAAGGCTTTGCTCGCTGGACCTCGTTCCGCAAACGCATCGTCCACGGGGCGTATCTCTTTTCGCTCGCCATCGGGCAGTACCACAAATCGGCCTATACCTATGGCAATACCATCGCCTTTGTCAGTGCCGACACCGAGTTTCTCAAGGCGGCCTACTTCGGCGATCAGGTGTACTTCACCGTTGAAGTCATCGACAAGGAGCGTGAGCCCCACCCGAAACGTGGGCTCGTGACGTATGAAGCGGTGCTCCATCGTGTGACGCCTGACGGGAATGCTGATGAAAACGATGAGGACATCCTCCTGAAAACGACACTTGTCGTCCTCATTCAGCGAATCTCAGGCCGCGCAGCACGCCGACGCCTCGGGCTTGATGGGAAGCGGGCAAAGCGGGCCGAGTCCCCCGTGGTCGTCACCGGTCGCGCGCAGCCGGCCTCGTCGAGAACCTGCGGCAGCCCACACGAATCGTGACCGGGCTGCGCGTCGTGCTGCCTGACTCGATCGGATCCCGGCTGGCTAAAACTTCCGCCGCTGTTTCCATCTGAACGTATTGATCCGTGTCATCCAACCTGTTGAACCGCCCCTATCTGATCTTGAGGGACGTTTTTTGCCTTTATTCAAGTCCCTGACTTGTAAGGCACGGTTGTTGCATTAGGTTTGGTGTGCTTGGCGATGGATCGGGTGGACCCGAAACGACTCGCCTGGCACTTCCCTCCCCGTGGCTTATTTGAGATGGCACTGCTCAAACGCCCACACAAACAGTTGAACGACAATGAGCTGACGCCCCTGCTCGGGCTGGTGGCTGTGTTGTTCTAACCACAACGATTGTGGAGACAGAGATAATGAGGCACCACATCAGATCACGCAGACTGCTCGCCGGTATCGGCGCGCTGGCTGGCATCGTCGCGGTGGCAAACCACCCGGCTTCGGGCCAACTGAATCCTCCGCTCTTTGATGTCCCGTGGATTGGATATGACACCGGCGTCTACCCACAGGGGATCGGGCCGTATGGAGCCAGGGTTGCTGACTTCAACAAAGACCAGGTTCCTGATCTGGCTACGACGAGTTGGGGAGGAACGGCACACTTGTCGATCCTCTTCGGCGATGGAGTCGGCGGCTATCTGCCACCGGTCTTCTATGAGACCGTGACCGAAGGACTGGACCTTGAAGTCGGGGATTTCGACAACGACGGTGATACGGACATTGTCGTGTGTGAAACCGGCAGATTGTTTGAAGGCAGCGCTGTCTCACTGTGGCGCAACGACGGGCAGGGGAACTTCTCCTATGCCGGCTCATCGTCGGCCGGGCGGACCGGACCAAGCAGCATCACCGTGGGCGATTGGGATCACGACAACGACCTGGACGTCGCCGTGGCACACGAGCGCTACATCGAATACGCCAACACGATTGCCATCCTGCCAAACACCGGAACCGGCCTGTTCGGAACGCCAACGGTCCTGACGGTCGACGATGGGACCTATTCGATTTCATCGGGCGATCTGAACAATGATACGTTTGACGACCTGATCGTCGGGCACAAGACGAATAAGTGGACCCTGGTTCAGAATAACGGCGGGACCTTCTCGATCGACAGTGTGTATCCCGGTATTGACGCCGGCTCAATCCGACTTTTCCCGACCGTTCATGCAGCCGACATTGATCTCGATCAGGACATGGATGTGTTCTATTCGCATGAGTCGTCCGGCGGATTCGGGAGCGGTGCGATCGGCTTGTGGCGGAACAACGGAGACGGCACGTTTGCACAACCTGAGACCATCAGCCTCAATGCATACACCAACTCCGGGATCGGGCTTCATACGGCCGACGTCACCGGCGATGACTGGCCTGATATCCTCACAGCCACCGGGTCTTCAGACAACTGGTTTCTCGTGCCCAGCGACGGGACCGGCGGCTTTGGAACCCCACGGAAATACCGGGCCGGCGAGTCGCCGGTTGTTGTCGTCACCTCGCAGATGGACGGTGATACGGACCTCGATGTCACGGTGGTGGCAGCCGGCTCGCTCGAAGCGTGTGTGTATCTCAACCCGGGTGACGGTTCCTTCATCCAGCCGACCCCGATCGATATGACCTCCCCCGGTCTGGCCCCGGCGTTTCCAACGAATCTTCAGTCCGGAGACATAGACGGTGACGGCGACCTCGACGTCGTCACCGGCTACCGGGCTGACTTTGCCGGGCAACACGGCATCAGCGTTCGCAAGAACAACGGAGACGGAACGTTCGGTGCCATCGACGACTACTCCCATAGCACCTACCCCACCGTTGTACGACTCGTTGACCTGGACGGCGATCGCGACCTCGACATCATCTGGCTTGACGGCGATTCCCGCTTCAGCCGACGCATGAATGACGGGAATGGAAACTTCGGCGCTTCAACATCAGTCGGCAACGTCCTCGGCGCAGCCTACTTCGAATGCTACGACCTCGATAATGACACCGATGCTGACCTGATGATCTCGACCGGATTCGATATCGCCGTCATGCGTAACGACGGCACCGGTCGTTTCGGTGCACCCGTCGATTCACCGGTGGATAACTTCTTGACGGTGGTCGGCGGCGGTGACTTCACCGGCGACGAAGTGATCGACGCGCTGTCGAACTCCGGAATCCAGGGGTATGCTGCCATCAGCAACGGCAATGGCGACGGCACATTTCAGTTGCCCAACACCGTGTCAACCGGACGTGATGCCCGAACATTCGCATCAGGCTATATCGACGGCGATTTGAACCTCGACTTCAGCGTTATCTACAACCTCGACGGCAAGGGCCTGACGATTCGACGAGGCCGCGGTGACGGAAACTTCTTCCTGGCCGAGCATTACTACGGCTCATACGGCTACATTGATCACAATAGTTCCATGACCTTGGCAGACGTTGATGGCGATGACGCCCTTGATGCCATGACTGTCAACTTCTCTCCGCAGGACATGTCCTTCTGGCAGGGCAACGGAGATGGGACGTACCGGAATATGGTTCGGTACGGCGTGGCTGAACAGGCCGTGGACATGAAGTTCGGCGACTTCGACGGCGATGGCGTCCGCGATGCAGCCGTTCTTGCTCAGGTGAACAACGGCCGCTACTGGTATCCCGGCATCATCATGCTTCGCGGCATCGGTGACTCGGTTCGCAAGGACCTTGTATTGCGGCAGAGCGATCTGCGACGCGGCTTCCCGGCGACGTTTATCGTCGACGATGTCCTCCCGCTCGAAAAAGTCTATGTTGCCTATAGCCTGGCCAACGCCGGCAACGGTGCCTGCCCGCCCGGCCTCGGTGGACTCTGTCTTGACTTGATTGATCCTGTCAAACTAATCGGGGACACCACCGCCGACGGCAACGGTATTGCCCGGCTCAATGTCATGATTCCGGGCAACGCACCGGTCGGCAAGACCGTCCATACGCAGGCAATCGTCCGTCGCGGTCCGCAGGGCAGCGCCTCGGTCCGGTCGAACGAAATCACTGCTGAGATCCTCCCGTAATCCAACGTACCACACCGCCCCACGAACTGGGGCGCTTGAATATGAGGTATGAACCATGTCAGTGTTCAAGTACAGCATCGTAACAATGGCGTCCCTCACAATGGCCGCAGCCCTGACCGGCCATACGGCCTTGGCTCAGGAATTCAATACCGGGCTCATGAATGCCCCCTGGCGAGCCTGGGACGCAGGCAACTTCCCGACGTTCGGCCCGGACTATGTGGCCGTCGGCGACATGGATGGAGATCAGGACATTGATGCCGTCGTCTGTCGGGAGTTCTTCGGCGGTCCCGGCCTCTCCGTCATCATGTCCAACGGCGATGGGACGTTTGCCGATGAGGTCGTGTACGAATCACCATACAACGAAGGGATTCGTGAGATCAAATTGGCTGACGTGGACTTCGATAACGATCTCGATGTCCTCGGGACGATGCCCGGCACCCACGGCACGTCCACCGTGCTCAGTCTGTGGCGGAACAACGGGGATGGGTCGCTTGCCGACTATGAGTCGTTTACCACTGGAGCCGGACCGTTTGGACTCCTGTTTGCCGACTTCACCGGCGATGATATTCCTGATGCCGTGACGGCCAACGCAGGGCGGCTGAGCCAGGGAACAACCATTTCGCTGCTCGAGCACAACGGGCAGACCGGGGCGCAGGCCGGCTTCCTGCCTCGTGTTGACTATTTCGTCGGAAATGGGCCCTACCGGCTCGCTGCCGCTGATATTGACAATGACCTTGACCTTGATCTGCTGGTTGGATGTGACGGGGCTCAGGGCAACGCGATCCTGCTCAACGACGGGACCGGCACGTTCGGTGCCCCGGCGTATTACATCGCTGCACCCGGGGCGTACACGCAGAGTCAGGGCGTGGCGCTGGCCGATATGAACGGGGACCAGTTGCCGGACCTGCTGGCAGCCGGTGCCGAAAACGCATTCTCAAGTTGGGGGCTGCTGACGATCCGCCTGAACAACGGCGACGGCACATTTGGTGCGGCAACCCAGTTCCAATTGACCGAAGGAACCTACACGCCGCGGACGGTGCATGTGGCCGACCTGAATAACGATCTGATCCCCGATGTGATCCTGACCACTCCATCCGGGCGCACGTTTGATGGATTCAACGTCTGCCTCGGCGATGGCGCCGGCGGCGTCCAGAGTATCGTGTACTACCAGGCTGCCAAGTACACCCACGATACCGCCGTCTTTGACATTGACCATGACAACTTCCTCGACGTCGTCACGGTGGCGAACGACTCATCCGTCATCACCGTGCACCACAATCTCGGTGATGGAACCTTCTTCATCCCGAGGAAGTACGTCGTGCAGGGATTCACGGGCTTTGTCGAATCCGGCGATATCGATAACGACGGCGACCCGGACATACTGACGGCCGGAGACGATGTCGAGATCCTCTACAACAACGGCGACGGCACATTCCGTACAGCCGTCAGATTCAATACGCCGATCAATCCTGGCGAAATCCGTCTGCGCGATTTGAACAATGACAAGTACCTCGATTTGCTGATGGGCCCGGACCGCAACCATCCCGGATACAACTTTGCCGTTGCATTGAACAACGGTGACGGTACCTTTGCAGACGGTGTGGTGACCCCGATCGGCGCAAGTCAGGCCGGGCACATTGATGCCTTTGATCTTGACAACGACACTTACCTGGATGTGGTGCTGACTGATCCCGGCCCAGCGAATCTGATCTTTGTGTCAGAGAATACCGGAAATGGCACGGACTTCATCGTGCACAATCCGATTTCGGTATCGAAGCCCTGGCGGATTCAGGCCGGCGACATCGACCACAACGGAACCATGGATCTCGTTACGTCATCATCTCTTGGAATCGTCGTGCTTCCCGGCAACGGCGACTTTACCTTCGGCGCTGAACTCCCCACCGGTGAGCAGGCCTCCCACCTCAAACTGACCGATCTTGACAGTGACGGGAACCATGACATCGTGTACATGGTCCCGCAGGATTCGTTCGGCACGGTGTTCGTTGCCACCATGCTCGGCTACGGGGATGGGGCATTCGGCTTCCCGAATGTGATCTCCGGGCCCAATGGGCGTGAAGGCGCATTCCGAATCAGCAACGACCTCGATCTGGCAGACATGACCGGTGATGGTGTGGTGGATGTCATCCTGACGAACGATGCATCGTTTGACTTCTCGATCTTCCCGTCGAATGGGGACGGTACGCTGCAGCCACACGAGCGGCACGGGGCCGGCTACTCGCCCCTGATTTCGGCCATCGCCGACTATGATCTCGACAAGACGAACGACATCGCCACGATCATCAGCACGCCCCCGTTCGGGTGGGGCAGTGCCGTCATCGTCGTCACCGGAACGCAGGTCGTGCCGGATATCTCCCTGTCCCAGTCGGAACTGCGACGTGGGCGGGTTGCCACATTCAATGTAAGCGGTGCCGAGCAGGGTGAGCGGGTCTACTTCCTGTACAGTCTGGCCGGTACCGGCAAGGGCCGCTGTGTCGGGCAACTCGGTGGACTCTGCATCGACCTGCTCGATTCGGTGACGAACTTCGGGGATGCAATCGCCAACGCTGACGGTCTGGCGACCTTGCAGGTGGTCATCCCGCAGAAGGCGCCACTTCGCCCGCTTGCGACGCAGGCTGTGATCCGACGGGGTGAAGGAGGGGCCGACTCCGTGAAATCGAACTTCATCGAGAGCGAAATCATGCCGTAACGGCATCACCACACTCACACCGGCCACGGTACGGGCGGCACTCTTCCCTCTCCTTCACACACCGAGGGTGCCGCTCGTTTCTTTTTTGGATCATGGGGGGTCGCGAAGACAGACGGTGGTTACTTTTCGCCCACCAGTGCTGCGTTCGTTTCAAATCGCTTGAGGGCGGCGAGCAACTGTTCGATCTGCAGATGCGGCTGCGTGTTGATGAGTCGCCGACGGAGCGCCGTCACGGTGGCCAGCTCCTTTTCAGTCAGCAGCAGATGCTCCTTGCGTGTCCCGGAAGCAGCCAGGTTGATCGCCGGGAAGATCCGCTTCTCCGAAATGGTGCGATCAAGAATCAACTCCATGTTCCCGGTGCCCTTGAACTCCTCGAAGATGATCTGATCGGCATGAGAGCCGGTATCGACCAGGCAGGAGGCGATGATCGTCAGCGAGCCGCCCTCTTCGGCCTTCCGGGCAGCACCAAACAACCGCTTGGGAATTTCCAGTGCCCGGGAATCGAGCCCGCCCGTCATCGTTCGGCCGGATGAGGCAAACCGCTTGCTTGAGTTGAAGGCCCGGCCCATGCGCGTGATCGAGTCGAGTACGACGATCACATCCTTGCCGGCCTCAAGCATCCGTTTGGCCCGCTCGATTGCCAGGATGGCCAGTGAGACATGTTGCTCGAGGGCGTGGTCGTTGCTCGATGCCAGGCAGGTACATGGCACGTTGCGCTTGAAGTCGGTCACTTCCTCCGGCCGCTCATCAATCAGGAGCGCGATCACCTCGATATCCGGATGGTTGTGTTTGATGCCGTGACAAATATCCTGCAGCAGTGTGGTCTTGCCTGCCTTCGGGGGGCTCACGACAAGGCCGCGCGTGCCGTATCCAATCGGGCAGAACAGATCAATCAACCGGTTGGCCGGCGGGCAGTCGGGATATTCGAGTCGAATACGCGGCTGCGGGTCGATCGAGGTCAGCTGGTCGAACTTGCGATGCAGGGCGTACTGATCGGGCGGCAACCCCTCAATGGCCACGATGCGCTCGACCGTCGGGCGAGGGACGCGCGGGGGGCTTCGCCGTTCACGTCGTCGACGACGTTTGGTTCGTTTCGATACGACGTCGGCCGTGATCTCCTGCCCATTGCGCAGTGGATAACTGTCAGCGAGGGCGAGCGGAACATACGGGTCATCATCGCGTTCAACCAACTGGCCGTTGAGCTGACGAATTCGCCCGTCGTTCTTTTCCGTCCATTCCAGAATGCCGGTTACGGTCAGCATGGACTGTCGATTCCTGTTCGGCTGGTCACCGGGCCATGAAACGGATCGGCCGTGACTGGAGTGTCGTGGCCGGATGGTCGGTGAATCGGATCGGCTCTGGGAGGGAGACGATGTTCATCAGCAGGCGGCACGCATCGTGCCGTCATATGGGTCCGCAATGTTCACGTCCTGCGGGTGATGCCTCAGTGCATCATGCTCGGGCCGTCACGGGGGAGGATTACGTCCCACGCTCAGGGTTACCACGGTCATGGCCTGTGGCTGATTCTGTCCTGTTCGAGAGTCCCGATTGCAGAGCATTGCTGAACGTGTCAGCACTCCCCGACACTCCACTCCGATCGAACGTAGCAAGAAATCGCCCGCCTCACCCGCACGGTCCTCCGCCCCATTCCGTGTTTCGCGAGCCGCACAAGTGAAGCACCGACACGGCAGCCAGTCAAGGTTGTACAGCCCCGAATCCGCACGGATCACTCGCCGGCAGCATTCTTCGATCCACGGGCCGGCACCGGGTTGCCTGACGCACTGACGCCAGACGCCGGCTGTGGGCCCGTTGCCACTGCTGACTCGGCTGCGAGTTCCAGCACCGAATCGATGGCTCGCCGGGCGGCGCGGACCGAGCGAACCCGATGCGACCCGTGCCCCTGCACGCGACTCAGTTGCCGCATCACTTCAAGCCAGAGGGACGCCTTCTCAGGAAGTTCCTGCGCACACCGGTCCGTCAGATCGATCACCCACCGGCGATATCGCGACTCTTCCTGCATCCACCCCGGTACGAGGCGAACCCAGCGTGCCAGTGCCACGGCCTTGCACAGTGTGGGGGTCATCTTCCAGTAGCCGCCGATGGTCCGTTGGATCGGTGTCGAGCGTGCCCGCCCCCGGATCCGGAACGTGACCCGGTCTCCATTGGCACGAGAGGCCCGCAGCCGTCGCTCAATGTCGCGCAGACGGTCAGGGCGGACGGCCGTCGAGCAGCAGAACACGACATCCGGGATCAACATCGCGCGCGCCAGTTGCTCGATGACCAGTTTCGTCACCGGGTAGTCGCTCACGGATCGCTCGGCCGCGTACACGGATCGAACACGATCGGCATACGCGCGACAGGCGCGAAGCCCGCCCCAATACTCGCAGTCGATGAGACGGGCCACAAACCGCAGTTCAGCCGTTCGGTTTGCATCACGTCGCCGTAGTCCGGTCACAGCGTCAAGCGTGCCCAATGCCAACCGAGCAAAACCATCCGCCCGTTTGGTAGCACCGGGATACGGTCGGGCTGCCATGATCTGACGGTGGAGTCGCACCAGCGCCTCAGGCTTGGCTGATCGACGCTCCCGAACGGCAAGGCCGGCCGAGACGCGTCCCGAGAGCGAGCCGCCCGAGCCGCATGGCCACCGGAGCCTGCCGCAGCGGATCACCCGGGAGCCGTTGCGTTGCCCGCTCAATGCGGTCGCTGGTTACCGGGATCAGCCCCTGCTGGAAGGCCACCCCGCTGAGCATGACCCCGATGAACCGTCGCGTATTAATAAACCGATCCGAGAGTTCGCCGGCACGCAGCACCGTCCGGTGGGTCGGCGGGATCAACCAACTCAGTGCACCCGGGATCACCGGCCGAGTCACTGGTTGCTCATTCTCCACAGCCATCGACAACGGCGGGGAGGCATCCATGACAAGATAGGTGCGGTGCGGCGATGCAACACAGTGCGGGCCGGCCGGGTCGACGGCATTGACAATCGATGGCAGATCGAACGCAATCACCAGATCAGCCGAACCGTACGGAATCCGAGCCGTCTCGGGCGATGGGACATCCTCCGGTCGCGGGCGACTGAACACCATCTGTGCAAACAGGCCGGCCTGATCAATACCGCGCACCATCTGCACGCGGAAGCCCATTCGCCGTCCTGCCTGCTCGAGCAATGTTAATGTTAACTCATAGGCGTCCCCCGTCTGCCCGCACACATGGACGCGCCAGCACGGCTCCTGCCCGTGGCGCGGGGCCGGCTCAACCAGCTGCACCCGACTCAGCCACGATGCCATTTCTGCCGGCGGCTGGCGCCGGTCCACGCGCAACTCCTCGAACCCCTCCCAGCCGTCGAGCGGTGTGACCAGCGGATCATCCTGATTCGGCAACTCAAACTTCGGCGCATGAACGCCGTCAAGCCACGACGGGTCACTCCAGCCACGCTTCACGAGCCACTCGTAACACAGGCGCGCATCACGTGACGATGGGCGAACCCAATACTCTGCCGGGGCATAGCCGCGCTCGGCCCATTCCCTCGGGTCGCCGGCCACCGGTTGCGGCTGGCGGTGCTGATCGAGATCAATGATGATGATCGACACCCGGTCGCGCAGCACCTCACGCTTCAGACTCTGACGGAACGAAGTCCCATCGCTCGGATCAAGCCTCGCCACAATCACAAATGAAGCCTCATCATCGCCGATCAGGCTCCGGATCACGCGTTCGGCCTCGGCGGTCGTGAGTGACGCCGGCCCGTCAGGAAGTGAGCCGGCCGGGTCGGGCGTGATGAGAAACGTCAAGGGGACGCGGCGCCGGATTGCATGTGTGATCGCTGCCCGCCCGATGCTCAGCAGTCGCCGGCGTTCAATCCCGATGATGACCCGACGCGGTGCCGGCTGTTCGAGTGTCGTCTCCTCAAGTGTCTCAAGGCATACCGACAGCGCCGGCCGCTCTGCCGCCGGGACTGCCAACTCCTCGGCAATCTCCCGGACCGTGAGCCGAAGCAGTGTGTCAACCAGACTGGACCCACCCGATCGGGTCGCGTCACTGCCCAACGCCTGCAGCGCTGCAGATTCCGAGTCTCGTCCGGCTTTCGCCGTGAGTGATTGACGAGTCGAGACAGCCAACCCCAGCTGCGATTCCCCATCCTGGGCGCGCTGCTGCACCGTCAACCCATCCACACCCTTCATCGGATTCAGAACCGTGGCCAGCGTGGCTGCCAGAAACGACGGGTGCAGTTCAACAAACGTCGATGGCAGATACACGTGCGATGCGGGTGCCCGAGTACCGCGCTGCTGCGACTCGGCGGGCTCGGTGTCAAGCAGATTCACCGGGATGTACTTCCCGTGCACCCGCGCAGAATCGATCCCGGCTCGTGTCAGATCGCGGGCCACGAGGATGACTTCACGTTCAACCAGTGCCTGCCCCGACTCGACCACGATGACATGGCGACATCGAAGCAGCAAGTGCTCGGCTGAGCGAGCATCGATCGGATTGGCCAGGCCCAACTTGAGAATCGGGATGCGCCCGGTGAGCCCCAGCAAGGCGAGCGCATGGCGAACCGAGGTGTGTGCCGTGCCGAACGTAATAATCCCAACCGGGACAACTTCGCCGGGCCCCGGAACATTCATGATCCGATCCAGTTGCCGCTTCCGTGCTTCCACATGAATCGGGGATTCATCACCGAATCGTGACGATGCCTCATGACGAACCGGGATGGATCGGAGCGTCGGATCGTCGGGCCCGAGTTCGCTGTCACCGACCCCCATCAGCAACGGCGGGACCAGCATGGCCACAAGCGTGTGCTCAGCCTTCGACAGGCGTAGGGCATCATTCACATACCGCCGTATCTCACGGCAATCAGACGGGGCCACCACCGGCAGCCCCAGATACGCTGCCAACTGCCTCGAGTCATGAATCGGCCCGGCGAGCCCGGCAGGATCCTGATCGGGATGGAGCGAGACGGCTGATGAGTGACTCCCGGGGGCCGAGACAGCATGCGGGCCTCGCGTGACGCTCGATGACGGGGCCCGGTACCACTTCGGCTCGGCAATCACAATCACGCCGGCAGCCGACGGGGCCGGTGCCACGCGCGATGCCTCGTAGATGGCATCCATGGCACGTCGCAGGCCCCGAATCCCGACAATACAAACGACCTTCCTGCCCGCAATCAATCCGGCCCGCAGCAAGCCGGCCGCAATGACATCGCTGTCGGCATTCTCGACCGTTACGCCAGACTCGTTCAACTGTGCTTCGTGACGAGCCAGCGCATCACCCAGGCCCGGTATCGCTTCCTCACTGGAAGTCAGGACCGTGTTGATCCCGACTTCGCTTTCAAGGACCCCCTGGAGCAGCCAGTCCATTCCGACCGGCAGACTGCCGTGCATTCCTGCCTGCTGAGGAAAGCCCGTCACATCGGTGCCATCGGATCCGTGGAGTGAATGAGCCATAACGGCCTGCTGATCTCCTGTGGTGCTCGCGCCGCTGATCATATCGCCGTATGAGAGGCTCGATCGGACGGGTCGAGCGACCGGGCCTGAGATTAAAACACCCGTCCGGTCCCCGTGGTCAGCGACAATGCGGTCAACTCTCCAATCAGAATGAGGATGCCCGAAACATACAGGATTCCGGTTGCTGATTGGTTGGCGCGAATGCGTGCACACTGGTGACTCATGACGGTCAATCCGATGGGAACCAGCAGTCCGACCAGGAATCGATTGATGACCAGCAGAATCTGCCAGGTCACGGCCGGCTCCTCAAGATGTCCTGAAACGGCCTGCCACCAGGGATACAGGCCGACCGCACATGCCTGGATCAAACGGACAACCATCACTGCCAGCAGGATTCGGTGATGCCGGAGAAACGGTGCTTGTGTCATTTCCCCGCCGGCCGTCAGGTACGCATGCCCGAGCAGCATGGTCATGATGAAACCACCCAGCAGCCAGCCGGAGAGCATCAATGCCAGCACGCGCACAATGACCGCGCCGACCGAGAGCGGGGGGGTGAGGCCGAACCAGTGCCCGAGTTGTGAATCCGTATGCAGTGCCACCCCGAACAGGATCATTGCCAACGTGCAGGTGGCGATCGAGATGACGCGCTGCCCGACTCGCCGGCCCATCTGGACGGTGAGCAGGTGTGCGATGAATCCTGCCAGCAAGGCGATCTGGGCTGCAGTGGGGGGGGATGTCGTGACTTCAGCCTGCTCCCGTGGCATCCAGAATGCCCAGATCAGTGACATGCTCACGAGGCACAGCGCGATCAGGTCTCCGAGACGGAGCCACCGCAATGTGACGGACTTCGGGGCCGACGATGCCTGGGACAGACCGATTCCGAGACTCAGCAGAATGAAAACAAATACGAGTGCCATGTGTTGCCAACCATAGACCCCTCAAACACCCTGCGTCATCTCCAGAGTGACGACTGGCATATGCCTGACTTGGCTGGTTCGGGCAGAACTGTGATTGAAGCGCTCGTAGAATCAGCACCTATGGAGACCAAGTGCGAAAAATGTGGGTCCGAGGCGACGGTGCACGACACCCGAATCGAATCGGGTGGGGAAATGCGTCAGGTGCATCTGTGCGAGCGCTGCGCCGTGAAAATGGGGTTCATCACCAAAGATCCCGGCTCCCTCTCAGAACTTGCCGGGATCGGCTTCTTCCCGGTCAGCGGCGTGGACGAAATCGGTCCGAATGATCCGGACGAAGCCCCGGCCGAGAAGCCGAAGAAACGACGAGCCACGCCTGCCTGTGAGCAATGCGGGATGACCTGGTCCGAATTCAGCGAGCGGGGCAAACTGCAATGTCCCGGCTGCTACGACGCTTTTCAAGAGCAACTGGGCCTCATCCTCGAACGGACGCACGAAGGCGGCACCCATCACGTGGGCAAGACCCCGAAAGGAATCGACCAGGATCAGGGCCTCGGCATTCGCCTGTCCCATGCACGCAAGCAACTGTCCGAAGCACTCGCAGCCGAGCAATATGAAAAGGCTGCCGAACTCAGAGACCAGATCGCTCAGATGTGCCGAGCCATGCAGCCGGCCGACTCCGAGTCACCCGCCCATGATTCAGCACCCTCAACCGATGAGGCCGGGACGGCTGAAGAGGAGCCGGCATGACTGCACCGATCAACTACAGCGGCACCGGCGAATGGCTCCGAAACGAAGGCCCGGATCACGATGTGGTCGTGTCCAGCCGTGTCCGACTTGCTCGCAACCTCTCCGGTTTCGACTTTGTCAACCGGGCCGATCGCGTCGAGCGGACCCATCTGGTGGCCCTGGCACGCGAACATCTGAACGCCTGTACCGACCCATTCGGACTCGAAAAAACCTGGATGGAAGTCGATCGCCTTGAGGTGCTGGACCGCTGCCTGCTGGCCGAACGACACCTCATTTCAAAGGACATGATCAAGGGCAGTGAGCCGCGGGCCGTCATGGTGAACACGGCCGAGTCCGTGTCCGTCATGGTCAACGAAGAGGATCACTATCGCATCCAGGCCATTCAAAGCGGGTTTCGACTCACCGAGGCCTTTGATGCCGTCAACAACCTCGATGATCAACTCGATGAAAAAGTGCAGTATGCCTTTCATAATCGGTTCGGCTACCTGACCGCCTGCCCGACCAATGTCGGGACCGGGATTCGGATCAGCGTCATGCTCCACCTGCCGGCTCTCACCCTGACGGGTGAAATCGAACGGGTCCGCCGCGCTGCCCGGGACATGGTGCTGGCCATCAGAGGCTTCTACGGCGAGGGCACTGATGCGCACGGTGACCTGTATCAGGTCTCAAACCAGACCACCCTGGGAAAGAGTGAGGCGGAACTGCTGGCCGAGTTCAATGAGCGCATTATCCCGGCCGTCATCGAGTATGAACGGCAGGCCCGGCAGGTCATGGTGAGCAAGCGCAGCACCGTGCTGGAGGATCGCTGCTACCGGGCATTGGGAATCCTGACCCATGCACGCATTATCAAGGCTGCCGAGGCCATGAAACTGCTCAGCCACCTCCGGCTCGGCATCGAGTTGGGCCGGATCACTACAATTCCGGTCTCGACCGTTAATCAACTGCTGCTGCATTGCCAGCCGGCCCACCTCCAGCGGATCGTCGGCCACCCGCTTCACCAGTCGAAACGATCCGCCGCCCGGGCTGATCTCATTCGCACTGCCTTGTCCGACTGCGACCTGTAAATCCGGTCCCGGACACCGATACCACCGCCGCCTCCCACCTGTTCAGGAATCGTGACATGGCCTATGTGTCTGCAGTGGCCCCGTTTGGCTTCCCTGAGTACGCCGACCCCGACCGAATCCTGGCATGGTTTGCCAGACTCGGATACAGCCGCTGCCAATACTACCGACCGCGCGGCCACGGGGATGATGTAGATGCCGTGCACCGGGTCGTTCGTGCCCACGGATTCACCATCGAAGCGATGCACGGCCACTTCGGGGCCGATCTCGATATTTCAGCCCCCGATGAAGCACGCCGCCGAGAGGCTGTTGCCGCCTTCCAATCAGAGGCCGAGGTCGCCCGAAGCATGGGAGCCGGGATTGTCATCGTGCACCCATCATCGTGCGCCCAGACGCCACAGGGGACGGCCCCGGTGGACTGGGACGGCTGCCCGACCGACCAGCCGCTCCGTCGGGCTGCCCTGGAACGCTCGTGTGCCGAACTGGCCGCGATCGGTGAGCGCGATGGAGTGATCTTTGCGATCGAAAACCTGCCGCCCTGGTTTCCAGCCGGCGGAAATGCAGTAGCCCTGGCTCATCTGGTTCGGAGCCTCGAGTCTGAACACCTTCGCCTGTGCTTTGATACGGGGCACGCCCATATTGAAGCCTGCCATCCGGGCGCGCAGACCGCAACCTCGGTTGTAAACATGTTGTCTGCATGTATTGATCTGGATGTCGTGGCGTATCTCCATGTGCATGACAATGACGGTCGTGCTGACGTCCATGTTGCACCGGCTGAAGGCACCATCGACTGGTGCGCCCTCGGGGCATGTCTGGCCGATGCGCCACCCGATCTCCCGTGCATGATGGAACTGTTCATGTCGCCAGCCGATCTGGATCGATTCGAGCGCCTCGACGCAAACAGCCTGAAACATCAGTGGGAGCATGTGTGCGGGTGCGCCGGGTGACACGCCCGGCACGTTCTGAGAGCCGGGTTTTCCCAATGTTGTCCACAGGTTGTTCAATCGGGTGTGGGCAAAGTGGATTTCTTTTTTTTTGAGGTCGTAACAGACTGGAAATCAGCCGTTCACGACCCTGTGGACTTGTTGCGTTCAAGTCCGGCTGTTGCAGAACGGACCGGGATGCCGTACCCTAAAGGGCTGTTGCAAGGATTGCATCCCGGGTGGAAGTCCGGTTGACTCCTCCAACGTGTTGACGACTGATCGGACGCACTGCGAGGAGATACACTCGGCCCATGGGGCGTCGGACCATGAAGGGTCACTGGCCCTGTTCGGCGCGGCTCGGAACTCGTCTCTTTCCGTTACGAGCGCTCCGTGGTGTATTCGGATCGTGAACGGAAATCACGGCATTTGACATCGTGGATTTGGTTCATTCCCCTGTGCACGGATTGAGCAGGCTGGGTCGCGCTGTGGCCGCGCCCGGACCTGAACGTGAGGGAAAGAAGTGACGACTGCAATTCCTGCAATGCCGGATGGGGCGGTATCGGTGCGCCTGCTGCAAGGCCTGCAACGCCGAATCGGCTCCCGCAAAATGGGCCTCTGGTTCGAGCATACGGCCAAGGTCGGCGTCAGCCATGACCAGGTTCGAGTCGTGGTGCCGAGTCGCTTTCATGCCGACTGGATTACCAAGAACTTCAAAGAGCACGTCTGCCAGGCTGCCAACGATGCGACCGGCAAGTCGCTCCGTTTTGCCGTCGAGGTCCAGCCGGACTCCTTTGCTGCTGCCTCGACGAACCGGGCGCAACCGGGAGCGGAACTGCCGCACCGGGATGGGAATGGCCGCAGAACAACACATCCCGACCGCGCGTCGCGCGATCGGACATCCGATACACAAGCCGACTCGGCTGCCCCATCACGCCTCGTTCTGAAGACCGATGCGATCGGCCATGCCACGCGGCAGAACGACACACCCACGATGCGCCGACGCCGGCCCACTGGTTTTGACCTGAACGACTTCGTCGTCGGGTTGAGCAATCGCATGGCATACGAGGCGACCTCCCGGTTCATCGACAGCGATCCGCTCGGGCCGTCATTGTTTGTGCACGGCGGCTGCGGCCTGGGCAAAACGCACCTCCTGCAGGGGGCCTGCAGTGCCTTCCTCCAAAAGCATCCCGGCGCTCGCGTCCGGTACTACACCGGCGAGGAATTCACGAATCGCTATATCGGGGCCATCCGCTCCAACACACTCAACGACTTCCGACGGAGTTGTCGGAGTCTCGATCTGCTGGCACTCGACGATGTGCACTTCCTGTCAAACAAGAAAGCCACCCAGAACGAGTTTCTCTGCACGTTTGATGAGATCGGCCGCTGCCAGGCGCGGGTCCTGCTTGCCAGCGACGAGCATCCGCGTGACATCATGGAGTTCCACGAGCGCATCGTGACCCGCTTTCTGTCCGGCATGGTGGTCGAGATTCATCAGCCGGATCGGGACATGCGACTCACGCTGATCAACCGCCTCTCCGGCCGCTACGGGCTGGCGCTCACACCGGGTGCGGCCGAGTTGCTCGCCACGGAGGAACTTGCCTCCGTCCGCGAGATACAGGGCACCCTGGCATCGCTTCGAGCGCTCGCTGAGTTTTCTCCCGATTCTCAGGGCGGGCGCGTGGCTTCAAGTCACATCGAGGTCGGCGTGATTCTCGTACAGAAACTGCTCAATGCAGCCGTGCCGGCAGTGAATCGCCCCGTGCAAGTCAGCACCATCGTCGCAACCGTTGCCGATCGATTCCGCATGAATGTCGATCGGATCATGGGCTCATCGCGACAGCGCCAGGCCGTCCTGGCTCGATCCCTGTGTTCCTACCTGGCCCGCACGATGACCCAACACAGTCTGCCCGAGATTGCCCGGGCGCTCGGCCGCAAGAACCACACGACCGTCCTGGCGGCCGTCCGGCGCATCGAAAAGGATCTGGCTGCCGGGGCCGAGGTCGCTGTATGTCCCGATGTGCCCGCGATGACACTTGAGTGTCTCGTGGCTTCGCTGAAGAGCGAGATCCGGTCAGCAGCCGGATCGAGGCCGGCCGGGAGGCCGACCGGACGGCGACGAGCCGTGTAATCAATGCCTGCGGGCACCAACCCTTGCTTTCCCTCTTTCCATTCTCAGATCGCAGCCGACCTGACCCCCCAGGTCGGCTGCATTTCTTGTGGTGGGACACGCCGATCGCCGAGACCGCTGAGACTGATGCCGTTGCCGATTTCCTGCCTACACTGGAGGGCATGGATCGCGCCCGATTCAACATCGTGATCACTTCGCTCGTTCTGCTGAGCACGTCGCTGTGCCTGCCGCTCGATGGGCCGGCGCAATCGCTGACGATGCTGCCGACTCGCGTCGCCGGTCCCCTCGCCGCGACCGCTGAAGCCGAAGACGAGTTCGATCAGGCCGTCCGTCTCATGGGCCGGGTAGCCGTCGCGACGTCCGGCGGGGAGCACCATTACTTCATCCGAGGCCTGCGGCAACTCAAGGACCCGGCATTGGCCACCTTGTTTGGGGCCCTGGCCCAGTCGGAGAACCGAACGATCCGAATCAACGGGTTGCTCGGGCTGGCCGAAGTCACCGATCCGCCTCGACTCGACATGACCCGGGTCTCGCGCATTGATGCCATCAGAGACCGGGCCGAGGTGATGTACGAAGCAATGCAACTGGATCTCGCTGAGGCCAATGAGCTGAGGCAGGTCCTTGAATGGTCGGATGTGGACGAGACAACCCTGATCTCGACCATGACGGTGCTCGTTCATCTCGGCAACAACATCCCGATCGAGCGGACCCGAGAACTCATGGAGCACAGCGATTCGGCCGGCGTGCGCGTCTGGGCCACCCTGTTGCTTTCCCATCTCAATGAAGTGACGATGCCGGCATCGGACATCGTGGCGATCCTCGACGAACTCCCCCCCTCGCTCAAGCGGCGAACTGTGACCACGATCTTGGGCGCGTTGTACCAGTACCCGTTTTCCGGGGCCGCCCCGTGGTGCGCTGAGTTGCTCAACCTGGAGCCGGGCTGGCCCGGGGCCAAGTTTCAGATCATCGCCACACTCTTGAAACTCGATCCGATGGCCGGCGTGAAGGTCTGGGAGCAGGCATATGCCGAAGCGGGGGGGCTTTCTGATCAGCTCCGCCTCATCCTGGTCCGACTTGATGCCGCCCCGACGATCGGTTCGCCGCAGGACTGGCAGGCAGCCGCTGATTCCGATACGGAACTCGTTGCCGCGCTCGGGCAGTTGGGGCAGGCGCTCACCGGCCGAGCCAGCGTGCCCCAGGCTGCCGTCCGCCTCATCGGCCTCCACCACATCCCCTCGACCCAATGGCTGTTTCAGTACGCGTCTGACGAGGACACCACCGCGGATGTCGCCACGCCGATTCTGGCTGCGATGATCGAAGATACGCTCGAAGATGGCAACTCACTCAATGAACGCCTGGAAATTGCCTGGCGTGCAGCCGACGTCCTGCTGGGCCTTGACAGTGATCGCGTTGTGCAGATTCGGCAGCGGGCGACGAAGCAGCAGCGACGCCTCACCGAGGAAGCCATTCTGCTCGGCTCGCTTTGGACCGTGAATCCCGAGGCCCTGGCATTGATCGAGGAAGTCGATCAGTGGCCATCGACGCGGGCCGGGTCACTGGCGCTTTTGCTCGAAGCCCGATATGCCGATCAACTGGATGCCGATGATCTCAGCCGATTGAGTCTCGTGTTTCGAGGGGCCGGGTCGGTGTCCCCGGGGTATGAAATACAGGCTGCGTGGTTGTATATCAAGCACACAGGACGTGAGCGGGAAGCAATGGCGCTGATACTGTCTGACATAGCCAGCCATCGTGCCGGGCGGGCGAATCCGCCGAAACCCTGAGTGAAGGGCACGACGGTGCCGACCGGATTACCACCTGTTCGCGTGATGAAAGGGCTCCCGGGACGATGAGCACTGGACAATCGCAGATTCCGTTGAGCTACCCAGACATCACCCAGGCTGAAATCGAGGCCGTCGTCAAGGTGCTGAAGTCCGGACGCCTGAGCATCGGGCCGGTCCAGGAGCAGTTTGAGGAGGAAGTGGCCGATGCTGTCGGGGCACGCCATGCCGTGGCCGTCTCAAGCGGGACGGCCGGCCTCCACCTGGCCCTGTTGGCGCTCGGGATCGGGCCCGGCGACGAGGTCATCACCACCCCGTTTTTCCTTCATTGCCTCGGCCAATGCCATCCTCTACGTCGGTGCCAAACCGGTCTTCGTCGATATCCACCCTGGCACGCTCAATCTCGATCCGGCCAAAGTCGAGCGGGCCGTCACGGATCGAACCCGAGCCATCCTTGCCGTCGAAGCCTTTGGCAACCCGGCCATGATGAGCCAACTGGCCGGCCTCGCAGCAAAACACGAGATCCCGCTGATCGAAGATGCCTGCGAGGGCCTGGGCGGCAGCTTCGGCGGCCGGCAGATCGGCTCCTTTGGCCGCGTAGCCGTCTTCGGCTTCTACCCGAACAAGCAGATCACCACCGGTGAAGGCGGCATGATCGTCACCGACGACGAACGGCTTGCCAACCAGTGCCGGTCACTCCGGAACCAGGGCCGACCTGTTGCATCATCAATGTCAGGCGGCCGCAACAGCGATGAGGCTGACTCCAAACAGGCCTGGCTCCACCATACCCAACTCGGATACAACTACAGGCTCAGCGAAATCAATGCCGCACTCGGTCTCGCACAGATGAAACGCCTGCCGGAACTCCTCGAACGTCGCGCCTACGTCGCCTCACGATATATGAACCGTCTGATGGGGTACCCGGATGTCATCCTGCCGACCATCGACAGCCAGGTCACCATGAGTTGGTTCGTCTTTGTGATCCGGCTCAGCAGCGAGTTCTCAGCCGAGGAGCGCGGCCGCATTCTCGCCGGGATGAGGCGCCATGATGTCGAGGTGGCAGACTACTTCCCCGTGATCCACCTTCAGCCGTTCTATCGGAAACTGCTCGGCCACGATGAAGGCGACTTCCCGACCGCTGAGTCCATCTCACAGCGAACGATCGCACTGCCGTTCCACCCGAACCTGACCGAGCGCGAAATCGATCTCGTCTGCCAGACGCTTGAAGTGATGATCCAGCGCGAGACATTCAGCCGTCGATAGGGCAGTAGGAGTGTGCCGTCCCCGTCGGATCGCCAAACTCCCGCCCGAAGTGCAATCTGGCACTTCAACCACATCATCCCCCGGAGCCAAGCCCACGGATTCCAATCCGTGGGGTACTTCCTTCCGTCATTCCCGCACACGCAGGAATCCATCCTTTCCACTCCGCGGTGGCACGGGCGTCTCGCCCGTCCATCATCGGGCCGCAGGCACGATTCTTACAAGCCGCGACCGTGAGGGAGCGGGCCGCTGATGCAGTAGGAATGAATTCCTACTGCCTGACACGATATGGAGTCAGTAACGACTTGCCGGTGGGGTTCGCTGCGCTCGCCCCACCCTACGCATTTGTGGCACATATAATGTTCCACTAAGTAGCCGGGGGTGAAGCGAGTCGCAGACGAGCGCCACCCCCGGAAGAAGGGAGCGCATAAATAAAACCTCTCCTCACCCCGAAGGGGTGGTAGAGGCACGCCACATCGCCTGCAACCGCTACGGGGCACATGCAATGTGCCCCTACCCTCCCGACAAGCCGCGCGCGTGTAAGCAAGCGGGCTCCGGTTAGCCCCCGGCTCTGCCGGGGGGTTGATGAATGCGAAAGCATCATCCAATCCCGGGAGAGTGAAGCCTGACACAATATGAAATCAGTAACGACTTGCCGGTGGGGTTCGCTGCGCTCGCCCCACCCTACGCATTTGTGGCACATATAATGTTCCACTAAGCGACGCCTTGCTTCACCGCGAAGCGGTGATCGTCGATCTGCCCTTCTTTGCCAATCCCATATACAAACCGACCCGCAATCCACTGTTGGGGATCACGGGCCGGTCTTGATTCACTGCATTCATCTCAGAGCAGCGCGCTCTGTGAGATTCTTCTCTTACTGCGACTGGGCCCACTTCATCAGGACCTGAGCGACCTCGGGGCGCGTGAACTCGGCCGGGGGCTGTTCGCCGGCGGCCAGCATCTCGCGTACCTTGGTGCCGGACAGGAACACGATGTCGCCCTTCGTCCACGGGAACGTCTTGCCGCTGACCATGCCGCCGTACTTCTTCGACCAGCCCGAGTGCTCGAACTTGAGCGGCTGGATGCCAAGATTGTCGGCATCAAGTTCATCGAAGATGTGCTGGGCGTCATAGGTGCCGTAGTAGTCGCCGACGCCGGCGTGGTCACGACCGACGATGAAGTGCGAGCAGCCGTAGTTCTTCCGCATCAACGCGTGATGAATCGCCTCACGCGGCCCGGCATACCGCATGGCAGCCGGCAGCACCGTGACAGCCGTATGGTCCGGATGGTAATAGTCCTTGACGAGCACGTCGATCGCGTCCATCCGAACGTCGGCCGGGATGTCGCCGGGCTTTGTTTCGCCGACGAGCGGGTGAATCAGCAGACCGTCGCAGATCTCCTGGGCGCTCTTGCACACGTACTCGTGGGCACGGTGGATCGGGTTGCGGGTCTGGAAGGCCACGATCGTCTTCCACCCCTTCTCCTGGAACAGGGCCCGGGTCTGGGCCGGGGTCAGGCGGCGATCGAGGAATGCCTCCGGCCCTTCGGGATCGACACACAGCGTCAGCACTTCAACCGGACCGCCCACGCACGTGTCGCCTTCCTCGAGAACCTTTGCTACGCCCGGGTGCTCCGGATCCTCGGTGCGGAACACATTGGGGATCTCAAGTTTCTTGTCGTGTGCATATACCTCTTCAGCGGTGATGACGCCCTGCAGGACGCCGTTCGGGGCGTACATGGCACACTTCTGACCGACCTTCGGGGCATTGTCAGAACTGACCGACAGCAGCACTGGGATGGCCCAGACGTCGCCGGACGTCAGTTTCATGTGCTTGCAGACCGACTCGAAGTCATCCTTGCCCATGAATCCGGTCAGCGGGCTGTAGCCGCCGTTGGCAATCAGCTCCAGGTCGCATGACTGTTTCGGAGTCAGGTCGATCCGGGGCAGGTTGGCAGCCTCGTCCCGAATGGTCTGGGCTTCAGTAGAACTCACAACTCGGTTGACCAGGGTGCCGCCGTGTGCAGAAATCAGGCCTTGCATGTCTCACGCTCTCCATCGTCTGGGTTTGGGTTTCTTCAGGGACGACCGAGAAGCCGATTGCTTCAGCCGCTGCGGTCCCTGTCAGTTCATTTCGGTTCTTCTCGGGCAGGCGCCGCGCCTCAACCCCGTCCGGTTGCAGGCCCGGCCTGTCACGACACTCATCGCATCCCGATTTCAATCATGCATGATCCATCGCAGGGAGCGGGTCTCAGAAATGGACCCATACCACACGGGGGGACACACGATGGCGGGGCTGCAAAGAGGGGCCGACTATAGGCAATCAGTGCGGCAATGCCACTTGGGGGAATCACTCAACCGGCAACAAAGCCCGATAGTCATCGAAGAAACAGCGTCTTTCCTGCCTGCTTTCCGTTCCAAATGTGACAGGCAGGCGCTCGTTATCACCCCGGCTGCCGAAGTTGATCGCCAATCAAGCCGAACATGATACATACGGCGGTCTCAGACCGCACACGGGTCTGGTTCCAACTCGGTACGACGTCAACCGGGTTATCCAGACCATGATTCACCGGCGCGCCCGCGTTCGGGGTGATTGTCGATCAGGCACGCCTCGGCGGGCGGCGATCGGCAATTGGGATGAGCCCATATGATCCGTGTTCCTCTGGATAAGGCGGTTTCGGGGATGGTGCTGGCGGTACCGGTGTACCGGCCGGACCAGCGCGGGTCCATTCTGCTCAGAAGTGAGTTTGAACTGAATCCCAAGATCATCGCCCGGCTCAAGTCTCTCAAACTTCAGGATGTCTGGGTCCGGTATCCGGGGCTGGATTCGATCGCCCAGTATCAGAACTCGGCCATTACGGGAATTCGGCATCGGCTGATCAGCCTGGCCGAATCGACGCTCGATGCGTTTTGCAGAGATCGGCCATCACACGTCGACTGGTCGCTCCTCGAAGCAGCGGTCGAGGAACTCCGGAGTGAGATTCTCAACAATCCGCTGTGTGCATTGAGTTTCGAGCAGGTCGGCCACGCCGAGAGTTACCACGTCCATCATGCTGCCGAGTGCAGCTTTCTGACCGCCCTGCTTGGATTACGCGTCCAGGGGTACCTGGTGAGGCAGCGAAAGCGGATCTGCCCGTCGCCGACGGCCAACCTGATCAGTCTCAGCAAGGCCGCCATGCTCCATGACATCGGCCTGATGACCCTGCCCGACGAGACGCTTGCCGCCTGGTCGGAACGTCGCAACGAGACCGACCCGCAATGGCAACGGCACGTTCGTGAGGGATTCCAGCGTGTGACTGGAACGATTGAGTCCGCAGCCGCCGCAGCGGTCCTTCAGCATCATGAATACTTCGATGGGTCAGGCTTCCCCGGGCGAGCCGACTGGGAAGGGCGATCGATCGGCCTGAGTATGCACAATATCCATATCTACGCGCGCATCCTCACAATGATCGATCAGTTCACCGAACTCAAGTATCAGCCGACCGGGTCGATCTGGCCCAACGTTCGCGTCCTCCGACTGCTCATGTCAGGGACCATGTGCCGCCGCTTCGATCCCACCATCCTGTCTGCCTTCATTCGAATGATGCCCGCGTATCTCCCCGGGGCCATGGTTGATCTCACCGATGGGCGGTCCGGGTTTGTCATGAATTTCAAGCCTGATGACCCCTGTTGCCCCGATGTGGCCGTCGTTGACGACCTGGCGGCCGGCATCAAGTCAACCACTCCGGCTTACGAGCAGGTCAGTCTGCACCTGACAAAAGGCCCCAGGATTGCACGGGCCGACGGCCTGGATGTCTCTGCAGACAACTACCGGCTCCCTGAACGATTCCGCCACAAGCCGGCTGAATCCGATGATGTGGGCGAGGGAACCCATTCTTCAGCCGATTCGGCTGCGTGAACAGATGACCGCTGCGAAACAGTCATGGCCCCCTGTCATCCCACGCCGTACACTCATCCATGACCAGAAAACAAGACAACCTGATCGGCGTGCGCACCTCGGGCGCCTCTCTGATAGAACTTCTCATCGTCATCGGAGTGATGGTCGTCCTCTTATGGATCGTCGGATCAGTGATGACCGGATCAGGTGGCAAGCCCGGTGTGAAGCAACAGGTCGAGCAACAAATCAACCAGATCGAACTGTACGAGGTGTACCGGGCCGGCTTCTTTATGTACGGGCAGGCCCATGATGATTCGTACCCGACGACCAAAGCCGATGGGCGAATGAACGACGATACGACCAGCGAGGTATTCCGCATCCTCGTCGAGGACGGCCTCCCGGCCTCAATGCTGATCAGCAAGAATGAGAGTGTGGACGACTTTGAAGCGTCCTATGGCTCTGACTTCGGCCCGAACAATACGAGTTTTGCCCTGTCCGATTATGATGCCGACGACTGGCTCCGGGCTCGGAACTGGAAGATGTACAGCGGCTCGAACGTGATCATCCTGTCCGATCGCTGGCTCGATGTCAGCATGTTCCCGGAGTATGTGCATAACCTGCAATGCGGCTCGACCCCGGAGCAGACCGGCTACTGGAACCTGCTGTTCAACGACGGCCACAGCGATACGACCGACCAGCCGGAACTGCCAAATGGGGATGATATCTTCGAGTATGACGGCTCCTTCGGGGCCAATGACACGTTGATGGTCCATGATTAATCTGACTCACGAGATGCTCGAATCTCACGCCTGGCAGGCTGCCGGCCGGCTCGATTGACTACAATCGGCCATGCCAATTGTTGGACATGGAGTGGATATCGTTGAGGTCGAGCGGATCAGTGAGATGGTGCAGAACCACGGCCGACGGTTTCTCGATCGGTGTTTCACCCATCGCGAGGTGGACTATGCCGATGCCGGCGGGCCCCGCCGGATGGAGCACCTGGCCGGGCGGTTTGCGGTCAAGGAAGCAATCCTCAAGGCCCTCGGGACTGGATGGCGGAACGGAATTGCCTGGACCGACATGGAGATTGTCCCCGAAGCCTCCGGAAGGCCGATGCTAAGGATAAGCGGTGTGGCCCAGGAGATCGCTGAGGCCAGGTCCATCCAGCAGTGGCATATCAGCCTGAGCCATACCCGAGACTATGCGATCGGGAGTGCCATTGCAGTTGACGATCCGGTCAATCTCGTTCTACGGTAACACGACGCGTCTTTCCAACACGTGCCGGAGGAGGCCATGAGTAAGCGGCGCAGCGCCCCGATCCTGATCGAGCTGATCCGAGATCGTACCGATCTGCGGCAGTCTCAGCGCAGTACCGGAAGCGGTGCCGCTGTGCCCTCGCGGTCGCACGGCTCGGAGACCCTGGATCTCCCGTTTAAGTCCCCCCCCGCTCAGATTGAAGTCGACAAGCCGCGCGCTGCCGAAGTGCATACCGGGACAGACGATCTGCAAGACGAAAAGACCGAATCATTCGAACCGACACCAAAGGCACCCTCGGGACTCCCGTCCGGAGCGCGTGATGCACAGGAAACGGTATCGCCGGCGCCGGCCTCCGGTGGACTGATGCCTGCTACGAGTACGAAACGGGCCCCGGTGACGTCTGCCACCAGGCCATCCTCGGCGCCCTTCCACCTCGGCAGGCGGCTCGGCCGGATCCGCGGCCCTGGTATCCAGCGGCACGATCCCCTCCGGACTCAGCCGCACATGGCGTGTCCCGATCGGCTTCGTCCTGGTGTACATCGGGGCAACCCTCATCCTGATCGCCGTGGCCTACTCGACCGGGCACCGATTCGGCCGTGAAAAGGCAGAAAACTCGTTCATTGCAGGTTTGTCCCAGACGCCGGCCCAGGAGCCGATCAACAATAACGGCAGCAGCGACACTAATACTCAGAGACCGATCACAGGCGGCTTCGGCGATGGCACCGAATCCCGGAATCAAGGACCGACACAGCCACAGTCCTCACAGGACAGCAGAAGTCAGCCAAACGGCTCGGGATCAGGTGCTGCAAGCCGATCGGGAAACCAGGCAGCCCCGGCCGCGTCGATCACCACTGATACCCGTGAAAACGGCTACAATTACATCATTGTTGAGCAATTTCCTGCTGATGAAGCCTCCCGGGTTGCTGATTACCTGATACGGAACGGGATTGACGTAATGATTCTGCCTGCCAATGATCGCTCTCTCCGGCGCGTGGTTGTCAGGCAGGGATACCTGGGCTGGCGTTCCAACCAGGAGGGCCAACAGACCCTTGATTCCGTTCGCCGCTTGGGGTGGGCGTGGCGGTCACGGCACGGAGGATCGAAGGACTTTGAGCAGGCATTCGTTGAGCTGTTTGACTAGAGTACCTGCTAATGGCATCTGCCAGGTCTTTGTCGTAGAACAAGTTAGGTTTGCTTACCGGCAGTCGATCCCAGCGACCGACTTGGCCGAAGAAGAACACACAGAGAGGTTTGGGAAGTCGAAATGAGCCTGAGCAGAAGCCTGAAAACCGGTGGGAGCCTGATGCAGCATCGCAGCGTCCTGACGCGGGCTGAACGAATTGAAAAACTCCGCGAGGACGGTCGTTTTCAGGATGGCGATGGCCCCCTCGGCCTGCCAAAGGTCGTCAGCCGGAAGGCTGCAGCCGGGAAGAAGACCAAGAAGAAGACCGACGAAGAGGAAACTGCAGCAACGGAAGAGTCATAGTGGCTGCTGCTGATTGCTCTGAAGCCACATTCACTTCACCACCATTTGGCCGATAGGTGCCGAATCCCCATGCACGGGGGGCTGTGTTTGCTGCGCTGCTGACGCGTAGGGAACTGCCTCGATTCACAATCGATGATTTGTCGGCAGTCTACCCACATGAAACACTCATGGTGCGGAGTCTGTACCAGTACAGGCTCGATGTGACTGGTCCATCGTGCTCGATGCGCCCGTTGTCGGTGGGGCGGAAAGGAAACAGCCATGAAGCAACTGACGGATCTGCTCTCAACACGATGTCAATCGTTGGACACCTCGGGAATCCGAAAGATCTTCGAGATGGCAACGACACTGACCGACCCCATCAATCTGTCGATCGGCCAGCCGCACTTCGACGTTCCTGAGCCGGTCAAGCAGGCAGCCATTGACGCCATCCAGGCCGGGCATAATGGGTACACCCGGACGCAGGGGATCGGGCAACTGCACGAAGTCATCGCCGCGCGCCTGAAGAAGGAACTCGATTGGGATCTGGATCGGGACGGCCTGGGCGTCCTGGTCACAAGTGGGACCAGTGGGGGACTGATCCTGTCGTTCATGACCTTTACCGAAGCCGGCGACGAAGCCATCATTCCAGACCCGTACTTCGTCATTTACCCGGCCGGGTGCAGCATGAGCGGCGCGCAGGCAGTCTACTGCGATACCTACCCGGACTTCCGCATGACGGCCGAACGACTCGAACCGCTGATCACCGAGCGCACGAAGTTTGTGTTGCTCAACTCCCCGGGCAATCCGACCGGCATTGTGCTGACCAGCGAAGAGTTGCACGACATCGTTGACCTGTGTAACGATCGCGGCGTGCTGTTGATCAGCGACGAGATATACGATGAGTTCACCTATCCGGACGGCCGTGAAGACGGTCACTTTCCCACGCCGGCCCAGTTTACACGCGACATGCTCCTGCTTCGAGGATTCTCGAAGTCCTATGGCATGACCGGATGGCGGATGGGCTATGCCGTCGGCCCACGCGACATCGTCAATGCGATGGCCAAGATGCAGCAGTACTCATTCGTCTGTGCCCCGAGCATGGTCCAATGGGCAGGCATCACGGCGCTGAACACGGACATTACTTCCTTTGTCGCAGAGTACGACAGCAAACGGCGCATGGTCCTGGATGCTTTCAAGGGCGTGGCTGAGATCGTCGAACCGAAGGGTGCGTTCTATGCCTTTGTCAAGGTCCCGGAGCATCTGGGGATGACCGGCACCGAATTCGTCAAGTCGGCGATTGAACGCAATGTCCTGGTGATACCCGGAAGCGCCTTCAGCCGTCGCGACACACACATCCGGATCAGTTATGCCACGACCGATGAGAAACTCCGGGAAGGCCTGGATGTGCTGGTCAATCTGATGAAGCGGGGCACCTGATCATTTCTGCGCCCCAGCCCGGCCGCAACAGGTTTGCCAGCAGCCGTGATCCTTCCGTGGTCAGGAAACTCTCCGGGTGAAACTGCACCCCTTCGAGGACGGCCGAGTTGCCCGGCGTATCGGGCTTCCACCGCAGCCCCATCACCGTGCCGTCCTGCGTCCACGCACTGACATCAAACCGGTCGGTTGGCACCGTATCGCGGCGAACAATCAGGCTGTGATAGCGCGTCGCCGTGAACGGGCACGGCAGCCCGGCAAACAGACCGGCCCCATCGTGATACACCTCGGATGTCTTGCCGTGCATGATCGTGTCGGCCCGCGTCACGGTCATGCCGAAGGCTGCCCCGATGCTCTGATGGCCGAGACACACCCCGAGAATCGGTACCCGGCCATGCAGATGCGTCACGACATCAACGCACACGCCGGCCTCAGCAGGCGTGCACGGCCCCGGTGACAAGACGATCCGGTCCGGCAGATCAGCCTCGATCTCACGCACCGCAATCTGATCGTTTCGAACCACTCGAATATCGAGCGACGGATCGAGTTCACCCAGCGCCTGGACCAGGTTGTAGACAAATGAGTCGTAATTGTCGATCAGCAGCACTCTCATGACAGCGCTACGGTAGAACAGGGAAGTCGGAAATCAAAGTCCGCCGTCAGTACGATCTGTACTGATTCTGGAATCCCCGGCCGTCGGAGTTGAAAGGAGCAACACGTGCGAACGATCCACCTTCGCCCTCTGTCTGACTGGGTGCTCATCCCGCTGTTCGTATCGCTCGTGATGACGACCCAGGTCGTCGCATTCCCACGCTTCGCAGAACTTACTGCAGCCGTGTACGAGCATACGGATCAGTGGACCAACAGTGCCTTCGCGTCCGACTTGCTGGCCCAAGCCGGTTTTGTCGTGCAGCCGCTGCCCCTGAATCAGCCGCCCTCCCAACTCGGCGTGGATGTCATCGTCCTCGGGTCCTTCGTGTGCGAGCACGAGGACTACGAGCGGTACATGAGCATGTACAAGGATGATCTGGCCCGCTTTGTCACGTCCGGCGGGACCATTGTTCAGTTCACCCAGGCCGATCAGAACGAAGCCGATGCGCCGTACCTCCCCGATGCCCTGGCCGCAACGAGATGCGATGTGGATGCCGACACCCTGTGGATCCGTTCGCCGGGCCACCCCCTGGTCAAGGGTCTCGCAGCCCCCAATGCACAATCCGTGTCTTTTCACCCGACTCGAAGTGCCTGGGAGACATTTGATACGCAGACAGGCTTCCATGTCATCCTGTCGGCCGAGCAGCACGGCCGATTCCCGGCACTCATGGAAGCAGTCCACGGCAGTGGCCGAATCGTGTCAGCAGCACTGGCGCTCGACAAGACGATTACCGTACCGGACAACGCCCCGAAACCATCCGGGCCGGCGTCGTGGGCTGACATGCAGCAGGCGTTTGTTGCAAGGTTCTTTGCGAATCTCCACGACCACGTCGGCGCGGTGCGGGCAGAGCCGCCCCCGTCTTTGAGGTCACGCCGCCGCCGCCTCATGCCCAGCCCTACACCCCGGGTGCCTGGACGCTGGTGGCCATGCCGGATACCCAGATATATGCACAGGAGTACCCCGGCCTCTTTCTGGCACAGACCGGCTGGATCGCCCGGAACAAGCAGCGGCTCGATATCCGGTACGTCGTACAACTCGGGGATGTGGTCAACACGAACACAGACCTGAGACAGTGGGAGAACGCTCGTGATGCCTTTGGTCTGCTTGACGGGATCGTGCCGTATGCCATTGCGCCTGGCAATCACGATTACGGGCCGGGTGGCAGTGCCACGACGCGCGACACGGGGCTCAATGACTACTTCTCATTTGACGAGATCGCAGCCATGCCGACCTTCGGCGGGGCAAAGGAGCCCGGCAAACTCGATAACGTCTATCACCTGTTCGAAGCCGGTGGCCGAAAGTGGATTCTCTTCACGCTCGAATGGGCACCGCAGGATGACACGCTCGCTTGGGCCGGTCACGTCATGGATGACCACCCGGACCGCGACGGCATCCTTGCGACACATGCCTATATGAACAATAACGACCGCCGATATGACTACACCGACACTGAGCACCCTCAGACATACAACCCGCACCTGTATCGAACTCCCGGGAGCAAAAATGACGGGCAGCAGATTTGGGACAAACTGATCAGGAACCATCGTTTCCTGTTCACGCTCAATGGGCATGTACTCGGAGACGGGACCGGTTACCTCGCTTCTCAGGCCGATGATGGCCACACCGTGCATCAAATGCTCGCCAATTATCAGATGAGGCAACTCGGCGGTGAAGGCTATCTCAGACTGCTTGAGTTCCAGCCAGATGGCATCACGGTCCGCGTAAAGACCTACTCATGTTTGTATAACACGTTTCTCCTTGATCCGGACCAGCAGTTTGAAATCAAACTCGATCCTGTGCGTTGAACGATTGTGCAGATAATACTGACGGACGTTGTTCGAAGTTGCGCTGCTGCGTAATACCGACGCCCGGAATGCCCGATAGCAGTTGCCATGCAACAAGTACGAGATGAATCAGACACGGGCCGAGGTCGCTCTGATGCTCACATGAGTGCCGGCCAGGAGCGACCGCCGTGGGAAGGGCCCGGATCACCCGGGTTGGGGCCAGACGGGTCCCATCATGAGTCAGCACCGCCGCCGGCATCGCCCGGTGGGATCCCTGCAACGCCACAGGAGCAGCACCGACAACTGGCCGCTGCCCGTCGTGACTTCAAGCTCATCAAGCGAGCCATTTCAGTCGCACGATTCGGTGGCTGGACCACCGGATTCTTTGCCGTTGCCTCAGCGCTGTTTCTTGTATTCGGCGTCAACCCTCGGGCCCTGTTCGTGACCGCGGGGCTGGCCGTTGTCTCATATAACGAGTTCCGCGGGGCCACGGGGCTGTCGAGACTCGATGCCAAAGCGCCGGCTCTGCTTGCCTGGAATCAGGTCGGCTTTGCAGCCATGCTCGTGATCTATTGTGCCTGGAGTTTGTATACGAGGCTTACCAGCCCGAGCGAGTTGACGGAGCAAATCGGTTCGCTGGCAGGAGCCGGCGACTTCGAGTGGATTGCCGATCTCGAGCGATCCATTTACATTTCGCTCTATGTGTCGGTTGCGTTTCTCAGCATCATTTTCCAGGGTGGGACGGCCCTGTTCTATCACCGCCGGAAGCCGATGCTGGCAGCCTACGTCTCCAAGACGCCTCAGTGGATTCGCACGATGATGCACAGCGAATAGCTGCCGTCACGAATCCGATTCGGTTTTGGACTGATTCTGGCTGATCGCCCGGGTTCCATGCTACAATCTGACGCGTATGGATGGACGAGACACCCTGCGGGGGGGGCTGTGCGATACCAGTCAGATGATTGACCGATCTCAATTTGTCCCGAGTCAGTCGGGTGAGCGCCGTCGTGCCTGGAAGTGGTCGGGGATTCCGATGACGATCCCGGCTGTCGCAGCGCTCGTGTTTGTTTTGTGCACCGGCCTTGCCGTCGATGCGATCGCTCAGGCGCAAACGCCTGCGCAGACCGTCGAAATCCGGCAGGTGATCTTCGGGGCCGGCGGCCAGTGTCGAGCCGGCTCACTCTCATCAGCATGGGTCTCGGTCTATTACGCCGGGCAAGAGCCGCAGCGTGCCAGAGTGGCATGGAATGTTCCGGACCCCGATGGCGATATGCTGCAGGTCTCGCGCGAACTGACATTGAACCCGGGTGCGAATCCCGTCTGGCTGTACGGGCCGCTCGACTTTCTGACTCGCAGCGGCACCATCACCGAGTTTGCCGTCTTTGAACTTGACGACTCCGGTCGGCCACAATCCCAATTGGCTGCCCGCAATATCGGCATGGGTTCCGTGGTCAGTGCCTATGCGGGACTGATCGGCGTCATCGGGACCGACTCCGGCAACCTCGAGTGGTATGCCCAGCCCTGGCAGCCGGGAGAAACGCAGCCTGCTGCTGCGCAGGAACCCGTGCAAATCGTCCGTGGCATTGTGCCGGGTTCGTTGCCGGATCGCTGGATGGGGCTGGATGCACTCGAAGCGCTCGTCTGGGTTGAAGGCAATCCGATAGATCTGTCACTCCAGCAGGCAGCCGCCTTGGAGGAATGGGTCCATCGAGGCGGGCACTTCATCGTCGTCATGCCGCAAGTGGGGGACCTGTGGACCAATACACCGTTGGATGCAATCCTGCCGCCTGTGAACGTCACCGTCTGGGAGGATCAGGAGATTGCCGGGCCGCAATCAGCAGGCGGCGTGTTGAAGCACCTCAGTCGTGACCGCCAGCCATTGGCACCGCCCGGCCCGAACCGACGGTATCCACGCGTCAATCTGCATCTGTTCTCACCGGCACGAGACATCAACGGCCGACCGACCGATGACTGGAGCAACACGGACTGCAAGCCGATCATGGAACTCGATGTTCCCGGCCCCGATGGGACAACGCAACGGCAGGCCGTCGTGCTCAGACGTCGCGTCGGTTTCGGGCACGTCACACTGATCGGGATTCCCGTGACCGATCCCCGGCTGCGGCAGCCCCCGCTCTACTGGCCACACACCGAAGTCTTTTGGAATCCGATCCTCGGCCGGCGGCAGGACACGCCAAACCGGTTCGAGGTCGATCAGATTCAACAGCAGCAGCGTGAAAGCCGCGAACTCCGTGCGGTCAAGGTGCGGGACACCGTCGATATCGGCGACCCGTTTGTCCCGATGATTGAACTGTCCGGTCAGGCCGGCGGCGGGGTGCTGCTGGCGATCCTGCTCTTTGGTCTGTACTGGGTGGTCGCCGGGCCCGGGGTTTATGCCTGGCTCAAGTCGAAGAAGATGCATCGCCACAGCTGGCTCGGCTTCGTCATCGCGACCGGCGTCTTCACTGCGATCGGCTGGTTCGGTGCCCGTGCCTTGCGCATTGAAGGGACGAGGCCACGCCACGTGACCGTGTATGACCATATTGCCGGCACCGAGTGGCAGCGCACGACGACGTATCTGACTCTCATGCTCAACGGGTATGGAAGTCACACCGTACATCTGGTTGATCCGGCCGTCGAGTCCGATGCCCCGGACGCCGTGGCCACGTATGCCCGACATAACGTCGTCCACGCGCTGTACCCGGTGCACGGATCGCTTTCGCAGTTCCCGGACACGCGTGAGTATGGCCTCGATGCAGCCGAGCCATATGAGATCGACGTCCCGTCGCGCAATACGGCGAAGCAGTTTGTCCTTCGCTGGTTCGGGCGACCGCTGGAAGGATGGGGGATGCCGGCAGCTGCCACGGTGGCTGATCGCCCGCGCGAAGTGACCTCGGGCCCCGGTGGATCGACCTCGCAGGCGTCCCGGGTCGCAGGCGTATTACTCCACAATCTGCCGGCCCCGCTCAGTGACATCACGGTGTTTTATGTGACCAGTGATCCGGCCGTGAACCCGAACGTCCAGCTCACACGGTCCGAAGGTGTCTCACGCGCCCGCCCGCCGCTGATTTCCTATGCGTGGAGTATCCCACAACCCTGGCAGCCCGGGCAGCCGCTCGACCTGGAGAGTGAGACGTTTGCGTATACCCCTGACAGCCGCTTCGTTGATGGCGTGCAGGACAAATACATGGCCGGAATGATGAAGGGCATGCCTCACTCGCTCGTCGGGGGCCAGAGTACATTCAGCCAGACGCAGCAACGCACCGCGATGGAACTCCTCGGTGCCTATCACCTGATCAAGCCCCCCATCTGGGTCGGGCAGGCTCCCAATGACCAACTGCTCTACCATCGATCGATGGGGCGTGAACTGGACATGAGCCCGTGGTTCTCCCAGCCGTGCCTCATCATCACCGGATTCCTCCGCGGGGGCGAGATTCCGACACCCGTTCGGCTCGACGGCGATCCGCTGCCGGAATCCGATTCCGCCAGCCTGACTATGATTCGATGGGTGTATCCGCTGTGATTTCCCAATAAGACCCAAACCGAGCCGCCCCGGAGCACGAAGGCACACCTGCCCAGGAACGACCAAGGAACCGCGTCGATGCCGATGATCGAAACGATCAACCTGACCAAGAAGTACGGCAATCTGACTGCCCTGAACAATCTCAATATGACGATTGAGCAGGGCGATTGCTTCGGCTTCATCGGCCCCAACGGTGCCGGAAAGACAACCACCATTAAGATCCTGGCCACGCTGCTCAAGCCGACGTGGGGCGAGGCCCGGATCGACGGCCGGGTCGTCGGCTATCAGAACCGTGAGATCAGACCGACGATCGGGTACGTCCCGGACTTCATGGGTGCCTACGACGACATGGTCGTCGATGAGTATCTCGAGTTCTTTGCGGCTGCGTATAACATCCACGGCAGCCAGCGGCGACAGGTTGTTAATGACGTCCTCGAACTGACCGACCTGGCATACAAGCGCGATGCCGAAGTCAACGGCCTCTCACGCGGCATGCAGCAACGCCTCTCCATTGCACGGGTGCTGCTGCATGATCCGAAAGTGCTGTTGATGGATGAGCCGGCCTCCGGCCTCGACCCTCGTGCCCGCATCGAAATCCGCGAGTTGCTCAAGGAACTGCGACGGATGGGCAAGACCATCCTCATCAGTTCGCACATCCTGCACGAACTGTCGGCGTTATGTAATACCGTCGGCATCATCGAGCGAGGCGAGTTGGTGTATCAGGGATCAGTCAAGCAGATCATGGCACACGTCGGCTCCGGGCGCATCATCCATGTGTGCGTTGAAGCCAACGTTCCCTCGGCCTGTGAGTTTTTGTCGACGTTAGCCGGCGTCGATAACGTGAACCTGCGCGAGGCCGACGGTGAGAATGTCATTGATCTGACCCTCTCAGCCAACGGGTCACTGTCGCTGAGCGACATCCCGAGCCGACTGATTGCCGAAGGCTACCGGGTCACCCGTTTCGATGAGGAGCAGGTGAATCTCGAAACCGCGTTCATGCGCCTGACCGAGGGGCTCGTGCAGTAGGGGTATCTTGTAGGGGCACATTGCATGTGCCCAGATAACTTGTAGGGGCACATTGCATGTGCCCAGATAAGTAGGTCAGGACGAAGGCTGTCGAGTCCTGACGGCATTCTCAGTCCCCGCCTTTATTGCCCCCGTTGCCACCCGGCACTTGCTCGATCGTGGCCGTCATCGCGCCTTTGCACTTCGGGATGGCCGGGTCTGCGCCGAACTCGTGAATCTGCTCACGCTTCAACTCAGCCTTCTCCTTGTACGTCGTCGTGCAGATCACGCGGCCGGACTTGTCCACCTCGCAGGCCATCTGGTAACTCGCCGGAATGCTCACCCCGAACAGGTGCACGAGCATCCCCATGACATAGCCATAGGAGTGGTCATCGTCATCATGCAACACGACGTTCCACTGTGACGGCTGCTTCGTCTGGGGCGCATCCTTCACCTTCTCTTTGGTGCGGGTGCTGCCCTGTGGGGTACTGGTTGTGTCTTTCGTCTTACCCATGGCTGTTCTTCGAATTCAGTAGTGCCGAGACCCGGACAAATCAACACGCACGGGCCGAACGATTCGACGGTTTCGACCCCGGCGTATCGCATTCTATACCATACCACAGAACGGCCGGTTCGCACGGTTTGAATCCACAATCTCCCCCAGTTTTTACACCGTGTTCAACGCGTTGGGCGGCCGCTCGCCATGCAGTGCCGCGAGAATGTTCCGCTGGGCCATCTCGGCCATTAACGGCCGCTGACGCCAGGTTCCGCTGCCGACGTGCGGCATGAGACATGTATTGGGCAAGTCGACCAGCCCGGGATGCTGCCGTGGCTCATCCTCGTACACATCCAGGCCGGCCCCGGCGATCCAGCCCTCCCGCAACGCTTCGACCAGCGCGGCCTCATCGACCACCGGCCCACGGGCTGTGTTGATCAGGTACGCGGTCTTCTTCATCATCCGTAACTCGTCACGCCCGATAAGGTGGCGCGTCTCTTCGGTCAACGGCGTATGCAGGCTGACGTAGTCGGCCCTGGGCAGGCCTTGCTCCAATGTGACCCGAGTGGCGTTCAATGGGGGTTGCTCGAATTCAGGATGATCAGACCGGGCGACGTAGAGCACCTTCATGCCCCACCCGATCGACCGCAGGGCTGTAGCATGCCCGATTCGGCCGGCTCCGACAATCAGGAGTGTCTGGTTTTCGAAGTCTCCACCGAGGAGATGGCAGGGGTCGTAGCCCTGGCGATTGGCAAATCCGCCGGCCCGCACTTCCCGATCCCCTTCGATGATCCGGCGTGAGATCCCGAGCATCAACGCCCAGGCCATGTCGGCCGTCGACGGTGTCACCGTGTCCGGCGTATTGGAAACCCACACCCCTCGTCGCGTTGCCTCCTCGACATCGAGATTTTCAAAGCCGACGGCATAGTTTGCGACCACCTTCAACTGCGGTCCTGCTGCCTCGAAGAACTCGGCATCAACCCGTTCGCAGAACTGGCACAGCACGGCGTCCGCACCGGCCACCAGGCGCAGCAACTCGCTGCGCTCCGGGCCGATGCCCGGCTCAGCGATCCACACATCGGTCACCAGTGGGTCTGTCTCCATCAACCCGACCCCACCGGCCAGCGTCCGTGTCACCACAACCTTCATCAGCGACTTGCTCCCTTGCACATTCTTACACACGCACACCAGACCACCCCGGACTTACGGGCGGATCTTCGTCTCGGCATACTTGATCATTCGTTCAATCGTGGCGCGGGCATCGGGCTCGGTCGGCATGATCACCGGCGAGGGCAGCCGCACAATCCCGAAGCGGGCTCGGATGTCGAGACCGGCCGGGTCGATCCCGACCATCAACGGATCCTGCACGTCCATGTCTGCATAGGCCCGGCACAGCCGATGCAGCGCTTCGGCACGTTCGCGGTTCATCCAGCGGCACACGCGGGGCTCGGCATCGGCCAGCGGATTCCGGAGCAGCAGTTCCGTACTGTCGAAAACGTCCGGCTCCGAGTTTGCCCGATTCAACGGCCAAGCGGGCTGGGATCTGCTGTTCGATTCGCCCATGATAAATCCGCCATCGGTCCGCTTCGGCACTCTCCGGATCAATGGCGTCCAGTTGGGCCAGCAGTTGCAACGAATCCGGTGTCTCCTCCGGCACGAACAGAACACACTCACCGGCCTCGACAGCAGCCGGCGACACACAGACAATCGGCTGGCCGATCGAATCGAGGACGAACTTCACCGGGTAGTACAACTCCCCAGCGCGCAGAACACCGGTCGAGTGATCAAGCAGGATCCGCTGATGACGGTGCACTTCCATGGCCGGGAATCATAGCAGGGGACGGATTCGCGCGTCGGCCGCACGTTGGCTGTTTTGCCTCCCGGTATTCACTTATCGACCGCGTGGCGGGGCGCTGGCCATCGGCGTCGTCGGCTCGTCCGGGTACAAGGCGCTGACGAACTCGCCGTAGCCGTTGAATATCTCAGTGTCGTACCGTCGCCCGGGATTCTGCAGCAGGTATTCCTGGGCCTGGCTCCACCGCGGGTGCGGGATGTTCGGGTTCACATTCGACAGGAAACCGTACTCCCCCGGATTCGCCTCGTTCCAGAACGTTGCCGGCTGGGTAGCCACCAACTCGATCTTCACAATGCTCTTGGGACTCTTGTACCCGTACTTCCACGGCACGATGACCCGGATCGGGGCCCCGTGCTGCTTCAGCAACGGCTTGCCGTACACACCGGTCACGAGCATGGTCAACTCATGTCGGGCCTCATCCATCCGCAGCCCTTCGTAGTACGGCCAGGTGTACCACGGTGCCTGGGCGATCCCCGGCATCTGCTCCGGCTTGTTGGCCGAGACGAAACGAACAAACTTCGCTTCGGCCTTCGGTTCGACCTTGTCGAGCAGTGTGCTCAGCGAGAATCCGGTCCACGGCACGTTCATCGCCCACGTTTCCACGCAGCGGAAGTGATACATCCGTTCTTCATGCTCAATCTTGAAGATGGCATCGAGATCGAACTTCTGCGGCTTGTCGCACAGCCCGGTGACTTCGATCTCCCAAGGGGTGACCTCAAACGCATCCGTGTACTTGTGTACCGGGCCGCCCTTGCCCGGCAGAAACTCGTAGAAGTTGTTGTGCGTCGATCCCTTGTACTGCGGTGTGAGCGGCAACTTCTTGCTCAACCCGACGTTCCGCTTGGCTGGGAATACTTCCGGACGCTCAAATGGCGGCGTGAACGCATCCGATCCCTTCGAAGCAGGCGGTTTGCCTTGTTGCTGCCCCTGTTCCGAGTCTTGTGCCGGTTCGCACCCGAACACCGCTGCCGTTGAGCCGAGGCAGGCCATCCCGGCAACCCCGAAGCCCGCACGGCTCAGGAATTCACGCCTGTTGACGAATATGGACTCATCGGTCGCTTGCAGCTTCGGCAGGCGGGTACGGATACTTCTTGGCATGATCGGGCTCCTCTTGTGTCCATTGGTCGCTGCTGTTGACCTTACGTCACACTGCCTTGCCCAGTTCATCCTCGTAACCTCGTCCCTTCTTGTCATTCTCGCGAACGCGGGAATCCATCTTCTCCGTCATCCCGGCCTTCGCCGGAATGACGAGTGAGGGATCAGGCGGTAGTACGGCGTCTGCGCAGGGTGGCACTCGGTGCCCGGGCCAAGCCGGACAAGCCGCGCAGTGGATTGTCCGGGTATCCTCTTCCTCCCTCCCTCCTCCCCCCAGCCACAAAAAAAGCCCCTGGTCAACAGACACCAGGGGCTGGTCAGTGCGATTCTCAAGTGCCGGCCTCGTGAGAAGAAGCCGGCTGACACATCAGTGCTTGGCGACATGGACCCGTCGATCCGGTTCAAACACCCGCCGCTCGATCACCTGATCGTTTTCCCACACGATCGTCGAGTCCCGGGTGTAGAAGCCGACCAGCCGCAGCCGCGACCAGGCGGGCTCACCGTTCGAGTAGAAGACCGTGATGAACCGGCCCGGGCGACCTGGGTACGGCATGCTGTGCAGCACACCCTGCTCCGGCTTGTCATACCAGACGCCTCCCACCTGGAAGCCGGCATGTTCCGTCCCATCGCCCAACAGCAATGGGTCCGGCGATTGCGAAACGAGATCGGCATGCTCCGCCACCGCCTGCTTCCCGATCAGAATCAGGTTCTCGCCGTCATCACTCACATCAACACGCGGCACATACTGCTGCACTTCATCGCGCGTCTCATGGGTGACAAGTTGCACGCCGCCGACGCCCAACGTCCCGCTGATGGTCGGCACGATCTGCTCGGCCGGCAGCAGACGGTACAGCCGGAAGTCCGGGTCCGGTTCCACCCAGCCGCCGTCATGGCTCCACCCACCGCTCGATTCATGCGGCGAGTGATTCGTGTACTGGGCAAAGAAGGCAGCCAACGGTGTATCCGAATCCTCCACGATCGTCGTCGGGACCGTGTGGTTCCAGATCCACTGCTCAGCAAAGTCATCCAGTGGCCGGCCGAAACGATCTTCCAACTGCTCGAAGATCTCCTCCCACCCGATACGCTGGCCGGTGTACAACTTGCACACACGCCGCAGCGCAGCCATCACGTTCCGTCGGCCGACGTTTTCACCCGAAACCAACTCCCCTTTTTCCAGCATCATGAGAACAAACGATGCCTTGTCATACCCGACGAATCGATCGATCCCTGCCTTCTGCCCGTAGTCGCCGACCGCACCGCTGTCATACATCTCGGGGTCGGTTGCCAGTTTCATCAGAATGCTGCGCCGGTAATCGCGCCCTGCAACCTCACCGTCCTCGGCAATGCGCCGGTAGTAGTTCGTGCAATAGGCCGTGACGCCCTCGCACCAGTTGCTCCGGGTGGGATCGACGTACACGCCGTTGCCGAACCAGTTGTGCGTGATCTCGTGATCGAGATAGCCCGGGCGCAAGGCGCGCGGCCCCATCGCAATCACCCGGTTGCCCAGCAGCGTGAAGCCCGGGTAGGCAAACCCGGAACTGAAGAAGTTCTCGACGATCGACATCCGCTTGAACGGGAACGGGCCGATCAGCGGCGTGTAAATCTCCAGAACCCGCTTGGCCTCTTCCAGATAGGACTCGCAGACCCAGCCGTTTGATTCCGAAACCTGCATCACGATCTCGACCGGATCACCGGCCGGCGGATCATACATGACGCCGTGAATCACCTGATCACGTCGACCGCCCACTGCCATGCCGTCGACCGGCCTCGGGGTGGCCCAGTGCCACACCGGCTGGGTGAGGTCGACCGTCTCAGCGTCGCCACTGTGCACCGGGTCGCCGCTGGCAACGATCGACCAACCTTCCATCGGTTCGATCTCGATCGAGATCGGCATCAGCGCTGCATCATCCGTCCACTTCGACTCCGAATCGACCCACACCGGGTGCCAGTACGAGCCGTCGGTCAGGAAGATGCCCTCGTCCCCGATATAGGTGTCCACTGCGAAGTTGTGAATCTCCCCGACCTGCTCGCCCTGCTGATAGTTATCATCAAAAACAGCACTGTACTGAATCGTCAGTTGCCGGGACGACATCCCGTCGGCGCTCGACCCGCAATCGACGGCCAGCGTGCCGTAGGGGACTGCGGGCTCGCCTTCACTCGCTGACTCCGGGACATTCCAGTCATAGGAGATGGTCTTGCCGTCGAGTTGAACACGGTCGATCACGGCATCGGATGTGAGCCGAAGGGCCAGTACCCCATTGCCGACGACCTCGAGCGTGTCGGAGACAACGGCCGAGTGGTCGGCTGCAGAAAACTGAACGGCGAGATCCTGTCGAGCAACGGCCGTCCGCGAGGCGCCCTCAGCCGACGCCACGAGAACACCGAGTACACCTGCCGCTGCTACAACCGTCGAACATCTGACACCGATACCCAAATCTCGACCTTGTCGATTCGTTCTGTTGCCGTGCTGATACACTGACATATCCGGGACTCTCCTCTGTATACACATGTCCGATTATGGAAGTACGAGGCACATCGACCAGCCCTGTCTCGCCTCCAGACACCATTACGGTGTTGTTTCGGCTGGTTGTGTGCCTCCTGCCATCTTAGGCAGTCGAAATCATGCTCTGATTCCTGAAAAACCACATTGAATCCGGGCCACATCCGGATTATCTTGAATGGCGAGTGCAATCACACGATGGTATGTCCCAAAAAACTGCTATCCTGTGGATTGGGGCACGCACTATCGAGAATCTCTCCCGGAGGAAGGGGACTGCAGTGGGTTTCAGATTGCGAGCATGGACTCTGTCCCGTTCTCATTTCACGACCGTCATCCTGACGATCCTGGTGGCAACCTTCGCCGGAGTGGGGGGGGCGAAACCTGCCTATGGCTGGATGGACCGCTACGAGGTCCAGATTCCGATGCGCGACGGCAAGCACCTTGCTGCCGACCTGTACCTGCCTGATTCCTCGCATCGCTGGCCCACCATCCTGATTCAGACACCGTACAACAAGGCGTGGTACCGCCTCGGCGGGCCGCCGCTGGATACGAAAGACTATGCGTTTGTCATTGCCGACTGGCGCGGCTTCTGGGGCTCGCGCGATGCTTTTGTCCTGCTGCCCAACAGAGGCAAAGACGGTTATGACTGCGTCGAGTGGATTGCCGACCAGAAATGGAGTGACGGCCACGTCGGCACGTGGGGGGCCTCTGCGCTCGGCATCGTGCAGTATCAGACAGCGCGTGAACAGCCGCCCCACCTTGATGCGTGCGTCCCGATGGTTGCTGATTTCAAAATGCACTATGAACGCTATTACCCCGGCGGGATCCTGCTCGAAGCGCACGTCGATATGCTCGATCGGCACTTCATTGGAATGAAGGATTCGCTGCTGGCCCACCCGAGCCACGACTGGCTCTGGAAACGTCAGGAGCAATCAACGGATTTCCCCGAGGACATTGCCGATCCGATGCTCATCATCGGCGGCTGGTATGACTACACGCCGGCCAGTGTCATCCGTGCCTACAACGACCTGATCACACGAAGCGATCCGCAGGTTCGAACCGATCACCGTCTCGTCATGGGCCCTTGGGTCCACAGCGGTATTGATGAGAAGAAGCAGGGGCAACTCAGATACCGCAAGGCTGCCGGCAGTGCAGAGAAAGCGGCCATCGCCTGGTTCGATTACTGGCTCCGCGGAGTCGGCCCCGGGATCACCGAACCCCCGGTCCGATGGTTTGACATGGGGACCAAAGCGTGGCAGCAGATTGACACCTGGCCCGGCTCCAACTCACAACAGACCGTGCTGTATCTCCATGAGGATGGTTCGCTGTCGGAGCAGGCACCCATTGAAGCAGTCTCGTCCAGTGAGATGCCGTATGACCCATCTCGCCCAAGTCCGTCCGTCGGCGGGGCCGTCGGCTATGGCTTGCTCAAGTGGAAGAAGGAAGGTCCCTATGACCAGCGCGACGGTGTCGAGGGTCGGGCGGATGTTCTTACATTCACCACCGAACCGCTCTCACAGGATCTGACCATTGCCGGCCCGGTCTCGGCTGCCATCTATCTGTCATCTGATCGACCGGACACCGATGTGATGGTCCGACTCACCGATGTCTACCCCGATGGGCGATCCATGCTCATCCTCGATGCAGCCCGGCGTGCTCGTTTTCGTATTAACTTTGATGCGGAACAGTTGCTCGAACCGGGTGTGGTGTACGAGATACCGGTTAACCTGCAGGACACCGGCATCACGATCCCAGTCGGTCATCGGATCCGAATTGATGTAAGTTCCTCGAATAACTCGCGGTACTTCGCCAACCCGAATGACGGCGGCCCGCTGTACAAGAAGAACGCTGAGTTGTTTATTGCCAACAACGTGGTCTATCACGAACAGGATCATCCCTCGCGACTCATTCTGACCACGCTGCCTTGAGGAGCGGTGACATCTTCCGGTAGGGGCACATTGCATGTGCCCTTCCTTACGTCATTCCTGCGAACGCAGGAATCCATCTTCTCCTTCGCCGCACCTGTTAGCCCCCGGCTCTGCCGGGGGGATGATGATGATGATGCGCAAGCATCATGCCATGCCTCCTCCCTCGTCATTCCCGCGCACGCGGGAATCCATCCTCTCTCCACTTCCTCGCCCGCCAGGGCGCACGAACGTAGCCGGCGGCTTCAGCCGCCGGAGAGGGACGCGCCACGAGCGCACGCCGCCCGGAGGGCGGACGGGACGTAACACAGGATCTGTATCCACAACGGGGCACATGCAATGTGCCTCTACGGCCCATCATCCCGGCGTTGGGCGGATTCCACCGCGAAGCGGTGATCGTGGCGCACTCCGACAAGCCGCGACCGTGAGGGAGCGGGCTCTTTTCCTCCCTCGCCCGTCAGGGCGCACGAACGTAGCCGGCGGCTTCAGCCGCCGGACAGGCACGCGCCTCGAGCGCACACCGCCCGGAGGGCGGACGAAATGTAACAAAGGATCAGTACCCACAACGGGGCACATGCAATGTGCCCCTACGGCCATCATCCCAGCACGGGCCGGATTCCTCACCGCGAAGCGGTGGTCGTGGCACGCAATCGAGGCGTACGCTCTGAAAACCCGCTTACTTACGTGCGCGGCTCGTCGGAGTCACTCCCTCGCCCGTCAGGGCGCACGAACGTAGCCGGCGGCTTCAGCCGCCGGAACAGGCACGCGCTACGAGCGCATACCGCCCGGAGGGCGGATGAGACGTAACAAAGGATCTGTACCTACAACGGGGCACATGCAATGTGCCCCTACCTGACACTCACTCAAACGTCTGCACCACCAGATTGCTGATCTGGCACGAACTCGGGATGACGGCCTGAAACAGCAGCGTCTTGCCGGAGACATTTCTCGGGACGTTGCCCTTGAGTGTTGCCCGTCCGTTCGCGTCGGCGATCGCGCTGCCGGCGACCGTCGGATTCTCAAGTTGCAGCGCGTTGACCGTGACGTCACAACCCGGGATCAGTGTCCCGCCGCCTTGACCACTCCAGCAGAAATACACCCTTGTGCCGGGTTCGAGTCCGCTGGCTCGAATGCCGTTGACCTGGCCGGCCACGCCGGGATGGGCATTGGTCAACTGGATTGTCGGGCTTACTGGTGTTGCTACAAAGGCACGCTGCAGGTCTGCATGCATTCCGTAGCCGACAATCATCCCGAAGTCATTGATGTCAAGTGCATACGCCAGTTCCCACCGCGACTGTGGGCCGATCAGATCCTCAAGGGTCTTCAGTCCGGCCTGCTCCGTCCAGACAAACGCAAAAGGCTGGCTGTTGTAATCGATGTAGTAGCCGGTCACTTCGCTGTAATCATTGATAGCCTCTGCATAACTATCCTGTGCCAAGCCCCAGTCATGTATTTGTGTTGGAACCCCGTCTCTCCACATGACAGCATTTGCATGTTCAACGAACCCGGCCACTTCGCCTAGATTGTTGATACCGTGGGCCTGTCCAAATAGATCGGGCGTCAGATCAACAAGTGTCCCATCGGCTGTCCACATCACGGCATGCTGCGAGCCGCTATCCGGCCAGGCGAACCCGACGGCCTCGCCGAGGTTGTTGATGTCCCAAGCCTCGCTACTGCTATCGTACACGAATCCTTGAAGTTCAGTCATCACACCGTCTGACCAAATGAAGGCATGACGCTTGCCGCTCTCTGGGTCATACTGCGCCTTTCCGACAACCTGGCCACTATCATTAATGCCGTATGCATGGCTCCACTCGCCACCCAGCGTTCCCAATGAAATGATCTCGCCATCCTTCCACAGTGTGGCCATATCAACAGGGATGTATTCGCCCGAGCCGCCGGCAATCCAGCCAAGGTTATTGATCGCCTCGCCTTTGCTGCCCCCGTACGGGTCAAGTGCCCCCATATCGGTGAGTGTCCCGTTACTCCATGTGAACGTGTGGAGCCACTGCCCGGTGCTGCCGCCACCTGTGACCACACCAAACTCATTGATGCCGCGTCCTTCGCCGATGAGACCTCCGAGTGTGTCGATCTCGATGACGGCGTAGTCATAGGGCCCCTGCCAGGCAAGGGCGTGCCTCGTCGGCACAAGCGTTGTACTTGTGATTGCAAGCAAGTACAAGATGATCCCAGTACATCGTTTCTGCATAAGAGGCCGAATCATGCGTTTCCTCAGATTCTGAAGATCGATACAGGTCAGGTTATCGGCAGTAGGAATTAATTCCTACTGCCTGATAAGACTCGTGGGGGCTGCAACCGCTTGCCCCCGGTGGGATGCGCTGCGAAGCCGTCGCGTATCCCACCCTACAGATTCGGGGCACATGCCCTTTGACATTGCACAGGGTCTTCGACATCGTGCCCCGCAGACAACCTACCACGGTGTGGCCGGCGTGTCCAGAGAATTAAGGGTGTTTGCTTTGTCGTCGTGGACGGGCGTCTCTGAGTCCGACAAGCCGCGACCGTGAGGGAGCGGGCTCTTTTCCTCCAACGCCCGTCAGGGCGCACGAACGTAGCCGGCGGCTTCAGCCGCCGGACAGGGACGCGCCTCGAGCGCACGCCGCCCGGAGGGCGGACGAAGTCATTCCGGTGCAGCCATCCCTCACCCCGAAGGGGTGGTCGTTTTTAGCCGGGGGTGAAGCGAGTCGCAGACGAGCGCCACCCCCGGAAGGGTGCGCGTAAAATACCTCTCCTCACCCCGGAGGGGTGGTCATGCCACGCAATCGAGGCTTACGCCTGGGCTGCCCGCTTACTCACGTGCGCGGCTCGTCGGAAGAAGAGGGCACATGCAATGTGCCCCTACGGCCCATCATCCCGGCGTTGGGCGGATTCCACCGCGAAGCGGTGAACGTGCCACGCAATTGAGGCTTACGCCTGGGCTGCCCGCTTACTCACGTGCGCGGCTCGTCGGAAGAAGAGGGCACATGCAATGTGCCCCTACGCCCCCTCATCAGGCGAGCCGTGTCGCGATTACCGACTCTGCGACTTAAGTTCGAGCGCTGCCCGCAGATCGCTGCCCAGGAAAAGAAAACGCCGGCAACTCGGGCACCGTGACGCCGGGCCGTTTGCCGACAGCAACTCACTGACGCGCTCAATCGGGATCTGCATGTTGCAGGCCCCACAGGCATACTCCATGCGCCGGCGATCCTCCTCGACCACCTCCGACATAGCCTCGCCGTCCTGCCATTCGAGCAGATCCTCGTACTCCGCCCCGATCTCCGGTGGAATCTCACGACGGCACACATCTCGCCGTCGCTGCAGTTCCTCAACGCTCGATGCGACCTCCGAGCGGGACGTCTCCAGTTCAGCCAGGGTGGCCTTCTTGAGCGTTTCCTTCTCAGCAATCTGAGCGTCAAGGTCTTCAATCTGGGCATTCAACTCGTCGATCCGTGTCAGGTGCCCGATCGATTCCGTCTCAATCCCATCCTTGTCAGCCTTGAGGGTATTGATCTCAGTCAGAAATGCCTGGTACTGCTTGTTCGTCTGCGATTGATTCATCTGCTCGCGCAGTTTGGCAATCTTGTCCTCAATCCCACCGGCCTCCGTCTCCAGGTTGGTGGCTGTGGCTGCTGTCTGCTTCGATTCCTGCTGAAGCGCTGCCCGCCGCGTATTCAGGTCGTCCAGTTGAGCCTGGTGGGCCTTCAGGTATCGCTCATTGACTGCGACGCGTGTCTGAAGCGCCCGCAGTTGCCGATCGACCTTGTAAAGTTCGTGAAGTTTGTCCGTCATTGACATGTAGCGATACTCCGACTGTTGCCGCTTGCCGGCCGTTTGCCGACAGTCGATCAGTCTAGGGCCGATTCCGGCTCACTGCGAGTTTGGACGTTGCCTGTTGGGTCGCTTTGTAGCATTAACTGCTGCCGGATCACGGCGTTACCCAGCCAGCCGGAGCATCCAGTAGGCCAGCGGTGCCACCAGCAGCGGGCTGTCGAGCACGTCCAGCACACCCCCGAAGCCCGGTATCACACTTGAGGAGTCTTTGATGCCGGCATCGCGCTTCAGCAGACTTGCCGTCAAATCCCCTGCCTGCCCGGTCAAGCCGAAGAGAAAGCCGGCCACGCCGGCCAGCAGTGGGTGGAAGTGCAACTGGTACCGCAGGCCTTCGCGGACCTCGTAGCCCAGCGGCATCATGGTACCATCCACGTCCACCATCGGGTCCAGGGTCTGCCCCCACCAGCACAGCAGCAGCGCCACCCCGGTGGACGTCAGCAGCCCGCCGATCAGGCCTTCCCATGTCTTCTTCGGGCTGAGCCACTCAATCAACTTGTGCCGGCCGAGCCACCGCCCGGTGAAGTAGGCACCGATATCACAACTCTTTGTGGTCAGCACAATCGACACGATCAGCCACGGCGAGTTCCAACGGCGAATCGCCAGCAGGAACCCGAGCATCAGCCCGAGATATATCATCGCAAACATGGTCCCCCCCGCTGCAGCCACCACCCCCTCCACATTCTGATCCCGGCTGTACCATGCCAGGGCAAAGACGAACATGATGACCAACCCGGTGCACACGACAGCCACCGCTGACAGCGGCTCCGTCTCGGATGGGATGATGAAGTGAATCATGTACCCGAAGACCGCTGCAAACGTGGTCATGCGCAGCGAGGCCATGATGTGGTTGGCCCGGAAGATGCGGGTCAGTTCCCAGGCAGCAGGGGGCAGGACCGCGAGACCGAGGGCAAAAAAGGCCAACCCGCTTGGCAAATGTGAGCGGTCCATGAACAGGCGCTTCATGGATCCTTCGAGTTCCACGTGATCCAACCAGCCGTCCAGCCAGAAAACCAGCAGGAGGCCGAGTATCAGAATGGGGCCGAAGGTCAGACGGTGTTTCAACACGCCCAAGCATAGGGCAGAGTCGATGATCAGGCATTCGAGGCCGGCGGCCGTGATAATCCGCCGTCAGCACCCTCCGCGTGCCGTTTCTGCCACCTGCGCGGCCCATCGTCCGCAGATCGGGGAATAAAACAACCACAAACACCGGTTCAAGCGGGGATGATCTCCCTCCCGGGCACGCACGAGGCTCTCGCGTGTGATATAGTATTGGGTCCGAACAGCGAGAGAGATGGACGGTGATCGGGGCGGACCGAATGCGACGGTGTGACACGCCACCCCCGGCAGCCGATGCCTGAGATCGGCCGGAACACCTGAGCCAACCCGTATGAGCCAGTCGGGCCAAGCGACATGGGGCTATCCTGCCACCGGGATTGCCCGAGACCCCATGCGTGCAGCATGGCGGCCGATGCGCCGACTTCCCGGGAGCGGTAGAGCCCGGGACGCCGAGGATCATACAGTACCGTTCCACTGAGCAAGGACCTTTTTCAGGAGCCGGTTGTGAGAGTAGAAAAGACGGTGATTGCGACAGCCAAGACGGGACACCATGATTTCGGGACCGAAGAGGGCGAGGGTGAAGTCCTCCTCCGGAAATTCCTCGAGGCGACCATCCATTACGGGGCATCCGATCTGATCGTCAAGGTGGATGCACCCCCGAAGGTGCGGCTCAGAGGCACGCTCAAGCCCCTCAAGGTGGACATGGTCACCCGCGACGATATGTTCCAGATTGCCCGGGATGTGCTCGACGAGGAGCAGCATGACGGGTTCAGGCATCGGGGTGCAGCCGACTTCGCCTATGACTTTGACGAAGACAATCGATTCCGTGTCAACCTGTTTATGGCCCGCGGCAAGCCGGCCATTGCTGCCCGACTCATTACCAGTAATATCAAACGGTTTGCCGACCTCTACCTGCCCGACACGCTGTCGAACCTGGCCATGTCAGCCCAGGGACTGGTGCTGCTGTCAGGCGTGACCGGGTCCGGCAAGTCAACCACGATCGCCTCGATGCTCCAGTACATCAATGAACGCAAGGCCGTTCACATTGTGACGATCGAGGACCCGATCGAGTACATCTTCAAGGATGCCAAGGCGTTCATCAATCAGCGCGAGGTTGGGATCGATTGCGTTGACTTCAACGATGCACTGCGGTCACTCGTGCGTGAGAATCCGGACGTCGTGCTCATCGGTGAAATGCGAGACAAGGAAACGTTCGAGGCAGCCATCCGGGCTGCAGAAACCGGCCACCTTGTCTTCGGTACGATTCACGCCTCATCCGCCTGGCAGTCTTTCGGCCGAATCTATGACCTGTTCACGACCGATGAACGCGAGCAGATCCGAAAACTGCTCGCCTACAACCTCCGCGGCATCATCTACCAGAAGTTGCTCCCGACGCTCCACGAGCACATTCCGCGAATACCGGCCATCGAGGTTCTGTTGAATACGGCGGTCTGCCGCAAGTTCGTCCTTGAGGCGCGTGAGGGCGAGTTGCTGGACATCATCAAGGCGAACCGTGACGCCGGCATGATCGACTTCACCAGTTCGCTGGTGGAACTGGTTGAGCAGGAGTACATACACCTCAAGGTCGCGATGGAGGCGACCCCGAACCCCGAGGAACTCGCCATGAGACTCAAGGGGATCACCTGACCGGGCGTGCAGTGCCCTGGAACCGGTTCCCCGTTGCCCGCAGCAGGGATTTCATCGACGACCCAACGGCTCCAAGTGCTCTGCCCGCCTATTGTCCATACCGCAACCGCCGGCCGACGGTGGTTGAGGCGGAGACCTGGAAGCGCAGCACATTCGACGACCTGAGGATCGCATCGCGGCGAAGGCCGCCAGGAAGCATCTCGGGATGCTCGAACCGATGCTGCCGACGGCTGACGAAGCCGGCTGTGCATGACTCCTGTTGTGAGACCCGGCGGCAGCCGCTGACGCAACAGTGCAGGACGTGGAGATTCACTCGACAAGGGCGGTTTGATTATGCACCCAATGCTTGTGACGGCTCAGGAGAACTGGTACATCCTCGTCGGAGCCTGGACCCCACTCCTGGCTTCGGCCATCCTGGTCATCTGGGGCTGGCTGGTCTCCGATCGGCTCGATAAGGATGCCAAGTACTGGCATCTGGCCCAGCGAAACTGGAACATGGCTCACCTCATCTGCGGCCTGGTCGGCTTTGGCCTGATGGTGGCCCCCATCCCGGTCTGGTGGTGGGCCTTCCTCGGCTTCCCGATTGGGATTCTCGTCACATTCAGTTCCACAATCGTCTACTGGTACCACCGCAACTCCCAGGTCCCGGATGACAAGAAGTACCACTTCTCATTCGAGTCAATCCGGTCCGGCATGCAGAAGCGCAAAGTCGCCAGGTCGACGAAGGCCGCTTCCATCTCCATGACTGACGGCACCGGCGTGCAGCGGGTCGCTCCTGATCGAGAGGATCCTCGGTATCAGGTGCACCTGGCGTTGGAGGAGTTGCTCTCCCCGGCATTCCTGGCCGGAGCCTCATCGCTCGAAATGGTGCCGGCCAAAGGCGGGCAGTGCCAGGTCAGTCAGATTGTGGACACCGTTCGATATCGCCGCAACCCGCTCGACATGGCCACTGCTTCAGCCATCATCGACTACTTCAAGGATCTGTCGACGCTCGATGTCGAGGACAAGAGACGCAAACAGCGGGGCGACTGCACCGCCAAGTTCGGGGCCGAGACGTTTGAGATCCGCGTCCGGACCTCGGGAACCTCAGCCGGCCAGACCATGCGGGCGGACTTCAATCTGAAGAAGCAGGTCACTCGGAAGCCGGAGGAACTCGGCCTGTCGAAGAAGCAGCAGGAACAGCACGGCCGCGTCGTCGAGAACAAGCACGGCGTCGTTCTGGTCAGCGCCCCAGCCGGCCAGGGCCGCACGACCTCGCTGTACACCCTCATCAAGTTCCACGATGCCTTTACCTCGAACATCCGAACGCTCGAAGTCGAGCATCTGCTTCAAATCGACGGCGTCGGGCATACCGAGTACGATCCTGAGAAGGGCATCGAGTTCGCCATTCAACTCCGATCCATGCTCCGCCGCGACCCGACGCTCATGATGGTGTCGGACATGGTGGACGACCGGACCGCCCAGGAAGTGGCCTTCCCGGGTTCGAAGGGGCCGCTGACGTATCTCGGCATGAAGTCGGATTCGGCGATGGAAACGCTGGCCCGCTGGATCAAGGCCGTCGGCGATATGAAGAAGGCAGCCGAACCCCTCCGGATACTGACACACCAGCGCCTGATGCGGAAACTGTGCGAGCACTGCAAACTCGCCTATCAGCCGCCGGCCGAACAACTCAAGAAACTCGGGCTCCCTGCCGAGCAGGTCCGTCAACTCTACAAGCCAACCGGGAAGATCATCGACCGCAACAAGGAAATCCAGTGCCCGATGTGTAACGGGCTGGGGTACAGCGGTCTCGTGGCTGCGTTTGAAGTGATGAGTTTCGACGATGAGGCCCGTTCGCTGGTGGCGAAGGGCGACTTGAATGCCGTCAAGGTCCATATGCGGCGGAAGCAGTACATGACACTGCAGCAGGCCTCCTTGCGCCGAGCCATCGAAGGCACGACCAGTATCGACGAGGTCATCAGGGTTACGAAGTCAAAGAGCAGTAGTGCAGGTGGCAGCAAGCGGTCTGAGTCCGCACCGCAGAAGGCAGCCCCTGCAAAGACATGAAACTGATCGTCGCCCGTCGCTCGGAGCCGGGTGGCCGCAGACGAACAGACAGAAAAAGCGAGAGGTGCTGATCTATGGCAGTCCTCATGAGCCTGGCAGTATTGGGAACCGTCGCCATCATCGCGTATGTGCTGGCGTCCCAGGGGTTTTTCAGCAGCCTGCTGCATCTGGCGTGTGTCATCACCGCCGGTGCCATGGCCTTTGCACTGTGGGAACCGTGCGTCTACCTCATTGCGCCGCGTATTAACTCCCCGGCTTTGATCGACCTCTTGTGGGGGACGATTCTCATTGTCCTGTTTGCCATCTTTCTCGCTCTTCTGCGAACGGCGACCGACAAGTTGTGCTTTGCCAACACCGACCTGTCTCATACTCAGAATCTCGTCGGTGGCGGGATTGCCGGGATCCTGTCAGGCGTCCTGACTGCCGGCGTCCTCCTCATCGGCCTGCAGTTCATTCAGGGCCCGGCCAAGATCATCGGCTACTCGGGATGGGTCGTCGACCAGGGCGGCGTGATCAACAAGGCCGGCGGGGCCGAAGGACAACTCTGGGCACCTGTCGATGAGTGGACGTCATGGTACTACTCCAATGCGAGCCTCGGCTCGATGGCCGTCTACGAACCGTTGGCAAACTGGTATCCTGATCTGGCGCAGCAGGCCAGCATGTATCGGGCCAGTTACGAGAACGGCGCGAGCCGCATGGGGATGAGGCCCAGTGCGCTCAAGGTCAATGACATCATCAGGTTTGTCCCGACGGACATGCAGCAGTTCCTCTCGAGCCTGACCGGGATTGATCGCGATCGGCAACTGGCCAGTAACGGGACCGGCGAGGTGTACTCAATCAGCATTTCCGTCGAGCAGGGAGCCTGGGACGGCGGTAGTAAACTCCGCCTCACCAAGGCGCAGTCGCGACTCGTTGTCGAAATGCCCGGCGGCCGGATGGTGCCCATCCACCCGCATGCTTTTGTCCAGCGGTATGAAAGCAACACCACGAATCAGGGGCGATGGCCCTATGACGCCGGCGACATCTGTGCGATCTCGATCGGCTCGGCTGCCACGCAGGGCATCTGGCTTGAGTTCCTGGTCCCGGCCGGCGCGACGCTGCATCACTTGATCGTCCGCAACGCTCGGGTCGAACTCAACAACTTCCAGGTCCAGACGATGACCAGCGAAGCCGCAGCACTGGCAGCAATCGGCAATCTGGTCGATGTCGGTGCGGACCCGGCGCCGAACCCCGGCTCGATCGACAAGCCGCCTCACTGGAAGGGCATTGTCGTCATGTTCCTGCTCTATGCAGTCACGATGCTGATCAGCCTCCGGCCTGCCAAGAGAAGCCACCAGGATTAAACACACGTGCTGCGCCCCTGCCGCACGGATCCCAACAGAACAGGCGCCGTGCCGCCTGCCAGTGCCATGACTCGACCCACATGTGTCATCCAGGCGCCGGCGAAGGTCAACCTCTCGCTGGCGGTCGGGCCGTGTGAAGACACACCGATCGGCCCGCGTCACCCCGTGTGTACCTGGATCGTCCGGACCGATCTCGCTGACGAACTGACCATCACGGCCCTCGAGCCGGACTACTTCTCACGCTATGCCGTCATCTGGGCGGATGATGCGAGACACACGGCCCCAATCGATTGGTCGATCGCTCGTGATCTGACCGTGCGCGCCCATGCAGCGCTCGAAAGGCACGTCGGGCGGCGCTTGCCCGTTCAACTGAAACTCGAAAAGCGCGTGCCCGTTGGTGCCGGGATGGGCGGCGGCTCAAGTGATGCGGCTGCCATGCTCTTCGGCTGCAATCGCCTGTTTGATCTTGGGCTGACGGCCCATGACCTGCAGGGTCTGGCCGGCGAACTCGGCAGCGATGTGCATTTCTTCCTGGCCGGTGCTGCCTCAGCAGTCGTCTCCGGATTCGGTGAACGGATTGACCCGTGCACGGCACCCGATGAGCCGCTCAATCTGGTGGTCGTCATGCCCCACGACCTGCAGTGCGCTACGGCCGATGTCTATGCCCGGTTTGATGCGCTTGATCAGGACGGCTCCGACTCGAAACAGGATCAGTTTGTGTCTGCTGCGGCTCGCGTGGCGGCCGATGCACGCGGCGCGACGCTCTCGCCCGATCGTTTGTTCAATGATCTGGACCGACCTGCGTATCACCTGCTGCCTGAACTCGAACAGGTGCGGCGTGCCATCATGGAAATGGCCGAGACCACCGTTCATCTGACCGGGAGCGGCGCTGCGATGTTCATGATCTGCGATGACCGCCTCCATGCCGAGTTTCTTGCCGCTGCCATCACCAAACAGCATGGTCATCCTGCCTGGGCTGTTCGGGCTGCCACCGATCTGCCGTCCGCGCGATGAATCGCTCCAAACCGCTACACCATAGACGATTCGATCAAAAAACCGCACCAGAGTGCCCAGGAATGCGTATCGCACTCATGACAAGGTGGACTGATCGGTATTGCTGCACGATAAACCCAATAAGAATCAGGTGAATCGAGCCCGACGCGACGTGTCCCCTCATCCATGTAGATGTCACGAGCCCCTTCGGCCCGTCCATCTCCCGGGGCAGCGGGCAAACACCACGATTAACGACGCCGACAACCCGAGTAATCCCGATCAAACTGGGAGTACCGAGTATGAGCAGGAAGCAGAGGAACTCTATGAATACGACAGGCATGTCCGGGATACTTTCGCGCGTCACGACGACGCCCGGCGAAACCCGTGGCCGTGTGACGGCGGCAATGCTCATCATCGCGCTGGCACTGATGGCGACCCCATCGACTCGAGCGGCAGGCAACGCCTCCACGGAACTCGATGACACGACACTCAAGTATGCCGAGAGCCTCAGCGCTGCCTTCCAATCCGTGTCGAGCAAGGTCGAGAACAGTGTCGTCCGCATCGTGAGCTACGGGCAGCGTGGCCAGGTCTCCGGCTCCGGCTTCGTCATCCGTTCCGACGGCTATCTGCTGACGAATAACCATGTCGTTGAAGATGCCACTCGCATTCAGGTCGAGTTTGTTAACGGCCGGACCTATCAAGCCTCCCTCGTCGGTCGCGACCCGCTGACCGACCTCGGCGTGATTCGTCTCGATGCCGGCCGCGACCTGCCGGCCATGACCATGGTGGCTTCAGATAACCTCAAGGTTGGCGAGTGGGTCATTGCGATCGGCTTCCCGCTCGGGCTGGCCCAAACGGTGACCGCAGGCATCATCAGTGCCACGAATCGACAACTCGGAATCATCGGCGACTATACTCGGCCGGGGTACGAGGATTTCATCCAGACCGATGCCGCGATCAATAAGGGCAACTCGGGTGGGCCGCTGGTCAACCTGCGCGGCGAGGTCGTCGGTGTGAACTCGGTCATCGTGACGCGCACCGGCGGCTCGGATGGCCTGGGCTTTGCCATCCCAGCGAATCTCGCACGACATATTGCCGATCAACTCATTGCCTACAACCGAGTCCGACGCGGCTACCTCGGCGTTGACATTCAGGATGTCAATCGAGCGCTGGCACGGAGCTACGGGCTGCCGGACGGGGAACTCGGCGTCCTCATTAAACATGCCGAGCCGAGCCTGCCAGGCGGCAAGGCGGGCCTGCAGTACGAAGACATCATCGTGGCCGTCAGCGGGGAGAGCGTCCGCGACTCAAGCGATCTGCGAAACAAGGTCGCCATGCGGCTGCCCGGCACCGAAGTGACACTCGATGTGTACAGAGACGGCAAACTTCTCCAACTGACCACGGAACTGGCCGAAATGCCTGACAGCGGCTCTGTGTCCGGGTTGCCGGCCGATGCCGAGATCAGCGTGCGCAACGAACTCGATGGGACTGCGGGAGGCATGACGTATCAGAACGTTCGCGACCGATCCGCCGTCCTGGTCGAACAGGTACTGCCCGGCGGCCCGGCCGACCAGGCAGGGCTTGAAGGAGTCTCGTATCGATTCGGCCAACCGTCAGCCTATGACCTGATCGTCGAAGTCGATGGCGAACCCATGGCCGAACTGGCGAGCAAGAACGACATGACCCCGGCCGATTGGCTCGCGCAACGCCTCAAGGACGCGAAGCCCGGAGAGGTACTCCGCTTCAACGTCGAGCGCAGAAACGCATCCAGCCGAACGATGTCGTCATTCCTGACAGCCATCGAAGTGCAGTAATCGGTTTCGGATGCAGTCGGGTGATTGCGATCAGGCCGGTTGACGAAGTGCCAGGATCAATTGGACCTTGCCAACCTGTTCATCCAGTTCGCGCGCGATCTCAATCGGCGAGCGGCCACGATCGGCCAACTCGTACACGCTGGACGTCAGCGGGTCCACGGTGGTTCGGTTCGGCACGACGGGAATTCCGGTATCCGGCTCCTGTGTCGAATCCGTGTTCTGCCCGGCATCCTTGATTTCAAGCGGGACTTCCCGGTTCACACGCGGGGCTGCACCGTTGTCGCTCGGCTTCTTCGTGTGAATGGGCGGCTCATCGCAAGCAGCATCGTGCGGCGCCATCCGGGTCGGGCTGATCGAGGCAGCCGGCAGCCGATCCAGTAACCGGTTGAGCATCGCGATCCGCTCATCAGCCTGTCGAATCAAGGTCTGCAGCACCGCTTGCTTCGTGTCCAGTTCCGAGGACAGTCGACGCTCTGCCTCGCGCTCGGGAATGATCCCGCTGGGTGCAGACTCCGAGTCACTGTCCTCATCATGCGCTGCCACTGCCTGGCGCACGTCAGTCGGGGCCTGACGTTTGGCATCGGCTCGAACCCGATCGATAAACTCACGGGGGTGCTCATTGGTCAGGCGACGCTTGGCCCAGCGCGTGCGCACATTCATCATGACGATGATGACCAGGACGAGAACGCTGAAGATCCACAGAAGGTGTGGCAGATATTGTGAGACGCTGTTGACGGACGGCATGGTCCACCTCCACGACCTGTCATCGGCGTCATGGCCGGGACATGACAAAAAGAGGCATAGTCTATGTTATCGGTACAATGACACGCTGACCATGACTCGTCGACAAGACATCGAATCTTCTGCCAAACAGATGGAAGCCATTGCGCGTATTTGAACATCGATCACGCGGGATACACTCACCCGTGCTCCAACTGCCGTCAACCCGATCACGATTCGCCAGGATGCTCAGCCGAGCGCTGCAGCATCAGTGCCAGGTCACGCCGCATGCGACCCTCATCGTGGCCGTGAGTGGGGGGGCTGACTCGCTCGCGCTGCTGGCAGCGCTGTCGGCACTGGCACGCCGGCCGCACCTGGCCTACACCATTCGTGTCGCGCATGTCAACCATCGTCTCCGTGCCGAAGCCGAGCAGGAGGCGCAGCAGGTCCAGCACATCGCGCAGCAACTCGACCTGCCGTGTGACACCGTCGCGCTTGATCCGAGTGCAGCCACTTCCAACACTTCTGCCTGGGCCCGGCGTGAACGCTATCGGGCGCTGGCGCAAATCGCCGAAGAGCACAGTGCCCATGCCGTCGTCACTGCGCATCACGGCACGGATCAACTCGAAACGCTTTTGCTCAACCTCATGCGTGGCACGGGAACAGCCGGGCTCGCTGCGATGCGCTGGCGCAAACGGGTCTATGGCTGCGACGTCATTCGGCCGCTGCTGAATCAGACTCATCAGGCGTGCGTGCAACTGTGCGAGTCGATTGGCTGGTCATGGGTTGAAGACCCATCGAACGGGCAAATCAGTCAGCGTCGCAATCGCATCCGCGCGCAGTTGCTGCCCGTTGTCGAGCAGATCGCGCCCGGCCTCGATGCGCGCATTCATCGCATGACCGATCAACTGGCCGACCTGAGTCAGTTTCTCAGTCTCAGTGCCCAGGATCTGATTGAGGAGGCGCAGCGCACTGCTGATGCCGGCACCGCATCGATCGAGTTTGATCGCTCAGTGCTGGCTGCGGCACATCGAGTCGTGGTGGCCGAGGCAATCCGCAAGTCAGCCGTGCAACTCGGTGCCCCGGCCCGCAAACTCAACGCATCCACCCTGACTGCGGCGGCCCGTGCTGTCATGGATTCACATCGCCACCCGCGGACGATTGAACTGGCAGGTGACGTAACTGTGCGCGTGACATCGCGTACCGTCCGGATGGATGCAGGCCGTACCGGTGGTGAGCCGCAGTAGGATTGAAATTCTACTGCCGGTTCAAGCGCGCTCAAGCACTCCACCGCAGAGGCCCGCTTGCTCACACGCGCGGCTCGTCGATCTGCCCGCTTGCTCACACGCGCGGCTCGTCGATCACATTCACAAACTACCACAAGTGACTGCCCGAGTCCATGTGAAATGAGAAATCCTCTTGACGGGGGACAGTGTTCGGTATATGTTTGGTATGCCATGGACGTGACCAATGGATCCTGCCGTACCAATGAGCCCTGCAATGGGGGCGTGAGTGATCCTGCCTCCGGTGCCCTTGTCGGCCAGAGCACCTCAGCCAGCCGGCTCCATCGCGGCGTCCATTACGGCAGTACGTATGTCCGTCCCACGATCAAGGGACGGGGGACGCCGGCTAACCCGCCGAATCGCTTTGAATCCACGCACTGCGAGCCGGATGAGGCTGAGCCACGCGCGCTGGAGGACGATGGAGGGAGATCGTCGGCTGCTGCCGACGCGACGACTGCGGGGGGTATGGCAGGGGGGAAAAACCATGCCGACGCGCCGAATCTGGCACCGTCTCAGCATGCCGCGCCCGCCTCCCCTGCCTGCCACCCGCCTCTATGCCGACAACAGCCGCACGCTCATCAACCGCGTCGACAGCCCCGACCTCGGCTTCCGTTGGACCATCAACCCCTATCGAGGCTGTGAGCATGGCTGCATCTACTGCTATGCCAGGCCGTATCACGAGCAACTCGGGTTCTCATCCGGCCTTGATTTCGAGACTCGCATTACCGTCAAGTATCACGCTGCCGAAATCCTCCGCCGCGAACTGACCCACCCTCGCTGGGCAGCCGAACCCATTGTCATGTGCGGCGTCACCGATGCGTATCAGCCCATCGAGCGCCGACTCGGGATCACCCGCGCCTGCCTCGAAGTGATGGCCGAGAGCCGACAGCCCGTTTCGATCGCGACCAAGAACCGACTCGTTCTGCGCGATCTCGATCTGCTCAAGTCCCTGAACAGTCATCAGGCTGCCTCGGTGGCAATCAGTCTCACGACACTCGACCCCAGGTTATCCGCCTGCATGGAGCCGCGCGCCTCGTGCCCGGCCGACCGATTGGCCACCATCCGTCGGCTGGCCGAGGCCGAGGTGCCGGTCTCCGTGCTGCTGGCCCCCATCATTCCCGGCCTCAATGACTGTGAGATCCCCCGACTCCTGCAGGAAGCCGCCGCCGCCGGGGCGACCGCTGCCGGCTGGATCCTCATTCGCCTGCCGCATCAAAACCGGTTTCTCTTCATGGACTGGTTGAGACGCTGGTATCCTGATCGGGCCCGCCGAATCGAGGCGGCCATCCGCCAGGCCCGAGCCGGCAGACTCTCCGATGCCTCCTACGGCTCGCGCATGCGCGGCAGCGGCGCGCACGCGCAACTCATCCGGCGCACGTTCAATGTGTTCTGTGAACGCTACGGGCTGCATTCCTATGACCGATCACAGACCGCAGCGAAACAACTCTCCGGCGCTGCCTTCCGACGCCCGCAGGATGACGGCTCGCAGATGTTCTTGTTTGAAGCGGGGGAGGAGGAGGGGGAGTTGATGATGCCATGATCCGGCCGAGCCGATCTCGCTGTGCTCGATCGCCTCAACCGGCTTGTCGGACGTACCACAATCACGCCTATTCGTGTTTGTGCGCCTGCCACCATTCAATCGTCTGCTTCAGCCCCGCCTCAAATCCGACCCGTGCTTCCCACCCGAACAGCTCCTTGGCCCGTGAGGTATCAAGACACCGCCGCGGCTGCCCGTCCGGCTTGCTCGGGTCCCAGCGGATTTCACCGGCAAAGCCCGTCAGTTTCGCAATCAACTCAACCAGATCCTTGATCGTGATCTCCATGTTCGTCCCGAGATTGACCGGGACCGGCCGGTGCATTCGTTCCGCGGCCGCAATCAACCCCTCGGCGGCATCCTCCACATACAGAAACTCCCGGCTGGCCGACCCGGTGCCCCAGCACTCAATGTGATCCGCTCCCGAGTCGATTGCCTCGACGCACTTGCGGATCAAGGCCGGGATGACATGCGACGATTCGGGGTTGAAGTTGTCTCCAGGCCCGTACAGATTCACCGGCAGGACAAAAGCGCCCGGCAGGTGGTACTGTGCAAAGTATGCATCGAGCATGACCAGAAGCGCCTTCTTGGCTATCCCATACGGCGCATTCGTTTCCTCCGGGTAGCCGTTCCACAGGTTGTCTTCGCTGAACGGCACCGGGGTGAACTTCGGGTATGCACAGATCGTCCCGACCTGCACGAACTTCCCGATCCGCTGCTTTCTCGCTTCCTCAATGAGATGCAGGCCCATCGCCATGTTCGAATAGAAGAACCGGCCCGGGTTCTGCTGATTCGCCCCGATCCCGCCGACCTCCGCTGCCAGGTGCAGCACGACGTCCGGCGTCCCGTCGCGGTACATCCGAGCGACATCGTCCGGCTGGGTCAGGTCATAGTCCTCAATGGTCGGCACAAAGATGTGTTCACACCCACGTTCGCGCAACTTCGCGCAGACGACCTTGCCGAGAAAGCCCGCACCGCCCGTGACCGTTACCCGTACATCGGACCAGTTTTCAATCGTGCTCATCACAAACAGACTCCCATTGGTATCCTGTCCAACAGGTTAGCCGCCATGCGCACGCGGAGCGCTTCGCCGACCTCAGTGCCCCAGCAGAATCTCATTGGCCAGTGTCATGGCAGCCGGCATGTTGGCAGCCACCTGCGCATAGTCCACGAGCAGCGGGTCCGACACGACATACCGATCCTCAACCTCAATCCCGATATCCAGCACCGGGATGTTGTGCGAGTCCGATTCATACAGCAACCGCTCCACGTCGCCGCTGAGCATGAACTCAGCAAATGTCCGGGTGGCTGCTGACTCCGGCCGACCGGCAATCACAGCCACCGTGTTCGGGATCAACAGTGTCCCTCCGTCGGCTCCATCCTGATGACGCGGGTACGCGAGATCAACCGCCTGGCCGTTGCGCTGCTGAGCCCACACATCATCCGTATCGGTGAAGCACAGATCGGCAGTCCCGGCCACGATCTCCCGCATGCCCTGCGAGTTCGATGCAACGATCCGGAGCCCGTTGGCCATCAGATCGTTCAAATACTGAGCCGTCACCTCCGGCCCCCAGACCGTGTACATCGCAGCAATATGCCCGCGCGTCGTACCATAGTTCGGGTCGGCCATCACAACACGACCCTTCCACTTCGGGTCCGTCAGATCCTGCCAGGAAGCCGGCGGGTCCGTCACGCGCTCGGTCGAATACCCGATCACACGGGCCCGCGCGCCGAGCCCATACCACAACCGATCGGGATCGCGCATCGACGCCGGCCAATCCTGCAGGGCATCACTGTACAGTGGCTGCAGGACTCCCTCCTGTGCCAGCCGGATCGTCAGAAAGACCTCACTCGACCAGAAGATATCCGCCTGGGGGTTGGCCGTTTCTGCGAGCAGGCGTTCCACCAGCCCGGTCGTCTTGGTCATCTCCGTGTCATATCGCGCGCGTACTTCTATCTCTGGGGAGACGCTGTGGAATCGGTCGATGACAAGTTCCGCATACTCTTGGTCTGCGGAGGTGTACAGCACCACCGAGCCGCCCGGGTTGCTCATCTCGTCCTTACACCCGGGTGCAGCCATGACCGCAACCATCAATAGAACCATCGCACTGAGTCGCGCAACGAGCGCACGTACATTTGTCGAAAGGCTGAAGAGCCATCGTCGATTCGTATCCATCACAGGAACTCCATGAACTCGGGGCACCGGCCCGTGTCATTGCCATCCATCGAAGGTAAGTAAATTAGACCTGCCGACGCAATCCAACCACAATAATCAGATCGTCTGTTGCGATTTAATGGAACGGCATGCGGTCGACCTCTTTTTCGCGGCGCAGGCAGGTCTTGGGCAGGTGCTATAGTCCCCGTCATGAAAAACGAGACTGGACGACATGCAGCGACGGGTGACGGACTATCCGGCCAGGGTACGGCCGATACCGATACCGCTGCCACTGATGTCGTCGTCGACTCACATGAGATTCAAAGCGGCAAACTCGCCGGCAAGACGCTGCCTGCCGCCATCGCCATGCTTGCGATCCCCGTGCTGCTCGAACATTTTGCCAACGCGACCGTGGGGACGGTCGATGTCATGCTCACCGGCCACCTGCCCGGAGACATTGCCACCCCTGCCATGGATGGGGTCGGGATCGGGTCCTATGTCCGCTGGTTCATGGGGATCTCAGCCGGGGCAGTCGGCATCGGCGGCATGGCCCTGATTGCCCGTGCCATCGGGGCCGGGAACAAGCGGCTTGCCCACCTCGCGCTCGGCCAGGCCGTCGGCTTCAGCCTCTTGCTCGGGATTGTCGTGACGTTCATCATGTGGTTCGGCATCCCCTGGGTGGCGAAACTGGCAGGGCTCTCGCCGGAAGCATCAGCCTATTGCATCCAGTACGTGCGCGTCGTAGCGCTCTCAATGCCGACGACCTCACTGCTGTTTACCGGGACGATGTGCCTGCACGGCGCCGGCGAAACGACCCGGCCTTTCCTGATCATGCTTGTCGTCAATGCCGTTAATGTCTTCCTGAGTTGGATGCTCTCCGGGGTTGATCTCGAGTTTGAATCATGGTCGCTGCTCAACCCCTTCTCGTTTGATCTGCATGTCATGGGCATTGCAGCCGGCACCGCCGGCGCGCGGACCGTTGGCGCGTTCCTCCTGGTCCTGCTCATGCTTCGCGGCATCAAGGACCTCAAACTGCAACTGCCGGATATCAGGCCGCAGTTCGAAACGATGTGGCGAATTATTCGTGTCGGCTTCCCGAACTTCGTCGAAGGATTCGGGATGTGGGCCGGGCAACTCGTCGGCGTCATCTGGCTGATCGGGAAGATTGCTGAAAAGACCGGGGCCGGCGAGGGGTTGATGGGCGCGCACATGATTGCCGTGCAATGGGAGGCCTTCAGTTTCATGCCCGGCTTCGCACTCGGCACTGCTGCGGGAACACTGGCCGGCCAATACCTCGGCGCAGGGAATCCCAAGATGGCCAGCCGGTCCATCTGGCTCTGTGCGATTCTGGGCATGGCACTGATGGGGATCGCCGGTGTGGTCTTCATGTTTGCCGGTGCCCCGCTGACCCGCATCATCAGTGACGACCCGCAACACCTGGAACTTGCACCGAAACTCCTGTTCATCTGCGGGATTGTGCAGATCAACTTCGCGATGGCCATGGTCATCCGCAACGGCCTGCGCGGTGCCGGCGATACGCGAGCCTGCATGATCATTACCTGGACGAGCACGTACTTCGTCCGGATCCCGCTGGCCTGGCTGTTTGGCTACTGGCTTGGCTTCGGGCTCGTCGGCGTCTGGATCGGCCTTTGCGCCGAGCTCTTCGTGCGCGGGCTCCTGTTCCTGGGCCGTTTCCTGCAGGGTGGATGGAAGACGGTCAGAGTGTAACCTCTGAGCCGAGAGCAACTCGTCATCCCCCCACGGGTGTCTTTTACCGTGAAGCCGATATCATGCGGTGCCGCTCAATGCCGTCAACACGCTCCATCAGCCCACTATGTACCTGATCCGGAGGGGGCCGACGGCAGGCAACTCGCACCCACTCACGGGCGCTGTTTCAGAACGCATTGTTTCGATGGCCGGCAGGTGATCTGTGGATTCGACAGGCGAAGATCATGATTGTCCAACTTCGCCTCAGGCGCCGACGCCGACGCCGGCACCGACGGTGACCAAGGCTGAGGCTCAGCCGGAGAGTCACGCCGATGCGTCTCCGACACCGCAAGAGCCTGTCGGTGCGCTGCTGGGTAACGGATCGACCCTCAGACGTCGAAAAGTCACCGTCGATATCGCCTGCGTGAAGTGTGGCTACAACATCAAAGGCATTGACCCGCTCGATCGGTGCCCAGAGTGCGGGTTTGAAGTCCGGCGCACACTCCTGTTTGTTGTTGACCCCTCCAGCAGCACGATCTCCGCACTGCGGAAACCCCGCCAACTCGGCCTCAGTCTGATTCTGGTTGCCCTCTTTCTGGCGATTGCGGCATTCGCCCTCTGGCTGCCGTCAATCCTGTATGTCGCCACACTTATCTCTGCACGATTCGAGATCTGGCAGACCCGGTTGGATTCCTGGTGGTCGCCGCTGAGTGCCATAATCCTGATCGTGACCACCGGATGCATGATGTTCCTGTTCCGCAGACCAACGTTGCAGGAATCGGATCAGGAGTATCGCAAGGGCCTGAGCAAGGCGACGACAGGACTGTTCGCCTGGGCCGGTTTCATCGCTGCCATCGCGTTCTATGACAACTCGAACGCCCTTGAGTGGCAGGATCGGTATGCACCGGTGCAGGCGGACAATATCGACGTCTGGCGCACCGTCCTCCGCCTCGGGGCCATGTCGGCCCTGTTTCTGGTCGTCTCCGGGCTCCACCCGGTGATTACCTTTCTCGGCCGCCGCAGCGTCTACCACCGCATCGTCCAGATCAGCCGCCAGGGATTCCGGGCCATGCTGCTGGCCGTCATCATCACCGGTATCGGTGACAGCGTCCGTCTCCTGCTTGGAATCGGCGAGGACTTCCAGGTGTTCATTCCGTACAAGGATGTCATCATTCTCCCATCGCTGATGCTCAGCCTTGTCGGTTCGGGCATGATGACCCTGGCCCTGTGGAATGCACTGGTCGACTGCATTCGCCTTTCCCGCGAAATGACCCGCCGTCGGTACTCGATCGATCAGATCGTGTCAGGCAATGCGAGCAATCATCCAATCAGCCACGAGTGAACCCGCACGGGCCCCGGGGGCGCGGTCACCGTCCAGCCTGGCCCGGAGGGACAACGAGTCGTTGCCGAGCGCTCACAGCCATCTGCCAACGTGGCAGCCTGCAGCACTCCCAAATGGCAGACCTGTCAGGGAATCACACGCCGGCACAGCCCCCCGATAGTCATTACACGCTTGTTTTCAGTCACTTACGATGCTATTGGGTCGGTTTGGTTGTGGCACCGTCATTGCGGGATACACCTATACGTCGGCGTCTGTATGGAGGCTGCCTGATCGGCGGACTGCCTGCCGGCCGACCTTTGAAGCGACAAAACACACCCAAACCCCGTGATTTGGAGATCTGATTCATGGCCGTCAAGGAACTCGCGTTTCACAATGATGCCCGTCAGCAACTGCTGGCCGGCGTCGAGAAACTCGCCGCTGCCGTCAAATCAACCCTCGGCCCTCGTGGGCGAAATGCCGTACTCGACAAGTCGTGGGGTGGTCCGACCGTCACCAAAGACGGCGTCTCCGTTGCCGAGGAGATCGAACTCCGCAACAAGTTCGAGAACATGGGCGCGCAACTCGTCAAGGAAGCCGCCAGCAAGACCAGCGATGATGCCGGGGATGGCACCACCACTGCCACCGTGCTGGCAGAAGCCCTCTTCAAGAGCGGCCTGCGCTATATCGCTGCCGGCGTCGATGCCAACGCGCTCGTCCGCGGCATGCGGAAGGCCATCGAAACCGTGACCGGCGAGATCCAGGGCATGGCCACTCCCGTCAAGGGCAAAGAGGACATCCGGTCCGTCGCCACCATCAGCTCCAACAACGACCCCGAAGTCGGCAAGATCATGGCCGATGCATTCGAAAAGGTCGGCAAGGACGGCGTCATCACCGTCGAGGAAGGCAAGAGCCTCGAAACCAACGTCGATGTCGTCGAAGGCATGCAGTTCGACCGCGGCTACCGCTCGCCGAACTTCATCACGAACGTCGATGACATGACCGTCGAACTCGACAAGCCCCTCATCCTGATCCACGAGGACAAGATCGACTCGGTCAAGCAGATGATTCCCCTGCTCGAAAAGGCACAGCAGGCCAAGAAGCCGCTGCTCATCATTGCCGAAGACGTCACCGGCGAAGCACTGAGCACGCTCGTTATCAATAAACTGCGCGGCGTGCTGAACGTCGCCGCCGTCAAGGCACCCGGCTACGGCGATCGCCGCAAGGCGATTCTGGCCGACATTGCCGTCCTCACCGGTGCGACTCCCATTATGAAGGATCTCGGCATCGACCTCGACAAGGTCGAACTGAGCCAACTCGGCATGGCCAAGAAGGTTGTGATCGACAGCGACAACACCACGATGATCGAAGGGGCCGGCAGCACCGCTGATATCCAGGCCCGCATCGCCCAGATTCGCAATGAAATCGAGGCCACCACGAGCGATTACGATCGCGAAAAACTCCAGGAACGGCTTGCCAAACTCGCAGGCGGCGTGGCCCAGATCAACGTCGGCGCAGCCTCCGAAGCCGAACTCAAGCAGAAGAAGGCCATGGTCGAAGACGCACTGCACGCCACCCGTGCAGCCGTCAAGGAAGGCATCGTCCCCGGCGGCGGCGTCTCCTTTATCCGGGCACTGCCGGCACTCGACAAGACCCGCAAGAACTGCCGAGGCGATGAGAAGTACGGCGTGGACCTCGTGGCCGAAGCACTTGTCATCCCGCTGCGCTCCATTGCCGACAACGCCGGCCAGAAGGGCACGGTCGTCGTCAGCAAGGTCCGCGAGGGCAAGGGATCTTTCGGCTACAACGCACTGACCGATGAATACGGCGACCTCCTCAAGATGGGCGTCCTGACGCCTGCCCGCGTTGATCGTACCGCTATCCAGAACGCCGCCTCCGTGGCCAGTCTGCTCCTCACCACCGACTGCATCATCACCGAAAGGCCCGAACCCAAGAGCGATGCTCCGGCCGGGGGCGACCCCGGCATGGGTGGCATGGGTGGTATGGGTGGCATGGGTGGCATGGGAATGGGTGGCATGGGCGGCATGGGCGGCATGGGTGGCATGGGCTTCTGATCAACCGCTCGCAACGAACACGCTTCCAGAGAGGACGCCGCGTGTTCTCTCTGACAATGAAACATGAACAAGGAATGAACTAAAATGAAAATCAACCCACTCGACGACCGCGTCCTGGTCAAGCCGGCTGAAGCCGAAACGAAAACCGCCTCCGGCCTGTACATTCCCGAAGGGGCCAAGGAAAAGCCGCAGCAGGGCAAGGTCGTTGCGCTCGGGCCCGGCAAGCGCCTTGACGATGGAAGGCATGCCTCGCTCGGCATCAAGAAGGGTGACCAGGTCATCTACAGCAAGTACGGCGGGACCGAGATTGAGATCAAGGGCGTCAAGCACGTCATCCTGAGTGAACGGGATCTGCTCGGCGTCATCGAGTAGGAACCCAGGGAATCACGGGCACGCAAGGGACGAACGGCCGCTCGATGAAGACATGAATCAACACGGCAAGCAACAACTTCCGTTTCGGTACTTCTTCATCGTCGGTCAGGCACGGTCCGGGACGAACTGGACCTGCAACCTGCTGAACCTCCACCCGGCCATCAACTGCCATGGCGAATACCACTTCGAACGATTGTTCGATGGCGTCCAGCAGTTTACGGCCGGCCCGCACGGCCTCGGATACCGAGATGAATCGCTCCGACGCCGGACGCATGAATGGTTCCAGGACTTCGTTCGGGCATCGCTGGACGCCCAGGTCGGCCTGAAGCCGAACGCAACCTGGATGGGGGACCGAACCCCGCGACCGTTGATCCCGCTGCTGCCTGATTGCCCGCACCTGCTCGTCATTCGTGATGTCCGTGACCTGATCGTCAGCCGCGTTCATCACGTCTACCGAAACGGAGGACCGCGACACGAGCCGTTCAAGACACGCCTGCAACCAGAGATCGAAGCCTTCTGTGCCGACCCGGATTACTTCAAGAAGGCACCGGAGAAACTCTCAGCCGATCGCGAGTGGATTGCCAATCTCGCCTCGAACTGGGCACGACGAATGCGGTTTGATCTCGATGCTGCAGCCGAGGCGAAAGCCGGCAACGCGCCCCTGCCAATGACCGTGCTCAGCGTCCGCTATGAGGACCTGCACGCTGACACCGATGGGCAACGCCGACGAATGTACGAACTGCTCGACCTCGACCCGGCACTGGCTGCCCCGCTCGGCTCGGAGACGAAAACGAGTGCCGGCTTCGCAAAGGAAAACCCGCACGATCTGTACCGAAAGGGTCAGGTCGGCGATTGGACGAACTACGCAACCGATCCCTTCCGAACCATCATCAAGGAACACGCCGGCGACATGCTCATCGAACTCGGGTACGAACAGGATCACTCCTGGTAAGACGTACCTTGGACCCTGGGCACGAGCCATACAACGCACGAATACCCGCAGACCTGCACGCACGAACCATTGTGCAGGCCAACCGAAAGCGAGATAAACCGATGTCCACCAAGCAACTCATGTTCGGCGATAGTGCCCAGGTCGAAATCAAGTCCGGCCTGCAGCAGCTTTCCCGTGCCGTCAAAATCACCCTCGGACCCGTCGGCCGCAACGTGGTCATCCAGAAGTCCTGGGGGGCGCCCACCGTCACGAAGGACGGCGTTTCCGTTGCGAAGGAAATCGACCTCCCCTCCGCCTTCGAAAACATGGGCGCAAAACTCGTCAACGAGGTGGCCAAGAAGACTGCAGATAAGGCCGGCGACGGAACCACCACCGCCACCATCCTGGCCGAGTCGATCTATACAGCCGGACTTCGGTATGTCACGGCCGGGCATAACCCCGTCGAAATCCAGCGCGGCGTCCTCGTGGCAGCCGAGGTGGCCGGCAACGCCATCCAGGACATGTCCACCAAGTGCAAGGGCAAGGACGACTACAAGAAGGTCGCCACGGTCTCAGCAAACCATGACAGCGAAATCGGCGAACTCATTGCCGAAGCCATTGCCAAGGTCGGGCCCGACGGTGTCGTCGAGGTCGAAGAAGGCAAGACCGCTGATATGACCCTTGATTACGTCGAAGGCATGGCCTTTGACAAGGGATACCTCAGCCCGTACTTCATGACCGATGCGTCGACCACCGAGTGTGTGCTGGAAGATGCCCTGATCCTCATCCACGAGAAGAAGATCAGCAACCTCAATGATTTCCTGCCGTTGCTGAACAAGGTCGTCAGTGCCGGCCGTCAGTTGCTCATCATCGCAGAGGACGTGGAGAACGAGGCATTGGCTGCCCTCGTCGTCAACCGACTGCGCGGCGTGCTGAAGATCTGTGCCGTCAAGGCCCCGGGCTTCGGTGATCGCCGCAAGGCCATCCTCGGCGACATTGCCGTCCTCACCGGCGGTACGTTCTTTGCCGAAGACCTCGGCCGCACGCTCGAGTCCATTGAACTCAAGGAACTCGGCAGCGCGAAGCGGATCATCATCGACAAGGACTCGTCCACGATCATCGAAGGTGCCGGCAAGAAGAAGGACATCAAGGCCCGCGCGGATCAGATCAGCCTCCAGTTTGAAAAGTCCACGAGCGATTACGATCGCGAGAAACTCCAGGAGCGCCTGGCCAAACTGACCAGCGGTGTGGCCATCCTCAGCGTCGGTGCCCCGACCGAGGCAGCGATGAAGGAGCGCAAGGCACGCGTCGATGACGCCCTCCATGCGACCCGCGCTGCCGCGAAGGAAGGCTATGTGGCCGGCGGCGGCGTGGCCCTGCTCCGGGCGATCGCAGCCGTGACCGACGCCCGCAAGAAGGCCCGTGGCGATCAGAAGTTCGGCTATGACATTGTCGCGAGTGCACTGGTCGGCCCGGCCCGTCAGATCGTTGAAAACGCCGGCGGTGACGGCGACGTCGTCGTCGACAAGATCCTCGAGAACAAGGGCCACTTCGGCTACGACGCTGCGGCCGGTGACTACACCGACATGGTCAAGGCCGGCATCATTGACCCGGCCCTCGTCGTCCGCACGGCACTGCAGAACGCCGCGTCCGTTGCAGGCCTCATGCTCACCACCGACGTCCTTGTGTCTGAACTCGATGAGGAGGAAGACCCCGTCGTCGGCGCGACGTCGTAAGACGTCATACTGATGACACCCCAGCCGTCCGGGGACTGAACCGACGGCTTTCTGAAATAGCCTTGTGAAGGCAGCAGGGGCGGACCGAATCGCATGGTCCGCTTCCTGCGCTTCCGGGCAGAGACTGTGAATGGCCGTCCTCAGGAGACGGAAGGCAGACAGGTATGGCGATCACCCGCGACTATTACGAAGTGCTCGGCGTCGAAAAAAGCGCGGATGCCGATGATATCAAGCGGGCCTATCGCCGCCTTGCCATGAAGTACCACCCGGACCGGAACCCCGGTGACGCAGAGGCCGAGGCCAAGTTCAAAGAAGCAGCCGAAGCATACGAGGTCCTCTCCGATTCCAACCGGCGCCAACAGTATGATCAGTATGGCCATGCCGGTCTCCGTGGCACACCCGGCCATGATTTCCGCACCATGGACCCGCAGGACATCTTCTCGATGTTCGATGAAATCTTCGGCGGTGGCGGACTCGGGGGATTCGGGCGCGCGGGCGGCGGACAAAGAGGACGACGCGGCGGCGTGGCCCGTGGTTATGACCTCGAAACCGAAGCCGAGATCACACTCGAACAGGTCTTTGCCGGGACAGCGGTTGATGTGGATTTCACTCGCCTGGACGTCTGCCCGACGTGCAACGGTGACGGTGCTAAGCCCGGTACCGAACGACGCCCATGTACGGCATGTGGCGGGCAGGGACAGGTGGCACAGACCGGACTCGGTGGCATGTTCCGCATGGTCACATCCTGCCCACACTGCCGAGGCGCCGGGACCATCATTGCCGAACCATGTACCGAATGCCGCGGCCGGGGCCGTGTCCCGAAGCGCCGTAAACTCTCGGTCAACATCCCTGCAGGCGTTCACGATGGTCAGGCCGTCTGCCTGCGTGGCGAAGGCGAGCCGCCGGCCCCCGAACTCTCACCCACCGGCCAGGGCATCCGAGGCGATCTCCATGTTCGAGTCCGCGTCTCACACCACAAGTGGTTCCAGCGCGACGGCGACAACATCCTCATGGAAATCCCCATCAGTTTCAGCCAGGCTGCCCTCGGTGCCGAAGTTGAGATACCAACCATTGATGGGGAGTCACACGTCCTGAAGGTCCCACGCGGGACTCAGTTCGGCCAGGTCATCAAAATGAGCGGCCGTGGGCTGCCCAGCCTCCGAAGCAAGCGGCGCGGTGACATGCTCGTGATTGCAAAGATCGAGATACCGAAGAAACTCAACGACCGGCAGGAGGAACTCCTGCGTCAGTATGCCGAAACCGAGGATCTGTCGGTCATGCCGGAGAGCGGTTCGTTCTGGTCACGTATCAAAGACATGCTGCACGGCGGCAAGGACGAGTAACCAATGGGGCGACGAAATAGACATTCCGGGTTTGGGAATAAAGAGGGCCAGGACGCGCAGCCGGACCTCGAGCAATCACAGCCGGTTGAACAGGATGAGCCGCAGGCTCAGCCGGAGCCGATGCAATCGGATGAGCCGCTTGAGTACGATGCCGTTGTCGCGGATCTCACCCAGCAGCGCGATGATGCGCTCGGCCGATATCAGCGTGCGCTGGCTGACTTCCAGAACTACCAGCGTCGGAGTCTTGCCAACGAACGTGCCGCAGCCGTCCAGGCACGCGCCGGAGTGCTCAAGAGCCTCCTTCCGGTCATCGACAATCTCGATTTAGCATTGTCGCAACAGATTGAAGACAGCGGGGGTGCCAAGGCGCTCCATGCCGGCGTCCAACTCGTGCGCGATGAGTTACTCAAAGTCTGTGCCGGGCACGGTGTCGAACGGGTCGAGCCGGCGCTCGGCGATGAGTTCGACCCGGAGCGGCACGAAGCGATGCTCACGATGCCGGCCCCAGAGAACGTGCAGCCCGGTCATGTCGCCAACCTGCTGCAGCCCGGCTATGCCGTCGGCACGGTGATACTCCGACCGGCCAAAGTCGCCCTGGCTGAAGGCGAAGTCGACCCGGACGCAATTGCGGCCGATAACGAGTATGAACTGGAAAACGACGAGCAATAGGCCGATGAACCTGTCAGCAGGCCTATCGTAACAGTCTGTCTGTACCGACCCGTGATGCGAGGAACCCGACCGATGCCGACCTACGAATACGTCTGCCGTGCCTGCAATCACGACTTCGAACTTTTCCAGTCGATGTCCGCCCCCGTCAAGCGCAAGTGCCCGGAGTGCGGCAAGAAGAAACTCGAACGATTGATCGGCACCGGTTCTGCCATCATCTTCAAAGGCAGTGGCTTCTATGAGACGGACTATCGTTCCGACTCCTACAAGAAGGCAGCCAAGGCAGAGAAGTCTTCAACGACGTCCTCGTCGTCTTCTTCTTCGAATGACAGCAGTTCCAGTTCAAACGGTACCGCCAAATCCGATTCCACGAAGAAAGTCGATGCGAGCAAGCCGGCGGCGGCTTCATCCGGTACGACAACGGGCACGAAGAGTTAGCAACGCGTGTCAGCAAGTGGGCAGCGGCCGCAGGGTGAGATAAGCGATGGTCTCGGAACGCATCCCACCGACAGGTGTTTTCCGGCCTGAAGCAGGGGCACCACGTCAGGACTCGTGCCTCGTCCTGACCTACGTCACTGCCCTGCACCCGCTCCCTCACGCTCGCGGCTCGTCGGAAACACACGGGGGGCTAATCGCATCGAGCTTGCATACTGTTTGATCGATGCAAGCCCTTCTCATTGCCATACTCGCCGGCGTCTTGTTCCTCATCGCATATCACACCTACGGCCGCTGGCTCGGATCAAAGATCTTCAATCTTGCGCGCGACCGCGTGTGCCCATCAGAGAAACTCAACGACGGCACCGACTATGTCCCGACGCCCAAAGCCGTCGTGTTCGGCCATCACTTCACGTCCATTGCCGGGACCGGGCCGATCGTGGGGCCGGCCATTGCCGTCATGTGGGGCTGGCTGCCGGCGCTGCTGTGGGTCGTGTTCGGATCGATCTTCATCGGAGCGGTGCATGACTTCGGGTCGCTGGTGGTGTCGCTGCGGAACAACGGGATGACAGTGGGGGATATCGCAGGGCGCCTTATCAATCGCCGTGTGCGGCTGCTGTTCCTGCTGGTGCTGTTCATGGCGTTGACCATCGTGTTGGCAATCTTCGGGATCGTTATTGCCGGCGTGTTCAAGATGTACCCGACGGCCATCTTTCCCTGCCTGGTGCAGATTCCGATTGCTGTTGTCATTGGCATGGTGCTGTACCGCAAGGGTGTCAATCTGCTGGTGCCGTCAGTCATTGCGTTGGCGTTGATGTACCTGACCGTTATCTACGGCGACTGGGGGCCGCTGCATTCATTCAACACCTGGCTGGCATCGTGGCCTATATGGTTCTGGGTCGTTGTCTTGTTGATGTATTCGTACATTGCATCGGTGTTGCCGGTGTGGACGCTGCTTCAGCCGCGTGACTACATCAACAGTCTGCAACTGATCTCGGCACTGGGGTTGATTGTCATCGGCATTGCCGTGGCAGCGATCTTCGGTGGGGCACCGCCTGTCGAAGGGGCGGAGCGCATTCCATTGAAAGTCGTGGCCCCGATGTTCCAGCCGAACCCCCCCGGCGCGCCGGCGTTCATGCCGTTTCTGTTCATCACGATTGCGTGCGGCGCCATCAGTGGTTTTCACTGCCTGGTATCAAGCGGTACGAGCAGCAAGCAACTCAAGTGCGAGCCGGATGCACGGTTCGTCGGTTATGGATCGATGTTGACGGAAGGGTTTCTCGCAACGCTGGTGATACTTGCGTGCGTGGCGGGGCTGGGCCTAGGGAGTCGGCTCGCGATGGCACCGGGAGATGGTGGCTTTATAGCCACATCCGTACCACAGCAAGACGAGCTGGGCATACATGTATCACCGGAAGAAGTGAGTGCTGTCTACATCAGTGGAGGCGTCCCAGGTGTATCTTCGTCAGCCGAGGGCACTACAAGGTCGCCACGGACACCCGGTCGGGCAACCCAAGTCAAAATCTGGGACCAGGAATTCCTCGTTGGGGCGGATTCAAGTGAGCAGGCAGTTGATGTGTCTGCTATAGGCACACTTGCATTCAGTACACGCTACTCATCTTGGTCGGCTGCAGGCTCACTCGGCAAAAAGGTCGGGGCCTTCGTTGATGGCTCAGCCAATTTCCTCAAATCCTTCGGTATCCCAGCCGGCGTCGCGATTGCGTTGATGGGCGTGCTGGTCGCATCGTTTGCCGGCACGACGCTCGATACTGCCTGCCGCTTGCAGCGGTACATCGTGCAGGAACTGGCTGCGACGCTGTTGCCCAGGAGTGCTATACCGAAGAAGTGCCATGAGTGCGGCTATGACCTGACGGGCAACGAGTCCGGCACATGTCCCGAGTGTGCGCTGGCGGTGGATGAGAGCCGGGCATTGTGGGATAAGGAGTTGAAGGCGAATCCGCCGATCACGGCGAATCCGATCACCTGGTTGCGCAATCGGCATGGGGCGACCATCTTTGCGGTGGTCATCGCAGCGATGCTGGCAGCGGTCCCTGTGCCGGGTGACGCATGGTCGTTGGCCAATGCGGGGCAGGGTGGCAAGATTCTCTGGCCGTTGTTCGGCGCCACGAACCAGTTACTCGGCGGGCTCGCGTTTCTCGTGGTAGCGTTTTATCTCTGGCGACGGGGCAAGCCGGTGTGGTTCCTGGTGCTGCCGATGCTGTTCATGCTGGTGATGCCGATGTGGGCCATGATCTGGAACCTGTTTGTCGGCAATGCGGACAGTCCATCGTGGCTGACGACGCAGAACTGGGTATTGATCGCGATCGGTGTGGCCACTGTTACGCTGGAAGTGTGGATGGTGATTGAGGCAGTGTGTCTGTTCCCGAGGGTGCGGGCCGTGCTGGAACCCGATGCGCTGGATGGGGCGGCCGCAGCTTCTCAACAGGCAGGATCGGCGTGACCGCGAAACCTCCCTCCCTTTCAGAGAGGTGTATAGACCGGGGACATAGGTAACAGGTGTTCGGAGACATGGGTGACACTTTTCGTATGCTGGTTTCTTCACCGATTGAGGAGACCAGGCATGCCGTGGAAGGAAGTGTCAACCGTGTCGGAGCGACAGGAGTTTGTACACCTGGCCAGCGTCGAGGGGGCCAACATCGCCCGTCTCAGTCGCGGGTTCGGAATCAGCCGCAAGACGGCCTACAAGTGGCTCGATCGGTATCGTCGGGGAGGGGATGAGGCGTTGATTGACCGGTCGCGTCGGCCGACCCGATCACCGGCTCAGACGCCAGTGTCAGTGGAGTCGGCGGTGCTGGCCATCCGGAGTCGCCACCCGGTCTGGGGTGGCCGCAAGATTCGTCACCGTTTGCTGGCGTTGGGCCATCATGAGTCGGTTCCGGCCGCCAGCACCATCACCGGGATTCTGCGTCGCCATGGGCTGATTGATCCAGCCGAAGCGAGCAAACACACGCCGTGTCGTCGCTTCGAACATGGGCAACCCAACGATCTGTGGCAGATGGATTTCAAAGGGCATGTCGCGATGAGCGATGCTCTCGAGGATCGTCGCCGAGTGTATCCGCTGACGGTGCTGGATGATCACTCGCGGTATGTCGTCGGGCTGCGCGCCTGTGGGCATGAGCGTGAAGCGACGGTTCGTTCGGAGTTGACGGGCATCTTCCAGCACTACGGGCTGCCGCGTCGAATGCTGATGGATAACGGCTCGGTCTGGCGTTCCGACACGCCGCATCGGCACACGAAGTTGACTGCGTGGTTGTTGCGTCTGGGTGTTCGCGTCACACATAGCCGCCCGGTGCACCCGCAGACGCTGGGCAAGGATGAACGGTTTCATCGGACGCTGAAAGCTGAGGCGATGACGGGTCGAACCTTCCCGGGCCTGGCCCACTGGCAGCGTCACTTCGATCGCTGGCGGACGGTGTACAACTGTGAGCGGCCGCACGAGGCATTGGACATGCATCCGCCGGTGAGCCGGTATCGTGGCAGTGACCGTGAGATGCCATCCCGGTTGCCGGCCATCGAGTATTCGCCGAGTGATGTGGTTCGCAAGGTGGGCCAGGGAGGCTGGATCACGTACGGTGGGATCGAGTACAAGATTGGGAAGGCCTTCGTCGGCGAGTATGTGGCGCTGCGTGCGATGGTCCGCGACGGGTGGTTCGAAGTGTACTTCTGCCACGAGCGGCTCGGCCGGCTCAACATTCGGAGTCTGACGCGTCGATCGGGCCGGCGTGGCGGGATGGAACGGGTGGAGCCATGTCCGGCGGGCCCGGGGTTGGGACGCGCGTGAGGTGAATGGCGGCTGCGTTGGCGTCACTCGCTCCGCTCGTGACGCTCCCTCCGCCCGCCATTCACCGGCCCACCGGCGTACCATCATGTGTTACCCATGTCCCCGAACGGGTGTCACCCATCTGTCCGGTCCAAACAAGAGGGATTGAGGAGGGTTGGATTGAATCTGATACTGGTAGCGATGGATTGCTCGGCGGTTCAACCGGATCGACAGCGCTCGACCCTCCCCCTTTGTCCCCCTCCCTGAAAGGGAGAGGGGTCAGAACACTGCCCGTGCCACCGTGCCACCGTGCCACCGGGAAGCCCGTGCTACTGAGATGAAAACAAAAAAACCGCCGCGCGACGCTCCGACAATCGCACGGCGGGAAGACCACGGCCAAGGGCCGCGATTCGTTCAAGATTCAAACACCCATCATCCAATACGTCTGCACACTGCCAAGTGTGCCTGCCGAACCGCCCCGTACTCATCAATCTTCGGCATAGTCGAGGCCACAGGATCAAACCAAACCACCGGCCCCGCAACTCCATCCGCATGACGGTATTCGCCTCTGCAAGTAGAAGTCAACGCAAAAAAACAAGCCAGCGTAAAACGATGTAAGTCGTTATATGCAAATGGATTACAAGCGGACAGGGAATATCGGACTTGGCTTGCGCCCGCTGGACTCACATCGCCGGCCACCACTGCCCTGTCCTGCGAGAACTGACCTCCAATCCGGGCTCTCGAAGGCCCTGCTTCAACAACTGGTAGACCCGATCAACGCCACCCACCACATATGGATCAGCGACTGCCGGGCCATAGAGTTGAGCCGAGTTTCAACGGCAATTAATACGGAATGTATATGCAATGCTTGTGGCTGCGATGGGAGGCCTTGTGCCCGGTGGAACCTCGAATCCTGGCAGTCACCGAAGTGCCGGTTGGGTCGTCAGCCCGACGATCCGAGCAAGTGCGTCGGCTCAGCAGTACCCCAGCGGGCCTCACATCCGGTAGTGGTTGGATCGACCCCTGCCCTGCACATCTCGTAGTCGGGACACCTGCCGGGACAAATCTCTCGGTGATCCATCCGGATCGGCTCGTTATAACCGTGCGAGGCCCCTTTTTAGTTGACCAATCACGCCCCGTTGTATATCTTGCCCACCACTCTCGAAGCGCACGGTGAACGGAGCGTTGCGGTGATTCTTGCGCAGCAAATCAACGACCTGAGCGGCATCGTCCCTCTTCTGTTCTATGGCTTTGCAGCCCTGGCAGTTCTCGGTGCGCTCGGAGTCGTCTTCTCCCAGCAAATCGTCCGGATGGCCATCTGGCTCCTGTTCACGCTCGGCGCTGTCGCGCTGATGTATTTCCTGCTCGGGGCTGAGTTCCTGGCGGCGATCCAACTCGTCGTCTATGTTGGTGGGACGCTGATCCTGATCATCTTCGGCGTCATGCTCACGAGCAAGAACCCATTTACCAGTCTCGACATCCCTCCCTATGAGCGATTCATCGGCTGGGCCGTCGGACTCATCGGCGCTGCCCTCATGGTGTTCACCGGACTGGCCGTGGCTGCCGGCAGTGCGACGTCATCGCAGACGATCCAGGAAACGGCTGACACGGCTGCGTCATTCGGTGTGACCGAACTCGGCCGAAGCATGCTGACGAAGTACATGATCCCGTTCGAAGTCGCCGGCGTGTTGCTGCTGGTCGTCATGATCGGCGCTGCCTACATCGCCAAGGGCCGACACGAGCAGGCCGATTCAGGCAGCAGTGGGGGAGGGCCGACCGCATGACCACCGCGCTCACATCAATCGGCCTGTCGCACTTCCTGGTTCTGTCCGCCATTGTGTTCGGCTGCGGGCTGGCGACCGTTTTGACGAAGCGCAATGCCATCGGCATTCTGATCGGCGTTGAACTGATCCTCAACGCGGCGAACCTGAATCTGGTCGCGTTCAACCGGTTCAGTTGGGGCGGCGTCCCGGTCGGCGCGGGCACCGATGCGGTCCCGGCTGTTGACGGGCTCATGTTTGCCTTGTTTATCATCGTGCTTGCTGCCGCGGAGGCAGCCATCGCATTGGCCATCATCCTCAACTTCTACAATAACTTCGCCTCGATCGACGTCGAGCGAGGGAGTACGCTGCGCGGCTAGCCTGTGCACCAATACGATTGAATAATCGGGGATCAGCGGGACCGACGACTCACACACCGCAACCCCTCGGGTGGAAATACGCTGCATGACGGTGGAAACCGTATCCAACCTGCTCGTCGCTGCCTGGCTGCTACCGGTCGCAGGCTTCACGCTCGTCATCCTTTTCGGGCGACTGTTCCGCGACCACGAGAAGCCGGCCTGGTTCACCGTCCTGGTCATGGGGACGAGTTTCGTCCTGTCCGCCATCGCGCTGTGGCAGTACATGGCCAACGGTATGGAGCCGTATTGCGATCCCTGGCCGTGGCTGGCGATCGGCGAAGGCAAGTTCCTTGAGGTCGGCCCGTATGTCGATGAGGTCTCCGTCCTCCTGATGGCGATGGTCACGCTCATCTCCACCCTGGTGCACATCTATTCCGTGGGCTATATGCACGGCGACCCCCGCAAGAGCCGCTTCATGGCCTACATGCAGCTGTTCACGTTTTCCATGCTCACGATTGTTATTGCCAACAGCCTCATCCAACTCTTTGTCGGATGGGAACTGGTCGGCCTGACGAGTTACCTGCTGATCGGATTCTGGTACGAGAAGCGCGGCCCGCAACTGGCCTCCAAGAAGGCCTTTGTGATGAATCGCATCGGCGACACCGGTTTCCTCATCGGCATGGGCATCGTCTTCTTCAAGTTCGGCGGCGACCTCGTCCTGCGATCCGCTGAACCCGGCCTCGGCATCTTCGGCACGATGGCAGCCAACGGCATGAACCCGCTGGATCTGTCCAGTGCTGATCAATGGTGGCTCACGATTGCCGGCATCGGCCTGTTTTGCGGGGCCATGGGCAAGAGCGCCCAGTTCCCGTTGCACACCTGGCTGCCCGATGCAATGGAAGGCCCCACCCCGGTCTCGTCGATCGTGCACTCAGCGACGATGGTTGCTGCCGGCGTGTATCTGTCAGCCCGGATCTTCCCGATCCTCACACCCGGTGCCCACTTGTTCATCTCGACCATCGGGCTGATCACGCTCGTGCTGGCAGCCGTCATTGCCTGTGCCCAGACCGACATCAAGCGGGTGCTGGCCTACTCCACGCTCTCCCAACTCGGGTACATGATCCTGGCAGTCGGCGTCGGGGCGTATACGTTTGCGTTGTTCCATCTCATTACGCACGCCTTCTTCAAGTGCTGCCTGTTCCAGTGTTCCGGCTCGGTCATTCATGCCTGCCATCACGAGCAGGAGATGCCGAAGTACGGCGGGCTGATGCGAAAGATGCCCCTGACGGCCATTGCTTTTGCGATCTCGACACTCGCGATTGCCGGGGCGGCCATCCCGTACACCGAATACGCCCTGTCCGGCTTCTATTCGAAAGACGGCATCATTGCCGGGGCCATCAATTACGGCGAAGCCTTCGGGCGCAACGGCATGTCCTGGGGGTCCCTGTTTTACTGGGGGCCGGTCATCATCGCCTACGTCACCCCGTTTTACATGATGCGGGCTTTTGTGCTGACGTTCCTCGGCAAGCCGCGCGACAAGCACATTCACGACCATGCCCATGAGGCCCCCTGGACCATGTGGGCCCCGCAACTCGTGCTGGCGCTGTTTGCGATCATCATCGGCTGGCCCATGTTCCGCGTCGGAGCCTCCATCCATGCGACGGCCCCGACCATGCTCACGCACGATGCAGCCGGCCAGGAACACCTCACGATGATGTCTCAGGGCTTTGATGCCCATACGGAGATGGCCCACGGCTTCCACCTGACACACGGGTTCCTGCTGCATGGCTTTGCCTGGATTATCCCGATGGTGCTGGCAGCCGTCATTTACTGGAACGGCTTTGCCATTACCTCGCGTATCTTCGGCCTGCCCGTGCTGAAGCAACTCCACTGGCTCGTGTACAACAAGTTCGGGTTTGACGGCCTGTATGACACGATCTTCGTCGCGTTGTGCAAGATCGTTGCCAAACTGGCTGCCTGGTTCGACCGCATGGTCGTGGACGGGCTGGTCAATCTGTGCGGCTGGCTCGGCAAGAACATCGGCTTCGCCGTGGGAGGCTTTGACGATCAGGTGGTGGACGGGGCTGTGCGTGGCACGGGCCGTTCAGCCGTCAAACTCGGCGGCGTGTTCCACTTCGTGCAGGGCGGAAACCTGCGCGTTTATGTCCTGATTCTGCTGGCAGTCGGCCTGGCCGGTCTGGCAGTGGTGGTGATCCCGCTGGCCCTCGGGTGGGCCGAGCCGGCAGCCGCGAGCACGGCTGCCACCGCGACCATCTCCGCCCTCACGCAGTAGTGAGGCCAACGGAGCGGAGTGTACTGGAAGGTACTCAGACACCGTGACTCAAAATGAGGCGGTTCGAACCAAAAGCGAACCGATGATCCCGTGCCAATCGACCTCTTTGTAGACCTGTTGATCTTCGTGCCGGCGATCGGGGCCGTGGCAGTACTCCTGCCGCGCAACAACCCGGCTGCGGTCAAAATGATCGCGCTGGGCACGGCCATCGTGTGCCTGTTGCTCAACATTGCCATCGCCTTTGACTACTACGGAACCACCGGCTCCTACGGCATCGGCTCCGGCTCAGTCATCAAGTACATGACGGATCTCGTCTGGATCGATAGCGTCAACATCCACTACATAACCGGGGTCGACGGGCTGAACCTGCCGTTACTCCTGCTGACCAGTATTCTCAACGTCATCATCATCGCGGCCTCATGGAACATTGAAAAGCAGATCAAGGGCTTCCTGTGCCTCTACCTGTTGCTCATGTTCGGCATGTACGGCGTGTTCCTGTCCCTCGACTTCTTCCTCTTTTACGTGTTCTTCGAAGTCAGCCTCCTGCCCATGTACTTCCTGATCGGAATCTGGGGCGGGCCGCGCAAGGAATACGCAGCCATCAAGTTCTTCCTATACACGCTGGTCGGCTCCATCTGCCTGCTGATCGTGATGCTTGGCTTCTACTTCCTGATCCCCAAGATTTCGGGTGCCGAGCAGGCTGTGGCCAACGGCAAGGCCTCGTTCAACATGATCGCCCTGGCAGAGGACGGCGGTTTCCAGCGTGCTTTCGGGCAGGGTGGTGTCTACTGGACGCACGCCAAGTGGTTCTTCATGCTGCTGTTCGTGTCGTTTGCGATCAAGGTGCCGGCCGTGCCGTTCCACACGTGGCTCCCGGATGCCCACGTCGAGGCCCCGACTCCGATTTCCATGATTCTGGCCGGCGTGCTCCTGAAGATGGGCGGCTATGCCCTGATGCGGATCAACTATGCGATCTTCCCCGATGCCGCCATGTGGGCCTGGTTTATCGTCGCGATGTTCGGGCTGGTCGCCATCATCTACGGTGCCTTCTGTGCGATGGCACAGACGGACTGGAAGAAACTGGTTGCCTATTCGTCGGTCAGCCATATGGGGTACGTGATTCTGGGACTGGCGGTGTTGACGACAGCCGGCCGAAACGGTGCGTATTTCCAGATGATCGGCCACGGCATTTCCTCGGCCATGATGTTTTATCTGGTCGGCGTCGTCTATGAACGGGCACACCACCGTGAACTCGGCCGCTTCGGCGGATTGTGGAACACGATGCCGGCGTACACCGGCCTGGCAGCCGTCGGCTTCTTTGCCGGCCTCGGTCTGCCGTTACTGTGTGGTTTCCCCGGTGAGGCATTGAGCCTGCTGGGTACCTTCAAGGCCTCTGACTGGCTGACGACTGCACCGGAGTGGGTGCCGTTTGCCGGGGCCGGCGCTGAGGCGCTCGTCATTACGATCGGCATCATCGCAGCCACCGGCGTCGTCCTGACGGCCGGCTACGTCCTGTGGATGTTCCAGCGGGTGTACATGGGGCCGGCCAAGCCTGAGTACTCCTACTCCGGCCGCGAATCCGTCCAGCCGCGTGAGTACTTCGTGATGGCCGTCCTGGCTGTTTTTGCGATCCTCCTGGGCGTCTTCCCGAGCATCGTGTTCTCATTGACCGATGCTACCTTCGGGGCGGCCTATGCCGGGCTGGGCGACTTGGTGTCGAATCTCGCGTCGTTGGTTGGAGCAAACTGATCGTTCGTTTCTGTGCTGACTGACGGCACGTCTGAAAGGGCCTGTTGATAATGGGGTTGTCGTACCCGCCAGCATCGGAGTATTGGGCTGTCCTGCCGGAGATGATCCTGGCAGCGGCCATGTGCATCATTCTGTTGGTGCCCGTCCTCCCTCCGTTCCGGTCCGCCTGCAGACGTTCGCATAAGCCGATGTTGATCATCGGGATACTCGGCCTGCTCGGCGCTGCCCTCGCGTCGGCCGGCATGCTGAACCAGTGGTTTGGTACCGAACTGCCTGACCATGCCGTCCTGGGGAGTATGCTGACGGTCGATCGCTATTCGATGGCGTTCAAGATCGTGCTCTATCTCTTCTCGATGTTCGTCCTGTGGATGTGGGGGAGTATTACGAGCCGGCAGACTCGAACGGTGGACGGCCCGGACTATGTCTCACTCATTCTGGGGGCTGTCCTGGGCATGAGCCTCATGGCGTCGGCCTCGAACTTCCTCATGATCTTCCTGGCCATCGAGACGGCATCCTTCCCGAGTTTCGCCCTGGCCGGCTTCCACAAGACCACCCGACGCGGTTCCGAGGCCGGCATGAAGTATGTGCTGTTCGGGGCTGTCAGCAGTGCCGTCATGCTCTACGGCCTGAGCATGCTCTACGGGGTGTGCGGCACGCTCGATATTCCCACGGTTGCCTCAGTCGTCGCTGAGCAGGGTTTGTCTGTCGGCGTCATCGTCGGATTTGTCGGGCTCCTCATCGGGGTCGGCTTCAAACTCTCGGCTGTCCCGATGCACTTCTGGTGCCCGGACGTCTTTGAAGCCGCACCCATCGAAGTAACCACGTTCCTGAGCGTTGCTTCCAAAGGGGCTGCCATCATCCTTCTGGGTCGCCTCATCCTGACGCTGGGCTTCTATCTGCCTGACACCGCCGAGGCCCATCGGATGGCCAACGGCATTGCCACCTGTGTCGGCATCGTGGGGCTCGTCACGGCCACCTGGGGGAATCTCGGGGCGTACTACCAGGAGAACATCAAGCGTCTGCTGGCCTACTCCTCGATCGCCCATGCCGGGTACATGATCATGGCTGCCGGTTTGGTCAGTTCATCACTTGGCGGTGCCGCTTCGTCCGACGTTGCCGGGATTGCCGTGCAGGAACCGTTGGCTTATGCCCTGCTGTTCTATGTCATCGTCTACTCGTTTATGAACTTCGGCGCGTTCACGATCGCTGCATCGGTGGCTCGCTCGACCGGGTCTGAAAACCTGCGTGACTATGCTGGGCTCGGGTCACGGCAACCCGTTCTGGCGATCCTGCTGGGGTGTTTCCTCATGTGCCTGTTCGGCATGCCGGGCACCGGGGGCTTTTTAGGCAAGGTCTACCTCGGATTTGAGATGTGGTCGGCCGGCATGTGGTGGCTGGTGGCAGGACTCGTTATCAACACGGTCTTTTCGCTCTACCTGTATATGAAGCCGATCATCTTCATGGTCTTTACGAAGCCGGATGCCGATCGCCCGGCGGTCGCGCCGGTGACGGTCGTACCGGCTGCCTGGCTGCTCATGTTCGTCGCACTGATCGGTATCCTGGCCACCGGCATCTTTCCCGATCAGGTCACCGGCTGGGCGCGCAGCAATGCAGCACTGAACTATCGCTCGCGGCCGCTGTTCACACCCAATGACAATCGCACCATCGCTGCGACAATGATGACAGCAGACGATGAGACACCTGCCGATGACCACGGCCATTGAATGAGACAACCACCGTTCGCTGGATGTGTAATGACAACTGATCAACAACAAGCCGATTCATCTGATCCGAGCCGGGCCGGCGGACTGTTTGCAGTCGATCTGGATGACCACATGCTCATCCGCGCCTCGGGCCATGACGCAGGCGAAACGGCTTCCTGTGCAGCCGCTATTGCATCGCTGCAGGTTCTGTATTACGTTGAATCTCGCAGCGTCTTTCGGTATCTCTCGAATTGGCAGCCGTATACGAATGCCAAGACCGCACGCCTGCGCACCCTTGTCAAGAAGATGAGCGCACAGAGTTATGCGCATGCTGATCGATTGTCCACCATGATCGAAGCAGTGGGGGGCGGCGAGGCCTGCGAAGGGCTGTTTCGTGAGGACAACACCCACTTCAACTACACCTCGTGGTCGACCATGCTTCCGCGGCTGATCAAGGCCAAGACCTCGATCGTCCACAACTACGAAGCAGTTCTGGCACAACTCGGCGACGCAGACGATTCTGACGATCCGGTGATCGATGAAGTACGATCCCTGCTGGATGAAAACCGGCGACATCTGACCGATTTGCAGAAATGGTCAGAGCGGGTCATCAATTGATGACCGTGAGCCGAGTAGGTCAGGACGAGGTTCCCCGAGTCCTGACTGAACAGTCTTGAACAGTTATACCATCTTGGAGGTGTCAGGACTCATCGAACTTCGTCCTGACCTACGACTACTCCTGCGACGCGTCTCATGCAGCAGCTGCTGCTTACCCTTTCTCCGATCCCCACTTCTCGAAATACTCTTTCGACTCGCTCACGCCCGGCTTGATCGTGTCCGAGCCAGGTTTCCAGTTTGCGGGACACACTTCGCCGTGCTCCTCGAAGTGCTGGAGCGCATCAACCATTCGGATCGCTTCGTCGACGCTCCGGCCCAGCGGCAGATCGTTGATCACCATGTGCCGCAAGACACCATTCGCATCGATCAGGAACAGGCCGCGCAGCGCAATCCCCTGTTCCTCCAACAGCACCCCGTACTTCCAGCTGATCTCATGCGTCAGGTCAGCCACCATCGGGTACCGGATCTTCCCGATCCCGCCGGCATCGCGAGTCGTGTTCTGCCAGGCCAGATGCGTGAAGTGGCTGTCGGTCGAGACGCCGATGACCACGGTGTTCCGCTTCTCAAACTCAGGCACTGCGGTATCAAAGGCCACGATTTCCGTCGGGCACACAAACGTGAAGTCCAGCGGCCAGAAGAACAGGATCACATTCTTCCCCTGGTAGTCGGATAGCGAAATCTGCTTGAAATCACCATTGACAACTGCGGTGCCCGTGAAGTCGGGAGCCGGTTGCGTGACACGGGCCTGCTCATCGCCCGTCGGGATATCAAGGAAGTCAAGGTCCGGCTCCACCTGGTGTTCATTAACGCTCATCAGAAGTATCTCCTCTACTGAGTTCTGGAGGTGCAGGTAGGTATTGTAACAGAAAAAAGTCAGCGGCTGCCATGACACTGCAGGACTCTCGCCCGAGCCCCATGACGTGTCATCGTGCAGGCCGTAGTGTAGAACCGGACATCACAAAGTCACGTTGATTAGAATGAATCCAGGGTAGACCCCACACAAAGCGCTGTGATGTGCGAGTCCTCGTGGACACGGCGGGGATGCCCACTCAGTCTGCCCGACTCATCAACTCGGTCTCGCGATCAGCCTCTGCTGCCGTGAGCCCGCCGGTTCCCTCCACCAGGTCAGACGGCACCCCCATGTATTCGAGCGTGCGATTCACGACGTTCCGAACCACCGGCCCGCACAGTGACCCGCCGTAGTGCCCGATTCGCTTGTCCGGATCCTCGATCACACACAACACGACGACGCGCGGCAAATCAAATGGGGCCCCGGCAATGAAACTCGGGACGTAGCGATCCTGATGATACCCCCCGTTGACCCGGTCCGGCATCTGTGGCGTCCCTGACTTGGCAAACATGCTGTACCGCGCGCCCTCATTGGCTGCCCGACCGGTCCCCTCGAGCATGACCCGTCGCAGCACGTGCCGTGTCTGCAACGCGATCGATTCTGCAATGGCACGCTGTTCCAACACGGCACGCCGTTCATTGCCCAGCCCGGCGCGGTTCCATGACTGGGCCGGCAACAGTAACCCGTCGGAGATTCCCGGGGCTGCACAGGTCAAGCGGAGTCGCGGCAGGGTGCCGTCGCGCGCAAACGCGCAGAACGCTCGCACCATCTGCAGCGGGGTGACGGCAATCTCCTGCCCGAACGAGACGCTCGCCTGGGTGTACTCGGTCCACTTCCGCTCGGAATTCACTGAGGTCACAATCCCCGGCATTTCGCCGAGGAATCCGGATTCCGTAGACGTGCCGAACCCGAAACTCAGAATGGCATCGCGCATCTGATCATGCGACATCCGAACGGCTGCCTGGGCCATCCCGATGTTGGAACTCTTGATCAGCACCATGTCAAACGGGTACTCATCATACGGATGTGCATCGCGGATCCGGCGACGGCCCAGTATGAACGACCCCTGTTGCAGGTCAAAGACTTCGTCGGCCGTCACCACACCCGCATCGATGGCGGCTGCCCAGACATACGGCTTGAACGTCGAGCCGGGCTCGTACATGTCGGTCGCACACCGCATCCGCCCGAGGGCCGGGTCGGTCTCTCGCTCCTCGTCGGTCGTGTAGTCCTCAAAGTCTTCCCGGTGGCGAATGACGTCAACTGCTGCCAGCAGTTCGCCTGTCTGCGGGTCGACAACCAGCAGATGCCCGCCTCCGGCATTGACTGCCTCGACGGTGGCGGTCAGTTCCTCAAACGCAATCCGTTGTATTTCGAGATCAATACTGAGAAAGACATCCTCACCTGCCGTTGACGCACTGTAATCCACCGGCTGAACCCACAAGGCGCGACGCTGCACGTCGCGCAGATACCTGAGTGAGCCGGCACTCCCGGTCAGCAGGCCCTCGAATCGCTGCTCAGCCCCGGTCAGTCCCGTCCCGTCCTGCCGCACTGTCCCGACAATGGCAGCGGCCAGGTCCCCGCCCGTGCGATGCCGCATGAGCACCGGCTCCAGCCCAACGCCCTTCAATGATGCCTGGCGCACGACCTCGATCTGGGCGTCAGTCAGGAAGGGCAAGACCCGCACATATCGCGTGTCCAGCCGCTTCTGAATGAGCCGGTCGATGGCAATCGGATCGATGCCGAGCAACTGGCCGATGTCGGCTGCAATCGTGTTCACATCGTCGCACCACTGCGGGTCAACAAACATCCGGTATCCCACCCGGCTGGTTGCCAGGGTACGCCCCCGCCGGTCCCGGATGCTGCCTCGAAACGCGATTTCCTGTCGCAGCGTACTCGTTTGTGGGGCGTGCTTGCGCAGGTTTTCACTCGGGAACATCTGCAGGCGGCCGATCTGAACCAGCACTGCCAGCATGATCAACCCGAAGCACCATGCCAGGGCGCGTGCCAGCCGCTGAGATCGCACCTCAATGTCGCATGACTCGGGGTTCCCGTGGGTGATCCAACAACGGCACGCCCGCCAGATGGCCTTCGGTCGAGTATTGATCACCCGACGACCTCCCGTCGGTCCACGGGGGTTGCCGGTTGTGACGGCGACTGTGCAGATTGAATCACCGGCCCGACATGCACCGGCGGCAGGCAGGGATCAATCAGCAGCGGTTTGAACGTCACACCGTTCTCCCGGCTGTACTGCTCAATCAGTGCAGCGACATGCTCCGGCGTCAGCATTTCATGAGTCTCGATACGCAACTGCCAGAGCAGTTGCCGCTTGTGCAGCAGACGCGCATGAATCACAGCCTGGTCATGCACCGCATCAATGCGCTGCTGGCGAATCATCAGCAGCCCGACGGCTGAGATGCCAATCCAGATAATCGAAACAGCAATCTTCCAGAACATACGGACTCAGCCTCCAGATGGCGTGGCGTCAACACGCAGCCGGCACGCTCGGCCTCTCACTGCCGGGGAATACGAATGACCGTGCCGATGAGTGGTCGGTCCGGGTCCCGAATGACATCACGATTCAGATCGTAGAGTTCCTGCCACCGTCTCATCGTGCCCATGTACTCCTGGGCCAGTTCCGTCAACGTGTCACCGGCCTGGATCGTGTACGAGACATACTCCGCATCGCTCGGAGTACCGTTGGATCGGGCTGGGCCCTGCGTGGGTGGCTCGACCGGGGTATTCCGGCCACTTCTCGACGGGATGCGAATGACCGTGCCAATGATCAACCGATCCGGGTCGCGAATCACTTCACGATTCAAGTCGTAGAGTTCCTGCCACCGTCTCGTGGATCCCATGTAGTCTTGTGCCAGTTCCGTCAGCGTGTCCCCGGTCGTGACCGTGTACGAAATGTATTCCGATGATCCGGCCGTCTCGGCCCCTGATTGTCCCGCGCCTGGAGTACGGGTCGGCTCAGCCGGGCCCAACAGGACATCGCGCGCCGGAATACGCAATTGCAGCCCCGGGCCAATCTGGAGGTTCTGCGGCACGCGATCAATGTTGTACGCTGCCAGCTGCGGCCACAGGGAACCATCACCGTAATACAGGATGGCAATCGAATACAGCGTGTCATCGGCTCGAACAACATGCACCCGATCGCCGGTGGTGACGGAGCCGGGACCGGTCGAGTCACGGTTTGTGCCCAGCAGCGGTGGCGATTGAGTGGGGCGATTGCCTCTCACGTTCGGCTGCTGCTCGTCGCCTTGTTCGAACCCGCCCGGCTCCGCAATGGTGCCGGCCCTGGTCTCGCTGTCGGGGCGCAGCGAGATGATCGGTCGCTCGTTGTTTGAACCACCGGTGCCCTGGCCGTCCCTCCCGTCGGGGGTGCCGCTTCCTCGTAACGTCGGTGGGATGCTGGCCGTGTCGCCCAGAGGTGATGCATTGAAGTCCTGTCGGCGCTGCGTATCGAATCGGGCTGATTCCGTGCGCGGCCCCTGCGTCAGGTGGTCGGTAATGATGATCGCAACAACCAGTACGAGGCTGAATCCGATGATCAACGATAGTTTGTGGCTTCTGGTCATGGGGCTTCGCGTCCCTGCAAAGCGAGTGGTGGATTGTGGTGTCACCGTCCTGGCGTCCCGGTTCAGTCTCTCAAGCCCGGTGCGGCTTGCTCGTCCGGATTGGTCCAGCCGGATACAAACTCAGCGTCGCGGCTACTCCTAGTCCTGGCCCCGCCCCATTGTCCATGCCCGCATCTTGGCAGGTCGTGATCTCGGGTTCCTGTCGATCTCCTTGTCATCAGCCGTGATGACGCGACTCCTGCGGGTGCGTGTGCATTCCAGCCGACCCGCATCACCGTCTCGCTCCTCCTGGGTGGCCGAGTCCTTCAGCCACAACGGAGCAATCCCACCCCCGTCTGCCATGCGATTGACGGCTTGCTTCACAATGCGATCTTCGAGAGAGTGAAAACTGATGATGGCCGCCCGGGCTGAACTGCTCAGCCATCGGGCAGCGCCCCACTCTCCTTCCGTGGTCGCAACAGGTGACTCCGTGGCTGCCGGGACAGACGCCGACAGCGAAATCGCCTCCATCAACCGTTCCAGGCTCCCGAGTTCGTCGTTCACAACGATTCGGATCGCTTGGAAGGTTCTGGTTGCCGGATCAATCCCATGACGCCGACGTGAAGGGGACGGTCGTGCTGAACTGCGACGACCACGACGATGAGAGCCACCGGGAACCGCGTCACGAACCACATGCGCAAGCCGTGCCGTAGTTTCTATCGGGTACTCGTTGCGATTTGCAACAATCGCAGCCGCGATTTTTCGGCTCATTCGCTCCTCCCCGTAGCGGTAGATCAAGTTCGCGAGTTCCTCCTGCTCCGTCTCGTTCACAATCATCGCGGCCGTGAGGCGCTGGGCCCTGTCATATCGCATGTCAAGCGGGCCGTCTGACTGAAACGAGAACCCGCGTTCGGGATCATCAACGTGTACTGATGAGAACCCGACATCTGCCAGAATCAGGTCGGCCGTGACACTGCCGGCCCCGAGAATCGATGCGGCCTGGGCATATCCGGCATGAATCCCGATCGCGCGGCAGCCGCTGCCCACACTGCGGGCCGCAGATGAGTCCGAAACGACCCGTCCCAACTCTGCAGGAGTATCCAGAACCACCCCCCCAAGCCGCTGCATCGCATACTCGAGGTTGCCGCGGTCAAGATCGAATCCGACCACAAGCCCGCTCGGTCCGACCGCTTCCGCCATCGCCTGAGCATGGCCGCCACGCCCGATCGTGAGATCGACATACGTGTCGCCGGCCATCGGCTGCAATACAGCCAGGATCTTGTCGAGCAATACGGGTTCATGACCGGAATCCAACACCACACCTCGCTGATACTCGTCGTCGCGTCGTCATACACCGCCCCCCCGGTCAGCCGATGCATCATACCGCCTTTTGGCGTACCATGACCGGCAGATGACCACCGACCCCACACACCCTCAGCCCGCCCCCTGGCAACTCTGGATCGATACCGGCGGGACCTTTACCGACTGCCTGGCCATCGGGCCGAATGACTCGCAGACACTCCTGCGGGCCAAAGTGCTCAGCAGCAGTGCCATTCGCGCACGTGTCACGGATATCCCGGCGGCTGATCACCTGACGATCGACTTGCCCCACACAGCACGCCCGCGGTACCTGGTTGGCATGACGGCACGTTGCGGGCCATGGGAGGCTGCTGTCGCAGGACTGGTCGACGGCCCCACGCACACGATCCAACTCGACCGCCCATCTGATCCGCAGTCATCGCCTGCCATCGGCACCACGATCGAGTTTTCGGTCCCCAATGAGCCGGCCCCCATACTGGCAGCCCGTGTCATCACGGCCACCGGTGCAGGCAGCCCCCTCCCTCCCATGCGGCTGCGACTGGCCACCACCCGAGGCACCAATGCGCTCCTCCAACGAAAGGGTGCCCCGACGGCCCTGTTCATCACACGCGGCTTTGCCGACCTGCTTCGCATTGGAACCCAGCAACGCCCCGATCTGTTTGCGCTCGAGATTATCAAACCTGAGCCGCTGTATGCTGCCGTCACCGAGGTCGATGAACGCCTGGCCCCGGACGGGTCGGTCCTCCGGCCGTTGGACCTTGATGGTGTTCGCCGGCAGGCCGACACACTTGCTGCCGAGGGGATCACAACGGCCGCCGTCGCGCTGATGCACAGCACGTTCAACCCGGCGCATGAACAGGCCGTCGCAGCCTGTCTCCGGGAGTGTGGCTTTTGTCACATATCCATGTCACACGATGTGGCCCCCATGATTCGGCTGCTGCACCGAGCCGAGACAGCCGTCGTCAATGCCACGCTCAGCCCCATCATCGAGAACTACCTCCGCGATATCGAACAGGCGTCCCAGGCAGTGCCCGATGCATCGGTGCCGGTACTTCATGTCATGACAAGTGCAGGCGGGCTGGTCGGCAGCAAGGCATTTCGCCCCAAGGACTCGCTGCTCAGTGGGCCCGCCGGTGGGGTGGCCGGGGCTGCAGCATCGGCAGCACGATCCGGAATCACACGCATCATCACGTTCGATATGGGGGGAACCAGCACCGACGTCTCACGCTGCGACGGTGACTTCGAGTACCGCTTTGAACAGACTGTCGGCCAGGCACACCTGCTTGCCCCGGCACTGGCGATCGAAACCGTGGCTGCCGGCGGAGGCTCCATCTGCTGGTTCGACGGGCAGGCACTCCGCGTCGGCCCTGAGAGTGCCGGGCGCCGTCCCCGGCCCTGCCTGCTACGGCCGCTCCGGGCCGCTGACCATCACCGATGTCAACCTGCTGATGGGGCGACTCGATCCCGAGCGGTTCGGCATCCCCATCGACGTGCACGCTGCCCGCGCCCGCTTCAACGAGTTGCTCAGCCTCGTCTCAGAAACAGACGGCACGGCTGCGGCTGATGAGATGCAGATCCTCAACGGTCTGCTCAGTATTGCCGATGAGCGAATGGCCAATGCGATCCGGAAAATCTCGGCCCAACGCGGGTACGATCCGGTTGATTATGCACTGGTAGCCTTCGGCGGGGCCGGCGGGCAACATGCCTGTGGCGTCGCCACGGCTCTGGGAATCGAGACCGTCATCATCCCCCCCCGATGCCGGCTTGCTCAGTGCCTACGGCCTGGGCCGTGCCGTCATCGAACGCTTTGCCGAACGACAACTTCTGACGATCCTCAACGCCGACTCGGCTGCCAATCTGAAAGGGATCATCGAGCAACTTGAGACCGAAGCCGTTGCCGGCGTGCGCTTGGAGTGTGCCCCGGATGAACAGGCTGCGGTATCAATCCGCCGGTGCATTGTAAATATGCGCCTGGTCGGCCAGGATACGGCACTGGCTATTGACATTGAGCCTACGGGGCTGGACGAGTCGCCCGTCGAAACCCTGTCGCACCGATTCACCACGCACTATCAGCAGACCTACGGCCACCCACCGCCGGCTACAAGGGACATCGAACTTGAATCAGTCCGTGTGGTTGCCTCCACGTCCGCCCCCCGCGCGCATCGTTGCAGCAGCCCGAACCCAACTCCGCTCCCAGCGTGGCCGACTCCTGGCACCGAAATCGCGGCCCATTCCACCGAGTCATGCGTACTCATATCAACGGGGCATGGCACGATGTCAATGCATACGACCGCCTCGACCTGACACCCGGCACTACCATCGAAGGGCCGGCCCTGGTTCTCGAAGCACATGCCACGACGATCGTCCAACGCGACTGGTCGGTGCGGATCGATCAGGCCGGTGCGATCGTCCTCACCCATCAGTCGGCTGCTGATTTGATCAGCCTCAAGTCTGATGAATCGTGTGGGCGGGTGCCGAGCGGTGACATTGGGCCCGTCGAACTCGAACTGTTCACCTGCCGATTTGAGTCACTGGCCGAGGAAATGGGGGAGATGCTTCGCCGAACGGCTGTGTCTGTAAACGTCAAGGAGCGGCTCGACTTCTCGTGTGCGCTGCTCGATGCCGACGGCGAAATCGTTGCCAACGCCAAACACATCCCGGTTCATCTCGGCTCACTCGGGCTGTGCGTTCGAACCGTGCGAGATACTGTCAACATCGAGCGGGGCGACATCATCATCACCAACCACCCGGCATATGGCGGATCGCATCTGCCGGATGTCACAGTAATCACCCCGGTCTTCGACAGCGACGGTGCCACCCGACTCGGGTATGTTGCCAGCCGGGCGCACCATGCTGAGATCGGGGGAATCGCACCCGGTTCCATGCCGCCGGCTGCTGAATCGTTGCTTGAGGAAGGCGTGATCATTCCCCCGATGCACCTTGCTCGGGCAGGGAACGAGCCGGATTGGCAGCACATACAGCATCTTCTAACGTCCGGTGACTCTCCTACCCGATCCGTCCATGAGAACCTGGCTGACATGGCTGCCGCGGTGGCTGCGAATCACCGTGGGGCAACCACATTGCAGCGGCTCGCATCGCAGCATGGCTCGCACAAACTTCGGGCAGCAATGAAGGCTCTCAAGAGCAAGTCGGCTCAGTGTGTTCGTACCGCCCTCTCGGCTCATGCCGATGGTCGATTCGAAGCAGTTGAACGGCTCGACTGCGGGACCGTGATACAGGTTGCTATTGACATCCAGGGCGATTCAGCCATCTTCGGTTTTACCGGTACCGGTGATACGCATCCAGGCAATCTGAATGCCACGCCGGCCATCGTTCACAGTGCGATCATCTATGTGCTGCGATTACTTATTAATGAACCGTTGCCGTTGAACGAAGGGTTCATGGAGCCCCTCGAGGTTGTTCTTCCGGAAGGGTGTCTGCTCAATCCGGTATTTGATCGAACGAATCCGACAGCGTGTCCTGCGGTAGCCGGCGGGAATGTCGAAACAAGTCAGCGGCTGGTCGATACGCTGATCAAAGCGCTCGGGTTGGCTGCGTGCAGCCAGGGAACGATGAACAACGTCATCTTCGGCAATGAGAACTTCGGGTATTACGAAACGATCTGCGGCGGATCCGGGGCCGGCCCGACCTGCGACGGTGCGGATGCGGTTCATACGCATATGACGAACACATGCATTACCGATCCTGAGGTGGTCGAACATCGCTATCCTGCCCGCATCGAGCGGTTCCAGATACGCGAAGGATCAGGTGGGCTGGGGCAGCATATCGGTGGGAACGGCGTGATCCGGGAGTTTCGTTTTCTCGAGCCGGTCTCATTGTCGCTACTGACGCAACACCGGGTGGCCGGGCCGTATGGAATGGCCGGCGGGCAAGCCGGGCAAGCCGGTGTGCAGTATGTCACGCGCGGCGGTGATAATGATGACTCGGGACAACGCATCGAGTTAAGTTCGATTGACGGCTGCGACCTGAATGCGGGTGATCGATTCACCCTCATGACGCCCGGCGGCGGTGGGTGGGGGCAGGTTGGGAATGGGGAAGAAGATGGATTCCCGCGTGCGCGGGAATGACGGAAGAGGAGGAGAAGCACGGGCGAGACGCCCGTAGGTCAGGACGAGGTTTCACGAGTCCTGATAGCAAATCAGTCAGGACTGGCGTCCTGACCTACAGATACGGACACGGTCCTACCCTCCTGTCTCATCTGCTACTGTCGCATCCCGCACGGCCCGGAACGCGCCGCTGCCCATGCCGAGCACCTTCGGTTTGGCATACACACCGCCGTGATAGACCACGCGATACGCTTTGTCTTTTCCAACCTCAGTTGATGTCCACCAGTAGATGATCTGCGATTGCGGATTCCACAGCGGGACTTCCTTATCCGGCTGCCGTTCGTACTGTGCGGTGCCGGTCGATGCCTCCCATGTCCCGCCGGCATTCTCCCCATGCAGCATCGCCGATGTCACATATTCCTCGATGGTCGGCAGCCGCCAGATGTTCTGGGGAGTGTCAGCGAGCGACCGGCCGTCCGCCTCAAGACGGGCACAGATATCCATCGCCTCCTGCCAGGTATAGCCGCGGTCCGTCGGCCAGCCCGGGCCTTGCGGGGCCCACACGAGCGTTCGTCCCGTGTTTGATGTAATGACCTGAGCCGAGCGATCGCCGGTATCGTCGATCCGTGTGGCCACTCGCCATGCAGGCTGCGCCCCGCATACACAGGCCACCACGAGCGGTACGCCCCATGTCACCGTATATGCCAGCCGTTTCCGTCGCGGCCGACCGAACCACCACAGCAGTCCCAGCACCCCCCCGAACCCTGCCATCGCTACGCCGATCACGATATTAAGTGGCGGCGCGTCCGACAGATTCTGCATGCCGAGAAACCATACTGCAAATGTACTACCGATGAGTAAGACGATCACACCTCCGGACCGTGGGAAGCGCAATCCGAGCAAGCCCAGAGTGACTGCGATGCCGGCGAAACTTAGGTACAAACCCACGAAAAGCACATTGAGCAGGAGGGTCTCCGAGCGCCACCCTTCATGAAAGGCCTCGATCGATCCCCAGAACGCCCACAGGCCGGCCACCACCGTGTTCAACCAGACCGCAACCCAGCCGAGCACACTACGCCAGTGGCTCGGCAGCGGGGGGGTGGTGGAAGGTTCCGAGTTGGCCACCGGTGAATCAGCCACCGTCTGCTGCCTCAGGCATCATGTCAAGCGCCATCCCATTGCACAGCACGGTCGTCGCGTCCTCAATCGTCTGCGGGTCAGTCTCGTAAAACGGTTCGTGATGCGAGTTGAGCAGCAGACCATAGGCCGGCGTCCCGTCCGATTTCAGGAGATACCCATGCACGCCGACCGGCCGGCCGTTCGAGGAGATCAGGTACTCCGACACGAATGCGTAGTCGGTCTTGATCGGTGCGTCGGCCAGGTATTGAGCAAACGACTCGATCGACTGACGGAACATCTTTGCCTGGTTGTGCCCCCACGTCCCGCCGGCCGGAATGAGCCCAGCCTCGTCCCAGGTGACTGCTGCCAAACCGTTCGACGTGAAGTAGTCGGCCGCTGCCTTGCCTGCATCCACATCATGGCTCACCTCACTCGAGCGAACAATGGTCGGGAACACCGTGATCGAAACCGTCGGGGCCGCCCCCGGTGCCTGGGCCTGCTCGACGCTGCCGATGAACTCGCTGCATGCCTGATTGTCAATCGGCCCGGCACAGCCGGCCGATAGTGCAATCCACAAGACAGCCATCAGGACCACGCCGATCATCGCTGCCCCCATATCCCGCACCGTATTACCCATTTGACGTGCCATGACCCGCTCTCCTTGTGTGTGTGTCTCGTTCTCAGTTGCCCCGCCCCGGAGGATGTGCGTTTCCACGCTCCCTTCCACAACGCAATCGGCGCGCCAGAAATCCTGAGAGCCCATAACTCACTGAAATCGAAGATGATACGGTTATCTGCATCACGAAGGAGCCACGATACCCGGCAGGTGCCTATACATTCAATGTACAGGCGCTGAGCATTGAGCGTTCGGTTGCTCATGCCATCTCACACCCTCATCCCGCGCTGCCGGGGCCTTACTCTCCCCAGCGCTCATGGAACGTCATCTGCTCGATATCCCGCCATTCACCGGGGTCCGGTTCCACGGCCGGGTATCCCATCGGCATGAGGAACAGGCACACGACATCGTCCGGCAGGCACAGCACGCGCCCGGCCTCACGGATGTTCACCCACCCGATCCAGCACGCACTCAGACCCCGGTTCGCTGCTGCCAGAAACATCTGCTGACCCGGGATGAACACATCACCGTTCTGCAAGACCGTGGTGATTGCCTGCCGATTGGCAAACGCGTTCAGATGCTCGATTACATCCTCCCCGAATCGCTCCTGATTCACGCGTAGCACCATGTCGTCTGCTGCCCGGCCACGCAGATCGTCATTCAGCCGGGCGCACAGTGCCAGAATCACCGGGGCTGTGGCAATCCACTCCTGGTGGCAGGCTTCGGCGACCAGTGCCTCCTTGTGTGACTGGTCCTGCACCACCCCGAAGTACCACCGTTGGGCATAGCGCCCGGCCGCTGCCAGCCGACCGGCCTCGAGTACCTCTGCCAGCACGTCCTCCGGAATCGGCCGATCCGCAAACTCGCGTACCGTCCGGCGGGCCCGAACTGCATCCATAAACTCCATTGGCGTACCCTGCTTTCTGAAAATAAACCGGTCTCACCACTCCGTTTTCGACATGGCAACCATAGCCGTCCCGCCATCCGGGCTGAATACAATGCCGCATGACCACCGGGAATATCAAGAATCACCCTGACCTCGCCATTGCCGCCTATGCCGGCCGACCCGTGCTTGTGACCGGCGGGGCAGGATTCATCGGCTCACACCTGGCGACCCGGCTCGTGGCCCTCGGGGCACACGTCACCGTCATCGACGATCTGAGTGAAGGGCGGGCCGACAACCTCCGTCACATCCGCGATCAGATTCGCTTCGTTCACGCTTCCATCCTGGACGCCGATGCGTTGGCTGATGCAGTCGAGGGCAAGGATCTCGTTTTTCATGAAGCAGCGCTCGCCTCCGTGCCGCGCAGCGTGGCCGAGCCGGAGCGAACGAACGAGGTTAATGTCATCGGCACGTTGCGCGTGTTGCAGGCGTGCGTGAATCACGACGTTCCGCGCCTCGTGTACGCCTCCTCGAGCAGTGTCTATGGCGACCTGCCGACGCTGCCCAAGCATGAATCCCATGTGCCTCAGCCTCTCAGCCCGTATGCACAGCAGAAACTCAGCGGCGAGCATATGTGCTCCGTCTGGTCGGCCTGTTATGGCCTGACCACCGTCAGCCTTCGCTACTTCAACGTCTTCGGGCCGCGGCAGGCGGCCGACAGTGCGTACGCAGCCGTCGTGGCTGCCTTTGCAACGGCACTGCTGGCCGGTGAGCAACCTCGCATCTATGGAGACGGGTCCGCCTCGCGCGACTTCACCTACATCGACAACGTCGTCAACGCCAACCTGGCAGCCGGATCATGTGATCCGACCCTGTCGGGACGCGTATTCAATATTGCAATGGGGCAGCGCATTACCGTTCTCGAACTGCTGCAGGAGATGGCAACACTCACAGGCCGACCGGCCGATGTCGACTTCCTCCCGCCACGGGAAGGCGACGTCGAACACAGCCTGGCCGATATTGAGGCTGCCCGAAACGAACTCGGGTTCCAGCCGACCGTCGCGCTTCGCGAAGGGTTGCACCATACACTCCAGTGGTATGAATCACAGCGAAACGGGACCTGATCACTGTCGCTCATCGAAGCACAACGCGACCAGACTGAGGGGGCATGTTCAATGTCAGATTTACTTACGAATGGGCATCACAACCAACGCTGCACGACACGGTCAGACAGCCTGCTCCGGATGCTGCTGCTCTCGGCTGCCATCTGCCTGGCCGGGCCGGGCCTGGTACGTGCCCAGGATGGCGCACCTCCCGCTGAGCCGCCGGTGGCGACCTCAACCGAGCCGATGACCATGACCGGCACACGCTTCGACCGATCCCCGGAGGCAGTCGCCAGGGCGACACGCTTGTTTCATGAATCGTCACAGGCATACCGCACGGCTGCTGCGGTCCGGGATGCCATGACCGTGACGGTCATCGTCCAGTCCATGGGACAGGTGTCCCAGCATGAGTCAACGGTCGAAGTCGTCATCACATCCGACTCCGCCGTCGTCCAACTGCACAATGAAGCCAATACCACGACGTTGACTGTTCTCGACGGCACGATGTATGGGCAATGGTCAGACAAGCCGAGCCGATTCTTCGCTCAGGACTACGAGCCGCCGATTACGATGACGATGTTTACCGATCTCATCGGCGGGTTCGTCTTCCCACAGTTCCCGCTCATGTTCTCCTCGGATCCGCTGGCCGAAATTTTTGTCCATACCATTCAGCCTGAAATCGTCGGCATGCGCGAAGTGACGCTCGATCCGCCGGCTGACGCTGCCCCCGAGACCCCCGGACAGACCGTCTTTGACATTCTGATCGAACCTGAAATCGAAGGGGCCAACCTCGTCATCCGACTTGATCCGGACACGAAACTGGTCACGCTGTTTGAGGCATCGATCACAAACGTCCAGCAGAATGAAGGCGACGGCACCATCATCCGCGTGGCACTGAATCCCACGATTGAGCCCGATGTTCCGGTCGAGGAGTTTGTCGTCAATACCGAGGATCGTCACGAAGTCGATGTGTTTGACATGCTCTTTGCCCAGGATTCGTTGTCCAGTCTGATCGGCAAACAGATCCCCGACTTCGAGTTCGTCCCCGTCGAGATGGCCGACGTAGACAACCCGGGAGACGATCCTGCAGATGAGGACGTCGCGACCATCTCCCGAGCCTCGTTGATGGGTCGGGTCATATTGCTGGCCTTCTGGGATGCCCCTTCCAACGGACTCTATGACGTACTGCCGACGCTCACGGCCGTGCAGAAGTGGGGGCAGGAGGAAGGCTACGTGATGACGATCATTCCTGTTAACTTCAGCGATCCCATGGAAGAGATCCGGGCGATTACTGCCGGTCTTGATGAGCCGATCACAACGTATCATGACCCGACGCATCAGATCGCCTGGAATGATCTCATGGTTCGGTTCATGCCGACGCTGGCGGTGGTGGCAGCCGACGGCACCGTTCTCTATGTGCACGAAGGTGATCCGAAGCCCGGCCAATCGCTGCTGACGAAGATGAAAACAGCCATCCGCCAGGCGGTGACGAAAGACATCTGATCCGGTATCTCACCACGGGTGACATCAAGACCAGACCCAGCCTTGACTCCGAGTCGAACCACTGAAGGCGCCCGATTCATGGCAGTGCCCACCGCAAAGGAACTTCAGCAACATGCCGAGGCGCTGGCACTGCTCGTCACGGGTGAAGCCCACTTCAGCCGACACGATCGGCTGCTATATGCGACCGATGCCAGTCTGTACCAGGTGGAGCCTCTGGGGATTGTCATCCCACGCTCAATCTCCGACGTGGAGAAGGCGCTTCACTATTGCCATCAGCACACGTTGCCCGTTCTGATCCGCGGCGGCGGCACGAGCCTTGCCGGGCAGTGCACCAATCGGGCCGTGGTCATCGATCTGTCTACCTGGTGCGCCCGACTCCTCGATATCGATTGGCCACACCGGCAATGTCGTGTCGAACCCGGGATCGAACTCGATACGCTCAACCGCAACCTTCGATCACGATGGCATGCACAGGGGGCCAGGAAGAGCGCGTCCGGAGGGAAGAACGGGAAGGGACTCTGGTTTGCGCCGGATGTCGCGACGGCTCGGCAGGCAACGATCGGCGGGATGATCAATAACAACTCTGCCGGCACCCATTCAATACGCTACGGCCATACCGTCGATCATGTGGCCGGCGTGCAACTCCTGCTTGCCGACGGCGGGCGCCTCCAACTCTTCCAGGGTGCTGCCGAGCGCGATCAAAGAGTTCAGTCAATCAGCCAGCAGGTGGCTGAGATCGTCACAGCGAGTGCGAACTTAATACGGACACGCTACCCGAAGATTACCAGACGCGTCAACGGATACTGCCTCGACCGTATCCTCACTCAGATCGAAGCGTGCACGCCCGGCACACTGGATCAGTTGAATCTCGCTCATCTAATCTGCGGCAGCGAGGGGACGCTCGGCGTCGTGACCGAAGCGACACTGAATCTCGTCGAACGGCCGGCACACACGGGATTGGCACTGATTGCCTTTGATTCACTTGAGCAGGCAGTTCATGCGGTACAGGATCTCTTGATAACCGAGCCGAGTGCCATCGAACTGCTTGATGACCTCGTAATGCAACTGGCAGCTGGGAATCGCAAGCACAAACACGATCTGCACCTGATGCCCACCCTGGCCGGGCGCGGTAAGCGCCGGGGCAAACGTGATCGCCCGTCGGCTCTTCTGTATGTTGAGTACTTTGCTGACTCAAAGGAGGAACTGGCCGAGAAACTCACGGGTGTCGATCGGCACTTCGCATCGAATCAACTCGTTCGGACAGCCGTCCGCCTGTGTGTGAAGCCGGCTGAAATCGAACAGGCCTGGGGCCTGCGCAAGGCGGGCGAGCCGCTCCTGCACGGGATCCCCGGCTTGAAAAAGCCGATCACGTTTGTTGAGGATACAGCGGTCTCCCCCGAAGTCCTGCCTGATTTCGTCCGTGATTTTCGCAGTATCGTAGAAACGCACGGGACCCGAGCCGCCTCTTATGCGCATGCATCGGTCGGCTGCCTTCACGTCCGCCCGCTCCTAAACCTCCACCTCGAGGCTGATCGCAGACACATGATTCGCATCGGGGAGGAAGTCTGCGATCTGGTCAAACGATACGGCGGGTCACTCTCCGGTGAGCACGGTGACGGCCGGGCACGTAGCCCATTACTCGAACGATACTTCGGCCCGGAACTCATCCAGGTTTTCAAGCAAATCAAGGCCGTTTTCGATCCTGGGAACCGATTGAACCCCGGCAACATCGTCAGCCCGGAGCCGGCTGACATTCACCTTCGTGTCAGCCCGAATAATCACCCGGTCACAGTTCCGGATTGTGATACATGTTTCAGCTATGAGGATCAGGGCGGCTGGCCCCATGCCATGGAACTGTGTAACGGTGCCGGTGTCTGCCGCAAGCCCCAGGCGGCCGGTGGGACCATGTGCCCCTCTTACATGGCAACACGGCTTGAGCGCGATTCCAGCCGCGGCCGGGCCAATGCACTCCGACTTGCCATGACCGGCCAATTGAAGAACGACGCCGGGACAGACGCTTCACCCTGGAACGATCCCAGCGTTCTGGGCATTCTCAAACTGTGCCTGAGTTGCAAGGCCTGCAAGACCGAGTGCCCGAGCAATGTCGACGTTGCTCGCTACAAGGCGGAGTACGAGGCCCAATCAGACCGGGTCGGCCGGCGCCCAACCGGGGCACGCAAACTGTTTGGTAATGTTAACAAACACTATCGCCGGGGCGCTGCGATGGCCCCGATCGCCAACTGGTTCCTCAACACGAAGACAGGACGCGGGTTAATCAATCGCAAGGCCGACATTGCACCCCAGCGTTCCCTGCCGCGTTTTTCCAAGCCGGCCCATACGATCCTGGCTCGTAAGCAGGGGAAGGCCGGGCGCATCGCCGGCAAGGACGCCCCGACCGTCCTGCTCTATCTCGACTGCTTCACAGCCTACACGGAACCTGATGTAGCCGTTGCCACATTCGAGGTACTGACCCGTCTCGGGTATCGGGTTGCCGTCCCGCGCATTCCGTGTTGTGGCCGGGCCATGATATCACAGGGGCTCCTCGACCAGGCCATGCGACAGGTCTCGAAGGCGGCTTCCAGCCTCATGGACCAGATCGGCAGGACCGGTGCCGTTGCCGTCGTCATCCCCGAGCCGAGTTGCCTTGCGGCCATCCACGATGAGTGGCAATCGCTCAAAAATCTCGATGTCGGGCACGAACAGTTGGCACGCCTCGCGGGTGTGTGCATGTTGCCCGAGGAGTTCATCAGCCGGCGATGGGAGGACCACCCAAGACCGTTCACCATTGACCGCCATGCCCCGGCAGTCACGAAAATCAAGACCGTCGCGCTGCACGGCCACTGTCACCAGAAAGCGCTTTGGTCGACGGCGGATACCCATGACGTCCTGGGCCGAGTCCTCACTCCGGCAGGCATTAATGTTCGTGAAATGGACACCGGCTGCTGTGGGATGGCCGGCGCGTTCGGGTACCAGGCCGATCACTACCGCCTGTCCATGCAGATCGGCGACCTCGCACTCTTCCCGCAGGTCCGCTCCTTCGACCCATCCACGTCGCGCATCGTCGCTCCGGGGACGAGTTGCCGTCAGCAGATTCTGGATGGCACCGGCCGGCATGCCGACCACCCGATCGTCCTGCTCAACGACATCCTCTCCTCCCCCTCGTAACCATCCTTGCCGGATCCTCAAATCGCACTCCCCAGACTCATCAAGTACGCCCTGATATGCCGATGTACCACCATGGCGAGGCGGTGGTGGATGTACTTGTGATGCGCGCGGTTCCGCCATCATCTACCCCCCACATGCCTGCCCGTGGAGAAGGAAACTGATGGACCTCTTTAATTTCCGTGATGGCGAACTTTGTTGCGAAGACGTGCCCGTGGCTGATATTGCCCACCAGGTCGGCACGCCCGCTTACATTTACAGCGGCAACACACTTGCCGAACACTTCCGACGGCTGGCTAATGCCTTTGCAGCGGCTGATCCTGTCATCTGCTATTCGATCAAGAGTTGCGCCAACCTCGGCATACTGCGGCTGCTGGCCGATCGCGGGGCCGGCGTCGATGTCGTCAGCGGCGGCGAACTGCACCGTGCGCGCTCGCCGGTGTCTCAGGATCGAAAGTCGTCTATGCCGGCGTGGGGAAGACGGATGCCGAAGTCCGCGAGGCGCTGACCTACTCCGCGCGCTCGGCCTCCGGGCAGGGGATCGGCCAATTCGTCTTGGAAACGCCTGCCGAACGTGACCACATTGCTGCCGTCGCGCGCGCGATCGGGATCGCAGGTCATGCATCACTACGAATCAACCCGGAAGTGCAACGCCGCGCGCCGGAACTCACTATCGCATCCGAGACCGTCGCGGCTGCCTTCAAGCAGGACATCGAGCATGCCGAACGATTCTTCGAGCATTGCGGTCACAACGAGTTTTGCAAACTCGACGGGCTTCATATTCACTTCGGATCGCAAATCGATCAGGTCGAACCATGCGCCTCGGCACTTCGAGCCGTCATCGGACTGATCGAGAGACTGAGTCAGGCCGGTCACACGATCAACACGCTCCATCTGGCAGGCGGTCTCGGGGTCGATGTCGACGCAGCCGTTGCTCCGACACCGGCTGACTATGCCGAACACCTGCTCCCGCTTCTGCAGCCCCTCGTCGACGACGGCCTGTCCCTTATCCTCGAGCCGGGCCGCACGATTGCAGCCGGTGCCGGCGTCCTGGTGACGAGCGTGCAGTACATTCGCCGTGACGGCGCGACACAGTACATCGTCGTCGATGCCGGGATGCATACCCTGCTCAGGCCGGCACTGTATGACGCCCGACACTTTGTCTGGCCGGTGCAGGTGGCCCCCATGCATGTTCCCCATGATCGGGCCCCGGATCAGGACATGCCGGGCCTGGACACCGCCGATGTCGTCGGTCCCATTTCCGAATCAGCCGACTTCCTGGCTCGGGGCCGGAAGTTGCCGCCGGTGGCCCGAGACGATCTGCTGGCTGTTTTCGATTGCGGGGCCTACGGCAGCGCCTTGTCAGCACGCTATACCACCCGGCCGCTCCCCCCCGAAGTGCTCGTCGACGGCTCGACCGCTACCGTCGTCCGAGAGCCGGAGACCTACGAGAATCTCCTGTCCTGCGAACTGAAGGCACGAAAACTCGACACGCAGCGTCGAGTGTCCTTCAGTTAAGCGATTCAGTGAACCGCCACTGGCGCGCAGACGTTGCAACGTACAACAGGGGACACGATGGCCCGGGACGAAGATGGTCAGCATGATGACATGCCCACGCCCGAAGGGGGAACGCCTGATACCGGCGCGGCCCCCCGGGCTATCGAACCGCAGACTCGGGTCAGGCCGTCGCTGAGCGTCCTCCACACACTCCCGACCCAGCCGACCCATCCCTGCCCCTATCGACCCGGTTTCATTGCTCGCGATCGAGGCTTTGCCGTCGGCGCGATCGACCCCATCATCTGGCAGCACCTGCTCGACGACGGCTGGCGACGCTCCGGCACGCTCATCTACGAGCCGGCCTGTCTTGTCTGCAATGACTGCCGGTCCATCCGAATCCCGGCTCATCGCTTCCATCTCAGCCGATCACAACGACGCGTAGTAAAGCGCAATCGTGATGTCGAGGTGACGATCACAGATGTGCAGGTCACCGATGAACGAGCCGAGTTATATCAACGGTATATCACGACACGTCACGACGGCCTGATGACCGGAACCCGCCGCGAACTTGAACGCTTCCTTGGCGCCACCTGCGTCGATACCTTCGAGATTGAGTATCGGCTCAACAATCGGCTGCTGGCCGTCGGCTCAACCGACAGACTGCCCAACGGCTTGAGTTGCGTCTACTGCTATTTTGATCCTGATGAGCCCGGGCGGTCACTCGGCACGCTCAACATCCTGCACACGATCGACCTGTGCCGCACGCAGCGCGCCGGTCGCGAGCCGGCCTGGGTCTACCTCGGATACTGGGTCGAGGGGTCGAAGACGATGGGCTACAAGTCGCGCTTCCGACCCCACGAGATTCGCCCACCGGACGGATCGTGGGTCCCGCAGACTGATTCTCGCCGATGAAGCCCTCCGTCGTGGGAACACTTCCCGGCGTCAACGCATCACCCCTCGGCCAGCACGCCCAGATGTGCTGTTACGCCCTCTGCCAACGCGTGCAGGTCGTACCCACCCTCGAGAAACGACACGATTCGGCCTTCGCAGTGCCGGTCCGCCACCTCAGTAAGCAGCCGGGTGATGCGCTCAAAGGTCGATGAATCCCATCGCAGATTTGCCAGTGGGTCACGCCGGTCTGCATCAAACCCTGCTGACACGAGAAGGATGTGCGGGCGATACGCATCAAGCCGCTCGGTAATCGGCCCAGCGTACGCCACCAGAGCCTCTGCTTCGCCGGTCCCCGGATCGAGTGGGATATTAAGTGTGTGCCCTGCCCCGGCTGTTCCGGGAGTCCCCGTTTCATGCCCATATCCGGTACCCGGGTACATCGTGGCCGGGTGCTGGTGCGTCGAAATGTACAGCACATCATCGCGAGCATCAAACAGGTGTTGCGTGCCGTTCCCATGATGGACGTCGAAATCAACGATCGCGACCCGCTCGATCCCAGGGGTGGTCAGCAGCCGGCACGCAGCGACTGCCACGTTATTGAACAGACAGAACCCCATCGATCGATTGTGCTCGCAATGATGACCGGGTGGGCGCATCGCGACGAACGCATGGCGTGCCGACTTCGTGACCGCGACCGCTTCCGCTGCGGCCAGCCCGCAGGCTGCCGATGCGACGGCTGCCTCGAAACTGTCGGGGCAGATGGCTGAGTCGGGCACATCAATGTAGTTCTTGTGCGCTGCACACGAATGCTGCAGCCGGTCAATGTATGAGGCTGCGTGGACCGCTCGAACTGCCTCAAGTACTCGAATCTGCGAATCCCAACCGGTCTGAGACGGGTGATGCAGGTGGCGGCAATACGCCCGAGCAGCCGACACCACTGCTGGCAGCCGCTCCGGCCGCTCCGGGTGCCCCGGACCGGTATCGTGCAGGTCGGCCCGCTGATCGTGAAAGACTGCAAGAGGTACCGTCGTCTCTATGCTCATGGCACCCAAAGTGTAGTTCAGCGGCATACACTGAATAGCAGGGGAGAGTACGCAATTGCAGATTTCAGTCACTCCCGGGATGCGATCAAGAGGTGCAGGATGACCGATTCGGGTCGACTCGATTTGTTTATCGTCTCAGACGGCACCGGCCGCACGGCCATGCAGGTCGTCGAGGCCGCCATGGTCCAGTTTGCCGAGCGTGACTTCAACGTCGTCCCATACTCCGGAGTCCGAACCTCAGAGCGTGCCGAGGAACTCGCACAGCAGGCCGCCGATCGTGGTGCCGTCGTCTTCTACACCTTTGTGTCTCAGGATGTCCGTCAGGCCATGAAGGCTGCCTGCGAACGCCATCTCGTCGCGAGCGTTGACATCCTCGGCCCGGTCCTCTCGGCCATGGCCTTCCACCTGTCAAGCCTGCCGTCCGCCCACCCGGGACTCATGTACGACTCGCACAAGGAATACTTCGATCGCATCGATGCCATCGACTACACACTCAAACACGATGACGGTGCCCGCATACATGAACTCGACAGTGCCGACATCGTCGTCATCGGCGTCTCACGAGTCTCGAAAAGCTCAACTTGCTTCTATCTCGGATACCGAGGCATCCGGGCTGCCAACGTCCCCCTCGTATCCGGTCGCGAACCGCCGGAGGAACTCCTGGCACTGCCGGCCCACAAGGTCGTCGGCCTGACCACGAATCCGCACCGGCTCCGCAGCGTCCGGCAGGCGCGACTCACAAGTATCGGCGTCAAGGAAATCGACGATTACATCGATCGCGAAGGCCTGGCCGCCGAAATCAGGGCCGCCAATATCCTCATGACCCGCTACGGCTGGAAGCAGATCGACGTGTCATACAAGGCAATCGAGGAAGTTGCGCGCGAGGTACTCCGCCTGCTCGAACAGAACCGCGCCGATGGGCTGTCCTAGCGAAGCGGGCATCAGTCGGCGTCCGCCGCAGTGGGGGGAGCGGCACAGATGGAAGGGCTCAGCATGGCCAAACGATTCATACCGATTCGGCTCCTGATCACGATCGTCTTCTGCCTCGCGCACCATACGTCTGCGCTGGCACACGGTGACCCGGCCGCTGTATCCCAACCGGCACAGTTCCTCATCATCACACCGCAGCAGTGGGCAAAACAGATGCAGGAGTATGCCGACTTCAAAGGCGTCATCCAGTCATTGAATACGGAGGTCTGCTCCCTCGAATTGATACTGGAATCGAACGCTGACGCTGCGGATGACGCCGAACGTCTGAAGCAGTACCTCTACACGCGCTGGGCCGAGTCCGATGGTGCCCTCCGCTACGTCCTGCTCGTCGGCGATGCCGACGTGATACCGGTTCGGTACATGGTGCTGGACCGAAACACGGATGCCGCTTTCAACTACGCCTTCTATCCCTGTGATCTCTATTACGCCGACCTTGCCGACGCCGGCGGGGAGTTCGATAACTGGAACGGTGCGAGCGACGACTTCCACGCAACCTACTTCGGCGAAGTGCGCGGTGAGCATAACAAAGCCGATCCGATCAACTTTGACGGCGTCAGTTACGTCCCGGAGATTGCTGTCGGCCGCTGGCCGGTGAGCAACGATGTTGCACTGGAGACGGTGATCACGAAGTCACAATATTACTCGCAGGAAGTGTCCGTGCTCAACAGCATACCGGTTACGAACCGACTCCCCCGAGCGGCTTACCTAACCACCAGTGGGTGGATCGAGAGCCGAGGGATGATGGATCAGATGCGCGATGACATGCCGGCAACCTGGAGCCATGCACGCCGCTACTACGCCGATTCCACGCGCGATGACCAGACACCCCCGCCCACTGCGCGTGAAGTCGTTCGACTACTCAACGAGGGGGTGGACCTCGTCCTCCATGCCGGGCACGGCACGGGCGACAGTTGGCACGACAGCATCTCCACGACCTCAATTACAGAACTGACCAACCGCGACCACCTGCCCATTATGTTCTCCGTGGGCTGCTCCACAGCCGTCTTTGCGACCCTGCCGCCATACGAGCCGTATCTCGATTCCGATGGGGTCACCCATGACGGCACAAACAACGGTGAGGTCTTTGATGCGCCGCCACCGCCGCCCGCTGTTTACCAGGCCGGCCTCTACAACGCAAGCGGCCTCGGTGAGCAACTCCTGCGCGCCTCGCTCGACGGAGCCGTTGCCTACATCGGATGTAATACCGGCAGCCAACCCTGTGCGATGACGCTCATGCGCGGCTTCGTCAAAGGATACAACGCCGCCACGAGCACAGGCGATGCCCTGGGAGTGACGGTCGGTGACTGCTGGCAGTCTGCGTTAGCCTATTACTATGAGGCCGAGAAACTGGCCTCCATCCAGCCGTCAAATAGTTGGTATCCCCCGAGCATCTTCTTCCAGGGGATGAAATTCATGCTGTTCGGCGATCCTTCCCTTCCCATGCGCGCTCCGGTCGATATCCGGAAGGACGTCGGCGGACCCGAGGAGTGGGTGCGCGCTGCACCCGATGTCCTTGATGCCTACGCCATTGCACACCGCGGTGCCTCCGGGACCGTGCCGGAAAACACACTGGCTGCCTTTACTGCAGCCCACCGACAAGGTGCCGACGTGATCGAAACGGATCTGGTGCTGACTGCTGATAATCAACTGGTCTGCTTCCATGACCTGACACTCGAGGGCGTCACCAACGTGGCTGAGGTGTACCCAGACCGCGTCCGAGAAGACGGAAAGTGGTATGTGATCGACTTCACCTGGCAGGAACTACAGCGACTGGCTGTCATCGGCCGGGGAGAGATGGGAATAAGCGGGAAGTGGCGCTTGATGATTCCGTCATATGATGATCTGCTGACGCTCGTCCATGCACTTAATAAGGAATCGGGGCGCGAGGTCGGGATCCTGACAGAGATTAAGGATCCGAAATTCCACGCCGATGCAGAGAAGGATATTGCATCCCACGTCGTAGATACCCTTGAGTCGCACGGCCTCAATCACGGCTATTCGCGAATCGTTGTTCAATCATTTGACTTCGACGTTCTCGTGCAGTTGCGTCGTGACCTGGACTGTCAAATCCCACTTGTCTATCTCGTGGACAAGGATGAGGAAGTTCCGGATGCGCGCCTTGATCAACTGGCAGACATCGTTGATGGAATAGCACCCAATTGGAAGTCGATCGGGCCGGCCGGTCGCACAGACGGCCAAGATCCAGACCTGATCGAGCGAGCGCATTTGCGCGGCCTGATGGTCCTGGGTTATACATTCGGCGACGACACGGAGCAGATGGCCCGTTTTGTGCAGAAATACGGCATTGACGGCATCATTACTGACTTCACGGCGACGGGCCGACAGGCCGTCTCTGAGCGGGGCTTCGCGTGGTTAAAGTTCCGGCCGGGTGATGGCCCATTCTCCGGTGGCCCGGAGCTGCCCCGCAACCTGCGGCCGGTGCCGCGTCTCGATGACTACGGCCTCATCTGGCATGATGAGTTTGACGGGACTGCCCTGGACGAGACGAAATGGAAGCACTCTCGCCTTGGGCCGCGACGAGATGCCATCAACGTCACTGATGCAGTCTCACTTGATGGGAACGGCCACCTCACCATCACCACCTCCCGTGTGGAGGCGGCAGACGGCACCGCGCGGTATCACACCGGCATGATTGACACGCTAGGGCACTTTGGCACCGCCTACGGGTATTTCGAAGCGCGCATGCAGTTGCAAACGGAGGTCGGCCACTGGTCAGCCTTCTGGATTCACACACACTCCATGGGGAACCCGATTGGTGATGTAGCAACCGCCGGCACCGAAATCGACGTCGCGGAACTCCTGCATAACGGCAAACACGAAAGTGCCGTCCAACACACACTCCATTGGGACGGCTATGGCGAACATCACAAGTCACAGGGCAGGCTCGTGCCGATCGACGGACTCAATGATGGATTCCATACATTCGGCCTGCTCTGGACGCCTGCCGAGTACGTCTTCTTGGTCGATGGCCGAGAGACCTGGCGGACCCGCACGGCCGTCTCACAACGGCCCCAGTACATGATATTAAGTTGCGAAGTTGGGGACTGGGCCGGCGACATCGGCGAGGCCGAGCTGCCGGATTCGCTGATTGTGGACTATGTGCGCGTCTACCAACCGATGAAGCTGCGACACTGGCAGGCCATGATCGACTGGCGCACACTGAAGTAGGTCACCCCCAGATAAAGGCGATCATGCTGCCGGAAACGTTCGAGTTGTGGTCCTTCAGTCATGCCCTGGCGATCATCCTGTCGGCCGGCCTTGTGTGCGCCCTGATCAGCATTCGCCGACATCCCCCCATGTCACTGTCTCCCGAGAAGTGCGACCGAATCCTGGGCGTCCTCCTGCTCGTGGCCTGGATCGGGCAGACCGTCTGGTGGGCAATCCCGCCACGCCTTGAGCTCGACAAGAGCCTCCCATTGCACCTTTGTGATCTGGCAAGCCTCGCCGCACCGTTTGCATTACTCAGCCGACAGCGGTTCTTCCGAGTTATCCTCTACTTCTGGGGTCTCGGGCTGACCTCGCAGGCCTATTTCACCCCGACGCTGCAGGAGGGGCCCGCCATCGCCGCATATTGGCTCTTCTGGCTGAATCACTTCTCCATCGTCGGAGCCGCACTGTATGACGTCATCGCCCGAGGCTACCGCCCAACTTGGGGTGATTATGGCAAGGCCATGACCGCACTACTGGCATACGGTGCCGTCATGTTTCCTGTGAACCTCAGTCTGGGCTGGAACTACGGCTACATCGGCCAGGCTGACCCGCAAACCCCCACACTGCTGGATGTCATCGGCCCCTGGCCCTGGCGCGTCGCCGTCATGGCTATTCTGGCTGCCATCTTCCTCGCAGCGATGACGGTCGTCTGGTCCATACCGTCTCGACAGTTGATCGGCCGACCCAGACAGTGAACATCATGAGGGCAGCGACGTACTGATGATCGCAGCCTTTTTTCGGTAGGAGCGCAGAACGTGTCACAACGTAAGAAAAAGACGACCGGACCGAAATCGACCTCCGTCGAGAAGCGGTGGCATGTTCCTGCAGAAAAACTCCGCTGGCGCTGTGAGTGCAGTGACTTCGAGTTCAAGTCGACCAATGACGTCGAGCCGATCGTCGGGGCCATCGGCCAGGATCGCGCTATGGAGGCACTCCGCTTCGGCCTGGAGACGGTGGCCCCGGGGCAAAATGTCTTTGTCCGTGGATTGTCAGGGACCGGCCGCATGACCCTTGTGCGACGGCTCCTGGAGGAAATCCGGCCGGCATGCCCCATGCCGCAGGACCGATGCTACGTCCACAACTTCGTCCATTCTGATCGGCCGCGGTTGATCACGCTCCCACGCGGGGATGGGGAGCGCCTCCGTGCCGGGGTCAATGTGATTGCGCAGTACATTCAGTCAGATTTTAAGTCTGCCCTGTCCTCCGACACCCTGCGACAGAAGCAGGCAAACCTCGATAAGAAAACACAGAAGACAATCGAGGCGATCAGCAAGCCGTTTGACGAGGAACTGCGCGAGGCAAACATGGCCCTCGTCATGGTGCAGGCCGGGACCGAGTCACTGCCGGCCATCGTCCCGGTTATCGAAGGCGAAGCCGTCGCCTTTGAAGATCTGGAGGAACTCATTTCCTCCGGCAAGATATCACGAGAGCAGGTTGAGGTCTATAAGTCGGCCAGCGAAACATTCGTCGACAAGTTTGATGAGATCGGTATGCAGATTCGCGTTATCCAATCGCAGCATCGCGAGCAGATGCGCGCCCTGATCTCGACTGAAGCCGGCGTGCTGCTGGCCCGCGAGATGGCCGGCCTGCGCAAGGATTTCAAACAGCACGAGCGTGTCATCGAGTTTCTCGATGCGATGCACAAGGACGTACTCGAGAACAGACTCAAGGAGATCCACGAGGGCGATTTTGACTTCCTTGATCGCTATGAAGTCAATGTTCTGCTCAGCCATGAAGGCGAAGAGTGCCCCATCATCGTCGAGAATTCACCGACGATGCAGCATCTGCTCGGAACGATCGATCGCCAGTTCGATCCCGGCGAAGGGGCTCAGGCAGATCATCGCATGATCCGGGCCGGTGCCCTGCTCCGTGCTGACGGCGGCTACCTGGTCCTCGAAGCGCGTGATGTGCTCACCGAGCCCGCGGCCTGGAAAGTCCTCATTCGTACGATGCGCACCGGCATGCTCGAAATTGTGCCCTCCGAGATGAACTGGCCCTGGGTCGGGCCATCACTCAAGCCCGAAGCGATCGAACTCAGCGTCAAGGTCATCCTGCTGGGCGATGGCGATCTCTACTATGCCCTCGATGCGTATGACCCCGATTTTCCGAATCTGTTCAAAGTGCTCGCCGATTTCGACAGTGTGATCCCCCGCAATCAAAAGAGCATCTACAACTACGCACGTGTCCTGGCTCGACTTGTCAAGGAAGAGAACCTGCTCCCGTTTAATCAAACGGCTGTTGCCGCCCTTGCCGAGCACGGGGCCCGCATCGCAGCCAGACAGGATCGACTCACCACCCGCTTCGGGCGCCTTGCCGATGTGGCCCGTGAAGCCTCATTTGTAGCGAAAAAGAAGAACGCCCGGAAGGTCGCAGGCCATCACGTCCAACTGGCCGTCGATCGCAGCCGGAAGCGAGCCGACCTCCCAGCCTGCCGATTCCGTGAATACATTGCCGACGGCACCATTCGCATCCAGACCACCGGAGCCGTCGTCGGGCAGATCAACGGCTTGGCCGTCATGAGTGCCGGCCCGCTGACTTACGGCTTCCCGGCCCGCATTACAGCAACCATCGGTCCCGGCACTGCCGGCGCTATTAACATTGAACGCGAAGCACAACTCAGCGGGGCCATCCATACCAAGGGTTTTTATATCCTCGGCGGCTTGTTACGCTATCTGCTCAGGCCCGAGCACCCGCTGGCATTTGACGCCTCGATTGCCTTCGAGCAGAGTTACGGCGGTATCGACGGCGACTCGGCATCGGGGGCTGAAATGTGCTGCCTCATCAGTGCCCTGACCGGCGCACCACTCCGCCAGGACATTGCGATGACCGGTGCGATTGACCAGGTCGGGCACATCCAGCCGATCGGCGCTGCCACCGAGAAAATCGAGGGGTTCTTTGATGCCTGCAACGACGTCGGCCGGCTCAGCGGACGACAGGGCGTGGTCATCCCGAAGGCAAACGTGCGTGATCTCATGCTCCGCGAGGATGTCGTGGAGGCCTGCGCCACCGGCCGGTTCCACGTCTGGGCCGTCGAGACAATCTATGAAGCCCTCGAACTGCTCACGGGCGTCCCGGTCGGGCAGCGCGACAAGGCGGGGCTCGGCCAGTATCCTGATGGCACATTGCTTGCCACCGCTGTTAATAAGGCCCGTGCCTACTGGGAGATGGCAGCCCGACAATCCGGGCCGGTGGTGGCAGCGACATCCAGCCATGTAACCACAGCGGATTCTGAGGAGCAAGAGGGCTCAGAAGGTGGCGAAGAGGAAGATGACGGGTAGGATGTAAGAGAGTCGATGCATCCAGTTGTGGGAGGACGACATGAGCGAACAAACGGACAATGGCGTACCCGTGCGTTCCCGCATGCGCACCGGGCCGTGGGTGGTGATGTGGTTGTGCATTGTCGTTGCAGGTTCGGTCGGCGCTGTGGCTCTCATTGTGTTTGTGCAGACGCTGTCCGTGTACAACGGCCAGCCGACGATTTCGGTGGATTATGGGGCACAACTCAAGCGGATGGCCGAGGAACGACTCGGGTTGCAGCCGGGTGAGGGGGATGAAGGGTGGAGGCTGTTTGAGAGTGCGTGCAGCCAAGGCTGGGACGTCAAGTCTCAGTATGAAAGAGAGATTGAAGCACAGCGCGGTGAGGAAGAATACAGCGTGCGCTTGCATCTGTCACGGATCTGGAGAGGGGCCACTGATACCACCGTGGAGCGAGAATGCCTACGTCGGCTGGAAGAGGGAGGGATCTTCAACAATCTGGAACAGGCGATGCAGGCCGGCCATGGCGTCATGACGTACTCGGGCGAGTGCTCGGTGTATCAGGAACAAGTCTGGTGGGTCAGTACTAGCCGAACATGTCATACGGCACTGTTGGCAAGCGTGCATCTGGCCTTGGAAGCGTCTGATGTTACACTTGCGGATAGCAGATTGAGGCTACTCCTTCAGATGGAGCAGTGGACGTCCAATCAGCCGCACAGGCTTGCCGTCAGGATTGGCTGGCTGAGGCGTGCGCGCACACTGCTGATGCTGCAGTACTGCACTGTCGATGGCACATTGACTCCGGATACGTGTGAACAGATATTGGCCCTGATTGACAAGTATCCGCCTTTGAGTGGCTTTGACTATTATGCAAGGTGTGAGAGAGCATTTATCTATGACGTGACGCAGCGGATGTACTCGGGCAACGATTCAAAAAATGGCTATCTTCTGGCATGGATGTGCGAGCGGGAACTGAATGAAGGGCCTGTAGAGCACTCATTTGCTGCTGCGTTCAATGGACGCTACAGAGTCGCGAACCGGCGCGAACTGCTTAACAAATACGACGAGTGGTACGCCCTGTGCATAGGGCAGTCACAATATCCGCCGGTGGAGCGGGTCGTCACGCACAAGTACTACGATGAGTTCTTTGTAGCATCAGATATGCGCAAGTACTTCCTGATACAGTTGGTGGATTCATACTGTTATCAATGTTTGCAGTATCAAACACAGACTCGGTTCAACCAGGATGGTACAAGACTCATGCTGGCTTTGGAGATCTACTGTGGCGAGCACGGCTCGTATCCGACGCAGTTGGATGCCCTTGTCCCGGAGATTCTGGACAAGTTGCCGCCCGATCCGGTGCATGGCGGATCATGGTGTTATCATCTGGTCAATGATGATCCTGAGGGCAGGCCGTACCTGTTGTATTCGACCGGTTTGGACCAGGAAGACAATGGCGGCACGCCAGCACCTGCTGATCGACGACGGCCGCGTGAATATGATGTGCTCACCAACCGCGACTTGGGGGGGTATGACCAGATCGTCAATGTGCCGAGGCCGCCGCTTGATGAGCAGTAGACTGTATGTGCGTCAGGACTCTGGTAGGACCTTCGTCCCCTGACCTCGCACTGGAGGAGGGCACGCGGCAGCGTGCCCCTACTGGACGACACACCTTCGTCATTCCAGTGGGGACAGGAATCCAGGGGTGCTCTGCAACAGGGGACGCACTCGAATGCCAGGCAGTAGGATTTCAATCCTACTGTCATCCGCCGTGGGCGAACAATCACCCCCCCGGCTTCGCAACCACCGGCTTGATTCCACCGGACGTATCCACCGTAAACCGAATCACGCAATCCCCGCCCGGCTCGCCGTCACCTGACGGCAACAACGGTTCATTCTCAACCCAGGAATACGGCCCGATCTCACCGTCCAGTGCTAAGCCGTTCGTAATCTCAGCCACCGTGTCAAACACCGTCAACGTATACACATCATCCGGCAGCGTCTCACTGAATGTCAGCGTCGCAAGTCCCGAGCCCGAACGATACGTTGCAACAAACGAGACCGGCCCGACCACGTCACCCACGACCGCGAAGTCTGCCTGCCGAACATCGACATCCTTCTGAAATGCAATACGAACCAGACTCACCGGCCTCGTACTGACACTGTCGGCAACCGGTATCGTTGCCACGACATGCGGCGGCCCTTCGACGAACTCAACCAGCGGGATGGCGCCCTCCCACAGAATCAACTGCTCCGGGTCAAAACGCACATCACTGACCGTCCCGTCAACCTCGAACAACAGATGCTCCAAGCCGGCATCATTCCAAACCGTGCGCGTCACCTCGCGCCCATCGCCGTAGACAATCTCAATATTAACAGGCATCGGAAAGTCCGGGTAGCCGTTCAGGTCATCCTGGATCTGGTGAATGTACAGTTCCAGATACTGGTTGCCGAATGCCCCGACCTGCCGCCAGTTGTACCGATACGTCGGGGCCCCCCAGTCATAGACCCAGGTGTCAAAGAACCAAGCCAGGTCACGCCCGCACACACGCTCAGCCACAGCCTTGAACTGATCCGTCGTGGCCGAGTCATACAGATAGGCTGTGCGATACTCAGCCAGCGTCTGGAAGAAGTCGTCGTCACCAATCACCGTGCGCAACATATGCAAGACCCATGCAGCCTTGAGGTATGTGAACGATGTGCTGAAGATCCGATTCACGTTCCACGTGTCATAGCAGTACACACTCCCATCAACCCGGCCGGGGCGCAAATCCTTCATCGCATTGAGTAACGCTGCCCGGCTGTTTCCGTTCTTATTCTCCAGCCAGAGTGCTTCGGAATACGTGGCAAAGCCCTCATTGAGCCAGATGTCCTCCCACGTGGCACACGTCACCATGTCGCCCCACCACTGATGGGCCAACTCATGAGCCGTGAGCGATTCGGAGAAACTCGTCTGGCTCGTTATGGTCTGGTGTTCCATGCCCCCGTGCCAGCCGAACTGACAGATCCCATACTTCTCGTCAATAAACGGGTACAGCCCGAACAGCGGCCGAAAGACTTCCATCATCGTGATCGACTTGCGCATGGCAGACCGATTCCCGCCGTTGTCCTTCTCGGGATAGAGGAAGAACATGCACGGCATGGTTCCTTCGCCGTAGTCATACACCTCGTCAAAGCGGTTGAAGTTGGTGGCCGTAAACGCGTACAGATACGTGACCGTCGGATACTGTGTCTGCCAGTGATACTGCGTGCGACCGTCGCCGAGATCATCCGTCGAAAGAAGCAATCCGTTCGAAGCAACTGACATGCTGCTCGGCACAGTATACAGGAGATCAGCCGTCGTCTTGTCCGTATTAACATCCTTGGCAGGCCACCAGGTATAGGCATACCACGGCTCGCTCAGCGTGAACACGATCGGGTCGTGGTTGTGCTCGCCGTACACGATCGAACCCCAGCCTCGTGACGCCGGGTAACCATCGTAATAGACCGTAATCTCAAAGGGCTCGCCGTCCGAGTATGCCCGATCAAGCACTACCTCAACCGTGAACTCATCAAGCCGGGTCCATGATGCCTCGGCACCGTTAATCAGGATCGAGGGAATGGTAAACAGATCAGCCAGCCGGAAGTGAAACAATGTCACATTGTCACCGACCGCCACCGCATCGATCCGGTTTGAGCCGCCGAGCCAGCCGGCCGAATGGTCAATCTCGATGTCAAGCGTGTAATGCAGTACATCGTTGGTCGCATCCACATCATCGACCGGATTGACGCGCACCTGCTCACCCGTATCAGTCCATTCAAGGTATGAGCCGGGAGGAATGAAACACGAGCCGTACAACGCCTCCTGCTGTTCCCGCATTTGCTGCGCGAGTGCCGATGTTGCTCGTGAACACTGCGACCAGGGCCCACCGGATTCCGCAACCGCCGCCTTCTCGGACGTGGAGGGCAACTCCCCGCACGCGGTCGAGGCCGTGCCGGTCGAGCCGATCGACAGCACGGATCCGGTCAGTGCCATGGCAAACATCTTCAAACCAGCCGGACAGGTCGTCATTGGTCAGAGCCCTTCAGATCGCAAAAACGGGAAAAACGTACAATGAGCCCCATTGTACAGGGTTTCACCGCTCATGTGTTAGCCAATTGTGGGGACAAACAGCCGGAGAATGCACGATGCGCTATGCCGTGCTGGTTACAGGATCGAAGCCGGTGCTACCAGGCCGACGTCGCCAGTGCCATGCCGGCCACCGCTTCCTCGTAGATTGACGAGCACTTGGCTGCAGCGCCCTCCCAGGTGATGTGGTGCAGTTCAATGCCGCCATGCTGCCGCAATGTCTGGCTCAGCGGCGGGTGCCGCAGGACTGCCAGGATCTTGTTTGCCATCTCGTCAATATCCCAGAAGTCAACCTTCAGAACATGGGTGAGACATTCGCTCACGCCTGATTGCTTCGAGATGATCACGGGAACATCGTGGCTCATGGCTTCCAACGGTGCCAGGCCGAACGGCTCCGAGACCGACGGCATGACGTAGCAGTCTGCCATCTTGTACACCCGTGCGACGTCCTCCCCGCGAAGGAAGCCCGTAAACAGCACCTTGTGCCCGATCCCCATGCGAGCGGCCAGTTCAATCGTGCGCGTCACGAGGTCACCCGAGCCTGCAATGATGAACTTCACATTGTCCATCACCTCCAGGACCCGCTTGGCAGCACCCAGGAAATACTCCGGGCCTTTCTGCATCGTGATCCGACCCAGGAACAGTACAATCTTGTCCGTCGATGAGATGGCCGGCTTCGACACATTCTGCCATTGCAGATCAACGCCGTTCCACACGACCCGTATCTGTTCCGGATTCACCCCATACCGGTGCTGCACGATGTTCTTCGTCCAGTAGGACACGGTCACCACCCGCATCGCGCTGTGCATCCCGCGCCGCTCAATCTCATAGACCTGCTGATTCACGTTCTCGCCCGAGCGATCGAACTCGGTCGAGTGAACCTGCACGATCAGCGGTTTGCCGGTCACCCGCGCGACGGCCATCCCGGCCGGATACGTCATCCAGTCGTGGGCGTGAATCACATCGAAGTCGGCATTCCGCGTCAGCGCCAGGCACAAGTCGGCATACCGCCGAACATCCCCGATCAGATCGCCGTCATAGTCGGACCCCTTCTGGCGGTGCAGCCCGAGGAATCCAGGTGTCGGGGCATTGGCTGCATCAGCATCCGAGTCATCATCGGCACCCGGGGCTGCGGCCATCCCGGCTTCCGGCCCGACCGATGGGAGTACGGCACGCAACTCCTCGCGCAGTGTCTGAATCTCGGCTGGATCAGCCTCGCCCGTCTCAATCCGTCGCAGCAATCGAATCTGCTGCTCCGTCAATGCTGACTGATCCCCATACGGAGAACTGAATCGAGCCGGTACCGCCTGAAACGTGACGTGATCAAACTCCTGGGCATCAATCCCGCTGGCGGTCGAGTCGGCATCTGACGACAGCAATCCGGTGGCTCGCAACTCACGCTCAGCCTGCTCAACCGACACCCCTTCTGCCACCCGACGCGACAAGTAGACGGCCCGGGCCATTTCATACGGCGACCCAGACTCCGGCGACAGCAGCGTCACGTGCGAGGCAAGCGACCGGTCGACCGCCTTGGGCAGCACAAAAGTGACCTCGACGCCCAACTTGTCAAGCGCCTTGGTGAGCCCGTAACAGGCCGTGCCGAGGCCGCCCGAGATGTAGGGAGGGAACTCCCATCCCAGCATGAGTACTCGCATGCCGCGTTGTCCTCTCTCGTACCGTTCGCTTTCCCCGACGCTCCACTGTCCGGTCCGCATCAAGTCCGCCCGATGGCTGCTTCCTGCCCGGCATCACCTGTCATCAACTGCTCGACCCCGGGTGAGGAATCATCGGCCCGACCGAATGACGGCATGGTAAGGCGATTGTGCGATAATGGCTGGACCATCACTGCAAATGGCACCGCGCCATACTCACATCTCGACCTGAATAACCCAGCCGCACCATTGTAGTAGTGATAATCGAAGGAAGGAGGGCTCTTTTCAATCGGCAGCGTCTGATTGAGCAACATCTCCCAACTCGCGGAAGCATGCTTCGTACGCACTGAGCCATGTGAACACCCGATCGGCTGTCTCCGCTGCATCCGGCGTCTCATCAGCACCGCCTACCCGGCTGCGAAACGTATACAGCAAATCGTCACTCCGGTAGTGCTCAACTGCCGGACGTCCCGACAGCCCCAGATCCACCAACTCGTCCTCCAACAACTCCTCAATCGCATCCCCCGTGTGCATCAGGTCTGCCTCGATCGACTCGCTCAGCCAGCGATCAGCGGTCACGAGGCTGACCCACCACTGGCTCCCATCCCACTCGGCTCGATACTGTGCCTCCCCCACACAGCCGGCAGCCTGACACTCGATTCGGTCAGATGTCGCCGTCGCGTTCAAAAAGAGGTCTGATTGACCAAGCCGGGCAACGAGATTTGACAGTATCTGTTCTGTATTCACTGGAAGTAAAAACCTGTCCTTGACATGTTTATCGGAAGCGGCACTACCGTATCCATCTCCCCCGAGGCTGGCAACCACATATCACCCACGCACACCACGATACCTGAACAAGCCACCGATGTGCTAGAATCAGGCCATGGCACAGGACCGCACGAACGTGACTCACACATCACCCTCGAAATCCACCGCTGAGAACGGCCCCTGGACAACCCGCCGCCTGCTGGCCTGGATGACCTCATTCCTCGAATCCAAGTCCGTCGATTCGCCACGCCTGTGTGCTGAAATGCTGCTGGCACACGTGATCAAGAGCGAACGTCTCCGCCTGTACATGGAGCCGGACCGGCCTGCTGCGCCTGACGAACTTGCTGCCCTTCGCGACCTCGTTGCCCGAGCCGGCCGGCACGAACCCATTGCCTACCTCCTGGGTCAGTGGTGGTTTTTTGGCATGCCTTTCGAAGTGAGCCAGGCCACCCTCATCCCAAGACCCAGCACCGAAACGCTCGTCGAGTTCGTCATCCAGACCGTCCGGGCTGCTCGTGACGGTCAGGACGAGAAACGACCGCTCCGCATCGCAGACATCGGGACCGGCAGCGGCTGCATTGCCGTCTCACTGGCGAAGAACCTTGCTGACGTCGATATTCTGGCATCCGATGTCAGCCCCGATGCGCTGGATATGGCTGCTCGGAATGCGCAACGGCACGGCGTCCGCGACACGGTGGGATTCGTTGAAGGACCGCTCACTGCCCCCCTTGATGAAGCAGGTCTCTCCGGTTCACTCGACTTCCTGATCTCCAATCCGCCCTATATCTCAGATCAGGAATGGCAACAGGTCCCGACCAACGTCCGCGACTACGAGCCGCCTCTTGCACTGCGTGGCGGTCGAGATGGACTCGTCTGTATCAAACCGCTCATCGAGTCCGGACCGCTCTACGTGCGCCCGGGAGGATGGCTCGTCATTGAGATCGCTGCTTCGCAGGCTCAGGCTGCCCTTCAACTGGCACAGAACCACACCGACCTGCAGGAGGCGAGAATCCTCGACGACCACGAGTGCCTCCCCCGCGTCCTCATCGCTCAACGTCGGTAATCACTCCCCCATCCCCCCTCCAAAAAAAAGCCCACGGATTCCAATCCGTGGGGTCTGTTCGTCCCTTCCTCCCCCAGTCTGGGCCGGCCGTGGCCGGGTCGGGGGAGCCCATCTGCTGCCTTCCTCACACCCGGCGGCTCCTCCCATAAATCTTCTTGCCGAGCAATGACAGCACCAGTTGCGTGGCCAGTTCAGCCGTCGTATTGCGCACATCCAACGCCGGATTCGTCTCCACGATGTCAGCCGCAATGACATTTGCGCTGTCATGCAGCAACTCCATGGCCAGGTGCGCCTCCCGATAGGTCAGCCCGCCCGGCACCGGTGTGCCGGTTCCCGGTGCTGTTTGAGGGTCGATCGAATCCATGTCAAACTGGAGATGAATCCCTGCCGTCCCGTCCGACGCGACGCCGATCGCCTGCTGCATCACGGTCGGCATCCCGATTTCATCAATCTCGCGCATCGTGAACACCGTGACGCCGGCCTCGCGCAGCGTGTCGCGCTCAATCGGATCCAGATCGCGCACGCCGACTATGGCCACATGGTGGGGGTCCACCTTGGCCCCTGGTGTCCCGAGGTCCGTGAAGCGCGGGTCGCCTCGCCCGATCGAAATTGCCAGCGACATCCCGTGGATATTCCCGCTCGGCGTCGACTCAGGGGTATTCATGTCTGCATGGGCGTCGATCCAGATCACGCCGACTCGGCCCGCCCCATGCTCGTCCTGTGCCTGAACAAACGCACTCGACCCTGCCAGCGAGCCGATGGCGAGACTGTGATCCCCGCCGATCACCAAGGGGAAGTGCCCCTCCGACAGCGTCTCAGTGACCAGCGATGCGAGTCGAGCATTGACCGCCAGCACCGGGCCGGCATGCCTCATGCGCTCATCGGCCCCGTACTGCACCGTCTCGAAGACATCCGTCTCCAGATCACCCCAGTCTGCCACCGCATGCCCCAATGCTTCGATCCGGCGCTGCAGCCCCGTCACCCGCAGCGCAGAAGGACCCATGTCCACACCGCGGTGACCGGCACCGAGATCCAGTGGCACACCGATGATCCGAATGCTTCCGGGGCTCGTCCTAGTGCTGCTCATTGGGAGTGCCCAGTTCAAACCCCTCGTAGGACTTAACCTCAACGAGTTCGGAATCATACTGCTGGTTAATCTTGTACTTCAGGGACGATCGGTGGTCGTTCAAGGTCGGGACGCGACGAGCCAACTCAATGAAGTCGGCATCAAAACGGTTTGCAGCCAGGCACGCCCGAATGTCATCCTCAACGTCCCACAACTGCGCGTTGATGTCTGCCAACTCGCACACCAACTCACTCCGGAACAGATCATCAAGATTAAACCCGCACTGTTCTGACAGTGCTGCTCGAAGGTGCTGCCGCTCCGAGTCGACAAATCCGCGCCGAGAATCATCCGACGACAGATGCGCCCGCTTCAGTTCGAGAATCGTCAGACGATCAACAACATCGCCAACGCTGGCGGGAACGAGTGGCATTTTTCCGGGCATGGATACTTCCGATCAAGGCCGGCGGCGAAGAAGCAGAACACCCTTCGCCATGGTTTGTGTATCTGGAGTTGATGCAGTTTCGCAATCGCCAACTGTAGGCACCTCAGCCCCGGGGGATGACTACGGCCTCTCCTGCATTGCATCCGGCACTGAGCCTCACAGCAGTTTCGTACACGCGCTTTGCACCGCAGTCAGCGCAATGGCGCCGACCTCCCCGGAGTCACGGTCGTACATCTCGATCTCCCGGTCATACCCGAGCGTCGTCCACTCCGGTGCCACCGGCCCGAACAGCGTCACCAGACCCAGTGGGGGGTTACTGTGGGAAGGATTGGTAGTCTGCGTCATCCCCAAAGCCGCAGCAATATGCCTGGTGCCGGTGTCGTTGGTAATGACCAGTCGGGTCCGGTCGCACAACGCCTTGAGCACCCCCAGCGAGGCCCGATGCCGGGTCAGCGGGATCATCTTCGTAGCCGAACCGGCCAATCCGGCTGCCTCCGAGCAAATCCGCTGCACCAGGTCAGCCTCAGGCGGGGACCCATTCACGAGCACATGCATGCCGTGCTCCGATGACAGCCAGGCCCCCAATGCGGCAAACCGATCGGCAGGCCAACGCTTGGCCGGGTTGTTCCCCCCGGGATTGAGTAGTGCAATCGGCTCATCCTCCGCCACACCCTCCGCAGCCAGTATCGCTGTAGCCGACTCCTGCTGCTCATCCGTACACACGAGGCGCATCGGTCGAGCCTGACCCGCCACCTCCGTCGCCCCCAGGTACGTTGCCAGATTCAGGTAGTACGCGACGGCCGGCATCGGCTCCTTCCACCCGCCGGCCACCGGGCACCTCACGGCATGCGTCAGCATCCATGAACGCCCGTCACGCCCATAGCCGACCCGTCGCCCGATCCCCGATAGAAAAACCGTGCATGCCAGCCGCCAACTGTTTGGAAGTAAAACCGCAGCATCAAAGGATTGGCCGGCCAGACGCCGTCCCCCCCGCCACGGCCCGAGCAGCCCTGCAGGCCGGCCCGGGATCATGTCATCAATCTCCGGCTGCCCGCTCAGCAGATCGTTCAAGCCCGGCCGTAGGTATGCCGTGATATGGGAGTCTGCAAACGCAGGAATATCACGAAGCGCCGACAGAAACGGGGTTGCCATCACCGTGTCGCCAACCCACGACGGCATCACTATCAGCAAACGCGTGATCGGCTCATCCGGCGCTGTCCATGCCATGGGCATCCGTCTCCGGCTGATCGATGTCAGACTCAGGCTCCGTGTTACTCAGGCTTCTCGCCCGTGAGGTCGTAGATCCACCCCTCGGTATTGCGCGACCAGTCCACCAGTTCGCCGTCGCCAAACCACAACGCGACCTCCTTGGCTGCGTTCTCCGGCGAGTCTGAACCGTGGACCAGATTGAACGAGTTTGACACCCCGAAATCCCCGCGAATCGTCCCCGGGTCTGCATTGCTCCCGAAGGTCGCACCCATCATCTTCCGCGTGATTGAGACGGCCGACACCCCACGGAGTGCCAGTACCAGAACCGGCGATGAGGTCATGTACCGCAGCAAGCCCTCGTAGAACGGCTTGCCCTTATGAACCTCATAGTGTCGCTGCCCCAGGTCCTGCGGGATCTTCATGAACTTCATCCCGACAACCTGAAGCCCCTTGTCCTCAAACCGGCCGATGATCCGACCCATGAGTCCGCGTTGCACTGCATCCGGCTTGAGGATAATGAGAGTCGTCTCCATCACGTCATACTCCTGCGAGGTTCTGGGCTGTTATCTTGAATACGGATTGAATGAGGGCACAAGGATAGGGCCGGCACGTAGGGGGCTCCAATAAGGCACACACACCACTCAGCCTGCCGGGCACCCGTACAGATCATGCTTCAGCACATACCGGAGCACATCCGGGTGGAGCCACTGGCTCACGTCACGTCCTGCAGCGACTGACTCCCGAATCGCCGTCGAACTGATGTCCATCCGAGGCACCGACATCACGCACGGTCCCCACTCAGGATGCCGTTTCAACGTCTCGGCCAAACCGTCATCCGACCCTTCACGCACCGCGATCACCGGTTCGGCGAGTTCGAGAATCCGCTCCCACTGGTACCACCGCTCAAATGACGCTGCCTGGTCGGCACCCATCAAGAGATGCAGCCGTACCGTCTCACCGACTGCCGCCCGCAGCGCCTCCAGCGTAAGCACCGTGTAACTCGGGGCCGGCCGATCGAGTTCATACGTGCTCACATGGGCCCCGGGAATGGTGGCCGTTGCCAGTTTGACCATTGCCTGCCGATGCGAACCGTCACTCTGGACCCGGGTCTTGTGCGGCGATCGATTCGCCGGGATGAAAACAACGCACTCGCTGCCGGTATGCTCACAGGCGGCCTGTGCAAAAGCCGTATGGGCTCGATGCGGCGGGTCAAACGTGCCACCGACAACAACGATCGAAGCAGGTGTCGGATGCCCGAGGGGCGGCTCGGTCGTGAATCGATCAGGTGTCGTCATCATCGTCACCACCACTACCATCATGCTTCAGAAGGCTGAGAATCAGATCGGCTACCGCATCCAGCGCCTGAGTCGCCTGGGTTCGCAACCGGGCTACGTGAAGCCACGACAGTGGGTGGGTCACCAGATCGAGTGCGACCCGATACGGGATCAGTCGGCCGTCGGCCGACACCCAGCGCTCGCAGCCGGCCGGCAATGGTTCATCATGCGCATCAACCACCCCTCGGACCACACCCCACCGGATCGCACGGCCGTGATCCTTCGAACCAGCCCAGGCAGCCAGCCCGTGTGACTCGGTATCGACCACGTCGGCCCGACTCTCATTGCGTGCCCGCTGCTTGGACGAGGCCGTTGCCAGTGGTGAATCGGCCCCCAGGACCGTCACCATCTGCATCCCGGCCGTCTGGTGGGCGTCAGATGGCGGCCAGTTCGTCGTCCAATGGCCCCCACGCGCATTCACCACGCGCATGGCCACATACGCCTGACCCGGCTTCATTGTCTCATGCAGCCCGCCGCACACCCCGGCCAGAATCACCGGGCTGTCGATCGGATCTTTCATATCACCCAGAAACCGCTCAACGGCAGTCGGCCCCGGCCCCGTCACCTGGACCGACACTCCCACCCGATCGAGCCGCGCTGTCAGATGACGCTGCTCAAACTCCAGCGCACACAAAATGGTTGCGCAATCGGCCATGCCATCTCATGATATGACCGGCGCGCACCTCCCGCCCCCGTCTCCTCATGGGAGGGCCGGCGTACCTTCCATTCAATGCTCCAGCGGGTACCCCTCGCAGAACTCCCGGACCTCGCCCCGAACCGCTGCACACTCGCCCTCATCCCCTCCTGAACCCAATACGCGATCAATCCACGCAGCAATCTGCGGCATGTGCTCCTCACGCAATCCTCGAGTCGTCACAGCCGGCGTGCCCAGCCGCAAGCCCGACGTCACCATTGGTGGCCGAGTGTCCTTCGGGATCCCGTTCTTGTTTGTGATGATCCCAGCCGACTCCAACCAGGCCTCTGCATCCTTGCCCGTCAAGTCGGCGTCACGGGCCGACAAATCGACCAGCATAAGATGATTGTCCGTCCCACCGGAGCACAGCCGATAGCCGTACTCCGACAACGCACTCACCAGTGCCTGGGCATTGCTCACCACCTGCCGGCAATACGTCTTGTACTCCGGCTTCAACGCTTCGCCGAACGCAATTGCCTTGGCCCCGATTGCATGCATCAGCGGCCCTCCCTGCGTGCCAGGGAACACGGTGGTGTTCATCTTCTTGTGCAACTCGAGATCATTCGTCATGATCAGCCCGCCCCGCGGACCGCGCAGTGTCTTATGCGTCGTCGTCGTCACGACATGAGCGTGAGGAAACGGGTTCGGATGCACGCCGGTGGCACACAGCCCTGCAATGTGCGCAATGTCAGCCACCATGATTGCACCGATCTCATCAGCCACAGTCCGGAACTTCTCAAAGTGGATCGTCCGCGGGTAGGCTGAGTACCCGCACAGAATCATCTTCGGCCGATGTTCCAGACACAGTGCCCGCATCGCATCGTAATCAATGTGCTCAAAGTCCGGCTTCGCCTCGTCATACACGAGCGGGTAATGAACCGGCTTGAAATACCGCCCGGAGAAATTGAGATGCATCCCGTGTGACAGGTGACCCCCATCCTTCAACACGAGTGATGCAAACGTATCACCCGGCTCCAGAAACGCCATGTAGACGGCCATGTTCGCCTGCGCGCCTGAGTGCGGCTGCACATTCGCGTACTTGCACCCGAACAACTCCTTCGCCCGGTCACGAGCCAACTGCTCAATCTCGTCGTGATGCCGGCACCCACCGTAATACCGACGACCCGGGTACCCCTCAGCATATTTGTTCGTCAGACACGTGCCGATCCCATGCATCACGCGCTGCGAAACGTGATTCTCTGACGCGATCAACTCGATCGTCGTCTCCTGGCGTGCTGCTTCAGCACGAAGTATTCGGCACGCTTCAGCGTCATGCTGTTCGAGCATTTCAAGATACGAAACCGTCAGACTGTCCACAACGCGTCTCCTTCGTCGGATCGGGAGAATCCTCACCGGCCGCCCGGGTCGAGCGGTCCTGGAATATGTACGTAAAAACCGGACCCGATCCTACGCCCGTCCGGGCGGAGACCCAACCACCCACCAACCCGCCTCCACGAAACCGGGGCAAATCCGGATACGTCCTGCGATAACGGCTCCCCTGCAATCCCCGGCCCGCATTGCAGATTCATGAAAACAGTGCATACCATACAGCAAACAGACCGAAGGAAACTCCTGACAACTCATCACGATGAACCGGAATCATCATGGCTGCCAACAAATCCGACCAGACAAAGACCAAGATCGAAGTCATCGAGCCGATCGGCGACCGCGTCCTGATCCGCAAGGATGAGGATAAGAAGCAGACCAAGTCCGGCATCCACCTGCCGGACAAGATGGAAATCCCGACCCTCACCGGCCGGGTCGTTGCCATCAGTGCCATGCTCGAAGACGACCCCGATTACCCCATCGCACGCTACGATCGCGTCCTCTTCCATCCCAAAGACGCCGTCCCGGTCGACTTCGAGGGCGACAACCGCCTCTTCGTCGTCCCGGTCGAGAATATCGTGGCCGTCTTCCGCCGCGAATAAAGACGCCCACCATGAGCGCTGCACAACCAAAGCCAGTCATCCCCAAAGCCACGGCCTTCCGAGCATCAGTCACGACGCCCGGCTCCAAAAGCCTCACAAACCGGGCCATGCTGCTGGCAGCGCTGGCCGATGAGGCGACCACCCTGACCGCCCCGCTCACCGCTCAGGACACGGAGGTCATGGCAACCGCACTCCTGAGTCTCGGGATTCTGCTGGAAATCCATGACCGTGACGACGGCACAGGAGAATGGGAACGACTCACAATTCACGGCATCGGCTCCGACCGTCGCCTGCAGGGAAATGTCACACTCGACCTGTGCAATGCCGGGACTGCTACCCGCTTCCTCACGGCCGCTGCGGGGGTGTGTGCCGATAGCCCGGTCACGATTGACGGCAATCCCCGTATGCGTCAGCGACCCATTGCCGTATTGGCCAATGCGCTGACCCATCTCGGTGCCACGATCGAGTACCTCGATCAACCGGATCACCTGCCCCTGCGTATCCACCCGGCTTCCACAATCAAGCGCGCCGCCCATCTGCCCTGCACACAATCCAGCCAGTTCATCTCTGCCCTTCTCATGATCGCACCGTGCCTGCCCGATGGGCTGACGCTGACGCTCGACCCACCGGTCACATCTGCGTCCTACGTCGGCATGACACTGAGCCTCATGGAGCGATTCGGCGCCCGCTTCGAAGTCGAAGGCCCGCTCACGACCATCAGCGTCGCACCCGGCGGCTACACCTCGCCCGGCACCTTTGCCATCGAACCCGATGCCTCGAGTGCCACCTACTTCCTGGCCGCTGCAGCCGTGATCCCCGAGTCCGTGTGCACAATCGAGAACCTCGGCCGCGGCTCGCTCCAACCCGATGCCGGCTTTGCCGATGTGCTGGCTCAAATGGGAGCCGGCCTGACTTTCGGCTCCGATTTCATCACCGTACTCGGGCCCAAAGCCGGGCTCACCGGCATCGACATCGACATGGCACACATGCCCGATGCTGCCATGACGCTGGCCGTCACAGCCCTCTTTGCCAAAGGGGAAACCGTGATTCGAGGGCTGGCCACATTGCAGCACAAGGAGACCGACCGCCTCCACGCACTCAAAACCGAATTAGCGAAGTTCGGTGCCAACGTCGAAATCGAGGACAATGAAATCCTCGTCATTGAACCCCCGACGAGCCCCGATGCACCGCTCTTTGATAACAGCGTCCCGATTGAAGTCGACACCTATGACGATCACCGTATGGCAATGGCCTTTGCCGTCGCTGCAGCCGCCCGCGGAAACGTCATCATCCGAGATCCGGATTGTGTCAACAAAACCTACCCCACCTTCTGGCATGACTTCCTGTCTGCATTAGACCGTCGGCAGCCATCGTCCCCAGGACCGAGCCCACGGATATGAATGCGTGGGGTAAGACTCCCGCGCCCCCTCATTACTCCCGCCCGTACTCCCAGAACTCGCAATACTCCGGCATCAAATCAAACGCCCGATGCGCATCGGCCACCAACTGCTCATCGGTCTCCTGGGCCCAGCGCCGGACCCGCTTGTCTGTGATCTGATCCCCATGCACCTGATGTTCCTCGGCACGTCGAGGATTACTTGCCAGGAAGCCACCGACCTCACCGACGTCACCGGCCGGAATCGGGCTGTCAACAAACTGCTTCACCTGCTCCATCAAGGCCGGGTTCGTACACACATCCTCATACTTTGCCTTGAATGCCCCGAACTGCTCGTGCATTCGCACCTGGTGCCGGAACTGCCGATTCAGATCATCGGCCACGGCCACCGGCTCAAACTCGCCGCGCCAGCGCTTGCCGCGTTCCTCGTTTAAGCGATAGTACAGTGAAATATAAATATCCCTCGGGTCCCGGCCCGTCAGTACGATCTTCATCTCAGGAAACGCCCGCGCATACCGTCGCCACCCTTCGTGCCGGATCTCTTTTACCCCGAACTGCTGCACCTGAGCCGCCAGGTGCGGGGCAAGCCGGTTCGCAAACGCCTTTACCATCACGTCGCGTTTCGTCCGCAGCAACCGGTTTAACTTCACCTTCCACAGCGTACTCTTGACAAACTTCTCGATGTCAACGCCGTGCTCGCGCAGGCATGCAATGTCATCGCTCTTGAAGTTATGTTTGTTTCGACCGAGTCCCGGCTCACGGAAGATAAACGAGTACGGCAACTGAGTTAATGCCTCAGCCACGACCGTCGATCCGGTTCGACGCAATGAAGCAACATAAACAAATGGTGATGCAGCCATATCCTATACAACCCTGCCAAACACACCCTATAAGAAAGCACACAACAAAGAAGCGCTGCCGGCAAAATCGCTGCCGGGATACCGTCAATCAGTCAAGGTATCCCAGCCCACGCAAACGATCGACGAGCACTTCCTGATCATCCGCGTCAAACACATCAGCGCCCGACACTTCGCCTGCGCCCGAGTCCTCGCCCGGCTCGAGATATTGCACCGGGTGAGCCGCCTTCCATTCATCCGTAAACGCATCACCGATGAACTTCCCGTCCATCTCAGCCGGGACCGGCAATCCCATGTAGCCGAGCAATGTCGGCGTCACGTTCCAGATTTCGGTGTTAATCCCGCCCCGGTTCTGAGCAATCCCCGGCCCGCAAGCCAGGAAACACCCGTCGAGCCGATGTGTCCCCGAACCCGTCTTCCAGTCCGACGGCTTGAACGCGCCCTTGCCCAACTGGAAGTCGCCCAGCCATGCACCGTCGTCAAAGAAGAACACGATGTCCGGCGCAATGTCACAGTACTTGCCCGGGTATGCTTCCTCACGCGTCCCGACATACGTCAACATCGGCTTGCCCGTGTCCGGGTGGCGAATCGACTTCAGTGCATTAATGATCTCAGCACGGACCGTCAGGTAGTCCTCCGGCTCGATGATCCCCGGGTCGACGTCGCCGTACAGACCGCGGCCCTTCACGTTCATGTACAGAGCTCCCTCGGTGTTCGAACCGAGGTACACCTTCGTCCGGTTCCAGTCGATCGACTCGTAGAAAATGTCATAGATCGTCTTGGCTGCCCCTGAAACGCGCGTCGTGACGGCCCGAGCCTGTCGTGCCTTGTACCACTTCAACAACCCCACCGACTTCAGTGCCTTCTGATACGCCTTGCGCCACAGAATCATCAGAATCGCCTGCCGCACCTTTGCCTGCTTGGCGGCCAGCAATCCCTGCTGCGCAAAGAAGTGATTCATCATCACCTTGCCGCGCAGCGGCCCGAACCCGTGATCGGACACGAAAAACACCGGCACGTTGTCCGTCCCGCCGGCCTTCTCGATCAATACCCTAATATCCTCATCGCACTGACGATAGAACTCCAGCACCAACTCCCGCACCGATTCGTCGTACCGGCCCTCTTGCTTCAATTTCTCAATCTCGACCGGGTCGATGTAATGCCATAACGCATGCTGGATCCGGTCCGTCTCCGTGAAGCACGGGAAGCACAGATTCCAGTCCGGCCAGTCATCCATCAGCCGAGCCGTGTACCGCGTGCGCTGATGCTGACAGTGGATCAGATCCTGTACGAACCGGTGCGCATCATGTTCAGAATACGATTGCCAGTTGATCGTTATCGTGTAATCGCCCAGTTCCGGCTGATACTTCGGGTACAGGCCTTCCGGATACGTCAGGTTGCCCTGCACGCTCGGGGTGAGCATCCCCGTAAACATGGCCCCCTTGATCTTCGAAGGCGGGTATGTGACCGGCACATTCAGCACGAGACTCGTCTTGTCGTGGTCTGACAATACGTGCCACAGGGCCCGACCGTCAACCTCTCTCGAATTGATCAGCCGCCGGCCGATCCCGACCGCATTGTCAACGGCAGACGGCTTGAAGAAATCAAACAGCCCGTGATTCCCCGGCATCTTGCCCGTGTAGAAACTCGTCCATGCCGGGCCCGTCAGTGGGGGGATCGTGCTGCGCAGGACGCCCCACGAGCCGCGCTGCATCAGATCGTGACACGTCGGCATGATGCCCTGCTCTGCGAGCGGCTTCATGATGTCAAAGGTCATGCCGTCAAGGCCGATCAATAAGATCCGTTCGGGAGTCATGTCCCATCCTCTGATATAGCAAAGACGCACCGACCCGGACTGGCACGCTGCCTCCACAGCACGCTCCGGACCACTGCGCTTCGTCTGTCGCTCGTGCGTGCCGTGATGCCCCGCCTGTCGGACGGCAAACGCCCACGCTCAATACAAAATCAATCTGCAAGGCCTACCTCTACCGGCCGTCACGCTCCCGTGTCGGCTCAAGGCCCAGAACATCCTCGTACAAATCAACCAGACGCTCAGCCGTCTGGCCCCAGGATCTCGGTTTCGTGGCTTCCGGCAACTGCGCCCGAATCGCCTCTCGAAACTCAACGTCGCCCATGGCCCGACGCAACTTCGCGGTGCAGTCTTCGACATCGCCCGGCTCAAACAGCAAGCCGAGCCGGCCGTTGTCCGTCTGCTCGTACATCGACGGGATCGCCGACAGCACTGGGAACGCACCGCAGGCCATCGCCTCCATTGATGCGATTCCATATGGCTCCATGTGGGAGGCCATGATGAAAATATCCGCCGCGTTGGCCATCGGCGGCACATCACTGTTGTTCACATAGCCCATCAGCGTCACATGGGTCCGCAATGCCTCACTCTGCTGCACATATGCGCCGACCTGATCGGCTATCGGCCCGCTGCCGGCCATGTAGAAGTGTGACTTCGGAAACTCCCCGATGACCTGCTCATACGCCTTCAGCACGGTCAGCGGGTCCTTCCGATGCGTCAGCCCGTGGCACCAGAACAAGACCGGATCGCCTTCAAACTTGGTAATCCGGCGACACTCATCCCGATCCATCTTGTGGAACGATTCGTCATACCCCACCGGAATCACCGTCGACTTGCTCGGATCAAGCCCCAATCCCTCCCGATACTGCTTCTCATAGTACGAAATCGAGTAGATCCCACGCTTGGCCATCCGGTGTGGGTACCGCAGAATCCGCCGGACCCACGGCTTCTTCGCCAGGTACGCGGCATGATGCTGGTACACATACGGCATCCCGGCCTTGACCAGCCGACGTGACGCAAGATGAAACGTGTAGGCATAACTGTTCATATGCCAGTGAACCAGATCCGGCTTCCAGTCCAGAATCTTGTTCATCCAACGCGAGGACCATTGCTTGCCCTGGTAGAAGAACGGCTTCATCATGAATGATGGCGGCCGGGTGGCATACCACTCCACCCCATTGGACTCAGCCTCACCGGACACCGGGTACATCACGTGAATCGACGTCGCGCTGCCGGGCTGACGGCGGCCCAGGACCTCGGCCACATACTCGGCCTCCTGCCCCAGCCAGTCCTTCTTGTCAACCACCGCGCGCTGGAGATCCGTCTCCTGATTGTTCCGAGTCGGGATGGAGCCGAACGCAAAAGCAATCCGCACCGGTCACCTCGATCATCATGGCGCGACCGCACCCGCAGTCTGCAAAAACCAAATGCACGCCGCAAACGGCCGTGGGGTCCGATCCCGGCCTGTTTCAGCATGCGCCATCGCTTATGACACCTACTGTAGCAGATGGGGCCGACCGAGCCACTCCCAGGCCGCCCATCATGCACACCCTGTCGCCCGTCTCAAGCCACGTCCGCTCCCGCGAACCGCTCGATCACGCGGTGCAACATCCTATAACAAACATGCCTGTCAGGACGAGTACAGCCCATCATCGGCACACGCGCGTGGTCTTTGACCGGCCAAGTCCTCAGTTTGGGACTCCGTGCCGCCAGCCCGGGCAGCCGATCCGGAATGCCGCAACTTCGAATACGCCGACTCAGGGTCTATACTACCATCGTAAAATGGAACAATAGGGACCACTCGAAGTGCAACTGACCGCAAAACGACTCCCAAAACTCCTTTGGGCACAAATACATACGCGAAATACGATCGCTCACCGGATCATCGCCCGCTTCCCGGCCGTCGTCCTTGATCGACCCATCTTCATTCTCGGCCTGCCACGGTCCGGAACATCGATCTTCTGCACACTCATGGGCTCGAATCCGAATCTGGCTCACTGGTCGGAAGCGCCCGTCGTTTGGGATCCCAAGTGGCGAGCATACGAGAACGAACACCGCTGGACCGCGCAGGAGTGCACTCCCCAGGCCCTTCGCCGAATCAACAACAACTTCGGGTATTACACCCGATGGAAGGGCTGCGATCGCTTCATCAACAAGCATCCTCGCAATGCCCTCCGCGTCCCGTTCCTCACGGCCGGCTGGCCCGAGGCACGCCTGATCCACATCCGCCGCGATCCCCGGGCCGTCGCAAACAGCCTCTATTCGATCACGAAAAGGGAACGACAACGACACCGCTTCCCTCTGGGCGGCTTTGCCAGGCCACCCGGATGGCGCGAGATCGATGCCATCAAGGACCCCATGGAGCGATTCTGCCGCATGACGGTGGCTATCCACCAGGTACTCAAGCAAGACCTCCAGGAAGCCGTCAAGCCCGAAAACCTGTTTGCCGTGAGTTACGAGGACTTCGGCCAGGACTGCCACGGTACGCTCAGACAGGCCTATGACTTTGCCGATGTCACGGTCAATGAGCAGGCCCTGGCAAAAGTCCCCGAAACGCTCGAAAACCGAAACTACAAATGGGCGGCGACCAGGTCGGTCGATGAGATAAAGACCATGCACCGGATCCTGGGCCCGATCGTTCTCGATGAAGGCTACGAAACCGACGACGCCTGGCTCGACCGCGTCCTGAAGGAACGAAAAGACAATACGGCGTAGCAGCGTCCCACAGGGGAGTGCTTCCGAATAATCCGTCCCCCCGTGAGCGGGGACCTGACCACACGGGGGGTGGGGCAGACACGACGGCACATTGACGTGCCCTACCCGGAGCACCAACCACATGAGGATCCCCGGACCATTTGAACGCACACTCTGGCAATTCGTCTGGGGGCGCAATCCCCTGACGCTGGGCATCATTGCCGTCCTCCCGCACCCCAGGGTCGACCGCCCCATCTTCATCCTCGGCTCCCCACGTTCCGGTACGAGCGTCTTTTCCAGACTCTTCGGCCAACACCCACAACTCGCCAACTGGTCCGAAGGCCATTGCCTGTTCGACCCCATGTACTTCAGCCGCACGACCGAGCACCGGTGGACCGACGAGGATGCCTCCTGGATCGGCTCCCGACGCCTCCGGGCCAATGTCGGCTACTTCACGAAGTACATGCGATTCCGACAGCGTCTGCCGATATGTCGATTCACCAACAAACTCCCGCGCAACACGCTGCGGGTCCCGTACCTGCTGAAGGCATTTCCTGACGCCCAGTTTGTCCACATCATCCGCGACGGCCGTGCCGTCGTCCGCTCCATGATCCGGGCCGTCGAGCGACAATCAAAGCAAGACCGCGTCCTCGGTGCCTTTGCCCGCCCCCCCGGCTGGCAGGATTACTACCAGAAGGATCCCTACGAAGCGCACTCACGGCAGTGGGTCGGCATCGAGTCAACCGTGCAACAGGATCTGGCTGCCATCCCTGCTGACCGGATTTTCCGAACCCGCTACGAGGAGTTCATCATCCGGACCCGAGGCATCATGAAGGATGTCTGCGAGCAGTTCGGGCTGCGGACCGATGACAAGGCAATCAACCGCTGGCCCGAGCACCTCGAGAATCGCAACGTCAAGTGGTCGCGCGAGTGTTCCCCGGAGCAGATCGAAACCATGCGTGCCTGGCTCACGCCCCTGTTAATCGAGTACGGCTACGTCCAGGACGTCGACTGGCCCGTCCCCAATCCCGATGACAAGGTCGGCATGACCCAGAATCAGGCGACCACCAGTTCCGATCCCGCAGCCGGGACGGCAGAGAAACCGACCACGCCGGTGCCGGCTGCCTCAGATACGTGATTTGACACATATGACCCGGAAGGCATCGCTGCCCGGCAGACCATGCCTCGATATCCTCTGACGGAGCGCCGTTTCGATTTACACGGGTGGGTGATCGCATGACGCAATCACATCCTGCAAGACGATTGATCATGGCCACAGGACTCCTGCTGGCGCTCGTCATCCTCCCCTGGCCACTCGGGGACCTGCTCGACGGCCCCGCAGTCCAGATGCTGATGCCCATCAGTGAACCGCTGGCCCACTTGTCCGCCACCGTCCGACCGCCACGACGAGCCGTTCCCGGCGACGCCGAGGAAATCGATCAACTCCTGGTCGAACTCAACACACGCGACGAACGCATCTTCTACCTCGAACGACAGGTTGACCTCCTCCAGCACCAACTCAGCGAACTGACCAGCCTCTATCAGGAAGACCCGGACGTCGTCTACCTGCCCGTGCGCCGGGGAACCGGTGGTACGAGTGCCGGGAGGGCCAACGCATTTCAGGTGAATGCCGGCACACGGCAGGGCGTCACCCGTGAGACGGTGGCCATCACGCCGTACCGTCAACTCATCGGCCGCGTGCAACGTGTCGATACGCTGACTGCCTCGATCATTCCGATCATCCACCCCGAGACCGTCCTGAGCGTTCGGATTGAAGCCGGGGCAGACGGACTTCAGGATGATGAGCCGGGGTCGCTCAAGGCCGACGAACAAGGACGTCTCTCCGGCCTGTTTGACAGCGGCATCATGTTTCCTCCCGGAAGTGTGGTCAGACTCTGCGACGATGACGTCTGGGGACATTCCAACACCGGCCTCATCGTCGGGTTTGTCGAGTACTGCGAGCCATACCCACAACACTCACTGCACCAACTCGTCTCCGTTAAGCCGACCATCGATATCATGCGACTCTCAGACATGCTGCTCAAGATTCCGCAGCGCCGGCCTGACGTGCCACCATCGGACGGGGGGGGTGGGCCATGAACTGGATCACCTTCCTCATCCTGGCCTATCTCTTTGCCGGCTTTGACCTCGGCCTCCACGATCTGCTGGCCGTCCGCTTTGCCGGCGGGACCGTCATTGCCCCCTCGTTCGTCCTCGTCCTCATGGTCTGCTACGCCTCCATGGCACCCGCCTATCAGACCATGTGGAGCGCGCTGCTCCTCGGCCTCATCGTGGACCTGACGGCTCGATTCTCAGACCCGACCGGGTCATCACTCATTATCGTCGGTCCGAATGCACTCGGCTTTATGCTCGGTGCAGCCCTCATCCTCCAGATGCGCTCCATGATGTACCGGCGGCACCCGTTTGTCATGCCGATCCTCACGTTGCTGGCCGGCATCGCTGCTGTCATATTGGCCGTCTTTCTCATCTCCGTCAGACACGCACTGGGAGCATGGAGCGGCTGGTACCCGTCCTTCACCTGGTCGGCCACGACGAGCCTTTACGACGGGTTCTTCATCATCCTCTACAGTGCAGTGATCTCGCTGCCAATCAGTTGGATTCTGCAACGGATCAATCCGATCCTCGGATTCCAGATGCACTCCCGCATCCACTCCCACTAACGCACACCATCCACGCGCACCAGAAAGAAGTCCCGTGACCTGCGGGTGTTTCGAGCAGATCGTGGGGTATGCACGAGGACATCAGATAACAAAATCTACGCCGACCGGCTCCTGATCGCCCGAGCCCTTCTCCGCCATCCCACCCATACACTCCGCAGCGGTGCGCTCAATGCATAGGCCGTAAACGAAAGCGCGATCGCCTCAACCATGAAAATAGCAGCACAGACCAGCACAATGGCCACCTCAACGAGAAAGCCGAACGAGGCCTTGCGACGCAGATACTTGTTCACGATGTGCACATATGGCAAACGACTCACCATCGCCACGGCACACAAGAGCAAGATGAATGTCATCCCCAGGCCCGTCGTCCGAGCCACCCACTGAAATTGATTCAACGCTTCGTAATAGTGCTCGTGTAACAGAATCAGGCCGGCCACACATCCACCGGCCCCCGGGGCCGGCAACCCCCGAAAATACATGTGATCATCCAACACCCCGCTGGCTGTCTCCACATTGAACCGTGCCAGCCGCAGCGCCGTGCAGGCAACATAGATCGCTGCACACACCCAAAAGATCCGGCCGAATACATCATCGTGCAGGGGACTGATGACCGTCTGCTCGGCATCACCCCCGAGGTAATACCGGGTGACCAGTTGCAGCGTCATGTACGCGGGTGCCACCCCGAATGTCACAATGTCAGCCAGCGAGTCCAGTTGCCCCCCAAGTTCGGACACCGAGCGGGTCAGACGAGCAACATACCCATCGACCGAATCAAAAAACATCCCGACGAAAACGAGAATCCCGGCTATCAGCAGGCTTTTTGACTGATCCTCGGCTGCAAACGGCTTCGCTGCGTAATACACGGCTGCAAAGCCACACAGCAGATTGCCCAGCGTGAACATCGACGGCACCACAGCCACCGCCTTCAGCCGACGTCGTCTCCGACGGAGCCGTCCGCCACGCTTGCGAACCATCCTGCTGCGCTGCTTGTCCTCGCGGTCTGTAGGCAACACGATCACCGTTACTAAGAGACCTGGAAAAACGGCCACACCGTGTGGCCTCCACATCCTGCAATCCTATCCCACCGCTTTCAGGCCGACGCTTCCGTACCGACCAACCCGCATCGATGGCTCAGGGTTGGGGTGCCGACGGGATCAGGATCACCACCAGCATCCGATTCTCATCATCAGAATACAGCACGTCGTGCCCGATCGTCAGAATCGGGACCGGCAACGGGCCGTACTTTGGCGCCGATGGCGGGTCTGCCGGCTCCTGGGCAATGACATCATCGCCTTCTCCCACCTCCTCAACCGATTCCTCAACCTGATCATCCCCCGGATCACCATCGGCATCGTCTTCGGTGCTGCCGGCAGCATCATCTTCCGGTTCATCCTGCTCACGCTCCGGCAGAATCACCACCGCACACGATCCGTCCAGGGCCAGCCGGACCCCACACGACGTTACCCAATCGCCGATTATCTCCAAATCAGCCAACGATGAGACGGCGTATGGATTGTCAGGAGGCTGGCGAAAGTGGGGGATCAACTCAAGCCATACGAACGGCCCATCCAGCGATTGCAGCGGATAGCCGCGCATCAGCAACTGCCCGTACCCGCTTATGTACTCCACGTCCGCCTCGTCAATGCGAAACAGGGTGCGGTCGCGAATGGGGGAACCGGCTGCGATTGACTTCCAGTTGTTCACATTGCCCAGCCACGTCGATTCCAATGAGGGGTCCTCGCCCATCACTGACAGCAGATGCTCCACCTGATCGACCGGGATCAGAGACAAATTCAGCCCGTTTGTTGCCAATGCCTGTTTGCGTGCCTCTGACAAGGCATCATGATCAGACGGGCTCCCACCTGTCCTGCAGCCACCGACCGCCTGAACGAAGTCGTACACGCTCGACGTTCCCACACGCACGACCGTCCGATGCATCGTCCACCCCGGGCCGAGACTCGCCTGAAACCGGCCGGCACGTGCTCGTACCACGCCCCTGGACTGCCCCTGCTGTGCCAGGGCCATCTCCGAGGTCGCTCGCCGATCCTGCGACGACGCACCCTCATCCTTCGTCCCGTGCCCGCAGCCGCCCAGAAGGCTCAGGCACAGGAGACCGCCGATCAACTCTCGGATTGTCTCTCTCTGACGCGTCACGCCAACCTCGCAAGTTTCTCGTGGAGACCGTGCACCAACATTCTAGGATACTTCCTGCTTGATCACCCGAGCCGCGACGCGAAGCGAAGCGATTTGCTGCTCCAACAGACCACGATCGGCCCTCACATCATGCACAATGACATTCAGAGCATCCTCCTCGACCGAACTCGGATTGCCCAGCGAGTGGCTGAACTTGGCAAGCAGATCGCCGGCGACCTCGAAAACCTGGCCGATCACCCCACCGATGTGGTCCTCGTGCCCATCCTCACCGGCAGCATCGTCTTCTTAGCCGACCTCATCCGCCACCTTCCCCAGAAACTCCGCATCGGCGTCATCTCCGTCAGCAGTTACCCCGGCAAGTCAATGACGAGCAAGGGCGTCTCCATCCGCAGCGCATTGCCTCCCCAGTCTTGCAGGCCGCCACGTCGTCATCATCGATGACATCCTCGACTCCGGGCAGACGATTGCCATGGTCCGCGAGATCATCCAGGAACAGGAGCCGGCCAGCGTCTGGGCCTGTGTTCTGCTCCGAAAGGATCGCCCCGAAGCCATGACCGTCCCCGTCGAGTACGTCGGCTTCGACATCCCCGACGAGTTCGTCGTCGGCTACGGTCTGGACTACGATGACTACTATCGAAATCTGCCTGATATCGTCACGCTCCGCAAGGAAGCACTGTGAATCCGAACTTGGCAGAGTCTTGCACCGTCACCGAACTCGATCACATCCCACGACGGATCGAGCCGGGTTGGGCTGCCTCCGATGTTGCCGGCTCCGGGGAGGCGACCGTCCAACCGATCGCTGCCGCAGCGGCCGAAGCAGCCAGATCAGCGAACAAGATGTTCGACGGGGATGAAGTCATCGTCCTCCAGATCCGCCCCGGGATCGCCTATATCGTCATCTCGTGCCTCGGCAGCCTCTTCGGCATTGCGTTTCTCGTCGTCCTGCTTGCCTACCTCACACGCATCCCCATCCTCACGCGCTCGTTCGTCACATGGAGCGAAGTCGACGCCATTGTGTTCGGCATCCTCCTCGTGACCGTCCGACTCGGCTGGCAGGCCATGGATTGGTGGTGCCGCCTCTATGTCCTGACCGATCGACGCATCGTTTCCATGAGCGGGATCCTCCGCCGAGCCTTCTATCAGGCACCGCTCCGCAACATCCAGCACCTTGCCGTCGTGCGCAATGTCCCCGAACGGCTCACGGCACTCGGCAGCATTGCCTTCGCGACTGCCGGCAGCGATCGCTACGACACCATCTGGCTGTCTGTGGCGAAGTCCTTTGAGGTGCATCGAACCGTCGTCAAAACCATCGAACGCTACGGCCGGAATCAGAATCTCGACTGATACACCTGCCCGCCCCCGCGTGCGCAACCCACTAACAAAAACGAACCAGATTGTCCCGGCTCAACTGCTGATCCCGGATCACGGTGCCGACCTCCTCCAGAAACCGACGCCCGTCCTGCACATACCCGGCAGTCGGCTTCACCTCCGGCAGCCTGGCAGCGAAGTACCGATTGAACCGGATCATCAGCAACTCACGGACATACTTCGCCGTCATCGACGCGAGTGCCGTCGGCAGATGCAATCCATCCCCACCCTTGATAAATGACACCGTGGCACCTCGCTCGCGACCAAAATCGAGTGCATACGTACTCGCAGCCGGTACCTCCTCGACAATCCGAATCGAGGCCGACGGAAACAGTGTCTGCAGTGCCCTCCGGTAGTGGGTCGTCCCGCCCTGCCGATCAATCGCGACAAACGGCCGCTCGGCGCCATGCGCATCAATGACCGATTGCAGCAATCGACCCACCAGCGTCATCGACACTGCAGATTTCGACCGCATCGACTTCGTCATTTGATTGAACGCACCGGCCGTCAGCGAATGACACGCCATCTGACTGATCTGCACGCCGGCCTTTTTCATCGCGCGATTCAGGACATTCAGCCCGATCCGGATCGAACCGTCATCATGCCTTTCCACCGACTGCGGCAAACGCAATGGCTCACCTTGATACCACGGGATCGTTTTCAGGTGCGCGCATAACTCCGGATCAATCAAGCCGAGCAACGCCTCATCGGACGCAGGGATCCCATCGGTGGATTCCAGCGAACCGAGGAATGCCAGCACACTCGGCTCCAGATTCAGCAGTGGATGCCGCGTTGCCGACTTCGACCCTGCCTTCGGATTCGGCAACTTCACCTTCTTTGAATCGTTGACGATCAGCCGCCCCCGGCTCCCCTTGCTTTCCCTGCTCACCGCCGGTTCCAGCATCTCCCACAAGCACGGCCGCTTCATCCGACGAGCCGCGACCGTCAGGGAGCGGGTATCCTCATCACCTCGGCCGGAAGATCCCGTCTCTTCCACAATAAAACACGTGCATGCCACAACCAGCGGCCCCAGCATCGGACCATACCCGGCTTCGTCGATTCCCGCATACACATACATCGCACCCACATCCTATGGCCGTCAATCCGCCCGGTTAGCCCACTGCTCTGCCGCGTGGCGATGCGTCCTCGCATCGGATACCTGCTCCCATACAATCGAACGACGATGAGTTCCTCCGAAGCGCGACATCCCGTCCCCGACCATCCCCCCCGCAAAGTCCTCCTGGCCATGTCCGGCGGGGTCGATTCCTCCGTCGCTGCTGCTCTCCTGCTCGAGGCAGGGCACGAGGTGATCGGCTGCTTCATGCGGCTCGGCTCACCCGGTGATGAACTGGACGAACTCACGACGGACTGCGACACCGATAAAATCAAAATCGGCCATCAGGGATGCTGCTCGATCAATGACGCTGCCGACGCCCGGCTCGTGGCTGCCAAACTCGGCATCCCGTTTTACGTCTGCAACTTCAAACGCGATTTCGGCCGCATCATCGACTACTTCGTTGCCGAGTACAACGCCGGCCGCACGCCCAACCCGTGCATCCGCTGCAACGACTGGCTCAAGTTCGGCAAGTTGCACGAGTATGCACAGCAGATGGGTGCCGATGCCGTCGCCTCCGGTCACTATGCACGCACCGGGTCGATTGAAAACCGCTCGGTTCTGCTCCGCGGCGTCGATGTCGATAAAGATCAGAGTTACGTCCTCTTCGGCATCCCGCAAGTGCAACTCAGACACATGCTCTTTCCCATCGGTGCATATAACAAATCCGAAATCAGACAACTCGCTTCCGACCTTGATCTCCCCGTGTCAAACAAGCCGGACTCGCAGGAAATCTGTTTTGTCCCGGATAATGACTATGCCGGCCTGGTCAAGAGACGCACGCCCGATGAGGTCGCAGAGGGTGATGTTCTTGACGCTGACGGCAACGTCATCGGGAAGCACCCGGGCCATCAGCATTTCACGATCGGCCAACGTCGAAAGATCGGAGTCGCACTCGGCTACCCGATCTATGTGACGGAGCCCATCCCGATGCGAATACCATCCGGGTCGGTTCCAAAGAGGACCTGCTTGCATCCGGCTGTATTGCCCGGGATTGCAACTGGTTTGATCAGACGCTGGCGCTGCAAGGCACGTGGATTCGCTGCCGGGCTCAGATTCGTTATAACGCGAAAGCCGTGCCTGCTCGTGTTCGTGCCATCGAGAGCCGCCGGGCGATCAAAGTGCAGTTCGACGAGCCCCAGCCGGCCGTCGCGCCCGGTCAGGCGGTGGTCTGCTATGTCTCGCCTGACGACGACGAACATCATACTGAAAACGAGTTCATCATGTGTGGGGGCTGGATCGACCAGGCGATGACTTCGTAGATGGGGATAAGCGACGGCTTCGGAGCGCATCCCCCGCGGCTACTTTGACTCACAAAACCCATACCCCCGAGCCAAGCCCACGGATTCCAATCCGTGGGGTATTGCGCACCCCGTCAATCCTCACTCTCCACCACCGTCACCGGCGCATGCGTCACACTCGCAACAAGCCGGACTTGACGGAGTCTTCGACGGCAAGTCCGGGTCAATCCCGCGACCTCTGCGAATCTGCTTCACCCTCCTGCGCTGCCCGCTTGCTCCGATCCTTATACCTCGCAAAAATCCCCTCGCTCTGAGGTCGGCCGTACAACTCCGGCCGAATATACAGCCCGCGCTGCTCAACCGGCTTGTCATATGCATCGGGTGTTTCGTGCGCACGCACCCACGGGTCATCGCGCGTACCCGTCACAGTCCACGAAACCTCTCCGCCCGGGGTCCCGCCCGCAATCCGAAAGCGGTTCCCACTGATCTTGTCTGCAATATACAGATTCGGTCCCGGCGCCCCGACGGCCGTCAATTGATAGTGATAGTCTCGATTGATCGCCTCGAAGTAGTCAGGCAAGTCCACCCACGCTTCGCCAGCCCCATCAAGCACCACCGTCCCGCGATACGTCAGGTACGGCACAGGACTCTCCGTCGAATAATGATTCAGAAACTTATTCGCAGGATCCATTGGGTGATCAATATGAAATGCCTTCACTCCCGATGCGCCAGTGTTCCCGTCGCCGTAGACTGCGTAGTTGCCGGAGGAAGCGAGCGTACCGAACCAGCCGCCATATCGCGTGCCGGATGAAGCGACCGCAACACCGGACACGGCATATGTTCCGCTTGCTGCGGACTCTCCACGGATCGCCTCATAAACGCCGTCGGTGGCTTCGGCAAAGATCGTGCCCACCACCTCGATCTCATAAGCCGGGGAGGTCGTCCCCACGCCGATCCGTTTCTCGAAGTATGTCTTGCCGCCCGTGAAATAGCCTGCAAATCCACCACTGTTTTCTGTATGCCCCCACACTGCCTTCGGAGACCCCTCAGCAGAATCCGCCCACCCCATGACGGCCACACCGTCGGTGCTGTTACTCTGCCCGTACACGCCGTAATTGAGACCGCTCGTCGAGTTGGCCAGCCCATACACCCCACGCCCCCGGCTGCTCCTGGCTTGCCCCAGCACGCCGAATGTTGTCCCTGTTGATGAATCAGCATACCCGAAGACTCCCCGCCCCTTCGTGCTCTTGGCCTGGAAGTACCCGCCATATGTGGCTGAGTCCCCGGTGTTCTTGGCAAAGCCGTACACACCACGGCCCTCATCGCCGTCGCTTTGAAAGAGCCCGCCGAATGTCAGCCCCGTCGTGCTGCTGGCATATCCCTGAATCCCGCGGCCCTGTGATGACAGACTCTGGAACCACCCGCCGAATGTCCGTCCGGTCGCGCCATTGGCCCATCCGACCATGGCAATCTCATTGTCGGCCGCAGTCGGGTTCACAACATACAAATCATTCTGTGGCGTGGACGTACCAATCCCGACATTGCCGGTTGTGTAATAGATGTCGCTCCCGTTGACCTGCCACGGGCTGGCCATTGGATCCTCGAATGTATCCCCAACGTGCCCGTTTGCCCCATCCTTGCCCAAGCCATCGCGACCGTTTCGCCCGTCACGCCCAACATCGCCCGTCACTGCGACTGGGCCCCTGTCAGTCGGGGTGGCTGTGCCCGATCCCGGCGCCCTGCCCCGTCGTCGGGCAACGTCTTCAAGGCATACAGCGCAAACGGGCGCAACAGCAATCCGTTGACGCGGCACCAGCGTGACCGGCTCTGTGTCCAGCGATGAGAGGACGGTAATCTCGAGCCACCGCTCCGTCGTATTGCCAATAAACGAATCCGCACCGAAATCGAGTGAGACTGAAAACAAGCCCTCGACCACTGCCTGGCCGATCACCCATTGCGGCTGACCGATCTGACTCCCTCCCTCTGCAGCATCCCACAATGTAAACTCGAAGTCGACAAGATCGCCCACCGGCTTCCCTTGCCGCATCAACTGCCCCCGATACGTAAACGGGGCTTCTCCCTTCGTCTCGACGACCTGCTGCCCGAATACCTCCCCCCGGTACATCAGGCAGATCGCTGTCAGCAGTAGAAGCCGAGAAAGAAAATGCCGATCATTCGTTTCGGTCGTCATCATCGGGCAGTCTCCTGACTCCCGTCCCCGTTGATGCCGGGGAGGGATCACGTTGGGGTTTCTCGTTGTCTCTTTCTCACTCCCTTTTCGCACACTCCCAAAACAAGCCGGACAAGCCTGCAATGCAGGATTGTCCGGGTATGAGCCAGTGTTCCTGACCTCAACTCAGTTGAACGTACACACCACCGGATTGCTCACTCGGCAACTGTTTGCCTCGACCGCCTGGAAGATCACCGGCTTGTCAGCAGCATCACGCGGGATCACCAGGGACAGTCGGGCCATCCCTTCCTCGTCAGTGATCACGGTATCCACGATCTGGGGGTTGCTGAGTTCGACGGCGACGCCGACGCACCCGTTGAGCTCGGTCAGCCCACGGCGAAAGTCACATGTAAAGACAACCTCATCACCAGGCGTCGCACCGTGAACAAGCAAGGTGCTCAGGGCACCGACACGAGACATTGTGGGGGAGCGCAGATAGAGATTCCCTGTCAACATCTCGATCGGCGGGCTCATGGCAAACGTGCCGGATCCGGGCAGCAAGGTGTAGGACCCGCCCGTCATCACCGCACTGTCGGACCAGACCACCTCGCCGGCAATCAGATACCCGCTGCCTTCAGACCACATTTCGGAACCCGGAGAAAACTCAGACCAGCCCAGTTGATAGACGCCTTCTGGGTCTGCCGGGCCGTCGGTTGGTGGGGTCCCGGTCGTGATCCCGGCCAGGGCGGTCGCGCCAGCGGCTAGGAACGTGCACAGCGTCAACGAAACTCGGTTCATTGTGAACCTCCTTCAGATGAAGTCGCCGCCAACTGTTGAACCATAGTCTCTAGGTCGGCTACTCGCTGCCGGAGGTCTGAAATTTCTTGTTGCTGAGCCTCAATTTCAGCATCCTTCTCAGCTCGCAGGGCTTTGACGGCCTCGACGAGCAGCGGGGTGGTTTTGCCGTAGTCCATGCCACTGGCATCGATTCCGTTTTCCTCGTAGTTCACAATCTCAGGCAGGACCTCGCCGACCTCTTCAGCGATCATACCCACGTCGTGATGCCCACCGTGCTCAGCATCCCAGTCGAAGTAGACGCCGCGGATCCGCTCGAGTTTGGCCAGCGGATCGTCAATTGGTGTAATGTGACGCTTCCAACGGCGTGACGAGGTCGTCCCGTAGTCGACCCCGGCGCCGGCGGCGTAGAAGTCGTAGCCGCTGGTGCTGTTTGTGATGCCGTACACCCCGTAGTTCGTGCCGCTCGAAGCATTGACGTACCCTTTGACGCCCGTGCCCTGAGTGCTGGCAGTCATTCCCATGGCCCCGAAGTTGTAGCCGCTGGTGGCCTTGGCGTAGCCGTTGAGGCCGTAGGCACTTCCTCCTTCGACCATGCCGTAGACCCCGGATGTGACTCCGCTGGTGCTGGTACAGTATCCATACACGCCGCGGCCGCTCTCGCTGTCGCTTTTGCCCATGACGCCGTAGACCGGGCCGATGTCGGCATCCCCGTACCCATAGACTCCGATGCCGACCGTGCTGGCGCTGTAACCATACACGCCGAAGGTATCACCGACGGAAGCGCTTGCTTCACCATAGACACCGCGGCCGTCCTCACTGTCGCTGAGACCGTACACGCCATACGTCGTGCCTGAGCCGGAATCCGCGTATCCGTAGACGCCCCGTCCTTTCTTGCTGTTATTCAATCCATACAGCCCGTATGTCGTTCCTAAGGTCGACGTGGCCTTGCCACGAATGGCGGTCGCACCGCTCGAATTGGAGCTGGTCGTTGCCACGATCGAACGAAACTCGTCCGAATCGACGTCCAATGGATAACTCGGCGAGGTCGTTCCGATGCCGACATCATCTCCGAAGTAGCTCTTGCCACCAGTGAAGTACCCGGCAAAGCCGCTGTTGCTGTTTGTCTTGGCATAGAGGGCGTAGTTGGTCCCGCTGTTTGACGATGCGTACGCATACACACCGTACCCAGATTCGCTGTCACTCTGAAACAAGCCGCCGTAAGTCTTTCCGGTGGTACTGTTGGCATATCCCTGGACCCCGCGCCCTTTGGACGAGTTGCTCTGGAACCAACCGCCGTATGTGCTATCGGTCGATGTGGCCGAGGCGAGTCCATAGACTCCGCGACCGACATTCGACTTGCTCTCAAAGCGTCCGCCATACGTGATGTTGTTTGACTCGGATTTTGCCAGACCGAACACGCCGGTGCCTTCACCACCACTGGCCAGACCGTAGACGCCCAGGTTCTCGCCCGAACTTCGTGCCCAACCGACGATCGCCGTCCCGTTGGCATTCGAGTTCTCCACCTGCAACGGGTTGCTTGGCGTGCTCGTTCCAATTCCGACATTCCCGGTATCAAAGTAAATATCGCTTCCGCTCTCGTTCCAGAGCGGGTCGCCCATCGGATCCTGCTGGTCATCGTCTCCGGCGCTGCCGGGCACGCCACCCATGCCGCGCACAGTGTGGTGTGTTTGAACCAGCGCCGAATCGTCTCCCTGCGGTGCTGCGCCCGATTGATCCGGTGCCCTGTGATCGGGAGCGCTGGCACCGTCAAGAGAGACTGAGGCACGTTCATCATCACCGGGATGCGTAGGAAACGGACTGGAAGGTGAATTCGTAATGCGTTGTCGCGGTACGAGGGTGACCGGCGCTGTATCGTGCGATGACAGAACGGCGATTTCTATCCATCGTTGGGACGCGGCGGTGTGTGCCTCAATGCCGAAATCCAGTGTGAGCGAAAACAAGCCATCCAGGACGGGGTGACCGATGACCCATTGTGGGTGCCCGATCATCGTCCCGTCTTCAGCATCGTCCCACAACGTGACTTCGAAATCGACATAATCAGTCACCGGCAGCCCGTGACGGAGCAACTGGCCGCGATAGGTGAATGACGTATTCGGTTGTTGGTCCCGGGACATCTCCTGGAGCTGTTCGCCGGCCGCAGAGAAGCTGCCTCCACACGTTGCTGCAACGGCGCCGGCAATCGCCGCAACGAATCCGAGTACCCATTGCGAGCGCTTTGTGCTTCCGTGCTGAGACCCCTCAGTTTTATGAGAGTAGAACATCGTAATATCTCCTTGAGTTGTCAGTACCAGCCAGGGCACAGGATATCGAACAGACAGACAACCTGCCCATAGGTTCCAACGACAGAACGCAGTCCCGGCGGCAGACAAATCCTGCGGGGAACGAAGATAGTTCCCTGAAGGCTCTTGCTACCGAGGACACTCAGTGTTGTCAAGGGCGATTAAGCGTTGCGTGAAGCGCAAGTAAATGATGTACTAGTTTTGATTGCTTAGAGATGCCTTCCGAACTCGCTCACTCTTAAACCGTGCAAACAGACCACGCTCTGCGGGCTGTCCGTGCAACTCAGGGCGTATATAGGTGCCCTGCTCAGCGGCCGGCTTCGGATAGGCATCTCGCGTTGGATGCGTTTGCGCCCACGGGTCATTCCGAACCCCGGTCACCGTCCACGATACCTTTCCGCCCGGCGTGCCTCCAGCAATCCGGAACCGGTTCCCGGCAATCTCGTCAGCGACATACAGACCAGGCCCCGGTGCCCCCACCGGCGTCAGTTGATAGTGGAAGTCGCGATTGACTGCCTCGAAGTAGTCCGGCAGACTCACCCATGCCTGGCCGTCAGCATCCAGCATCACGTTCCCGCGATACATCAGATACGGCTCAGGACCCTCAGCCGAGTAGTGATCCAGATACTGATTTGCCGGGTCCTCCGGGTGATCAATGTGGAACTTCTTGAAGCCGAACGCACCGGAATTCCCGTCTGCATACACGGCATAATCGCCGGACGCGGATTCCGTGTAGCCGTACAAGGCGTACCGAGTGCCTGTATTCCCGCCGCCGGCATAGCCGAGCACCGCAGTCGCGCTCGCCTCGGTCGTGACGCCGTACAGTGCCTGGAAGGGGTTGCGGTCCGCAGCCTCAGCATAGACCGTGCCGAGCACCGTGACTTCCGATGCCGGATTCTCCGTCCCAATCCCGACCTTCCCCTCGAAGTAGTTCCGCCCGCCTTCAAAGTAGGCGGCGTACCCGGTAGCGGAATTGGTCGATCCCCACACCGCCTTGTTGGATCCTGAGTCGCTGAATGCATAAGCACGCACACCCGCACCGGTAGTCGAATTTGATTGTCCATAGACGCCGGAAGTGAAACCGGTCGAACTCGTCGCAAGCCCCATCACCCCCCGCCCGGCTGATCCTCGACTCTGAAAGCTGCCCCCCATGTTCATCCCGGATCCGGTGTCCGATGCAAGTCCGGTCACCCCCAAACCGTCAGGCGAGTCGGATCGCCCCGACACTCCGACCGTATAGCCGGTACTGTTCGTGTTATATCCATACACGCCGTACCCTTCTTCACTGTCACTCTGACCGTACACCCCGTAGTTGCCGCCGACGTCAGCCGTCGCGATGCCCTGGACGCCACGCCCACGCGTGCTGTTGCTCTGACCCAGGACGCCGAAGGTCACGCCGACCGATGCGTCGGCATACCCGAACACCCCGCGCCCCTTGCGGCTCTTGGACTGGAAGTATCCGCCAAACGTTGCCTTCGTGCCGGTGTTGCTCGCATAGCCGTACACGGCCCGACCTTCGTCGCCATTCGACTGAAAGAGGCCGCCATATGTCAACCCTGACGCGCTGCTGGCATACCCCTGAATCCCGCGCCCCTGCGTCGAGTTACTCTGGAACCACCCACCGTAACTCTGACCGCCGGTGTGCGAAGATGCAATCCCGTACACACCCCGCCCTGCCGTCGATCGACTCTCGAAACGGCCGCCGAAGTTCGTACCGACAGACTCGGCCTTTGCCAATCCGAACACACCCGTACCCTCACCGCCGTTGGCGAGCCCATAGACCCCCAGATTCGAACCCGAACTCCGGGCCCAGCCGACCATGGCCGTCCCATTCGGATTCGCGTTCTCCACCTGCAGCGGATTGCCCGGCGTGCTGGTCCCGATTCCCACATTGCCGGCATCGTAATAAATATCGTTTCCATTCACCTGCCACGGGCCGGCTGCCGGGTCCTCCCAGCCCCCATCGCCGGGTTGCCGAATGCCCTCGCTCCCGTGCCCACCCCGAAAGGAGCCGCCGCCACCTGAATCACCCAGTTGGTCCCTTCCTCCCGAGCCCGGTTGCTCGCCATTCCTGCTGGCACCGTCTGCGTCGGTGGCATCAATGTCGTCATGCACCTCAGCTGCCGGTGCGCGCAGTGCGTACAACGCCATCGGTGCTGCTGCTATCCGTTGACGCGGGATGAGCGTGACGGGCTCCGGATCCACCGATGACAAGACGGTGATCTCAAGCCATCTTGCAGTCGGCCCGAACGCATCAGGCCCGAAGTCCAGCGTCACCGCAAACAGGCCGTCAACCACAGCGTGCCCTATTACCCATACCGGATCACCGATCTGATTCCCCCCCTCAGCCGTATCCCACAGGGTGAATTCAAAGTCAACCAGATCGGTCAAAGGCAAACCATGGCGCAACAGCTGGCCGCGATAGGTAAAGGCTGCGTCTGCCGGTGTGTCGCGCTCGGCCGGGCTGGTGTCGGCTTGCCCGAAACCGGCACGAGTCCCGAGCGTTGCCAATACCAGCCCGCACGCAGCAACGCCGAGCATCACACGCTGCAGAACCGCCTGTGCACTTGGACCTGACTCACTTCTTCGCACCGATGACTTCGTAATCATGGATTCGTTCTTCCTGTACTGATTCATCTTTTTGTGATTCCCTTGTGCGTGCCGCCCCCTCCAGCCCCGCGCCCGTCTGCACACATAGGGTATCGCACCCAACCTTTGCAGGCTCCCCCATCCCCTCTCGACGACATCACGCGTCGAGTCAACACTCCGTGTTTGGATCATATCGCACTGGATCCAAGCCCACGGATTCCAATCCGTGGGGTTTCCTCCTTGCCCTTCCACCCACGCAGCATTCGCACAAAAAAAGCCCCGTGATGTGCCGCTTTGAGCACATCGCGGGGCATACATTCACGCAACCATCCGCCCCCAAATCACCTCACCACGCCCGCTTGGGCTCGCCCGTATACTGCGACAGCGGCCGAATCAACTTGTTGTCGGCATGCTGTTCCATCACATGGGCGCACCAGCCCGTGATACGCGATGCCACGAAAATCGGGGTGTACTGCGGCACCGGGATCCCGAGTGCGAAATACGCCATCCCGCACGGGAAATCGACATTCGGGAAGATCCCCTTCTCGTCGTTCATGATCTTCTGGACGGCCTCGCCAATCTCGAACCACTTCTTGAACTCGGGTCGCTCCTCAGCCACTTTGCGACCCCAGGCATGCAGAATCGGGGCTCGATGGTCCCCGTTCTTGTACACCCGATGGCCGAAGCCCATGATCTTTCGCTTCGTCGCAAAGGCGTTGTCCATGAACGGCCGCACATTGTCCAGTGTCCCGACTTCCTTGAGCATGTCCATTGCCGCTTCGTTCGCCCCGCCGTGCAGCGGCCCCTTCAAGGCTCCGATGGCCCCGCAGATGGCAGAATACATGTCCGAGAGCGTCCCGGCAATCACGCGGCCGGTGAAGGTCGAGGCGTTGAACTCGTGCTCGGCATACAGAATCAGCGACACATCGACCACCTTGGCCATGAGGTCGCTCGGCCGATCGCCGGTCATGCAATACAGCAGGTTGGCCGCATGGGACAGCGAGCCGTCCGGTTCGACAACCGCTTTGCCGTCAATCGCTCGCTGGCCGGCCCCGATGATCGTCGGGATACATGCCAGCAGTTTCTTTGACTTCCGCAGTTCATCTTCCGGAGAAATGTCGTCCGTCTTTTCATCGGTGTGACTCAGCAGACTGATGCCGGTCCGCAAAGTGTCCATTGGGTGGGACTTGGGTGCCACTCTTTGAATCACGTCGATGATCCAGCCCGGCACCTCTCGCATGCCCTGCAACTCGGTTTGAAACGCCGACAACTCGCTAGATGAGGGCTTGTGCCCTACCAGCAAGACATGGGCGACATCCTCGAATGTGGCATTCTCGGCCAGATCGTGGATTTCGTACCCTCGATAGAGCAACTGCCCCTGCTCGACTGACGCGACGCTCGTGGTGCCAGCGATCGCTCCTGCAAGCCCCTTTTTGATCTGATTCTCGCCGCTGGTGCTATCCGGTGTACTCATGGTGCTGCTCGCTTCCTTCGTTCTTTCAGTGACTCCAGGCTGTGCCCGCACACGGTGATATGCTGGCATGACATCGTACCAGCACTGCACAAGCCATAGCGGCAAGGGTAATTACTCAAATCAGTCCTTCCCCCAATTTCCATACACTGTGGGATCCTCGTCATGCCGGCCCAGGCCGGTATCCAGGGCATCGGGTGGGATAAGCGACGCCCTTCGACTCGGCTCACGGTTTGCGACGCGTCCCACCGGGGTAAGCGGATGCGGCCCCCCATGTCTTATCAGGCAGTAGGAATTCATTCCTACTGCATCAGCGGCCCGCTCGCTTACCTCGCGAGGATCGTACAGAACGCACTTCGTCCGCCCTCCGGGCGGTGTGCGCTCGTGGCGCGTCCCTGTCCGGCGGCTGAAGCCGCCGGCTACGTTCGTGCGCCCTGACGGGCGTTGGAGGAGAAGAGCCCGCTCCCTCACGGTCGCGGCTTGTCGGAGTGCGCCACGATCACCGCTTCGCGGCGAGGGATGGCAGCACCGGAAAGATGGGCCGTAGGGGCACATTGCATGTGCCCCGTTGTGGGTACAGATCCTATGTTACACTTCATCCGCCCTCCGGGCGGTGTGCGCTCGTGGCGTCCCTGTCCGGCGGCTGAAGCCGCCGGCTACGTTCGTGCGCCCTGACGGGCGAGGGAGTGGAGAGAGGATGGATTCCCGCGTGCGCGGGAATGACGAGTGAGGAGGCATGGCATGATGCGTGCGCATGATCATCATCCCCCCGGCAGAGCCGGGGGCTCACTCGCGCGGCTTGTCGGAGTGCGCCACGATCACCGCTTCGCGGTGAGGGATCCAGCCAACGCCGGGATGATGGCCGTAGGGGCACGATGCGTCGTGCCCCGTTGTGGATGGATACAAATCCTTTGTTACACTTCATCCGCCCTCCGGGCGGTGTGACGCTCGTGGCGCGTCCCTGTCCGGCGGCTGAAGCCGCCGGCTGCGTTCGTGCGCTGACGGGCGTTGGAGGAGAAGAGCCCGCTCCGTCACGGTCGCGGCTTGTCGGAGTGCGCCACGATCACCGCTTCGCGGTGAGGGATGGCAGCACCGGAAAGATGGGCCGTAGGGTCTGCGACGTATCCCCGCCGGCAACACATCAAGTCGCCGGGTAATCCCACTGCTGACCGGGCGTGTAATCGAGCAAACTGTACAGTTCAGCGCGGGTCTGCATCTGATCAAGAAACGGCTCGACAGATCCTTCGGATCGTAGAATATCGAGACACCGTGAGATGTGACCCATTGCCAGGCGCACCATGCTCAACGGGAAGATGACGATCGAATACCCAAGTTCGCCGAATCGGTCGGCATTAATATACGGCGTCTTGCCGAACTCGGTCATATTGGCAAGCAACAGGCCCGGCGAGCGCTGAGCCATTTCGCCGAACTGCTCCTCACCCGTCAATCCCTCCGGAAAGATCATGTCAGCGCCGGCAGCACGATAGGCATTGGCCCGTTCCACAGCAGCCTCAAACCCGTCCACGCTGTTCGCATCGGTCCGTGCCACAATGATGAAATCAGGATTCGGCCGGTTGGATGCGGCCGCAGCGATCTTGTCGCACATCGCTTCGGTTGAGATCAGCGTCTTGCCATCGAGGTGTCCGCACCGCTTCGGAAACACCTGGTCCTCAATATGGCAGCCTGCTGCGCCGTGGCGGTCATACTCGACGACCGTCCGGATCACAGACTCAACCTCACCATAGCCGGTGTCGGCATCGACAATGGTCGGCAAGCGGCCGGCCTGGGTCGTTTCGCGAATCGTGCGGCACATTTCGCTCAGCGTAATCAATCCGATATCGGGATAGCCGGCCACGTTGGCCGTGGCACCACCGGAAATATAGCACGCTTCGAAGCCTGCCTGTGCGACGGCCCGAGCGACGAGCGCGTTGTGGGCACCGGGGGCCATCACGATCCGATCAGGCTGGTTCGCAAAGCGATCGCGCAGCACCCTCCCAGGGTGCGGGTGACTCGGTGGTGCAGGCGAAGGAGTGGTCATGGCATCCTCATTCATATTCCCGCAGGATCATTCGTAGCCGTCATGCGTGTTAATCTCGAAGTCATACAACGATGCGACATCTGACGGCGTGCAGTCGGTCAGGGCGAAGCGGTTAATAATGTCCGCCGGGTCGTTCACTGCAATATTCCCAAGCAACTCGAACTTGTGAGACAAAATAGCCGGCAGATCGGCCGTCGTATTCCGAGCGTGACCGGACGGGTACATGACGAGTCCGGAGTCGTGGGCGGTCCCGGTGTTGTCGGTGATCACGATGGAAGTCGGGATTCCGTCCGGATAGTTTGCATCGTAGTCGGGGCCGCCGTGCTCAAATGTGATCCGGTCCATCAGCGCGCGGGTCACGGGATGGAACAGTGCTTCATGCGAGTAGTCATACGGGGTGAGCATCAGCGCCTGCCACCAGCCGTCATTCGTGTCGGCGGGGGCAGCGATCCCGTCCTGCTGTGCCAGATCGAGTGCTTTGCGCAGTTTCGTGGCAATGATGTAGACCATTGAGTGGTCGGCTGACTGCCGCGTTCGCGGGTCGCGCTTGGCCGGGTCACCGATGATGCCGAAGGCCGGCTGGTAGGCCTTGATCAGGATGGATGCCACGGCCGCACCGGATGGGTCGGCCAGCAGTGAGGGGGTACGTTCGAGCAGATCAATCAACCCTTGCAGGCCACCTGCCGATTGGTGTTCATACAGGCCGAGTTTGAAGTGCATGCCCATTAATGCAAAGTCGGATCCTGAGTGAGCCGGCACGAGATCAAACGGGGCCCGATCGCCGTCGGTCGGCTCATTGAGTCTGAATACGGCTTCCGGGTTTCGGAAGATGTCGGCCGGCCCGACGAAGCCGCGCATCGCCCGTTGCACCGAGAGGATGGCAGCCTCGGTGCTGATGGCCGCAGACGCGCCCTTCGAGTCACTGAGTTGCTTGCCGGCCCGGATGGCTCGGTACGGAATGTAATGTGCGACGGCCATACCGATGGCAGACTCGATCTGCTCGGCCGTGGCCCCCATGATGGCCCCGTACACGACTGCCGATGCAATGGCACCATGTACGACATGGTCAATCTTATATGACTTCAATGAGAACACTTCGGCGAGGCGACCGCGTATCTCATCAAGCAGGATCATGCCGCGCAGTGCGGTGTTCCCATCGAGGCCGCGCTGCTGACAGCCAGCCACGACGACGGGATAGAAGTCGTTATGCCCGAACTCACCGGCAGTATGGCCAAGCGCCGGGTTGTAGCCGAAGTTCGTGCCGTTTGAGTCCCACTCGCGGACAGCAGAGCAGTTGGCCACGATCGCTTTTTCAGCCTTTACCTTCATGGTTGAGCCGAAGATCATGGCCCCGTTGGGGTCGGGATAGTCGGCTGCCTCGGCCCGGAGTACGGTGGGGGCGTTGGTCTGCAGGGCGATGGCAGACAGGCCGCAGAACACCGAATCGGTGAACAGGAGATTGACGCGATCGACGACCGCACGATCGGGTTGACCAATGTGGCCGGACATGAAGTCGATGGCAAACTCGGCCAGTCCGCGGGCCTGGTTCGAGTCGGCAGGCAGCAGTGTGTGGGTAGCGTGATCTATCCGGTCGGTGAGCGTCATTGGCGTAATCCTGGTTTTCTGGTGGACAAATGCGTAGGCGGCATTGTCTGGCAAGGGATGGGGTTGGTCAATCCTGTATGATGAGATCCGGGCGTGCCAGCCAAACTGACTGCCTGACCCGGCTCGTTTCGGGCTGCGTGGCAGGATTACCGGGATCACCCTGATATTTGAGGATTGAGGCTGCGGGATCGAGGTACGGGGGGCTGTGGGTGGTACGCTTTGGGACACCGTGCGCACGTTTTTCCTTTGAAAGTGATTCCCGGCATGTCAGCGCGCGCCGGGCGGCTGAATACTTGATGAAAGTGAGAGCAGGGCGATGGCAGACAACACTCCCGTTATCGTGGCAGCAAAGCGTACCCCGATCGGCCGATTTCTAGGCGGACTGTCGCGCATCGGCGCTACGGACCTGGGCGGCTTTGCCGTGCGGCAAGTGCTGGCCGATGTGCCGGCTGTCAAGGATCAGGTCGATGAAGTTGTCTTTGGCATCGTGCTGACCGCCGGAATCGGGCAGAACCCGGGTCGGCAGGCCGGCCTGAAGGGTGGGCTCGGGAACGATCTGATTGCCTATGCCGTCAACAAGGTATGCGGCAGTTCCCTCAAGGCGGTGATGCTGGCAGCCCAGTCCATCAAGGCCGGCGATTGCGAATGTGTCATTGCCGGCGGGATGGAGAGCATGTCGCAGGCACCACACTATGTGTATGTGCGCAACGGTCTGAAGTTCGGCCCGGGTCAGTTGGCTGACCATATGGCAAACGATGGGTTGACCTGCCCGTTTGAGCATGTCGCGATGGGGATCCATGCTGAGTACACGGCTGACAAGTGGGGCGTGTCGCGAGAGGATCAGGATCGCTGGTCGGCACAGTCACATCAACGGGCTGCGGCAGCGTGGGACAACGGCTGGTATGACGCGGAAGTGTTCGGGCTCGAAGCCGGCGAGATCAAGCAGAAGGCCGATGTGACTCGTGACGAGGGCATCCGGGCTGAGACGACGGCCGAGGGGATTGGTAAGTTGCGACCTGCGTTCACCAAGGACGGCACCGTGACGGCCGCGAACGCGAGCCAGATTTCCGATGGGGCTGCTGCGCTGGTCGTCATGACGCAGGCCAAAGCGGATGCGCTGGGCCTGAAGCCCCTGGCACGGATCGTCAGTTACCACACCCACGGGGTCGAGCCGAAGGAATTGTTCATCGCGCCGGTGGGGGCCGTGAAGGGGAGCGTGGAGAAGGCCGGCTGGTCGTTGGGCGATGTGGATCTGTTCGAATTAAACGAAGCGTTTGCCTCGCAGACGGTCGCCGGCATCAAGCAGTTGGAGATTCCCGAGGACAAGGTGAATATCTGCGGCGGCGGGATCGCGCTGGGGCACCCGATCGGTGCATCCGGCTCGCGCGTGCTCGTGACGCTGGTGCATCAACTGCAGCGCACCGGCGGCACGAAGGGTGTGGTGAGTCTGTGCCTGGGAGGTGGGAACGCTGTGGCCATGTGCGTGGAGCGGGCGTAAACATCCGGCCGAGCCGATCTCACTTCGTTCGTTCGCCTCAACCGGCTTGTTTGTCGATCCGGTCGGCCCATGCCCGTATGCTTTGGCATTGACAATACAAAGGAGTGTGACATGGCCGTCAGGCAATACTGGCTGCATCTACTGATCGTGGGATGGTGCATCGGGATGATCGGGTGCAGCACGACGGAAACGGCGACCGGCCCCGACCCGAATGCGCCCGATGCCGGGTCTGTCAATCCGGCGGCACGGGGATTCGACTTCGAGGGGAGTGATGCCCAGGCGATCGAAGTGGCCGACCGTGTCATGAGAGCCATGGGCGGGCGGTCCGGCTGGGATCGGACCAATATCCTGGCCTGGACGTTCTTCGCGGGCCGACGGCACATCTGGAACAAGACGACCGGCGACTATCGAATCGACTGGACGGCCAGCGAGGAGGATGGCGGGGCCTCGTATGTTCTGGTGAGCAACACGAATCGGCAGGACAAGGGCCAAGTGTGGAAGGACGGCGTGGCGCTGGAGGATCGTGATGAGATCAGCACTTGGCTTGACCAGGGGTACAAGTGGTGGGTGAACGATTCGTACTGGTTGATCATGCCGTACAAGTTGAAAGATACCGGCGCGACGCTGACGTACAAGGGTGAAACCACGCACGTGTCAGAAGAGCCGACCGAGTTCGGCGTGATGCCGAGGCAGACGGATGCGGACATTCTGCAGTTGACGTTTGCAGGGGTCGGTGTGACCCCTGACAATAAGTATGATGTGTATGTCGATCGCCCGACCGGATTGGTGTATCAGTGGTCGTATTATGCAAACGTAGCCGATGAGGAGCCGGCGTTCACGTCGAAGTGGCGGCTGTGGGAGCGGCGCGGGTACATCCTGCTGAGCGGTGACCGTGGGGAGGGTCGTCAGTTGACAAACATTGCGGTGTACGATTCGTTGCCGGCAGAGGCGTTTGCTGAACCGGAATGGAAGGAAGCGGGGTTGTAGGGGGAGTGGGGTGTATACGGCGCTCCCTTGGGTTGGAATTCGTCGGCTTTGGAATCGCGATCAGCCGTTGTACTGAATGTACAAGAAGGCGATGGTTGCAACAGCCGCAGCGCCGACAACACAGGCGGCGATGATCTTGATCCAACTCCAGGGGCGTTCGCCGATCACTTCGCCGGTTCGTGCGTTGACGAGGAAGCGGTAGACCTTGTCACGGTAGCGGTAACTGCTGATCCACACCGGGAGCAAAATGAGTTTGAACGTGACATGCGCGTATGAGGTCTTCATCGTGTGAATCTGCTGCTCATCGCCGCCGATGTCGGAGCGAATATCCTGTCGGATACGCGGCTCCATGATGTCTTTGGCAGTCTCGAATCCGGAATCAAGATCAATCTGATAACTCTCTGATTGGAATCCGGTGAGGTATTCATCCTTGTATGGCGTCAGCGATTTCAGATCCCAGGGTTCGAGTTCAATCACGAGATCGTCGGGCAATGAGCGGGACGCGGAGACGAGTACATCGTCAAAGGCGCGTCCGACGACGCCGCTGCACGGGTACCACGCCGTCTTCTGTACACGCCGGGTCTTGGTGACGGTCTTGCCGTTTTCGGTGGTCGTGTATTCCTCGTCCTCCCAGTAATGCTCGCCGCGCTCGCCCGTGTAGTAGGTGGTCGTGCGACAGTCGTAGGTCCAGTGCGGCATGTACATGCCGATGAGTTTCGATGAGGAGCGGGCATACTTCTTCAGGCCGCTCGGCGCAAACCAGCGCGAGGCGATCCATTGTTTGAAGGCCTCCTGAGCGCTGTTGCGCGGGATCTTGAAGGGCAGCAGGGACTTCGGTCTGAGCGGCCGCTTGCTGATGGCTGTTGCAACGATGTTCTGATCGCAGTAGGGGCAGGCAAACGCATCAAGCCCGTCGGGTTTGACGAGGACGGCACCGCAGCCGTTGCAGGTGACGGCCTTTACTTCGTCTGTCGGTTCCCGGTCGGCGAGGTTCCGAAGATGCTGCGAGTAATCAAGTTCCCTGATGTCCTCATCAGACTGTGGGACCGGTGTCGTGTGGCCGCAGTATTCACATTCAAGGGACATGGCGCCGGCTGCGAAGTTAAGCATGGCCCCGCATTGGGCGCAGGGGATTGGCGGTCGGTGGGGGTGGGGCCGGTGGGGCCGGTGGGGCAGAGGATGTTGTTGATGATTCAGAGTTCATTGCATGTGAGTTCCCACATTGTCATGAGCGTCTGAAGTCGGGCAGATTAATCTGTCAGGACTCGTCGAACCTCGTCCCGACCTACACCTACGCCAATTATGGTTGCGGCGGCAGTGGTGGGGGGACACTCTCGAATAAGGGCGCGAGTTCGGCGACGGATCCGGCAGCAGTCCATTGGGCCATGCCGGCTTTCCAGACGAGCGTTTCACGGGTGACCCGGCCGGCCTGCACCTGGGTCTTGAGTGTGGTCATATCGAAGGGGCCGGTCTGCTGGCCGTTGACTGCAACGAAGAAGGCTGGTGCCGCAGCCCCTGGGATCGGTGGAGGTGACCCGGTCGGGGACGCCCCCGGTTGCGCCGGCCCCATCGAGTTGGCCATCTGCTGACCGAAGGCGATTCCGAGGCCGGCCCCAAGCCCGCCGGCGGCAAGACCGGAGCCGCCTCCTTCGTTGTTGGCAGCGTCCTCAATGGCCTCGGCTGCCTGGTATTGCATGTACTGCTGCATGTTGCCGATGATGCCCATGCTGCTTCGCTTGTCGAGCGCTTCCTCGACAGCCGGCGGCAGCGAGATATTCTCGACCGTCAATTGGAGGACTTCGAGGCCGTAGTCCCCGAAGGCCGTGCCGAGTCGCTGGGTGGAGAAGTCACCAAGTTCATCGTAGTTGGCAGCGAGATCAAGGACGGGTATCTTACTTTCTCCCAGGAGGTCGGAGAACCTGGCTACGACAAGATTGCGGAGTTGATCAGTGATCTCGTCGGTTGTGAATTCACTTTCGGTCCCGACGACTTCCTTGATAAACGTGCCGGGCTTGTTGACGCGGATCGTATAGGAGCCGAAGGCACGGAGCCGAACGGGCCCGAACTCAGGATCACGGAGCATGATCGGGTTCTTGGTACCCCACTTCATGTCGGTGAATCGTCGGGTGGCGACAAAGTAGACTTCAGCCTTGAACGGGCTTTCGAACCCGTGTGCCCAGCCCAGCAGGGTGGAGAGGATCGGCATGTTGCTGGTGGACAGCGTGTACATGCCGGGTTCGAATACATCGGCGATACGACCTTCGCTGACAAAGACTGCTGCCTGGCCTTCACGGACGGTGAGTTTGGCCCCGGTCTTGATTTCATTGCCGTAGCGCTCGAAACGGTGAACGATCGTGTCGCCGGAGTCATCGGTGTACTCGATGATATCGATCAGTTCACCGCGGAGTTTGTCCCAGAATGCCATGGGTGAGCGTCCTTTCGGATGAAGTAGGAAGGGGGAACGCTGCAAATGTCGGCCGTGCAAGTATAGAGGGGAGAATGCGGGAGGGTGGGGGAGCCGTGGGAGGGCAGGGAATGCCCCTCGGATTCCGGATTCGAGGGCATGTGTGAGAGTTCTATGCGACAGACGCAACCGAACAGGGGCGGCCTGCCAGCAATGAAAACACCGGGCCCCCTGGCATTGGGACTGGGTGGCCCGGCGCGGAACGTGAGTGGCTCAGGATCGAGTGCTCACGTGCATGTGTCTGTGACTACTAGATGCCAACAACGGGCGAGACCTCACAGGTGGTGCGGTTGATTGCTTGGACGAGTGTTCTGCCGCAGGCACCTGCGGGGACATAGCCGCTGGTGCAATAGGTGCCGCTGGCATCAGCCAGTCCGATGGCAGCGACGGTTGGGTTCGCAATGTCGACATAGAGGCCGGGGCAGCCGGGGACCGGGCCGGCTGAGCCGGGTGCAAAGCCGTAGATGATGATGATCTGGTCGCCGGAGTTGGCATTGTATGCACAGGCCTCCATGACCCCGGGACACTGGCCGGTGACTTCCAGACGAAGCCGATCGAAGTTGGTTGGCGTGAAAGTGATCGTGGCATGGCGAAACAGCATGCCTGTCATGGGCGTGTCAGTCCAGAAGGGATAGTCGGCAGTCGGGTCGAACTGAATTGGAGTCAGGCCGACGATGTACCCGGGGAGTTCCGGTGAAGTGCCATCGAGTATGAAGTATTCGTCGTAGATCTCGGCACCGCTGTCCAGCCAGACCGGCAGATCGCAGATGTCGTAGATGTGCCGGAACTGGCCGGTCGGATCGCCGATCACCGGGATATCAAACGGCCAGGGTGCATTGCGATCAATCCAGTCCTGGATAATCTCGAGTTCCCATTGGGTGCCATTCCAGTTTGGTGAGGCTTCCTTCGTGTCATCCTGATTCTGGCACCACCAGTCCCAATCGAACTTGACAAGGACGTCGTTGGCCCAATCAGGGATTTCGACAGTAACCGGCTCGCAGTGGTAGACCCAGTCGTCATAGAGGGGTGGATCCTGAATCTGACAGTCAATTGTACCGTAGATCCGGAGCCACCCTTGCTCTGGCACACGCTCGGTACTATTGAGGTGGAATGTGACGTCCGCGGCGGACGCCATCTGAGTGACCCCTGCGATGAGCGCGGCCATAGACAGCGTTGTTACTTTTGTTCGGATCATGCTGGTTCCCTTTCCGGTTGTTTGTGCGTGGGCATGTGCATGTGCTTGGGTGCAGTACTCAGTCCGGCGCGCAGGACACCCTGCGCGCATCTGTTGGCGGCGCTCTGTTGGGTGTCTGATCCAGTAGTGCACGATGCGTCGGCGCATACAAAGCAGTATGCGCTCCCACCGCAGGGGCACGATGCATCAGGCATGTCAAGTCAGATGTTCATCGATCAGTTGGGCGAGCCAGCGCACGTACCAGGCCCATACTTGATGAGTGCAGGCGCTTCATGCACGCATTGGAGACTGCGAGTCACACGTAGCGAGGTCCGAACCAGGGACTTGCAGCCGTCGAACATACCCCAAGTACGGGCACGTCTCCAAGGCCAATCCCTCACAACACGGATTCAATCTCGAACTATTCGTATCTCAGAGTACACCGAGAGGCCGAACACAGATGATGCACACTGGGTGCTCTGAGAGTCGGCTTCCTTGCACACTGCCAACTGTGATTATGACACAGCATTCTGTGCCGTCAAGCCAAGAGAGTGGCCTGCCTACTTTTTTGTTTGTCGGCCGTCGTGAGGGTCGGAGAGGGAAGCGAGTTGGTTGTGGAAATCTGTTGTTGGCAGAGGCGGCAGTGCTTGCTAATCCGGTGCGCCGTGCGGCGAGAACGCTCGATATGGCAAACCTGACTTCATATATCCGGGATGCGGCGAAGGCGGAATGCTAGGTGGTGGAGCTGGTGGATGGATTCGTGCCGGCGCAAGGTGATCAGTTCCATAGGATGGGATGGGAATCCGTGGTTGGTGTGTTTGATCAGGTTGATTTGCCGGGACTGCGCAATCCGAAGTTGAAATGGCGGGTTGAGTGTGGGTCAGACGGACTGTATCTCACGGTGGTGTCGCGATTGGGGAGTGATGATATCGGTTAGAGATACCCGGCAAAGCAGACTTCGCGTTGGGGGGTGATACGCCGGACGAGCCAGAGCGATACATCACGGGCCGTCCTCATCTTTATCGTTTTCATCGGCACTCAGTCGTGCCCGCCAGGTGACTGCTTGGGCGTCATATCCCGCCCCCGGTTCGGCTTCGTGCCAGGCATCGTAGAGTTTGACGAGTAATTCAACGGCGTCTCTCGCTTTCGACGCTGTCTCGCCGTCGTGTTCGCGACAGCCTTGTTCACACTCGAGGGCGAGCGGCTCGGCATCGGTGAAACGGCCGGCATCGATCAGGATATCGGCCCGGATTCGCAGACTGTCCCGCGTATCAGCATGATCATCACCGCGTACCCGGCGGACTGTGTCCAAGGCTTCCCGGGAGTAGGACAAGGCTTCGTCCAGTCGTTCCTGTCTTTGCATCAGCACGGCCATGCAGCGCACATAGAGCAACGTGCGGGGATGATCGTTACCGAGAATGCCACGAGCGCCTTCCAGTGCTTGACGCGAGTATGGCTCAGCCTCATCCAGTCTCCCCTGTTCTCGCAACAGCACGCCCATATTGCTGAGCGATAAAAAGGTACGAGGGTGTGCATCACCGAGCACACGGCGCTGGCCATCCAGGGCTTCGCGATAGCAGGCCTCGGCTTCGTCAAGTCTCCCCTGCGAATATAACAGGACGCCCAGATTCCCGATCCACTGCAATGTGACGGGATGTTCATTCCCGTTCAGGCGGCGGCAGATTTCCACGGCTTCCCGGTAGTACGGCTCAGCCTCGTGCGGCTTGCCCTGCGCCTTGAGCAGTACCCCCAGGTTCCCGATCGATTGCACGGTCTCTGGATGCTCAGTGCCGAACTGGCGCCGTCTGCATTCCAGGGCTTCCAGGTAGTACGGCTCGGCCTCGGCGAACCTGCCCTGCGAATACAGCAGGAATCCCATGTTGTTGATCGACTCGAGTGTGTCGGGATCATCGGCGCCGAGCACGCGGCGCCGGCCATCCAGCGCTTTGCGGAAAGAGGCCTCGGCTTCTTCATTCCGACCGAGCGATAGGAGCAGCGCCCCTAGATTATTGATCGCCTGGAGTGTATCAACATGATCATCACCAAGCGTGCGGCGTGCGCTTCCCATGGATTCTTGGTAGTACGGCACAGCCTCGGCCAGTTTGCCCTGCGACTTCAGCAGCGCGCCCGTCCATGAGAGCGAGGTCAGGGTGTCGTGATGGTCAGGACCGAGCAGTTCCCGCCGGATTGCCAGGGCGTCTGCCAGGGGCGCCTCTGCTTCTTTCAACAATCCGAGAAAGTATCGCGTTTGGCCGATGGATTGCAGCAGCCGGGCCCGTACCAGCGGCTGATCGCCGAAGCGCTCATCAAGCACATGCAGCGCCGGCTCGAGCACGTTGGCATCGATCAGGCGGGTGGACACTCCCGTCAGGTTGGCCATCGCCAGTTTTGATTCGATGTCGGCCAGCGTGGATTCGATCGCGTCGTCGGGTTCGCCCTGTTGCTCCAGCGTCGCGCGGATGCTGTCGATGATGTCCCGGCTCAGGCCCTGGCTCATCCTGGCAGCGTCGATGCCGGACAACTGGTCTGACTGGAACTGCGAGACGAGTTCCAATTCGTCGGCTCGTTTGACGGCCACCTCGCGTGCCTCTTCAGCGGCTGCCTTCTCAATTTCCAATTGTTCTGCCGCAGCACGGGCGCTCTGCGCTGACTCCTGCGCGGTTGCCTCGGCCGTCCGTGCCCGGCCGGCCGCATTGATGGCAAAACCCGTGGCAATGGCCAGTACCGGGACTGCGAGGACGATCGTTGACAAGGCCACAAACGCGGCCTTATTGCGCCGGGCAAATGTTGAGAGTCGATAAGTGATGCTCGGGGGGTGGGCCTCGATCGGTTCCTGTCGCAAATAGCGCCCGATGTCCTGGGCCAGATCGCTGGCGGACTGGTAGCGTCGATCGCGATCCTTCTCAATGGCTTTGAGCGTCATGGTCTCGACATCGCCCCGGAGCGCTCGGTTGACGGTACTCGGCTTGGCCGGCGCTGATTCGCGGACAATGCGGGCAGCCTCGTACACGACGGTCCGTGAGACGTCATAGGGCAGTGCTTCACACAGCATCTCGTATAGCACGATCCCCAGTGCGTACACATCAGAACGCGTGTCGAGATCATGTGGATCGGCCTCGCACTGCTCGGGTGACATGTACTGAATTGTCCCGATGAGTTGCCCCACATCCGTCTGGAGTGTGGTGACGGCCATGTCAGAGTCGGTGGCACGGGCAATACCGAAGTCGATCACCTTCGGCTGACCGGTGGAATCCACCAGGATATTGGCCGGCTTGAGATCGCGATGGATGATGCCCTTCTGATGACCATGGTGCACGGCATCGCAGACCTTCATGAAGAGTTCAAGGCGCTCATGCGTGCTCATTTGCTTCTGCCGGACATACTCCGTGATCGGTTTGGCGTTGGGGATGTATTCCAGCGCGAAGTAGGGGACTCCGGCCCCTTCTGAATCGCGCACGCTCTCTTCGTGATGCACACCGGCTTCATAGATCTGGCAGATTCCGGGATGGCGCAGGCGGGCCAGAATCTGGGCTTCGTATTCGAAGCGGCGCAGCGTGGAGCGCGAAGCCACGCCCTGTTTCATGACTTTCAGCGCGACGGTCCGATGGGGCTGCTCCTGAACGGCCAGATAGACCTCACCCATGCCTCCGGATCCGATGCGCTTCTTGATCGCGTAGCGTCCGATCCGGCCTGGGAGTCCTCTCATGGGCAGTCCACCGCGGGCCGTTTCCTGATTCGCCAGGACAGTGGCATCAGTGCCGTCGTCGCGATTGACCGGCTCCTGGTCCCGGCCGGACTCGTCTGGCGTGGCGAAACCGGTGATGGTTTGCTGTTGCTCAATATCATCGGTCCGGTCGAGAAGCGCCTGGACTTCGGCGTAGAGTGTGTCATCGCCGCCGCACTGAGCACGGACGATTTCATCGCGCTTTTTGCGCGGAGCCTGTCTGGCAGCGTCGAAAATGGCCCGGACGAGATCATCGTGGCATTGTGTCATGGCTGGTCCTCTTGAGGATACGAGCGCCTCGCACGGCAATCAGTGATCGTATATCTCGAACGCCTGCCTGCAGGCGCTGGCCATGAAGCACGACCTGCAAGTCATCGATTAGCACTTCGAGCAGGAATCGGGTTGGCTGCCAACTACCCTGCAGAAACGCAGTGTGACACGGCCGCCAAGAGGCGTGAAAAAGAAACAAGCCACTCGTACCGGCACCTGCACGGAGACTCCATGGCCTGCAGTCGTGAAAAGTCACGATCAATGGGCGATACAGGACTCGAACCTGTGACCTCACGGGTGTGATCCGTGCGTTCTAGCCAACTGAACTAATCGCCCGACAGGAGCCGAACCCACAGGGGAGCGGCGTCCGATTGCGGCACATGGTAGGGGGTTCGTGGTGGGGGCGTCAATAGGGGGTGGGCCGGACGAACCGGCGGAGCGACCTGGGGTAGAATAGCGGGCGTGGGGCCGGCTGCGATCGGCCCGCTTTTATGCCGTTTATCCACCGACAGAGCCAGAAAGTCGAGGTTTTGAGCATGTCACTCAATGCCATCAACAGCATTCCTACCCCTGCAAATGAGCCGGTTCACGGGTATCTGCCGGGTTCTCCCGAGCGGGCTGAGTTGAAAGCCGAGCTGAAGCGGCAGCTGGGCGAGAAGATCGACATCCCGCTGATTATCAACGGAAAAGAGATTCGGACGGGCAAAACGAAGGATGCGGTCATCCCGCATGATCACGGGCATGTGCTCGGGACGGTCCACCTGGCCGGCGAGGGCGAGGTGAAAGCAGCCGTTGATGCCTGCATGAAGGCCCATGGGGAGTGGTCGCGGATGCCCTACCAGGATCGAGCCGGCATCTTCCTTCGGGCAGCCGAGTTGCTGGCCGGCCCCTGGCGGGCGCGGATCAATGCAGCCACAATGCTGAACCAGTCCAAGACCTGCCACCAGGCAGAAATCGACGCTGCCTGCGAGTTGATCGACTTCTTCCGGTTCAATGCGTGGTACATGACCCAGATTTATGAACAAGGCCAGCCGCCGATCAGCCCGACCGGCCTGTGGAATCGGGTCGAGTTCCGGCCGCTGGAAGGGTTCGTATATTCAATCACGCCGTTCAACTTCACGAGCATTGCCGGGAATCTGCCGACGGCTCCTGCGCTGATGGGGACGACGTCGATCTGGAAGCCGTCGCACAGCGCCCAATACAGCGCGTATCTGCTGATGAAGATGTTCGAAGAGGCCGGCGTCCCGGACGGGGTGCTGAACATGGTGTGCGGGCCGAGTGCCGTGATGAGCGAGCAGTTGTTTGCCGACTATCACTTCGGCGGCGTGCATTACACAGGGTCGACCTCGGTGTTCCGGGACATCTGGAAGACGATCGGCCAGAACATGCCGAAGTTGAAGGATTACCCGCGCATTGTTGGCGAGACCGGCGGCAAGGATTACATCGTGGCCCATCCCTCAAGTGACCGCAAGGCGCTCGTGGCCGCACTGGTTCGCGGTGCCTTTGAGTACCAGGGGCAGAAGTGCTCGGCCGCATCGCGGGCCTACATTGCCAGGTCCGTGTGGGACGCGATCAAAGACGAACTCGTTGCGGAGGTCCAGTCGATCACGATGGGCGATGTGTGTGACTTCTCGAACTTCATGGGTTCGGTGATTCATCAGAACTCGCTGGACAAGTGTCGCGGCTTCATCGGCCGGGCTAAGGAATCATCGGAAGCCGAGGTCATTGTCGGCGGCGAGTGTGATGACTCGAAGGGCTTCTTCGTGCAGCCGACCGTGATCCTGACGACGAACCCGAAGTATGAGAGCATGGTCGAGGAGATCTTTGCCCCGATCCTGACGATCTATGTGTACGACGATGCCGACTTCAGCGACACGCTGCACGTGTGCGATCAGACATCCGAGTACGCCCTGACCGGTGCGATCTTCTCGAATGACCGGGCAGCCGTGCTGGAAGCAATGGATGTACTGCGGTACTCAGCCGGCAACTTCTATATCAACGACAAGCCGACGGGCGCCGTGGTTGGGCAGCAGCCGTTTGGCGGCGGTCGTGCCAGCGGGACGAATGACAAGGCCGGGAGTTACTTGAATCTGTTGCGGTGGGTCACGCCGCGGACGATCAAGGAGAACTTCAATCCGCCGCGTGATTACCGCTATGGATTCCTGAACGAAGCGTAACCGGGTACGCCGCCGGGTGCCCCGATCTGAACCCTACAAAAAAAGCCCCGTGATGTGCTGCTTTGAGCACATCGCGGGGTTTCTTTGATATGGCAACCAACTGAATGCGAGTGGTGCTTACCCGAACCAGCCGAGGATCAGTTCGTCGGCGTCGAGGATGCCAACCTTCTGGCACAGGACGACGATGACGAGCAAGGGGGCGAGCACCTTGATGAGGACCAGCCAGCCGCCCACGACGATGGCACCGGCCCCTTCGAGTTGTGCATTGCGCATCTTCCGAGGCATGAACCAGCCGGCGTAGATGGCAATGAACAGTCCGCCCAGCGGTAACAGCCAGTTGCTGGCCAGATAGTCCATCGTGTCGAAGAAGTTGATGCCGAAACTGTCCTCCCAGCCGGTCATGATGAAATCAGGATCCATCGCAAAGGCTGAGGGCAGGCCGAAGGCCAGGATGATGAGTCCGAAGATCCAGGCTGCCTTGGTGCGCCCCCAGTTGCGCTGGTCGATGAAGTAGGATGCGACGACTTCGAGCAATGAGATGGCTGAGGTCAGTGCTGCGAAGACGACCAGGCCGAAGAAGAGGATGGCCAGCAGCATACCGGCCTTGCCGATTTCTGCAAATGCGAGTGGCATGCTCATGAAGACGAGGCCTGGGCCCGCAGACGGTTCCTGGTTGTAGGTGAACGTGATCGGGAAGATCATGAGGCAGGCGAGCAGGGCAATCCCCGTATCGAGACATGCGATCGTGATGGACTGGCTCGTGAGGCCGGTCCGTTCCTTCTGGTAGGAGCCGTAGGTGATCATGGCACCCATGCCGAGCGACAGCGTGAAGAAGGCATGGCCGAGCGCTTCGAGGACCCCGCTGGCCTTGAGCTTGTGCGGGTCGGGTTTGAAGACAAACGACAGTGCTTCGCCGAAGCCGCGCTGGGTGGCACCATAGAAAACCATGATGAGGATGAGGACAAAGAGTGTCGGCATGAGGAACTTGCAGGTTCGTTCGATGCCGCCGCTGACCCCCCCGGCGACGACGAGGATGGTGATGAGCATGAACAGTGCCGACCAGAAGGTGGAGGTCCAGCCGTCTGAAGCAACATCAACAAAGGCGGTTTGCACTTCATCAAAGATGACTTGCCGTCGTTTCGCAGACACGGCTTCGTCTCGGACTTCCGATTCGGTCATGGCTTCGTAGTGCGCGGTGGCTTGGGCAAGGTACTCGGCCTTGATTCCCTCAATGCGCTCAAAGGTAGCTTCGACGGCATCGACGGCAACGGCAAGTTCCGCGTCCTCAAGGAGGAGTGCCATGGCCGTTTCACGCTCGGGCCCGCTGCGCTCATCGAGCACGGTTCGATAGCGTTCGTAATCGTCCCAGACTGAGGGCTTGATGGATCGCTTCTCGAGTTCGACGGCATCCTTCTGTTCGCGTTGAGCCATTGTCTCCGCCAGCGAGGCGCGCATCTCGGTGACTGACTCCGACACTCGATACTCGGTTGCCTGCAGTTCGGCCGAGTCATGGATCGGTCCGGTGAAGTTGCACACGCTCTTGAGTGTGAAGTCCATGGCCCAACCGGCGACGACGATGTAGTACGAGAGGATGATGAATCCGGCCAGCACGCCGAGCCAGCCGACGGCAGCCCAGGCGGTCTTTTTGCCGGAGAGGTGTTCAAAGGCGACAACCGGCTGTTTTTGCGCGGCCCGGCCAATCATGATTTCGGCCATCATGATCGGGATGCCGACCAGGGCGATGCAGACGAGGTAGATGATGACGAAGAGGCCGCCGCCGTTCTCACCGGTGATATACGGGAATTTCCAGATGTTCCCGAGTCCGACGGCCGAGCCGGCCGCTGCCAGAATAAAGCCTCCCCGAGTTGCCCATTGTCCACGTTCACTGGCCATCAAGTGGTCCTCCTGAGGAAGGTCGCGTCATTGTTGTCGGGTCTGATTCGGCTCATTCTGAGCCGGTTGGTTCACATCCGGAATCGGTGGCGACTGCAGTTCGTCGTTGCGTGTCATGCGAGACTGCAGCAATGCTGATCGTCTTCATGAAGTCGACATGATGGAGCCATCCTCCCCGGATGGGCACCGCGAACAATCATACCGGGGCAGGCCGGTGCAACGCAAATCCTGACCTGGAAAGATGCACGGGGGCGATTTGCCGGGTATGGTACCCCCTGAATCTACACGGTCCGACTGCCCGTCGCGGGTTGTTGGACGGTGACGTCGTGGCAAACACCTCGCAAGTGGCACATTGAGACAGGGTCAACATCATGGATCAAGTATTCGAGTGGATCGGTGAGATTACGGGCATCCTCTGGGGACCGTGGACCTTCTTTGTCCTGATGGGGGCCGGGATCCTGTTTACGATCTGGTCGAGATTCAGTCAGTACCGCGCGATGACGCACGGCATTGCCGTCGTGCGCGGCCTGTATGACGATCCGGACGACCCGGGCGCGATCAATCACTTTCAGGCACTCTCTGCTGCGTTGTCAGCCACCGTGGGATTGGGCAACATCGGCGGGGTCGCACTCGCGATTGCGGCCGGCGGCCCCGGGGCGCTCGTCTGGATGTGGATCATCGGCTTTTTTGGGATGGCCTTGAAGACGGTTGAGATCACGCTTGCCATGATATACCGCAATACGGACGATCCGGACAACCCGCACGGCGGGGCGATGTGGGTCATTGACAAGGCGCTCGGGGGGCGCGGCGGGGCATGGAAGTCGATCGCCAAGACCATCGGAGTCTTCTTCTGCATTACGTTGATCATCTCAGCGATCACGGGCGGCAACATGTTCCAGTCATGGAACGTGGCCAACATGACGAGCACCTACTTCGATGTGCCGAAGGTGGCCTCAGGGATTATTCTGGCCCTGTTGGTCGGTGCAGTCATTGTGGGCGGCATCAAGCGCATCGGCACGGTGGCCGGTAAGTTGGTCCCGTTCATGTGTGTGTTGTACGTCTTGTGCGGCCTGGCAGTACTGGCCAAGAACATCGACGAGATCCCACGTCTGTTTGCGCTGATCTTTAGCAGTGCATTCAACCCGTCAGACCCGGTCGGTCCGTTCCTGGGTGGGTCGATCGGCTTTGCCTTTAGTCAGGGATTGCGACGGGCCTTGTTCTCGAATGAAGCCGGTCAGGGTTCGGCCCCGATTGCACACGCTGCGGCTAAGACGGATGAGCCGGCCCGCGAGGGGATCGTGGGCGGCATTGGGCCGTTCATTGATACGATCTGCATCTGTACGCTGACGGCACTCGTGATTCTGTGCCCGGGCGGCACCGGCGGCAAGGGAGCATGGAATCGTGATCCGCTGATGAACTTTGCCCTGGACCCGGTCGTGACGCCCTCGTTCGAGTTTGTCACGTCAGACCTGATCGGGGCAACCGAATCAGCCGAATCGGGCGAATCGGTGTACATTACGTTGGAACCGGGGCAGCCATTGGTCGAAAACGGTCCGGCCCCATCGACGCGACTCTGGGGTGTGCTGGGCAAGGGCGGGAGCAGCGGCCTGCAGATTGCATGGAAGAACTACAACGCGTACGAGGTGCCTGTTGCTGCCAGTCTGGATGTGAAATGGCACTCCAAAGATACGCAGGAGGAGTTGACGGTGGGGACGATCGCAGCCATGCCCACTGGCACACAGATCGAGTCGGCCTACGGACTCGTGACGGCGCCTCAGCAGGTGGTCGTCAGTGAAGAAAACGAGTACCTCTGGGAGAACATTCGCGATGTGTTTACCGTGGTGGAGGCGGATCCCAATGAAGACACGAACTCGTTTGCCCGCGGGACCGAGAAAGAACGATTCCGCCGCTGGCAATTGAAGGGCCTGGCGCATCGGACACAGGGCGAGGGCCTTGACTCGGTGACGGTCGAGTGGGAGCCGATCACCTCAGACATTGAGCCGCAACTGGCTGGCGGGACGGGAATGTACCGCAACTACGCCGGTGCTGAGTTGACGGCCCATGCGTTTGACCGTCAGTTCCCTGGATTGGGCAAGTGGCTGGTGACGTTTGCGGCCTGGCTGTTTGCTTTGTCCACGATGATTTCGTGGTCGTACTACGGCGAGCAGGGGATGATCTACATGCTTGGTCAGCGGAGTGTGTTGCCGTACAAACTGGTGTACCTGCTGCTGGTCATTGTGGCTGCGGTCGCGATTACGGACACGGGCGACATGGAGGCGATCATCGATCTCGGGACCGGGGCCATGTTGTGGTCGAACATCCCGATTGTGCTCGGTTGCGGGTTCCTGTCGATCAAGTGCCTGAAGATCTACGACCGTCGCCTGAAGGCCGGCGAGTTCGTGCCTCACAAGGCACCGACGATGACCGATGTCATGGATGGCCACGATGTCGAGAAGAAGGATTGATCGCGAGGCAACAACGGCCGGTTGATGCCGGCATCAGAGCGAGCATGGCCACCCGCTGGTACATTGGTGAGATTGCCGATGCTGTGTACAAGGAGTTTGCGCGGCGATCGGAGATGTATGAGCAAGAGCAGTCAGTGCGCGGCTTGGATTCGCTGGATGAGTTGGCACACCATGTGATCATCCAGGCCGGGTTGCGGCAGGGCGGTTTCGGCGTGTACCCCGAGGAGCGGTACCCGAAGGATGCCGGCCGGCGCAAACGCTCGGAAGGTGATCGGTGTGACGTCGTCCTGACGGCCGACAGTGGGCAGCTGGCCGACCCCGGTGCAGCCGATACCCTCTTTGCCGAGCTGGATGCCGTGCCTCCTGACGAGGCATTCTGGCTGGAAGTCAAGACGGTACGCCAGTTTACGGCGGAAGGGCCGAACCCGGCCTATTCGGCCGAGTTGAGTACCCGGCTGAGGTCGGATGTGGCCAAGTTGGTTCGCGACCGGGCGATTCGTCATGCCGGCCTGCTCGTGATGATGTACGTCTCGGATCAAATGGTTGCCTCCCACGATCTGCAGGTGTGGGAACGGTCATGCAGTGAGCGAGGTCTGCCGATCGGCGTGCCGAGCCTACGATGGGTATCGATTGGCGATCGAATAGGGCACCTGTGGGTCGGCATTGCCGTCTATCCGGTTATCAGAACTGCCGTCGTGGAATAGGATGGAACGATCGGGGGATGTTGCGGATTGTGAGGCTGATCGAGTCGATTGAGACCAAGAGCCGGGAATGCACGGGCCGGTGCGTTGTCTCCCTACTGGGAGCGGGATGAGTGACAGGTGCGCTCTGCTGAGAGCGCTTGAAGTGTTGATGAAGACGACACGAAGTCAGATTCAGTGAGAGGTGTGTCATGTTCGGTATTCGTCGTAAGACAGGCAGCACAACATTGAGGTCGGCTGCGGCGTTGCTCGCCGCTGGTGCCGTCATCTGGGTGGCAGGCGCGGGTGGTGTGTGTGTGGCCTCGCCTCAGCAGCAAGGACAGACGCCGCCGGCTGATGCGGTGATCAGGCCTGCACAAGAGGTACTGGCCCAGTTGGAGACGGTGAAGTTACCTGAACTGGATCAGTCTCGGGCCGAGGATCAGTCGTACATGGAGCGATACTACCAGGCCAGAACCGAGGCCGCCATCCTGATCTGTACGCTCGTTCACGAGTTGTACACGAACTACCCGGATCACGAGCGACTGGACGAACTCATGGAGCGCCGCTGGAGCCTGCTGTATGAGGGCAAACGGTATGGAGCCGTGCGGAATGAGACGGCCGAGATACTGACCAAGTATGATGCAGGTCGCCCGATATGCCGCTCTGCACAGAGGTGGCAGGATCTGTTTGCCATCGAGCCGCTGTTCAAGTACACCGGGACTGATCCGGCCCTGAAAATGAAGAAGGCCAAGGAGTACGCCGCGAATTACCCGGAGGATGAAAACGCCTCGCTCTTCCTGTACCTTGCTGCGCGTGATCTGGAACCGTACTCGGACGAGCAGTTGGCGCTGTTCCGCCAGATTGTGAAGGCGCACCCGGATACCGCCGTTGGGAAGCGGGCCGGCGGCAAGTTGCGACAGGTCGATTCGGTCGGCACACCATTCGAGTTGAAGTTTGACGATGCACTGACGGGTGAGCCGGTTGATATTGCGGACTACAAAGGCAAGGTGGTGATCGTGCACTTCTGGGCGTCGTGGTGGCCGAGCGTGCTTGACGTCGAGAAGGTGCTGATGGAAATGATCGACCGGTATGCAGAGAACGGGTTCCAGGTGCTTGGCGTAAGCCTCGATCAGTCTGAGGCCAAGCGGGGACTGGAGCAGTTGCAGAAGTTTGTTAAGGACAATGAGATTCCCTGGCCGCAGTACTACCAGGGGGGTGCGTGGAATGCTGCGTACTCGGCATCATGGGGGATTGATGCAGTGCCCTGGTCGTTTGTGGTTGACCAGAAGGGCCGGCTCCACACGGTGAACCCAGCCGACGATCTGGAGAATATCGTGCGCGAGTTGTTCGGGCTGGAGCCGCTGCCGAAGGAGGCTGATGAGGAAGCGGAGGAAGCAGAGGAAGCAGCCGAGGGCGAGGGTGGATAAGGTCATGCGATTGTGAATCGAGAGGACGCACGGGTTGCTCTCGCTGCGCGCTTTGGACATTCCGTGCCCCCCTTGAATCTGAATGAGGAATGACGGAAGAGGGAGGGCACATGTAATGTGCCCCTACAGAAGAGGCGTGCCGTCGTGGATGACGCCAGGTCCGGCTTGTTTTTTGGGTCTGGGGGTTTCCCGCTACCGGCGGCGCTGCATCTGATCCAGGATGTGCCCGGCTGCGAGTTGGCCGGGATCGCTGTCTCGGAAGAGTTTGACGATCTCGGTCAGATTCTCGAGCTGGGCTTCGGCCAGGTCAGGGTTGTCGAGCAGTTGGGCTGCCTCGTGCGTGATGCGGTCGAGTGACTGATAGTACGGGATGATCTCGGGGACGATGCGGCGATCGGCAATGATGTTGGGCAGGGCAATGTGCCGGGTCGTCAGCAGCCAGCGGCCGACCAGATTCCACGACAGCGGGTTCAGTTTGTACATGACCACCATCGGGACGCCATGACAGGCCACGTCGAGGGTGGCAGTGCCGGAACAGACCAGCACCAGGTCGGCCCAGCGCAGGACCGAAGAGAGAGAGCCGGTCGTAACGGTGAAGTCAACGGCCTGACCATCGCGATTGCTCTTGATCGATTCGATCTGCGATTCAATTCGTGTTGCTGCGTGCTCATTGGCAGCGGCAAAGACAGCCGATGTCTGGGGATGGGTGAGCGCGAGTCGCTGAGCGACGGCAGCCATGTCGCGTGCGTGCCGGTTGATTTCGCCTGAACGTGATCCGGGCAGCAGGGCGATCTTCGGCCCGGCGGTTTCCGGCAGCGGGTGGCGAGTCGCGGTCACGTCGTCCTGTGCCAGTACCTTGATATGTTCGGCGATGACGGGGTGGCCGATGAACTTGGCAGGCACGTTTCGGTTGAGGAAGTACGGCTCCTCAAAAGGGAGCAGGCAGAGAACGAGATCCGTCAGCCGACGGAGCTTGCCGATACGCCACGGCGCCCAGGCCCAGAGTTGGGGCGCGACCAGATGCACGACACGACAGCCGGCCGGTTTGGTGGCCTTGCAGATCGGGAAATTGGCAGCCGGCGAATCCACCGGGACGTGGACGGCCACTTCAGGATGGCTGCGAAGCCATGTCTTCAGATCACGGGTGATTCTGATATGTTCGAGAATCTTGGACAGCCCCCCGGCTCCCATGGCCCCGTCGGTGGAAGTCTGCTGGATGATGGTGGCACCGGCCTGCTCCATCGCCGGGCCTCCCCATGCGTAGACTGGTATGTCCGGTGCCTGTTGGCGAATGGCTGCGATGACGGAGGATGCATGGGAATCACCGCTCGGTTCGAAGGCGGTGAACAGAATGGCACGCTGCGGTGCCGAGCCGGCTTGAGTCGATTGGTCATTCACGTGGCGTGATCACAGGCACAGCGGGCGGGCGAGTCAAATCGGGAGCGACATGAGGGGTGTACTTGGGTATGAAGCGAGGATCGTCCATGGTGAGTCGTTGGAGTTGGCTGCATTACGGCAGCCTGTCGCTGTGGCTGGGAACGGTCGGGCTGGCTCTGTTGAGTGTTCCGGAGTGCCAGAGCGTCCCGAAAACAGGCATGTCGTCATCCGTGGCAGCAGTCAGCGCGCGGCGTTCAGCCATCTCAGGGCTGCACGGGGTGGCACTGAATGTGCACCGGGTAACGGATGCCCGCCCGTTCCGTAATGCGATCGATGAGATTGCAGGGCTCGGGGCAGACAGCCTGCTGATTGTGACACCCATGTATCAGTTGGACGGCTCGTCATCCGAAATCGGGCGGAGCCGATCACGGTGCCCGGCTCCGGACGTGCTGGAGGGTTTGCTGCAATACGCCGGTGAACGACACGGTCTGCAAACGGCACTGATGCCGATCGTCCTTCTGGAGAAGCCGCGGAGCAATGAGTGGCGTGGGAAGATAGCCCCAGGTGACTGGGATCAGTGGTGGGAGTCGTATACCGCGCAGATCGTGTCATTTGCCAAGTTGGCTGAATCGGCCGGGGTTGACCTGTTCTTTGTCGGGAGTGAGTTGAACTCGACGGAGCGGATGACGGATCGTTGGGAGGCTGCAATCGCTGCAGTTCGGCGCCGTTTCGGCGGGGCGCTGTCATACTCGGCCAATTGGGACCGGTATCAGAAAGTTGGGTATTGGGAGGCACTGGACGTCATCGGTGTGAGTGCGTGGTATGACGTTTCGCCGGAGGGGAAGTATGCTGCCAATCCGCGCGCCGACGACGTCGGCGAAGGCGACCCCGTGGCCCGTGCATGGGAGCGGATTCGTGATCAACTGCTTGGCTTTGCCGAGTCGCAGGGGCGCCCGCTGTTGATCACGGAGATCGGGTACCCGAGCCTGCCGTGGGGTTTGCGCGACCCGTGGAACTACATTGTGAAGGATGGCGATGGCGTAGAGATGCCGGACGAAGCCGTGCAGGTTCTCGGGTTTGAGGCGTTTTTCAGTGCGTGGGCTGATACGGATGATGTGATGGCAGCCGGCTTCTTCTGCTACGAGTGGGAAGTGGGTGGCGGAACACGGTATGGGTACGGAGTGAAGGGGAAGGCGGCGGAGACGGTGTGGCAGGAAGCGTTTGAGGAGATCAGCGGGAAGTGAGGCTTACCCGAGTGTCTTGATCAGTTGGAGGCAGGGGTTTCTCGGATCCCAGAGCGTGGGGAATTCCTCAAGATCGACGAAGCCGACCGACCGGTAAAACCGGCGCGTCAGCGCATACTTCGGGCAGTCTCTTCGCGCGCTGAGCGTCTTGACCAGCAGATACCGGACGCCGCGCTCGATGAGCCATCTCTCAGCGTGCTCAAGCATGGCGCGACCGATCCCCCGAGCGTGATAGGCAGGGAGGACACCCATGACATGGATCTCAGCAGAATACGTGAAGTGGCGCGTGAGCGTCAGGAAGCCGACGAGCGTTGGCTCACCGTCGGGAGCATCAAGGTGTGCGGTGAGCGTCGGGCGGCGGGCGATGTCCTGCGAATACTGGACAATTGCCTCATCGATGCCGAACCACTCCGGGAGTGCGCGGAGGACGGTTTCGCATGCGGTTGCATCGGCGAGGGCGGGGCCGGCGTAGGTGAGTGTTTCTGAGAATGCAGTCAGCAGTATGCTCCGGGCTACTCAAGGATCGGAAACGGTGGGCTTTCGGGGTTACTCTCCGGGGATGGCTGTGACGACGCCTTCCCAGGGGCTCGAGGCGGTGGCGTAGAGTTTCTTGGCAATGCGGCCGGACTGGTAGGCCAGGCGACCGGATTCGCAGGCCAGTCGCATGGCACGGGCCATCTGGACGGCGTTTTGTGCGTGAGCGATGCCGGTGTTGAGCAGGACGCCGTCAGCACCGAGTTCCATCGCCTGGGTCACATCGGAGGCTGTGCCGACGCCGGCATCGACGATGACCGGATAGTCGGGGTCGCCCTCCTTCAGGAGTTCGCGGATGATACTGATCGCCGGCTTGTTGGCGATGCCGCGGCCGGAGCCGATCGGCGAACCGGCCGGCATGACGCTCGTGGCACCGGCCTCTTTGAGGCGGACGGCCATGATCGGGTCATCGGAGGAGTAACACAGAACCTGGAAGCCGTCAGCAATGAGTTCGCGCGTCGCCTCAAGCGTGCCGACGGGGTCAGGCAGCAGGGTCTTCTTGTCGCCGAGAACCTCGAGTTTCACCCAGTGCTGACCGGGGTTGTTCATCTGTTCGAGGATTTCGCGGCCGAGTCGGGCAACACGGACGGCATCGTCGGCGCTGAAACAGCCGGCCGTGTTCGGCAGGATCGTGTAGCGATCCAGGTCAATGTAGTCGAGCAGAGATCGACCCTCGGCATCAATGAGCCGTTCACGCCGCACCGCGACGGTGATGACCTCGGCCCCGGCAGCATCGAGGGCATTCTGCATGATCTCATATGTTTCGTACTTGCCGGTCCCGACGATGAGGCGGGATTGCAGGTGGATGGTTCCGATCTGGAATGAATCGCTCACTGGCGTAGTTCCTGTAATTCAAAGGCGCTGAATGAAATGACTTCACGAAATGACTCGTCTTTACCCGCCGCCGACCAGCGTGACGACTTCGACGGCATCCCCGTCTGACAGGGTGTGCTCGGTGTGCTTCGATCGCGTGATCAAGGTCCGGTTGACCTCGACGGCCACGGGTTTTTGAGCGAGCCCGAGTCGTTGTACCAGTTCGGCAACGGTGCAGGTTTCGGGCACGTCGTGTTCGGTATTGTTGACGGTGATCTTCATGGCAGGGTATGTTAGCCGGTCGGCGTGAGAATTGGTTTGTGCGTCAGAATGAAGGTGTACCAGAGTGCCACCGAGGTCAGCCCGAGGGCAATCCCGATCCGGGCCTGCTGTTTTTGCATCTGGATCGGTTCTGATGTCATCTCAGGGGGGGTATTGCGGTACACCCAGAGTGAGAGGGTTCCGGTCGAGATGGCTGCAGCATAGGCCAGGACAGTGGTGACGACCCAGGGGTCCGGATTGGTGGTAAACCAGAGGAAGATGCCGAGCCCGATGGCCGACACGCCGAGCCAGATCGAGGCAAAGGCCAACAGCGGGGCTGCCGGGTGATCGGTGACGGGTTCGCCGCGAACGCGAAACATGACCCAGAGAACCCCAAGAATAAAGGTAACTGAGAGTACGACCTGGATCGTCAATCTGACTGCTTCGCTCGACATCACAGGCCGATCATAGAGAATGGTGTGTGAGTGAGCGACCGAGAGAGCATGGGATGTCAGGATATGAGCCAAACAAAAAGCGCTACGCGAGTTCGGAGCATGATGCTCCTGGTGATGGCCGGGCTGCTGGCCGTGACGACGGGCTGCCGTCGGACCTATGACCAGAGCAGTGCCGAGGCCGTCATGGAATCGGCCCGGGCCATGGTCGAGGACGGGCAGGTGGCCCAGTTGCCCAAGTTGATCTATGCGCGCACGGAGCGCGAGCGGGCGATGTATGACAAGTGTGGGTACTTGCTGGACCGGATGTACCGGCTGTCCGAGCGTATCCGAGAGGAGTTTCCGGAGGAAGTGGCTGAGTTGAAGGATGAGGGAATCGAGAAGGCCCAGGAGGTTGCCCAGGAGCAAGATCGACGTCGCGGCAACGACAACGTCTGGCAGGAGTGGGTGGCCGGCTTCCTGTCCGATCCGTTCGGGATGCTCGACAAACAGATGGCCCGGGTGGAAGTCGTTGAGGTTGATGATCTGCGGTCGGCTGTGACAGTTGACGGCATGCCGGCCTTCGGGGTGGGGTTGGTGATCCGCAAGGGGGACGGCGACGATCCGAACTGGTACTTCGAGTTGCCGACGAGCATTCCGATGGTCAATCAGCAGATGCCGCAGACGGAGGCAGAGTGGAAGATCATCGGGGCCATGCTGAAGTCGGTCGCCAACAGCGTCTCGTGGATTGAGGAGTCGATCGACTCGGGCGAGGCCGAGTCATTGAAGGATGTGGGGCAGGAGGCGTTCGAGATGGTGGCCCCGACGCTGTTCATGCAGTGGTCGCTGTATGATCGAGCAGTGAAAGCCAGGCCGAAGGAAGCGGAGAACCAAGCGGAGGATGGCGATGGTGGGGATCAATAGGGGCTGAGGAATCAGAGCGTGCGCCTGGCGCTCTGCGCAGAGGCCCTCACGGCCCACCTCGTGAGATGAGCGGGGCTTGGCTTCAAGGTGGATTGGTATTGATTCACAATTGATTACCCCGTGATACGTCGAAGTGACGAATCACGGGGTTTTCTTTGCTTCTGGCGGGTCATGCGGACGCGATCACGCGTTCTTGGCATTGACGGCGGCCTGGGCCGCTGCGAGTCGTGCGATCGGGACGCGGAAGGGGGAGCAACTCACATAATCGAGCCCGACCTCGTGGCAGAACTCGACGGAGTTCGGGTCACCGCCATGCTCGCCGCAGATCCCGAGTTTGATCTTGTCCTTGACTTCCCGGCCTTTCTCGCAGGCCATCTTGACCAGCGGCCCAACGCCGACGCGGTCGAGCGTCTGGAATGGATCACAGGGAAGCAGTTCATGATCCAGATAATCAGGCAGGAACGAGTTGATGTCATCGCGGCTGAAACCGAAGGTCATCTGCGTCAGGTCATTGGTGCCGAATGAGAAGAAGTCGGCGTGTCGCGCGACCTCGTCGGCCGTGATGGCCGCGCGGGGGATCTCGATCATGGTGCCGATTGGGATCCCGAGGACGTCGTCAAACTGCTGGGTTTGCTTGACCTCGTTGATGGTCTTCTCGATCAAGGCCCGGAGTTTGCTGAGTTCGGCTGCGGTGCCGATGAGTGGGACCATGATCTCAGGCATCGCGACGATGTTATTGCGTCGGCACTCGATGGCCGCCTCAACGATGGCAGTCACCTGCATGACGAGGACTTCGGGATAGGTAACGGCCAGACGGCACCCCCTGTGGCCGAGCATCGGATTCGCCTCGTGCAGATCAGCGACGCGCCGTTTGATAAACGCAACATCAAGCCCGAACTGTTCGGCCAGTTCGTTTTGCGCCTTGTCATCCTGCGGCAGGAACTCATGGAGCGGCGGGTCGAGCAGTCGAATGGTGACGGGCAGGCCGGCCATGGCCGTGAAGATCCCGACGAAGTCCTCACGCTGGAAGGGGAGGAGTTTGCTGAGGCATTCCTCACGCTGCTCGACGGACTCGGCCATGATCATCTTGCGGATCCAGCCGATTCGGTCCTTGTCGAAGAACATGTGTTCAGTGCGGCAGAGGCCGATGCCCTCGGCCCCGAAGCCCCGAGCCCGGCTGGCATCTTCGGGATTGTCGGCGTTCGTGCGGATGCCGAGCGATCGGGTCTCGTCGGCCCAGGCCATCAGTGTTTCGAGATCGCCTGACAGCGACGGGCTGACGCGAGCGAGTTCGCCGGGATAGACCTCGCCGGTATTGCCGTCAATCGAGAGCGTGTCATTCGGCCCGAAGACCTGCCCCTTGATGGTGGCAGTCTGGTTCTTGGCGTCGATCTGGACATCACTCGCTCCGGCAACGCAGCACTTGCCCCACCCGCGAGCGACGACGGCTGCGTGGCTCGTCATACCACCGGTGCTCGTGAGAATACCGGCAGCCGAGTGCATCCCGGCCACGTCCTCGGGGCTCGTTTCCTTGCGGACCAGAATGACGGACTCGCCGGCAGTGGTGCGCTGGACGGTTTCCTCAGCAGTAAACGCGAGGCGGCCGACGGCAGCACCAGGCGAAGCAGGCAGGCCTTTGGCAATCGGGTCGGCCTTCTTCTTGGCTTCGAGATCGAAACTCGGCAGCAGCAGTTGCGTCAGATCATTGGCCGGCACACGGCACAGTGCTTCATCCTGAGTGATGAGCCCCTCGCTGACCATCTCACAGGCCATGCGAACGGCTGCAGCGCCGGTGCGCTTGCCATTGCGAGTCTGGAGGATGTACAGCGTGCCTCTCTCAGTGGTGAATTCGAGATCCTGCATGTCCTTGTAGTGCACTTCGAGCTTGGAGCGGATCTCAAGTAGTTGCTGATAGAGTTCAGGCTGCCACTTGCTCATGTCGGAGACGGGCAGTGGCGTTCGGATGCCGGCCACGACGTCTTCGCCCTGGGCATTGACGAGGAACTCGCCGAAGAAGTCGTTTTCACCGGTGGATGGGTTGCGTGTGAAGGCAACCCCGGTGCCGGAGTCATCACCCATATTCCCGAAGACCATCGTCTGGACGTTGACGCCGGTGCCGAGCAGGCCGGTAATGCCTTCCTTCTGACGGAAGGTGATGGCCGTGTGCTTATTCCATGAACTGAAGACGGCCTCGATGGCGGCCTCGAGCTGTGCATACGGATCCTGCGGGAAACTGTCGCCGGTCGCAGCCTTGTAGACGGCTTTGTAGGCGTCACACAGTTCGATGATGCCCTTCTCGGGCACCTCAGTATCCATGACGGCCTCATACTTCTGCTTGACTTCATCGAAGGCTGCTTCGAAGTGTGAATGGTCGACGCCCATCACCACATCGCCGAACATGTTGATGAGTCGGCGGTAGGCGTCGTATGCGAATCGCGGGTTGCCGGTCGCGTTGGCCAGCCCTTTGACGGAGATATCGTTGAGTCCGAGATTCAGGATCGTGTCCATCATCCCCGGCATGGAAACCGCAGCGCCGGAGCGGACGGAGACGAGCAATGGATTGCTGTCGTCGCCGAATCGTTTACTGGTCTCCTGCTGGAGGAAGTCGATGCCTTCGCGGACCTGGTCCATGAGCCCGGCCGGCATGGTGTTATTGCATGTGATGTAGGCGTGACAGGCCTCGGTGGTGATCGTGAAGCCGGTCGGGACGGGCAGCCCGATACTGGTCATCTCGGCCAGGTTGGCGCCTTTGCCGCCGAGCAGGTGCTTGAGGGCAGCGCTGCCGTCGGTGCGAGATCGGCCGAACAGGTACACCATCTGATCGGCGTGTCCCGGTGTGGTCGAGTCGTTGCATCCGGAAGAAGTTGCAACGGATGACTGCTGGGTCCCTGACATATCATGCTCCTCTGGAGTTCTGGAGGCAGTGTTGGGGCCGCTGGGGCATGGCGAGGCCATGCCGGTACCCCATGTGTGTGCTTCGTTGTATCGAGTTCCGCCGGGAGCCCACCGTGCTTTTTGGCATCAGAATCAGCAGGACTGACCCATAAAAACGACTTCCCGGCAGCCGAACGGCATCCTACGCCCGGCCGCATCATCCTTCAATACGGAAAAAGGACTGCATGTTCACTGATATCGGCCAAGATGGGGCAGCGCTATTGGACAACCGGGGGGGCGCGGTGCAGGTTGGGCTCGGGGCCGGTCCGGTGTTGGCGGTACAGTGTACGCCATTGGAGGCGGTCAAACGCTGGCCGAGTCATTGGCCTCTGGCCGTGCTGCACTCAGGACGGTTCCATCGGCAATGGGCCCGCTGGACAATTCTGGCCCGGCCGGCGGCAAGACTCGTCCATGCAGGGGGAATCTCGACATGGGAACGGTTTGATGGGCAAGCCATCCAGGCGTCCGTGGCATTGACGCATGGGGCCGTGGAGGACCTGACCCGGCTTGGGCAGCAGGGAGGGCTGTGGATTGGCAGCCTGTCGTATGACCTCGGGATGCTCATCGAGCCGGCCGTGAGTACCGCGCAGCGGACATCGAGTTCAATGCCGATCTACGAATGGCACTCCTGCCCGGATGTGATCGTCTATGACCACGTGAGCCGTCGCTGGCAGGCAGTGGCAGGAACGAGCAGCGACTTTGTGCAGGCGTTCACCGACCGGATGACCTCCGGGGATCCGTCGAGCGGGAGCACCTATGACCTGGGCAACTGGCAGGGTGTTCAAAGTCGCCGGTGGTATGAGGACGCCGTGGCACGAGTGGTCGAGTACATCCGGGCCGGCGACATCTTCCAGGCCAACCTGACGAGGCGGCTGACGGCCGACTTCTCCGGATCGCCTCGCGCGCTGTTTGTACGGGCCATGGAGCAGAGTGAGCCGTGGTATGCAGCCTATCTGGAACTTCGCGATAATCGGACACTGATCTCATTGTCGCCTGAGTTGTTCCTGTCATTCGACCCGTCGAAACGACGCATCACATCCCGGCCGATCAAAGGGACGTTGCCGGGCAACCAGGATGCGCGGGCGCTGGCTGCCAGTGAGAAGGACGCAGCCGAGTTGAACATGATTGTCGATCTGATGCGCAACGATCTGGGCCGGGTGTGCGAGTACGGGTCGGTGCGCGTTGCAGGTGGCCGCACGATTGAATCGCACCCGACGGTGCATCACGGGGTGGCCACCGTGCAGGGGCGGTTGCGGGCCGGCGTGGGATTGCCGGAGGTGTTGGCAGCGACGTTCCCGGCCGGCTCCATCACAGGGGCGCCGAAGATTCGGGCCATGCAGATCATTCGTGAGTTGGAGGGGCAGGCACGCGGGCCGTTCTTCGGCTCGGTCGGTGTCGTGATGCCGGACGGTGGGTTTTCGTTCAATGTCTCGATTCGGACGCTGGTGATTGACGGGGACCGCGCTGAATACGCTGCCGGCGGCGGGATCGTGGCCGATTCGGTGCCGGCTGCGGAGTATGAGGAGACGGTGGCCAAGACGGCCGTCGTGGAGGGGCTGGTGACGTAGGCGAGTTCTACGCCGCGACCGACGGTCTCGGCTTTCGTGTCACATACCCAGGATTGCGATGCCGAGTTGTTCGGCGGCCCGGAGAACATCCGGTTTGTCGAGCATGATGACTCGGCCGGAGCCGAGGACGATGACCTTGCCGCCGGCTTCGTGTATGTTCTGAATGGTCTGGACGCCAATGGTCGGCACATCGGCTCGCATGTCATGATCGATGGAACACGTCTTGAAGAAGACCCACGGGCGGCGGCTACACAAATCGCCGGCGCGGGCGATCATCGCATCGGTTCCCTCCGATGCCTCGAATGCAATGACATCGCGACAGCGGACGGCCATCGACTGGCCGATGCCGAGTTGGACCGCGTCATTGAACAGCGGCCAGCCGAAGTCGATATCAGCGGTCACGCCGGCCGGCGGCTGAGTTTGCGTCATCAGGCCGGGGGTCGCCAGGTGGTCCGGGATGTAGGTGCGGTTGTCGATGAGTGTGATTCCGTTGCGTTGGAGTTCATCGGCCAGGGCTGTCAACATGGTACCGGTCCGCCGGTCGCGTGACAGTGTCCGGTACCAGAGTCGTGCTGCCCGGAGGTCGGGGAGATAGTGGAGGAACTGGAAGCGGCGGTACTTGCGATGATGCTCGACGCCGCCGACCATGACGGCCGTGGTCACGTTCCACTTCCTGAGCGATCGAATCCACTTGCCGAGCCGGGCGATACCAACCTGCTGGAAGTGGCTGCACCGTGCCGGCAGTGTCCGATCGTACTGGTCTGCCAAACCGATGCAGCAGAGTTGGTTTCCGGCGTGGAGGATTCCATCGGCAACCAGCAGGGGCAGTGTCCCATTGCCTGCGATCAGGCCGATGGGCTGATTGGCCGAGGGAGAACAAGAGCCCTCACCCGCAGCGCGAGGGAGGGAGGAAGCCTGCCAATCGGGAGATTGGTGACCCGTGGGAGTTGGCGGGTTGGGAGCATCTGAGGGGCACATGCGTGTCAGCGGCTTGGAATGACGTCGTTGAAGTCGAGATGGGTTCCGCTTGGTTCGCGTTCGATCAGTTCGACGGCCTGTGCAGGATCAGTGACAACCTGAAGCAAGGACAGTGTCTTGGATCTGATGAAGCGCTGCTCGACGCCGTTTTGCAGCATGGCAAGCAGTGGGTCGAAGTACCGGTCGACGTTGACCAAAACGATGGGTTTGCTGTGTTCCTGGACGATACGGGAGACGAGGGTCTCGAGGAGTTCCTCGTAGGTCCCGAGTCCGCCGGGCAGGGCAATGAACGCCTCGGCCCGTTCGGCGATCAGGTGTTTGCGCTGCCGCATGGTCTGGACGACTTCGAGTTCATCGCAGGTTTGGCGAGCCTGTTCGAGCGCCACGAGGGTTTCGGTAATGACGCCGTGGACGCGTCCTCCGGCAGCCGAGACGGCCTCGGCGACCTCTCCCATGAGACCGACGGAGCCCCCGCCGTACACCAGTTCATGCCCGGCCGAGGCGATAGCCGTGCCGAGGCATCGTGCCGCGTCACGGTACGAATCGGCAATCCGGGTACTGGCCGAGCAATAGACGGCAATGCGGATGGACGTCGTGTTTTCCTGAGGTATTACTCCCATGTGGGGCGATCATAGGCGATTGAGGGCCGAATTGGTGGCTTTGACTCGATGCCGATGGATATGATGCGGTCGCTGCCGGGTGTTGCCTTGTTCCGAGGGGCAGGCTGTCCCGGCTGTGGTGCAGCAACACGTTCGGAAACGACGGAATGGAGTCGTGGACGCATGGGGATTGAAGAAGCACTTTCGACGGACGGGTTTTTCACGAGTCGGCTGCAGTCGCTGATCAACTGGGGTCGCCGCAGTTCGCTGTGGCCGATGCCATTTGCGACCGCCTGTTGTGGCATCGAGGTCATGGCAACAGCCTCAAGCCGGTATGACCTGGCCCGTTTTGGGGCCGAGGTGATGCGGTTCAGCCCACGACAGTCTGATGTGCTGGTCGTGGCCGGCCGCGTGACGACGAAGATGATGCCGGTCGTTCAGCGCGTCTATGCCCAGATCACCGAGCCGAAGTGGGTCGTTTCCATGGGGGCGTGTGCATCCACCGGTGGCGTTTTTGACACGTATGCAGTGATCCAGGGGATCGACCAGTTCATCCCGGTGGACGTCTATGTTCCCGGGTGCCCGCCACGGCCTGAAATGCTGCTAGAGGGTGTGATGGCCATCCAGAAGATCATCGATCAGGATCGACTTCCTCCAAAAGGCCCCAACGGCAAACGCCGCCCGCTTCAGATTGCACTCGAGCCGACGCACGAAGTCGGGGAGCAGCCGGCCCGGATCACCGTCGGCCTGACCTGACTTGGCAAATTCACTTTCCATTTGATGCCTGTGTTTGATTTGGGGGGATGCCGTCGCGCGCGCCCTGCCCACGTCATGGACTGCGTGCGCTAATGAGCCACGAGTACAGGAATAAAGGATGTCCGACTGTCATTGTTTAGTGGAAGGACCCTATGTGGGGCCGGGTTTTGTTCGCGGATTGATAGGTCTGATTTATTGATCCAGGAACGAGCCCTGATCATGTCTTGCGACCGTGGTACATACGATTCTGAATCAGAAAGGCGCGTATCTCTATGACTACTAAGAACTTGCAACGTCGGGAATCGAAGGGGCTGGTGTGGGCCGCCGCAGCCGGCCTGGTGGCTGCGACGGCGACCGGCTCACTGGCGCAGACCCCCCGGTCTCGGCCAGGTGGACGAGAGTCTTTTGTCGGCGATGAACCTGTACGACGCCGAGTTGACCGTTGTTGACCTGCCGATGGACGTCGGCGCAGATATGGTGGCAGCATTTGATTATGCAGGCGACGACTATTTGCTCGTGCTGCGTCAGCATTCGCTCCGCTCGCCGGACTTCCGGGTCCGCGTGCAGGGTGAGGATGGCAAGTTGCGCGAGGTCGAGGTTCCTGCCCCTCAGACGTATCGCGGGTTGGTCCTGGATCACCAGGGCTCGCAGGCCGCAGTGTCACTGGTTCCCGGCGGGATTCAGGCACAGATTCGGATGGCCGACGGTCAGATGATCTTTGTTGAGCCGTTGAGCAAGGTTGATCCTGAGGCAGCGCCGGACCTGCACGTCGTGTACACCGCAGAAAACGTGGTCGAGGGTGATTGGCGTTGCGGGAACGATGACTTTGCCATGGGTGGCGAGGGCGAGTTTGCTGACCCGCATCTCGCCTCGAACATCGGCGACTCATACCAGGACCCGACAGCAGACCCCAACATGCTCTGCGAAATCGCTTTCGATGCAGACTACGAGTTCTATGGCAAGAACGGCAACTCAGTCCCGAATACGGTGGCTGACATCGAGGCCGTTCTGAATGACGTTGATGCGATCTACGATGCCGATGTGGACGTGGTGTATGAGATCACCGAAATCATCGTGCGCAGCAGTTCGAACGACCCGTATACGACGAGTGATCCCGAGGGCCTGTTGACCCAGTTCAGAAACGAGTGGAACAACAATCAGCGTGGCGTGCAGCGTGACATTGCCCACATGATGACCGGCAGGAACCTGTCCGGCAGCGTCATCGGCATTGCATACCTGAGCGTCATTTGCAGCGGCTCGACCGGGTATGGGCTTTCGGAATCTCGCTTCTCGTCGAGCATGTATCAGCGAGCCGGCCTGACCGCTCACGAGTTGGGTCACAACTGGAGTGCCGGCCACTGCAGCGGCAGCTCGTGCTACATCATGTGCCCATCGCTGGGTGGGTGTGGGCGGCACCTGGACTACTTCGGCACGCAGGCAATCAACAGCATCACCCGCCATCGCGATTCTCGCAACTGTCTCGAGGAGGCGTATGACTTCCGGCTCGATGTGAGCCCGCTGTTTGCCGGCCAGAATGCTGATTTTGACATCAGTGCCGGGGCCCCGAACTCAAGCGTGGCCGTGTACTACAGCGTGTTCGGCACGGGCAACTGCTATGTGGCCAACCTCGATGTGACGCTGAACCTGGATCGCTGCAAAGAGGGGCTGACCGGTGTGACTGACAGCAACGGTGATGCTCACTGGACCACTCGGATCCCGAATGTGAAGACGCCGAGAGTCATCTGGATTCATGCCGGCATGTTCCAGGCGACCAGCAACGAAGTGACGGCCCAGATCAACTGATGCCGACTGATTGACCCGGATGGTCTGATTGACCCGGGCTGTGGCCCGGTGATGAAATGACACCGAAACACCCGAACCGGCCTGCGACGACCGGTTCGGGTGTTGTTATTTTGTGCCGGGCAGTGTGGGTCGAGGAGTGTGGGTCGGGTGTCAGGCATTGCCCCGAATGTCAGTGAACCGGGGGTTTCTGCTTATTGGTGATGATGGCACAGCGGGCTAGGGTGGTTTGTTGTTGAAATTGATGATTTTGAACCTGTCACACACCGTGCCATTGAATCATTGCACGAAGGGGTATCTGCCATGTCAACAGAGGTGAAGTCGATTGCCGTCATCGGGGCCGGGACGATGGGGTCCGGGATCGCGCTCGTGTCAGCCATGACCGGCATCAAGACGTACCAAGTGGACGTTTCGGATGCCCAGTTGGAGCGGAGCAAGGCCGGCCACACGAAGATCATGGGGCGCAACGTCGAGAAGGGGAGGATGACTGCCGAGCAGGCCGAGGCGGCTGCGGGGCTGCTGACGTATACGACGAGCATGACTGATGCCAAAGATGTGGACTGGGCTGTTGAGGCTGTGTTTGAGAATGCCGAGTTGAAGAAGGGCATTTTCAAGGAGATGCAGGCGACGTTCCGCGATGACATCGTGCTGGCCAGCAATACATCTTCGATCTCGATTACGGATGTGGCAACAGCCGTCGGGGATGCCGATGCACCGCGCGTGATCGGCATGCACTTTTTCAACCCCGTGCCGGTGATGAAACTCGTCGAGGTGATCAAGGGGCTGGCGACAAGCGAGGAGACGACGGCCCGGACGATCGCGCTGGCTGAACGGATGGGCAAGGTTCCCGTACCGGCCAATGACCGGGCAGGGTTCGTGTCGAACCGGGTGTTGATGCCGATGATCAACGAGGCGTTCTATGCCTGGATGGAAGGCGTTGCCGAGCCGGCGGATATTGATTCAATTATGAAACTCGGATGTAACTTCCCGATGGGGCCGCTGCGGCTGGCTGACTTCATCGGCTTGGACGTCTGTCACGACATCATGATGGTACTGCATCGTGAGTTGGGTGACCCGAAGTTCTTCCCGTGCCCGAAACTGCGCCAGCTGGTGACGGCAGGTCGGCTTGGTGATAAGAGCGGGCAGGGTGTGTTTGAGTATGGGAAGAAGTAAGGATCGACCCAGCCGCGCGCGCATCATTGAACGGGCAACGGCCGTAGGGTGGGATAAGCGATGGCTTCGGCGCGCATCCCACCAGCAACGGCTGACTCCGACGAGCCGCGCACGTGAGTAAGCGGGTTCTTACTGTTTTCCGATGGATCATCTGCCAGGACTCGGCGGACCTCGTCCTGGCCTACCACGCTTTCGTCATGCTCGCGCACGCGGGCATCCAGGGAGAACGACCCTGCGTGTGCAGGGCTCCCATGCCCAGCTCGACTCAGAAATGCTCCTGCTGAATCTCCCTGGATTCCTGCGTTCGCAGGAATGACGCCTGAGGAGGCACCGCCTTCCGGGCGTGGCGCTCGTCTCCGACTCGCTTCACACCCGGCTACACACGAGCACCGCGTCGCGGTGAAGCACCCTCCCGGGCATTGCATGATGCTTGCGCATCATCATCATCATCATCATCCCCCCCCCGGCAGAGCCGGGGGCTAACCGGGGCCCGCTTGCATACACGCGCGCGGCTCATCGAAAGGTAGGGGCACATTGCATGTGCCCCGAATCCGTAGGGTGGGATAAGCGACGGTTTCGGAGCGCATCCCACCTGCAAGCAGTTACTGACTCCATATCGTGTCAGGACTCGTGCCTCGTCCTGACCTACTACTACACGTCGGCTCTGTGCCCTCCTTGCGTCGGGTGTGAGCCGGCCTACTGCACTCCTACGCCAGTCCACAATCAATGTTGAGCAAGGTATCGACACCGATCGTGCTTGTTGGTAATATGGATATCATTGTCGCTCTTCGCCCAGTCGTTCAGACGAGGAGATCTCACATGTGTTCAATAGGACCACTCATTAACTAAGCGAGGTGTTACCGTGGCAAAAGCGATCCTGTTTGGTGCAGCAGGCGGACTGGTTGGGGCACTGGTCTGGGCCGGCATCGGCATTGCTCTTAATTGGGAGATTGGATGGCTGGCTGTCCTCGTTGGCTTTCTGGTTGGCATTGCGATGCGCTATGGCAAGGGCGAGGAGATCGGATCGACGTTGGGCGTAGTGGCTGCGATCATCGCCGTTCTGTCGGTCGTTTTCGGTAAGTTCCTGTGGGTTGCTTTCATGGTGTCGGGGCTCAGTGAGAACAATGAGGAACTTGTCATTTCGTATATTGCAGACGAAGTGGTGTATGAGATGGAGAGTCGTGGAGAGCAGATTCGCTGGCCAGTAGACCTCGGCGATCTGCCCCCGACCGATCGTGAGGAGTATCCAACGAAGGTTTGGAATGAAGCGGATAGGCGCTGGCAAGCCTTGACCGAGGACGAGCGTGCGATGTTGTTCACGTGCCCGCGTCTGGCGAACGCTGAGTATGTTCTGAGTTACATTGCTGATGAGATTGCCGCAGAGCGAGAGGAGGCGGGCGAAGTGACCGAATGGCCCGGCGGTCCGGAGCAGATGGATTACAGTCACGAGGCTGACTATCCGGCCGATATCTGGGCCGAGGCTGCCGATAGGTGGGATGCCTGGTCAACGGGTGAGCAAGACCAATACGTTGCTTATGTGGTGGGCCAGGAAGCGAAGTCACAGGAAGCCATGGAGGGAGTCATTCTGGTAATCGCTTTCCTTGCATCGTTTGGTCTGTTTGATCTCGTGTGGGGCGTGCTCGCCATCATTGCGGCGTATAGGACGGCAACAGGAGGAGTGAGCGGGTAGGAGTGCGAATCGGGACTGTGCCGTCCAAGATGAAGGGGCGCGAGGTCATCTTCCAGGCTGTGGTTCCCGGCTCCTGCGAGATCAGCAACCTGGTCGTGCAGACGTTTGAGTGAGCGAGTCTCGTAGGGGCACATTGCATGTGCCCCTCCCCCCGATGATCCCCACCAGCACCGTGTCAGGACTCGTGCCTCGTCCTGACCTACTACTTCATGTCTTGTCAGGCAGTAGGAGTTCATTCCTACTGCATCAACAGCCCGCTCCCTCACGGTCGCGGCTTGTCGGAGGATGCCACGACCACCCCTTCGGGGTGAGAACGATTCATTATGAGCATTCTCTTTCGGGGGTGGCGCTCATCTCTGACTCGCTTCACCCCCGGCTACAAACGCGCACCGCGTCGCGGTGAGGGATGGCTACGCCGGAATAACGAAAGAGGGGGCACATGCAATGTGCCCCTACCGATGGGGAGGACCGCTCCCTCACGGTCGCGGCTCGTATGATTCGGGTCTGCGGCCCGATGATGGACGGGCGAGACGCCCGCGCCACGGCGTGCTTGTCCGGCTTGTGCCTACTCGACCACGCCTTGCCACACGTTCGACATGCATGAGTCCGGGCAGGTATCGGCCATCGCTGCCTGGAAATGGACCCCCACACCCTGGGCCGAGGCCGGGACGTGCGCAATCGCTGAGAATTGGCCGGCATTGTCAAATGTGCCCAGGGCAACGAGGCGGGTCGTTTCGAGCCCAGTCGGCAAATTCAGTTGAAACTGAGCACACCAGTTGCCCTTGTTGATCGCGTGATTGCCTGAAGTCCTGCTCCAGAGGATGGCTACTTCGCGCCCCGGTATTCCTTCTGCGACGGTAAAGACGGCATCCTGATCGGCGACCAGATTGTCAACGCGCAGATCGAGACACGTCGGGGTTTCGACATGAAAAGCGCGGGTACGTGACATGTACTGATTTCGGGCCGATTCATCGCGGACCCACCAGGTATTGTCGACGACGAGTGCGTGGACCAGATGCTGTCCGGGCGAGAAGTCCAGCGTGGACAGATCAAGGTCGGTCCCGGTGGCACCAGGGATCGGCTCATCATTGAGGAACCACTGAATGTCGAGCGAATGCCCGATGGGCTGCATCGGGAGGACCCAGACTGTTTCAGTGCCGTTGTAGGTGATATTGGTGTCGGCGGAGTCGTCAATGGGGTCGATGACCTTGTACATTTCGATGAGGATCGCCTCGATGGAAGGCAGATTGAAGGGTCGGTTGAGACTGCGCATCATCGAGTTGTACGTGGGTCGGTAGATGCCGTACTGGTAGTACTTGGCCCCCTCGTAGGTTGACACGAGGCCGTCATAGAGCGGGTCGTTCTCGCCGAGCCACGCTGCCCATTTCTTGCCCTGCTGGGCCATCTCACTCTCGATCAGCGTCGAGACATTCGGCTCTGAGGGTTCCCACCCGTTGTAATAAGTGCCGCCGTCGTAATCGTATTCATCGGCCAGGTTGCCGAGTGCGTGCCCGAACTCGTGGAGGATGACTTCGGTGGAGAGGGCGTTGCGTGAGGAGGTCGTGCCGAGATCGGAGCCGCTGTAGCCGCCGCCGCCGTACTTCGAAGAGTTTGCGATTGCCGCAACGAGGTCAACGTCGGGCGCGTTGTTGGCGTAGGAGTAAGCCTTGCTGACATTGACACAGAGCAGGCGTTCAGTCCCGCCGCACCAGAATTCCATATCGAGTGCGGTGTTCCTGTAGATCCCGAAGGTCGGGTCGTTGTCAACGCCGGACTCTGCCGAGATGACATCGACACGATGGACGTTGTAGTACGGTGCGTAGGTGATAAAAGGTTCCTCGTTGAAGTACTCGAGCGCGAGCACGTCGACTTCATCGGCATACAACGTCATTTCGTCGGCGGTGTAGCCGTCCCCGACAAAGACGAGGTCGATGCGGTTGGCCGGGTCACCACTGGGCCAGACGAGTTCGGATTCAGCCGGATAGGTGGGCAGGAGTGAGCGATCGGCCGGGACGAGGATCTGTGTGACGCCGCCGGTCAGCGTCCCGTCGGGGCGGGGCTCGTCAAAGTAGACGCGATCGAGAACGTACCGCTGTTCCTCCTGACTCTGGGCAAGGGCCGGGCCGGCCAGGGTGGCTAGACCGAGTGCTGCAGCCACCAATGACACGGCGGCTGAGGGATTGGTGACGGACGCTGGCACATACTTCATCAGACTCGCTCCCATCTCGTGATCTGTGGATATCACCGGCACGGCAGGCATTGTATTCCCCAGTTGGGATTGCTGTTGCACGGTTTGTCCCAAGTGCGGCATCGGTTTAGCATCGTGAAGCAGCCCGACGCCCGGTAACCAGACTCGTTTTCATCATCAGATGGCGAATAGGTGTGATGGATCACAGCGGACGACACAATCAGCAACTCGACACGGCCCGACAGCACGTCGCGCAAGGTGATCTTGAAGCAGCCGAGCGGGTGTGTCGCCGTGTGCTTCGCCAGCGGCCGCGCGATCGGGTGGGCTTGTGCCTGTTGGCTTCGATCCTGGCCCAGACGCGACGGGGTGATGAGGCAGTACGGACGGCTGCCCGAGTCATCGAGCTGTACCCGGCCGATGGGGCGGGCTACATCGAGATGGCACGGGCCTATGCACGAGCCGGCCGCTCGGACGCTGCTGAGCAGGTGTTTCGTCAGGCTGAGGTAAACGTCACAGACGGGCTGGGCGATGTGCTGGTGGAGTGGTCGATGGTGCTTGGGTTGCGCGGGAATCATGCGGGTTCGCTGGCGATGTTGCAGCGGGCTGCAGCAGTGGATCCCGGCAACGCCCGATGTTGGATGGCGCTGGGATCGGCAGCACTCAATGCAGGGAGCGCCGGGGAAGCGGTGGAGGCGCTGGAGCATGCGGTTGCGCTGAATCCGGACGATCTTGAGTCGGTGTGCCTGCTCGGGCACGCGCTGCGGATGGAGGAACGGCTCGACGAAGCACGCCGACAGTTTGCACAGGCACTGGCCGTCGATCCGATGTGCCAGGACGCCATCGGCGGGCTGGCCGAGGTGCTGCAGTCACAGCGCGAGTACGAGGCTGCCCACGCATTACTCAGGCAGGCAACGGACGGCGGGAGTCGTCATCCGGGAGTCGTACTTGCATTTGCACGGTGGTGTCAATGGGCAAAGGAGTACGAGCAGGGGGTGCAGATTGTTGGGGAGTGTCTTGATCAGAAGCAGGGGGTCGGACCACAGCAGCGGCTGATGCTACAGTTTGCTGCCGGCGCCCTGCATGAAGCGCAGCAGGAGTACGAGCATGCCTTTCGGAGGTATCGTGCTGCCAATGATCTGTACCCGCGCCGCTTCAACCGTCAGGAGCATGTTCGCAGCACCGATCGACTGATTGAGTCGTTCGGGCGTGATCTCATGGAGAAACGCTGGGAGCAGAGTGGGTGTGATGATGCGTGCCCGGTGTTTGTTCTCGGGATGCCGCGTTCGGGAACGAGTCTCGTGGAGCAGGTGATCGCGAGCCATCCGCAGGCCGTCGGGTGTGGCGAGTTGACATTTCTGCATGAGATACTCAGTGAAATCCGGGCTGGGTTGCCTGAAGAGCAGGCATACCCGGCGTGCATCGGTGCGATGTCGGCCGAGGCGCTGACCTCGATGGGGACCTCGTATGTGGGGCGGTTGCGCGACGTGGCCGGCCCTGATGCCGTCCGGGCCACCGACAAGTTACCGACGAACTACTGGCACGTCGGGCTGATCAATCTCGTCTTGCCGAAAGCACGGATCATTCACTGTCGACGACACCCGATGGACACCTGCTTCTCGATCTACGCGACGCAGCTAAGCCCGTTGTATGCGTATGCGAATGATCAACGTGACCTGGCGGTCGCGTACTGCGAATATGATCGTCTGATGGAGCATTGGCAGGATGTGACGCAGATACCGATCCTGTCGATTCGGTACGAGGACATGGTGGACGATCTGGAAACGCATGCACGGCGGATCATCGAGTATGTCGGGCTGGAGTGGGACGATGCCTGTCTGCGTTTTCATGAAGCCAAACGGGTCGTGGGGACGGCCAGCGAAGATCAGGTCCGACGCCCGATTTATCGCAGTTCGGTGGAGCGGTGGCGGCACTTTGAGGAGTATCTGGGGCGATTGCGCGAAGGATTGGGAGGGGCGGTGGAGGCGTATGAGCAGCGTGGGCTCATGGGATCGTGAGGGAGTGTAGGTGGCTTGTGCGGTGATCCCGCCCTGCCGATTGCGATGCATGTGATTGCCACAGCCGGCTTGATTGAAATGAAAGTGATGATACATAATGAGTGATTTGACACGAGTGGTGGAACATGATGATGGTGCGATCGCTGAGATCCTGCTGAATCGGGCAGACAAGCGCAACGCGCTGAATCAGGAGTTGCTTGATGAGATGCGCGCGACGGTGAAAGAAGTGACATCGCGCCAAGATGTGCGCGTCGTGGTTCTGGGTGGTGAGGGTCGCTCATTTTGTGCCGGCATGGACTTGCAGGCAGTCCGAACGCAGCCGGAGCAGATGGGGAGCCTGCTCAAGACCTTGAGTCTGCTGATGCGCGAGATTCGTCGGGCCCCGCAGCCGTTTATTGCCCGTGTGCAAGGGGCTGCAATCGGCGGCGGGTGCGGGTTGATGTGTGTGTGCGACTTCTCGTTTACACACCCGGACTCGAAAATCGGGTACCCGGAAGTGGACCTGGGCATCTGCCCGGCAGTCGTGGCCCCGTGGCTCGTGTGGCGAATCGGGAGCGGGAAAGCGCGGCAGTTGTTGCTGGCCGGCGGGACTTTGCGGGGCGAGGAGATGTATGAGTACGGGCTGGTGACGCATCTGGTTGATATGGATGATGTCTGCCCGGGCGCGATGGCCTGCGCGCGTCGCTTGGCACGAGGGGGGACCGACGGCAATGGCAGCAACGAAGCGATGGCTCAATGAGTTGGAGGGTTCTCTCAACGATCAAGTCCTGGATGATGCAGCAGAGTTGTCGGCCCGGATCGTGCAGGATGAGGAAGCGCAATCGCGCTTGGCAGCAATGTTTGGGAAGAAGTGAGTTGCGTCGGATATCCCCCGCGAACTGTTTGCGGATGATGCCTCGTTCGATGATCAAGCCGGGGGTGTGAATGCCACGGGCTGGTAAAGCCGCCACCGGTGGTGGCGGTGTAAGCAGGCCCCAACTCTGGGATGACGGTGGAGGAGGGACGATACACGGGTTTCCCTCGCTGCGCTCGGGCAATCCGCGCCACCCTCGGGGGGGGTGTAGGTATCACTCAGTTGACACTCATTCTCCTGCACCCTGACGGGACATTCCGTATCAACGCCGCGCTCATGCATGATCCTCGGATTCACCACAGGCAAATCAAACTGAAGGCAGTTTGGGGTGTTTGCCCGTTTGTGGGGGGATACCGGTCGTCGGTACCATGAGCGTGAAGATAACCATCTGCACGGCAGGCAGAGGCAGGTCTGGCACGCTGCTGTTGCGCCATTGGGGAATCACGACATGGAACTCGAACTCCGGTATGAACACGACTCGAATGGCATAGTGACGCTGTGGGTAAATCAACCCAAAATGCCGGTGGTCGTCATGGACCGCTGGCTGCTGAGTCAGATTGATCTGGCGCTTGATCGGCTGGACGCAGAGACGGAACCGGTGACCGGCTTCGTCCTCATGTCGGCCTCGGATCGCGTGTTTATTGCCGGCGCTGATCTGAATGAGATTCAAGGGCTGGGTGACACGGAACTTGATGCCTACCTGGCCCAGGGACAGCAGATACTGAACCGGATAGAAGCCCTGCCATGCCCATCGGTGGCGTGTATCAACGGGGCAGCATTGGGCGGTGGGATGGAGATTGCCCTGGCCTGCCAATATCGACTGGCAGCCGAGGCAGCCCGGCCGTACCCGATGGGATTGCCCGAATGCGGGCTGGGTATTTTGCCGGGGTGGGGTGGGACGCAGCGGTTGGCAGCCGTGATTGCACCGGGGCACGCGCTGGGGCGGATTTCAACGGGTCGGACGTTTGGGCCGGCGATCGCATTGCGCTATGGGCTGGTCGAGGCGGTCGTGCCGGGTGAGCAGTTGCATGAGCGGGCCTGCCGATTGATTGAACAGAACCCGAAGCCGTTTCGGCCTCGCACCATCCAACAGAATGCCGAGGCGGTACAAAAGAGTCTGGTCTGGGCCAAGCGCTGTCGGACACGACCAATGCGACGGCTGCCGGCAGCCGACCGTGTGATCAAGTCGGTGGAGACAGGGATCCAGAGCGGTCTTGATGCCGGGTTGACCGAGGAGCGCCAGGCGCTGGTCGATCTGCGTTCGAGTGCAGAGTGCCAGGGGATGCTCGGTGCGTTCTTTGCCCGGACCGGGCAACTCAAGAAGTTTGCCAAGTCGCTTGGCGATGCGACGCCGGCCCCCTGTGAAAAGATTGTGGTTACCGGCAACTCGATGACAGCCAAGTACCTGGCCAAGCGGTTGGGGAGGAAGGCTGACGTGACGGTACTGGGTGAGGGGGAGACGAAGACGGACGGGCAGATGTACATCGCGGCTGCCGGCGTGGTACGGCAGGAGCAGTTAAGCCTGCTGCGGTCCGTCAGTGCGATGGCACCGGATAATGCAGTGATCGTGACGTGCTCGCCGGTGCTTGGGATCGGCGATATTGCCGAGAGTGTGACCAATCCCGAGCGCCTCTACGGGTTCGTACCTGGATGGCCGTTGGGTAAGAGCCCCGGCTGCGAAGTGATTCGGGGGACAGAAACGAGTGATTCGGCCGTCGGTACCGCCGTGGCATTATGCAAGGCAGTTGGTGGGGTGCCGGTCGTTGAGTACGGCGGTGGCCCGTCGGCAATGGTGCGGATGTTCCGAGGTCTGGTCGGGCAGGCATGGGAGTTGGCGATTGCGTCCGGTGATCCGGGGCGCGTTGATCGATGTGCGGTGGCACTGGGATTCCCAGGTGGCCCGTTGCGTGCGATCGAACGGATCGGGCTCAGCCGAGTGGCATCACTGTTTGATGATGACGGCCAGGCACTTTTCGGTGGTATTGAGCAGGTGTTTGCCGATGCAACGAGTTCGGCAGCGAGTGATGCGTTGGCACAGGCTTCAGGACAAGGGAATGAATCGGTCACATGGGATGAGGTGGAGATGCAGTTGCTGGGAGCGTTGGCAGACGGGGCTGCCGAGGCAGTGCGCGATGGGGTGTTTGGAGCCGATTGTCAGCAATCGCCGACGATGGAGAACCTTGAGCCCGTATGGCTGGTTGCGACGTTCGGCCTGAGTATGGGGGCGTGGCTGAAAGACGCCTTGCTAAGCGAAACGTTGAAGCGAATGTAGTGTGTAACGAACACGGCCCCCGGTGCAGCATTCACCGGGAACTGATACGCAGAGATACAACCGGCCTCTCTGTGCCGAACCGATGAATGATGTGATGTAAGGAGCGACGGATGTCGAGCGCGATTGACAAAATGAAGGGCATTTCAGAGGCTGACCGGAAGCAGATTGAAAAGGCACAGGAGATGCTTGGGCCGGACCCGGAGACGATGGGGTTGGCCAAGAACATGTACTGGGGCAATATCCGCGAGGATCTGATTTTCCCGTACCCGGAGAGTGACCCTGCAGAGACGGCCCGATGCGACGAAGTGCTGGCCAAACTCGTTCATTATCTTGAGAACGAGCATCCATCGGTCCAGATTGATCAGGAGGAGATCATCCCCGGCTGGGCGATCAAGCGCCTGTTTGAACTCGGCATCATGGGGATGACCATCCCGCAGGAATACGGCGGCGGTGGGTTCGGCATCACGAGTTACAATCGAGCCCTTGAGCAGATCGGCCGGCATTGCGGCTCGACGGCTGTCCTCGTTTCAGCCCACCAGTCCATCGGCTGTCGCGCGCTGTTCCTCTTTGGCACGGACGAACAGAAGCAGGCATGGCTGCCGAAGTTGGCGACCGAGATGGTATCGGCGTTCTGCCTCTCCGAGCCGAACGTCGGTTCCGATGCCGGCGGCCAGGAGACAACGCTCGAAGTCTCTGAAGACGGCGAGTATTACATTCTCAACGGCGAGAAGAAGTGGGCGACGTCAGGCTGCTATTCCGGCATGTTCACCGTAATGACGAAGCAGAAGATGTTCGACAAGCGGAAGAACAAGGAAGTCGAGAAGGTGACGGCCGTGATCGTCACGCCCGACATGGACGGTGTGGACATCTTCAGCCGCAACCGTTCGAAGGTCGGTATTCGTGGCACGTGGCAGGCACGCATTCGGTTTACGAACTGCAAGGTCCCGCGGGCAAACCTGCTGCACAAGGAAGGCAAGGGGTTGGCCCTGGCGCTAAGTTGCCTGAACTACGGGCGCTGCACGCTGTCGGCCGGGATGCTCGGTGCCGCGAAGCGTGCCTACGAGCAGGCAGGCAAGTGGGGCCAGACACGCTACCAGTTTGATCGCCCGCTCGCTGACTTTGAGATGATCCAGGACTACATGGTCAAGATGGCAGCCTTCACGTATGCCACCGAGGCCGTGCTGTATCTGACGACGGGCATGATGGACCGCAACGACGAGGACATCATGCTGGAGACGGCGCTGTGCAAGTTGTTCTGCTCGGAGATCGGGTGGATGGTGATGGACGATGCCACCCAGATCATGGGCGGCGACGGCCAGTGTACCGAGAACGAGTTGGAGCGAGGGTGGCGTGACAGCCGCATCAATCGCATCGCTGAGGGGGCGACGGAGGTCATGCATTCGTTCGTGTTTGCCTACGGCTCGAAGCAGTTGGGTGAGCACCTGATGAACGTGAAGGACAAGGCTGCGAACCCGAAGTTCTGGGGCAAGGGGCTGAAACTCGGGGCTGAAATGTTCCTTGGCATGAAGGCATCGGCCCCGCATGTGACCCGGCTCAGCCCGCAGTTGATCGAACTGCAGACGATCTTCGAAGAACTCGTGCGCGACTTTAGTCATGCACTGAAGGTGGCGCTCAAGGATAATCAGGACAAGATCATCACCCGGCAGACGATTCAGCGTCGACTCAGTTGGTGCACGATCTGGCTGTTCGGCATGGCTGCGACACTGGGCCGGCTTGATCGGTCACTGCGTCGTGGCGTGAGCGGGGCAGAGTTGGACTATGAGATGAAGGTCGGCACGTATTACATCAAGTACGCGAACTCCAAGTCCCGTGAGGAGATTCGGGGTCTGAAGGATAACGTGGATGAAGTGATGCGCGAGGCAATCGGTGTCGTCCGAGGCTATATTGATTCGCTGCCGAGCGAGAAGTACGCCATCCACGAGAAGTCCCCGAATGCACAGGGAACCGGTCGCGAGTTGCCGCAGGACTTCATCAAGCAGTTCGGGTCGGGGTATACGTCGCTTGATGACCTGAAGTGAGTTTGAGGCCAAGCGCCCACGTCAATCGTGAGATCAAGCCCACGGAGTCGGATCCGTGGGCTTTTTTGCGCGTGCGGTTGTTATTGCGAGTCGGTGAATGTCAGGCGCGGTTTGCGGCTGGCGGCCACTTCATCGAGTCGGCGAACGGGTGCATCGGCAGGAGCATCGTGCATCGCATCGTCATGGGATTCGATCTCATCGGCGATGCGGCTCATCGCGTCAATAAACGTATCGAGCGTGCGCTTCGACTCGGTTTCGGTCGGCTCGACCATGAGGCAGTCATGGACCGGCCAATGCATGGTCGGCGGGTGGATGCCGTAGTCGATGAGGCGCTTGGCAATGTCCAGCAGCGTCACCCCATGGGCCAGAAGTGACTTCGGCACGGTGATGAACTCGTGAGCGCACCACTTGCCCTTCCCCGGCTCGAAGTAGGGCGTCTCATACCGTGCGTGCAGTTGTGAGGCGAGGTAGTTCGCATTGAGCACGGACATCTCGGCCACATCGCGCAGCCCGTCAGGCCCGCAGGACCTGATGTAGGCCCAGCATCGAATCAGAACGCCAATCTGCCCGAAGAAGGAACGGACTTTGCCGATGGATTTCGGCCGGTTGTAGTTCAGGGAGAACATGGACCGAACATCATCGTACTCGACTTGCGGGACCGGCAGATACGGCGCGAGTTTCGTGGTGACGGCAATCGGCCCGGAGCCCGGCCCGCCGCAGCCGTGTGGGGTGCTGAAGGTTTTGTGGGTGTTGTAGTGCATGGCATCGACGCCGAAGTCGCCGGGTCGTGCCTTGCCGAGGATGGCGTTCATATTGGCACCATCGAGATAGACCATGCCGCCGGCTTCGTGCATGATCCCTGCGATCTCGGTGATCTTGGAATCAAAGAGGCCGGCCGTGTTCGGGTTCGTGATCATGAAGGCAGCGATCGTGTCGGCGCCTTCACGGTCGATGACCTCTTTGAGTGCATCGACATCGGTGTAGCCGGAGGCAGAGGGGACGGTAATGACATTGGCACCGCACATGGCACAGGAGGCGGGGTTCGTGCCGTGGGCCGTGTCGGGGGCAAGGACCTTATTGCGCTGTGACTGGCCGTGATCGTGGTAGAAGGCCCGGATGACTTTCAGGGCGGTGTATTCCCCGTGGGCGCCGGCGGCCGGCTGGAGGCACACTTCGTCGAGCCCGGCGATTTCCTCGAGAAAGCCGCGCAGTTCAAACAGGAGGCGCAGCAGGCCCTGGGTTTCGGTCTCGGCCTGGAGAGGGTGGAGTCCGGTGAATCCCGGCAGTGATGCTGCCCATTCGTTGATGCGGGGGTTGTACTTCATCGTGCACGAGCCGAGCGGGTAAAACTGGCCGTCAACCGAGAAGTTACGTTGCGCCAGATGCGTGTAATGCCGCATGAGATCGAGTTGGCCGATCTCGGCACCCGGGAATCCACCCCCGACGATCTCGGAAGGCAACGCGGTTTCAGGTACGTCCAACGGTGGCAGCGTAACGGCTCGTTGTCCCGGGATCGACTTCTCGAAGACGAGCGGCTCAACGGGGCGATCTCCTCGCGGCGTCGCAGTCACGATGTTTTCCGTGGTGACGTTGGCGTCCTTGTCTGTTCCCATCGTGTGTATCTCCGGCCGCGTCAACGCGTCTGCGTGGGTTGATTTCATGATCCGGATTCCCCTTCCCATCATCATCAATCGCTGGTCTGCAGCCCATACTCACGAGCCAGGAACTCGACGAGTGAATCGAGTTCGGCCCGTGACCGTTTCTCCGTCGCACAGATGAGCAGGTCGTTCGGACTGCCCTGGGCACCGGTGGCCGGCGTATCGAGGGGTGGGCCGAGCAGAAAGCCCTCGTGGACTGCGGCCTCAATGATGGCAGCAGCGGGGGCCGGGCACGTCACGACGAACTCATTGAAGAATCGCGTGTCCGGGTACTTGAGCGCGAAACCGGTGATCTCGGCAATCCGGGTGGCCAGGTAGTGTGCCTTGTGGTAGGACTGCTCAGCCATCTCAGCGAGCCCCTGTGGCCCGAGTGTGTTCAGGAAGACGGTGGCCCGCAGTGCCAGCAACCCCTGATTCGTACAGATATTGCTGGTCGCCTTCTCACGCCGAATGTGTTGTTCGCGGGTCTGGAGCGTGAGGCAGAAGGCCCGCCGGCCGTCGGTATCGACGGTTTCACCCACAAGTCGGCCGGGCATTTTGCGGACAAAGGCGTTCTTGGCAGCAAAGAGACCGAGGTACGGCCCGCCGAACTGGAGGGGCGTTCCGAGTGGTTGTCCTTCGGCTACGGCGACGTCGGCCCCGCATTCTCCGGGCCGATTCAGAAGGCCGCAGGCAATGGGATTGAAGACGGCAATGCCGAGTGTTTTCGGAATGCTGTGCGCAGCCTCGAAACAGGCATTCCAATCCTCGATCAAGCCGTGGAAATTCGGGGACTGGACGATGACGCAGGCCGTGTCATTGTCAATGGCCTGCGCGAGTGCCTCGGGATCGATGATGCCGTCGGGACCGGCCGGGATCTCGACGACCGTCACGGGAAGTTCTTCGAAGTAGGTTCGGAGGACGGCCCGGGAGTCGGGGTGGACGGTCGAGGCAACGAGGACTCGACGTCGGCCGTTGACATTGACAGCCAGCATGGCGGCTTCCGCCACGGCAGTGGCACCGTCATAGAGGCTTGCGTTGGCGACATCGAGCGCAGCAAGCCCGGCGACCTGGGTCTGAAACTCGAAGAACGCCTGGAGGGCGCCCTGTGATGCTTCGGCCTGGTAGGGGGTGTAGGCTGTGAGGAACTCGCCGCGGCCGACAACCTGGTCGATCAGCGTGGGGATGAAGTGGTCGTAACTGCCGGCACCCATGAAACAGGCATGCGTATGGGCACCGGAGTTCTCCTCGGCCAGAGCATTGAGTTCGTTCTGGAGCTCGAGTTCCGAGGCAGCCGGCGGCAGGTTCAGCGGGCCGGCCAGGCGGTCATCAGGGTGGATGGATGAGAACAGTTCATCCACGCCGGCGACGCCGATGGCTTCGAGCATTTCCTCGCGTTCGAGCGGTGTGATCTGTGTGTAGTTCATGGGCTGTATCCCGTGGTGGCCAGGGTGAATCCGGGTGCATGGCACACCCCCGGTCGGGGTGGGGCAGGACAATAGGAAACGCAGGGTTGACTTGCCATTAGGGGGGTTCCCGACAAGATGCAGGGCGGGACCATGGGGTGTATCATACGTGGGTGATGAGTGACCCGGACTTGGCGCGGCCGTCAAGTCCGGCTTGTTTCGGATCAGGAGTGGTCGATCTGAGTGAGACGAAACGGACCAGACTGGCGTGGACGGCATACCCGGCCCGAGAGCGGTTGGGAGCGTCGTGCGGGGCATTGGCGATCGTCCTGGCTGTGGCAGGAGGCGTGGCCTTTACCACCAATTGGAGCCTGTCATGGGCCGGTTTGGCTGTCGCGGTCCAGATTCTGGCACTGTATCGATACTTCTTCCCGAGCCGGTTCGAAATCGACGAGAAGGGGATTTCTGCCCGGTATCTGATTGGCCGGCAGCGGCACTTGTGGTCACATATCAGGCGGTTTCATCATGATGGGCAGGGGGTGTATCTCTCGACGCGGGCCCATCGAAGCCGCTGGGATGCGTTTCGGGGCATGCATGTGCTCTACGGCACCCGGCAGGATGACGTCCTGGCTCTCATCAGGGACTACATGGCTGCCAGCAGAAATGAGGCGTCGGCCCAGGGCAATGGCACTGATAAAGGCGAGTTGTGATTCATGGCAAAGAAGAAGGACTGGTTGAAACACGCGTTTGCGGTCGATCCGCCGGGGGCGGCAGAGCCGACGGCTGAGCAACAAGGCCCGGTGGATCGTGTCTGCCGTGAGGTCGTCAAGCGCCATATGACGACGCCGGCATTGCTGGCGCTGGAGGCACTGCAGCCGATGAACTTCGTCGGGTCCCAGGCGATGCACTTCTTTCACCCCTTCGTTTCCGTGTTCACGGATACGGACGGATACCGACATTTTGCTGCTTTTCTGGAGCGACGGGGGTCAGTGGAATACCTTTGCAGGCGGATTGAAGAGATGGAAGCGGAGTGTGAGACAACGGAAACACCGGACGAATCACCGACAGAGCCGGGCGATGACGATGACGGCCCCCCGGCGACAGACACCGATTGATTCAGGCCCATGCTGCTGCCCGGGCAGCGACTGTGGGGCCATTTCAGCGAGATAGAGAAGCGATCTGACTATGACGACGACGACCAAGAGTGATGCTCAGCAGGCCCGTGTGATTCTGGCGACGGACTGCGGCTCGACGACGACCAAGGCGATCCTGATTCAGTTGACTGATGAGGGGTACCGGCAGACGCATCGAGGCGAGGCCCCGACGACCGTTGAGGAGCCGTTTGCCGACGTGACGATGGGCGTCGTGAATGCAGTCGTCGAGGTGGGCGAACTGGCCGGCCGCAAGTTCATTGATGACAGCGGGAAGATTATCCAGCCGGCCACCGAGACCGAGGGATGCGACGTTTACATTTCGACCTCGAGTGCCGGCGGTGGCCTCCAGATGATGGTGGCAGGCGTGGTGGCTGAGATGACCGCGGCCAGTGCCAAGCGGGCGGCCCTCGGGGCCGGGGCGATCGTCATGGACGTCATCGCGTCAAATGACAAGCGCAAGCCGCACGAGCAGATTCAGCGGATCCGCGAGTTGCGCCCGGACATGATGCTCGTGTCAGGGGGGACCGACGGCGGCGATGCGAAGCACGTCGTCTCGATTGCAGAACTGATCGCGCCGGCCAAGCCCCAGCCTCGCTTTGGCAGCGGGTATACGTTGCCGATCATTTATGCAGGCAATAAGGACGCAGCCCCGCGAATGAACAAGATCTTCGAGCAGGGCTTTGAACTGCTGATCGTCGACAATCTGCGGCCGGTGCTGGAGCGGGAGAACCTCGGGCCGGCTCGTGATGCGATCCACGACCTGTTCCTCGAGCATGTCATGGCCCATGCACCCGGGTATGACAAGTTGATGGGCTGGACCGATGCCCCGATCATGCCGACGCCCGGTGCCGTGGGGAACATCCTGCAGACCATTGCAGAGTCGCAGAACATCAACGCCGTCGGTGTCGACATCGGCGGGGCGACGACCGACGTCTTCTCCGTGTTCGATAAGACCTTTAACCGGACCGTCAGTGCCAATCTCGGGATGAGCTACTCGATCTCGAATGTCTGCGCTGAGGCCACCATGCCCAACATTCTCCGCTGGGTGCACTTCGACATGGATGAGCGCGAGTTGCGCAACCGGGTCAAGAACAAGATGATCCGGCCGACCACGATCCCGCAGTCACTTGAGGCGCTCGTGTTCGAGCAGGCCGTGGCACGGGAAGCATTGCGGCTGGCATATATCCAGCACAAGGAGTTTGCCACGACGCTCAAGGGCGTCCAGCAGCAGCGATCGGTCGGCGATACGTTCAGCCAGGAGACCGGCGGGCAGACCATTGTTGACAACATGAAGTTGAATCTGCTCGTGGCATCGGGCGGGGTGCTGTCGCATGCTCCGAGCATGAATCAGACGGCCCTGCTGCTTATTGATGCGTTCCAGCCGGAAGGGTTCACGACGCTGGCCAAGGACAGCATCTTTATGATGCCGCACCTGGGTGTGCTGGCCCAGGTCCACCCGAAAGCAGCAATGGAGGTCTTTGAGCGCGACTGCCTGATCTATCTGGGCACATGCGTGGCCCCGAAGGGGTCGGGCAAGCCCGGCAAGCCGTGTTTCGACTACACGATCAAGGGAAGCACACTCAACGAATCCGGGCAGATTGCCTTTGGCGAGATCAAGTTGCTGCCGTTGGCTGAAGGAGAGACAGCCTCCGTGACAGTGGAGCCGGGGCGCACGTTTGACTGTGGGAACGGCCCGGGCAAGCGGGTGGAGAAGACGGTCAAGGGGGGCACGGTCGGGCTCGTTCTGGACGGGCGCGGGCGCCCACTGGAGCTGCCGGAGTCGCGCGAGGCATGCAAGCCGCTGATTTCGAAGTGGGTTGAGGCAATGAAACTGTACCCGGGGATGGGGTGATTCGGTTTGCCGGTCAACGAGTCGAGCAAACTGTCAGTAGAGTGATTGGAAGATTATGGGTAACGCATACACACCAGGGTTGAAAGTCGTCAATCGGATCACGCACCAGTGCCGTCGGATCCTCCCGATCCCGGGCAAGGTGCTGGTCAGCAAGGGGGATCACGTCGAGGCCGAGCAGGTTGTGGCCCAGACGTTCATGCCGGGCGACATCATGCCGGTCAATCTGGCCAACCTGCTTTCGATGCCACCGTCGGACGTCATGGAGTGCGTTCTGAAGAAGGTGGGCGAACGGATTGAAGTGGGGGAACCGCTGGCCCAGACGAAGGGCATCTTCGGGATGTTCAAGCAGGTGTACAAGTCAAAGGATGCCGGCACGATCGAGACGATCTCGGATGTGACGGGGCAGGTGATTATCCGCGGCGAGCCGATTCCGGTCGAAGTTCGGGCATATCTGACGGGGACGGTCACCGAGGTGATCCCGGAACAGGGCGTTATGATCGAGGCTGACGTGTCGTTCGTGCAGGGGATTTTTGGAATCGGCGGCGAGAGTTTCGGGACGATCAAGATGGCTGCTGCCAGCCACGAGCAGGAGTTGCAGGCTGACATGATCACGCCCGACATGAAGGGGTGCGTGATCGTCGGCGGGGCCCGGGTCTGGCATGATGCCGTGAGGAAGGCAATTGAAGTGGGTGCAGCGGCCGTGGTCGCAGGCGGCATCGACGATCAGGACTTGAAGAAGATCCTGGGATATGACCTGGGCGTGGCGATTACCGGGACGGAAAAAGTTGGCGTAACTCTTGTTATTACAGAGGGTTTCGGCGATATCGCGATGGCAGAGCGCACGTTTGATTTGCTCAAGGCTCGGGTCGGGGACTTTGCGGCCGTCAACGGGGCGACACAGATTCGGGCCGGCGTGATGCGGCCGGAGATCGTCATTCCTCTGAGCGAGGAAGAAGTCAAGGCTGAAGAACCGGCCAAACTGGACGGCGGGATGCTCGAGACGGGCCGGCCGGTTCGAATCATCCGCGATCCGTACTTCGGGTTGATCGGAACGGTAGCCGGCTTGCCGTCGGAGCCGCAGGTTCTCGGTTCAGGATCGAAGGCCCGCGTACTTGACGTGAAGTTGGGATCAGGGGAGACTGTTGTGATCCCGCGCGCCAATGTCGAGTTGATTGAAGGCTGACGGTTTTTGGAAGTGACAGGGTCTGTCTTCACATCGGCGTGATACAGCGGCTACCATACGGGACTTCCGTACCCTCCACACTCTCTCGGAGCAGGGCATATGAATAACGGACTTGACGCACCGTACCCCACGCTCACCCGTTTGACACAACTGAGTTTTCGTCTGTCGCGAGCCATCATGTGCCTGGCAGTACTGCCGGCCATCGCATGCCTGGCCGCATCCGTGGCGATGGCTCAGGGGCCTGCGCCGGTGACGAATCTGCAGTCTGCCGATCACCCCTGGGACGGCGGCGACAACGCCGATCTGACCTGGGAGGTCTCGGCAGACGACGCGACGCTGGTAGAGAGTTACTTCATCTACAAGGCCATGATGCAGAAAGGCCCGATTCCTGCGGATCTGTTGACTGAGTCGGAGCGCAAGTACGCGCTGGTCGATGTGGTTCCTGCCGGTACGACCGAGTACACGGTCGGGTCGGTGCCCGGGTCCGGCTATGTCAGGCTGAAGGACTTGTCAGACGAACAACGGGCGCTCTTTGACCCGAATGACCTGCCCGACAAGCCACACAAGAAGATTACCGTTGAGTTGGGATACCTGTTCAAGATCGTGGCTGTGGGGTCGGATGGCTCCCAGTCGGTCGAGACCATCACGGCAGCACCGTATTCGCCAACCCGTCAGTGGTTTGATGCGAAGCGGATGTACCTGCTGATCATCACGATCATCTTCGGTGGCTCGGTGGTGTTCTTCATTCAGCACGCACGGGCCGGCAAGGACCTGAAAATCCGAAAGATCGGCGGTCTGGCGGCCGTGGACGAGGCTGTGGGGCGAGCGACGGAAATGGGTCGTTCGTGCATGTTCATCCCCGGCATTCTGGACATGAATGACATCCAGACGATTGCGGGGATGACGGTGCTGTCCCGAGTGGCTAAGACGGCCGCGGAGTACGATGCGAAGGTGGAAGTCCCGACGTGCCGATCGCTCGTCATGACGTCGGCCCGCGAGACGGTGCAGGCTGCGTATTTGTCAGCCGGCCGGCCGGATGCGTACAACGCAGACTTCATTTACTATGTGACGGACGAACAGTTCGGGTACGTGGCGTATCTGCAGGGCAACATGGTGCGCGAGAAGCCGGCTGCGTGTTTCTACATGGGTGCGTTCTATGCCGAATCACTGATTCTGGCAGAGACGGGCAATTCGATCGGGGCGATTCAGATTGCCGGGACGGCGATGCCGGCCCAGTTGCCGTTCTTCGTCGCAGCCTGCGACTACACGCTGATCGGCGAGGAGTTCTTTGCGGCATCGGCGTATCTGTCGGGCGAGCCGGAGCAGTTGGGCAGTCTGAAGGGGCAGGACGTCGGCAAGATCATCGTGGGGATCGGGATCATCGTCGGCGTGACCATTGCCACCTTGGCTGCCTGGTTTGTCGACACAGGGTTTCTGACGACCTGGTCCGAGTACATCAAGGGCGTCATTCTGACTTGAGAGCGAAATGGAAGTGCTCAGGGGCCCACGGCAAATCGGTTGAGTGGGATCTGAGTCGGTCATCGACCATACGGGGCGGTCGGGAGCGTGTGAACAAGAAGGAGCCAAGCGGATGAAACGAACGATCCCGCTGCTCATTACGGCAATAGGCGGATTCGTACTCGTGTTCGCCTATTTCAGCCCGTACACCGAGGACTGGGGCGAGAAGACCATGATCTGGTTCGACGTGATCGCTGCGATCGCGTTCGTGCTCGGTGGCGGGAACCTGCTCAAGATTCACCTGAAGAAGACCTCCGATCAGGCAGAAGGTTGGGGCTACAGCGTGATTACGCTGCTGGCCTTCGGCATCACGTTGCTCGTGGGTCTGCTGAAGATCGGCGTGAATCCGAGCCCGCAGTTCCCCCACTTTGCGTGGTCCGGTGAATACCGCGAGAATGGAAGCCCGTTCTGGTGGCTGTACGAGTTTGCATTCAAGCCATTGACCGCCACGATGTTCTCGATGCTCGCCTTCTACATCGCCTCGGCTGCATTCCGTGCGTTCCGTGCGAAGAACCTTGAGGCCATCCTGCTGCTCGGGACGGCATTCATCATTCTGCTTGGACGTACGTTTGCCGGTGTCTGGCTGACGGATTGGATGCCCGAGGCATTGAGCGGCCTGAAGATCGACAATCTGACGGTGTACATCATGAAGGTCTTCGTGACAACAGGCAATCGGGCGATCATGATCGGCATTGCGCTTGGGATTGCCTCGATGTCGCTGAAGGTGCTGTTGGGCGTGGATCGGTCATACCTCGGTTCAGGACAGGAGTGATCCGGAATGTTTGAGTTTCTGAAGAATCTCGATCGGCGATGGGTCTTCCTGCTCATGATGTTGTCCGTCGCGATCCCGATTATTGTGATTGACTGGCTCGGTTTGTCGTTGCCCGAGAAGCCCTCGGAGCTGGCTCGGAATGTGTTCGATGAGATCGACCAGTTGAATGAAGGCGACAAGGTTCTGCTTTCATTCGACTTTGATCCGGCCAGTGAGGGTGAACTGGGACCGATGGCAACGTCATTTGTCCATCACTGTGCTGAGAAGAAGTTGAAGATGTACTTCATGGCCTTGTGGCCGGTCGGCCCGCAGATGATCGACGACTCCATCGACCGGGTCATTGATCAGTACTATGACGATCTGGTCTATGGTGAGGATTTCGTCAATCTCGGGTTCAAGTCCGGCGGCGAAGGCGTCATCAAGGTCATCGTGACGAACCTTCGTGAGCTGTACACGACCGATGACAAGGGGACGGCCATTGATGACATCCCGATGATGGAGGGTGTTCGCAACATCCGCCAGATGGATTTGATTGTCAACGTGTCAGCCGGTTCGGCCGGCACGAAAGAATGGGTGCAATACGCAGCCACACCATTCCCGGACGATATTCGGATTGTCGGTGGGTGCACCGGGGTGCAGGCACCGTTGCTGTACCCGTATATCCCGGAGCAGTTGCCTGGGTTGCTCGGCGCGATCAAGGGCGCTGCCGAGTATGAGAAACTGGTAAATGACGCCTACGAGCCGGATCCTGATAATCCGCGGCCGGTGTTTACCGAAGGCCTTCGGCGTATGGGGCCGCAGCTGGTCGCCCACCTGCTGATCATTCTGCTGATCGTAGTGGCCAACATCATCTACTTCGTCGAGCGGGCGAAGGGAGGTGAGCGATGAAAACGGAACGCATTGTTTGGATAATCATCCTCGTCATAGCCGGTGCCTTTCTCCTGTACCGAGCCAGTACAGGACAACTCGGCCGCGTGTACGTCGAAGGGACGCTCAACGACTTCGTCGTTGACTATTCCGATCCGGACAACCCGGGCGGTACCGTCGGCAAGCATGATGCCAGGGTCCTCACAGTCGACGAAGCATCTGAGGAAGGTGTCGCGATCCCCGAGGTTGGGCAACCCAACCGGTACCAGTGGTGGTCGTACAAGGAACAAAGCGCCAAGGAATTCTGGCAGGAAACGGGCGTCATTGCCGTGGAGCCGGAAAGTGGTGCGGATCCCGATGCCGCCAACAGTGCTGCCGGAGAAGGTGCAGAGTCTGCAGCCGGCACGGGGGCGGCTTCGACCCCGGCTGCTGCCGCCGTACCGCAGATGGAGTACAAGTTGAGTATCGGCCGAACGGCCGGTCTCTGGGCGGCCGCCTTGTTCACGTTGGCGATCTTCTCGTTCCTCTACCGTGACAACCCATTCTACAAGACGGCCGAATCCATCGTGGTCGGTGTCTCGGCAGCCTACTGGATGGTGGTCGGGTTCTGGACCGTCATCATTCCGAACCTCGTCGGCCGACTGCTGCCTGCGATGGTCAAGGGCTGGTCGATGCCCGGTATTGAGCCGGACTTCGAGTGGACGTACCTCTTCCCGCTCATTCTCGGCATCATGCTGTTGATGCGATTGTCACCAAAGGGGTCGTGGATCAGCCGGTGGCCGCTGGCATTCATCATCGGGACGACGGCCGGCTTCCGCATGATCACGTTTATCCACGCTGACTTCCTGAGTCAGATTCGAAACGGGATCAAGCCGCTGTATGTGCCGCAGTATACCGATGCCGGCCAAGTGGCAGCGTCAGCCACCTTCTGGGCCTCGCTTGAGAACGTACTGCTGTTGATCGGTGTGTTGTCATGTCTCGTGTACTTCTTCTTCTCGATTGAGCACAAGGGGATCGTCGGGAAGACGGCCAAGCTCGGCATCTGGTTCCTGATGGTGACGTTCGGTGCTGCGTTCGGGTACACGGTCATGGGCCGAATCGCGCTGCTGGCAATCCGGCTCGAGTTCCTGTTTGATGATTGGCTGTGGCTGATCGATCCGAAGGATCTGCATACGCTGACTTCCGCGGCAACAGGGGGCGGGTAGCGGCGTTTCTTCAGTCGGGTTGATTCCGTGAAACAAATTCGAGCCTCGGGTGTGTGCAATCGCATGCCCGGGGCTCTTTTTTTCGTCATGCCGGCACCGGTAGCGGCGGAAGGGAAGTAGGCTGGATCAACGCTGCTTTGAGCGGAAGATCCGGCAGAATAACCGTATGGATCACATTCATCTCCCTGGATCCCAGCCTGCGCCGGGATGACGGAGGAGGGGTGATTAGCCCCCGGTGAATACGCCGGGGCTCACAAAGCCGCCACCGGTGGTGGCGGTGGGCGGAGAGGAAGAACCAATCGGGAGATTGGCGAACCGGAAGAAAGGGAGACGACGGGTTCTCTCTCGTGTCATTCGGGAAGAACCAATTCACACACAACCAACCGGCCAATCCGGCCAGGTCAGTCAGTTGATCTGGGTCAGGACGACGTTCGTCGTGCGGCCGTATTCAGCAGCCTGGAGCCAGATCACGATCAGCGCCCTGAGATTGGGCATGGTTCGATTCAGAATGGCCGTCCCGGAGGCATCTGCCGTTGCCGTGGCTGCCATCAAGGGGCTCTCGATATCCAGCGTCACGTTCAGATCGGGCCAGAAGGTCTGTTCGTCATCGCCTCTGATGCTGTAGAAGAAGTACACGTCTGACCCCGGCGTGGCCCGTGTGACCTTGAACTCAGCCGGCTGACCTCGCTCAAGCCATCCGACATCAAGGACCATCAACGGCTCCAGTTCCTGCTCGGCCAGAACAAACACACCTTCACGGGCTTCCTTTGATGCCGGAAGCAACTGGCTCTTGGGCAGGACGAATCCGTACTGGCCGCGGTCGCGCAGTTCGAAGGCAAAGCCCCAGATGCGCCGATCACCAAAGGTCCAGTCACTGCTGACGCCGCTGGCCGGGTAGATAGTCGTGTACACCGGCCCGTAGCGCCAAATGGTGCCATACAGTGCCTCGATACGCTGATCCATCTCGCTGCTGATGGCATCAAAGGTGTCGTTGTAAGGCGGCAGGTAGCGTGTCCAGCCCCACGGGTAGAGGATCAACTGCGAGTAACTGTGGATGTCGATATGCCCGACGATGTTCGGGTGGTCCAGGCACAGGTCGCGCATCGCCTGAGTTTCCGGCTCGGAGAACGGGGCATCGCCTCGATACGTCTCTCTGTTCGTGCTGTCACTGGATCCGGGCCCGCCCCAGTGGTATCCCCAGTTGCGGTTCAGATCAACGCCATACGAACTCCGCCGATTCTTGCGCCAGAGCCGGTAGTTGGTCCAGGTGTACTCATAGCCGTCCGGGTTCATGACCGGGATGATCCACCACTCGCGGGTATCGACAAGGTCCTTGATATACGGATCGGTGTCATACTGGCGGATCAGCGTGTCAGCAATGTAGCAGTTTGCAGAGACCGTAATCCATTCACGGGCGTGCTGCCCGCCGTGGATGAGCAGGCCGGGTCGGGTCGGTTCGAAGTTCGGCCCGGTGATGCGGAGGGCAAAGATGTCCCGGCCACGGACGGTATCGCCGATATCAACGACTTCGGCCAGGTCCGGGCGGAGGTTGGCCAGCGTATTCATGTAGGCAACGACGTCGGAGAGTCGCTGGTAGTCATTGAAGAACGGGTCCTCGGCTGGGTTCTCGAAGCCATCGTCGGCGCGCTCGGCGTCGATGAGGACCTGGACATCGTCGATCATGACTTCGAACGGCAGGCCGGAGCCGACCAGGATGTCGTACATCTCCGGTGTGATGCGGAAGTCGAGTGGCCCGCCAATTCCGTAGGTGTCGTTCCAGATGTCATCGGAGAGGAAGTGGACGAGTTCGAGTTCCTCCTCACTCTCGATCCAGGCACGGATGACTTTGTGGCCGTCAAAGCGCGCCATCACCGACTCAGCCTGAGCATCAAGTGCCCCGTCGGCCCCTGATGTGTGGAGCGGCTGCTGAAAAGCGAGAGTCGAAGCCGCTGACAGCGCAGCGACCACGATTGAGGAGGTCGTGAGAATCCGAGTTCCGTTCACGTTCATTGCTGATCTCTCCACTATCGTCGCACCATCCACTGGTGAGTTTGGATTGCAGGCGGTCGCTACTTGGCCGCCCTTGTACACAAGACCGTACATGTCCCGTTTATTGCACGGTTTGTTTGATGACGTTACTCGCGTTTCGGTATTGGATCGACTGGAGCCACACGGTTTGACCGGTCGCGTTGAGCGGGACGGGCACCACCCAAGCGGCCTCGCCCTGGGCATTGGTCCGCGCCGTGTCCCCGAGTCGCACAGGATTCTCCAACTCGACATCAACATCCAGCGGTGGGACATTCGTTCGGGACCGGCCGTGCCGGCTGTAGGCCAGGTATGTGTTGGCATTCGGCTTGGCGCCTGTGATGCGAATCTCAGCATTCTGCCCGCCGATCATCTGGTCGGCTTCGAGCAGAATCGGATTGGCTCGCCGGAAGTAGATATCCTGTTCGCCGTTGAAGGTGGCCGGGTACACGACACCCACGCCGCCGTTGTCGGATTGGCACTGGAAGTAGTCGCCGATCTTGTCCTGGTTGGGATACCCGAGCGATGGGTCGAAGGCATCGGTGAGCGGCCTGTTGGGTGCCCAGGTGAGGCCGCCATCGTAGGAGTATGAGTAGTACAGGCGCGACATGAAGTGGCCGGGATCGTCGCGTGTGTCGAACCAGACGGCATCGATCCGCCCGCCGCGTGAGACGGACATGGCGGCCATCCATTGGTAGTCGTTTGGGTCGGGATCGTCGTTGACCCGGATGCGATCGCTCCAAGTGTCGCCACGATCTGTGCTACGCGCGAAGAAGACGTCGCAGACGTCATCATCAGGTACGCCGGAGGACAGCAGATAGACCCAGCTGTCGCGCTTGCCGCCGGAATAGTCGGCTTCGACGTAGGTCTGGCAACTTGCTCCTGCAGGATTGACGGGAAGGTAGAAAGGTGGTACTCCCAGATCCACGATTGCCGAGTCGGTGAACTCAGGATCCTGCGTCGGATCACTTGCGTTGTCCGAGCGCTGAACATGTACGCCATTTTCCCACGCACTCACGTATACAGCCCCATCAGGCCCTACTGAAACGTAGGACATGGTAGTGCCATCCATGTAGATAAATAGCCGGGGCCAGGTCACACCCTCATCAGTTGATCGCATGAACTTGACCCTCGATGGGCCCCAGATGCAATAGTGATGGCGGCTGACTCCGCTGCGATCGACGGTGTACCAATTCTTGTCAGCCCCGCGATCGTTGACGTATATCGGATCCTGCCAATTGGCGCCACCGTCATCTGAGCGGTACACCATCAGGCCATTCTGTGGAGTCGACCACATGAGACCGTTATAGAAAAAGGAACCGCTCTCATCGACTGCAAGTACTGGATCGGACTGATTGTAATCAGGGCCGGCTTCAGGCGGCGGGTCGAGTGTACCCCCGTTCATCCATGTCCAGCCTCCGTCCCACGATAACGCATAGCCCGCGTACCTCACATCCGAAGAGATCGTGTCGAACTGGCGCCATCCGACCACCATGACATAAGGATCAACAGGACTGACGGCAAACGACGGTTCGTTGGCGGCATCGCCAACGATGTTACGGCCGCGTGAGTCGGTGTTGATCTGGACGCCGTTGATGATGGGCTGGGCGTGAGCGGTTGACGCTGTCATGCCGATGCAGATGGCTGTAATGGCGATGCAGGCGCAGTGACAGCAACGAGATGCGTTCAACGATCTCACGTTTGTTCTGCCCCCTTTCGCCACCCTCTCTGGACCGTCAATCGCAGCCTTACTGCACGGTCTGCTTCACCACGTTGCTTGCGTTCTGCTGCTGGACAGACTGGAGCCAGACGGTTCGGCCGGTGGCTGCATTGGGTACTCCTAACGTCCACGAGGCATCGCCGTTGGCATCGGTCATGACACTGCTGCCGGCCTGAATCGGGCTCTTGAGTTCGACATCGACATCAAGGAAACTGACGTGTGTCCGGCCTTCGCCGCGCAGGCTGTAGGCCAGAAACGCGTTCTGGTTCGGCTTGGCACCGGTGATTCGAATCTCGACATTCTGCCCGCCGAACATCTGGTCTGCGTCGAGCAGGATCGGGTGCGCACGTCGGAAGTAGAGGTCCTGCTCGCCGTTGAAGGTGGCCGGGTAGACGATCCCGACGCCGCCGGTGTCCGACTGGCTCTGGAAGTAGTCGCCAATCTTGCGCTGCTGGGGCCAGCCGACCAGCGGGTCGAAGGCATCGGACAGTGCCCGGTTCGGCGCCCAGGTGATGCCGCCGTCGTAGGAATACGAGTAGTACAAGCGCGACCAGGTATGGTTCGGGTCGTCACGCGTGTCAAGCCAGGCAGCGTCGATACGGCCGCCGGGCGACACCGACATCACAGCCATCCACTGGTAATCGTTCGGGTCTGAGTCGTCGTTGATCGTAATGGGGGTGGACCAGGAATCGCCACGGTCGGTACTGCGTGAGAAGAAGACTTCGCAGGCGTCGTTGGCCGGGATGCCGGAGGACAGGGCATAGACCCAATCGGCCCGGGCACCGCCGGAGGGATCGGCTTCGATATAGAACTGGCCGGCACCGCCGTCTGGGTTGAGTGGGAACTGGTACGGCCAGGCACCGAAGTCGAGACTTCTCGCACTATTGAACGTCGGCGTCCTCGAGCCGTCCCATGCGTTGTCCGACCTGCGGACCTTGACGGTATCAGTCCAGTACTCCCACCAGCCGGTGTAGACCGTTCCGTCCGGGGCGATCGAGACATACGAGGAAATGCCCTGGCCGAGGCTCAGCGGCGAAGGCCAGGTGACGCCCTCATCAGTGGAGCGCTTGAAGAAGATCGTCGAGTTGCCCCAGATGCAGTAGTGATTCCGACTGACTCCGGTCGTGTCGATGTTGTACCAGTTCTTGTCGAGGAAGCCGAACTCGATGTAGTTCGGCGTCTGCCACGTCACGCCGTCATCGTCACTGCGGTAGACGGTTTGCCCGTCCTTGCTGGATCGGAAGACGAGGCTGTTGTAAAAGAAGGAACCGGCATCATCAACGGCAAGCACGGGATCGGACTGGTTCGCATTCGGGCCGGCCCCGGGCGGGGGATCGAGGTCGCCGCCGTAGGTCCAGGTTCGCCCGCCGTCCCATGACAGGCCATAGCCGCCATAACGCACATCCGAGGAGATGGTCGGGAACTGACGCCAACCGACAACCAGGACGTCCGGGTCAATGGTGCTGACGGCAAACGAGGGTTCGTTGGCCGCATCGCCGACGATGTTGTTGCCGGCGTTGTCGGTATTGATCTGGACCCCGTTGTCAACCGGCTGCGCCAACACATGACCGGACAGACTCATGGCAGCCACGGCGGCGGCGGCAGCGGTCGATACGATTCGAGTACTCATGTGATCATCCCATCCTCAATAAAGTCAGTCTCAGTGGCCCGGGCGTCTCGGTGGGGCGGGCGTCTCGGTGGGGCGGGCGTCTCGCAGGTCATCCCATCCCATCCCATTCGGTCACTCTTACCCCTTGCCTGTTTCCTTCATCACTACTGAATCACGCCCGACACCATGTTCGAGCCGTTTTCTGATTGCACTGCCTGGAACCACACCTGCTGGCCCTTGCCGGCATTGGGAACAAAAACATCCCAGGAAGCGTTTCCGTTTGCATCGGCCTTGACCTGCTTGTCAACCTGGAAGGGTTGATCAAGCCCGAGGTACACCGTGAGCTGCGAGACATAGGTCGAGCCGGTGCCGCTTGTGCTGGCTGCCACCCAGACGGGTTTGTTGGGAACCGCGCCGGTGACGGCAATGTGGGCGTTCTGCCCGGCCACGAGGTTGTCCACGGTCAGCAGCGTCGGTTCGACACGCATGAAGTAGACATCCTGCCCGCCGGTGAAGGTGGCTGCGTAGGCAATCATCATTGAGTCGCTGTCCGAGCGGCTGTCGATATAGTCGCCGATCTTCTGCTGCGAGGGCCAGCCGATGCGAGTGCTGAAACTGTCGCTGATTCGACGGCCGACGGACCAATGGTCGCCGCCGTCAAGCGAGAACGAGTAGAACATTTCCGAGTTCGGGTACGTGCCGCTGTGATTGCGGGTGTCATACCAGCACGCATCGATTCGGCCGTTCGGTGCAACGGACATGGCCGGCATCCACTGGTAGGTACCGGAGGGGTCGTCGTTGACCCGGATACCGGTCACCCAGGTGAAGCCACCGTCGTTGCTGCGGGCAAAGTAAATGTCGCTGCCATCGCGTCGTTTGTCGGCCCAGAGGCAGTAGACCCAGCCTCTGCGCGGGCCGTTGGAATGGTCAATGCCGAGGTAGATCTGATGGAAGCCGACTGGATTGATCCCGAGGAAGTCGGGGTCGTTCCCGCTGTCGATCTTGATGTCCAGGCCGTTATAGCCGCCGGAGCCGAAGGCATCGAACGTCGGGGTGGTGCCTGCGTTCTTGGCGTTGGTCGACTTCGTGATGTAAATGGCATTGCGGCTCATGTTGCGCCAGGCTGCATACACATCGCCGTCCGGGTCGACGGCAAAGTGCATCATCCACTGCGTGCCGCCTGCATCTGCAATACGGACCGGTGTTGAGAAGGAGTTGCCTCCATCGGTGGATCGGACGAAGCACTGGCCGCCGAGGTTGAAGTGGTTCCACCCACCATAGATGTGGCCATCGCCGACGCCGCCGGTCGTGTCGATCGCCATCCAATCCTTGTCACCATTGGTGGGGCTCTGGGCTGCCGAGGGCGTGCCCCAGGTGACGCCGCCGTCGGTGGACGGGTAGATCCATTGGGCTGCGTCGGGCCGGAACGGTTCGCTCCAGTAGAAGAATGTCCCCGATGAATCGGCACCGAGAACCGGGTCTGTCTGTTGGGTGGATTGTGACCAGCCGGGCGGTGGGTCGAGGTACCCGCCGTTGGTCCAGGTCAGGCCGCCGTCATGGGAGTAGCCGAATCCTGCCTTGCGAGCATCAGAATTGACTGTCGGAAACTCGCGCCAGCCGATGACAATCTGGAGCGGGTTGGTCGGGCTTACGGCGATCGACGGCTCGTTCCCGGCGTCACCCGTCTTGTCCCGCCCGTTTGCATCGGTGTTGATCTGTACACCCTGCTGCGCGAGAGCGGAAGTGGTCACAAGTGCCGCGGCGCAGAGTGTGGCAGCAGTGGTGGGGACAGAAATCGGAAGTCGATTCATTTTTCTCATCGTGTTCCTCTCAGTCAGGCAGTGCTGCATCGCTGGTGCATCGATACCGTGTGCTTCGGCATCACTGCAATGATGATGGTACCAGAAGCCGGGCGATTGAACACGCACTACTTCTGACACAACCGACATTTGATTGAAGTTATTCGGCGAAACCATCGGTGTGGATGACCAATGAACAAGCCGGCCGCCTGCAGCAGGCGACCGGCCGTCGTGTGTTCTCAGTCGATCCGGTTCTCGGACCATCGGCCCGGCCGGGTTGTTACTCCCCGATCTTGATCAGTTCGACGTCGAAGATGAGCATGGCCTTCGGGGGGATGACCGGCGGTGAGCCACGATCGCCGTAACCGAGTTCGAAGGGGATGATCAACTTGCGCTTGCCGCCGACCTTCATGGTGCTGACGCCCTCGGTCCAGCCGGGGATGACGCGGTTCAGTGGGAAGCTCGCAGCCTGCCCACGGTCGACGGAACTGTCAAACTTGGTGCCGTCAACGAGCCAGCCTGTATAGTGCACGGTCACGACAGCATTGGTGCCTTCCGGCTGATCGCCGTCGCCGACATTGATGTCGTAGTACATGAGGCCGGATTCAGTTGTGGTCGGTTCGCCCTCGACGGGCTCCCCGGGGAAGCGGGGGACTACATCGTCGCTCGTCACGGTACCTGTCCTTCCGTCAATCACAATTTTGCGGAACTCGTTTTCGCTTGCAGTCATTACATGATAAGCAGGTGCATCGTCTTCCGCGTTTGACGAAGCAGCGTAAGCGATACCGCCGGTTGCCTGCTGGGCAGCATCAATCGCCTGCGTGATGGACACCGGAAACTCCGTGACGATCTTGTGGACCGAGCCGGGTGCCGGCGGCATCTTCGAGAAGTCATTTGAACTGTTGGTCAGCAGCCCGGTGGTGCCGACGCCGGCCGCCAGTGCGGTGGCTGCGACAAACAGGCTGAGGGTCGTCAGAGCAGGTTTCATATGCTGGTCATTCCTTCCGGGTAAGAGTCAGTTTGCTCGGTACTGCGTCATTCATCTCGCTGCGTATTGGTCCTCGCTGCCTCAGGGAGGGTAGCCCAATAACTCGGCGGAATCACTGATCGTCGTGGGGGCTAGGATACAGGCCATGTCCAGACAGTCCAGCCGTCGCAAGAGAAGACATCGCGGGGCCACCGGTGATTCCATACGACTTTTCGTGGGGATCTATCCACCGCAGGATGTGGCTGAGTCCCTTCTGGCCGCGTTGGACCGGGTTGATGTGGACCCAGACTCGTATCGTGTCACTCGGATGGAACAGCTCCACATGACGGTGCATTTCATCGGGCAGACCGCACCTCGCAAGGTTGAGGATGTGCTGGAGTCGCTGCATCGGGCAAAAAAGGGGCTCTCGGGATTTCATTTGCAGGTGGAGCACCTACTGACGCTGCCGGAGGCCGGTCCCCCGCCCAGGCTGATTGCCGCTGAGACTGACAGTCCGGGTCAGTTGCGTGAGTTGCAGAGTCGGTTGGCGCGCCGGTTTGCGCGCTCTTCGCGTGCCCGGCCGGGAAACCGTTTTCGACCTCATTTGACACTGTGCCGTTTCAGACCGGCTGCCCGGGTGACGGACGTCGATCGGTTCGAGCGGGCACTGGATGGCCTTCCGGCTTTCGACGTGAAGTCGATCCGACTGATGAAGAGCGTGCTGCACCCGAAGGGCGCCCGGCATGAGGTGGTGGCTGAGTTGCCGATGGTGATGAAATGACCTGACTCCATGTTTTGGTAGGCAGTAGGAATTAATTCCTACTGCCGGGTCACTCAGTTGGAGCGCAACTGCTGAATCTTCCTGGATTCCCGCGTGCACGGGAATGACGGAGTGGAGGCGTGAGACGGGGAGAAGACACGGGTGGTCCTCGTCGCTGTCGCGATTCACATCGGCCGTGCCACCCTTGCCGCCCGGCGCACCTGTATCAGACGATCCCCTCACACGGTCGGGCCGGCGGCTTCCACATCCGGTGCGAGTTCGAACTTCTTACTGTTGTCACTGAAGCGCTGAGCCAAGTCACGCGCCTTGGCGTCGTAGGCAGCCTTGTCGGCCCAGGTGTCACGCGGGTTCAGAACCTCGGTCGGGACACCGTGGACGGCCGTCGGAATGTGGAGGCCGAAGATCGGGTCCTGCTTGTACTCAGCCTTGCTCAGCGAGCCGTCGAGGATAGCCGTGACCATCGCACGGGTGTAGGCCAGTTTGAAACGCGAGCCAACACCGTAGGGACCGCCGGACCAACCGGTGTTGAGCAGCCAGACGTCTGCCCCGTGCTGATCGATGCGCTCGGCGAGCATGTCGGCGTACACCTTCGGGGGACGCGGGAGGAACGGGCCGCCGAAGCAGGGGCTGAAACTCGGCTGCGGCTCGGTCACGCCGCGCTCGGTGCCGGCCAGTTTCGAGGTGTACCCATTGACGAAGTAGTACATGGCCTGCTGGCGAGTGAGTTTGCTGACCGGCGGCAGGACGCCGAAGGCATCGGCAGTCAGGAAGATGACGTTCCTCGGCTGGCCGCCGACGGACGGGATCTGCGCATTGGGAATGAAATCGACCGGGTAGGTAACGCGCGTGTTCTCGGTGTACTGGCCGTCATCATAATCGGGCTGGCGCCGTTCGTTCAGGACGACGTTTTCGAGGACGGAGCCGAAGCGGATCGCATTCCAGATCTGGGGTTCGCCTTCCTCTGAGAGTTTGATGCACTTGGCATAGCAGCCGCCCTCGAAGTTGAAGACGCCGGCATCGGACCAGCCGTGCTCGTCGTCACCGATAAGGGCACGCTCGGGGTCGGCCGACAACGTGGTCTTGCCGGTCCCCGACAGGCCGAAGAACAGGGCCACGTTGGACGAGTCCTTGAGATCGACATTGGCTGAGCAGTGCATCGGGAACACGCCGGCATCAGGCATGTCGTAGTTCATCGCGTAGAAGATGCTCTTTTTGATCTCGCCGGCGTAGTGGGTACCGAAGATCAGGACGATCTTGAGTTCGAGTGATTGGAGGATCCCGACGTTGCTGCTGAGGCCGAGTTCCTTCCAGTCGTCGACCTGCATTTCGCAGGCGTTGACAATGGTCCAATCCGGGGAGAACGCAGCGAGTTCCTCTTCGGTGGGCCGGATGAACAGCGTCTGGGCAAAGAGTGAATGCCAGGCTTTTTCGGTGAGAACCTGAACGCTGAGGCGGTAGTCGGGGTCGGCCCCGGCAAAGCCGCGGAACTCGAAGACCTCCGGGCGGGACTTCATGTGAGCCAGCGCGCGGGTCAGGAGCGTATTGAAGGAGGCGCGGGAGATATCTCGATTGACGGTGCCCCACCAGATGGAGTCATTGGCATCCGGGTTGTCCTCGACGAGGAACTTGTCGTTGGGGCTCCGGCCGGTATAGGGGCCGGTGAGGCACATCAGTGCACCGTTGGCTGCCAGGACCCCTTCGTTGCGCGTGAGTGCCTGCTCGACGAGCTCTGCCCGTGACAGGTTGGTAAGGATGGTGGTGCTTGCGATCTCTGAACGGATATCTGTGGCAGTGATCATGATCTGGTCCCGTTGCGTGGTCAGAAGTGTTGGAGTTGAGCCTGTGTGTGTACTCTGCGTTGTGCTGATACGCTCTCTGTATCGGCGATATCGGCCAGTCGCTAGCATAGGACTTGCGGGGTGCCCCAGCCCTGCTGAATCGGGCAACGTTGCGGAAAACCACACCCAAATAGTCTGATTCAGGGACGGCCCCGAATCGGGGATGTGCGCAGTCGGGTTACAGAGCCCGCTTTTTGATTCTGAAGCGATCGGGCGGGCCTGAATCCTGATGAGAAAGTGCTATCATGTGCCGATATTTCACGGGCCGGCCACGAGTTTGACACAGACCATGGGCCGGCTGCGTAGCAGATGGCGACCGTAGCTCAGTTGGTTAGAGCACCTGGTTGTGGTCCAGGGGGTCGGGGGTTCGAATCCCCTCGGTCGCCCTTTCACAAGAGACGCTGGGAGCGCTGGTTGCGCTCACCTGCCCATTGGGGCAGTGCGGCTAATCCAGGCGCAGAAAGTGGTAGTACTACCACATTCGCGCCCATTCGGAGGCCGCACCATGGCGCGACGTACACGCAACACCCCTCCCAGAGTCCCTGCCTACACCCTTCACAAACGCACCGGCCAGGCACGAGTCCGCATCGACGGCAAAGACATCTACGTGGGTCCATACGGGTCACCGCAAAGCCGTGAGCGCTACGACCGTCTGATTCAGGAGTGGCTCTCCAACGGGAGACAACTGCCGCGTGACCGGACCGATCCCGTCACCATCCAGAGGCTAGTGGATCGATTCAAGCAGTGGGCCAGTGGGCGATACCGGCATGCCGATGGCTCGAAGAGCGGTGAACTGGAAATCTATGATCGCGTCCTCGGCATTCTCACCGACTTGTACGGCAGTGTACCGGTTGCCCGCTTCGGACCCTCTGACCTGAGGATCGTCCGTGACAAGATGATCACCCTTCGTTGGCGGCGCACCAGCATCAACAAGCAGACCACCAGACTCCGCCGTGTGTTTCGATGGGGCGTGAGCCATGATCTCGTGCCGGCCGACATGGTTGAGCGGCTCAAGGCTGTCGAGGGCATTCCGATCGGCACACCGGGTGTCGAGAACGACAAACTGGTGGAACTTGTCAGCGATGAGCAGATCGACGCTATCAGGCCCTTCATTAGCCGACAGGCCTGGGCAATCATCCAACTGCAACTGCTGACCGGTGCCAGGGCCGGGGAACTGGTCGGCCTGAGACCAGTCGATATCGATATGACGGGCGAGGTATGGACGGCCGAACTGCAGGCCCACAAGACCGCCCACCGTGGCAAGGCGAGAGTCCTCTTCTTCGGACCGGAAGCCCAGAAGGTCCTGCAGCCATTCTTGCAGGGACGTGCGCCGGCTCTGCACCTGTTCCGTCCCATCGAGGCTGAGCGCGAGCGCAGAGCCACGGCACACGCCAATCGCAAGACGCGGCCCGGCCAGGGGAACACCATTGGCACGAACCGCAAGGCACGGCCCAAGAAGCGAATCGGCGAGGGTCCGTACACGACACGGACCTATCGAAAGGCCATCGAGCGCGCGGTCCTGAGGGCGAACCTGAAGGCCGAGAAGAAAGGCAAGCCGGAGATGCGAGTGGCAGGTTTCACGCCGCATCAACTCAGGCACACAGCCCTCACACGGGTCCGTGACACCCACGGCATCGAGGCAGCCCAGGCCATCGCCGGGCACGCCACGCCGAACATGACGGCCCGTTACTCCTGGCGGTCATCGAAACTGGCGTGTGAAATTGCTGGGAAAGTCGGATGAAATCAGATGTAGATGGTTGAAGCCGTGGACGTCTTTCATTATTATGTATGCAACGTAATCTCTATTCCCGGTTCGGAAGTAACGTATCTGTGAACGGAGGTGCACCCAGCACTCAACAACACCAAGTCGACAACCAGACATCGTTTGATTCCTATCTGACACTCGGAGAAGCCTCGCGCCTCCTTCCTGGGCGGCCGACTCCAACGTCTCTCTGGCGTTGGTCCCGAAAAGGGCTCTCGGGTGTCAAACTCCGCACAATCCGGATTTCTCGCAAGATCTACACCACGCAGGACTGGCTCAACGAGTTCTTCGAGGCTGTTGACCGCGCCGATCGAAAGCGCTGGGAGTCGGAGCAGCGCGATAACGTGCTGCGATCATCAGTGGAAGGAGGGTGTCATGGCGGGTGACTGGATCGCGATGCGAATGGACCTTCGTGACGATCCCCAAGTCATTCAATTGGCCTCGTCATTAGGGATTGATGAATATGGGATCATCGGACGCCTGCACCACTTCTGGTCTTGGGTCAACTCCCAGATGTCGAGCGATCACGTAATGGGAGTCTCTCTCAAATGGATCGATAGACTAACGGCCACTTCCGGATTCGGCAAGGCACTTGTCGAGGTCGGATGGTTGGAAGAGATCGAAAACGGGATACGGATCCCCAAGTTCGATCGCTACAACTCGGAGTCGGCCAAACGACGTATCTTGAAGGCCGAACGGCAGCGCCAATATCGATCGACCAATGCCGATACAGGCACCTCCGAGCCTAACGGTGAACGATCAAAGTCGAAACGGTCTACATCGTCATCTACAGGAGCGTCTACACGACCGTCTACAGGAGCGTCTACACGACCGTCTACAGGAGCGTCTACAGGAGCGTCTTCACGACCGTCTACAGGAGCGTCTACTACAGAACAGAACAAGACAGAAGAAAAGAGAGAACATGAAAAGACCAGCACCACCACCAATAACGTCTGTGAGCAGTTGTACCGACATCTCGGGTTTGTTGGTGGTGGTGCTGCTGGCCTCACTCATTCAGGAATCCATCCAGCAGAGGTGGTAATCACCTTTGATGGACTCAGGGCAGATAAGTCCATAAGCAACCCGAACGGACTTGTAATCGAGCGGATGCGATCAGGGTGGGCTTTTACACCACCGACGATGGATGATTTGTTCAAGTTCCTCAAGCGCCGTTCCCCTGGTACGGCAATCACGAAGGAGCCTGATGGCATACATGTTGATGGGTGGGGTCTCTTCGCTCCTTTGAAGGGTTTCAACACTTCACAGCACTGGATGCGGCTGGTCTTCCGGGATGACGGCACGATTGACTGGTCGCAGGTTGAACAGGCGACAATGCAGGGGCTGGCTGATGATGTACCAGCTAGTCCAGCACCGCCTTAAAGAACGCATCAGACGCATCGCTGTAGAACTCAATGCCTATCTTCGTCCAGAGTTCGTCAGGAAGGTCGTTGAGTTGCCGCCTGGCGGACACAGGCATCAGCAGCGTTGAGGCCTGTTTCTCCACTGCGATCTCGGCAATCGCCACGGCATTGGGAATCAACTCTATCGAGCCGCCCAGGTTCAGTGACCCCACGACAATCAGGCCACCCTTGGTACTCCGCTCCAGGAGTGCACTAGCCAAAGAGACAAGGACAGGAAGCCCAAGGCCGACTCCTGTACGGCCGTTGTCCATGGCCCGCATCTGAATAGAGAACTCATGTCCACGCGGGTCACGGTCACCTACGAGCGACTTGCTCCTGGAATAGAGGTTCTGTTCCCCGACTTTGACGCTCTCTCTGAAAGCTGGAGGTGTCGGCGTATTCAGGATCTTGATCCCACCGCCGGGACCAACCGTTACCTCAATGCGATACAGCCCAGGGCCCGCTTCAGGCGTCCCAGGGCTGATTGCCCATACTTGGCCGGGAGGAAGCGGATCACCATCGATTGCCTCATCACTGTGCAACTCGGGCGTTGAGACAAACTGTTCCACCCCCTCTACGCCCACAGTGTAGCTGAAGTGCGTGTTTCGGAACTCACTCTTCAGACAGCGCCTTTGTTGCTCCTTTACGCGGCGTCTGGCTTCGAGCGCGATGCGAACAATTGACTCCAGTTCCTCGTCCGGAATCGCCTGTTCTGGGTTGGGATACAACAGTTTGATGAGGCCGCTGACGGACTTATGCACAGCCTCTATGTCGCGGCCACTCAGTGCCCCACCCCAGTGCACCCGATCCTGAAGGGTGGACACTCGTGTCGATGATCGCATTTGCGACCAGCACTCTGAGAGGAAGTCGGTCACAAGACCGAAGTGATCAGTGAGATGATCATCTGGTTTCAGTTTCGGGAAGTCCCATCCTGGTGCATATGCGTGAAGGCGGTCCATGAACGCCGTGTCATCTCGCATCTCGGGTGGAAGCGGGCTGAGCAGGTGCCCGATGCGCTGCTGCTGCTGAACATCGACATCGAAGTTACCCACCATCACGATCCCACCTGAGGCACGGATGCTGTCCTTGCCGCGTGAGAACTCACCTGCAGCCATGTACCCCTTGAGTATGTTCACCCCGTCCTTCTGGTCGAATGAGATGCCAGAGACCTCATCGAAGCAGACAACGTCATACAGGCATACCAAACCCCGCTGGCCGCTCGACATATTGACGAACATCTTGGCTACCGTCGCCTTGCCACCAGAGATGAGATGCGAGTAGGGCGAGATCTGCTGAAACAAGTGGCTCTTGCCTGTCCCACGCGGGCCGAGTTCGACCAGGTTGTAGTTTCGTTCCACAAACGGGGCCATGCGGAGCAGAACCACCATCTTGGCACGATCACTCAGCGCCGTCGGTTCGAGGCCGATGGATCTCATCAGAAAGTCTGTCCACTCGGCAGTTGTGAAGTGTTCACGTCCCTTGATCAGGACCGTCAGGACGTCTGATTTTGATAGTTGGATGGCTCGCAGGCTCTCGATTGCAAATGGCCGGCCGTGCTTCTCCTCGGCAATGGCAGCGTCATAGGTCAGTGTCACCTCGGCATAGAAGCCGTCAGTCAGCATCCGCTCGTGATCATGTACCAGCCTGTCGCCGATGCGCACGTCACGGATTCCGAGGCTTGGCAGTTCGACGAGGAACGAGTCTGTCTTGGAATCCAGGCGAGCCTTCACAACATCGATCAACTTGACGGAACCCTGTTCTCGGGCCCTTGCCTTGAACAACTCCTGTTCGCTGGTGCGGACCGTTCGGTCCTGCAACTGTCGTTCGACGATCCTCAGTCCCTCCTCGATCTCCTGCTCATCGACCGTAGCGCAGTATCGACCCAGCAGGAACTCAACGACGTAGGTCGGTACGGGGTATTGGCGGCTGTATCGGCGTACGAGATCCTTGCGGACGAGATACCCGTCAAAGGCTGAGGCGGCAAGTTGATCCAGATGATCGAGTTCCATGATTACCTGTCACCTCCAACAGTGGTTGCTTCCTTGCACAGCACCTTGCCAGCACCATCGACAATGACCACGCTGATGGTCGTGCCTTCAAGTGATTCATCTGCCACTAGAAGTGCTGCCTTGCCATCCGAGTCCAGAGCCTTGGGATCAGTGATGCTGGAGCCAGCCACATTGGGCTTGGTACGGATGTCGGCCGACAGCCCTTCAACAGCCGGCTCGATCTTCACACGGCATCGTAGCCCCGCCCAGTGCACGTCAGTCACGGACACAGTAGCCGGCGATTGGATGCCGGTACCACTGACCATCAACACCGGAATGACACACTCCTGAAGGCTGACACCGCCATGAGCGTACTCGTTGCCACCGGTGAAGCACTGAATCCCCGGGGCATGAGCGAATCGTTCCAGGGGATTCCAGAACCACCCAGCGACAGGAACATCAACGTGTGAACTGTCCTTGATGGAAGCACACCGAGCCCATCTGCTCTCCACCAGGTACTTCGGCAACTCTGCTTTGGGCGTGCCTCCGGGGACAAGAAACCAACCATGGTCCGTGACAACACGCACTCGTTTCCAGCCGGCATCGAGCAGGGATCGCAGACGGTCCAGCAGTTGAGCCAACTGAAGGTCCACTTGGGCTGCCAACTTCCCCTGAAGGCTGTGCCCGAGTTTGTCAAACTCCCCGCACTCAGTCCATGCTCGGGCGTCCTTCGCCTGTGGATCACCTGTATCATCAGAGCCAAGCACCTCGTAGCCGCAATTCTTGAGCAGTTGACGCAATCGATCGGCGATCAACTTCTTGCCAGAGTCCCTCGATTCAGGACAAAAGTCGGAATCGAGTGCTTTGCCGACAACCTGATCTGCCACGGGCGTGACTGCCGGCTTGGCGGTGGCGGTCACTGTTGGCAGCGCCGCCCAGCGCCACCGCACAGAGGCCTGCATCTTCCTCTCGCCAGCAAGGTCGGCGAGCCGCTGACCAAGGTCAAACCGGAGCCCATCAACAAACAGGATGCAATCACCAGCCACTGTACTCATTGCGTCCTGCTCAGACACCGAGGACAAAGACTGAGCCTCCAGACACTTCTGGAAGTTCAGCGCGGTGTCATCCAGCCACGGCATATACACACTTCGGATCACTGCCTGGACGGCTGCCACATCGGCCGCTGCCTTGACGCAGGCCAGCGCCTGAAGCACAGCGTCGTCAGCGAGGTATGCTCCCGCTGTGTATACCTTCGCCATCGTATCCGTCGTGTCGCCGCCTACCACGGTGCTTGCTCGATCTGCGAGTACAGTAAGGTGCTTCAGTGCAACCGCCAGCGGGCACTGCCCCAGTTGTGCCCATACCCAACCGCGACGTGAACCATGCTCTTTGTCCAGTTCGATCAGCCGCTCCCGGGCCTCGGCGGGCTTCATGGACCCGACCGCCAGCAGCGCCGTGCGAAGCGAGTCCTCCATGGAATCGTTCACATCAGGCCATGGCTCTTTGTCAAAGGTCAGTTCGCCCTTAGGTTTGGCACGTCGGAGAAGATCCGGGATGCCGGCATAGGACATGGGCGACTCTGCGAATCGCTCCCAGGCGCCAAACCAAGCGTGCTGGCGCAGGCCCAGTTTCTCTCCCCCGATGAGTTCTCCATCAGCGACGGGATCGAAGTCGTAATCCTGATTGCACCGGTTGCAAAACGCGCTCCACGTCTGGCTATCCCACCGGGCCCGTGTGCCGTCAGGATCACTCAGCCACAAGAGCAGGTCGCGAGGCGCATCACCGATCATCAACTTATCGAAATCCTCGGCCTCCAGCACCTTCCCTCGCAAGCGCTCAATCGGCGTCACTGCCAACTGCGACAAGGCACCCAGCATCGCCTGGAGTGTCTGTTTGTCTTCTGCCACCTCCAGTCCGAGTCCGCCGTCGTCGCTCACCAGGAAGGCCCTGACCGTCCAGTCCTTGCCGTTCTTCTGCGTCCACACCGTACCCCGGTACTGGAGTTCGACCAGTGGCTTGTGTGAGTCCGGGCACTCCTCCACGGCCCTGAGGATCTGCCTGCTGACTCCAGGCATGTAGATCACCGGGACAGTCTCTGCCGGCCAGTCCATGTCGGGGAACTTGTCCGTGCGGACGTCAGGTTCAATAACGCAGCGCAGCCAGATGGCAGGTCCGGTGCGTGACTCAGCGTCATACTCGCCGAGCGTGATGAGTTCCGCCATGACACCGCGCAACATCTCCACCAATGCCGTCCACTGACCGTCTGGATCGGCCCACAGGACAGCAGCCGGCGCGACCATGACATTGACGTTGTACTGGACAGCACGAGACAGTGAAGCCCGTACGGCTTCCAGCAGTGTCCTTGTACTTCCCGAGTAGGAGCTCATTCTGTGCTCATTTCCCTTGCCTCATATTAACAGTGGCTCATGGCTTCAACTCATGTCCTTGCAGAACCTCAGTAGTGGATTGGGGGCCACCTGTTTATACCAGCGTGCGCACTCACAGGCCCCAGTTGCGGGCCACCGATAACTGTCTTGTACAGTCAACCCAGCGATCTGTCGCAACCAGCCTGTGACCTTGTCCACTTCTCCTTTGTATGCCGGTTTGGTCGCGCCACACTGCAACTCGGCATAGTGTCGTAGTAAGTAGGCGAATAAGTCAGCGATCTGTAGCAAACCAACCTTCTTGCTGTCAGCAAAGAACGGCACGTCAATAATCTGATTCAACCGTGGTTCGGCGTTTTTCTTCTTTCGCTTGCCCTTCGTCACGAACTCAGAATACTGATAGAAGGAATCTGTCCAGGCAGGAGGACAAAGCGAGAGATCAGCAACGTCCTCTTCGTCGCTGCCCCGATCCATGACTAGCACTGTATTACCTTTGTTTTGCTGCTCTCTCTGATGCAGTTTCTGGATGCCTAGTAATAGATGGAGAACAGCCAGTTTCCAGTAGTTGGGAACTCCTGCACTCGTTGTGAATCCTGCACGATGGCTATAGTCAGCCGCATCTGCACGGGACTTTTCAATGGCACTGAACACCACCTTGTGCTTTCGGTCCCTTAGCCATTTCAGAATCGCATTCATCACTTTTGTGCGATCGTCACCATCCAAATCACGCCATATTCCATTGCCTCTATAGAAGTGCCTCGTGTGGAACTCCTCTACTGGTCTCTTTAGGATACGGGACAGTGTCGCAATGATATTAAGCCAGTCCTTCTTGGTAACATGCATTCGATAGGAGTCCGTCACTATCCCCGCGACAACAAGTACTGCTTCACTACCCTTGCCGCTCTCATCCACATAGCAGAATTTCATGCGAGTCTCCTGAGGGGTTGGCGCTCATTTGCCTCACAAAGTACACTTCGGTGTTCCTGACACACTCCTGCATCAGCCTGCTCCCTCCCGCGCCTCCTGCTTGGTTTGGTTCGTGTAGTGCAGGTCGTTCCAGCGGTTCCCGTCGAACTCCTTTCCGCCTGCGAAGTTCATCGCATGATCCGGGTTTTCAGGGTCGAAGCCCCAGAACCACGGGTACTCGTCCCTGGATCGCTTCGGCTCCTTACCGCGGTCCTTTTTCCACTTGACGTTGGGCTTCCAGCGGAGGATGCCGGCCCCGGTGCGACGGTCGCGACAGACGGCCTTGGGCAGGTCGTCCACCATGAACGGCCGGATATTCAGCCGGACGCCGTCGTTGATGTCCGGCTCCCAGCCGATCGGTTGCTGGGCCAGCGGCTTCCAGCGGACGAAGATGTCATAGGGTGGCTCACCGTCCAGGATGGCGACCAGACGCTTCTGGAGTTCCAGTGCCGCAGCCAGGCGGTCTTCCGCGCCTCCCTCGCCCTGCTTGACGGCATCCTTCATGCGGCCGATCCAGTCGCCGAGATAGGAATAGGTCAGCGACTCCAGCGTTTTGCGCCCCGTGCCGTCGCTCTCGGCCAGTTTGTGGTAGTTGACCAGTGCGTGGAAGCCGTCACGAGTGCGGCCGTCCCAGATGTGCCAGACAAAGGGCCGAAGATGGAACAGTTTGCAGTGCTCCTCGAAAAACGAGGTGCGCAGCCACGTGTCCAGATCGGTCCCGCCGGCCAGTTCACGGGCCTGATCGGGAGCGATGCTGCAGGCGGTCAGCAAAGCCAGCAATCGGTCAGCGAGCGGTTCTTCGCCCCGGACCGAAGGGATGCACACGATGCCGTCATCATCGACAAAGCGGGCCAGTTCATCGCATCGCGCGATCAGTGCTCGTGCCCGCTCGCTAAGACGCATCTCAGAATCGAGTTCCGCCGGCCAGCGATAGCCCAGAAGACGGCCCACAGCCACCTGGAGCGTTGAGGTAGATTCCTCGGGTCGACCGTGGAAGAGCCACTGTGTCGGGTCGTCGCTCTCGGGTTCGGGCAGGCCATGGGGGAAGCGAGCCTTGGCAATCTGTCTCCATCTATCGATCTCCACCGGAATATGGGCAAGGCCGACTCGGTCTATGGCGAGCCGTGGATCGAGCCTTCTCGCCGATTTAGCAAGGTCGCCAGATTCAGCAAAGCACCAAATGGCCGCCAAGTCTGCTGGATCATCGGGCACGATGACGAATGCGCCATGTGTGAAAAGATAACCTACGTACAAAGTGAATCGCAAGCCAGACATTTTGCTGACAGCTATGCCCCTATTGCCCCATGCAGAGTGGCCCTTAATCCAACTGGATGTGTTATTAGTTCCTAGGCGCTGCCGCACGAATTCGATCAGCTCACCCTGCCCATCTTCCCAATACAGTGTACCTTCCTTGCCAGTGCAAAATGCGTCAGTCTGAGCAGTTCCTTCATGGAGTTCCCAACCCGTCGTTCCCACAGCTATTTCCCAGAATGTACGCCCAAAGCGCGAGTAGTCACCAGTATGCAGGCCTTCGCTGACAGTGGAAACGTGCTCCAATAGCGTATCACATCGAAAGTCAGCATCGATTATGAAACGGCTTCCAGGACTGCTCCTCTGGACATGCTGTAGCAGCAATTCAACATCTTTGCTGCACAAGGCAGCTGCCTTTTCGACTGTCATCTCGCAGTCAGCGACATCGATGCCAGCGGTGTGGCTGGAAGATGTTGGTGGTTGTTGACATAGCATGATGAGGACGACGCTGACGACCTCACCCCCAATCGCCTCAAATGCCCTTGGCCCGAGTCTGGCGGCGCAAAGCCAATGAGAGTCTTCAAGCAGCCGACGGCGGAATTTTCCATATGTGACAAGAGTTAGCCAGTTCTGCGGCATCACAATGCTCGCTGTACCCTCGTTGGCGCAGTATGACAGACAACGTAATGCGAATGCTGTAGCTAAATCGGCCTTGGCGTCCTTGTAGTAGGTTTGCAAATGATCCTTTAGCGTATCGTCCTGTTTGGTCCGGCCAAGATATGGCACATTGGTGATAACGAGGGTGTATTCTGCGGCCAGCAAGTCGGCGGCTTTTACCATGCCGGCGGCGGCGATGGCGCGTTCGCGGATCTCATCGTCGGCCTTCTCGGCCGACATTATGGCGGTCAGATACGGCTGGATGGTCTCGAAGTCAGCGGCGAAACCTACCGCCGGCAGTTCCTTCGGATTAATCAGCGAACCGAGCGTCGGAGCCTGGGAGAACAACTCGTGCATGTGCCGCAGGCCGCGTCGGATCGGTTCCCGGTCCAGGGCGGTCATGGGAAGGCCGGATTGCTCAGCGAGTTTGATCCACTCATCGGCAGATGACTGCGGCCCGATCCCGGTGCAGGCGATATTCAGTTCGGGCAGTGTGCGGTAGCCAAGGGACTCGCCCTCACCCCCTGCCCCTCTCCCGAGGGGAGAGGGGAGTAATGCGCCCTCACCCCGACCCTCTCCCATGGGGAGAGGGGGAAACGTCCAGGCGGCGAACGCCAAGGCAAAGGCTGCGATCTGACAGCAGCGCTCATCGATCTCCAGCCCGTGAATGTTGTCACGCAGGACGGCATCGATCGCATCTGTAACTGACAGGTCTTCCTCTGCCATCCTGATGGGGACCAGGTGGTGGAGAGCAGCGACGAGGAAGTGGCCTGAGCCGCAGCAGGGGTCCAGCACCTTCAGTTCGGCAGCGGCCTTGGGCCAGCCGTCGAACGTGCCGGCAGCGGGCCGCCAGGGGCCGCCTGAGCCATCATCACCGCGTACAAAGCGGAGGTAATCCCATGTGACGCCAGGCAGCGAGACTTTCTGCCGCAGTTCGTCCTCTGACTCCGCTGCCTCACAGTCGCTTGTCGTCAGCGTCTTTCCTGCCCACCAGGCACCCAGCGTGTTGTGCAGCAGAAACTCCACCATGTACGGCTCGGTGAAGAGTTGGGTGACGGCTGAGATCTCATCGGCTCCGATCTTCACCTCGGACTTATTGACCTCATCCTTCTTCTTGCTCTGCCAGAACTGGTAGACCCAGCCCAGCGCATCCGAGGCGGTGAACACGCTCGACGGCAGAGATGCCAGCAGTTGTTCGAGTTTGAGCAGGTGCTCGGGTGCAAAGGTGATTTCGAGCAGCGGGTCATCAGCCCGGAAGATCTGGGGCAGCATGTCCTGGGCACAGCGGGCAGCGTAGTCCCACACGTCTCCGTTGGAGGCTGTGTCCTCCTTGGCCAGTTCCTCGGCCTCTGCGAGGCTGATGGCGACGCCCATCTCGGGCTCGATGAGCAGGTTGTTCTCGGCCAGGAAGCGGGCAAAGAGCATGCGGTGCCAGTGCTCGTAGGCACACTCGGTGGCCAGGTGATCGATCTCGTGATCATGGCCATTGCGGTCCGGCTTGGGAAGTCTCTGGTCCCCGAGTTGGCGGGCACGGGCCCGGAGGTGGTTGCGCAGAGCCCGCAGGTCGGGGGTCATGTGCGAGTATGGCTCACGGTGATGGACCGCCAGGGACTCCAGCGCCGCCCGGGCCCCGGCCTCCGCGACGTCCCGTGCCTCGACCACGACGCGCTCAAGTTTGCTCCGAAGATCAGTGGGAAGAGGGGGCATCAGTCAGTCCGATCATGAATCTCGTGTGAATCCTACAGTACCACGTCTGCAAACACAGCCTGGGAGATTGCTTGTTGCTCTGCATCATCACCTGTCAGCAGCGTACTCACCCGTGAATGCCGTGCGCATGCCCGATGAAACAGTTCCTCAAGATCGAGAATGTGTTCATGAGTGTCAAATGCGTCTAGTACAAACCGAATCGTTTCTTTGAGATAGTATTCCAAGTTTGCTATGAACAGAGCCAAATCGAAGATGATTGGCGATCCATGCACGATGCAGCAACGGATACGGTACAAGCGCGAGAGTTGCCATTCGACATGCTTGCGATGTGTCTCGATCTGCTCTGCTAGGCGTTTGGGATCCGATAGGAAACCCTGAATGATCTTGCCGTAGTAGACGACAACCGGGTGCTCTTTGCAGGCATCCCAGATCTTATCACACAGTTCTGGCGTCTGGATGACAGAGAGAAATTGCGCGGCACTTACGTCTTTTAGGTTGGCACACGCGCTAGCGCCAGAGAACTCGGTTGTCCAAGGTATTTCCATGTGAACCATCGTTTCCAGCAGGTCTACTATGAGTCGAAGTGGATACTGGGCAATGATCGCCCGGCTGGTATTGACCATAACGTCGTGCCCGATGGAGTACTCATTCGAGAAATTCGTGAGGGCCTCAAGGCCCATCCACCATGAAATGAACTTGTCTCGATAGCTCTCAGCGTCTCTTCCAAACCTGTATTGACGAAGTGCTGTTTGCAATTGCTGTCGCGCTATCAGCCCAATGTCTTGTCTTGCGAGGAATCTGTCTACCCTCTCTGCGAGTTTGCGAAAGTCACTCAAACCCCTGTAAGCACGAGGGTTTGGTACGCCCTGCCGCACTTCATGAAGTACAATCCTTCCATCGCCTTCTCTTCGTACCAGACATCGCCGGTCCAATCGAATTATGCGGCTTTCGAAATCGAACCTGATCAGATCAAGGAGTTCATCTATGTCAATCCGCGCCTGCTCAGCAGCCGATGCATGGTCAACAGCATGCAGCGTTTTCGTTGCGAATCGTACATGCATCTGAGACCTTAGAAACTTATTTGGATTCGAGCCACGGATGCGGGCCTGCTCGGACGCCGAGATTGAGAGTGTGTCAGTCAGCCTAAAGTCATGAAATACATCTAGGTCTGCTAGTTTCCGCGACCCGGAGAGCCTGAGGGTTACACGAAACGCCTGCGGACCGCGTCCGATTTGGTTGAGCATAAACTGTAGATTTTGATCAAACGTGTAAATGGCAGTATCACCTCGCTTGACAAACAGCAGATGCCACTTGAACAGTGAATACAGGGGCCAGCCCTGGGCAACCAAGTCGCTGAGCATGGCCGACAAAAGTCTCTTGACTTTACATTCGTTGTTTTCGCGAACAGTATGAGGGAGCTCACTGCAGATATGCAAGTAGTAGCTTTTATTGAGAGCCATCAGAAAATCACGCGTAGTGAACCGAAGTGCTCGCCACCAATCTGACTTGTTTCGCTTCTCCCTGTTCTCACTCTTGGGCAGTTTTTTGACTAGGAGCGTCATCTCTCTGATCTGTGACTGATAGTGAACCGAGACGATGGGATCTGTATCTACAGCTTCCAGCACTTCTGAACACAGGCCTGCAAGTTCATCAGCGTTTAGCAATCCGACAGACAACTCATGGTCCAGTTCGGCAACGAGTCCGCGAATGTTCAGGCACTTGACCCGGTATGAGTCAAGAGACTGACTGTGGGTAAGCGAATGCCACAGCTCCACAAAGAACCGCTGATGTGATGTGAGTTCTGTGCTGTCGCGTTGTTCAGTTGAGAGAATACGCATGCGATATCCCCGAAATTCTCTTGACCTGGCTGAACAACTCGCCCATAATTGCACACGAGCAAACAATTGAAATAAAGGGAGTAAAGGGTAGGCGAGTAGAGGCGAAAGCCCCTCGCCCCAAACACTCCCTATTTTTTTGCGCGAGCCCGGTCTTTCGCCTCCTACGAGATGACCACTGGACCGTCCCTTAGTCTCGATAGCAGAAGCACTTCGGTGTTATCCACCCATTTCTTGACCTCGGCTTCCGACGTCAGCGTGCCACTGGTCAGGTGGACGGACTGGGTCTTCGGTTCGAGCAGTTTTGCGGCGGTGACAGCAGCACGGCTGAACTGCTGGGGCAGCGCATCGGCCATGGCCTTCCATGTCGAGAGGGGTGTCTGCTCCAAGGTTCGTGTCAAGTCGGACTCGCTGCCCACGGAGAGGGCCGGCACCTGATCAATGCCCTCGTCTTCGAGAAGCTTCGTCTGCTGATCGGCAGTGAGTTTCTTCCAGTCATCACTGGCGGTCAGGATCGCCATCTGCTGCTTGTGTGTCTTCTCGAAGTTGCCGTGGGCAGCCGTGACCTCCTTGCGCAGGGCATCTGCCACGGCCTTACGGATATCTGGGACAGGGTCACTGGCATCCAGCAGGCGTCGCTCTGACTTCACCGCGTCAGCCTGTGATGCGAGGTCGTCCAGGCCATCGATGCCAGCGGCATGTTTCAGAAGTGAGCAGAGCGTTTCCCAGGCAGGTTTTCGCTTGGCGGCCAAGTCGGCCAATTTGCCCCAGTCATCGGCCTGTTTTTCAAGAGTATCGTGCTGCTTGAGGATCTCGGCCAGTTGCTCAGCCCCGCCGAATCCGCGGAGGTCATCAAAGTGTTTCGTTGCCGGTTTGGGCGGCAAGGGGGCGTCGTCACCGGCATGATCGGCCAGTTCCGCCAGACGAGCCAGGTAGGCCGGAGCCTTGGCCGTCTCCTCATCTGACTTGCAGTTGATTCCGGCTGACTGGAACAGTTTCCGGAGTTTGATCTTGTCTTTGGCAGTGATGGTCACGGTTTCGGCACGGAAGTCCGTCACGGAGACCTTGGCCTGGTCCAACTGGCCACGCGCGAGCACCGTGTTCTTGTGTGTGGCCCGGAGGTGGCCGGTGGTGTGCAATGTGATGAGCGCGGCATCCACGGCATCACGCGGCCAGCCATATGGGCTGGCTTCGAATGCGTCCCGGATTTCCTTGCCCTTCTTTCCTGAGCCGACCTCGGCCAGAACGGCTGCACAGACCGGATGCTTTTCAGGAACGTCGCTCCAGTCCACGGCCGATAGGGCTGCCTCATCGCCGTTCTTGGCACGATTGATCACACTGTGCCAGCGATTGTCGTCGGCTGTCTTGAAGTTGGGGAACAAGCGGTCAAGCGAGGCCTGGGCGGCATCCTCAACCTTTGCCTGAAGCGTGACCGCCATGCATTCGTTCCCACCGCCCTGAAAGACCTTGGCACGGTCAATCACGGCATTGACGATTTGGTTCCGAGTCGCTTCGGCAGCGCTCATCCGTGTCGCCATCGCATCCCTGGCCTCGCGGCCTTCAGGAGTGTTTGGTGTGCCTTTGATCTCCAGCGTGGCCTTGGCTGCTTCGTACTCAACGATGGCCTTCTGCAGGTCGTCAGCGCTCACCTTGGGGATGTAGATGTAGACAACCGGGCTGTTGCTGCCAGACGATCGGGCATCAGCGGTGACAGCGTTTTCCTTCTCACCCCACCCATCGCGGACCCACACCGGGATGTCCGCCCCGGTGGATGGAGGCGCGGTTGATGCGAAGTGTGGGACAATCTTGCGTGGCTCCTTGCACTTGCCCTGAATGAGTTTGATGCCCTTTAAGGCGTTGCTGCATGCGGCGCTGATCAGCGAGCCTCGCTTGTCAGCCAAGGTGGTCAGGTCATTGTTCAGTTTCGTTGCCCGGTTGCGGAACTCGCGGTCCCACTCGCTGCTCTCCCTGGTCTGGAGGCTGTACTCGCCGTCGATTTCGATGAGGAGTGCCCCTTTGTCCTGCATGGCCTTCTGGAGCCAGGCAGGGCGCCCTGACTCTGACGGAGGATCCGCCAGCAATTTCAGTACGCGCGGGATGCGCTTCCGCAGGTCGGTCCCATCATTGGCCAGGTCGGACACCATGAGGTCCGCAAGCATGTCAGGCGTAGCCTGGACACCGATGTTGGCGACTTGCTCAATCGGCAGTTTCCGGATCAGGAAAACCAGGCCACACAGTCGCTGGGCGAGGCGACCATCATCTGAGCCATCATCCAGGCGGCGGATCGTCTCATCAATCTCACGAAGCAGTACGCCGGTCTTGCGCAGGTCCGGACTGATCTGCTCGTAGATGAAGTCGGCCGGCACAACTGTTCCGAGGCCTGACTTTGCCGTCTGACGGACGGCCTCGTACACGATCTTGAGCTGCGTGCGGAGTTGACTCGCAGTGCCAGGGATATCGACGGCACGAAGCACATGCTCCCAGAACCGACGTCTGACGGGCAGGAGCGGGTAGTCATCCACGATGATGTTGCGGTCTTCGGCACAGGAAGCAATGCGTGTCCCGGCCAACTGGCGATCGATCTCGCCGGCGTGGGCGATGACCATTTCCTCGATGGACTTCTTCTTGTCTGCTTTCTTGGCAAGCACCACCCTACGAGTCACTGTCTCGACATCGGAGTCGGACAATTCCACTGGGATGGTGAATCGGCCCGTGAGGCGCTGGAGCAATGGCACGCTGCCGGCCAGGGCGGTCTGACCCGCACCGATCAGGAGGACGCGGCTGTCCAGTTGCTTGCACAATGCTTCGGCCACTTCCTGGACGTCAGTTGATCGGCCCGGATCGTTGCCGATGAACAGTTGGATCTCGTCGAGCACGAGCACGGTGCCTGGTATCTGTCCATTGACGGACAACACGTCGCGCACGAGGCGAATGAACTCGCTCGTCGTGATGTCGCTTCTGGTGGGATATTGAGCGCGGAGCGCAGCACGTGCCTGTTTCACGTCTGCTGCGAAGTCAGGATCGGCATCGAGGACCGCCTTGGCAAGCACGGGGCTGACATAGAGGTCGTGAAGCTCATCCGTGAAGTTCTTGCCGCAGGATTCGACTGACTTGTTGACGTGGTCGAAGATCTCGTTCTTCTTGAGCCACATGCAGAATTCAGCTTGCGGGAGCGACTCGGGCAGGCCCTTGGAGGCCAGTATAATGCTCATAACGGCCAACCGGACGCTCTCCCCGCCACCAGACGGCAACGTCCCGGAGGCGGCATGGCGACCCCCACATCGCTTTCCAAACGTGTCAAGTTCACGCAGAAGGTCCTGCACATCCTGGGGCAGATTTGCAAGGCCTCGGGCGGTGGCGTTATCATCAAACTGCGTATTGACCCACAGATGCCGGAACATCTTGAGCAAGTGCGACTTGCCGCTTCCGTAGAAGCCACTCACCCACGCGGCGGGTTGTGTTGTCGAGTCAACGCTGCCGAGGTACGACTCCAGGATACGTCTCAAGCCACTCTCGTATTGCCCTTCACAAACAAAGTGTTCGAGCTCGTAGCGGAGGGTCTCGATCTCTTTGGCAGTTGCGGCTTCATGCACCGAAGCCACTCCGTCATTGAGCAACTTCGATGCGATCGGGTCGCGCTGAAAGACTTCACGATTCTGCATCAGTCATACATCCCATTATGCAACGTGATGGGTACAGCCAGGTAGTTCCAGCCATCCCGTGCATCAAGCAGTCGGTACACCTTGTCTTCATACTCCCCGGGAAAAAACACGACCAGCCGGCCCCGGATGTCAGCGATCACCTTCTTCATGACCTTTGAAACATGGGTAAAGCCATAGAAGGAGGCAACTCCCAGGACCGCGACAACAGTGTCTTCATCCACATCATCTGCCGTCAGCACGGCAAGGAGTCGGTCGGCTATGTATTGGAGAAAACCGTTCTGGAGCTGCATGACCAATGACTCGGGCTCCTCGAAGTAGGTCTCACGGTATTCCTGATCGGCCATCCACCGTGCGAACGTACCGGTCAGGTCAAGCAGCTTCCACTGATGGCCGGCTGAGGCCGTCTGCATCTCGAAGAGCTCGATACGATTTCTGAGTCTGGGTTCTTCAGCCTTGGGGTAGACCACGAATATGGACTTCTGGTCGCCTGCGAGGCTTCGCTGCCAAGGGACTTTGATGTGACTGCCATACCGATTGGCCAGCTCTTCGATATGTCCCATCTGTTACCGCCCTTCATCGGCAGCGAGGAGCCGTCCAAAGCTGACTTCGACGACGCCTCCAGACTGACTCATGTCAAGGAAACCCAATCGCCGCGCGTCTACGGCACGGTCGATAAGTTGAACGACAGGGGCATCGAGAATCCGGGCCCACGGCGTCTGAAACAGGCCCTCTCCTCGCGTGCCTGTCAGAAAGCCCAGCAACAAAGCGTAGGCAGTTGATGCAGGCGTGGGGTGAACTGCCTGGCGAATCTTCCTGCCTCGCCCGCTCAGATGCCCGGATTGGGTCCATGAGGAAGCCGCATTTCGGACGACCTTGGCCAGAGTGCTGTCGCTCAGCCGGCCCCGCACAACGCTGGAAAGAGCCTCTTGCATCACTGGCCGAGCGAGTTCCTCCCCGGGGCGCAGGGACAGAATGGAGGGAGCAGTGGCCCTCAACAAGGGGTCACGCGCGAGCGCCAGCAGCAGCGCGAGTAGCGGCTGTCCGTCAGGGTCCGCTGGCCAGTGTTGCCGCATGATCCGGAAGAGCGTCACCTCAGGACTCAAGGCGTATAGCTCCGACAGACGCTGAAACGTGAGTCTCCTGGTCGCCGCAGTGCGTTTCCCCAGGCAGTTGTCTTCCAGGACGGCCTTCAGATAGTCCTCACGAGTAGCTTCCTGTGGGCAGAGTGATAGCAGGGCTCGGAGTTCTTCGTGCATGATGGTTCGGCTGGTATGAGTGCCCTTGTCTCCCCAGCGGAATCCAATGCGTCGGTAGCGAACCTCTTCGCTTGGGCTTTTTGGAGCAAGCGGATCTGCATTCATCGTGGCCATCATAGCCGGCAACTGCATTCAGTGGACAGTCTGAGAACTGAAGCCTGCGCGATAGCCAAGTCAATCTGATCTGCTGCGAATAACCTCTACGCTAGTCGCCCCTGAATAATTCGATTTGATCGGTGAATCCAGGTTGAAAGTGGCTTCGGGATGTGGCATACTTTGCAGGATATTGTAGGGATACGTTCCGAAACCTTGCAAATTCGGAGTCACGGATGAAGCCCCAAGCCCAGCCTGATGATGAGCTGTTCCTGTTCCAATCTCATTTCGATCAACTGCTCAATCCGACCCATCCGCTGATCAAGTTATCGAAGCAGGTCGACTGGGATCACTTCGATCAATCGTTCGGCGAGTTCTTCTGTGAGTCGGTGGGTGCCCCGGCCAAGGCCACGCGTTTGATGGTCGGCCTGATCTACCTCAAACACGCGTTCAACGAATCGGACGAGTCGGTCGTCGAGCGGCTGGGTGGAGAACCCGTACTGGCAGTATTTCTGCGGATACACGCACTTGCAGCACGAGTGTCCGATTCATCCCACGACGATGACCAAATGGCGAAATCGTGTGGGTGAAGCGAAACTTAATGAGTTGTTGAAACAGACCATCGAGGTGGCGGTGAAACACCATCGATTGAGCGAACGTGAGTTGACCCATGTGAACGTGGACACGACGGTGCAGGAAAAGAACATCACGCACCCGACCGACTCGAAGCTGTTGTACCGGTCGATTGTGAAGCTGGTTCGGGCCGCCAAGGGACGCGATATCGTGCTGCGCCAGTCGTATGTTCGAGTGGGCAAACGGGCTGCGGTAAAGGCCGGTCGATACGCGCACGCGAAGCAGTTCAAGCGAATGCGTCGGTCGTTGCGTCAACTCCGGACGTACGTGGGGCGATTGGTCCGTGACATCGAACGCAAAGCACCGCCATCGAGCCGAGATGAAGAGTTGTCGATGTTGCTGGGACGGTGTCAACGGTTGATCGATCAACGACCGAGCGACTCGAACAAGTTATATTCGCTGCACGAGCCGGAGGTGTGCTGCATCAGCAAGGGCAAGGCGCACAGGCGCTATGAGTTTGGTCAGAAGGTGGCCTTGGCGACGACGAATCGAGGGAACTGGTTCGTGGCGGCCATGTTGTGCGAAGGGAACCCGTACGATGGTCATACGCTGAATGCGACCTTATGTCGTGTCGAATCAAACACTGGCGTTGCGCTGACTGATGCGTATGTTGACAAGGGATATCGGGGTCACGATTACGAAGGCGAGGCGGCGGTACACATTGCCGGCCGTGGAAGCAAGCGAGCGACGCGAGTTCAACGGAAGCGTCGCAAGCGACGCAGTGCGATCGAACCTAAGATTGGGCACGCGAAATCGGAGAGTCGTCTAGGACGTTGCTACCTCAAGGGCCTGGCCGGGGATGCAATCAACGTGGTGCTGGCGGCGGCGGGAGCGAACTTCCGCAAGCTGCTTCGGCTCTTGCGATGCGCACGTGGCGTCGAACAGACGTTCCAGCTCAACTTCGCCTGGCTCTGGCACCTATTGCGTTGGCCAAACCATCACCCGCGGTTCAAAATCGCCTGATCGGCGGTGTTTTTCAGGGTCGACTACGCTAGCAATGGCTTATCATAGGGTGGCGGCATCTCGGTATTGAGCGTGTGTAACGATCGTGTCAACGCGATCCTCACTGGCCCCTCGCCATCGCCTTGGCCAGAGTGTCCAGTCTGGGATATGTGCGGCATATCCGGCAGCGCCACTTGTCCTGCTCGTCCCATGTCATCGACAGATATGCTTCGATCGCTTCATTCCACTGTCGCTGGGCCTTTTCAGGGGCTGCCTTCAATGAATGGTCCTCAGACAGGCAGCGGCCCGTTTCCTTCATGGCATACGCGACGGACAGGTTGTTGTACGACTCAGCCATAGTCCGAATCAGAGCGCGGAAGCCGAGGTTGTAGTCACGCGGACGCCGGCGTCGCTCCCATGTGTGCATGACCTCAATGTCGTCCCTCACGATGTCATCCTCTGTACAACCCTCATCCTCGATCACTTCATCAGGCTCAGGAGTTGCCTCCTCGTACCAGTCGACGTTATGGCCGAGCCGCCACCCTCGTGCATACCACTCTGCAATCTCCTCGGGCACAAGTCCGAGCGGCTCGCCATACATGTGCAATGAAGAAGTGGCCAGGAACATCTCACGGTCCACGTCCCAAGTCACATCGCGAAGCATATAGCCTTCAGGCGACGGGGATGTATTGAATGCACCTCCGGTGAGGATCATTCCATGCACCGGGACGAACGGGAGCCGGAAATGTTGAAGCAGGCCGATCCCTCTTCCAGCCTCCGTCATCGGGGGGATGAAGTACAGAGAGATTTCGACCTGTAGTGTGTAGTGATCTGTACCAGTCGCCATGTCAACTGCTCATCTGCAACTATTCCAAAACGATTGACTTTGCTCTATGACAAGACCGTGGACTCAGCATCTATCTTTCCTATGGACACTTCTTTGGAAGTGCTTGCCCACATCCTATTGTCTCTCGACACAACGGCATCGAAGTCAGGGTCGACGTCAGGTATCAGGTCAGATCCGCAAATCGCACCTGACTGAGCAAGATCAGCGTCGGTGAGAATACGCCAGTCGAACTGTGCATTACGCCACTTCGTCAAGGACTCAGCCCAATTGAGGATGGTGACTGTGCCCCACCTTAAGACAACTCTGACATTCCGTGAATCTCCGGGAAAGAGCGCTTGTTCAAACCTGTAGCCTATCGCCTTTCTTCCTGACGCGGTGAACTTCCTACCGTGCGGTCCCTCATCGAACTCCTTGACCGCTGAATCGGCATTGACCAGTTCTACCTTGTATGAGGATGCCGCAGTAGCCCCGATGTTTCTGATCGTAAGCGTATGGCGGGTCTTGAAGATCTTCGTATCCGGACCCGCACCGTCAAACGAGCCATCCATAAGGGCAATCACCCCGCATAGTTGTGCTTTCCGCTCACGGAAGAACGCGTACCGAATCTCATCATGGTCCATATCGACGGTCGCGTCCCCACGGCGGATCGGGTACCGCTTGTCGCTTGCCTGCCGCGGCTCCAGAGTTGCCCTCGGGACCTCAGCCACCAGTGCAACCGTCCCGTCCTCCAGGTCCACATGCTCAATGACCAAGGTGTTCAGCGGCGGCTTGATGTGCATTCTGAAAACGCTGTGGAGCCACTCGGCCGTATACTTTGAATCCTTCGCAATACCTGGACCAAGTGTGTAGACAGGGGGTGTACTGGACTTGTCCTCGTGAACTCCGACGATGAGCAGACCACCAGCGCCGTTGGCCATGCCGGCAGCGATTCGCGATATTTCCTGTTTCCCACGTTTGTTATCCGTCAACTTCTCAGGGGCTTTGAACTCGACGTCAAATCGCTCACTCGTGGCGGCGTCAACGAACTCCTGCAGTCGTTTCAGGTTCCAGTTGGGCATATCGGCCCTCCGATCTCTGTGTCAGATCGTACCCGGCGAACAGTCCGGAATCACGGCCCTGCTTGACCGCGGCATAATGGCCACAGGCAAATCCTGACATAAGATACGCTGATCACCAGGTTCATGCACGAGAGGGGCACTCCCAGCGCCAAGCGACCTGCAAAACAGGCAAAGAACAGGCGGAAGCGAAAGCCCAACGGTCAGTTTGCGCCCGGGCAATCGGGCAACCCGAACGGGCGGCCTCCAAAGGGCATCGCGCTGGCTGAACTTGTCGAGAGGGAGTTGGACCGACCCGCCGGCCGAACGGGGCGAGGAAAGTCAAAGCGCGAAGTGGTCGCCAAGACAATCGTCGATGGTGCAATGAAGGGTGATCACCGACTCCTCAAACTCCTCACTGACCGCATCTGGCCTCCTGACAAGGGGCCACCTGCCGATCCGTCGCTCCACGAGGACGGAGGCGAGACTCTGGATGAACTCAGACGGTCGTGCGAAATGGCAGCCGGTTCTCCGTGGGTGCCGGACGACTTTCGCGAGAAGGCGAAACTCACGCTGGAGATGCTCGACGACCTGAAGGAAATGTGGGACGACGATGACGAGGCTGATGACTTCGACGAGCCATCGTTGGAGCCCACGGCCGATCGCCATCAGCATATACCACTACAGTCGCAGTTCAGCAGGCCGCCGTTCCTGACGGTGCGCGACCCGTCGAGCCCATTGGCGGTGGAGGTGGCGGCGAACGATGCCAATCGTGAGCCGTTGTGACGCTTGGTGTTCGCTGAAAGCATGCACACAGCGTGTGTCGATCTGGCGCAGCCTCACAACTCAGCACAACTAGTTAACCCTCACGTGAAGCGCGTTGGTTCTAACAGTGCCCGTACAAAAATGTGGTAGTACTACCACATTAACGGTTGAAACCCTTTGAAATCGGCTAAAATGGAGCATTGAAAAACGGCGTTGTAATACACGTAACCGCGTGTGCAACACCGCGTTAGAGCCGTTTCTGCCTCATTGAATCCCTTCTTGTGGTCCAGGGGGTCGGGGGTTCGAATCCCCTCGGTCGCCCTTTTTTCTTCTTTCTCCTGGCAGGCTGGTCGGGCATCACCCGGCTTGGCACAGGCCGACGGCCCGTTCTACCGCCGCTCCACCGGCACATTCTCGAAGACAATTTCGCCATCCCAGTACTCGGTCATGTCCGGACGGGTGACGGCGGCATCGGCGCTGCCGCGGAGGATGATGTCAACGGTTCCGTCGTCAAACGGTCGAATCGTTGTCTCAGATGAGGAGCCTACACGATCCCCACCGGGCCCGGGGTGTCCAAGACTGCCAATGATCCACTCGCGATCTGCTGTGCGCACGATGATGTCGAATGCGATGGGGCACGGCGGCGGAGTCAGACTGAACTCGACTTCGAGACGGTACTCCACGTTCTGTGAGGTGTCTTGCATCGTCTTGAGTACGACATGATTGAGCGTCACCGATTTGTCCATCTGCGGTTGCAGGGAGGGGTCACGTAATGGAGTGACGGTTGACTCTTCAGGCGGCAGCACTGTGAAGGTGTTGGACAGGTTGATCGTCTTGCTGTAAACCGTGCCGTTGGGATCATCACGTTCTGTGACTTCGAGGAGCCAGCGCGTCTTGAGGGTGTATAGCCCCGGTTCGAGCGTCATGGCCGTGTGCCACGTCTGCTTGCCTCCGCCGTAGGACCATGCACGTTCCGGATCCCAATTCGGCTCTCGGCTACGGCGCCGTGGGTCATACCAGGTATTGAGATCGAAGTACTGTCCGTTGACCGTGCACTCTTCCAGCGTCAGCCTGGTCCACGGGCCGGGCGAACTCTGCCACGAAGCAATGCTCCAGGTCAGACCGTGATCAAAGCGGTTTTTCCGGTCAAGCGAGATCGCCCATTGCCCTCCGGTCGGGACGCGATCCCGCACCTCGAGACCCAACCGCGCCCCGCCAAGCAGGATTGCCTCCCATTGATCATCCGTGATCGATTCGGCAGCGCGAGCCTCCTGAAGAAACACATATAAGTCGGTCACCCATCGTTCGGCCGGGTTTGTCTGAACCGCGATGATTGCCTGAACGGTCTTGGCCGTCCCGTTGGCTGAGAGATTGGATTGAGCATATCTGCTATAGAGTTCACCGAACGCGGCGCGGCGGTCGCCATGGTTGAACTGCTGGAGCAGCACCCACTCGGGCATGAGTGCCCGGCCGGCCCACACTGCTGATCCAACCTTGTAGACTCCCGTGCCGACTGAAATTGCCACCATCAGCGTACCTGTCAGCACCCACCCCTTGCGCTTCTGTCGCAAGCCGTGAGCGATATCATTGTGCTTCCTGAACTTCAGCCCACATTCGGGGCAAATCTTCGGGTCGGCGTGCCCGAAGAGATCGAACAGGCAGGCATGACAATACGGATGGTCATGGGCCTTACGTCCTACCAGTCCAAAGATGAGCGCCGCAAGGCCCGCCATAAATGCGCCGATGCAAATCGGCGCGACGGCACTGCTGAATGGCATGGTCCATAGCATGTAGCAAGTGTACCAGGTTTCAGCAGTGAATGGCAAGAGCTTGGGCGTGGTAGCGCGGTGGGCCATCAGGGGAAGTGTCCCTAGACTAGACTGAGTTTGTAATATGCGGAGTATGCCATGCCATCTGAATCGATCGGCTCAATCCAGTCTCTCGCCCTCCGCACTGCCGTGCGCGGCCCCATGAAGGAAGTCGATCATGCCGAGGCCGTCGCGGATGGCGGTCTGGTCGGGGACGTCCCGGAGACAGAGCCGGACCGGGGAATCACCTTCCTGTCAGCGCCGCAATGGCACACAATCTGTTCAGAACTCGGCGCGGACCTGCCGTGGCATACGCGGCGAGCCAACGTGCTGGTGGAGTCCGGGGGGGGCCTGGCAGATTGGCTCGGGCGTGTCATCCAGATTGGGAATCAGGTGCGGGTCCACATTCGTGGTGAAACAGAGCCATGTGATTTGATGGACCAGCTCCATCCTGGGCTGAGCGAGGCTCTCGATTCAGACTGTCGAGGCGGCGTGTTCGGCCGAGTGCTGGAGGGTGGTCCGATTCGCGTCGGTGATGTCATCGAACTTGCCGAGAATGACGCTTAATGACCGGTTGTTTGAACTGATGTATGCATATGTACGTCTGATGAGTGGACTTTGACGCCGTGGCGTCGAGACTCTGTATATTCGCGCGCCCGGTGGGTGATGAGCACAATAAACGAATGTGCGGATAAACAGAGCCGGGCATCCAATGCCGCCCGGGTCAGGCTTGCGGTACGATGTCGGGCAGCAGTCACAGAAGCAGGAAGCGGGAACCATCGTCATGGCAACTGAACAGTCGGTAAAGCAACAGCATGATCGAGTCCAGGTCAGAGAGTGGCTGGATTCGCTCGATGATGTGTTTCGTGTCGAAGGGCCGGAGCGGGCGGTGGAGATTGTGCAACTGTTGCATCGTGAGTTGCAGCGTCGGCAGGTGACGTCGCCGTTCTCCTTTAACACCCCATATGTCAACTCGATCCCGGCCCAGAACGAACCGGCCTACCCGGGCGACCGTGAGATTGAGCGGCGGATCAAGAGTCTCATTCGGTGGAATGCCGTCGCCATGGTGGTGCGGGCCAATCGAGAGTCCGACGGAATCGGCGGCCATCTGGCAACCTATCAATCGGCAGCGACGTTGTATGAAGTCGGGTTCAATCACTTTTTCCGTGGCAAGAGCGGCGGTGAGGAAGCGGGGGACCATGTCTATGTGCAGGGGCATGCAGCCCCGGGAATTTACGCCCGCGCGTTTATCGAGGGCCGGTTGACGGGCGAGCATCTCGAGAACTTCCGGCGTGAGTTGCAGGATGGTGGGGGGCTGAGTTCGTACCCGCACCCGTGGCTGATGCCGGACTTCTGGGAATACCCGACGGTGTCGATGGGGCTGGGCCCGATCATGGCCATCTATCAGGCACGGTTCAATCGCTATCTCCATCAGCGCGGGCTCAAAGATACCTCCGAGAGCCGGGTGTGGGCCTTTCTCGGTGACGGGGAATGTGATGAGCCGGAATCGCTCGGTGCACTCTCACTGGCTGCACGGGAGAAGCTCGACAATCTCACGTTTGTTATTAACTGTAACCTGCAACGACTCGACGGCCCGGTGCGCGGCAACGGCAAGATCATACAAGAGTTGGAAGCCGTGTTCCGAGGAGCCGGCTGGAATGTGATCAAGGTGATCTGGGGGGATGACTGGGACCCGCTGCTGGCACAGGACAAAGATGGGTGGCTCGTCCAGCGCATGGAGGAAGCGGTTGACGGGGACTATCAGAAGTACATCGTCGAAAGCGGTGCCTATACACGCGAGCATTTCTTCGGTAAGTACCCGGCACTGGCAGCGATGGTCGAGGATCTGTCGGACGACATGATACGGAAGTTGCGGCGAGGCGGGCATGATCCGAAGAAGGTGTATGCGGCCTACAAGGCAGCCGTTGAACATACCGGTGCCCCGACGGTGATTCTGGCCAAAACGGTCAAGGGCTATGGGCTCGGCGCGTCGGCTGAGGGATTGAACATCACCCATCAGCAAAAGAAGTTGGATGATGCTGCCCTCAGCGGGTTCCATCGGCGATTCGGGATCCCGTTTTCCGATTCTGAAGTGACGAGTGCGCCATTCTTTCGCCCGGACGAGGACAGCCCGGAAGTGCAGTACATGAAGGCCAGGCGTGACGAGCTCGGCGGGCCGATGCCGATTCGGCATGATCATCGGCCGACGCTCGACTTGCCGAATCATGATGAGTGCTTCGGTGAGTTCCTGCCGGGGACCGACGGCAAGGCTGTTTCGACGATGATGGTTTTTGCGCGGATGATGTCAAAGATGCTGCGCGATGAGGCCATCGGGAAATATGTCGTGCCGATCATCCCGGATGAGTCGCGGACGTTCGGGCTCGAACCGCTGTTCCGCCAGGTCGGGATTTATGCGAGCGGCGGTCAGTTGTACGAGCCGGTTGACAGTGACAAGTTGTTGTATTACCGGGAATCGACCGACGGCCAGATTTTGGAAGAGGGGATCAACGAGGCCGGCTCGATGTCCTCGTTCATTGCAGCAGGCACCGCCTACAACACGCAAAATGTCCCGATGATCCCGTTCTTCATTTACTATTCCATGTTCGGATTCCAACGCGTCGGCGATCTTGCATACGCTGCAGCCGAGATGCGATGCAAGGGCTTCATGTGCGGTGGGACGGCCGGGCGCACCTCACTTCCGGGCGAGGGGTTGCAGCATCAGGATGGCCACAGTCATCTGTTAGCCTCGACGGTGCCGACCGTTCGTGCCTACGACCCGGCCTATGCCTACGAGTTGGCCGTTGTTATTAACGACGGCATCCGGCGAATGTACCAGGAGTACGAGGACGGTTTCTATTACGTGACCATCTATAACGAGCGATATCCACAGCAGGCGATGCCGGATCGTGAAGGGATTGAGGACGGCATTCTCAAGGGCATGTATCTCTTCCGCGAGGCTGAGCCGGTCGAGGGGGCCGTCGGCAAGGTCCAGTTGCTCGGCAGCGGGCCGATCCTGAATGAGACACTCAGGGCAGCTGACCTGCTGGCCAAGCGATACCGGATTGAAGCGGACGTCTGGAGTGTGACGAGCTACCAGATGCTTCGTCGCGAGTGTCTGGCAGTTGAGCGGCACAACCGGCTGCACCCGGATGGCGGGGAGGCTCGGCAGTCATATCTGGAGACGCTGCTGCAGGATCGCGAGTCACAGCCGTTCGTGGCTGCCTCGGACTACATGAAGGCGGTGCCGGACCAGATTGCACGGTGGGTGCCGGGCCCGATGACCACGCTCGGGACCGACGGGTTCGGGCGGAGCGAGGATCGCAAGACGTTGCGTTGGCACTTCGAGGTTAATGCGGAGCATATCTGCTTGGCAGCCGTCAAGGCGTTGGCAGACCAGGGGACGGTGGATCGGAAGATGGTGGCCCAGGTGATCGATGACTTCGTGATCGATGACGAGGCGATTGATCCGGTGAAGCGGTGAGACCCGGGCAATCCGCTGCGCAGCCTACCCTCATTGCCCCGGCGATATTCGCAGTTTCGGTCTCCGTTAGGAATGCCTGACAAACTGCAGGGTTTTGCTTGCAGGCGACCCGGCTATCCGCTATCTTGCGAGCGTGCAGTGAGCGTATCAGTGTATCTTGCGCGATGGCAGGGTGCCCCGATGAGCCACGATCAATGAGAGAGAGCGAAATCCACAAGAACGGAGTACACCATGCTTTCGAAGCGACTTTTCAGCCAGTCTTCGTTGCTGGCAGCCATGACCATCTCCTGGTCGATCTGTGCGCTGCCGGGATCATCAGCGACGACTGACATGATCGAGGCCGATTCCGTGGCTGCGGCCTCGGATTCTGCCAGGCTACAGGAACGATCGATGACCCTTGATGACCGCCGGACGGTCGTTTCCATGTGGAAGCAAGTCGATCCGGACACCGGCCGTCTGGTCGATTACTACGGAATCAGTCTCGACGGCGGTCGGACGATGCGGGCGGTGCGGAAGGCCGATTATCGGCTGCTGATCAGAAACGCGCAGTTCGATCCACTGGTCTCTGAGCCTGCGCTGGCCTCGGCCCTGACGGCTGATGCTGACAACGAGCTGTATGTGGTTCAGTTCCAGACCCAGTCACTTGATGCGTACCGGCAGGCGATTGAGGGCGTCGGCGGCGAACTGGGACGCTACCTGGCCAACTATGCCTATATCGTCAGGCTCGACGAGCAGGCCCGGCAGCAGGTTGCTGAACTTCCGTTTGTCCGCTGGGTTGGTGCCTATCACCCGTACTACCGTCTCGATCCGGACGTGCTGGCCGCTCACTTCCCAGCCGATATCAGCGCCGATGCCTCGGGGGCTGCCGGTGGTGCCGATGGCCTTGATGCCGGGTCGGCAGAGGTCGCAAACGTGCTGGGCAACGATTCGAAGTATCTCGGGGATGCCGCCCAGGACCTGGGTGTCTTCAGCATTCAGGTGATGCAGCGCGGCCCGCGCCAGAAGGAGATTGTGGCCCGGCGGATTATGGATGCAGGCGGCCGCATCGAGCATCTGATCCCGGACGGCTTCCTGCTTCGGGCGACGCTGAACCTTGATCAACTGGCTGCTGTCTTGCACATGAACGAGGTAGTCTTTGTCAACCCGTGGTACCCGCCGGAGGTTGACATGGACAATGCCCGCGCCCTCCAGGGTGTGGACTATCTTGAGAATCAGACGGGCTTTTCCGGCCAGGGCGTTCGGGCCGAGGTGTTTGATACCGGCGTCCGTGCCACCCACCAGGATTTCCAGAGTCCCCCGATTCTGTTCCATGGGGCCAACTCATCGGATACCTGGCACGGCACGCAGACCACCGGCATCGTGTTCGGCGACGGGACCGGAAATCCATCGGCCCGGGGCATGCTGCCGGATGCCGAGCAGACGATCTCAGCCAGTTTTGCATATCTGAACAACCGATACACGCACACCGAGGAACTGGTCGACCCGAATGGCGAGTTCCGGGCCGTCTTCCAGTCGAACAGTTGGGGAGGCGGGCGTACCCGCATCTACAACAATGAGAGCATGGAGATGGACGACATCCTGTTCCTGAATGACATTGTGATCATGCAATCACAATCAAATGCAGGGACTCAGGATTCGCGCCCGCAAGCGTGGTCCAAGAACATCGTGTCGGTGGGCGGCTTCTACCACTATGACAACACGAACTTGGGCGACGACCGCTGGAACCGCGGTGCCAGCATCGGACCGGCTGAAGACGGCCGGATCAAGCCCGATCTGACGAACTTCTATGACAGCATTGCGACCACCTCGGACTCATGCGACTCCTGCTACACGACCAGCATGGGTGGGACCAGCGGCGCCACCCCGATTGTGGCCGGCCATATCGGCCTGATCCACCAGATGTGGCATGAAGGCGTGTTCCCCGGGTATGGCGGCGGCAACACCGTGTTTGAAAGTCGCCCGCATATGAGTACTGCCAAGGCGATGGCTATTAACACGGCCGAACCATACGACTTCCCGCCGACAACCGACATGGACCGGTTCGTGCAGGGCTGGGGAACCCCGGACCTGAATGAACTCTACGACAACAGCCTCAACTGTTTCGTCGTGGACGAGACCGATGTGCTGGCCAACCTCGATACAGTGGTCTATGACATCAACGTTTTACCGGGTGAGCCGCAGCTGCGTATCACGATGGTTTACACCGATGTGGCCGGCACCACGTCGTCAAGTCAGCACCGCATCAACGATCTCACGTTGCACGTGTGGTCTCCGACCGGCACGGAGTATTGGGGCAACAACGGCCTGACAGACGGCCTCTGGTCGGTCGCCGGTGGATCGCCTGACAGTTATAACACGGTTGAAAACGTGTTCATCGAGAACCCGGAAGCGGGAAGCTGGACTGTTGAGGTCACTGCCGACGAGATCAATGCGGACTCCCATACGGAAACCGGTGAGATGGATGCCGACTTTGCACTCGTCGTGACCGGCGGTACCGGAGGGTCGGGCCTGGCGCTGCGGTTTGATTACCCGAACGGCCGCCCTGACATGATCGATCCGAACGGTGGGACCACGGTTCGAGTTGAGGTGTCGAGCCTCGCGTCTGATCCGCAGCCAGGCACCGGAATGCTGTACTACCGCACGGATGGCGGGTCCTACACCCAGACGGCCATGAATCAGGTATCTGACAACGTCTATGACGCTGTCTTCCCAGGCTTCGATTGCATGGCAACCGTCGAGTACTTCTTCAGTGCAGACTCAACACTCGGCGAAACCGCCTACGACCCGTACAACGCCCCGGACCGTGTCTACTCGGGCCTCGTTGCAAAGGGCGTCGAAGTTGTGTATGAGGACGACTTCGAGACCGACATGGGGTGGGCCAGTTCCTACAGCAACCTCACGAGTGGTCGCTGGCAGCGCGGCATCCCGGTCAGCGGCAACGGTGCCCCGGACGAGGACTACGACGGCTCCGGCCAGTGCTGGCTCACCGAACTGGCCTACGGCAAGGACGTCGACGGCGGCCCGGCTCGCCTCGAATCGCCCAAGTTCGGTGTCAGTGACGGCGACATGACGCTCAACTTCGCCACCTGGCACTTCAGCCAGTATGGGAACCTGGACGAGTTGGAAGTTGAACTCTCCGACGACAACGGCTCGACGTGGACGCCGGTGACGACCTACAAGCACCGCAGCTCCTGGGCGCTACGCACCATCAATGTCAGTGACTACGTGACGCCGTCTCCCACGATGCGGATGCGACTCCTCGTGTCTGACAACCCGGACGACTCGCGCACCGAGTCCGGTCTGGACGCCTTCAGCGTCTCCACGGTGTATTGTGATCGTATGGGGCTTGACGTCACGCCGTTGAACGGTGGCCAGAATGCCACGCTCACCGCGACTAATGCCACCGATGGCAGTAAGGTCTACTTCGCGTACTCGCTTGAGGGCCTCGGCTACAAGTATGTCAACAGCCTCGCTGTCGTCGTCGATCTGGCCGGCCCGCAACTGGCGGGTACCAGCATTGCAGACAACACCGGAGTCGCTGAACTGGTCGTGTCGGTGCCCAATAAGGCCTCCGGCAAGACCGTATGGTTCCAGGCCTTCGAGACCGGGCGCAAGACTTCGACCCAGATGCACGTTGTCAACTGAGTCCGATTGATCGCTCGTGGCTGACCGTCACGACGGTGAATCCATACGAAACGGCCGTACCTCTTGCATGCAGGGGGTACGGCCTTTCTTATGCGCGTATTTGATTCGGTAAACGGAAGATCCGCTCCCCTTCGGGTCGCGCCGAACTGTGATCGGGGGGCTGCTGCTACTCGTCGGTGCGGGCGAGCGTCCAGTACTCGACCTCGACGGGCGTCTGCCGGCCGAAGATCGTGACGAGGACGCGGACGATGCCCTTGTCGGTGTCGACTTCGTCGACGGTCCCTTCGCAGTTCTCGAACGGGCCCTGGGTGATCTTGACGTAGTCGCCCTTCGTGAAGTCCATCTCGAGCTGCGGTGTCTCTTCGGGCCGCTTCGAGTCATGGAGCATTTTCTCGACTTCAGGCGGCGACATCGGTGCCGGTCGCCCGGTCGTGCCGACGAAGTCGCCGACGCCGGTCGTTTCCTTGATGAGGAAGAAGACATCCTGCGGGATGCGGCCGTCCTCTTCGAGACGCATCTCGACGAAGACGTACCCCGGGTAGAGTTTCTTTTCCTGGATCCGCTGCTTGCCGCCCTTCATCGACTTCGTCTTCTCGGTGGGGACGAGAATACGGCCGACCAGGTCGGTCAGACCTTCGATCTGGATCTTGCGGAGCAGCGTTTCGCGAACGTAGTTTTCCTTGTTCGATGCCACGCGAAGGACAAACCAGTTCATCCCCGGCTGATACATTGGCTCGGCAGCGGCGGGGTCCGCCTCTGCATCGGCCTCGGCCGGCGCGTCTGCTGTTGCGGTCGAATCGTCCTCGGCGGGTGCCGGCTCGGGTTTGGCATCGTCATCAGCCGGCGCCTGGACGGCGTCGGTCTGGTCTTGTGCCTCGGCCGCAGCCTCGACAGTTTCATCGTTGGCCGGCGATACGTTGGTCTCTTCCTGAACGCTCACGGTGTAGATCCTCAAAGGTGGAGGGGCGCTGCTGATGCGCCGCTCGTTATTTCGTCACGAGTCGGACCGGTGGGTTCGTTACGCACCGGCGCCGGAATCGAACAGGCCTCGAATCGACTCCATGATCACGCTCTCGCCGACGAGAACACCCAGCAGTGTAAACAGTTCCCGGAAGATCAAGTCGGCCAGAAAGAGGAACATGGCCGTCGACAGTGCCAACACGATGACGACCCATGTCGATCCGAAGATCTCACGTCGGGTGGTCCAGTTTACCTTCTTCATCTCGCCTTCGGTGGCGATGCAGAAGTCGACCGTGCCCCGGTTCATCCCGTAGAACCAATAGGTGCCCAGGCAGATGACGGCCATGAAGGCAATCACCGAGGCACCTTGGGCGTAGGTGTTGTTGAAGACGGCCAGTTGGTTCCAGAGCCAGGCACTTCCCGTCAGTCCGATGATGCCGATCGACAACGAACTGATGACGCGAGTCCAGTAACCCTGATCCGGTTTGTATATTCCGAGGCTCATAGTGCCCTCTTTTTACGAAAGCAGCCGCGAGCGTTTCACGATCTCGGGCCGTGTCATGGTGTACCGCCGGTCGTGTGTCAACACGTCAGGCTGCATGCCTTCTGATTCCGATCCAGGTGCTGCTGCTGCGGCAATCCGGGTCGGCAGCATGCCTGGGCCTGTCGTCGAGGCCGATTCCCTGAGCGTCTGCTGAATCTGAACACGGGCAGGAGGACTCGAACCCCCAACCTGCTGATTTGGAATCAGCTGCTCTACCAATTGAGCTACGCCCGTACGCATGTTCGGCGCCTGTCGGCATTCCGTATCATCATCGGTCCGTCGGCCACGCGGGATTGACTTTGGGGCCGACCATGCCGATCATAGGCGTTTGCTGCCCGGATGCTCCAGTGCAATCCCGCTGAGCAGACCCGGGGCGAGCAATAATCCGATCACTTGCGCTTGATTTTGTGCACCGTATGTCGTCTCAGCCGTGGGCAATACTTCTTGAGCCCATCCTTGAGTTTCTCGGGCAGCCCTCCCTTTACGTTGATCTGGGTTCGATAGTTCAGATCACCGGTTTCGGAGCACTGCAGCCAGACATATTCGCGTGCCAGACCTTTCTTGGCCATGATGCATCTTCCTTTGCGATGCGAGCATCGTCTTGCAGCGCCTGACCCGTTCGTCGTGCCACCCGAGGGCGACGGCCGCGGAGCGACGGTCAGTCGCGTACTGCTGATTCAGGAAAGCCGGGCTGACCGCGATTAACGGCCAGCCCGTGCTTCGTGTTTCTTGGGAGGCCTGCTGCAGCATGTGCTGTCAAATGCAAGGCCTCATATGCCATCATGTGATGGGCGACGAGTATCGAGTTACTCGACCACCTCAGTCACGACACCGGAACCGACCGTTCGGCCGCCTTCGCGGATGGCGAACCGGAGTCCCTCTTCCATCGCGATGGGCTTGCCCATGAGGTCGACCGAAATCTCGACGTGGTCGCCGGGCATGCACATCTCGACGCCGCCGAGCAACTCAATGTTGCCGGTCACGTCTGTCGTGCGGAAGTAGAACTGCGGGCGGTAGCCTGAGAAGAACGGGCTGTGTCGGCCACCTTCCTCCTTGGTCAGGACATAGACCTCACCCTTGAACTTGGTATGCGGGGTGATGGACTTCGGAGCCGCAACGACCTGGCCTCGCTGGAGGTCGGTCTTTTCAACACCACGCAGGAGCAGCCCGACATTGTCGCCGGCCTGGCCGCTGTCGAGCGTCTTGTTGAACATCTCGACACCGGTGACGACGGTCTTGCGCGGGGCTTCCATGAGCCCGACGATTTCGACGTCATCGCCGACCCGAACGAGGCCACGCTCAATACGCCCGGTGCCGACCGTACCACGACCCTTGATCGAGAATACGTCCTCGACGGAGAGCAGGAACGGCTTGTCGGTCTCGCGAGCGGGCTCCGGAACGTGCTGGTCAAGCGCGTCCATGAGGTTCTGGATGCACTGGGTCGCCTCGGAATCGTCAGGCTTCTGCAATGCGTTCCAGGCTGATCCGCGGATGATGGGCGAATCCTCCGGGAAGTCGTACTTGGTCAGGAGTTCCTGCACTTCAAGTTCGACGAGTTCGAGGAGTTCCTCATCATCAACAAGGTCACACTTGTTGAGGAACACGACGATGTACGGCACGTTGACCTGACGGGCCAGCAGGATGTGCTCGCGAGTCTGAGGCATCGGACCGTCAGCCGCAGAGACAACGAGGATGGCCCCGTCCATCTGGGCAGCACCGGTGATCATGTTCTTCACGTAGTCGGCGTGACCAGGGCAGTCCACGTGGGCATAGTGCCGAGATTCGCTCTGGTACTCCACGTGGCTGGTGGCGATGGTCAGAATCTTGGTCGAGTCGCGGCGTCCATCCGATTCAGAGGCCTTGGCCACTTCATCATAACTTTGGAACGTCGCCAGACCCTTGGCTGCCTGCACAGCCGTCATCGCAGCCGTGAGCGTCGTCTTGCCGTGGTCGACGTGACCGATTGTGCCAACATTGACGTGTGGTTTTGTCCGTTCAAATACACCCTTGGCCATTTGAGGCAACCTCCAGGATTCTGCACATCCGCCGAGCAGAGGGTTCGAGCCTCGGCACGTGCCTGGCTTTCCACAGAGCCGGCTCGGCATTGATTCACAGTGTGTTGATTGTTGGGTTCAGTTCAGTGGAAACAATCTTCCGACTACTTAAGGCCTCGCCGGAGACGACTGCAATTGTAATCGCCTCACAACGTGTACTTTTTCCGATCTTCTCGCTCCGCAGGCTCTGTGTCCATCAGCAACAAAGGCCTGCTCAGGTCCCCTTCGGGCACGAACGAATGCCGTTCGCTCCGCCCGGGTTCTCGTACTGCACATCGTACTTGATAAGCCACCCATGGGATTCGAACCCACGACCTCTCCCTTACCAAGGGAGTGCTCTACCACTGAGCTAGGGTGGCGGCACCCGTTGATGGTCTGACATCCGCCAGGCTCAACCACACCAGACTCAATCGGAAGATTGAGACAGTAGTACAAGCCCCTTTGAAAGACAAACTCAACAACAAAACAGCAGGATGCATCCACCCTGCCGCAACCAGGCTGGGTAAGGCTTTTTTGCCTGCCTGAAAGCCGCCAAGCCTACGCCAGGTCGCGAACCGTGTCAACCTGCCCGATCACGAGGATACCGGCCTCAGATGTGCTACATGTTGACCGGCCGCTTCGAGCGGTAGCACATTCTGTTGTACACCACTCCGAATGAGAAAACAGGTACACACGGGCACCCGTGCATACCTGCTTCCCAAGTCCAATCAGGTGCCCCTCTCATCCGGTTTCCCGGCATGGGCACACGAGCCTCGCATGGATTAGTCAGACGTGACCGGTACCTTGCGAGGTTTCACGTGGTCTGTCTTCGGCAGCGTCAGGCTCAGGACGCCGTTCTTGAATTCCGCCGCGATCCGGTCTGCAGCCACCTCGTCGGTCAGCGTGAAGGACCGCTCATAGTTGCCCACTCCATACTCCCGGAGCAGCCAGCGGTGCGACTCCGGATGAGTACGGTCATCAACGGCTGCCGAGATGGTCAGCGTCCCTCGCTCAAACTCGACATCGATCGAGTCGGCCCGGGCACCTGGGATGTCCAGATGGGCGATGAACTCATCACCGGACTCGTGGATGTCGACGCGCGGGCGGTACACCGGGCGTGTGGCCTGCTCGCGGCCGGTCCGTGCCTGGTGCTGTGTGTCAGTCGATTCGGATTGTCTATTCTCGATGGCATGGGTGTCTGTACTTGTCATCTCATGCCTCCCTTTCTATTGACTACTTTCCTATTGTGTCGTTCAGCTGCGTGGTACGATTTCTTGCAATCTGGCGAGTCTTACACCGCCTTGACCTCGATCCGCCGCGGCAGGGCCTGCTCAGACTTCGGCAGGGTGATCGCAAGCACACCGTTCTTCAAGGATGCTTCAACCTCGTCGGTCTTGACCTGGGTGGCCAGGCGGATTGAACGCTTGAATGCTCCTTCAATGCGCTCACGCCGATGGCAGACGGTGTCAGCCGTGCAAGGCAGTTCCCGCTTGCCGCTGATGGTCAGTTCGTCGCCTTCAACGGTGATTTCAAGGGATTCCATGGTCAGGCCCGGTACCTCGGCCTCGAGATGGAAGGCTCGGTCATCCTCCCACAAGTTGATCAGCGGGGAGGCCGGTGCTGCATATCGCGTCTGCGATCGCATGGCATCCAGTTCGCGATCAAGGTCGCCGATCAGTCGGCCAAACGGCCCGAAAGCCGCCATCAGAGGGTCTGTGTTTCGTGCTCTGGTCAGTACCATCAGTAGTCCTCCTTTTGTACATGGCAGTCATTGCCCAGTGTCAGCGTCGTGCTCGGACGGGGCATCTGTCAGCCCGTCCCCGCCACGCGATTCACCAATCACTGTTTCAAAGCGCGTGCCACAGCACTCACCTCACAGGCCGGGAGTCATAGTGCTACAAAACCGTTGATTTCAGGCGGTTATGGTCGATTCTGGCGAGTGAGCAGGATTACGCAACTGCGTCAAAAACTGCCAAAGTGGCAGTTTTGTCCTCTCGGGGAGCCAAAGCGATTGTCAACCATCCCCCAAGTGTTCGAGCGCCTGATGGATGGCCTGCATCTGGTCAGGCGGGGGGAGTTCGAAGCCCTTCTTCTCGAGTGATCGGATCAGCGGGCGGACCGCGCGAATGCAGTCGGTCCGGAAGGCTTGAATGAGCAGTGAAACGACGCTCAGGGCCGGGATAAAACTCAGTTTCACTTTCTCGATCAGCTGCTTGCCTTCAATCAGCACGGCCTGGGGATGCACGCTCAGGGCCAGCTGAACGGTCAGGCGATCGCTTCCATCCACAGCCCGAAGGCGATCCGGCAGTGATCCCGGCTGGTCGGGATCCTGGCACACCTCAATCCAATTCGGCGCTGTGTCGATCTGATTGTCTGTGGCAAAGACCGCATCGAGTGCACTGCGGGCCATGAGCACCCGTGATCCGGGGTACATCTCCGGGACCACCCAGTCATGCCTGATCGCTCGAAGGGCGCGCATCGACTGTTCAGACAGGACGACCGGTGCAGACTTGTGCGTGTCATCATTCATTGCAGTGTGACCATACGGCTCGGCACGGGTCATGGATCGGTTGGAAACTGAATCGGCTGCATCTTCGTGACGGAAGTGTCTACACTTTGGCAGCATGTTTGAAGCGATCCCACAGCACTTGGCGTATCCGCGGCTGCGAGCCGTCGAAGCCCACCCGATTGAGCATGAGGGGCAGGAGATGGTGGCACTGCGGGATGTATCGAACCTGACGGATCAGGTCTGTGTGATGAGCCGCAGCGCGCTGGCCGTATGCGCGCGGTTCACCGGGGAGTCCAGCATTGCTGAAATCGCTGCTTCTTTTCAGGTCGAGGAGAAGACGATTCTCGAGATGGCTCGGAGTCTGGATGAGGCGCTCATGTTGGAGGGGGAGACGCTCGAGGCGCATGCACGGTCGCTTACCACAGCGTTTGACGCCCTTGAGGCACTGCCGATCCGTGCCGCAGCCGATGTGACGCCCCAGGCCATGAACGAGGCCATTCATGCGCATGACATGAGTGGGGATCGCACGCGGTTCATGACGCTGTCCGGTCTGGTGGCACCGCATCTGGACTTCGAGCGAGGGCGATTGAACTACGCCGCTGCCTACGCGCACCTCGGTGACCCGCCGGAGGACTCGGCCCCGGAGCCGCGTGATCGTATTGGGCACAAATCACTTCGGATTCGGGACGGGCGTCGTGATGTGCCCGATCGGATTCGAGACGACGGCGGGTGTGGCGCAAGTTGATGGTTTGCTTCGTGATGCGATGACGGATCGCCTCGGTGATCGGTTGATCAGACATCGGGCTGACCACGCCCGGGAGCACTCGGTGGAGTTGCAGATGCCGTGGATTCGTCATCTGCTGGGTCCCGTGCCGGTGCTTGGATTCCTCGTCCATGACCCGACGCATTGCGACGGCGCCAGTTATGACGGCGAAGGGGTGGGGTTTGACGAGTTTCTAACCGCATTGCGGGATTGCCTGGAGGCACAGCCGGCCCGAACGCTCGTTGTCTGCGGGGCGGATCTGAGTCATATCGGTCGCGCGTTCGGCGACGACTTTGATCTTGAGAAGTCGAGGCTAAAGCAGGTCGCAGAACACGATCAGCGGCATCTCGACCTTCTGTGTACCGGTCAGGTTGATCCGTTCCTGGCCTCGATTCGGAAACTGGAGAATCCTACGCGGTGGTGTACGGTCGGCGGTATGGCTGCGCTCTGGAAGTTGTTGCCGGGGTGTGCGACGACGTTGCTTCGCTACGGCCAGGCAGTTGACTCAGAGACCGGCGGCTCGTGTTGCGTCAGCAGTGCAGCGATTGCGTTCCACCAATCCGGAGAGTGCTCATCCTGACAAGGGGATCGGGTATGCTGGCAGTTGTTCAACGTGTCTCGGAAGCGTCGGTCACAGTTCCTGACACGGGGTATGAGGCGTCCATCGGGGCCGGCCTGCTGGTGCTGCTCGGCGTCGAGAAGGGGGATGAGCCGGCCTCAGCCGAGTGGCTGGCACGAAAGACCGCCCGGTTGCGCATCTTCAAGGACGATCAGCAGCACATGAACCGGTCGGTATTGGATGTCGGGGGCGAAGCGCTGGTCGTGAGCCAGTTCACACTGGCCGGTGACTGTCGCAAGGGCAATCGACCAGGGTTTGATCGGGCCGCCGATCCCGAGTCGGCCAAGGCGTTGTACGAACACTACATGGAGCGCCTGAGTCGGGCAGAAGGTGTGCCGACGCAGGCGGGCGTCTTTCAGGCCATGATGAACGTGCATCTGGTCAATAGCGGCCCGGTCACGCTGATCCTGCAGCACCCGGCCGTCCCCCGCGAATCTCCATAGCGCTGCCTTGGTCTTGTCGGCTCTCGCGCACGTCAATCCAGACTTTGATGCATCGCATCGTTAGGATACGACACGCCGGAACAATCCGGATGAAATGGAGACGGCCCGATGAGCGGACGAAGTGTTAACGAAGTTGCAGGACACTTCAGCGACCGATTGCTTGATGCCATTGAACACAAGGGCAGTCCGTCCTGTGTCGGGATCGACCCGGTCTATGAGCGGCTGCCCATCCAGGTGCGACGCGCCTGCCGACCCTCCTGTGCTGAAATGGGGGCCGGGGCGGGTGTCGGTGTGGCTGATGGGCAAGCGGATGAGTCGACCTGTCCCGGTTCCGTGGCGCTCGATGCGATCTGTGAATACACGATCGGGGTGCTGGATGCCGTGTGCGATCATGTGCCGGCCGTGAAGTTTCAGTCTGCCTGCTTTGAGCGGTATCGAGCAGAGGGGGTCGAACTGCTGTACGACATGATTCAGGAGGCCCAGTCGCGCGGATTGATGGTGATTCTCGATGCAAAGCGGGGGGACATCGGCATCAGCGCGCAGCGGTATGCAGAGGGGCTGTTCGAGCCGGTGCCTGCATCAGATGACGACTCCGTGATCCCGGAGGTGTGTCCCGTCGCAGATGCAGTGACCGTGAATGGGTATCTTGGTATGGATGGCATCGAGCCGTTCTGCAAACCGGGCCACGGTGTATTCGTTCTGATCCGGACCAGCAGCCCGGGCAGCGATGCCGTGCAGGATGTGCGCCTCGAGCCGGGGCAGACGGTGGCCGAGCACCTGGCGACCCTGCTGGCCGACATGTCGGGGCAATACCTCGGCGAGCGGGGCTACAGTGATGTGGGTGCCGTGGTTGCCGGAACAAGGCCGGAGGCAGCTGCCCGAGTCCGTGCCCTGTTGCCCCACAGCCTGTTTCTCGTGCCCGGCTATGGTGCCCAGGGCGGGACTGCCGCCGACTGCCTGCCATGTTTCGATCAGCACGGTCGCGGGGCCTTGATCACGGCGAGCCGGAGTGTTTCCTGTGCCTTCGACTGTGATGATGCCAGTGCCGACTGGGCTGACGCCGTCGCGCTCGCGGCCCAGGCGTTTGCACAGGAGGTCGCAGCGATCGCGCAGAAGGCAGCCCGGGTCGCCCGGTAGACGCTCCAGCCTTGGGTGCGTCTTTCGTTGAGTGTGTATGGTGGAGACAACATGAATCGACTTGAGCCTGCCCATATTGCCGTCGTCACCGCTCTGGCCATCGTACTCGGGGTGCCGTTTCTCTTTCGCCCGGAGGCGGCACGCCCGGAGCCGGGGACGAAACGCATCATCATCATCACCCCACACAACGAGCAGATTCGACACGAGTTTTCAGTGGCCTTTTCGATCTGGCATGAGAAGCACTACGGCGAGCCCGTCATCGTCGATTGGCGCACGCCCGGCGGAACGTCGGAGATCCGGAAGCAGTTGACGGCCGAGTACCAATCGGCTGCGCGGCAGGGCCAACTGGCCACAATGAGTTATGACCTGCTGTTCGGCGGAGGCAGTTACGAGCACAACCAGGTGGCACGCAAGCAGACGTTTATTGACGATGAGGGCGTCGAAGGCACATACACGATCTCAGAGGCGCTCGGAGAGGATGTACTGGATCAGGCGACGCTTGACCAGTGGTACGGCGAGAATCTGATCGGGCGAAACACGCTCTACGACCCAGGCCGGCATTGGTTTGGGACGGCCCTGTCTGCCTTTGGCATTGTCTTCAACCGGGACTGTCTCCGCTCGCTGGAGGTCGAGCAGATCAGCACCTGGGAGCATCTGACGAATCCCGCATTGCAGGGCTGGGTGGCGCTGGCTGACCCGGGGCAATCAGGATCGATCTGCACGACCTTCGAGGTGATCCTGAACCGCCTGGGGTGGGAGCGCGGCTGGAAGGTGCTGCGCGAGGCGGCTGCCAACAGCCGGTACTTCTCGAACTCATCGAGTAAGGTGCCCATTGATGTCGGCATGGGAGAGGCAGCAGCCGGGATGTGTATCGACTTCTACGGTCGGTACCAATCCCAGACGATCACCGATGCCGGTGGCGGCGACCGAGTCGGCTATGTTGACCCGCGTGATATCACCGACATCGACCCGGACCCGATCAGCCTCCTCACGGGCGCGCCGAACCGGGAACTGGCGATTCGGTTCATCGATTTCTGTCTGACCGACTACGCGCAATCGCTGTGGCAGTTTCCGGCCCGAGAGAGCCGCGATGGCGAAACGGCAGCGGGGGTGGTCGATGAAGCCGGCCTCCCGCTCGGCCCGGAGCAGTTTGAGTTACGTCGGATGCCGGCCCGCCGGTCGATGTACCCGCGATATCAGGAGTACTTTCGTGATCAGGTGAATCCCTTTGATCTGGCGACGCCGTTCGAGAACTGGAACAGCCAGATGAGACGGTTCATTGCACCACTGTTCAGTGCGATGGCCATCGATAACCACGAGTATCTGCAGGAAGCGTGGTTGGCCCTCCAGGAAGCGGAGCCGGGATCGTCGGCCTATCAGGAGATGTACGAACTGCTGCATCGCATGCCGGTCGTGCAACTGGCCGATGGGACCGAAGTCGACATGGCCACCACTGAGGGATTGGAGGCCATGAAGGCTCGCTGGAAGTCTGATGCGATCAGTCGAGATCGTGACCGGATTGCCTGGACGGTTTTTTCCGGCAGAACTATCGCCACGTCGTGCAGATCCGTGAAGAGTCGGTGATCTGAAATCGTCAGGAGTTCTATGACAGTCGCGCTGCCGCTGACCAAGATTGTTGCCACGATCGGGACCCCTGGAACTCCCGGGTGTACGCGCGAGGTTGTGCATGGGTTGATCTCGGCCGGCGTGACGGTTTTCAGACTCAACTTCAGCCACGGGACGGCCCAGGGCCATGAAGAGACGGCTGCCTTGATTCGGACCGTCTCTCAAGAGAGCGGTCACGAGGTGGCCTTGCTCGGCGATCTGTCGGGGCCGAAGATTCGAATCGGGCCCGTTCAGGAAGGTGGCGTCCGAGTCCGCGCCGGCGAGGATGTCGTCTTGCAGACTGATGAAATCCTGGCAACCGGCCCAGTGTTTTCGAGCACCTACCCGGATGTGATTGCTGATGTTCAGGTCGGCCAGCGCGTGTTTGTGAATGACGGCGCGGTCCGGATGGCAGCGATTGCTTCGCAGCCCGGGTCGGTGATCTGTCGAGTGTTGACCGGGGGCCTGATCACCACCGGCAAGGGGATCAATCTGCCGGACACGGAACTGACGCTGTCAAGCCCGACGCCCGTCGATCTTGAGATGGCGCAATGGGCCATCGCGCACGGCATTGACATGATGGCCCAGAGTTTCGTTCGGCATGGCAGTGAAGTTCGCACGCTGCGCCGGTTCATTGATCAGGCGAGTGGTGAGAGCGGTGAGAGCCGCATCCCGATCATCGCGAAAATCGAGAAGCCCCAGGCAGTGGCCAACATCGAGGGCATCATTGCCGAGGCTGATGCGATCATGGTGGCACGGGGTGATCTGGGCGTCGAGATGGAGGCCGCTGAAATTCCAATCATACAGAAGCGGCTCGTTCGCGATGCACGCTCCTACGGTCGCCCTGCCATCGTGGCGACGCAAATGCTCGAAAGCATGATTCATCATGCCGCACCGACACGCGCGGAGGTCAGTGATGTGGCCAATGCGATCCTTGACGGTGCGGATGCCGTGATGTTGTCGGCAGAGACGGCCATCGGAAAGTACCCGGTTCTCGCTGCCGAGATGATGCGCAAGATTGCGCGCGTGACCGAGCAGTGGGAGGCCGGCCGAACCCACCGAAGCCGTGGGGACGGCGGGAGCGATTTCGTTTCAACGGACCACTGGATTGCAGCGTTGGCAGCCGGCGCTGCCACCATCGTGCGCGATGTAAACGCACGTCTGGTCGTCTGTTGGTCGGAACTCGGTGCGACCGCTATGCACCTGAGCCTGAACCGATATCCCATCCCGATTGTGGCATGCTCGTCACGGCTGTCCGTGGTCCGCCGACTCGGTGTGCTGCGTGGGGTCCGCCCGGTGCAGATGCCCACCCCTGCGACGCTGGACGAGTTTACCGCCAGGATTGATCAGTTCCTGGTAGACACGGCACTCGTGGATATCGGTGACCCGGTGGTGTTGATTGCCGGTCATCCGATCGGGACGGACCGTCAGACGAATTCGCTGGCAGTCCATTACGTCGGGAATCCTTCGACGGGGTATCGAGGGCATTAGAGCGGCTGAGGCACCCACCGGCACCGTCAGATAAGCCCGTTGATATTGATGTGAAAAAAACTCCCACCCGGCACAATGCCAAGTGGGAGTTTTTGGTCTATCTGGTACGGGTGAGTCGGCCATACCAGGTCTATGAGCGTGCTGTCGGGAACATCAGTTGGCCTGCGTCAGCACGAGATTGCTGAGGCGTCCGGTGGCCTGGGCTGCCTGGAGCCAGACGAGCCTGCCTCTGGCTGCTCTCGGGACGAACAGGGTCCACGCGACGTAGCCGGAGCCGTCGGTATTCTTATAGGTACCGCCCTGCTTGGCGCTCTGGAGGTCGACGGACACACCAAGGTGCGAGATGTACGTGCTACCCTCACCGCGAAGGCTGTAGAACAGACCTGTCTCGGTGTTCGGGTCGCCGCCCTGGACAAAGAAGTTGCCGTTCTGGCCACTCTGGAGCGGTTCAGGATCGATCCAGAGGATCATGGCATCGATCTGGGACAGCGAGCCGAAGATGTTGATCTCGCCATAGCCATACAGATCAGCGTTGTTCATATCGGTGCAGCCGTTGAAGAGCAGGGCTTGCACGTCATATGGCCCGAGAGAGGGGTCAGCGGACTTGATCAGGGCACACAGTCCGGCAGTCAGCGGGCAGGAAAAGCTCGTGCCGCTGGCAGATCCGTAGGAGGAGTTGCTGTTGCGGGTCGTGGTGTACACGTTGCTTCCGGGTGCCATCACATCGATGAACTTGCCATAGTTCGAGAAGCTGGACTTGGTGCGGGACGAGGTGGTAGCCCCGACAATGATGACGTGAGCATGATCGGACGAATCATACCTGCGTCCCTCATTACCGGCAGCCCAGCACATGAGTCCACCATAGGTATCCATGATGGTGCGACCGGTGGTCTCGACCGACCCGCTGGTGACGCCACTGTAGCTGACGCTGGCCACGAAGTCCCCGGCCTGAACGGCCGTCAGGGCTGCATGGGTCAGGTCGGACAGGTAAGCCCCGCCGCCGGAACTGTTGCTGACGCGAAGCATGCGGTGGTTCAGTTGCCAGCCCATGCCGGAGACGCCGACGCCGTTGTTGCCCTGGGCCGCTGCGCAGCCGGTCGTCATCGTGCCGTGGCCATTGATGTCATCAATGGAGCCGCCGCTGTTTTCCCAACGACGATTGACAGCGTTGTAGCCCTCAAGACGGAAGTTCTTGAGGTCCTCGTGGGTGGTCTTGACGCCGGTATCGCAGATGCCGACGCTGACGTTGGTGCCCTCGGCAGTGTGGAAGTCCCAGCCATCGCATGAGGACATGCTGTTGTGCTGCCACTGGCTGCTGAAACGCGAGTCGTTCGGGCAGTTGGCCAGCGGGTACACGATCCAGTCCGGCTCGACGTATTCGAAGTACCCGGTGCCCATCAGCTGCTTGGCTGCATCGCTTTCTGAGACATTGTTGGGCAGATCGAAAATGTACTCGCCGGTGACAGCCCGGTACTCGATCAGGCGATTGTTCAGCAAGTTTCTTTCAGCAAATGACTTCGATGCTGCATCCTGATGAGGCAGCGCAATCATCCTGCCCGAGAACTCCATGTAGCCGGGGTCTTCGACAAAGGAAACATCGCCGTTGGATGAGCCGGCCGAGGCGGCGGCCCCTACACCAGCCAGAACGGCACCACAAATAAGCATGGAAGACGATCTACGGAGTGACATGAACTAGGCTCCTCTGGATTATTCTGATCTTGATTTCTCGTGTGACACTACTCAATGCCGACGAATGCGAACGAATACCTGATGCGGACCAGGATCACTCCTGAGCCATAACATCAGCCCTTTACTGCCTCTACAACAGGGGTCCTAGACAGACTATTCCATGAACCGACCGCTGCAATGGCATTTCTGAGAGATTTGGCGGGCTGGTGTGACCGCCGGCCGAACACTCGGTGCAGTCGGTAGAATCGATTCCCTGCCGTCCGGTAACTGGCCGGCGGGCGTATCAATTGATGTGCCTGCCCCGGGGAGCGGCCCGCCCGGCGAACGAGCCCGACTGTTCCGGGAGCAATGGCACTGAGCCGGCACCAGGATACCATGCGTGCCCTGACGCCGGAGTCTGCGGGGAGCGTGCGATTGAGAGGTCGAGATCAATGTTCAAGACTATGTCCATCTTGTCGCAGGGTGGCACCATTGTTGAGCGGCTCGAAGATGAGATGGGGCAGGTTCAATCAATCTTTGCATCCCAGTTGGCCAGCGATCTGCCGCCCGTGAACCGCTTGTGCGGCCACATCGAGAACTATCGAGGCAAGATGCTGCGACCAACCCTGGCCCTCCTGGCCGGCTTGTCCGCCACCCGAACCGCCAAGGGTTCCGAAGCAGACACCGCAACGGCGCTGGAAGCGCTGGCTGACAACTGGCCCCTGACACACGCCCATCGTGTCATCGCTGCCGTCTGTGAAATGGTCCACATGGCCACCCTGGTACACGATGACGTCCTTGATGAAGCCGCACTGCGACGCCGAGGGAGCACGGTCAACTATCTGCAGGGCAACGAGGCAGCCGTGCTGCTGGGCGATTACCTGATCTCGAATGCCTTTCACCTGTGTTCAACGCTCGGCCGGCCGGAGATCAACCGGCGGATCGGCGAAGTGACGAACACGCTCTGTGCCGGCGAGTTGCTGCAGTTACATCATCGTCGTAACTGGTCGCTCGATCAGCGGACGTATTTCGCGATCATCGAGCGCAAGACGGCCTCGTTGATCGGTGTGTGCTGCGAACTCGGCGCCCGGGAGTCAACGGACGATGAAGATGTCGTCTTGGCATTGAGTCGATACGGCAGCCGGTTGGGGATGGCGTTTCAGATTCAGGACGATGTGCTGGATCTGGTCGGCAGTGAAGAGGTCGTCGGCAAGACGCTGGGGCAGGACTTGGACAAAGGGAAACTGACGCTGCCGCTGATTTTGTATCTGGAACAGGCCGAGGCACCAAAGCGCGCTGCGCTGCTGGAGTTGCTGTCGGCCCAGCCGTCCGATGACCGGTCCGGCTCGATTCAGCGCATGTTACAGGAGTCAGATGCAGTGACCGCAGCGCATCGGGTGGCCCGGCGGTTGACTGAGGAGGCTCGTGCGGAACTGGCCAACGTCCCGGATGGGCCGTTAACGTCGCTGCTGAATGAAGTGGCAGAGGCGGTCGTGAGTCGCGAACGATAATGGGGCCCTGTGGGGGAATAAAGAGAATAACGTGCCGGTTGTGTCGATGAGCACGCGGTTTTCGTTAACCCCCACGAGGCCCGGCGATCGGCATTGTGTCCGAGCGTCGGGCTGTTTTTTGCAGAACGTCCGACGATGCGATGCGGCAGATGACGGCGAGCCGTTCGATCATTGTACAGACTGAACATCGGGCTGGTCCGGGTGATGCAGGTGCCATGGATCAACACTCACGGCACTACTTCGGATGATTCACCCAGCCGTATTCGGACTCTCTGGATTGGGCCAGAGTGTACTCGTTGCTGCCCACGATGAGTCGTAAGTCCCAGACTTCGAGATCCTCTCGATCCTGCAGGTCCGGGTTGTCACCCTTCGGGGAAATGAATGGGCTTGCCGAGCCGTCAAGGTAGGCGATGTTTCCCTTGCCCATATGTCGGTCGGAGATCTGGTCGCGGTTGGCCCAGGAGCCGTCGCTGTTCTGGCTATTGTACCAGATTTCATCCTCTTCAATCAGGAGAGGCAGCGCGACGAATCGGCCTCGCTCGGAACTCGAACCGTCTTCGGGGTGGAGGAAGTACTCCATCCGCCAGCCGATTTCGGTCCAGGCACCTGCCATTCGGATGATCATGCAATAGTCATAGTACGTATTGGCTGCCCGTCTGGCCGTCGGGCACTCAAGAATCCGATCCTCGCGATTCACGTATTTGCGCAGGACGGATGTATCGAAGGGATGCTCATACTTATCCTTGTTATACTTGTACTCTCTGTTATTCAGGCCACCCCAGTCGAGGTCGATGCTTCCCTGCCAGTAGGCACCGGGGATTTGGCCGTAGTCTGCTGCGTAGTTGAACATCCCGAGGCTGAGTTGTCGCTGGTTTGACAGGCAGGTGACGGCATGGGCGGTCTGGCGCGCATGTGACAGGGCAGGCAACAGGATGCCGATGAGCAGGGCGATGATTGAGATGACGACAAGGAGTTCGATGAGTGTGAAGGCAGAGCGCTGACGATGCAGGTGCTGACAGGTGGTTCGGTGGCGGGGTGTCGTCATCAGATCACCTCGGGTGTACGTGGTTGTCGCAGCCTGACTGGTGTGAGTACACAGGATCATTATGACTATACCGGATATCGGTACAGATACAAGAACAAACAGATTTTCAATGATTTGCGGGCATGAATCGGGGAGTGCTGACATTGGCGGCATCGGGAGGTGGGCGCTGGGAGTCAGGTCGAGTCCCCGGATCTTCCGCTCGAAGCAGCGCCGATCCGGCCTCCTGCTGCGCCCGGGGTACGGCAGAGTCTGGTGATGCCATGATGTCGGCTGGATTCCGGCCTTCGCCGGAATGACGAAAGGGGATGTGTCGGACGATGGTGAGAGTGCATGCCTACACTCCGCCGGAGACCCGATCGGAGTGATCGGAGTCATGATGCTTATGCCTGCCCATTCGGGAGACAGCGCACCATGCGGGATCAGGATGTCGAGATCTACTATGAGAGCAAAACGCCGTTCGAGGTGAAGCGGATCAAGGCGGCTGCCGTGTACTGCAGTGACGGCCGCTTCGGTGAGCCGTTTGATGAACTGATGCAAACGGGTCTGGAACTCCCTCGCTATGACCGTCTGGCGATTCCCGGCGGGGCAGCCTGTCTGGCCGGCCACTTCTCTGCCTATCGAGAGGAAGAGGCCGCCGTCGCACAGTTGAAGTTCCTGGTCGAGATACACGGCCTGGAGCAGGTGGTCCTGATTGCGCACGAAGAATGTGCGTTCTATACCGAACGGCTCAGAATCTCTGCACTCCAACTCCGGTCGCGGCAGCGCGAGGACATGGAAAAAGCCGTCCGACGGGTCAAGGCCATCGACTCACGGCTGGCCGTTCATGCGTTCTTTGCCTGGAAGTCGGATCACGGGTACGTCGAGTTTGAGCCGGTGAGCAGGCCGTGATGCTGCTGCGTATCATGATGCACAGGCAGTGGTGATGACCGGTGATGCACACTTGGTCCGGAGTTGGATAAGACAACAACGAGGAGACCTGCAGATGAAGACGTTGCAAGGACTGGCTATCGTGGCGCTGGCACTGAGCGTTTTGTTTGTGACCGCCTGTGAGTACGATGCCCCGCTGACAAAGAAGCACACGATCGCGATTGACGAGGCAGTGCTCGGTCTCTGGCAGGCCGTCCCGGAGGATGAGGCTGCCGCAGATGAAGAGGCAATGAGTGTGGGCGACGGCGAGATGCTTGAGGAGCCTGCCCCCCCGTCGCTGCTCGTACTCAAGTTCTCTGATACCGAGTATGTCGTCGTGTATGCGGAGGACGATGAGAGCATGTACTTCCGGGCATATCCGATCAAGATCGGTGACACCGAATGCGTCCAGATGCAGGCAATCGGGACGGAGGAGGGCTCGGTCGATGACGACGACTCAAATCGCTTTATGGTGATGAAGTATGAGATATCCGCTGCCGGTCATCTGAGTGTGCGCATGCTGGATTCCGATGTCGTGGACAGCATGCTCACAGACAGCGACTCACTCAAAGCAGCGTTCCTTGAGCATGAGCACGATGAGAATCTGTTCTCGGATGAGGCGCTCGTGTTCCCGCGAGCCAAGTAGTAGATCACGACACAAGCACTTGCGCTCGCTGGGTTTCGAGGTATGTGGCATAGCAGGTGTCGCGCAGCAGTACTTCCAACTCGGCATAGTTGGCCACGGACTCACGAAGCGTGCCGGTGCGGATCCGTTGAAAGTTCGAGCACAGCCCGGCTTGACGTAACTTCCTATATGTCGGAGTGACATACATAGGTAAAACAGCCCACATCCGGATGGCCGAATGTGGGCTGTATGTGTACGTAACAAGTTACGCTGTCAGCACATATGTCATATGTGCCGCGTGGCTATTGCACGGTGTCGACCACGATGGTTGACTTCCGCTGATACTCGGCTGCCTGGAGCCAGACGTTGATCCCGGTGGCCCCGTTGGGCACCTTGACGTCGATCGAGGCAAAGCCGGACCGATCGGCATCGGCTGAGCCGGCAAGTTTCGGCGAGTCGAGATTCAACGTAACATCCAGACCGGAGATATAGCGCGTGCCGTATCCCTGGCGGCTGTACACGAAGTACACCGTCGTGCCGCCGGTGCAGTTGGCAGCCGTCAGCGTCGACGTTTGCCCGTGAACGAGCGGGTCGGCCGTGAGCGTGAGGCGATCGCAATAGACCTCGGTCACGCCGAAAGCATCGATGGCCGCTTCGGTCGTCGAGTCATCCGGATTGTCTGATATGAGGAAGCGTACCTTCATCGAATCGGATGGGGGGATGAAGTCAGAGACGCGGAACGCGGCCTCGGCCCACTTGCCGATGTTGCCGTGTTGTGTGACGCGTGCCCAGTTTGATCCGCCGTCGTTTGACACCTCGACATCGAGTGTGTCCGGCGTGCCTCGACTCGTGTACATCCAGTACGCATACGAGACGATGCCATCGCTGTTGCCCAGGCTGAAGGTCGGCGAGGTCAGGCGACCGGGCCCACCGTCCACGTCTTCGGAACGCGTGTTGCCGGTCACATAGCACTGCCCGGAGCCGTCGAAGTCGGCTTCAGGAGCACCGGTACCGCCATTGGCGACGGGGATCCCGCGGACCCAGCGTCCGGCACTCATATTGGAGTAGGACACGCCCCACCCGCTGCCATCTTCGAAGTCCTCGGCAAAGACGAGTTCACTGCCCTGTGCGACCGAGGCCGAGTAGAAGTCGTCCGGTGCCTTCCGTGGGTCATAGACAACGTCACCGTCGACGGTCTCAGCACTGAAGTAGTAATCGACGCTGGAAAGACAGTCAAAGGCTGGGAAAACGGCGTCATAGACATTCGGTGTCACTTCGCTCATGGCCGTCGACACCCAACTGCCATCGGGGGCAATCCGGTAATAGAGCATGCCGGTGCCGGGTTGTGGGTCAACAGCGCCGGCCAGCACCTCGACGCGGATGGAAGTCCCGCCATCGGGATCGAGGACGTCAGCCAGCCCGTTCGGGAAGTTGAACTGGATGGTGGCTGATGCGAGGGCTTCGAGGACGGCCTCGTATGCGTTGACGCGCCCGGAGCCGAATACATTGTCCTTGCCCGGATCACCGAGATCGACCGCCGTTGCTTCGAGGATGTCCTTGACGCCAAAGTGGTCGAGGTCGGGATTCGCTTCGAGCATGAGGGCAACGGCCCCGGCCACGTGTGGGGTAGCCATCGAGGTGCCGCTCATGTTCGTATAGCCGGAGCAGTTGTACGAGGTAGACAAGGTGTTCACACCGGGCGCAGCAATGGTCGGCTTAATCTTCCCGGGAGGGTACGCCCAGTCATACCAGGGATCGACGTCCTGCCAGGTGATCGGGCCGCAACTTGTGAAGGATGCCTGATTGTCATTGCAATCGACGGCCCCGACGGTGAGGACATCCGGGACATCGCCGGGGGTACGAACGTTGTACGGCGGGTTGCCGCAGCCTTCGTTGCCGGCAGCGTAAATGACGACGACCCCGGCCGCGATCGAGTTTTCGCAGATTGTTCGCCAGGTATACAAATCGGGGCTCATCGACCGAGGCCAGCCGAGGCTGGCGGTGATCACATGAGCGCCGTTGTCGACGCCGTACTGCATGCCGTCCCAAACCGTTTGCTCGCCGGAGAAACTGTTCCAGAACTTGGACATCATGATATTCGCATCGGGGGCCATGCCGGTCTGCTCGCCGTTGGTCCCGTCGCCGGCCACGGTACCGGACACGTGGGTGCCGTGCCCTGCAGAGTCGCCGACATTGTTGTTATTACTCTCGAAGTTCCAGCCGTTAATGTCGTCGATGAAGCCGTTGCCGTCGTCATCGATACCGTTGCCCGGGGTTTCGCCGGGATTGACCCAGATCTGGTTGGCAAGATCAGGGTGGGTGATGCAGACGCCGGTATCGATGACATCGACGACCACGCCGGCCCCGGTGATGCCCAGTTCGTTCCAGACTCGGTCGGCATCCATGAGGTCCACGCCGCACTCGATGGCCCCGATCGGGCCTTGGGGGTCCTGTGCCGGCTCGACCGGGAAGACCTCGGGACCGATGGGCTGGTCGTAGTTGACGTAGGCAACATCGTCACGGCTCGCAATGTCGAAGGCGACGTCGGCCGTGACATTGGCACCGATCACATTGTGAATCCACAACGGGCGGATGTAGTCGCCGACGTTCCCGGCCATCTGCTGCTGCTCGAGATAGGCCAACAGGTTGCCCTGTGAGCGGGCAGCGACTTCCTTGAGGATCCCGGAGACCGCTTCCCGGCGCAGTTGCTTGTCTCTGATGGATGCCCACGCCTGGATCTGGCCACGTGGGGCCTGGTCAGCCATCACGATCGAGATGGGGATCAGTTGCCCTTGCGGTGCCGTGGTGATGGCTTCCACCAGGTCGGGCATCAGTTTGTCATTGATGTCGGGAGCCAGGACAAAGGTGCTCCTGCCTGCCCCAGCCCATGCTGAGGCCGACAGGCCGATGGCTGCCACCGAGGCTGACAGGCACAGGTTTCGAACCCACTTGGGGGTCTTGTCGCGCATCGCGTTACCCTCCTCTTCTTTCCTTTTTCATCTTCGAGTTGCGGTGTGGTCAGTCAGATATTGTTGTGTCAACGGAGTTTATGCAGTGCTGAGTGCGCGCGGCCGGCAATCAGGTCCGTTGACGGACCGATAGCGATGATTCGGCCGGGCAGTCTCCGAACACGATACCAGAGACTGGTACTTTTACCAGTGGTTATTCTGTGGAAAGATGGAGAAGTTGCCGGGGAAGGGGGGGTGGAGCGTGAGGTGGGAACCCCGTGGATGGCGAGTTCCCGATCCGCAAGGAATCGCTCGAACCATCGAGATCGTGTCTGGACACGGCGGCCACATTGTGGTAGGTTTTTCTGCGGGGCACGATCTCGAAGACCCTGAGCAATGTCAAAGGGCATGTGCCCCGAATCTGTAGGGTGGGATACGCGACGGCTTCGCAGCGCATCCCACCGGGGGCAAGCGGTTGTAGCCCCCACGAGTCTTATCAGGCAGTAGGAATTAATTCCTACTGCCGATAACCTGACCTGTATCGATCTTCAGAATCTGAGGAAACGCATGATTCGGCCTGTTATGCAGAAACGATGCACTGGGATCATTTTGTACTTGCTTGCAATCACAAGTACAACGCTTGTGCCGACGAGGCACGCCCTTGCCTGGCAGGGGCCCTATGACTACGCCGTCATCGAGATCGACACGCTGGGCGGCCTGATCGGCGAAGGACGCGGCATTAACGACTTCGGTGTAGTCACAGGAGGTGACAGCACCGGGCAATGGCTCCACGCCTTCACTTGGAGCAATGGCACACTTACCGACATGGGCGTGCTCGACCCGCATCCTGGTAGCAAAGGCCAAGAGATCAACAACTTCGGTTGGATTGCGGGCGGCTCGGGTGCGTACAACCCGATCGAGATGGCAACACTATGGAAAGACGGTGAGATCATCTCGCTCGGTACGTTGGGTGGCGACAACAGCCACGCATTTGGCATCAATGACAGTGGACAGGTTGTCGGAAAGGCATACCCCATCCTAGGCGAGAACATACGCTGGCCGTTCATCTGGCAGGATGGTGTGATGACGGCCTTGGAGATCTTCCCCAACGCAGAAGATCGCGGAGGCGAGGCGTGGGACATCAACAACCTCGGCGAGGCCGTCGGCTTTGCCTGGCCGGACAGCGGCTCGCAGCACGCGGTGATGTGGACGGCTGATGGCACACTTGTCGATCTGACGCCCGATCTATTTGGACAAGCCCACGGCATCAACAATCTAGGCGAGGTGGCCGGATTCGTTGAGTATGCAAATGCTGTCATCTGGAGAGACGGGGTTCCAACACAAATACATGATTGGGGCTTGGCACAGGATAGTTATGCAGAGGCTGTCAACGACTTTAGTGAAGTGAGCGGTTACTACATTCACTGGCAGTCAGGTGATCCATACGCCTTTATATGGACTGAACAGACCGGCATGAGAACATTGGAGGACCTGATCGCCCCTCAGTCGCGGTGGGAACTGGCGTATGCACTTGACATCAATGACTTCGGCATGATTGTCGGCTACGGAATGCATGCAGATCTGCAGCGAGCCTATGTGGCGACACCTGTGACTCCGTCGATCCAGTTGACCAATGCACATCCCGGAGTGGCCGGCCAGGTCAATGGCATCCGAGCCAGCGGCCTGCAGCCCGGCACGAAGGTGTATTTCTGCTGGAGTGGTCAGGGCGGCGGGACACTGATCCCGGGTTGTGACGTCACGGTCAACGCGCTGCAGTTGGAGAATCCGACGGTCGCCGGCAGCGCGATCGCCGACGCGAACGGACGGGCAACACTCAAGGGCAACATCCCGAGAAATGTCTCCGGCAAGACGCTGCTGTTCCAAGCCGTCATCCCGAGTTCGTGCGAGATCAGCAATCTGGTGGTTCAGACGTTTGAGTGAGTGTTAGGTAGGGGCACGATGCGTCGTGCCCTCTCCTTCCGACGAGCCGCGCACGTGAGTAAGCGGGTTTTCAGAGCGTACGCCTCGATTGCGTGCCACGACCACCCCTTCGGGGTGAGGAGAGGTTTTGATGCGCTCCCTTCCTGGGGGTGGCGCTCGTCTGCGACTCGCTTCACCCCCGGCTAGACACGTTCACCGCTTCGCGGTGAGGAATCCGGCCCGTGCCGGGATGATGGCCGTAGGGGCACATTGCATGTGCCCCGTTGTAGGTACAGATCCTTTGTTACGTCTCATCCGCCCTCCGGGCGGCGTGCGCTCGTGGCGCGTGCCTGTTCCGGCGGCTGAAGCCGCCGGCTACGTTCGTGCGCCCTGACGGGCGAGGGAGTGGAGAGAGGATGGATTCCCGCGCACGCGGGAATGACGAGGGAGGAGGCATGGCATGATGCTTGCGCATCATCATCATCCCCCCCCCCGGCAGAGCCGGGGGCTCACACGCACGGTTCGTCGATCCGGTGACCGCGACCACCGGTCGCGGCTTTGTGAAATGTGTGTGTGTCTTACGCGGCGCGTCGGACGCGCACACCGGCGATGAGACGTCGCAACCGATCCGCGTCGCCGGCTCGGGGGAAGAGCGAAAATGTCATGGCCATCCGCGCAGGCCCGGGATCGTCCGGGCTGAGATCAGACACATCATCTTCATCGGCGTCAACTGTGTCACTCAGGTCGTTGAGATGATAATCACCGCACCAGACGACGGTCCCGATGGCATAGACCGCTCGGCCGGGTCCGGTGTCGAAGCCGGCCGGCAGATGGATCTTGACGGCTACATCGGTGCCCGGCTTGATGGCCTCGTCCAGTTCGAACTGGATGCCGCTGAACGAGAGATTGTTCGTATGGCCCTCGAGTCGGAACTCGTCCTCATCCATGAGGCGGATCGAGACCGGGTGGTACATCGGCGGGGTCTCTACACGGACGAATTGACGTCGATTCGGTCCCAGCGAGAGATGCGAGGATTGCAGGTGCATGGTGTCTGCTCTTTCCGGCCTGGCAACACATCGGTTCACAGCGGGCCGGCTGCGAGAAGAGCCCGCTTCGATATGCTTATCGGCTGGATCCGAGCGCCAGTTGACATCGTGGCAGGCCGTTTTTCGGCAGGCAGACACGGTTTTGAGCCCATCAGCCGTCGACCACACCCGCGAGACAGGTCAGAAACTGGCCGGCAGCACAATCTCACTCCCGGAATCCTTCGGGGCCCATGAGCGCCACTGGGTGTGGTATTTGTCATCGTTGTCGGCGATCTCGATGTTGAACGGCAGCGTCTGCCCCGGGCGACCCAGCAGGTACAACGGGACCTGGATGACCAGGCCATAGCCGGTGTCGGTCCGGACACAGGTCCAGGTGACATCCTCCGAGGCATCACGGAGTTCGAGATCCCGGCCATTGGCCCCACCGGAGACGACTTGCCAGGCAGCGTCGGCCGGCCCCATCGGCTCAATGAGATAGGTCAGCCCGTCACCGTCGTTGGCATCGGAATCGGAATCGTCGCCGTCCTCGGGGGAACCGAAGGTGATGAGCAGTGCATCCGATTCGGGGTTCCGGATGCGGTCGCGCACATCCTCGGTTTCCTCAAAGCACGGGATGTCGTCGTAGACCGCCAGCGCAATGTTCATGCGGCCGTCAATGGCCGACAGCCCGACATCGGGATCGCGCTCCAGTTCGTCATAGACGCTGAATTCCCAGGCGCTGGCAGACATCTCAAGTCGATGCGATGCACCGAGCACATAGTGCGTGCGCAGCGGCACCCGTTTGTGAATCACGACGGGCACCCGACGCTCATACGAGTCGCTGAACCACATCGTCAGGTCCAACTGCGGCGGTGGCAGCACTTCCGATTGGGCCGGGCACCGCAGTGCGATGTCGAGTGTGGCGGCTTCTCCCGGCGCGAGCGTGATCGCTTCGACATCGGTCTCGATCTCGAATGGGGTCTCGGTCTCCATGCAGTACTGGTTAAAGGTGTCGATCGGGGTCATGGAGTAGAACCCGTACCCTTCGACGAGCATCGGCTTCGGTCGGCCGTGCGCGAGTTTCGTTTCGATCGTAATCGGTCGATCGATTGGGTTGTTGACCTTGAGTTGGATCGTGCCGCGCGTCGGCGCGTGATACGGCTGATCCAGGACGTTGACGAACTCGAAGTCATCGCCTTCATTGCGCAGCCGGAAGACGCGGCTCTGATCGGCTTCCAGCACGAAGTCGTCGGGGAGCGTGCAGCCGATGGGGTGGTGCCAGAGTCGAGTCTTGCCACTCTCGGTGACCTTCAGCAGTGTGATGTGATGGAGTTGGCCGGCCAGCGGGTGCTGGTCGATGTTGGCACCGCACGTGCCGAGCAGGTGATACTGGACGCCGTCTCGATCGGGGTCGCGCTGCATGCTGTGGAAGTGGCCGGCAATGACAATCACGGGGACGCCGGCCCGCACGGCATCAGAGAGTCGGCCGTGGATCACATCCCACTTCGCACGGCGGTAACGCCAGGCCGGCTTGTGCATGACCAGGACGAGCGGCTTGCCGCGTTCGGTGCCTTTGGTGATCTGGTCCTCGATCCACTGGATCTGGGTGTCGGACAGTTGGGGCTGGGATTGGAGGGCTTCATCGGTGTAGACGCCGATGAGCGTCACATGATCGAGATTCACCGAGTAGTACAGCGGGCCGAAGGTCGATTGATAGGCAGACTCAAACTGGTGATCGCTCGGATCGCGGAAGCCGGAGATGACATCATGGTTGCCGGGCAGCGGGTAGTACGGCGCTTCGAGTTTGCCGACGATCCCGAGGAACTCCTGGGCTTCCGTCTGCCAGTGTTCCATGGATCGGGTATAGCCCTGCACCTGATCACCGACGGTCGTGACGGCATCGGGCCCGATGACATTGAGATCGGTGACAGCCTGGCGGAGATAGGGCAGCCCCCATGAGCGCCCGGTGGTGCGGTCCGGCAGGATGGCCAGCGTGAACGATGATTCGGCAGCCGGGGGCGCGGGGAGGTTGCGGCCGGCCGTCCCGGGCGTGATCCGATCGTCAGTCTGGCCGAGACAGCGGCCGCCGGTGAGTGCAGTCCCGAAGGCGATCAGAATCGAAATGATCAACAAGCGATTGCTCGATAGATGGGGCGTGGTCATGGCTGATTATGGGCTCCGGTGAGTTGTCGGTTTCATCGTGCATTGCGGTCCGCTCCGGCCGGGGGGTCGGCCGGGTTGGATGATAAGGGTAGGCAGGGAGCCTCGCAGACGAGCAAGTGCGCAGTGTGTCAAGTGCCAGCGGCGGGAGGAGCGCATCGCTTGGATTCCGAATCTTGAGAACACAGGCCCGATATACCCGCGTATAGGTGCGTTATGGGGGTTTCATCCCGGCACGGGGTATGCTCTGTATTCAACTGCACTGACATTGGACAGCGGATCGTCAGCGCCAGGGTCAGACGGATATCGGTCGGTCGAACTGCATACGGACGCAGCAGATCGGCCCGAACTCGGTCCCCCGGACAGCGCTGGTAGGCAGCGGAGCCACACACACGATGACGCACGACGCGATGAACCACGGTGACCTTCCATCCTCATCCAGCGATGATGATGGCCATTCGGTTTCTCCCACTGAGCACGCCGACGAGCCCCGGCCGGCCGATGCTCGCCACGGGGTGATTCTGCTGAGTTATGGAACCCCCGATCGGCTGGAAGACATCCCCCCGTATCTGACCGACATCCGGGGTGGGCGTGAAACGTCGCAGGAGTTGGTAGACGAGATCACGGAGCGGTATCGCCGGATCGGCGGTCGCTCACCCCTGGCCGATATCACGAAATCATGTGCCAGGAAACTGAGCGCGCAGCTCGGCCTGCCCGTGTACGTCGGGATGCGCCACTGGACACCGTACATCAAGGACGTGGTGACCCAGATCGCCCGCGAAACCGGCATTGAGCGGTTGGCGGCCATCTGCATGGCACCCCACTACAGCGAACTGAGTATCGGAGCCTACCGGACCAAACTGGCCGAGGCGATTGAGCAGGCTTCACGTCCGATAGAGATGCGATTCGTTCCCGAGTGGTATACCCAGACTGATTTCATTTCGGGTCTGGCACTCAATCTTTCGGTTGCGCTCAAACGAATCGGAACCGGAAGCGGCCCGGAGCGCGCATTTGTAGTATTCTCAGCACATAGTCTCCCACGTTTCATCTTGGAGCGAGGAGATCCATATCCGGACCAGTTGCTCAAGACGGCGAAACTCGTTGCTGAGAAACTGAGTCTGGATCAGGAGCAGTGGACGTTCTGCTTCCAGAGTGCAGGGCAGACGGCCATGCCGTGGCTCGGGCCATCCGTCGAAGAGGTGGTCCCGAAACTGGCACAGGAGGGACACCGGCGCATCGTATTGGCACCGATCGGGTTCGTGGCTGACCATGTCGAGGTCTTGTACGACCTGGACATAGAGGTTCCTGCCCTCTTGACCGAGTTTGAGGGCCTTGAGATTGAGCGGACCCCCATGTTGAACGATTCACCAAGCATGATCGCAGCGTTGGCAGCACTTGCCACCGAGGCGCTGGGATAAGAGGCTCCGGCCAGGCAGCGGTTGCAGCGGTCAGGCAGCCTGGGAAAGAGATACGCATCGGGGAGCGGCAGGGGACCGGGTTTGGCATCTGGTCGCTGAAAATGAGGCGACCGGGACAGGATTTGCAGGCATACTAGCGGAAAGCGTGAGAAACGATGAAGAGTACGACGGACTATCCTCCTCCACGGTTGGTGTTTTGGGAAACCACGGCCGGTTGCAACCTGCGGTGTATTCACTGCCGGCGCATCACGGTGGCCGAGGAATTGATGCCCCAGGATCTGACCACGGAAGAGTCCTACAAACTGATCGATCAAGTAGCCGACATCGGCAGCCCGGTTTTTGTGCTGTCGGGCGGCGAGCCGATGTTCCGGCCCGATATCTATGACATTGCCCGATATGCCACCAAGGCAGGGCTTCCGGTTGCACTGGCAACCAACGGAACACTGATCGGCAACCTGGAAACGGCCGAGAAGATTCGTGATTCCGGTGTAAAACGCGTGAGTATCTCCTTCGACGGTGCCGACGCAGCAACCCACGATGCTTTTCGCGGCCTGCCGGGATCGTTCGATGAAGCAATCAAGGGATTCAAACTGCTTCGCGAGGTCGGCCTGCCGGTCCAGATCAATACGACGATTGCCAAACACAATCAGGAACAACTGACCGGCGTCCTGGCCCTGGCCAAGGACCTGGATGCGATCGGTCTGCATCTGTTCCTCCTGGTCCCGGTCGGGTGCGGCACCGAGATCGCAGAAGACCAGATGATCAGTGCCGTCGAGTACGAGCGGGTTCTCGATTGGCTGCACCGGACCGAACGGTCGGAGCCGGGACTCCAGTTGAAGGCCACCTGTGCCCCGCATTACTTCCGCGTCATGCACGAACACAAGATCGTTGCCAAGAAGTCCGGCGATACGTCGGAACTACCGCCGAGCCATCACCGCCAGGTGTATGGGCATCTGCACGGCAAACCGGGGATGCCGGTCAATGGCGCCCCGAAGAATGGCAACGGTGGGCATCCGGGCGGCGGTCATCCCGGTGGTGGGCACCCAGGCGGTGGCCATGATCATCAGATGCACGCAGCCACCAAAGGCTGTCTGGCCGGCACCGGTGTGTGCTTCGTCTCACATCGCGGCGAGGTGTTTCCGTGCGGGTATCTCCCGGTCGAAGCCGGCAATGTTCGTGAGAAGACGTTCGGCGACATCTGGCAGAACAGTAAACTCTTTGCCGAACTGCGCGACCCGGACCAGTTGGGTGGCAAGTGCGGCGAGTGCCAATATGTGCGGCTGTGCAGCGGCTGTCGTGCCCGGGCCTACGGGACCGTGGGTGACTACCTCGCTGAAGAGCCGTTTTGTGCTTACGACCCCAAGACCCGGTCGATTCGCATCGCACCGCAGGCCTTGGAGTCAGGAGACATTTCACTTCCCCAGACTGAGTTGATCTAGACACGGGAAGTCATTGGGCAGATTCGACAGATACCAAACATGGAATCGGGACACGGTGGGAGCGGGAAACGTGACAATGGTTTCGAGACGTGAATCGGGTTTGGTTGCGAAAGAGAACCCCTCCGGCAAGGCACGGGTTCCGGCCCTACTGATGGTGGGGCTGAATCACCGGACGGCTCCGGTTGAAATCCGCGAGCAGTACACCATCCCCTCGTGTGCGAGGGCCGAAGTCCTGAACGAACTGGTGTCATACCGGTTGCAGAACCAGGAGGAGTGCTGCTCATCAGACGAGCTGGAGTGTCGCTGCACCCGTGAGGATCTGGGCAAGGCAGTGCAGATCGGTGTGGAAGAGTGCGTGATTGTCAGCACCTGCAATCGGTTCGAGGTGTACGCCGTCGCCGCAAATCACGTGGCCGGTCGCGCGGTCATCGAATCCTACCTGGCTGAACTGCAGGGCATTGATCTGGAATCGCTGCGCCCGCATCTGTACTTCAATGAGGGCCAGGCTGTTGTCGGGCATCTGATGAAGGTGGCAGCAGGGTTGGACTCAATGATTCTCGGTGAGCCGCAGATTCAGGGGCAGGTCGGGGAGTGCATTCGAGGAGGCCCAGGCTGCCGGGACGACCGGTCCGATTCTCTCGCATCTGTTTGCTGCCGTGGCTCATGCCGGTAAGCGGGCCCGAACGGAAACGGCCATCAGCCGTCATACCGCATCGGTCAGTCATGCGGCTGCGAATCTGGCCGAAGCCGAACTCGGGAACCTGGGTGAACTGCGAGCGTTGGTTGTCGGGACCGGGGAGATGGCGGAACTGGCCATCGATGCGATGGTCAAGCGTGGGTTGACCGAAGTGGCCTGCATCAACCGGACCTATTCGAGCGCCTCGGAACTGGCCCGCAAGTACCAGGGCAAGGCGTACAACTGGTATCACCTACCCAAGGCATTGAAGTGGGCGGATGTGGTGATTACGGCAACCGGCGCCCCGCATGCAGTCATTAGTGCCGATGATGTGGCCGAGGCCATGCAGCAGCGCCGCCGGGGCCAACTCTTGTTTATCGACATTGCCGTCCCACGCGACGTCGCTGAGACGGTGGCCTCCGTGGACAACGTCATTTTGTACGACATCGATCATCTGCGGTCGGCCGTTGATGAGAGTCTGGCGCATCGGCGTGCCTGCGTACCCGATGTCGAGGCGATTCTGGCCGATGAGGTCGAGGAGTTTCTCGAATGGTTGCACGGCCGGCGCGTCGCCCCGGTGATTGTCGACATGCGCAAGCGGGCCGAAATTCTGGCTGCGGCCGAGTTGGAGCAGACGCTGAGCAAGATCGGTGATGCCGTGCCCGAGGCCATGCGCGAGCCGCTGCGGCTGATGACCCGTCGCATCGTCAACAAGGTGCTCCATGAAGCGACGGTGAACCTGAAATCACATTCATGTCGGCCCAACAGTGATCAGTGCGCGATGCGATCATACGTTCAAATGCTCGAACATGAACGGTCCGAGTTTGCCCGCACCATGGGGTGGGACGGTCACGAGGCGATTCAGCCGAGGATTGCGATCGACGACGGCCAGCCTGCCACGGTGGGCGCGGCAGAGCCGACCAACGGCACAACATCACAGCGCGGGTGAGTGACCAATCGACCGAAAGCGTATGATCGACCTATGACGAACTCCTCGGAGACAATCCGTATCGGAACTCGTGCCTCAGCGCTGGCGCGGTGGCAGACGGACTATGTGGGCCGGCTGCTCTCGACGCAGTACCCGACGCGACGCATCGAGATTCAAGTATTCAGTACGCGTGGCGATGAAGTCCTTGACCAGCCGTTGCCGGAAGTCGGCGGGAAGGGACTCTTCACGGCCGAACTGGAAGCCGCCCTGCGGTCCGGCGCGATCGACCTGGCGGTTCACAGTCTCAAGGACCTGCCGGTGGATGATTCCCCCGGGCTGGTGGTCGGCGCGGTGCCGGTGCGGGTCGACCCCTCGGACGTGCTGGTCAGTCGCAGCCGGTACACGCTTAGATCATTGCCCGACGGTGCGACCGTCGGGACGAGCAGCGTGAGGCGCGGTGCCCAACTTCGATACACGCGACCTGATCTCAAACTGCATGACATTCGCGGCAACATTGACACACGTCTTCGCAAGGCACTCGACCCGAATGGTCCGTATGACGCGGTCCTGTTGGCCCATGCCGGGCTGGAGCGGCTGGAACTGACCGAGCATATCAGTGAGGTCCTGGATCTGGAGATCATGCTGCCGGCACCCGGGCAGGGGGCGCTTGAGTATTCAGTGTCGTGATGAGGCTGAGGCACTGAGCCTGCTGGCCCCGATCGAGCATGCAGAGACGCGGCTGGCCGTCGAGGCTGAGCGTGCGTTTCTCGCTCGTCTTGGTGGTGGGTGCTCGGTGCCGATCGGTGCCCTTGCCGGGATTATTGAAGCAGAGGGTGGGCGGCAAATACGGCTCAACGGCCGGGTTTCAGCACCGGACGGGTCCGGGCGGGTCAATCTGACACAGTCGGCAGCACTCACGGGGGACCGTGGTGACGATCTTCAGGTTGCACACGATCTTGGCACGCTACTTGCAGACCTTGCTACAAAGGAGGGTGCAGCGACGTATCTGTGTACCTAACGAAGTGGAGGTATGACGAAATGGCTGCTCGGGATAGTCACGTGACAGGACGGCAGCCTCGTCAGGTAGCGGTGGGAATCGAATGGCCACTGGCAGGCCGACGAGTGGTGGTAACCAGGGCTGTTCATCAGGCTGACAAGATGGTGGAGTTGCTCGCAGCGCGGGGGGCACGGCCGGTGCTCTACCCGTGTATCGCGATCGCCCCGCCCGATGACACCAGAGATTTGGACCAGGGTCTGAAGGAAACGCTCGAGGGCGACTTCGACTGGCTGGTACTGACGAGTGCCAATGTCGTACAAGTACTTAGGGAAAGATTGGTGATTCTCGGCCAGGGGATCGACGATCTGGCAGGTGTCCCGGTGGCAGCGGTCGGGCCTGCAACTGCTGCAGCGGCCCGGCTTCAGCTGGGTCTCGAAGTGGATCTGATGCCGGAAGAGTATGTGGCAGAGGCACTTGCAGAGGTATTACAGCCGATTGCCGGCTCGCGGGTCTTTTTGCCGCAGGCAGATATTGCCAGGCCGATCCTTCGGGACGAACTCGTCAAGGCCGGGGCCGACGTCGTAGCCGTCACAGCCTATCAGACCGTCGTCGGGACCGGCGGCGATGACGTGCATGGCTTGATGGCCCGAGGCGCAATTGATGCCATCACATTTACCAGTCCATCAACTGTTGCCAACTTTGTCACCCGATACTCCAGCGAGGGAGGCGAACTGCGTGGCTTGGCAAACGTATGCGTAGCCAGCATCGGGCCGGTCACTACCACAGAAGCCCGCAATCGTCAGATGAGGGTTGACGTGACTCCGCCCGAACATACGCTGGCAGGATTAATCACCGGACTTGAGACTTACTTTTCCATTCGTGGGACTCAGAGGGCTGAATCAGACCCTTTCGTGGAAAGGCACGGATAGCAATGGACCACCCGCAGGCAGCCGCTGGACATCTTGTGAACCGTCCTCGGCGCCTTCGGTTGAACGCAGGTATCCGGAAACTTGTTTGCGAAAATGCACTCAGCCCCAACGACTTGATTTACCCACTCTTTGTGAGACATGCGACCTCAGACGGCGGCCCACGCCCGATCGTTTCCATGCCCGGGCAGTCGCAGTGGCCGCTGGCGCGAATCGCTGACGAAGCACAATCGGTGCATGACCTCGGAATCCCCGCAGTTATCCTGTTTGGCATCCCCGATGCGAAGGATTCCTGCGGCACCGAGAACTACAGCCCGGACGGGATCGTGCCGACGGCAATCCGGATGATCAAGCAGGCCGTGCCCGATCTGGTTGTCATGTCAGACATGTGTTTCTGCGAGTACACCGATCACGGGCATTGCGGCATCATCAATCGGCCGGACGACGCGACACACTATGACCCGGCCATGCCCGAGGGGTATCTGCTGAATGACCCGACGCTGGACCTGCTGGCCAAAGCGAGTGTGGCACACGCCGAGGCCGGTGCGGATGTGATCGCCCCGTCGGGGATGATTGACGGTATGGTAACTGTGATTCGGCAGGCGCTCGACGGTGCCGGGTTTGATCAGACTTCCATCATGAGTTATGCCGCGAAGTACTCGAGCGGGTTTTACGGGCCGTTCCGTGATGCTGCGGAAAGCCCACCATCGTTCGGTGATCGCAGCCAGTATCAGATGGACATGGGCAATCGGCGCGAAGCGCTCAAGGAAATGGCGCTTGATGTTGAGCAAGGCGCCGATGTGCTGATGGTCAAGCCGGCGTTGGCGTATCTCGACATTATCTCGGATGCCCGGGCGAACTTTGATCTGCCGATTGCTGCGTATCAGGTCAGCGGTGAGTACTCGATGCTCCACGCGGCGGCCGAGCGCGATTGGCTTGATCTGAAGCGGACGGCGATCGAGAGTCTGACGGCCATCAAGCGGGCCGGGGCCGACATGATCCTGACGTATTTCGCCAAGGATGCGGTCGGCTGGCTCGCGTCTGGATGACGTGATGAACATGATGCCGGCAGCGCAGGGCTGCAGTGATGTTTGACGTAGAGAAGAAAGGCAGCGGGTACACAAATGGGTGATGGCACACCACGGTTCCTGGCCGCTTGTCGTGGACAGGCGACGGATGCGACACCGGTCTGGCTGATGCGTCAGGCTGGTCGGTATATGTCTGAATACCGCGCACTGCGGCAGAAGTACTCGATTCTGGAGATGATCAAGTCACCAGAGTTGGCTTGTGAAGTCACGATGCAGCCGATCAACGCATTTGATCTTGATGCGGCCATCGTTTTTGCCGACATCCTGCCGCCGCTTGAGTGTCTCGGGCTGAGCCTCGAGTTCATCAAGGGAGAAGGCCCGGTCATTCACAATCCGATTCGCACCTCACAGGACATTGAGAATCTGACGGAGGCCGACCCGGCCGAAGGGCTGTGGTTCACGCTCGATGCGATCAAGATGATCCGCCGGGAGTTGGACCCGCGCGGCATTCCGCTGATCGGGTTCAGCGGGGCACCGTTTACACTGGCGTCGTATGCCATCGAAGGCGGGGCCAGCCGGAACTACGAGTTAACGAAGACGATGATGATGGGCGAGCCGGAGATGTGGGCTCGTCTCATGACGAAACTCAGTGATCTGGTCGGCAAGTACCTGTTGGCGCAGGCCAACGCTGGCGCGCAGGCGCTGCAGATGTTTGATAGTTGGGTCGGTGCCTTGAGCCCGGACGACTACCGGGCCTTCGTGCAGCCGTACAGCAAGCGTGCGATCGAGATTGCAGCGACTGCCGGCGTGCCGATCATCCACTTCGGCACGGATACGAACGGGATGCTGGAAGAGATCCAGGCAGCGGGTGGCGACGTGATCGGCGTGGATTGGAAGATTGATCTCGATGTGGCCTGGCAGCGGCTGGGAACGGAGCAACCCATTCAGGGAAACCTGGACCCGCTGTCACTGTTGGCCCCCTGGGATGCACTGAAGGAACGGGCTGCGAAGGTGCTGGACCGGGCAGCGGCCGTGAAGCCGGATCGTGCGGGGCACATCTTCAATCTGGGGCATGGGATTATCAAGACCACGCCGGTGGACAATGTGAAGCGACTCGTTGATTTCATTCACGAGTACACGGGACAGTAAGAGGCAGGCGTTGGCGCGCCATCGCACGGGCAGCGGGTTTGACAGTGTCAGAGTCTTCAACGAAATATGACGTGTTGATCGTCGGCGGGGGGATTGCCGGCCTGAGTACTGCCTGGCACCTGGTGCAGCAGGCAGCCGAGCAAGGGCGCTGTGTGCGTATCGGGGTCGTCGAGGCCTCTGATCGCTGGGGTGGGAAGATCCGCACGGACATCGTGCACGATCCGGAGTCTGATCGTCGGTTTCTGATCGAGGGCGGCCCGGATTCGTTCATTACCCAGAAACCCGAAGGGCTGAAACTGGCTCGCGATCTCGGGTTGGGCGATCGGATACTGAGTACGAATACGGTTCGCCGGGCAGTCTACGTGTTGAAGCGCGGCAAGCCGTTGCCGTTGCCGGACGGCGTATTGCTGATTGTGCCGACCGAGTTTGTGCCGTTTGCGCTGTCGCCGTTGATTTCGCCATTGGGCAAGTTGCGGATGGGTCTGGATCTGTTCATCCGGGCACGCAAGGACGAGTCTGATGAAACGCTGGCGGATTTCATCCGGCGACGTCTCGGGCAGGAAGCGCTTGATCGGATTGCTGAGCCGCTGATGGCCGGCATTTACAATGCGGAGGCGGAACGGCAGAGTCTGCTGGCTACCTTCCCGCGCTTCCGGATGATTGAGCAGAAGTACGGCAGTTTGATCAAGGGGATGCTTGCTGCCAAAGCACAGCGTGCATCCCACGCGCCGCCTCCGGGCTCGCCACCCCCGCCGACCATGTTCGTGTCGCTGCAGGGTGGGGCAAGTGAGTTGATCGAAACACTGATCAAGTCGCTCGAAGCAAGCGGCGTCGAACTTCGCCCGGCGACTCGGGTCGAGCGTGTTGAGCCGCAGGGGTCCGAGTTTGCCGTGGCATTGAGTGGTGCACAACGGGAACAGCGTGTCAGCGCATCTGCCGTCATTCTTGCCACCCCGGCTTTCCACTCGGCCGATCTGGTCAGGCCGATTGCCCCGGAAGCGGCCGGCCTGCTGGAGACGATTCGATACGTCAGTACCGGCACGATTACGATGGGGTTTCTCAAGTCGGACGTCCCACGCCCGATTGACGGATTCGGCCTCGTTATCCCGCGCAGCGAGAACCGGTGCGTAAATGCGATTACATGCAGTTCGATCAAGTGGAGCGGGCGAGCCCCGGATGACTGCCTGCTGATGCGTGCCTTCTTCGGCGGATCGCGTCGGCCGGACATGATGGATCTGGATGATGAGCAGTTACTCGAGCAGGTGATGGCCGAGGTGACGAACCTGACGGGAGCGACTCCGGATCGCCTTCTCGTCCATCGGATCTATCGCTGGCATCGTGGCAACCCCCAGTATGACGTCGGCCATCTTGAGCGCGTCGATCAGATCGAGCAGCAACTGCCGGATGGGCTATATGTCACAGGCAGCCCGTATCGCGGGATCGGGATTCCGGATTGTGCTGCCCAGGGCAAGGTGACGGCCGAGCGAGTGATGGCCCGATTGGCAGGCACCGGGACAGACACGGCCCAGGCGATGAGCGAAGCAACGAGTTAGATTCCTTCAGACTCTCCAGGTGATGACAACGATGAAGACTGAGCAATCACAGGCCCTGTTTACCAAAGCAGCGACGTTGATCCCCGGTGGCGTGAACAGCCCGGTCCGTGCGTTCAAGAGCGTGGGTGGGCATCCGCGGTTTATTCGATCCGGCAGCGGGGCGTTCGTCGAGGATGTCGATGGCAATCGCTACCTTGATTATGTCCTGTCATGGGGGCCGTTGACGCTCGGCCATGCGCAGGAGGATGTGCTGGCAGCATTGGCTGAGGCGCTGCACCGAGGCACGAGTTACGGCGCACCGACACCGTCGGAAGTGGAACTGGCGGAACTGGTTGTCAGCACGGTGCCGTCGATTGACATGATCCGATTCGTCAACAGCGGGACCGAAGCGACCATGAGCGCGCTGCGGCTGGCACGGGCATACACCGGTCGCGACAAGATCGTGAAGTTTGTCGGGTGTTATCACGGCCATGCTGACATGTTGCTTGTTCAGGCAGGCAGCGGGGTCGCAACGCTGGGTCTGCCGGATTCGCCGGGTGTCCCGGCCGGGACGGCAGCAGATACGCTGACCGTGCCGTACAACGATCTGAATGCGCTGGCCGCGTTGTTTGATGCGTACCCGGACCAGATTGCCGGTGTGATCGTCGAGCCGATCGGTTCGAACATGGGGTTCGTCATGCCCGAGGCTGGTTTCCTGCCGGGTATTACGGAGATGTGCAGACAGCATGGCTCGCTGTTTATTCTTGATGAAGTGATGACAGGATTTCGCGTTTCACCGGGCGGGGCTCAGGAGAAGTGGCGGCTTGATCCGGACCTGACGTGCCTGGGCAAGGTGATCGGCGGGGGGCTGCCGGTCGGGGCGTACGCCGGCAAACGCACGATTATGGAAACGGTGGCACCATCCGGTTCGATGTATCAGGCCGGCACGCTGTCAGGGAACCCGCTGGCAATGGCTGCCGGGCTGGCCACGATTCGCGGGCTGCTGAAGCCGGGCGTGTTTGACGGGATTGCACAGCGAGCCACAGCGTTGATTGCCGGGATTCAAGCAGAGGCAGCGACGGCAGGGGTCCCGCTCCAGGCGACGTCTGCCGGTACCATGTTTGGCTTCTACTTCCTGAAGCCGGATTCACCGAGCGAGCGCCCGATCACGAACTTCGAGACGGCCAAACAGTATGCCGATACCGAGCGGTACGGCCGATTCTTCCATGCGATGCTGGATCGAGGGTTCTATTTCGCGCCGAGCCAGTTCGAGGCTGGGTTTACCAGTTCGGCTCACACGAGTGACGACATCCAGGCCACGGTGAAGGCATTTGCCGAGGTGATTGCCTCGTCGTCATAGCGCACATTCGCCGATCACGACGCAGCGACATTCCGGGCTGCTTTGCGAGCCCGTGAGCGCATGAGCCACAGCCATTGCAATGCCACATAGCCCCACAGCAGGGCGGCGCTGATGGCATAGCCGGCGAATGTCAGAACTTCAATACCAAAGACGGTCGTTGTATTCGTGGGAGGTGGAGTCATCGTGACTTCTCCAGTTGAACTCTATTATTCTGCGCGCTCATGAGCATGGTTCAGGCGACAGCAGGTGTCTGTTCGTTGTCGTAGGCTGATTCATACAAAGCCCGTTCGTCGCGGTTCAGGCAGAACCGGTGGTACAGAATGCCGACATGCATCATCGTGATGGGGGCAAACCAGTACAGCAGCGTCCACTTCATGCCCGAACTCATGGCCTGCCCGGGCGGCACATGCAGGTCGGGGAGCAGTTTCGTCGAGAAGTAGACCAGCGGAACGTCAAGAAATGCAATGATGCCGTAGACGGCACAGACGAGCGCCCGTCGGTTGGCAGACTCAATCGAGGGTCTGATCATCAGATAAACGACGTAGAGCAGCCACAGGACCAGGCTGAAGGTGAGGCGGGGAGTCCACTCCCACCACACGAACCACGGGCGAGCATTCCACCATGCACTGCGGCCCCAGATGACGCCGGTCAGCAGCACGATGCCGCCCAGCAGCACGGCTGTCTTGCCGGCTGCATAGGCAAAGTCATCCCACACGAGTCGGCGACCGATCAGATACGCGACCCCGGCCACACCGACCAGGAGGGCAGCGACAAAGGTGTTAATCGCGATCGGCAGATGGATGTAAAAGATCTTCTGGGCTGCGCCGGCGTCGTATTCGGGGGTTCTGAGGTTTGCCGGCGTGTAGTATGCGAGCAAAAACAGGCCGCCAACGAACAGGCCGAGCGTCACGACCCAGTAGACAATGATGGCTGGCGTCGGGATTCGTTTCTTTTGGGCCATCGGTAGGTGTCTCCATATGAAATCAGGGACCGAAGCATCCCTGCAGTAGGTCTAATCGGTCATGGCTCAAGAATGAGTTCGAATACAAGCCAACTTGCGACTAGAAATATCACGTCAAATGCGATGAGGATGGACAGGCCGGAGAACGACAGTTCCTGGTTCCCCCGGAAAATGCGAAGCAGCAACTGACTCGATGTGATCACGAGCGGCAGGCTGATCGGGAAGATCAGCATGGCCAGCAGACCGCCCTGCAGGCGTGATGAGCTGATCGTAGCCGAAAACAGGGTTCCGACGGCCGCGAAGCCGACCATCGAGATCGACATGATCAACACGAACGCACCGAGGGCCGCGGACAGGTCGAAGTGGAAGAGCAGGACGGCCACGGGCGTCACCACGATTGCCAGGGAAAACATGAGGATGAGGTTGCTGATGAGTTTGGCTATGTAGATGGCGCCGCGATCGATCGGGGCCAGCAGCAGGCCGGCCAGGGCTTCGTCATGTCGTTCGACGGCCATGGTCTTTTCGAAGCACAGCACGCCGCCGAACAGGTAGGCCACCCAGAGGATGGCCGTGGCACTGAAGCCGGAGGTCTGGCTCGGCTCCAGGCCGAGTCCGAGTACCACAATGATGAGCACACCGAGAACGACCACCAGGCCGATCGTCTGACGGCTGCGCGCTTCGATCAGGATATCCTTCGAGGCCAGCCAGTAAATCTGGCGGAGCATCAACATGATGTCCACCCCACCTTCTTCAGGACCTCTTCCGGGTCGAGGTCGGCCGTCGGCTCGTCAAGCGCAATGCGCCGGCCGTGGAGTACGAGTGCGTGCTCTGCCAATCTCAAACTCTGGGTAATGTCGTGGTTCGTGAGGATGATCGTTCGACCTTCATCATGCAGGCGAGCGAGCATGAGTTCGACCATGCGCGTACTGGGCGCATCGAGCCCGGCAAAGGGCTCATCGGCCAGCAGCAGGTCCGGTTCATGCATCAGGGCCCGCGCGATGGCGACGCGCTGCGTCATGCCGCGGCTGAATGCCTTGACCGGGTCGCCGGCACGATCCGCGAGCCCGACGTATTCGAGCAGTTCCATGGCCCGCGTGCGTGCATCGGGCAACCCGTAGAGGCGGCCGAAGAACGTCAGGTTCTCCACCGCTGCCAGTTCGCGATACAGCATGGGCTGATGGCCGATCATGCCGATGCGAGCGCGGAGCGATGGCGATGAGGCACGAGTGAGTTCATGCCCGAATACGGTCAGTTTGCCTCGGGACGGTTGTGATAATGAGGCCAGAATGCGAAGCATCGTGCTTTTGCCGGCCCCGTTTGCTCCCAGGAGTGTGACGTATTGCCCGGGGCGGATCGTGAAGTTGATTCGATCGAGAATCAGCCGCTCGTCAATGGTCTTGGTCATGTTGACGGCATGGACGGCGGCGGTGGTGGAGGTGGCGGTGGTGGTGGGTGCAGAGACATCCTCAGGGGGCCTGGAGTCGGCAGCCTGTGGTGTTTCCGGTGTCGTGCTGGTGCCGGTTGAGGCCGCGTGCACAAATCAACCTCCGTGTGGGCGAGATCTGACAGCCATGTCACAAACCGCAGCAGGCATCAGGCCGATCGTCTGAAGACCAGGCCGACGAAGGCAAAGACGACCAACAGTCCGGCCACGATCAGGATGACGTTGCGGCCCGAGGCGAGCTTCTTGGTGGTATCGGCTGAGCCGCCGTCGCTCATGAGCCCGGCCAGTGAGACGCCGACTCTGGCACCGGCCGCGACATCCTTGGCGGTATACATGTGAAACATACGATCGCCCATCGGGCGCTCGGCATCCTTCTGGAGTCCGACCGGCGTGACATTGAACCCGGCATCCGGCAGGAGGACGACGGCACTGGCCATCGCGGCCGAGGCACCGAAGGTGAGACTGACCTTCTCGTCTGATACGGGGATCCGATAGGCAAAGGAAAACATGCTCTGGCCGGGCATCATCGGCATCCGGACGATGAGTGTATCTTCGACTCGTTCCGTACAGCACCAACCATGGAACCCGCCTTCGAGTTGTATGTCAGTTGCAGCGGCCGGGAACGTGAAGCGGGCCGTCGGGGCATTGGGTGCCTGCTCGACTTCGCCCTCGGGGTGGTTGTGCCCCTCGTGCGACTCGGCCTCGGACAGGTCCCCGAGCCAGGTGTGATCCGACGGGTTTTCCACAACGGCCGTCTGGCGGACCACCAGGCCCCCATCCATCTCGTCGACGAAGATGTGCATCATCATGACGCCCCAGTCCGGCTGTTCGGCCGTGACGTCGAAGACGGTCAGCGTGAGCGTCCCCTCCGGGTTCTGCGGTCCGATGGGGTCCTCGGCTCCGGTCTGGTAGGTACAGCCGGCGTACTCGACGCTGATCTGTGGCCAAACCTCCATGGCCGCCATGATGTCGTCGACGATGACGACGCCGTGATCATCGGTGGTAAGATCGCGCGAGTCGACGAGTGATCCTCGGTGGAGCAGGGACAGGTGCACGACGATTTCACCGATCGGATCGCCGCCTTCAGTCCCCTGGACCACGCGGATGGCCAGCCGACCCTTCGGGGCAGCCTCCATGGCCTTTTGAATGTCCTCCTCGCCGATCGGTGGTGCAATCGTCTCTTCCTGCGGCTGTTCCTGGGCCGTCGTTTCGTTCTGCGGCGGCTGGGTCTCTTCCTGCACCTCCTGCGCGGAGAAGGTAAGGGTGCCCATTGACAGTACGAGTGCCACAGTCAGCAGCCAGTGGCGCAGGACCGAAGCGGCCGAATCAGTTCTTGTATCAGGACATGTCTGCGTCATTGCATGAGATCCTTGAAGCGATGATCAAGATCGCAGTGGGGGGAGGCGAATGTGATTATGATGATACGCTGTCCGACGCGGCAGTGGCCGGGGTGGCACCGCTCGGTGCCGGCTCTGAGGGCACATTCTGTCGGGCAGCGTCGGGCTGTGCCTGGAGATCATTGTTCGTGCTTGGGGGTTGCGGCTTCGTGATGGCATCGCTCATGCTGTCGCCCGGGGTGTACCGGGGGATGCTGGACGTACCTATCCCGACCGGGAGGAACCGGGGCAGCATGGCAAACGTGCCGCCGATACACATGACGATCGTCCCGATCCAGAGCCAAGTTATGAGCGGTGTGACGTAGGCAGTAAATGAGACCACTTTGCCACCTGCCTCCCACCCCTCCAGCGTCAGGTATACATCGCGGCCGAGGCCGATGCGGACCGAAATCTCTCGGTTCATCTCCTCCCAGGTGTTGTACTTGCGGTACTCGGGAGACAGCGTGAACGTCTCGTTGCCGGGCGAGGTGACGGTCATATCGGCGATGACGGCTTCGTAGTTCGGCCCTTCGGTTATATCCAGGCCGTTGAATGCAAAGGTGTATCCTGCCAGTTCGCTCGACTGGCCTTCCTGTAGTGTGAGTTTTTGTTCCTGCTTGTAGATGCTGGAGCCGACGATGCCGACCAGGAGCATGATGACGCCGACGTGCACGAGTTGCCCGCCGTACCGTCGATGGCTGGTGTCAATCATCGTGACGGCTGCCATCGGCCAGCCCTGCCCGGTGGCCTCGCGCCGGAGCCGGACCGACCGGACAAAGTCAGTGACAATGCTCAGCATGGCCGTCCCGGCAACTGCGGCGGCGCACAGTGTCCAGATTCCCATGAGTGGAGGTTCATCGCTGAGAAAATGCAGGACGATCGCAACAAGGCCGCAACAGGCGCCGACAATGATCGGAATCAGGATAGTCTTGCGCATCTGATCGGCTGCATTCCGGCCGTACACGAACAGCGGGCCCAGTGACATCAGCCCAAACAGGACCATGGCAAAGGGCAGGACCTGCTTGTTGTAGAAACTCTGCTGCAGCGTCATCTGATGTTCGTTGCCGAGGAAGATCCTGCTGAAGGTGCTGCTGATCACAGGCCACATGGTGCCGACGAGCGTGGCAAGCATGATGATGACCAGTAGAACATTCGTGGCCATAAAGGCGGCTTCCGTGCCGACAACGGACAGCATGGGGTGCTCGGATCGCAAGCGATTGAAGCGAAACACGCCCAGCGCCATCGTGATCAAGACGCTGCCGATCAGGAAGAAGAAGAAGAACCGCCCGACCGGGGAATCCGGGAACGCATGAACGGAATCAATGACACCGCTTCGGGTGATATAGGTTCCCACGATGCATAGGAAGAACGACATTGAGATCAGAGCGACATTCCAGCGTTTGAACATGCCGCGGCGCTGCTGCACCATGATCGAGTGCAGAACGGCGGTGATGGTCAACCAGGGCAGGAGCGAGGCGTTTTCGACCGGGTCCCAGGCCCAATAGCCGCCCCAGCCGAGTTCGACATAAGCCCACCAGGAGCCGAGGACGATGCCGACGGTGAGAAACAGCCAGGCTGCGAGTGTCCAGCGTCGGATGTCGGCCAGCCATTGGTTGTCAGTGCGGCCGCTGACGAGCGCCCCCATCGTGAAGGCGTAGGGGAGCAAACAGCCGGCGTAGCCCAGGAACAGGAATGGCGGATGGGCAATCATGGCCGGGTCCTGCAACATCGGATTCAGGCCGTTGCCGTCTCTCGGCGTCATTCCTTCGACCAGGGTGAAGGGGTTGCCGACTGAGGTAAACACAATCAGTGCAGTAAAGAAGCAGCAACTGACGGCGATGGTCGCAATCGTGCCTGCCATGTAGCCGTCGTGTCGGTTCCAGTGGGTCAGGACCGCGATCAGGCCCATGACGGCCATCATCTCGGCCCAGAGAAGCAGACTCCCGGATTGGCCGGCCCAGAAGGCGGCGATCTTGTACCCGACCGGGAGTGCCGTCTCGTTGTAACTGGCCACGTATTCGAGCCGGAAGTCATTGATGAGTTCAGCCCGCAGCAGCAGCGCGCAGGCAGCACTGATGAGGATCACGTACAGCACCGTACACCACTTGGCCGGGATGACCGACAGTGCGGCCGGCTGTGTCAGCCTCAGCAAGGACAGCAGTGCCGCCATGAGCGACACGAGAAAAGAGGCATAGAGCAGATAGGTGCCGAGTGCCGGCAGATGCGTGTCGATCAGGCTGATCATTGATCATTGCCCCCGGGGGTGGTGTCAGTGTCCTGAGCCGGTACGTCGGAATCATCCGTCACGCGACCATCTTCCGGCACGTCCGCAGGCATGCCTTCCTCCTGGTACTTGCTGGCACACTTGGTCATCAGGACGTCGGCATTGAAGACGTTGCCTTGTGCGTCATACATCCCTTCGATGACGACTTCGCGGTTGGCCTGGAACATGTCCGGGATGGTGCCGGCGTAGTTGACCCGGATGGAGGCTGTTTCAGTAGCAAGCGTAAACTCGGCGGACATGAGGCCGGGGTTACTCGCAAAGTCCTCCGTCTGAACGATCCCGTGGAGCCTGACGCGCTGGTCATACTTGGTCTCGTCGGCGAGGAACTCCTCGACTGACAGGTAATAGGTAAACCCACCTCCCTTGAGGCCGGCAATGGCCAGGAAGGTGACGGCTCCTGCTACAAGTACACCGGCAATCAGCATCTTGATCTGTACCTGGTTCATAACTTTTCGCCCTAGTTGTTTTCGAGAAATTGCGCTGCCTTGGCCGCCTGTTTTGGGTCAAACCGGCGACCGTGATCCTGTCCTGTCGCTGTGATCCCTCCCTGTTCGGGGGTGCACAGCCCTCTCTCTTGTCGGATACAAGACTCGTGCCAATCCATTGTATACAGAGGGCAGCGCGCGTGTTTGTAGATATTGGCTGAGATGGGCTGAAATGGGGCAGGAGCGACGATTTACGGAGAATTCCCCATACCCCGAAGAATCAGGATAAGTGGAGTAATTTGGCGTGTCTCAGGGCTGAGAGAACGGGGCGATAACCAATCCTGTGGGCAGGAACAACGCCCCGATGTACAGCACTGTGGCGACGCTAGATCTCTGAAATCTCATTGATCTTGCCGGTGACCATTTCGTCGATTGCAGTCTCGATTTTCTTGATCAGTTCCTGAACATCGTCCTTGAGTTTCTTGGCCTGGTCTTCCGAAAGGCTCTGGGACTTGTCCTTTTCCAGGGTGTCAATCTGCTTATTCGCCTGGCGCCGGCTGTTTCGTACCGATACCTTCGCGGTCTCACCCATGTTCCGGACCTGGTTGGCCAACTGCTTGCGACGTTCGCCCGACAGGGCCGGGACCGGGACCCGGACCGTCTTGCCGTCTGACTGTGGGTTGAGCCCGAGGTCAGCCCGCTCGATAGCCTTGACGATGTTGACGACGGTGCCGGGGTCAAACGGCTTGACCACGATCTGCGTCGGTTCAGGGGTCGACAAGGCTGCGAGCGATCGGAGTTCGGTCAGTGAGCCATAGCAATCGACCTTGACATGCTCGATCAGGCCGACGGAGGCGCGGCCGGTCCGAACCCCCCGCAGTTCGGTCTTGAGGTAGTCGATCGTCTTGTGCATGTGCTCTTCACACTCAAGCAACACCATGTCGGGATCCATGGCCGGTATCTCCTTGGTCGGCGGTGAAGGTACATCGCAGGCCGTCGCCTGGATGACAAGCATAACCGGCTCAGGTTGGCTGAGCCAGTATGACGGCCTGCCCGGCATGGTCAGACTTCTGAATTGGGCTGCATATTGGGGTGGGAATAGCCGCAGACGGGCGGTGTCCACAGTGCATGGAGAGGGCCTGGCGTGCGATCGCGATCAGGCCTGTTTCCAGACAATGGCCGGCGCATCGGGCTGGCGGACCCAACTGGATCGCCGCCCTCGAGGTTCTCGGGTCAATTGGAGATGTTCGAGGTAATGACGCAGATCGAAGTCATTAAAGGACATCAGGAACTCGACGGCTGCCGTCGGGTTCATGCCGAGGATGGCGTCAACGAGTTGAGACTTGTTCATGGTGGCGTGCATGTCAGGCCTCCGTTGGGTAGCAGCAGGTGCCGTAGCAATGAAACCGGTGGTGAGCGATTCACTCTCGAAGCGTCATCGACCTGCGGATAGACTCACACAATGCATCCTGTCCGCCAAGGTGTTATCGGGCGCGTGCATTCAGGAAAAACACTGGATAACAAAAACGGACGCAAACAGTTATGAGACATACCAAAGCAAGGACCAGAGCGATGCGAGACCGCAATGGATTGTGCCATGCCCGATTTGCCCTGTTATGGGGCCTGCTGTTATCGGTATTGCTGGTTGGCGTGACCGGATGTGCCACACCACCGGTCGAGAACCGCGGCCGGACGAACCAGGTGCCGCCTGATTCCCGCGGCCCCGTGTCACACGGCCAACTCGGGTCGAAGGAACTGGACAACACCACCGATGTCATGCTCGAGTCGATTGTCTCATCCCTCGAGGATCTCGAGCGCGATGAGTACGGCAATACGGTCGTGGTGGTGAGTGACTTCGTGAATCGCTCCTACCTGCCGACCTATGACATGGAAATCTTCCTGGCCCAACTCAGGCGGAAACTGAATCAGTCAGGTGCGTCGTACCAACTCGTCTTTGTCGAGCGACCCGACCGGGCGGAGGCCGTGCGCGATCGCGTTCTCGAAGACGGGCTGAAGGATGATTACGACACCCCCGGCATGCGGCCGAATTATGCACTGACCGGCGAGGTGTATGCGATTGAGGAGGCTGGCGCCCGGTACTGGGAGGTGTTCTTCAAACTGTTGGATCTGAACCCGAACGCCCGGTATCGCAACGAGATCCGATGGGAGAACTCTGCCGGCTACCGCTTTGCTCGGTAAAGCACGCTGCGCTGTCGCATGAATCTGATGTGGATTGCACCGGCCCGTGAGTCTTTGACTTTGCGGGTCGGTTTCTTTCGTGTCGACTACTCGAACAGGAAGTCAATCAGGTTCGAGGTGCGGCAGGTTGCCGTTTCGAGCGCCTGGATCCAGATGAGTCGGCCTGAGGCAGCAGGGGGGACGGCCGCGTTGAAGGTGACGAGCCCGGTGCCGTCGGCCGCAGCCTGGCCGGCAACGACGGCTGCATTGATATCGAGATAGACACCCGGGCACCCGGTGATACTCGATTGGCCCTGCGTGAAGCCGTAGGCGAAGTAGGTGTATTCGCCGGGCGTTGCGCCATCAACGGTCAGCGTATTCTCAACGCCGGCCACGCCCGGGACGGGTTCGGACAGGACATAGTCACCGAGCAGACCGGCTTCTGATGCGACATAGCCGACGATCGCCCGGACGAAATCCGTGGCATAGGGGTAGTCGATGTAGTTCGGCGTATCGGATGAATCGCTCTGACGGTGGTAGTACGGATTGGACCAGACGTCGTACTCAGCCAGCCACGCGGACTGGATGCCGAAGGTGCCGAAGTAGTGGTGATCGCTGTTGCCGTGATACTCGCCGGTATTCACGCCGTCAACGGCCAGGGCATAGTTCGTGAAGGCGGTATCCAGTGCCGCAGTCAACGGGGCGCAGAAATCTCGGCCGTAGATGACGGCTCGGTTTCGGTTGTTCGGGTTATAGGCGATCATGTCGAGGTTGATCATGGCACGCATGTCATCGGTCTGATGTTTGACGGCATAGGCCTTTGATCCATAGAGGCGTTGCTCCTCGCGGTCGAAGGCGACAAACACGATCGTGTCTGAGAAATCGAACTGCGACAGCGCGTGAGCCGCTTCCATGACGGCAGCGACGCCTGATGCGTTGTCGTCGGCGCCGGGGTTGTTGACCGAGTCGTAGTGTGCCCCGATGACATAGACCTGGTCCGGCTGGACGAGTCCGTAGTGGATCCCGACGACGTTGTAGTAGGTTGTCAGGTCATAGGTGAAGGGGTCGAGACTCGCATCGAGCCCGAGACCGGCAAAAGTATCGAGGATATTGGACTGTGCCAGATCGTGCTCGGGGCCGAACCCGCGATTGTCGCCGTCGTGGGTATAGAGCAGTTGGTCATGGTAATAGGTGTACATCTGCTCGCTGACTTGGTCCACGACGTCCTGGACCGTTTGCCCTGCTGCCGGGTGAGCGATGCAGGCAGATGCGACAATGGCCGGGGCCAGGCGATTCAGCGAACGACGAAGCAACATCAGGTAACTCATAGCGCTCCTCTGGCAGGGCGGTACACTGCATATATATATGGTTGAGAACAAACCGCCTCCTGAGCATACCGGAAGTGGCCGTTTGCGCCCACCGGTCATTTGACCGATTTGTCCTGATTCTGCACTCAGTACTCGATCCGGCACAAACAGAGCCCCTCGGGGGCCAGCGTCGGTCCCGCAGCCCGTCGGTTGCGTGCCTCCAGGATCGAGATCACATGCTCCGGCTCCCAGCGGCCGCGCCCGACCTCGACGAGAGTCCCGGAGATGATGCGGACCATGTGGTACAGGAATCCTGACCCGCTCACCTCGACGATGACGCGCTCCGGCTGGCCGGTCATTCGTGTGACTGAGCAGGCAAACACGGTTCTGATGGTGGAATCGCGGCCGTGGTGGGTGTTGGCGAATGACGCAAAGTCATGGGTCCCGACGATGTACCGGGCAGCGTGGGCCATGTGATCTACATTGAGGTCCTGCCAAAAGTGGAGGACGCGATGGCGGTCGAAGACAGGCGGGGTGAGACAGTTGTGAATCGTGTATTGGTAAGTCTTTGACTGTGCTTGCTTTATCGGATCAAAGTCGTCCGGCACGATGGCAGCATCCAGGATGGCTACATCGTCCGGCAGCCAGCGGTTAACGGCTTGGGGCAGGCGGTCCAGCGGGACACGCAACTCGTCCGGCTCTTCTTCTGAGACAGGCGGAATGGTGGAAAAGGCAGCCACCTGCCCATAGGCATGGACCCGCGCATCGGTGCGACTGGCTCCCACCACGGAGACCGGCTGGCGGATTGTCCGCTGGACGGCAAATTGCACGGTGTCCTGCACGGTGCGCAGCGGTGGCTTTCCCGGCGGGTGCTGTCGTTGCCAGCCGTGGAAGTCGTGGCCGTCATACGCAATTGTCAGTTTCACGCGTGGCACAGTGGCGGATGGTATGTGCCGAAATGGCCTGCAACAGCCCCGATATTCGGGTTGAAATGTGTTTTTGAATGAAAGCGCTGCCTGATTGGGTCTGTGCGTCCCCGCGCGGATATTCTAGAATACGCATGGAGGTCGCCCGTATGTGCCCGCAATCTACCTCATCCTCACCGGCAGGCTCTGCTTCATCGAAGCAGTCGTATGAATCCGACATCCGCCGATCGTACTTGCCGGCCACTCGTCAATCCGTGACCCACAAGTTTGCCATCGGGGGTCATGAGGGATATCTGACCATCGGCCTCCGAGAGGATGGGACTCCCGGCGAGGTCTTTATCAAGATGAGCAAAGAGGGGTCGACGTTGTCAGGCCTGCTGCAGGCGTTCTGTCGTGCCTTCAGCCTGGCACTGCAGTACGGCCTCCCGATCGAGGCGGCCATCGAGCGCTTCATCGATATGCGGTTCGAACCGATGGGGCACACGACCAATCCGGACATCCCCGAGGTCAAGAGCATCATTGACTACACGGCCCGCTATCTTCGGCACCACTTCACCGACGCGGCCGAGAAGGCTCTGGCTCCATCCGGTGGCGCTGACTCGGATGAGAATGGGTCCGGCGGGAAGCAGGGGAGCGGTTCGGAGAGCAACTGACCGTCACGTGTGCCGATCCAGGTCTTATTGCGGTGCATTTCGAACTCGACTGGCTGCCTGGCGGAGGTATCGGGTTGGCGTTTCTTCCATTTGATCCATCACGAGCCAAAGGGTCGCCTCGCGCCGATTCGGCGTCACCATCCGAAGCCAAATCAACCGCTGCCGATGTCCTGACGGTCAGCGATGTGGCTGACATGGTGAATCAGGCCTTGGTGGCCGGCCTCCCGAGCCGGGTTCGGGTTGTGGGAGAAGTGAGCAATCTCTCGGCCCGGCAACACTGGTTTTTTAGTCTGAAAGATGAAAACGCGGTTCTGAAATGTGTGGCATGGAAGAGCCGTGCCGCCCGCTTCGGCTTTGTGCCGGACAACGGCATGGAGGTTGTGGCCAGCGGCTCGATCCAGCACTACGGGCCCCAGGGCCAGACACAGATGTACGTCGAGTCGTTGGAGCCGGTCGGGGCCGGCGCGCTGGAGATGAAGTACCGTGCCCTGTGCGAGGAACTGCGCGGGCTCGGGTACTTCGATCCGGATCGGAAGCGGGGGCTCCCGGCCTTTCCACGTTCAGTTGCCGTGATCACGTCGGCCAAAGGGGCGGCCTTGCAGGACGTGATCGATACGATGCGTCGGCGCTGCCCGGCCATCCGAATCGTGACGGTTGATGTGCTGGTCCAGGGACAGGCAGCCGCCTCGTCAATCGTGGCCGGCCTGGCTCGGGTGGCTGCCGCGCAGGAGCGGATGGGGATTGACGTCGTGATGCTGACGCGCGGCGGGGGAAGCCTGGAGGATCTGTGGGCCTTCAATGAGCGGGCCGTCGCTGATGCCCTGCTCGATTACCCGATCCCGGTGGTAGCCGCTATCGGCCATGAAACAGATACGACGATTGCCGAACTGGTGGCTGATTTACGCTGTGCTACCCCGACGCAGGCAGCCATGACGGTGACTCCGGATCGGAGTGAGTTGTCCGGTCGAGTCCGTCACATGCAGCAGCGCCTGAGTCTGCTCATTACGCAGGCATGTCAACTGCGGCGCCAGCGATACGCGACCGTATCAGCACGATACGAGGCGACCGGCTCACTGTTTGTGCAGACGAGGTCACGGCTCGATCGCGTTGAATCACGGCTGCGCCAGGCAGTGACGTCTCTGGTCCACCGACGATCAAGCGAGGTGCACCGAGTCCTTGAGGCACTGCGACGGGTCGGGCCGCAGCAGGCCCTGAGCGACCGGGAGCGGCGGCTGGCAGTTCTGGCATGCCGGCTGGACTGGTCTGGGCAGTCGGCCTGTTCTGCTTGGGATCGGAGTCTGAACGAGGTCCGGCAACGGCTCGACACACGGAGCGCGCTGTGCAGCCGGAATACTCGCGCTGCGGTTGATGCGTTGGCAGCCCAACTCCAGGCTGTCAACCCGAGGAGTGTGCTACAGCGGGGTTATTCGATCACGAGGGTCGGCGGGACGGTTGTTCGTGACGCCGCTGATGCTCGGCCGGGGGAGGAACTCGAAACGCAGGTTTTCCGAGGCCGAATCCGGAGTCGGGTGATGGATTCGAATGACGCAGGTGATGAGCCGGCTGCCCCACCCCCCCGGCGAACGAAGCGCACGGCTCGTCACGGTGAGTCCGGCCCGAGTTTGTTTGACGGCTAGCGCGCGATTCAGGTTGTGGGGGGTGTTGTGCATACGCTGTATGGAGAAGTTCTGCCGAGGGAGCCGAAATGACAGGAAAGAAGAAGTCGAGTTCGAGCGCATCGAAGAAGGCAGCGACGAGCGATACCTCGTTGGATGAACTGAGTTTTGAACAGGCCTTCGAGCAGGCTGAGGAGATCGTTGATCAGATCGAGCGCGGGGAGATCGGCCTGGAGGCATCAATCGAGGCATACGAGCGCGGGCTGGCGATGCTGAGACGGTGCCGGACGATTCTGGATCAGGCCGAGCAGCGGGTCGAGGAGTTGCAGCAGAGTCGGGAGGATGACGGGGAGTAGGGTGCGGTCGTGCGTGTTGTATGACACGGGGCAGTGTGGCAGGATGAGCCTGGTTGGGTGGAAAGCAGGACGCTGAGAATGGCCCAGAATCCCTACCTGATGCCGTGGTGGCAATACCTGCTGGTGTATCTGCCATTTGTCTTTGCGTTTGGCGCGATCGTTGGCAGCTTTCTCAACGTCGTGATCCTGCGGATGCCGGCCGGTGAGAATCTGGTTCGCCCGGCCTCGCACTGCCCAAAGTGTCAGCGTCGTCTCAAGTGGAATGAAAACCTGCCGATCGTCGGGTGGATTTGGCTGCGAGGGAAGTGCCGGGGCTGCGGGTGTCACATCAGCATGCAGTACCCGCTGGTCGAGGCAGTCATGGGGCTGCTGTTTGTGAGTTTCTTTGCCCTGTGCTATCTGGTCCGGCCGACGGCCCCCTATATTCACGATCTGGTTCCGGCCTGGTGGTCGATGTATGGTGTGGACAAGACCTGGCCGTGGATGTTTCTGTATCTGTGCATGTTCTCGTCACTGGCTGCGATGACGGTGATTGATGCACGGACGTTCATGATTCCGATTCAGTTGACATGGGCGGTCACGATCCCGGCGTTCGTGGTGCATGCGATTGCCCCGCTGTGGCCGGCCGGCACGTTTGCGTCCCGGCTCGGTTCATCGGCCGTGTTGCAGAACTGGGTTCTGCCGCTGGTGGGCCCGGCGGGCTTCGGGGCCGGGTTGGGAGGTCTGATCGGTGTGTTTGTCGGTGTCGCTTTGCTGCGGTTCGGCAACCTCCGTCACAGTTTCCTCGATTTCGCTCACTTTGTCGGGGAGGATGATGACATCACATCCTACCCGAGACCCCGGCGTGAACTCGAGTGGGAGTTTGACTTTCTCGGGTTTGCGCTGGCCGGCGTGATGCTCGGCTGGTGGATCGGCCATCAGTGGGCGGTCGGGAGTGGCGGGAGCCAACACACACTTCCGGTGTGGCTGGGAGCGCTGGGTGGGAGTATGGTCGGGTATCTCTGCGGGGGGGCCTTGATCTGGGGGATTCGACTGCTCGGCACGCTCGCGTTCGGCAAGGAGGCGATGGGGCTGGGTGATGCGCACTTGCTGGCCTGCGTCGGGGCCGTGGTCGGGTGGATCGACCCAATTCTGATCTTCCTGATTGCCCCGTTTCTGGCCATTGCGTGGATGCTGGTCACGAGCGTCATGGGTCGGTTATTCGGCGGATTCACCCAGGTGCTGCCGTATGGGCCGTGGCTGGCGCTGTCGACGATGGTCGTGATTCTGGGGGATCGGTGGCTGGAGCCGTTGCTGTCACGGCTGTTGCGGATGCCGATCGACCTTCCGTAGCCGGGCCGTGACTAGAATGAGGCGTGAAGGTGGCAGGAGATGTGGGAAACGAACGTGGATGCTGAATCGTTGGGACTGACGGGATTGAAGAAAGGGAATGCAATGCGGTTGACACGGGTGATGGCTCTCATGGGGCTGGCAGCAATGACGATGGGGCTGCTGGGCGGCTGTAACAAGGGCTTGCAGGCAGAGCGGAACCAACTCTATTCGGAGAATATGCAGTTGCGTTCTGAACTGGACACGGTGAATCAGGCTGTTGACGCCTGCGAACGTCAGCGCGCCGACCTGGCGGCACAAGTCGGCGATCTGCAGGCAACCAATGACCAACTGCGCTCCGACCTGGCTCAGAAACAACAGGAGCCGGCCGCGAGATCGACCGGGTTCGAGAACATCCCGGGCGTGGATTCGGAATACCGGCGCGGCGAGGTGGTCGCCAGAGTGGAAGGGGATGTCCTGTTCGACTCGGGCAAGATTGTCCTCAAGGGCAACGCCAAGAGCACACTTGACCGGATTGTCGGCGTCCTGAACTCGACCTACTCCGGGCGTCGCGTTCGGATCGAAGGGCATACCGATTCGGACCCGATCAAGAAGTCACCGTGGAAAACGAACGATCGACTCAGTTGTGAGCGGGCGATGGCAGTGAAAGACTACTTGAGCGGCAAGGGGATTGACGGCGTGCGGATGTACGTGGCCGGCTTCGGTCCCTCCATGCCCCGCGAATCGAAGCAGGCATCACGGCGAGTCGAGATTGTGGTCTTGCTCGACTAGGTCGGTGTGATCGAGACGCACACGAAGCGGATTCCGTCGGCCTGGGCGCGGATCACACGATTCAGATCGTACACATGCCCCGCGATATGCTTGAGACAGGCATATCACGGGGCTTTTTTGTTTGTAGCCGGATCGTGATGATCTATCGGATGTGTTTCTGCGGCTGCCAATCCGGCGTCAGCGGCTCGTCGGTGAGCGCTGCGCGAACCATTTCCATCGGGATGGCATTTTGCTCGAGTACGGCATCGTGGAACTCGCGTGTGGTCATGGCTCCCGAGTTGGTGACAACGTCCTGGTACAGTGCGGTCAGTTGCAGACCGCCGATCATGTAGGCACACTGGTAGAGCGGGCCGTAGTCATCGCCGATATATCGGCGGACTTCGCTCATGGCACCTTCGTGCTCATGCCCGACCTGTTGTTCGAGATATGTTACCATTTCGGTCGGCGTCATGTCCCCGAGGTGGAACTTGAGTGAGACGACGATTCGGGCGGCGCGGTGCATTCGCCAGAAGAGCATGCCGATGCGGTCTTCCGGGCTGCGTTGGTAGCCGAGGTTCCAGAACGTCATTTCCCAGTGCAGTGCCCACCCTTCGCCATAGAAGGGGGTACTGAACATTCGCCGATGCAACTTGAAGCGATCTGAGGCAAATCCCTGCAGGTGATGGCCGGGGATCAGTTCATGCGGGGTGACGATGCGCGTGAAGTGGACATTGTTGCCGCGCATGCTCATCAGTTTCTTGTCATGATTCATGCCGATGGTGGGGTACGCGACGAGCATGTCCTGCCCGCCGTAGGCTGCAAACGGCAACGTCTTCTGGCCCTGCTCGGTGAGCATTTTGAGCCGCCAGGTTTCCCGGCAGAGTGGGGGGACGGTGACGAGTTCGTGTTCATCGACGAAGTCGATGGCGCCCTGTGCCTGGCGTGCCACGAGGTCATCCTGCAGGCCGGGCTCGACGTGGTTGTTCTTCACGTGTTCCAGGGCATCGTGCCAATCGTCATACCCGAGTTCGGCTGAGGCCCGGTTCATCTCGTTCAGGCACCAGGCCATCTGCTGTTCACCGATGGCCAGCAACTCCTCGGGTGTGTATGGGATCATCTCGAAGCGCAACTCATCGAGCAGTGCCTCGCGCCCGATCGGGTCGCCGATCAAGGTGGCCGGGTCATCCTCCGGCTCCAGGTCATTGTCCGATGCGGCCGCCATCTTCTTGCCGTAGTCCGTGACTTTGCGGTCAAGGAAGTTCGTGTAGTCGTTCATTTCCTTGAGCAGGGCGTCGTATGGCTCTCTGGCCCACCACGTGAAGTCCGGCCGGTACTCGGCATGGAAGGAGTACCAGGAACGAAGGGCACGCTGGAGGCTGCGGACGGCCGAGGCGGCTCGACGTGTCTGGACCGGGTCCGTCAAGACGTGCCACTGCGGGTCGGCCTCGGGAGCAGGCTCCTGCAGCCCGGCGGTCTCAGTTGGAGGCTCCGACTCTGCGCCCTGGTCCGATTCGGCTGACTCAGGTGTTTCTTCAGCTTCTGCGTCGTCTGCTTCGGGTGCGTTTCGCTCGGCGGCGTTGCGATCCTTGTACGCCTGCTCGATCTGTTTCCGCGCTTCCTTGACCTGTGACTTCAGTGCATCGAGCGTGGCAGCAGCCTGCTGTGCATTCACGTCCTCCATTGCCCAGCGTGCTCGTTCGAGCGCGATCACATCGGGCCCAAAGGGGATGAATCCCTGCAACGTCTGGTAACGTGTTGCGGCGTGGGAGATCTGAGCCAGCTGACGTCGGGCATGGTTCTGCAACAGCAGGTAGTCGATCTGTTCTTCTCGCTCGAGCTGATCGAACCGGAGGCCGTCCAACTCATCGAGGACGCGCTGGTAGTAGTCGGTCAGGCGATCCCACCGCTGTGGATCCATGGGGATGAAGTAGAAGGAACGCAAGTCCCGATGGTCGGCCTGATACCGGGCAATGACATCGATCAGCGATGGGGTGTCCGCTTTGTCGCTGGCCGGATGATCACGTGCGACAGTCGGGAGCGCTGAAAACAGCATGATCATGAGGCCGAGACAGGCAACGCCGAGGAGCCGCGGTGCCCGGAATGTGTCAGTGATCATCCTATAAAGGGGTCGACGGCATGCATCGTGTCGTGTCTCTGTCGCCTGTGTCATTCACTTTTCCTTCTTCGTCATGCGGGATTGGTCTGTATGGCGCGGAGCGGTTGGGGGGAAGGATATGGGTCCTACGTCAGCGTACCAACCACGACCGGGTGTCGTTGCGATGACTCTGCCGATGGGTACGTCGATTCTTGGACGTGAGTCGGCATGACCGGACAAGCCTCTCTATCTCTCACAATCAGCAGGCCTGTCACTCACGGAGTGCTTGGGCACTGAAGTCCGTCTCATGACGACCCGATCGCTTCCGTGCCGGACACGGTCAGGGCCCCGGCTCGGGGTGTGTGGCAGCGTTGCTTGGATGAGCGCGCTGCGTGTTGGATGCCGTCGAGGGGGTGGCATCCATCACCGGTGCACGCCGCACCGCACCAGCCGACCCGACCGCATCCGGTCCGTAGGTAGGGAGAGATTGAACCAGGTAGACAGCCTTCGGACGCGTAGTCCGGTAAGCGTGGAGACGTTAAGGGGCTGCCGTCGAAGGACACGCTGGAAGGTTGGAGTCAACAACGTGCATTGCAAGGAGTCATCGATGACGCGCACACACCACATGCATCGGGCATTCACTTTGGTCGAAATTCTCATTGTCGTTGTGATTTTGGGAATTCTGGCTGCCATTGTGATCCCACAGTTCACGAACGCGAGTGAAGAGGCCAACGCTTCTTCCACGAAATCTCAGTTGCAGACGATTCGAAGCCAGATCGAACTGTATCGGGTCAAGAATCAGGGCGATCTGCCGGTGACGAGCGGCCTGCTCGACTGGTCGCTGATGATCACCGGCAAGTATCTGCAGCAGGAGCCGATCAATCCGATGACCGGGTCCAGTACGGTCTCGGACACTGCCAGTTCCTCAATCGGCTGGGTCTGGGATAACACGAATGAGCAGATCTATGCCGTCGATAAGGATGGCAACCAATTGACCTGGTAACGCTCCCTGACAAGGGAGATGGGCTGTACACAGTCTGTACACGGGATCCTCGACGGCAACGCCGAGGAACCCATTTTGGCGACCGTCTTCAGGCCGATTGACAGTGGATGCGAAGTACGTTGCTTCACGGCCGGAAGTGATCCTGCGATCACGCGACATGGTCGACACCTGAGCCGGGAGAGTAAGAGGTTCGGAATATGGTATCCGACGTAATCCAGTTCCGGTTCACGCGAGCCCCCAGGCAGCCCGCACCCAGGGCCGGTCGCGGGTTCACGCTGGTCGAGATTCTGATTGTCGTGGTCATCCTCGGTATTCTGGCAGCCGTGGTGATCCCGCAGTTTGCCGGGGCTAATGATGAGGCCAACGCGGCAGCGCTTCAGACACAACTGAAAACCATTCGAGGTCAGATTGAGGTGTATCGTGCCAAGCACGGCGAGCCGCCTCCACTCGGGACGACCGGGAGTGAATCAGACTGGGACGTCCTCGTAATACCGGGCGGCGAACTCAGTTATCTTCAGGGAGTTCCGTATAACTCCTTTACCGGGTATGCAGGAATCGGCACGGAAGCGGCGATTGACATCGGCTGGGTCTGGGATGCGACTGCGGGCACGATTACGGCCCCGTACTTCGATGAGATCACCGGGGTGTACAGCCCGCCGTAACAGGATCTTGCGACGACGCCGATGCACCGAGGAGACCGGATGTGACGCCGGTATGGCAAGGGACTTCAGATAGGTGAGTAGTAGTTGAGTACACGATGCCGAGTGGATGCAGCAATTCGACGCGCGTACAGCAGACGAACCAGCCAGGGCGATCTGGATTCACGCTCATTGAACTGATCATTGTCCTCCTGCTGATCGGGATTCTGTCAGCACTTGTCATTCCCCGATACAGCAATGCCTCTGATCTGGCCGCCGAGACCGCGCTGAAGCGTAATCTGGGCGAGGTCAGAACCATGATTCAGGTGTATCGCTCGCAACATGGCAGTATCCCCCCCGGGTACCCACGTGGGAATACCTCATCCAAGCCGAGCGAGGCGACGTTTATCGGGCAACTGACGAAGCCGACGGCACCGGATGGCTCGGTTGGGACGATCCGCTCCGAGACGTACAACCTGGGTCCGTACTTCATCAATGTGCCGGTCAACGGAATGTGCGGTTCAGCACGCGTTCTCGTACTGGGAAACGAAGAACCCCTACCGAGCGAGCCGATACCGAACTCAGAGTATGGCTGGATTTACAAGCCACTTACCATGGAGTTTCGAGCCAACGTGACCGGATTTGATGGGGATGGTGTTTCGTATTACAGCTACTAGTAACCCATTCCGGCGCCGGGCCGCCTGGCGTGAACGACTACGCGGTTCGGCTGCAAGTGTGACTGACTCCGGATCCCACCGATCGGGACGGCCATCGCTGCGCTCGTTCGGTCTGGCCCGAGGTGAAGTGATCGTCCTGATGCTGACCGGTGCGACGTTTGTCACCACGGCGGCACTAACAACTCCGTCGTTTCTAAGTGCGCTCCCGTCGTCGTCTGATAACACGGCGAACAAGGTCGTATTGGATGGCGAGACCGCTCGTACCGTTCAGCGGCTCGAGTTCGTGCTCGGTGCCGCCGAAGCGACGGTCCATATCGGGTACAGTGACGATGCCTTTGCTGAGGAAGGGACGATCAAGTGCCTGGTCCTGAAAATGCCGTCTGATGCAGGCCAGGAGCCGCGCCTCCCGGGCACGTTGGATCAGCATGATCTGCTCGTGTTCAGCCATAGCAAGTTTCTTCACAGTCTGACCGTCTATCGCATGGCCGATGCAGCAGTTTCGTCCGAGGATGTGCTGGCACCGGATACCTCACAGCGTGAGGGGTTGCGGCAGGCATTCATTGAACAGTCTGATTTCGTTCAGCGATTTGCCTCACTTGAAGGCGTCAGCGGTCGCGTGGTGGCGACGGATGTTCGGTCGATGCGATTTATCCCGGCGGCACCCGGTCAGTCCTCACGATCGGATCAGACGGCGCCGTTCGGCTGGATTGAACTGACCTGGATGGGTGATGTGGCCGATTCTCCCGTGAGGGTCATGCTCGGCACGCCGCTGCCTGCGTTGAGGAAGTAGGGCTTCCTTCGCCAGTGCGTTCCGGTGCGTGTGCACGACCGGTAATACCGGTTGTCGAGCATGAGAATAGGGAGTAGTCAGATGGTGTCCGGAACCGCACAGGTGGGGACCACAGTTGTACCAGGGAGGCGCTGCCGAGCGTACACGCTCGTCGAAATGCTGATTCTCGTTGCTCTTCTTGGGATTGCGGCCACGATGCTGATTCCGAGCATGTCGAACGTTGCCAGTTTTGAGACGGAAGGGGCGGTTCGGCGGTTGGTAGCCGATCTGAGTTTCGCTCAGTCAGACGCGATGGCCCAGCAAACGCCGCGCCGAGTCTGGTTTGAGTCGAGCGGGACGGGGTATCGACTGCTGTCCTCGCCGTTCGATTATGACACGGACGTGCTGTATGACCCATTGGCGCTGGGCACCGATGGGCAGTACATCGTGGATTACAGCAACGATGATCGGTGGCGAAACATCACGGTAACGGACGTCAGTATTGACGGGGGCGAAACATACATTACGTATGACGAGATCGGGTCTCCCATCGCGCCTGATGGGACCGCCGGCCGAGGCGGTACCTGTCGCATTGTGGGGGAAGATGAGACCTGGGAGGTTCAGATCGCGCCGTTTACGGGGCGAGTGTCAGCGACGCGTATCACGCCGTAACACACGGCTGTGTGCGGGTGCCGTATGCCGATTGATCGTCATGAGGCGAGTTAATGAGAGGCCGTTGCCAACGGCTTCACAAAGGGGACGCATGCCCTGGTTCGGGACTGGAGGCTGTTGTGAGTATGAGTTTTCTTCACTCGGGCAACGAGCCCATTGGGGTCGATGTCGGCACGTGGGGTGTCAAGTTACTCCAGATGCGGCGTTGGCGCGGGACCTGGGAAGTCGTGGCGGCGGCCCGGTGTCAGTACCAGACGCCGCGACCTGATGACCCGGACCAACGTCGTGCCTGGCTTGCCGATACGCTGAAGCAGGCACTCGATGAGGGCGGGTTCCACGGGGCGGACTGCGTGAGCTGTCTGCAGCCGTCGGAGGTCATGCTCCGTGCGGTGCGCCTGCCGAAGATGAGTGACACTGAGCTCGGCAAAGCGGCCGTCTGGGAGGCGACGGATCGGCTCGATCTGGAGCCCGGGACATTTGAGAGTGACTGGATTCGAGCCGGCGAAGTGGTGCAGGGCGATGACGCGCGCGACGAGGTCATTGTCATTGCTGCCAGTTCGGCCGATATCAGTGCCCATGTCGAGGCGTTGATTGACTGCGGGCTTCGGCCGCTGGCGTTGGAAACGTCGTATACAGCCATCGCTCGGACATTCACACGTACTTTGCGACGTGAGTCTGATCAGAACATCGTCCAGATGATGGTGGACGTCGGGGCCGGCGGGACATCGGTTGTTCTGACACGCGGTCAGAAGATTGTGTTTGTCAAGCGCCTCTCCGTCGGTGGGGAGGCCATGCGGTCGGCCATTGTCGATCTCCTTAATATTGAGCCTGATGTAGCTGCCCGGATTCGCATCCAGCGAATGACGGATCGAGGCGAGGGAAGTCACAGCGAACTCGATACCGAGCAACGGTATCGTCGAGCGGTGTATGAGGTCGTCCGATCGCAACTGCATGAGTTGGGTCGTGAAGTGGCCTTATGCCTTCGGTACTTCAGCGTGACGTTCCGGTGTGCCCGGCCGAGCCAGGTGCTTGTGTGCGGCGGTGAATCCGGTGAGCCTCATCTCGAGGAGATACTGAGCGAGCATCTCAAGATTGAGTGTGAGCAGTCCAAGCCGTTTGACGGGGTCGAGTTGTCGTCGGAGTGCCTGGGCGGGCACGAGCGACGTGGGGCGACCCATGCTGAGTGGGCTGCTGCAGCCGGTCTGAGTTTCAGAGGCCGCGAGGCATCTACTGCGCGCAATTCGAGCCCAGTCGTCATGCCCGAATCGAAACCGCAGAGCGACCAGCAGCAGTCTCCTGGCGAGATTGCCCGAGATAAGGGGGCAGCATGAGCGGTTGCGACATAAACCTCATGCCGATGTCATACCGCGCACGGATGGGTACGCATCGGCTTCGCCGACGCTTACTGATCAGCAGTAGCGCGGCCTTCATACTAATTACATGCTTGTGGCTCAACGGCACGGCGATCCAGGCTCAGCGGCAGCGACTTGCATCCGGGCTGGAAGCGCAGGTCGCACAGCTCGATGCCGTCCGGGCACGTGCCTCGGACAAGGCAGCACAGGCAGATGTCTTGCGCCTGTATGTCAATGAATATGAGCGTGCGGCGCTGCCCGTTGACGTCAGTGCCGTCATTGCGACCGTCAGTTCACTCATGCCCGCCAGTGTCGTCCTTGACACGCTACGGACCACGGTGATTGAACAGGTGCAGCAGCGGTCGGCCATGGAGACACTGCAGGAGCGTGTCAAGCGATCCCGGGGGGAAGAGGAATCACGGAAGGAAATACGACGGCTTCTCGAGGGCGAACTGATCGGGACGGCCTGGAAGGACAGTGATTTTGCGGTCTTTCTGGAGCGTCTGGCCCAGCACCCACTGTTCATGGCTGTGCAACTGGATTATGACCGGTCACGAGACATGGAGGGGGTTCCGTATCGCGAGTTCCGTGTGCGGTTCGAGATTGATCTCGAGGCCAGGTACATTCAAGTTCCTGTGCAGGGAGTCGATCAGGCAGGAGGGCAGGAACTGTGAATGAGCATCGTGCACTGATCGGATACACACTGGCATTGGTCTTGATTTCCGTCATCGGGTTTTGCTTCTTCCTGTGGCCGACCTACCGGCGCATCACAGCACTCGATACGCAGATCGAAGCGCTCGTCGATCGGGTCTCTCTGGCGCAGGCGGATGCGGACTTGCTGGTGGAGGCACACCAGGAGCTCGAGCGGCTCGCTTCCGTCATGGATTACGACCTCAAGACGGTCCCGACCCGCGGCGACCTGCCCGGTCTTCGCTCAGCAATTGGTTCCTTCGTGAGTGAACTTGATCTTGGTGATCATGACTTCAAGCGTGGCCGTGACTCGGGGCCGTCCGATACCTGGTCGGGGAGCAGCCTGGCGCTGAATGTTGATACGGCCGGGCCGTTTGAGTGCGTGTATGGACTCCTGCAGCGCATCGAATCGCTGCCTCGTCTTGTTCGTGTACGACAGGTGATGCTGGAGCGCCAGAAGGATATGGAGCCGGGTCAGGTTCTCGCATCGATCAGTGTTGATGCGTACTACCTCCCCGAGGAGCAGCAGGCCGGTGGGACCACCACGTTGTCCTCGGCTCCGGCACATGAGGGAGCCATGCAATGAGAGAAGTACTGGAGCGACTCTGGATTCAGTTGAGCGGCGACAAGCGTCGTCTTATTGCGGTGTGCTCCCTGGCCGGGGTGTGTCTGTTGTTATGGGCCCGGCTCATCTTCCTCGAGAAGATCCCGCGGACCGGTTATGCGGACCCGGAGGGTGAGGGAACCCCGCCGGCTGCTCAGGTGGCCGGATCGACGGGTCAGGATGCCGGATCCTCGATCGAGGTGGCTTCCGGAAACAAGGGGAATTCGAAGCCGGAAATCCAGATTTCGCTACCGACAACACTTATGCGGAATGTATTTGCGCATCCTGCCGAATTCGACGCCGAACTATCTGAAAGGCTGCCCTCTCGGATACAAGCAGCAAAGTCCGAGCCGGATACGCCCGATCCGATAGTTCTGGAGCGTCAGCACGCTGACGAGATTCAAGCCGAAGCCGCGCGGCTGAATCTGGAAAGCATCATGCATGGCGTCTCCCCGCTGGCCATTATCAACGGACGTGTGGTACGGCCAGGGGAACAAGTAGATGGCTTTGAACTGAGAAGAGTAAACGAAACCAGTGTCATCCTCTCCAGGGACGGGATCACGGTCCGGTTGGAAATCAACCGGCCTGGCAGTCCAGATGATCCAGGCGGCTAACTGGGTCGGTCCGTATTGGAGGCGGGAGGAGTTGCAGATGTCGCAGCCCATCAAGCAGAAGCATGCCGTTCGCCGCTTGCTCACCATGCGTCACAGTCTCACAGCAGGAGCGATCGGGGCGGTAGCCCTGTGGCTCGCCGTGCCCGGAACGACTCTGGCACAAACACCGGACGAACCGGAACTGGATCCGGAAGACATGTCGCTGATCGGCGACGTGAGTGTCTCCGAGTATCTCTCCGTCACACTCCATGTCCAGGATACCGAGTTATCGACCGTCCTGCGCATGTTGAGTATGCAGAGCCAGAAGAACATTGTGGCCAACAGTGATGTCACGGCCACGGTGACGGCTGACCTGTATGACGTGACGTTCTATGAGGCGCTGGATGCCATTTTGCATGCCAACGGCTATGGGTACATCGAGGAAGACAGTTTCATCTATGTGTACACACAAGAGGAACTGCAAACGATTATTGAATCGCAGAAGAAGATCTCGACACGAGTCTTCCGCCTCAATTATCTGTCCGCTGCCGATGCGAGCACCTTTGCTACGGAACTGCTGTCGGACAGCGGTTCGATCGCCTTCAACGGTGAGGTCTCGCCCGGCTTCCAGGCCGAGATGGCCGACGGCGGTGCCGAGTCATTTGCATTGGCCACGACGCTCGTGGTGCACGATTATGATGAGTACCTTGATGATATCACTGACCTGCTGAGCCAGTTGGATCGCCGACCGCAGCAGGTTCTGGTTGAGGCAACGGTGCTCCAGACGAATCTCAGCGAGGACAATGCGTGGGGCATTGACTTCAACGTGCTTGCCGGCATGAACTTCACCGACCTCACGGACCCGCGGTCAGCGGTTGATGAACTGCTCAACGGGTCGACCGGCTTTCAGCCTGATGATAACCAGGCCTGGTCAGTGCAGAACACGCAGGGGCGTACCAACGCTGCCGGCGGCCTGAAGATCGGCGTCGTCTCCGACGACATATCCATCTTCCTGCGGGTGCTTGACGAGGTGACCGATGCCACCGTGCTGTCCCGCCCGAAGGTGCTGGCACTGAACCGGAATCGGGGCGAGATCCTGATCGGTCGTCGACTCGGCTACCTGTCGACCACGGCCACCGAAACGAGTACGACCCAGACCGTCGAGTTTCTCGATACCGGTACCCAACTGAACTTCCGGCCCTTCATCGGGGATGACGGCTTCATCCGCATGGAACTGAAGCCGAGCGTCTCGGAAGGCATCATTCGCGAAGTGACGACGGCCGACGGCCAGTCCGTCACCATCCCGGACGAGATCACTCAGGAACTGACCACCAACGTCGTGGTTCAGGATGGGTACACCATTGTGCTGGGCGGTCTGTTCAAGGAAGAGACGACCCTGTCACGCCGTCAGGTCCCGATCCTCGGCGACATTCCGATCCTCGGGGCGGCATTCCGCGGTCATGATGACTCGACACGCCGCAGCGAGATCATCTTTTTGATCACACCAACGATCATGAAGGATGAGCCGCTCATCGCTGAGGGCATCCGGGCCAACCAGATGGTCGAGATGGCACGACTCGGTGCGAGAAAGGGTGTCCTGCCCTGGAGCATTGATCGCATGACGACCCAGCATAACATGCGGGCTGAGGAAGCCTGGCGCAGCGGCGATGCCGAACTCGCGCTGTGGGAGATCAACCAGTCATTGAGCCTGCGTCGAAATCAGCCGCTCGTCCTGGCCTTGCGAGAGCCGCATTACCGGCGAGAGTGAACGCTCCTACAACCGATCACTCATGAGGGAAATGCTGACCGATCATCTCGATGCGATCGGGATGTCCACCGGGTACGCACCCGGCGAGGTCGTCACCTTCGTGCCGGTCGAACAAGCCTTTGAAGGGCAGCCGGACGTGGTCACCAAAGTGGCACCGGTTCCGTCCTCGACTGACATGCCGGAACAGCATGATGACCAGGGCCTTGAGATGGGAGCAGCCTCGGATCAGCACGCTGATCTGACGGCCCACTTCAATGAGACCTCGGATGTTGAGTTCGCAGCAGCCGATGCGCACGCCGAGACGATCGGGCATCACGACTCCGCCGGCATCCCGGCCCAGTCGGTCGTAGAAATCACGGACGATGGGTACGTGGCCGTTGAGGAGCCGCTGTTTGACGACTTCGGAATCGATTCTGCCGCGTATGAACAGGCTCACCTCTCTCAGAACTTCGATTACGAGGCTCATGATGGGACTGGATCAGGCAACTTTGCCCAGCAGGGCTTTGTTGTGACTCAGGATCAGGACCTGCTCATGGAAAGCCACTTTACATTTCTCGGATTCTGGCATGAGTTCCAACTCATGATCGGGGATGAGGCGGATCACACACAGTACGTTCAGGTTGAAGCCGACCAGCCATTTGAAGCCCAGCCTGAGAAGTAGTAAGTCTTTCGGTGCCGGCAGGCCGAACGGTCTGCCGGGCACTTCCTTGACAACACCATATTCGTCTCTGCTTTGGAAGGATCACCTTGATCATGCTTCACCGACGCCCATATCGAAATCGTTGGGTTCGCACCACAGCACTGTCGGCCGGTCTTCTCGGTCTGGCCGTGCTTGGTGTCGTATCAGGCTGTGCTGATGCCACCAAAAGCGGGAGTGAGATCAAGCAGGAAGTGCGCGATCAGCACAATCGGCACTTTGCAGAGTTGATGGCCCAGACGGCCTCCCAGGACTTCCGTGTCGGGAACCTGGATCAGGCACTGGCAAACATTGATGCTGCCATTTCATATGAACCGGAGTATGCGCCTCATTATGTCCTGCGCGGGCGGATTCTCATCGAGCAGCATCGGTTGGACCTTGCAGCCCACTCGCTCAAGGCGGCTCTCGAGCTGAATCCTGAGGCGTGTGAGGCCCACTATTACATCGCGCTGGTCTATCAACGCTGGTCCGATCTGGAAACGGCCTGTGCCCATTATCTCGATGCTGCACGGATCGATCCATCAAGCGAAGACTACATGATGGCCGCCATCGAGACACTCATCAGTCTCAAGCGACTTGACGAGGCTGAGGAGTTGCTGTCGTCCGCTCTGACGCACTTCGAGCACAGTGCCGGGATGCACCGTGCGATGGGCTATGTGTTTTTCATGCGGGGCGAGGCCTCGACTGCTTCGGATTACTTCCGGCAGGCCATGATGCTGGCTCCCGATGACATGACGGTCGTCGAGGACTATGCGACGGCCCTGTTCCAGGCAGGCGATCCGAATGAGGCACAGTATCAGCTGGCCCGGCTATTGAGCGATGCCGACTATACGGATCGACATGACATCCGGCGGTTGTACGCCATGTGCCTGCTGCAGACCGATCACCCGGTAGAGGCACGGCTCGAATACATCAAATTGACCCGACTGGCACCAACGAACTGTGATGCATGGGTCGAGCTGGGGGTCCTGAACCATCAACTCGGGGACGACTCGGGATTGAGGCAGGTCTCGCAGCGACTCATTGGGAGTTGGCCGACGCGCTTCGAGGGGTACATGCTTCGCGGGCTGCTCAATGACCGGCTCGGAAACTTCGAGCAGGCCTCCAAGGACTTCCGGCATGCCGCCGATCTGTCCGGCGACCTGGTCGAGCCGTGGTTGCTTCTGGGTCGTGCGCTGGAGCAGTGCGGTGAGCAGACGGAATCAGAGCAGGCATTTGCCACAGCACGGCGGCTCGCTGCTGCCAACGCGGCACAAGCCGAGGACGCACGATTGACATTTGTTCCTGAGGACGATTCGACACACTGAGCGCACGTGTGTCAAGCGCAAGGAGTGGGGCGGGGATGAGCCACCGCAACAACAGGTTGCTGCAGTACGTGCTGGGCGTCATGGCGCTCGTCATGCTCTGTGTTGTCGCCCTCGTGACAGCGACGCTGGTCGTCCAGCTGTTGCCGGGTCAGCGATTCCACAACGGCCTGCCGCGCTTGCTTCTCCAGATTACGATTGCCGGCACAATGGCCATCGGTCTCGGTGCCGTCATCTGCGCGCTGGCTGAGCGATCGCTCCGGGCATACGAACGTCAGTTCCTGAGCCGAAACTCGGATTCCGAACGGCGCATGAGACAGGAGCCGGCCTGGCTGGCCCCGTTCGTGTCGGGCTATGCACGGTCGATGGCCGAATCATCGAAGCAGGTCGAGGAACTGCGAGCGGAACTGCTTGAGCACGAGGTGCGAGAGCGCATCTGTCGAGTGGAGCGCGACGAGTTGCGCGAAGTGATCCAGGCCATGCGAGACGCGGTGATTGTCACCGATGCATTCAATGAACTCGTTCTGGCCAATGACTCGGCCGTCAGGCTCTTTGGCCTTGACCCCGAGGAGTCATTGAACTGCCCGATCGAGGAACTGATCGACGATACGGAACTGGTGCGCCAGATTCAGGCAGCCCGTGAGAGCAGCAACAGCGCGGCCCGACGTCGGATCGAGCATGAAATCGAGGGTGGGGACAAGAGCGGGGTCTATGAGATGTCGCTCGGGTGCCTGTGTGACAGCAAACGCCAGGCTGCAGGCGTGATCACGATTCTGCACGATGTGACGCGCGAACGTGAGATCAGTCAAATGAAGAGTAACTTCGTGGCTCAGGCGAGTCATGAGCTGCGCACGCCCTTGAGTTCCATCAAGGCATACGTGGAGTTGCTCCACGATGGTGAGGCATGCGACGAGCAATCGCGGCAGGAATACTGTGCCGTCATTCAGAATGAGACGGATCGGCTCGATTGCCTGATTGATAACATGCTCAACATCAGCAAGATTGAGGCCGGGTTGATTCAGGCAGACTGGCAGGAGATCGATCTGTCAGAGATCACACGCGAAGTTGTGAGTTTCCTGACAAACCAGGCAGAGCGAAAGCACATTACGCTGTCATCGAAGGATGGGCAGTTGTGTTATCGCGCAACGGCCGATCGGAACCTGATCCGTCAGGCCATGACGAATCTGGTCTCGAATGCCATCAAGTACACGCCGGAAGGCGGGCGGGTCACCGTCGAGGTGGATCTGGCCGACTGCAATCGTTCCGTGATGGTTGCAGTAAACGATACCGGCCTGGGGATCCCGCCGCAGGCGATTCCTCGTCTGTTCGAGAAGTTCTATCGCATTGAGAGTTACAAACGGGTGGCCAAAGGCACGGGCCTGGGGCTGAACCTGGTCAAGCAGATCGTCGAAGTTGTTCATAAGGGAGAAGTCGGCGTCGAGAGTGAAGTCGGAATGGGAAGTCGATTCTGGTTCACGGTCCCGACGGAGCGGAACGAGACCTAATGCCGCATTCAACGGTCTCTGATGGTGGTAAGTTCATGGATGAGCAGAAGACAATCCTGGCAGTTGATGACGAGGCTCACATCCTGCACGTTGTGAAGCTGAAACTAAGTAACGCAGGATATGACGTCCACTTGGCGCATGACGGCGAGGAAGGCTATGAGATGGCCTGTCGCCTGAAGCCGGACTTGATCATTACGGATTTCCAGATGCCGTACATGACCGGCCTCGAGATGTGCCGAGCGCTGTGCGAGCATGCGGAAACCAAGTCGATTCCCGTGATTCTTCTGACGGCCCGAGGCTACACGCTCAGTCAGGAGGACCTTGACACGATCAGCATTGTCGAGTCCATGACCAAGCCCTTCAGCCCGAGGGAACTTCTGGCACGTGTCGGTGAAATACTAGCGTCAGTGAAATCGGGGGGCTGACGTGAGAGTTACTGCACATGTTTCATCCAGTATGAGTGATCATCCATTTGATGTGCTGGCAGCCAGGGCACTTCGGGTTGGTGCCTACCTTGTGCGCGCAGACGATCAGGGTCGGCTGTATGATGGTATTGGTTTGAAGCCGGAGCACTGGCGTCGGGCCCAGACACTCCTGGCCGACGCCCCGGAGCCCTGGCAGAAACTATTGACCAGCGACCCGGGCGACGACCGGATCATCCTGCCCAACGGCGGGCACATACTCCGCCTCTCTTCAAACCGCCGGGGTCGGCATGAGCACACGATCCTGGCAGTCATCGAGCCGTGCGTCTGTAGTAAGCCGCTGGGTCAGGTCCTGTCTGAGAGTACCGAGGCGGACTCCGGATGTACCAACGTCACGACCCCGGGCCAGTGCAACGGATGTGCAGCCGCATGTCTCTCCGATCCGATCACCGTTGAGTGCCTGCTCCGGTGCTGGTATGAGGACCTGTTCAAACTCGGGCGACAGGAGTCCGAACTGACCAAGTTAAGCCAGCAACTGGCGGAGACCTATGAGGAACTGAATCTCCTGTACCGACTCGGTCAGGAACTGACCGTTTCGGGCGACCCGCGCTGCTTCGTGCAGTCGCTGTGTCAGGACCTGCTTGAAGTCATGTCGTTCCGCTGGGTGGCCGTGAAGCTGTTTGATCTGCCGGAACTCAGCGAGCAACTGGCCGGCATGTTCGTGTGCGAAGGAACGACCCAGAAGACGATCAACGAAGCCGAGCAGGCGGTCGAAGCACTCGCACAGATGCCTCAGGTTCACAAGCCTGCGGTCGTGCTGGACATTGCATCACAATGGGGCCATCTGTTGCCGGCGCTCGGCAATTCGCTGCTCGCGTACCCGCTGTACAAAGGCGAGACGATGTACGGGCTGATCGTGGCCATCGACAAGGATCCTGAGGCCGGTGATATCAGTTCGGTTGACTTGAAACTTGTCGGGTCGACGGCCTCACAACTGCGAATCTTCCTTGACAATGTCACGCTGTACGATCAGATGCACCTGATGTTCCTCGGGACATTGGAGGCGCTGACCGCTGCAGTGGATGCAAAAGACCGGTACACTTGCGGCCACTCCCAGCGTGTGGCATTGCTGAGTCGCCAACTGGCGGAGGCCCTCGGGCTTCCCCCGGACCGGGTGGAGCGGATTCACATTGCCGGGCTGATGCACGACGTTGGCAAGATCGGTGTGCCGGAGTCGGTGCTGTGTAAGGCCGGCAAACTGACGAAAGAGGAATATGAGATCATCAAGGGCCACCCGGAGATCGGGGCCAACATTGTAAAGGACATTCCTCACTTTGATGACATTATCCCCGGCGTGCTGTATCACCATGAGCGGTATGACGGGAAGGGGTACCCGCATGGGCTGGCTGGTGAGGACATCCCGATGATGGGCCGCTTGCTGGCGCTGGCTGACAGTTTCGATGCCATGAGTTCAACCCGCACCTACCGGGCAGCCTTGCCTCGGGAGCGCGTCCTCGAAGAGATCCAGGCATGTGCCGGCTCGCAGTTTGATCCAGACTTAACCCCGCACTTTCTCTCACTCGATTTCAGTGAGTATGACGGGCAGGTTGCCAACCATAAGGCCGGTGACCCGGGCGCACAGGGGGTGGCAGCATGAAACTGGTATGCGAGGATCACGATCGAACGACGATCATGGCGCTCGAAGGGGACTTCACGACTGATTCAGTTGATGCCTTCAAGCGAGCCGTGACCGAGCGCCTCAGTGATGCCGGCCACGATTTTGTGCTGGTGGCGGAGCAAGTGTCCTTCATTGACAGTGCCGGGCTGGAGTCGCTGTTGTGGCTTCAGGATGAAGCGGCACAGCACCTCGGTCAGGTTCGACTGGTGCGGCCAACCGAGAATCTGTCAACGATCCTGTCGATTACGCGGCTCTGCCATCAGTTTGACGTCCATCAAGAGATTACCGAAGCGATTCGTAGTTTGAAGTGACCAGTATATGAAGCCTCAAGACGTGTCTACATCCGCGCGGACGATGCACGATGCCAGTCGTATGCAACTGGGCACGCTGCTTGTGGACCGCGGACTTCTGAGACAGGAACAACTCGATGAAGCGCTGGAGCGCCAGGCTCGGCATGGGCACCGCAAACTCCTGGGCGAGATGCTCGTGGAGTTGGGCTATGTCACCGAGGACCAGGTGCTCGAGGTGCTGGCCCACGCCTACGGCGTCCCGTTTGCACATATCAGCCCGTCGCTGGCGGACCCGAAGGTGATTGAGGTCCTGCCGCGCGACTTCCTGGAGACGCAGTGCGTCCTCCCGCTATTCGTCGTGCGGAACCGCCTCACCGTCGCCGTGACCGAGCCGGCAAATCTCTTCCTGATTGAGGAACTCAAGCGGGTCAGCGGGTACGAGGTCCAGATCGTGGCCGGGACTGAGACCGACATACGCAGCACCTTGCGTCAGTATCTTCCCAGTGCCAATGTATTCGTGATTGATGATATCTATGACGATCTGAATCAGGATGAGTTCTCGGTTGTTGAGCGTCAGATGACGGAACTTGACAAACTGGAGGAAGTCGCCGGGCAGTCCCCGGTCGTGAAACTTGTTAATTACCTGATCTACAGTGCCGTCAATGAAGGCGCCTCGGACATCCACATCGAGCCGAACAGTGGTCGCCTCAGGGTACGATATCGAATCGACGGCAAACTGTTCCAGAAAATCTCCCCGCCGGCCCCGATGCATGCAGCCATCGTGAGCCGTATCAAGATCATGTCGAGTCTTGATATTGCTGAGCGACGGATGCCGCAGGACGGTGACATCCACGTACTGCTCGACGGGCGCCCGGTGGACCTTCGTGTATCCACGATGCCGTCAAAGGACGGCGAGAAGGTCGTCATCCGAATTATCGACACCTCCAACGCCGTGGTGAGCCTCGATCGACTCGGCTTCTCGCCGACGATGCTCGAACAGTGGCGGCGGGTGATTCAGCAGCCCAACGGGGTCGTGCTCGTGACCGGCCCGACCGGCAGCGGGAAATCGACAACACTGTACTCAGTGATTTCTGAGATGAACTCGGACGAACAGAACATCAGCACGGTCGAGGACCCGGTCGAAGCGGGGCTATGCGGCATTAATCAGTTCCAGGTGAATGAGAAGGCCGGCTTCACGTTCTCGACGGCACTTCGCTCGCTGCTGCGTCAGGACCCGGACATTCTCATGGTCGGCGAAGTGCGCGATTCGGAGACGGCACGCATCCTGACTCAGGCAGCACTGACGGGGCATCTCGTCCTGAGCACGCTGCATACCAACGACTCGCTGAGCGCTGTGATTCGAATGATTAATCTCGGGGTCGAGCCGTATCTCGTGGCTGCAATTCTGCGTGGGGTGCTGGCACAGCGGCTCGTGCGGAAGATTTGCGTCCACTGCAAGCAGAAGGCTGAACTCGATCCCATCACGGCCAAGGCTGTGCGGGAGAGTCTGGGTGACTGCGACAGTTTCTTTGCCGGCATCGGGTGTTCGAAGTGTCGAACAACCGGGTATAGCGGGCGTCTGGGTATCTACGAACTGTTCCTCCCGGAGGAGGGCGTTCTTGAAGCGATCAGCCGAGGCTCGGATCTGCATGACATCCGCGCAGCCCTGTCAGACTGTGAGTTTGCCACGCTGCGACAGGACGGTCTGTCGAAGGCGGCAGCCGGACTGACGACGATTGAAGAAGTGTTCTTCGCGACTGCATTGTAAGAAAGAGGAAGCCGGGCCGTCAGGCACGGTCAATAGAGGGCACTACGCCAACATGGGGTTGTATAGTTACCAGGCACGTGATCTTCGCGGCGAGTTGATCAATGGAACGATCGACGCGTCCTGCCTCATTGAGGCAAGTCGTAAACTGCGCATGGAAGGCAAGTACGTCATTAATCTGACGGAAGGCCTGCATCGAAATGATCGCACGCACCTGGATGAACTCCGCATTGCCGAATCAGCCCGCCGGGTCAAGCGCGATGAAGTGATCGACTTCTGTCATCAGCTCGCCGTCATGCTTGACACCGGGGTCCCGCTGGGCCGGGCGCTGGAGTGTTTCAATCAGAATCAGGGTTCGAGCGATTTCAAACGAATCATCGAGATGGTCACCGATGAGGTGACCTCCGGGGCAACACTGTCGTCTGCGCTCGGGCGTTGGCCACAGGTGTTTCCGACCATCATGATCAGCCTGGTCGAGGCCTCCGAGGCATCGGGCACGATGGGCATGATGCTCAGTCGCGTGAGCGAGTATCTATCCAAGGAGTTGAAGACCTTCAAGCAGATTCGCGGGGCAATGACTTATCCGACGATCATGATGATCCTGGCCGTCGTGATCTCAATCTTCCTGATGGTCGTGGTACTCCCTCGGTTTGCGAGTATCTATGCAAACCGTGAGGCAATGCTGCCGACTCCGACGAAGATCCTGCTGGCCGTGAGCGGCGTGTTGACGCAGTTTTGGCCACATCTGATTGCCGGTGTGCTAGGCGTGGTTGTGATAACGATCGGCTTTCTCCGCAAACCGGTCGGCCGTCGCACGGTGGACTGGCTGAAGCTCCGCGCACCGATGCTGGGGCATATGTATGGGAAACTGTACCTGGCTCGTTCGGCCCGGACGCTGGCCACGTTGCTGGTCTCCGGTGTGGATCTGCTCGAGGCAATTCGGATTACCCAGGGGGTGGCCAATAACAGCTTCTACACGCGGATGTGGGCGGAAGTGACGGAGCAGCTCGAAAGCGGGCGCAAGCTCTGTGATGCATTGTCGGCACATCGCCTGATCCCTGGCAACATCATTCAGATGATCTCCGCCGGCGAGCAGGCCGGCCGGATCGGCAAGGTGATGGAGCGCATCGGAGAGGTTACGGAATCGGAACTTGATGACGCGGTAGCCAAGACGACACAGTACATCGAGCCGATCATGATCGGCTTCATGGGTGTGCTGATCGGGACGGTGGCCATCTCACTGCTCCTGCCGATCTTCACGATCTCAAACGTCATTCACTAACATGCTGAACAAGCCGGACTGGCCAGGCAAGGTGCCGATTTACCCGGTGTAATCACCGTGCGCTGACCCGGCAGTGCAGGCGCAGCGCATAAAGGAAGGCCATGCGCTGACATGCCGTGCTGCACATGGCCTTCCATTGATCGCAAATGTGTGGGCAGCGTGTGTGTGTTAAGTCAGGCTGTCCAGTAGTCTCAGGATTGGGATTGACGGCGTCGTGTCGCCCGTCGGGCCATCAGCGTCAAGCCACAGAATCCGAGCAATGCACCGGCTCCCGGGGCGGGAACCAGTTCTTCGGAGAAGCGGAGGTCATCCAGCACGCCGAAGCGGGCAATGTAGCGGAGTTGATAGATGTCCGCTTCCTCCCGCACAAAGCCCATGAACTGGCCGGCGTTCCGCTTGCCGGGGGTCTGGACATCCATTGTGAAGCGTTCCAGGACCTCGCCGGAAGTGCCAACGGCCTCGATGGTCGGCATCGGGCCGAACCCTTCGAGGGGGGCATAATTGACGAAGCCGCCGGCTGCCGAGACCGGGTGCTCAAAAGTCATCAACATATGGGACTGGCTCGTGTTCAGGGCGACGTAGCCGACCTGGTCCCAATCCCAGTAGCCGTTGTTGCGGAGCCCAAAGGCCATGTCGCCGATCCAGCCTTCCAGGCCGGCTTCCCACAGAACCCCTTCACCGATGTCGAGCGGGCCGTTCGTTTCAATCAGTTGATTGTCAAACGACGAGAAGTCAACGGTTCTGACAACGCCAGGCAGGGCGTCGGGTTCCAGGACCACGTCGGCGAGGGCGGTGCCGCTCAGACTGACGCCCCATAACGGGAGTGCGGCCGCTGAAATCAGGCGCATCGGCGTCAAACAGGATGAAATGCGGTTCTTCGATTGTGACGGCATGGTACCCTCCTGCACTCATCTGTGGTCATTCCAAGAGGGAATCGGGTCCGCGATAACAATCGGCTCGGGCCTGTGACTCGGCCGGTGCGTGAGTCCGATTCTGCTGAGTGCTCAGTCCGATTCCTACCAGTGGATCGGCCCAATAAGTGGGAGGCTGAAGCAACGCTTGGGAGTCCCGGCCAAATAGGCAGGCGTTGCGGCATGGCACATTGCACGCGCATGGCATCCTGTTTCCGGCGCGCAGGGAATGGGAACACGCGCGAGCGTACCGTTGATCATGCTTGCATTTCCCATCCTCTCCGTGGTCACGGTGCTTGTGCTGCTGGTACTTATCTGGACGCAGATTGCGCCTCGGCTCGTGATCGACCGAGAGACGAATTCAGCGGTGCTGTGCTGGGTGGATCTCTGGATTCCCATCATCGTCGCCTTGCCGGGTTCGATCGCGATGACGCTCAGCGGGGACGCCGCGGAGGTGATGAGCGCGGGGTGGTTTGCGGTGGCTCCGGTCGTTATTGCAGCCACGATCGCCGGCGGCCTGATGGTGCTGCCCGGCCCGCTCAGGCGACGCCAGGACATCAGTCGTCCCATCAAGCCCGGATCGGCCCTGCAGCCCAACGCAGCAACCGTGTCCAGCCACAGAGTGCTTGTCCTTGTGTGTATTGCGGTGCTGGTGCTCTTTATCAGCCTGGCCGATCGATTCTCCGGCTGGCACGGTCAAGTCCTCATTACGGGTGCCGTAATCTGGCTCTGGATGAACAACCCGGTGCCGAGCGGGCCGACGAAGCAGGGGGGGAGTGGCCCCGTGTCTGATGAAAAGGATTCGGAGGGGCGCCCTGTGTTCGTGACCCATTGGGGCGGGCATCTCAAACAAGGGGTGCCGGCCTGGTGCAAGGGCGCTGTGTGCGCACTGTTGGCCCTCACCGCTGTGGCAGCCTGGATGGCCGGACCATATCCGGTGATCATCCCGTCATTTGCAGGGGCGTTTCTTGTCGGAATGGCAGGTCTGGTTATTGCCTGGAAAACGGGTCGACCCTCATTTGGGATCAGACTTCTCTGCTCGGCGATCGTGCTGTCGATTCTGCTGTCATTGGGAGGGCAGGCCATGAGTCTGGTCCCACACCAGGTCGCAGACTGGTTCGGCCCGCCTGACAGTCTTGCCTTCCACCGTACCTATCTTCACGGGTTGCGCGTGCTGTTACCAAGCGGCATTGTGCTGACCGGTCTGGCGCTGGCGACGCGACTCCTTGAGCCTGTTATTGAGGAGCCGTCTTCGCCATCGTTTCACACGAGTCGGGGGCAGCAGGGGAGAAACGGTTCTACCGTGGCGGCATGGATCGGCGCATTGCTGATTTGCAGCGGGCTGCTGCTGGCATTGATGGGCAAGCAGCCGCTCCAGACGCATATCGCCTACTGGAGCGAAGCAGGCGGAGGGGATCAGATACTTGATGTGAATGAGCCTGAGCCTGAGCGTTGATGTGGGCGTCAGTGTGTCCTGGTGCCTATGCCCACAGAAGTGACAGTGCCTGCCGATAGCGCTGCATGGTTGCTGCAACGGTCTGGTCCGGGATGGCCGGGGCCGGCGGCTCGCGATCCCACTGCCCGTCACGGATCATCGATTCGAGATGATTGCGGACGAACTGCTTGTCGAAACTCGGCTGATCGTGCCCTGCCTCATATTCGTCAAGAGGCCAGAAGCGAGAACTGTCGGGAGTCAGGGCCTCATCAATCAGCAGCAGTTCATCAGTCGCGTTGCCCGATTCGTCGACCGCATACCCGAACTCGAACTTCGTATCAGCAATGATGATGCCGCGGGTGAGGGCGTACTCGGACGCAGCCGTGTAGATGTCGAGGGTGAGTTGCCGGAGTCGGCTCATGGTCGGTTCGCCGACAAGTTCGCAGGCACGCTCATATGAGATATTCTCATCGTGCCCGACGTCGGCCTTGGTAGCCGGCGTAAAGATCGGCGACGGCAGGCGATCGCACTGCTGCAGGCCGGCCGGCAGACTGATCCCGCAGACCTGTTGATTCTGTTGGTATTCCTTCCACCCACTGCCTGCCAGGTAGCCTCGGGCGACGCATTCGATCGGGATCACCTGGGCCTTTCTGCACACCATGATTCGGCCCTGCAGGCGGTGGCGCTCGTCATCACTGAGATTCGGCAGCCCATTGGCATCGGTACTTCGCAGGTGATGACTCACCAGGCCCTGTGCCTGAATCCACTCAAACCAGCGGGTACTGATTGCTGTGAGTGCCTGTCCCTTGCCCGGAAACGGCGTGGGGAGAATGCAGTCAAAAGCGCTGAGCCGATCTGTGGCAATGATCAGCAGATCACTCGCCTGCTGCGGGTCGATCGCAGGCAGGTCATAGATGTCCCGCACTTTCCCGCTTTTCTTATTGGGATAGGGCAGGTCGGTCTGGACAACGACTGGATGTGGATCGATTTGCGTCATGGTGGCTGAGTGTAGTCGCTCAAGAAATCCGAGGCACTGAATCTCGATCAATGTGATGGTCAAGGCGGGCTGGAGATTCGTTGATCGGCCGGCAGGCGCTGCCCCCGAGGCGATCAGGGCGGCCTACCATATCCGTCTCGGTACCCAGCCGGCACGGAATCGGCAGGCATCGAGGCATATGGGGCGGTGCCAGGACTCCGGCCGCCATATCAGCCAGGCGTGAATTGGCACGGCCGGTTGCATGAGTATGATGGCTGGATCAGGGAATCCAGGGTGAAAGGCAAAGAGGGCGCAACTCACATGCTTCGTTTTGCCGTTTTTGAGGGCGGATCACTGGCAGAGTCGATGGACCTGCAGCACTGTCACTTGCTCGGGCCGGACGATATCGGTCTGCCCGGGGAGATATCCTTCGAGGATGGGCACCTCGTCTGTGACAAGAAGACCGTCGATGCTGCCGCGCTGAGTCTCATGGTCGATGCCGGCAAAGCCGGGCGATTGCTCTTGCAGACCTGCCTGTTGCCTGATCGAGACGAGCCGTATCTGTTGTACCTCGAGTTGGCACGTCATCGCCTCAAGTCCTTCCTTGTTAAACTGGAGGACTGGCTCCTGTATGAGTTGCCGCTTGAGCACCCGGTCATCAAACTCTGGAGTGACTCACGCGACACGTTCACGGAAGCGATGATTGTGGCTCGAAGTGACCCGGCTCGGTCGGAAACACTGGCCCGCACCGCGCTGGAGCAGTCGATCGAGGCCTCCGAGAATCTGGCAGTGATGCACGCCGATGCCTTGTTGGCCAGGCGATACTCAGATGGCCGGATGCCGAGCGGTGCGCTGGGGTGCCGCGTGCATCAGACCCAGTTTGCCGAGCCGTTGACCAAGATCATCGGCGCCGATTTCGATTACATCTCCGTCCCGATCCGCTGGTGTGAGATCGAGCCGGAGGAAGGGCAGTACGACTGGTCGAAACTGGATCGGTGGATGGATTGGGCACGTCGAAAGAGATTCCCGGTGATGGCCGGTCCGATCATCGACTTCCGGTCCCATTCCGTACCCGAATGGCTCTACATCTGGGAACATGACTACGACACGACCCATGACTTGCTGCACGAGCATCTCGAGGCGGTCGTGACGCGCTATCGGGACGTTGTCTCCGTCTGGAATGTGGCCAGTTCACTGCACATCAATGCCAACTTTACGCTTGCCTACGACGAACTGATGGATGTCATCCGGATGGCGACATCGCTGGCAAAAGCGCTGCACCCAGGCGGCAAGACGATGGTCGAGATTTCCGAGCCCTGGGGCGAGTACTATGCCGGCAACACGCGATCCATCCCCCCCATCCTGTTTGCGGAGTCGTTGGCTCAATCCGGGTTCAAACTGGATCTGATTGCGGTGACACTGGAACTGGGCAGTCAATCGCAGGGCCGTGGGATGCGCGACCTGATGCAGATCAGCACGCTCCTTGACAAACTGATGTATCTCAATGCACCCGTGGTTGTCTCGGGTATTGCGGCCCCGAGCCACCGCCCGAAAGTGGAAGGGCCTGATGGAGCCGGCTGGTGGCGGGAGACGTGGACCCCGGCCCACCAGGGACGATGGCTCTCAAAGGTCGCTTCCCTGGCATTGAGCAAGCCGTATGTCGAGTCCGTGTGCATCCAGGAGTTGTTTGATCATGCCACCATTGATCTCCCCAGCTCCGGGCTGATCACGTCGAACGGGCGTGCCAAGCCGGCCCTGACCGAAATGGGGCACGTTCACTCGCAGTTGGAATCCGGCACCTTCCGCTGTTCTTCGCCGGAAGAACGTATCTGGGTTATCGAGGATCTGCCGTCCGACTCTGCCTACACGATGTAGCGAACCGGTCAGCAGGGTGCTCGCTCGATCGTCAAACATGAAACAACCTGCTGCACAATCTGCTCACGCTTCGCTCGACTCGGCCGAGCCGGCCGACGAGACGCGCAGGCCCATGCAATCCTGGGGAACCGAGCCGAGTGCCGGCGTGGTGGCCATCCTGATCGCACTGGCCGGTGTGCTGCTGATTGTCAGAACATGGTCAGGCCCTGGCACGAAACTGATCGTCACCCCGGTCGTGGTCCCAGTGGCGGCTGGTGTCAATCCCAACGGGGGGGATCAGTCGGCTGATCAACAGGCTGCTGCGAGCCGAGCCGACTCTCGGACCGTCATTCCGGATATGCGTATCGATCTGAATCAGGCCGACGAGTTTGCGCTGCAGTCTGTTCCATCAATCGGTCCGGTGCTGGCAGGCCGCATTGTTGAGGAGCGGGCGGTTGCCGGGCCGTTTTCCAGCATGGGGCAACTAGCCGAGCGCGTCAAGGGCATCGGGCCGAAGACGATCCGGAAGATCGAGCAGTACGTCACTCTGTCACACCCGATTGACGAGTCGACGATGAACACGCCGGACCCCGGGACTTCCGATGGCGGGTAAGAGCGAGCCGATCACTCCGTCTCCCGTTGTGCCGTCAGACTCCGAGGTCAGACCCATGCTCAGAACGAGTGATCTCGAATACCACCTTCCTCCGGAGTTGATCGCGACGCAACCGGCCGCCAGGCGGGATGACGCCCGCATGATGGTTCTGCCACGCGACCTCGGCAATCCCGATCACCACAGCGTTCGTGATCTTCCATCGTACCTGAACGCCGGCGATCTGTTGGTTCTCAACCAAACGCGTCGTGCCGGCCCGAGTCGTCGGCAAGCGGTGCGATACCGGTGGCGCGGTTGAAGGGTTGTACCTGGGTGTGTCGGCTGACAACGGATGGAGCATGATGCTGCGCAGTAATGGACGGCTGCGTGCCGGTCAGCGCATCGAACTTGTCGACGCTGACGACCAGCCCTCCGGCATTCATCTCGAACTTGTCAGTCCGCCTGCTGCTGAAACCGGCAACACCTGGCATGTGATCGTCGAGGGTGGGCAAGGGCCGGCAGCCGCCGATGATGACACACTGCAGATCCTGAATCGGGTCGGGCGTACACCGCTGCCGCCGTACATCCTCAAGGCCCGTCAACGCCGTGCTGACCATGATGAAAGCCGGATCGCAGACGCTGAGGACCGCAGCATGTACCAGACCGTGTACGCCACCGAGCCCGGCTCCGTGGCTGCTCCAACAGCCGGGCTGCACTTTACCGATCACCTGCTTGGCAAACTGGTTGACGGCGGCGTCAGGATTGCCAAACTGACGCTCCATGTCGGTGCCGGAACTTTCAAACCGATCACGGCTGAGTATGTGCAGCAGCATGCGATGCACCGAGAGTGGTATTCCGTGCCGGGAAGCACACTCGATGCCATTGCGAATGCGCGCCAAGCGGGGGGGCGCATCGTGGCGGTGGGGACCACGTCCGTCCGATGCCTGGAGAGTCTCGATCCCGAGTGCCTGTCGGTATCAGGAGCAGCACATCGCGAGGTGACGGGGACGACGGATCTGCTGATAACGCCCGGCTATCCGTTTCGCCTCGTTGACGGCCTGCTGACGAACTTTCATCTGCCGTGCTCGACGTTGCTGGCTCTCGTCGGGGCCTTTGTCGGACTTGAACGTCTCCTATCGGCGTACCGAATCGCGGTGGACCGGAGGTACCGGTTCTATTCGTATGGCGACTGCATGCTGATCCCGGCTACCCCCCCCGGGTGCGGTACCGATGGTTCAGCCTCCTGAGGGCCGTTCTCCCGCCAATACGAGAAATGAATGTCCGATACCGAGTTATTCTGCTTGCCACGGCCGCAAAGGGGTGATATCTTGAGGAGGACGACGGCAACCTCTCCCTGCGAAGGGACGTGGGTTATTGAGGTTGTACAGTGAGGTATCTTACTTGACGGATCAGCTATGCCTGCACGCTATGGCAGTTCTTGACCGTTCGGCTTCAGATTCATGAGCCGAACACACCTTGTCAATTCGAACACTTGCACTCAGATGGTCACCGTCGTGTCGTTACGACGTGAAATACCGGCCGGTTGTCTATGCGCCGTCACAGGGAATGGGGCAGGCCTGACCGACCGTACACATGGGAATAAGGAGAATCACCCATAGCACGCCGCCGATTTATCAGCCAAAGGGACATGAGCGTTCGTCGCGAGCGAGTCAACGACATGATTCGCATCTCGCCGGTGCGTTGCATCGGTCCGGACAATGAGCAATACGGTGTGATCGAACTCGACGAAGCGAAGTCGCTTGCGCGCGAGGCCGGACTGGATCTGGTGGAGATTTCTGCGGATTCGCGCCCGCCGGTCTGCCGCATCATGGACTACGGCAAGTACAAGTACCAGCAATCCAAGAAGGAACACAAGGCCAAGTCCGGATCGAAACGGACGGAAATGAAAGAGATCCGTCTGGGGCGGTCATTGCGGATTGACCCGCATGACATTCAGATGCGGATGAATCAGGTCCGGGCGTTTCTTATGGACGGGCACAAGGTGCAGATCATTCAGCCGTTCCAGGGCCGGGAGATGCAGCACAAGCAGTCAGGCTACGAGCGGATGCGCGAGATCGAGGATACGTTGGCCGACATCGGCAAGGTCGAGATGACGCCTCGGTTCAACGGGCGGCGCATGGTGATGATCGTGGCCCCGGACAAGGCGAAGATCCAAGCCATGAAGCGTGCCGACGATGCCGCTGCAAAGGCAAGTGCCGACAAGGAGAAGTCGGAGAACAAGGCAGCCGAGGAAGCAAAGGCCGAGGCTGCAGCCGAGGAGGCGCAGAAGCCTGACGATTCGCCGAATGCACAGCCCGAGCAGCAGAAGCAGGACGGCCCGGCTGAGGATCAGCCCCAGCCCCAGCCCCAGCCCGAAGCCTCTGAGGAGACGGTGGAAGTGGATCGTTGAGTCCGTCACCAGGGGCCCTGAAGCCAAGTCAGCCCGGCGGTAGCGCCCTGGTCCGATCACTATGGGGACTGACGGCAGACCGAGCATGGCGGCAAGGGACGATTTAGGCCGCCTGTATGCAAGACTCCTGTTAGGAGAACTGCAGCCGACCCGGTTTCCGCAGTGAGACAGTCATCAACTCGGCAAATCGCCGATGCAGATTCCGAATATACAGGTACAGGCAATCGTCGTTACTGCGTCCGAGGGGGCGAACTGCACATGCGGAGAATCAAGCGAATCTGCTCATTTGACGGTAATTCGCAGTTTTTCCGCAGTCGCGACCTGCTGTGACGCGTCTGAACAACTGAAGCCTGTGCGGCTCGGCAGTCTCAGGAGAAGAGTGAGGTCAGCCCTCTGAACGAATGGAATCGAACCCGTGGCACGGTACGCTTTTATTTCCGATATCCATGGCAACCTTTTTGCACTTGAGGTCGTTCTCCAGGAGATCGAACGCCTCGGTGTCGACGGCATTATCTGCCTGGGTGATATTGTCGGGTATGGTCCTCACCCGGCCGAGTGCCTCGACATCATCGCAGACCGCACGGATTTCTGCATCCAGGGGAATCATGACCTGGCTGTGATTGACGACACGGAAATCAAGCGATTCAACAGCACGGCCGCTTCGGCCATCGAGTTCACCAAGACGCGTCTCCATCCGAGGCATCTGAGTCAGATTGCTGAAATGCCAGCCATGGGCTTTCTGGATCAAGTTACCGTCAGCCACGGCAGCCCGGTCGTCGACGGCCCGACCGACTACATCCATGATCAGCACATTGCAGCGCTGGCCTACGGCGGATTCGACAACTTCTGCCTGTTTGTCGGCCACACGCACATCCCGATCGCGTTCGGCACGCCCGAGGTGGGCTATGCCATGGTCGATGCGAAAGACATTCGGGTTGCCCTGCTCCCGCCGCGCCTGCCGTTGCGACTCGATCCCGGCTACCGATACATCATCAATCCCGGCAGCGTCGGTCAGCCCCGTGATGGGAACCCGGAATCGAGTTTCGGCATCCTCGATACCGGGACCTGTTCGTTTGCTGTCTACCGGATTCCCTACGACGTCGATGCAGCACACAAGGCGATTCTCGAAGCGGGCCTGCCGAACTTCCTGGCCCAGCGCCTGCGCGTCGGTGCCTGACTCCTGAAAATCATGTCGATTGCTCAATTGATGTAGACGACCCGGATTATCTCCGATTCGTATGTATGATCTGCGCTCGCGCGTGTGTGTGTGCACGGGATGGATCGGAGTGGATATGGCGACCGACATACGTCTCAAGGTGCTGCCCCGCGTGGAGTTGCGTGGGCACCGGTATGTCTGGTCCCGCTATGGCAGCCAACTCATCACGGTGGCGATCCTCTTTCTGGTCCCATTGACCGGGGCAGCCCGTGTCGATCTGTACAGCGGGCATCATCGCATGCTGTGTCGGGAGGCTGACTTCCGCGAAGGGCTGGCCGGCGTCATTGTCGGGATTGCTGCACTGTACGTGGTGACCTTTCTGATCAATCTGGCCTGTGGCCGCATGTTCTGCGGCTGGGGTTGCCCGGTTGGTTTTCTCAATCGCCTCAGTGACGTCGCCCAGATGAAGCCAAACAAGAACACGCCGGCCTGGAAACTGTGGCGTGACCGGGCCGGGCCGTATGGGCACAGTTTTCTCCTCGTGTTTTCATGCATGCTCTGGTGGACGTCGGCCGAGGTCTTCTGGGCCGGGTTCGGCTGGCCGACGATGCTGGCCTGGGGGGTGCTGGTCAGCAGCACAGCCGGCTTGTGGGCGCTGGGCTGGTATGCCAGATGGCGCTTCTGCATGACGACCTGCCCGATTGGTCTGTATTACTCGTTCGTGGCCCCGAGCGACGGCTTCGGGATCAACTTCCGTGAAGGAACCTCCGACGGCAGCGCCGATGCCTGTCTTCATTGCAACGCCTGTATCAAGGTCTGCCCGGTCGATCTCGATCCAATGAACCTGGTCGAATCCGCCTCCCCACGCGGCGGGATCGCACTGCCCGATGCGCCCGGCAACAACCATTGCCTCAAGTGCGGGGATTGCATCCAGGCATGTGAGATGATGATTGATCTGGCTGCCGAGCGTCGTGGCATCAGCGAAGTCCCACTCCGATTCGGCTTCTACCAGGGTGATCAGCGGATCGAACGCAACAAGGAAGAGCCGGAAGAGGCAGCCACGTCAACCGATCAGTAGCGTGTTTCAAAGCCGGTGAATTCGCCCGATGGTTCCGACCAGTGGACGGCAGCATCGTGGATGTTTCGCTGCATCCGGCTCTGCAGGTCGGCCAGCAACGATTCGAGTTTCCCCCGCGGTCCTTCGGCGACCATGCTCACTGAGCCGTCCGGCTCATTTCGCACCCAGCCGGTGACATCCGGCCAATAGGGCTTGGCACAGGAGCAGGTGGTCATGCGAAATCCAACCCCCTGCACGCGCCCCTGAAACCGGGCGTGGCACCGCACCTGATCGTCCTTGCATTGCTCAGCCATCACGTGGTGCCATCCCTGTGCTGAAAGGGGCGAGCCAGCCAGTCGGCATATGCCTCAGGCCTGCGATCACCCATGAAGATTCGGCGAGCATGGGATTTGGCACACTCGGTGAGATCGACATCACAGGTCAGGATTTCATCCGTGCCGGTGCCGGCTCGGGCGATGACGTTCCCCCCCGGATCGCACACGAACGACTCGCCGGCAAAGTCGAGAAACTCCTCCTGGCCGACTCGGTTGCACAGGGCTGAGAAATACCCATTTTGAAAGGCAGCGATACGCATCTCGGCCTCATACAACCCGGGCGGCCACTCGCCGACGGCGCCGGCCTGGGGGGTGATGACCAGATCGGCGCCTGCGACCCCGAGTGCACGCATGTACTCGGGGAAGTGTCGGTCATAGCAGATCGCGGTCCCGATACGGCCGGCGGCGGTGTCATACACCGGAGCCCCGTGGTCGCCGAGTGTGTAGTAGCCTTGTTCGTGGAAGCAGGGCATGTCGGGGACGTGGAACATGCGCGTGGATCCGAGAATCGAGCCGTCGGCATCGATCACGGGGGACGAGTCAAAGGTATTGTCGCCGTCACGCTCAAAGAGGTTGAGGACAATGACGACGCCAAGCTCCTTGGCCAGCGCGCAGAAGCGGTCGGTTGTCGGGCCGGGGATCGGTTCAGCGAGCGCGAGTACCTCGGGCGTGGCCCGCTTCTGGGGATAGAAGGATTCGAAGGCGAGTTCGGCAAAGGCGATCACGTTGGCGTGATGCTCCTCGACGGCCCGGCGCGCGTTGGCCAGTCCGGTTTCCCGATTCGCCACCCTGTCGTCCGATGCAGATTGTTGGATCAATGCGATTCGCGTCATCATCATGGGGGATGATAGATTGGGAAGTGGGGCGGTCTCAAGGGTGGCACGGATTACACGAGCACAGCGAGTGGAACCCGTATTGTCGCTTCACCCCTCTGCCCGATGGGGTGGGCGTATGTATCAACTCTCGGATTCCCACGTCGTCCGCCATGGCGGGCGAGGAATGGGCCCGCTCCCTCACGGTCGCGGATCGTCGGAAACTACCACTCCGGCCCGCCGTTGTACCGGCCGTAAATATCCGCCATGGCCTGGACCATTTCGCCGAGTGTGCAGCGAGCATCGGAGCCGTCAACCAGTGCCGGCATCACATTCTCATCATTCCTCGCTGCCGTGCGTATCGCGTCGAGTGCCCGGTTCACGGCGTCCATGTCGCGATTCTTCTTGAAGTCGGCGAGCCGTTCCTTTTGCTGTACTTCGACCTCGTGCGGGATGTACAGGATGTCACACGGCCGCTCCTCGTTCTCCTCAACGTACCCGTTGACACCAACAATGATCCGGTCGCCGGCTTCGCATTCCTGGCCGAAGCGATAGGCTGCTTCGGCAATGGACCGCCGGAAGTAGCCACGATTGATTCCGGCCACCACGCCGCCCAGATCGTCGATCTCGCCGATGATCGCATTGGCATCGGCTTCCATCTGGTCTGTCAACTTCTCGACATAGTACGAGCCGCCCAATGGGTCAGCGGTCCGGGTGACACCGGTCTCGTGTGCAAGAATCTGCTGGGTACGCAGGGCGATCGTCACCGCCTGCTCGGTCGGCAGGCCGAGTGTCTCATCAAATGAATCGCAGTGCAGTGACTGGCACCCGCCGAGCACGCCGGCCATTGCCTGATAGGCCACCCGGATGACGTTGTTCAACGGTTGCTGCTCCGTCAGTGAGCAGCCGGCCGTCTGGACGTGCGTCCGCATCAGCCACGATCGGGGGTTCTTGGCCTTGAATCGATCGCGCATGGCCGTCGCCCAGATTCGGCGGGCTGCACGGAGTTTGCAGATCTCCTCGAAGAACTCGTTATGGCTATTGAAGAAGTAGGACAGTCGCGGCGCGAAGAAATCGACGTCCAGCCCGCGCTCGATGCAGGCCTCGGTGTACTCCATGCCGTCGCGCAGCGTGAAGGCCAGTTCCTGCACGGCCGTCGAGCCGGCTTCACGGATGTGGTAGCCGGAGATGGAAACGCTGTTCCAGCGCGGGACATGGGTACTCTGGAACTCGATCGTGTCGACCACGAGTTTCACCGACGGCTCCGGTGGGTAGATAAACTCGTTCTGGGCGTGGAACTCCTTGAGGATGTCGTTCTGGATGGTGCCCCCGAGTTTGTTCCAGTCGAAGCCACGCTGACGGGCCATTGCCAGGTACATCGCCCAGATGACGGCAGCCGGCCCGTTGATGGTCTGGGAGACCGTGACCTCTTCGAGCGGGATGTCGGCGTACAGGCGGTGCATGTCGTCGATCGTGTCGATCGCCACGCCGCACTTGCCGACTTCGCCGGTGGACAGGGGATCGTCCGAATCACGTCCCATGAGCGTTGGCAGGTCGAACGCGGTGGACAGGCCTGTGTTGGTGCCGGCATGGCTGGCCTGGTTCAGCAGGTACTTGAATCGCTGGTTCGTATCGTCGGCCGAGCCGAATCCGGCAAACTGGCGCATCGTCCAAAGGCGGGTCCGGTACATGCCGGGGTGAATCCCGCGCGTGTACGGAAACTGCCCGGGTTCACCGACGGTCGTACTCCAATCGCGTTGGGCTGCAGAATCCGGGCCGTAGAGGTTGTCCACGGCATAGCCGGAAATGGTGACGGCGTGCGGGTCGATCTTCGGCTTCCCATCGTCGGGACCTGATCGGCCGGACTGTTCGTGGGCGACGCTTGTACCGGCTTGCCCTGACTCGTTGAATGGTCGATTTGCATCACACGGCATGTGAGTGTTCTCCCAGAGTGGCTCCGATCCCAGACTGAAATCGGACTGACTCCCATATTATACGCGGTCGGGTGCAGATGTGTGGCAAAACCGCCTCGACTGCCCTGATCCTGCCGTTTGCAGGGAAAGCACGGTATTTCAGATCGGCAGGTTCGATTGCTTGGCGTTGTTGGGACGCCTTCGTATACTCGCCTGTCCCGGGAGCAGAGGCCGATCGGGCGGATGGTCGGCCGTTGCCGGGTTGCAGGGCTGGTGACTGATTCCTGATCCCGATTTGCGAGCGAACAGGGGTACGCAATGCCGTACACGTTGAAACGTCACGAAGAGGCGTATGACGTCGATATCGAGAGCGTCGATTACCTCAACGAGCACAAGGATGCCGAGGGCGATCGCTGGGTCCTGAATTTCGGGCCGCAACACCCGGCCACCCACACGACGCTGCGGATCGTGCTCGAACTCGACGGCGAGCGGATCGTTCGGGCCACCCCCCACATCGGGTATCTGCACTCCGGCTTCGAGAAACTCGGCGAGCATCACGACTACAACCAGTACGTCACGGTCGTCAGTCGAATGAACTACGTCTCGCCGATCTCCAACGACATTGCCTGGCATCATGCCGTTGAGAAACTGTTCGGCATTGATATCACGCCGCGGTGCAAGATCCTGCGGACCATCATGGCTGAAATCGGGCGTATCCAGGACCACCTGCTGTGTGTCGGGGCCTCAGCACTCGACCTCGGGGCCTTTACCGGCTTCCTGTATGTGTTCAACCAGCGCGAACGCATCATGGACATCTGTGATCTCATCTGCGGCCAGCGTTTTCATACGGACTGGACGCGAGTGGGGGGCTTGAAACAGGATCTGCCCGATGAGGCCATGTTCAAGACGCTGGTCAATACGTTTATCAATGTGGAACTGCCGAAAGCGATTGATGAGTTGGAGGCATTGCTCAACAAGAACCGCATCTTCCACGATCGCACGCGGGGTGTCGGGGTCATCAATCGTGAAGATGCCATCGGCTGGTCGTTGTCCGGTCCCGTGGCACGGGCGTCAGGTGTTCGGCGTGATCTCCGCAAGGATGAGCCGTACCTGTGCTATGCAGACAATTGGGACGGGCAGGGTGCTGAGGCAGTCCGCTTCAAGGTGCCGGTCATGGACGACGGTGACGTCTTCTGCCGGTACTACGTGCGGCTCTATGAGATGCGCGAGTCGATTTCGATCATCAAGCAACTGATTGACACCATCCCGGACGGCCCGGTCGATGTGTATGCTGATTCCAAGATGGTCAAGCCGGACAAGAACCAGGTGTACGGCTCGATTGAGGGTCTGATTCAGCACTTCGAACTGGTGATGACGAATCGTGGCTGGAAGAGCCCTGTGGCCGAGTGCTACGCGAGTCAGGAAACGGCCAACGGCGAACTCGGCTACTACATCGTGTCTGACGGTAGCGCCCGGCCGTGGCGTGTGCGCACCCGCCCGCCGTCCTTCATCAACTATTCGGTATTCGGCAAGATGCTCGAGGGCCACATGCTGTCTGATACGGTGGCAGTCCTGGGCAGCCTGAACATCATCGCAGCAGAACTCGACCGCTGATGAATCGCAGGATTCCGGAAAAGGGGTCGGGAGTCGTTTTGCATATATCCAGTGAGTGAATGAACGACCGGGAGCGGTACCCAGATGGCATGGATCACCAAAGACTCAGCGACACAGCAGATCGAACGGCGTGATGAGCCGTATCTGTCCGACGAGATGACGTCCTACTACACAGACTCGATTCTGCCGCGCTATGCCAATAAAAGGGCAGCCCTGCTGCCGATCCTGCACGATGTCCAGCACCATGTCGGCTATCTGCCGTTCCAGGCGCTTGAGGAGATTGCGACCTTTCTCGAACTGACGGCTGCCGAGGTCCTCGACACTGCCAGTTTCTACGACGACTTCTTCCTCGAACCGGTCGGCAAGCACGTCATCGGCGTCTGCCAGTCGATCGCCTGCGAGGCATGCGGCCACGAGACGATGCTGGGCCATCTGTGTTCGAAGTTGAACATCGAGCCCGGCGAAACGACACCGGACGGCCTGTTTACCGTTCGAACAATGGAGTGCCTCGGCTCGTGCGATACGGCCCCGTGCGCCCTGTTCGGCGAGGAGCGGCAGGACGACCTGACGGTCGAAAAGATCGATGCGCTGATCGATAAACTGAGCGGCGATGCATGATGATCCTGTAGTGGCACGGGCGTCTCGCCCGTGAAGATGATTCATATGACCGATGGCAGCGAAAACAAGAAGCCGTTGATGCGCGCGCTCGGCGAGTTCGTCGGCCATATCTGGTCCGGCATCACGCATGATCCTGCCAAAGACGGTGGGCGCGATAGAATGGTCGTGGACAAGGAAGTTCGGGAGGAGCGCCGCGGCAAGACCGTCCTGCGCGAAACGGTCGTCCGTGAGATTGAAATTGCAGACGGCGATGATGAGGAATCACCTGTTTAGCACTGGGAGGCTACGCCAATCATGTCCATGAAAACAATCGTCAGCCTCTATCTGGTCATCGCAGTGGTGATGTTCTTTGCGGGCCTGTTTGTATCGAATGTTCTGGGGATGAACTGGGTTGACCGGGCGGCGTTTTTGCTGTGTCTCGGGGTCGTGTACCTGATCGGCATCACGTTCCTGTCAGCCTATCTGGGCCCGAAGATCAAGCAGAACAGTGAATCAGAGCATCACACGCCTTCATGATGATCCGGTTTTCAGTCGGACTGAAGTCCTCCTGCCGGCGCGGGGATACGTGCGCCTGATCTGGCCAACGTGAATCCGTACCTCACCGTACCCTCTCGACATCCCCGTCCCGAATCAACCATTCCTGCACATCGTGCTGTTCCCACGTCACACGCACACGGCCCACTTCCACATCCCCCTCATACCTCCCCGTTGCCACCCGTGTCACCGATCCGCGATTGCCGCTGATGGGCCCTTCGTAGTTCAGGTAGAGTGTCCGGTGATCGGCAAGCCGGTCGGCTCTGATCCGCCGCCCAACCTCCGCGCCCTGCGGTGTTGATTCGAGGCGCAGGCATACCAGTTTCATTGCCGGCGGCTCATCGACGGCAAAAAGCCAGTCAAAGTGGAATGAGCCGTCGGGTGTGTCGTGTCTCAGTACTACAGTCTGGAGGGGTGGCATATCCATCGTGCTCGGCGATCATACCCGATTGCCAGCATTCGGGCCGGGCACCGGCCTGTGACTGGCACCCTGCACTTGCCTGCGTATGATGCGCGCTGAAAAAAGAGCCATGGGAAAGGGCCGTGACATGAGCAAAAGGATCAATGGGACGCTCTCATCACGCAGATCATTCTCGGGAGGAGTCGTTGCAGCCGCACTGCTTGCAGTCGTTGTGTCAGCTGCCATGACGGGGTGCAAGGCTCAGCCGGCCGACCTGAACGAGCCCTCCAAGATGGTGTTCCCCGGGCGTGGGGCGGATGCGAAGGCCTTCGGCTACACGCGGGACGGGAACTGGGCGATGTCTCAGGGCCGATTTGTTGATGCACTGGAGGCCTACACGCTGGCGCTGAGTTATCAGCCCGAGGATGCCGATGCTCACTACGGGGCCGGCCAGTGTCTGCTGGCCCTGGGAAATCCTGCCGACGCGGTCATGCATCTGCGGATTGCCTACGACGAAGCTTGGGCCCGGCGGACCGAGAGTTTTGACAAGGCCGGCTATCTGGCCGAAGCACTGCAGCGGGCCGGCCGATGCGAGGAAGCCGTGATCTTTCTCGAGCAAAGGGCGATGGCCGGCGGAAGCATGCCGGAGTACCTTCGCTGGGCTGAATATGCAGCCAAGTGCAACGATCCGGATATGGCCGAGCGGGTGTATCTGATGGCGATTCGGCTTGATGACGGCGATCTGGCCGAGGCGTACTACCGGTTCGGTCTGTTTTATGAGCAGGTCGGCAACATTGACGGGGCCATGAAACGCTGGCGCCAGGCCTATGGGCTGGACCCGAACGATCCTGCGATTCTTGACGGCCTGTCTCGCTATGTGCAGGTAGTCGGCCCGACGTTGAAACTTCCCCCGGATCGTCCCGGTTCGGACATGTGAGCCGCGTGCCGGCCGGCTGTCTTCTCATGCACACGATTCACCGAGTTATCGATGCGAACGCCAACCGTGCCCGGGAAGCGCTGCGCGTTCTTGAGGACGCAGCCCGATTCCTGCTTGATGACCATGATCTCTCCGGGTCGATCAAACAGATTCGGCACGATCTCCGCGATGCGTTGACCGGCTCATTTCCTCCGGGTGTCCTGGAGGCGAACCGCGATACCCCCAACGACGTCGGGACCACGATCACCACATCAGCGGAACTGGACCGGGCCGACGTGGTCGATGTCGTGACCGCTGCCGGCAAGCGCCTCAGTGAAGCCCTGCGCGTCATCGAGGAGTACGGCAAGATCGCCGGTGTCGGTCGCGATGCCACTGCGCCGGCTGAGAGTGATCCGACGGTGGTTCCATTATCGGCCACCATCGAAGCCATGCGCTATCGCTGCTATGAGATCGAGCGCGGACTGACGATTCGGCTTGGCAGCGGCCGAGCGATTCAGTGGGGCGTGTGTGTCCTTTTGACCGAGTCCCTGTGCCGGTTGCCCTGGCTCGATGTGCTTGATGCGGTGATTGGGGCCGGTGTCGATTGCGTTCAGTTACGTGAAAAGGACCTGCCGGACGGTCGGCTGCTGGGGCGAGCCACGGTGGTGGCCAAGCGATGCCGCGCAGCCGGAGTCACGTCGATCGTGAATGATCGGCCCGATATTGCCCTGGCAGCCGGGGCGGACGGCGTGCATGTCGGGCAGGATGACCTGCCGGTTGCGTTCATCAGACGGCTGGCCGGGAGGCGCCTGATCGTCGGGGTGTCAACCTCACGCATCGAGCAGGCTGAGGCAGCGGTCCGGAGCGGGGCGGACTATTGCGGACTTGGACCGATGTTCCATACGACGACCAAGACCAAGCCGCAGTTGGCCGGACCGGAATACGTATCGGAGTACGTCGGTCGCTTGTCAGCCCCGCACTTGGCCATCGGGGGTGTTAATCCTGAGAATGTCGAGCAACTGGTATCAGCCGGGGCACGTGGGGTGGCTGTCAGTTCGTGTGTCTGCGGCTCGGAGGCACCCGGAACCGTCGTTCAGCACCTGCGCGATGCCCTGAAGCAGGCAGACGGCTGAATGGGGGATATCATCGCTGCAAAGGAAGCGAACGACGCATGTATCTTCTGAAGGTGAACAACCTCATCAAACGCTACGGCCAACGCACGGTTGTCAATGGCGTGAGTTTCCACATTGAGCGGGCCGAGATCGTGGGTCTGCTGGGTCGAAATGGGGCCGGCAAGACCACGAGTTTCCGCATGACGATCGGCATGATCACGCCCGATGGCGGCGAAGTGATCTTTGACGGTCAGGATGCCACGCGGTTGCCAATGTACCAGCGCGCCAACCGGGGCATCGGCTATCTGAGCCAGGAGCCGAGTATTCTGCGGCGGGCGACGGTCGAGCAGAACCTGTCGGCATTTCTCGAACTGCAGCCCCTGTCAAAGGCTGAGCAGAGGGAACGTCTGGAGGCACTGCTGCACCAGTTTGATCTTGGCAAGACCAGGAAGCAGCAGGCCCGCACGTTGTCCGGCGGCGAACGGCGTAAACTCGAGATTGCGCGCTGCCTGATCAAGAACCCGGATCTCATTCTGCTCGATGAGCCGTTTTCCGGTGTCGACCCGCTGGCGGTCGAGGATCTGCAACGTGAGATTCTGCGTCTGCGTGCCCAGCGCGGGATTGCCATGCTCATCACCGATCACAACGTCCAGCAGACACTTCGCGTCTGTGACCGGGCCTACATCATGGACGACGGGCGCATTCTGGCCGAAGGAACCCCGAAGGATCTGGTCCGTGACCCCCTGGTCCGCGAGCACTACCTCGGCTCGATGTTCCGCGGTGACGAGTTTGATGAGCGACCGGACGAGATCCTGGCTGGAAGCCCTGCTGCTGCGGCGAGTGGGGGAGGCCGCAGCGGCCGGCGGCAAAAGCGGGGGACGTGAGTGGCACAGGCAGCCTCAGATGAAATGAATGTCGAATCCACGGTCCGTCGGGTGGCCGGCTTCAGTGTGTCAATATTGCTTGTCCTGTGTGTCCTGGGATCCTCCGGGTGTGCCAGTAATCGCTGGATCGGGCGAGAGGGCTTCATTGCGCCCGATGGGATCTACGTCGTCCACGTGCCCGGCATCATGGGGACGCTGGGGCATGATCAGGCGTTTGGAATCTGGCTGATCCTGTCAGGCGCGCAGGACGTCACGATGTTCGACTGGACCGGGCCGATCCCGCTGACGAATCTGACTGATACGCAACGCCATGAGCGCATGGCCCGTGATCTGGTTGCGGAACTTCACTTGTTGCGCAAGGAACATCCATCGGCACGCATCGTAGTGACCTCTCACAGCGGGGGGACGCGCGTGGCAATCCGGGCTGCGGAACTGCTTGCCGAGGAGGCGGAAACTGCCGTGGAAGCAGCGCCTCCGCTTGTTGAGCAGATGTGGGTTATTGCAGCAGCCGTGAGCCCGAAGTACGATCTGTCAGCGGCCCTGCAGGGTGTGCAACAGATGTACGTCATCGACTCCGAGCACGACTGGCTCATCCTGGGGCTGGGCACCGCCGTCTTCGGGACGGCTGATCGTGACCACGTTCAGTCGGCCGGCATGGTTGGCTTCATGTACGAGGACGGCAGCCGACTGCACAAGATTCACTACGACCCCTGGTGGCGCGAACTCGACAATTCCGGAGGCCATCTGTCAGCCCTCGGCCGGAATTTCGTCAAAGGAGTCATCGGGCCCATCATGCTCGGCCGTCAACCGGTTTGGACACCGGACAGCAGTGCTGATGCGCCTGGTGTCGTTGATCCCAGACACGCACGGGCAGAGACGCCCTGATGGCCACTTGGCTGTCCCTCGCGCCTACAATCGGCGGCTATGACGACTATGAACCCAACGCAGATCGTGCAGCGACTCACCGAGGTATTCGGGGCCGATGCGTTCATCGAGACACTGCCGGACGAAAAGCACCCGCGTGTCCACTTGAACGCTGATCAGTGGCGCCAACTGGCCGAGTTCGTGCGCGTTGACCCGGACCTTGATCTCGACTTTCTATTGTGTCTCAGCGGCGTGGACTACGCAGCCGACGACAAACTCGCCATCGTCGTCGATCTTCGCTCCATGAAGCATGGGCACGAGTTTGCATTCAAGGTGTTCGTTGATCGCGACACGCCCGTTATCCCGTCTGTGGCAGACCTCTGGCCGGCTGCAGATTGGCATGAGCGCGAGGCCTACGACTTGTTCGGCTTCGACTTTCCCGGTCATCCCGACCTGCGCCGGATCCTGTTGCCTGAGGATTGGGACGGCTTCCCATTGCGCAAGGACTACGAGTTCCCGCGCGAGTACCACGGAATCCCGATGTCCTATGAACTCGATTGGCAGCAGAAGCCGACCTATCCCAAGTAATCGGAACCGATTACACGACTGAACGATGTTCCGATACTCTTTGTTCGACCTGCACGGCTGTTCCGGCCGGTCGCGTTTTTCGTTGCGCCCATGCAGGGTTTCAATGGTGAACTCCGGGGGCTATTCCGAGTATAAGTAACTGGATCTGAACCATTTGCCAAGAGGATGAAGGTATGCACAGCCGAATCTGTACGTTGATGAACTGCGCCGTTGTTACTGGATCGTTGGCTGTCATGGCCGCGTTCAGTGGCGCAGCCCAGGCCCAGGGCCTGGTGGCCGAGCCCGCTCCCAAGTGGACGGCTTTGTTTGACCGGACCAGCGGATGGACCGGCGCTGACGGCATTTACGCGATCCCGCTGTCCGGGTACGACGTGCCTGGGGGCGATGGGGCAGCCAATGCAAAGACGCTGATCGTGTTCAGTGACACCTTTGTCGGTGAGGTCAATGAAAAAGGGGAGCGCCTCGGCGGCACGACGCTGGTCAATAACACGGCCGCCCTGCTGACCGGCGCTCAGCCGACGGAGGACCGTATCCGGTTCTTCGTCCGGAATGATGCCAACGGCAAGCCGAGGGCACTGGCAATCCCTGACACACCCAACAGCAATCCCGATGACTGGTACTGGTTTCAGGACGGCGTATCGATCAACGGCACGGTGCATGTGTTTGCGCTACGGATGAAGACCGGCAACGGCGGCGAGTTCAATTTTGCAGTCGCAGGCGTTGCACGACTTCATGCGCCGGCGAACAGCAGTGATCCGCTGAGAGACATGACGCAGGAGGATGCGCCGCTCTTTTTCCACCCGGAGGACGGCCGGGGCGAACTGATCTTCGGGACCTCATTCATGGTCAATACCGAGGAAGCAGGCAGCCCGAATCCCGACGGCTATGTGTACATCTACGGCACACAGAACGACGCCTACAGCAAGAAGTTGCTGGCAGCCCGGGTCACGCCCGATCAGTTTACTGACTACACGGCCTGGCGGTACTGGGATGGCAGTGCCTGGGTGGAGCAACTGGAAAACGCAGCACCGTTGACAGGGCGGGTGTCCTCCGAGTTGAGTGTCAGCCCGCTGCCCAGTGGCCGGTTCATCTGCGTGTTTCAGGCCGATGCGCTGGGCAAGGAAGTCGGTGTCCGTTTCGGTGATAGTCCGATCGGTCCGTGGGGCCCGATGCAGCGGGTGTACCCGTGTCCCGAGTCGGACCGGGACCCCGACATCTTCGTCTACAACGCCAAAGCGCACCCGCATCTCTCTCGGCCGGGCAAACTGCTCATCAGTTACAACGTCAACACGTTTGACTTCTGGGACCACTTCGCCTTTGCCGACATCTATCGGCCGCGCTTCATCTGGCTCAGTATCGAGTGATCACCCCCGCTTGGCAGGTGGCTTGCCGGTCTTTTCCGATGCTGCGGCTGCGCGCTTGAGTGACCGGATCTCCGGTGTGGTCAATGGGCGCCAGTTCCCGATCGAGAGCCCGGTCAGCCGCAGCGGCCCCAGTTGAATACGAATCAGCCGTTTCACGGGGTAGCCGAGCCGGGCCATCATGCGGCGAATCTGGCGGTTGCGCCCCTCACGGAGTTCCATCTTCAGGCGTGTTCGTTCCCGATCCCGTTTGATCAATGACAATCGCACCGACTGAGTACGGCTGGCACCGCCGGTACGCCGATCGTGCAGGAAGATGCCGCGCTGCAACTCTGCGACTCCGGCCTCGTCGAGTGATCCCTTGACGACGACCTCATAGGTCTTGTGAATCCCGTACTTCGGATGGGTCAACTTGTTGGCCAGATCCCCGTCATTGGTCAGCATCAGCAGCCCGGTCGAATCGGCATCGAGCCGCCCGACACAAAACAGCCGGACCTGTCCCGGATACTGCACCAGATCGACGGCCTTTGTGCGGCCGCTCGGGTCGCTGTTCGTGGTCACGACATTGCGCGGCTTGTTGAGCATGATGTAGACATGTCGGGCACGAACCTGCGACCGGGTCTTGCCGGCCGACCGGCTGCTGCCGGAAGCGGATTCCGATGGTGCCCGCAGCCGCTGTTTTCGGATCATCTGGCCGTCCACGGCGATCTTGTCCTGCTCGGGGTCGACCCATGCCGGCAGCGAAGTGATGACGGTGCCGTTGACGGTGACGCGCCCCTCCTCGACCAGTTCCTCGCAGTGTCGCCGAGAATCGATGCCGGCCTGTGCCAGGACCTTCTGAATCCGCATCCCACGCTTGTTATCGCGGTATACGTCAGACTTCCCGGAAGCAGCCGTTCGGCGTCGTCGGGTCGGCCTCGATTTATTGGATTTGCGTGGAGGCATGGCGACGATGGTAGATCACTCGCTGCGTACAGTCTCTCTTACAGTTTACGATCATGATGGATGGAGGACCGGGAATGTCTGCCACAGTCCGTTTTACACATCAGTCCGAGGGCGGCCTGACACTGGAGGTGGTCCAGGGAGACCTGACGGCCGAAGCGGTCGATGCGATCGTCAACGCGGCCAATGAGCAGTTGGCCCACGGTGGGGGGGTGGCAGGGGTTATCTCACGCCGAGGCGGGCCTGTGATTGAAGCCGAGAGTCGTGCCTGGGTGGATGTACAAGGCCCGGTTGAGACCGGCTCGGCTGCCATTACGTCCGGGGGTGACCTGCCTGCCCGGTATGTCATTCATGCCGTCGGCCCAATCTGGGGGACCGGAGACGAGGATGCCAAACTGGCCTCGGCAATCCGCGCGGCACTCCAGTTGGCCGACGAAAACAGGCTGGGCAGCATGTCGTTCCCGGCCATCTCATCCGGGATCTTCGGATTCCCGAAGGATCGCTGTGCCCGGGTGTTTCTCGACACGATTGAAGACTACCGGCAACGGCGCGCAAACGGGGCTCCCGGCTCGATCACGAGCATCCGTCTGTGCAACATTGACGATGAGACGGCATCTCTCTTCGAGCAGGCCGCACGGGACCGATACGAGGCTGTCTGAGTCACTTCGCGATGGCAATCTGAGCAGCGCGGACATAGGGCTTGCGCAGTTTGAACATGATCACGAGAACCCAGATCGTAAACACGGTATTACCCACCATCCCGAGACAGCCCAGGCCGCTACCCGAGGCGAACATGGCGATCCCGCCCGCGGACATGGACGCAAATGGTGAGGTACCGGGTGCCTGTGCTGCAGCCAAGGCTGCCTGTGTGAATCCGGACAGCATCACGAGTGCGCCTCCCACGGTCATCACAATCGCGCAGGCCAACCAGGCCCACTTGATGCTTCGCAGGTGTCGCTCCATCCGATCATCGGGGATCTTGAGTGCCAGGCGCTGCATATGCGTCAGCAGTGCGAGATAGGCAAATGCACCGATGAGGCCCGATGGAAACTGAAAGAGTTCTGCCTTGGGGACCTTCATGATGGAACAGACCATCGCCGCGATCGATATGACGAACGAGAGCACGGTCAGGAGTCGGGCCAGGAACGCAGCGCTTGAAGAAGGTGAACCTAGCGTCGCCTGATCGTCCGGATCAGCAGCCGTCAACATGAAGATGGCAACGATGCTAAAGCAACCGATCAGGAGTTGCAGCCCGAGTTGGATGACCTGCGACTGCTGGGCGATCACGACCGGGTCCGTTTGTCCCGCCGCGCGAAGCGCGATATTGACGAGAATCATGATGACGATCAGCAGCAACGTCATCGCCATCGTGATGAAGTACCATGTGATCCCCGTTGCCACCTTCTTGAGCCACCCCGGATTCGCATATCGCAGCAGGTCCACTTCCAGGCTGTAGGCAATCTGGGTCTTGCACTCAGGACAGTCTCCCAGCGGGTCAATCCCCCGCAGGTTGTAGCCACACCCGTCGCCTCGGCAGGTGATTTCCTCTGCCAGCATTTCGTTTTCGTCGATCCGGCAGACCCCTCGGCCGACGAGCGATTGATTGAGCGGCTCGCCGCACTGTGTGCAGTAGCCTGATGGATTGCATCCGACCAGATCGGCGCCGCAGGCAGCACACGGTAATGGGTCGATGATCTGATTGTCAGCCGAGATACGATGTATTTCGTAAGGCATGGTGAGACGTCCTGTCATGCGAACAGTACAGCGGGCCATCCGGTGTGCCTGCCTGAGCAGGCGAGTTTGCTGCTATTATTTTGAGCCATCTTCTATGTCACTGCCGTCCTGATCGGGCACATCGTCGGGATTTGTGATGGTCGCTCTGATCAGCATCGGGGTTCCATCGGGCTGCGATGCGAGGCATATAAGGGTGCTATTGCTGACCCGTACCATCGAGGGGCAGGGGCTGAACTCAAATGAGAACGGCGGGATGTTTTGTATGTGTCGTCCATCCGGCCCATACTGAAGGATGAGGTTCCGTGCTGTATCACAGACGAACAATTCACCGTCATGATTGACATCAACGCTTGAGAACACGCGAGCCTGATCGTTCGGGGTCTGCGTGTCGCGTGTATGGGTGGCGGTTGCGCCGGTGGTCAAGTCGATTCTCATGATGCGCCCGGGAGACAAGCACGCGACATACATGACGTCACCCGTGGGGGCCAGGGCGATATCACTGACATCAGCCGGCACGGTAATCGGTTGCGATGCCGTGTCAACCAGGAGATAGGTCCGGCCGTCCGTGGTATACCGATGCACCTTCAGATCACGGGTGATATACCACACGGTCCCGTCGAATGCAATGCGCATCTTGATCGGCATGCCGGCGGTATCCACTGCCTGTGTCAGTTTCCGTTTCTTGAGATCGAACACAAGGAGACGCGAATCAAGAGTATCACACACCCAGAGGGTGTTATCTGTCCCGGCCTCGGCGGCCGCAATCTGCTTGAAGGTAAACGGCAGCGGGTCATGCGGAGGGAGTGTGTCGCCGGTCCCGAGCGTCAGTAGTTCTATGGTCTGCGGGCTGCTCTCATTCAAGCCTGCCAGGGCGACCGTGTCAGTGTCTACAAGTGCCAGGCCGGTGTGATTCACGCCGGTCAGGGGGTACATGTGTGCTGTGACGGTCAGCATGTCGCCGGCACTGTCGTCGTCCTGTGCCCTTGTGGAGCCTGCGAAGAAGGCAATGGCGAAGGCGAACGCAAGAAGGAACAGCGCGATCGGTGTGCGTGCATGATGGGCTGTCTGTTGGTTCATCGGGTGTCACTCCGCCCTGTTGTCCAATCGTAGAGGTGAATCCCGGCTGGGTTGCGTGTCACTTCGCTGCGGAAATCGGACATGTCTCAGACTTCGATAGCCCGGCGTTTAGGCCGATGGTGATGACCCGACGATGTGCGTTCGACATAGGAATCCGTTCGAGTTGCTGGCCCTCGGCTACCCATATCCCGTTTCGTGCGCGACCACGGATATTCTGCCCGAGCATCACCGTGAACTGCACCGTTCGATGGCTCAGTTTGCGCGTGCAGGTTCTGACCTGTCTCATCGTAGCAACCTCAAGGCCATGACGGCGTTGCATGTGGCGTCTCATGTGTGTCGGTTCACCGTCTGACAGGTCGGTGTCCTCAATGGCAGGAGGCTCCCACAGCCCGGCCCACAAGCCTGCATCGGTGGGTCGTTGCCGCAGGAAGACACGACTTGATCCGGGCGCGCGAGGGACAGGCCTGAGAAGGACGAGTGACGTGACGTTGATCTCGTGCGTGCCAGCCTGTGAGTTGGCAGCGGTCACCGGGATGTCAGCAACGCACCCTGTTGCCCGCGCGCGGCAATGTCGCTTGATCGGGCAGGCATCGCAGCGTGGGCTCGACGGTGTGCACACGAGCGAGCCGAGTTCCATCAGCCCCTGATTCAAGTCCGCCGGTGAATCGGCCTTGACAACGAGTTGCTCTGCAGCGGCCCACAGTCGGTTGCGGGCAGGCGTTGTTGTGATCGGTTCCTCGATCCGCAGCACGCGCGCAGCACACGTGCCACGTTGCCATCCACAATCGGCTCAGGACGACCATACGCAATTGACGAGATGGCGCCGGCCGTGTATCGACCGACTCCGGGCAGTGTCAGCAATGCGTCCGGTGTCTCCGGGATCACGCCGTCGAAGTCCGACATCAGCACCCGCGCACATGCAAGTAGATTGCGGGCACGTGAGTAGTATCCAAGCCCCTGCCAGAGTGTGAGGATGTCCTGCTCGCATGCAGCGGCCAGAGATGCGACGGTCGGGTACTGCTGCAGGAATCGGGTGTACCGTTCGATGACACGACTGACCTGGGTCTGCTGCAGCATGAACTCAGCGACGAGGGCGCGATAGGCACGGGTGCTGCTGTCAGGCGCAGGCCGACGCCAGGGCAGGTCGCGCTCGTTGGCACGAAACCAACGCTCAAGTTTGCCTGCCATCAGTGCGAAGTTCATTGGCACGCCCGGTGAGAATCAATCAGTCTGCGACGCTTGATCATCTGTGCGATTGAGCAGGTTGATACTGCGCCAGTGCCCCGATTGCCAGCGAATGAAGAAGGCAATCCCGAGTGAAATGATGAAGGCCGCTGCCCCGATCCACGGGCCGAGCGAGTGCAGTTCGGGAAACAGGATGGCAATGGACCAGCCGAACCCGACGATGAAGACCCAACTCGCGATGATCGTGGCGACACCCGGCCAGATGGTGTCACCGGCCCCGCTGAGCGCACCGGACAACGTGATCGCGACGGCATCGAAGATCTGGAACACAGCAGCGCAGATCAGCAACTTCGCTCCATACTCGCGAATCAATGCCAGTTGTTCTGCGGCTGCAGCCGGATCCGGAGCAGGCTCGTCCGCCCCGGTAGCATTGGTCGCGGCTTGTATGGAGAGGAACACGTCAACGAGTTGGTGCCGAAACACAATGAACAGCAGCGCACAGGTTCCCATGTAGCCCACGGCCAGGCGCATGCCGAGCCAGGCACGCTGATTCGCAATATCGGGCTTGCCGGCCCCGATGTACTTGCCGACTACAGCCGTCACGGCCACCGAGATTCCGACTGCCGGCATAAAACTCAGGTGCATGTACCGCAGGGCGATCCAGCCGGCCGTCATGTGAGCCGTCCCGAACAGGCCGACGATCTTGGCCATGAAGATCGACCAGCAGATCATCTCATTGCCGAACTGCATCGACTTGGGCCAGCCGATGGCCATCAGATCGCGGATCACCTGCGCTTTGAGCCGCCACTGACGACGCGTCTGAAACTCGGCGTTCATTTTCGGGCCGAGAAAGATTGCCAGCGGGATCGCCAGCTCGACGGCAGTACCGATGACGGTCCCGTAGGCAGCGCCGGCGAGTCCCAGTTCCGGCACACCAAGATGACCGAAGATGAGCACCCAGTTGGCAAACACATTGGTCAGATTCCCGATGACGGTGGCCACGAACACGATGCGCGGCCGATGCAGGCCGTAGAAGAAGTGGCTCAGGCTGCGAGAAGCCATGGTGAGAATCGAGCCGTATACGAGGACTCGCGCATACAGCGTCTCAAGCGGGACAATGTTCGCCTCGTGCCCGAGCCGTGAGAAAATGAGCGGCAGCCCAATCCCGTAGGGGATCAGAATCAGCCATACGCCGACAGCCAGCCAGAGTGCCCCCCACGCATACTTGGGGCCTCGCTCCGGTGTCCCGGCCCCCAGATTCTGGCTCACATACGTGTTCACGACCGACAGCAGCCCCATCGCGAACGAAATAGGCAGGAACGCGAATATGCCGCCGTTTCCCTGGGCTGTGAACTCGGTCGGCCCGACCTTGCTCACCATCAGGGCGTCCACGAACTGCATGATCGTGTAACTGGTCATCGTCAGGATGGTCGGCCAGGCAACGAGCCACAACTCCGCCAGTGGTGACTTCGGCTCAGCCACCGACTCAGCCACGGCAGGAATTGCGGATTCCTTCCCTGGAGTCCTGTCTGTGGCCTCACCTTCACTCATAAAGCGGGTACCCTTACCGGTCGCAACTGCCCGAGAGCCTGATCATGACACATCCACAATCAGCCACGAGTATATCTGACTTAGTCGAGCGAGCGTCGGCCGAGTTTCAAAATCGATTCGGTCACCCACCGGCGTATCGCGCTGCGGCCCCCGGCCGCGTCAATCTGATCGGCGAGCATGTCGACTACAACGGCGGCTTCGTCCTGCCGATCGCGATTGCACGCTGGACGGTGGTGGTTGCTGCACCGGCTGATCGAGCCGATGGCTCAGGCTGGACGGTCATCGCCTCCGACCTCCATGCAGCCGAAGCATCATTCAGCCCCGGCAAGCCGACTGCCGAGCCGACTTCGTGGGTGAACTACGTCCACGGAGTGGCCGACCTGTGCCGTGCCGAGGGGCTCACTACGCCGCCGATGGACATGGTCATCGCATCCTCGGTGCCCATCGGGGCCGGCCTGAGTAGCAGTGCTGCGCTTGAAGTGGCCGTCGCCACGGTGCTCGAACGGGCCTGCGGCAAGACGATGGAACCGGTGGCCAAGGCTCACCTGTGTCAGCAGGCTGAACACCGATTCGCCGGCGTGCCCTGCGGCATCATGGATCAGACGATCTCGTGCCTCGGCCGTGCCGATCACGCGCTGCTGCTTGATTGTCAATCAGGCGAGTCGATACAGGTCCCCATGCCCGATCGCAACGACGCTGCCGTCATGATCATCGACACGCGGGTTCATCATGAACTGTCAGCCGGCGAGTATGCAAAGCGGCGCGAGCAATGCCAGGCAGCGCTGATCTGTATTCGCGATCGGGTCACCACAGCGTTTCAATCGCCTCCTCAGTCATTACGCGATGTATCGCCGGCCATGCTCGAATCCTGTGGCAAATCAATTGACCCACTGCTGCTAAAACGTGCCGGGCATGTCATCACTGAGATGGCTCGAACCGAACAGGCCGCCGAAGCGTTGCAGTGCGCAGATCTGACTCGCTTTGGGCAGTTGATGAATGAGAGCCATGTCTCACTTCGCGATGACTTTGAAGTCAGTTGCGCAGAACTCGATACACTGGTGGAGTCAGCCTGGGCGTTCGGCGAGGCAAACCCGGGCACGGTCTTCGGCTGCCGTATGACAGGAGGCGGGTTCGGCGGCTGTGCAGTGGCACTGGTCGAGCCCGGGGCGGTGGGCACACTGTCGGAGGCCATCAGACGCGACTACCGGAACACGGTCGGCCTGGACCCTGCCATCTTTGTCACGCACGCAGTTGATGGAGCACGGAGTCTGTGACGAACGGCCGCAATCCCAAGTTGTCGGACCTGGCCGCCAAGGCACGCAGCCTGCCGAAGGTGCCGGGCGTGTATCTGATGAAGGATGAGGACGGCCGGGTGATCTACATCGGCAAGGCCTCGACGCTGCCGGATCGGGTCGGGTCATACTTCATCCCGTCCGCCGACCTTGGGCCGCGCAAGCAGCCGATGCTCGATGTGGTTGCCGACTTCGATGTCATCGAATGTGAAACGGAGTGGGAAGCACTGCTGACCGAGAATCGGTTGATCAAGGACATCCGCCCGCGATTTAATGTGCTTCTGACTGATGACAAGACGTTTCCCTATCTCGTCGTGACGCTGCGTGACGACTTCCCCGGCGTCTTCATTACACGCAATCCGGGCGATCCTGCCTATCGCGGTGCGAAGATACTCGGCCCGTTTACGTCCGTCGGGGCGTTGCGCGAGTCGATCCAGTTATTGCAACGTGTGTTCAAGTATCGAACATGCACACTCGACATCAAAGCCGACGACCCGAAGAACCGCTTCTTCCGACCGTGTCTGCTCTACACGATCGGCCAGTGCACAGCCCCGTGTGCCGACAAGATCGAACGTGAGCCGTACCGCGAGGATATCAAACGGTTCATCCGGTTTCTGCAATCCAAGCGGAGCGTGATGGTTCGCGAACTGACAAAGGACATGCAGGAGGCTTCGAAAGCGCTTGAGTTTGAACGGGCTGCCACATTGCGGGACCAACTCCAGGCACTCGAACGGCTTGATGATCGTGGCAGCATCGACCAGCACTGGCAGCCTGAGACGGACCTGCTGACATATATTGATCCTGCCAAAGGGCTGGCCAGTTTGCAGCGGGTGTTGAAACTCGATTCGCCGATCCGTTGCGTCGAGGGAATTGACATTGCCCACCTGCAGGGGGGTGAGACAGTCGGCTCAAAGGTCTGCTTTGTGGATGGCAAGCCGTTCAAAAATGAGTATCGGCGGTTCCGGATCACGTCGGCAACGAACGATGACTATTTGTCCATCCGGGAGGTGGTGTCACGCCGGTATCGCGAAGCCGGGCAGGGCCAGGAACTGTACCCGGATGTCATTCTAATAGACGGCGGGCTGGGGCAGTTGCATGCAGCGCTCGAAGCGTTTGAGCCACTTGATGTGCAGCCGCCGATGGTAATATCGTTGGCCAAGAAGGAAGAGTTAATATACGTCCAGGATCGAGCCGAGCCGATCAAACTCGGCCGAGAGAACCCCGGCCTGCGCCTCTGCCAGATGGTGCGTGATGAGGCCCACCGCTTCGCCCAGCATTATCATCATCTCCTGCGTAAGAAGAAGACGCTGGACTCCGACGAGCCGCGCACGTGAGTAAGCGGGCAGAGTGCCAATCGGGAGATCGGCGATCCGGGGGAAAGAGGGGCGGCCCACTTCATCACGTGCGCGGCTTGTCGATCCAATGACGGGCGAGACGCCCGCCCCACTTATGAGGACAGCCCTCACCCCCTCACTCCCCACCCCCTCACCCTCTCACGCCGGCTGCAGCCGGCCCAGCGACAACGCATTGGCCTGCTGCGACTCTCAGAACGGCTTGTATACGAAACTTGGGGCAGGTCATCACGATTGACTGCGTTGAAGAACAGGTTGATTATCTCAGAAATGCCTTGCATCCTGATCTGCCTCACGCTACATGTAGAATCTCTCGATCGCGGCCCCACCGCTTTAGCTATTGAGAGCATTCACTGTCCTTTCGCTTTGCTACGAACGCAATTAAAGGGCGCTCATTCATAGCCAGGGACTTCGGTATCAGCGGTATGCGCTGATAGTCACAATAGGCGATATTTAGATGCGTTGACCTCATTTTATGGTTGATGGAGAGCGAAAGACAGGGCACAGACCGATGGGGGTGCTCGCATGAGATTCCGTCGGCACTGCTGTCGTCGGCTGGGAGGACGGTTACTTGTTCTTCTGCTTCCCGCCTCCCTTGGCGGTATAGAGCAAACGTATCGTCGGGTGCTGAGCGGCTCCTGACACGATCCGGATCGGCCGACGCAGTGGCGTGCCGTACATTCAGAGTAGCAGAAGGAAGATGTGTATGCAGAGGGCTCATCAGTTGTACTCGCTCCGAACCCTGTTGGCCGGATTGACAGTGGCCGTCATCACACACTCGGTGAGTCCGGAAGTGCATGCCCAGTGCGGTCCGGTGGAGGTTGCGAAGTTGCTTGCTGCGGATGGGGCAATGGATGACGAGTTTGGTTATAGGGTGGCAATCAGCGGAACGACGGCAGTCGTCGGGGCATGGGAAGATCAGGACAACGGACTTATGTCAGGCTCAGCATTTCTTTTTGATACGACGACGGGTGCACAGATTGCAAAGCTCCTGCCGGCAGATGGGAGAGGGGGAGATCGTTTTGGGGTTAGCGTTGCGATCAGCGGAACCACGGCAATCATCGGGGCCAGGATGGATGATGACAACGGGACCGACTCAGGCTCTGCCTATCTCTTTGATACGACAACCGGCATGCAGATTACAAAACTCCTGCCGACAGATGGGGCATCGGGAAGTCAGTTTGGTGTGAGCGTTGCGATCAGCGGGACGATCGCAATTGTCGGGGCACATAGTGATGAGGAAAACGGCTCCGCATCCGGCTCGGCGTACCTCTTTAATACGATGACTGGCGAGCAGATCGCAAAGCTCCTACCAACAGATGGGGCTGCGTTCGATTACTTTGGATTTAGAGTCGCGATCAGCGGGACTACGGCGATCGTCGCTGCAACGGGGGATGCTGACAACGGGCTCTACTCAGGCTCTGCATATCTCTTTGATACCACGACTGGTACGCAGATTGCAAAACTCCTGCCAACAGATGGGGCCGAGAGAGACGCGTTTGGTGAGAGCGTTGCGATCAACGGGACGATCGCAATTGTCGGAGCGAACCAGGATGATGACAACGGGGTAAATTCCGGCTCAGCGTATCTCTTTGATAGCACAACAGGCGCGCAGATTGCAAAGCTCCTGCCAACAGATGGGGCCGGCATCGACTCGTTTGGTGTTAGCGTTGCCATCAGCGGGACAACGGCGGTTGTCGGGGCATTCGGGGATGATGACAACGGGGATCTTTCCGGCTCAGCGTATCTCTTTGATACGACAACGGGCGAGCAGATTGCGAAATTCCTACCAGCCGATGGTGCAGAAGGTGACCAGTTTGGTCGGTCAGTTGCGATCGGTGGGACGACGGTGATTGTCGGGGCAAGAGACGATGATGACAACGGGACCGACTCAGGCTCCGCGTATGTCTTCGAACTGGAAGCACCGGTTCTACGTGCCGCGGCCACCTGCCCCGGTGGTGGCCCCATCGCCATCGACTGGTCCTGCACGACACCCGCTGGCAGGATCGCCGTCATCTTTGCCGCCAACAGAGGTAACTTTGCCATCCCCGGCATGTACCCTTGTGCCGGTACCCAACTTGGCCTGGGCGTCAGTGCAATCCGAATCGCCTACCAGGGCACCTCGGATGCGACAGGAAGCGGGACTCTGAACGCAAGTGCTCCATCTGTGGCCTGTGGTGCATATCTGCAGTTGATCGATCTGGATTCGTGCACTGTGAGTAATGTTGTGCGGATTGAGTGAGGGGGGTGGATGTTCCTCCGTACTGCGCGCGTAAGCAAGCGGGTAGTATGCCAATCGGGAGAGTTCTGTCTTGTACGTTGTGCGATGACCAACGCTTGCTTTGCATGTCCCTGGATTCCAGCGTTCGCGGGAATGACGGGGAAGGGAGAGGGGGAGTAGGAACCCGCTTACTCACGGCGTGGCTCGTTGGATGAGAGGGCACATGCAATGTGCCCCTACCTAAGACACCCGCCCCACTGAATCACACGCCCCCTTTGCCATCCATCAGATTCCAGACACCACCTAAGACCGATCCCTCACCGACACGCTTGCCGCCTTGTCTCGGCGCGCAGGCGATGATCCGGTCTGCCAATCTGCTAAACGGCAGCGTCTGCAGCCAGATCGTGCCCGGTCCCTCCAGAGTCGCAAAGAACAGTCCCTCCCCGCCGAACAGTGCCGTCTTAACGCCGCCGACGAACTGGATGTCATATTCCACGGTCGGGTCGAATGCGACAATACAGCCGGTATCCACTCGGACCTTCTCGCCCGGCTCCAACTCACGTCGCAGCACCGAGCCGCCTGCATGCAGGAACGCCAGGCCGTCGCCGTTGATACGCTGCAGAATAAAACCCTCGCCGCCGAAGAATCCGGCCCCGAGTCGCTTGCTGAATGCGATATCGACATCGGTCCCGCGTGCGGCACACAGGAACGCTTCCTTCTGACACAGGATGGAACCGCCGTGCTCGCTCAGTTCCAGCGGCACAATGTGGCCGGGATAGGCAGAGGCAAACGCGACACACCGTCGGACCGAAGCGTTGTTGCCGAACATGGTGATGAAAAACGACTCGCCGGCGATCAGGCGTTTGCCGGCCTCGAAGATCTTGCCGAACATGCCCCCCTGATCCTTCATCGACATCTGGGTCGCCATCGCGATGCCCTCCTCCATGAACATCATGGCACCGGCCTCAGCCACGCAGGCCTCGCCGGGGTCGAGCGTAATCACGACGGCTTGCAGATCATCACCGATGATTTGATAGTCGATCACATCTGAACTGGGCATTCGAACTGCTCCTTTTGCATTACTTGAATGGGATTCGTACGGCTGGACCATGCCTCGCACATGGTAGGGCTGCAATGATCCGCCGGGCACGGTGGTCGCACACTTCTGCGACACACGTTCGGCGCATGAAAAAGCCGCCCGCTGACAATGACAACAGGCGGCGTATCCACATCGCTACGAATGTGGAGGTCCAGATTGAGAAACCACGTGCTGCCCAGTTGATCAGGCAGTGGTCACATCCGTCAGTTCACCTGGCTCAGGACCAGGTTGGACAGGCGCTGGTACTCGGCAGCCTGCATCCAGACGAGCCGGCCCATGGCAGCCATGGGGACCGATTTGGTGATCGAGGCATCCCCATTCGCATCGGCAATCGCATCGCCGGCCAGTTTCGGCGACATCAACTCGAGCGTCACGTCAAGCGACGAGACATAGGTGCTTCCCTCGCCGCGCAGGCTGTACACGAAGTAGACATGCTCGGTCGGCGTGGCGCCCGTGACATACAGCGTTGCGTTCTGGCCGCCAATCAGCGGGTCGACATCCAGCCGCATGCGATTGCAGTCAAGGATCAAGATCTGCACTGCATCAATGCCGCCTTCGGAAACCGAGTCATTCGGATTGTCGGTGGCAGAGAATCGCAGTTTCATCGTTGCGGTCGGGCTGACGTAGTCGGAGACTCGGAACTGTGTCGTCTGCCAGAGTTCGCCGACGTGGCTGACGCTTTCGACGGTAGTCCAGTTGGCCCCGTTGTTATTCGAGACTTCGACGGTCAGTCGATCGATGTCGTTATCATCGTTGTACCACCAGCGTGCATAGCGGACAAAGCCATCGCCGGCACTCATGTCAAAGGTCGGAGAGAGCAGGCGCGTGGGTCCGCCGTCGATGTCCTCTTCGAAGCCGTTGCCGGTCACGAAGCACTTGCCGGATCCGTCGGCATCCTCCTGCGGGTCACCGCGTCGGGCGCCGCCCTGGTTGGGGATCACCCGTGTCCAGGCACCGGTCGTCAGGTTTTCATTCACGACCGTCCAGCCCTGATCGGTTTCGAAGTTATCATCGAAGATGACATCGATGTACTTGGCAGCGAAGGCGGAATAGGTCGCGACAAACGGGGCGCCGGCCGGATCGGTTCCTTCGGCACCGCCGGTGGTCTGGGCCGCGAAGTAGTAATTGACAAGCGATTCGCAATCAAACGCTGGGAACACGGCGTCGTAGACGTTGTCGCTGACAATGTCCATTGCCAACGATGTCCAGCCGCTGCCATCGTCGTAATACAGCAATCCGGTTCCCGGCTCCGGGTTCGATGCATTGGCCGACACCTCGACGCGCACCGTAGTCCCGCCGTCCGGTTCGAGCAAGTCCGGGAGGCCGTTCGGGTAACTGAACGAGAGCAGTTCCAGCGGTGGGGCCGGCAGGTTATGGCGTCCGAAGCCCTCATCGATTTCAAAGTAGTGTGGGGTTCCGTTGCCGATGTCGCCGTCGTCATCGTCCAACGTGAGGAACTCGACGGTCATGGCCGGCCCGACGCCGCCGGAGTGGATCGGGATGCTGTTGATCGTCAATGCCTGGATGATGCTCAGGTAATCGTTCGGTTCGGTCACGGTCAGTGCATCGCGGGTGTGCCACACACAGCCGGAGACGACCTGGCCGCAATAGTGTACTTCACCGGAGCACGGGTACTGCAGATTGTTATCAGCGTCCCGCAGGGGTCCGGTGCCCTGCCCGCGGAAGTCCTCACCGAGATGGGACGTGTCAGGCAGGACGGCCGAAATGGCATCTGCCATCCCTTCGTGGTAGTCGCCCGATGGGCCTGTAGCCGCGTCATCAATCAGTTTGTGCCCGTACTCATGCCAGACAACCGTAGAGTAGGCCGTATTCGGGCATCCACCGCCGCTGCGATAGAAGTTGGTCGAGACGCCGTCGTAATACGCATTGCAGGTCGAGGCCAGGTTCACGTTTGCCCGGAAACTGCGGAACAGACTCGGGTATGTCGGGTTGATGTCGTAGACCCAGGCGTGGATGAGGGCGGTGTATCGCATCGCATTCACTTCGGCTGTGTCATACTCACCTTTGGCAACGTTATGTTCGAAGTTTGCCGGCCCGGGTGGGGTGACATTGACATCGAGCAGCAGGTTGCCGCCTGATTGGTCATTGACGCCGGCGGACAGCGACGGGCCGACCATGGTCGATCGGACGGTCACTTCGGTGTTGCCGCCGTGTGCGATGACAAAGTCACCGAGGTCATCGGTCTCGGCTGTATTGCCGCCGAGGATCGAGACGTTGAAAAACGGCAAGGCCAGCAGTTGCTCGGGGTTGTTAGCCTGATCCGGCAGGAGGCCGGGAGTTCCCCAGCCGGTCGCGTTGCCGACGACATCGACCGTCCGGACAAGACTCTCGTTGAGCAGGAACTGCCCATTGTCAGCGTTCACGATGAACCGCCTGACGTCGTAGGTCCCATCCCGAGTCGGCTGGCCGGAGACATCCAACATGACCGGTTCACCGGGCTGACCCTGACGGGCGATGTACTCGAAGCCGACAAAGGCCTTGCCTTCCTCACCGATCGTGGGATCGAAGTACACCACCGGCTGCGGGTCGGTCACAAACTCGAAGCCAAACGGCGGCGTGACCGGGCCGTTGCCCAGCGCCCCGATGGGAATCTGGAGATCCTGAACATCAATGAGCGAGGAGTTTACCAATACGACGGGATACCCAGGCTCATTGCGCATCACGGCAATCAACTGTGCCCCCCAAACCGGGAGCCCTTCATACTGCTGGCTGTAGTACACCGCAGACAGTTTGAAGTCGCCGATGCCTGCTTCATACATCAGCGGTTGATCCTCATAGAACTGAAGACCGTCGGTGACCGGCTCGTGCATGATCTGGTCCAGGGGCACACCGAAGACGTCGGCGTGGTCCTGCAGAAAGGACTCGGCACTGTCGCGCGGGCTGGTCCCGTGGCTCAGCCCCGGCCCATAGACCTGCGTCACCCGGCCTCCCTCCTCCAGGAACCGTGCCCTCGGGTTGGTCTCGCGAAGATCGTCGAGCGCATCGCTCCCGCCCAGTGAATTGCTGCCGATCAGGAGTGCTGCTGCACCTGATGCGACCATGAGATGGTGAACTGCGTTCATGTTGTTCCTCTTCCTACCTCTGAAGTGCCCTGTCTGCGATCCGTGCATCTGGACGTGCGGAAACGGCTACCGCACTCACAGAATCAAATGCTGTCGCAAAAAAAGAGAGTCGAATCATCAAATCTGTTAACCAATCTGGCATCTACCACCATACTGGCACAGAGGAATCGTCGCAATACCGAATCATGCACAGCAAGTCACACAGTCGTTTTAATGCCGGTGTTGGTGTCGAGTTCCTGGTTATCCGACCTGATGACACGATTGGGGCTGATTCAGGGATGAGGTACTGAAAACTTGATCGGCCGATCGGTGCAGGAGAAGGCGAGCGGAATTGCTATCGGAGTTGCCCTGGGTCGGTATGTGGTGTACGTTGTGGGTTGATGTCTGGCGGCTTTTTCATACTCAGCCGGGAGCCACGGCTCACCACTCAGGCTCGTAGGCGGTCCTGCGCCCGAGTCGGTCGGTAAGGCGACGACCACCGATCGGCGTCAGCAAGAGGCTGCTGCGATCGCGCGCGAAATGCAGATGGCAGCCGTCTGCCCTGACCTGGACCCGAACGATCCGCGTTGGGTCCTGGCAAGCCGGGCCGTCGATGAGCTCCAGGGGGCAGCCCTCAGCCCGGATCGCCGTCACCGTCTGCTTCGACTCGCACATCGGCTCGGGATGAGGCAGTTTGATGCCTGCATGGTGATCGCCGTCGTCCAGGACCAGGCCCGTCTCGGGAAACTCGATCAATGGCAGGCAGACAAGGATCGAGGTCAGGCCCAGGCGCAATCCACCGAGGTCATGCGCCGCCTACAGGTTATCCCCATCCCGAAGCACGCGTCTGAAGCCGAATACCTGGCGGGCCGGCATCGCACCCTGTTCTGGAAGATGGCTGCCTCGATCGGTCTGGCAGTCCTCATGCTGTGGGCATTGATTTCATGGTTACGGGGCGGGTAGGACTGACCCAGGAGGAGTGGATGGCATCTTCGAAACTACTTGAGGTAGGGACTCGCGCGCCGGCGTTTGGGCTCAAGGACCAGGACGGAACGCTGCGCCGACTGTCACATTTCAAGGGTCGGCCGGTCGTGCTGTACTTCTACCCGCGTGACATGACATCAGGGTGTACCGCCCAGGCCTGCGAGTTTCGGGATCAGTTTCCAGACTTCGCAGCACTCGAAGTGCCTGTGCTGGGTATCTCACCGGATGCCGTGGATTCGCATCGGAAGTTTGCGGACAAGCACGATCTGCCCTTCACGTTGCTTGCTGACCCGAAGGATGACTCCGGGACGCCTGCCGTGTGCGAGAAATACGGCGTGTGGCAGGAAAAAAGCATGTACGGCCGGCGGTATAAGGGAGTCGTCCGGACGACGTACCTGATCAGTCCAACCGGCCGGATTACCCATCGTTTCGACAAGGTCAAACCGAAGGAGCATGCTGCCCTCGTGCTGCAAAAACTCCACGAAATTGCCTAATCGTGTGAGGCATGGCCTGCTGATGCCGGCATCGGCTTGGCATCCGACATTCGGCGCGTACACTGGCGCATGACGAATCCAACGACACCATCTCAATCGCCAAGACGTGCCCCAGACCGCTGCCCGCAGGCAGTCAATGTACTGCTGATCGGCGGGGGCGGGCGCGAGCATGCGCTGGCCTGGAAACTCAGTCAATCGCCACGCCTCGGGACACTGTGGGCCACGCATTGCACGAACCCGGGGATTGCAGCCCTGGCCCGGCATTGCGATCAGGAGCTGGACCCGCGCGCGACCTGGCATCTTGAGAACTGGTGTGAGCAGAACGACATCCACCTTGTTGTCGTTGGCCCGGAAGCGCCACTGGCCGAAGGGATTGCCGATCGCCTGTCAGTCGAGGGCAAGCGATATGTCGTCGGCCCGACAAAGGCAGGGGCTCGCATCGAATGGGATAAGGCCTGGGCGAAACAGTTGATGCGATCGGCCGCAGTCCCGACGGCTGAGGCCCGTGCCTTTCAGCGGCATGAGCAGGCGCTCGAATACGTGTCGACCCGCGAGTTCCCCCCTGTGATCAAGGCATCGGGGCTGGCAGCCGGGAAAGGCGTCATCGTTCCCGAGACGATGGAACAGGCGATCGAGGCCCTCGACCGGATCATGGTGCAAAACGAGTTCGGCAAGGCCGGCCAGACCGTGCTCGTGGAAGAGCGCCTGCACGGCCCGGAAGTGTCCATCATGGCCCTGGTGGACGGCAAGACCATCTACATTCTCGACAGTGCGCAGGATCACAAGCGACTCGGCGAGGGTGATGCAGGCCCCAACACCGGCGGGATGGGTGCATACAGCCCGGCATCCGGCGTGCTGGATGACGAGACGCTCGGGATCATTCAACAGACGATCCTCGTTCCCGTGCTTGATGCGTTACGCCGCGAGGAAATTGACTATCGCGGGGTGCTGTATGCCGGCCTCATGCTGACCCACGCAGGCCCGAAGGTGCTTGAGTTCAACTGTCGCTTTGGTGACCCCGAGTGCCAGCCGCTGATGGCGCGCATGAAGGCTGATCTGGTCGAGGTCCTGTGGGCCACCGCGACTGGGCACCTTGAAGATGTCCAGATCGACTGGGATGAGCGGTGTGCCTGCTGTGTGGTGCTGGCGTCAGATGGCTATCCCGGGAAGTATGAGACGGGTCGTGAAATCAGCGGGCTCGACGAACTGTCCGGCCAGGATGATGTGTTTGCCTTTCACGCCGGTACTGCCTGTGACGCCAAGAGTGGTCAGATTGTGACGGCCGGAGGGCGGGTGCTTGGCATCACTGCATTGGCCGACTCATTGGAACAGGCTCGACAGCGTGCCAATGAGGTCTGTGAACGAGTGAGCTTCAAGGGGGCTTACCACCGCCGTGATATTGGAAGTTCTGCTCTGGCCGGACATTGCACGACCGGAGAGTGATCGGTCTGCCGTGGTTACTTATTCAGCAGGATCGTCTGCCCGTTCTCATCGTCTCGCAGGCCGTCGGCACAATCAACGATGACCTGAGCGACCTCCGCCGGTGACAGACACGCATCGGCCGGGATCATCGCTTCATCAAACAGTGAGCGCAGCATACCGGTCTCGACGGCACCGGGGGCAACCGCAAATCCCTTGATGCCCACCGATTCACCCTCTCCGGCAATTGATCGTGCCAGTGAGTTTACGGCACACTTGGAAGCCGCATAGGCCAGGAAACCCGGGAACGGGTCCTGGGTGGCCATTGAACTGACGTTGACGATGCGCCCGCCCCCTTGTTTCACCATGATCGGCCAGATTCGGGAGATCATCAGTGCGGGAGCGACTGCATTGATGGCAAATGCTTGTTGGACCGACTCTTGTGTGACAGACCCAAGTGATTCGAGTGGGGCGATTCCGGCATTGTTGATCAGAACGCTGATCGTGCCGCATTGCTCGTGCGCCTGATCAATCAGCCCGACGGCCTGCGCCGGATTCAGCAGGTCGGTCTCGATGACCTGGCAATCTGCATCAGGGTTGACCTCGCCACATAATGATTTCGTCTGGTCAAGTGTGGTTCCGGTCCGCCCGGCAATGATCAGGGCGTACTCACGGCGTACCAGTTCGAGCGCGACGGCCCGGCCGATGCCGCTTCCAGCACCGGTAACGATTGCGGTCTTCATATCAGCACCTCATTCATTGCCAGAATGTAGGCAGACGGTGGGCTGCTGACTGGTTTTGGGTTGAGATTGAAAAAACCGGACTTGGCGATTCCGACAAGTCCGGGGCACGCACCCTGATGCAGTATCACATGCAGGGCGTCACGTGTGAAGGGTGGATGTCATATGGATATCAGGCGGCTGCGTGCACCTTCCGTCGGGCGGTCGTCTGCACCGTAGTATCGGGTTCCCGGTCTGCGTCCCACTCATCCTGGTCACTGCCGATCCGAGGCTCGACGAAGGTTGAGCGGGCAGCCTCGTAGAGTTCGGGATCGATCCAGACCCGGCCGACCCACTGGCCGAAACCGTTGATTTCGACCCCGTGCGCAGCGAAATCAGCCATCCACTCGCAGTGGTTTACCAGGTAGTGAAAGGTGTGTTCCCCGGGAGGCAGCATGACGTCACACTCCCACCAGCCTTCGGAACAGCATTTCATCGGATGTGTGTCATGTGACCAGTCATTAAACGAGCCGCAAAGGTGAACTGATTCGGCGTGCGGTCTGAAGAGCCGAAATCGGCACCGGCCGTTCCTGTCGTTGCAGATCACGATCCATCTCCCTGTGGGGAAGGGGGTGCGGGGACATTGTCGGCTTCGGCTGCCTGTCGGCCGAGGCCTGCTAGACTTGTATCCTGCCAACAACCCCGGTGGGTAAGGGGTGTGTGGAAGCAAGATCGGAACATCGCACGGCCATGGTGCGGATATCGCTGCGGCTGTTGAAGACGGTCGGCCCGGCCGGCAAGGGAGGAATGAATCCTTGAACCGGACCAATAAGTGCCTTACTGACTGCCGGTATCGGCCTTCGTGGCCGGAGGCTTGAGGACAGGAGATGAGTTCATGACGAAACAATGTCAACAACTCATGGCCCTGCCCTCTGTATCAATTGACAGGCCGCCCGACCCCCGTTGTCTTTCAGTCGTTTTCTCACTCGTTACGACTTTTCTTTCGGCCGTGCTGGGGTCGGTGATATGGCCTGCCTGCGCGGTGGCCGCCGAAGATGCCCGATCGGGATTGCTCCCGGCCGTTGATGCAGCGCTGGCATTTGAGCACACGCCGGTCGTCATTCCGGCACGTCTGACCGGCGATGTCGAGGATCAGGACCTGCTGAACCTGATGGCCCCCGAGGTTCGGTCCACGTTGGGGCACCCGCTGGCAGCCTCGGTCGCCTGGCTGTATATTGGGTCCGGGTCGGTCCCACAGCGCCCGCCGGGAGATGGGACGGTGACAGCCTGGACCCATGTGGGTGAAGCGGAGCCGGTCCTCACGGAAGTCGCCATACCGGAGCTGGAGGATTCACTGGCTCGATTCCCATCGCAGATTCGGCCGTTCATTCTCATCCCCTGGGATACGCACCTGGCCGAGGGGGCACTGACAGTAAATGGCCGTGTGGTCCGAATCGACGTGCAGCCGGCACCCGCGGGCGATCTGGGAGCGGTGGGGGATTGGCTCGACTATCCCGGTTCAGTCGGGGGAGTATCCCGGACGCCGTTTGAGGCATTTCGAAGAACCCTCATGTACGATCAGGCAGACCCTGCCGCCAACGCACGGATGCCTGACAGTGCGCTGATCCAGGCCCTGGCCCGTCAGAACACGCAGCGCTGGCTCTTCGGGCTCGGGCAGTTCGCGCACATGCCGGGTCTGACTCCCAATTCCTCGCTCAGTGATGATCTGACGCACGTTCTGACGCGGCAATGCAATGATGGGCCGGTTCGCTTTGCGACCTGGCTGAACCAGCCTGCACGAATGAGTCAACTCGAGTTACTGCTGCTGGCCGGCACAGTGCTCAATCCGGCAGATGATGATGCCGACCTCACAGCAACGGCCTCTGCTATTGCAGCCATGATCTCATCCGAGCCGAACATTGTGTTCTGGATCGAATCCGATCACGGCCAGACGGTTCAACTGGCGGCGGCCAATCTGTCACAGCGTATCGCTGAGTGTGAGGTGTCGTGGGAGTCAGCCGTCGGCTCGCCGGTGAGATCCTGGTTCCTCAGTCCGGGTCAGATTGAGCGGATGAGCCTGCCGCGGCCGGACCCCGATGCCTTTGGCGGTGCCTCAGCAACTCAGGCGCAGGTGATCCGCATCAGCCACCCGTGGGACACGATCAGCCTGGGCATCGATCCGCCGCAGTTGCCGGTGCGCCCGCCCGGTTTGACCATTGCGCGATTCGTCTCGGCCTGGCGTCAGCCATCGTGGCTGGCAGGTCGGCCGATCGTGGCCGATGAGAATCGAGGGACCTCGGTTGCCATCCAACTTGGGCCTGATGGCTGGGAACTGATCGTGACGGCCACGGCCGTCCTTGCCGGATCGTCAACGCCGGGCGATCGAACCGAATCCAGCTCCGGACTGCGCCCCACTGATGTACAGAATACGGGATTGCCAGTCATCGGGCTTGATCCGGCCGGGGTTGAGTCACTGACGCTGATCGTCGGCCCGATCGAGGCACCGATCGCTGTCACCACATTCGAGCCGTATGCGCAGGGGGGGCGGTGTATTGACTGGCTCGATTCCGGACTGGATGTTACTGAAGTCCAGGTGCGGGCTGAAGCCGGCCACTGGGCAGTGCGCATCCCGATCCCTGCTGAGTGGCTCAACGAGAGACAGGTATTGGATATTGGCTTTGTCCGCTCCCATGCCGGGCTGTCGAGTGTTGATGTCTTTCCTCGCCCGTGTTTCCCCTGGCATCTGGACCCGGGCCGGATGCGCTTTGACTTGTCACAATGGGAACCGATGCCAGGTGCCGCTTCTGAGTGACCGATGGGTCGTATTTATCGGAAGCAGACCGTCATTGCCGGTCTAACCTGATTCGAATCCGTCATGTGTTGCGTTCCGGGCTCAGGCACGCGATCCAAGAGACCGATGCTCCTGAATGGACCACAAACAGGGAGCAGGTTTCGATCATGCCCGGCCACGACTTCGCTGTCACAACTCGACCGCTTGATGGGCGTCATTCGGAGGCCTCTGCTGATCGGCGAGAGTGCCAACCGGTCCCTGATCCGTTTCCTGCGTGGCTCGCAGCCACCATCCTGGTGGGTCTGAGCGGGGTATTCTGGGTGGGGATACTGACGATTGCCCAATGGCTGTGGTCACTCGGTCATACCGTGGCAGCGTTGGGCTGATGGCCGAAGGATTCGGGTCAGGCCCAGTTCAGTCCATGTGCAGTGATCCGGCCGCTATCATTCGGCCACATGACCGACTCACACGAATCAACTGAATCTTCATTGAAACCGTTGGAGATCCTCCGGCGAATGGGTCCGGCCGGCATCCTCGGTATTGCCTGGTGCATTTTTCCGGGAGTTGCGGGATTCCTGCTGCTGGCAAACATCAAGCCCATGAGCGATTGGCTCAACGGCTTTTCCGATGCGCAGGCCGTCGGTATCTACGTCGGAATCTTCATCATCACGGCCGGGTGCGGCTTCCTGCCGACCTATGCCCAGGCAGTTCTCGGTGGGTGGATATTCGGGACGGTGGTTGGGGTTCCCGCGGCGCTGGCCGGCTTCACCGGCGGATCGCTGATCGGCGGCTTCATTACGAAAGTCGTCTCGCGAAATCGTGTTGAGCATCTTATCGAAGAGGATGCGCGGGTCCTGGCCATCCGTGAGGCGCTTATCGGCCACGGGTTCTGGCGGACATTGGGCATCGTGACACTCATTCGTATCCCGCCGAACTCACCGTTTGCGATCACCAACTTCATCATGGCCAGTGCCGGCGTGCGGCTCTTGCCGTACACACTCGGAACCCTCATTGGCATGGCCCCTCGAACAATCATTGCCGTTTCGTTTGCTGCTGCAGCCGCGGAGAGCGGCGCCGAAGACATTCAGTCATTCGTCAAACATGGCTTGGGCCCATGGTGGCTGCTTGGGGGCATCGTGGTCATGCTCATCGTGCTGGGCATTATCGGGGCGATCGCCAACAAGGCCATTGATCGGGTTGTCCTGAGACCGGGTCAGGGGCCGGAGACCGAAGCGGCACCGAGCGGTTCGTCTGAGGACACAGACACATGAGCGGCGGCGTGGATCGATTCTGTGTGCTGCAGACCGAGCATCTGGCTGAACATTGGGCTGACTGGCTCGCCCAGCGAGTCGAACTGGTGCGATGTGAGCACGGGGATCCCGGATGGGAGGATGCCGCCGGCCGGGCGCACGGCTTGATCGTTCGGACGTATACACAAGTAAATGAGTCACTGCTGGATGGCATGCCGCAGGTGCGCGTGGTCGGTCGTGCCGGTGTCGGTCTCGACAACATTGATCTCGATGCCTGTGCACAGCGCGGGATTACCGTGGTCCACACGCCTGATGCGAATACACAAGCGGTGATTGAGTTCGTGATGACGAATCTGCTTGATGCAGTGCGCCAGCGCCTGATCATGGAGGCAGCCTGCGAGCTCACGGACTGGCAGACGTTGCGCGATCAACATACTGCAGGCAGACAGCTCAGCGAGATGACCGTCGGCATCCTCGGGCTGGGGCGCATCGGCAGGCAGGTGGCGCGAGTGCTGGCTCCGTTCGGGTGCCGTGTCATTTATCACGATCTGCTTGATATCCCCGTCGATCATCGAGCCGGCGCTGAGCCGGTCAGTCAAACTGACTTGCTTGCCCAGTCCGATGTCCTGACCATTCATGTGGATTCACGACCTGAAAACCGGCATCTGATGGGCACGGGCACCCTTGATGCGATGAAGCCGGAGGTTGTGCTGATCAACACAGCGCGCGGCTTCGTCGTCGATGCATTGGCGCTGTTCCACTTCCTGGGTGAGCATCCGTCGGCCCAGGCCTGGATCGATGTGCACGACCCGGAGCCGTTCGGCGAGGATTATCCGCTCCTGTGGTGCACGAACGCACACTTGACGCCACACCTGGCCGGAAAGACGCAGGCCGCCGAACTGGCCATGAGTGCGGTGGTTGAGGATGTCTGGGCGGTCTTGTCGGGTGGGACGGCACGGTGTCCGGCCCGCTGACAAACAAACAGACAGGCCGGCCCACTGTCTGTGAACCGGCCTGCGTGAATCACTCAATCAACGAGAGAGGGTTCGGGATCAGCCCTTGTCGCCGCCGGCTTCCTTCTCGTACTTCTCCAGGACGCCCTTCAACTGGTCAGCCATCGGCCCCGGATCGACGACCTCGACTGCCTGTCGCTGCCACTTCAGGGCGCTTTCCAGATCGCCCATTCGGTAGTACACGCACGCCAGTGTATCGAGGATCGCGGCATTCTTGTACTCAGTCAGTTCGCATGCTCGCGTAGCAGCGGCGATCGCAAAGTCATAGTCGCGATTCTCATCGGCAAGGCCCTTGTCATCAACCACCCACCAGGCAAGCGAATTCAGCGCGTTCGAGTCGTCCCAGTTCTCCTGCATGATCTCTCGGCCGAGGATGTATCCCTTCTTCACTTCACCCAGGTCGCGGACCATCAACTGGAACTTGGTCTGCTTGTAGAACGCAGCGTTATCAGGATTCGCATCGATCATCTCTTCGAGGACCTTGAAGGCGGCCTCCCAGTCCTGCTCCATCTGAGCCTTTCTCAGTTTCTGAGACAATCTGGTTGACTTGATCTGTGCTTCCATGCGACCTTCAAACTCCGACTTGAAGGTCTTTGCGTCCCAGGTTCCTTCGACGACGGCTTCGAGCGGCTCTTCGATGTTCATCGGGTGCCCGATCCACTGCACGGTCAGATCCTTGCCAACGATGAAGGCACAAGGAATGCCGCGCTGCCCGGCTGCACGGAAGTACGAATCCATGACGGAACGATCGGGGTCAGCAGCCAACGTGTAGTGGATCTTGTCGTTCCAGAGCACGCCTTCATCGTCGGCCTCGCACAGGAACTTGACGACGGTCTGGAGCGGCTCATCGCTGATACCGATCGTCGTGACGCCCTTCTTGGCGTACTCCACGGCCAGTTCAGACAGGTGGGGCATGTTCGCTTTGCACGGGCCGCACCAGGTGGCCCAGAACTCGATGATGTAGACCTGGTCTTTTTCGAGTTTCGTGACTTCATCGCCCTTGAGCCAGTACGAGATCTCGATGTCCGGGGCTGGATCGAGGATCGAGAGTTTCAGCCCGTCCTCATCCTTTGCTTCGGTCTGTGCCAGTCCGATGGCAGGCCAGGCACACAGTGTTGCGGCGGTACAGGCCAGCAGTGTCGATCGGATCGCAAAACGGTGCTTCATCTTCGTTTCTCCTGTTGGATGGCAACGGTGGGGCGGGCGCATTCAGCCCGCAAGGGTCGTTCAAATCGGGGCACGTTGGGGATTATACTGACGGGCTAGCGCCCGGGATCCACTTCTTTCTCAGGCTCCGGTTCCTTCTCTGTCGGTTGCTCAACCGGCTCGGGCATCCAGGTCGGTCGAGTCCCCGGGACCCTCGGGGCTGCATCGATGAGTTCGGCGGTCGTGACATAGGGCATGTCGATCGGGCGATCGCCGGGGCCGACCGGCACGTCTCCAAGTGCCTGGACCACGTCGATGCCGTCGATCGTCTGGCCGAAGGATGCGTACTGGCCGTCGAGCGCCTGCGTCCCTTCGCGTGACAGGCAGATGAAGAACTGGCTGCTTGCGGTGTTCACATCCTGCCCTTCGCGCGCCATGCTGATCACGCCGAGGTCGTGAGGCAGTGTCGTGTCCTCGAGGTCGATGTTGTAGGCGCAGCCTCCTGATCCGGTGGCCGAGGGGTCGCCGCCCTGGATGACAAACGGGTGGCCGTTGCCGGTTCTGGCCACGATTCGATGGAAGGACACGTTCGTGTAGAAACCGGCTTCGACGAGGTGTCTGAAGTTCCAGGCAGTGTTCGGTGCTTCGTCAGGGCGAAGCATGAGTTCGATATCGCCCAGCGTCGTATGCAGGACGGGATTCTGTTCGGTGTAGACTCGGAAGCCGCTCATGATCCGCTCCGAGGGCCTGGGTTGCTGCCAACTCTCGACGCGTGGGATTTGTTGGCCGCCTCGTGTCTGGTATCGCAGGACGGGGGTGGGGGGCGTGATGAGGGGCTGCAGAACGAGGGCCGGCCCATCGGGGTCGCCGTGCGTCACCTGTTGCAGGTAGTGCGTGTCGGTCAGGTCCCAGATAGTGGGGATCGTCTCCTGCAGATCGACAGTGGCCGCATCGTCCGGTATGGCAACTCGACTCACCTCCTCATTGGCAGGAGTGATGAGAACCAACTCCCTGGCAGTTCCGTTTGAAACCGCGACGACAAATGGCCGATCCACTTGGTAGTACAGTCGCTGTGAGCTGACGGCTGTCAGTGCCGCCAGGCCGAGCGAGGTCACGAGGGCAAACATGCGTTGTGACTCCTTCAATTGGGATACGATTGCGGGTACCATTCATTCTCGGGTACCACCGGGCCTTTGTCAGGACACCGATGAGCGGCATGGCTTCCCCCGGAGAGCCACGCACGATGGACGATTGTATCACTGATGCCACCGCGGGTCGGTGAGGCCGGACGTACACGCCATGCTCGATTTTGATGAAGTCGCACGATCGCTCCTCGAATTGGCAGACCTGCTGATTCAGCAGCATGCCCCTGCGCGGATGCTGGCCTCCGTCGACAGCCTGCCGGACAAGTGCAGCATCCCGGCCGACTCGATCCTCATCGCTCGCAACGAAGTGGATCACGAACGGGCGACGGACCTGCTCGATGGTGTGTCCGGGGCGTGCGTTCTGGATGTGCCCGGGGTGAAACTGGATCGCACGGGGCAGGTCAACCTGGCCATCCTGCTGGCGATGAGCCAGCATGTGCTGGCCAAAGGAGACTCAGCCGTCTTCCTGGTCGGCGAGCAGGGCAAACTGATCGACACGCTGCACATGATGACGATCGGGGATCAACTGAACCTGGCCGGGGTGATCGACGACGGGGTGGCAGACCCGAAACATGTCCGGCGGGCCGTCTTTCAACGCACGGTCAATATCGCGCTGACCCTGGCGGCCGAGGGTCGGGAAGGCAAGCCCATCGGCGCGTTCTTTGTGATCGGCGATTCCGTGCGCGTGGCCGAGCATACCGAGCAGTTGATCATCAATCCGTTTCGCGGGTACCCGGAGGACATGCGCAACATTCTCGATACATCACTGAACGAAACGGTGAAAGAGTTTTCGAGTATTGACGGCGCTTTTGTGATTCGGGGTGATGGGGTGATCGAGTCGGCCGGCACGCTGATCCGGGCCTCGCTCGTCGATGAGGATCTGCCCAAAGGCCTCGGTGCCCGACATGCTGCAGCGGCCGGCATTACGACTGTGACCGATGCGATTGCCATCACGATCAGTGAATCGGACGGCACCGTGCGCGTTTGGCGCTCGGGCAAGATCATCTCATCGTTTGAACACGGCTAATCGGTTCCGGATTACGGCTTCCTGTGCAGAATCGTTGCGTGGAACGGGCGCCCCTGGCGGCGGTATTTCCGCTCGAAATTGGTGCCGACCAGTTCCCCGTCCGAGGCTGAGTCCGGGCTGCAGAAAGGCTGTGCCTCAAACAGGCTCGTGGATTCAGCAACGATGTCCTGCATCCACGCCCAGTAGTCCGAATGATCGGTGACAATGCGGACCTGCCCACCCGGGATGAGCACTCGGTGGAATGCATCGAGTGATGCGACCTGGATCATGCGACGCTTGTGGTGCCGTCGCTTGGGCCAGGGGTCGGGGAAGTACACGTGGATCACGTCGCAGCAGGCAGTGGCAAGGCGATACTGGACGAAGTCCCGGCCGTCGGCGTGAAGGAGCCGGACATGGTTCAGCCCGTGGCGGCGGATTCGGTCGGCTGCATAGCGGTAAAATTCGCCGGCGTACTCAATGCCGAGGAAGTTCGTGCCCGGTTGCAGGGCTGCCTGCTGCACGAGAAACGTGCCCTTGCCGGAGCCGATCTCGATTTCGAGCGGGTGATCACGACGTTGTGATGGAAACCACAGCGCTCGCGGGTCGAACGGGCCTTGCTCGAGGGGCGGATAGTCGTCGGCTGTCAACCCGACCCCTGCAACGTCAAACTTTGCGGTGTGTTCAGTCATGTGGTGTGATGGATGATGGTGCATCAGTCCCGTGGCGCGTGATCCCTGTTCCCGTTACTCATCCTGGACGTGCAGTGCCAACATGCAGCGGACGCGCTCGGTTTTTTCGAGGACTTCGGCCATCAGTGGGTAGTGCCCCTCCTTGATGGCGTCGGCGAGCCGCTGATACTCAGGTCGCCGTTCGAGGAAGGCACACTTGAGGCTGTCGCAGACGCTGGTGCGCATGGCCGCAGCCCCACAGCCCGGCATGAGCAGCCACCAGGCACCGTGCGACAGGGCTGCCATGCTCGACGTCCACATGGTGAAGCCGGGCAGGAGGTGGGGGATGTCGAGATCGGCCTCGGCCTTCTCGGCTTCGGCTGCGGCTGCTTCCCAGACGTGTGAGTCCTGAAAGAACCGCTGGAGTTCCCTGGCCCCTTCTCGAAGGTAGTCGCGTTGCTTGCGCGTCAATCGCAAGCGTGAGCCGCGGGTCGCCTGCATGAGTCGCCCGTGCCCGATGCGATGATGCACGTTCTTCAGAATGATCCGGCGCTCGCTCAGTGTCGATGCGCGGTCATCGTCGCTCTCGGTTGGCTCTGGTACTGGAGTCATGTACGAGTGTGGCTCCGGGTCGTTGCGGCGTCTCAGACAGGCCGGGCATTCTAGTCCGCTGAGGCAGCGCAATCGTGCGGTATCGTGTCCCGTGTGCATGCAGGATGAAGTCTCTCAAATGATCGTGACATGGCAGGGAATAACTGACCGGACGGGGTCATCTGAACCGATAAACGGCGCAGGACCGAACCGGGAGGCCGCTTGATACGAACGGAATTGCGGAGGCAACAGGTTATGGGGGCTAGGGAAGGTCCCAACACGAGCCAACGAATCTGCCCGGCTTCCTGGGGGAAGTCTCTGCGGGCAGGAGCCTTATCACGCTGCCAACTGAGAACGCCGGCGAAAGTGATTGCCCCGGACTGATGAGCCTGCGATGTCGCTGCGCCCTGAGTCTGATCTCCGGTCGGGGCCGGCATCCGGGTTGTGGAGGTTGTTTCTGATGACGAGCAACAGAGAAGAGATTGCCAACCTGATCGGAGAGCGCCTCGACCGTGAGCGCTTCAAGGAGCATCACTGGGAAGGATCTCTGTGGGACTACCTTGATCTGGTGATCGAGCGGCCGGCCGTGGCGCGCAACGCGTTTCAGCGCGTGCATGACATGATTGTCGGCTTCGGCTCGGAGCAGTATCGCGCCTTCAAACGGGACCGGATCCGGTACCACTTCTTCTCCGATCCGATGGGCCAGGGCGCCGATGCCATTTACGGCCTTGACTATCAACTGATGAAACTGGTTGATGTCCTGCGTGCTGCAGCCGAGGGCTACGGTGCCGACCGGCGCATCATCCTGCTTCACGGCCCGGTGGGATCGAGTAAGTCAACGATTGCCCGCTTGCTCAAGAAGGGGCTCGAACATTATTCGAGGTTGGATAATGGGGCGCTGTACTCCTACTCCTGGCGTCTTGATGAGACGGCCGGCCCGACGGGCGAGCAGAATGTCCTGTTCCCGTGCCCGATGCACGAAGACCCGTTGCTGCTGGTCCCGGAGGAGGCTCGCGACCCGATCCTGTCGCGCGTCAACGACAAGTACAAGGAAATCGGCGGGGCCGGGCGCATCCACCCCGATGGGCAATTGTGCCCCTTCTGTCGACGCATTTACACCGACCTCATGCTCCACTATGACGGCGACTGGGAGAAGGTGATGAGCCACATCGTGGCCCGACGAATCATCATCTCCGAACGGGATCGGATCGGTGTTGGTACGTTCCAGCCGAAGGACGAAAAGAACCAGGACTCGACCGAGCTGACCGGTGACATCAACTATCGCAAGATTGCACAGTTCGGCTCCGACTCCGACCCGCGTGCCTTCAACTTTGACGGCGAGTTCAACATTGCCAACCGCGGCGTGATTGAGTTCATCGAAGTGCTGAAGCTCGATGTTGCCTTCCTCTACGACCTCCTCGGGGCAACCCAGGAGCACCTGATCAAGCCGAAGAAGTTTGCTCAGACCCACATTGATGAAGTCATCATTGGGCATACGAATGAGCCGGAATATAAGAAACTGCAGAACAATGAACTGATGGAAGCCTTCCGCGACCGGACCATCAAGATCGACATTCCGTACAACATTCGCCTTGATGATGAGATCAAGATCTATCAGAAGGACTTCGGCCCGCATCGCGTCCGTAATATCCACGTGGCCCCGCACACGATTGAAGTGGCTGCCATGTGGGCCGTGCTGACACGGCTCGAGGAGCCGAAGAAGGCCGGCCTGACCCTGATGCAGAAGATGAAGTTGTACAACGGCAAGGCGATCTCAGGCTATACCGAAGACTCCGTCCGCGAACTCATGGAAGAAACCTCGCGTGAAGGCATGATCGGCATCAGCCCGAGGTATGTGCAGGACAAGGTATCCAACACGCTCGTATCGCAGCAGGCGATTGCTGAGCGGACCATCAACCCGTTCATGGTGATGAACGGCCTCGAAGAGGGGCTGGACCATCACTCGCTCATCAGCGATGAAGAGACGAAGAAGCGGTATCGCGAACTGATGGCGATGGTCAAGGACGAGTACGAGGACATCATCAAGAGTGAGGTGCAGCGGGCCATCTCGGCCGACGAGGAGGCCATCAAGACGCTGTGTGCCAACTACCTCGAAAACGTCCGTGCCTACACCCAGAAGGAGCGGGTCAAGAACAAGTACACGGGCAAGGATGAAGACCCGGATGAGCGTCTCATGCGCTCGATTGAGGAGAAGATTGACATCCCCGAATCGCGTAAGGATGACTTCCGTCAGGAGATCATGAATTACATCGGGGCCCTGTCACTCGATGGGAAGAAGTTCGAATACAACACGAACGCACGCCTGTACAAGGCGCTCGAGTTGAAGTTGTTTGAAGATCAGCGCGATACGATCAAGTTGAAGAATATCGTCTCCAGCGTGGTAGATGATGAGACTCAGGCCAAGATTGACATCGTCAAGCAGCGGATGATCAAGCAGTTCGGGTATAACGAACAATCTGCGACTGACGTGCTGAACTATGTGGCATCTATCTTTGCTCGCGGTGACGCGAAGGGCGATTGAAGCGCCTTAACAACCGATCGATCGATCCATACCCCGCGATGTGCGAAATGCGCATCACGGGGCTTTTTTGTTATATAGGGGGTTCAGTCTACCGCTTCTTCTTCGTTGATTTCACCATGCCCGGAGCCAGTCGGTCACGGGCAGCGCTGGGGCCGATCCGCTCACGACCCGTCACTGCTGACCGCTTGACCTTCCTCAGAGCCGGCGTTGACTTCAACGATGTGACCTGATCGCGCAGGCGTGCGGCCTTTTCAAACTCAAGCGATTCCGCTGCCTCCATCATCTCATGTTCCAGAATTGAGATCAGTTCATCCCGTTCGTATTCCTGTTCTGCCTCACCGATGGCATCGCGCACGGTACGCTGGGCCCGCAACTCGAGCTCGATCCCACGGCGGATTGCCTTGGTGACCTGCTTCGGCTCGATCCCATGCTCCTGATTGAATGCAATCTGAATCTCACGCCTTCTGTTGGTCTCATCGATAGCCTGTTGCATCGCATCGGTCACCTTGTCTGCATACATGACGACCAGCGAGTTAAGGTTTCGTGCAGCACGCCCCATCTGCTGAATCAGACTCGTGGCACTGCGGAGGAAGCCGGTCTTGTCGGCATCGAGAATGGCAACGAGTGCCACTTCCGGGAGATCGAGTCCTTCACGCAGCAGGTTGACCCCGACGAGAATGTCATACTCGCCCTCGCGCAGTGAGCGGAGGATTTCCACCCGATCCAGTGTATCGATTTCGCTGTGGAGGTAGCGGACACGGAGGCCCTGATCATCGAGGTACCGTGTCAGATCCTCACAGAGTCGCTTGGTCAATGCAGTGACGAGGACGCGGTCCCCTCGGGCCGTCATGTCCCGGCAGCGTTGCATGAGATCACTCACCTGACCCTGGGCCGGCCGAAGAATGATCTCCGGATCAGGCAGGCCCGTCGGGCGGATCACCTGTTCGACGATTTCCCCGCTGCACTTGTCCAACTCATACGGCCCGGGTGTTGCGCTCACATAGACGATCTGCGGCACGATCTCCTCAAACTCCTCGAAACGGAGCGGCCGATTGTCCAGCGCGCTGGGGAGCCGGAAGCCGTGATTCACGAGCGTCCGTTTGCGGCTCTGATCGCCAAAGAACATCCCTCGGACCTGGGGGACCGTGACGTGCGATTCATCGAGAAAGACAAGCCAATCATCAGGCCCCTTGCCGCCGGGCATCGCCCGAAAGTAATCAAGCAGGGTAAACGGCCGGCTACCCGGTGTTCGGCCGTCCAAGTGTCGAGAGTAGTTTTCAATCCCGGAGCAGTACCCGACCTCCTCGATCATCTCCAGGTCATACTTCGTGCGGGCCTGCAGTCGTTGGGCTTCGAGCAGTTTGCCCTCGTGCCGCAGGTTAATCAGTTGCTGTTCCAGTTCTTCCTTGATGGTGCCCAGCGCCGTTTCAAGATTCACCTCCGACATCATGTACTGCACAGCCGGGAAGATGAAATAGCGGTTGACGTTTGTGATGACTTCGCCGGTGGTCGAATTGATGACGTTGATTGATTCGACATCATCGCCGAACAGTTCGATGCGAACGGCAGTCTCCTCCTGGGCCGGGTGAATGTCGATGACGTCGCCGTGGACGCGGTAGGTGCCCCGTTCGAGATCCATTTCGCCGCGACGGTACTGCATGTCGGCCAGTGACAGCAGGAACTCGCGTCGGTTCAGTGTCATCCCCGGCTCGACGGCTACCACGCGACGCTTGTATTCCTCGGGTGAGCCGAGTCCGAAGATGCAGGACACGCTGGCCACGATGATGACGTCCCGACGGCTGATCAGGTGGCTGGTGGCTGCCAGCCGCAGGCGGTCCAGATCGTCATTGCGGGATGAGTCCTTCTCAATGTAAATGTCACGCTGCGGGATGTAGGCTTCCGGCTGGTAGTAGTCGTAGTAACTGACGAAGTAACTGACGGCGTTGTCGGGGAACAGTTCCTTCATTTCCTCGTACAACTGGGCCGCGAGGGTCTTGTTGTGGCTGAGGACCAGGGCCGGCTTCTGGGTCCGGGCAATGACGTTGGCCATCGTGAAGGTCTTGCCGGTGCCGGTGGCACCCATGAGGGTCGTATGCCGTCGGCCGGCCTGCACGGCACGCGAGATTTCCTCGATCGCCCTGGGCTGGTCGCCGACCGGATCGTACTCGCTGACGATGCGAAACTCGTTTGGCATGACAATACTGTAGCCGGTCACCGAGGCGCAGGAGGGATGCCGAAGCAGAGGCACGACGGCTGTGCGATCCTTCACAGGCCTGTGATTTTTACAACAGGTCATACCCCGAATCCCGACCTTCAAATCGGTTCTTCTCTGGACTGCCACGCGCAACCCGGCAGGATTGCCTTGCACAAAGCCTACCAACGCAACAGGAGAGCATCAGCGATGGCACGCAAGACGACATCATCATCGAAATCGGCAGCCGCAGTCAAGACTCGAGTCGAACGTGATTCGATGGGCGAAATGAGTGTCCCGGCGTCGGCTCTATACGGTGCCAGTACGCAGCGGGCCGTCGACAATTTTCCTGTTTCCGGCCGACCGGTCCCCTGTGAGGTCGTCCATGCCTTCGGCCTGCTCAAGCGAGCCTGTGCCGAGACCAATGTCGGTCTCAAGAAGCTCGACCAGACTCGGGCCCGGCTGATTGTCAGAGCCTGTCAGGACATCGCCGACGGGAAGTATGACGAGCACTTCCCGATCGACATTTTCCAGACCGGCTCGGGCACAAGCACGAACATGAACGTCAACGAGGTGGTGGCCAACATCTGCTGCGTGGCCCAGAAGAAGCCGATCGGCTCCCGGACCCACCGGAATGCAGTCCACCCGAACGACCACGTCAACATGGGGCAGTCGAGCAATGACACGTTCCCGACGGCCATGCAGGTGGCTGGGGCCATGGCCAGCAACGCAGCCCTGATCCCGGCGATGAAGAAACTGGCGACGGAGTTGAAGAAGAAGGCACGCAAGTTTGACAAGGTCGTCAAGATCGGGCGAACGCACTTGATGGATGCGACGCCGATCCGGCTCGGCCAGGAGTTTTCGGGGTATGCTGCCCAGGCACAGTATTGCGTCGCCCGGGCCGAACGGGCCATGAAGCGGCTGGCCGAGAATCTCCCGATCGGTGGGACGGCCGTCGGGACCGGCATCAATACGCACCGGGAATTCGGCAAGCGCGTCTGTGCTGCACTGAGCAAGGCCACGAAGGTCAAGTTCAACGAGGCATCGAACCACTTCGAGGCGCAGGCAACGCGCGACTGCGTGGTTGAGGCTTCCGGCGAGCTCAAGACGATCGCTGTGGCCCTGTCCAAGATTGCCAACGACATCCGTTGGCTCGGCTCCGGCCCGCGCTGCGGCCTGTTTGAACTGTCACTGCCGGCCATCCAGCCCGGCTCGTCCATCATGCCCGGCAAGGTGAACCCGGTGATCTGCGAGTCCGTGGTCCAGGTGGCCTGCCAGGTGGTTGCCAATGACACAGCCATCTCCCTCGGCGGCTTCGGCGGGGTGGGATCGCTGCTCGAACTCAATGTGGCCATGCCCATGATGGCGGACAACCTGCTGACCAGCATCCGGATTCTCGCCAACGTCTCCACGATCTTCGTTGACAAACTGCTGGCTGATCTTGAAGTCAATAAGGCCATCGCCACCGGCATGGTCGAGAAGTCACTGATGCTGTGCACGAAGTTCGCCCCGGTGATCGGGTATGACAATGCTGCCAAGATGGCCAAGACCGCCTTTGCAGAAGGCCTGACGATCCGCGAGTATGCCACGAAGCACAAACTCGTCGATCCGAAGATGCTTGATGAACTGCTGGACGGCTATTCCCAGACGGAACCGGAATGATCCCGTCAGCCCCCGGCTCTGCCGGGGGGGGAGGGACCATACCTCCTCGAATCGGCATGATTCACACACAAACAAAGCCCCGTGATACGTCGCCTCGGCATATCGCGGGGCATTTCGCTTTAGTCCGCTCCATTGCTGGCTCTACCCCTCGCATGCCTCATCAATGATCTTAACAAGTGCAGCCTCAACCTCACTTGCAAAGGTGTCGAGCCCGGGCATGGTCATCAGCCCGAGCAGGGCGCATGGTTTCATCGTGGAGACATGGACCGTCTGCGATCCCTGCTTTTCCTGGTAGACCGAGATTCGACACGGCAGCAGCGTTGAGACGCCCATGTGAACACCCAGGGCCTGACTCGCGACGTGCGGGTTGCAGACTTCAAGCACGATGCAGTCCCGATCAAACGCCACGCCTTTTTCCTGCATCTTCTCCCGCAGGTTGTGCCGGCCGAGTACGCCGAACTTGTTGTCCAGTGATGCCTGCTCGACCCGCCCGCAGACATCGCTCACCGTCCCGTTGCTTGTCGTCTTGCTATAGATCATGATTCCCGTCTCCTATGTGTGCATCCCACGGTCATGGAGTATGATCAGGCCCGTTTCTCGACTGCCTCCAGCAGACCCCGCCGAAATGCGAGCCGCTTCAACGGCAGGTGTTGCGTGTACGCCAGGGGTATCCACTCGTCTCCGGACCAGGTATCAGCCGGCCGGGATGCCAATCCTGTAAACACAGGCAGCATCTCCGGCTCACGGCGAGACTCATTTTCTACATACTGCTTGCAGTAGGCCAGATGTTCATCACTGAGCAGATTCAATCCGAAAACAGTCTGGGCACACTCCGGGCAGGTCTCGGCAAACACGGCGGCCGACCGACCGAGGCGTTGTTCGCGCTCGAGGTATCCGGCCGGCGTATACCGATGGTCATGATCTGCACGAGCGCCTGGGCGAAACAGGACGGGCAATGATTCGCGTATGCTCAGGCGATAGCCCAGCTCAATGTCTTCATAGCAGCACTCACACAGTGATTCCTGGAAACCGCCGACTGCCCGTACTGCATCGGCCGGCACCGACAGATTCAGATTCCAGGCATGGCGAAATCCCCAATCCCGGTCGCGATCGTCGGCATGTGCCATCATGCGGTCATAGAAGAACACCATGGACGTTTGGGCCAGCAGGCGATCGAACTGCGATTCGGCCCCATCCTCCGGGACCAGCCAGGGCGAGTATCCCAGGACCATGGCCCGGCGTCCTTTTTCCAGCAGGTGGCTGTGGGCGTTGCGATGTTGCTCAATGAAGTCAGGGGCCGGCCTGACATCGTCATTGACAAACAGCAGAATCTCACCGGCTGCGTGCTCGATGAGCCGATTCTTGATGGCTGCGATTCCTTCCTGGGCAAATGCCCAGGTATGGAGGGTTAATCCATGCAGGTCTCGCGCATCCTGTGACACAGCAACCGACTCCGGATCATCCAGCCCATCGATCCCGATGAGTGTTTCGAAGACTGCATTACCCGTAAGTGATTGGGTAGCAAGGCATTTGAGCAGGTTGGCCAGCTTGGCCGGCCGACGGCGTGTCGGCACGATGATGCTGATTTGTGGTGCTGCGATGTGCATTTCATGGATCCAGTTCAGGCCCATCCCGTGGTGCCTGTGCTGCGGGACACGAGGCCGGTGCCCTGCCTCCTATCGCCAAAACAGGGGCGGCAGGATGAAAGGCAGGACACTTTCGCGGATTGATGAAAGTAGGGGAGTTGTACGTCCGATACAGAAATAGGACGATACCGGGTGGGTCTTCCTGTCCGGGTCTGGGCAGCCTCACATGCCATATAGGGGAATGGACCCATGTCGGGACACAATGACGACGTCACACCAGCCTGTACGCCAACCGTTCATGTCGGCAGAGAGATCGCAACACCCGAATCCAGGCCGGCGGCTGCCGGCGGGACGACCGAGGTGAAGCAGACCCGGCCGATGAACGATCTGCTGCTGACACGAGACGAGTCCCGCCATGACGATGAACGGCGATCCGAGGAACGCTGGGTGGCTGTCAAGCCGGCGAAGGTGTACGACCGACGGGCCGACCGATACTTCACAGCCCAGACGTGCAACCTGAGCCAGGGCGGTGCGCTACTCAAGATTGTGCGCTCCATGCCGATCGCAGCCGGTGACCCTCTCACGATCACCATCGGCGAGGCAGCCGAGGGGCCGGTCGTGGCGCAGGATCAGATGGTCGAGTCAAAGGTCATCCGTGTGATCCCGATGGATCCGTATACGCAGGCGGTTGCTGTGCAATACAAGCAGGCGAATCACGAGACGGCCGACCTCATCCCGACCACGCGTAAGCCGACGCAATCTGTCGCAGCGGCATAACACTGAACCTGACAATCATCGAGTCACCGGCATACCCCCTCATGCACGCGCGCTGGGTGTTGGACTGTAGGGGCACGATGCGTCGTGCCCTCTTCTTCCGACGAGCCGCGCACGTTAGTAAGCGGGCAGCCCAGGCGTAAGCCTCGATTGCGCGGCACGCGCACCGCTTCGCGGTGGAATCCGCCCAACGCCGGGATGATGGGCCGTAGGGGCACATTGCATGTGCCCTCTTCTTCCGACGAGCCGCGCACGTAAGTAAGCGGGCATCCCAGGCGTAATCCTCGATTGCGTGGCATGACCACCCCTCCGGGGTGAGGAGAGGTATTTTACGCGCACCCTTCCGGGGGTGGCGCTCGTCTGCGACTCGCTTCACCCCCGGCTAAAAACGACCACCCCTTCGGGGTGAGGGATGGCTGCACCGGAATGACTTCATCCGTCCTCCGGGCGGCGTGCGCTCGTGGCGCGTGCCTGTCCGGCGGCTGAAGCCGCCGGCTACGTTCGTGCGCCCTGGCGGGCGTTGGAGGAGATGTGCCCACTCCCTCACGGTCGCGGCTTGTCGGAGCAATGACGCGCGAGACTCCCGTGCCCCACGACGGCAAAACAAACACCCTTATTTCTCTGGACACGCCGGCCAGACCGTGGTAGGTTGTCTGCGGGGCACGATGTCGAAGACCCTGAGATATGTCAAAGGGCATGTGCCCCGAATCTGCAGGGTGGGATACGCGACGGCTTCGCAGCGCATCCCACCGGGGGCAAGCGGTTGCAGCCCCCACGAGTCTTATCAGGCAGTAGGAATTAATTCCTACTGCCGATAACCTGACCTGTATCGATCTTCAGAATCTGAGGATACGCATGATTCGGCCTCTTATGCAGAAACGATGTACTGGGATCATCTTGTACTTGCTTGCAATCACAAGTACAACGCTTGTGCCGACGAGGCACGCCCTTGCCTGGCAGGAGCCCTATGACTACGCCGTCATCGAGATCGACACACTCGGAGGTCTCATCGGTGAAGGACGCGGCATCAATGAGTTTGGTGTGGTCACAGGTGGCGGCAGCACCGGGCAGTGGCTCCATACCTTCACATGGAGCAACGGCACGCTGACCGACATGGGGACACTCGATCCGTACCCTGGCAGCAAAGGCGAGGCGATCAATAACCTTGGTTGGATTGCAGGCGGCTCGGGTGCGTACAACCCGATCGAGATGGCAACACTATGGAAAGACGGTGAGATCATCTCGCTGGGCACTCTCGGTGGCGACAACAGCCACGCATTTGGCATCAATGACAGTGGACAGGTAGTAGGAAAGGCAGAGATCACCCCAGGCGACTACACGCGTTGGCCGTTCATCTGGCAGGATGGTGTGATGACGGCCTTGGAGATCTTCCCCAACGCAGAAGATCGCGGAGGCGAGGCCTGGGATATCAACAATCTCGGTGAGGCGGTCGGCTTTGCCGCTCCGGAAACCGGCTCGCAGCATGCCGTGATGTGGACAGCCGATGGGACACTTGTTGATCTGACGCCCGATCTATTTGGACAGGCCCACGGTATCAACAATCTAGGCGAAGTGGCCGGGTTCGTTGAACATGCAAATGCTGTCATGTGGAGAGACGGGGTTCCAACACAAATACATGACTGGGGCTTGGCACAGGATAGTTATGCAGAGGCTATCAATGATTACAGCGAAGTGACCGGCTACTACATCGATTACAACAGCCAGCCTTTTGCGTTTGTCTGGACGGAGCAGGCCGGACTGAAGACCCTTGAGGATCTGATCGGCCCACAGTCGCGGTGGGAACTGGCGTATGCACTTGACATCAATGACTTCGGGATGATTGTCGGCTACGGAATGCATGCAGACCTGCAGCGTGCCTTTGTAGCAACACCAGTAAGCCCGACAATCCAGTTGACCAATGCCCATCCCGGCGTGGCCGGCCAGGTCAACGGCATTCGAGCCAGCGGACTCGAACCCGGCACAAGGGTGTACTTCTGCTGGAGTGGTCAAGGCGGCGGGACGCTGATCCCGGATTGTGACGTCACGGTCAACGCGCTGCAGTTGGAGAATCCGACGGTCGTCGGCAGCGCGATCGCCGACGCGAACGGACGGGCAACACTCAAGGGCAACGTCCCGAGCAGTGTCTCCGGCAAGACGCTGCTGTTCCAAGCCGTCATCCCGAGTTCGTGCGAGATCAGCAATCTGGTGGTTCAGACGTTTGAGTGAGTGTTAGGTAGGGGCACGATGCGTCGTGCCCTCTTCGTCCGACGAGCCGCGCACGTAAGTAAGCGGGCAGCCCAGGCGTAAGCCTCGATTGCGTGGTACGATCACCCCTCCGGGGTGAGGAGAGGTATTTTACGCGCACCCTTCCGGGGGTGGCGCTCGTCTGCGACTCGCTTCACCCCCGGCTAAAAACGACCACCCCTTCGGGGTGAGGGATGGCTGCACCGGAATGACTTCATCCGTCCTCCGGGCGGCGTGCGCTCGTGGCGCGTGCCTGTCCGGCGGCTGAAGCCGCCGGCTACGTTCGTGCGCCCTGACGGGCGTTGGAGGAAAAGAGCCCGCTCCCTCACGGTCGCGGCTTGTCGGACTCAGAGACGCCCGTCCACGACGACAAAGCAAACACCCTTATTTCTCTGGACACGCCGGCCACACCGTGGTAGGTTGTCTGCGGGGCACGATCTCGAAGACCCTGAGCAATATCAAAGGGCATGTGCCCCGAATCTGTAGGGTGGGATACGCGACGGCTTCGCAGCGCATCCCACCGGGGGCAAGTGGTTGCAGCCCCCACGAGTCTTATCAGGCAGTAGGAATTAATTCCTACTGCCGATAACCTGACCTGTATCGATCTTCAGAATCTGAGGAAACGCATGATTCGGCCTGTTATGCAGAAACGATGCACTGGGATCATCTTGTACTTGCTTGCAATCACAAGCACAATGCTTGTGCCGACGAGGCGCGCCCTTGCCTGGCAGGGACCCTATGACTACGCCGTCATCGAGATCGATACACTCGGCGGCTTCATCGGTGAAGGACGCGGCATCAACGAATTGGGACAGGTGACCGGGGGAGCCGGCGCTGGTACTGGCTGGCTGCACGCATTCACGTGGAGCAACGGCACGCTGGCCGACATGGGGACACTCGATCCGTACCCTGGCAGCAAAGGCCAGGCAATCAACAACCTCGGTTGGATTGCAGGCGGCTCGGGCGAATACATCCCTGTTGATATGGCCACACTGTGGAAGGATGGCGAGATCATTTCATTGGGAACGCTGGGTGGCGAGTGGAGCCATGCATACGGGATTAATGATAGTGGCCAGGTGGTAGGTAAGGCACAGTACGACCCGGAGAGCGGCAAGCGACATGCCTTCATTTGGTCAGATGGTGTGATGACTGAACTTCAAGGATTCGTGTATGATAGCAGTAGCGAGGCGTGGGACATCAACAACCTCGGCGAGGCCGTCGGCTTTGCCTGGCCGGACAGCGGCTCGCAGCACGCGGTGATGTGGACTGTAGCCGGAGAGTTGGTGGACCTCACGGCCCAAAACCAGACCGGGGAGGCCTACGGCATCAACGATCTGAGCGAGGTGGTCGGATTCAATGAACGCTCATGGGCTACACTGTGGCGCAATGGGCAGCAGATAAACATAAACGATGGCAGCCTGTCATCCTACAGCCGTGCATATGCGATTAACAATGCCACCGAGGTCGTCGGATACTACATTCATTGGCTCACCGATGATCCGCGTGCATTTGTCTGGACTGAGGAGACGGGACTGAAAACCCTTGAGGACCTGGTCGCCCCGCAGTCGCGGTGGGAACTGGCGTATGCAATTGACATCAATGACTTCGGCATGATTGTCGGCTTCGGAATGCATGCAGACCTGCAGCGAGCGTTTGTGGCGACACCTGTGATCCCGACGATCCAGTTGACCAATGCACATCCCGGGGTGGCCGGCCAGGTCAATGGCATCCGAGCCAGCGGCCTGCAGCCCGGCACGAAGGTGTATTTCTGCTGGAGCGGTCAGGGCGGCGGGACACTGATCCCGGGTTGTGACGTCACGGTCAACGCGCTGCAGTTGGAGAATCCGACGGTCGCCGGCAGCGCGATCGCCGACGCGAATGGACGGGCAACACTCAAGGGCAACGTCCCGAGCAGTGTCTCAGGCAAGACGCTGCTGTTCCAAGCCGTCATCCCGAGTTCGTGCGAGATCAGCAATCTGGTGGTTCAGACGTTTGAGTGAGTGTTAGGTAGGGGCACGATGCGTCGTGCCCTCTTCGTCCGACGAGCCGCGCACGTAAGTAAGCGGGCAGCCCAGGCGTAAGCCTCGATTGCGTGGTACGATCACCGCTTCGCGGTGAGGAATCCGCCCAACGCCGGGATGATGGCCGTAGGGGCACGATGCGTCGTGCCCCGTTGTGGATGGATACAAATCCTTTGTTACGTCTCGTCCGCCCTCCGGGCGGTATGCGCTCGTAGCGCGTGCCTGTTCCGGCGGCTGAAGCCGCCGGCTACGTTCGTGCGCCCTGACGGGCGAGGGAGTGACTCCGACGAGCCGCGCACGTAAGTAAGCGGGTTTTCAGAGCGTATGCCTCGATTGCGTGGTACGATCACCGCTTCGCGGTGAGGGATCCGGCCAGTGCCGGGATGATGGCCGTAGGGGCACGATGCGTCGTGCCCCGTTGTGGATGGATACAGATCCTTTGTTGCGTCTCGTCCGCCCTCCGGGCGGCGTGCGCTCGTGGCGCGTGCCTGTCCGGCGGCTGAAGCCGCCGGCTACGTTCGTGCGCCCTGGCGGGCGTTGGAAGAGAAGAGCCCGCTCCCTCACGGTCGCGGCTTGTCGGAGTATGCCACGATCACCGCTTCGCGGTGAGGGATCCAGCGGGTTTGGCATGATGCTTGCGCATCATCATCATCCCCCCCCGGCAGAGCCGGGGGCTCACTCGCGTGGGTTGCCAGGTGTTACCCGACCTCGCGCGTCTGGAAGAGCATTACGGCCAGCGCTAGCACGGCGATGATGTACAGCACGCTGTAGATCGTGATTTCCAGGATGTAGAAAAACGGGATGTAATGCCCCTGCGTGAGCGGGTCGATCAGGATCAAAAACTGGAGATTCGGTGGGATCGACCACAGCACACGCCACAGCGGGTGTACCGTCGGCGGGCCTGACAGGAAGTAGTCATCAAGTCTCGGCACGCGCAGCGGCCGGCCGTCATCGATCCGGACCAGTTCCAGTGACGTCTGGTTCAGATTGCGAATCTGGGCGTGGTCGGCTCGTTCGCCGGGCAGGTCACGCATGATCGAACTCATCCCGAGGGGGTCCGATGCAACATCGACCATCATGCCCTCAGACAACTCAAGGGCCTGATCGACACGAATGATGTACCAGTCCCCCTCGTCAGCGAAGTTGTCATCCAGATCACGCCCCGGCTCAATCTCGATGATCCGGGCCAGCGGCTCGGCTTCGAATGCCCGGCGGCCGAACATGTGATCGCTCAACAATCCCATAAGGAAGACGAGCAGGCAGACGAGTACTGTCAAAACCTGCCCGAGGCGCGTTGATGCGGCGATGGCAACGGCACTCATGACGAGCAGCGCCATGAACAGCGCAAACAGCGCGATGATGAGGGCCATGTCGAGGTCGGGCGAGATCATCCCGCCGTGCTCGGCCGAGAGAAGCTGGTACTTCCATTCCTTGCTGAAGGCGAGCACGCCGAGCCAGGCAATGATCGAAGTCGGCAGCATCATGGTGACGGCCGAGGAGGTAAAGACCCAGCCGTAGAAGTAGTTGCCCCAGACGGCCACCCCGAGGCTGAGGAAGGCTGCGGTGAGCCCGAAGATGATGACCGGCCAATCCAGTACGTCGGATGCGGTCTGCAGGACCTGGTGCCGTTTGGTCAGCATGAAGGCACAGGCCAGGATCGTGGCAGCGACGAGGATCGCCCCGGAGACCCCGAGGTATTTGCCGAAGATGAACAGTGGCCGGCCGACCGGCTTGCTGACGACGGTGAGGACCGTCTTGTCGTGGATTTCTCGTGACAGGACGCTGGTGGCAACGAAGGCGGCAATGAACAGGCCGTCGAGGAAGATGGTGGCCATCCCCATGTCGAGCAGGAAGCGGTTGTCATCGTCCATCGTGAAGGCACTGAGGCTGAGATTGAGAATCAGTGCAAGGATACCGATGCCCAGCAGCACGAAGTAGATGGGCTGCCGGATGCTCTGAACGAAGGTGTTGCGTGCAATGGCAAGCAGTTGTTCGGTCATAACTGATCAGGGCCGGTCTGGTGAAGGATCGGTCATCGGGGTTCGATCACGGTGTTTGTGACAACAGGTGTATCCATCTCGATCGCCCGTGGCAAATCCGCTCGGATTGATGCCGGGCAGGGAGTCAGGAAGTCTGGTACCGATCCGAGTGGGCTGGTTGTTCGCAAAAAAGTCTATGACTCGCATGAACCGGAACAGGGATCGCCGCGTACCTCACTGGCAATCAGCTACGCAATCGCACAGTCAGACCGCCTCAGAAAACGCTTCGAGTGGCGGCGTTTGCCACTTTGATACGGTACGAGTATTGTTAGGCCCTGTTTTTTCCTCCGCCTGGGTGCTTTTCCCACAAAAAAAGTCCAGAATCAGCAAGCAATACATTCATGCGAACAGACCACACCACGTATAGCCTGGCGACGCGGATCAGTTTCGTAGGGCTTGCGCTCCAGGCGCTGGCCGCGTTGGCCCTCCTGTTGTTCGGCCTCGGCGTCAAGGACGATCTGTCACTGGCAGCCTCGTACTACGCCCTGATGGGATTGCCGATCTGGCTCGTCCTGATCGTTGTGTTCCATCAGCACAAACTCGAGCGAATCGAGGCAATGGAGGCTCGCGAACTCGAGGAGGAGTCAGGCCGGTCGCAATCCATTTTCGATCGGCACGAGGAGGATTTGCAGGTCGCAGCCCGTCGGCTTCGGCTGATGTATCGGATTCTGCTGCCGGGTGCGTCCCTGCTGGTGGCAGCCGGGCAGATGGGCATCGGCTTCTGGCAACTCAAACTGCTGCGGGCCAAACTCCAGGGCGCGCCGACGGGTGGGCCTGAGGTGGCGCAACTGTTGCTGCCGGGTTCCGACTGGGCCCCCTGGGGGCTGGTCCTCGGGGCAGCCAAGGCCGTCATTCTGTTTATTTTCTCTCGCTATGTTGCCGGGAGGAGCAAACAGCCGGCCTGGCGGAGTCTCCGCGGCGGGGCCACGACGGCCGTCGGGGTGGCACTGGTCGGAGTCCTGCTGGCGATCGCTGACGGGTTCCTGATCAAAGAGAGCCGGGTGGCAGCCGAGATCCTGGCATCGGCGCTGCCGATCTACATTCTGGCCGTCGGAATCGAGATTGCAGCCAATTTCGTTCTCAACGTCTACACGCCGAGGCGTCCCGGCGAGTATCCGAGGCCGGCCTTTGACTCCCGCATTCTCAGTCTGCTGGCAGCCCCTGATACCGTCGTCAAGTCCATTTCCGATGCCATCAACTACCAGTTCGGCTTTGAAGTCACCAGTACGTGGTTCTACAAGCTGCTGAGTCGGCAGCTGGCCCCCTTGTTTGCATTCTGTATCGCGGTGCTGGTCGTCCTGAACTGTGCCTCGGTCGTCAATCCATCGGAGCAGGCAATCATTTTGTCCTTCGGCGGGTTTGCCCGGACGGCTGAGAATGAGCCGCCCCGGGTCTTTGAATCCGGGCTGCTGTTCAAGTGGCCGTGGGAGCGAGTTGAGAAGTACCCGGTTCATCTTGTTCAGACCGTTGATGTGGGCAGGAAGCCGAGGGATGAGCCGACGAGGCCGATCCTGTGGACCAAGCCGCACACCTCGGAGACCGAGGATCTGATCATCGTCGCGCCGGCAGCCTTCGAGCGTGCCTATACAGGGGAGAATCTGGACAATCCGGTGGCCCAGAACTACTCGGTCTTGAATATGTACATTCCCGTGCATTTCAAGATCAAGCCGGACGTGGATGACAACGGGCAGCACGGGCTGATCAACTACATCAACTTCCAGTCCGGGAGTGATATCTCCCGTCGCAAGTACATCCAACTCGTCGCCACTCGTGTGATCACGAAGCATCTGGCCACGGTGCCGATCGACCAGGTACTCGGGCCGTTGCGGTCGAGCCTGGCCACGACGCTGCGGTCGCAGATTCAGAGTGCGCTTGATGATGTGGACTCCGGCATTCAGGTCGTGTTCGTCGGCATTGCCGGGATTCACCCGCCGGTTGGCGATGAGGAGTCCAAGGTGGCTGAGTCGTTCGAGCAGGTGCTCCAGGCACAGGAAGAGCGTGCCATGACCATCGAGCAGGCGCGTTCGGAAGCGATTCAGATCCTGGCTCGGATTGCCGGGACTCAGTCCACGGCCCAGCAGATCGCTGCTGCCGTCTCGCATCTTCGGACTCTCAGCCCTGACTCGACCGAGTTTGAAGAGCAGAATACCGAGGTGCAACGTTTGCTGCTGCAGGCAGGCGGGGATGCGGCCAAGACGATCCTGGACGCCCAGGCCCAGCGCTGGTCGAAGCACATGGGGCAGCTGGCCGTCACCACGCGGCACAACGGGCGGCTCGGCCGTACCGTTCGGCTCCCGACCTGTACATGGCTTCGGAGTACCTGTACCGCTACGGCCAGGCCGTGAGGGGGCGTCGCATGTTTATCCCGGCCGTGCCCGGCATCACGCTGCACGGCACGTTCCAGTTCCTCGAAGACAACTTGATGGATTCGCTCCCTGACGTGAAGAGCGCCATTGACGAATCAAACGCAATGATGGGATCACCCAGCGGCGGCTGACCGCCGGTGAGATCGAACCAAACGACCGGGGTACTCCGATGAGTCGGCCCCGGATTGAAGAAAACAGACCGGAATGATCACGATTACGACCATGATGATAACCGCGAGGTGGCAAGTATGAACCGTCTGGCCCTCTACATCATCGCTGCAATCGTGGCTGCCACATTGCTCCTGTTCACCTCGACTTTCCAGGTGCGCTTTAATCAGGCTGCAGTGGTGACCACGTTCGGCGAAGCAAGTCAGCAGGCGCGAAAGGATGACCCCGGCCTTCACTTCAAGTGGCCGGTGCCGATCCAGCAGGTGCACAAGTATGACACCCGCATCCGCACGCTCGATACGCGGATTGAGAACGTCGTCACGGCTGACGGGCAACTGGTGGCTGTGCAGGTATTCCTGACGTGGCGCATCCAGGACGTGCTCAAGTTTTATCAGGAAATGCAGGATGCAGGCAGTGCCGAGTCACAACTCGCTGCACGGCTCCGCTCCGGGCTCGGCGTCTTTTCCCGTTACCAGTTCCGTGAACTGCTGGCCAACGATCCATCCGCCAGCAAGCTCGGGCAGGTTGAGGATTCGATCCTTGATGCACTGAAAAGCCCGAAGGATGACACACCGAGCGTGACCGAGTACGGGATCGAACCGATTGCCGTCGGCGTCACCCGCTTCATCCTTCCCGAGAACACATCAAAGAGTGTGTTCGAGCGCATGAAAGTGGCACGGGAACGGCTGGCAGCAGACGCTCGCAGTTCCGGTGAAGCCGAGGCGGCTCGCATCCGGGCCGAGGCCAATGCCAATGCCAACACGATCAAGGACTTTGCCAACCGTATTGCAGCCACGATTCAGGCTGAAGGCGATAAGGCTGCAGCCCAGTTTCTTGCCTGGCAGCGGGATGATGAGGGCCTGGCCATCTACCTCGCTGAACTGAAAGCGCTGGAGGAACTCGTGCGGTCCGGCTCGACCATCATCACCGGGACCGACGGTGTGTTCCGACACCTGTCGCAGCCGCCGGACGACATTGCCTACCCGAATCAAGGTGGGCGGCGAGGCAGTACGACTGATGGTGCAGATCAGAACACCGCCGACGGCGAGCAGGAGGTCGATGAGACCATTGCTGCCGATGGCGGAAATGTGAACACCCAGCCGGAGCAGGATGCAAACGATGGCTGATGAACCAGGATCCAACCAGGGACCCGACGTGCCGAACCTGCCTGACGACGGATCAGGTCAGCAGCCGCTGGATACTGCCTCGACCGACCCCGGTCAGCCGAGTCAGTCGTCAGGGCTGTCCATCGGCGACCAGGTGTTTGATCGAAGTGCAGCGCCGATGGCGCAGCAGGATCTCGATCCGGCCAACCAGTCGCTGGCTGATGCGCTGAAACTGAGTTTTCGGCTGCTCCAGTTGGCCATGGTCGTGCTGATTGTGTTCTACATCATGACCGGGTGGAATACAGTCGAGGAGCAGGATAACGGCTTGCGGTTGACCTTCGGCCGCATCCAGAACACGACGCCGCTTGACCGTGGATTGCATCTTTCGTGGCCGTACCCGGTCGGCGAGTTCATCAAGGTGCGGATTGCACCGCGGACCGTCGAACTGAAGGAGGCCCACACGGATGACCAGGGGCAGCCTGTGATCCGTGAGGCATTCTGGCTCGGCTTGTCGCGAGAGGAAAGTTCGAAACCCTTTGAGCAGGTGAATCGCCGCCTCACGCAGGGGCTCGTGCCCGGTGAAGACGGCTCCGTGATCACCTCGGATTCGAACCTCGCTCATACCCGCTGGCAGGTCACGTATATCATCAACGATCCCATGCGGCTGCAGGCAACGGTCCTGGACAGCGAGGGCGGCATTGACCCCCTGGTTCGTCGGTGTGTGGAGCGCGGCGTGGTCCGTGCGTGTGCCGGGACCGGGCTCGACGACGTCATCCAGTCACGTGACCTGCTCAATGCCCGCGTGAAGGCGTTTGCCCAGGAACTTCTTGACAAACTCGACTGCGGCATTGTTATCCAGTCTGCCAACTGCACGGAGGCCCGCCCGCCGCGTCAGATTCTCGAATCCTACGAAGGGGTCAGCCAGGCCTGGGCCGATGCGCACAAGGCGATCGAGACGGCCACCGATGAGGCGACCCGGATCATGAACCGAGTGGCCGGCCGATATCACACGCAACTGGCTGGGCTGATCCGCGTCTATGAAGCGGTGTATGACGGCGTTCAGCCGGATGAGAGCGATCTGGACAGGCTGGCAACAGCCTATGACGAGGATCGTGCTGCACTGGCCGCCCGGCTCGATACACCGGAGCGTGTGCTTGCTGAAATCGATGCGATCCTTCGTTCTCCTGACGTTGCCGGAACGGTTGCCGAGATCATCAGCAATGCTGAATCCGAGCGGACCCGCATTGTGACCCGTGCCCAGGAATCCTGGCGCCTCTTCGATGCGTACCGGGATCAGTATCGCGAGGACCCGGCACTGGTTGCATACACCCTCTGGGCCGAGACACTGCAGCGTATCTATGCAGGCAATATCGAGATATTCTCCATCCCGCCGGGCATGAAGGATCTGGATCTCTGGCTGAACCGGGACCCGCAACTCCAGGAGAACTGGCGCAGGGAGAGGGCACGAAGGCAGATCAACGAGTAGTAACCGATTTCCTGCCTGCCCGGCCCGGGACGCACACGCCACTTTTGCAGACAGAACCGGGTCAGGCCCTTCGACGTATCAATGAAGACCTGTCTGGGTAGGCTGATATGAACGACATGACCACCGAAAACACGGGCCGTCAATCACACGCAGCATCGGCGCCACGACGTGACGAATGCGTCGTGAGGGCACAGCGACTGACGAAGGTCTTTCGCGACTTCTGGATGCGCGATCAAGTGCGAGCCGTTGACAGCCTCGACTTCGAGATTCATCCCGGGGCCGTCTTCGGCCTGGTGGGGCCCAACGGGTCGGGCAAGTCCACCACGATCAAGATAATCCTCGGTCTGCTTCACAAGACCTCCGGCCGATTGAGCGTGTTCGGCAAGACGCCGACTGACGTCTCGGTCAAGAAGCGGATCGGCTATCTGCCGGAGGAGTCGTATCTCTACCCGTTTTTGAATTCGCGTGAGACGCTTGATTTCTATGCCAAACTGTTCCGGTATGACCGTCGAGTCCGCAGCAGGCGGATTGACGAACTGCTCGAAATGGTCGGGCTTGATGCCGTTCAGTTTCGCAACGTCGGCCAGTTTTCAAAGGGCATGCAGCGACGGATCGGGCTCGCCCAAGCCTTGATCAACGATCCGGACTTTCTCATTCTCGATGAGCCGACCAGCGGCCTGGACCCGATCGGGATTCGACAGGTGAAGGACCTGATCCTCGAACTTGGGCGACGCGGAAAGACGATTCTCCTCAGCTCACACATGCTGGCCGATGTCGAAGATGTCTGCGATGAAATGCTCATCCTGTACGGTGGGAAGAAACGGGCCGAGGGGAATCGAGATGACTTGCTGACCGAGACCGACCGCACACTGATCGAAATCGAAGCGCTGTCGGACGGTGAATCGGATTCGATCGTTCGCGAAATCGAGGCACATGCTGCCGGCAAGAAGGTCCTGCGGATTGCTCCGGCCCGACGTTCGCTGGAGGGCTTGTTCCTGGACATCGTGAAACAGGCCCAGTCTGAGAAGGCTCAGACCTCGGGTGCCTCGGCCGGTGGCCCGACGGCCGCCTTCCTTCGTGCCGGCCAGGAAGCAGAGAGTCTGGAGGGCGATGCCCTGGTCCAGAGCCTCGTGTCGGAGAGCGGGGATGACCCCTCGACACCTGACACGACAGCCGCTTCAGGTGATTCACATGCGGATGCAAGACGCACCGATCCCTCCGAGCAGGCTGGTGATGCTCACGATGCCGGGCTGATCGACAGTCTGGTGACGTCAACGGAAGGCGACGAGACTGCCGGGCCAACCACTGCGGCAGAGGCAGCCCCTCGTAAACCGTCAGCACCTGCATCGACTCAAGATGGCGAGCCGGATCGATCCGTCATCGACTCACTATTGTCCGAATCGAATGACACTGAGAAGGACAAGGACGCCTAGTCGACATGGCCCGCACGCTGTACGGATGCACTTGCTAAGCAGAGAGCCGGATGATCCCCAGATTGATCAACATCATGGAGCGAATCGACCGGTGGCAGCACGCGCGCTGGGTCATGATTCTGCTGTCGGCCGTCGGGGTGATCGCCTTCGGCGTGCTGTTCGGTCTGACCGCATCTGGCAATGGTCGCTGGCTCCCCGAGATCTATCAATCCACGCCGATTACATCGACCATCGTCGGCGTCTTGCTGGTCGTCGGCATTGCGTGGCTGGGGCATGGGCTGACGGCCTCGATTCTTCTGGGCGTGGCCGGCATCGTCTGGATGGTGATCAGAGCGGTGAGCCCGGAGTCCGGCGGCCTGGCCGACTTCGTCCTGGCCGTAGCCACCATGACGCTCGCATTCATCGCGGCGCTGGATCTCATGCGCCTCCTGTTTTCCCTGCGCTGGCAGCCGCTGGCGGTGGCGCGGATGGTGCTCGACGAAGCCGTCCGTATGAAACTGGCACTGATCTTCATCATCGGCCTGATTCTGTTTATCCCGATTCTGTCGGCCCGGATCGAACTGGACACGCCGCTGCGCTATCGCATTCAGACATTCATCAGTTACGGGACGGGGGCGTCCTACGCGCTGCTGGCCGTGATGACGATCTTCATTGCCACGGCCACGGTCGCCTTCGAGCAGCGTGACAAGCAAATCTACCAGATCGTGAGCAAGCCCATTAGCCGGTTTAACTACCTGCTCGGGAAGTGGATCGGCGTCATGGGGCTGAACTTCGTGCTGCTTGTGCTAATCGGCGGCTCCGTATTCTGGTTTCTGCAGTACCTGAACTCGACGCCGGCCCTCGATTCGTATGACCGCCTCGCCACGTCCGAGCAGGTGCTGACCTCACGGGTGGGGGTGCGCCCGACGATGGGTGATATTCTAGAGGATGCCGAGGCCATCACGCGTCAGGAGCTCATTCAGAATGAGGAACTGTATCGAGGGGATCCGGCGGCCCCGCTTCGGATTTACAATGAGACGATCCAGCGCCTCCAGACTGAACAGCGAACCGTCGATGTCGGCTCGTACAAGGAATATGTCTTTGAAAACGTGAAGCCGTTATCAAAGACGCAGATCATCACCGCGCAGATGGATGATGTCATATTCCTCGATGAGCCGCTCAAGACGATCTTTGACGTCATCGTGACGAGCGAAGATGAATCAATCCGATATGCACGCGGTACTCATTTTGCCGTTAACCCGAACCTGGGTGACGGTCATGCCGGCCTGCTGATCGCCCCGCTCGATCAACAACCGACTGCTGACGACGCCGTCCGGATCACACCGGGCCAACGGCTTCGCGTGCAGTATTTCCCAGCCAATGCCCTGACGCTCCGCTTCAAGATCGACGCCGGCGGCAATGAACCGGGTGTCATTGTTCCGGTGAGTTTCCTGGTCCCGAGTCTCAACTATGCCCAGGTTCAGCAGGCTGCGTTAATGCAGACCCAGACGGTGCTGATCCCGGCCGGTGCGCTCAATGAGAGTAACACGCTGATCGTGCAGATTGCCAACGGGAGTATTGAAACCGGGCAGCCGGGGCCCTTGGCGATCACGTTCCCGCAGGACGGCCTTGAAGTCATGTACAAGGTCTCGAATTTCGAGGCGAATTACATTCGAGCGATGCTGGTCATCTGGATGAAACTCGGGTTCCTGGCAATGCTCGGGATTGCGGCCGCCACCTTTGCAAGTTTCCCGGTTGCCTGCCTGCTGGCCTTTGCGATCTTCCTCGGTGCCGAGATGGGTCCGTACATGAGCGATGCGCTTGAGTTCTACCGGTACATCGACCCGCTCACGGAGAAGTTGAACCCGATCAAGTGGCTTGTGGCCATGATCGCGCGGGGGACCAATGCCGTCCTGAGAATCTACGGCGACGTCCGGCCTGCTGCCTTCCTCACCGAGGGTCGGCACCTGTCATGGGCGACGGTCATGCGAACAGCCGGCTGGATCCAGCTCGGCTGGACCGGGGCCGCGTGCATCATCGGCTGGCTCGTGTTCCGCTCACGGCAACTGGCGATTTATTCGGGGCATGCGTAAGACACGGCGCTGACCATGAGATGATGGGGGCGGAGGGTACGACATGAGACACCATAGAGTCATACAACTTGTTGCACTGCTCATCATGCTCGGCTCGCTGACGCTGTCGGGAACCATGATGTCGGGCATCAATGCGATGTCCTCGGATGCACAGTTGAAGTACACGGCCCAGGCGACCGAGGGGGCACCCGTGCCGGTCGTCATCGCGCAGTCCATCGGCGTCCTCCGCGGCATCATTGTTAACTACATGTGGATCCGGGCTGACAAACTGAAGGAGGACGGCAAGTTCTTCGAGGCATATCACCTGTCACGATGGATCACCCAACTCCAGCCCCGTTTTGCCAAAGTCTGGTCGTTCCATGCCTGGAATATGGCCTACAACATCTCCGTGGCGACCAATACGAAAGAGGAGCGCTGGCAGTGGGTGAATGAGGGAATCAACCTCATTCGCAAGTACGGCATCAAGTACAACCCGAATGACATGATGCTCTACAAGGAACTGTCCTGGTGCTTCCTGCATAAGGTGGGCGGCCTGACCGACGATGCGCACTACTACTACAAGCAACAACTGGCCGACGAGTGGCACAGCATTCTCGGCGCCCCCCCATACGAGCATACAGATGTTGTTGCCTGGATCGGCGAGGTCGCGCAAGCACCGGAGCGGCTGGACGATTTGATCGAAGCGCATCCCGAGACCGAGGACCTGCTGCAGGACATGAAGGCGGCCGGGCTCGAACTGAACACTGACTTCCTGCACATCATGCAGCGCATTGAGAGTATCAAGTCCAGTTACCTGGCTCAGCGAACCGACTTGTACGATCGGCTGCTGAAACTCGACCAGGATGAGGTCGGCCCCGATTTGAATCTGCAGGATCGTCAGATGCTGGGACTGATCGGCATCGTTGAGAATGAGAACTACACCGAAGCGCTACCGGCACTCTTGGGTTACACCCGCAAGCAGGTGATCCGCACCGAATACAACATGGACCCCATGTTCATGCATGACCTGACGGTCGAGTTCGGGCCGCTTGATTGGCGTTCACCCAACGCGCATGCCCTGTACTGGGCGTATGTCGGCGTGGCTCGAGGCCTCTCACGGAGGCAGCAGGCCCTCTTTGACCGAATCAACACCGACCGGCTCCTGTTTCACTCCGAGCAGGCGCTGCAGCGTCGGGGCCATATCTACTTCGACTTCATGACGAAGGAGCTGACGTGGACGCCGGATCTGCGCTTTATCCCGTTTTACGAGCATGTGTTTGACATCCTGCTGGCTCGCGAAATGGGAACCGATGATCCGCGTGGGCCGAAGCCGCAGACGTTTATCGACGGGTATCGAAACTTCCTCATTGATGCCGTCCGGCAGTACTACCAGTGGGGCGAGTACGAGAAGGCCGACGAATACTACACGAAACTGCGCATGGACCCGCAGATGCAGGAAATGGGGCGTGAGGAGCGGTTTACCTATCCTATTCAGGAGTTCATCCTGCGCGAGACCTGGGAGCGCTATGACTCGCCGGACGTGGTCTTCAGCGAGATCATGGGCTTACTCAACAGCGCGTTTCGGTTCGGCCTGGCATACGGCAAGAAGGATGCGTTTGATGCCCGTTGCGAGCAGGCCCAACTGATTTACGAGAATTTCGATGAGCAATATGGCGATGTGAAGACGAATTTCTCCACCCGCAACAGGCTCGCCATCTGGCCCTGGGCCGACCCGCAGAGCGTGACGCCCTGCATGATCAGTGTGGCCTTTGAATCCGCCATGAACTTCCCCGGCACCACGATGGAAGAGCGGATGCGCATGTGGCTCAACGCAGAGGACTGGGTCAAGGCCAAGACGTATGCCAATCTCGAAAACGCCCTCGGCCTGTACTACGAGAACATGGCCGCCAGCATGGGCGGGGCCATCCCCCTCACACTGGAGGAGGCCTTTCCCCCGCCACCGGCGTCGGTCCTGAAGTACTACGATAACCTGCGACAGCAGGAACGCCCGGACACGCCCAAGGACCAACTTCAGATGGAGCGGAAGTAGCGGGAGACAGGTATCCCCGGCCTGCCGAATTGTTCATTCTGAATGGCCCGTGGCCTCCCGGCCTCAGCAGACAGATTGACCTTCCCAAGAATCTCGTTCTTGCCATGTGCCGGTAACCTGCCGATACTAACATGGTGCCCATCCCGCAATTGTGGGCGCAGGATCCCCAAACAGACTGTCATGAATATGTGTGATCAGTACGACAATCCGAAGACCGAGGAGAGCGGCGAGTCCCCAGCCGGCCAGGTTGTCAGTGCGCGCATGATCACCACCCTCGTGGCGTTTGTGGCATTGGCCGTGGCGTCAGGCTCGTTTTCTGCTGCCGATGCGGTTGATTATCGGGATATGCGGGTTGTCGAGACCGTTCTGCACACGCTCCGGACGTCTTCCGGCCAGGCAGGACGATCACACCACGATTCCTCCGCCAGACCCGGGCAGCGAGCCATGCGCAAGGCGATCAGCCGCCTCGCATCGGCTGCCGGCTTCCTTTCCTGTGACGGCTCGGCGCTGAGCAGGCAACTGCTCTCCCATGCCCAGCGGGTCCTTGAGGCAGGCGATCTGGCGATGCCGGCATTCTCACAAGATCGCCGACTCTCCGCCCGGCAATCGAATCTGCCTGCTTTCAGGCGGCAGGTCGGAGGCATCTTCTTCGGCAATGGGCCCGGCCCGTTGGCCGAGGGTTTGGCACGCCTCCTGAATCTCCCCCCGCCTTGCTGAACCCCTCTGCGGGCTGAGGTCGTCGTTGTGCCTGGAGGCCGATCCTGATTCCACCTCCACCACGAGTCTGACCCGATCCCCCCGCACTGCACAGCGACGCTTCTCACTGAATCATATCAACAGCATTCGGCAGACCGGCACTCGGTTCGATCGAGGTCGGCTGCCCGGACACGGCAACAAACGAGGTTCACCATGCCTGGGATTCCAGTGGTCGGAACATTAATGACAAAGGTCTTCGGGACCCGCAACGAGCGATTCGTTAAGCGACACCTCTCCCGAGTTGAGCACATCACGAAGCATGAGTCCGGGCTCTGTGGGCTCACTGATGCCCAACTGCGGGCCAAGACCGACGAGTTCAAGCAGCGCTTTGCAGCCGGCGAGTCGGAAAACGACATGCTGACTGAAATCTTTGCCGTGGCCCGTGAGGTCATGGATCGCGCGGTCGGGATTCGCAACATCTTCGATCCGAATCGCCAGTTTGACCCATCGGTCCTGCCGGATGACGCACGGGCGCTGTACGACGAGGTAAAGGCGACCATTGATTCGACGCCCGATGCCGAGCCGACCGGTGATCTGATCGGAAACGTTGAGCCGGTCCCGACCTGGAAACTCATTGACATTCCCGTTCGCCTGTATGAGGCCGTGCGAGAGGTGTACCCGGATTCGAAACCGCCGTTCCGGGCCCGCCCCTTTGACGTCCAACTCATCGGCGGCATGGTGCTGGCTGAACATAAGTACTCGTCAACCCGCACGGCCATGCGCGGCAAGAATGTGTACTTCGGGGCCATTGCCGAAATGAAGACCGGTGAGGGCAAGACCATTGTCGCGCCGATGGCCTGTTACCTTCACGGGATTGCCGGCCGACAGACACACGTCGTGACCGTGAACAGCTACCTCGTCCGTCGTGACCGGTATTGGACATTCCCCTTCTTCTACCACCTCGGGATGACGGTTGGCTATATCGCACCGATGCACGAACTGCCTGAGGAACTGAAGAAGGTGGCGTATCACTGTGACGTGGTCTATGGCACCACGAGCGAATTCGGCTTTGACTATCTTCGTGACAACATGAAGATCCGCCTGGAGGACCAGGTGCAGAAGCGCCGCGAGTTTGCCATTGTTGACGAAGTGGACTCAACCCTCATCGACGAAGCCCGAACCCCGCTGATTATCTCCGGGCCGGCTCACGATGACTCGCCCCGGTATGCCGTGGCCGACCAGCTGGCTCGACATCTTGTCGGCAAACAACAGCCCTGGGCCCAGGCTGACAAGGATGTTGAGAACTGCAAACTTCGTATCAAGGGGCTGCAGGGCGACATCCGCAACGCGCGCGACAAGGACAAGGTGCCCGAACTCAAGCAGCAGGTAACCAACCTCCAGGCTGAGCTGCCGAAGCTCGAGGATGCGCGCGATCAGCACACGAAGTACTATGGCATCGAGATGGATAAGAAGAACGTGCAGCTCGAGCATGAGGGCATCAGTGAAGCGCAACGGGTTGCTGACATGGGGTCGTTTTATGTCGGCGACAACATTGACATGCCGCACCTGCTCGAGCAGGCCCTGCGGGCGCACACCGTCTACGAGCTCGACAAGGACTACGTCGTCAAGGACGGCCAGGTTGTTATTGTCGATCAGTTCACCGGGCGCCTCATGATCGGCCGGCAGTGGTCCGACGGGCTCCACCAGGCAATCGAATCCAAAGAAGGGGTCGAGATCAAGCCCGAAACCCAGACGATGGCCACCATCACCATTCAGAACTTCTACAAGCTGTACGAGCGGCTCTCCGGTATGACCGGGACGGCTGACACCGAGGCCCAGGAGTTCCACGACATTTATAACATGGACGTCGTCGTGATCCCGACGAACGTGCCGTGCGTGCGCGAAGATCGCCAGGACCGTGTGTATCTGACACGGAAGGACAAATGGAATGCGATCATCGAGGAAATCAAGAACTTCCACGATGCCGGCCGACCGGTTCTCGTGGGAACCACCTCGGTTGAAAACTCGGAGATGCTCAGCCAGCGGCTGACCAAGAAGTACGGCATTCAGCATGAAGTGCTCAACGCCAAGCAGCACGAGCGTGAAGCACACATGATCCTCCATGCCGGTGAACTTGGGGCCGTCATGATTGCAACGAATATGGCCGGCCGCGGGACCGACATCGTACTCCATCAGATCAGCCGCGAGGATTTGATCGGTCATTGGAAGCGACGTGCGATCTGCCCCAAGTCCGTTGACCCGTCAATGGATGACGAGCAGATCAGGAACGCCGTGTTTGCACATCTGGCCGAGAAACAGATCGGCATGAAGCGGTCCGATGTCGATGCACTCGCACCGGAGCAGGTCCGGATGAAACTGTTCCGGCACTGGGCAGACATCTACTCCTATTACGATGAGAAGTCGCTCGACAAGATGACGGAGGAGCAGCTCTGTCAGGCGATCGACGAGTCCGGGTGCTTCCAACTTCACCGCCTGACCATGTGGGGCAGTACCGAGCGGATGGGTGGGCTTCACGTCGTCGGCACCGAGCGACACGAGTCACGACGAATCGACAATCAGTTGCGCGGGCGCTCGGGACGCCAGGGTGACAACGGTTCGAGCCGCTTCTTCATCAGCCTTGAAGATGATCTCATGACCATGTTTGCCGGGGAAACCACCCAGCGCGTGCTTGCCCGGCTTGGCATGAAGGAAGGCGATGCCATTGAGCATCCCATGCTCTCAAAGGCAGTCGAGCGTGCCCAGCGGAAGGTGGAGGAGCGGAACTTCGAAATTCGAAAAGCGATCCTCGATTATGATGAGGTCATGGACCATCAGCGGAACGACTTCTACGGCACGCGTCAGCGCATCCTGGAAGGTGACCGGCTCCGCGAAATCGTCATGACCTACATTGAGGATGCCGTGAGCGATGCTGCCGAGAAGTACCTCTCTGAAGACTACCCGTCGCTGTGCATTGCCGAATGGGTCCAGAACCGCCTCGAAGCCTCCGTCGAGCCTGAGCGTTGCAAGGCACGTGACAAGGAGGATTTGATCAATCGCATCTGCACTGATGCACTTGAGGACATTCGAGGCGGGATTGAAGTTACACTCGGCGAGTTCATGAATGATGATGTGGACCCCGTGGACTGGGACATCAAGGGACTGGTCGGGTGGGGGCATTCGAAGTTCGGGCTCGACCTCAAACCGAGTGAGTTGCGTCAGATGAATGCTCGACAGATTGAGGACATCCTGGCGACAGCGGCCCGTGACCGGATCAGGCAGGCGCCATTTGACGAACTCGACAAGTACCTCGATGAGCACTACGGCGTTCGAGAGATTGCATCGTGGGCCGGCGGGAAGCTCGGGACCCCGATCGACCCTGACGACCTGATGGAACTCGAGATGAGTGAAGCCATCGAGTACCTGATGGCCAAGGCGGACGAAGTATATCGGAAACGCGAGATTCGCTATCCGGTCGACTACATCCTCGAACTCACCAATGCGGTGATGACACAGAACCCGCAGGCAGCCCTGCAGCAACTGGCCGGCTGGGCCTACTTCAAGTTCGGGATCGAGTGGGAACCGATGTCGCTGCTGCAGCGCACGCCGCAGCAGTGGGGCGATGAGTTGACGCAGGCTGCACGCGAGTGGATCGAGGGTGACAAACTCGATGAGACCGTTCAGGATGCGCTGCAGCGATTCCCCGAAGATGAGCAGCTTGAGGCATGGCTCGACGAGCGCTTTCAAACGCAACTACTCGATGACGAGCGTGGACTGCAAGGGGATGAACGGGCAGCCATGATTCGCAGCAAGATCATGAACGTGCTCCGTGCCGAACTGATTCACTTTGAGCGTCTCATTATGCTGCAGGTTCTCGACCAGGCGTGGAAGGACCATCTCTACTTCATGGACCAACTGCGTAATTCGATCGGGTTCCGCAGTTTTGCCCAGAAGGACCCGAGGATCGAGTATCGCCGTGAGGGTCGTGAGATGTACGATCGCATGAAGGAGGCAGTGCGGGATCGCATCACCGATCTGATCTTCAAGGCTCGCCTCAGTCCGAACTATCAGCCTCGGAGCCATTACGGGCCGACCCGAGCCATGCCGCGCGGTGAGCAGGGGACCGGCGTTCGCGCTGGGGCCGGGCAGGCACCGGCACAGGCACCGCAGGGGCAGGAACCGGAAGCCGCAGCCGGTCGGGGCCGCTGCAGGCGGAGGTGCCGTGGCAGCAAAAGCGCCCGAATCAGCGAGCCTTGCTGAAACGATGAGTCGAGCAGCGCCTGAGGCTGAGGGGACGAGTCGAACCGACGAGCGCGCAGCACTGCTCCGGCAGGCACGACGAGACAAGATGAAGAAGAAGCGGAAGAAGCGATAAGACAGACAACAGACTGGCTGATTGACGGCGATCAGGCATGTTCGCGCTCGACGACGCGGTAGTTTTCTCGTTCCCCCCGGCCGTGCAGCGGGTAGTCCTTGCGCAGCGGGTGGGCCGGGTAGCTCTCCCAGCAGAGAATCCGTCGAAGATCCGGGTGATTCCGGAATCGAATCCCGAACATGTCAAACACCTCGCGCTCGGTCCACTCGGCCCCCGGCCAGAGGTCGGTGACGGAATCGAGCGTCAGCGCCGGGTCGGCCTCGGTCCCCGATGTGTCACACGAGGGATCAAGGTAGGTCTTGACCACGAGTTCCAGATCGTTTGCATAACTCTTCAGGACGTAGACCACCGCAAAGCGGCCAAGCGCGGAGCCGGCGGCATAGCCCAGGTAGTCGACGGCTGTCACATCCGACAGGAAGTCATAGGCACAGGCTGAATCGTTCCGCAGAAACTCCATGACTGCATGCAGCTCCGGGGCGGGGACGATCAGCGTGGCCAGCCCTCGAAACTCCGTCGCCTTGAGTTTCAGGTCCGGAAACTGGTTCTTGACGAGGGCCAAAGTCGGATGGTCCAGGATCGGTTCTCGAGTCATACCCGTCACTGCTCCTGTCTCTCGGGGCGTCTGAATGGTTCAGTGTAGGCCTGAGTCCGTTTTCCGTCACACCGGCATCCACCGCAATCCGTCTCAAGTCATCAGAGCGATCTGCCAGAACCACGGCCTCATTGTCAGCGTAGTCAGTCTGATCGCTCGAATACCGACCAAAACCGGGTTGATTCCCCGTCGAATGTCCGGATTTGACCCAACTACAATCACCGGCACCCGTGACCATCTTTTCTTCCATCTCGTCCTGGCTGGAAGTCGTGCTGCAGCCGATTGCTGCTCCACTGACGATCTGCTATCTCTTCGTGTTGGCCGTGCTCGTGATTTACGGGCTGCACCGGTACTGGCTTGTGTTCCTCTACCACCGGCATGCCCGAGGGGCCCTCACGCCACGGCCGCTCAATCCGGGTGCCGTCGATGAGACGAGCCTGCCGGCCATCACGGTCCAACTGCCAATGTACAATGAGAAGCAGGTGGCCCGGCGCGTGATTGAAGCCGCTGCCAACTTTGACTATCCACACGATCTGCTGCAGATTCAGGTGCTCGACGACTCGACGGACGACAGCGCGGAGGTCGCTCGGCTTGCCTGCGAGCAACTGAGGCAGCCCGGTGGGCCGGCCATCGAGTACATCCACCGTGACAATCGGGACGGATTCAAGGCCGGCGCGCTCCAGGAGGGATTACAGACGGCGACCGGTGAGATGATCGCCGTGTTTGATGCGGACTTTGTCCCTGCACCGCCCACCCTCCGGCTGGTGGCCTCCTATTTCAACGATGATTCAGTTGGTATGGTCCAGGTTCGATGGGGCCATCTGAACCGGTTTTCTTCCCTGCTGACGCGCATTCAGGCAATCCTGCTTGACGGCCACTTCGTGATTGAACACACGGCCCGCAACCGAGCCGGCCGCTGGTTCAACTTCAACGGGACGGCCGGCGTGTGGCGACGGACGTGCATTGAGGATGCCGGCGGCTGGCAGCATGACACGCTGACTGAGGACATGGACCTGTCGTATCGGGCTCAACTCAAAGGGTGGAAGTTCGTCTATGACCCCTCGATCGTCTGCGATGCCGAACTCCCGCCTCATGTGACCGATTTCAAGAGCCAGCAACACCGATGGACCAAAGGATCGATCCAGACTGCGATCAAACTGCTGCCGACGATCATGACCAGTGATGCCTCACTGGCGACGAAGATTGAGGCCTGGTTCCACCTGACGTCACCGATCGTTTATCCCTTCGTCGTGCTGCTGAGCCTGCTGTTCTTCCCGGCCTTCTTTGTCAACATCTACCCGGTAGAGAGCGGCACGGCCATCGGTTGGCTCTTCGGGCTGACACTCTTTGGCCTGGCGACGGCGTCGGCCGGTACGTTTTACGTCGTCTCACAGATTGAACAGCACAAGAGCGGCCTGCGAACCATCCTTCAGTTGCCATCCCTGATGGCCCTGGGTATCGGGATCAGCATCAACAATTCCCGTGCGGTCCTCGAAGCCCTGCTGGGGATTCGATCCCCGTTCGTGAGAACGCAGAAGTACGGCACCTCGTCGGCCGAACCGGCGGTACGGCGCACGTCGAAACGCCTCCAGCGGATCGCGCCCGGACTCATCGAACTCACGCTCGGCTGTTTGATGCTGCTGTGCATTACGCTCAGTTTCTCCCAGGAGCATTCATTGGTCAGTATCCCGTTTCTGGCACTGTTTGCAGCCGGCTACCTGTCGGTAGGCTGGGGGACCCTGTACCGGGCGCTCGGGACGAGGTGACTTGTCCCAACAGCGGGGAGGACATGGGGGAGGAATGGGGGGAGGATTGGGGGAGAGGACATGCTTGATACGACACACATTCATCCGCAGGAGACTTTCAGGATGCTTCGCCTATCCGCCTCAGTGATTTCAGCAATCGTCATGCTTGCAGCCTCGATGGCCGGTGCATCGCAGGAACCGCCGGTGACTCATGTGACACTGGCCACCGGCGATCATCTGTCCGGCATTCTGGTCGAACAGAACGCTGACCATGTGGTTCTTGACCATGCAGTGCTCGGTCGCCTGACGATCCCGATGGCCGAGGTGACAACGGTCGGTGAGCCGGAAGTACCAGCGGTGGCCGAACCGGCTGCCGACGCTGAGCCGTTCGTGCCCGAGCCGGCATCTGAATGGAAGTCCCGCTTCGAAGTCGGGTTCGGTTCATCGACCGGCAATACCGATGCACAGGATTTCTTTGCCAAGATTGCCTCGAAGCGCAAGCGCGACGATTCGATCCTCAAACTCGATGCCTCGTACTTCTACGGGGCCAACAACGGGGATCGGAACAAGAACAAGTTCACGACCGGCATCACCCATGACTGGCTTGTACCGGAGTCGAAATGGTTCTACTTCGCTCAGGGCCGGTATGACTACGACGAGTTCCAGTCCTGGGACCAGCGCGTCAGTGGGGCCGGCGGCGTCGGGTATGAGCTGATCGAGCGTGACGATCTGACGCTATCGCTTCGGGCCGGTGCCGGGGTCGTCAAGGAAATCGGCTCGAAGCGTAATCAACTCATTCCAGAGGGATTACTTGGCGGGGAAGTCGGGTGGCAGGTCAACGATCGGCAACGGATCGAAGCCGATACCTTCGTCTATCCCGACTTCGATGAAATGGGCGAGTTCCGGGCCGTCTCAACGGCGCTGTGGTCCTACAGCATTAATGACAAGCGCAACCTCAGCCTCAACTTCGGGCTGCTCAATGAGTACCAGTCCAAAGTTGACGCCGGGATCAAGCACAATGACCTGAAGGTCTACGGGGGCCTCGGGTTCGACTTCTAACGGTGTCCTACGTCACCTGGTGAAGATGAACATCGCGCTGCGGGAACGGGATGCTCACGCCCTCGGCATCGAACCGCTTCTTGACCTCGCACGTCACGTCCCAGTACACATCCCAGTAGTCAGACGTTTTCGACCACGGCCGGACAACGAAGTCGACCGATGAGTCGCCGAGCGTGTGCAATTTGATGACGGGCTCAGGATCCGGGAGGATCAATGGATGCTCGTTCAGAATCGTGCCGAGCAGTGCCCGGGCCTTGTCGATGTCGTCGGTGTAACTGATGCCGAAGATCATATCGACGCGTCGGGTCGGGTTGGCTGTGATATTGGTAATGACACCCCCCCAGATGGCATTGTTCGGGACGATGATCCGCTGATTGTCAAAGGTATTGATGACGGTCGAGACCATCGTCATTGACATGACTTTGCCGGAGATCCCGGCGGCCGTCACGGCATCCCCGACGTCAAACGGGCGGTACAGCAGAATCATGATCCCACTGGCGAAGTTGCTGAGCGTGCCCTGCAACGCAAAGCCGATGACCAGGCCGGCTGCCCCGATGGCTGCAATCAACGGGGTGACGTCAATCCCGAGTTGCGACACTGCAATCACGGCCCCCACGATCACCGTGACCTTGCGCGTCAGGCCGCCGAGGAAGTCACGCAGCAGGCTCGAGGTCTTCTTGAATGATCGCAAGGCCCGTCGGACGAAGCCCCCGAGAATCGCACCGAGAATCCAGAACACGATCAGAATCACGACAAACTTCAACAGGTTCGTCCCAATCTTGATTCCTCCCTTTTCAGACCGTACCCACGTAGTGAATCGCAGCCACAGCGTTTTGGTATCAGTCACTTCAATGGAGACCCCGGAGACAGCCTTGATGTACTGCTCGAATTCCTCGGTCTCGCCCCCCTTGTCCTGCAACTGCTCGAGGATGATCTCGATACGATCCGTCAGCCCGGCCCGGACGCCACGCAAGGCATCGGCCTTCATCACCAGCGTCTGCCGCTGATCGTCTGACTGCACGCCCAGCAGCGCCAGTTCAGTCTCACTCAGTACCGACGAGGTCAGTTGGAGATCCTGAATCCAGGTCTCAGCCACCCCGTACAACTCATCCCGCCGCAACGGCCTCAGTTGTAACCGCAACTCCTGGAGCGGCAGTTCGGAGGCCGACAGGACATCCTGCGGCAAGTCAACCGGCACCTGGTTGCCGGTCCCGTCATTCTGTGCCCGAGCCGGTGTTGTACAGAGGCCCGCTGCCGTCACCAGTGCCAGTACGGTTATCCAGCGCATTGCATACATGCTTGTGTTTTCCAGCCACCCATGTGAAATCTCCTGTCCACAGAAACAGTGGGGGGATTCGTCGATGGCTAACTCTAGCGCCGATCAAGCACCGATGTTGCATCATGTGCGTGAATGCGTGAACCGTCGTGGGAATGAACGCGCAGGCAGTATGTGATGTGTTGAATTACCTGGAAATTGCGCACACCGGTTTATGTGCGCAGCACTTGCGCAGGTTGGAATGATCTGCCAAGTACCTGGTGAGTGTCAGCCTTGAACCAGGACTGCAGGATCGTCGCGTAGATACTGCGGAAGTCCACGGTGTACTTCAGGTCTCCCTGGTCGAGATCGGTCAGGGAGGGATGATTGCCCAGCACACCGGGTCGGACCATCGGTCCCATCAGCCACATCGGTGCTGCCGTCCCGTGGTCCGTGCCACGCGAGGCATTCTCGCCGACGCGTCGGCCGAACTCGCTGAACGTCATCGTCAGCACCCGACCGTCATTGCCCTGGGCCTTGAGGTCCTTGCTGAAGGCCAACAATGACGATCCGAGTTGGCGCATCAGGTTTGCGTGCGAGCCCGGTTGGCCGGCATGCGTATCAAATCCCCCGAGCGTGACGTAGTACACCCGGGTCGGCAAGTCAGCCTGAATCATCGCAGCGACCGTGCGCAGTTGATTCGCCAGCGGGCTGGCCGGGTACTCCACGAGCGGCTGCAGGCGAACGGCGGCTCGTATGCGATCGCTGGAAACCTGTGCATTCATCGAGGTACGCGTCAGGAAGTTCCGCTGAGAGGCATAGCCCGTCTCGGCCTGCTTCTTGGTCGGCCTGCCGGCCGAATTGCGTTGGGCGGCATGCTCACAGATCTTGGTGTACGGCTCGGCCAGGGCCGGCTGCACGTCCTCGCCGATCCACTTGAACAGATCAGGAGATTCAAACTCGACCGGTTTGTGCAGGTCGCCGGATAGTGCATGTGGCGACTCACGCCCGATGGAGATGCCGGCATCGGGATCGGGCGAGCCGTTGCAGGTGTTGTCGAAGTACCGGCCGATCCACCCGGTTGTATTCGGGTTGGTCGGGTCTCCAGTATGCCAGATGTCCATCGAGGTGAAGTGTGATCGATTCGGATTCGGGTAGCCGACCCCCTGGATGGTGGCCAGCAGCCCGGAGTCGTGCAGTTCCTTGAGCCCTGCCAGATTCGGGTGGAATCCGAGGTCGGCCGTGTCGTTGCCGAGTTTCAATGTGTCATTGGGGCGGATGGCAATCCCGGGGCGTGAGCGGTAATACTGATCCATCCCGTAAGGAACCACGGTATTGAGCCCGTCATTCCCACCGCTGAGTTGGACCACCACAAGGATGTGGTTGTCCGGCTTGCCCGGCTGCGAGGTCGTCAGCGGCTGATCAAACGGGTTCCAGAGACCAAACGCAGCCTCGTTCAGGAACGATGGGACGGTGGCTGCCGTTGAGACCAGGACGAGCCCCTTCTGCAGAAAGGCTCGTCTCGTACAGGCAATAGTGTCGGTTGAGGTCGGCGTGATTCGGTTCATGCTTCTTATCTCATCCTGCCGGCAGTTCATCGGGACGCACTTGGGATCAGCACAGTTGATATTCAGGCATCGCAGTGATCAGACATAACAATCCAATCACAAGTTCATTTGATATCTCGGGGCCCTGCGTTTCAGCAAACTGCTGCAATGTAGCGAGTTGCACTTCGTCCGGCTCCTGGGAAACCGGCGGCATGCAGAGTTTTACGAGATGTTCAGTGGCCTTGTCGGTCGTGAGCTGCTCTTTGCTCTTGTTCGCGCTAGCCCGGAGCGGTTCAAGCAGTTTCAGGCCGTCAAACTTGGTTCGGGTACTGAGTGCTGTATACCCGGCAGGCAACCTGCCGGTGAGGAGATACACGAGCACGTTCTGGCGCACAAAGAGGGTGGACGTATTGATCCAGGATCGACCGCCTTCCCACCCCTTGACCGATGGCGGCTGAAACAGGTTCTGGCCCATGAGGTTCATCGATTCGATCAGCACGCCGAGATCGGGTGGGGGTGTCCTCAGGGAGCGGACCGCCTGGACAATCAACTGGACCGGCGACTTGATGACAGCCCCTCGATTGGCCTCATCATAAAAGTGGCGCGACTTGAAGATCGTCTCCAGGACCGGTCCCAACTCGTATCGTGATGTGCGAAGCAGCCGGCCGAGCCGCCATGATGAAGCGCTGTTGCTCACGGGTCGGGCCCTCAGGCATATCCGACACGAAGTACCGGTACAGTTTGTAACAGATGTACTCCGAGCATTCGATGCGGCCGAGGATGATGCGGACGAAATCGTCACCGTTGAACACGCCTCGACGTCCCAGGATCTGCTTGCTGCCGCCGTCGTGGATGCCTCTGAGCATCACAAACCCGTTGCCGTGGAATGAGTAGCCGGTCAGGGCGCGGGCCCCCTCCTTGATATCGTGCTCGGTATACGCATTTCCCTCGCCGAGCGTGAAGAGTTCCATCAGTTCGCGGGCGAGGTTTTCATTCGGGTGATTCTTGTTCGATTCGTTGTTGTCGAGATAGGCCAGCATGGCCGGGTCGCGGATGATCTGAAAGCAGAGGTCGGCAAAGTTCCCGGTCGCGTGCGTTCGGAACAGTTGGTTTTGCAGGTACATGTGATAACTGTTCTCGATGGTGCGATAGCCGGTGGCAAAGTGCCCATGGAGAAACAGGGTCATTTTCTCCTCGAGCGGCCGATCCGTTTCAATCAACCGGGTGAGCCACCACTGTTGCAATGATCGGATCTGGCGTCGATCACGGCGCTGTCGATCCTGGCGCGACTTGCGGACCTGCTCAAGCACGGCTTCGTTCCCGGCCTGCCGCGCCTTGCGGATGGCCAGTTGCTGCTCGGGCGTTGCCGGGGCCATGATGTCGGACTGAAAGTCCTCTGCCTGCGGCTGGGGATAGGTGGTTTTCGTGAAGCGTACCAGATGCTCAACAGCCTGATCCGGCCCCCAGTCAGCCATCAACTGAATCTGGGCCGACGAGCCGCCGAAGGCTGCACGGTTCAACAGGTGTGCAGCCTCTCGATATCCGAAGTCGCCCTTGGCAATCGGTTTCAGTAGTGGATCAAGCATGATGCCCTTCTCTGAATCGAGGCTTGTCCGATGCTGTGAATGTACCGTAACTCGGCCACCAACACCACCCGAACGAGGCACTTCGTCAGGTTATTGCCGAAACCGAATGACAGTTTCTGCAAGATCACGAAATTTCCATGATGGAACATGCAGGTGAGCGGGTCAATGTCGCGGGACACCAAAGGAGGACGCAGATTGTGTCGAGTTACCGATCCGGTGCTCCGGTTGCCCGTCATGTGTGCCCGGCCCGTTGTGTGAGTAGACATCCTGGAGGGCAACAACACGCAGGCTGCCGGCACGCATGGCCTCAATGGCGCGGACCACGGCTGCAGCGCCGGTCATCGTTGTCACCATGATCACGCCGTGGCGCACGGCACTGGCACGGATTCTCCCTTCATCCGTGTCGGCACCCTTCTTGCTCGGCGTGTTGATGATCAGGGCGACCTCCCCGTTCTTGATCAGGTCGATGACGTTGGGGCGGACACCTTCGCTGATCTTGCGCAGCAGTTTCGTATGAATGCTGTGCTCTTCGAGCCACGCATGCGTGCCGGATGTCGTACACACACCAAAGCCGAGCGCGACGAGTGTGCGGGCCAGCGATACGACATGCGGCCGATCGGATTCGCGCACCGAGAGAAAGACATTCCCCTCCAGCGGCAAACGGCGGCCGGCAGCAAGTTGCGCCTTGGCAAAGGCAGCAGGAAACGTCCGGTCCAGCCCCATGATCTCGCCGGTCGAGCGCATTTCCGGCCCGAGAACGACATCGACGCCAGGGAACTTGGCAAATGGGTGCACCACCTCCTTGACGGAAATGTGCGATGGGGCCGGCTGCTCATCGGGCAGCCCGAGATCATCGAGCGTGCACCCGTACATGACCTCAGCGGCCAGATACGCCCAGGATCGGCCGGTGGCTTTGCTGACAAACGGGACGGTCCGTGAGGCACGCGGGTTTACTTCGAGGACGTACAGTTCCTCCCCGTGCTCAGGATCCTCCTTGACGGCCAGTTGCAGATTCATCAAGCCCTGGACGCTCAGCGCCTCGGCCAGTGTCAGTGCCGTCCGACGGATTCGGCGGACCAGATGGGTCGGGAGGCTGTAGGGAGGAAGCGTGCAGGCCGAGTCGCCGCTGTGAATCCCGGCCTCCTCAATATGCTCCATCACGCCGCAGACAAGCCCGCGCGGGTTGGCGTTTTTCTCTGAACAGTCCGCAATGACATCAACATCGACCTCGATGGCTTCGCCCAGAAACTGATCAATCAGCACCGGTGCATCGGCCAGTGACAGGTCGCTGGCACCGATCGCCTTGGCCATGTAGGACAGCAGGGCCTGCTCATCGTAACAGATTTCCATGCCGCGCCCCCCGAGTACGTAACTCGGCCGTACCAGCACCGGATACCCGATCTTTTCTGCTTCAGCCCGCGCCTGCTCGACTGACCGGGCAATGCCGCTTTCGGGTTGCCGAAGGTTCAGTTGGATCAGCAGATCCCGGAATCGGTCGCGCTCCTCGGCCAGGTCGATCGAGTCGAGCGGGGTACCGATGATGGGAACGCCGGCCGCTGCCAGGCCGTGGGCCAGGTTTAACGGCGTTTGCCCCCCGTACTGCACGATGACGCCGCGCACATGCCCGTGCGACTGGTCGGCGTCATCATGGGGAGCAGTCACCCTCCCATTGAGCCGCTCGATCACATTGAGCGTGTCCTCCAGCGTGAGCGGTTCGAAGAACAGCAGATCGGACGTGTCGTAATCGGTGGACACCGTCTCGGGGTTCGAGTTGATCATGACCGATTCGAGGTCATGCCGGCGCGCTGCGAACGAGGCCTGGCAACAGCAGTAGTCGAACTCGATGCCTTGCCCGATCCGGTTGGGCCCACCCCCGAGGATGATTACTTTCTCTCGCGGGCTGATCCGGATCTCATCATCAACAGTCTGCGCTGCCGGTGTGCCGTCGTCAGGATTGACGACATAGGACGGCTGCTCGTATGTCGAATAGAAGTAGGGCGTGATCGCTTCGAACTCAGCGGCACAGGTATCAACGAGTTTGTAGACCGGCTCAATCCCAAGTGCGACTCGGTGGGCCCGCGTTTTGAGAATGGTGGGACTGCTGATGTCCCCGTAGTACAGGTGGGCCAGTTGCGGGTCGGAGTATCCCCATTGTTTGGCCTGCACCAGCACCTCGCGCGGCACCTGTTCGAGAGACTCGTAGGCGCACAGCACATCCTCAAACTCGACGAGATCACGAAACTGTTCGAGGAACCAGGGGTCGATCATCGTCAGTTCATGGACTTGCTGCACCGACCAGTCTTGCTTGAAGGCGTATCGCACGTAGTACATGCGTCCCTGCGAGGGAACGCCGAGTTTGCGGCGCAGTTTCGACTCGGGGACCGGCCAGACGACCGGGCGGCCGTCCGTGCCCACGGCCGTGTGCCCGATCTCCTGTTCGACATCGGTAGCACCGTCGTGTCGGTCCGGGTTCCGGGTCGCGAGCCAGGCATCGTTCTTGTCGAGTCCGAAGCCGAATCGCTTCACTTCCATCGACCGGATGGCCTTCTGGAATGCCTCCTTGAACGTCCGGCCAATAGCCATCGCTTCGCCGACCGACTTCATCTGGGTGGTCAGCGTTTCGTCGGCCTCGGGAAACTTCTCAAACGTCCAGCGCGGCATCTTCACCACGACGTAATCAATGGCCGGTTCGAAGCAGGCGCTCGTCGAGCCGGTGATGTCATTGCGCAGTTCATCAAGCGAGTATCCGACTGCCAGCTTTGCTGCCACGCGCGCAATCGGGAACCCGGTTGCCTTCGAAGCAAGTGCCGACGAGCGTGAGACGCGCGGATTCATCTCAATGACGATCTGGTCGCCGGTGGCAGGATCAACGGCAAACTGGATGTTCGAACCGCCGGTTTCAACGCCGATGGCTCGAATGATCGTGAGCGCAGCATCGCGCATCTGCTGGTATTCTTTGTCGGTCAGCGTCAGGATCGGGGCAACGGTGATGCTGTCGCCGGTGTGGACTCCCATCGGGTCGATGTTTTCGATGCCGCAGACGATGATGACGTTGTCATTGCGGTCACGGATGACTTCGAGTTCGTATTCCTTCCAGCCGATGAGCGACTCATCGAGCAGGACCTGTTGGATCGGCGATGCATCAAGGCCTCGTTTGACGATCTGCTCGAACTCATCGAGGTTGTACGCGACGCCGCCGCCGGAGCCTCCCAGCGTGAAGGCCGGCCGAATGATGCACGGCAGGCCGATCTGCTCAATCGCCTGCGTCGCTTCATCCATGCTGCTGACGGTCTGTGCCTTGGCCTGCCGGAGGCCGGCTGCTTCGATCGTCTGCCGAAACTGCTCACGATCCTCGGCCCGGTGGATGACCTCGCGCGAGGCCCCGATCAACTCGATGTCAAACTCGTCGAGCGTCCCGTCGTCATACAGATCGCAGGCACAGTTCAGTGCCGTCTGACCACCCAGCGTGGGAAGCAGGGCGTCAATCGGGTTCCCGAGCTCCTTTTCCTTGATGATGATCTTGCGCACCGTATCGGGCGTGATGGGCTCAATGTAGGTGCGATCCGAGAAGCCCGGGTCCGTCATGATGGTGGCCGGGTTCGAGTTGATCAGGACGATCCGGTACCCGTCTTCTCGCAGCGCCTTGCACGCCTGCGTCCCGGAATAGTCAAATTCACAACCTTGGCCAATGACAATTGGACCTGAGCCGATGATCAGGATCGAGTGGATGTCAGTGCGTCGGGGCATGGCCATCCTGATTCGGGGTGCGGAAACAGCAGGCAGAGCGAGACTCTGGGGGTCCAATAGACCTGCGTGGCTCCTGGGGTAGGGATACTGAGGAACATCAGAGCAATTAAAGTAGGCCGCAACAGGCGGTCGCTCCACACACGGACGATACAGCAGAGCAACTGTTTGCAGACTTGACCTGTCGGATTGTCCTGCAATCGTCTCCTACAGGATCCCACCCGCACCATGGACGGATTTCACGTGGCAATAGCAACCTGGCCTCTCAGCCTTCCACTGCCGATCACCGTCGGCCTGTGTGTCGGTCTGTCGGCACTCGTGAGTGCTGCCTGGGTGGCAGTGCTGCACCGGGCCGACCGATGGGCCAAAGGGGGGCCGCGTGGGGATTGGCCTGCTTCGCTGCTCTGGCTGACATTTCGGGTCTACACGCGCCTCGTTCACCATGTCCGATTCGTCGGCCGCGAGCACATCCCGCCTGGTCGCCATGGGCTGTTCACGCCGTTGGCACACCCGAAATCGCCGGATCGCGATCCGACAGGGGCGGCCGGACCGGTTGTCGTGATCTGCAATCACACGGCAGGCATTGACCCGTTGCTGGTCCAGTCTGCCTGCCGGTTCGAGATTCGCTGGATCATGATGCAGGAGATGAATGTCGGGCCGATGCGGTGGCTGAGCCGATTTGCCAGCATTATTCTGGTCAACCAGGACGGCCGGGATCTCGGGCCGACGCGGGATGCACTTCGTCACCTTCGCAAGGGTGGGGCCATCGGTATCTTCCCCGAGGGTCGAATCGCTCGGCCGCCGGGCACGATCCTGCCCTTTGAAGCCGGGGCCGGCTATCTGATTGCCAAGAGCCGGGCCGTTGTCCTCCCGGTCTGGATCAGCGGGACCCCTTCAGGAATGCAGGCATGGGACAGCATCATCAAACCGAGCCGCTCTCGCGTTGAGTTCGGGTCGCCGATGCAGTTTGATTCCTCACAGTCTCCCGAGGAGATCGTGGCTACGCTTGAGGAGACACTCCAACGCATGTCAGGATGGGCACGATCCTCATGATTGCACGGATTCAAGGTGAGATCATTGAAGCGCCGGCCGACGGGTCGGTCCTGATTCGGGTGGCGTCCGTGACACTGCGGGTGCTGGTCCCATCGTGTGCCGAGAGTTCATACTTTGATGAAATCGGGCAGGTGGTGGAACTGCACACGCTGTTCTACATCGAGTCCGTCGGGCAGGGCAACACGCTGCTGCCGAGGCTCATCGGATTCCGTTCGCCGGAGGCACGGGCGTTTTTTGAACTGTTTACAACGGTCAAGGGGATCGGGCAGCGCAAAGCATTGCGGGCACTGGCAGCCCCGGTCTCCCTGATTGCACAGGCGATTGCAGACCGGAACGTCAAGTTTCTCCAGAGCCTGCCGGAAATCGGCAAGCGGACGGCCGAGACCATCGTGGCTGAGTTGCACGGGAAGGTTGAGCGATTCCTCACGCCGGCGTCGGACGATGATGGCACCAATGGGATGGGTGGCTCCTCCGGGTTTGGCGGACCGTTGGGGGCAACCTCAATGTGTAACCAGGACGCCTTGAACTGGTCGGCCTGGGTGCCAAGTGAGCAACGCGAGATCGCCGACCAGGCCCTGGCCGTTTTGCTGCAGTTGGGCGAAAACCGGCAGCAGGCGGCCATGTGGATTGAAGCCCTCTTCAAGCGATCAGCACAGGCCGCTGTGCAGGATGAGGATGCCACTGACGCGCCACTGTTCGGTGACGCACAGGACGTGGTGGCCGCCGTTTATCAAAATAAGGCCTAGTTTCACATCACCAGTGCTGACCCACTGTCCGGTCCTTGTGGTGTGCGGGTGAGGCACGGGAATGCGCTATCATGTACAATGAGCAACTCGCAGCCCATGACAACCGATGGCAGCAGCGATCCCACCCAGCCGACGATTCTCGGCTGGCGTGAGCGAGTGGCTCTCCCGGAGTGGGGGATCAAACGAATCCGGGCCAAAGCCGACACCGGCGCGCGCACGTGTGCCATCGATGTAACTGATATTGAGGAACTTGACGAGGGCCGGCGCGTTCGGTTCAGCGTCATGCTGAATCGCCGTAATCAGCGTCGCCGGTCCGTCACGGTGGAGACCGATGTCGTTCGGCGGTCCCGTGTCCGGGCCAGTCTCGGCCATGCACATGACCGCTTGTTCGTGTCCACGACGCTCCGAATCGGTGACCGGGATATTGAAACCGAGTTAGGGCTGGTGTGTCGGCAGCGCATGCTGTGTCGCATGTTGTTGGGCCGGTCTTTCCTGCGCGAGGGCTTTCTCGTGGACTCGGCAACACGTTATCAGGTTGGACTACCCAGGACTCCCGGTGATTAAACTGAATTGACTGTGTGTATCTGAGGCTGAAACAGGATCGCCGGCGGAGTGCCGGGATCCGGTCATGCGGGTGGTGGGAGACTGTGAGGAGTGATTATGAAGATTGGGATTCTAAGCCGAAGCCCGAAATGCTACAGCACGAATCGATTGCGCGAAGCAGCCGTTGAGCGAGGCCATAAGGTCCAGATTCTGGACACTTTGAAGTTCGCCATCACGCTGGAAGAAGGTCAGCCGGATCTTCACTATCGCACGAAGCATGTGCAGACCTACGACGCGATCGTGCCTCGTATCGGCTCTTCGATAACCTACTTCGGTACGGCCGTCGTGCGCCAGTTTGAACAAATGGGTGTGTATTGTGCAAACTCAGCACTGTCAATCATCCACTCCCGTGACAAACTGCGAGCCTTGCAGATTCTGAGCAAGTACGACATCGGGATCCCGCCAACTGAGTTTGTTCGAAGTAAGTCTGACGTATTGCCTGCCATCGAGCGCGTGGGTGGGGCACCAATCATTATCAAATTGCTGGAAGGGACGCAGGGTGTTGGTGTTATTCTTGCAGAAAATAACAAGATTGCGCAGGCAATTGTTGAGACTTTACACAGCACCAAGCAGAACGTACTGATTCAGAAGTTCGTCGCTGAGAGCAAAGGGAAGGACATTCGTTGCCTCGTGGTCGGTGACGAGGTCGTTGCGGCTATGCGGCGTGTGGCACAGGGCCAGGAGTATCGCTCTAATGTGCATCGTGGCGGTGTTGCGGAGGCAATTACTCTTGATCCGCAGTATGAGGAGACTGCGATCCGGGCCACGCAGATCATGGGGCTGAAGGTAGCCGGCGTTGATATGTTGGAGGGCGGAAGCGGCCCACAGGTCATGGAAGTCAACTCATCGCCAGGCCTCGAGGGCATCGAGAAGGCCACCGGGATCGACGTTGCCGGGTCGATCGTCAACTATGTTGCTGATCAAGTCGCGTTCCCGGAAATGGACCTCAGACAGCGACTGACGGTTAGTAAGGGCTACGGTGTTTCTGAGGTCCCCGTGGCGAAAAACTCGCCATTGCGTGGCCTGACGATTGATCAGAGCGGCCTTCGCGAGCGTGATATCACGGTTCTAACGATTGCTCGGGGTGGGAATATCATTGCCAACCCACGGAATACACGAGTGATCGAGATTCACGATCGCCTGCTGTGCTTTGGAAAACTGGACTCGATGAGGGAATTCTTGCCATCAAAACCCCGCAGAAGGCGTCGCAGATTTTCAACGCCACCCGAGGGTAGTAAATAAGAGCGCCATACCAAGTGAGTGGAATTATCTAAGAAACAGATTAATGAAGTCCATCAGCCCCGTTTACTTTACCCGCTGGATTGATATCCTGACCATATGGCGGAGCCGGTCCGCCGGGTTTTTGTCGGCCATGACGTGAAGGTTGCTGTGGCTGCGTCTGTCAGGTGATCGTCACGAGCCGGGAGAGTTGTCTATGAGGATCTATGTTGGCAATATCAGTTTCCGTTCGACGGACGAGACACTCTACGAGGCGTTTTCGCAGTACGGGCAAGTTGAGGAAGCGGCGGTGATCACCGATCGGCAAACCGGACGCTCCCGTGGCTTTGCTTTCGTGACGATGCCTGACGAGGATGCTCAGAAGGCGATTGAGGCGCTGGATGGTACCGATGTGGACGGTCGCACATGGCGTGTCAGCGAGGCACGCGAACCGACGGCACGGCGTCCCGGTGGCGGGCGACGTGACGGCGATCGTGACTGATCACTGATTCGGTCGTCTTATGTGTGCTCATCATTGCACCGGCATGACGACATGCGATGTGTCTTCCTGATGCGATGATGGCAATCCGGTGCTCCTGAAGGAAGGTTTCCTACTTCCTACGGCTGTCAAGCGCTTGCAGCGCAGGCGAGTGATGAGACTTCGTTGAGCGGATCACAGAAACCAACTCGTCGAAGGCTCACCATCTGCGGCCAGCGCATCCGGGCCGGTCAGGTCTGTGACTTGCGCCTTAAGATGAGCGAGACGTATACGGGCGACGAAATATGGGTGCCCGTTCGCGTACATCGCGCGCGCAAGGCAGGGCCGAGGGTCTTCCTGACCGCAGCCATTCACGGTGACGAAATCAATGGCCTTGGGATTATTCGCGAAGCCATGCTCCGACTCGGGCCCGAACTCAAAGCAGGCACGTTGATCTGTGTGCCGGTCGTCAACATGTTCGGTTTCGAAGCCGGCCAGCGATACACCCCTGATCGGCGCGACCTGAACCGGATGTTCCCAGGCTCCCCGAACGGGAGTCTTGCCAACCGAGTTGCCAATATACTCTTTGATGAAGTGGTGCGCAAGTGTGACTACGGGATCGACCTTCACTCGGCCGCTGAGGGCAGGACGAACTTTCCCAATGTCCGAGGGGACCTGAACGTGCCGGGGGTCCGGACCCTCGCGGAATCATTTGGGTGTGAGTTGATTGTGCACGGGCGGGGGCCGGAGGGAAGTCTGCGGTACGCAGCGTGTCAGGCCGGCTGCCCGACGATCATCCTCGAGGCCGGCGAGGTGGCCAAGATCGAACCAACGGTGTTGCAGGTCGGTCTCCGAGGGATCCGCAACGTCCTGGTACAACTGGGAATGATGCGCGGGACCGTCCACCGTCCTGCCTATCAGACCCGCGTACAGAAAAAGACTTGGGTGCGGGCTGCAGTCGGGGGGCTTTTGCGGTTTCATGTGGCACCGGGCGATCTGGTCGAGGCCGGCCAGCCACTTGCGACGAACGAAAGCCTGTTCGGCGATGCCCGGAGTGTGCTGATTGCACCGTCCGACGCCATCGTCCTGGGCATGGCGACCATGCCGGCCGTCAAGCCAGGCGAGCCGGTCTGCCATCTGGCGGTGCCCAGAAAGTCACTTCGATCAATCCGGAAGGCACTTGATGCAGCGGCCGATGAATCGATCCCTCACCAACTCCGGCGGGACATGGCTTCCCAAGTGACCTCGGTCGAGTACGGGCACCCGGACCCGGATTGACGGACAGACAGTTGTGCATCGTCGTGTCCGGTTTTCTCCATGTTCATGTCGCTCAGTGAACCCGTCCGGGTGTCGCAATTGGCACGCTTGGACCCTACGATCGGAGCCACACGATCTACATTGCCTTGAGGGCAGGATTTGATGGCTACCACAGAGCGCGAAACAGAGTTTATCGTTCCCCGAGCGACCGATTTCGATGGGCAGACCAGCGGAATCGGGCCACACGGCCTGGTTCCCGAAGAACAGTCAGCCATGTCCGGCGTCGAACTCGAGGACGTCGAAACCGAGGAAATGCTGATCAACATGGGACCACAGCACCCGGCCACCCACGGCGTGCTCCGGGTGGTCCTGCGGACCGACGGCGAACTGGTGCTTGAAGCCGTCCCGCACCTCGGGTACCTCCATCGCTGTGCCGAGAAGATCGGGGAGAACCTCGCCTATGCGATGTATGTCCCCTACACCGACCGCATGGACTATGTGGCCGGAATGAACGAGAACTGGGCGTTCTGTCAGGCCGTCGAGCAGTTGGCAGGCATTCAGGTCCCGCGCCGGGCCGAGTTTCTCAGGGTGATCGCCGGCGAACTTCAGCGAATTGCTTCTCACCTGGTCTCGTTCGGCACCTACGGCCTCGACTTGGGAGCCTTTACGCCGTTTCTGTACGCCTTCCGTGAGCGGGAGTACATTCTCGACCTGTTCGAGATGCTCTGCGGGGCCCGATTGACTTATTCGTACTACACCATCGGCGGTCTGACGCACGATGCCACGGATGACTGGCTGATGAAGGTTGGCGAGTTTCTGGCGTACTTCGAGCCGAAGATCAAGGAATACAACGCACTCCTGAGTTACAACCGCATTTTCACGAAGCGGGCCGGCGGCGTCGGAGTCCTCCCGGCCGATCTCGCGATTGCTTACGGGTGCACCGGGCCGGTGATCCGTGGCAGTGGTGTGCCATACGACCTGCGGCGTGACAAGCCCTACTCCCTCTACCCGGAACTCGACTTCGAAGTGTGTGTGGGGACCGGCGAGTTCGGGCAGGTCGGGGACTGCTGGGACCGGTACATGGTCCGCATGAAGGAGATGGAGCAGTCGGTCAGGATCATACAGCAGTGTCTGAAGATGATTCCGGACAATGCGGAAGGTGCCAACGGCCATCGCGTGAAGGTTCGCCGGAACTTCAAGGTCGACCCGGGCGAGGTGTATCTTGAGATGGAGAATCCTCGCGGCGTCCTGGGCTTCTATATCGAGAGCCAGGGGGGTGCTCAGCCGTACCGTGTCAAGGCACGGGCCGGTACATTCTGTAACCTGAGCGTCCTGCCGGAGTTGTGCCACAACGTCATGCTGGCCGACGTGCCGGCGATCATAGGCTCAATCGACGTTGTCATGGGGCAGGTGGACCGGTAGGCATTCGCACGATTCACATCGACAGGAAAAAACGACCCTGCTCAACGTTGAGCAGGGTCGCTGTACGTCATCTCCTCGTGGATCCCGGTCGCTCTGTCTGTCTGCTTCACATGAGGGAAGCCACCGAGAAAGGCCACGAGTTACTCACACTGCGCGCATGCCGATGCGAGAAGCACACCCGCAGTTGATACACGAAAGCATAAAGGGATCAAAGCACCTCTAGCAGGGCGCAAACGTCACTTCGAGCGCATCAGAATAGCAGTCGACCTCTCCATCAGGACCTTGTGATACGCCGAAGAACCAGACGGTCTTGTCACCGGCGGCACATGGCACAGCCAGGGTGTCCTGGAAGGTGCCGGTAGAATCAAATGTGCCCCGTGCGTATTGGACGGCGCGCTTTGTGCAGTTGGCAATTGCGACTCCAATGCACTTCAGCCAGCTGCCTCCGCCATCTCGACACCTTCGATACTCTTCGGCTAGACAGTCAAGAACATCTCCTGGGTCGATCAGTGTGTAGTAGAGTGCAACTTGGGCGTTGGGCGTGCCGCCGGTCACCGTGAAGGTCGACGGGGTACCGGCGAACTCGTTGTCGATCGAGAGATCGAGACAGTCAACCGAGCCACCTTCAGCGTAGAAGCACATCATGGCGCCGAGCGGATCGGGGCAGAGTGCGAAGGCATAGTCGTAGCACTCGTCCGGAGCAGTGTGGGTGCCGTCAGAGGGATTGTCATCGTCCCACTGGATCGGGCCCTGCTGGCTCGGGTTGCCCGGCTTGGTGCCCCACAGCATCGTCTGACCACAGGTGGCCAGGAAGATGGTGTTGCCGTTGAAGTCGTTGGCCAGGATGGAGGTGTAGGAACCGGAGCCATCCATCGGCATCTGGAAGAACAGGCCGGAACCGCAAAGCAGGTCCTCGGTGTCCGTCCAGTAGTACCCACCGTAGGGGAGGACACCGAAGTCAAAGATGACGCCGCTGTAGCCACTGGTCGACGGGGGACCGGCACAGGTGTCATCAAAGCCGTCAGCGGTAAAGACAGCGATCAAGCACTGTTCGCTCGTGCCGGGACCGCCGGCAAACCACCACCAGCCGGTTTCCATACGCTCGGACATGGCGCCTTCGAAGCCGGGGGCGACCGTCATGTCATTGACGGTGAACATGTTGCAGTAACTGGAGCCGAAGTACCAACGGCCGGTACCCAAACCGCAGTCCAGACCATAGAGGCCGTCAGTCGGGAAGCCAGGCATTGCACCATCGGGCTCGAAGCAGTCAAATGCCAGAGCCGTGGGGGGGCATGCCGACGGACCCTGCAGGTCGCCGACTTCCATCCACGGGCTGGTCTGCTTGAAGTCCGGAGCGATTCGGGCGAACCGCTTGGCAGTGACCTGGATACCCTGGTCAGCAGTCACCGGAGTCAGATTCTTCTCTCCGGCAAAGGCTGAACAGGCGATGGCACATGTAGCCAGCGCCAGCGAGACATGGACATTCCTCAATTCGATTCCTCCTCAGGAAGGTGGTGTGCGGGCTGCAATCAAGTGACTGAACCGATCAGATCGTTGATACCCGCCGAAACAGATCAGATCGGCAGACGTCAGGACAGTGAAGACGATGTCCCACTTCCCCGGGACCAGCTACGCGCGTTGGTGCGGCCGCATGCAAAAACACCGCCCATCTCGTCGTGAAATGGGCGGCGCACATCTGGTGTGACTCGTCTACGGTGCGGTTACTTCTTCGGCACCGTCGCGGACCACGTATCCGTGTGTTCGACGCCGTCCTTGTCCACGCAGGTCAGTGTGACATCGACCGTCTTGCCGATGTCCCAACAGATCTTGCCTTTGTGCGTCCCGCTGCCTTTGCCTCTCTTCAGCTTAATTGTCTGAGTGTCCTTCTCACCTCCAGTCGTTCCCTCAATGACAAGGCTCTTGCCGGTGCACTCGTCGCCATTGCACACCCAGGCCACATGAAGGACCTTTCCTGTGGACCCACAGCGTTTCTTGTCGCTGTAGAATTTGGCGGCAATCACCGGATCACACTCGACCTCGTCTTTGCCCTTCGCAAAGACGACCGGTGATTCGCAGGTGAGAGGGCATGTACCTCGAGCCGTGGCCTGGAAATAGATGAGCAGCCCGCGAGCCGCTGTGGGGATGGGGACCGCTGCTACCATCGTGCCGTTTGAATCTGCTCGCCCCTGTCGGATGATGCTCTGCTGCGCCTGACCGAGGCTGGTGTACTGCAGGCCGAGATCGAGACACCAGTCGAAACCCTGAAACTGGAACCGGCCGGATCGGAGACTGTACAGGATGGCCAACTCCTGATTCGGCTCTGCTTGTGAGACCGTGAAGGTCGTGTTCTGCCCGACGAACAGTTGATCAATGTCAAGTTCGAGACAGGGCTCGTCATAGCGTGGTTCTCCATAGAAGCAGGTCATCGCTCCGAGCGGGTCGGGACAGGTCCCATGTGTGTAGTCATAGCACTCGTCCGGCGCGGTGTGCGTCCCGTCAGCGGGATTGTCGTCGTCCCACTGAACCGGACCCTGGTGACTCGGGTTGAGCGCTTTCGTGCCCCAGAGCATCGGCTGGGCGCAGGTGGCCATGAAGAGCGTGGTGCCGTTGTAATCGTTTGCCAGGATCATGGTGTAGGCACCATCCCCGTCAGCCGGGAGCTCCCATGCCAAGCCGGAGCCGCACAGAAGATCCTGCGTGTCGGAGTAGTAATATCCCTCGCTGTTTGGCAGGATGCCGAAATCGAAAATGATCCCCTCATAGTAATCCTCGGCTGCAGGACCGATGCAATCCTCATCAAACCACTCTGCGGTCCAGAGCGCGACATAGCACTGCTCGCTCGATCCCGGACCGTTGACGTACCACCACCAGGCCCACTCGGCCCGTTCAGATTGGGCGCTCTGGAGATCCGGAGTCGTGGTCATGTCATTGACGAAGTAGGTATTGCAGTAGGTACTGCCGAAGTACCAACGTTGACTCCCCATGCCGCAGTCCTGACCGTACAGGCCGTCCGTTGGCATTCCAGGCATGCCACCGTCCGGCTCGAAGCAGTCAAACGCCAGTGAGGAGGGCGGGCACGAGGCAGGCCCTGACGAACCGTTGCCGACCTCAATCCATGGTGACAAGAGTTGCAAGTCGCGGCCGATACGGGCCAGACGCTTGGGTTTCACGTGCGTTGCCGTCAGTGCAGAGGCCTCCACCGGTGGGCGATCCGGTGCAGCGGAGACCGCCGTGACAATGGTGCACATGGCCAGTGATGTTGATAGAGCGAGTCTGCGTCTCATGATCCAGTCTCCTTTTTGCGGCTGCGCGTCACCCGGCAAACCATGACGGGATATGCCGTGGATGGTGACGCTCTCTCAACACACGCGAAAAGGAGGCGCGGGATGGGACAGGGATTACTTCGGGTTTTTGCAACTGGACATGTGGGTCAGATGATCGCCGAACCTCACGAGATCGCGTGAATCGACAGCAGGGCTGTCTCGCCGTGCCGATCGCGGATGCACGGAAGGTCGACGATCCTCACGAGGCGCGCGCTCCCGACGGGGACAGCCGTTCCGGCACAAACGTGATGGGACTGGCTGGATCGACACTGCCCGCCGTGGTCGATCGTGACCGGCGAATGGACTTGAGAGCGCGACGGTGCTCAATGTACAGTCGCAAGCGGGGGAGATACCAGGAGGACAATTCTCATAATTGCTGAATGTAACACCACGTGTTGACGCGCTGGCATGCGTGTGTGGCAAATGCGGGGCCCTTGATTCAAATATCAGGTTCAAGCCTTGCATGAACCTCGCCGGGCGCCGTGACGAATCTTCTCCCTGCAATAGACGCATCCAGACTTCGTTGTGAAAAGACGACCCTGCTCGACGTGGAGCAGGGTCGTTCACCGTTACGGGCCCATGATTTCAGGTTGCGCTGGTTGGCTGCCCTAAAGTATCGCAGCAACCTGTAGACTCCACGGGCCACCTGATCGGCCCGATGCTGTTGCGTATTGACGAACAGTAGTTCGGATCAGAGTCCGTTCGAATCTACAGTCCCTCCATCAGCATGGGAGGAAGGTCACTGCGAGTACGTTGGACATGCAGCTGTCGGGGCAGGTGTCCTTTTCAGTACCCTGGAAATAAATGGTGAAGCCGCCGGCGGCACAGGGGATCAAGACGGTAAACTGGACACAACCGCTGCCGTCGGCGACGCCCTGACCGACCATCTGGTCCATGGCTTGACCCGGGTTGCTGATGTCCAGGCCGAAGTCCACGCACCACCCGTTGCCGCTGAATGCCCAGGCGCCTTCCTGGAAGTCGTAGAGGACCGCACCGGTGCCGCCCGGAGTCAGGCCGCACAAGGTGAAGGTCGACGGGGTACCGGCAAAGTTGTTGTCGATCGAGAGGTCAAGACAACCCGGCTCAGGGGTCTCGTAGGCTGTCATCAACGCCTCGGATGCACTGCCGTAGGTGAAGCCGCCCATGGTCTCGCCGAGCAGATCGTCCGGATCAAATCCCACGGTGAACACGTCTTCGAGGTCAGCCGGCAGCGCACCGTTAACAAAGTTGGCTGCGATGGCATCTTCTACGGCGTCAACCTGCGCCGGGTCGTTGGGATCAAAGGGCACACCGTCCTTGTCTCGATAATCCAGGACGAAGTCGGCCGTTGAGGATCCGAACTCAAGCACGACGGTTACGGTGTGATCCACATCGGCCGAAATGGTCATCGTGTACAGATCAACGAAGTTCGCTGGGCTGGCCCAGAACGCATCGGGGTCGGGCACAAGCCCCGGCGCGACGCGTGCTTTGTAGAGCATGTATGTTTCCGATGGAATCGAGCCATAGGTGTCCGGGACGAGCGTATACACGGCCGGAAAACTCGTTCCGCTATTGAGTGTCAGCGAGTGATCGAGACCTTCGGCAACGAAATTGTACGGGGCATCGGGATCAGAATCGCTGAATGTGAAGGGATCCTCGAGCCAGCATGAAAGACTGACCTTTGCGCCACGGGGGCCCTTTCCCGGAGTGAGTGTACCCCTCACAGTGCCGTTGAACAACTGTTTTCCAGGTGTGCTCGTGTTCAGGTGCATGGTGTAGTTTGCAGTCCCATTCGTGCCATGGATGTCGGTGTGGTTACTCTCGATGATGTCGGGTTTGACTGTCCCTCCCTTAGGGTCCTTCAGAAAGAGAGAGAAACCGAGAAGGGGATCATGAAAGTCGTAGTATGTCTCGACTTGCCCTCTTCCCTTCTTCTCACCTGTGACATCAATCGACCAACTGCCGAATACTTTCTCCTTTGTGGTGGCCGTGCTGAGTGCTCCAATCTTAAGTGGCGGGGCAGCAACGCTACTCGAACCAAGGACCCCCGACACGGCAAGCACTGGTACGAGGCACTCAATCCCTCGTTGTAACCGTGGTCGTTGTTGCAGTATGCGATTCATTCATTTTTCCTTCCATACAGTTTCTCGTGAGACGATCGCCGACCGCCTTCCCAGGCCCGTCCAGCAGGACCGGCACAAACGTGTTGTCCTCATAGTCAGATCGCAAACGGAGGAGAATCCAGAAGGACAAATGTCACGTTTATTGCAAGAAGCCGGTCCGTATGGCACAGCAGGGGAGTCAATGACACACTGATCCGGAAGCAAACCAGGAGGCCAATTTGCCTCACGAGGCCGCGTGAATCGACAGCAGGGGTGTCTCGCCGTGCCGAGCGCGGATGCAAGCAAGGTCGGCGGTAAGGCTGCCTACTTGAGAGGGATGACATTGCCGACTTCACAGGTATCGAGGTTGACGGCGACGAGGCAGATCTTGCCGCAGGCGCTGGCCGGTGCGACTCCTGACACTTCGAAGTTCCCGTTCGCATCGGCCACGACGATCTTCACGAGGCGCGCGTTCCCGACCGGGACGACGGTTCCGGCACACGGTGGGCTGGGGACGGTCGTTTGACCGTCGCAGGCCCCGTAGACCAGGGCGACGCGCGCACCTGGAGTGGCGCCATGGCCGCGGACGGTGACCGGTCCGGGGCATGCACCCACGAGTTCGATTCTCGGGTTGTTGATACACTCCATCATGACCCCCTGGAGTGTGCCCCGGCTCCGATTGTTCAAGCAGTCCTTGAATGTGCCATCCGGTTTGATATGGATTGACCGGCCCACTTCGTCTGCCTGCCCGTTATCTTGCTTTGCATCGTCGACATAGTCGATTGTGTACCCGGTCACTGTCCCATTCGCATCTTCATGTCGGGTGATCTGCGTGACAAACACCATGTGAAAGCCTCCGCCTTTGCGGGCAAACACAAGTTCAACATCGCACTTGTCGGCCAGACTTGTCATGGCATCGTCCAGCGTCGGCTGAGCAGGCATCGCACCGGTCTTGCGGCTCGTATACGGAAACCTCGTTTCGATCGGCAGGCTGTGTTCCGCCACAAACTTGTTCTTGCCGATCAGCGCCTTATTCTTTTTCGTGCCGGGCGCAATGAACCATGTGCCGTCAGCCCTGGTGGTCTCCATAACGGTGGCCAATGCGCTCTCCATTTGCTGTGAAGACATGCCGGTCCCGTCGCCGTTCTTTGGTCGAGTCAGATCGTGGTATCGGATGAGATAGTCGAGGGAGCGGGCCGTGCTGGCCGGGACACAGTGATTCAACTTCTCGTCGATCGGGGGGTAGTCATCGACTTCGCCGATCCATGCCGATGTTGAGGTTGTGGTCGTGGTAGTCGTGCCGCACCAATTCCCGATCTCGGATGGGAGATCAGAGCACCCGGAACCGCCATTGAGGAAACCGGGGCTGTCGTCGGCACCCCCGCCGGTGAGGTGGTCGTACAGAAAGACCTCTGCATCACTGTCCACAACAAAGTCGGCCGTGGCCAGCGGCTGATCGGTGATCGCCGTGCCATAGGAGGCTGTGAGCACTTCCTGCCCATGCTCAATCCCGGGCAATCGGAACAGAACCGATGTGCCGGCCCCATCAAGCGTCGCGGCATCGGGATAGGCAACGTACAGGTTCTGCACGACCCAGTCAAGATCACCGCCATCGGGCCACAGCAGCACGTTGATGTAGCCTCCGCCGTTGGCAGCGAGGAACTGCTGGTGGTCCGGATCTGCTGCGCTGAATGTGAAGACGGCCCGACCGACAGCCGAAGCAGGAATGTCCGGCTTGCCGCAGTCACCGATCCAATTCAGTTGTTCGAGTTGAACAAAGGGTATGCCTTGCGGGTCACCCGGGGCCTCCGCCGACGATTCGGCACGCATGGAACCGGTCAGTACGAGCGTTGCCAAGATGATCCGTATGTGCATTCGCTGCATCAGCGCGCCTCCAGGGGGTGGTTATTGATGAGTACGTCAGAGCCTATTCGGGCCTGAGGGGTGTGACGGGTACACATCTCCATACTTACAGATCGCAATCCAGCGGCACCGAACGCAACGGAATCAGGGATTTGGGGATACGAATGAGACGAAGGACCAGGTTCTCGAACGATCGCAGCCTGCGTGACCCCCCATGCATTCAGGCATCAAAAGGAAAAGGCCGCCTGTTTCGCACGGAAACAAGCGGCCGGATTCATGCTCGAATCAAGATGTGTGTGACGGCTTTACTTCTTCGGGCATTCGATCACGAAGTACTTCAGGACGGACCCGTTGAAGTACCCCGGGCTGCCACTGAACTTCTTTGTCGTCGGGTCCCACGTGATGGTCTCGGTCGTGGTCCCCTTCGTGTCGTCGTTCTGATCCGTATCGTGTGAGATATCCACTGAGTACTTGCCATCGGCCAGAGGAGTGAGCCCCACCACGGCCGCGGTGTGCCAGTCGCCTTGGATTTCAATGTCACAGTTGTTGTCCAGTGCGTTGGCCACATCAGCGAAACTCGTTGTGCTCGTGGTCGTGATCGGAAGGCCGTTGGCCAGCATGTACTGGTTCTTGTCCTTCCACCAGGCACTGCCGTTGCTGTTGTCGTTGATGTAGCAGCCGAACCGGCGCGGCGGTACTTTCCACTTGGTGGCCTGCAGCATCTTGGCAATCGTGATGTCAGCAGCGTCCATGCCCAGGTTGTGCTTGGCGTTCAGGAACTGCAGGCTGTTTGACACGGCCGTCGGGGTACACTGATTCGGTTTGCATTGCTGGTTCGGGAAATCGGAGTTCGTGTGCTTCGGACCACTGCTCTCGCCACCGTCACCGGGGCCGGCAGATTCCAGAGGCGGAACAGCCATTTCCTCGGCCCCGCGCCAATAGACGACGTCCTGGTCCCAGACGATAAACAGATCCCCACCATCGGGCATGCTGTCAAGCGGCTCATCGGTGATGACAAAGTCGAAGAATCCCTCCATGACTTCCTCGCCGGGTTCATTGCCCAGGTCAAATGTGTAGGAAATGGTCTGCTCCACGCCTTCCCCTTCTACACTCAACAGCGGCATGTTCCGGAGTTGCCACGTGCCGTTGGCTGCCAGGTTCACATACTGGATTCCTGCCTGCCCGACAAAGGTGAAGTCCACTCTCCCCCAATCCGAGTTCATCACCGGGACGTCATCGAGCACAAAGTTCAACTGTGAGAACACGACATCAGGCGGTGCACACTCGCAGCCGGGACAATCGCTGATCAGGATGACGTTTGATGTTCGGCAGGCGCTGAGATCCACTGCCTGAACCAGCGTTCGATCGCAGGCTGCCGGCGGGACATAGGTTTGCAGCGTTGCGACTCCGGTATCATCAGCCAGGATGAGAGCGCCAAGCCGTGCCTGCTCAATATCGACAAAGAGGCCCGCGCATCCGGGGACCGGTCCCGATGCCCCACCCTGAAAGCCGTAGGTGATCGCTACCTGCCCGGCGGGGGTGGCATCGAATACGGTGAATGTCATGTCGCCGCCACACACTCCCGAGTGACAGAGAAATGGGTCAGTTTGTGCCAAAGCCGAGGATGAGGCTGCCAGGATTGCTGCCATCACAAAGCCTCGGTGAAGTGTCTCCTTCGAAGTGATCATGTAGTTGAACATATCTGTTTCTCCTGTTCTGTCTGCGCGTTGCACACGGTTACTGAACCGGATGTGCGTGCCTGCCTGCCCGGGGATCACGTCAATCCCCAATCCAGCCACATAGCGACACAAGAACAGTTTCCGGAACATGGAATTTGAAAAATGGGATCAAATCACATGATGTCGTGACGGATGCATGTGCGAGTACAGTTTCAGCAGCGCGCAGAAAAAACCGTGCCGACGAGTGATGAAACTCATCGGCACGGTGCGTGCGCTCAGATCTCGATCTCAGTATCACTGAGACGAGGAAGTGTTCTTACTGCACACTGACGGCCACTGCATTGGTCTTGGCCTCGAAGTGGCAGCCCTGGAACCAGATGGTGCGTCCGGCAGCCGGACCCGGGATCTTGAGTTCCAGATTTGCATGGCCGTTCGCATCGGCCCGTGTGTGCCCGACCTCGGCCGGCTTATGCAGGTCGAGGATGACGTTGAGTGGCGGCACGAACTGGCTGCCAAGACCGCGAAGGCTGTAGGCCCAGTAGACCATCTCGTTGGCTGCGGCACCTTCAACCCCGAACTGGCCGTTCTGACCGGCATACAGCGGACCGACGTGAATGATGAACGCGCCGGTGCGCGGGGTCCCGTTGGCCACCGTGACGTACTGGTTACCGTAGAGAGCGGCGAAATTCGTCGTGCGCGGTTCGGCCAGATTGTCGGCACCCCACAGGCCGCCCCCAACCACCTGGCTCGAAATCCAGTCGTGGCCGCCGCCGTTGATGAAGGCACACAGCAGCAGGTCATCGGTCGGGTCGCCCAGCGCTGCCATCGGGATGGCAATCTCGATCCCGGTGGTCACGGCAAGTGCTGCGCTGTAATCGGCCACGAGATCATCGATGCCGTCGATGTTCGAGTTATCGATGGTCGCCTCGATGCCAAACGGGTTGTCGCCACCCTCCAGGAAGCCAATGCCGTTGGACGTCATGCCGAGGTAGTAGCCCAACTGGTTGTCCAGATCGGCGAAGTTGGCATAGACCTCAGTGAACTCGCCATCGCAGTTGCCATTGGTCATGGTGAAGTAGGCGTTGGCCGTAAACAGGGCGTCAAAGGCAAGCCCGTTGCCCGATCCGTCATCGCCCATGCGCTGCAGTGCACCGAAGTCCACGTCGGGGTTGATGGCCGGCAGAATGTTCTGGCCGACACCCTCGGTGGTGTCAATGAACAGCTCGAGCTTGTTGAAGTTGGATTCGAGGTTGCCGGTGATCCCGATGTACAGCCACATGTCACCGAGGCCGTTGTCAGCAATGACGGCATACAGGGCATCGATTTCGGACCCGTCGGCACAGCCGACCGATGGGTCGAGGTTGTTGCCGAAGCCGGTGGGGTTCGTGTCATTGACCCACAGCGGGGCCCCGTAGTCTCCTTCGGTGACGACGCCGTCAACAATTGGCTGCGCCGCAGCATATGTGGCCATAGATGCCATCGCGGCCGTGGCCACCAGCAAAGTTCCTGACTTCTTCATTCTTGTAATCCCTCCTGCCCGGATGTGGGCATTGCTAAAAGGTGTTTCATTGTTGAGAATTAGCGTTGATTTTATGCTTCCCGCAGCCGGAGTGAACCGGCCCGAAGGAACAATTTTTCCTCCCGAGCGAGAATCTCATGGCGCAAATATACTGGCCGGACGTGCCCCGCCCAAGACTCCACAAGAGTACATCAGGCACCCACGATTGCCATCAAAAACGAGACATTGGAGGAAAAATCGACGACTCCAGGGATCGACCGGGGGGGAGTGCGGGGGGGTGTGCCCGGCCCGGTCAGTAAGGGTCATCAAATCAGTTGCCGTTGAATCATTCAGCAGGCCCGACGTAAATGACGTAGTCTGCCTTTCCTTCGTCGTCTTCGGTCAGGCTATCGGACCATTCCGACGATACACAAATCGTGATCATGCGGAGCTCCGGGGCCAGTGCAGCCAGGCGGATCGGGATACCGCCGCCGAAGTTGACATGGAACTGACCGACCACATGGACGACCGGGCGATGCCCGGCGTCGGCCGCCTTCAGGACCGAGTCCGTCATCGTGGAGTCCCACATGCACTGACTTCGGAACATGCTGGCAATCGACTCCTCCTGCTCCGGCGTCAGAATCAGCTCCTCCTCCTCTTCGTCCTCGTCATCCGCATCACGGTCCTCATCATCTGACAACGCATCCTCGGCCTCTTCGTCGGCCTGCTGAGAGGTCGGTACGTCAGGCTGGGTCGTCGCAGCGTCCGGTTGTGTGGCCGGCTGCTCCTGCGGCACTTCCTCTTCAATCATCTCGGCCTCGTCGTCAGCATCGCCGGTGTCCGCTTCTTCCGCGGCATCATCCTCGGCGGCCGGCGGGGGATCGCCGTGAATCGCAAACATCCCGCTCATGATCTCATAGAACTCGTCCCGGTATCGGCCTTCCGGCAGTGAATCAGGAATCACAAACAGCCGCTGCTGTTCCGCCGACAAACCGCGCAGCCGGTCGTAGCCCTCCTGGTTGGCCAGCGAGTTGTATCGGCGTGGCGAGTTGGCAGCGACGACGGTGCGACCCAGTTCTCGTGCCGTCTCAATCATCCGCTCGTGACCGGGCGGGTAGTTGCCGCCGGAGCGCCTGGTTGCCTTGCGGAATTTTTCGGTATCGAGGACACCGTTGATGTAGTCATCGAGGCCGACCTGCTCGTCCCGTTCAAAAAACTCCATGGACAGTGCTGCCGACTCATGGTTTGCCGCGAGTTCGTCCCAGATGGTGGCCGCAGCATGGAGGCCGACCGGGTGCCCGTGCAACTCACCGATGACCACGAGATCGGACGCATTGACATCCTCCATCATGCTCTCCCAGGCCACCTGATCACCGGTTTCCCCGTTGAAGATGAGGAGGGTGCCGACCTCAGGCAGTGGGGCCGTTTTCGTTGAGGCGGGGCTGGTGGCACAGCCGGTGAGCGCCGAGAGGCCGGCCAGGGCCATGACGGCCAGAACAGTTGCTATCCGATTGGTGGGGTAATGTGTTTTCATCCCCAACGATTGCCCGCAATAACCGCCCCGTCAATCCGAAAATCGTTGCAGGGCTAAGTTTTGAGGAATCTGGGTAGATTCACAGCAGCACATCGATCCACACGGTCGGCGATGACGGTGGGACTCAGCACGGCTACGCTTGGGCGTGAGACTCATCCGCTTTCAACATCCTGAATCGGGACGCCCGACCACCGGCGTCGATTGTGGTGACGGCACTGCCCTGGTCTTGCACGGGAGTGCCCTCGATCCGTTGGAGCCGATCGGCGATCCCGTCCCGATCGACGGCTGTCGCCTGCTGGCCCCGGTGACTCCGGTCTGCATCATGGGCATCGGCATGAACTACCGGCAGCATGCGCTCGAGCAGGGCAAGCAGCCGCCGACTCGACCGATGATGTTTATGAAAAATCCGGCCGCAGCGTGTGGCCCGCACGATGACATCGTGATCGCGCCGGTCTGTGCTGAGCGCGAACAGGTAGACTACGAGTGTGAGTTGGCGGTGATCATCGGCAGGCCGGCACGGGATGTCGCACAGGATCAGGCGCTGTCATATGTACTGGGATACACGGCTGCCAATGACGTGTCCGCCCGGTGGTGGCAGAAGGAAGCAGGGGGCGGGCAGTTCTGTCGCGGCAAGTCGTTTGATACCTTCTGCCCAATGGGGCCGTGTCTTGTGACACCGGACGAAGTCCCGGACCCGCAGGCGCTGCGTCTGACCACGACGTTGAACGGCGAGGTGATGCAGGATTCGAACACCGGCGACATGATCTTCAACGTGGCCGAGTTGATCGCATTCCTGAGTCAGGGGACGACGCTGATGCCGGGGACGGTGATCCTGACCGGCACGCCGTCGGGCGTCGGTTTTGCCCGGACGCCGCCGGTGTGGTTGAAGGACGGGGATGTGGTCGAGTGCCAGGTCGAAGGGATCGGTGCAGTGTGTAATCGCGTGATGGGGGATTCGGCTCCGTAAAGCCGCGACCGCTGGTCGCGGTGAGCCCCCGGCTTCGCCGGGGGCTGGCTATTCAAACGCCACCACGATCAGGTTGCTGATGTCACACTCGCTCGGTATCAGCGCCTGGATCAGCACCTCCTGACCGGACCACTTGCTCGGTACCTTGCCTGTCAGACGGGCCACGCCGTTGGCGTTCGCAATTGCAGTGCCGGCCACCATGGGATCGTCGATCTGGAGTGCTGCTTCCACAATGTCGCATTTCGGAATGATCGCACCGCCGCCGGCCGTGCTGTAGGCAAAATACACCTTGGCGCCGGGCATGAGATTGCGCGCTGTGATCATGTTGACCTCGCCGGCAACACCGGGTGAAGGCTGATCGAGTGTGAACGTTGGATACACGGGGGTCATGAGGTAGCCGTGCTCCCATGGAGTTGTGTCGTATCGGCTTCCCCAGCCGACGATCTGCCCGAAGTCGTTTATGTCCCAGGCCTGGTCCAGGTTCGTCCAGTGCGCGCTGGGCGGCAGGTAGGTCACGAGTTCCTCCATGCCACGTTCCTGACACCATATGAAGGCTGTTCCAGCCGGGTAGTCGGACAACATGCCGACAATCTCAGTCTGATTATTAATCGCTCTCGCATAACTATTGTCATACCAGGACCCTGGTGGATCGTGGATGTCAACCATCTCACCGTCTTGCCAGAGGAAGGCGTGATCATATCCGCCCGCGCGTGACCATCCCGTCACCTGCCCGACATCGTTGAGTCCTGTCGCCTCTCCACGTTGACTGTATTCCGACAGCGCTCCCAGTTCCGTAATGATCCCGTCGTGCCAGAGGACCGGCTGCCAGCGTTCATCCTGATCGATCAGCCATCCGACAATCCACCCAGCCTCGTTAATGTCTGCAGCCTCTCCTCCCCAGGTTCCCCAGTTCGGCAGTTCCATGACGACGCCGTCGACCCACTGGACTGCCCGTGCTGCTCCGGTGTCATACTGTCGGTTAATTCCCACGATAACTCCCGCATTGTTCACTGCATTCGCACTTCCATGGTCGTAGCCATCGAGATACGGCAGCGCAATCGTCCCTCCGCTCCGCCGTGTCCACACGAAGGGGACTGCGTGCCAATCAGCCTGTTCAAAGAAACCGACGACCACGCCGGCATCACTCACATCCAACGCGCCGGCATTGTATCCGCTTGTATCGCCGATTCTCTTGTATCTGCCTCGCTCCCAGACGCAGGGTTCGATGTACGGGTTGCCGGATACAACGGCAGCAACTTGTGACAGACTATTAATGCCACTTGCCCCCGACTCTTCCTCCGAAGTTTCGAGCCTTATGACCGCGTACTGACGATCAAGCGCCTGTGCCGATGCGAGCGTAGGACTACTCAGAAGACAGAAAGCGCCTGCCAGGCGCAGTTGGCGCCATGACTTGCGTGCAGGGTGTCGTGTTGGGCGCAGCGTGCTCATACTGTGTAACGTACATGATGTTGAGCAGCACATCCACAAAAAAGGGGAAAGGCGCACCCGATTCGCCCGCCCACCGACCGGCTGTTAGCCCCCGGCTCTGCCGGGGCGTATGGCACGAAGTGCCATCCCACACGTGCCCAATCGGAAGAAGCGGCACGGTGTGCCGCACGCCCCGGCGAAGCCGGGGGCTGGCTATTCAAACGCCACCACGATCAGGTTGCTGATGTCGCACTCGCTCGGTATCAGCGCCTGGATCAGCACCTCCTGACCGGACCACTTGCTCGGTACCTTGCCTGTCAGACGGGCCACGCCGTTGGCGTTCGCAATGGCAGTGCCGGCTACCATCGGATCATCGATCTGGAGCGCTGCTTCCACAATCTCGCACTTCGGAATGATCGCGCCGCCGCCGGCTGTGCTGTACACGAAGTACACTTCCGTGCCCGGTGTCAGATTGCGGGCCGTGATGGTGTTCACTTCACCAGCGATACCGGGCGAGGGTTGGTCGAGCGTGAAGGTCGGGTAGACGGGCGTCATCAGGAAGCCATGTCCCCACTGGCTCGCATCACTCCGCCTGCCAAAGCCGACGATCTGGCCGAAGTCATTACTATCCTTTGCTTGATCCAGATTGGTCCAGAGTGTCCTGGGGGGTAAGTAGTCCACGAGTTCTTCCATACCACGATCTTGAGTCCAGATGAAGGCAGTTCCAGCCGGGTAGTCGGACAACATGCCGACAATTACCGAGCTGTTATTTATTGCCCATGCGTAACTATGATCATACCAGGAGCCTCGTGGCTCGTGGATATCAAACATCTCACCATCCTGCCAGACAAAGGCATGGCTTCCACCTCGAGCATCCGAAAACCCCGTGACCTGGCCGACATCATTTACTCCAGTAGCCTCTCCCCGCAAGCCATACTCCCACAGCATCCCCAGTTTCGTGATGAGCCCGTCATGCCAGAGGACCGGCTGCCAGTGTTCATCCTGATCTATCAGCCAGCCTACTATCGAGCCTGACTCATTGATATCCTTCGCTTCGCCACCCCACATGCCCCAGTTCGGCAGTTCAGAGACGTTTCCCTCCACCCACTTCACAGCACGTGAGGTACCGACACCGTATACGCGGTTGATCCCGACAATCATTCCCGCATTGTTAGCTGCGTTAGCACGGCCGTCATCATAACCATTAAGATAGGGAAGTGGGATCATGCTCCCACTCCGTCTTGTCCACACGAAGGGTACTGCGTGCCAATCTGCTTGCTCGTAAAACCCTACAGCAACACCGAGGTCATTAATATCTTCAGCGTCAGCATCTAAGCCTCCACCACTGCCAAGTAGCATCAGTTGCCCTCGCTTCCACAGCAGCGGTTCGGCGAAATCAGATACGATGGCAACTCCGGACACTTCGGCCAGAGCGTTGATAGCGCTCCCCCCTGACACCTCCTCTACCGTATCAATTCGAAGGATCGCGTAGTCGTCGGCGTTGGCCGCGGCTGGCAGTCCCATCGCGATACATACCATGCCGCAAGCGCCTGCCAGGCGCAGTTGGCGCCATGACTTGCGGGCAGGGCGTAAGTGTGGGCGCAGCGTGCTCATACTGTGTAACGTACATGATGTTGAGCAGCACATCCACAAAAAAGGGGAAAGGAGCACCCGGTTCGTTCGTCCACCGGCCGGCTGTTAGCCCCCGGCTTTGCCGGGGCGTATGGCACAAAGTGCCATCCCACACATGCCCAATCGGAAGAAGCGGCACGGTGTGCCGCACGCCCCGGCGAAGCCGGGGGCTATGGCAACGGTACGTCAAACCGTTCACGCCTGCTGAAACAGCACAGTGTCTCATACCCGGCCTCGCGCGCTCTCTGTGCCGCTTCAGGAAATGCGCGCAGCAGATCGTCCACCATATGTGAATCCGACGACAGCAGCAGGGGGATGTCGCGCGTGCGGCATTTGTTCAACAGAGACAGTGAGGGATACGCATCCTCGCAGGCCTTGAACCAGCCGGCTGTGTTGATCTCCACAGCCATCCCCGATCGAGCCAGTGCATCCAGTGCGGCCTCTGCTTCGGGAGTCTCTGACACATCGGGGCACAGTGCGAACTTCTTGTACAGATCAAGATGGGCCGCAATGTCGTACAGACCGCTCTCGGCCATGCTCTGAATCAGCGTCCAGTACGCCCGGCCTTTCTCCTCGCGCTCGCTGACGGGCAGGTCGGCCCAATAGTCAGCCTTTGAGTCAACATGGAATCCGTAAATGAAGTGGACGCTTCCGATCACGTAATCGAGATCGTGCCGGTCTAGACATTGGGAGATTGCCTCGCGCATGTCAGGGAACCAGTCGACCTCGAGGCCGACGAGCGTTGCCGAGTCCGTGTCTCGAATCTGCTGGATGTAGTCGCCGACTCGCTTCGGGTCCATGCTCCAGGGAACCGGGGCACCGCCTGGATACAGCGTCAAGTGATCCGAGATTCCAAGATGATCAATCCCGAGTCTCCGGGCAGCCTCAATAGTCTGTTGTATCGTGTCGTGCCCATCGCTCCAGTTCGTGTGATTGTGCAGCGAGACCAGCATGGCAAATCCTCACGTTTTCATCCCGAGTTGCTCCATGACCATCTGCAGATCCGACCAGACTTTCGTTCTGTTATCCGGTGTATATTGCCGGAGTAGGTAGGCCGGGTGGAAGGTCGGCATGACCGGGACTTCGAGGTCGCCGAACAGGCATGTATGCCAGCGGCCACGAAGTTTTGAAATGCCGATCGAAGTCTGCAGGAGGAACTTGGCACTCGGGGCACCGAGCGCCACGATGGCGGCGGGTTGAATGATGCGAATCTGTTCAGTCAGGTACGGCGCGCACTTCGACACTTCGGTAACGGTGGGCGTGGCGTTATCCGGCGGTCGGCTCTTAAGGACATTGGCGATATACACATCTTCGCGTGCCAGCCCCATCGCGTTGATCATCTTCTCCAGCAGTTTGCCGGCCCGCCCCACGAACGGGCGACCGGTCTTATCCTCCTCGGCCCCCGGTGCCTCGCCGATGAACATCATCTGCGCGTCCGGATCCCCTTCGCCGAAAACCGTCTGCGTGTGGTACGTCGCTTTCGTGCAATGCGGGCATTCACGATCGTGGCGCTCCCGGAGCTGGTCGAGTGCAGACTGCTTGTCGGACGTTGGCGGCGTGTTTGATTTCGGGATGGGAATGCTGCGGGTACCAAGCAGCAGATCCGTGTGTGCAACGGGGCCAACTGCGGCCTGCGCTTTTGATGGTGAAGTCATAGGTGATGCTTACGCTTCCGTATCGATGGACTGACAGATTGATTGCAGATTCTGCAGGCTGCGTGCTGCCGATTCAAAGGAGTCGGATTCAAAATCAGAGTCCTGTTCCACGATGAGCCATTCGACGCCGGCCTGCCGGGCGCGTGTGACAATCGCTGCAAAATCGAGGATTCCGGTGCCGATCTCCGCAAAACGGCGCGATTGCTCGTCGCTCATATCCTTGAGGTGCAGCAGGGGGCAGCGGGTGGCATACTGCTTCAGGAACGCCAGAGGGTTCACCCCACCATGCCGCAGCCAGTAGACGTCGATTTCAAGCAGAACGAGATCCGCAGGCGACTCGGCAATGATGATGTCGATCCCGCGTTCGAGTGAGTCGGAACGGCACGGCTCCAACTCGAACGAATGGTTGTGGTAGGCCAATCGCATGCCTTCGTCCTTGAGGCGGCGGGCAAAGTCGGTCATCATTGTCGTCGCTTCGGCATACCCCGGTGCACCGCGATACTCCTGGGCCAGATAGGGGACGACGATGATGTCGGTCCCGAGCGTGCGGGCATCGCGCACGCAGCCGGCAAAGTCATTGGCCAACTGGTCGAGTCCGGTATGCGTCCCGCACACGGCCAGCCCAACCGAGTCGAGGTGCGCTCGGAGTGCCTCAGGATCGTGCTCAAACAGCCCGGCAAACTCGACGCCGGCAAACCCGAGGTCGGCCGCACGGGACAGTGCGCCGAGCATGTCGTCGGCGACATAGTCACGGACCGTGTAGAGTTGCAGTGCAATGCGATCGCGATGCGTGTCCTTCTGACTCATGGCAAAGTGCTCCCATCAACGGGGGTCGATGGCACACGATAGACAAGCATTGCTCGATGGTCACCACTGCTGCAAGGAGGGGAGGAGGGGGCTGGTCATCCGCACGCTACTCGTCCTCCGGCTCCTTCCAGCGGGGAAACAGCGGATCGCCCGTCGTCACCCGATGGTCTGCCGAGAGGCCACCCCAGGCAGCCAGTTCCGTGAGGCTGCCGGCCTGTGGGTCGATACTCAAACCAAGACGTTGCCAGAATGCCTCCATCTTCTGTGGCAGCGCCGGCCAGAGCAACAGTGAGGCGATTCGGATGGCCTCAATGCAGTTGTACAGGATCGTGGCCAGTTCGTCGGCCCGCTCCGGCTCCTTCGCCACGCTGAACGGTTTGGTGACGTCGATATACCCGTTCACATCCCGGACGATGCTCAGTGCAGCGTGCATGCTGCCCGACAGGTCGAGTTTGTGCATCCGGTCGATCGAATCAGCCACATGGGCAGCAGTCCGCCCCGGCCAGTCAAAGTCGGCTGGATCCGGTGCAACTGCCGGCTTCACGATGCCGTCCTGGTAGCGGTTGATCATGTTGGAGACGCGGTTGACGGCATTGCCAAGCGTGTTGGCCAGTTCGCTGTTGTACACCTCGACGAATTTCGAGTGGGCAAAGTCGGCATCGGTTGCACCGAGCGGGCCCTGTGTCGCCATGAACCAGCGCCAGGCGTCCAAGCCGAAGCGGTCGGTATAGGACTGAATGGTGGGCAGGTCGATGAAGTTGCCCAGGCTCTTGCTCATCTTCCGGCCCTCGCGGATCCAGAAGGAATGGGCATACACACATTCCGGGAGTTTGATGCCAAGAGCCATCAGGACGGCCGGCCAGACGATGGCGTGAAAGAACAGAATCTCTTTGCCGATCACGTGGAACTGTGCCGGCCAGTAGCCCCGGCGAGCCGATTCCGGCAAGTCGGCATCCACCAGCCCGATGGCGGTCACATAGTTCATCAGGGCATCGACCCACACATAGATCACGTGGCTTTCGTCACCGGGCACCGGGATACCCCAGGTGAAGTTCGTCCGGCTGATCGGGATATCCTGCAAGCCGTCGCGTAATCGCCCAAGTACTTCGTTTTTCCGGGCTTCCGGTCGAATGAATCCAGGGCACGCATCAATGTGTTGCAGCAATCTGTCCTGATAGGCACTGAGCCGGAAGAAGTAGTTACGCTCCTTGGCCTTGACCAGCGGCTTGCCCGATACGGGTGACTTGTAATCCGACTCCGCAGCCTTAGTATCGGTGACGTATTCCTCCTGGCCTTCGTCGTACCAGCCCTCGTACTCGCCGGGATAGACGTCGCCTGAGTCAATCAAACGGGCCACGAGCGTTGTGACCTGTGATGTATGTCGAGGCTGGGTCGTGCGGATGAAGTCGTCATTGGTCATGTGAAGCAGACCCATGACGGACTCGAACTCAGCGGCGTTCCGGTCGGCGATTTCCTGTGGTGTGACTCCTTGATCGGTGGCCGACTTCTCGACCTTGATGCCGTGCTCATCGGTCCCGGTCAGGAAGAAGACATCGCATCCGAGGAATCGATGGAAGCGGGCCGCCACATCGCAGATCGTGGTCGTATAGACATGGCCGATGTGCGGCTTGTCGTTGACGTAGTAGATTGGCGTCGTGATGTAAAACGAGCGAGGAACGGCATTCATGAGGTCATACCCATCCGATCATCAGCGGCCTTTTTTGGCAGCAATCCAATGCAGAATGCAATACAAATCTTGCCACGGAGGCTGGATTGTTTCCAAATTCCCGTGGGGAGGACTACAACGCCCAGCAGATCTGCCGCCGATTCTATATCGGGCGCGGGAGCGGAGCATCCTGATATTGATATTGGTCAGCGGGGCAGTGCCACCCAATGATTGGCCACATCGGGCCGGGTTTTTGGGCCATGAGGCATGGGCGGCTGTGATTCCGGATTGGATATGGTGTGGATCGCGACGAGTTCGAAGTACTGGCACTCGAGAACCTTGACGCCGTGTATCGCATGGCGATGCAGCTGTGTCGGCACCCCGATACGGCCTCTGATCTCGTCCAGGAAACGTACTTGAAGGCATTGCGTGCTGCTGCCAGTTTCGAGGAGCGGGGTCGGGGCATTCGCCCGTGGCTGTTCAAAATTCTGCATAATGCGTTCTACAGCCGGATTGCCAAGGAGCAGCGCGGTCCGACGGCAGTCGACGGACTGCAGATGCACGCCAGCGCTGCCAGGCAGCCCGATGCGGCACCGCCGGCCTGGGATCTGGCCAGCCTGGATTGGGAACATGTCGATGACCGTCTCAAGACGGCAATTGAGGAACTGAACGTCGAGTACCGGGAGGTTTTGCTGCTCTGGGGCGTGGAAGGCATGAAATACCGGGAGATTGCTGAGATTCTCGGCGTCCCGATCGGGACGGTCATGAGCCGGCTCCATCGTGCCCGGGGCATTCTGGCGGCCAAACTGGTCGATTTGGCTCAGGAGACCGGTGTTTTGCCCAATGAGCCTGACCAAGAGGGGACCGGGGAGTAAAACCGTCAGATTATGGCCGCCTGCCATATCGTGAATTCGCATTGGGAAGCGAGGAAACTTGGCCTGATCAGCCAATCTGGAATAAATCGCTCGCTGATCTGGTTGTAGAGTGCAGTCCGCAGCATGGGATGGAGGCAGCGGAATCGGCAGATTGAAAGCGCAGGCAAGACTGAATGTCTCAGACAGACCTCCAAATACTGATTCGCAAGGCCGCCGACGACGAGTTGAGCCCTGAGGAGTCTCGCCTGCTTGAGGCGTGCATGGAGGACTCAGCCTCTCCGTTCGACGTTGAGCAGGCAATCGCCTTTGAGCGCTCGCTGCGTAGTGCCGTATCCCGTTGCATGAGTGAAGACGGCGGGGTCTGCCCGATTGACCTGCCGAATCAGGTTCGTCAGGCGATGGAACATGAGCACCAGCATGCAGCAGAAACGGGAGACTCCAAGTCAGTCCTGGCCGTGCTGCATCATTGGCTGCCGTCCGGTCTGGCTGCCGGTATTGTTGTGCTGATTGCAGCGGCTCTGGCTATCGGACTCTGGGGACGCGGGTGGGGAATCACCGACATCTGGCGAAACGACCGCGTCGAGTTTGTCCCACGATACAGTTGGACCGTGACCACCCAGGCCGGGGCAGTCCGCGAGTTGCGCGATATGACCGGGCTTGACGAGGTCGATATTCCTGATCTGTCAGAGTTCGGCTGCGTCTTTGATGGGGCCAACAGACTCTCACTCGATGACGGTCGCACGGTACTCCAGTTGGGGTATTCAGGCAGCGGTCCCTATGTGATGATCTGGATTCAAAGCGCTTCGGATCTCGCAGATGACTTCTACGGCCAGCCAATGTCGGAGGGGCAGGCGTTCCGAATCAAGAACTCTGCAGACGTCACGAATCGCACGCAGGGTGATCCGATGGCCGACAATCTGGCATGGGTCTCCGGGGATCTCGTGTTCTACGTCAGTGCTGATACCGGGTCAGGTCCAGCCACGTCAGCCGAGCGAACCGTCGCGCAGGCCCTCGGGATGCCGGCCCAAGACATCGTGAGTATCAGCCGCAGCGATGATTCAGGCAACGGTCAGTAAGCACCGACCGCCCTTTCTGACAAGCCACCCTCTCAGCCATCAGTATCTTGCGAAATCCGATCTTGGCCGCACACCAAACGGCCGATAGTACGTAGTACAATGGGGGAGTGTACGTCTGGAGCAGGACAAGCCGACTCCGGACGAGTCGGGAAGTGGATGAATGCGATCACACAGGACAATAATCCGGAACGATGACCGGCGCCCCCTCGGGAGACGGTTCGCAGCATCACTGGTCGGGGTACTGCTGTGCAGCGTGCCGGCGGCCGCGCAGAACGAGCTGGGTGGTGGCCGAGCGCTGGACGCCAGTTTTCACGCGCTGGATGGCCGCTATAACCGGCCGCGCAGCGCGTTTGTTCTCAATGATATCAATAACGCCATCGTCACCGGGAACGTGGCAGGCGGCAAGCACTTCCGAGGCAACGTCGGGTATGCAGCAGCCGGCGACTTCCGGGCCTCCTCCGGCTCGGATCGGTACTACCGGTTTCGTGCCGACTCCTACTACTCCGGCGTGACACTGCTGGGCGTGCGGCCATTGCAGGTCTATCGCAACCCGCAGATGGGTCGGCTGCCCAACTCGAATCAGATGAGTGCACAGCTGCTGGCACGCTCCACGAGCGGCACCGACCTGTCATCAATCGCCCAAAGACGATTCCAGTTGTCAGGCGGGCCGAGCATGATCGGCCATTCATTTGGTACGGCCGGTCTCGGCGGGTCGGGTTCGCTGCAGGAGATTCGGGCTGTCCGACAGATGTTGCAGGACTACAACGCGACGGTTCTCGGTTCGCTGAGTGTGCCCGGTGCCTACAGCCCGAGCAGCGCTCAACCCCTCCAGACATACACACCGCAATCCCAACAGCCACAGTTGCCGACCGGCCAGATCGCGCCGCTCGCGTTGCCGGGAATCAGTAACCCGACCATGGCCTCGGCCCACCCGCGCTCAGCGATCCCGGAGATCAGACCGGTCGGGCAAGTCAGAGCAGGGAACCCGGCCGTCGGGGAGCAGATTGGAAAAGCAACCCCGGGGATCCCCCAGGTGCAGGGGCAGGCCGGCAACTACAAGCGCGGGGACAATGCCCACGTTGACCTGTTGGCCCGCATGGCTGCACAGGCATCGCCTTCACTGAATCTCCCGGAGCCGGGAACCGGGTACTCGCCTGATCTGCAAAAGGCGATCCGGGACATGAACAGCAACCTGCGGCAGATGGGTGTGCAGTATCAGCCGCCCGCCGGCCCGATCACGACCGATGAAGCGCCGACGGCACCGACGCCCGGCGAGGGTGAAATCTCTCCGGCTGATTCGATTACGCGTCTGCAGGAAGTCGTCAAGAGCGGGGGATCGGTCACGATCCGGCGGTATTCATCAAGTGCCGATGAATATATCGAGCGGCTCAAGGAGACAGCCTCCGGCTCACTCGCAGAAGGTCGGTATTTTGACGCAGAACGACGGTTCCGATTGGCATATATGCATTCGCAGCAGAGCGACCCACTGGCACTGGCCGGTGCATGTCACGCCCAGGTCGGCGCAGGGCTGTACGTGTCTGCCGCACGCAATCTCCGGCACCTGTTCACCGCCTATCCGGAAATGCTGGCATGTGACTATGACCCGGCCCTGCTGCCGTCCGCTGCCCGCCTGACCGAGATCACAACCGAGGCTGCCCGATCAGTTGAGCAGACGAAGTACCGGGATGCCGGGCTGTTGCTGGCATATCTGGGTCATCTATCCGGCAATGAGGCTCAGGTGCGTGCCGGCATTGAAGGATGGACGACCAGTGGCGCCGATGATCCATTACAGGCCGCGGTCCGTGAGTTGTGGCTGGGAGAGGATCAGGCTGAATCACAGGATTCGGGCGGCTAAGGCACACCACGACGTGCTCCGCACGTCTGTATCTCCCATCATCTCATGTAATGTACCGTGCACCGAAACGCTGATTGCAGAGCGTCGTGCTATGCTTGCGCGCCGGTTCAATGACCAGCGTGATTCGCGCCACCCTTGGCCACGAGTGACGAGGCGGAGTGCAGGCTGTCAAATGTGCCGGCGTCGGACCACCACCCGTCGAGGACTTCGTGCGTCAGGTCGCCTCGCTGGATATACGCGTTGTTGACATCCGTGATTTCGAGTTCGTTCCGCTTGCTCGGCTTGAGCGTCTGGCAAATCTCAAAGACATCGAAGTCGTAGAAGTAGATGCCGGTCACTGCGTAGTTGCTCGGCGGATTGTCAGGCTTTTCGATAATCTCGACGATCCGGCCGCTTGGGTCGTCCCCCTCGAAGCGTGCCGTGCCGAAGCGTCGTGGGTCGGAGACTTCCTTGAGCATCAACTTCGCACCGGATGGCTGCTCGCGGAAGTTCGCGGCTGCGCGGCAGATGTTGTTCTCGATGATGTTGTCGCCGAGGATGACGCAGATCTTCCCGCCATCTGCAAAGTCTTCGGACAGTTTCAGGGCATCGGCGATCCCACCCTCACCTTCCTGATAGGCATAGGCAAGATGGCGGACGTTGAGTTCCTGGCCGTTGCGCAGGAGGCGCAGGAAGTCGCCGGCAAACTGGCCCCCTGTGACGAGCAGAATCTCATCAATGCCTGCGTTTATGAGGCAGCGGATCGGGTAGTAGATCATCGGTTCGTGGTAGACGGGCAGCAGGTGCTTGTTGGTGACAAGCGTGAGCGGCCGCAGTCGCGTTCCGAGTCCGCCGGCAAGAATCACACCCTTCACTTGGCGACCTCCATCAGGAAAGTTAATGGTTCGTTAGGGGTTACACGCCGTAGACTGCTCAGCAGACGCATCGTAGTCGGAATCGCCGATGCAGGCGAGAAAAAACCCCTGCGACTGCCGCACGGGAAGTTGCATCCGTCAAGCGCTCTGGATACATACGCCGGTTCCTCATTGATGTCACCCTCAACGCAACCCAGAATCTGACGTCGAGTGCCGACAATACAGGCTGTTGTGTGGGCCTCAGTGATATGCCCAACAGTGAGTAGTTCAAACGGTGATTTCTCGCCGGAATCTGATCACAGCCCTATGCTATGAGGGGCACCTGTCGAGTCTGTCCGGCCGATGAGGGGTGTACCCTTTTTCGATGTCTATCGGGAGCGATGCAGCGTGAAGATACAGTCGCCCAGAATGGTCGAGATACCCCTTGCCGAGGCACACGATCTGGCACTCAGTGAGGGCGAACCGGTCTTCGTCCCGTGCGGGTATCACACGGACGATCGCGGCTGGTCGATCATGAACCGGTTTCAGGGTGTTCTGTCCCCGGCCGGCCAGATCAACTACTCGGTGATGTACCCGGGTGTGATCAAGGCGTGGCATCGACATCAGATACAGACGGATTTCTGGCTCGTGTTGCATGGGCACTTAAAGGCCGGCGTCTATCGTGCATCTGATGAGGTCGCCTGGTCCGTCGTGATGGGCGAGAAGCGACCCGGTACGCTGATCATTCCGCCGACGTTGTGGCATGGGGCAGCCACCATCGGGGACCAGGGTGCAGGGCTGCTGTACTACGTGACGCATGCGTACAACCCGGCCAGCCCGGATGAGGAGCGATGCGGGTATGACGAGATCAACGGCTTCCCGTGGGATGTGCAGTTCAGATAGATTCTGGTGAGCCGATCACCTTGCAGTGGCTAGTGAAAGTGAGTGCGTGCGTGGGGCCGGTGCTGATCATCGGGAATCGTGGGATGTTGGGTCAAGCCATGTGCAATGAGGCATCGGCTCGGGCTGTCTCATGGGGCGGGCTGGATCTCCCTGAGTTTGACCTGACGGATGAGCAGGCAGTCTGCCGGGCGATTGAGCCCGGATGTGAAGTCGTGATTAATTGTGCTGCCTACACCGACGTCGACGGGGCCGGTTCAAATGAAGCACAAGCCGAACTGATCAATGCCACCGCAGCCGGCATGCTGGCCCGGCGAGTTCGTGAGATCGGTGCCAAACTGGTCCATTACAGCACCGACTACGTATTTGATGGGACGGCCCGAACTCCCTATCCGACTGATCACCCGCGTCAGCCTCTGGGGGCCTATGGGCGGACAAAGGCCAAGGGCGAGCAGTTGCTGGAGCAATCAGGCGTTGACATGCTCCTGATCCGGACTAGTTGGCTGTATGCTGCCTGGGGGAAGAACTTTGTGCGGACCATCGCGAAACTGGCATCAGAGCGTGACTCGATCCGGGTGGTCAACGATCAGCGAGGGCGCCCGACGAGTGCCATTCACTTGGCTCGGCTGACCTTCGAATTACTCGGTCGGGGGGCCGGAGGATGCTACCATGGGACGGACGGAGGCGAGTGTACCTGGTATGAGTTCGCCTCGGAGATTGTGACTCATCTGGGTCTGGGCTGCTCGGTCGAGCCGTGCCTGACCGCCGAGTTCCCGCGTCCGGAGCCGAGGCCGGCTTACAGTGTGCTTGATCTGTCCCGCACAGAGGAATGCATTGGGCCCATGCCCCACTGGACTGAGAACCTGGCCGTCGTTCTTGATGATTTGAAAGTGAGCATCGCTTGACACGACATCTGCTCATCACAGGCGGTTGCGGCTTCATCGGGTCGAACTTCGTCCGCTTCATCCGGCAGACTCGACCGGATTGGCGTCTCACGAATGTCGATGTGCTGACCTACTCGGGGAACCTTGAGAATCTGGAGGATCTGACCGAGTCAGACGACCGGTATCGGTTTGTCAAAGGCGACATCTGTGACCGGGCGGTCCTGCATCCCCTCATCACTGAGGCCGATGCCGTGGTCCACCTGGCTGCTGAGAGCCATGTTGATCGATCGATCCTCGATTCGCGACCATTCGTGCAGACGAACGTGCTGGGCACCCAAACACTGTTGGACGCCCTGCGGCGTGCCCAGGCCAACGACGGGCGGCCCCGGCGATTCGTCTATGTCAGCACCGATGAGGTGTACGGCTCGCTGCCGCTCGATGACCCGGACAACAAATTCACGGAACAGACGCCGCTTGATCCACGAAGTCCATACGCAGCGAGCAAGGCAGCCGGTGATCAGATGACGCTTGCGTATTTCCATACGTTCGGCATGGATGTCGCCGTTACGCGATGTTCGAACAATCTCGGGCCGTACCAGTTCCCTGAGAAGGTCATCCCGCTGTTTGTGACGAACCTGATGGACGGAGAGAAGGTCCCGCTCTACGGCGACGGGAAGAACGTGCGCGACTGGATCCACGTCGATGATCACTGTGAGGCCCTGCTGGCAGTCTTGGAACGGGGGCAGGCCGGTGAGGTGTACAACGTCGGCGGGAACAACGAGCGATCCAATATTGAACTGACCCTTGCCATTCTCGAACTGATGGGCTGCGGCAAGGAGATGATCACGTATGTGAAAGATCGCCCGGGTCATGACCGACGGTACGCGATTGACGCTTCGAAGATCGAGGCAGACCTGGGATGGAAACCGACACGCTCTGCCTGGCCCGAGGCGTTGCGCGAAACGGTCGACTGGTATCGGGCAAATCGAACATGGTGGGAACGCGTCAAGAGTGGTGCCTACCGCGACTATTACAAGCAGCAATACGGGGCCCGCATCGGGGCGGCATGCGCGTGTGAGGATTGAGTCGGCGTGGCCAAGAAAACGGCAACCAGGAAGAAAGCGAGAACCGCTTCCTCGAACGGGAAGAAGCGAGCGTCTGCAGGCACGAAGAAGGCGAAACCGGCACCCCGGAAGCAGGGACGGAAGCGGTCCCTATCTCGGCAGTGCCTCATCGTTCTCGGCATGCACCGCAGTGGCACATCGGCCGTGACGCGGGTGCTTGGTTTGTGCGGCGCGACGATGCCGAAGCGCCTGATGCCACCGGTTCCGGGGAATAACGATCATGGCTTCTGGGAGCCGGTCGAGATTACAAAGCTCCACGATCGAATTCTCGCTGAACTGGGGATGCAGTGGAGCGACTTGTCTGATGTGCCTCCGACGTTTTTTGACTCTACCGTGGCCACGGGTTGGATCGAGAAACTGCAGCAGCAGATCACGGAGGACTACGGCGACTCAGCCGCTGTTTGTTGTGAAGGATCCGCGGCTGTGTCGTCTGGTGCCGCTCTGGCTTGATGCACTTCGAGCCCTGCAGGCTGAGGCTGCTTTTGTCATCCCGATTCGCAATCCGCTGGAGGTGGCCCAGTCGCTTGAAGCCCGCGACGGGATGTCCGTCAATCAGGGGCTGCTGCTTTGGCTGCGACACTTCCTGACGGCCGAGCGTGATACGCGCGGGTGCCGCCGGGCGTTTTGCCACTATACCTCGCTGCTGGATGACTGGAGAGCCGTGATTGATGCGATCGAGCAGCGGCTCAATCTGAGCCTGCCCCGTCGCACCCATCGGGCTGAGGCAGAGATCGATCAGTTTCTTACGAGTTCGGCGCGGCATCAGGTTACCGCTGATGATCATCTGATGGCTCGCCGCGACGTGTTGAGTTGGGTCAAGATTGCCTATAAGTGGGCCGTCGAAGCAGTTGCCGAGGCCGAGGGACCGACCGCAGCGCTCGATGATCTTGACGCGATGTTTTCCGAGGCTGAAGCAGCGTTTAACCCGGTCCTCATGCAGGGGCGCTTGCAGTTCGAACATGCTCAACGACAGGCACGCAAACTGGCCGGTGAAGTCAAGTCACTGAAGTCGGAGATGAGTGAGCAACAGGCCGAAGCGTCACAACTCTATGAGAAACTGGAACAGGCGACGGGCCAATCGACACGCGCAGCGCAGGACCTGTCTCGACTTGAACAGCAACTAGACGAGCGTGAAGAGGAACTGGCCAGCCTACTGGACTGGTCGAAACTCGCGGTTCGCTGGGCGACTCAGGCGCTCGCCGACGGCTCACGCATGACGCCGCAACTCGAGCAGGTGTACCTGGCGCTCGAGTCTGCCGAACCGAAGCAACTGCCGCAACTTGCCTCCGAAGGGTTCGAACTGGCAGCGCAGGGGCGGGTGCAGCAGCGGCTGGACGATGTCGAATCACAGCGCAACGAGTTGGCTGCCAAACTCGAAGCGACCATGAAGCAACTCAGCCGGGTCGAGCAGGAACGCGACGAACTGGGCCGGCGTCTTGAACAATCCACGGCTGAGTCCGATCAACGATTGACCACTGCGGACAAGGAGCGAGCCGAAGTCGATCGCCAGCGTGCTGCAGCGGTCGAGCAGTTGGAGGAACTTGCGAACGTCGTTTCCTCACTTGAGCAGGACAAATCAAGACACGAGGAGGCGTGTCAGACGCTGGCCAAACGGAACAGCGAACTCTCGACCAAACTCGAGGAGGCGTGTCAGACGCTGGCCAAGCGGAACAGCGAACTCTCGACCAAACTCGAGGAGGCACAGGCCGCGCTCTCCGAGCAGGAAGATCGAGAAGGCCGGGTGCGAGCGCACAGCGAAACACTTGAGCAGCAGCTGGATGAGGCCCGGTCCGGCCGCCACGCTGCTGAAGCAGCGATTGAGGATCTCAGGTCGCAGTGCGTCCAAACACAGGAGGCCTATGCGAGTTTGCAGGAGCGCTTTGAACGTTGTGAGGATGAGCGAAAGCAGGCGTTGGCAGCCTGCCAGACCGCATCGCATGAGCGGGACAAGGCGTATGCACTGCATATGAAGGCGCTGAGTTCACGTGATGAGGCGTACGCTCGGCTTGAGGCAGCGAACACGGAACGCAACGTATCGCATGAGCAACTACTCGAACAGCGAGCGTCATGTCGTGAGGCTGTTGAGAATGCCCGGGAGTCGGAGGCGAAGTTGCAGAAGGCAGTCGCCCGGCTCGGGTCACTTGAGGAAACGCTGGCCGATCGTGAAGCCCAGATGCGGGCCGTTGATGATGAGCGTCTGAAAATGTCTGAACGACTGAGTCGCATTCGGAAGGAGCGCGATCGCTGCCAGGCTTCGATCAAGGATCTGGCTGCCAAGTTGGAGCACCTCCGCTCCGAGGGTGCGAAATCATCTCAGGAACTGGAGGTGGTGCGTAAGCGGGCACGGAAGTTGGCCGGCGAGCGTACGCAACTGGAGGATGACCTGAAGAAGACGCAGTTGTCAGCCGAGGAACGGGAACTCCTGGTTGTCATCCAGCGGAAGGAGTTGGAGCATATTAAGTCGTCTGCTGCCTGGAGGCTGACGCGACCGTTTCGAGCCGCGGCCGGGGCGTCGCGTATCGCTCGAGGGTCATCGGCAGACGGGAACGAAGCACCATGACGTCACTGCTGGGTTTAGTACGAATGGTCGTCACCTTGAAGCCCGGGAAGTACCTGCGCGAACATCGCGAACGGGAACTCCTGCGGCAGAGCGGGGTGTTCGACGAATCGGAATACCTCTGTCGCTATCCCGATGTGGCCACCACCGGGATGGACCCGATCCTGCACTACCTGCGTCACGGGGCCAAAGAGGGGCGACGGGCGCACCTGCTGTTCGACGAACAGTGGTATGTATCAACCTATCCGGATGTGGCTGAATCCGGAATGTCACCGCTGGTTCATTTCATCGTCCACGGTGCCACAGAGGGGCGTTCCCCATGTCCTGATCTCGACGTGCAGGAGTACATGCAGCGCCACTCATTCTGCCGTACCCATGAAGTGAATCCGCTGGCGCATGTCAGGCTGACGGATTGGTTTCACCGACGACATGGATCGACTGCATCGAGTCGCCCGGCAACGAGCATCGTCCCTGACGTTCAGCCAGGGGGGAACGGAAAGGCGGGCCGAGGCAAGGCTGTCGCTGCCGGCGCCGGCCACGCGGTATCACAGGACCAACTCGTTGCGGCCCGAAAGGCGGTGGGCGCTTGTACCACGCAGTTTTCGGTGATCATGCCGACGTGGAACCGGCGGAAGATGATCTGTAAATCCATCGATTCCGTGCTGGCCCAGACGTACCCGCACTTTGAACTGATCATCTCTGACGATGGAAGCACCGATGGCACGCGCGAGTTTCTGGAGTCACATTACGCCGAGGGATTTCGCTCAGGTCGAATACGCTGGGTCGATGGGCCGCACACCGGCGTGAGCGGGGCCCGGAACCGAGGGCTGGCGGCAGCCACGGGCGACTGGATCGCCTACCTTGATTCGGACAATTCATGGCGACCTGACTATCTGATGTGCATTGCGGCCGAGTACATATCGCAGCCGTGGCGGCGCACTGCGTACACCGGGCTCCGTGTGAATCGCGGGCATACCGATCAGCAAATGGTATTCTGCAAGCCGTTCGACTGGGCCCAACTGTCCAGGCAAAACTATATTGACTTGAATGTATTCTCACATCACCGTGACCTGTTTGCGCAACTGGGCGGATTCGATGAGTCGCTGCAGCGGCTCGTCGACTGGGAACTCATCATCCGGTATACCGAACTCTACCCTCCGGCATTTGTCAACGGCGTACTCGCTGATTATTACATCTATAAAGATACGGACCACATCACCACCACGGAACCGCTGCAGGAGAATTGGGACAAGGTCTGGAGCAAGCATCACGTGGCTCGCCTGACTCACGGGTCGGACGAATTGCGCCTCGCCTATGTTCTGTGGGATTTCCCCGCTTTATCACAGACCTTCGTCATCAGTGAGATTCGTGAAATGGTCGCTCGCGGCTTTGATGTTCGAGTGTACTATCACAAATCACCGGATGAGGCTGCGGACCTTGATTTTCCCATCGAGGCAACGCGGTTCCGAGATCACGCACAACTCTCCGGGCACCTGCGGGCTGACAAGAGAAACTGGATTCACACGCACTTTGCCTACCCGGCACTGACGCTGGCAACCTACCCGGCGGCAAAGGAATGCGGCATCCCCTTCTCATTTATGCCCCATGCCGTTGACATCTTCCATCATGCGAATCGTAAGCGGAACAATATCCGAGAGATTACCAATGACCCGTTGTGTCGTCATGTGATCTGTTACGGCCCGCACCACCGGTCATTTCTCATCTCACAGGGGGTTCCCGCACAGAAGGTCCTTAAGTCGTCACAATCGTTTCGCAGTTCTGTACGGGCAGAGAGCCGCTCCGGCAGCGCTGCGACTCCGGGCGGCCGCACCCGCATCGTGTGTATCGGCCGGTATATCGAGAAGAAGGGCATTGAGTACCTCATCCGGGCGATGAGCATGCTCGATCGCGACGCCTTTGAGGTGGATATCTATGGCTACGGCCCGCTTGAGAACGATTACCACCGGCTCATTGATGAACTGAAGGTTGAAAACGTCACTGTGCACGGGCCGTTTCAGGGCGACGAGGAGCGCACGAGAATCTATGAGTCTGCGGATCTCTTCGTACTGCCATGTGTCGTGGCCGAAAGCGGTGATGTCGATGGGTTCCCGACCGTGTTCCTGGAGGCAATGGCAGCCGGCGTCCCCGTGATCACGACGACCGTGTCTGCCAATGCGGATATTATTACCGATGGGATCAACGGGCTGTTGTGCCCGCCGCGCGATGAGGCCGCACTGGCACAACGTATCGCCTGGTACCGCAGTCAGCCGGCTGCCGTGCTCGCACGGCTCGGCGAGAACGCACATGCCACGGTCAAGCAAAAGACCGGGTCGCGCGAGGTCGTTGATACATTGCTGGATTACACGGCCCGACCACCGCTTGACATCTTTATGGTCACCTGGCATCCCACGACTGACTCAGATTACCATCGAACAATCAGGATCATCGAGCGCGTCTTTGAGATGACATTGACGCCGTTCAAACTGACCATTGTGGACAATGCGAGTCACGAGGAGTGCGTGGCTGCATTGCGTCGTGTGGCTGAGAAGCACACGAATCTTCGGCTCATTTTGTTGCCGGAGAACATTGGCTGCGGCCCCGCCTCAAACATTGCGTATCAACAATCGCGCAGTGACTACATTATCTACCTGTGCAGCAATGAAGCGTTCGTCGCAAGACCGGGATGGGAGCGCGGGTTGCTGTCATATATGCAGACGCACCCGGACGTGGCCTTGGCCGGGCACCTGATCGGATCGCCGAAGTGGGCGACCGGTGCCGAGTACGAGGCCCAGCCGTGGTTTGCCAACTTCCGCAACCCGGAGTTTGCGACGACCCAGCCGAAGCGCCTCTTCCGGCACGTTCAGGGCGGCGTTCACATCATGCGACGGGAAGCGCTCGTCAAGCACGGCGCGTTCAATGAGAAGGTACCGAATTCCCAGTGCGATGTCGAGTTGTCGTACCATCTGGAGAGTTGCGGTTGGCGGATCGGCACAATCCCGAGTGTCGTGTCAGTGACACAAAGGACGAGGCCGACGATTCATGCGCTCGTCGACGAGTCAGTTGATGTGGTTCATCCGGTCACCTGCGAGGCGGACGAAACGCTGGTGGATCAGTGTGTGAATCGCCGCATTCGACGTTGTAACATCACCGGTGCCTCGGTCCCTCGCGATGATATTCTTGCGGCACCGGATGAAATCGTCGAGGGATTCAACGGTAGCGGGATCGAGTCCACGGGGCGCAGCCGAGCCATCTACCGACTGATTGCCCAGAGTCATTGGGTCTACCGCAATCTGACGGTGGCAGCACGATTGTCAGACAACGCACTGATCAAGCCGCTGCAGACCATGTTCAGACCAGTCGATATCGCTGTGGCCGATGGTTCCTTCAATCCGAATGCAGACGGCGGGTGGCGCAGTCAAGCCGATGAGCCGGTCGATTTGGCCATCATCAGCGTCCTCGACCCGGAGGCTCTCTGTTCGACCGGCAAACAGACTCGGTGGCTCGACCGATTGATTGGTGCCCACGGCACACTCGTCTTCAGTGTTAGATTGTCAGAGTCGACCCCGCCGAGTTGCTACTTCAAGACGTTGGCTCGCGAATACGGTTGCTCATGTCGCATCGAGCGTCCAGCCAGCCTCGTCAACGGGTATGGATTGGCTCCGCTGTTCATCTGGACCCGAACCGCTGCTGACTGAACCGTCGGCGCAGTCTCTACTGGACCTTTTCCGTCGGACTGCTGCCGATCGAGACTCGGCCGGCCGGAAGCACGCCCAGCAACTGGTCCGTGATCGGCCCGCCTTTGCAGATGAAGTACACAAGGTCCTCGACACCGGTGACCGGATCGGCGGCAATGTACTCCAGAATCGTGGCAGCCGGCAGTTCCTCACCCATTTTTTCGATGACGTCGCGGCCGTACTTTCGGAAGTGCCCGTGATCGTCCCAGTTCGGGTACCCCCAGTCACTGGTCACGGAGCGGCGCATCGGGTCCGGGAAGGAAACGAACGCAAAGCCGTCAGGCTTCAACACTCGGAAGATCTCTCTGAAGGCAGCACGGTCGTCGGAGACGTGTTCCAGAACATGGTTTCCGATCACGATCGAGTAGGTGCCGTCAGGACGATCAATTGCCATCAGATCGAGTGAATTCTCACCTTCATATACCGACACTTCGTGGGCGCCGAACCACTCCTTGCGGACGGCCGGATCAGGCGAAAACTGGAGGACGTTCCGATCCGTGCAGTCACATGAGGTGACGCGCTCGAATGTGTCGCGTATGGCCCGGTGGCGTTCGAGTGAGCCGCAGGAAGTACAGCGAGGAAGGTCGCCGGTGACGCTGCGACGGCCTCCCGGGCCGGGGCCAAAATCGCTTGCTCCACAGATATTGCAGGTTGCTGTCATGATAATCCAATCGTATCTGTGTGTGCCTGATCCAGGTGATCCGGCTCACGGGCTCGTCGGTGTCTCGTTCCCTGTTTGTGTCGATTGTGTCCGGTCGGCCAGTCTGGGCGAATGGTGCTTGCCGTTTCCGGAGATGATCTCAACGCGACCGGGTGCGCTCGGATCCTGTGAGAGATCAACATAAGAAGTCGTAATCGTCTGGCCGGCATGCTCGACGCGCATGATTTCAGCATCGACGATCCGATGCAGGTAGGTGGGTTCGCTCCCGGCTGAGCCGTACACGCCGGCATTGAAAAAATAGGTCCCATTCTTGAGTCTGATTTCAAGATCAAAGGTAACACGCACGGTCGTGCCGGCCGAGTACTGATGGCCCGAGTCCTGAGCCGGTCTCTGAATCAAGCCGGCCAGCGGCATGCCTGACGTTGACTTGATCAGCATCCCGAAATGATCAACAATGCTCGGCCGATCGAATGTCACGGAGTACTCGTACCGCACCTTGCTCCGCGGCCCCACAATATTCACGCGACGATCATCGGTCGAGCGTATCTGCACGTCGTGAATCCTCGCCCCTTTGCAAGCATACTCGACCGTCGATTCCGGGCGCAAGCCTGGCGCCCATCGTTCCAGAGTCTCCGGTTTCGGCTTCCGCTTCGCTGTCTTCGAATCATCGCCCTGGGTGTCGGTTGATTCCGATTTGGCGGCTGCCGCCTCACCGGTACCGAGTGATCGAATCGATTGGCAGACGTCTTGCAACTGGTGACGTTTGCAGTACAACAGGCGATGATACTGGGTGATAATCGTCTTCGGGTCAGACAGGAGCAACCGCTCACCCGCCTCCAGCAAGATGGCACGGTCGCAGAGTTCAATGATCTTCTGGGCCGAGTGCGAGACAAACAGAATCGTGGCACCGCGCTCCTTGATCTGCTCGAGGCGATCGGGCGCACTTGCGCTTGAATGCATCATCTCCGACGGCCAGGATTTCGTCGATCACGAGCACGTCCGGCTTCAGGTGGATCGCGACGGCAAAGGCCAGCCGGGCCGTCATCCCGCTTGAGTACAGTTTCACCGGGTGATCGATGAAGTCACCGATGTCGGCAAACTCGACGATGCGCGGGAAGCAGTCGGCAATCTCTCTCTCTGACATCCCGAAGATGGTCGCATTGAGCATGACGTTTTCGCGGCCGGTAAACTCCGCATTGAAGCCGGCTCCCAATGCGAGCATCGGTGCGATCCGGCCACGAACATCAATGGTTCCGGTCGTCGGTGGCAGCGTGCCGCAGATCATTTTCAACAACGTGGATTTGCCTGATCCATTTCGACCGACAATCCCGACCGTTTCCCCGCGGGCAACATCGAGATCGACGCCCTTGACGGCCAGGAACTCCCGGTAGTACGTTTTGCGCCCGTGCCAGAGCATCTGCTTGAGCCGATCAATCGGCTTGTTGTAGATCTGGTACGCCTTCGTCAGGCCGCGTACCGAGATGGCCGGTGGTTCACATGACATCGGCAAAGGCCTTTCGTGTCTTGGTGAACCAGGCATAGCCGAACCACAGAACAAACAGCGAAACAACCCAGTAGATCGCAACATGGGTCGGCGACGGCCATTGATCCTTGAACAGTGCCTGCTTGGACAGGATGACGCACGTTGAGACCGGATTGGCCAGGATGAGGTAGCGATACGGGTAGCCGATGGCCTCGATGGAATAAAACACCGGGCACAGGAACAGGAGCAAGCGGACGAGCACCGTGATCGCCGGTGCACAGTCTCGAATGAACACGCTGAGCGATGAGATGAACCAGGCCAGTCCGGTCGTCAGAAACAGCAGGGGGGGGACCACGAGAAGGATCGTGATCGCCGTGACCGTCGGGACGCCGATGAAAATGAAATAGGCAGCGATGAGCAGCACGAAACTCACGACCGCTTTGACCAGTGCCGCCCCGATGACGACGGCCGGCAGGATCTCAATGGGAAAGATGATCTGCTTGATGAACGTCTTGTTCGACGACATCAACCTGGGAGCACGGCCGATCGTTTCAGCAAACACCGTGTACAGAATCAGGCCGGTGAACACCATCAGCGCATACGTCGCCTTGCTGGCATCCTCATCGACGACATGGGGTCGAAACGCAGTCGCGAAGACAAAGGTGTAGACCGTGAGCAACATCAGCGGCTGGACAACCAGCCACACGATGCCGAGCAGCGTCCCCTTGTGTTGCGACTGGATCTCACGCTTCACCAGGCCCCTGATCAACGATCGATGCCGCCAGAGTGCCGTAAACGGCTCCAGCGGGTTCAGAGGGATGCCGACGATCTGCCACGTCGTGCGGTCGGCCGTTGCATATGGGTGGGTCAATGCCATCGTCGTGTTCTCAAATCGATGGGCAGGAACGGACGTTACGGGGTCAGGAGCCGATGCGCCATTCCTCGCACCGCCACGACAACTCGGAACTGAATCAGGCGATTATACAGCGGCCGAACGAGCCGAGAGTGCCGCGTCATCTGGAACAGCCGCAGGAGCATGCCTCGAGGAGACCACCACGGGGCCACCAGTGGCCAGGCCATGCCGTCCGCCTTCGTGATCGCCTTCAAATCCGGGACCGCCAATCCCCGAGTTCGCTTGAGGAACAAACGCTGGTTGGCAGACTCGGAATCGAAGCGGCCGGCCGTGCATCCGCCGTAATGGACGATGCTGCTGCCGCCGCAATACCACACAGACCACCCGGCCTGCCTGGCCCGCAGGCACAGGTCGATGTCCTCATACCCGTTCACATATCCCTCGTGCAGGCCGCCAAGTTCAGCGAATAATGAGCCCAGAACCATGCAGCAGGCACCGGTGACTGCCTGAAGTTGGCGCGTACAGGTCACGGCAGGGTCATCCGGGTCCAGGCCCTCGTACAGATGGCATGGGAGCCGCCCGCGCGTGATCACCACGCCGGCATGGTTCACGCGCTTCCGCTCGGGATACACCTGCAGGCCACCCACGATCCCGACATCCGGCTCGGCCTGTGCCGTTGCATAGAGTGGCTCAAACCACCCGGGCAGACAAATGGTGTCATTGTTCAGGAAGACCAACCACCGTCCGGCGGCGGCCTCGGCCAAGACATTATTGTTCCTGGCATACCACCCTCGCTCAGTATCGGGAATCACCCGGATTCGATGGGTTTGCGATTCCAGATAGCCTTTCGTCCCGTCGGTACTGCAGTCGTCATAGACAATCACCTCCCAGCTGAGATCCTCAGGCATGGTCTCAAACAGGGAGTCGATGCACTGCCGGGTCAAGTCCACACAGTTGTGCACTGAAATGAGGATTGACACGTCCATTGGTCGGGACAGCCTTTCGCGATCCATGTGGTGCCTGGGCATGCAGCCGGGCCCGTACCGGCGAACCCGAGTGGATACGCAGCACGACGGCTCTCTTAAATGACGATCAACCGATGATTGCGAACCGCTGTGCAGCCATTTCACCCGCTTCTCGACTCGATTGTAGTCGGAGCCTGAATTGGGAACCACACAAGTGACTTGCGTATTGCGGCCGCTCCGAGTCTTGCGGGCCGTCCGGGGTACGATTCAGCCAATTCCTCTTCGTCGCGGCGTCATCCTCATCCGGTTGATCAAGCACTCATTGGAGATCAGCATGCACGTATCAGTGGCGATTGCGCTGGCACTACTTCTGAGCGGCTCACCTGTCTCGGCCCAGACACACCCGGTGCAGAGCGCCGATGACATCACGCGATACACAGGCGACTTTCTGGTCGAGCCGGTTTCGCCGGCGGCAACGGTCTACGCCCGGACCAATGGGCTGGAACTCTATCTGGACAACGGCCTGATCCGCCGGACATTTCGGCTGACGCCCAATGCGGCCACGGTGGCACTGGATAACCTGGCAACAAACGAAACACTTCTCAGGGCAGTGAGGCCTGAAGCCGAAGTAACGATCAACGGCACCCGGTACGCTGTCGGAGGGCTGACCGGGCAGCCGAATCACGCCTACCTGACTGATGACTGGCTGGCGCACATGACGGCCGATCCCGAGGCGATGCGCTTTGTCGGGTATGAAGTCGGCCGACCCGAGGCGCGGCTCGACTGGAAGCGGGCCCGACACTGTTCGCCGACGGCAGTCTGGCCCCCACAAGGCGTTCATCTTCGCATGGACTATCAGATCCCGTCAACCGACGAGTCGGCCGATGCCGGTGTCGGTATCAGCGTGCATTACGAGATGTATGACGGGGTGCCGGTCCTGAGCAAGTGGTTCACGGTAACGAACGAAACGGAGCAGCCGATCACCGTCGATTCGTTCACAGCCGAGATTCTCGCCGTGGTCGAGCAGGAGAGTTGGGTCGGGGTACGGCAGGCGTCTGACTATCCGGTGCCGCAGTGCCTGCACATCGAGACGGATTATTCATTCGGCGGGATGACACCGGCCACCGCGTCGAGTCGGGCGGTCCATTGGGTGGCTGACCCACAATACTCAAGCCAGGTGAACTATCAGCGGATCATGCCGTGTCTGCTTCGTGTCGAGCCGGAACTCGGGCCGGGGCAGATCGTCGAGCCGGGCACCCAATTCGAATCGTTTCGAGTGTTTGAACTTGTATATGACACATCGGACCGGGAGCGTCGAGGCCTCGCCTTGCGCCGAATGTACCGCACCATCGCGCCGTGGGTTACCGAGAACCCGCTGATGCATCACATGCGGGTTGCCGATCCTGCTGAAGTACGCCGTGCCATCGACCAGGCGGCCGAGGTCGGGTTTGAAATGGTCATCCTCTCGTTCGGCAGCGGATTCAATATCGAATCACGCGACCCTGCAGTCATTGCTCAATGGGCCGAGTTGGCAGCCTATGCACGCAACAAAGGCATCGACCTCGGCGGGTACTCACTGCTGGCCTCACGCCGAATCTCAGACACACACGATGTCGTCATGCCGGAGGGTGTGCAGCCGATGTTCGGCAACTCGCCGTGCATCGGCAGCGAGTGGGGGATCAACTACTTCAACACGCTCCATGAGTTCTTTGAGTCCACCGGCTACACCATCCTGGAGCACGATGGCAGTTATCCCGGCGATGAGTGCACCTCAGAACTTCATCCCGGCCATATCGGCCATGCCGATTCACGCTGGAACCAGTGGCGAACCATCACTGACTTCTACAAGTGGTGTCGCAGCCGGGGAATCTCGCTGAATGTGCCGGATTACTACTACCTGTCCGGCTCAACGAAGAACGGGATGGGATACCGGGAGGTCAATTGGTCATTGCCGCGGGCCCAGCAGGTCATCCATACGCGGCAGAACATTTACGACGGCACCTGGACCAAGACGCCGTCAATGGGCTGGATGTTCGTGCCGCTCACCGAGTACCACGGCGGCGGGGCGGCTGCCACGATCGAGCCGTTGGATGCGCATCTGGATCACTATCAGAGGATGATGCGATCGAATCTGGCACTCGGGGTGCAGGCGTGCTACCGCGGGCCGCGTCTCTTTGATACACAGCGGACGCGCGAAATGGTGACACGCGAAGTCTCCTGGTATAAACGGTATCGGGAGATTCTCGAGTCGGACATTGTTCACGGCCGTCGGGCAGACGGTCGGCATGTTGACTGGATGCTGCACGTCAACCCGTTCCCATCGACACCGGAGCAGCCGCGCGGGATGCTCGTCGCCTTCAACCCGTTGACGCAACCGGTCACGACGACGCTGCACGTCAACCTGTACTACACCGGGTTGAAGGATACCGCACACATCTCGATCGAGGGCCACGAACCAACGGAGGCGGTCCTGAGCCGCGACTACACGGTGGATATCGAGATGACCGTGCCGGCAGAAGGAATGACCTGGGCGACGATCTCGGAATAGGGCAAATGCCCCTGTATCGTGTAAGGGCACAGTGATGTCTGAAATACATCGCCCCGAGACACGTCCGTGAGGCCGTTGGCCGGTACAAGCAGCCGGAACCTAGCAAAGGAGTGCCTGACAGTGTCAATGAACAAGATAAGAAAAACATCGTTTTGGTCTTCCATCGTGAGCGGGTGTCTCGCCTCAACACTTGTCGGAGCAGCCGTCTTCACCTGTTCGGAGTCGGCAATCGCACAACAGCCGGCAACTCAGGTCAAGACCGACGGCTTCCCGGCGGCATCACCTGAGAGCCAGGGCATGTCAGCCGAGGCTCTGGATAACCTGGCCCACGTGGTGCAGGGCTATCTGGACAAGGACATGCTCGTCGGGGGTGAACTGCTGGTTATCAAGAATCGCCATGTGGTACTCCACAAGGTGTTTGGTGACCGCGACCGTGAGGACAGTGTGCCCTGGGTCGAGAACACGATCTGCAACATCCGGTCGATGACGAAGCCGCTGACGGGAGCGGCGGCCCAGATTCTGATCGATCGCGGGGAACTCTCGCTGGATGATCCGGTCTCGAAGTACCTCCAGGGCTTCGACACTGATGAGGCTCGCGAGATTACCGTGCGGCAGTTGATGGAGCATCGTGCCGGCTTGCCGTTGTCGATCATGATGAGACAGTCTGACATGTCGACGTATGACTCGCTGATTGAGCAGGCCAATGCCGTCGGGGCCGGCGGCCCTGAGTTCGAGCCTGACAGCAAGTTCTGGTACAGTGATGCCGGCTCGGATACGGTGGCTGCTATTGTCGAGGTCGTCAGCGGGATGAAGATCGACGACTTCTGGCAGCAGGAACTGTTCGGCCCGCTGGGCATGAACGACACATTTGTCCCGAAGAGCAAAGACGATCCGAGATACTCGAGAATCGCATCGCTCTACGCCGGGGCACCACACATGTGGAATCGGTTCTGGACCGCCAACGACGACCCGTTTTACCCGTTCGCCTGGGGATCTCAGACCGTCTACAGCACGCCCATGGATTATGCCCGGTTCCTGGCCATGTGGATGGACGAAGGGAAAGCGGGGGATCGTCAAGTCCTGTCACCGGCTGCCGTCGGGCGAACACTCAAGCCTTCATCCCCTATGAGCATGCTCGGATCCGATGAGCGGTACCCGACGGACTTTTCCGGCCTCGAACTCTGGTACGGCCGGATGGCCATGATGTATATGCCCACCGACGACCCGACAGGATCAAAGCCGGTAATCATCGGGCATGGCGGCTCGGACGGCACGACGGCACTGGCCTGGCCGGCCGAGGATCTCATGGTCCTCTACTTCACGCAATCGCGCGGCGGGATGACCGTCCTTCGTATTGAGGAACACATCGACTCGCTGATTCTGCACCCGGATCGGGTCAAGACGGTTGCCGAAGTCCCGGATGAGTTCAAACCGTTCGTCGGCACCTATATTGCCAACTTCGGGCCCTTCCGGAATGAGGAGTTCACCGTTCAGATGAAGAATGGGAAGCTCGCCCTTGATATCCCGAGCCAGATGGTATTTGAACTCCTGCCCCCGAACGATGAGGGCAAAATGATGTTTGCCGTCGCCCCGCAACAGGTCGGCGTGACATTCGAGATAGACGATACGGGAACGGCGAATCTGCTCAAACTGCATCAGAGCGGCATGGTGTTTGATATCCCTCGCAAGGGGAGCAAATTGGCTGAGGAGATGGCCAAACTGCAGAAGGTCGACCCGAAAGAAGTCGCACCGCTGCTGGGCACCTATCACGATCCTGAGGCGGACGCTGATCTGGAAGTGTTCCTTGAGGATAATGTGCTATCGCTCAAGGCCCCCCCCGGCATCGTGTTCCACCTTGTGAAGATGGAGGATGATCCGAGCCGGTGGCAGGTCAAGGAGCTGTCAGTTGCCACGCTCACTTTCGAAACCGATGACAGCGGTGCAGTCGTGTCTATGACCCGTCATATTAACGGTGAGACACTCGTCATGCCGCGCAAGGCCGACGAACCCGATGAACCGGCTGATGACGACGACGACGAGGGTTGACCGACCCGGCGCAACGGACATACTGAAGATGACACCCGAACATCTGCCCACACAAAATGACGTGTGGGTGGATGTTTGTATACGATGAGGACTCCATCCGAGTGAAGGAGTGTCGAACGAATGCCTGACGATGCAGCAGCCCTTCCAATTCAGATCGACGATCTTCATAAGTCGTATCGGGATGTCGATGCGGTGACCGGAGTCTCGTTTGCCGTCCAACAGCACCAGATTCTCGGTCTGGTCGGGCCCAATGGGGCCGGCAAGACAACGATAATCAGAGCCGCCTGCGGCATTCACCCTCCCACGAGCGGGCAGATTCGGATCTGCGGCCACGATGTGACAAAGAGCCAGGTTCAGGCAAAGCGGGAACTGGCCTACGTTCCGGATGATCCCAAACTGTTCAGTACGCTCACCGTCTGGGAGCACCTTCAGTTCGTGGCAGCGGCCTACCGAGTTCAGGACCGGCTGGAAAAAGTGGGGGAGCAACTCCTGAAGGAGTTTGAACTCACAGAAAAACGGACCACCATGGCCTCGGCCCTGTCACGCGGAATGAGACAAAAACTGGCGATCTGCTGTGCCTACTTGCATGAACCAAGTGCACTATTCCTTGATGAGCCGTTGACCGGACTCGACCCACGCGGCATGAGAACGATGAAAGCGTCGATACGACGCCACGCTGAGCGCGGCGCTGCCGTCGTCATCAGTTCCCATCTCCTGTCGCTCGTTGAGGACATGTGCAGCCATTTGCTAATCCTGCATCGAGGCCGGATCCTGTACAACGGGACGTTGGCCGGGTTACGAGAATCGTCCGGGGAGCATCGCTCCGACGAAACACTCGAGGATATCTTCCTGCGCATGACCGAAGGTGAATCGGCTGGTGAATCCACAGAGGCGCAGCATGCATAGCCCGCTCGTCATGCTGACATGGCTTCGGTTCCGTGGCTGGGGCAGGCGGTTGATTCAGTCGGCCCGTACCGGGCGAGGTCTCCTGTTCCTGATCATCGGCATCGTCATGATCGGACTCTGGGTGGTCTCGGTCGCCAACCCCTATGCGCATCGATCTGAGCCTGATACAACAACGGTGCTTCACTACGCCCCATTCTTCATGCTCGGCATCACACTGATGTTCTGCCTCGGCTCCGGCCGAAAGTCGATCTGCTTTTCAGCACCGGAAATCGACTTCCTCTTTCCAGGCCCGTTCAGCCGTCGTCGCCTGCTGGTTTACAAAATGTCGATGTCGCTTGTGCACTCTGCAATGCTGGGCGTCGTGTTGACCATCTGGCAGGGTCGCTTCGGCGCTTCCTATCCGGTGGCCTATCTGGCCTTCCTCCTGCTGTTAACTTTCAGCAACGTCCTGTCGATTGCCATCTCATTGGCATGGGAGGCCGCCGGCGATCCGACAACCGGGAAGCCGATCCGAATCGGCTTTGCACTCCTCGGCCTCGCAGCGATCGGCGGGGCCATCACGGTGCTTGTTCCGATTCTTCAGAACAACGCACTGTTAAGTCTCGATGCATTGGTGTATGTGCGCGATTCGGTGTTCGGCCGCATCCTGCTGATCCCGTTTGATGCGATGGCCCTCGTATTGACGGGACAGCGCCTGATCGAGGATGTGCTCCTGTGGACCGGCGTGGTCGTTGTGATGATTGGGCTGGCCGGTCTGCTGGCGCTGCGCCTGGACCGGTACTTCGTCGAGGCATCGCTGGCAGCCAGCATACGCCTGGAGGCAAAGATGGCACGTGCGAAATCGGGGCATGCCCTGGCAGTCAGTGCCTCCGGCCCGGCTTCGCTCACACTGCCGATGCTGCCCCGCTGGAATGGGGCCGGCGTGATCGCGTGGAGGCAGATGATCAACGCGCTCCGATGCTTCAAGGGGCTGCTGATATTCATGTGTATTCTGGCCGTTTCGTGCGGGCCGGCGCTCTACATGACCTCGCGAGTCGGCGGGGACGAAACGGATTCGCGCGCAGTTGGGTTCATATTCGGCATCGGCGGCATGTGGCTCGTTTTCTTCATCCCCATGATGCTTAAGTTTGACTTTCGATCTGACATTGAACAGATGGACTTCCTGAAGTCGCTGCCGATCAGCCCGTTTGCGGTCGTGTGTGGGCAGGTGATTGCACCGACAATCGTCCTGATAGGGCTCATTGTCGTGCTGGTGGGGATCGTGTCGCTGGCCGTACCGGAGGTGCAACCGTACTACTGGATGATCCTGCCGTTCCTGCTGCCCGGTGCCACACTGTTGTTTGCCGCCGAGAACCTGGTCTTTCTGCTGGCACCGATTCGCCCGCATGCTGCATCGACCGACTCGGTAAACATGATGGGTCGGGGGATGGTGATGGTCTTTGCGAAAGTTGGGATCCTGCTGGGGGCGGCGATCCCGGCTGCCTGTGTCGGCGCAATCGGGGCGTTCACAGGACAGGGACTCGGTCTCGCACGATGGCAGTGGGCTGCGATGAGCGGGGCGGCCGTCTGGATCGTATTGTGTATAGCGACCTACGTCGTCCTCAGGTACGCAGCACAGCTGTACGATCGATATGACCCGGCCGTGCATGAGCCTGCATAGGGTCTCGATCTCAGCCCGACTTTCTTACGGGAAGGTAAACCGCACAAGATTGCTGCCGGTGCAGGCCTTCCGCTGCACAGCCTGGAAGAAAAGGGTGCGGCCGGAGGCAGCATTCGGGACGAGTACATCAAGACGTGCCAGGCCGGAGGCATCGGCAACAGCAGAACCGACCAGATTCGGGCCGGCAATACTGACGTGCAAGTCGCATGAGCCTGGGACGCCCGTGGAACCCGGCTCCATCCCGTAGGCAAACAGAACTCGCTCATCAGGCGCTGCATTGTTCACCGTAAAAGTGTTAACGACCCCTGATTGCCCGGGTGCCGGTCGATCGAGCGTCATCATGTCAACCGGACTTAACAAGTACGCATGTTTCGTCCCATCCTCGAACGTGCCGGAGCAGGCGATCTGGCCGAGTTCATTGATGGCCCGAGCACCGTGGAACACCACGTTCGAGCCGGGCTCGACGAGGTCATTCACATCCCACATCACACCATCCTGCCAGAGAAAGCCGGTCTTGATCCCCTCAGCACTGTCTGAGTATCCGACGATCTGGCCGCGGTCATTGATGTCGTTGGCAGCGCTCACGCCACCGCCCAGGTCACCGATGTCGGTAAGCACACCGGCTTCCCATACGAAGGCCCGATCGCTGCCGATCCCATCGGTGGCAACACCGACCACCTGATTGAGGTTGTTAATGGAGGCTGCCTTGCTGAGCGTGCCGCCGAATGTCCCGATGTCAATCAACTGCCCATTCGCATAGGCAAAGGCGCGCGGGGCAGTCGGTTCCGGTTCGGCAAACCTGGCCCAGCCGACGGCGATCCCGGCATTGTTGATCCCGTATGCCTGGCTCTCATCGCCACCAAACGTCGGGATTTCGGTCCAGGCGCCATCGTCATAGATAAACCCAGCATAGGGGACAATCCAGCCGTCACCGGTCCCATGACACACGCCGACGATGAGGCCGCCCTGGTTGATGGCATTGCCTCGGCTGAAGGTTCCTCGTGAGCCGGGGAGCCAGCCGATATCCTCCATGGTGCCGTCTTCCCAGAAGAAGCCGCGAATCGTCACGCTGTCCACGATGGAGTAGCCGGTGATCTGCGTGCGATTGTTGATGCCATAGGCCCAGGAATAGGTCCCCCCGAGGGTCTTGAGGTCCGTCATTTCCCCTTCGGACCAGAGAAAAGCATGCAGCGAACGGTTATTGGGTGCGTCACCATAGCCGATCACCTGGCCGCACTCATTCAAATCCCACCCCCAACTGTTGGCCGTCCCTCCCTGCAGCGTCCCGAGATCGGTGGCCGAATAGCGAACTTGCCCATGTGATTGTGCGGCAATCACCCCGGAAATGACGGCACAGCAGATAAGCGATCGTCTACTCATATCCCACCTCTCTCTGAACGTCTTGGGCATGTGACAGTGACTGTCGATGATCGGGTGAACCGGCTTGATGGCATTCGGTTGCTGTCATCTGTTCGTCAGCATTACGGAATATGTTTCACAATTCCTTCGTTGTGCCGAGACAAGTGTTCATCGACACTGTGCCTACCATCCTCCACCATGACAGACACAACAAGACCGAAAAAAAGGGCTGAGAATACCATGAATCTGCAGCCATTCCTGAGCCAATTGACCGAGATGGGGCTTCCACTCTCTGAGGAGCAGGCCCACGAGGCGTTCTCCATCATTATGGGAGGGGATGCCCATGACGCTCAGATCGGTGCCCTGCTCGCACTCGTTCAACAACGTGGCGGCCCGACGGTCGAGGAACTGACCGGCGCTGCCCGAGTGATGCGCGAGCATGTCACGCCCGTCCCGGTGCCCGACGCCCTCAAGGACAAACTCATCGATACGTGCGGCACCGGCGGCGCACCGAAGATGTTCAACGTCTCGACTGCCGCTGCGATAGTGGCAGCCGGGGCCGGGGCCGTCGTGGCCAAGCATGGCAATCGCTCCCGGACCGGGCGCGGGTCGGCGGAGGTACTCGAGGCACTCGGAGTCAACGTCGATGCCGGCCCGGAGACGCAGGCGGCCTGTCTCGACAAGGCCGGTGTGTGCTTCAGCTTTGCCGTGCATCATCATCCGGCCATGAAACACGCGATGCCGGCTCGGCGCGCGCTCGGCTTCCCGACCATGTTCAATCTGCTCGGCCCACTGACCAATCCGGCCGGTGCCAGGAAGCAACTCCTGGGCGTGTATGCACCCGATTTCACGGAGTTGCTGGGACGGACACTCCTGAATCTCGGCTGCGAGCGGGCGCTGGTTGTACACGGCCGCGATGGGCTCGATGAGATCACGACCACCACGACGACGCAAGTCACCGACGTGGACGATGGGGTCGCCACGACCGGATCGATCGACCCGACCCCGTGCGGATTCATCCAACCCTCCTATGAGGAGTTGGCGGCAATCACGAGCCGTGACACCGTCGAAGGGGCTGCCGATCTGCTGCGCGAAGTCCTGTCCGGGAAGACGAGCCTGGCCCGAGACATCACGGTCCTGAATGCGGCGGCAGCGCTCATGGTTGCTGATGTCGCCGCTGACCTCCAGGCCGGAGTGCAACAGGCAACCGAAGCGCTCGAAAGCGGTGCAGCCCGGCAAGTACTCGATCAACTCGTCACGGCATCACACGAGTAGGCAGGCTGCCTTATTCATCGGGATGGCCTCGGCGGTGCAATCGTCGAATCTCAGCGAGCCTTTCAGCGATCCGTGCCTCCAACCCGTTTTCAGTGGGGTGGTAGTATTCCCGGTCGATCCCCATGTGCTGCCCGCTGACCACGCCGCCCTCATGCCCGTGTGCATACTCGTAGCCCGTGCCGTGACCGAGTTGCTTTGCCCCTTTGTAATGGGCATCGCGCAGATGGGCTGGGACGGCAACGGTCCGCCCTTCGCGTACATCCTTCATCGCACTGAGAATCGCCGTGCAGGATGCGTTGCTCTTGGGCGCGACACTCATGTAGATTGCCGCTTGTGCCAGTGTGAGTTGACACTCAGGCATCCCGATCCGCTCGGTAATGTCGAACGCGGCTGCAGCCACTTGAATGGCACGAGGGTCTGCATTGCCGATATCCTCGCTCGCCAGAATCGCAATACGCCGGGCAATGAACCGAGGGTCCTCGCCGGCATCAAGCATGCGTGCCAGCCAGTAGACGGCTGCATCAGGATCCGAGCCGCGCATCGACTTAATAAACGCACTGATAATGTCGTAATGCTCGTCGCCGGACCCGTCGTATACGACCGCCTTGCGCTGGATGGACTCCTGGGCAGCGTCCAGATCAATCGTGACGGCACCATGCTCATCACCCGCTGACAGCGTGCTCAGCACGGCAACTTCCAGCGCGCTCAGCGCCCGCCTGGCGTCGCCGTCCGACATGACGGCCCAGTGGCGTATGGCCTCGTCGGTGACCGTCAGGTCTTTCACCCTTCCGTAGCCGCGTTTCGGGTCGTCGATCGCAGATCGGATGATCCACTCGACGTCCTCGATCGACAACGGCTCGAAGCGGAACAGGGTACTCCGACTCACGAGGGCCGCGTTGACGGCAAAGTAGGGGTTCTCGGTGGTTGCCCCGATGAGGGTCAACAGTCCGCGCTCGACGTCGTTGAGCAGGACGTCCTGCTGCGCTCGATTGAAACGGTGGATCTCATCAAGAAACAGTACGGTTCGTTTCTCCGTGCCGATTTCGATTCGCCTGCGGGCTTCATCCATGATCCGCCGGATGTCCTTGACACCGACCAGGGCAGCGTTGGCTCGTTCGAAGTGGCTCTGGGTGTGGAGTGCGATGACCTCGGCCAGTGCCGTCTTCCCGGTGCCCGGTGGGCCGAAGAAGATGACGGATGTGAGCCGATCGGCGGCCAGGATGCGCCGAAGCAGTTGCCCCGGTCCGAGAAAGTGCTGCTGTCCCGCAAACTCATCCAATGTGCGCGGGCGCATCCGAACCGCAAGCGGCTCGACGGCCTGCCTGGCTTGTCTCCGTCGTTCGTCCCAGAGATCCGGCATGGAGGATGATATGCCGGTACCCCGATTACCGGTCCGGGTTTCGCGGGAGTCGGAAACTCAACTCACTGTGCACCTTCTTGCCGGTGGCAATCATGACGGCGAACCCCTCATGGGCTGCCTCTGAGGCAATCAGGTCGGCAAACTGATCGAGCGTGCGAATAACATCGCCCTTCATCGAAATGATAACACCGCCGGCTTTGAATCCGAGATCCCAGGCCGGCGAACCGAGCCGCACACTCTGGATGTACAGGCCGTGGTTGATCTCAAGGTCGAGCCGGGTCGCGAACTGGTCATCAACTTCGATCAGCGACAAGCCGAGACTGTCAAACGACCGTGCGACCGGTCGCTCGGCGTCGGCGTCGTCCACCACGACTCCGGTCCCGCCCCACGTGCCCAGAATGACTGCAATCTGAATCTCGCGACCGCCACGCAGGACGGTGAGCACCACCTGTGCGTCAGGCGGCAGGCCGTGAACCTTTGATCGGAACGACTCACCGTCGCGGATGTGCTGCCCATCGAGTTCGAGAATGATGTCGTTGACACGGAGGCCGGCTTGGGAGGCCGATGAGCCGGGGACGATCGTCGTCAGGACGATCCCGGCCCCGTCATAGCCGAGAACCTGCTGATCCTCCTGCCGCAGATCGCGGACATCGACAAAACTCGCGCCGAGACCGCCGCGCTGCACACTCCCACTCTCGATGAGTTGATCGACCACAAACACGATCGTGTCAAGGGGGATGGCAAACCCGACCCCGCTGTTGACGTAGTTGGCAAGCCGATCACTGCTGCGAGACGGATCGACGGCAATCGACACGTTCATGCCGATCACTTCGCCCCGACTATTGGTCAGCGGACCGCCCGAGTTGCCGGGATTGATCGCTGCATCAATCTGAATGTAGTTCTCATAGCGCTCCGGCAGCACTGAACCGCCCGTCGTGTGACGGCGATCGCCGGAGATGATCCCGGCTGACATCGAGAACTCAAAGCCGAACGGCGACCCGAATGCAAAAACAAGATCGCCCTGTGAGACCATCCGCTCTGAGGCAGTGATGGCAGGAATGACCGGGTGGGAGGCAACGCGCAGCACCGCAATGTCCGTCTTCTCATCAGCCCCGATCAGGGCAGCCTGTCGCGGCGTCCCATCCTGAAACTGGACCTCGATCACGGTCGCATCAACCACGACATGCTCGTTCGTGATAATGTGACCCTCGCGGTCATACACCCAGCCGCTGCCGGTGGACTGCATGGGCAGCCCTCTCCCGTTGGCCCGCTCACGAAGCACGGTAATGTGGACGACACTCGGTTCAACTGCCTTGGCCACCGAGCGGATCGATTCGCTGAACTGTTCAAGAACCCCGCCGGCCGCATCGAGTTCCTGCCGCGCCTCTTTGACAACAGTCTGCGTCCGAGTGTGAGACAGTCGACGGATCAACGTCGGACCGGCCAGCAGGACAAGGGCTGCGGTGGCCAGTACGACAAGACTCGGTCCGTACCGTCGGGCGTTAGACATTCAGCACTCCACTGTCCTCAACGCAATCCTGGGAGGGGCAGGGGCGTCGCATGCCGGGACGCGTACTCATCACGCACATCGAGTGATGATGCACCCTCCGGAACGTTATCGGCGCGTTGGGATCTCTGGTGGAGATTGAATCGCCGTGGAAATCCGCAATGGTGACGAAACTTCGCCTCGGGGCTCGGTCTCCGGCGCTGCCTCCGTTGGTGCTGCCCTGTCGCGTACCATGTGGTACGGGTGCGCGCCCAGGTCGTTTGTCGATACCCGTGAAATCCACGTCCGCGCTGCCTCCATGATCCGCTCACCGATATGCGTGACCGGCTGTGCGAACTTCGGTTGCCAATCGGTCAGCCCGAGCAGGTCGTGCAGTACGATCACCTGCCCGTGACAGGCCGGGCCGGCGCCACAGCCGATAACCGGGATACGCGTGTGAGCCACAATCTGTTCGGTCACCTCTGCCGGTGTCGCCTCAACCAACAACATAACCGAGCCTGCTTCCTCAAGAATGCGGGCATCCTCAAGTAAACGCTCAGCCTCCTGCTGCGTCCGACCGGTCGAACGGTAGCCGCCGGTCAACTTCGTCTGCTGCGGGCGCGATCCGATATGAGACACGACCGGGATGCCGGCACGCGACATCTTCCGAACCAATTCGGCAAACGATTGATCAACCTCCAACTTAACCAGGTCGGCTCCTGCCTCCTGCATGAATCGACCTGCATTGCGCAATCCCTCGGCGTCATCAGCCTGGTAACTCATAAACGGCATGTCAGCCATCAACAGCACATTCGGGGCCCCGCGACGGACGGCGGCCGTCAATGCGACCATGATGTCCATCGTTGCGTAATACGTCTGGTCGTGCCCGAGCACAATCTCAGCCAGCGTATCACCCACCAGGATCATCGGCAGGCCGGCCCGTTCCAGCCAGCGCGCAATCGTGGCGTCATAGCATGTCAAACATGCAAACCGCTTCCCCTCACGCATGGTCCGCTGAATCGTCCGGAGCGTGACTCGTGCTGGCATTGCTTGATCTGGCATACATAAGTGTAGACCGGGAGACTGCCCGGCCAACCCTCACCGGCAGGAATGGGACACCCTGCCGACCCGCATTCCTCCCATTGTGACAGTCAATCTGACTCGCCGCCGCTCGATTCATACCATCGACCGCCCGGAATGACCGGGCCCACCCTGTGAGGATGCCTATTCAATGTCCTGGATCGACCTGCCTTTTGCCGACAACCTGCCACTCATCCCACTGGTGTGTCTGGTCATGATCTTCGGCAGCGCCCTGCAAAGCGCTGCCGGCTTCGGTTTCGGCATGGCCACGATCCCGCTGCTCATGGTCCTCGGGGCCGAGTCATATGAGGCGATTGCCATACTCTCAATCTGCGGCCTGGGCCAGACCCTCTACGGTGGCTGGTCGCTGCGGGAGCATGTCAAGTGGAAACGGCTGACGTGGATGATCCTGCTGGGAAGTGCCACCCTGCCCCTGGGCGTGTGGATGCAGCACCGCTTGACCGTCCTCGAGCCCGAAACGGTGCGCCAGATCTTCGGCGGCGTGATCCTGTCAGCGGTCATCCTGCAGACCTGGTGCCGGATCAAGCCACGCGACCATGTCCACCCCTTCTGGGGCGTCTTTGCAGTCGTCATCAGTGGCTTCATTGCCGGACTGGCCGGCATGGGCGGGCCGCCGATCGTCCTCTGGATCATGGCCCATCGCTGGTCAAACCCGGAAAGCCGCGTCACCATGTGGCTCTACTTTGCCGGGCTGACGCCCTGCCAGTTACTCTTCCTGCAGCAGCGTTTCGGCTCCGATGTGTCGACATCGATGGCAGCCGGCCTGATCCTGATACCCATCACATTGATTGGCATCATCCCCGGCCTGTGGATCGGCAAGCGCATGTCGAAGACGACCCTTCGCCGGGCAGGCTACATCATTCTCACGATGATCGCGCTCTATGCCATCTGCCAGCCCTGGGTGTTCCCGTCATCCTGACGGTGCAGGCACCTACAAACCGGCACCACGCGAAGGCGCAGCCGCCGATGCCTCGGTATCCGGCGCGATGCGCGTGATGATCCTCGCTCCCACGGCATCGCCCCACACGTTTACCGTCGTGCGGCACATATCGAGGATCCGATCAACCCCGATAATGAAACCGATCGCATACAACTCGAGATTCTCGACGCCCGTACCGGCCAGACTCGTATTGACGGCATGAATCACGATCACCATCGTGACCAGACCGGCAGACGGGATGCCGGCTGCCCCGACAGCCGCCAGTGTCGCAGTCAGAACCACGATCAACAGTTGCTCAAACTCGAGATGAATCCCGAACGCCTGGAACAGGAACACGACTGCGACCGCCTCGTACAGCGCCGTGCCGTCCATATTGATCGTTGAGCCAAGTGGCAAAACGAATCCGGAGGCCCGCTTGCTGCATTCGCCATCCGTCTCAGCCGTTTCCATCGTGACCGGAAGTGTCGCCGAACTCGAATCAGTGCCGAATGCGGTGAGCAAAGCCGGGCGCATCCGCCACATGAACTTGAATGGGTTGGCGCGCCCGAACAGGAACAGAATCGTCGGCAGCACGACCAGTGCATGGATCAGGAGACCGACGAGCACACAACCCATGTACTTGCCCAGACTCGTGATCGTATCGACTGCCCCGAGTTTGCCCACGGACCACGCAATCAGCAGGAACACCCCGATCGGCGTCAGCCAGATGACCCATTGCACCATTGTCATCACGGCATCAAACAACCCGTTCATGAATGTCACGACAGGCTTGGCCTGATCACCGAGAAAACCGAGGGACAACCCAAACAGGATCGCAAACGCAATCACGGGGAGCGGGTTGCCGGCGGCTGCTTCTGCAATCACATTCGTCGGCACGATCTGGCGGGCAATGTTCATCCACGCACCGCCGAGGCCTTCCTGTTGGCGCTTGTCGAGTTCCTTGCGCTTCTCCTCGTCGAACGTGGATTCGTACTCGGCCTTGATCGTCTGTTGAGCCTCAACATCATCGTTCAGGTTCAGCCCCTTGCCCGGCTGCACCCCCCTCACAATCGCGGTGCCGATCACGACGGCGATGATCATGGTGGCGAAGTAGTACACCAGGGTGGTGCCGCCAACCAGACCGAGCCTGCTTGGATCGCCGATGGACGTGATCCCGACCACGACTGAGACGAACACGAGCGGGATGATGAGCATCTTCAGCGGCCTGATGAGGATCAGATCGCCGGCAGCTGCCAGCCACCCGATTGACTCGTCATCGCCCCCCGAGGTTCTGAACAGATATGCCCCGACGGCAAATCCCGTCACTAGGCCGACAAAGATCAGAATATTCAGCAGTTTGTGACGATTCACGAGGACAGCCTCCTCGCCGCGCTAAGTGCCATCCCATCCATCCCCGGCGCGCACGCGATAGTCGCCGGGTATGGATCGTCGGCACGTTTCAGATTGAACCCAGTGCCGCAAACGCTAGGTTACAGCGTTGAGACATACTCTGCCAGTGCTTCCGCAAAGGGTTTTGGATCAATACCCAGGTGGGCCTGCACACGTGATACATTGCAGGTCGAGTCTTCCTGACTCATCATGACCTGATCGTAGTTGAATGGCAAAAAGGTGCCCAGTCCGGCACCACCCATGAATTTCGAGACGGTGCGGGCATACCAGGCTGGAATCGCAACCGCCTTCTTCCTCCGGGGACCGCCCGGAATGGCATCCCGAAAGGCACACAGCATCTCCGGCCAGGTCATCGTCTCGGGCCCGCCCAGCGGGTAGACCTCGCCGATACTCTCCGGCTCACTCAGGGCCACCGTAAACGCCTGTGCCACATCCTGGACATACACCGGCTGGATGCTCCACTCCCGCCCCTTGCCGAACAGACCGGCCCCGAAGTACGGCATGAACAGGAACGGCGGCTTCTTCCCGCGTGCCCAGCCGGCCACCAGATCGGTGAACTCACCGTCCGGCCCGTGGATCAGCGAGGGCTGAATGATTGTCCAGTCCAGACCGCTGGCCCGCACGATCTGCTCGGCCTGATACTTCGTCCGGTGGTAGCGGGCCGGTGAACTGTCACGGGCACCCAGCGCCGACATATGGACGAATCGCTTGACGCCGTGAGACCGGCATGCATCCACCACGTTCTGCGTGATGTCTACATGGACCCGCTCAAAGGTCTGCCCATAGTCGGGTTTTTCAAAAATGATCCCGACGAGGTGAATGCAGGCATCCACGCCGTCCAACGCTGCCGACAACGTGTCGGGCGTGAACAGGTCAGCCTCAAAGGCCGCATACTGCGAACCTGTTTCCTTGCTCGGGCCTGATGATCGAACGATGCCCCGCACCGTATGGCCGGCCTCGGTCAGTGCCCGGCACAGATGTCTGCCCACGAAACCGGTTGCACCGGTCACCGCAACTGTCTGCGGCTTGACAGGTCTCGGCTTCTTCACCGGGATGCCCTTTTTGGGGGCCGAGTGGGAGGGTGCCGTATCGGCTTCTGCCACTGCGACATCTGGTGCCTTATTGTTCGATTCTGCATTATCAGACATTGGTATCCGTCCATTAGGCCCGCTTGGATGGCCGCCGCAGGTCGTGCGAAACCACGTTACCACAGCCTTCTGTGGTGGAGCGATCATAGATGCCACCTCAACAGATGCAAATGTCGGATCACATGCCTATTTGAACCACCGGTATCGCCGCCTGCCCAGGAAGGCCTGTTGGGGGGAATGAACTGTGCCGGTGCCCGGTTGATGTCTATAACGAGACAGGTGTGGGTGCGCGCTCGATTCATCACAGTCGGCGTGACGTGATCCCTCAAGGAGTAACCAATGAATAGTCGGCGACGTCGTTGTGCTTTTGCTCTCCTCAGTGCTGCCGTGTGTCTGCTGGCCCCGATGACCGGGTTCGGGCAGGACACGCAATCAGGTGATTCGCTCGTCCCAGGATCGCATCCCGAGGTGCGCTACGACGGCAAATCGGTTGTCCGTGTCTGGCCGGCAAATGAGAAGCAGATGAACCAGGCCCTCGCGCTGAGCGAGAACCTGTGGTCCGAGCGGCTCATCCCGACCGGCCCGATCGACTTCATGCTGGATGCTGAATCGCTGCCGCTGCTCGAGGACATCGGCATCCGCTGGCAACTGCTGATCGAGGATGTCCAGCCGTTGATTGATGCCCAGAAAGACCGGTCGGTGCCACAGGGCGATGACTGGTATTCGCAGTACAAGACATTTGCCGAGGTCAGCGCCTATGCCGACCAACTGGTGGCAGACTATCCGACACTCGCTCAGCGGATCGACTTCGGGACCTCGCTCGAAGGGCGATCCCTCTTTGCCATACGGATCTCGAACCCGGCCACCGGGGGTGAGGGGAATCCATCGATTCTTTTGAATGGGTGTCAGCATGCCCGCGAGTGGATCGCCGTCATGGTCCCGATGTACATCATCGAGAACTTCCTGGCCGGCTACGACACGAACCCCGACATTGAGCGGCTCGTCAACCGGGTCAACCTGATCGTCGTGCCCGTCACGAATCCCGATGGCTATGTGTACAGTTGGGATTCACAGCGGATGTGGCGCAAGAATCGGCGCAACAACGGCGGTGGGAGTTACGGCGTCGACTTGAACCGCAACTGGTCTAAATTCTGGGGCGGCAACGGCTCCAGCGGGAATCGCAACAGTGAAACCTACCGGGGACCAAGCGCGTTTTCTGAGCCGGAAACATCGGCACTCCGCGACTTCATTCTCTCTGACCCGTCCATCGTGTCACACATCGACATCCACAGTTACTCCCAGTTGGTGCTGTACCCGTGGGATGCGATCGCCAGCGATCCTCCGGATCTGGCAACACTGGACGGCCTCAGCCGGATCATGGCGGCCCAGATCAAGTCAGTGCATAATGAGACATACCGCGTCATGATGGGGTATGACCTGTACCCGGCTGCTGGGACGGCCATGGACTGGACCTACGGCGTTGAGGGAATTCTGAGTTTCACCATCGAACTGCGCGACAAGGGATGGTACGGCTTCCTGCTTCCGCCCGATAAGATCCTGCCGACCTGCGAGGAGAACTTCGCGGCTGTCACTGGTCTGGCCGACCAGTTCTCTCAGTTGACGCTCGATGTGGACCCGCTCTTTGCCGGGCAGCCAACCACGATGCGCATCTATCAGGCAGACCCGAATGAAATGGTCTACGTCGTGTACAGTCTGACCGGCGAGGGCTCGGTGTATGTCCCTGTGCTGGATGTCGTACTCGACGTGAGCAGCCCGAAACTGGTCGGCTCAGACCAGGCCGATGCCAACGGCTACGCCGAAGTCACCGCGTTCGTACCCAACAACACCCCGTTGATCCTCGTCTGGTTCCAGGCTGCCCAGTATCAGAATGTATCGAATGTGGTCTTGACGCAGGTGAACTGAAGCGGCACGTCACCGATGACAAATGATCGCATCGGCTTACGGCTGCCTGAGGCGCTGCTCCTCGATAATACGGATGGGTATCCGTAACAGCGGTTCCGGCTGGGCCGCTTCGGACGCTCGACGTGCCAGACGCAGTGCCTTGGGGATGTCCGGTCGATCCCACCACAGGATCGCATCGATCCACTGCTCGCCCTGTGGCGACTGCGGTGAGGACATCGTCTCAAGCACCCGACCGCGGGCCACACTCTCGGAAGCCCACTCCACACGGCACGATGACTGGGCCGCTGCCTGACGGAGGACGGCATTCAACTCGGTCGGCGTCCCGACCAGAACAAACTGGTACCCGCGCTCCTCATACCCGAGTTGCTCATCAACCGACACCATCTGCTTGGCCGTCGGATCCGTGCCCGGCAGGACGTCACGATGAGTGCGTGCCGTCGATTGCGACCCGGGCGACCGGCCCGACGATGAATCACTGCCTGCCCGATTCCCCTCACCTTGTGCATCTGCGGCACCTGAAGTCACGTTCCGCTGACCGGAGCCGCCACTGAGTGGGGGAGGTGTGCCATCAAAATCCAGCGATACGTTTTCAATCATCACGCCGCACCGGCTGTCCTCCAGCCGGCTTGCAAGAAACGCAACACCCTCGCCCAGGTCGCCCCACGACATGTTCAGGGCCAGACCGACATCGATGGCCGTGGACCGTGTGATCGCGATCTCAGATGCTGCAGGGTGAGCAGGTGAATCATCGGAAAACAGGAGGTGGTCATCGTCGGCCGCAATCACCGTTCCGGGTGCAAGCGAGGCCAGCCGCTCACGATCGAACTCTGATGACGATTCGGATGCAGAATCCTCTGCCTGCAATGCGGAACCACCTTCCGGCTCGCCGATGGCTGAGGACTCGCCGGCGACCGGGTTCCCAGTCACAGAGACCAAATCAGAGTCGGTTCCCGCTGCTGTCACCGCGTCATTTGGTGCCGTGTGACTTTGACTCTGAGCCAGGAAGTCGTCGATGACATCTTCATCGAAGTTGTCCCCGGAGAACAGCCGCCTTGTACATCATGGCACCGGCTACCGTGACCAGCAGCGCTGCTGCTGCAGCCGCTGCCAGCCGCCTGGCAATCGATGGGGTACGCGACGGCATCTGAATCACGGGAGCCAACGGCACATCATCATCCAGCAACATCGACCGCTCAAGGCGGGCCATGGCACGATCGACGAGATGGCAGGGGGCCGGCTCCTCGTCGGCACCGACATTGACAAGCGCATCACGATCACATCGAAGCGAGGTCAGCACAGAACGCAGCCACGGGCGCTGAGCCAGTTCACGCTCAAGCACCTGGGCATCCATCTCGGACAGTTCATCCTCAACGTAAGCCAACAGCAATGCTTCGTCCGGAAGTGGCGCATCGCTTCGAGACGTCGAGTGCCCGTTGGGCCTCCCGTTTCCCCCGCGGTTCTCAGAATGGTCAGCCATGTAGTCTGACATGAGGCCTTTCCGTACGCATCACCCGCCAACGCTACGAGTGAGAAGTGGGGCTGTTTGCCGTGCCCCGCGGCTCATGACCCGAGGATTCATCCGACCTGCCCGGGAGCGGCTGCCCCTGTGAATCTGAATCAGACGCCACGTCTTCGTCGTCACCGCTAAACTGTTCCAACTGTCTTCTCAAGGCCATCCTGGCCCGGAACAGGCGACTCTTCACCGTCCCGACCGGGATACTCATCACCTCGCTGATCTGACCGTAGTCCAGACCATGGAAATCCCTCAGTATCAGCAATGTTCTGATACTCACATCAATCATATTGATGGCAGTAAGCAGTTGCTCACGCCTCTCACTCTCTTCGACGTTCGAAACGGCAGCCGGTTCCATGTCCTGCTGAGGTTGAGACAGAGATCGCATCCGAATCGGGTCGACAGCCCCATCCATTGATGAGCCATCCCGACCGGTGCCCGGTTCAGAGTGTGCGGTCAGGACGTCTCGGGACCGCTGCCGCTGCCTCAGATGGCTCAGGCACGCGTTGACGGTGATTCGATACACCCATGTCGATAGTGCAGAGCGGCCGTCAAACTGATCCAGGTGCGTGATGATGGACGTCAGAACGTCCTGAGTGAGATCCTCGGCATCGTTCCGATGGCCGAGCATGCGCAGGCACACGGCAAACACCCGATCCTGCTGAGACGTGAGCAGGTCGGCCATGGCATCCCGGTCACCTGACTTCGCCCGGCGAATCATCTCGTGATGTTGGGTCTCTACCATCGTGTGCGATCTGATCCTCACCGACAACATCGGTTGGGTCGGCCTGAAACCTGCGTTCCGGTTCCGGCTACCATACAAGCATACCACCAGAAAGACGTCCCGTTGGGTTTCCCCTTCGGCCTATTGTACAGTGCTCCACGTACATGCGGAACCGCTGCAGACCAAAACCGGACCCACATCACATGAGTCACGAGCACACGGATTCCTATGTCTCCCCACTGGCCACGCGGAACGCTTCGCCGCAAATGCAATGCATATGGAGTGCCCAGCGGAAGCACGCAACCTGGCGTCGTCTCTGGCTCGCGCTGGCCGAAGCCGAGAAGGATCTTGGGCTGCCGATCACGGACGAGCAGATTTCAGACCTGAAGACCCACCTCGATGATATCGATTTTGACAAGGCTGCCGAGTATGAACGGCAGTTCCGCCATGATGTGATGGCCCATATTCACACATTCGGCGATGCCGCCCCGAAAGCCCGGGCCATCATCCACCTCGGGGCGACGAGCCAGTTTGTCAACTGCAATACCGAGATCATCCAGATTCGGGATAGCCTCCGGCTGACGGCCGGCAAGTGTGCTCGCGTGATTGATGCACTCGCTGAAAAGGCAGTGTCATACCGGGCCCTGCCGACCCTCGGGTTCACACACTATCAGCCGGCCCAGCCAACGACAGTCGGGAAACGTGCTGCCATGTGGGCTGCCGATCTGGCGATTGTCCTGGAAGATATCGAGTACCTGTTGACCAACGGCATTCGATTGCGCGGTGCCAAAGGAGCGACCGGTACCCAGGCCTCCTATCTCGACCTGTTCGATAACGACGAAGATAAGGTCGAACAACTCGATCGACTCGTTGTCGAGAGGATGGGATTCGATCCCGACACACAGCGACTGCTCATCACCGGCCAGACATACCCGCGCGTCTTCGATGCGCGTGTACTCAACGTCCTGGCCACCGTGGCAGCCGTCATTCACCGGATCTGCAATGACATTCGCCTGCTGTCAAACCGCAAGGAAGTCGAGGAGCCGTTCGAATCAAGCCAGATCGGCTCCAGTGCCATGCCCTATAAGCGGAACCCGATGCGCTGCGAGCGAGCCACCGGACTCTCCCGCTTTGTCATGAGTCTGCCACCCAACGCACTGAATACGACGGCCACCCAATGGCTCGAACGGACCCTGGATGATTCATCCAATCGCCGAATTGTCCTGCCCGAAGCATTCCTGGCACTTGATGGTGCCCTGGACATCATGCACAACGTGTCGGCCGGGCTGATCGTCAATGAGAAGATGGTCGAGGCAAATCTGCTGGCCGAACTCCCGTTCATGGCTACCGAGAACATCCTGATGGAGGCCGTTCGACAGGGGGCAGACCGGCAGCAGGTCCATGAGGCAATCCGACGTCACTCCCATGAGGCAGGCCGGGCCGTCAAGCAGGAAGGCAAGGCAAACGATCTCATTGATCGCCTGCGGGGCGAGCCGCTGCTGGCCGGGGTGGATCTGGACCGGGTCATGGAGCCGGCCCGCTACATCGGCCTTGCTGCACGACAAGCCGATCGATTCATCGTCGACACCGTCGACCCGATTCGGAAGCAGTATGCCTCGTGGCTAAGCGACGAGGCACCGACACTGAAGGTCTAAAAAGGACCGGCCGCCGGCATCCGAACGCAGGCATCGTCCGGTATGACGTCCAGTAACCTCTCTGCGCTTCTGAGGGTGAGTGTTCGGTCGCTGCCGCTGTGTTTTTGTGGCCGAATGCCGGGCTCATTTCATCACACACCATCAAGTCGTATGGAAACGTACCCGATAAGCCAGATGAACCGGGTTAGCCCAGAGGGAGACTCGCCAGATGGCTTCCACTTGGACACAAGAGCGTGAATCGGCTGTCAATGATGCCCTTCTCGAAGTCAGCCACATTGCCACGCTGCCCGAGATAACGCTCAAGATCATTGAACTCGTTGAGGATCCAACCTCGACGGCTCAGGACTTGCACAAGGTGATCACCAACGATCCGGCTCTCTGCAGCCGCATCCTCAAGGTGGTCAACTCAGCGTTCTATGGCCTGCCGGGGCAGATTGGCTCGATCAATCGAGCCATTGTGCTGCTCGGCCTGAATGCAGTCAAGAATATCGCGATTGCAACCAGCCTGGCCAAACTGTTCCGAGGCGGGGAACTCTGTGAGGGATTCTCTGCTCGGGACCTCTGGGTCCACTCGACCGGGGCGGCAGCGGCAGCAAAGTTGATCGCAGACAGTGCAGGGATCGGGTTGTCGGACGAGGCATTCCTCGGCGGCCTGCTGCATGACATCGGCATCATGGTCGAAATGCAGACCAGCAGGCACAAACTCATCGAGGTCTTCGAGAAATTCAATCCCGATGGCAGTAACGGTGACTTCCTGGAGATTGAGGAGTCGATCTTCGGCGCCAACCACCAGGACTTCGGGCGCGGCCTGTGCGAGAAGTGGCGATTTCCCAAGAGTTTCAGCTATGTGACCGGGTACCACCACAACCCACTCGAACTCGAACCGGGTGTCCGCACGCTGGCCTGTGTCATTCACCTGGCCGACAAGCTCGCTGCACTCGAACACATCGGATTCACCGGTGACGTCATGTCAACCGATGTCGATTCCATGATCCTTGAGGATCTGTGCCTCTCCAGTGCCGACCTGCAACAGATCCACAGTGACCTGCCTCAGAGCCTCGAACAGGTACAGACGATGCTCGGCTGATCGATCAAAATCTGGTGCGAACCAGATAGAGAAGCAGGGGGCGGAGCAAGACCTACCCCACGAGGAACCAGACAGTTGGCTCGTGGGGTTTTGTCATGGGCGCATCTCATTGGGCACATCAATGGGCCCTGCCCACACATCCCCCAATCCCGGCATCGACCCGCCTCCACCCCTCCCATCCTGCCTGCCTACCATCGGGTGTCGAACCTTGAACATCTGACCTGTTGTACCCAGCCGAGCAGCAAGACACATGAGCGATTCCATCGGGCATGAATGCGGATTGGCCCTCATTCGCCTCCGAAAGCCGTTGTCCTACTACCGTGAGAAGTACGAAACCCCAACCTGGGGGCTTGATCGCCTGCACCTGCTCATGATCAAGCAGCGTAACCGTGGCCAGGACGGGGCCGGCGCTGCCTGTGTCAAACTCGATGTCCCCATGGGAAGCCCATATCTCCTGCGAAAACGATCCAGCCTGGCCGGCGACCCCGGGCAGGCGGTCTTTGACGAGATCTATCGTGAAATGGCTGCGTCTGCGGATGCCGACGGCCGGCCCGGCGACCCGGAACTGGTGACCGATGCGCTGACCTCCATGTCCGACGACGAACTCAAAGCCCGCTTTGACTTCCTCGGCGAACTGTACCTCGGCCACCTCCGATACAGCACACATGGCGAGGATGACTCTCTGTCAGCCTGTCACCCGCATGTCCGGCACAGCAACTGGGCCAGCCGCTCGCTGGCCATTGCCGGCAACTTCAACCTGACCAACGCCGATGAACTGTTTGCCAAACTGGTCGGTTACGGCCTCCGGCCGGTCGGGGTGGCTGACACGCTCACGCTGCTCGAAAAAATCGGCCACTTCCTCGACGGTGAGAACGACCGGATCCTCAAGGATCTGTTCGCCCAGGACCCGACGCTGTCAGGGGCCGACCTGGCGCGAGAACTCGCCACCCGTGTCGACCTCGTCTCCGTCTTCGAAAACGCTGCGAAGGACTGGGATGGTGGGTACATGATTGCCGGCCTCGTCGGCCACGGTGACGCCTTCGTCTGTCGCGACCCGAGCGGCATTCGGCCGGGTTTCTACTATGAAAACGACGAAGTCATTGCGATGGCCTCCGAGCGGGCTGCCCTGTGTACCGTCTTCAATGTCGAACCGTCCGACGTCAAAGTCGTCAAGCCCGGGCACCTCTTCTGGCTGCGGCATGACGGCTCCATCGTCCACGAGCCGTTTACCAAGCCGCTCAAACCCATGCATTGCTCCTTCGAGCGCATTTACTTCTCACGCGGCAACGATCCCGATATCTACCGCGAACGCAAAGCGCTCGGCCGGGAACTGGCTGAACCCACGCTCAAAGCCATCGATCATGACATTGAACACACGGTGTTCAGTTTCATCCCCAATACGGCCGAGACGGCCTTCCTCGGGCTCGTCGAGGAAGTCGGCCGCAGTTCCCGCCAACACCATGCCGATGAACTCTGGCAATTATATGAAGCCGGCTCACTCACCCGTCACGACGTGAACCGCTTGATGCTCAATGGCGTGCCCCGCGTCGAAAAAGCCGCCCACAAAGACCAGAAGATGCGCACGTTCATCATGCAGGAACGGTTGCGCGGCGACCTTGTAAGCCATGTGTATGACATTACCCGTCACTGTCTGAATGCAGATGACACGCTCGTCGTTCTTGATGACTCGATCGTGCGCGGGACGACGTTGCGCGAGTCGATTGTGACGATGCTGATCCGTCTGAATCCGAAACGGATTATCATTCTCAGTTCTGCCCCGCCTATTAAGTACCCGGATTGTTACGGCATCGACATGAGCGAACTCGGCCGATTTGTTGCATTCCAGGCAGCGATCAAGATTGTGAAGGAGCGCGGCGACGAGGATCTGATCAAACAGGTGTACGAGGACTGTTGTGCGCTGGCTGCCACACCTCGTGCCGACCGACCTCAACAGAATCTGGTCAAACGCCTGTACGATGAAATCTCCGAGCAGCAATTGGGGCAGGCTGTGGCCGAACTGGTGAGACCCAGGGACGTTCCATGGGACGGTGAGTTTGATGTGATCTACCAGTCGATTGACGGCCTGCGTCAAGCGATTCCGAAACATCATGGCGACTGGTACTTCACCGGCGACTATCCGACACCAGGCGGCTACCGCGTCGTCAACCGCGCGTTTATTAACTACTACGAAAACAAGTGCGGCCGAAGTTACGGTTGATTCTTAGGTAGGCCGGTTCAAGCCCGACGTCAGGAGGGCACTAAATCCGACGAGCCGCGACCGTGAGGGAGCGGGTACCTCTCCTTACACGTCATTCCAGCGAACGTTGGAATCCATCTTCTCTCCTTCCTCGCCCGTCAGGGCGCACGAACGTAGCCGGCGGCTTCAGCCGCCGGAACAGGCACGCGCCACGAGCGTACGCCGCCCGGAGGGCGAACGAAGTGTAACAGAGGATCTGGACCCACAACGGGGCACATGCCATTCGACATTGCTCAGGGTCTTCGACATCGTGCCCCTACGGCCCGTCATTCCCGCGCACGCGGGAATCCATCTTCTCCGCTCCGCGGTGGCACGGGCGTCTCGCCCGTCCATTATCATCGGACCGCAGGCCCGACTCTTACGAGCCGCGACCGTGAGGGAGCGGGTACCTCTCCTTACTCGTCATTCCCACGAATGTTGGAATCCACCGCGAAGCGGTGATCGTGTGTAGCCTGGGGGTGAAGCGAATCATCGAGCGCGCCACCCCAGGACAGCTGGGCCTCTACTCGAATCGTTGCACGACCAGATTGCTGATCTCGCAGGAGCCGGGAATCACCGCCTGGAAAATCACCTCGCGCCCGCTCATCTTGGCCGGCACCACACCCTCCAGCGTCGCGACACCGTTGGCATCAACCGCCGCCGAGCCGGCGCTCTTGGCATTCTCGAGCTGCAGCGCGTTGATAGACACATCACAGCCGGGGATCAACGTGCCACCTCCGTGCAACGAGTAGCAGAAGTACACAGTGGTGCCGACCGGGACATTGACGAAGTTCTCAGCACGGACCGTGTTCACTTCACCCGCAATACCCGGCTTCGCTTTCGAGAGATAAAACGAGGAATACACCGGCGTCATGAGGAAGCCCTGCAAGTCAAAATAGCCGCCCCCGCCTCTGGTACCTCCACCTACAACCTGCCCAAAGTCGTTAATGTCCTTTCCGAATCTAAGATGCCAATTGCAATTCGGTGGCTGCAGACGGTCCAGTACCACCATGCCGTGCTCCCTGTCCCACGCAAATGCATCTTCTCTGCCACTGTAGCGATCGCCTTTCATGCCAACGATCTGTCCGAAGTTGTTAATGCTATATCCTGCTGATGTCGTAGGATACCCGGCACGCTGTAGGTCGAGCAATTCACCCGTGCGGTAGTCATAGTAGAAGCCATGTGGCCCTATCCCAGTGTCGGATGAGCCTGTAATCTCCATATTGTCATTGATGCCATTGGCATAGGTATGGCCGTCCCAGAACGACCCCAGGTTCTCTGCCGTCCCCTCAGGGTGCCACAGAATGGCTTTCCAGTACAGCTCATCCTCCGATATTCCAACCGCATACCCACTCTCGTTGATAGCATACGCCCGAGTGCCTGGCCGTCCGCTCACTTCACCAAGGGGAGACATGACCCCGTCCTCCCATATAAACGCAAAGCGCGCAGTGCCACTGTCAACCTCTGAGGCACCAACGATCTGACCCACAGTGTTAACACTATATGCCCATGACTCAGCGCCGCCGAGCGTCCCAAGATAGACACTGTGTCCGTCGGCCGTCCACATACAGGCATTATCAGTAAGCGGCGGGTCATCTTTAAACTCTGATGTTCCTACGATGACGCCGGAGTTATTAATATCAAATCCATAGCTGAAGTTCCCGCCCAATGTGCCAAGATCGCGCATTTCGCCGTTCGTCCATAGAAAGCAGTGTGAGCCTGTATCATTCTCTATTCTGGCATAGCCTGTTACCTGGCAGTTAGAGTTCAGTGCAATCCCATTTGAGTTGCTGCCGCCGAACGTAGGCATTTCAATAATCGCATACTGGGGCAAGTCGGCTGCAGCCGCTGGATTGCACCAGATGGGAAAGAGACACAGGCACGCGAATGACAGTGTGGTTGCGTGTCGCACGATCACATACCTCCTCTTCATCTAGTTGCCTGACGTGCAGTCATCATAACAGACGTCGCCACAATCGCAGCCATCGGGATGGGGATCAAAGCTGTCGATCTGATACTCACCGGCAGCATTCTCATACGCATTGTAACCGGACCCCACGGTGAGGAGCGTACTGAACCACGGATCATCACCTGAGCCCTTACAGGTATTGCAGTCATTGTTCAGTCTCAATTCGTCAGTCCTCAATGACGCCAGATTCCAGTGGACCGGTGCCCCTCCATTCATACGTTGTGTGGTGGGGCCGTAGCAGGCTGTGAGGAAGGCGTATGCCTCCAGTTGCGCAAGGACATCGTAGAATTGGAAGCCAGACTGTCCGTATTGCTCAAACTCCCACTCCCTCACAAAGTCATCCCAGGATGTATCGGGTTCATCTGCATCCTCCGTGAAGTACAATGGGAACTGGTCACTGCCATCATTGGTCCACCACTCATTGTTCTGTGGCTGCAACCTCGGTCCCCACTCCAGGGCCAGGCAGGAAGCGGGCGTCTCGCAGTAGTTCTGTTCGGATGGGGGATCGACCAGTGCCTCCACCCAGTCGCCGACATCAGCGTAGGCATAATAATGCAGATGCTCATCAATTGACATCTGGTGGTCGTTGACAAGGTCATTCACCAGCACTCTGATCCAGTGTGTCACGTAGTCTCCCGATCCTGCTCCTAAGACGGTCTCGCCCGACACTGCGGGCGTGACAAGCCGCAGAGGGCGTCCGCCTAATGCTGAACCAACCCGGAGTTCACGGGCCTGTGCGATATACCAATCGTGAACAAGCGCCAGCGCTTCGGCCCGACACGTCGAGCCTGATACACTCCGAAGTAAGACTCCCCGGAGCAGCCTTGGCCTTGGAGGAGCCCTTCATGAATGTACAACTCTCCAGAGCCGGACCAATGCTCATTACCCACTTGTATGAAGTCGAGGCAGTTGGCGAGCCTGTATCCCATTTCGCGCAGGTGGTATAGAATGTGACTATGAGGGTAGTCATCCGCCTCGGTCGGTATGTAATCCTGATTTGTATCGTCTGGGTTGATCACACGAATGGTGCAGATGACTTCCTTACTCTGTTGCGAGCCTCCATCGTCACACCCGGACGGGCCGTCATACCAATTCCCATCCGACCAGTCCTCAATCATCTCTGCAAGATCGCCACATGTGTTTACATGTACCCCATCGTTTTTTGTTGCAAACTCGTACAACCCAACTTGATCCTCCTCAATGAGAGACCCCTGATGTACGATAATCTGCCGGACCGTTTGCACATTGCTAATCTCTCCTGCACAAGTGCCACAGTCGGGATCAGGGTCGGGTGTACCATTCCAGCCCGGTGCATGAAGGCCAACTCGCATCTGTTCTGTCTGATCGAGCAACCACTGTCTGCCGTATTCGTCCAGATTGTCCTCGTTCGGCTGCTGGCTCTCCACGATCTGGCGAAAATCAGGGACGCCGTCATTGTCGACGTCGTATGGCACCAGGAGCAGAGGGCGCGGATCGCCGTTGCTCGTCTTGTATGAGCCAGCAATCCACAAATCATCGTTGATTACCCAGAGTTTGTGCACTGCCGAACTGACATCCGGGGCTGCATCGTTCAGATAGGCAAGATCATCGATGTCCCATGCCGTCCCAAGTGTCCACAGTTTCCCACCGCTGGTGGAATCTGGAGTGTAAGAAACGACGACTTCGTCGCTCGCATTCAGGTCCTGCGAAATCGCATCGAGAATCACCGGTGGGCCGACGACGTCCTCGCAGCCCCAGGCATCGCTGCCGTCGACATCATACCAGCCCCAGTAGACAGGCCGGTGCGAAGCATCACTCGGCCACCGCCATCCGACAATATTGAATGAAATATTGATGGCACGAGCACCGGACCAGTCTTGCCCGTACGGTGTCTCGTTCGGGTGTACTTGCGAGGCTTGACCGTCCCACTCGCATTCATAGGCCGTCCAGGAATCCTGGTATTCGATCTGACCAACCACTCTGATTTCGTTCGTCCCGTCGTCGAGTTCGATGACATCGCTCGCAAACCCCATCAACGGTGCATGTGGCTCCTTGATCGTCCAGGTACTGCCGCTGTACCGGGCCACGAATGATGTATTCTCTTCCTCGCCGGGATCTCCGTGCTGTCCCACCACATACAGGGTACCGGAATCATAGTTGACTGCGTAGGCGACACTGGGTGAGTCGAGATCGGGAATCAACTCATACGAATACGTCTCCGGATCATCCTCGCATGTCCATACAGCAGCCTGATACTGTGTGCCGCTCTGGTTCGTCCACATCGATCCGACAACGTATGTCACGTCAGTATCGGTGGCGCTGATGCCCTCGGCGGTTGCGTGCCCATAAGCGTTGGTCGGCAGGAGGACAGACCGGCCGATGATGGTGTAGAGAATGTCGTCACTTGCATCCGTGACCAATCTGGGGAACTCAGCGTAGTAGAACGGTGCGGTGTAGGTTTCGCTGCTCTCTTCATATTCCACCCAGCCACAGGCTCGGTGCTGATTGTTGATATCGGTCAGTTCGCCTGTGGTGAACTCCTTCCCGCTGTGAGCATCCCACTGAGTCAGGGTGGCATCAATCATGTCGATCCCGTAGAACGGCCTGAAACCCGGTCCGGTGTAGGACTGGGCAAGGGTGGTGTGAGAATGGTTGGCAACGAGAAACATGACTGTGAGAAATGCGCCTAAAAGTCTGAATCGCGTCGATCTATCATGCGCAACATTACAATAATGGGGGGGCAAGATTGCTTGAGTGGAAGGGCTTTGTCATCTGGAATGACTGATGTCATCGCCGCGGTCGTGCAGGTGTGTGTCTTGAACATCATGATGTACGACTCTCCTGGAGGATGTTGGTGTGATAATACTCCATGTTATCAATACTGCAGGCATGGGTGCCGCTGCACGACTCGCGGCACAAAGGCGGGCGAGACGCCCACCCCATTTCGGAACCCGCTCCCTCACGGTCGCGGCTCGTCGGAGGAGAGCAACGGCAGTTGCGACGGCCGGCCCAATTCACAAGGTACCTCAAACCAGTGAGGCTGTCCAGAGCAGAATCGCATTGATTAACGAAAAAGGGAGAGGTTTATACTGTGAACATGGCAGGGCAGTCAGCCATCAAATGCCTACTCCAGCCCCGCGTCCGCCAGCCAGCGCTCGGCATCGATCGCAGCCTTGCAGCCCATGCCGGCCGCTGAGATCGCCTGCCGGTATTCACTGTCAGCCACATCGCCCGCTGCAAAAACACCCTCGATATTCGTCATCGAACGGTGCGCTACCGGAAGCACAACATACCCCTTGTCATCCAGGTCCACGCCGGAATCGGCCAAGAACTTCGTGCTCGGCGTATGCCCGATGGCAACGAACAATCCCTTGACCGGCTGCTCAGTCTGTTCGCCGGTCTGGGTGTCCTTGAGTACAACGGCCGTGATCTTCTCATCGCCGAGTACATCGACCGGGATCTTGTTCCACAGCACTTCACACTTGTCGTTGTTCAGGACCCGGTCCTGCATGGTCTTGCTGGCGCGCAACTGGTCGCGTCGGTGGATGATGTACACCGTCGACGCAAACTTGGCCAGGTACGAGGCTTCCTCCATGGCCGAATCACCGCCACCCACGACGGCCAACGGCTGATCTCGGAACATGGGCAGTGCCCCGTCGCACACGGCACAGGCCGAGACGCCCCCGCCTGATCGGGCCAGGCGCATTTCATTCTCCAGGCCGATCCAGTTGGCCGTGGCCCCGGTAGCAATGATCACGGCATGGGCCTGCACCGACTCCCCGCCCGAAGTCTTGAGCACAAACGGCCGCTGCGAAAAGTCACAGGATTCGATATCCTCGCCGACGACCTGTGTGCCGAAGCGTTCTGCCTGCTGTTGGAACTTGGCCATCATCTCCGGGCCGGTGACACCATCCGGGAAGCCGGGGTAATTCTCGACTTCGGTGGTCAGCATCAATTGCCCGCCGGGCAGAATGGGTGCCGGATCCTGCTTCGGGACACCGGCATACACCACCGGATTCAGGTTCGCGCGTGCGGCATAGATCGCTGCCGTCCACCCGGCCGGTCCGGAACCAATGATCAAAACCCGATGTACCGCTTCCCCAGTGTCAGCCATGACGTACCCACCGCTCCTGTATCTGTGTCAAGTCGTGTGAACTTCTGAGAGTGATCGTGTATTGACGGTTACTCAGTCGGCATGAGATCGACCACCGGCCAGTAGATGATGTCGCCCTCGCTGCCGTCCAGCGTATGCGTGGCTGCCACATCGTCCTTCAGGTTCTGCCCGATGGAATACAGAATCGGCCAGTGCTCAGGCAGTTTGACGCGGCCGTCAGGAGTCTCGGTGTAATACGAGAAGGTGACATACTGCGTCTCCTGCCGATTGATCACCGTTGCATATCGCAGTTTTCCTTCATCTTTGTCATACCAGTCTCGCAGCATTTCCTCATCCCCGACATAGGCCGGCTGAATCTGTGCGAGTTTGTCCGGGATGGTGCCGACGTCGGCAATCTCGCCGGGCGTCAACTGGCCGCCCTCCTTGATCATGAAGGCCAGCACGCCGCAGGCACAGGCCGTCCCGTTCACATCCGCATACACAGGGATGCGCTGGTCAAACAGCGTTTCCATCAGCTTGAGTGATTCGGTGACGACGGCATACTTGATCGGATGGAGGCTGGCAAACTCCGATTCATACTGGTCCAGCGTCCGGTCATACGGGTCCAGACGCCAGCGAAGCCGCCAGTTATTGAAGGCATCAGTCAGCTTATCCAGCACTTCCACTCGAGTAGCGTGTTCCTCAGCGAGGGCCTTCCACTTGTGGGCTGCCTCAAAACGCAGCAGCGGCTGGTCCTGGCTCTCGAACTCGGCCATGATCCGCGGGAACTTGTCCTTGTCGGCAAAGTAATCCCCCTCAGCCTCGCCACGGAAAATCTGCCAGACGATCTGCTCCAGATTGACGACTTCGCCCTGCGGGAACTTCAACTGATCCAGGTCCAGATCCTCCAGTGCATCGGAGATGATCCGAAGATCCTCTATCGCAAACACATCTCGGTAGATCCAGATCAACTCGCGGATTCGAGTACATGACGTCCGAATCCACTGCAAGCCCTGCACCTTTTCGCTGTAGAACTGCCGCTCACTCAACTGTCGTGCCATGCGAACCATCGCCACGGCAGCCTCAGCCGAAGCCTCGGTGTTCCCGTCGTGGGCCTGGTAGTGCATTTCCGCATTCAGCAGAGCGATCAACTCCTCGTAACGAGGCAGGTAGGCAAACTCTGCAAAACGGAGTTGTGCATCATCCACATAGACGACAAACTCGTAGTCTGCCAACTCCATCGGTACGTTTTCCTCGCCATACGGCAGGCCGAACAGCTCATAGTTCGGGGCGTTGTACCCGAGGTCGTTTTCCGCCAGCAGCATGTCGATCGCATCGCGCTGTGAGGACTCAGCGGCCCACTGGAGCGCATCGTCATAGTTGCTGCGCTCCGGGTAGAGGCTGTCCAGTGCGGCGGCGGCCCCGGCATGGGAGGAATCGATACTCTTGTAGGCATCGAAGTAGATCGTGTAGGCTCGGTTCCCCTCGGACACCTCGAGAATCGGCTGGTTGAGCCGCTTGACAAATTCCATGGGGTCAGTGGGGGGGCCCTGGCCAACGCTGACCTGTGCCGGCAGCACAGCCAGCAGGCCGATCATGCAGCCAAGCGGGAAAGCACCCCGGCCGGGTCGACGTCCAAATCGCGTACCTGTTACTGTGGCCTGTGTTATTGCTGGGTCGGCGTACTGCATTCGCTGATTCCATTCTCTCAATGCTGTGGCAATGGGGCCGATCGCACAACCGTGAATTCCGGCCGTGAGACGGGCGCCGAGTTCCGGAACAATACGCCCGGAATCGTCTCCGTGGGCACCGGGGACCGATTCCGGTCTGGGCAGGACCATATCCTATCCGCTGTCCGGGTCAGGCAAAGGCACCCGCTGCAGATAGATAGCCTGCCTGATTCGGTAGAGTTCGCACGCTTCCGGGCCGGATTCACTGTCATCATCCGTGCAATTCGCTAGACTTTTCCAGGCATGATCATCCATCCCCGGGGTGGCTCGCCCAACTGACCACCCCGTTGACCCAAATCGGGACCGAAGAGGTAGGAGCACCATGATGCCGGCAACGACACATTCTCGAGCCATCGTCCCTGCTGAGCGAACGCGTGACATCAAATATGCCGTGCGCGATGTGGTCGTCCTGGCCAACCAGGTGGCAGCCGGCGGCATGGAGATGCTCTACCTCAACATCGGCGACCCAAACGTCTACGACTTTGTGACCCCGCCGCACATCATTGAGGCCACATACCAGGCCATGCTCGCCAATCGCAACGGCTATGCCCCGTCATCGGGTATCCCGGAGGCGGTCCAAGCCATCAATCGCGAGGCGGCACGCAAGGGGATCGACTCGATCTGCCACACATTTGTCACGTCCGGTGCCAGTGAGGGAATCGAACTGGCCTTGAGCGCTCTGGCCAATCCCGGCGATAACGTCCTGACCCCGTCACCCGGGTACCCGCTCTACACAGCCGTCCTGGCCAAGATCGGCGTGGCCAATCGCGAATACTACCTGGACGAAGACAACGCCTGGCAGCCGGACATCAACGACATCCGTGCCAAGATCAACGATCGCACCAGGGCCGTCGTTCTGATCAACCCGAACAATCCGACAGGCTCGCTGTGCTCCACCGACACACTCAGGCAACTCGTGGACCTGTGCATCGAACACAACCTCGTACTCATCAGTGACGAGATTTACGACAAACTTGTGTTCGACGGCTGTGAGCATGTCTCAACTGCATCGCTCTCATCAGAACTCAAGTGCATCACGTTCAACGGCCTGTCCAAGTCCTATGTGGTTCCGGGCTTCCGGGTGGGCTGGGGCATCATCAGTGGGCCGGCTGACGAACTGGAAGACTACTGCGAAGCCATCCGCAAAATGGAGCGGGCCCGCCTGTGTGCCAATCACCCGGAGCAGTATGCCATCAAGCCGGCGCTGGAGGGCCCTCAGGATCACATTCAGGAGATGATCACTCGGCTTCAGCGCCGACGCGACCTGAGCGTGTCGATGCTCAACGAGATTGACGGCATCAGCTGCGTCAGCCCCGGCGGAGCCTTCTACGCCTTCCCGAGTGTTTATGTCTCCATTCCCGATGAGGACTTCGTGAAGCAGGTGATCCGGGAAACCGGCGTGGTCATCGTGCCGGGATCCGGCTTCGGGCAGCGTCCCGGGACCGGGCACTTCCGCATCGTCTTCCTCCCGCCTGACGAGATCTTGACGGCCGCGTTTGAACGATTGGCCGGAGTTGTCAAGAGATGTCAAGGCTAGCGAACAGCCAGCCCTGAACGTCCGTATATATGGCGCAGGGAGTGGCGCAGCAATAACAGTCCTGCATGTCTGCTTTGCGTGCCACCATTCGCTTTTTGCCGAAAAAAGATGTGGCGACATGACGCCTGCCGATTATAATCGGTACGACGCAGGCAGGTTCAACGCTGCGTTCATCTCGGGGGTTCTGCAACAGTTTTTCGCCGGTCGAGGGGAGCTTGACTCAGCCGGTGTGATCGTGCGCAGGCATCTGTGGGGGGACGGCCACCATCACTAGGGGATGTAGGCTGGGGACGCATTAGGCGGGTAGTTGTTTTTACATTGCTGGAATAGGTAACGATACGTTGGACAAGACACCAACGCTGACATTTGGTGACACCATCATCCACCGCGAACGACCCGAATGGGGCCGTGGCGTGGTGTCGCGCGTCGAGTCAGTGCCATATCACGGCTCGATGACGCAACGGGTCCATGTACGCTTCTCCGCAGCCGGATTGAAAGTCCTGAACGTGGCCGTCGCCAAGATTGAGGTCGTCGAACGCTCATCCGTAAGTGATGACCCGGTGATGCCGATCGCTACAGTAAAGAAGCATCAGGTACGGCATCCAATCACGCAGCAGCAGGGGGCCAATAACAAGAGCACCCCTGACACGCCGGCCGCAAAGAAGCAGGCACAAGGGACATCCGGCAACACCACAGCAAACACGCCGGCCTCTTTGCCATCAAACGGGACGGCCAGACCGGCCTCACGAGCAGCCGATGCGCCAAAACCAACCCGGGCATCCCTGGAAAAGGCAATGCTCATCCTCCCGGAGGAGGTTCGGGATCCGTTTACCACAGTCTGGAACCGTCTGGAACGGACGCTGGCGCTCTACCGAATCACCGATGACCCACGCCATGTCACGCTTTGGGCTGTCTCGCAGATGAGCCTGGATGATCCGCTGTCCATCTTCAGCAGGCAGGAACTGGAAGTGTTCTTTAAGCGATGGGAGCGGTTACGGGACGAACATCTGCGCTCTGTCCTGGCCGATGCTGAAAAAACCGATGCTGACAAGGCTGCTGCCATCATGCAGACAGCCCCCGCAGCGGCTCGCGATTCGATGCGGCGGCACAACGCCCGGCGTTGATGATCGACCACATCTCTCCCTAATCGACACCCCAGCCGTCAAGCCGACCCGATCTCGGTCATTCGTTTTTTCCAGCCATAAACCATGCCTGATCCTTCAGAATCAAGCACCCTGAGCATCATCAGCCTGCTTCTATCGGACGCATCGACCCCGGCTTCCTGCCGGCCGGTCTGAGTCTTGCAGTATTCCTCTCGTCCTGACGGCGTCGGCCGTTGTCCGTGCCGCTGTATCGCAGCGTTGTGGGCATATGGAAGGCCGGGCTATTCGCACAATCTAAGAACCGATGACGGGATGGGTTGAGACATGATGGATGAAAAGACGTTCCAGGAGAAACTGGCCGAATTGACGCGCGACATTGACGAACTGCCCACGAAGGACCAGTCGCGCATCAAGGATCTGGCCGAGCAAGCCCGTCAGCGTCATGAGAAGATGAAGTCAATCATCACCAGCCTGACCGAGAGCATGGATTACCTGCGCCTCAGCGTCAAGTACCTCATCTTCGATCTGGAAGCGACCCGGCGCGAAAACCGCTACCTCCGCAAGCTCCTCGAGTCCCGCGGCTACAACGGGAACAATGGCCAGGGTATCGAAGGCGGCGACTAACGCTCAACTCGGATCAATGCGACCAGAACCTGTCAGGCACGGCGACGACGTTGCGTCAGGCCGAGTACGCACGGGATCAGCAGGGCGGCCGATGCCGGTGCCGGGATACTGTGCGTCACATTGTCCAGTTCCCAGTACCAGTTGAACGCAAACGAGTAGGTATCAACGTAGTGGAACCGGATCATTGCGCTCTGACCGGCGTAATCACCCAGTGCGAGTTCGACATGCACTGGGCCGGGGTGATCTTCGCCCCAACTCAGCAGCGTCGTCCAGTCGCTGCCGCCGTTGACAGAGATATCAACGTCAGCCTTCTCGCCCCCACGGTAGTGTTTATAGTCGGTGTCATATGAGAGCATGCTCTGCGCAGTGACATCAAAGCCGGCGGTCAGCAGGCCGACGTCATAGGCGCCAAAATCGCGGCCGGAATCCGCGATCGCATAGAGGCCGCTGCCTCCCGTCAGGTTCCCATGGCTGCCGGGATCGTCTGTGTTCCACTGAAACGGGCTGCTGCCCCAGTAATCAACCGTTTGCCAATCGCCTGGGATCCCGGATTCAAAATCGACGAGCCATTCGTCTGCCTGCACAGTCGCTGCGAGGCAGGTGGTGGCCAGTGCGGCTGCACAGAGTCCGGCTACTCTCCGCCACGGGTGTGTGTTCTGTCCCATCAATGACGCTCCTTCTCTCTCAATTGGCCCAATGTCACATGCGGAACGCCGACCGGAAAACATGGACCGTCTAGTCGGAATTGCCTACAAGCCCCCAAAGTACAAGGGGATGCGAGGGTTGTCAATGGTGAATCGGGAGTGGTATGCAGATCACGCTTGATTGAGGCCGTATTGCTTCATCTTCTTGTACAGGGTTGTCCGGTCGATCCCGAGGGCTGCCGCCGTGCGCTGCCGATTCCACTCATGCTCTTCGAGTGCCAGCAGGATGATATCGGACTCCAGGCTGGACATCGTGTCCTGTAATGATCGGCCCGGATGCCACACTGTTCCGGCAGCAGCATGCCCGTCAATCTGGTTCATCATGCCCTGGTCCGGACCCTCGTTCGTGACATTCGGCGGCAGGTCGGCCGTGTCAATGACCCCCTGCCGACACAGCACCACGGCACGCTGCACTGCATTTTCAAGTTCCCGCACGTTGCCGGGAAATGCGTACTGCTGCAGGGCACTCATGGCCTCTTCGGAGAACCCGGCAATATGGCGCTTCAGTTCCCGGTTGTACTTGGCCAGGAAGTGCTCGGCCAGCAGCGGGATATCAAGGACGCGCTCGCGCAACGGCGGGAGTTCGATTCGAACGACATCGATTCGATAGAACAGATCCTGTCGAAACTGTCCCTCCCCAACGAGCTGTTCCAACGGCTGATTGCTGGCCAGCACGACGCGCACATTCACCTCAACCGTTCGGCTCGAGCCGACCGGCTCGAACTTCCGTTCCTGCAGCACTCGCAGGAGTTTCAACTGCATGCCGGCCGAGGCTGAGTTGATCTCATCAAGGAAGATCGTCCCTCCGTCTGCAGCCACAAAACGCCCAGGCTTGTCCGCATGCGCCCCGGTGAATGCGCCCTTGACATGCCCGAACAGTTCAGATTCGAGCAGCGTTTCCGGGATTGAGCCGCACGAGATTTCAACAAACGGCCCATCACGCACTTCAGACCGCTGATGGATGGCCCGGGCCACCAGACTCTTGCCGGTCCCGGATTCACCCATCATCAACACCGTGGTATTGGTCGGTGCCACGGCCTCGATGAGATCGAAGACCTGCACCATGCGCCGATCACGCCCGAGGATGTTTTCCAATCCATGCTGCGCATCGAGTTGGTCGCGCAGTTGATGGTTTTGCGCCAGCAGAATCCCGCGCTCGGCTGCCTTCCCGACCACGCGAATCAACTCATCTTCAATGATCGGATGCGTCAGGTAGTCAAAGGCCCCCAGTTTCATCGCTTTGACGGCGGACTCGACGGTCCCGTAGGCGGTCAGAATGACGACCACCACATCAGGGAAGTCTGCACGCACCTTCGAGAGCAACTGCACATCGCCTTCGCTGGTCATGCTCACATCGGCAAGAACAACGTGGAACGGCCTCGGTGGGGAGTCGGCAGACGCGCGCTCGGCGGCTCGCAACTCGTCAAACGCTGCCTCCGGGGTTGAGGCAACCGCAGTCTGATACCCATGCCCGGACAACGTCGTTTCCAATGACTGCGCGACGAGCGAGTCATCATCAACAACCAGAACCCGGATTGTGTCGGTCGTCACGTTCATTCGATCGTTCGTTTCTAACCGGCCATTGGGATCTGCCCGGCACCGGCGGTCCGTTCTGACTTCGTTATCGGGGCAGCAACGACCAGGCGGGCACCCGGTCGCGAGGGGGCGACGTCCATGCCATCCAGCATCACGCAGCAGTCTGCCAGGTGGGCCAGGCACCTCCAGACCGGCAGGCGTCGCATTTTGGCCTGCTGACTCCCGCTCGACTCCCCGGCCTCGAGGGACTGCTGTTCATCGTCGGATATATCGGCCGGCCCAATCATCGATGTCAGCATGCCCTGGTCATTGCACGACATTTCGACGATGAGTTGCTGGTGCTCAAGACAACAGTGGACATCCAGGCGCAGAGGCTCATCCGTGTGCAGGCACATCCGGTCCGGAAGTGGAGCAAGCAGCCAGATCAGCCACGGCGGGGCAGGAAGTGAATCCAGCCGTTCATCCACACAACACGACGTCGCATGCCCGCAGGCCGACAGTCTCGGCCGGACCAGATTCGACAGCCAGTGGCCGAGTTCGCCAAGCGTACACCGTTCAGGAATCGCCGGGCAGACTGGACACGGCGGCAGACCGAGCTGCGCGTCCCGTTCATCCGCGGGGATCTGTGTCACCGTGTCATCGACCCGCTCCTCCAACCGAACGAGCAAGGCCATCAGGTCCGAGCCCTGATCCGACTGCCCGGATTCCATTCGCGGCAGTGCACCCATGCTGGCCAGCAAATGCGCCAGCGGTGCCGTCTCCTCGTCAAGTGTCGTTGGGGAGGTGGGATCGACATGGTGAGACAGTGACCGACTGGAAGCCGCCGCCTGGGAGGTTCCGTTATCGGGCCGACCGGCCCTGTGCCCGTCATTCCGCTGCTCACTCATGCAACGGATTGCATCGTCCACCTGGACATGCGGATTAACATCCAATGTGGACGAATCGCAACATCGGCCCCGATGTGCCGAAAAAACAGTGGGTTATGGGCAGTATCGCCTCGCTGTTGATCGTCAGCAACAGCAATGCGGCCCGCGCCGCAGCCGTCTGAGGCGACCGGCCTACATCGGCAATCTGCTCAGTTCCGAGCCGAGCCGCTCCATCAAGCCTGATACCGTTTCGGAGTCGAATCTGAACGTGGCACCGGCAGCATCAAACAAGTCCGGCAGCGGGCGGCTGCCACCAAGTGAGAGAGCCTTCTTGTACGCGGCCAATGCCCCCTGTTCATCCTCCAGCGAATTGATCCAGACCTGCAAGGCTCCGAGTTGGGCAATGCCGTATTCAACGTAGTAAAACGGGTAGAGGTACAGGTGTAACTGCCCCTGCCAGGCCTCGGTTCTGTACTGTTCGATGCCGGTCCAGTCGAAGCCGGCCCCGAAGCGTGCATCCAGCGACAACCATGCTGCTTCGCGCTCCGCATGCGAATGATCCGGGTGTGTGTACAGCCAGTGCTGGAAGGCATCGATCTGCGCGATCCAGGGGAGCAGTCGGATGATGCCCTCGAGTTGGACGCGGCGAGACCGATCTGCTTCGGAATTGTCTGTATACACCAGTCCCATATAGGGCAGGGACGTCAGTTCCATTGTCATAGACGCCACTTCGCAGAACTCGATTGGTGCGTGTCGATACGGCAGGAGGGGATCGTTGCCTCCCAACAGTGTGTGGAATGCGTGCCCTGCCTCGTGCAACAGCACTCGAAAATCACGCCCCAGACCGAGTGAGTTCATGAAGATGAACGGCTTGCGCTCAACTGCAAACACGGTCTGATAGCCCCCGGGTGCCTTGCCGGCCCGCGTATCCAGATCGAGACTCGTGCCGTCGGTCAACGTTTCGAAGCCTGTGGCGAGTTCGGGGTCCATGGCAGACAGTACTGTCCGGGCCCCATCGACCATGCGATCGACATTGCAATCGAACGGGTCCAGTGCGCCACGCCCGTGAACATCGACGCGGGCATCCCAGGGGCGATAGTCGGTCACACCGAGTGATTCAGCCCGCTGCGTACCCAAGGCGCGATAGAGGGGGACGACGTGCTTTTCGATTGCATCGTGAAAGGCCCTGCATTCCTCGGGGCCGTAATCGAAACGATGGAACGACTTGAAGGAGTACTCCATGAAGTTGGCCAGGTCGGCATTTAAAGCCATCTGATGCCGCCGTGTGAACATCCCGTCAAAGAGTTCCCGGAGGGCTTGGCGGTCTGCCATCTGCCGATCAGCCACGGCCAGCCAGGCAGCCTTGCGAGTTTCTCGATTCGTATCCTCTTGGTACTTCGACATTTCGGGTAGCGTTCTCGTCTTGCCCTCAAACTCGACAGACTGGGCACCCGTGATCTTGCTGTGCTCCTGGCGCAGTCGCGACAGTTCCGTCTGGATCGTCACGTTCTCCTCGCGGAAGATCTCGATATCGGCGGCGACGCCACGGTCAAGAACGTCGTACCGATCGCGATCGAGCTCGGCTCGGTGTGGGCAGTCGTAGTACTTCCGATCGAGGCGGAAGCCGGCCTTCTGAACATGCGGCATGACTGATTCGTTGAAGTGCTGATAGGCCTTCGACTTGGCTTCATCATCGGTATCGCAGGTCATGTCGACGTGCAGATGCGAGCGAGTTTCCATGATGAACGACTCAAGATCACTCCGCTCCAGCAGCCATCGTTCCAGTGCCTGGGCAGATTCGATCGATCGAGTCAGCAGGCTCTCGACGAGCGGCTTGATTGACTCCCAATCCTGGCAATTGAGGTCAGCAGGAACGAAATCAGTCTCAGTAGGCACGGCGGCCTCCTCTTCTTCATGCGGTGCGGATTCTCGTGATCTCTCTGCCCTCATCCGGGTCAGGATGCAGACCATAGCGGCTTGATCTATGCAAATCACCCCGCTGGAGCCTCGTTGGCCGGGGTGTGGCGCCATACATCCGGATGATGACCCAATCTCATTGTCTGCCGACGAAAGCAGCGACCGGGAGCCGATACCTGGTATAAATGAAGGGATTGCGTGAAACTCGCGTGGAACGATTCCCACTAATCAGTGCGGGGACCACTCATTACAGGGGGAGTTACGCCGCTCGGAGTGCAGGAACTTCGATCGTGTGCGTGGGATGGACCCGTACAGGAGATCAGCAATGAACCTCGCAACGCTCTCTACGGTGTTTGAATATCTGAGCAGTAACCCGGTCATCGTCATTTTCGGGGCCGGGACGATCATCGCTTTGTTTGGGATCGTTTTCGGTAGTCTGACGAGCATTTTCCGCAGTGTGTCTCGTGAGCGGACTCGGCGGGAGATTGCTGCCTACATCGCAGAAGGGTCGATGTCGCCCGAGCAGGGTGAGCGGCTGCTCAGCGCCGGCTCAGATTCAGACAATGCCTGACTGAATCGCCAAGACCATTGGCTTGAGGAGATCCAGCAATGGACCAGATAATCAAACTCTTCACGGACGAGCCGTGGCTCTTCATATTCGTGTTTCTTGCCTTCGTCACTGTGTGCCGGACGCTGACGAAGATTGCTTCAACGACCTCGAAGGAGCGGACGCGCCGAGAGATCGCTGCGTATATCGCCGAGGGTTCCATGACGCCTGAGCAGGGCGAGCGGCTGCTGGCAGCGGGGAAGAAAAAAGGGATCTGTGAGGATTGTTGAGGTCTTTGGCGGCCGACGGTCAGGCCATCAGATCGCCTGATCGTGTGGCAGATCGAGGAAACTGCACGTCCAACCACACCGTATCCTGATCCAAATCCACGCGCGCATCGTCACCCATCCCTGCAGGGATGAGAAGCACATCCCATTGACGGAACGAAACTTCGAGCCCTTCGAGCAAACCGCCGATCCGACCGGCCCCTTCAAGAACAATCCAGACCGCCGGCCGGTCATACGGGATCTCCTGCCCATACCCCTCTGACATCCTGACCTTCTCGATGGTAAAGAACCGGCATGAGCACAGTTTGCTGACGGTGGTGAAGACGCCCCCGACATGCGAACGGCGTTCGTGGTCTCGAACATCAGGCGGGCCGAGATGCACGCAGTCCAGCGCCTTCTCGAGGTGCAACTCGCGTTCGGTACGCCCCCCAGTCCCAGAGGCGGTAGGTCGTCGTGCTGGGAGTCTGGACTTCGGCCACGACCACGCCTGCCCCGAGTGCATGACAGGTACCTGCCGGCAGATAGTGACACTCGCCGGGCCGGGCCGGGACCGCCAGCATCAGATCGGGCAGGGAATCCGAGCCAATGGCTGCGCGGATGTCCTCTTTGGTCGTGCCTTCTTTCAGGCCTTTGTAGATCACCGCACCCGGCTCGGCATGCAGCACATACCAGGCCTCATGCTTCGGGATGGCAGTGGGGTCTGAATCCGGCATCTGGCGCGTCGGATGGACCTGAATCGACAGGTTGTCGGCCGCATGGAGGTACTTGACCAGCAATGGGAAGCCCCCGTGTGGCTCCGCCGTGCGCAAATCGCCGATGACAGAATCAGGCATCGAAGTCCGTAATTCGGCAAGATTTCGGCCCTGGGCAGGACCGTTGACGATCGTGCCGGCCAGATCAGGCAGGTCGACAAGTTCCCACGATTCGCCGATCGGCTGGTCCTTGTCCCCGGGCAGCAGGCGACCGAGGGATTCCAGAAAACGGCCTCCCCAGACCTTTGCGACGGGTATCGGCTCAAATCGGAACGGGTATGGATGCACGATATTCAACTCTTGTCAGTAAAAAGGCCTTGCAGTTGCTGGAAAGAACGACACACTGTACGGTATCGGGTAGGGAACCGGGCTTACTCAAGCAACGTATGGAATGAGACGACCGCCACGGCACAGTATGGGTAGGTCGACTCGAATTCCCATGATCGGAGACCTGACGATGGCCACGAAGTCAATCGGAATCGTGATGTCCAGTCTCGGAGCAGCCTTACTGTGTGTGAGTGCACTGCAGTCGGCAGCTGGTCAAACCGTGGTCGTCGATGGCTCAAGCAACAGCGCGAGACGGGCTTCAGATCGCAACTCCAGTGGTGCCACCGTAGTCGATGGCTATGCCCGACGAAGTACGTATGCGCGTTCGGCTGCAGCCAGATCGTCACGCACAGCGTCGGGCAGCGACCCATACGGGTCACCGTCGACAGGCAAGCCGAATCCGACGCCCACCCCAACGACCCCAAGTACCCAGATTGACGAATCAACGCCGGCTGAACCAACAACTTCGGAGCGTGAATCAGTCGAGGAGTATGCAGCCCGTTACGCCAATTCCGTGTTTGAACGTGGGTATGAATCTGCCTCGTACAGCGATGCAGCCTTTGCCAGCGAATCGACGCTCAGCGGCCATGCAGTCCCGTTCGACGACTCGGCACTGTCCGGGTATGCCGATCGCCGAGTGGCATACAGGAATCGTGGGTACGGTTGGTCCGGCTCCTACTACTACGGGTCGCGTTATGGCGTGTGGTACGGTTCCCGCCGAGGTCGCTGGTGCGACAGGGGGTACGAGTATCCTGCCTGGAATACATACACATCACGGCGATATGACTGCTACCCATCGTCGTCCTGGTCCTTCCGGTCGTCATTCGGCAGTGGGTCCCATCGCTTCAGATCACGCTCGTACCCGTGTGGGAACTGGGGATATGGGTCATACGGATTCGGGAGAAGTCTCTATTCCGGTTGTGGAACCTTCGGAGGCTTCTCGATTCGATTCTCGTTCTAGCCGTGCCGGGTCGGGGACGGAGCAGGGGGGTCATGATGTCAGGTTGGCAAATGGCTATAATCCGAGTCAGAGACGGCAGTTCCGCCTGTTCGGGCTGACGAGCTGACGCTTGCGTAGAGAACACATACTGGAAGATTGCGAAGATGCAAATGGCCGAAATACACTCAGGAAACCGACATCGTCATGCCTTCACGCTGATTGAGTTGCTCGTTGTCATCTCGATTATTGCGCTGCTGATCGGCATCCTTCTGCCGGCATTGTCCCGTGCCCGCCAGGCAGCGCAAGGCACCGCCTGCACGAGCAATATCCGCCAACTCAATCTGGCTCATCTGAACTACGCCAATGAATACGGCAAACTGGCCGGTACGGCAACCCACGATGAAGGGCTGGACTGGATCGGCTTCAACAACGAGCCGGATTACCAGAAGCGGGAAGTGCCCTACAACGGCTTGATCTGGCCGTATCTCAAGAGCGAGTTTGCATTCGAGTGCCCGACCGAGAAGCGCAAAGCCAACGACCTCTTTAGTTACACGATGCCTCACGCACTCGGCGGGGCACGCGTTGAGTTGAACTGGCCGACGTTCTTCCGGACCGAGCCGGAGCGTGGCTATTCCTCTCCATTGGAACTCGTCCCGGGTCTGCCGGTCATCGTTGAGGAAGATGAGTATTTCTCGAACAACAGCGTGCAGGATGGTGCCTGGGCCAACAACGATCAGATCACGGAGCGCCATATGAAGCGGGGCAACATCGGCTTCATGGATGGCTCCTGCCGAATCATCGAGACGGGCAAGGGCTCCGATCCCGAACGCCGAGAAACCCAGGACTTCGAGGCGTGGGACGTCGTATTCAAGTGCAAGAACAAGGATTTTGTCATGGGCCGCTACACGACTGAGTTCGGCTGGATCAATAATCCTCACTGAGCCGCATAACTGAGCCTGAAAACAGACAGCCGGATTCCACTTCTCAAGCGGGCATCATGCCCGGAGAGCGCTATCTCCATGTCACTGATCTCATCCGCGGTGGGACTTCGATTCGCAACCAGGCGATACAGCATCGTGACTCTCGCAGAAGCAGCCGGCTCGCGTTCAATCCGCCGGTAGAACTCCGTACTGAACCCAAATTCCTTGATCACGCCGGGTTTTGCCTCCGGTAGGATCTCGAGTCGATCAACATACACCTGCATTTCGTCGGGAGTCGGCGTTCGCCCCATGCCACGCTCGTAGAGGCCGACCACAGCATCGATCCGCTGCTGCTCCGTCATGGACATGCCATCCGGTGGGATCGCATTGATGCCCCTGACGACGGCAGTGCCCAAACCGCAGATGGCCACGCCAATGACAACCCCGGCCCAGCGCCACTGTGCGCCGTCGTGGGTGTGACGATCCCTGCACGGCCGCACGCGCAGCCACGAACCGTTCGACTGCACAAGCGATGAGCAGGCCGGCGACGAGGTCACTGGCAAAGTGTGCATCAGAAAACATCCGCGCCCAGGCGGTCAGTGCTGCCCAGAGCAACAGGAACAGCCCGATCGGCCGATTGAAACGCAGTAATACCAATGCACAGGCTGCCACGGCCGTGAAATGGCCGGATGGGAAGCCGTTGTATTGCGAGTTGGGTCCGACAAACACCCAGGCATTGACCGCGACATCACAGGGTCTGGCCCGGCCGATGCCATACTTCAGTGCCTGAATCAGGACAGCCTGGGCCAGCAGCACGATCAGCAGGTGAAGGACGGCCGACGGCCTATTCCGGCGCGCTCTCCAGTCATGCCATACGGCTGCCAGGAGTGCTGCGCCAACCGCAATCCCGACACTCCATGAACTGAGAAAGTCCTCGCAGGCCACGGTCCAGGTGGGCCAATGAACCTGCCAAAAGAGCCGTGTGATTGCGTTATCGAGCGACACGACACCCAGGAGTAATGCGATCGAGACCAGTGCATAGATCAAGGCTGCCATGAGCAATCGCCTGCTTGGCAGGCTCCTGCCTGGTTCGAGTTGGGTGTCCGCTGGATTGGCCATGCTCGGACATCATGGTAGCCGTCCGGAAACCTGGCACGTTGGTATTGGTGACCAGGATCAGAGGACGTGATCAGTTGTCCGGCATGGGGCACGGCTTAGGGGCTGCATCATAGCGGACGTCGAAATCATGGTCGCTCAACCACGTGATCCTCGGCCGGATCGCGCTATCCTCGACCCACCCTTCGGAGACAATCCTCTTTCCTGTAACCCAGGAGTGCGTTTCGACCCAGGTGTAGAAAGGGCTCCCAGACAGAGCCCCGGCGTCGTTGACCCGTGCCGTCAGCACGACAGTGCTATCAGGTGATGTGTATGGGCCATACACATTCACGGCATATGTGTACGCGATGAAACTCTCCATAGGAAGGCCACGAGGGACGATCTGCCTGAATCCCCACATCACGAACACTGTGTAGAGAATCAGGATGATGCCGACGCGTATCTTCTTGCCACGGGAGAATGACCGCAGCAGTCCCACACCGTTCGCATCCTGATGTTGTCCCGCTGTCGTTTCATCGAGTTGCATCGGTATGATTGTAACGTCATACCCCTCATGCATCTAGGAAGCTGAACGTGTCTGACACGGAGAAAGCCCATACCGATTGCGTCACGCCAGGCCGGCATGCCCCGGAGATCAATATGCCACGTGCTCATGTCGATCCGGAGGCCCGTGCCACCATCATCGGATTGAGTCTGACGTCACTTGCGCTCGCGGGTGTCTCTTTGTACCTGACTGCATGTCCTCCCGTCTGGATCGGCTGCCTCGGACTAATCCTGGCTCTGCCGCTATCGTTGACTGCCGTGGTCCTGGGGATCACAGGACTGGGCATATCGTGGCACAATGAGGGGGCTTGGTTCGAACTGGCACTGGTCACACTGCTGTTGTCGCTAAGCCCTCTGGTACTCAATGTGATTGCCCTGATCTGAGCAGGTCGCCTGTAATCCCTATCTTGACAGTGCAGTGCCGTCGGGGTAGGCTTGGCATGGAGACCAGAATACATAGCGAAGGTATCACGTTTGACGACGTGCTTCTTGTGCCACGTCGTTCCGATGTCCTGCCGGCTGATGCCGACACATCGACGAATCTCACCCGCACCATCAAGATCAATATTCCGCTGCTCAGTGCCCCGATGGACACGGTCACTGAATCGGCGCTGGCAATTGCGCTGGCGCAGGAGGGCGGGATCGGGATCATTCACCGAAATATGGCGATTGAGGCCCAGGCCCGCGAGGTGCACAAGGTCAAGCGCTCGGAAAACGGCGTCATCACCGATCCGATCACGCTCAGTCCCGATCAATCGGTATCCGATGCGCTCGCGTTGATGGCTGAGAACAACGTATCGGGCTTTCCAGTGACCGCAGACGGGTCCGGCCACGGCAAGGTCGTCGGCATTCTGACTCGTCGAGACCTGAAATTCCTCGAAACGCCATCGGCCAAAGTGGCTGACGTGATGACGAGTGAGCATCTGATCACCGCCCAATCGGACACCACACTCGAGCAGGCCAACGAGATCCTGAGCAAGGGCAAGGTGGAGAAACTCCTCCTGGTCAACTCGGATGGGGGCCTTTTTGGCCTGATCACGATCCGCGACATCGACAATCTGTCACAGCACCCGCAGGCTTGCAAGGACGAGCGGGGTCGGCTGCGAGTCGGGGCAGCGGTGGGGGTCAATCAGATCGAGCGAGTGGCAGCGCTGGTTGCAGTTGAGGTCGATGTCATTGTGGTCGATACGGCTCATGGGCACTCGTCCAACGTGCTCAACAGCGTGCGAGACATCAAGTCGCAGTTCCCAGATCTCCAGGTGATTGCCGGCAACATTGCCACCACCGAAGCGGCTCAAGACCTGATTGAGGCCGGTGTCGATGCCGTCAAGGTCGGTATCGGCCCCGGGTCGATCTGTACGACCCGTGTCGTGACCGGCGTGGGCGTGCCGCAGGTGACGGCGATTCACAATGCCAGCGTCGCAGCCGACCCGGCCGGCGTCCCGGTGATTGCCGACGGCGGGATTCGATCGTCAGGTGACATCTCCAAAGCGATCGCTGCCGGCGCATCAGCCGTCATGATGGGGTCGATGTTCGGCGGGCTCGATGAGTCGCCGGGTGAAGTCGTTATTCGGAGGGGAAGACGGTTCAAGACGTACCGCGGTATGGGGTCCGTCGGTGCCATGTCGGGAGGCTCGGCCGATCGCTATGGGCAATCAAGCGATGCCCCGCCCTCCAAGTTCGTCCCGGAAGGGGTCGAGGGCTTGGTGCCGTATCGAGGGCAGTTAGCCGATGTCGTCTATCAAATGGTCGGTGGCGTGCGAGCATCCATGGGGTACTGCGGCTGCCGGACGATCGCGGCCATGCGGACCGAGCCGAAGTTTGTCCGGATCACGAATGCCGGCGTACTTGAGAGCCATGCTCACGACATCACGATCACGCGTGAAGCGCCGAACTATTCAGTGGAAATGCAGCGAAGCGGGGCTGATGCGCAGAACTGAGGCTTCGACGTTCGGGGGGACGGCCGGGCGTTAGATGTCGAGGTTCTTGACGTCGAGGGCATGATCCTCGATATAGGCCCGTCGTTTCTCGACGTTTTCACCCATCAGAACAGAAAACAGGCTGTCCGCTTCAGAGGCCGTATCCCAGGTCACACGCAGGAGTGTGCGTCGTGACGGGTCCATCGTGGTTTCCCAGAGTTGCTCAGGATCCATCTCACCCAGACCCTTGAATCGTTTGATGTCCAACCCCTGTCGTCCCACATCGTGCAGCACATGCAGAATATCGGGAACGTTGGCAGCCGGGTAGGCCTTCCCTTCGGGCTCGGCCGTCGTCGTCGTTTCCTGGTCGTCCGCCTCATCAGCATCTGAATCAGCAGCCTGCGGGCCCGAGGATTTGTTCTGGCTCGCGGCCGAGGCGGAGGAGCCGGCTATCAACCAGAGGTACTTCGTGTCTTTGAGTTGACCGCTGACATCCTCTTCCCGAACGAGATCGTAATCATCGATATCGATACTCAGTTCCTTGAGTCCATCAAAGAGAAAGGCGAGTTCGCGGATCTCGTGCAGTTCACGAAGGACTGCCGCCCGCTTCCCATCGTTCTCATCGGTCTCCTCTTCGGGCGAGGCCTGCTGCTCCACACCGTCATCGGCAGCCGGCTGATCGTCATCACTTGATGAAGCCGGGCCCGCCGTGGGTGCCTGAAGTTCATCGAGGTGCAGGGCATGCTCAGCCATCAACTCGCGCGCCTGTTCTTCCGACCAGCAGAACTCATCGCCATCGGCCCATACGAGTCGGAAGGAGGGGAGCCGGCGGCTGTTCTGAGGATCGGACGCCCTGGCAGCGAGAAGTTGCGGGACGGTCAGCCCGCGGAGTTCAACGACCCGGACCAGTTCAGCAAGTCTCGTCAGCAGGTTGATGGCCTTCTTCGTTTCGCCATCGTTGAGCACTCGGTCCTCGCCCTCGTCGGCCTGCCGGATCATCAATCGTGCGTTTGACATGGCCAGATCCGTGAGCGTGCTTTCCAACTCCCGGTCGTTAAGGACGTATCTGGACTTGCGGCCCTTAGCCAACAGATAGAGCGGCGGCTGTGCGATGTAGACCCGGCCGGTTCGGACGAGTTTTTGCATGTGCCGGAAGAAGAAAGTCAGCAGCAGGGTACGGATGTGTGACCCATCCACGTCGGCGTCGGTCATGATGATGATCTTGCCGTAGCGAAGTTGGGCCGGATCACAGTCCTCGCCGATGCCGCACTTGAGTGCCTGGATGATGATTCGGATTTCCTCGAAGGCCAGCATTTTATCGATGCGTGCCTTTTCGACGTTGAGGATCTTGCCTCGGAGTGGCAGGATGGCCTGGAACTCAGTTTCGCGCCCGCCCTTGGCTGAGCCGCCTGCTGAATCACCCTCGACGAGAAAGATCTCGGACCGCTCAATATCGCGTGTCGAGCAGTCGGCAAGTTTGGAGGGCATCTCGCCGCTCTCGAGGGCCGACTTGCGTCGGGTCAGTTCGCGGGCCTTGCGTGCCGCTTCGCGTGCCTGTGCCGCCAGCACCCCGTTGCTGCAGATGCGTTTTGAGACGGCCGGGTTTTCCTCAAGCCAGTTGCCGAGTTGCTCGCCGATCAGTTGGCTGACGAATGCCTCGGCATCGGTAGACAGCAGACGCTCTTTGGGCTGGTTATTAAACTGCGGGTCCGGATGCTTGAATGAGAGGACGGCCACGACGCCTTCCCGGAGATCGTCGCCGGACGGGGTAATGTCCTTGAGCAGGTTGTTGGCACGGGCGTAGTTATTCAACGTGCGCGTGAGGGCGTTCTTGAACCCGGTCAGATGCGTGCCGCCGGCCGGGTTGAAGATGTTGTTCGTGAAACAGAGCGTATTTTCACTGTAACTGTCGGTGTAGCGGAGTGCGATCTCGCAGCCGAGCCCGGATTCTTCGTCGAAGTTGGTCATGTAAATCGTGTCGCACAGCGGCGTCTTCGATTCAGCCAGATGCTCGACGTAGGCAACGACGCCATCCGAGAAGTGGTAGCGCTCCTCTCGCGGCTTGCCATCCGGTCCGACTCGTTCGTCGGTCAGACGAATGGACACCCCCGAGTTGAGATAGGACAGTTCACGGAGCCGGCGTCTCAGGGTATCGAAGTCAAAGGTGGTCTCGGTGAAGATTTCGGGGTCCGGCTTGAAGGTGATCCTCGTGCCGCTGCGCTTCTCCCCTGCGGGTAACTCGTCGATAACGTGGAGCGGGCGGTCAACACGTCCCTGTTCAAAGGTGATCAGGTACACCTTGCCGCCGCGTGTGACCTCAACTTCAAGCCATTCGGCCAGTGCGTTGACGCAAGAGATACCGACGCCGTGCAGGCCGCCCGATACTTTGTAGGCTGAGTTGTTAAACTTGCCGCCGGCGTGCAGGACCGTCATGACGACTTCGACAGCCGGTCGGCCGTTGAGGACCGGGTTCTCATGCTGCATGGGGCCGACGGGGATGCCGCTCCCGTTGTCAATGACACTCAGTGCGCCATCGGCGTGGACCTGCACGTGGCAGGTGGTCGCTCGCCCGGCCATCACCTCGTCAATGGCGTTATCGACGGCCTCCCAGACGAGGTGGTGGAGGCCGGACTTATCCGTCCCGCCCACATACATGCCCGGGCGTTTGCGCACCGCCGCCAGCCCTTCCAGAACCTGAATGTCTTCCTCGCTATATCGGGAATTCGGGGGTACCTGGTCTGACGGGGTCACTGGAGGGGCAGGGGAATCGACGTGATCGGGGTTCATCCTTGAGCAGCCTGCTATGTATTAAGTGTCGTGTGCGGGGGGACGATTGGAAGAGCAATCGTGCGTCGATTGCAGTCGTCCTGAGTGGGGGGCTCGAGCCCCTTGAACGAACGGTTTATTCTAGCATCCCCGCTTGAATAATCGACTCTGCGCTCTGCTGAATACGCAGTATGTACAGCAGCCCCGGGCCGACTGAAGGCTGCCTTTCAGGGCCGGTCTCGTGGCGGTCTTCGGGTGTCGAGATCGACGCCGATGCCAAAGAAGTGATGAAACTTTCGATTCGTTGCCGACGTTGCCATAGGCTTATGGCGGATTCGGCCGATCACCTCGGACGTAAAGCAGCGACATGGAACAGGCTCTCGGATTGCTCGCGTATATTGGCCTCGGTGCCGTTCTGGTCATCGTGCTGCTTGTCATCATGCTGGCCTGGGGGCTGACTCATCCGCCGCGCCTGTCGGCCGGCGTGGCTGCGGCACGTGGGTGGTGGATCGATCCATCCGATGCAGACTTGAAATACGATGAGTGGTGGCTGGAGCGACCCGGGGGGACTCGGCTGCCGGTCTGGGAGATGGAGAACCCGGCACGCCCGCAGGGGCCGATCGTCTTTGTCACCCATTGCTGGGGCGGCTCTCGAATTGAATCATTGCAACGGGCACCGTTCCTGTTCCCGTTTTGCTCACGGTTGATCCTGTGGGACTTACGAGGGCACGGGGATGCCGGCCGATCGATCAGTACGCTCGGCGCGATCGAGGTCGATGATCTGCTGGACCTGGTTGACAAGGTGTGCCGAGAGCACTCGTTGCCGGTGATTCTGTATGGCTTTTCCATGGGGGCAGGCATCTCGATCTGTGCAGCGACCAAAGATGACCGAGTCGTCGGGGTGGTTGCCGACGGGCCGTACCGGTGGACGGCTGAGCCGGTCCGGTCGGTTCTCGAGTATAACGCGATCCCGCATTGGCCGGCCTTGCCGCTGGTGCAACGGATCATGTGCCTGATCCTGCCTGGGTTGCGCGGGGCGGATCGGGCCAAGTACGCCGCCCAACTCCAATGCCCACTGCTCGTGTTGCATGGGACCGAAGACCCGTTTTGTTCGATCAACTCGGCCATGGAGATTGCCGAGGCTGCCCCGGAGGCGGACTTCGTGGTCATGCCGCACGCCGCTCATCTCGACCTCCACGTCACGAGCCCGGACCGCTACCAGTCCACGATTCAGGGCTTCATGCGCAAGTGCACGAATCGCGTGCTTCGCCCGTCCGATCGGCAGGCGCGTGCCAGTGGGAAGACGGCCCCGGAATCCGACGGCGGTCAGACCCAGCCGAGCATGTAGAAAATGGCTGTGAAAACGAGGTCAGCAAAGATCACAGAGACGATGCAGGCGACCACGGTATCGGTGGTGGCACGCCCGACGCCGGCTGCCCCACCGGTGACGCGCAGCCCGTTGTAGCAGGATATGAGGCCGATGAGCAGGCCGAAGATCACGGCCTTGGACAATCCTGATACAAAGTCCATCGGGGAGCACTGAAGAATCGTGTTGTCCCAGTAGAGTCGAGCGGGAATGCCCAGGAAGTACACGGCCACGAACATGCCGGCAGCAATCGCTGTGCAATCGGCAAAGACCGTCAGGCAGATCATTGAGAACGTGGTGGCGGATACGCGCGGGACCACGAGGAATCGGACCGGGTTCAGCGCGTGGGCTTCGAGTGCCTCGATTTCCTCGCCGACGACCATCGTGCCGATCTCGGCGGCCACCGCTGCCCCGGCAAAGCCGGTCAGGATGACGGCACTGATCAGCGGGCCGAGTTCGCGCAAGACGGCAATCCCGATGATGTTGGCGATCTTGTCCTCGGCTGAGAAGTCTGCCAGTGGCGGCTCCATCTGCAGTGACAGGATCGCCCCGATACAGATCGACAGCAGGATGACGATGCCGATAGCGCGCACGCCGAGGCGAACGACCTGACTGATGATGGCCACGTAGCCGAGTCGAACACCGGGCTTGACGATGGCACGCCAGATCCAGCGGATCGAATCCATGAAGAGATACCAGACGCCCCCGGTGGCTGCCAGGAAGACAAGCCAGCGCCGGCCGATCTCTGTGACAAACCGCAGGAACAGTCCCTGCGGTATCTGGGCAGAATCGGAGTCGTTGGGAGGCAGGGGCATAGGTGAGACTCACATGCTGTCCTGAGTCCGGCAGCAGGCACATAGAAAGTCGACTCAGACGGTCAGCGCATCTTCCTGCGAGCCGGCAATGGTGAAGACCGAGTCGAGCCGGGCAATCTCGAAGATGGATCGCACTCGATCCTGAAGGCCGCATAGGACAAGTCGTGTCCCATTCCGCAGCGCGATCTGCATGGCTTCGACCAAGGTGGCAACGCCGGAACTGTCCATGTACGGGACGGCGGAGAGATCAACGACAATGCGCACAAAGCGTTCCCCCTGCACCCGCATCAGTTCGCTTCTGAGGGTGGGAGAGCAGGCCAGGTCAATATCGCCGACCGGTCGGACGATGATGGTCTGTTCCTGAGTCTCGACCTGGACGTCCAATCGGTTCTCGTCAGCCATGCGGGTCTTCCCTTCCGTCTACGGCGAGCGGATCCTCCCCGCACGACGTGTTGTGACTCTTCCTCTTGGTGAGGACGAGTTGCATTCCCCCTCCGGGCCGGTGTGTGTACTCCACATCGTCCATAATTCGCTTCATAATGAACACGCCGAGCCCGCCGGGCCTGACATCGTCGAGGTTGCGGGATCGTATCGTAGTGAGATCCACCTGTCGGCCGTTGTCCTCAATGCGTATTTTAATGCCATTGGGGGGGTCGTCGATCGGCCAGACACTGATCCAGATCGGGCCGTCAGACCGCCTCTCATAGCCGTGATTGATCACGTTGCACAGCGCTTCATCCAGCGCCAGCGCGATCTGATTCCCTTCGCAATCGGAGAAGCCGTATCGCTGAGACAGGGCAGCCACCATTGCCCGGGCCGGCGCGAGATAGCGCGGCTGTGAGAGTAACTCAATGCGGAGGTGTGGCGAATCCGACACGCGATAATCCTCATTGGCGTTGTGGGCAGGTGGTGCCTCTTCGACTCAGTCTCACTCCGGTACTGCAGACACTGTGGTTCCAGTATCGGTGTCTTGTGCCAGTTCCCCTGAGCGATAGGCGTCTTCCCACTGTTTGATGGCTTCCTGACGTCGTTGCGGTGTGTCATAGTACCTGTAATCAAACGTCCGGGTGGTCAGCCGCTCCAGGGCATGAATCGAAGTAAACCGGACTGCAGGGTCGTCGCTTCTCAGCCCCTCGATCAGATGCGGGATGGCCGAGGGGTCGCCCTTATTGACGGCCCGTTCGGCTGCAAAGATGCGCGAGGCGGGATGCGGCGAGTCGAAGTCGGCCCGATCGGCAGCCGGCGGACTTGAGCACCCCATCCAGGTGGTCAGCAATGCCGCGACGATTGCCGGGAGCCACCCTCGGGCTCCCCCGTGGGCAGCGCAGGGTGCCTGATGCCACCGGGCTTTGCGTCCCGCTTTGAGATGTCTCGTGATCACGCCGACTCCATCCATGCAGGAGATGGTACTCCCGAATCTGTCCCCAGCAAGCGGCTCTGCTGCTGTCCTGACCCTCCTATCATCGGATTCAGGAGTGTATGAGGTTGAGCAAGGCAGGGGGGTGCAGTACAGTGACGTGCACTCCGAGTGCCCCATAACAGGTACAGAATCACTATGACCAAGACGATATCGGCTCTCAGCCGGCAGGACATGCCGCACGATGAGGTGGTTGCGATCCTCGATTTCGGCTCGCAGTATGCCCAACTGATTGCACGGCGGGTGCGTGAAGTGGGGGCGTTCAGCGTTCTGCTGGCCCCGGATACGCCGGCCGAGCAGTTGCAGGCTCTCGGGCTGAAGGGCCTGATTCTCTCCGGCGGGCCATCGAGCGTGTATGCCGAGGGAGCCCCGAAGTGCGATCCCGGCATCTTCGACCTCGGGATCCCGACGCTGGGCATCTGCTACGGGATGCAACTGGCCTGCCAGATGCTGGGGGCCGACATCAGCCGGACCGGCCGTCGCGAGTATGGTCGATCACATCTCCACGTCAATAAAGCGGGTGGGAACGGCCTGCTTGCCAATCTGCCTCGCTCGACGGCCGTCTGGATGAGCCACGGGGACCAGGTGGATGCGTTGCCGACTGAGTTTGAGATTCTGGCAACCACGGAAACGTGCCCGGTTGCTGCAGTCCGTCATACGGGCAAGCCCTTCTATGGCCTGCAGTTCCATCCTGAGGTCACACATACGCCGCATGGCGTCGAAATCCTGCAGAACTTCGTCTTTGATGTGTGCGGTTGCCAGGGAACCTGGCGCATGGCCGATTTCCTCGACGCAGCGTGTGCACGGATTTGCAATGAGGTGGGAGATGGGCGGGTCATTTGCGGCTTGTCCGGCGGCGTCGATAGTTCGGTCGTGGCCGTCATGCTCAATCGAGCCATTGGATCACAACTGACATGCGTGTTCGTCGATAACGGCCTGCTGCGAAAAGCAGAGCGTGAACTGGTTGAGACGACGTTTCGCGATCATTTTGACATCGATCTCCGCGTCATTGATGCCTCGGAGTCATTTCTCAGTGACCTTGACGGCGTGATTTCCCCGCAGGAAAAACGTCGCCTCATCGGCCACCGGTTTATCGACGTCTTTCGAGAGGCAGCCCTGGAGGTCGGCGGGGTCGATTATCTGGCCCAGGGGACGCTGTACCCGGATGTCATCGAATCCGGGCATGGACATGCCGGCACGGCTGCCAACATCAAACTGCATCACAACGTGGGCGGGCTCCCGGAGAAACTTGGATTCAAGTTGATCGAGCCATTGCGCGATCTGTTCAAGGACGAGGTACGGAAACTCGGCAACGTCCTGGGGCTGCCGGACCAGATCGTGTGGCGGCACCCATTCCCCGGCCCGGGCCTGGCTGTCCGTGTCATCGGTGAAGTCACTCCCGAGCGGCTCGAAGTGCTGCGAGAGTGCGATGAGATTCTGCTGGAGGAAATCGTCTCCAACAGCCTCTATCGGGCGACCAGCCAGGTCTTTGCCGTGTTGTTGCCGGTCCAGACGGTGGGGGTGATGGGGGACGACCGGACCTATCAGTCCGTGGTGGCCATTCGAGCCGTCGAGACTCAGGATTTCATGACGGCTGACTGGGCCCGGCTACCCCACGATGTGCTGGCCACCATCAGTTCTCGTATCATCAACGAGGTGGATGGTGTAAACCGTGTCGTATATGACATTTCCAGCAAACCGCCGGCCACGATCGAATGGGAGTAAGTCAGACAACCGGAGCGCCGAATCACTGCCGGGATGTCGTATGGTGCCGGAGTCGGGGCGTGTCTGCGCCGTGGCTGCTTGGATGTGTGAGCCTGGTCTGGGCCGCTATCGCGATCGGCGCAGATCCACCGGCCGAACTCACGCCGGAGGCACGAGCCTATCTCGTGGCAGTGAACGACGACACCGGGCTCGATTCGTCGCCGGCTCTGGATGCCCTGCTTGATCATGCCGGTCAGAGCGACGACGCTCAGGCTGAAGCGCCGGTCGCCGATTCGCCGTGGATTGACGCACATCCTGATGAGGCTCGCGGGTTGCTGTATTCGATCAATGGCACCTATCTGCGCTGTGATTCGAATCCGGCCGGCATACGTGGGAACGAAGCCTGGCTCATCGGGCTGGCAGATGATCCGGATCGGGTCGTGATCGTCATCGGGCCAAGCGCAGACGGCTCATCGGCCTGGGCAAAAGGCGACCCTTTCGCAATCAATGCTCGGTTCTACAAACGGATGATGCTGCCCACTGACGATGGGCCACGGGCGTACCTCGCGTTCATCGGGGCCGGCCCGACTGTGATTGGCATGTCAGGCGCATCCAGCGGAGCCGAGGGAAACAGGGGGGCCTTATCCATCGTCGCGGCAGGGGTCATTGTCCTGGGAGGAGCGTTTATCATCCTGCGGATTATGCTCCGACGGCGATCGCGCAGCAGCCCTCATCGAGGCCCCAGCCTGTCACATGCAACAGCAGACCGGCTGCCGGAGTATGATGATACCGACCTGCCTCCGGAAGCAGTCGATGCGCTGGAGGTGCTTCACACGCGATCGCGATCGAGTTCCTGATTCAGTGAGGTGCCCATTTCATGGCACAACATCCACAAGATGCCGTCGTTCGGGTGGATATCCCGGCCCACGCGAGTCAGTACGAAGTGGTGGTCGGTGCTGGTATTCTGGCTGACCTGGGCACCCGGGTGCGGGCATCGGCCCCGAATCCTCAGGCCCTGCTCATCGTGGATGAAGCCGTCGCGCACACCTATGGGCGGCAGGTCACCGATTCCCTTTCCGAGGCCGGAATCGCGGTGGCAGCAACAGAAGTCGTCGCGGTGAGCGAGCAGAACAAGGTCCTGGCCACCTGGCAGGGGCTGATGGACCGGTTTCTGGCTGTGGGACTTGACCGTCAAAGCCCTGTGATTGCGGTCGGGGGCGGGATTGTCAGTGATATGGCCGGCTTTGCAGCAGCCTCGTATATGCGCGGGATTCCATTCGTGGCGGTCCCGACGACCCTGCTGGCCATGGTGGATGCATCAGTCGGGGGGAAGACGGGAGTGAATGCGGTGATGCCGAGTTCGGCAGGATCTGCACCTGTTCTCGGAAAGAACCTGATCGGGGCGTTTCACCAGCCGTCGCTCGTGCTCGCCGATGTCGAGACGCTCGCATCATTGCCGGACCGTGTGTTTCGTGCCGGGCTGGCCGAGTGTGTGAAGCACGCGATGCTGGCCGATGCGTCATTGCTCACCTGGATGGAGCAGGATGCCCCGGGTCGGTACGGAGACACTTCGCCCGGTGCGATGGTCGATCTCGTGGCACGGAATGTCAGCATCAAGGCTTCGATTGTGCAGCAGGATGAACGCGAGTCATTCGGGCCGCGGATGTTGCTGAATCTGGGTCATACGTTTGCCCATGTGATTGAATCGCAGACTGCGTTGGGTCTGCAGCACGGGGAAGCGGTGGGGCTGGGGTTGATTGCCTCATGCGCGACGGGCCAGGCACTGGGGATGACCGAGCCGGGACTTGATCTCAGAATCGAACGGTTGCTGACCAGGCTCGGATTGCCGACCCGCCTAGCCGATCTCGATGACACCGATATCTTGATCCGGAAGATGTGCGGCGACAAGAAGGCATCGGCCCGACGCATTCGGATCGTGATTCCGGTCGTTCCCGGCCAGGCAAAGATTGTCGAAAACGTGCAGCATGATGTGATCCGAGTCGGATGGGAGCGGATTCGAGCGATACGGGAGGAGTAGACTATCCGGCTCCTTGTCGGCTCCCGGTCAGATTCGTATGCTCTAGCGTGAGCTGGAGAGCCGCAGCGCCGATCGAGTTCTTGACGCAGCAAAAAGGACCAGGGAAGGCCGAATGACGGAAAGCGACCTCAAATCAGGGAAGGACTCGGCAGGGCGGGATCAGATGCTGCCGTATCCGGGTGTGCGCGAACGCTACCGCGATGTCTGTCGGCGTGTCGCTGCGGCAGCCGAGGCATCCGGGCGGACTGCCAAAGACGTCCTCGTGGTTGCGGTCACGAAGTTTGCCCAGCCGGAGCAGATTCGTCAGTTGATCGAACTCGGGCATGCTGATTTCGGCGAGAACCGCGTCCAGAATCTGGTGAAACGGATTGCCCCGATTGAGGAGTTTCTTGAGCGGCATCGAACGCTGACCAGTTCCAAACGAGTCGATCTGCCGGAGCGCATTCGCTGGCACATGATCGGGCATCTGCAGCGGAACAAGGTGAAAAAGGTGCTCGACCTGGTGACGCTGGTTCATTCAGTGGACACGCTTCGGCTGGCCGAGGAGATCCAGGAAGCGGCGATGCGGCAGGATCGGGTGGTGGATGTACTCATTCAGATCAACTCATCGCTGGAGAAGTCGAAGTTCGGTCTGGCTCTGCCGGCAGCACGACATCTGGCACAACTCATCGGGACGATGGCCAACATCCGATTGCGCGGGATGATGACGATGGGCCCGCTGACTGACGATGAATCACTAATTCGCGTTTGCTTTGAGCGCTGCAGTGACTGCTTCGTCGAGATCCAGACTTCGGGAGAGGGCGGGCCGGCGTTCAATATCCTCTCGATGGGGATGACCAACGACTTTGAACTCGCCATTGAATACGGGGCGAACATCGTCCGGATCGGCAGCGCGATCTTCGGGGACCGAACGGAATCAATGCCGGGGGATGATGGCGACGAGTCCGAGGATTGATTCTCAGGTCGATGGGGGGGGCGACTACGCACTTCCGGCGTGCAGATCGCGCACGGTGCTCGTGGTGGAACGACCTTTCACATGATCGAGGACAACCACCTGCCCGCCGTAGGAGCGCACAAAGCGCGAGCCGACGACCTGCGAAAGTTTATAATCTCCGCCTTTGGCCAGTACGTCGGGTCTGAGTGCCTTGATGATGGGTAGCACGCTGGCTGATGAAAAGTTTGTGACATATGTAACAAAGGGAAAGGCAGCCAGCACTTCCATGCGCTCGGGTAATGGATAGAGCGGCCGGCCGCGTCCCTTGAGTTCACGAACGGATGCATCACTGTTGACCGCGACAATCATGCAGTCTCCGAGTTGCCGTGCCGACCTGAGATATCTGACGTGGCCGGCATGGATCACGTCAAAGCACCCATTCGTCAGGACAACGCGCTTCCCTGCGGCCTGCAGGCTTTTGACCTGAACCGTCAGACTGTCAAGCGCCAGCCATTTTCTTCGAACTGCTCTGGGAAGATCACCGGTCATTGTGCTCGATTCCATTCGGGGTACATGCCTGTATCACAGCCTGTGTCAACGGCTCAGTTCCTGCCAGAGGCGTCATCTCCAGGAACGGTCTGACAATAGGAACGTCAAGCGGCTGCTGACGAAGCAGCGGTTCGAGTTTCGACCAGTCTTTTTCAGTCGTCAGCACGGCATCGGCACCGATGGACAGTTCTTTGATCCGGTTCACGTCGGCTGAGGTAAACGGCGCGTGATCCTTGAGAACATGGGTGGCTACGATGACGGCCCCGCATTGGCCTGCCATGTCGATGACTGATTTCGGGTTTCCGATCCCACAGGTCACGACGAGTCGTTTCTGAGCCAGCCAGGTTGTCGGCTGTTGTGTCTCCATGTCAAGAGTCAGGTGTGACCAGGCATGGCAGAACTCAGCCAGCGGCGGCTTGCCGTGGAGTCGGGTGATTGTTTTGCGCAGTCGATCCAGCCGGGCTTCATCCTTGAGGTCAGCCCGGGTGAGGATGACGGCATCGGCTCGGGTGAGGTTCTCTGCCGGTTCGCGCAGCCAGCCGGCCGGGAGCAGTCGATCCTGATCCGGCAGCGGGGCAGTCGCATCAACGAGAACGAGATCGATTTCTCGGGCCAGTTGCCTGTGTTGGAAGCCGTCATCCAGCAACACGCAATCACATTCGGAGTTACTCTTGAGGTACTTCAACAGGGCAGCATGTCGATCCGGATTGGCCACGACGTCGATGTTCGGCAGCCGGCGCCGGTGCTCGCTCTGCTCGTCCGATTCCTTCCCGTGTCGGGCCTTGTAGCCGCGCATGGCAATAACCGGGTTCCTCCCGGCGGTGGTCAGGACGTCAGCCAGCCAACTGGTAAACGGTGTCTTGCCGGTGCCGCCGGCTGTGATATTGCCGATGCTGACAACGGGAAGCGGGAGGCGATGTGCGCGGGTGGCGTCGGCATCAAAGCGACGGTTCCTCGAGTTGACGCCCCAGACATAAAGGCACGATGCAAGTCTCGCGACCGGGTTGAGCGCGGGATGCAGCGGCCCGTATCGAGTTGTGTGCGAGTGCGCCTTGCCCATCTCTCTACTCAGATTCATCAGAGGTTTGATCCTGCGCATGCTTGCGGCGCCGAATGCGCACCGTATTGATTGCATCGGCGCCGGCCAGCACAATCATCACCGTGACAAACAACAGAACCGTCATCCAGGCAAGTATAAACTGCTGTTTCTCGTATGCCGGCCTGACCATACTGAGGGCATAGACGAGCGCGATGATCAAGGCATATTGCACGAGTGTATTGGCGCGTCTGATCCGACGACGGCTGCGCTCAACTGATTTCATATAGGTCGAGCGCCAGTAGCAGGCCAGGATAATGACTGCGGCCACGGCGCTGGGGATGGTAATGGTCAATGGGACCATGGGATCCGGCGGGAGCATTCCGAGTGCAGCCACGTCACTTCCCAATCATGAAAACGGTCGAATGAGCAAGTCGGCTGTTACACGACCAAGCGTCGCAGCAGGATGAGCAACCACCCGAGCCCATAGACGGCCCCGGCAGCCATCAGGACCCAGGGCATGCGGCTCGATTCGTATGGCACCAGGTCAAGATCGAACTGGTACCGCTGGCCTGTCAGGTGCGCTGCCGGCCACCGTGACCCGATCGAGTTGATCATCCTTGATCATGTCACTGTCCCACAGCGTGATTTCAGCCATGTCAATCAACTTCGTCGGATTCGGCAGCGTCCATTTGAGGCCATTGCCGATCGGTGTGTTCTTGCGGACGTCGAGTTCGATCTCGTCGCCGGTTCGGGTCTGAATCTTGACGTAGAAGTCCTTCTCGTCATTGCTGGGCAGCACATCGCCGACAAACGAGCCGGCGGCACGTGTGACATTGACCGCGCTGACCACGCTCGGCGGGATGGACCTCTGCCAGAGGGTGATGCCGATGACGCCGATGACGATGGCAAGCACCAGATTGGCCAGGGCCCAGCCGACGGCGCGCCAGCGCCCGGGTTGACCGGCTGTTGCTGCGGTCTGCACGCTGGTATCGTCGATCTGTGAGTCTGAGGTAGGTTCGGCCATGTGTTTGAAATCCGCCAGGAGCCCTGAGACCATTGACAGGACAATAGCAATACCGAACAGGATGGTTCCTTGTTCAGGGTCGATTTTCACAAGCCCTTCCATTTTGACAACGACGACGAGAATGGCGACGACCAGGACATCCAACAGCGAGTACTTGCCGGTCAGGACTGCCAGTTTCGCGCACCTGGCACGGGTGGCGGGAGCCAGCGGCCACAAGGCAAGCGTTGCGGCCAGCAGCAGGCCGATCTTCACAATGGGAAACAGAACCGAGAAGACGAGTATGAGCGTACCGATGAAATAGTGATCCGCGTCGTAGAGTGCTTCGATTCCCTCGACGAGCGTGTAACTGGTCCGGCGTGCCAGTGTTGTCGAGGCAAGAAACGGCATGAAGTAGGATGGGATCAGAATGCTCATCGCGGCAAGCGCTGAGGCCGCCGCAGCCATGTTCCTCCAGGTGCCGGTTTCGGCAGCCGATGTGCCTGCGACACCCGAGGGGGGCGTCGAGGCATGTCCATCATGGCTCGAAGTGGAGGGTTTTTGGTTCACAGCATTGTTGATCGGGTGGGGACGTGATCCGTCCACAGAATCAGGCCGGCCTATCCGCGACAAGACCCCATTGCGTCTGCAGATACGTCGTGAGCATCTGCATCGGGAGTCCCATGATGGTAGCCGGGTCCCCCTCAAACGTGATGGGCCAGCCGGCATCGATTCGCTCGCTCAGGTTGTAGGCACCGGCCTTGCCTTGCCACTTCCGGGTTGCAATGTAGTCATCGATCTGGGAGGTGGTCAGATGGCCGACGCGAACCGCTGCAGAATCACAGAGCAGGTGACGCCTGCCCGACGCCAGGTCGATGACGGCCACGCCGGTGGTAACCGTGTGTTGGGCATCGGCCAGGTGATTGATAATCCGGATCGCGTCTGTTTCGTCAGTGGGCTGCCCGATGACATGATCGTGAATACCCACGAGCGTGTCGGCACCGATGACCAGGGTGCTCTTTTCAGTCGAGGCTGCCCTCAATGAGCGTGACCACAGGAGTTCTGCCGCCGCCCGGGCCTTGAGATATGCGAGGGCCACGGTCCATTGCGTCATGCCGACATCCCCCGGTTGCAGCAATGCATCGTCGCAGCCAGACTCGATGACGGAGACTTCAAAGCCGGCCTGGCGCAGCAGCGTTTTCCGCCGTGGGCTTCGGCTGGCAAGCCAGATCTCCGGCGTGGTCCGGTCGGCAGGCTGTGATGATGGCGTGTTGCTTCGTGTGGCCATTCGAGTGGATCGTGATCTGGCGGATGCCGGCTGGGGGTCGGTCCCGTTGGTGCTGGAGCCTGCCGCGGCAGGTCGTTCAGGACGGATGGCGTGGGGTCTGACATCAAACCGAGTTGTTGAGTTGATCTTCATGATGACACCTGGTTATTCGGGAAGCAGCCATCCGCGCTTCCTCCATGTCCCCAGACGTCGAATTAGGGACAATCAGGCGGATTTTCCGCCAACAGATTGTCCAAAACCCCAATAACCTCCTGAAGCGTGATCCGTTCCATCATTCGGGCAGCGCCCGGCGAGGTATCTTTGTGATTCAGCGGCTCCCCAACCTGAACATGCTGAATGACCCACGGTTGGGTGATTTCAAGCGGGTAGGGTCCGACGGCCTCAATATTGGTCGGGCCGTACAGCGCAATAAACCTTCGATTGAAGCCAATGGCCATGTGCAAGGCTGCGGAATCATTGGCAATGACGAGCCCGGCCCGGGCCAGGACGGCCATCAGTTTACCGACGTCGGTTTGGCCCATCAGATCGACAACGACGTCGCGGCCGGCAGCTTCAAGGAGGCTAACACACTGAGATCGCTCGGCTTGTGTGCCAACGATGACAATGTGGGAGAACCCTCGATCCAGGACCGGATCGATGAGACTGCGAAAACGGTCTTCGGGCCAGCGCTTGGCCGGCCAGCGCGATGTGGGGGCAAAGACGGCATACCGATCGCCCTGGATCGCATGTTTGGCAGCCTCAGCCTCCCACCATTGGGAGTCCTCGGGCCTCGTGTACAGTTGCATGTCTCGGCAGACAGTCAGCCCCTCGTGCTCAAGCAGCGACAGCATCTGATCGACGGTATGAAGCGAGAGGTCGCATGGGTGGCGATGGGTATAGGCTGCGGATGCGAATTCGCGAGCCCTGGCATATCCGACACGACGTGGGGCCCGGGTACACCAGGTGAACAGGGCACTGCGAGCGAGTCCCTGGCAATCCAGCACGAGGTCGTACTGCCGTCGCCTGAGGTCGGCAGCCCAATCAACGAAATCGGTGGTGGCCTGCCAGGACCGGCCGAACTTCCCGAAATGGGCCCGTGGGAAGGGAATGATGCCGCTCAGATCCGGGTGGGCCTGGATTGCAGGCGCAAACGAATCCTGCACGAGCCAGTCAATATGAGCCTCGGGGAACGCCCGTCGCAAACTGACCAGGATGGGCACGGTTCGACAGACATCGCCCAGGGCACTGGGGCGGACCAGACACAGGCGTTGCGGGATCGATGCAGGAGCCGATTCTGCCATCATCATCATGGCGGGGTATTCTCACGTCGTGGTGGATTCAGGCCGAAGGCGTACCGCCGACAGCCTCCTTCACATGGTAGGATGTCGGCTTTGTGGGTGGGACACTGATTGTTGCAGATACCACACAGAATATGTCGGCGACCAGCCGACCGAACAAGGAGTCAACAGGAAATGGGTACAGAAAAGACACAGACGTGCAGTCGTGAAGAGGGCGAGATGCGCCCGATTTCGCGGCTGATGAATCGGACGGCCGTCAAGATGCCGCTGATCGGGATGATCAACGGGGCTTTGCTTGTCGGCCCGATTGCCGGCGTGAGTCTGGCAGGGCCGGCACCGGTGCCGACCACCGGCGATGAACAGGAATCAGTCCCGGTGTTCGTCATGCGATGCGCGGGCGCGACGGCCGGGCTGCAGGACCCGAAGGATGCCGGGCTCCGGCGAGCCATGGAAGCGTTGCAGTTGCGGATCGGTGAACTGCCGGCCGAGATCAGCGGTCTCGTAGCACTCGAAGACCCGGGCAAAGCACACGAGGCACGACAGGCGCTTGAGTTGATTGCCCCGTGGGTTGCGACGTTTCTCAGTTCGCCGGTCGAGTTCGCCCTGATCGACAACGGTGAGAATGACTTTGGCGTGAATGACATTGATCTTCGTCTCGTGCTCGATACCGGGAACCCGGATAAGGCCGCCCAACTGACCAACAGCCTCAGCAACCTGCTGCGGCTGGCGAATCCGACCTTCCCGCTGACGCCGACTGACTATGACCCGAACCAGCTGGGGGTGACGACTCCGTTCGGGACTGGGATGTTCGGTCCGGCCGACGATGATGGTCGTTTCGTGATCGGTTTCGATCTCGGAGGAGACGGCTTGAATGCGAATCCGGTGGCTTTGACGGCACCGCCCGAAATGGACGGCATTGACCCGACGATGCAGGTGCATGTGAATCTCGAGGCGGCCACGGACGTCGTCACCCAGTTCATCGGGATGGCCGGCAACCAGCAGGCGATGGCAGCCTTCACCGAACAATCCGGTCAGATGCTGCAGGGCCCAAAGGTCATCAACTCGGCCACCGGATACAAGAATGGGCGCACCGTCACGGTGACCCGATCCGAAGGGATCAACGAGCAGTTCATCGGCATGATGAATGATGCATCATCGGCGATCGAAACGGCTGATCTGGCGATGATCCCGGTCGATGCCCGCACGGCTCAGATTGCGTCGTTCGACTTCAATTCGCTGATTGACGTGATGGCCGTACAGATTGCTGACCGGATGGGGCGCGAGGTCGATGAGTTGTGGGATGAACTCGACATGCACTTGGACCCGATTGTGCAGCAGATCGGCGTACACCCGATTCATGATGTGCTTGATCATCTTGGGACCACCTGGGTGATGTACACCTCCGACACGACCGGCGGCGGGGGCATGGCTTCGACGGTCTTCATCAACGGGGGGGTCAACGGCCCGGCACTGCATGACTCATTCTCGCGTCTGACCACGCTGGCCAACTCGCTCAGCGCTCAGGCTATGGGGTATGTCCGCGTCTCGTCATGGGACGTGTCAGAGATTGAGGGCCTGGCAGGCAGTGAGTTGCTTGACGGCTCAGCCTTCTCGATCCAGTTCCCCGGTCTGCCGATTCCATTGGAGCTGAGTATGGCTCTGACGGAGGACCAGATGGTGATGGCCATGTCACCGCAGGCTCTCGTTGAAGCGGTCCGTCAGTGCAACGGCGGCCACGAGTCACTCGTCGACAGCCCCGGGTTCCAGGATGCCTGGGAGTCACTCGGGATGTTGAAGGTCAATACGGACCAGATCACGCAGTTGCGATTTATGGATACACCTCGGCTGCTGGATCGTGGGTATCCGATGATGCAGTTGGTGGGGACGGCGATTGCCAACGCAGTCCGCTCGCCCTCCGACTTCACGCGTGACCCCGGCCTCGTCATGCCGACCTACAACGAGTTGCGCGAAGGTGCACACGCATCGGTGTCCGTGACCTACGTTGATGGGAATGACGTGGTGCAGATCGGCACGTCCGACGGCTCCTGCCTGGTCAATGCGACCGGAATGGCCGGCTCCGGCGGGCTGCTGCCGTTGCTCCTGCTCGGTGGCGGGCTGGCAGCAATGGGTGCTGCCGATCAGATGCACTAAGCAGTGATTGCAACAAAAGCGCTCCAAGACGCTCAACTCGCTGAGTTTGGATCGTCGCATGGCCCGCATCGGGACTTCCCCAGTTCTGATGCGGGTCGCTTTTTTTTGATTGCTCGGAGGGCCCGTGCTGAAGATGAATCACCTGAATAGAGTACATGCATGAGACGACCGGGCTGTATGAAATCCGTAACGGTTCTGATGCTGGTGACCCTGGCAGCCGCCGCCGCGCCCTCGGCGTTCGCACAGCGGTACGGGCAGCCACAGACACGTGAGACTGCCCGCTCTGAATCACAAGCGACCGTATTAGCGTGGTATCGATTTGATCCATCGACGTTTTCATCGAAATCCTCGGGCATGCTCCCGTTGATGATGAGGCTGGCTGAATCGCAGGGGTTGATTAAGCCACAGTTCCAACCGATTTTTGACGGCCTGCTGGCTGGGGGTGTCATGGGGGCCGTGCCGCATTCCGTGACGCTTCTTGATCTCGGCGTTGAGCCGGATGATGACCGGCCCGGGACGTATCGGCTGACCACGTTGCAACTGGTCCTCGTCCTTGAGACACAAAAGGACCATCGGAGTCTGCTCGATTCGCTGCGCGCGATCCTGGCACATTATGAAGGAGCGGACAATACGCGCGAGCCCGAGCTGTTTAATGCATCGGACGGCACGCGCTGCGCTCGTTTGCAGGCTGACGGCTGGCCGGACTGGCAGGCTGTTGAATGGGCCTCGATGTCACGACAGCGAAAGGGATTCGTCGTCGGCATCGGGTTGGGCAGCATCGATCAGTGGTTGATGACGCAACCAATGAATTCGGGGGGCCCGGCAGCCGCCCGGCAGCATCGCACACTGGCGAAAGCGCCACCGGCACCCGACATCTGCGAGCAAATGGGATTGCACAGCGAGGCTTCGGGGAATCGTCAGCCGTTTCTTGAGACTTGGGTCAATCTCGATGGCTTGCGATTGCAGGTCCCCGAGGTGATGGCGCACGGGCTGTGGCGGCGGATGCTCGTGACATGGCAACTTGATAATGCACGGGACTGGATGCTCCATGCAGCCCGGGACGGTGCCTATCTGACGACGGATGTTACGTGGCGGCGTCGATCAGACTCAGTGGATGAGATTATGCGTCGCCCGGTTGCGTTGGCCGGTTGGCCGCGCGACCTTGATCTGCCCAAGCCGCCCGGGGATTTCGTCGCCGTCTTTCCGGTCGATCTTGAGGGGATGTTTGACCGCGTCTTGTCAGTGTATCGAGCCACGATGTCAGACGAGCGGGCCGTCGCGTTTGATCGTTCGATCGCGCGGTATCGGGCGCGGCACCGTCGGGTACTGGGCGACCTGTGGCAGAGTGCCAAGCCCTGGCTGGTCATCTCGAATTACCCTGCGCCGCCGGTGGCAGTACCCGGGGCAGCGACGTTGTATTTCGAACTGGCGGAGGATGTCAAGCCGACACTGGTCCACTCGCGCGTGCAGTCGCTGTTGAGGCCGTACATGAAGGCGGGAAGTGTGGGGCAGCAGGGGAGATCAAACGGTGATGCGGACACCCAGGCCGAGTCTGATCCTCCGGACCAGTTGGGTCAAGTCATTGTGCGGTATGACAAGGGCCAGGAGTTGTACTGGCTGCAGGTTGAGGCAAGTGGCATGTTGCGGGTGCCAAGTTGGGGCTGGTCGAATGACGGCCGGCACTTGATCGCCGGGTGGGCACCGGTAGTCGTGACGACGAATCGGGAGTGGCTGGAGGGGGCGGGGCAGTAGGTTTTCAGGCCTGCAGCCTGACCGGGACGGGCGGGACGCCCGTGCCATCGGGGATGGGGACGGGTGAGGCGCACGTGCCACCGGGGATGGGACGCGCTCCCCTTCATTTCATTTCGGGTCGCGGCTAACTGTTCTTTGTCGCGGCTAACTGTTCTTTTTCGTGACTTCTTCGATCGCGTTGCCGGGGGGCGCGTCGGGTTGGGATGAGGGCTGCTGATCGGAGGGAATCGTGACCGGTCGCAGTGGTTCTTCGGAAGTCGTGTCCGGCTGAGTCTGCGGCATAGGTTCAGTGGATTCCTCGGCTTGTTCCGGCATCGTCGTCGGTTCGCTGTCACCTGCCGGTTCCAATTCTGGAGTCGTGATCGAGTGCGGTGTTGAATAGGCCACGGCTCGTTGTGAATCGTCCTGAGTCGGGATATAGCGGGAGTAGGACATCACGCGCCAGGCGCTCAAGCCGCCTTGCATCCCGATCTGCAGCAGGTTGCGCGGGGCATACTTCGCCGGCAGCACCACATCGACCTGTGCGTTGTCGCCGCGGATACGGACCGCGGTCACGACATAGTGGGGGACTTCTGTGAAACTGGTGAAATGCGCTTCGCCACCCACCGTCGTGTCGAGGCCGAGCGCGTTGAGCGTGGAGCCGACGCGGGAATAGGTCTTGGATGAGGCCCCATCCGGCAGGTAGTAGCGGAACAGGGCCACCGTACCGCCCTCTGATCCCTCGGCTGTCGGCCCGCCGGCAGCAGCAGCGGGATAGGAGTTGATGGAAAACGCCAGCGCGCGGCCCATCACATCGGGAACCGGAGGCAGATTGACGGCATTGAGGGCCGTGTCCCGCCCATCGGCTGGGATATTCACATATGACGCGCACCCGGTGCAGAGCGGCAGGCAGATACACAGTGTCAGCGCGACTGCTCGGGTGGCCAGGGTGGCAAATTGACTCAACATGGGACGATCTCCATCCACAAAGGAGTTGGCTGAAGTATGGTATCCGGGTGCCCGGCCCGGTGCCGGTGAGAGAATGCCTGATTTCCCTGACCCGCGCAGAGTACCAGTTGCCCCCGATCCCTGAGCGTTATTCGGTCGTTGCGGGAATCAAATGTGGCAGCCCGTGCGTTTCACCATTGACACCGGCCTCACCGGGAGCCATGCTAGTGAGGGTGAATGGACGCCCGTCTCCGGATATGACGTGAAATGAGGCATTGAAATGACGTTGACTCTGAAGATTTACAGCAGGATCGTTGTGGCTGCGCTTGCGACTTTGTCATGCAGCAGTGTGTTGGTCGCGGCCCCGCCGTCAGGAGGCTCGGTGATGGATCAGGCCACACCTGACTCACGGCGGACCTGGGTGTACTTCGTTGACAAGGGCCTGCACACGCAGGCTGAGGTGTCTGCAGCCGTCAGCGATCTGGCTGCCTCCTATGACCCGCACGCGATTGCACGGCGACAGACACGGCGATCGCTCCCGGGTCTGTTTGATGAGCGCGACCTGCCGGTGTGCGAGGCCTATGTGCAGGGAGTGGTCGACGTCACCGGTGCCGAGGTACACGTTCGCAGCAAGTGGCTCAACGCGATCAGTGTCTGGGCGACGCCGGATCAGCTGGGCGGGCTTGAGGTCTTGCCGTTTGTGGATCACATTGCACCGGTCCGTGTCGGGCTGCTCGATCTGCCGGAGTTGGAGCGGACGGCTGAGCCGGGGGACCAACTTCAGGACCCGATGGGCGACGGCTGGTACGGGTATGCAGAGGAACAACTGGCTCAGATCAATGTGATTGCCCTGCACTCGGCCGGCTTCACCGGCGCGGGTGTTCGAGTCGGCATACTGGATACGGGTTTTCATCGTGCGCACATCGCATTCAACCACCCGGACCACCCCCTGCAGGTGATCACCGAATGGGATTTCGTTGACAATGACGGCAACACGGATATCGAGAATGGCGACGGCGGGGAACAGCACGCCCACGGGACCATGATTCTCGGGACGCTGGGTGCCTACCAGCCCAACTCCTACGTGGGTACGGCCTATGACGCGTCCTTCATTCTGTGCAAGACGGAAGACTTGTACGACGAGTACCAGGCTGAGGAGGACAACTATGTCGCCGGGCTCGAACTGATTGAGGCCAATGGCGGTGATGTTGCGACGTCATCGCTTGGGTATATCGATTGGTATACACAAGCGGACCTGGATGGGCAGACAGCGGTCACTACGATCGGTGTTAATATCGCGACAGCCAACGGCATTCATTGCTGTACTGCAGCCGGGAATGAGGGGCATGACAGTAACCCGAGCCGGTCACACCTGATCGCCCCATCCGATGCGTATCAGGTGATTACGTGTGGGGCTGCCGAGAGCACCGGAGAGATTGCCGGCTTCAGTTCCGATGGTCCGACGGCCGACGGCAGAGAGAAGCCGGAGGTCCTGGCTCGCGGTGCAAGCACGTGGACCATCTCACCTTACGAAGATCGTGGGTATGGCACAGCCAGCGGGACGTCGCTTTCCACCCCCCTGGTGGCCGGTGCCGTTGCCTGTCTGGAACAGGCCCGTCCGGAATGGACGGTTGATGAAGTGCGCACCCGGTTGTTCACGACAGCGGACTATTACCTTGCCAACGGGACGTTTGACCCGCTATTCATCTACGGGTACGGGATGATTGATGTGCTGGCAGCCGCGGATCTGATCGGGTTCTATGAGATCGTGCCGGGCGTGGCCGGAGAGGTGAATACCCTGACGGCCCGCAATGTGACGCCTGGCAATACGGCTTACTTCGTGTGGGGATTGACGGAGGGAACGAAGGCTGTACCAGGCTGCCCCGGCGTGTCGGTTCAGATTAACAACCCACAGATCGGTGGGACGGCTATGGCCGACGGCATCGGCGATGCCGAATTGATCAAGACGGTCCCGGGCGCAGCCAGCGGTATGACGGTGTACCTGCAGGTCGTCGAGCCGGCAACATGTCGCAAGAGCAACCTGCTCATGTTTGTGTTTGGATAAGAAGACGCGCCAAAGACTGATATCGACTCCCGAGTTTCGGTCGCAGTGCCACGCTCCGGCTTCATATGAGTTCGGGGCGGACCTGTATTGACCGGTCAGTATCCCAATTCCAAATCCACCTGATTCGGCATCGGCCGCCCGTCGGCGGCTGCATGGAGCAGATCTGTTAATGCCTTCCAGCGGTTCTGCTCGGATTCATCAGCCCCCACTGCGCCGGCACGATGTGGGCTGAGGACGACGTTGTCCAGTTCGTGGAACGGGTACTGTGACGGGAAGGTATTGGTGCGTTCAGGTTCGGACTTGGGATAGTTGTACCAGACATCAAGCCCGGCAGCGAGGATTCGTTTCGACGCGAGCGCATCGTACAGCGCGGCTTCATCGATAACGGCCCCACGGGCAACATTGACGATGATGGCAGTCGAAGGCATGAGTTCGAGTTCGGCCTGGCCGATCAGGCCGAGCGTGTCGTCCGTTAGTGGGACAGAAACAAACAAGGCATCGGCCGTCGTCAACAGGGTCGCCAGTGAAACGGGATGGTGAACCGAGCACGGTGTCGATGTACCGCTTGGGGCGATCCCGGAGCGCGAGACGGCTTGTACGGTCATTCCAAGACCATGCAGGATTCGGGCCACGTGCTGCCCGATGGCGCCGTAGCCGAGAATGACGGCTGTTTTGCCATGAACGAGCACGGTCTTGTTCCGCTTGGCATACCGTGGCGACCAATCGCCTTGCCGGAGTGATTGATCCAGCGGCACGAGCATCTTGGCTGCAGCCAGGTAGAGCGTCACAGCCATCTCAGCCGTCGGGACGGCATTGTGATGCAGATTGTGAACCGAGACATGCTCATACTGCCGCATGAGCGAGCGCGTTTCCGGCGGGAGACCGGCCCAGGGAATGACGAGGGCTTGCAGATTCGGGCCGCAGGCCTTCAACTGTGTTTCACTGGGACGGCCGGAGATCAGGATGTGGATTCCTGAAGCCGATTGCACGGGAACATCTGGGCCGATGGTCATTTGCACGCGATCGGGATCGATCAACGAGCGCAGGGTCGCTTCTTCATCGGATTCCAGACTGCGCAATAGATGAGCACAAAGGGGTGATGGCATGGTGCTGGAAGGTAGGAGAGTGATACATCAAGGTCTACCCGAATGCGTCAGGCAGGTTTGCTATGCCGCAACATACGAGACGGCGATCCGGGGAAGATGCCAGTAGACCGATCGGTGCTCCTGCAGAATTACAACACTCAGGTCCAGCCGGTGTCAACCGGACCTGAGCGTGTCTGATGCGGTCCCCTTCCCTCAGTCTCACCCGCCGATACGCTGTGCCCCGATCGGATCCTTGTGCCCGCCTGAACCGCCTTGCTTCAGCCGATCGACGTACTCAATCGCCAGCACATTGGCCCCATAGTCAATCCGCCACACATAGCGGCGTGACGGCAGCGGCGGCAAGTCGTACTCACTGAACTGGCCGGTGTGTGACGAATACGTCATGACCTCAAATCGATCGCCGGGCTGCGGCTCAAAGCCGTCAATCGCCTCAAGATCGAGCGCTCCATCGAACGTGGCATGCCCTGAGACTGCCAGAACGTCGTACTCGCCGGCCGAGCGGCCTGCTGCTTCCATATGCAGCGTCGCAGCGGAGGCCTGGTCATAGTTCCCTGTAATGATGAGTTTCCCCTCATCAATTCCCGGCTCGCACATGGCACCGACGTTGTTGACATTGCCGTTGATGATGCCGATGCCGTACAGCGTGCCACCGTCCATCGTCAACCCGCCGTTGTAGAGATACAGCGAGCCGTTGACCATGACCCGGCCGTCGGCTGCCTGGGTGAACATCCCCGCATCATACAGATGCAGTTGAGAATCCTCGGCGACCTGAAGGAGGCCATAGTTGGCCACGCCCTCAGTACCGGGGTAGAGATCGATGCGGTGACCCGGGGTGTCGGTCCCGAGTATGCCGTAGTTGGCGATTGAAGCACGAATGTGGCCGATGCCGCGGATGGTGTGATGCACATCGTTGGTCAGGGTGGCACCGGGAGATGTCTGGATGGTGGCGAGTTCGTACTGATGCCAACGGTTCAGCACAATCTCGCCCGATCCTGTGACGGCCACATCGTTCGGCACTTCGATATGTGCCTTGCCGTTGTTATTGCTGTAGTCGATAGTGATGATGCCGTCGTTGATCAGGGAGTTTTCAAGTCGCAGCCAGGTTTCGGTCGGGTATGACTGACCCTCAATGTGAATCTCAGCGCCGGGAGCGACCGAGACATCGGTCAGGACAACGAGTCCGGCATTCCCGCCCCGCACCTCAACGGCACCACCGTTGGCGGTATTCAATGCACCGAGTGTCACGGCAGCGCCATTTTGCAGCACCACGGTTCCGCCATCGGCCATGAGTTGCCCTGCGCTGGTTTGGGTGACAGCAATCCCGTCAATCAGCAGACTTCCTCCGTTTTCTGCCTGCATCACGTATGCGTTGGTTTTGTCATCCTGGAGCAGGTGCAGCGTACCGCCCGGGACATCGGCGGTGATCAGGCCCTGGTTCTCGATGATGCCCTGGATGTGACCGATCCCGTGAATCGTGTGGCCGTTCCCGTTGGTCAATATCGAGCCGTTGGTGGTCTTGATGTTGGCCAGTTCGTATTGATGGTACTTATTAAGCAGGATATCACCGGTGCCGGACACATTGATGTCGGATTCGACTTCGAGCGTGCAGGTCGAGATACCATCGGGATCGTTCACTGTGATCGTCCCGTTGTTAACGAGTGTGGAGCCGCGGAGGTGCAGTGGATCTGACAGATCCGCTACATGGACATTGCTGCCTGGGGTGACCGTTACATCTGCCAGCGCATTCGGTGCCCAGTACTGGTTGACCTGCTGAATCAGAATCTCACCACCATCTGCGGTTTCGAGATTCCCGCCGGTGATGTTGGCCCCACCCTGAAGCCAGACGGTCGCCCCGTTGCCGAACAATCTACCGGTGCTCGTCTGGGTCAGATTCTGGTCGAAGATATAGAGCGCGCCGCCGTTGACGGCTTCAAACGTGCCGGCGTTGGTTTTGTCCTGCTCCGTCACCTTCAGTGGGTACCCGTTCATGTTGCCGGCGACGGTGCCCTGATTGTAAAGCGATGCCAGCACGTAGCCGCGCCCGCCGATGGTATGATCAGGCCCGTTGGTGATGGTGGAGTTGTTGATCGTCGTCAGATCCGAGACCGGCCAGTCCGCCCAGTACTTGTCCAGAACGATCTCACCGCTGCCCAGAATTGTCAGATCGGAGGTGCCGATGAGTTCCGACAGAGCGTTCGCGTTGGGCCGGTTGACGATGATAATCCCATCATTGAAGTGGTCTGGGCCGTCAAGGTACAGTTTGTAGCCGACGTCGATTTGCAGTGTACTGTCGTAACTGAGATTCAGGCCGCCGACGGAGATGTTTCCGCTGCCGATGAGCACGTCGGCACTGTTCAGGTAGGCAATGTCACCGCTACCGGGAATCGGAGGCGCGACATTACAGATGGACAGTCCCCAGTTGTTGTACTGCATGAAGACATCCGGGTCGAACCCGCACTGTTCGCCCCCGCAGATGGTTGTCCATTCCGACGAGCCGCAATGACCATCCCAGAAGTACTCGTCTCCCAGGGCCATTGTGGTCAGTATCGGCATGGCGAGCGCAGCGGCCGCCACTACTCCGTGAAATCGTCGCACTGTGGGATGAGAGAGCATGGTCTGATCCTCCGGTAGGTGTGAGCATCGCAGACTGCAACCCAAAGCGTGCCGCCCGCTGGTCGAAGCCATCTCGATACTTCCTGAGCGCGGGAGGAGCCGGTGCGCTACGCATCGGATATCAGAATTTGCGGTTTTGCTCTCATGTCACAATGGGGAAGATGGATGGGCGGAGCGGCAATCGGTACCATCCGGCCATGATGAAACACATACACAGCACTCGGGTAGCGTCCTTGTTGTGTCTGGCCGTGCTCCTGCTGGCAGGCGGCCTCAGGATACACTCCCAGCCCCAGGATCAGGTGGACGGTGATTCACATTCCGTTCGGGTCGCCGTCTGCCAGACGCTGTGCATTGACAGCGATCGCGAGGGCAATCTCCGGCGGATCACGTATGCACTCGAAACGGCTGCGGCCGACGGCGCACAGATCGCCTGCTTCCCTGAGACGGCGATTCTCGGCTGGGTGAATCCGGAGGCCCATGATCTGGCTGATCCGATCCCGGGCAAGACCTCGGACGAACTGGCTGCATTGGCCAAGCAACACGGCCTTATGATCTGCATCGGATTATGTGAGAAGAGTGATGGGAATCTGTATGATTCCGTCATTCTTATTGGATCTGACGGCCAGATTCTGGCCAAGCACCGGAAGGTCAACATCCTGACCGAGTTGATGGACCCGCCGTATACACCCGGTAACCCGTACGCGATTCCCGTGGTGGACACGCCGATTGGCCGAGTGGGCATGCTGATCTGCGCTGATACCTTCAAGGATGAACTGGTGCAGACGATCAAGTCGAAATCGGCGGACCTGTTGCTCGTGCCCTACGGTTGGGCAGCTATGCGAGAGCAATGGCCGGAGCACGGCAAGAACCTGGAGGCATGGGTGATCTCGACGGCGAAGCGGGCTGGGTGTCCTGTCGTGGGGACCGACGTGGTCGGGGCGATTTCGTCCGGTCCCTGGCAGGGGATGACCTATGGCGGGCAGAGCGTCGTTGTTGCCACGGATGGCACGGTCATTGGCACGTTGCGTGACCGCGATGTTGACGTTCAAACATTTGATGTCCCGTTGGGTAGTGCGATTTCGCAGGATGACAGGCCATAGTAAGGTATCATCAGTCAGTGAGAGACGGTGACTGATGGCGGATTCGGAAACCAATCAGAGATCCAATACACCTCGCTGGCGGCGGTCGCTGTGCACAGCCGTGATCTTCCTGATCCTCGGTGCGATTGTGAATGTGGCGGTGGCATGGGGGTGTGTGCTGTGGTCATCACCGCGCGACATGATTCGGGGTCCGTGGCCAACACCACTGCCCGAAGGGTGGACTGAGCCGGATAGTGATTCAATTGGGCAACAGGGATTCGGCATCCAGTGCATGTGGGGTGTGGTGGCAGTGCCGGTTGATCGTGACACGCACGGATCCACCGGTACTTCACTGTGTGCATGGCTGGCCGGCTGGCCCTGTCATTCATTGTTCATGGACCGACATTTTCCCATGTTTGCCGGCGACCTGTATGATCTCGGCAATTTCAGCGCGCCGACGCAGTTTCAAGATGGCATCACAATTCCGGGCTGGTTTCAGAGTCGCAGTAGTGCAGTCTGTCTGCCTACACGCCCACTGTGGTCCGGCTTCGCCGCTGATACGCTGCTGTATGCAGTAGTCCTGTGGCTGCTGATTGCACGTCCATTCCACCTGCGGCGGTGGCGTCGCATTCGACGGGGCCTGTGTGAGAACTGCGGCTACCCGATCGGTACGAGCCCGGTGTGCACGGAATGCGGGGAGAAGGTGGAGCCGAAGGAAGTGATGACTGACCGATGATGAGTGTATTGACAGCTGGAGGAGTAACGTCCGTCGATGGAGTGTGAGTGTCATTGTCTTGCTCCTCCGTGGCGCGGTTGTGAGCGAGGCGATGTGGTGCCCCGTCTTGGACCAACCGGTTGACACCTCTATACTGCACCGGGCGCAGTTGTTATATCCACGCGAGAGGGGCCTGCCTCGATCGAGTCATACACTCGACAGGTCGGAGCTTCCGCTCCTGCGGGGAAGGGTCTTTCCATGAAACTCACCTTACACAGCATCGTGCAACTGGCATTGCTGGTTTTGCTGTCCTGTATACTGCCCGCATGCAGCAACACGAGCGGCAGCGGCGATAGCGGCAAGAAGGCCGACCGCATTCTGCGCGAGGCTTGTGAGCACATCAAAACAGTTGCCAGCGCGAGGATGACTCTGTCGGTGGACTTCGACTCACAGATGGAGGGACTGCGGCAGCAGATGACCTCGCAGTATTCGTTTGCCATGCAGAGGCCGAACCGTCTGGCGATGCGGCTCACGGACGGCATCATGGGAATGACCGTCGTATCAGATGGGAATCATCTCTACACGCTCATGCCCGTGATCGAGAATCGATATACCGTGGAGCAGGCCCCGCGCGTGCTGAATGACCTGGTTGGCGGCTGGGAGGAGTCTGCGGTTATGGACCCGATGTCCCCCCTCGGCTGGGCAGCCTTCCTGCTGCTCGAAGATCCGTACACCGATATCCTCAGGACGATGGATCGCCTTGAGTATGTCGGGAAGAAGGATCTGGATGGGACTGCATGTCATGTACTGTCGTTGAACGGCCGACATTCGAACTGGACGATGTGGATTCAGACAGGTGATGAGCCACTCCTTCGCAAACTGGTACCCGACATCTCAACTCTGTATGACGAGGTCGCGGATGACTTTCCGCGGGCCCAGCAGTTGAAGATGGAACTGCTGCTTCGCTATGACAACTGGGAAGTGAACGGCGACATTCCCGACGAAGTATTCACATTCGTGCCACCCGCAGACGCAGTCGAAGTGGAATCGTTGTACGATGATTTTGATGAACTGGCTCAGGAGCGGTCAGCCAAGGGCCAGGTCCCGGCCGAGCAGCACGGCCTGGAAGAGGCTGATAAATAGTATCGTGGACAGATGCGTAATGCTCTATTGCATCACAATACCGAACTGGATTCAGAGTCGCAGTAGTGCAGTCTGTCTACCGACACGCCCACTGTGGTCCGGCTTCGCCGCTGATACGCTGCTGTATGCAGTAGTCCTGTGGCTGCTGATTGCACGTCCACCCCACCTGCGGCGGTGCCGTCGCATTCGACGGGGCCTGTGTGAGAACTGCGGCTACCCGATCGGCACAAGTCCGGTGTGCACGGAATGCGGGGAGAAGGTGGGGGGATTGAGGTCCGGCACATGCATTTGGTCCCCTCTGGAGTGACTCGATGAGTCAACGTACTGGTCCGTGGAATATCGCCTGGGGGCGCTGGGCTGTGCTGCTGGCGTTGCTCGGATGGTCACAGTACGAGTGCGTTCCTGACGCGTGGAAAGGTGGTTACTCGTCGTCGGTGTACCCATCAATCGCGATGCAGGTTCGAGACACGACATACGCAGTCACGCTGACAGTGGCGCAGCGTGGATCACCAACCACGTACTGGAAGTCGGCCGAGTTCGTACTGCGCGATCCAACTGCTGCTGGATACCAACCTCCCGTTCAACTCGGCACTATTGAGTCCTTCGCCTCAGAAGGGCGCATCCGGATCAGGTGGGCGGATGAAAGCCTGTCAGAGGCGTTAGATTGTCAGTGGGGGGGCTATACCAGCAATGGCGGTGATGTGCCTTCGCCTGATGTCAGGTGGACGCCGGCACAGGATGCATTCGAGATGTTGCCACCTTGGAACTATGGCCCTGTTACCCCGGGAGATTCCTCAAGTGCCGCCAACCTGTGTTTCAACATCCTTGCCAACATAGCCCTCGGCTTCTTCTGGCCGCTTCTTCTCGCGCCGGTGATTCTGTTCGCGAGAATCGGACGACGCGCCGTCCCACCGGGTATCTGTCCCGAGTGCGGATATAACATGTCTCAAGGGGATCGCCCAGGCTGTCCTGAATGTGGGTGGGGGAGGGACAATGAGTGACGAGTTCGGAAAATGCCAATCAGGAGATTGGCGTACCGACATACCTCGTGATCCGCTCGGGTACTCCGCCGGATCGCTCACCGCGCCTTCTGCGCCGTCACGATCGGCACGTATCCCACTTCCAGACCCTCGGGCGGTGTGACGATCAAGGCCGGATCAAGCGTCACCAGCGAGCCGCGGCTGGGCGGGGCCATGTAATCCCGGTCGATCGGCCAGTTGGCATGGATCTTCTCAACCAGTGCCTGCAGACGCGCCTTCTTGTCATTGCTCCAGTGGTACTGCTGGAACGACGGCTGATCTACAAAGCGATACCACGAGTAGGTCACGATTGATCCATCACCAAGTTCCACTTCAAATGGTCCGCGCGTCGGGCCGGGTTCGCTCCAGGCCCCGGTGGTCGGTGATGTGTACGGCTCGCCCTTGTCGGCAAGGCGGAACTCCTTGGCAATGAGCCCGGTGTCGGTCGGAACATCAGATGCTGCAACTGCGATCCGTTTGTCATTCACCTGTTTGTAATACTGCGGGAACACACCGTCCGGGCTGATGGTGCTGTCAAACCACTCGACTCCCCAGCAGGTGTCGTCAAACACCTTCGTGTCGAAGACCTGTTCAACGCCGCTGATGTTGATGCCGGCTTGTTGATACCGTGTCGTCTTCGTGGTCAGGCTGCAGTTCCACGCTCCCTCGACATTGAATGCTCCTGAACACTCAGGGCCGCGGCCGTCGCGCCACTGCTTGAAGGCATCGTACAGCGCCGATTTCGAGTAATAGGTGACATCCTGCACCAGGACGGCCTGCCCCTTGTCATCGACGGGAAACTGAAGCCGGGGGATCTTCGAGTACACGGTCCCATCAGCATCGTGCGCATCGAAGCGCGGCAGGGTGTTGATCTCCATGGCCCCGCCGCCTGCCACGCCGGGTCTGGCATCGAGACCTCGACTATAGATGTACGGGTAGTTGAAGATCCTGCCGATCTTGCTCCACGTTTCCGGAATGTAATACGCGATTGGGCCCTTGAAGTTGGCGGTGCTTAGGAAGCAGGTCCAGGATTGGTCGCCGGTGGGGGGTTGGCCGGTCGTGGCATCGGTGAAAGGGAGCGCCATCCACGTATAGCCGAGAAACTCGCCGTTCGGCTGCCCGTCGAATGGTAAGCCGTCGGGAGGGATCAGCAGGCGATTGGAGAGTTGGGCAATCCCGAGCCGGTCATCGGGCAGGGCTTCGTTGCTGTAGAAAAACGACCAGCCGGGCGATCCGACCTCGTAGTCATAGCACTGCGGGGTGGCATTCATGCTGAACTTGGGTGAGCCGTAGCGGAAGTGGTTGCCGCGCCAGTAGCCGAGCCCACCCTCGACCGTCTGAAACACGCTCGCCCATGTCGGGCCTCGTTCCGGCCATCGGCGCGCCCAGCGTGCCCTCCGGCGCGAGCGGCGTATCTGTGTTATCCGAGTTGTCGGGCATGATCCAGGTGCCGGCCAGTCCGATCTGGAAGTTGGCCAGTGGCTTGTCAATCAGCGGCCAGACAGCCGAGTAGAAGCCGATGCCGGCCGTGTACTTGTCCTTGTCCGGAGGACCGACGGTGCTGAAGCCGATGTAGCCGTGCAGTCCCTGCGAGTGGGCCGTGATAGCGGGGGGTTTGTCAGCGCCGGAGTCTTGGTTCTGCTGTGGCCCGCAGAGTCCGGTCACTGTGAAAAGAAGGACGATGCCGAAACACGAGGGACTCAACACGTACAGCCTCCTCTGTCGTTATCGCGAAACAAGCGAACGAATCTCCTGCTCGCTGAGTGCCCGATTGTAGACGCGCACTTCATCAACAATGCCGTAGAACTGGTTTGAACCAGGCTCATCGGGATCGCACCAGTCACCCTCGACATCGCCACCGATGACGAACTTGCAGCCCCCGGGATTCGCGAGGGTTCTGGACATCCCGGCCGACTTGGAAGTAAAACTGCCCACCGACCCGTCTCCTGCGCGCTGGGCGACGTAGATGCGAAGTTGCTTCCCTTCGAGTACGCCGACGACATAATACCACGACCCGATTTGGACGGGCGTGTCCGACAACACGGTCTCACTCCCGGCTTCACCACCGTACAGGCCGAATCCGAACTTGCCGCGTTCATAATAGAGGTTGAGCCAGTCGCCCTGGCCGGCCATTCGAGTGCTGAGCGAGTCGGTAAAAGCGCACCCACATGCCGACCGTGCACGCACCACCAGTCCCGAAGGCAATGTGGTCTGCAATGATGATTCCTCCCTCACTCCCATCCGTTCTCAGATTGACGCCATTGCCCTCAGCCCCGCTGGTATAGACGTTGTCGCTTCTCGGTTGCCCTTCGCGCGACCCGGAACTGGAGATCAGGTTCAGACGGCCGTGCGTGCTTTGCCCGGGCACAGTATTCTGAACCCCGTAACTCCGTCGCCCCCACTTGAAGACCCCTTCCATGGGAAAGTGCGCGACGAGCCCCTGTGTCGGTCGCGTCGGGCGTGCCTGAATGGTCCCGCGAGCTGTTTCGCCCTCACCGTCCGTGCATGTGACGGTGACCGTTCGTGCAGCAAGCGTTGGGTAACTGTGCTTGAAGTCGAGTTTGCCACTGCGGCGATTCAGACTCCGTGTGTCGCGTTTCCCGTCGCCCCAGTCGATCGCGACTTCCCTGATGACGTCACGTGCATCCGGATCTGAAACCGACGCAGCAACAGTGACCTCAAGCCCCTTGGCGCTGGCCGTCAGGCTCGGCTTGTTCGGCGGATTGTTGTTGATTTCGGTTGGATCGCTGCCCTCGCCCCGCTTCTTGAACTCGTCACCGTCGTTAATACCGTCGCGATCGGAGTCGGCCAGCAATGGGCTTGATTGAACGTACCGTGTGGATGTGCCGACCTTAATATGCCATCCGAGTATTTCCTCGAGATCCGTCAGTCCATCGCCATCTGTGTCGGCCCGTTGTGGGTCTGTACCATACCGGAACTCGGATCGACCTGCCAGACCATCGCGGTCGGCATCCATGACGCGGACAAGATGAAGTACATCCCCGGGCCTGAGTGCGAGGTCATCGAAATCGTACCCTTCCTGCGTCAGGTTGAGCGTGCGGGTTTCACGACGTGCGCCGCTGCTTGACTTGTATGTGTGGACGACCAGCCAATAGGTCGTGGTGTCGGTATTCATCTCGGCCTCGCGCACTGCCACCAGGCCCTCGTGGGACGGCGATGCAGTATCCGCATCAAGCGACCGCCAGGGGCGTGTCCCAGTCTCGTACCCGATCTTGAGGATGTCGTCGAAGATCCTTCGGACCGGAACCCCGTCGGGTCCATCCGTCACGACAGCCACACGATAATCCTCGATCGTGTTCTGGATCGACTCCGGCACATCCACGCCGTAGTCAATGATGATGCGTGCCGTTCGAGTTGCCATGGTCGTCATTTCATGGGCAAACGCCTTGCCATCTTCATCAAGTAACTCGAGCCCCGGCGTCCGAACCACGATGCCGCTGGGATCAGCAAGGAGGTCATGAGCCTTATCGAGGCTCAGATCGGTCGCTGAGAATGTCAGTGGGCCGTATTTCCCACCCGGGACCACGGTCTGCGACTTGAAGCCGGCAACTGATTCAAGGTTGCTGATTGGATTCCGCTCGGTGCCCGATCGCGGGTCCAGCGTATAGGCTGCCAGCACCATGTCGTTCAGTGTCCACGCGATGCGCCCGGTGTTGACCAGTTCCGCAATGAGTTCGATTCGACCGTTCGTCCAATACTGTGATGACGTCGTGTCCTTGCTTTCAATATTGGTGACGGCTTCCGTCTTCGCTTGTGCCTGTGAGCGGTCCCATGAAATCGTTGACTCATTCGTGGTGCTGTGTGAATACTCATAGTTGGCCGTGACATCAACGCTCGGCCCTTCGATTCCTGCAGACACGGTGACCGATGCGCCCACCGTATGCGATTGCTCGATGGCATGCGAGTTGGAGCCGCCCGATGCGGTGGTCCGTTCGGACGTCGATTCACTCGACTGCTCCACCCCGATCGTCACGGTCTCGCTTGACCCCTTCTGGTAGTCGATCGAAATGATGGGCGTGGTCAGAATACGGATCGAGGCCGTGGGCAAGTCGGCAATCAATGGGTTGAACTGATAATTATCAATATCCGGTTGAAAGTTCTTGATCACAACTTCGTCATAGTCAGAGTAGCCATCCGCATCCGAGTCGGTGACATTCACAGCCGTTCCCAGCTCATTCTCGCGCGAATCGGACAAGCCGTCGCCGTCCGTATCGACATCTGTCTGCTGAGACTTCTCCTCGGACTCGTTCGGGCTGTCCTGGGCTTCATTGCCGCAGCCGACCATCAGGGCCAGAATCAACGCGACGAAAACGGTCATGCAGTAGCGCACGGTAGCATCCTCTCTCGAACGGTCATGGCGTCGTGATTTGGAAACAACGCCACTGCTTGTGAAGCGAGCCTTCCGGACGTGCTGAAGGCATCTCCGAAGACTCTCACGACATGGGTCGGAGTATAAACAGGTGAATCTCCCGAACAAGCCTCAACGCACACACATCAACACTGACAGTACGGCCACATCCCGATCCGTTTATCAGTGTGAGAACACCAATCGGGCTGGACGAACGCTTCCCGACCTCGTATGCTGTCAGCATCAACATTGCACACTGTGCAGTTCATTATGCGAAAGGAGCGCCCCTATGTCGGAAACCTTGTTCAACACATTCGTCGCTGTCGTGGCGCTCCAGACCGCACACGAGTAACCGCCCTCACAATTAATAATGTTGAGATTCCCGGTTTGAATCGATGCGGCCGCGTGTGGAGCACGACGACGGTTCCTACCGTCACTCATGCTTTCATTCGGGAACATATCACTGTGAATATCAAATCCATCGGCTGGTCCGAGTTCTTTGAGAACGAATTCAACTCACTTCCACCGTCGAACTATCTGCCGGGGCGCATCAGCGTCGAGCGCCGTCTTAATTACCTGGCACTGACCGACTCCGGCGAACTGCGTATCACCCTCAGTGGGCGGCTGCGTCATCGCGCCCAAAGCGCATCGGATCTGCCTGCCGTGGGCGACTGGGTCGCTATTGACGCTGACCTGCAAAACAGCAGCGGCGTGATTCAATCCGTGCTCCCGCGGCGCGGCTGCTTTACCAGACAGGTGGCCGGCACACGTTCGGATGAGCAAGTCGTTGCCGCCAACATCGATACGGTCTTTCTCGTCAGCGGGCTTGATCACGATCTCAATGCACGCCGGATCGAGCGGACACTCCTGCTGGCCTGCGAAGGTGGTGCATCGCCCGTCATCCTGCTGAATAAGTCGGATCTGCAGCCGGAGCATCTCGATGAGGTCATCAAGAAGGTGGCCACAGTCGCCATCGGCACGCCGATTCACGCGATCAGTGCCATCGAGGCAACCGGACTGGAAGCGCTGGACGCATATCTCAAGCCGGGCGAGACGATCGCGTTCATTGGGTCATCAGGCGTCGGCAAGTCCACGATCATCAATCGACTGGCAGGGTACGAGCGTCAGCACACTGCAGCCGTCCGCGAGCACGACAGCCACGGCCGTCATACGACCACACAGCGAGAACTGATTCCGCTGGCCGGCGGCGCGGTCCTGATTGACACCCCTGGCATGCGCGAGTTTCAACTGTCCGGGGGCGAGGACGGCGTCGATGCCGTCTTCGATGATATTGATGCACTCGCTCGTGAGTGTCGATTCAACGACTGTCAGCACGAATCCGAGCCCGGTTGTGCCGTGCTGGCAGCAGTTGAGAACGGTTCGCTTCCGGAGGAGCGGCTGACCAGTTATCACAAACTGCAATGGGAACTGAACCGGCTCACGAAACGTGAGAAGAGGCAGCGTGCACGACTGATCAGGACGTACCAGGAGTTCAAGAAGCAGAACCGAAGTGGTCTGGATGATTGGTAGAGGGAGGAGCGGCGTGGTATATGGCGGACGGACTACCGCCATAATGTCCGGAGAGCGCGCAACACCTGGCCTTCCATCACGAGCCGAATCGCCTGGCACTCGGTAGAATAGGCGCGGGCCATTCACGGCAGGACGAACCGAGAACCGGAGCCATGTCATGAACTCACATGCAATAACAGATGGAAAAGCCGGCACCACGGCACTGATCGTTTTGATTGCGTCGGTCACGTGGCAGCTCTCCCCATTGGCCGTCGCGCAAGACCATGGGTACATCCCACGCAAGGCCTTGGAACAGGAACTTGAGGCAGCGGCGGCTAAAGCATTCGAAGATGTCCCTGGACAGATTGCCATTAGTGCGTATGACAGCAAGGTTGCCAGTTGGCACCTTTCCCTTCGGAAAGACGGACTTCGTGAGTATCTGGCGCAGCAGCCGGACCTGCCGGCGGGCACCTTGATGGATCAGCTGACAGCGTGGGCACGCCAAGTGAACACGGAGATCGGACGAATCACCCGTGAGTGCTTCCAGCGGAACAAGTGCATTGACTTCAATTATGATCTTGACTGTGCGCTGTGGGTAGACGGGCGGGTACTTCCTGAGAAAGAGTACGGGACTGACTGGCTCTTCCTCGAATTCGAAGGCCCGAGATTGTCCTTTGTCGGTACTCCAGAGGCAGAGCTGCTCTTCTTCTTATCGATGGACGACGGTGTGCAGACAACCGATCATCGCGACATGACTGACGAGAAGCGGGCTGCTCTGAGGGCGGAGTGCGAGGCGACAGCGCGGGAGGTGAGCAAGAAGTTTCCGCAACCCGATCCGCCTCTGGAGGATAACCCGAACCGGATGACGTATGAGATTCAGCCGGACAAACCCATATGGGCGCTTCATGAACAGATCACGGGCACAATTACGCTCCGGAATACCGGGACGACGCGCCTTCACGTCGAGTCGCGCTGGGGGCCGAGCACGGTGGCCATGACGACGGCGGCCGGTGAGCAACCCAAGCGCTATTTCATGCAGGGCTGCATTCTGTATGGGCCAAAAACGAGTTGGTATGTGTACTGGCTTCCGGGCAAGTCGATCACATCACGATTCGAAATCGACACCGACCCGAGCGAGTCACTGACGAGTGGCTACATAGCCCCGGCAGGGATGTACGTCCTTTCGAGGCCGGAAATCACAAACGTCATTGTTGAGGGTGAGCCGGTGATGATTGAGATTCGGGAGGAGTGAGGCCGGGTGTTGGAACTGGGAGCGACCCATTTGAGAGTGACGCAATGCCCTACGCGTGTGTGTGTAATCGCTTGCCTGTTCTGCCGGGGGGATACCGAGTGAGCCAGAGACACGCATAGCCGGCCACTTCGATCCACCCACCCGCTTACCTACCAACTGCGGTACGTCCGGTCATCCCAGGAATCGAGCGACCGCAGTGTGTCGCGTTCGCGCTGTTCGACGTGTGCATCGGCAAACAGGGCGTTGGAGCCGCGCCCACCGTGTCGTCGGCTGCCGATCCGCGCGATATTGATACCCCAGTTGTTCGAACCCCGCTCCGGACCGTTGATGTGCACTTCGAGGAAGACGTCGTAGAGATGGTCCGCCCAGGGGTAATCCTTGATGGATTCGTACAGCGAGTTGTCCGGATCGCTCGTGAACTCCGACAGCCACATCGAGTACCCCGGCATAATAAACTCGTCGATTGATGCTGTGGGATGTTGACTGTCGTTGCCGATGCGCCCATCGGCCGACATGTTCAACCCGTTGTTCGTATAGTGAATGGTGTGCAGCGCATTGGGATATGACGGGCACTGATACGGTACCATGTCGTCATAGAGTGACCGGTCTTCCCAGTCAGGATGATCGAGATCGTTGAGCGTGCTCATGGGAAGACGACGGACATATCGATACAGCGCCCGCGGCCAGGGATAGAACCAGATCCGCTTCCCGTCAGAGTACTTGTGCACGCTGCCTTCGCGCGGGATGAAGTCCTTGAAGTCGGCAGCATAGCCGTACAGGGCATAACCGATCTGTCTCATGTTCGACGAGCAGCCGCCGGCACGTGCTGCCTCCCGGGCATGGCTCAGCGCAGGCAGAAGCAGACCGATGAGCAGTGCGATGATCGATACGACCACGAGCAATTCGATGAGCGTGAAGCCTCGGCTTGACCTGGGATGGATTCCAGTTGAGACCAGCATGGGAGCCGCCATTCGATTCCAGTATGCCGAATCGCAGCGGCCCTGTCAACCCCGATACGGTGTGTGACCCGGTGGAAAAACAGACAATGCCCCCCGAAGGACTCGAACCTTCAACCAACGGATTAAGAGTCCGCTGCTCTACCAATTGAGCTAGGGAGGCATGATCGTGTATGCGGCAATCTGATTGTCGTGGGGCACCCGGGCCCCGGTCAAAAGCCCGACATGGTACGGACCCCCGCGCAGAGGGTCAAGACCGTTAATTGTCCGGCTCAGGCGAGCCGAGGGTCTTGCGGATGAACTCGATCTGGAGTTGCCGGTAGTGGCTGCCCCAGATCCCATGCCGGGAATCCGGGTAGATCATCATTTCAAAGGTCTTGTTCGCGTCCTGGAAGGCCTTGGCCAGCCGGAGCGTGTTCTGGGAGTGCACGTTGTCATCCAATGCCCCGTGGACCAGCAGGAGCCGGCCATGCAGTCTCGAGGCTGCCTCGATCACGGATGAGGCTGAATACCCCTCCGGATTCTGGTCCGGCGTCAGCATGTACCGCTCGGTATAAATCGTGTCATATTCGCGCCAGTCCGTCACGGGTGCCCCGGCAATCCCAGCGGCGAACAGGTCGGTATGGGTCATGGCATAGGCCGTGATATACCCGCCGTAACTGTGGCCGGACATCCCGATCCGGTCCCCATCGACCCAGGGATGCGACTTCAGCCAGTTGATCGCGGTCGTGATGTCGATGGCCTCCTGCACGCCGAGCTGCTTGTAGGCTGTCCAGGCTGAGACGGCTCCCTTGCCGCTGGCAGATCGGGGGTCTGCATGGAAAAGGATGAATCCTTCGGATGCGAGACACTCATCCCACACACTCAATCCATGCCAGGAATCGCTGATGGTCGGCGCACTCGGCCCGCCGTAGGTCGTGTACCAGACTGGGTACTTCTTCGCTGGGTCAAACCCGGGAGGCAGCAGCATCGAGGCTTCCAGTGCAAAACCATCGTCGGTCATGATCTGGAACTGTGAAAACTCGCCGAGGTCATACCGATCACGCTCAAAGACCGGATTGATGTCCAACGTGCGGACCAGCGATCCATCGAGGGCACTGCGTACCGCCACCTGATTCGGGGTGTGCCAGTTGGACCAGGAATCGATGAACAGCACATTGCCCGGGCTGAGGGTCACCTGGTGGGTGCCCTGGTCGGCCGTCAGGCGAACCTGGTTGCTGCCGTCGAAGTTGACGCGATAGAAGTCGCTGCCGGTTGGGGAGTCCAGTTCGCTCATGAAGTACAGAACCTGGTTTGCCTCGTCGATGCGGACCATGCTCCGGACATCGCCGTCGCCCTGGGTCACCCGGCTGATGAGCCTGCCGTCTGCGGCGTAGTGATACACATGGTCGTAGCCGGTGCGATTGCTGTAGAACAGGAACGAGCCGTCCGCAAGAAAAGTGGGGGTACGATTTGGCTCAATCCATCCCTCATTCTCATCGCGGAAGAGCACCTTCACATCCGTCCCGTCCGGGTTGGCCGTGCAGAAGTCCAGCCACGACTGCACACGGTCCTGCACATAGAAGATCATGCGGCTCGAATCAGGATACCAGAACACGCGCGTGATGAGGATCTCCTGCCCGTCATAGCGATCCGGCAGATCAACCCAGGCCGTGGAGCCGTCGTTGATGTTCCCGACCCCGAGTCGGACGGTCGGATTCGGCTCGCCGACCTTTGGATAGGTGTCATGCTCGATTCGTTGCTTCACCTGGCGGTTGTCGACGATGGTGTACACCGGGACATCGGTCGAATCGAGTCTGAGGAACCCGACATAGTCACCGTTCGGGCTGGTCCAGAACGTCTTCCAGGATCGGCCGAACACTTCCTCGAAGTACACCCAGGCGGCCCGGCCGTTCCGGATGACATCGGTGCCGTCGTTGGTCAGCCGATGCAGTGTCTGGGTCTCGACATCGACAGCGTACAGGTCATTGCCATAGACGAACGCCGTGCCGGAGCCGTCGTCGGCCAACTCAGCCATCTCCTCGTTCCGATTCGGGCTGTCAGTCAGCCGCACAGCCGATGACCCGTCGGTGGCCACCCAGTAGAGATCATTGGACAGATTGATCATGGCGGCAGAGCCGTCGGCCGACCGTGTGCGCGATCGCCGAACGGAGTTGGCCAACTGCCTTCGATCGGCCGGAATGTCCTCGACTGCCAACAGGGCCTCGACCATGTCGTCCTGGCTGCTCGTGTCCTGCTCCGGTTGCTGATAGGCTTCCATCTGCCCGGTCCGCGCATCAACCGACCAGGTACCGCCGCCCTTTGAGTGGACATAGCGCTCATCGTCAAGCCACCGACCCACGCGGGTGGCATTCTCATTGAATCGTGGGATGTCGCGCTGCACCCACCAGCGGTCAAACGTGATCCTGCCGCCCGGCTCAACGTCCTCGGGTAACGGGCCCTCCGAGGCAGTCAAAAGTGCAGGCGGTTCTTTGGTCACGAGACGCTGGACAGGAAACGGATCGCCGGCCTTGAGTTGCTCAGCACCGAATCCGCCCCAGGCAGCCAACCCGTCTTCACAGGATGGCTCCAGGAGATAGGCTGCCAGATTCCCAAGCGCCTGAGCCGTCTTGACAATGCGCGTGCCGGCCGGGATCATCCGGGCTTCGTCACGCATCTCGACTTCCAGTGTGGTCAGCCGATGCCCCTGAAATGCACGATCCGGGCGCTGCGCATTCGTGATGCGGTAGACCTCAGTTTCGAGGACGATGTCCTCGCGCAGGATTTCAATCTCGAGCCCATGTCGCTTGAGTTTCTCAATCTCCGCTTCAAACGATGCAGGGATCAGATAGGCCCAGGGAGGCGTGACCGAGTGGGTCGCATCAAACCGATCCCACAGTTCAACATCTTCATAATCGCGTGGCTGATCCAGCAGCGGGCGGGGTCGACGTGCTCCCTGGGCAGTCTCCTCGACATAGCCCTTGACGGTGACCTTCTCCTGTGCTGCTCGGTCGGTGGTGCGCATCGCAATGCCATCGGGCCATGTGGCTGCCTTCCCGCGCTCGTCTGCACGCTTGAGCAGATTGCTGATGTCCTCGGTGTGATCGGCGGCATAGGTGAGGCACGAGCGGACAAACTCAAGTGAGCCGGTGATGCGGTCCTGGTACGACGCATACGAGTAGGCCTCAGACAGAATGCCGATACGGTTGCGCATGCCGACATATGAAGTGCTGTACCGTGCATGGGCCGGAAACGTGTTCCAGGTAGTGTGGTCACGGTTGAAGTCACCGTATGGGAACGTGAGGATCCCGGTCCGATCTTCAAGTTCGGTACTCACAGCCGGCAGCATCGTGTCGCGCACATACTTGATGAGTTCGGTATCACCAGCCGGCACCTTGGGCCCGGCATAGGTCACCACGTACCGATGGAATGAGCCGTTGGTGGTGTGCGTGTCGATCACGATGGCCGGGTCCCACTGGCGCATGAACCCGATCAATGCGCGAGTTTCGGGGGCTTCCATCTTGATAAAGTCGCGATTGAGATCAAGACCTTGTGCGTTGGCACGCTGTCCCATTCCCTGAGCCGGTCCCTTCTGGCCCGGGCGATTGTTTTTGTCAAACCGCTCATTGCCGTCGGCGTTGTAGATCGGGGCAATCGCGATGATGAGATCATTCAGCAGCGGATGGTGATCATCGGTAGCCAGTTCACGCGCCACCTTCAGCAACGCTTCTTTGCCCGCGACTTCACCGGCATGGATATTGCCGAACACGAGAACGATGAGTTTGCCTTCGCTGTCAGCCAGGAGTTGCGCTGCCTGTGCTGAGTCGACGACGGTATCGGCAAACACGAGTACCGGGATATCCCGCCCCTCGTTGGTCATGCCCATGCTCAGCAGTGATGCCTGTTCGGATTCGTCTGCGAGTCGCTCCATGAGGGCCACGACTTGTGCATGATGGGAGGTGGCCTGATAGTCGCTGGCCTCGGCCACCGTCTGGAGTTTGCTGAGTCCGGGGTAGTCGGCATCGGCCGGGAACTGCGCGTCGGCAGTGCCGGTCAGTATCAGCAGGCAGCAGCAGGTGGTCAGGCATGCGAGACGAGATTGCAAGACACCGTACAAGGCAGATCGTCGTGGCATCATCCACTCCTTCAAGTGATGACATTGGTGCGCGCCGCGGGAAGGCGGCTCGGGGGTCATTCTTACCGGCGACCCCGGGTCAGGTCACGCGTGAACCGGAGGCAAGTTCGTACAACTGCCATGTCAGAGACCCGGAGAATCCACCGTCGATGGCTTCTCCGGCTTGTCAGGATAGGGCAGTCTCGGCTTGCCGACAGGTGATCAGTCGTGTATGGTCGCTCCCGGCATGGGGAGGATGATCGACTGCGGCCCGACCCGATCTCACAGTAGCGGAAGGTGACCGGATATGCATCCCTGGACGTACCCCATCGTCGGCTTCCTCCTGTTTCTTACCTGCCTCGGCGTGTGGCATTCGCGGAAAATCAAGACGGGCGAGGACTTCGCACTGGCCGGACGCAAACTCGGGTTCGGCGTGCTGGTGGGGACGCTCGTGGCCACCTGGATCGGGACGGGGTCACTGTTCGGCAATGCCGAGTTTACCTATGGCCATGGTTTGAGTGCCCTATTCCTGCCGTTGGCCGGTGGCATCGGAATCCTACTGTTGTCATTCCTGGCACCGCGGGCTCGTAGCCTGCCGGCCGGCAGTGTACCCCAGATTCTCGGCCTGCGTTTCGGCCGCGCTGCCCAACTCATCGGGGCAGTGGCGCTCATCGGGGCGTACCTCATCATCGTGTCCTACCAGTACCGAGCCGGAACGACCGTGACGCTCAAGCTCTTTCCCGGGCTGGCTGAGGCGCTGGAGAATTCAGAACCGGGCTCTGCTGAACATACCGCAGCGTTCACCAAGGTTCTGTTCGTGCGCGGCGGGTTCGCTGCATTTATCATTCTGTACACGGTGCTGGCGGGCATGGTCAGTGTTGCATGGACGGACCTGATCAACGGGATCTTGATGACAGTCGGGCTGATTTCGGCACTGATCTGGGTGATGTTCCACTGGGACCCTGCCACCCAGCCGATCACGGATGACATGCGCCAACTCGGGGGTGGAGAGACGCCGATTGCCTGGGTTGGCTTTCTCCTACCAGCCTTCCTGCTCGTACTCGGAGACGCCAATCTCCATCAGCGCTTCATGTCAGCCGGCAGCCCCCGGACGGCCCGGTTGTCAGCAATCGGAATGTTCTTCGGTGTTGTGGTGCTCGAGTTCGTCGTCATCGGGCTGGCACTGTTTGGCAAACTCATGCTGACCGAGGAGCCGGCGAATCATGGGCATGTGATCGTCGAACTGGCCTTCACGTCCCTCCCGTGGTGGATCGGGCTGATGATCATGGGTTCAGCAACCGCCGTCATCATCACGACGGCAGATTCCTACCTGCTCGGTGCGGCGACCTCCGTCGCCGTCGATCTTCATTCCGGTCTGACATCGCCCTGGAAGCAACGTGTCATCGTGTTGGGGATCGGCCTCCTCGCGCTGGCCATCTCATTCCTGAGCAACAAGTACTTCAATGTGGCGCTCTATGCGTATACCCTGTACGGGGCAACGCTCACGCCGGCCGTGGTCTGTGCGCTGTTACTGCCCAGAACGCCCAGAGCCGCGGTGGTCGGTGGTATGGCCAGCGGGCTGGGCGTGGCGCTGCTGTGGAAGATTGGTGCGACGTTTGAGTGGTTGCCTGCGGCGTTTGATGAGATCGACGCCGTGCTGCCGGCCCTGTTCGCCAACGTGTTGGTACTGATCACCGTGGCGCTGTTTCTTGGCCCAGGCGATCCTCATGAAGTGAAGCCGACAGCCTAGTGCCAAGTTGTCCTACCACCCGAACCGTTCTTCCGTCCACGGGTCGCCGTGCATGTGGTACCCGTTGATCTCCCAGAAACCCGGCGCATCAGCAGCCCGAAACTCGATGCCCGAGATCCACTTCGCGCCCTTCCAGAAATACAACTTCGGCACGACCGCCCGCACGGGAGCGCCGTGATCGGCAGAGATCGGCTGCCCCTCGTGATGTGTCGCGAGGATGCAGTCATCATCAGCAAACTCATCAATGGGAAGATTCGTCGTCCAGTCACTGTTCGGGGCACTCGCCCCGTGCTGCATGACAAACGTCGCTTCCGGCTTCGGCTTGGCCATCTCAACAAGCGTCCGGATCGAGACACCGGTGAACGTGTTATCCAACCGTGACCATTGCGTAACGCAGTGGATGTCACAGATCAAGTCCACCTGCGGCAGGTCCATGAGTTGTTGCCATGACAGCGTATACGGGTTCTCGCACAATCCCCAGACGCGCAGTTGCCAGTCCTCAGGACGAATCTTCGGGACCGAGCCGTAGTGCAGCACCGGCCATTTGCGTGTCAGCGTCTGCCCGGGGGGGGTACGTGCAGCCGGATCGCCCCCGCCACGCCAGGTATCCGGGCTGATGATCTGCGTACGCTCGCCGGGCTTCTCAATGACCTTGGATGCTTCAGGCATGGATTCCCAATCACGACTGCGGTGTAAAGGTGGCCCCGCGGTCAACCGCAAAATGGATCACCTGTCCCACCTGGAACTGCTCGGCCCGCTGCGGTGCCCGGACACTGACGTACATCGGAATCCCAGCCTGGACGAGTAACGTGTTATCGCCGGGCTGGATGTCCCGGATGCGGCCCTGGATGTTTCGCGGCCGGCCGTAAATCGGGTCGATAAACGTCCCGCCGGTGTAGCACAGATCGATTCGACGGGCCACAGCATCAACTCGCCCCGTGATCCGATCACCCGTCGCTGCATCGATCGAGCAAGTCGGCACGAGGTGGAGTCGATAGTCACTCTTCGGAATACTCAAAACGAGCAGATCAGGTTCGGATTGCTGGACGTATCCGGTCGTCAGGGTGGGGCCGACAGGCTGTGCAGGGGCACCGGTCGCAGGAGTCGATTCCGAGGTCTCAGTCGTCGCTGATGTCATTTCCAGGATCCTCCGAAGTCATAATCGGGAGATGAATCTGATTGAAGAACAGGCGATCGTAGCGGCATTCTGACCCGACACAAGGGGCCCTGATGCCCCCGTCGCATGGACTTGTCAGACATTGTCGGCCAACGGGCATGGGATCTGATCCTCCGGCTTATGAGACCGTATCGAGTGATACGATACTGACATAGGGGCATCGAGGTTTTCGGCTTGTGTTCGAGTATTTACAGGGAATGGGCCGACCCGGATCGTGTCAGGTATGGGGATATGGCATTGTCACTCACTGAATCCGATCTTGCCCGCTGGATGAAAACGCTGGGACCGAGGCTCATTGCCGTCTCCCGGGGGATTTGTCGCGACCGCGATGTGGCCGAGGATCTGGTTCAGGAGGCGTTCCTGAAACTGTGGAATACCCCGCCGGATGGCCCGGAACGGGTCGTGCCGTCATGGATGCGGCGGGTGGTTGTCAATTTGTCGATCAACCATCTGCGTCGCAGTAAACGGGCCGACTCGTTACCCGAGTTCAGCAATGATCCTGCTCTCCGGCATGACCGCCGGCCCGAGCACGATGTCGATGTGGCTGACAATCTGCAGCGGGTCCGGGATGCGATGGAACGCCTGCCTGATGACAAGCGGGCCATCCTGGTGCTGCGTGTGTATGAGGAACTGTCGTATCAGCAGATCGCCGAGGTGCTGGAGATCCCGGTCGGGACCGTGATGAGCCGATTGAATCGCGCTCGTGCGGCATTGCGTGATCTGATTGAGGAGGGACTGAACAACCCGGAGGAGGAGCCGCTGGTGTTTCCATTGAGGAAGGCAGCCGGTGGTGAGGATTGATGATGGCCGGTCCGGTGCAGAACATGGTGTTTCGCATCGGCACTACGAAAAGGCCCGTCTCGCCGTGAACTACTTTGCGAGAGGGGGACAGGATTATGAAGGACTTTGACTGTCAGGATGTAAATGCAGTGCTTTCCGGTTTGCTGGACGGCGAACTGGATCGCGAAATGGCCCACTTCGCTGAAGTGCATCTGTCGCAATGCACTGCCTGTCGGGCACTGCTCGAACGGGCAGAGCGCCAGGATGCCGATCTGAAGGCCGTCGTGCACAATGTGTATGAGCAATGGCCGGATGATCTCGAACAGGCCATCTGGTCGGCCGTGAACGGCCCGCAGTTGGCCTTTGCGACCGAGCGGCGTCTGCGTGTCGCTGCCTGGGCCGGTTGGCTCACGGCTGCAGCCGCGTGTGTGCTGGTCGGCGTCACACTGTTCGGGCCGCGCCTGTGGTCGCCCGGAAATACGACCCCGGAATTTCGTGACACAGTCGCAAGCAATGAAGATACGCTTGGGACAGCGCCACAGGGTGACAACACGACGGACCCCATGGGGCCGGATCGCCTGGCTGCCACTGACGTGTATGACGACGGCCCCGGCAGGTGGCCCGACCCGGTCGCCCTGCTTGATCTGGACGAATCGCTGGCCCGCACTGCATCCCAATCTGTTGTCGGGCGGCGTCGGAGACCGCTGGCAACAATGGTCTACGACGATGACGGCCGAGGGCCGCAAACAGTGACTCGGCCGCTGAACATGCCGGCTGCCAGCCGGCTGCGGTACGATACCTTTATCAATGCCGAGCAGGAACGATTGCCGGAGGGGTATTCCTTTGATGATGAGCGTGCCCTTAAGTTCTTCGAGCAGATGTACGCTCGGCGTTCTCAGGTCGCCTCGGCAGACATCCCCACGGTGAGGACCACTGACGAGCGCACGTCAGCAACCGAGGACGTCTCGGAACAGCAGGCGATGCCTGTGGTGCGTCAGCCGGAGCCGGCCATACTGCCGGATCTGGCACTCGGCGATGATCTTTACCACGCCTCGGTCTTGCTGAATGTGCTGGCCTCGACTGACACGCATTCGTTCAGCGATGTGCAACTCATTCGTGAAGCCATCGAAAGCGATCGGTTGCTTGACCGGCTGGCACAGGCCGGCTCACAGTTGTCTCCGGATGAGGAGGCCGTGGTCCAACAGGCCTGGACGACCCTCGAATTCGTAAACGGAAAGCTTGATCAGGCGAGCCTGATGCGCATCCAGGGTATTATCCGGGAAAGTGGGGTGGCCAATCGCATGGAGGAACTGAGTGGCCGTGTTACCTACTGACGGGTGCCATAACTCGACTGCCATGAGCAACCGGACGCTTTTCGGAGCAGGCCGGTTCGTGGCGTTTTTCCTCCTGATCGCCCTGGGTGTAGCGCTGGCAGGGGGTTGTTCGACGAACTCGGTCGGCGATCAGACGATCTCGCACGGGTCTCAGGACTACGTCATGTTTCCCGGGACCGAGCCCCAACCCTTGAGTGCAACCGAAAGCCAACGCCCGAGGCCGACGGATGTCGAACCGGCGTCCCTGGCCCCATCGCCTGACCACGATGAGCAACTGCAACTCCTTGTTTCCCAGGCGCGCGATCTCCTGTTGGAGAATGATGAACTTGAAGCCGTGCAGCGACTGACGGAAGCCAAGACGGTCCCGGGGTGGACGCAGAGTGTCCATGCACCGAGCGTCCTGTTCTGGCTCGGGCACGCGCATGACCGGCTGGGTGAACGAGTTGCCGCGATCACCGAGTACCGGTTACTCGTGGCCCGTTATCCGGAATCAGGACTGGCCCGCCGCGCGCGCCAACGCCTCACCTATCTCGAAGCGAACTCAGCGATATTCGAGCAGATTCGCTGAGACCCTCCTTTATCTGCACACAATTCACGATGACCCCGGATGCCGCTGCGCGACCGGGCGGGATGTCGGTCATAAACTGACCACTCAAGTGCATACCGGTGCCGGGTTCTGCCGGCTACAGAATAGGGAGCGTCATCGTGGATCGGTTCGTGTCTCAGCGAGTAGTTGCGTTGTATGGGGTGTCAGCCGCAGTCATGACATCAGGGGCTTGGGCTGCTGGAGTCGAAGGCTATTACCAGTTCCCGGCCGTGCATGGTGACACAATCGTCTTCACGGCCGAAGGCGACCTGTGGAAGGGCTCGATCATCGGGGGGACTGCCAGCCGGCTGACGACCCATGACGGGACCGAAGCGTTTGCCCGGATCAGCCCTGACGGGCAATGGATCGCCTTCTCGGCCGAGTACGATGGCAATGTCGATGTGTATGTCATGTCATTTGAAGGCAGCGAACCGCAACGGCTGACCTTCCATCCCACACGCGATGAGGTCGTAGCCTGGAAGCCGGATTCGTCGGCTGTCGTGTTTCGATCTCGACGAGTGGCCGTCCGATGGGAGCATCACCTGTACGAAGTGCCGGTCGACGGCGGGCACCCGGCCCAGGTCCCGGTCGGGTCCGGTGCGTTGTGCTCGTACTCCGATGACGGGCAGACAATCGCGTACAACCGACTTGGGGGTGAATCACGAACCTGGAAGCGCTACACCGGCGGGACCACACAGGACATCTGGCTCGCCGATCTATCAAACGGCTCGTTCCGGCAACTGACGACGTGGGAAGGAAGCGATCGCTTCCCCATGTGGTACAACGGTCGGTTGTACTACCTCTCGGATGCCGATGGGAAGCGCATGAACATCCATTCGATGCGCCCGAATGGCTCGGATCGGCAACAACACACCTTCCACACGGAATACGATGCGCGCTGGCCCGATCTGCACGACGGCCGCATTGTGTATATGTATGCCGGCGGCCTGAGTGTCCTTGATCTGTCAACCGGCACGAGTACAGCCATTAACATGACCATTGCCAGCGATCGGACGCACCGGCGCGCGCACTTCGAGGATGCCACAGCGACGCTCGAACGCTATGAACTGAACCAGGAAGGTGACCGCCTCGTCATTACGTCGCGCGGGGAGATCTGGAACTGTCCAGTCGAGGAAGGCCGGGTCATTCAGGTCGCAGAGTCCTCCGGAACGCGCCAACGGGAGGCTGTGTTTGCCCCGGACGGCCAGACCATAGCCTGCATCACGGACGAGACCGGCGAGCAGGAAATCGCACTGTACACGGCCGACGGCTCCAAGTATGAGGTCCTGACCTCCGGGGGGCAGGGCTGGGTGTTCGCGCCCGTGTGGTCGCCTGACGGGACGAGGATCGCGTACTCCGATCTGACGATGTCGCTGTATATCGTGGACAGTGAAACCGGGGACCGTCAACTCGTTGAGTCCTGCCCGGACTGGGAGATCGAGGAGTATGTCTTCTCACCGGACAACCGGTATCTCGCCTATACCCGACCCGATCGGGCCTGGGGATCGCGTTCTGACATCTGCGTCTATGAAATCGAGACTCAGCAGACGCATGTGATCACCACCAAGTTTAGCCATGACCATGATCCCGCCTGGGACCCGGACGGCCGATACCTGTATTTCCTGTCCAGCCGCTCGTACAACCCATTGATCGGCGAACGTGATTTCAATCATGTCGTGACGGAAACCACCAAGATCTGTGGCGTGATCCTGCAAGCAGACGGGCTTCGCCCGTCTCTTCCTCACGAACTGTACGAGGGCACCGGTTGGTTTAAAGATGAGGAAGGCACCGACGACGACGATGAAATCGTGCCGGAGGAGGAGGGAATTGCTGCGAATGAACCGGCCGAAGAAGTTGACGAGGACGTGGTGATTGACTTCGACGGCCTGCTCGAGCGCGTCTTTGAACTGCCGACACCGGCGCGCAACTGCGGGGACCTCGCTGCTTCCTCAGAGTGCCTCTATTACATTTCCTTCCCGTCCGATCGAGTGCTTGATGAAGTATGGGGCGAAGCGGATACCCGCGCACGGAATACGTTGTATTGCTTCGATCTGTATGAGGCGGAAGAGGAAGCGCTGATTGAAGGATTGATCGATTACGTTCTCAGCGGCGACATGACGACCGTTGCCGTGCGCCTGGCCGACGACATTCTGGTCGGCCCGGTCGAGGCACTGCTGGGTGCGGGCGCTGAGGGGCTCGAAGACGGATTCAGCCCATCCGATTTGCGATTGAAGGTGACGCCGGCTGAGGAGTGGGCACAGATATTCAAAGAAGCCTGGCGGCTCCAGCGCGATTTCTACTTCGTGGAGAACATGGCCGGCCTGGACTGGGATCTCATGTATGAGCGGTACAGCGCGCTGCTGCCCCGATTGGGAACTCGCCAGGAACTCAACGACCTGATCGGGCAATTGATCGGCGAACTGGGGACGTCACATACCTATGTGTGGGGCGGTGATCTGGAAGCGGCCCCGTGGGTCGGTGTCGGATTGCTCGGTGCCGACGTCGAACCTGATCAACAAGCGGATGCCCATCAGTTTGTTAACATCCTCCGGCCGGAGGCCTGGGAAACGGAGAGCCTGTCACCGTTGACCATGACCCATGCCGACGTACAGACCGGCGAGTACCTGTTTGCGATTAATGGGCATGAACTGACGGCATCGGACAACGTGTATGAGCATCTGGCGAACCTGCCCGGAGACCAGGTCCTGCTGACCGTCGGGGCGCAGGCAGACGGCTCCGATACACGCGACGTGCAGATTCAGACACTACCTGATGACCGCGACCTCCGCTACCGCGACTGGTGCCGGCGCAACCGGGAGTACGTCGCCCAGGCAAGCGGCGGGCGCATTGGCTACTTCCACCTGCCGGACATGGATGCAGCCGGCCTGATCCGTTTTGTGCAGGGCTTTTACCCGCAGGTCGACACCGATGGGCTGATCATTGACGTTCGATATAACGGCGGGGGATGGGTATCACAGATGATTATCGAACGATTGGCTCGGACAGCATGGGCCTACGACTTTACCCGACGGGGCAAGCCGTCCTCCTACCCTGACAAAGTCCACGTCGGCCCGAAGGCAGTCCTCATCAACCAGTTTGCCGGCTCCGATGGCGACATCTTCCCCGAGAGTTTCAAACTTCGCAAGTTGGGACCGGTTATCGGGATGCGGACCTGGGGCGGCGTCGTCGGGATACGCGGCGACAAGAGTTTCGTGGACGGCGGGTTGAGTACCCAGCCGGAGTTCGCCTGGTGGGAGCCGGGACGAGGCTGGGGCTTGGAAAACCGCGGCGTTGAGCCGGACATCACAGTCGACATCCTGCCGGCTGATGAACTGGCCGGGCGCGATCCACAGCTGCAGCGGGCCATTGCCGAGGTGCTTGATGCACTGGTCGAAAACCCGCCGTATCGACCGAGCAAGCCGGCCCCGCCGGACAAGACCGGGATGAACTGAAACTCGACGACCTGCTACTGCACCGATCGACCGATCACGTTGCTCACACGGCCGGCCTGTGCTGCCTGCATCCAGACGGTGCGCCCGGACGCTTTGGACGGGATCGTTCGATTCCATGCGACGAACCCCGTTGCATCCGACGTCTTGACGCTGATCAACTCGATCGGAAGCAGGAGCCCCAACGTAATGCCCTGCCCATACAGCGGCGTGCGCCCGGGACCGGCCAACGAATATACAAGCGCCGTGTCCTGCGCGTTGCCGGCTCCGGTCACTTCGAACCGAGCCTGCGTCCCGCCGATTAGCGGCGATGAGTCGAGATACATCCCGGTTTCAGGATTCCAGACAGCCATCGTATTCGGCGTCGAGGTCTGCGTATCAAACAGATCGGAGCCGACCATTGAAAAGGACCCGTCCGAGTTAACACGGAAGACATACACGCCGGACTTCCCATCGACGGCCGATGAGTTGTCGGTCACGAGCATGTAATCGTCCAGCATGGCAATGTCACCGAGCGTGCCCTGCAATCCGATGTCAAACGAGCGGCCGAGGCTGGTAATGGAACCGTCCGACTCGATGCGGAACGACCGAACCGTCGCATCGGAGCCGTGCCCGACAAACAGGTACCGATCGTCCGGTGTAGCCACCGCCAGTTTGGGGGAATCGCCGGGCGATGTGTACGGGCTGCCGGGCAAGGCCGTCAGCGAGCCGTCGTCAAACGAGACTGCATAGCCGTGCACTTTATCACCGCCCCCGCTGATCCCGCCGCCGACATACAGCCTGCCTCCGGTGGAAGTCGTACCCATTCCCAGCGGGTACATGCCGCTCGTCGCAGAGGCAGCGGTCGGCGTAATCGTTCCGTCGACATCGCTGACCTCAAAGGCTGACACCTTGTTGCCGCTCGAATCATTCACGAAGACGTATCGGCCGTGCGGGTGGCTGATGACGTTACTGCTGAACGATCCCGAGTCCTCACGATCGATCTCGATCAGTGTTGCGTTAACTTCATCAAACGCGTATATCCCGACGGTGCTCGGGAAGTCCGTCTGCACGACGGCCAGCAGATCGCTTCGAAGCCAGGCCACGTCAAGCGGGCTGTCCGGGACCAATTCGGTGAGTACAAACGACAGCGTCGCATCACTGTTGATCGCAAAGATGTCCAGTTGCTCCACCTGGCCGTTCGCCGTGCCATGGGCCATGGCCAGATGCCGACCATCCGGTGCCAGGCTGATGGTCTGTGCCCCGGTATCGGATGTGTCATAGACACCGACCAGAGTGAGCATGCCGTCGTCTGCCATCGTGAACGATGTAATCTTGCCCTGGGTGGCGTTCGGGTACGTCGTGATGAAGACAGCGGGTTCAGTCGATTGCCCGGCTGCCGAACTTGCCATCAGTAGCAGCAGCAGGGGGGCTGCCACTGCCATACGTGACACATTTACAGATCGTCGGCTCAGCATTCCCAGCCCTCCTTCAATACGAAAATGACACACGCCCCGCAGACCACCGGAGTCATTGCGAGCAGTGCCATTTTACGCGACAGCACGTTCAGATGGAATGAAAAAGAAGTCGGCCGGCCAGATCAATCCTGCAGCATGCCAGGGTTATTGGCCGTCATCCCCCGGGCGAGGCTTCTGAGAGTGCCCCAGGCCCCCTTGTTCAGGACTCAGATGGCTGATTTCAATCGTCCACCCGTCGAGCGGGTCCGGAGTCTGCGTACTGAAGACCGATTGATCGAGCTCGGCAGGGTTCCGTGCGGGATTCGCCAACTCGACCGTGCTGAGATCTCCCGTCTTCTCCGTCACGACGGCTTTGGTTGGGAGCAGCGTTTCCCGATCGTACCACAGTTCCACGGTCTCGAGCCGATCATCATCGGATCGGTCGCGAGCCGTCAGGAGCATGTGGTAGTTGCCGGCCAGTCGGCCCTCGGTCGATGGGTCGAGCAAAGTCGCCTCAAAGCGTCGCAGCAGATCGGCCTTCTTCTGACCGATCGGAAGGGGAAACGGGCCGTCGATGGACAGCGGGTCATACGTCTCGCCGGGCCGAACGACCTCACGCTTGAAAAACTGATGCTCCTGGTGAAGTCGCTCGATCAGAAAACGCCCGTCAAACACATAGTCTTTCAGGTCGTCGTGCCACTCTTTGCCGAATCGCAGGCGTGTGAACAGAACCGCAAACTGACGCTGGGCCGTTTCCGGGGCGACCCGGTAATACAGCGTCCCACGCCGCTCCTGAACGTCGTCGAGCAACAGGTCCTCTTTGATGTACTTGACGACCGCAGAAAACGAAGCAAGATCGGCGTCCGCCGATTCGAGTGCATCAAGCAGATCCTCAACCGTCTCGATCGACTCCGGGTCCTCATCCGGCTCCTGGTTCAATACCGGCTGATGGCTGCACTCCGGTTCGCAGAGCGCATCGAGCAGTGGGGGTGATGAACTGAACTCGCCGCCACCTCGTGTGAGAGCCGCCGGTGCGACCGCAACAAGCAACGCTGTGATGATGTGGTGTAGAAGCATCGCGAGTGTCACTCCGCCTTCACTGCCGGGGCCACCTGGCCGGCTTGCTGGACCCCATTGGTCACTTCTTTGGTAAGGACGCTGTTGGCCCGGATGTACTTCCATTCAAAGGGGATCGCCATGATATTGACCGCCAGAGCCACATAGGTGCCGGCAGCAGCCCACCATGGGGAGATCGCCCCGTCACCACGAACCGGATTCCCGGCGTAGTACAGAAACGCAGCCGTCATCGTTGCCAGGATTGCCAATAAGACATATCGAAATGACATCTTCTTGTTGGCTTTGGCACGGACCAGGTGCGATTCGCAACCGAGATTGTGATCCTCCATGGCCGATTGAATGTACTTACCGGCTGCAATGAAGTAGGTATAGACGATGGAGTGGACCAGAGCGCAATAGACGGTCGCCAGGATCACGAGTACGTCGAACCCGGCCCGCCGCGGCCCGCCGGGATCAACCAGATGACCGCCGATGGCCACAATGACCAGCAGCATCAGGTTCGAACTGGCGAGCATGCGAAAGAGTGAAGTCATGTCAAATCTGTGAGTAAGGGGATAGGGGAGGAGAGGTTCGGTCAATCCCGATCCCGGCCGTGCCCCATATTGCTCGCGTGGTCACTGGAGTCAAGGAAGTCCTGCAGCGTCGCGGCAGCAGCAAGTGCATCGCGGCGATACTTCTTCTGCTGATGGGTCAGTCCGGAGCGGGCCATCTGCTGGTCCGCCTCAAACGACGTGAGCCGCTCATCTTGAAGTCGAATCTGGAGGCTGATCCGACGAGCCAACTGCTCAGCCAATGCGATAATCCGTCGTGCCTGTGGCCCGTGCGTCCCATCCATGTTCAGCGGCAGTCCGAGCACGATCGCATCAGGCTGATGGTCGTTGACGGATGAAATCAGCGTATCAAGGAGCCGGTCGATCGGGTCATTGGGCCGAAAGCGGGCTTCAAATGAGCCGACGGGGGAGGCAATCCGGGTCTCGTCGTCGCCGACGGCCACGCCCGTTCTTCGATCACCGATGTCAAAACACAGATAGCGCATGGTTCCTCGAACCGTCAGTGTTACAGGGGTCATCAACCGCTGCGAGGCAGCCTGAGAGTGTAGGCTGATTCGACTTGCAGGGGCGTCAGAGGCCCAATGGGAGATCGTCATTCAGTGCCCATTCGTGTCAACGTCGTGATCGCAATCGCCAGGGCGTCTGATACGTCCAGTGGCTCAAGTTGTTCGGTCACGCCGAGAATTGCCTGAACTGCCGACCGAACCTGCTGCTTGCTGGCGTGCCCATTGCCTGTCACTGATTTCTTGACCTCCGTGGCAGCCAATTCTCGCAACTCATACCCCGCCTCGGAAGCCGTCAGCAGGATCACGCCCCGTGCATGGCCCATCTTGATGGCAGTCGTTGGGTGGGCATAGTGAGCATATAACTTCTCGACTGCCACGCAGTCCGGCTTCAGTCGACCGAGCAACTCAAGCAGGTCGGCATGCAGTGTGACGAGTCGGTCATGAATCGGGTCGCGGTGAGGCAGTTTCAGGACGCCGGCTTCGACCAGGTTCGGGTCAAACGGAAAGCGCGCAGAATCAGAACCGGATGTCTCCACGCATCCATACCCTGTGAACCGCAGGCCGGGATCGACTCCAAGTATGCGCATTCCTGTCCCATCGTAGGGCGTCCCGCTGGGCAGGGTGATACAGACTCGCACTGCAGCAGGAGGCGATCAACCATCGGTTACGTCGTGGCGGGGGCGGCCTCGGGCTGCCGGTCCTTAAGAATGCCGGTCCGGCGTGACACAACATCCGACTCGAGGCGACCATCCTTGAGCCGGATCACACGCTCGCAGCGATCGGCGATGTTCGGGTCGTGCGTAACCATGAGGATCGTCAACCCACGGGCATGGAGTTTGTCGAAAATCCCGAGGACGGACTGACCGGTCACAGAATCAAGATTCCCGGTCGGTTCATCAGCCAGAATCACGGCCGGGTCATTCACGAGTGACCGGGCAATGGCCGCGCGCTGCTGTTGCCCGCCGGACAACTCGGAGGGCCGATGATCAAGACGATCGGACAGACCGACCATATCAAGAAGTTCGCGCGCCTTGCGAACCCGCTCGGCGCGATGGACGCCCAGGTAGAACAACGGGACTTCAACGTTTTCGAGCAAGGTCAGCGAGGAGATCAGGTTGAACGCCTGGAAGACAAACCCGATCTTTCGGCCACGCACTCTCGACAGACTGGCATCGTCCATTTGGGCCACGTCGGCACCATCAAGGTAGTACTGCCCATTCGTCAGCCGATCCAGACATCCCAGGACGTTGAGCAGGGTCGATTTGCCGCTTCCTGATGCACCCATAATCGCCGCATACTCGCCGGCCTGGATCGTGACATTCACCTCCATGAGGGCGTTGACGAGCACCGAACCGTCGGGCTTGTAGTATGTCTTGCTCGCATCACACAGACCCACGATGCCGCGTTCGACAGTGGGAGAAGGGGGCGATGCGTGTTCGGATCGTTGGGACTGGTGGATCATATTCGGATTCACGATTCAATGCAGGGTCTGTGACCGGCTCGGACACAGTGTACCGCTGTCGAGACTGTGAGTTGAGGGGAAAAACGCCGGTTCAGGTGGTGCGGCCTGACTCCTCGGCATCAGTGGAATCCGGGCTGAGCAATTGCAGTGCTGCCAGAGCGCTGGCCGTATCGGACTCAATCTGGAAGAACTTGTCCAGCCCAGTGATCTGAAGCACGGAGTAAATGCGCTGGTTCACAGCACAGAGCCTGAGCGTGAGGCCCTTTTCGGTCATGCGCTGCTGAAGTTCGAGCAGTTGCGCAATATTCGAACTATTGAGGAACGAAACGCCCTGCATGTTCAGGACGACGTCCTGCTTGGCCGTTGACCCGTGAATCTGCTCAATCAGGGCCTCCAACTCGTCGCTGAAGGCCGGCTCATCTTGAAGTTCGGCCAGAAGAATCTGCTCTGACCACTGTGTCACGGACATGCCGCTACTCCTGAAGGAGACGTCTCAAAAACCACAGCGTACCACAAATCTGTGACATTCGATAGACGAACCGGATAGGTTTTGAAAGAAATGGCCTCACCGGATGAATTTCGCTCCCGGTCACAACCGCCATGCCGGCAATCGGCCCCTGGGACCGAACCCGCTGCGAGCAGGATGGTTATGCTTGCTCTTCCCCGTTCCCGTTTCCGTTCCCATTCAAATCTGATTCAAGAATGCGCGCTACAGAGATAAGCCGGTCTTCTTTTTTGAGGTTCACGACCCGCACCCCCTGGGTCGCTCTCCCTATACGGCTGATCGAGCCGGCCGGCATCCGAACCACCATGCCCGATTCGCTCATGGCAATCACCCCGTCGCTTTCGTGTACCCCGATGACGGCGACAACATCCCCATTCCGCTTCGTCGTCTTGATGTCGATCCGGCCCTTGCCGCCCCGACTCTGCGTGCGCAGGCCCTGCTCTGACTGGACCAGATACTCCTCCATGTCGGTCCGTTTGCCATAGCCGTTCTCGGTCACGGTCAGGAGATCCCGGGTGCTGTCTGCCAGGACGAGGCCGACGACTTCATCGCCGGTGCCCAATGCAATCCCCTTGACGCCGGCTGCGTTCCGGCCCATCACACGGACATCCTTCTCGTTGAAGCGGATGGCCATGCCCTTGCGAGTCGCCAGCAGCAGATCGTCTTCGCCGCTCGTGTGCAACACCCCGACGAGGTGATCATCGTCCTTGAGGGTCACCGCAATGATCCCGGCTCGGTGGACGTTTCGATAGTCCTTCAGCGCGGTCCGCTTGACGATCCCGCGCGTTGTCGCGAAGGTGATGAAGTCCTCACCCTTTTCGAAGTCGCGCACCGTCAGGAACGCACGAACCTTCTCACCCGGTCTGAGGTCCAGCAGATTGACGATGGCCCGACCCTTTGACGTGCGGCTCATGGCAGGGATGGCATAGACCTTGAGTTTGAACACGCGCCCGGTATCAGTAAAGCAGAGCAGATCATCGTGCGTTGATGAGACAAAGAGGTGTTCAGTGAAGTCCTCTTGTTTCGACTCGGACCCCTTGATTCCTCGACCGCCACGCCGCTGCTCACGGTAGGTATCAACCGGTACCCGTTTCGCATACCCTTCGTGGCTGATCGTCACCACGACCTCTTCCTCCATGATGAGATCATCGAGGTCAAGGTCAGTGACTGCGTGCCCGATCTCCGTGAGCCGCTCCGTCCCGTACTTCTGTCGAATCTCGCGCACATCTTCGCGAATGATGTCGAGTTTGCGCTGCTTGCTTTCAATGATCGACTCGTAGTCCTCGATCTGCGTGACGAGTTCGCGGTAATCGTTGACCAGTTTCTCGATTTCCAATCCGACCAACTGAATCAACTGCAGTCGGCCGATTGCCTCGGCCTGGGTCCGGCTCAGGGCCACGCCGTTTTCAGTCTGGGCCGCAGCCAACAACCGCTCGGGCAGCGAGGCACTGTACGGGTGATCATTCGCAATACGGAACGGGCGCACCATCAGGGCCTGAATCGCCTCCTCGCGGGTACGGCTGGCCCGGATCAGGGCAATCACTTCGTCGATGTCGCACACGGCGTAAATCAGGCCCTCGAGTACGTGAGCCTTCTTTCGAGCCTCCTTGAGCAGATGCGACGTCCGTCTCATGATCACTTCAATGCGGTGATCAATGTAACAGTCGATCATCTGACGAAGGCTCAGCGTGCGCGGCTGACGGTGAAGCAGCGCAATGTTAATAATCGAGATCGTCGATTGCAGTGGGGTGTATTGGTACAGTTGATTCTCGACGACATCGGGATCGGCAGCCCGTTTCAACTCAATGACGATCCGAGTGCGGCTGCGACGGCCGGACTCGTTGCGCACATTCGTGATGTCTTTGATCTTCTCCGACTTGACGGCATCGATGATCTTGTCAATGACCGTATTCTGCACCAGGTGGTACGGGATTTCGTCAATGACCAACTGCTGCCGCCCTTTGGCAGTCTCCTCGGTGTGCATGCGCCCACGAAGCGTGAGCCGGCCCCGGCCGGTGCCGTAGGCCTTACGAACGCCGGCCGTCCCACAGATGATGCCGCCGGTCGGGAAGTCCGGGCCGGGGATAATCGCCATCAACTGATCCAGCGTCAGTGCCGGATCGTCAATGACTGCTTCGATCGCGTTGCAGACTTCAGTGAGGTTGTGGGGGGGGATCGACGAGGCCATCCCGACGGCAATGCCCGTCGAGCCATTGACCAGCAGGTTCGGGAACTTGCTCGGCAGCACAACCGGCTCATTGCGCGTCTCGTCATAGTTGGGTTTGAAATCGACGGTATCGAGTTTCAAATCCTCGAGCATGTCGGCTGCAGCCCCGGCCATCCGGGCCTCGGTATACCGCATCGCCGCCGGGGGATCGCCGTCGATCGACCCGAAGTTGCCCTGCTTGTCGATCAGCGGGACGCGCATCACCCAACCCTGGCCGTATCGAACCAGCGTCGGGTAGATCACACCTTCACCGTGGGGGTGGTAGTTGCCGGAAACGTCGCCACAGATCTTGGCACACTTCCGGTGCTTCGAGCGGGGGCCGAGGTTCAGATCGTTCATGGCCACCAGGATTCGCCGTTGGCTCGGCTTCAGACCGTCACGCACATCCGGCAGCGCACGATCCATGATCGTGCTCATCGCATAGGTGAGGTACGAATCCTGGAGTTCACGTTCGATCTCAAGATCGACGATATTCTCGGCAGGCTCAGGTGCCTGCGCCCCGTTTTGTGGCGTATCTACTGTATTGTCAGGCATTTAAAGACTTCTTTGTCTGGCTGGAAGCGCGGACTTCACTGTGCGCGCATACTCCGCACTAACCATTATATGCCGGTGAATCACTGTTTTACAGGCCGAAGTAGTGCCAGGAACTCGATGTTTCCCGGCTTGTGGCTGCGCGAGGACCCGCCTCGAATCGGTGATTGCGTGCTGTCCAGCACCTCAACTCCCACAGTTGGGAAAACGACCCGGCCCAGATGATCAAGGATTCGGCGCGCCACCGCATCAGGGATGACCGTGCGACGCTTGGCACGTGACCCCTTCCGGCCACGCCGGCCGACACCGGGATCGGTACCCTCCAGATTCACCTCATCTGAACCCAGCACCTCGCAGCGAGCAGACTCTTCCATGGCTGAGAGCTCATAGTGAGGCTTGATGAGCGAAATGATCACCGGATCCGTACTTCCAACCACCCAGCGGCAGGCAACTGGCAACACGCGTGCTTGTGGGGTCCAGCCGACGTCGATGGCTACAAGTGAGACCCCGCCGGCATCCTCAGGCGGATCGGCATGAAGCACGTTGGTCCGCTCCATGACGTGGACACGAGCGTCCATCCGAAGCCGGTAATCAAGAATGCCGTAGCCGGTATCAACGGCGTAAACGCGGTCGGCACCGTCCTGCAGCAGGCAATCGGTGAATCCGCCGATGTGACAGCCAAAGTCAGCACAGATTCTCTGCCTGGCCGACAAGCCGAAGGCTGTCAAGGCATGACGAAGTTTGTGCCCTGCAACCCCCACATACGAGTCAGCCGGGCTGTCCTGCGGCATGGGTGTGTCCTTGCCTAGATTCACATTCGACGACTTTTCGTGCTCGTGCCGGCCTCAGGCATTGCTTTTGCAGACATCATGGTGCATAAGTGTAGGCAGATGGGATTATTGCGCTCGGGCGGCGGTCTTGTGATCACAAATCGCCGGTTCTGAGTCAGGAATCCCTATTTCTTTGCCATTCGACTCACTCCACGATTCACACCGCACAGCTCAATCGTGGACGACTATTGAGAGCCACCCGTGAGAAGGGGTATCAGAGATGAGACGGACTCAAATGAATGATCACAGCACAAGATTCGGCCGGTTGCTTGTTTGTTCAGCAGCACTGTGTATTGCAGGGGCGTCGACAGCCCTCGGCCAGGCACCGCCAAAGTTCATGCTGACTGATCTCGGGTCGCTGCTCGGGCCGGAAAGCAGTGCCTGGTGCATCAACGACAGTGGGCAAGTCACCGGGTGGTCTCACGGCGACACGAACCAGTGGAATCAGTGGATCGAGCATGCCTTCATCTGGGATGGGGGCACAATGACCGACTGCGGCACGATTTTCGGCGGCAAGATCAGTTTCGGCAACGGGATTAATGATGCCGGCCTCGTCGTCGGGAACGCAGACTACTCAAAGTATGACCGGGCGTTTCTCTGGGACGGTGCCACGATGGTCGACCTGGGAACCCTTGGTGCCGATCCGGATGCTGACGCACAGGACATCAACAACTCAGGCCTGATTGTCGGCACATCTCGCGATGGCGCGACAGACTACAAGCCGGTGTTCTGGACACCCGACGGCCAGATCCATCACCTGGACTGGTTCGGCACCGGGACCGGCTGGGCCGGCGCGGTGAACAACAACGACTGGATCGTCGGCGATGATGATAACGGCCGCGCAGTCGTGTGGTATCCCGATGGGACGGCCCAAGACCTCGGCGACCTCGGGGACGGCTGGGCCTATGCCTGGGACGTCAATGACGCCGGCTACATTGTCGGCACGTCGCAACCGGTTGATGAAAGGAACCGCGGTTACATTTGGTATCAGGGTGTGATGACCGATATCGGCACGCTCGAGGATGGGTCCAGCAATGCAATCGGCATCAATGAAAACAATGAGGTCGTCGGTAACATTTGGACCATGACGCGGGTGATGGGCTTCTACATGGCCCCGGACATGACGCTCTACGAACTGAATACCGTCACCACGAATCTCAATGGGTATGACATTCTGTGGGCTCAGGATATTAACGATGCGTCACAGATCGCCGCCGAGGGATACGACGATCTCGGCAATACGCGAGCGCTGCTGCTGACGAAATACGATCTTGATCTCGAAGGGCCGTTCCCAGGCACTTCCGGCATGGTCAATACCGTTCGGGCATCCAATGCCGGCCCTGGGCAACGCGTGTACTTTGCCTACAGCATGGCACCGGGCGCAGTCAACATTCCCAGCTGCAGTGGGTCGACGGTGCTGCTGAGTAACCCGAAGGTGGCCGGATATCGTGTCGCAGACGGCACCGGGACCGCACTCCTGCGCGCGACCGTCCCCGGCTCAGCGAAGGGCCTGACGTTTTTTATCCAGGCCGTCCAACCCAACGGCTGTATGGTGAGCAACGTGGTCGAACATACGTTTGATTGATGTTGGGCTTCGCTAATGCGCTGAGTGGATGATCCGACATGTGTGCCTCCGACGAGCCGCGCACGTGAGTAAGCAGGCAACATGCGTATGGTGAGATACGCGACGCCTCGGAGGGCATCCCACCGGGAGGTGGCTGCTGACGCCATGTCTTGTTAGGCAGTAGGAATTAATTCCTACTGCCCGATCACCCAGTGTGAGCGTATTTGCTGAATATCCCTGGATTCCTGCGTTCGCAGGAATGACGAGTGAGGTGCCCGCTTGCTTATGCGCGCGCGTCTTGTTGGAGGGTAGGGGCACATTGCATGTGCCCCGTTATGGGTACAGACCCTTTGTTACGCCTCGTCCGCCCTCCGGGCGGTGGGTGTCGTGTGGCGCGTGCCAGTTCCGGCGGTTGAAGCCGCCGGCTATGTTCGTGCGCCCTGACGGGCGGGGGAGTGGAAGTACCCGCGTGTTTCCTTACCCGCGCGGATCATCGGAGGATGCATCGACCACCCCTTCGGGGTGATGAAGTATTCTTATGCGCGCATCCTCTTCCGGGCGTGGCGCTCGTCTCCGACTCGCTTCACACCCGGCTACATACGATCACCGCGTTGCGGTGAAGCATCTTGCGGGCATGGAATGATGCGTGCGTATCGTCCTCCCTCTTCCCCCCCGCTGGCAGAGCCGGGGGCCAACAAGAATGGCGAGTGGCGAGGAAGATGCGCCCACACTTGACTTTTTGAGTAGTCAAAACTATGCTTGTGTCCAATCAAAGAGGCTTCCCGGGCCATCGTCGACCGGTCTGGGGATCCTCCGGTTGTCGGCGTGTGGATCATGGCATAGGCGGGCGTCCCATGTGGGCATGGCTAAGACGGAAAAGGGCAGACAGGCTGCGCGTACAGATTGAAGATGCGCTCAAGCATCTCCATGCGCAGCAGTGGGGGGGCCGGACGGCTTCCATTGACTCGTTGAGAGGGGCGTTGGGGCTGTCGTCTCGCCGCACGCTGAGCCTGTGCGAGCACATGCAGGCTTCCGGATTTGTGCGGGCGACGACTGAGGGCCTGAAACTCACACCGGACGGTGAACGGCTGGCATTGCAGGTCATTCGTGCGCACCGGCTGTGGGAGACCTACCTGGCCGATGATGCGAGGTTGCCATTCTCGAGGCTCCATGAGGAAGCGGATCGGCGTGAGCACCGGCGAACGGAGGAATCGCTCCGCGCGCTGGAAGTCGCAATGGGATTCCCCGAGACGGACCCGCATGGCGACCCGATCCCGACCGAAGAGGGGCAGTTGCAGCAGCGGGCCGGGGTGCCGGTGACCGAGTGGCCGGTCTCGGAGCAGGCTGAGGTGATGCACATCGAGGATGAGCCCCGTGAGGCATTTGCTCAGATCGTGACGACCGGGCTTCGGCCGGGTAGCCGCCTGACCGTAATCGCATCGGATGATGACCGAGTTGAATTGACAGACGGGACCGAGACGATCGTGTTGGCACCGGTCGTGGCTGCCAACATTCATGTTGCCCCACCTCGGCAAGTCCCGCAGGCCCCACCGGACGCGATTCGGCTCTGTGAGTTACCAACGGGAATCACGGCAGAGGTCGAAGCGCTGGATAACGATCTGCGCGGGCTGAGCCGGCGTCGTCTGCTGGATCTCGGACTGACCCCCGGTGCTGTGATTCGAGTTGAATACCGGGCCATGTCGGGTGACCCGGTGAGTTATCACATTCGCGGGGCGTTGATCGCACTTCGCCGAGAACAGGCACGGCATGTCCTGGTGCGCCGAGTCCAGCGGGCCTCCGTCTCTGAAGGGGCTGCCTGATGGCACAGTGCAGCACATGCCCGGGATGCGCCGGCGGGGGCGGTGATGCGACGACGAACGACGGGGCCTGGGGCGGCTGGGTCGATCGTTCGGATTGTGATGCGGTCGTGGCTTTGGCCGGCAATCCGAACACCGGAAAAAGCAGTGTGTTCAATGCATTGACGGGGATGCGCCAGCATACGGGCAACTGGCCGGGCAAAACCGTGACACGTGCAGAGGGGATGTATCGGCACGGGGGCAAGCGCTATCTGCTCGTTGATCTGCCCGGGACGTACTCCCTGCTGTCAGCCTCGCAGGACGAAGAGGTGGCCCGTGACTTCGTGCTGTTCGGGCAGCCTGATTGCACGGTGGCGGTTGTCGATGCAACGTGCCTTGAGCGGAACCTCAACCTCGTGCTGCAGATACTCGAGATCAGCCGCAACGTCGTCGTCTGTGTTAACCTAATGGACGAGGCTGAGAGCCGCGGCATTGATGTTGACCTTGAAGCATTGGCCGAAGCGCTGGGCGTGCCGGTGGTTGGGACGAGTGCACGCACCGGGCGCGGCATCTCACAGTTAATCTCAGTCGTGGCGGACGTGATCTCCGGCGAAGCAGAGACGGCACCCACACCGGCTCAGTCGGAAGGGCCGGCCCAACGGGCGATCTCCGAACTGGCAGCCATGATCAGGTTGGCACTGCCCGACCAACCGAGCCCGCGCTGGATTGCGACGCGGCTCCTGGATGGCGATCACAATGTCGAGATGGCCATCACCGGTGGTCGCTGGACGAACCCGACGATTGGTGGCCGGGAACTGCCTGACGCTGATTCATCCGTGACGGAATCCGCTCAACAGATTCTGACCACGGCCCAACGGCTCCGGGCCGACGTGGGGGAGCACCTGCGCGATGAACTGGTCTCAACGTTGTACGCGCATGCTTCTGCCATAGCCGAGAGGTGCGTGACGGTTCGAACTGATGGCGCGGCGGGCAATGTGCGGCGCTGGGACCGGGCACTGGATCGGGTCCTCACATCGCCGGTGTTCGGTGTCCCCGTCATGCTCGTGTTGCTGGGCGTGGTATTCTGGCTGACGGTCACCGGAGCCAATGCACCGTCGTCATTCCTGGCAGCGATGTTGATTGAGGATGGTGGTGTTGCCGGCTGGTTGCAGGAGTGGGTGGGAATCGAGAATGCCCCGGGCTGGCTCGGCCATAGCGGGTACACACTTCTGCACGATCTGATGTCACTGATTCACATGCCGGCCATGATCTCCGGCTTCCTGGTGGACGGTGTGTATCTGGCAGTGGCCTGGGTGGTAGCGGTCATGCTACCGCCGATGGCCATCTTCTTTCCGCTGTTCACGTTGTTGGAGGACCTGGGCTATCTGCCTCGGGTGGCGTTCAACCTCGACTGGCTGTTTCGACGGGCCGGCGCTCACGGCAAACAGGCGCTGACGATGTCAATGGGTTTCGGCTGCAATGCCGCCGGCGTCGTGGCCTGCCGAATCATCGAATCACCCCGCGAGCGACTGATCGCGATCATCACGAACAATTTTGTGCCGTGCAATGGCCGATTCCCGACGTTGATCCTGATTTCCTCCTGGTTCATTGCGGGCAGCACGATGGCACCAGGCGAGGGGAGCGAGGGTGGGGGGCGGCTTGTCAGTTTCATCTCCGGGTCGTTGGTGGCAGCCGGCAGCGTGAGCCTGGTCGTCCTGCTGGGCGTTTTACTGACACTGGCATTCTCATTCGTGCTGTCACGCACAGTGCTCAAGGGAGAGGCATCGGCGTTCACGCTCGAACTCCCGCCGTATCGTCGCCCCAGCATCCTGCGTGTGATCTACACATCAATCCTCGATAGGACCTTGTTTGTGCTTGCTCGCGCCTGCCTTGTGGCAGCACCTGCCGGTGCCGTCATCTGGATACTGGCCAATGTGATGTGGGATGGGCATCCGCTGTCCCTGATTATCGCCGACGCTCTGGACCCACTTGGGTGGTTGATGGGGGTCGATGGCGTTGTGCTGCTGGCGTATCTCATTGCGATCCCTGCCAATGAAATCGTCATGCCGACGCTGTTTATGGTGTACGCACAACAGGGCCGCATGATCGAAATGGATGAGGCTCAAGGGCTTATGCTCCTGCAATCACACGGCTGGTCGTCGATGACGGCGATCTGTCTGATGCTGTTCTGCCTGATCCACAATCCGTGCGGGACCACGATCTGGACCATCTGGAAGGAAACACGAAGCGCGAAGTGGACGGCCGTCGCGACGTTTGTCCCGGTGGTGGGGGGGGTGATCGTGTGCTCATTGGTCGCTGGGGTCATACGGGCCGTCCAACTGCTTCTGGGAACATAAGCCGTTTATGGAATACCCTTATCGGGATCGCAGTTATTCAGATAGCAGCGATCGTGCCCATTCCTGTGTTTGGGCATCGCCTTGGTGCGCACTCTCGAACCAGCCTGAATCCAGGCTTCAGCAAGGAGCAGAACCACAATGAGGAAGAGCACTTACTTGTCGGCTTCGGCAGCAATCGGACTTGCTGTCGCGATCTCGTGTCCGGCGTACGGGCAAAACACGTTGGACCGACCGGTCGGGGAGGAGTTTGCCTATTCGCTGAGCACCGGATTCCTTGAGAACACCAGCGATACGCACCAAGTTGTCTTCACGGACTTCGTGCAGATCGAGAATGCTGCATGGGTGCGGTTGTACTTCGACAATATCCACCTGGACTCGGGCAGCTACATCCGCATTGTGTCTGACAAGGATGGCCAGATGCAGGAGCTGGATGCAGGCGAGATGGACATGTGGAGCAACTCGTCGGCGTACTTCAATGGCGATCTCGTGTGGATCGACCTTGTGGCCGGCCCGCACACCACCGGCAATCAGTTCTCGGTTTCCTCAGTCGCAGCCGAGTTGCCGAAGCACAGCATTGCTGAGTACTGCGGTATCTGTGGCGGCGACGACCGCTATCGAACCAACCTCGCGTTCACGGCCCGTCAGATGCCGGTCGGGTGCACGGCCACCATCTTCACCGCCCAAGGCTGCATGGTGTCGGCCGGGCACTGTGCAGGCAATGGCCAGATCGTTGAGTTTAACGTGCCCGATTCGAATGCGAATTGCACGTTGAATCACCCGCCGGTCGAGGATCAGTTCCCGGTGACTGCGTATCAGTACCGCAATGGCGGTGTCGGCGCAGACTGGGAGGTCATGACGACGGGGACGAACAATCTCGGCGAGAACTGCTACCAGCATCAGGGTGAACTGAGGCCGATTGCAACCAGCCCGGCCAACACGAATGACCCGATGGATGTGTGGGGCTATGCCATTGACGATGAGTGCACCAAGACTCAGGCCCAGCAGCACTCCCCCGATGGGCGCATTTCCTACCGCAGTTCGTCCTACTATGAGTTTTACTGCGATATTACTTTCGGGAACTCCGGATCCTCAGTCATTGTGAACGGCGAAATCGTCGGGATCGTGACGCACTGCAGTTATGGCTGCCCGAACTACGCAACGCGTGCTGACAACTCTGACTTTGCAGCCGCCCGTGACGACCTGTGCCCCGGCGGGCCCGGCGACCTCGTGCTGTATGACCCGGACCCGGGTATTGCCGGTCAAACCAACACCGTCAGCGCCAGTGGTGCGACGCCATCTGATGAGGTGTGGTTTGTCTACGGATTCCGCTATGGCAGCACGGCAGTGCCCGGCTGCGGCGGGACCTACGTTGAGATCGGTTCACCGACCATTGCCGGGTCCGACATTGCCGACAGCGGCGGGAATGCCAGCGTCGCCGGCATGGTGCCTGCCGTCATGAGCGGCAAGGCACTCTGGCTCCAGGCCGTGGAGTTGTCCACCTGCCGGGTCAGCAACCTGGTCGTGTTCGTGTTCCTCTAAATCGCAGCAGCACAGGCTGATCGCGTGTCGCGCTCTGCCTGCAGAACCTGATAGAAACACGACAGCCTGCGAGTGGCATTGAGACCGCTCGCAGGCTGTGTTTTTTGCACGGAGGGTAGGGGAGACGGGCTCGCCATGCTTACTCAAACGTGTGGTAGACCGCATTTGATACTGTGCAGCCCTGGTGATCAAGGGCTTGTATGTAGTAGGACCGACCGCGCGCCCGATGCGGGACTCGGGCACGAAAGACGGCGACCCCATCTGCGCGTGCCTGCGCCTGTCCTGCATGGATGGGTCGAAACATATTAACATAGGTTCCGGGGCAGTGAGGGACGGCCGTCTGGCCGGCCCATTCGCTGTATCCGAAGGACATATCAGCGCCTGGCGTGCAGTTGGCTACGGCGAGCGTGTTGACCGTGCCGGCGACCCCCGGAATGGGTCTGGACAACGCCGGGCCGCTGAGAACTGCCTGTTCGGCGAGATAGCCTGTGGTTGATCGCGTCATGGCAGTAATCAACTCATAATCAATATAGCCGGGCGTATCGACGGAATCCTGCTGCGTATGGTAGTACGGGTTGCGCTCGATGAAGTTATATTCAGCCAGCCAGACAGCGGGGAAGCCGTTCCACTCAAACGGCGCGTGGTCACTGCGATCCAATGCACCTTGGACAAGAACGAACATGTTGCCGTATTGATGACATGCATCAAACAGGCCCATCTTCCAGGATTCAGATGCAAGACTGGCGCACAAGCGGGCTGAGAGGGGGTCCGGCCCGGAGTAGCCGATCATATCAAGCGAAATCATGCCGCGAATATCATCATCGAGGTGGTCCTCAACCCAGGCAGTGCTGCCGATCATCCATTGCTCCTCGCGATCAAACGCGATGAAGATCATGCTTGCCTCGAACTGATATTGAGACAGAATGCGCGCCGATTCGAGCATGCTCGCTACGCCGCTCGTGGTATCGTCGGCCCCTGGGTTCCCGACGGTGTCGAAGTGTGCTCCGATAATGTAATACTCGTCCGGGCGTACCGTGCCACGGTGGAGGGCCACCACGTTGTAATACGTTTGGCCGCTGTAGGAGAACGGATGGAGCGACACGTCGAGGCCGGCTTCGGTGAATTCCTGGTAGATGGCAGTGCGGCATAGATCGTGCTCAGGCCCCCATCTCTTGTCGGCCCCATCGTGGGCGTAGAGGGAATCCTGCATCAGTGAGGTAATGCGTGCCTCACTCACTTGGTCAACAATCCAGTCATAGGGCGGGTCGGCCTGGGCCCAGGAGCCGGCCATCGTTCCGACGATCACGGCAAGCAGAAGCCTGGGGTGAGCGAGTCGTGATGATTTGTTGATGCGTGACATGGATGACACTCCAATCAGTTGCTTTTTGCATACGACATGTCCGCACGTCGTCAGAGACACCAACCATCCTGAACCTACAGACCCGACACCGATCCGTCAATGGGTGCCAGACGATTTGGCTGCTAGACGCCGGTTTGAGCACGTCAGATCGTGTGTGTTTTACATAACGTATATTATGGGACGTTGGAGAGACGGTGGGGCGGTCACGGGATAATCGCGGAGATGCCCGCTGGATGCCCGCCTGCGCGAGCATGACGACAGGAACCATGACGACAGGAATTGAGCGCACAACGCCGACTGGTCCTCGTCGCTATGGTGATTCGCACCCGCCGTGCCACCCTCAGAGCCGTGCCATGCTCCACCGATGTGCATGATCAGAACTCGTGTATGACGACGTTGCTGACTTTGCAGATCGATCGCTCGAACGCCTGCAGTCGGAGTGTTTTCCCGGAGGCCTTGTTGGACACGTACCCCTGCACGACGGCATTGCCCTTCTCATCTGCCTGAGCCTTGCCGGCCAGTTGGGGGTCGGCAATGTGGATCGGGGCTCCGACGCAGCCGGGGATCGCTGTGAGGGCGGCATTTCGGCCATGGACTAGATAGACCGAGCTGCCTGGGGTCGCACCGGTGAGATTGATGGTGTTGACGGTGCCGGCTTGGCCGGGTACGGGTGGTTCGATGGTCAGATGTACTCGAGTCGCCACGAACGGTCGGTCTCCGAGATCCTGGCGGTACATGGTCCCGGTGACTTGTTGGGCATCGTTGATTCCAAGTGCATTGGCACGGCCCGCCCACCCTTGATTCGGCGGGATGAGGTCGATCAGGTTCCACATCGTGCCGTCCTCATAGAAGAATGCGTGGGCATAGTTGATGGAGTCCGTGGAGAACCCCACGATCGCCCCATCGTCACTTATCCCATTGGCATTACTCTGGTTCCCACCCAGGGTGCCGAGGTTGATCATGCTCCCGTCAACGTCCCATAACACGGCCAGTTCCGGGGAGGTCGTACTCTGGGCACCACCAACGATCCGGCCTGATTCACTCACATCCGTGGCCCGGCTGTCTCGGCCGCCGAAGGTACCGAGGTCGGTCATGGAGCCATTTTCCCAGCGGAAGGCATGATTCTGCCCCCCTGCCGTCCATGCCTGCCCGACGATGATTCCGTTGTCATTCATCGCATCGGGCCGGGCCGAGTTGCCGCCCAGCGTGCCGAGGTCAATGAGTTCACCGGTATTGACATCGAGGCGGAAGGCTCGACCGCGTTCAAGCACGGTATCGCGAGCAGCGCCGATGATGACCCCGTGATTGTTGACAGCCAGGGCTTCGTCAAGTTCGAGGTCCGGCGGTCCGGATGTCACAAGGTCCTGCAGGGAGACCGGTACGAGCCCATCCCAGAGGACGGCTGTCGGATAGAAATACCAGCGGCCGTACTTCTCCTCAATGATGTACGAGGTGCCGACCGGGAGGCCGGCTTCAGACGTGGCGGCGCCGACGGACGCGTGTTCGCCGGGCAGCGTGGAGAGCTGGATTGCCTGTGTCCCCCCCACCCACACGACGCCCTGGAAGTCGCCGGTGCCGTCGAAGTCAGCAATCCCGGTGACGGTTCCGTCGTTATTGATGTGGTACGGGACGCCGCTCAAAGTGCCGCTGATGTCGCACAGATCAAGCATTTCGAAACGAGGCGGATCGGCAGCAATCGCGGTGGTGGAAATCGACAGTGCAAGAGCGCGTGTGAGTGTGATCAGTTTGGTCGTTAGGCGCATTGAACGTCCCTTCCGAGATACCCCCGCGATATGTCCAAAGCGACATATCACGGGGCTTTCGCTATCCATGTGAAGTCGTGTTGCTCAGTTCATCCCGATTGTATTGTCAAGCGCGCTTATTGCTGCAGTACGTCGAGAAGTTCCGGGATGCCTTTGCTGTGAGTCGCAACGGTTTCGACGATCGGCCGGCCGGCAGCGACATCGGTCAGATCACGCACCAGATTCGCCTCGCCGGGGTAGTCGGCCTTGTTGCAGACAAAGACATCAGCGATCTCGAGGATGCCTGCCTTGTCCATCTGAATGCTGTCGCCCATACCGGGCACGAGGACGACGACCGAGCGATCGACAAAGGTGCGGATGGCAACATCGTTCTGGCCGGCCCCGACGGTCTCGATGATCACCGTATCGAACCCGGCCCCTCCGATGAGATTGATGACGGCTTCCAGGTTCGCATAGTCCTCGCCGGTGATGGCCAGACTGCGGTAGAAGACCGATTCATCAAGGTTGTTGAAGTCAACACGGAGACGGTCGCCGAGCAGTGCTCCCTGGGTGATCGGGCTTTGCGGATCAAATGCAACGACAGCCAGTTTCTTCCCACTGCCGTTGCGGCGCACAAACTCTCCTGCCAGGGCGCCGACGATGGTACTTTTGCCGGCACCGGGCGAGCCCGTCAGCCCGATGACATTGGCCGGCTTCGTGCGCGGCACATCGGCAGGGATCTCGTCGGATCGGCCTTCGCAGACCAGTGTGATCGCGCGAGCCAGGCGGGCAGTGACATGATCGGACTCGAAGTCCGTCAGCGGCGCATGGGGCTTCGTGGCTCGTCGAACGGAGTTGACGATTTCGAGAAGGGCGGTGCCGGTTCGATGGACCTCCGTGATGCCGGCGTCATACATCGCCTGGATGTCTTCCTGCGGGATGATGCCGCCGATGTTGATGATCATGTCAGGTCGGCCGACGGCCTTGCATTCCTCGATCAGTTGCGGGACCAGCACAAGGTGACTATTTGACATCATGGAGGCAGCAATGCAATCGACATCCTCATCGCGGGCGCTGATGGCCAGTGAGCGCGGGGTCTGCCACAGGCCGGAGTAGATGACGTGGATGCCGCTGTCGCGCAGGGCACGGGAGATGACCTTGACCCCCCTGTCGTGGCCGTCGAGACCCATTTTGCCGAGCAAAACGCGGGGCCGATGTGCCAGGTCGCCGCAGCGATCTGATTTTTCAAGGGAGGTGGTCGGGTCGTTGGTTGATGTCGTCATGGTACTCGTTCTTGTGCTCGATGTGATCAGGCGTTCGGGTCGTAATCTTTGGGATGGTGGTTCACGCGGCCGGAGCGTATCACGTTGGCTCGCAAGGGCTGGCCGATGATCTCCTCGGCCCGGTGGCCGAGTTGAATAAGTTTGTCCACATCGACGCCGGTCTCGATCCCCATTTCATCCAGCAGTGCCACGAGGTCTTCGGAACAGGTATTGCCGGTGAAGCCGAACTGGTACATGTTGGCACCGGTGGCCGGCTGACCGCCGATGGCGCCGATGGAGGTGTCGACATACTCGAGCCCGAGTTCGAGAGCAGCGATCGAGTTGACGATGCCGTTGCCGCGGGTGTCGTGGAAGTGGGCAATGTACTTCGCATCGGGCCAGCGTGACAGGAGTTCGCCGATCCGCTCGCGAACGATGAACGGATTGGCAGCGCCGGTCGTGTCGCCGAGCATGATCGTCTGACAGCCCTCCTCGATGTAGAACTTCGTGACTTCCACGACCTTCTCCATCGGGACGTCGCCGGCAATCGGGCAGCCGTACACGGTCCCGGGGCAGCCGATGACCTTGATGCCCAACTCATGACACTTCTGGATGATGCGGCTGTGGATGACGAAGGCATCCTTGTGTTCGAGGCGGAAGTTGACCATGTTGTGGGCTTCACTCGATGAGATCATGAGGATGATCTCGTGAGCCCCGAAGCCTTCCTTGACGCACTGCTCAAACCGTTGGAAGCCTTTCTCGTTGGGCATCAGAACGACGTAGCTGACGCCCGGCCGGCGATCCATGCGTTTCAGGATGTCGACGCAGTCGGCAAACTGTGGCAGGAGTTTCGGGTGAGAAAATGAGGTCACTTCGAGTTTCTGGAAGCCGGCATCCTGGACGGCCTTGATCATCTCGAGTTTGTCCTCGGTCGAGATGACCTTAGGGATTGATTGAAGGCCGTCGCGAGCCCAGCATTCGCATACGGTGACTGTTTTTGCAAAACCCATCTGCTGCATACCTCCGGCATGTACGATTTCGGGGTGTCAGAGCGTATTTGATTGCCCAAGCATAGGGCAGCGGGTCGTGTGCAGTCAGCACAGGGAAGTACCTTACCGGACGCAAAGTCGTTGTAGAAGGTGGTTGTGACTTGTCTGAATCGGCAATTTGCCTTGACACGGATGCATTGATCAGTTATAGCTTTGAGATTCACAGTTCAGGCACGGCTCAAGGCAAAGAAGAAGTAGCGACCCATGGCAGACGATAATGCGACGGCCTCACGGCAGCAGCACAGGACCCCGGCGGTTCGATTCACGCCCAGCGCCCAGGTGATCGAGCAGTTGATTCGGCGGGCTGAGAAGCACCCGCTGGGGATGGAGTATCTGGTAAACGGGTCGCTGGACTCGGTGTCGGCCACCTTTGGAGTCCACGCGTTCGTGGTGGATGCTGCGCGGGAGAAGTTGGGGAATAACGGGGCGGTCGTGGTGCCGCCGAGTGGCCAGTTAGGGGCAATGACGAACAAGCAGGTGTGAAGGGAAGGGCCGCTCCTCCCCCCCCCCACTGCGCTTCGTGTGACAATTCGGAGATATGACCCGCCCCGTGCATTCGATGAGAGGGAGATGCACGGGGCGATGCTTTTTTTTGCGATTGCCCGGATGATTACGCCGGGTGCGTGATAGGGCAAACGGTCTCGCGCTGGGAACGTAGGCCGGCTCAAGTCAAGAGCGAAGCGCGGACGAAGAGCCGGCGCAACGCTCGCACTGTCGGATCTTCCGCTTCCTGCGTCAGCGTTGATCCGACCTACGAATCGACAAATCACGTCCCCGTCATCTCACCCCTCAACGCATCCTGAAAGAGCAATGATGCCGGGGTATGCATGCGGTGGCGACGGGTGACCAGTGAGATACTGCGCGACGGTCCGCTGTGCACAATCGGGCGATAGACGCGTGATGCACTTCGGTCCGACCGGGCTGCCATCTCCGGCACAAATGCAACACCCAACCCGGCCCCCACCATCGCCTGCACGGTCGCCAACTGAATCCCGCGACATGCGATCAGCGGTTCGAACCCCTGTTGTCTGCAATACTCCTCCACAATTGTCACAGCCCCCTGTCTCGGCTGATGCAAGACGAATCGGCATTCCTCGAGTGACTCGGGTTGAATCCGTTTGCGCGCTGACAGGTGATGCTCAGCAGGCAGTGCCAACAGGAATTGCTCGGTCAACAACTTCTCGGCCCGCAGGCGTGCATCGGTGATTTCGCGCGAGACGATGGCCAGATCGAGTTCACCGGAGATTGTCTGTTGGGAAAGAACCTCAGTGGTCTGTTCCTGGATAATCAGTTCGACATCCGGGTGCTTGCGGGCAAAACGGGCGACCACATCCGGCAGAATCAGCTGGGCCACCGTCGCCACCGTCCCGACCCGCAATCGACCGGCGATCGCACGGCCAACGTGTCTGGCTTCGAAATGCGCATCCTCGATGGCTGCCAGGATCCCCCGAGCGCGGTCGATCATGACCTGGCCGGCATCGGTCGGTGTCACCGTCCGCCCCATGCGCTCAAACAACGGCAGGCCGATCTCGTCTTCGAGTTTGGCAATCTGCTGGCTCAGTGACGGCTGCGCGACCGAGCAGGCTTTGGCAGCCTTCGTGAAGCCGGCATGATCAGCCACGGCAACGAGGTATTCCAACTGTCTGATTTCCATAGTCATGTCCTATCGGAGTGATAGATACTATGTATTTCACCTATGTGATTCTTCTGTCAATATTGACCGTAGAAGAGGCATGGGAGGATGGGCGGGACGGGCATGGGCCATATTGTTCGGCCTGCCCCGTTCCATGAAGCAGACAGACGCATCATGCACCGCATGAAGGGAGCGATCACGATGGGGAACCAGAAGAACTATGCAGAGACATGTAAAGCGAGCCTGACGACGGCTGGGGGTTCATTTGCGTACTACTCGCTGCCCAAACTGACCCAACTCGGGGTTGGCAAAGTCGAGACGCTCCCCTACTCCATTCGCGTGTTGCTGGAGGCCTGTCTGCGGAATGTGGACGGCTTCGTGGTGAGTAACGAGGACGTGGGCGCCATTGCCAACTACGACGCCCGCAACGTCGGCGAGGTCGAAATCCCGTTCAAGCCGGGTCGGGTGGTTCTCCAGGACTTTACGGGTGTGCCGGCCGTGGTGGATCTGGCAGCCCTGCGCAGTGCCATGCGACGAATGGGTGGTGACCCGCAGAAAGTGAACCCGCTCGTGCCGTGCGATCTCGTGATCGACCACTCGGTACAGGTCGATGCTGCGGGGACACCGCAGGCACTGACGATCAACGGCGAGAAGGAGTTTGAACGCAACGGTGAGCGCTACCAGTTGCTCAAGTGGGCCCAGGGTGCGTTTGACAACTTCCGCGTCGTCCCCCCTGCCACCGGCATCATTCACCAGGTGAATCTTGAGTATCTGGCCGACGTGGTGTGGCAGCAGGACGGCGTGCTCTACCCGGATTCGCTGGTCGGGACGGACTCGCATACGACGATGATCAACGGGCTCGGCGTGGTCGGCTGGGGTGTCGGCGGCATCGAGGCCGAGGCCGTCATGCTGGGCCAGCCCGTCTACATGCTGCTGCCGGAGGTGGTGGGCGTGCGGCTGGTCGGGCACCTGCAACCATCAGTCACCGCAACGGATGTCGTTCTGCGAGCCACCGAGATGCTCCGGGCCCACGGCGTGGTCGGGAAGTTTGTCGAGTACTTCGGGCCGGCCATGAGCAGCCTGCGACTGGCCGATCGGGCGACGCTTGCCAACATGGCCCCTGAATATGGTGCCACGATGGGATTCTTCCCGGTCGATGAACGAACCATCGAGTATCTGAAACTGTCCGGCCGCGACGAAGCGCTCATCGATACGGTCGAGCAATACTGCAAGGCTCAGGGCCTGTGGCGAACCGAGGAGGCCGAGCAGGCCATCGTCTACACCGATGTGCTCGAACTCGATCTCGGGACCGTCGAGCCGGCCATTGCCGGTCCCAAGCGGCCGCAGGATCGCATCGCATTGTCCAACGCCGGAGACGCATGGAACACCGCGATCGACAAGGTGTTCGGCAAGGCTGATGAGGCAGATTCAAAGACCGTTGCCGTGAAGACGGGCGAGGAGTCGTTTGATCTGCATCACGGTTCAGTGGTGCTGGCAGCGATCACGAGTTGCACGAACACGAGCAACCCGAGCGTGCTGATTGCAGCCGGTCTGGTAGCACGAAAGGCTGTGCAGAAGGGCTTGAAGTCCAAGCCGTGGGTCAAGACTTCGCTGGCGCCCGGGTCGAAGGTGGTCACTGAATACCTGGAGAAGTCCGGACTGTTGACGGACCTGGAAGCACTTGGCTTCCATGTGGTCGGGTATGGTTGCACGACCTGCATCGGCAACTCGGGCCCGCTGCCGGACGAGATCCGCAATGCCATCGGTGAAGGCGATCTGGTGGCCTGCTCGGTGTTGTCGGGGAATCGGAACTTTGAAGGTCGAATCGGCCCTGACATCAAGGCAAACTATCTCGCGTCGCCGCCGTTGGTCGTTGCCTACGCATTGGCCGGCCGCATGGATATTAACTTGACGACCGACCCGATCGGGCAGACTGAGGATGGGACGGATGTTATGTTGTCCGACATCTGGCCGACGCCGGAGGAGATTACTGCTGCCATCGAGCAGTTTGTCACTCGCTCTCAGTTTGTCGAGCAGTATGCGGATGTGTTTGCCGGCTCGGCTGACTGGAAGGCGATCGATGCCGGCAGTGGCGATCTGTACAAGTGGGACGAAGCTTCGACCTATGTCCAGGAGCCGCCGTTTTTCGTTGATTTGACACTGAAGCCGGAGCCGATCGGTGCGATCAGCAGCGCACGCTGCTTGATCAAGGTGGCTGATTCGGTGACGACGGATCACATCAGCCCGGCAGGGGTGATCCCCCCGGACGGGCCGGCCGGCCAGTACCTGATCGAGCATGAGGTCCCGATTGCCATGTTCAACTCGTTCGGATCGCGACGCGGCAATGACCGGGTCATGACGCGCGGGACGTTTGCGAATATCCGAGTTCGGAATCAACTGGCACCGGGAACCGAAGGTGGATGGACGACCGATCTGCTCGACGGCAAGGTCAAGTCGATCTATGAGGCATCGTGTCATTACAAGGATGAGTCGATCCCGCTGGTGGTGCTGGCCGGCAAGGATTACGGCATGGGATCCAGCCGGGACTGGGCTGCCAAGGGCACGTATCTGCTGGGTGTGAAGGCTGTGCTTGCCGAGTCATTCGAGCGGATTCACCGATCGAACCTGGTCGGGATGGGTGTGCTGCCGCTGACGTTCAAGCCGGGTGAGAACAGTGAATCACTCGGTCTGGATGGGACCGAGACGTTTGAGATCCAGGTCGATGATACGTTGACCCCGCGTCAGGACGTTATGGTCGTCGCAACGGCCACCAACGGGACGCCCAAGACGTTTACGACGACGTGTCGGATTGATACGCCGGTCGAAGTCGAGTATTACCGCAACGGCGGGATTCTGCACACGGTGTTGCGGAAGATGGCACGCACGGAGTAGGTCAGGACGACGCAGGAGTCCTGACAGCAATACAGGCCCTAATGATTGGCCCCGGGTGAGCGCATCCGGGGCCTTTTTCTTTCGGTGGGACGGGCGAGACGCCCGTCATTTCGGCGAAGGGTGGGATAAGCGACGGGTTCCGAACGCATCTCACCGACAAATGCCGGGAGCTCTCTAAGCCGCCGCCATCGGTGGTGGCAGTAGGTAGAGGGAAACACCCGCTAGCTCACGCGCGCGGCTCGTATGAATCAGGCCCTCGGCCTGACATGGACGGGCGAGACGCCCGTGCCACCGTGCGCGCGGTCGCGGCTCGTCGATCTTGCGCCGGGTCGTCAATCGAGTGTCAACGTCGTCTCGGCCATCAGTTCCGGCTGCCCTTGCCCGGCGTCGTGCCAGGCCTGGTACAGGTTCATGCCCCAGTCGTCCGTCCGGTTTTCCTCGGCCAGGAACTTGATGTAATCCCAGGTAACAGCCTGGTACATGAGCCGAACCGTGATCGTCTTCGTACCCGCAGGGACATCGAATGTGTAATCATCCCAATACTGGCCGTCGGCATACTCCGCACCAACGGGCTCGGACAGGTGCCTGGCAAACTCAGCGTTATTAAAACCCTTCGGCGGAATGCGGTTGTCCTTGACAATGATGTCGTTGAGGACGAAGTGGAACGACTTGCCGGGATGTTTGTTATATTTGACTGCCTGCTCATCACTGAGGCCGGGCAGGATTTCATAGATCTGAGTGCTCGACTCGTCAGCGAGCGCCGGGACCTGGACCGCCTCGCCCTTGATCGTGTCATTTGTCGGGCCGAAGGTGCCGAGTTCGCCCACGGTATTGCCGGCCGCATCTGTGAAACGGACGTTGACCCACATTCGTCGGCCTTCACCATAGCCGGTCGGGAGTTTGTGACCGGTCAGGTTGGTAATCCTGACGGTGCCGGTGCCGGCTGCGGCATCGTGCGTCAGGTCTAGGGTGGCCGAGGTCTTGAGGAAGTCACGGGTTCGCTGCTTTGAGAACTGCAGTGCCTCGCGATTCACGTCGGTGGTCGTCCACAGTTGGGCGGTCGCATCGAGCACCCAGGTGCTGCCGCCGACGGGACCGTGTTGAACGAAGTGATCCCGATGAGGACTCCTGAAACGGGAGGCCTGCCCGCCGCCCTCCACGGTTGGGTAGTGGCAGGATTGGCAGGTCCCCTCGGGGCCCATGTCGGCAAAATCGCTCAGCAGCCATTCGCTGTAGGTGCGCTCGATGTGGCCATAGGCAAACGGCGGCTGCGTATTGACGTCGTCGGCATACAGGGGATTCGAGACATCATGGCACGTGGCGCAGACGTTACTGGAGGCATGGAAGGCGGACTTGAGTACTCGGTGCGGCATGGCCCCTTCACCGTCGCCGTAGGGGCCGCGCACGACGTTGGCAGGATCGAGGACCATCATGCCGTTTCCATATCCGGGCGGCACATGCTCGACAAGTCCCTTGGCCTCATCCGAAAGTGGATCAACGAGACGATGGCATGCTTCACAGGAGACGCCGTGGAGGTCTTCGCGATTGAGTGCTGAGGCATCAGCCACCGTCGAGCGGCCTTCAAGCCAGCCGCGCGGCGAGTGGCATCGAATGCAGTACTCCCCCACTCCCGGGATATCCTGGTTGGCAATGGCTTGGGCAGCGCGATAGACCGGGTCGCGCGCAGCCTGTGCCATCATGCCCCCACTCCAGGAGAAATAGGGGTCAGCCTCCTTCTCATTGGGCGTCTCAGAATGGCACATAATGCACTGCTGGACCTTGCCGAACTCGATGCCGCCCTCGTTCGGTTGCGTGCCCGGCAAGAAGATCTGGCCGCTGGCTGTCGAAGCGATCGCCGTGCCTCCTGCAGCAACAAACACGGAGATGATTCGCGCCCTGACTGTCTGTGATTGATTCACCACCCAATCGTCCTTTCCACCTCAGATGATCCCTCAGACTCGTACTTGCCTACTTCATATGTGTGCCGATACGACTGAGTTCATGTTTGTATCCTCGCGTGCGACTTCAATTCCTTTGAAGCCGGCCTCGGTGAGATCATCGCTGATCTCATCGAATGTATACGTACCGCCGCCCGCGGTCGAGACCAGCATATTGACAGCAAACAGGGCCCCGTATTCCGGTTCAATCCGATCCGGTTTCATGATGACATCGCGTATCAGAATCCTGCCGCCCGGATTCAGAGCCCCGGCAACGTTTGCAAACAGAGTTCGTATTTGTGCGCGTGAGTTCTGATGTATGACGGCACTGAGCAAGGCAAGGTCTGACCCGGACGGGATGGGATCGGTCAGATAGTTGCCTGCTACGCACCGGACTCGCTCGCTGAGTCCAGTGTTGTCCATCCGGGTTTGTGCCATCGGGATGACCTCGGGCAGATCGAAGATCATCCCGGTTGCCTGGGGGTGTCGTTCTAGAAAGGCCTTCATCCAGGTCCCGGAACCGCCCCCGACATCAAGCAGGCAGGTGCCGGCCAACGGCTCGAGGTCGTCAAGAACCATGGGGGCGATTGGTGCATTGACGTTGTCCATGGCGAGTATGAACGATTCATGATCAGCCTCGGGACCGCGGACGCTCGGGACGCGCTCGGCACAGTGACCGGTCCGGGCAACGTGCGCCAGTTGTGCCCAGCGTCTCATGCACGACCCGTGATGGCGAACGATAGCACGCACACCTCCCGGCCCGTCGTGGGTGAGCGATGCTGCCACATCCGGGTGGTTCCTGTATTCGCACCCGGTCCTTTCGAGCAATCCAATGGCTGTCAGTGCATCCAGGATGACCGCCACGGCCCTGGCGTCCAGGTGTGCCGACTCAGCCAATGATTCAGCCGTCACGGCATCTGAGCCAATCTGTGCAAACAGGTCCAGGTCTGCAGCGGCAGTCAGAACACATGCTTTCTGATAGGAACTGGAGATTGCCAGCAATCGTTCTCTCGTCCAGCGCGTCGGCTCATGCTGCTGGGGCTGCGTCATCACTCGGCCTCCGTCTATAGCGGGTTCTTCACATCATGTACCGTTCTTAATATGGACGGCCAGCCAGATGGTGGGCGGGTCTCGGTCGGTCCGTTCGACGCGATGCCGAACATGAGCCGGCAGATACACACTGTCACCTGGCCCAAGTGAATGGGTTTCACATCGGTCGTCATTGTGCTGTACAGTAAGTACGGCAGTGCCACTGATCACGGTGACCCATTCATCCCAATCCTGATCATACCAGAAGTCCGGCGGCGACTGCTGGCCGGTCGAGATAATGCGCTCGATGCGCACCGGGCTGTTTTCGAGGAGGGTTTCGCAGATTTCGCGGTCCGTCGATGGAGATGATGTCACAGCCGGCACAACAACCGCACGCCTCGGCTCGGTGTGATGGTCGGCCTCACTCATGGTGTGCAGCCGTCCTTGAGAATGATGGCTCGATTGGATCGGCCATCAATCAACGTGGTGATCGGCTGGTCAAGCCGATACCAGCGCAGGCCGTTGATTCCTTCGCGCTCGATGTGTTGCGTCTTGAGCCATTCCCAGTCGATATGGCCTCTCTTCAGTTCGGGGTTGACCATGATGTAGCCCACTTTGAATGCCGTCAGGTTCTGGAAGAAGTGCGAGCCTTCAGAGGGGGTCACACTCCGAGTGGGCATACACGTTTCGATCACCACCTTGGCACCGGAGATCTGCCCCCAATGGACGGGAATACCAAGCCAGGGATCAGAGGACCCCCATCGCCCGGGACCGATGAGCAGGAACGGGCGATCTTCACGACGGAGCCACTCATTCATCTCCCCCACTGCCGTTGCCGTCGGCATGCTCTTGGTTTCGTCATACAGTTCCGGGAGGACGCAGACGACGTCGCGAATGCCGTCAACGCGGCCGTTTCCGAGTGCATGCGGACTGTTACACAGATGATTCTCAGGGCTCTTTGCCAGTTCATCAAAGTCGGCCACATCGCTCATCACAACAAGCGGTCGCATCTGGAGGCAGGCAAACTCGCCCGGTTTGTCATCCTGCACCGATGGCAGATTCGCCGCAAATTCGATTTCCACCGGGGCACTCATCCCGTGGGAGCCGAGTTCAAGCAGCCGCTTAATAATGGCTGCCAGCGGCATGAGATTATGTTTCAGGATCGGGGCAAACGTGACGACCTTGTGCCCGCCGCGTGAGGCTCCCTCGGCAATGATGTTATCTGCGGGAATGTAATACGAGCAGACGGAGGAGAGCGTCCCGTCTTTGCCGGCGTCTTCGATCGGGTGTCGAGTCAGATCCTCGCCTCTGAACCACTGCAGCGTGGTGCCGTGGTGATCCATATCGAGTGCATAGAAGTGCTTCTGGCAGTTGTCCAGAATGTCCTCGACGGATGAGAACTGGGGTAGTTGCCGCGGGTATCGGGGGCAGAAGCGCAGGCAGTCCATCCCATCCACGACGGTGCGGCCCATCCCGAGCGCCACATACGCGACGCCGTCTTCTGGGGTGATGCTCCCGAAGGGATAGTAGTTATACGAGCGAGCAACTCCTGACAGGTGCGGGTAGAAGCGCGTGCCGTGACTTCGGCCGACTAGTTGCTGGATGATCACGGCCATGTGATCACGATCGGGATCGTGCGGCAGGGCCTTCATATAAGCACGGGCCTGCTTCGTGTACGAGGTGGCCAACACCATCTTGATCGCGGCACAGAGGTCGGCAAGCCGTTTCTTACGGCTGCTGTCACTGTTGGGCAGCATGTACGTTCCGTAGATACCGGCAAAGGGCTGCTCGAGTGAGTCTTCGAGAAGACTCGACGATCGAACGGCCAGCGGCTGGTCAAAGATGTCCAGTACGGAAGAGAGCGCATCGATCAACTCAGAGGGAAGACGGGCGTTCTGGAACTCCTGAATCAGCGCCCGGTCGGTCGGCTCGGCCATGGCGATCTTGGCCAGGTCGTTTTCTTCAATAAAGCGGTCGGCAAAGTCGGTGCCGATGACAATACTCGGCGGGACATAGACGTTCGTATCGCCGCAGACGTTATTCTCATCGTCAAGGTACCGGAGCAGTTTGCGGGTAAACGCCAGGCCGCGCGCCTTGCCGCCGAGTGATCCCCCGCCGATACGGGCAAAGCCGGAGGCACAGTCGAAGGTGTCGGGATCAAAGTCAGCGACGGCACCGCCCTCTTCCTCCCTCCGTGCATCGAGCAAACCGCGGACGAGGACGCGTCGCATCGCCTCGATTGATGGGAAGTCGCTCACGACGATGGGGCGAAGTTGTCGCGCCAGGCGGAACATGGTTCTGGCCTTGAGCCAGGTGGAAAAGTGATTCCGCTCCCCATGGTACCGAAGCGATTCGGCCGGCACATGGGTCAGCGCGTCCTCCATGTGGCGAAGATCATTTGCCTGTGCCACCTCGGACCCGTCCGGCAGGCGAAAGACGAAAGGCCCGAACCCGAAGTTCTCAAGCATGAAACGACGGACGTCATGTGCCAGCCACGGTGACAGTTTGTGTACAAAGTCAGCCTCTGACTCGACCGCCTGGGCGATGTTGGTCATATCCGTTGACTGCAGCAGAATGGGCAGGTCTCGCCGGTCCGCCTTGAGTTCCCGTGCCAGATGGAAGCCTGCCTTGTCATCAAGACGACCACGACGTGGGAATCGAACATCGGAGACGACCCCGAGGACGTTGTCCTGATACTTGTCGTAGGTCTTGATCGCTTCCTCATAGGTTTCACACCAGAGAATCTTGGGCCGAGCCCGCATCCGCAGCACTTTTTGCGACAGATTGACACCGTCGGCGATGAGACTCTGCCCATGCAGCATCAACTCGGTGTAAAGCATGGGCAGGTAACTGGATGCAAACCTGACCGAGTCCTCAACAAACAGGATGACATTAACCCCGGTGGTCTGGGTGTCATGGTGCGCATTCCGCTCGTCCTCAATCATCTTTGCGAGTACGAGGAGAATGCGCGCATCGCCGGTCCACACCATGATTCGGTCAATCGGGTGGCTCTCGGGGTCGGCCCGTCGCTGCTCGATGAGCCGCTGAAGTTCCGGGCTCTCATACCCGAGCATGACGACCGGCATGCGGTCGTTCCATTCCTTGACCTTGGCTGCAAACTCGGTCGGTTCCATCGCACCGATCCGAATTGTGGGGACCACCATGTCGAAGCGGCGGTCGGTGTCGAGCTGCTCCAGAGCCGAGGCGGCGGTCGGGGCTCGGGTGAGCCGCGGTGCGTACCACAAATCAAGTTGGCGATACTGTTCGAGCAACAGTTCGGAAATGTGCCCGTCTTCCTCGAGAATGAACGAATCGTACCAACTTGATACGAGCATCATCTCGTGAACGCGATATGGCGCCAGCACTTCCAGACCGGGGAAGCGTGGCATTTCCGTGCGGGGCTGGCCGTCGGCCGTGTCAGATCGGGAGCTGTGAGGGCTGTTCATGGATCATCCGTGGCGTAGCGCGGTCCCACCGACAGGTGAATGCGATCAGAGGCTGCGACGGTGGGTGCATCAATGATTGCAGGTTTGGCGTTGAATCATGATACGCCGGGTCACGCTCACTCCACCCGCGCGCGCAAAAAAACGGGCGAGCAGCCGATTGAGGCTGCCCGCCCATTCGTATTGCGCGGTCGAAGTGCGATCGGCGAGTCTTAGACGACGCCCTGATCCAGCATGGCATTGGCGACCTTGAGGAAGCCGGCAATGTTGGCACCGTTGACGTAGTTGCCCGGCGTGCCGTACTCGTTGGCAGCGTCGTAGCAGGAGGTATGGATCGCCTTCATGATGCCCTTGAGGCGCTCGTCCACCTCTTCGCGTGTCCAGGACAGCCGCAGTGAGTTCTGGCTCATTTCCAGGCCGGAGACGGACACACCGCCGGCGTTGGCAGCCTTGCCCGGGCCATAGAGGATCTTGTTCTTCAGGTAGACGTCCACGCCGTCCGGGGTGGTCGGCATGTTGGCACCTTCGGAGACGAGCTGGCAGCCGTTGCTGATCAAGTTCTGCGCGTCCTTGCCGTTGATCTCGTTCTGGGTGGCGCTGGGGAAGGCACAGTCGGCCGGCACGCTCCACAGCGGGTTGTGATCAAGGGTCGGATCGATCGAGGTATAGGTGGCGCTCTTGAAGGTGTCGGCGTATTCCTTGATACGGCCACGACGGACATTCTTGAGGTCCATGACCCATTCGAGTTTCTCAGTGGTGATGCCCTCGGGGTCGTGGATGAAGCCGCCGGAGTCGGACAGGGTGACCGGGCGGGCGCCGAGTTCGAGGAGTTTCTCACAGGTGTACTGCGCGACGTTGCCGGAGCCGGACACGAGGCAGGTCATGCCGCTGATGTCCTTGCTGTTGGCTGCCAGCATTTCGCAGGCGAAGTAGACGGCCCCGTAGCCGGTTGCCTCGGGACGAATCAGGCTTCCGCCCCAGTTCAGGCCCTTGCCGGTCAGGACGCCGGTGAACTCGTTGCGAATGCGCTTGTACTGGCCGAAGAGGAAGCCGATCTCGCGACCGCCAACACCGATGTCGCCGGCCGGCACGTCGGTATTCGGCCCGATGTGCTTGCACAGTTCGGTCATGAAACTCTGGCAGAACCGCATGACTTCAGCGTCGCTCTTGCCCTTCGGGTTGAAGTCTGAACCGCCCTTGCCGCCGCCCATGGGGAGGGTGGTGAGGCTGTTCTTGAAGACCTGTTCAAAGGCCAGGAACTTCAGGATGCCGAGATTGACGCTCGGGTGGAACCGCAGGCCGCCCTTGTAGGGGCCGATGGCGCTGTTGAACTCGATGCGGAAGCCGCGCTGGACCTGGACTTCACCGTTGTCATCCATCCACGGAACGCGGAACATGATGACTCGCTCCGGCTCCACGATCCGCTCAAGGACCTTGGCTGAGCGGTACTCCGGGTGCTTTTCCAGGACGATTGCGAGGGAGTCAACGACCTCACGGACGGCCTGAATGAACTCAGGCTGGGCCGGATTCTTAGCCTCAACCCCTGCGACGAACTCATCTACGAAGTTACTCATCGGGCTTTCTCCATCAACATGGAATGGATGTTTGACAAACGGTCCCGATGGTACGATTTCGCAGCCTGCTCGTCCCGCTCTCGTCAGGCAATGTGGGGGATGACCCTAATGGGATATCCAGGGCACTGGCAATGGGACAGCCAGCCCGGGTATTTCACTTGACAAACAGCATTTCACGGTAGGTCGGCAAGGCCCACAGATCGTCGGCAATTGACCGTTCGAGATGATCGCAGGCAGAACGGACAGCCTTCATGGCCGGGATGAGTTGATCACGGACGTGGCATCCAAGCTGCTCCAGCCCGTTGGGCCGCTGCGCCACCTGGGAGGACAAGTGCCGTGTTGCCAGCCTGAGGTCAGCAATCATCTCGATGATCTCTGCCAGCAGACTGTCCGTCTCGTTCGTGCTGTGCCCGGCGGATTGGGCAATGGCCAGTGCCTCGGCCACCTCGGTCTGATAGCGGAGCGCTGCCGGGAGGACGACCGTCCGGGCCAGATTGGCCGTCATCTGAGCCTCAATGGTCAGCGTCGTGATGTACCGCTCCATCCGTGTGTGGTGCCGTGAGTCGAGCTCACGCTTGGTAAGCACCCCCTGCGACTTGAACATGTCACTGTTGTGAGTCTCCAGCATTGCATTCATGGCGTCGATGCTGTTGCACAGATTCGGCAGGCCCCGCTTCTCCGCCTCCTTCAGCCAGTTTGCCGTGTAGTTGTCCCCATTGAAGACAATCCGGCCATGCTGCTTGTACAGCGCCTGAATGGCTTTTTTGACCGCGGTGCGCAGCCGTGCCTCAGTCACCTTTGCTTTCCCGAGTGTTTTCTCAATCTGGTCGGCGATATCCGACAGGCTCTCTGCGATAGCCGTATTGAGGACCGTGACAGGCCAGGCAATTGATGCCGAGGAGCCCACGGCACGGAATTCAAACTTGTTTCCGGTAAACGCAATGGGGGAGGTTCGATTCCGGTCACCGAAGTGACGCGGGATCGGTGGCAGTGTGTTGACGCCGAGTTGCAGCGAGGCCTTGGCGCTGGAACCGGCCTTGCCTGAGACGATGGTATCGAGTGCCTGTGTCAGTTGGTCCCCGAGGAAGATCGAAATGATGGCCGGCGGGGCTTCGTTGGCACCGAGCCGGTGATCATTGCCGGGTGAGGCAATCGAGGCACGAAGCATGTCAGCGTGGCGATCGACGGCGGCAAGGGCCGCACAGAGAAACAGGAGGAATTTCATGTTCTCGTGCGGGGTGTCGCCCGGTTCGAGCAGATTGTGCCCGGTGCTCGTTGCCAGGGACCAGTTCGTGTGTTTGCCGGACCCGTTAACACCGGCAAACGGCTTCTCGTGAAGCAGGCAGTGCATGCCGTACTTCTGGGCCACACGCTGCAGCGTGGACATGATCAACATTGAGTGATCGGTGGCCAGATTCGCGTTCTCGAAGTAGGGTGCGATCTCGTACTGAGCCGGCGCGACTTCGTTGTGTCGAGTTCTGACCGGGACGCCGAGTTTGTACAGTTCTCGTTCGACCTCAAGCATGCACGCCAGCACGCGCTCCGGGATGGCCCCGAAATAGTGGTCTTCGAGTTCCTGCCCTTTCGGCGGCTGGGAGCCGATGAGCGTGCGGCCACAGGCAACCAGATCAGGTCGGGCAAAGTAGAAGTGCGAATCAATCAGGAAGTACTCCTGCTCAGCCCCAACGGTAGCATTGACGCGGGTGCAGTCCGTGTCACCGAACAGCCGGAGGAGGCGGACCGCCTGGCTGCTCAGCGCATCCATCGAGCGCAACAGCGGGGTCTTCTTGTCCAACGCCTCGCCGGTCCAGGACGCGAACGCCGTCGGAATGCACAGGACGGTCCCGTTCGGGTTCTCGTAGATGAATGCCGGGCTGGTCGCATCCCAGGCGGTGTACCCGCGGGCCTCGAAAGTGGCACGGATGCCGCCGGATGGGAAACTCGATGCATCCGGCTCGCCCTGGATCAGCGATGCGCCGGAAAACTGGGTGATTGCCCGGCCCCGGTCCGTCGGGTAAAAAAACGAGTCGTGTTTTTCAGCAGTGAGCCCGGTCAGCGGCTGAAACCAGTGCGTGTAATGGGTGGCACCGCGTTCGACGGCCCACTCTTTCATCGCGATGGCGACACTATCGGCAATATCGGCGTCAAGCGTCTGGCCATCATGAATCGTGCTGAGCAGGCGCTCGAAGACCGGTTTCGGCAGTCGTTGCTGCATCTTGTCTTCGTTGAACACGTTGCAGCCGAAAAGTTGATCCATCGGGGTTTCGAGAAACTCATCGGCCCGGTGCTCGGGTCTCCATCGGATGACGGCCAGCATGGCATCGTGACGTGCAGATGATCCTGAGTTGCCCATAGTCTGCTGCTCCTCCATGCGCTGAGGCGTGACATGTGCTTCGTGCTCTGAGTGGGAGATCACTGTCGCTATGGTATCCGTGAATCCGGGGCGTGCTTGGGCGTCCGGGGGGCCATTGCCTATAAGGGTATGAGGCCCATCGTATCTGCTTTCGAGGCGACCGGGGTGGACCCCTAATCCACCCGTGCGTCCTCTTTTGACACCCACACACCCGCGGGTTTCACTATGATGGACTGGCGGAAGTCGCATGGGCGGCCGGTAGACGAGGCTCCCTGAGTCGCCTCTGATTCCGTCCTGCGTGAGTGGATCCTTGACACCGGCATCGTGGGCTGTGCTGAGCAGACCCGATGCCACACCAGGGAGAACGGCACAATGATCGAAATCCGGATTCATGGTCGGGGCGGGCAGGGAGGCGTCACTCTGGCCAAGATCATCGCGACGACTCGGTTCCTCAAAGGCGATTCGGTTCAGGCATTTGGCATCTATGCTGCCGAGCGGTCGGGGGCCCCGCTCCAGGCGTTTTGCCGATACGACGATCAGACGATCACGAATCGCAATCTGATCTATGAGCCCGATCATGTGATCGTTCTTGACCCGACGCTCGTCCCGCTGGGGATCACCTCGGGCCTGAAGCCGGGCGGCTGGATCCTGATCAATACACCTGAGTCGCCGGAGCACTTCGGCGATCAGTTCACCGGCTACAGGTTGGCCACGATTGATGCTACCTCGATCGCCATCGCAAACAATCTGGGCACGAAGACGGTACCCATTGTCAATACGGCCCTGGCCGGTGCCGTGGCACATATGCTCGGCTTCACAATGACCTCGGTGGAGAAGGCCCTGGAGCATCTGGGCTTTGTCGGGGACAATCTGACGGCAGCGCATCAGGCGTACCAGCAGGTCAACATGAATGCAGCCTGTGATCCCGAAGCGATCACCGTCGAGCATCCGGTCATTCCCAAGACCTTCACCCCCGGCTTCCTGGAGGGTGGCGGGGCGCAGATGCCGCGGATCATTACCGGGCAATGGGCCAAGGAGCAACCGGACCGCCAGCAAATGGTCCCGCCGTGCAATCACGTCTGCCCGGCCGGGAATGATGTGCAGGGCTTCCTGGCAGCCATGGCGCGCAACGAGGTCGATGCTGCGTTGCGGACGCTGTTACAGTCGTCTCCCTTCCCGTCGATCTGCGGGCGTGTGTGCCCGGCCCCGTGCATGGACTCCTGCAATCGGATTCACCTTGATGGGGCTGTGAACGTTCGAGATATTGAACGATCGATCGGCGACCTCGGTCATGCGGAGATCAAGCCGATCGCGAATCGAGACGAGCGGATTGCCATCATCGGATCAGGCCCGGCCGGGTTGACGGCCGCCTACCACCTCGGTCGGCTTGGGTACCAGGTGACACTGCTGGAGGGCGGCGATGAACTGGGCGGCCTCCTGCGGACCGGGATTCCCTCATACCGTCTTCCTCGCGAGGTACTCGATGCAGAGATCGAGCGGATTCTGCTTCTCGGCATCGAGGTCAAGACCGGGCATCGAGTTAGTCGCCAGGGTCTTGTTCGACTTGCAAACGAGTTTGATGCCGTCCTGATCGCCACCGGGCTGCAGGAAGTGCGGTCACTCCAACTTGGGCTGGACGATACCGACGCCGTGGTCCAGGGCATCGACTTCCTCGATCAGGTGAATCGCGGCGAGGTGCGCGTCGACAACGAGGATGTGATCATCGTCGGTGGCGGCAATACGGCTCTGGACGCAGCCCGTTCCGCGCTTCGGCTCGGGGCCAACAGTGTGCGCGTCGTCTATCGGCGCACGCGAGCCGAAATGCCGGCCATCAGTGAAGAGGTCGATCAGGCGATCGAGGAGGATATCGCCATTGATTACCTGACCATGCCGGTCAGTATGAAGCCGCTTGGTGAGAACGGCCGCCATGTGCTGACCTGCCGACGAATGGAACTGGGCGAACCGGACGAATCAGGGCGACGTCGGCCCGTCGAAGTGAGCGGCAGCGACTTTGATATCGAATGCAGCCGCATGATCCTGGCATTGGGCCAATCGCAGGATATGAGCGTCTTTCCCGAGGGGACTGAGGTCCGTGAGAACGGCGAACTCATCGGCCTGCTTGAGAAGCCGGTCTATGCCATCGGCGACCTGGCAACAAATGACGGGACCGTTGCAGCCGCGATCGGGTGCGGCCGGCGCTCAGCCTTACACATCCATGCACTGTTCACCGGTGAGCAGTTGCTTTCTGCCCAGCATGATGACGGCGACGTCGTGCGGCAGGATGCAATGCGCATGCACCTGTTTGAGAAGCAGGCTCGGGACGAAGGGATGGCGATCACGGCGGAGGATCGATTCCAGTCGTTTACCGAGGTCCACCAGGGGCTGTCCGGTGAGCCGTCCCACGAGGCCCAGCGGTGTCTTTCGTGCGGGGTCTGTAATGAATGTGATCGCTGTGTGACCTATTGCCCGGAGGGGGTGCTGACGCGCGTCGGGCATGAGTTCATCTTTGACTATGCCTACTGCAAGGGCTGTGGGGTCTGTGCCTCTGAATGCCCGCGCAACGTCATTTTCATGAGTCGATTGTGAGCGAATCGGACAGCACGAGGGGGAGTTGGCGGCTTGAGTAAGTGCAATGAAGACGGGAGCCATTGATGGGACTTGAACTCGTCACCGGGAACCACGCAGCCGGCTATGCCCTGGCTGCGGCAGGCGAGGCAAACCGCTCTGCTCGCGGGACAGCCTGTGGGATTTACCCGATTACGCCACAGACGGAAATTGTCGAATTCGTCTCGAAGTACAAGTTCACGAAAGGGCGCGTGATCCCGGTCGAGAGCGAACACAGTGCAATGGGCGTCTCGCTCGGCGCCTCGCTGGCCGGCGCGCGATCCTTTACTGCCAGTTCATCCAACGGCCTCGCGTATATGTTCGAGAACATCATGGTCGCCGGCTTCTACCGGCTCCCGATCGTGCTGACGGCTGTGAACCGAACGCTCGGGCCACCATGGAACATCTGGGCAGACCAGGGCGACACGCTCATGCTGCGAGATTTCCCCTGGCTCCAGTTCTACTGCGAGACAAATCAGGAGGTGGTTGATTCGACGCTGCTGGCATTCCGAGTCTCTGAGGATCGACGCGTGCTGTTGCCTTCACTGGTGATCATGGACGCATTTATCATGTCGCACACCCAGATGGAAACGGATCTGCCGGCCCAGGAACTGGTCGATGCGTATCTGCCGACGCTCAATCTCCCGCACCAGTTGAACCATGAGCGCCCGACGACGATCGGTGGGCTTGCCTGGCCCCAGGAAACGCTGTCGCAGCGCGTCGAAGTGGACCGGGCCATGCTCGCTGTCAATGACGTGTACGAAGAGTGCCGTCAGGAATTCATCACGATCTTTGATCGTGATCCCGGGGCCCCGATTGATGCGTTTGAGACGGATGATGCCGACCTGATTCTGATCACGAGCGGGACGATCGCCTCCACGGCGCGTGAGGTTGTGCGTCAACGGCGCCGGGACGGTATGAAGATCGGCTTGATCAAGATGAAGATGTTTCGGCCGTTCCCTGCCGATGATCTGCTTCGTGCCTGTGAGAATGCATCCAGGATCGGTGTGCTGGATCGGAACTATGCAGCCGGGATGGGCGGCGTGTTCTGGCATGATACAAAAGCGGCCTTCCAGGGGCAGCGCGACAATGTGTTGATTCAGGATTACCTCACGGGCGTGTGCGGCGGAGACGTCACGCCGGCGATGGTCAACGAAGTCATCGACGACCTGGCCGGCCGCACAAAGGCCGAGCGGCCGATGTGGAAAGGAATCGAGGCATGAGCAGCAGCACGACTGCCCTGAATGAATCACCGATCCGATGCAGTTCGGAGTGCCTGCTTCGCCCCGGCAATACGAACTGCGGCGGCTGCGGCATGAGCGTGAGCCTCACCATGCTCGGCCGGGTCCTCAATGAAGTCGGCCAGAACTGCACGCTCGTCATCCCGGCCTGCTGCGGGATCGTGACAGCCGGCGGCTATCCGACCACCAGTTACAACGTGCCCGTCATTGCTTCGACTTTCGGGTCCTGCCCGGCGTTCGGCAGCGGCGTTGCAGCCGTGCGCGACCTGAATAACGACCCGGAACAGGTGGTCTGCTGGGCCGGTGACGGCGGGACCTATGACATCGGCTTTGCCACGTTGTCGGCGGCTGCCGAGCGCAATGAGAACCTGATCTACATCTGTTATGACAATGAGATCTATGGCAATACCGGCGGGCAGCGTTCCTCTGCGACCCCGGCCGGCGCGCGAACCACGACCTCTCCGTTCGGCAAGAAGGAAAACAAGAAGGACATCATGAGCATCATGGCTGCCCATCGCATCCCGTATGCAGCCACGCTCTCGATTGCGCACCCGGAGGATTTCAAACGGAAACTCAAGCACGCGCTGTCGATCTCCGGGTTCCGATTCCTGCTGGCCCATTCGCCATGCCCGACCGGCTGGAAGTCAGAGCCTGCCGATTCAGTGCAACTCGTACGGACGGCGGTCAACGGCGGTCTGTTCCTGCTATACGAGGTGTATGACGGCCTGCATTACAAGGTGAACGCAGAACCGGATGGTGAAACCGACCCGGCCCGGTACTTCGAAATGCAGCGTCGGTTCCCCGAGGGGGCCATGGACTTCGATGCCATGCGAGCCGAATGCCGACGTTCGTTCGATCGGCTCAAGGCGATGGCCGAGCGCTTCCCGCATGAGGGGTGATGGGTCCGGTCGTGCCCTCATCTCTCCACTCTCTGAGGGTGGCACGGCTGGTACGAGTCGCGACAGCGACGAGGACCAACCGTGTCTTTCCCCCTTACGCCTACGCCTACCCCTCCCCGTCATTCTTGTATAGACCGGGGACATAGGTAACAGGTGTTCGGAGACATGGGTGACACTTTTCGTATGCTGGTTTCTTCACCGATTGAGGAGACCAGGCATGCCGTGGAAGGAAGTGTCAACCGTGTCGGAGCGACAGGAGTTTGTACACCTGGCCAGCGTCGAGGGGGCCAACATCGCCCGTCTCAGTGGCGGGTTCGGAATCAGCCGCAAGACGGCCTACAAGTGGCTCGATCGGTATCGTCGGGGGAGGGGATGAGGCGTTGATTGACCGGTCGCGTCGGCCGACCCGATCACCGGCTCAGACGCCAGTGTCAGTGGAGTCGGCGGTGCTGGCCATCCGGAGTCGCCACCCGGTCTGGGGTGGCCGCAAGATTCGTCACCGTTTGCTGGCGTTGGGCCATCATGAGTCGGTTCCGGCCGCCAGCACCATCACCGGGATTCTGCGTCGCCATGGGCTGATTGATCCAGCCGAAGCGAGCAAACACACGCCGTGTCGTCGCTTCGAACATGGGCAACCCAACGATCTGTGGCAGATGGATTTCAAAGGGCATGTCGCGATGAGCGATGCTCTCGAGGATCGTCGCCGAGTGTATCCGCTGACGGTGCTGGATGATCACTCGCGGTATGTCGTCGGGCTGCGCGCCTGTGGGCATGAGCGTGAAGCGACGGTTCGTTCGGAGTTGACGGGCATCTTCCAGCACTACGGGCTGCCGCGTCGAATGCTGATGGATAACGGCTCGGTCTGGCGTTCCGACACGCCGCATCGGCACACGAAGTTGACTGCGTGGTTGTTGCGTCTGGGTGTTCGCGTCACACATAGCCGCCCGGTGCACCCGCAGACGCTGGGCAAGGATGAACGGTTTCATCGGACGCTGAAAGCTGAGGCGATGACGGGTCGAACCTTCCCGGGCCTGGCCCACTGGCAGCGTCACTTCGATCGCTGGCGGACGGTGTACAACTGTGAGCGGCCGCACGAGGCATTGGACATGCATCCGCCGGTGAGCCGGTATCGTGGCAGTGACCGTGAGATGCCATCCCGGTTGCCGGCCATCGAGTATTCGCCGAGTGATGTGGTTCGCAAGGTGGGCCAGGGAGGCTGGATCACGTACGGTGGGATCGAGTACAAGATTGGGAAGGCCTTCGTCGGCGAGTATGTGGCGCTGCGTGCGATGGTCCGCGACGGGTGGTTCGAAGTGTACTTCTGCCACGAGCGGCTCGGCCGGCTCAACATTCGGAGTCTGACGCGTCGATCGGGCCGGCGTGGCGGGATGGAACGGGTGGAGCCATGTCCGGCGGGCCCGGGGTCGGGACGCGCGTGAGGTGAATGGCGGCTGCGTTGGCGTCACTCGCTCCGCTCGTGACGCTCCCTCCGCCCGCCATTCACCGGCCCACCGGCGTACCATCATGTGTTACCCATGTCCCCGAACGGGTGTCACCCATCTGTCCGGTCCAAACAATTCTCGCGCAGGTGTGAATCCATCTTCTCCTCCTCCTCCGTCCACCGCCACCACCGGTGGCGGCTTTGTTAGCCCCCGACTCTGCCGGGGGAATGATGCGCCAGCATCATGCCATGCCGCGTGCCTCTCCTTCCCCTCCGACACCCCGACGCAGGCCGGGATCCAGGCAGATTCAGCATCAGCGCACCGGCGTCGCACAGCGCATCAGATATCGGCAGATACCCAGCCGTCCCCCCTGGATGCCGGCCTGCGCCGGCATGACGAAAGATAGTGCCGGAATGACGAGAAAGTGAAGGGCAAAACAAAAGACAGCCCCGGGCGCGCATAACACACCCGGGGCTTGTCAACTGGACTCTGTTGTGATTCACTCTCAGCGACCCGAGATCACTTTGTGATTTCCTTGATTGCCGGGCCGGAATCGTCCTGCTTCGGTGCAGGCTTATCCTTTTTCACGGGTGGTTCTTCCTGCATCTTCGGCGGCTCGGCCTGGGCCGCTTCATCGGTGACTTGATCGCTGCCGTATGCGGCGGCCAGTCCCATGACCTGATCGACACCGAAGAGAATCTGCAGCGAGGAGTTGGTAAAGTCGTTGCCGATCGGTTCGACGCGCCCGCCCTGCAGATGCTCGTGCAGGAATGCTTCGGTGATGGCAAAGAACGACAGGTTGTTCTCCGGGCGTCTGAATCCATGCCCCTCATCGGGATACAGAACATAGGTCACCGGAATCCCCTTGCTCTCCATCGCCTCGGCGAGCTGGTCGCTCTCAGCCTTGTTGACACGCGGGTCGTTCGCACCCTGGCCGATCAGCAACGGCTTCGTGATCCGGTCGACATACGTCAGCGGGGAGCGTTCGATGAGCAGCGCCCGACCCTCCTCAGTGCGCGGGTCGCCGACGCGCTCAGCCCACATCTCCATCAGCGGTTTCCAATACGGCGGGATCGAGTTCAGCAGGGTGATGAGATTCGACGGTCCGACGATATCAACGCCGCAAGCAAACACATCAGGCGTCATCGTCAGCCCGACCAGCGTTGCATACCCGCCATAACTTCCACCCATGATGGCCACCTGATCGGGCGTTGTGATCCCCTCGTCAACGGCCCACTGGACCGCATCGAGCAGGTCGTCATGCATTGTGCGGGCCCATTGCTGGTTCGCTGCATTGACAAAGGACTTGCCGAATCCGGTCGAGCCGCGGAAGTTGACGGCGAGGACGGCATAGCCGCGGTTGGCCAGCCACTGATGCATCGGGTCATAGCCCCACGAATCACGCGCCCACGGGCCGCCGTGGACCAGCAGCACCAGGCTCTTGGGCTGATCAGGTCGCCGATCATGATCTCGATCGGAATCGGGCGGCAGTGTGAGATAGGACACGAGATTCAGCCCGTCTCGTGACTTGATCACCTCCGGGTACATCCTCGACAACTGTTTGTCTTCGAGGTCGGAGCGGTTCGTGAACAGGAAATCAGCCAGCTGCACGGATCGATCCAGGTGGTAATACTGCACCGGGCCGTTGTCATTCACGAATGCGACGATCCAATGCATGTCGTCCTCGGAGCGACTGACGATCCTCGGATCGCCTTCACAGACGCGTTCGAGATAGTCGAAGTCGTTGCGGACTGCCGGGTCGATGATCGCCCAGTCGCTGCGGGTGTAGACCCAGCCGACGCCCTGCAGTCGCCGCTCGGTCGGATGGAGCAGGACGGTTCTGATGTCGGCAAAGTCGCACTCGTACAGCAGTTGCTCCGAGCCATCAATCAGACTCTTGGTCTTCAGCGCCGCCGTATCACGATCGCGGCTGTCAAGCAGATAGATATTCTGTGCCGTCTTGTCAAACGCAATCGGATTGGTGGTGATGGTGTCTTGTGACGGGACCTTCATATACGGAGACCAGCCGCCGGGTATGTCGGTCGGGCGGAGGTATTCCATCGAGCCGTCATTGCCCATCCCGAATGCCAACTGCACCTTGTAATCGTCATCGAGCATGTACCCGAGCAGGCCGTTGTTCTGCTCGATCATTTCGCTCGCGCCGGTGCGGATGTTGACCCGGTGCAGATCGTGGAACTGTGGCTGGCGATTGTTCAGGCCGACGATGATCGCGTCCGGGTGCTTCGGGCTGACGGCTTCGATGCGTGCCTGCACACCGTCATACGGGGTGAGGTCGAGGACGCCGCTGGTGGCGAGTTCGACACAGTAGATTCGCCAATTCTCATCGCCGCCCTGATCCTGAAGGTAGATCAGATGCTCGTTTGTGTAGGCCCAGGAATACTGGGTGACGCCTCGGCCTGTGTCATGCGTAATCGGTCTCGCGTCATGGACGGAATCCACCGGGGCGACCCAAACATTCAGGACGCCGTCAAGCGGTGCCAGGAATGCCATTTGCGTCCCGTCCGGGCTGATCTGCGGGCCGGCCTTGTCCGGGTTCCCGAACAGCATGTCGCGCGGTAACAGGGCCGCGGCGCGCGATGTGCCCGTGCTTTCACAGCCGGTCGAGATGCACAAAGTTGAAACCGCCAGGACGCCGGCCACGAGCCCGGCTGCCACGGCACGACCGCGACCATGGTTGGTCGATCGACTCCACCACATGCCAATCTCCTCACAATAATTCATTCATTGGGCAAGAAGTCTACTTCATCTTGAACAGGATGATGCTGCCGAAGAGAGCCATCCATCCATCGGCCTCCCTATACCCCCCTCTCTGAACGAGCAGAGGGCGATCATAGGCAGCAAATACGAGCGTGATGTGTCAGAAACAGGCAGGAAGTCGGGCGTCAGTGGCCGGTCTCCGTACCGGGATTGCACCACAGACGACCGGGGCTTTTGGCGATCTCGGCATTGAACTGCTCGTGCGTGAAGAACTCGGTGTGGCCGTCGATGATGCTGACCGTCGCACCGTCGGCGTGACGCTCGGTCAAACCCTCCGACGGGTAACTCGACCCATCGTTCCAGCCGTCGGAATCCTTGCCGGCCTCCCAGAAGATGATCGAGTCATTGCGGAACTTCGACACCTGCCACGGCGGCACGTTGCGGCCGAACCCGACGACGGCACCGGTCATCAGGTAACTCGTCAGGTTTTCAGTCTTCCAGAACGGGGGCTCGTGATCGGGACAGCGATACATCGCATCATTCTTGAGGTACGGCCACAACGATCCGCCCTTGCGTTGCTCAGGGTCATAGGTGTACTGCAGCGGCGGGCTGTAGAGCCAGCCGTCATAGCGATCGACCGACTTCCAGTTGGGAAGCGGCAGGATTTCCTTCCACTCGGCTGCGTACATCGAGGTGGCCATCGAGAGTTGCCGGTGGTTGTTACTGCAGACGGCAAAGCGGGCTGATGCCCGAGCCTTGGACAGGGCAGGCAGCAGGATGCCGATCAGTAGCGCAATGATGGAGATGACCACCAGGAGCTCGATGAGCGTGAAGGCCTGGTGCCGTGGCCGTCTGGTCGGGGATGTGGTGAAGCGTCTGGCCATCGTCATGGCATAGTGTTACCGACAATCCCTATGATTGCAAGGGCATATTGTGGGGGAATGTGGGAAAATGTTGGGAACATGGTCGTTGCAGGTGTACGAGGAGGAGGCGTGCCCTCTGCAGAGCGGCTCACGCTGCCGGGTCGGCATGTTCAACTCCCGCTTGCACTGCACTCAGGCCGTCTTTGTCTTGGCTTGGACTTGGTGGGACACGCACAGGAGTTCGTTGTATCCTAATGTACAGTCAGTCAGGAGGTACCTCTTTTGATGGCTTTCGATCTTGACACTTATTCGACTCACCAGCGCCTCAGGACGCTTGCCATAGCGCACTATGTCCTGGCCGGTGTACACGTGGTCCTCTCAGGCATGTTTGTGTTTCAGTACCTGATGCTGCAGGTGATGTCTGACATGCAGGAGGGTGTGTCGTTTCCCGGGGGCCAGCGTATGGTCACCCTATTGACGGTTGCCATCTCAGTGGGCTTCATCCTGTACTGGTTGGCCGCGGCGGCGATGGTAGTCGCCGGATACAACCTCTCACGGGGAAAGAGGCATTCGCTGTGTGTGGCCGTCGCGATAGTGGAATGCACTCTCATCCCGTTCGGCACAATCCTGGGTGTCCTCTCACTCAGCATGCTCACGGATAGGCGGACACGGCATCTGTTCAACGAAGTGTGCTCGTCGAGTATGAAGGAAACCTACAACACGCAGCAATGATCTACGACGTCGTATCAGTGCATCGGTAACAGTCCGGCATATTCATCCTGAATGCGTGAACTGCGACTCAACAGAGCGCAACCCTAGAAATGATGGGGAGATCTGCCACTTAGGTGCCCACCCGTGCAGCGTCTCAGCCCGAGTCCATCATCCGGGGCGCTTCTGTGATGTTCACTCCATCACCTTCGACGAGCACGGCAGGGGCGTTCCTGCCTGGAATGAGCGACTTTACGAAGTACCGACTGCAACGGGCGACTTCATAGTGCAGGACATTCCTGAAGATCTGGATCAGTTTCTAGGCGATATATATGGTGGTCAACATCGATCAGATGGTTGAGGTGCACCACTCACTATCAGGTTCTGAGCCTTCCGGGGGTGGCGCTCGTCTTCGACTCACTTACCCCCGACTACATTCGTTCACCCCTGCGGGGTGAAGGAGAGGTTGTGTGAACCAGTTCCGGGGGTGGCGCTCGTCTTCGACTCACTTACCCCCGGCTACATTCGTTCACCCCTTCGGGGTAGGGAGGGCACGCGGCAGCGTGCCCCTACCAGTACTGTCTAATAATGTGACTCCGCCAACTCCCGATATCGCGCATACCCAACATCCGCAATTTCCCGGACTGCTTCACGCGGCTCGACCATCGTCGGCATGGCAGGCGACATCGACGCGACCGCCGACTTAATATCGGAAAAGCCGGAAACCGATGCATCGGCAGCCATGGCGCCGAGGATCGCTGCCCCGGTGGCAGGCCCGTGTTTGGCTGGGTGTACGGCAACCGATCGACCCAGCACATCTGCATACACCTGTGGTATCACCGGATGGGCATGTGGCAGTCCGCCGGTCAGGATGACACCCTCAACAGGGACACCGTTCTCTGTCAACAGATCCACAATCCAGCGCGTCCCATAGGCTGTCGCTTCGAGTATGGATCGGTACAACTGGGCCGGCGTGGTGGCGAGCGTCAGCCCGTGCAGTGAACCGGTCAGCGACCCGTCCATCAGCGGGGTTCGGCAGCCATTGAAGAAGTCCAGGCACGACACCCCACCGGCGCCGTGTTCGAGCGCGGCTGCCTCGTCGGCCAGTTCGGCCAGTGGTCGGCCGGTCACTCGATGCAACCAGGCAAACGCATCCCCCACTGCTGCCTGCCCAAGTTCGTAGCCGGTGTAGCCCGGCAGAATCCCGTCTGCCACGATCCCTGCAGCGCCGGGCACGAGGCGGTGTTCAGAAGAGCAGAGCATGTGGCAACTGCTCGTGCCCATGACGATGACCAGTTGCCCGGGCTCGGCTGCCCCGACACCGGGGACGCCTGCGTGCGCATCAATGATCGCAGTGGCTACTGGAATCCCGGCAGGTAAGCCACTGGTCTCAGCAAATGCCGGACTCAGCACTCCGGCACGGGAACCGGGCGGCTGGTGTGTGCCGGGGAGTTTGTTCAGCACGGAGTCGCCGAAGCCGGGCCGGATGGAGTTGAGCAAGTCGGCAGCGGGATACCCGGTATCGGCCGACCAGCATGCCTTGTATCCTGCCTGACACGTGCTGCGAACGAGTTGCTCGCCGTCTGTGATTTGCCAGACGAACCAGTCGCCGGCTTCGAGGAAGATGTCTGCAGCATCAAATACCGGTCGATCACCATCAAAGATCTCAAGCATCTTGGGGAACAACCACTCGAGCCCGATCGTCCCGCCGTAGGCAGCCAGCCACGGCTCGTTGCGTTCCCTGGCAACCCGATTCAGGTCATCGGTCTGGCTGACAGCCCCGTGATGCTTCCAGAGTTTGGGCCAGGCATGGGGGTGATCATGCCAGTGATCATGCCGGCACAGCGGCGTCCCATCTGACAGGCACGGCAGCATGGTGCAACTGGTGAAATCCACGCCGATCCCGATGATGCGTGAAGCATCAACATCACACGCTGCCAGTGCGTGTCTGACTGCGTTGGCAGCACTGTCGAGCCAGTCCTGCGCGTGCTGCAGCGCGAAGTGTGGCGGCAGGTGCCCTGCCGACTGACCGGGCAGCGACTCAATGATCTGCCCATGTTCGTATGGTGAAACGGCCGAGCCGTGCTCGGTGCCGTCCAGCCCGACGATGACCGCGCGCACGGAGTCAGTCCCGAAGTCGAGGCCGATTGATGCTGCAGCAGCCTGTGCCATGGATCATTCCTCCTGCAGGTTTCTGCTATGTGAGTTGAGCGATGGCATCGGCCAGGGGGACGCCGGCGTGGTTTGTGCCACAGAGGTTGACGGTGATTCCCAACTCGGAAGCGAGTGCAGCCTTTGCAGCAACGGCTCGGTCGGCTGACTGTGCATCGCTGGCATAGGCCACGTTGAGATGGTTGGCCTTGTGCTTGGCCATCATCTGATCGCGCGTCACACCGTAGGTGACTGCATGCATGATCGGCCATTGCGAGGTCGTAGCCTCCCACCGTCGCCGGGTCTCGGCGGCCGGCAGTTCGATGACCTTGTTGCGACCGATGTCCATCTGGAGTGTGTCGTCTTCGACGTAGACGCGTGACCACACGACTTCGCCCGGATGAGAGACCCCCTTGAGCGTGCCCCCCCCGAGCCGGAAGTACATCGGCGGCTGGCGTTCGCTCGAGGCCCCACGGTAGCCGTCAATGAAGTGCGCCGGTGGCGCGGACCCAGAGATCAGCCAGACCCAGACGTAGTCGTCGGTCGTGCCGGATTGATCCCAATCACCCCACCGCAGGTCGTGCAGCGTCGTCTCCGGCGGTTGCCCCATGGACGCCCACACCCGGTTGGTCAGCAGTGCATCGAGGCCGGCACATTCATCGACTTCGTTGAAGTGCGGTAGCGGGCGTCCTTCGTAGAGAAGGCGTGTCCCGTCCCGTGAGGTGACCGGTGGGCGCTCGGCATTATTGAGCAGACCCTCAGCCAGGTCGGAGGCCGGGCAACAGTCCTTGAGCCCCTGCTGATATTGAATGCCCACGGCATCACAGCCGAAGTCATCAGCGATCCGCAGGGCTGCAATGTACATCTTGCACTGCAGGAGGATTTGCGAATCCGTGAGGTCGGTTTCCTCATTCGTTCCGGTGGCAAATGTCATCCCGGCATCGTCGAGCCAGTGCCGGACCGTCTGCGCTTCGGAGTCGGGCGTCGCCTGCATCTCAGCAAAAAGGGCAGATTGGCTGAGCCGCTCCTTGAACACACCGGTCGGGTGCAGCAGGTGATCCGGGATGATGGCGTTGAACATGCCCATACAGCCTTCATCGAAGACGCCCATGATCGCACGACGGGATCTGAGTTGCGCAGCAAGCGCACCGGCCAGTTGCCGTTCCGCGTCCGGGCACGAAGCCGATGAGAATGGTTGCACATGCGACTGATCGTGCTCGATGGATCCGGTGTCGGTCCACTGCTTCAGCTTGGCCAGAAAGCCCTCGTCGCTGAAGTCCTCTCCCCAGAGGCAGGAGTAGTTCACGCCGGCCTTTGTCAGTGAGCCGTTCAGGTTGAGAACGCCGACCAACCCCGGCCAGGTGCCCGACCAGTTGGCCAGTGTCAGGATCGGGCCTTTGTGTTTGCACAGGCCGGCCAGAACATGATGCGAATACTGCCAGACGGCTTCGGCCACCACGAGCGGCGCATCGGGGTCGATGGCGGCAAACACGTCCATGCCGTGCCGTTGCGAGTCGATGAAGCCGTGCCCCTTTGCCTCACCGAATGAGTGGGCGCGTTTCAACGTCCAGCCGAGCGCTTGAAACGCGTGGGCGGCCTGTTGTTCCATTGCCTTCTGGGCCGGCCAGCAAGTCTGGTTCGCTGCCGGCCGCAGATCACCGCTGGCAATCAGCAATGCAGTGTGCTCGGGGACCGGGTCCGGTTGTGTGATCGTCGGCAGTTGATAGGTCATGGTGGATGCTCCTCAGTCAGGACTCGCCACCCCGATTTTACAACACGTTGACGACCCCTTTGAGCAGCACGCCTGCCAGGAACGCCAAGCCGGCTGCTGCTCCCCCGATGAACAATGTCTCCACGGCGGAGGTGTACCACCTGTGCCGGACAATGCGGCCCTTCACGGCGCCGATGAGTACGAACGTGATGGCAGTGAGCCCGGCACTGATGGCATACTGATATGGTATCGCTCGCTTGAGGATCAGGCCGAGGACAAACGGCATCAGGGGCACGAAGCCGGCGAAGCAGAACGCGACGAACGTGGCCAAGGCGCACTTCCACGGAATCCGCATCGCGCCCGGCAGCCCATGCTCCTCCTGCAGCATCGTATCAACCCACCGTTCAACATCGGAAGTGATGATGTTGACGGCACTCTCCAGATCGTCTCCGGCAAAGCCCTTTGCTGCGAAGATCTGTCTGATCTCCTCCCGCTCGCCCTCCGGCACATGTTCGATGTGGTGGTGCTCATCCTGGATCGTGCGGTCACGCAACTGCCGCTCGGCCTTGGTCCCGAGGTAGTTGCTGGCTGCCATGCTGAACCCGTCGCCGATGATGTTGGCAGCCCCGAGAATGATGATGATCCCCGCACCCAGCCCGGCGCCGGCCACCCCGGACACGACGGCAAAAGTGGTGACGGTCCCGTCGATGGCCCCGTAGATGAAGTCGCCGAGATAACTCTGCCCCGGCCCGCGCTCCAACCGCCGCGTCACTTCCTCGGGCGTATGTGTCGCTTCGAGATGATCGGATGCCGCCTTACGACGCCGTGGTAAATCAGCCATGCCGCATGCCCCATGCCGAGTGTTGATTCGGAGTTGTGCGCACATGCGTACTCCGGCGCGCAACACTCTTGACGAGCATAGCAGCGCCACTCATATAAGAAACGGGGTCAACACGCGATCAGTGATGGAAATCCGGAACGAACCTGAGAAGTCTGCACACGCATCAGCCGCACATCGCAAGCACTTTGTCCACGAGGGTGCCGATTCCTTCGTACACTTCGCTCGGCCGAGTGGCACACATATACGCCGGCGTCGAGACGATGCGGTTTTCCTCATCAACGCAGATGGCAGTCGTCGGGGTGTCGACATGCACAGCCCCGAGCGCTTCGAGTCCGGCGGCCGTGTTTTTGTCGTTCCCAATTGTTAATTTCGGGTGATAGTCGTTTCCAAGGACGGCCGCTGCAATTGCCGGGGCAATACAAATGAACGCGATCACCTTGCCGGCCTGTCGTGCTTCAAGGATGACACGCCGCACATCCTCATCAACGCTGCAGTTGGCACCGTCTGAAGCAAAGGTACACAGGTTCAGCGCTGCGCCGAACCCGCCGGGGAAGATGACGGCATCAAAGTCAGCCCCGTTGGCCTGGTGCAGGGGCATTATCTCGCCGCGAGCAATCCGGGCCGATTCAGTCAGCACGTTTCGATTCGCCTTGGATGCCACCTCACCTTTGGCATGGTCATATACGCGCGTCTGTGGGCGGTCGGGGGCCGACATCGTGTACTGGGCTTCATGTCGGTCCAGATGGATAAGTGTGCTGACCGCCTCGTGGATTTCCGTCCCGTCTGAGACTCCGCATCCGGATAGGACTACAAGTACCTTGGCCATCGCTGTGTCTCCTCATCAGTCTTCGAGTGGTCACCTCGTCGTCGCGTCAAGGCAAGCATACCCGCCGGGTGTCTCGGGCCAACAGATCCGACGCGAATCAGAGTAAATCCGCAATGACGCTGGCCAGTTCACTCCGTTCGCTCCGTTCGAGCGTCACATGGCCTGCCAGCCCGGATGCCTTCATCCGTTCCACGAGGACGCTCAGCCCGTTCGATTCCGAGTCGAGGTACGGATTGTCGATCTGTTCGATATCGCCGGTCATGACGATCTTGGTCCCGTTGCCGACACGGGAGGCAATCGTCTTTACCTCGTGGGGCGTGAGATTCTGGGCTTCGTCCACGATGATGAACTGGTGCGGGATGCTGCGACCCCGGATATAGGTCAACGGCTCCAGGACGAGTTTGCCTTCTGCAATCAGGGTCTGGATGCGCTTCTCGGTCGATTGCGAGTCAGCATCATTCAGATGAGTGCCTCGGGTCGACAGGAGGAAGGCCAGGTTATCGAAAATCGGCTGCATCCAGGCAACCAGTTTTTCATCCTTGTCCCCGGGGAGATAGCCGATGTCGCGGCCCATGGGCATGATCGGGCGAGCAACGAGCAACTTGTCGTACCGCTCTTCCTTGTACACCTTGTTCATCCCGGCTGCCAGGGCCAGCAGTGTCTTGCCGGTCCCGGCCGACCCAAGCAGGCTCACAAGCCGCACATCATCATCCAGCAGAATGTCCAGCGCCATCGTCTGCTGGACGTTGCGCGCCATGACCCCGAAGACCGGGCGCCGTGGGCCGGTCACCGGGATGACATGATTCGTGTCGGCGAGCCGACGCCCGAGGCCGGTGTGCGATTCGTCCTGCACATCCTTCAACAGCAGGTACTGATTCGGGAACACATCGTACACGAACTCGCGGCCGTCATCGGTCTCACCCTGCAGGTACGGCGTCAGATCCGTGATCGGCAGTTGGCGCTCCGTGTACATCTGGTCAATGAGTTCGCCGGGGACGTCAAGCTCGAGGTAGCCGGGATACAGGCGATCGATATCGACCTTCTGGCTCTCGAAGTCCTGCGCGTTGAGACCGATGGCATCGGCCCGAATGCGGGCGTTGATGTCCTTCGAGACGAAGATGGTCTTGAGGCCTCGCTGTGCCAGACGCCAGGCAATGGAAATGATGCGGTTGTCCGGTGTGCGATCCGTGAGGTACGGGCACAATTCCGGATCGTCCAGCGCCACCCGGATGATGCCGCCCTTGTCATTCCACTGAACACCCTCAACGAGCATCCCCTTGCCCCGTAGGCCGTCAAGGTGCCGGATGGCTTCACGGACGTTGCGCCCGATGTTATCGTTGTTGCGTTTGAGGTTGTCGAGTTCCTCAATGACGGCAAAGGGAACGACGACCTCGTTGTCATCGAACATAAAGAGGCTCGATGGATTATGGACGAGTACGTTCGTGTCGATCACGAAGTGCTTGACCTTCGACTGTGCAGTCGGCCCCTCCTCGCGGTCTGTCTCATTGCCGATGGTGGGTTGATCGGTCTGTTGATCGGTTGTGCGATCCGTCTCAGTGTTGAGCGTGCTCAATCTAGTGCCTCCTGACGGGCCTGGAGTCTTGGTTGGCCGATGCGATCATCGTGTGATCGCTAAATGGCGATTCCAGGCTCCTGGATGTGCTGAATCCCTCTTCTTGTATCGACCGGGCGGAGTGTGACCGTGACTTCTCGTTCGGCGTTGAAGCGTCGTATTTTCAGGTTGATCTCGTCGTTTTGGCTGTGTTTTAGGACCAGCATGACGAGTTCCTCCGCGTCATAGACCGGCTGGCCGTCGAATTCGAGAATGATGTCCCGCGGTTTCAGGCCGGCCTCCCGGGCGGCACTGCCGGGGTGCACAGCCACAATACCCACGCCGTCATTGGCCATCTGGTTTGCCACCCAGACCCCGATGGCCGGCTCACGCTCGTGGACAGACTCCGGCACTTTCTCCTTGTCGTGCAGCCAGATTCGGTAGCCACGCTCGATCTCATCAAGCGGCTGGTCGTACACCGTCTCAAACGCCGTGAGTCCTGACGGATCCTCCGGGTACATCTCGAGGTATGTCTTGTACCATGCCTCAAGGCCGCCGGGTGCGGTCTCACTGATGTACTGGAACATGGCCCGGGCTTCGGCGTACCGCGCGCGTGCCCGAACGCGATTGAAGCGGGAGGCGTCAATCTCGACAAACTTCTTCCAGGTTGTCAGGGCGGCGGCTCGACTCAGGTTGACGGCCACGTTGACTCTCGAATTATCGAGTACGGTGACCTGGCCGGCCGGTCCGGGTTCGTAACGCTCGAACACGGAGGCAAGCCCCTCCTGGATCCACATCGGATGCTTCTGCCCGAGCCGATCCATCTGCGCGTGGTGCAGAACGTGAGTTATCTCGTGACTGAGCGACGGGCCGAGATCGCGAGTGACCAGGCGGCGCGTGTCATGGTCATAGAACCCCCCCACTCGGACTGAGTTGATGATCCGATCGGCCTGCTCCGGCGTCGGCACCATCAGCAACACAAACGCAGACGGCGGCTCCCCGAACAGGTGCTCGATCTGATACTCCATCTGGCTGCTGATGCTCCGCTTCATGCGATCGGCGGTACTCTGGGGCAGGCTTGTTGCCAGCACGAGCTTCAACGCGTTCACTTTTTCGATGATCGCCTCTTCGCCGAGTGATTTGCGCGACCACTCGACCATGAACTCGGCCGCATTGTCATACGCCGTACCGATTGCCTTGAGCAACTCCTGGTATTGCGGATGCGAACGAATCGGCTCAAGATCGGGATCGACCTTCATGTAATCGAAGTTGACGAAGCCGGCCAGGACCGCCTCGTGCAGTAGCGCGACCGACTTGTCGACCTGCCCCAGATGTGCCTGGACACACGCAGCGTTGTACAGTGCCATCGAGTCGCCCGGGCGGGCCGTCAGGATTTCAAGCAGCACCGCCAGTGCCTTCTCGTACTCCTTCTTGCCGCACAGGTCTGCCACCTGATCGTGCATCTTCTTGATCTGGGCATCGGTCAGATCGGTCGATGCGGAATCGTCGTCCTGCGGCAGCATGGCCGTCGGGGCGGCCACGGCCGAGGATGCCCACCAGCCGGCCCATGACAGCATCCCAACCATGAGCGGGATGAGCAGGTGTCGTACTCTCTTGTGATTGGCTCTCATCATCCTCCTCAGTGCGGCGTTGCCTCCATCAATCGTCTGCTGCTAGAGTGACACACCCACCCAGTACCTTATTCACTGCTTCCGGGTAGGCCTCGCATTCAGCCGCAAAGACGCGGGCGGCCAGCGTCTCGGCCGTATCCCCGGCCAGTACCGGAACACGTCGAGCGTGCACGATCTGCCCATGATCGTATTCATTGTCGGCAAAGTGCACGGTGCAACCGGATTCTGAATCTCCGGAATCGAGCACTGCCTGGTGGACCCGGTCGCCGTACATCCCCTTCCCGCCGAACTTCGGGAGCAGTGCCGGGTGGATATTGAGCACGCGCCCGAGGTAGTCATGAGGGATCGGCAGCAGCGTGAGATAGCCGGCCAGGCAGACGAGGGTGACGCCGGCCGCCCGGATGCGATCAAAGACCGCCTGCCCGAAGCGCTCGACGTTCCCGTCGAAATCCCGTGCCCGAATGACGCAGGACTCGATGCCGAGCCGCTCGCAGCGCTCCAGCCCACCGCAGGTCGAGCGTGAACCGATTCCGAGAACAACTTGCCCATTAATGCGGCCATCCCGGCACTGCTCGGCCAGGTTTTCGAGGGTACGGCCGCCGCCGCTGAACAGCACAGCCAGCCGGGCCGGGACGGGAGTATCGAGGGCTTGAGGTTCTGGATTGCTCACGTTGGTTCGGTCCTGTACAGGGTGGTTTACGGGTGCCGGCTTGCCGGAAAACCATGTGTCGGAGCGGTCACCAATTCCTATGCCGATCGGTTCGTCGGTTCGATCTGGGGGGCTGAGAGTGATTTTGTTCGGCATTTTCCCTGCTTTTTGCAGGTCAAGGTGCCTCTCCCCCTTGTTTCAAGCGGTCAACCGACGTAAAACGCGATCAACGCATCCAACGTCGGATGCACAGCTGGTCGGTCGGCTCCGAAGCATGCCGCCCAGCGCACGATCAACCAAGCATCGCTTCACGATCGATGTGGATGGAGTACCCTACAGTGGCAAAGAAGAAGACCAAAAAGAAGACCACGAAGAAAACCGCGAAGAAAACGACCAAAGCCGCAGCCCCCAGCTACAAGTTCGAGAAGGCCGCCAAGGTCCGCACGAAGGGGCAGATCTTCGACGGCATCGCCGGCAACACCGGCCTGTCCAAGAAGGACGTCGCCAAGGTGTTCGATTGCTTCAGCGCCATGATCGCCAAGGACCTCAAGAAGCCCGGTCCCCAGGCTGTCAATGTTCCGGGCCTGATGAAGATCACCGTCAAGCGGAAGCCGGCCACCAAGTCCCGCAAGGGAATCAACCCGTTCACCGGCGAAGAGATCATGATCAAGGCCAAGCCGGCCAGCAACGTGGTCAAGGTTCGCCCGCTCAAGGCCCTCAAGGATATGGTCTGAGCACGCACGACCCCGGCGTCGTACTGGACGCCTGAGACCTCGCCTGATGAGCAGCCCGGTTTGTCACCAGTGAAGAGTCAGGAGACTCGTCGCCGGTGAGAGGCCGGGTTGCCTCTTTTTTTGCCGGTTCATGAGTTGATCGTGCCCCCCCACCAGTTGCGGCCGCCACGCACTCGACTTGAGTCTTCATACGCCCGCTGAGGGCAAGTCCTTGCCAGTGCCGAGCGTCTTCGGATCGTCAACTCCCTACACTTCTCAGGTACTGACGGTGCTATCTTCCGGAGATGCTCGACCATGAGGAACACTGATCGATTCACCTGCCGTATTCTCCTCGTGTGTCTGTGGCTCATGCTTTCGACCCACCACATGACGGGCGTGGGTGCGCTGGCGAGTCAGGAGCCGCTGGAGTCGCTCACGAACACGGTTGATACCACCGGCCGGATTGAGTCTGTCATGGTCTATGCCAGTGGCCAGGCTCGATTCACACAGATGGCACCGTTGCCGGCAACGGCCGGCGAGTACGAGGTCACCGTGCACCCGCTGCCTGCTACCGTGCGGCCGGCATCGCTCGGCGTGCTCGTACCGGATGGCATCCGCTTGCTGAGTTCGAGTGTGGCCTTCACCCCAAACGAGCAACAGCATCGGGAACGCATTGCCCGGCTCCGGACTGTGTGTCGGGAGGTCGACGATCAGATCAGCGCTGTGGCAAATCAGTTGACCGTCATCAAAAAGGAACAAGCGTTCTACGATGCGCTGGCCGAGCGGACGGCCGGGGCTGCCGCCACCTCGGTCGAACAAGGCTCCGTCGATCTGGACGAGGTCGCGCGGGTCGCCTCGTTTCTTGCCGAACAGAACGAGAGGCTCGCTGAGCAGCGATCCCAACTCGAAACACAACTGCAGCCGCTCCGTGAGCAGTCTCGTCTCGCAAACGACGCTTTGGCGCAGGCAATTGCAGATGGGCCCAGCGTGGAGCCGGCTGCTGTACTGCGCCTCCGCATCCCCTTTGACCTCAACGATGGCGTTGCAGAACCATTGGTCGAGATCACGTATCTGGCCGACGGAGTCGGCTGGCAGCCGGTCTATGACATCCGGGCCGACGTCAGCGGTGACCGGACCATGGTGCAACTCGATGCATTGATCATCCAGACGACGGGTCTGGATTGGCAGGGCGTCATAGTCAGCGTATCGACCGGCTCCCCGGAAACGCCGGCCCAACCCCCCACGTTGGACACGATCCCGATCACGGTGCGGCGAAGCCTGACTCCGCCGGACTCCACTGCCTCAACAGGCCGAGAGCCGTCGTCATCCGCCCCGATGCTGACTGCCGACATCGGCCGGGTGCTGCCTGGTCAATCCAACAGCACCGGTGCAGACGATACCAGCGGGCTGCTGGCAACTTTTCGCGTGGATGAGCCGACGGACGTACCGAACCGACCCGATGAGCCGCTTCGGATTCGTTTGGCTGACTGGCGGCTCAGGACGGACTTCGACTATGTGGCTGCCCCCCTCGTCAGTCAGCAGGCCTATGTCCGGGCCGGGCTCCGCAATGATTCAACCTCGCACTGGCCGCCGGGGCAGGCCCTGCTGTACCGGGATGGCAAGCGGATTGGTGCAGCGTTTGTCCCCCACATACACCCCGGAGAGCAGTTCCAACTGTCATTCGGGACGGATCATCTGGTATCAGTCCAACGGCAACTCATTCGGCGGAATGTCAAGACCACCGGGCTGCTGGCTGACGGCCGAGAGGTGAACGCCACCTATCAGATCCGCTTTTCAAATCTGACCGGCCGGACCATCGCCTTGGAGCTGTGGGACCGGATTCCCTATACGACCGACGATCGGATCAAGATTACCGTCAATAACAGCACCCAGAAACTCGATCAGGACCCGACGTACCAGCAGGAACTCCAGCCGTTCGGGCTGCTCCGCTGGACGCTCAATGTCCCCACCGGACCGGCTACCGGCCCACAGCACACGCTCGAATACGCGCTGGTGGTCAGCCATCGCAAAGAGATTATGACCACCACCTGGCCCGATTGAACACGCTGCGGGTTCGAACGATGTGCTTGACTCGCCTGCCCGACTCCCCAATATGATGGTGGGACGCTTGGCCCATCCACAGAATCTAGGCTGGAGACAGTGCGGTGATCTGCCCCTTTTGCGGAAACAACGAGGATCGCGTGATCGACAGTCGTTCCAGTGAAGGGGGTCGGGCCATCCGCCGCCGTCGCGTCTGCGACCATTGTGACAAGCGATTCACCACCTACGAACGCGTCGAGCGAATCATCCATCTCATGGTGGTCAAGTCAGATGAGCGGCGTGAGCCGTTTGATGCCACCAAGATCCTCAAGGGGATCGAGGCAGCCTGCGGCAAACTCAAGATCAGTGCCGATACGAAACAACGAGTTGTCGAGGAGACCGAGGAGGAACTCCGCCGCGAGTTTGAGCGCGAGGTTCCGGCTCGTCTCATCGGGCAACGGGTCGCTGCCAAACTCTTTGCGATCGATAAGGTGGCCTATATCAGATTCGAGAGCGTGTACAAACAGGTCAGCGACCTGGATGAACTGGCCGATGAGATTCACGATGCCCAGGAGCGCCATCAGAACGAAGTCCCGGGCCAGGCAGAACTGTTTTGAGAATCGCTGATCCATGGGCGGACCGAATCAGATCGAAACGGAATGGTATCAGGACGGCTTACGCTTTGAGTGCACGATGTGCGGCCGCTGTTGTACCGGCCCGCCGGGTTATGTCTGGGTGACAGACGATGAGATCAGCGCGCTGGCTACATTAGTCGGGATGGCACGCCACGCGTTTGCTGATACGTATACGAGACCGTTGGCCGGCCGAACGTCTTTAACCGAAGTCGAAACGAGACACGGCTTCGATTGTGTGTTTCTGAAGCGCGATGAGGCAACCGGGACAGCGACGTGTTCCGTGTACGAAGCCCGGCCGCAGCAGTGTCGGACCTGGCCGTTCTGGCCGGAGAACCTGACAAGCGAGCGCGCCTGGAAACAGGCTGGGCGAGTCTGTCCGGGGCTGGGGAGCGGGCCTGTTGTTCCGATTGAGCAGATTCGGATTCAGAGGGAGAAGACGCCGAAGTGAGGGGGGGGGAAGAAAAATCCCTTGGGCTGGGCCACCCCACGACTTAAGAAAGGGGGCGCGTACTGCCAAGGGACGATTATCGGATTTTTGGTTGACCTGTCAAGTCTAGTATACGAACAAAGAGGCTCTCGGTTCAAGTATCGGCACTGTGCACATTTAATCTTCATCCAAACCTGTCTTGAAGTGTCTGAGTCTTAGGCATTTGCATGAATTAAGTCCTCTCGGGACAATGCGCGGATCTGAGCACAAGAAAATATTGCCACTTACCGCCGGTACTCCGTAACGAATACGCAAGACGTGATCCCTAACACCAATCGCAGTGCGTGTCATGCGCGCACATTACACTGCGATCACAAGACTACCGAATTGCAAACAGAAAGTGGCTCGCCCTAGTCACTCACGACTAAGCACAGACGATCAAGCCGGCGACTCACCTCGGAGTTGAGTGCGATGGCCGCGGCGGCAAGCAACTCCGGGTCTTGGTTGGCCTGAAACGACCCGGTCAGCGAACACGACCCGAGACGATCGGCAAACCCAGGCGTTGACTGCATCAACTTCATCGTCGAACTCGAGACGCTGCCCTTGAATGAGTCGTGCCCGAGTTTGCTGGACGGCTTGAGGAAGCCCGCCCCGCCGTATACCCCGATCTCGGTCTGCTCACCATTCAACACAATGTGTCGGATGGTGCAGTTGGTGGCGCTCGAATCCATCGGCGTCCGGCCGGCCTTCGGATCCCACAGCAGATCAATGCACACAACCTGGCACGGCTCGGAAAACGCGCCGCCGGCTAACTGCTGCGGGGTCAGATCGGAAAGGATAATCGTTGCGGTGCCGCCGCTGCGGTGCCGGTAGACGGCACACCGAACATCCGGCCCGAGCATGCCGGCCGGGTCACTGGTGATTGACTGGGTTTCAATATCGCCGCTGCCTGCAGACGACCCCCCGAACCCGAGCGATGCACATCCTGCTGTGAGCGTTGTCAGCAGGCACACAACTACCAAGCCGGCCAGCGCACGTCCATCAATCAACCAGCGGCAAATACGATATGACATATGGGAACATCCTGCACACAGGGAATCGGCAGTTGCTCAATCCTCATCAGCACTCGAATCGAAGTATGACTCGGGGTCCTTCGATTTCCCGCCGAAAACATCGCTCAGTGCCTGCACGTGAACGGTCGGCATCTGCGCTTCCTCATCATCTACCGGTGCGAGGCCGGAGGCGATCGAACTGCTGATGGGCGCACCTTCCGGCCGTTCCAGCCCGAGGCAGTCCAGGGCATCGCGCTCGACGATCCCGCGAAGCTGTTGGCGAGGGATTGAGGGCAGGCTTGTGCCGTGGCTGTACTGATTCAGCGAGTACAGCCGCTCGATGATCCGTTCAGGCATATCAAACGGGAAGTTTGAGGCGAACAGAACCTTGTTCATCACGCCGCATTCAAATGCCGACATGAGCATGTTGTACAAGCGCCACGGGTGGGAGCCGATGCCGGACAGCGTGGTAAACACGTTCTCGTGCTTCCCGATCAGGGCGAGCGTCTGATCGGCAAAGGGCCAGCCGAGTTGCCCGATGACGAGTTTGAGTCTCGGGAAGTTGCGGGCAACCTCATCGAGGAAGACCGGGCTGGCATACTCCATGATCGATTCGACCGGCATCCTCTGGAGGTAGCGCACGATGATCGGCAACCCGATCTCCTGGCATCGCTCATACACGAGGGCAGCCCGTGAATGTGACGGGTGGAAGTTCTGCAGGGCCGGGCTGATGCACACACCCGAGAGCCCGAGGCTGACGGCCCGATCAATCTCGCCGACCGGATCGGGCAGCAGCGGGTCTATCCCGGCAAAGCCGATGCGGCGGCTCGGTGCCTTGGCGACGAAGGAGGCCACGGTCTCGGCCGAGATGTGGGTGCTGAGAAATCTGCTCCGGAATCCGAGGACAGCCGAAACGTCAACACACGACATCGCCTTGTCATAGGCGCCGGGGAAGCGGTCCAGATTCACCCAGGGGCGCGTGGCAGGCTCATCGGCCTGCTCGGACATCCGGCCGCGGCCCGGGACGAGTGAATCCGGTTCATCAGTGTGGGACCAGACTTGTGTTTCCAAATCGATAATCATGCTTGCTCCACCCAATCTCAGGCGGGTTCGCCCGTGAATGCAGGTATCCTAGCCACACGGCAACGGTCCGCAAGTAGCCAATAACCCTCCATCCTGTATTCGACCCAACAACCGCTACTGACTTGAATCATTGTACACAACATCTTGCTGCCGGGCCCGTGACAGCCTGCAGTGATGGTGGCTGTTGATTCCCTGCACGATCCCGGCCGCTATGATTCCGCACCATGCCGGAGCCAAGTCAAGGACGCGAGGTTTCCACGCCCCAGGCCATTATGGCTCTGCGGAGGAGGTTGTACTCGTCGCTGTCCCTGCTGGTTCTGGTCGTGATTATCAGCAGCGCAGGCTTCTACGTGCTCAACCGCCCCCATGAATCCGCCCGTGAAGGGGTACTCCTGGGCCTCTGGGAGACGATGAACCTGATTTCCACCGTCGGCAGCCTGCCCGAGGAGCACATGGGCGATGCACAGCGTGTTTGGGCAATGTTCGTAATTGCCGTCGGCCTCGGCTTTACCCTCTATGCGTTTGGTAACCTCATCGCGCTGCTGACCAGTGGCGAAATCCTGCATGTATTCGAGACACGACGAATGGAACGACAAATCACATCGTCAAAGGACCACGTCATCATCTGCGGGTACGGCAATACCGGTCGCCTCGTGGCCGAACGGCTGGCTTCCCAGGCAGTCCCCGTCATTGTCATCGAAAAGGAGCACGACCTGGCTGAGGCGGCCACGAACCACGGCTATCTCACCATCCGAGACGACTGCACTCAGGAAAGCGTGCTCAAGAAGGCTCGTATCGAACGCGCCCGCGGGCTGGTGGCGACGCTCGACAATGATGCGGCCAATGTCTTTGTGGTGCTGACCGCACGCGGCCTGAGCCGGGAGTTGCACATCGTCTCGCGCGCCAACCTCCCTGAAACCGTGAGCCAGCTGGAGCGCGCCGGCGCGAATCAGGTGGCCGTCCCGAGCCGCATTGCAGCCCAGCAGTTGGCCAACGCCGCCATCCGGCCGGACCTGAACCGTTTTGTGCAACGGGCCATCCATGGGCAGGAAGTCGAGATGCTCGAAGTTCGTATCTCCGATTACCCGGCGATGGCTGGGAAGTCGCTGCGCGAACTCAACCTCCCGCGCGCCGTCGACCTGCTTGTGTTTGCGATGATCCCGAAGGGTGGGACGCTTGCGTTTAATCCCGAGCCCGATACGGTTGTTAATGAGGGCGACCTGCTGTTGACGGCAGCGCGCAAGGGGGCCGTGGAGCGCCTCAAGCCGTTCACTGAGACATAACATCAAACAGTAGCAGCATCCCGGGGATTACACGGCAAACATCGAGTCGACGAATGTCTCGGGATTGAACGGCTCGACGTCGTCCGGAGTCTCGCCGATCCCGATCAGTTTTACCGGGATATCGACGGCGTCCCTGATTGCCACGACGATCCCGCCTTTGGCCGTCCCATCGAGTTTCGCCAGGAAGATACCGGTCACATCGACGGCCTGGCTGAACTGGCGGGCCTGTTCAATGGCATTCTGACCGGTCGTGGCATCAAGCACAAGCAGCACCTCGTGCGGTGCGCCGGGGATCTTGCGGGCTACCACATCTCGAATCTTAATCAGTTGGCGCATGAGCGGGTGCTGGGTATGCAGCCGGCCGGCCGTGTCGATCAGCAATACATCCACGCCGCGGGCCAGGGCTGCCTCACACGCATCGAAGGCGACGGCTGCCGGGTCGGCATTTTGCTGCCCCCGGATAATCTCCACGCCGAGGCGCTCAGCCCAGATAGTTAACTGGTGAACAGCCCCTGCACGAAACGTGTCGGCTGCTGCCAGGAGCACCGTCTGCCCGCCGTCACGAAGATTCTTGGCAATCTTGGCAACACTCGTCGTTTTGCCGGACCCATTGATCCCGGCCACGAGAATCACAGTCGGCTTCTTCTCTGCCAGATTGATGCGCCGGTCCGCTTCAGGCCAATAGGACTTCAACTCGTTCTTAAGAAACTCAAGAACCTCATCGCCCTTCTTGATCCGCCCTTCCTTGAACTCCTCACGGAGGTGTTCGATCAGCCGAACGGACGTTTGTACGCCGACGTCTGCCTGGATCAAAGCGGCTTCGAGTTCATCAATGACATCATTGGACAGGGCCCGGCCTGCCAGCAGTGAGCGAAGCCCGCCGGCAAAGGTCTCGCGTGTGCGAGTCAGGCCTTTGCGGATGACATCAAATGTTGACTTGAATAGACCCATGGTTACGAGTTGCCTGTTTCGGGAGCGGGATCGGCCGGCGGATCCGTGCCGATATCGTTGGTGTCAGCAGCAGTCAGTACCATCTTGAGCATGCGGTCCAGCACGCCGTTGACAAATGCAGCGCTTCGATCAGTCCCGAAACTCTTGGCCAGGATAATCGCCTCATTCACTGCTGCCTTTGGTGAAATCGCACCGCTGTTCATCTCATGCCAGCAGAGGCGAATGATGTTGCGGTCGATGGCGGGCTGCCGATTGCTCGGCCATTCCGGGGCCAGTTGCGAGGCGATCCGATCAGCCTCCTCACGCACGCCCCAGGCTGCCTGGGCTCGGTCGATTGCCGCCTTGTGATCATCCTCATTGTCGAGTGATGATACGGACCAGAGGCCGGGGAAACTCCCTTTGGGATCCCGACACGCCTGCAGCAGGCTCTCCTCAATGTCCTCGAGATCCTCGCCATGCCGCGCTTCGATCTGATAGAGCATCTGCAGCGCCAGCAGCCGGACGGCCCGGCGGTGGGCCACCTGATCAAGATAGTGCGGCTTGACTGGCGTGGCCGGGCTGCAGTCGTGCGATTCCGGGTCGGCTGGACTGCCTCCCGTATCGCATTCGGCGGCTACGGCCATCGTGATTCGCTTCGTGACTGCTGACAGCACGGCTGCCTCCATTGCATCGGCGCCCTTGTTTCCAATGTCCCCCCCCACTCTCGCCTTGACCTGCTCCGTCGTGTCACAGGTCAGGACGCCGTAGCCGACCGGGATGCCCTTGCGAGCCGTCAGCTCGACGAGGCCCTGCGTCACACCCTGACAGATGTAGTCAAAGTGCGGCGTCTCGCCTCGAATCACGACGCCGAGTGCCACGACGGCATCCACCAGCTCCGCTGCCATCAACTGCTCGGCCGCGGCCACCAGTTCCCAGGCACCGGCAGCCGGCACGATGGTCAGCCGCGATTCATCCCCACCCAGACGCACAAACCGGGCCACAGCCCCCTCCTGCATCGGCTCGGTGGCCCATGCATGATATCGGCTTACAGCGATCCCGATACGGAGTCCGGACGCGTCTGGTTGAATCTGCGACTTCTGCTGTGCCATCATGCCCTCTGGTCTTCGACGGACCGATGCTAGGGCACGGGAGAGGGAAGTGTCCACACACACCTGGAATCACGGGGGATCGGCCGGATGGTCAAATGGCAGGATGGTCAGACGTGTATGGTGGCCCTAGCACCTGGCACGACGGCGTAGGCAGCCAGCAGTGGTCACTCGACATGCTGGGCACCTGGTCTGAGATCGATACGGATACCACGGGTGACGGGGACTACCTGGATTCCGGCGAAACTGAGGACCGCTCCCACAACCTGGCCAATGAGTTGACGACGCGCGACCCGGACGACGGCCAGAGCGCGTTTGCCCTAGCCTATGACGATGCCGGCAACATGCGGACCCAGCAGACGACCTCCACAGGGGGCAATCGCTATACCCACGATGCGTGGAATCGGTTGGTGAAGGTCGAAAACGGGGCCGGCCAGACCTGGTACACACGCAACGAGTTTGAATACAATGGCCTGCACTGGCGTGTGATCAAGCGCGAGGCCACGAGCACGCCGTTCAACACACTCGACGAAGAACGGACCATGTACTACTCGGCCAACTGGCAACTTCTGGAAGAGCACATCGACGACGACTACGTGTCCGATCCCGGCGTCGATGCAATCGCTCAACAGGTCTGGGGTCTGCGGTACATCGACGATGCGGTCATGAAGCGGATCGACGGCAACGCCGACGGCGACTATGGGGATGAAGAGGACCAAGGTCCATTTTACTACCTGACCGATGCGCAGTTCAGCACGATTGCGATGGTGGATGAGATGGCGGTGCTGATCGAGCGCGTGGATTACAATGCGTACGGCATAGCGCGCCATCACTGGCCGAATGATCTTGATGGTGATGGGGACGGAAATGACGCAGCCGATGGAGCAGTCTTCAGTGCTGCGAAGGGGACCGGCGGCCACACCATCGATGAGGCTGAGTATCGCGCCAACTGCGACTTCGACCGTGATGGCGATGTGGATGGTGCGGACTATTCATACTCAATCAACCACTACGGCTCCAGCGTGCTGCCGGCGCTGGCGGCCGGACGCATCTCCCGGTCTCTGAGTACGGACAACTCGATCGGGTACGACGGGTATGTCTTCAATTGGCCGGTTGGGATCTATACCGTTCGCTTCCGGCACTATGATCCGCTGCTGGGCAGATGGTTGGAGAGGGATCCGATCGGATACTGGGGAAGCATGGGGCTGTATGAGTATGTGGGAGCACAGCCTCAGAGCGCCATTGATCCCAGTGGCCTCAAGAGACGCATGATCTCTAGCCCCAGGATCAAGTGGGACGCAACCCAGCAGAAGTGTATGGTGTGTGTTACCATCTATTACGAGACGACACCATCGGACAAGTGGAATCCCATCTTTGGCTGGCGTGCCCTTCCCAAAGATGTGATCAAGTGCTCGCCACTAAACATGCTTTGCGACGCGAACGAGTGCTCTGCAGCTGCAGTGTTAGACATTTATGGCTCCTCCAACACTGATGCATTACAGGCAGGCATCGATCTCGAGGTTGCACACGCGCTTATGGTCTGGATTGGATACAATGCACTTTACGAGAATAGGTGGATCACTGCAGGCGATGCACTTGCGGAGGCAGGCTTTCAGGCGGCGTTCGCTGCTGGGATCATCATTCGAAACGTACGCCTTGCTGGAGGCGTCCACGACAAGACTGGCATCCCATTTGACGCAGATGGGTTCCCTGACTTCTCAAGCGTTGCAAAGGAGCGCGTACGCCTAAAGAAAGGCTTCACCGGCAATCGCACAATTGATGCCCGCATGGCAAACGAGCTGGCGGGCTTCGACGAGACTCCTGAGGGTTTTGTCTGGCATCATGAGCCTGATGGAAGAACGATGACCCTCGTCCCTGAGAATATTCACAGCAAGACAGGCCATACTGGTGGTGTGGCGCTGAAGGCAGCCGGATGTTGTAGAGACGGAGGTTGAACGGAGGAGACATGAGGTGCTCGATGGATATGCAAGGTAGACGGATCAGCAGTGCAGATCTGCACAGAGTAGAGGAGGAGCTAGGTGTCTGTTTGCCAAATCAATACAGAGAGTTCCTGCTGGAGAGCAATGGTGGACATCCTAGACCCAACGAATTCATGTCCCGCCTACCACGAGGCAACGATCGAATGCAAATACGGTACTTTCTCTCCGCGCTAAGTGACACCGACGCGCGTGATTTAGTTTGGAGGTATCGTGTATTCTGTGAAGAGAATACGTCAGACCTGTTACCTATCGCTGATGTAGCGGACGGGAGTATGATATGCATTGGTGTTGCTAGACACAATCAAGGCGCGGTGTACTTTCATGACTACTATGCAGGCTTTGCTAAGCCACATCCCGCTCAGCTTGGCGAGCAGATTAACTACAGGCTATACGACTCCTTTGCCGCGTTTATTAGTTCATTTGTCAGTGTCCTCGAGAGTGAGGTGTCACCCCTTAAGATTGCGTTAGCGCAGGATGATGTCGATGGTCTTAGTGTCTTGCTTGACACAGGACAGGTAGGGCTAGAGGATACCAATGTAGCCGGTCATAGCCTTATGGAGCAAGCGGCCATCAGGAACGCGTGCGGCATCATGAGGATGCTGTTTGAGGCGGGAGTACCTATCGGACGTGCTCTTGAGTTGGCGCTGAAGAATGCGGAATTCTCGCCCAAGCACCAACAGGCTGTTAGTTTAGTCAAGGCACTTATCAAAGAGCGAAATTGCCATAGATGAATAGGTTGGTATTAAGTTGACAGCGGGTCTGAGAGCGACACTGTCATCACGGGTGCTGGTGATTGAACGAACACCGGCGAAACCGAGGACCGCTCCCATAACATGGCCAATGAGTTGACGGCGCGCGATCCGGACGACGGCCAGAACGCGTTCGCCCTGGCATACGACGACGCCGGGAATATGCGCACCCAGCAAACGTCCGCCTCAGGCGGTAATCGCTATACGCACGATGCCTGGAATCGGCTGGTGAAGGTCGAAAACGGTGCCGGCCAGACCTGGTACACCCGCAACGAGTTTGAATACAATGGTCTACATTGGCGTGTGATCAAGCGCGAGGCCACAGCGACCCCGTTCAACACGCTCGACGAAGAACGGACCATGTACTACTCTGCCAACTGGCAACTTCTGGAAGAGCACATCGACGATGACTACGTCTCAAGTCCCGGCGTCGATGCGATCGCACAGCAGGTCTGGGGGCTGCGGTACATCGATGACGCGGTCATGAAGCGGATCGACGGCAACGCCGACGGCGACTATGGGGATGAAGAGGACCAAGGGCCGTTCTACTACCTGTCTGACGCGCAGTTCAGTACAGTCGCGATGGTCGATGAAACAGCGGTCCTGATAGAGCGTGTGGAATACAACGCCTATGGCGTGGCGCGCCATCATTGGCCGAATGATCTCGATGGGGATGGGGATGGATGCGACCCTTATTAATAGCGATCACTTCACGGTGGGCGGGACGCTCATGCGATCATTGGCCGGTCATACGTCGCTGCAGCCGATTGAGCCGGATGTGCTGCCGATCTGTTAGTCACACCCCAGCCCGATCGAAGTCGTCCGCATTCGTTCACGCTGCTCGATCAGGTCCTGCGGCAACTCGGCAAACGTGTAATCAAATATGTCAGCGGTCTTGGGTGCCTCGATTCCCTCAGCCGTCTTGACAACTTCGCGCACATGCTCAGCAGCCTGCGCCTCGAGTGCCTCCTGCTTCGCGTCGTCCCAGGCCCCTTCGGCCTCAAGATAGATGCGCAGGCGGCGCAGCGGATCCTTCTTCTCCCAATCCTCCAGATTTGAGGAATCACGATACCGCCGAGCATCGTCGGCCGTCGTGTGATCGCCCATGCGATACGTCACCATCTCGACAAATGTCACTTCGAAGTCGTTGCGAGCCCGTTCAACTGCCTCGCGCATGACTTTGACGACGGCGAAAATGTCGTTACCGTCACATTGAATGCAGTGGGCGCCGTAGGCCAGGCCGCGCTGGGCAACCACCTCGGCTGCCACGTTCCGCTCCAACGGCGTCGAGATGGCCCACCCGTTGTTCTGACAGCAGAACACCATCGGCAACTTCATAGTGGTCGCAAAGTTCAGTGCCTCGTGGACATCCCCCTCGGAGCTGGCCCCGTCGCCGAAGAAGGTGACCGCTACAGCGTTCTCCTTCCGGTATTTGGCAGCCCAGGCAAAGCCGACGGCATGCAAAGGCTGCGTCCCGATCGGGATCGAGATCGGCGTCTGGCACAGCCCTTCCGGAATCTGGTTGCCCCGCTCATCCCCCATCCAGTGCCAGAGGATGTACTCCATCGGCAGGCCGTGCCAGAACAGGCCGGCGTTTTCACGATACGGCGTGACCAGCCAGTCCTTACTCTTGTCGAGTACATACGCTGCCCCGGCGCTGGCTGCTTCCTGCCCCCAGTTCTGCGGGTAGGTCCCCATTCGGCCGGACCGTTGGAGTTTGAACGCGACTTCATCAAATCGACGGCAGCGCATCATGTGCTCGTACAATCGAACTGCATCGTCAATGGGGATGACGTCCTTGCCCAGTTTGGAATCGAACTTCCCGTTCTCATCGAGAATGGAGATGTTCTTGATCGATGTCTTGTAAACCGTCTTGGTCGGCATGACCTGCTACTCGTTTCTGCAATCTGTCTTGTTCAAAGTTGCCACACTGTCGGATGACAGCGGCCACTTGGACGGCCACTATTCAGAATCGCGCCCCGGCCCCGATCCATCGTCCCCCGTCATCCGGCCGATAGGTGTCTGTGTCAGCCGATCCGCTAGGCCAGTGCCTGGGCGAACTTCTCGACCTGAACGACCTGATCCGTCGGAACCATTGAGATCACGTCCCACGGGCAGACCTGGGCACACAGCGTACAGCCGATGCACCGTTTCAGGTCGATATGGCAGAACTGCATGACGCTCTCAAACTGGTGTCCCGGCTCGGTATCGATGCAGTCGACGGGACAGACCGACACACAGGCCTCGCACCCCGTACAGAGGTCCTCATCCAGCACAGCGAGCGATTTGGGCAGTTTCTTGGCCATTGGTCGCACATGATAGCGCGTTAGCGGGGTCTGAAAATCCGATGAACTGATCCGAGTCTATCCCGATTTGCTCCGTCTGCACGGCAGGCCGCAGCCGGGATCACGCTCTATCATGTACGCCCGAGTCGGCTTGCCAGTTCCTCGCAGAGGTGTTTGCAGGCCCGCAAGGGGTCGTTTGGGCGCTTAGCTCAGTTGGCTAGAGCGCCGCCTTTACACGGCGGAAGTCGCTGGTTCGAGTCCAGTAGCGCCCATTTTCATGTCCGCCGGCTGCTTCACCGCGAAGCGGTGATCGTGCGTAGCCGGGGGTGAAGCGAGTCGCAGACGAGCGCCACCCCCGGAAGATGTGCCTCGCCCGTCAGGGCGCACGAACGTAGCCGGCGGCTTCAGCCGCCGGAAGAGGAGTGCACACCGCGACACTCACTGCCCGGAGGGCGGACGAAATGTAACAAAGGATCAGTACCCACAACGGGGCACATGCAATGTGCCCCTACCCTCCAACAAGCCGCGCGCGTCAGAAGCCAGCGGGCCTCCCACTCTGTTAGCGCATCACGAAAAAACAGCCCTCTCCAGAAATCGGTTCTGAAGAGGGCGTGTGTGTCTCAGAGTGACTGCTGCCCACACAATGGGCATCGCCTGGAATCAGTTGATCTGCTTGAGGACCACGTTCGTCTTGTTCTGGTACTCTGCTGCCTGAACCCAGACGAGGTTTCCGGCCGATCCGGACGGAACATTACCAACGTACACGGCCGTACCGTCAACATCGGCCTGATCCGAGCCGGCCAGTTTCGGCGACTTCAGATCGAGCGTCACGTCGAGCGCGCCCACATACGTGCTGCCATTGCCCTTGATGCTGTACACGAAGTACACATCGGCAAGGGGCGTCGCATTGCTGACAGTCAGCGTTGCCTGCTGGCCCTGGTAGAGGTCAGTCACCTCCAGCAGCATACCGGCCTCACCCGTTGCACCGGTCACAACCAATGCAAAGTCGGCGTCGACGGCGCCGGTCTCGGTGTGGGAATCTTCGTTGATCTCGGCCGCCCAGACCTCGACCAGCCATGAGCCGGATTCAGGATTCTCAACAAACACATTTTCGACTGTGTTATATGTGTCCGCCGACCCGCCTGCGACCGACCAATGGCCGTCCTCAAGGCCGTAGTTGCCCCAGTACGAGGTCCCACCCGGTGATGTGACTCGCAGCGTCAGGTCGTTAATACGATGCTGGCGGGACGAGGTCGTGCCAGCCGTGTCGGTGTACACAAGCGTGATGCGAAGTTGCGGCTCACCGGGATTCACGAAGACGTCGTAATACGCACTGTCGAGATTCGTCAGCACATCCGTCTCATCAATGATGAAACTGTTCGTGCTGTAGTCGTACAGCTGGCGCTGGTCCGGTGTGCCCCAGCCCTGTCGCATTCGGCTCATATCCGTATCCGGTGGGAACGGATGCGGCACGGCCGTATTGATGGCCAGCGCCTTGGCGGTGCTCATATGCGGCCGGCTGTCAAACACATTGTTGCCGCCACCGTGGCCGGGGAACACGCCTTCATGCCACATCTGGAAAATCAGCCCGATATGGCCGGCTACGATCGGCGTAGCACCGCTTGTCCCACCCATGCTGCCGGTGTAGCACGTATTGCAGGAATCTGAAGTAGTCAGAATGCTGTCATAGAAGTTCGCCAGGTCAGGCTTGATGCGGCCGTCCTCAGCGGGGCCGATGCTGGCACCGAAGTTCCAGCGATCATCCGCCTTGTTCGTGTTGTCGTAGTGGTAATAACCACCGACGGAGATGATGTTCTTGGACCATGCCTGCGGGCGCGAATCCTGGTTGCCTGCATTCGACTGTGATTGCATGATCACAATGTCGTTCAGGAACAGAATATCATCCATCTCCATACTCGTGGAGTTGTACGAGCGGGTGCGCCCGCCGCCCCAACTGTTGGTCTGGAAGACGGCCCTGTAATCTCCGTTCGGGTCGGTCAGTTGCGACGTATGGGTGTACCGATTCGACAGGTAATGGAAACTGGCGGAAATCGGCTGCTCCGCGTCCGGCAACATGCCTCGTGCACTGGCATTGTTCAGGCCATCGGCAAAAACGATGCCGGTCGTCTGGGTGCCGTGCGAGGTATCCGAGGAGTTTGCCCCGTGGAACAGCATCGGCGGGTCCTGGAAGTCGACATGGCTCGATCGAATACCGGTATCAAACACTTCCGCCCGAACGCCCTGACCGCTGAATCCGGTCTGGCTCTCCAAATAGTCCACGCCCTGGAGCGAGCGGGCCTTCTCCATATCAACCTCCGGCGGGGACCACGGATCGACAAAAAGGACCTCATTCATGTGCAGCACTGCCTCGAGTTGATCGAGTGTCAGGGTTGCACGCAGGAGGAAGCCGTCCGGGATCAGGTGCTCGATCCGGCCGCCCATATCCAGAATCCGATTGGCCACGATTTCCTTCTGCCGCGGGCCGCGTTCGATCACCTGAATGCTGAAGACACCCAAGTCGTGTGCAGCGTCGCCGACGGCCACGGAATCATTGCCGATGACTTCGGCTCCCGGGCCCTGGTCAACCATGTCAGCCATCCCGGTGCTGCTGTTGCTGTGGGCCGCCGCGCTGAGGTGGTCTGAAAAGTGCGTTGCCAGGACGTCCTGATCAAGCCGGTAGTACGGGTGGTAGGCACCCACCCAGCGCACGGCCGGCAGATTCGCAACGGTCTGCCGTGCCTGCTCATCGAGCCGCACAATATAGGCGTAGTTTGCCAGGTACTTGGCGATCTCACCGCCGGCGTCCTCGATGTCCTGGCGATACGAATCAAGGGTCTGCGAGTGGAACTGCACGACGTACAGTTCGTTATCCATGCCGGCAACCAGCGCTGGAGACAAAGCCGGCTCGGAACCCATCGGGTCGAATGTGGCATTGCGAATCAGCAGACGGTAATCAGCCCGTCGTGCCGTCTGAACGGTCTTCCCACCGTCAAGGCTGACGGAGTACCAATCGACCAGCAACCCACTGTCGGGATCCTGCTGCTTCCACAGCGAAACGATCGTCCGGCCGTTGTCAAGGGTCAAGGTACGCTGCTGGAGATGGACGGCATCACCGGCGGTCAGTGCGCTGCCCGGAGTACCGATAGCCGGAAACTCGGCAGCCACAGCCGACGCCTGCAGTCCAGGCATGCTGCACACAGCCCATGAGAGTGATAAGCCGGCCAGCGCGGCGGAGTGGTAGATTCGTGTATTCGAGTGCATTCAGAACTCCTGTCTCAGTCTTCTGGTTGTCAAGTGCTTTCTTGCTTGATGGGGGACCACGGTTGCCAACGCGAACAATCAGCAGACTCTTCTACCGATAAGACGTGGCAATGACGCACACTGCAACGCATGCAGTCGCAAGATAGCCGATGGCCATCCTGCCTGCAAGCAAAACTCGACAAGTTCGGTCTGCTATTCCGAACGCAAGTCGAATGTTGACAAGATACGTCCGATCACCATGCTCTACGATGGACCTCGCGTGCGTGAGTTAGCCCCCGGCTCTGCCGGGGGGATGATGCGCACGCATCACGCCATCTTGTGATGATCCGAGGCTTAGTTACGTCCACTCCCGGCAATAGTGCCGACCGCGTCGTCAGTTGATTCGCTTCGAGACGACGTCGGACGTCATTCCTGCCTGGGCTGCCTGAACCCACACGGTGATCCCACCCAGGCCGTTTCCGAGTCGGCGCTGAAGTTCAGCACGACCGGTGTTATCGGCCATCGAACTCCCGCCGAGTACCGGATTGGCAATGCTCAGGCGGACGCCCAACGCCGGGACCTCGGTCGCCCCGGTGCCGCGTGTGCTGTAAGTGAAGTACACCATTGAAGACGCGTTCGCATTGGTGGCGGTCACGGTGGCCATCTGCCCGGCAAAGAGATCTGAGACGGCCAGATCAAACGGTGCACACACGCCGCGCGGGCTTGCCAGCAGCGCTGCCTGCAGGCCGGGATGCTCGATGGCCGTCCCGGAGTTGTAGCCGCCGCCGTTGTAGCACCCGCCGTGCGTATGTATGCCGATGGCCAGCCCTTCGGTCTCATTGAAGACCGGCGAACCGGAGTTCCCGCCTGACGTGTCAGTCTGGTAGCCGATCTGCGTTCCGGAGTGAAGATAGTACTGGCCGGTGTGAGTCTTTTGTGCCTGATTCCATTCACGAGGGACCGAGTTGTCGGTCGTGCCGAATCCGGTGATGCGAATCGTCTGGCCTTGTACCGGCGGGGCTGCTGTATCGAGTGTGAAGTGCTCGCCCTGAGCCTGATAGGCTGTCAAGCCCGTCTCCGAGTTCGGGAAGCAGCCAAAGTAGCAATAGTCATCACCGATCGTCACGTAATGATACTGCACCGAACTGTTATCGACGGAGTACTGATCCTCCGGCCCGGGATGCCTGATGTTGCCGCTGCCGTCCGACAAGGGGACGTTGAACTCAGCCACGCTGAGATCGCCCAGCGCCTTGCAGTGGCCGGCTGTCAGGAACTGATGATGCGGGTCGTCGATCAGCCAGCCGGTGCAGCCAATTGACAGCAGGCGGCAGGTCTTAAGTTCCTCGGACGGGAGCCGATCATCCGTCGGCCCACAGATGCTGGAAATCACTTCGCCGACCGGTTCACCAACCGTAGCATGATCAAAAACAACCCGGCACGGGCCGGCACCAGGCTCAGCCAGCAGTTCGACTGAGACGGCATTGCCGTTGAAGTACGCCGATGACAAGCCCCACTGCTGCACCGTTACCGCATCGAGATGCTGGACGGCAAAATCATCAAGTGAGGTGATCCGGAGCATGGCACGAGCATCAGTCCCCTCCCACGGGCCGAGCATCACCTGATCAAAGTACAGCCGCACCCAGGTGGCATCCGGAAACTCGATCAGATCGGACCAGATGACCTGTGCCGAGCCTGTCGAGTTCGTGCACCAGCCGGAATCGATTAACAGGGTCTCATCATGCTGCGGGATGTCAGCGGTCTGAGCCTGGACACTCGTTGAGAGCATCGCACCGGTGAGTACCACGGCGAGGGCAGACACACCAGAGCGGCACAGGCGCTGCAAAGCAGACGGTTGGAAAGTCGGCTGAGTCATGAACAGTCCTTTCACAGAGAGACACTCAAGTCGAACGGTCGGGCGGGCACCACCACGCCGGCGCGCAGGAACACACCCAAAGACGCTCCTATGCAACCACTCCCGGGCAGGAAGGATTCCTGTTCCTGGCAAATGAGAAGACAGATGGGGCACTTTTGTAAGACTGCAGGGACCGTGATCAGCACAGAATGTCAGCCATCGAGGTAGATGCCATGAATTCTTGCTATCGGAGCTCGACGGACCAGTAGGCATCGTTGAGAAAGGCCTGCCAGCAGGCGTACCGCGGGGATCCGAGGCGAAGGGTCAGGGCCGGATTCCGACGCGGTTTATATGGCTCGCGAATCAGCGCGATGGCAGCCTGCTGCGGCGTTCGGCCGCCCTTCCTCGCATTGCAGCGGGTGCAGGCACAGACCAGGTTCGTCCACGTTTCGCGTCCGCCCTGGCTGCGTGGGACCACATGATCGAGGCTCAACTCACTGCTGGGAAATACCTTCCCGCAGTACTGACACCGATTGCGGTCTCTGGCGAAGATGTTGCGGCGATTGAGTTTGACCTGCTGCTTCGGCAGTCGATCGTAGCCGAGCAGCCTGATGACCTTTGGAACGGCAATACAGAAGCGAACCGTCTGGACCCACTCATGGGCGTCAGGTTCATACTGGCGTTGCAGTGAGCCGAGTTCGGTCCAGGTCGGGAAGTCGTAGTTGGCGTAGTGGCCGTCCTCGACGGCGATGACCTCGGCCAGGTTCTTGACCAGCAGATGGAAGGCCCGGCGCGCGGTCGTCACTCGCACCGCCATGTACGAGCGGTTGAGAACGAGCACCTTGCTGTTGAGCACCCCTTCCATAGCGTCTTTCCAGACGACGCATTCGGCGGCGGTCTCGCAAGACTGAGCACGGATGCGCTCACCGTCGCACGTCGCTCCTTCGATGGTAGCGAAAAAGCGTGCGAAATGCAATCGTCTCAATAAACAGTACGATTTGGCCGGTCTGCCGGTTGCAGAAACGACGCAACCCCCGTCAATGACGAGGGCTGAGTCGGTGTGTATGTATTGGTGAGCGCTGTTATCGGCTGCGATGGGGCCGATCGGCACCGAAGGTTTACTTTCGTCTGGCTGCCTGGCGCTGGGCCCGCTTCTGTTTGAAGAAGTCCTTGAGAAGTCGGCCGCACTCGTAGGCACAGACCCCCCCCACCACTTCCACGGAGTGGTTGAGCCTCGAGTCATTGCACAGCGTATACAGGGTTCGGACAGCCCCGGCCTTCGGGTCGGATGCCCCGTAGACGAGTCGGCCGAGCCTGGCATTGACCAGGGCACCGGCACACATGGGGCACGGTTCGAGCGTGACTGCCAGTGTGCAATCGGTCAGCCTCCATTCGCCGAGCCGCTTGGCAGCCGCCCGGACGGCGATGACCTCGGCATGAGCCGTGGGATCGCTATCGCACTCACGAAGATTAAAGCCTTCGGAGATAATCTGATCCCCGCGATAGACGACGGCACCGACCGGGACCTCGTCGCGCTCGGCAGCCTGGTGCGCGAGCATGATGGCATGCTGCATCATTTGATGGTCAATGTCGCCGGCGCGCGGAGATCGCGCATCTGAAGATGTTGCTGGTGTAAGTACCCTCATTGTAAAAAGACGAATTCCTCTCCTTCGAAACCCCCGATTTCTCCAGTGGCCACGCCACGCAACAATCCAGTTACGCGGGATGGTCAACCTCTGCGGAATGTATCGAACCGACGGGCTGTGCACATTGATGCCCCTGATTGTAACCGGCCGAAAAACAGTACATTAGCGACTTATCGCCCGATGCATTATCACCCGGCAGATTATCTGTCCTGCGCCACCACTCCCCGGAAGCCCCGGTAACCACTTCGGTTTGCACTAGGACTTGTCTGCGGTCTCCCGCGTCATGGTCCGCAGCGGGATCACGCGCAGCAGAATAATGCTGACTTCATAGAGCGCATACAGCGGGATTGCCAGCGCCAGCTGCGAGACGACGTCCGGCGGCGTCAGCATGGCCCCCGCCACAAAGACGGCCATGACCGCATACCGCCGGCCATGTCGGAGTTGATCGATTTGGACAATCCCGACCCAGCCCAGCAGGAGCATCACCAACGGCAATTGGAACGCGATCCCGAAGGCCAGGATCAGTGAGAAGATAAACGACAGATAATCCTTGAGCCGATATTCCTGTGTGAATGACGTCCCGACCGGGCGCGTGTCGATCACCACCAACGTCCCATCACCTTGCATCATGATGAGTTGACGGCGTTGTTCGTGGTAGAAGATCTCGCCGGGTGCCATCGTCGCCGGGGCTATCTCAAGGACCGGAATTTCCGGGAGCGCCAGGGCCTGGGCAGGGGGATCCTCCTCTGTCGGCGGCTCACCCGGTACGACTGCTTCGGGCGGAGGCTGCCCCTGCTCGACCGTCCCCTCCTCGCTGCCTTCTGCCCCGTCTGCGACGGCCGGCTCAATCAGGACCGCTGTCGGCCCGAGATCAAGGGCGTTGCCGAAGCGAATCAGCATCCGCAACGACAATGGGAGCATGATGTAGTACAGGAAGGCGATCCCAAGAAAGGTCAGAACCGTACTCATCGGGATGAGCAGGTAGACAAATCGCCGCTCATGCTTGTATAAACCGGGTTCGATGAACTTCCAGAGTTGATAGACCAGAAGGGGTGCCGAACACACGACGGCGGAAATGAGTGCCACCTTGATGTAGGCGACAAATGCCTCGACCGGGGTCAGAGCCTGCATTCGGGCCGGGAGCCCCTCGTTTTCGAGGGCCTTGTACACCGGCCGGGCGAGCCAGGCGAGGATGTGCTTGCCGAAGATCATGCCTGGAATCGCCAGCACGAGCGGGCAGATCAGGGCCAGGATGAGGCGGAACCGCAACTCCTCAAGGTGCTCGCCGAATGACATCGAGTTGGTTCGCGGCTTCTGGGTCATGTGGTGCTGATGATATCCCCTGTTCACCGGGTCGGCGTATCGGATGTGCTGCCATGACACGACGCAGGAATCGATCCGGAACGGCAAAAGTACCGGGAGTGCGGCCAGGTGCTCGATGGCAAGTATAAAGAATGGGATACCACCGTCGAGCCGCCGGCAGCGTCAGAGTGTCCGTTGACATGGCCGGATACTCGAGAGTGTCGAATTCGGGTGCAAAAACCTCCGATTTCGTGCCTGTCCCGGTCCTGAGACACGTCAGGGAATAGTGATGCGAGAACAGTGGGGTTCCGATTCGTCGGAAGAACAAATCGTGGTCGAGCGGGCCACAGCCGGCGATGAGCAGGCCCTCACGCAACTCTGGGAATCCAACCGTCGTTGGGTTGCCGCCGTGCTTTATGCACATCGCCCGAGAGGCGTCGATCTGGATGATCTCATGCAGGAGGTAGCGGTCAAACTTGTGGCAAAAGTGCATACGGTGCGCGATCCCGGTGCCTTCCGGGCATGGCTCAGACGGACGGCCATCAACGTCGCTCGTGAGGCGGCCCGGGGACGCAAAGGCAATGTCTCACTGACAGACCCGACGCTCATCGAGGATGAGGCCGGGCCGGCCGTGCGGACCGGCGGGAGCCGGCACTGCCAGGAATCGGATGTCCGTGACGAAGCCCGCGGCCTGCTGGACCATGCCATGAGCCTGCCGCCTGACTTCCGCGAGCCGCTGATTCTCAGGTGTGTGCGCGGCCTGGGATGTCAGCAGATTGCGGAGATTCTCGACCTGCCGGTCACGACGATCGAAACGCGACTGTCTCGGAGCCGACGGATGCTGCGAGAGGAATGGCTGAAACGGACGGCTGCCGAGTCGGATGCGACATCTCAGGCATCGGCAGCATCACGGGTACGGGCAGACGCACCGGTGACGTCAATCGACATGCTGGGCAAGGGGAGTGGAACACGAACATGACACACAACAACGATCCGGACAACCCGAACCACCCGATCGAACCGGGTGACACCGACACAGATGTGACTGCTGTCGAGCGGCTCATTGAGCGGCTGATCGATCCCGATGACGGCTGCGACACGAGCGACTCATGGAATAAGTTTCGTGCGCTCGCTTCGCAGGATCACGGTATCTGGCAGCAGCTGGCCGAAGCACAGCAGGCGCACCGTGCGATGTGCGCCCAGTTGCAGTGCGCCCTGGAGCCGGCGCTGAGTGTCTCCTTGCCCGGCTCCCCCGATTCATCATCTTTATCTGAGGAGGTCTCGGATGGGCACCTCGGATGGATGAGACGACATGCAGGCTGGGCGGCAGCGATTGCCGTTGCCGTCCTATGGGGCGGCTCATCGCTCATACCGTCCCAACCGGGGCTCATCGGGCCGACTGATTCGCTGGCAACCAATACCGGGTCCCCGGACGGTTCGTCCTCGGATGCAGCCTCGGCCATCGCAGGACGACCGGTCTCGACGGCTTCCGGCGATCTCGTCGGGCAGACCGAACCGGTGCTGCTTGATATGCGACGCCGGGCAGACGGAACCATGGAAGTGGTATACGGGCACTGGGTGGTCGAGCGGAGCCAGGTCGACCAGTTCTATAACCGCCAGTGGGATGAGACGGGACGGCCGGTCGACACGCCACAGCCGGAGGCTCAGGCCGTGCCGGCGAATTTCTGGTAGTCGGAGAGACGTTCTTTCACTCGGAACGAGTAGGCATGATGCCTGGTACTTGAAGGGGACTTGGGGAATTGAGGTTGAATCTGATGACACGGAACAAGAGGTTCGCTAACAGAATCAGTATCGGCCGCGCTGCATGGGCTCCCACCTGTGTCGCACTGGCGGTGGGTTTCTCGGGCACGTCAGGGCAGGCAGCCGTGATGCGCGCACCCACTGCACCGACGACAGCGCCCGTGCCATCCCTCAACAGTGATGAGGATGGGGCTGCCAATAGTGAGTTTCTGAGCATTGAATCGCAGCGTCTCGCCTCGAGCCAGGGGCAGGCAGTCATCCGTTTTGCCGGGACCGGCCAGGACGACCAGGAAGGCAACGTCGAATGCATCGTTCAGGTGAAGGTGACGGCGACGGAACCCGATGGAATCATGCTGGAACTCAACGGCCAGTCGATGAATGTCCCATCCTGGATTGATGCGGAAAAGATGGCCAACAAGATCTACCGGCAGCAGACGGTCCAGTTTGTCGGGCCGGGGAATCAACTGCTCCACACCATGCCGCGGGTCATGATCGGCATCTACATGGAGCCGGTTCACGAAGCGCTGGCCAGCCACCTGAATATTGAAGACTCGAACGTGGTCATGCTGACCAATGTGCTGCCCGGGCTGCCGGCCGCCCAGGCAGGCCTGAGGCGTTGGGACGTCATCAAGCAATGCAACGGGCTGGAACCGGTCACACTGGAGACCTTCTCTGATGTGCTGAACGAAGCCGAGCCGAACGACCTACTTCATCTCGTCATTATTCGTGAAGGCCACGAGATGGAGACGGAGGTGCAACTCGAACCCTATGAGCCGGGTATGCGATCAGTAACGATTGATAAGGTAAAGAGCAACCGAGCCCTGGGCGGCGATTCCGGCACCAGTGTAACGGAAGGTGAAATGGAAATCGTCACCCGATTCCTGCCGGGCACCATGCCGCAGTCCGGGATGGGGCAACTGCTGATCCAACCGCAGGGCGAGGAGAATGTTCGTGAGTTGCACATGTTCAGCGAAGCGTTCGGCACCTTCCAGAACGAGACGCTTAACCGGGTGGAGTATCGGGAGTTGCGGCGGGATCTCATGCTCATGACCGAGCGACTCGCACAGTTGGAAGCCGCAGTGACCGCGCTGCTGGAGATCCAGTTGGAGAACTACGAGGGAGAAACGAAGCGGCCGACTCGGGAGTAAGTCGCCCGAGGCCGGCAGCGTGCGAGGGCCGAATGACGGGACTGTGGCAGACGCATTCGGTCCGGCATTGAGTTAGCCGTACTACAACACACAGTGGGAATTATAGAGGATTGTTCTCGGTTTCCTGACGGACCGTCAGGGCAACGGAGTCATTGTAATACACAGTGAGATGGCCACGAATCAAGAGTGGAGATACGAAAGGAATGAGAAGAATGAAACTTAAACGAATGGTGTACGGCGCCTGCGCAGCCGTGGCTGCATTGGGCATGCTTGCCGGCGCAGCGACGCCGGGAGAAGACACGTGCACGACGTCCACCACATGCACCGATGACGAACAGGTCATCTGCATCCAACTCAGCGAGGGCACGCAGCAGATTGAACTGAGCAAGGAAATCTGCATGCAGATCTCGAAGGCGCTGAGCAAGTCCCTCGGAACACATGGCGGCTCGCCGATCGTTGCGAAGATCATGCTCTCCAGTGAGGGCGATCTGAAAGACGGTCTGCTGGAATGCCTGATGGAGTGCAATGAGGGCTTGCTCACAACGTGTGAGACAGCATGTGAAGACGCTTGCGATGACGACTGCATCAAGGCCTGTGAAGAAGCCTGCGGCGATGATTGTGACAAGGACTGTGAGGACGGCACCGCGATGGTGCAGGCTCATTCCATTGTTATCAACGCCGATTCGATGAAGATTGATGACGATGATCACGAAGTCAAGATCATGCGTCGCAGCGGCGATGACGGCGATCACATTCAACTGTGGGTCGACGGCAAGGAATACAAGGTCGGGTCAGATCAGGACGTTCATGCCATCCTGAAGAAGCTGGGACACGGCGATGTCGATCTCATGGTCGGCCCGAGCAAGAAGCTCCACGTGCAAAAGAATGTCCAGGTCGCCAAGCCGATGGTCATGCACAAGAGCAAGACGCTGACACTGAGAGGCACCGGCGATGGGCAGATGAAGGTCGTCTCCCCCGGCGTCATCGGGACGAAGGGCGAGCCGCAGGAACGCCTGATGCTCAAGCACCTCGGCCAGGATCAGGTACAAGGCATGATGGCTCCCCCGAAGGCCATGCTGGGTGTCGTACTCGGCCCGGTTGCGGATGTGCTCCATGACTACCTGCAATTGGATGAGGGCACGGGCGTTTCCGTGACCCAGGTGCTGGAGAACACCCCTGCACAGAAGGCCGGTCTGCAAGAGGGCGACATCATCGTCGCGATCACCGTAGGCGGCAAGAAAGACTGGAAGACGGTCAACGAGGAATCATTCCGCGGCGCGATTGCCAAGAGTGAGCCCGGCACCGTCATTGCCATGAAGTATCTCCGTGCCGGCAAGGCTGACATGACGAAGGTCAAGTTGGGCAAGTGGGACCCGGCACTCATGGGCGGCGGCATGATGGGCGAAGCCGATGAGAAGATGATGGAACTGCACGGCCTGGCCACCCCGGAGGACAGGAAGGACGGCGTCTGGCAATGGAAGGCCCCCGACGGCGAGCAGGAGTTCCAGATCGTCATCGAGCCCGATCAGATGTTCGGCGAAGAGGGAATGCACGAGTTCCGCTTTGAACTCAAGCCGGAGCATCTCGACAAGATGGTCGAAGGGTTCGAGTTTGATGAGAAGCAGTTGAAGGAGCACCTCCGCAAGGCACTGCCGAATCCGGGCAAGCCGATGAAGGTGCAGCCAATCCCCGGGCAGTATCGCGAACTCGAGGAGATGATGGAGTTGCTGGAGCAGCAGATGCGCGAGATGGAAAAGATGTTCGAGCGCATGCATCAGCAGCAGAGTGAAATCAACCAGAAACTCAAGAAGGCGAAGTCGCTGGACGCGTAAGAAATACGGCGTCCGGAACAACGCACAACCTGTCCCCACTGTACGAAGCCCGGTCTCTGCCCTTTACCGACCGGGCTTCGTCTTTTTTGTTTTGTGTCGCGCCAGAACGCACCTCATCGTGCTGCCCGGCACAGTGTGCTGCGAACCATCTCCCGGTCAATCGCGCCCTCGCGCAGCACAGTCGGCCATCCGCCATCGCCTGAACCGGATACCAAGTCACGATATTCACGCGGCTCAATCTGCCAGCGTGAAGCCAAGTCAATCACAGTTGATGCAATCCCCGGGGATTCTGAATCCTGCGAGATGACGTATAACTGATCGGCCCACCTTGAAAACGCCGTCATTACATCCTGAGACGATTGGAGCGGCGCGGTCCCTGCGGTATTGGCTGATGTGGCAGCAACCGGGCGGCCGAATCGGCGGATGATTTCAACCACAACTGCATGGTCCGGGTGTCTGAGACCCACCGTGCCCTGCTCCGACTGCACAGGCCGAAGCATGCCGGGCTCAGCGACGGGTACGACGACGGTCAACGGGCCGGGCCAGTACGCATCGGCCAGTGCGTATACGTGCCACGGCCACGACCCGGCCACGTCGGCTGCCTGCCGTTCGTCGGCCACGAGGACGGCGATAGGTCTGTCCGCCTCACGGTCCTTCATGCGACGCAGCAGGTTGACCGCCTCGGTATTCTCCGGGTCGACAGCCAGGCCGAAAACGGTGTCAGTCTGCAGGGCAACAACGTGCCCCTTGTGCAGTGCAGTAACGGCACGGTCAAGGTCGCGAGGTTCGACTCGGTCTGTCATAAGAAGGGGCTGCTAGTAACTACTGTTGTCGGGGCCTTGATGATCGGGAACTCGGAACTCAATCTGGTTGCGCTCGAGCCCGAGCCCCATCGCAAAGTACAGGCCGGAAAGCGCAACCTGGTACTCAACCAGAGCCTGCGCTTCCTGCGCTTCAGATGCGGCCAGCGATTCCTGCCGGTTGAATTTCAGATTGAGAAACTCAGGAGTCAACGGCGAACCGAACTTCTCCTGGACTTCGATGGTCCGCAGCGCCTCCGCGGCCGCAATGCGCGCATCACGCGTTCTGGAGACGAGTTCGTAGTTGAGTTTCACATTCCGCAGAGCTTCCTTGATCTGGCCGACGATGGCCTGCACGGTTCTCCGGTAGTTTATCACGCTCTGGTTCCGCTGCAGACGGGCCATGCGATAGTTCGCTTCAGCCTCCCGGTTTCCGATCGGAATCTCGAGTGCAGCCCCGAGGATGTAATCGACAAAGTCATCATCCGTCATCCCGCCGTAGGCCTGATCGACCTCATCATCAAGCCCGGTCCATCGGATGCGTGCATTGATATCAAACCGTGGCAGCCTGAGATTGTCGGCAAGCATTTGGCGAATCGATGCATCGTCAATGGCCACCAACGCCTGTCGTATCTCCGGGCGATGCTGCAGCGAGGTATGGACGCAGTCGACGTAGTTGAATGTCATGGCCGCGTCGAGCACATCATCGACGGGGATGATCATGGTCTCGCTCCCAAGCGGAATCTCGGGCGAGTTCATCTGCATCTTCAACTGGTCAGAGGCATTGAGCACGTCATTGCGCGCCCGGGTCACCTGGATCTGCCGCGTCTGCACCCGGCTGATGGCATCGGAAATCTCCGAGGGCGTGGCATCGTGATCTCGACGTCCGACGACCTTGTTCTTGGTCTCTTCGCCTCGCTCCAGCAACCGTTCCTGGATATTCAGAACATGACGGGCCAGCACGAGATTCCAGTAGGCCGACTCGATGTTAAAAACGCTCGACAGCAACTCGCTTCGGTAGTCCTCAACGGATGTCCGATGGGCGTTCCGGTTCAGCCGGACCTGTGCCAGGTTGGCCGAGGAACCGAACCCTCTCAGCAGTGGCTGAGACACACCCAGTTCCAGCGCAGCGCTGTAGGCGGGGTCGGGGTTGGTTGACAGGCCGGGCACCTGGTTGTCCGCTCGGGTCAGCGAGGTGCCGATCTCGAAGCGGCCGCCGGTGATCAACGACTTCTGCAGTCCGGACGATATCGTGGTCGTCTCGTTGGCCGCGACGCCGGTGCCGAATGGGATTCCGGAGAAACTCGACTCGGTGGTGGCCTGGTCGGTCTTGGTCCAGTCGATATTGGTAAAGAAGATGCTGTCGAAGGCAGACTCGGCCACCGTGACGCGGGTCTCGCTGATCGCCGGGTCGAGCGAGGCCAGTTGGAGCGCCAGGTTGTTTCGGACGCCGCACATGATGGCATCCCGGAGGTTGACGTTGACGCCGGTATAGGGCTGTCCTGCCAGGTCCACCCCGACGAAGTCGGCGGCACTCAAATGCCCATAGGAGTCGAGGCCGGCCATTTGGGCAAGTTCCTGCAGCCGCTCCTCGGTGAAGTCCAACTGCGTCCCCGGCCTCGTCAGCGCGATCTCCTGTGCAGCAGTACCGGCAATCTCTTCCTGCAGTGCGGCACTCAGCGCCGTCTGGAGTTCCAGATTCGCGGTTTGCCGGACCGGGTTCTGACAGCCGGCCGGAGCGAGAAGCGCCAGGCCCGTCACCCCACAGGCCAGACCGAGGCGAAGCCCCGTCGAGACCTGGAGCATCGGACGGTTGGCCAATCCCGCATCATGGCGGGCCGCTTGTACGTGACTACCCATATGTATCCACCTATTCCGTGGTTCGCACGTGCCGGACCGGTTGTGCAGGCCGGGGAAGTGGCAAGTCTCGTATTGCCCCTGTGCGTGCGGAACGAATCCTACAATCAACATTCTGATGCAGCGAGTATCGTATCTCCGCTATGCCTGCGGTATACAGTGCGTAGGATTGTACCCATGCTGCCCGGCTGACCCATCATCACAGTGATCGTTGATGACGACTGCCCGCCAGGCATGGCAATCCCAGCACCGTGCCCTCAAACCTCACCAGGCACTCGCGTGCCTGCCGAATTCATTTACGAGAGTTTAAGCGGAGGTCCAGTCATGACAAATGCAGGATCGATCCATCAGACAAATAGACGATTCCCAGCCCACAGGCTCAATGCCCTGCTGCTTCTGGCCGCAGCAGCCATCCTGTTTGCCAGCCCGGTCCCGGTGGGCCGAGCGGCCGGCCAGGCTCCCGGCGGGCAGGACGAACCCGAAATCGTGTGGGGCGTCGTCACATCGGAGACGCTGACGGTCCGCAACGGCAGGAATGCCGGGTACGACGAGATTGCCCGGCTGGAACAGGGTGACTTCGTCAAAATCCGCACTCTGAACCAGTTCGGCTGGGCCACCATCGCCGTCCCCAAGGGAACGATCGGTTTCATCGAAGTCAAGAGCGTGTACGACGCCGAAGAGGCCGACACCGTCACTGCCGCCAATCGGGCCAAGTTGTACTACCCGACGGATAATGACCCGCTCAAGATCTGGAAGAGCGTCTATGTCGACGCCGGCATGATGCTGGCGGTACGCGATATCCATGCCACCCCCAATGGCGACTACTACTCGGTATTGATGCCCGACTGGGTCGATGCGTTTGTCCCGTCGCCGTTCATTCGCAAAGCAACCGACGAGGAAGTTTCCGCCTATCTGGCCACATTGGAGGAAGCGACCCAGGACACCCCGTCGGAATCAGACAACGCTGCACCGGACCCGGAGGATGCCACTGATCCTGAAGACGGCCAGTCTGAGACTGCGGATGACGAGAAGGCAGGTGGGGAACGTGACCAGCAGCCGGCAGATGAGGGCGACCAGTCACAGGAAGAGCCCGGCGTCGAAACTGATGATCCGGATACCGCCGGTGATGATGAGTCGGCAGTCACCGAGGACGACAACCCGAGCGATTCCACTGATGGCGATGATATAGGAACTCCGGCCGATACCGATGGCGAGGCAGACGCCGACCCGGCGGATCCGCAGGAGGTCGCTGAAGACATCGAGGCTACTCAGGAGGCCGCTCGGCTCGCTGCGCAACAGGAGGCATGGGACAATCTCGAAGCCCAGTACCGGCAACTTCTGAAGACGCCGATCCGGGAAGCAGAGATTGAACCCCTCATCGATGGGTATCTGTCATTTGCAACCGATCCGGAGATCGCGATCGGCCTGCAACTTCGTGCCACGGCCCGGGTTCAGTTGCTGACGATCAGACTCCAATATCAGCAGGCTCAACGTGATCTGGATCTGGCGATCAGGAATGCCGCCCGTCTCGAGCAGGAGGATGCAGCCCAGGCGATCACACTGCTCTCGACGTATGACGCCATCGGTATCGTTTCGTCTTCGAGCGTCTATGACGGGCTGCGCCTGCCCCTTCTCTACCGCCTGGTCGATCCGGAATCAGGCCGCACGGTTGCCTACTTCGATCCCGAGCGACTCCCCGAGGACATCACGCTTGAGCAAATTCTGGGCCGTCGCGTTGGTGTAACCGGATCGGTCGAACAGGCATCCTCACGGTTTGTGCAAGTCACCGCTGTGAAGAGCCTCACAATCCTGCCGACTGAATGAGTCTCCCCCGTCGAATCGATCAGTTCAGAAAGTTCAGCCTGTGGGGTAAGGCAAACACCCTAGAAGTGTGTTTGCGCGATATACTGTTGGCATGATCGACAGCGCGTGACGACTCAGCCACGTGATTCTCAATGCACGAATTCAGTGCATGCAGGCAGAAGAATGGACGCAATCTGATGGGCCAACAGGACGTGGTCGGCACTGAGGGGCAAAGCGAACAGATGCGCGTCTTCATGAAGCATCTGCTGGCGGACCTGCGCGCGCTGGAGCAGTTGCTGGAACAGGACTTGTTCGAGACGGAACCTCGTCGCATCGGGGTCGAGCAGGAACTCGTGCTCGTCGATGAGGCCTGGCGCCCAGTGCCGGTATCGATGGCTGTGATCCACCAGATGGAGTGCCCGGAGGTCACGACCGAACTGGCCAGTTTCAATATCGAGTTCAACCTGGACCCGATGGTGTTTTCCGGCCGATGCCTGAGCACGATGGAGCAGCAGATCACAGAGATGCTCTGGAAGGTTCGTCACGCTGCCCGGCAATGCGGCGCGCAAACCGTGATGACCGGCATTCTGCCGACGTTGAAGAAGTCAGACCTCGGCCTGGAGAACATGACGCCCAAACCCCGGTACTACGCCTTGAATGAGGCGATGGCCCGACTGCGAGGAGGGTCGGACATTCATCTGCAACTGACCGGGACCGACGACCTGATTGTCAAGCACGATTCGATCATGCTCGAAGCGTGCAATACGAGTTTCCAGGCCCACTTCCAGGTGACGGCCCAGGAGTTCCCACACCTGTACAACATGTCGCAGTTGATGGCAGCCCCGGTGCTCGCAGCAGCGGCCAACTCCCCCCTGCTTTTCGGCAAGCGACTCTGGAAGGAAACGCGGATCGCCGTCTTTCAGCAGGCAGTCGAGACGCGCAAGACTTCTCAACAAATGCAGGAACGACGGGCTCGGGTCTCGTTTGGTGATCGGTGGGTCACGAACTCGGCTGTCGAGGTGTTTCGTGAGGATGTCGCGCGGATGCGGGTACTGCTTGGCAGCCAGATCGAAGAGGATCCCTTTGCCGTGATGGCACAGGGCAAGGCACCTCGGCTGTCAGCCTTGCAGATGCACAATGGAACGGTCTACCGCTGGATGAGGCCGTGTTACGGCATTACCGATGGCAAGCCACATCTGCGCATTGAGAATCGCGTGCTGCCTTCAGGACCGACCGCTGTTGATGAGGTGGCCAACGCAGCCTTCTGGTTCGGCCTCGTACTCGGTGGGGCCGACGCCTATGGCGAGATCCATGACCGAATCCCCTTTGATACCGTGCGCACGAACTTCATGACAACGGCTCGACGCGGGCTGGAAGGCCAGGTGACCTGGCTCGACGGCAAGGCACGGCCGGCCGATGAACTGATCAAAGATGAGTTGCTGGCCCTCTCACGGGCCGGGCTGGAAGGGGCCGGCGTCGATACGGCCGACATCGACCGATACCTCGGCGTGCTCGAGGAACGCGTCACGAGCGGGCGGACCGGATCACGCTGGATGCTCGATTCATTCGACGCTTTAAAGGACGAAGGCAAGGAGGGCGAAGTACTCGGCTCGCTCACGTCTGCCATCATCCGCAACCAGGTCGATGGGCTACCGGTCCACGAGTGGCCGTTGGCTGAAATGGATCGGATCGGCGGCTGGAAGCGGTCGTTCATGCAGGTAGACCAGTATATGACGACCGACATATTCACGGTCCACGAGGATGAACTGGTGAACCTGGTCGCCTGCCTGATGGACTGGGCCCATGTCCGCCATGTCCCGGTCGAGGACGATGACGGCAGACTCGTCGGCCTCGTCTCCTACCGGACGCTGCTGCGGCTGCTGGCCCATGATGAGCCGGCCCGCCATTCGGAACTCGTCCCGGTCAAACAGATCATGCTCAGGGAGCCGGTCACGATCCCGCCGGAGACGAGCACAGTGCAGGCTATCAATCTGATGCGGCGAGAGAGTATTTCCTGTCTGCCGGTGGTCAAGGACGAGCGGTTGGTTGGTATCATTACCGAACGTGACTTCATGGGAGTCGCCGCCCAACTGCTCGAACACACACTTCGCGAGAAGTAAACCAGCCCGGACCACACTGTGCACAGCGCCTCGATACCAACAACCGATCATCCGGACCTCGCAGCACCGACCCACGCCCGCCAGCGTGTCATCGGGCATGTGGCTGCGGCCCAACCCGGGCCTTGCCTGCTCTGCATCGGTGCCATGCACGGCAACGAACCGGCCGGTGTGGCGGCGCTGATGTCTGTCATCTCGACACTCACCGGTGGCGCGGGAGTCGAACTTCAGCGAGGTGACATTCATGCCTATGTCGGCAACACACGGGCCCTCCAGGCCGGTCGCCGCCAGGTTGATGCCGACATGAACCGTATCTGGCTGCGATCTGCGCGGAAACGGCTTGATTCGGCCGTCGATGCCGAGCGCGGCGATTCCTTGAATCCACCCGGCTCAGGGGAGGGGATGAACTCAGAAGGCCGGGATCAGATTGAACTGTACCGGGCACTGCAGGCGGCCATCGATCAGGCGCGCGGCCCGGTGTATGTTGTCGATCTGCATACCACTTCATCGCCGAGTTGCCCCTTTATTGTGCTCGGTGATACGTTGCGGAATCGGAAGTTCGCCCGCGTGCTGCCGGTCCCGCTGGTACTCGGCTTGGAGGAGCAGATTGACGGGACGTTGCAGGAGTTCATGACGGCATCCGGGCATGTGGCCATCGGCTACGAGGGTGGGCAGCATGATGCCCATGAATCGGTCGCCCACCACGAGGCAGCCGTCTGGCTGCTGATGGCGTCGCTGGGCATGGTGGGTCCGACAGCACCGGCCCGGCAGAAACACACGGAATCGCTGACCGTGCTGCGACAGGCATCCAGCCGGATGCCGCCGGTGATGCAGATTGATTCTCGGCTGGCATTGAAACCGGGTGATGCGTTTGAGTTGGCCCGTCGATTCCGGAACTTCGAGTCGGTTCAGAAGAGGCAGCCACTCGCAACGATGAACGGGAAGTCGTTGACGGCATCCCATGCCGGGCGCATCATCCTGCCGTTACTGCAGGCACAGGGCAGTGATGGGTATTTTCTCGGTCGAGACATCAGGCCGGCCTGGCTGACGCTGTCAACGCTGATGCGCACAATCGGTGCAGATGAGATTCTGCATCTGCTGCCGGGCGTGAGAAAGCACCCGGACCGAGAGGAGACACTGATTGTCGACCCCTCGATCGCACGCTGGTGGTCGGCTGAGTTGTTCCATCTGCTCGGGTACCGAGTTCGGCGGAGACAAGGCAGCGTCATGATTGTCAGTCGGCGAAATCACGGCGGGACGTTGGGGCGGTAGGGGCACATTGCATGTGCCCTCTTGACGTGGATCACATCAACGCCGCTTTGGCGTAGGCCGGGTCAACGCCACTCGAAGAAGGGGCGGAAGACCCGGCATTGTCTGTGTGTGCCTCTTGCCGCCTGCTCTGCGATGCATCGCATCTTGAGCCGGCCTACTACTACCTCATTCGTCATTCCCGCGCCTCCCCCGCAGGCGGGAATCCAGGGAGACGTGCAGGAGCCCTGTGGAATCGCAATCGATGCCGGGAAATCCGGCGGCCAATGCCGGTTCCCACTGGATGCCCGCGTTCGCGAGCATGACGAGGATCTGTGGGTCAGGTCAACGCCGCTCGGGGTGGAAGACCTGACATCGGATTTGGCGGCTTTACTCGCCCCCCTCGCTGAGTACCAGGCTCCTGGGCTGCCGCGGAACTGTTCAGCGCACTTTTCCCCTCGCGTTTTACCGCACTTTCCGGTACACTTATGGGATTGCGGCTCGTATCGTCGTTTTTCCATCTGAAACAGCCAATATCGGGCCGCTCCGAGACGCTGATCGCAGAGTATCGACCTCGCCATAGAAGTGCGTGGAAGGGTTCACCATGACTCGATTCCGGAAACTGATGCCCCCCCAACTCCTGCTCGGACTTGCCTCACTGCTGCTGCTGCTGACAGGCCCCGCTGCCGTCGGCCAGGAGATACGGCAGGCCTGCACGCCACAACCGGCCCACCTACAGGTCGTGCCGGAGGATGAGCACGAAGGGTGCTCCCACTCACGGGCCGCAATGCTCCGCTATTTGATGAGACAAGGGATCCCCTCCAGCCCGAAACCCGGCGACGAGCAGGGACCGGCCGGCGATGAGGCAGCGACCGACGTCCTGCACTACACGCTCGACATCGAGGTCGATCTGGACAATGCATGGATCGGCGGCTCCAACATCATCACGGCAGAAGTCCTGCAGGGACCGATCTCAACCATGGAGGTTCGCATCAGCGATGCCTTTGCCCTCCCACTGATCACCGTCAACGGCACTGAGGTCACCAGCAACCGCCTGAACAATCAGACGATTCTCGTTGACCTTGATCGGGCCTACGAAGTCGGCGAGCAGTTCGACATCTATATCGAATACAATGGCTATCCGTATTCCGATGGTTTCGGCTCCATCGAGTTCACCGACCACAACGGCACGCCGGCTGCCTGGACGCTGAGCGAAACCTGGTTTGCCTATACCTGGTGGCCGAACAAGGACATCAACACGGACAAGGCAACGGCCGATCTGTCATTTACGGTGTCGAGTGACTACTCGGTCGCCTCACAGGGCTCATTGGTCTCGGTCGATGATGTCGGCGGCGGCAAGTTCAAGTACAACTGGAAGACCGACTACCCGACGGCCACCTATCTGTATAGCTTCGCAATCACCAACTACAACCGGTTCGCCGAGACGTTTAACTACGACGCGTACTCGATGCCGGTCGAGTTCTTCATCTACCCGGAAAGCGACAACTCGGGCAATCGCACGCTTCTGCGCAGAACGGTTGACATGCTCGGCGTGTTCAGCGATCACTACGGGTTATATCCGTTTATTAATGAGAAGTACGGCATTGCGCAGTTTGCCTGGGGCGGGGGCATGGAGCACCAGACCATCACGAGCCAGAGCAGTTTCAGCGAATGGCTCAGCGCCCACGAACTGGGCCACTCATGGTGGGGCGACATGATCACCTGTGCGACGTGGAACAACATCTGGCTCAACGAGGGCTTTGCCACCTATTCCGAAGGGATCTGGCACGAGTTCCGCAACGGCCAGAACCGGCAGGAGTTAATCAACTACATGGCCGGCCGACGCCCGAGCCGAGTCGATGGCAGCGTCTACGTCTATGACGAAACGAACTTCGGGCGCATCTTCAGCAGCAACTTCAGTTACCGCAAGGCCGGCTGGGTACTGCACATGCTCCGCCATGTCGTCGGCGATGACAACTTCTTCCAGACACTCGTCGACTACCGGGCACTCTACGAGTACGACGCAGCCATCACCGATGACTTCGTTGCCGTCGCAGAAAACGTCTGGGGCGATGACCTGACCTGGTTCTTTGATCCCTGGATCTATGACATCGGTGCACCAGAGTATTCCTACGGTTGGCAGCAGCATGCCGTGAATGGTAAAACGTATATTGAAGTCGACCTCCGGCAGACTCAGACATCCTCGTATCCGCTGTTCCCGATGCCGGTCGATGTAGTCACGACGGTCGGCGGGCAGGATACGTTCTACGTCGTCTGGAACGATGAGTTGGCTGAGCATCTGCTCTTTGAAGTGCCGGCCAGCGTGGATAGCGTCACACTCGATCCGGAAGAGTGGGTACTTGCAACCGGGTACCGGCGCGTTACGTTCAGCGATGGGCCGCCCAAGATCGTCTCGATTGAGCCGCTGACAAACGGCAAGGGCCAGACGATGCGTATCGACGTCGGATTTCACAAGGACGTCGTGGCCGATGCAAGTGACATCTCGCTGGTCGGGGACGTGGTCGGCACGGTCCCGGTGACGATCGAATACGACCCGGTGACTTTTGTCATCACAGTGAAGGCCCCAGGACCGCTGGCAGCCGATCACTACACGCTGACCGTGCTGGACAGTGTGGTCGATGTCGATTCCGGGCAATCGCTCGACGGCGAACTGAGTGCGTACCGATGGGCGAACACCCCGGCGATCCCGTCCGGAGACGGTCTGGCCGGCGGGGATGCCGTGTTCGGGTTTGATGTCGCTGCAGTGGCACCCGGCACCGGCGGGTCCAGTGGCAATGTCGATGCTCTGTCCGCCGAGCGGCCGTAGACAGACCTGACACCACCGTGAACCAGTACCCCGCGATGGGCATCATCACGGGGCTTTTTCTGTGTCATGAGGCACCTCCATCCCTACGCTTGTACCGACCCTCTCACACTGTCCACACAGGAATCATGCCCGATGAAATGGCTGACTGCAGTACTCCCACACCAGGTGACACCGGCTCCCGGCTTCTGGCAGAAACAGTTGGACCTCAATGCCGAGTCGATCCTGACGCTCAATGTCGAACACTGTGAGCGCACCGGGCGATTTCGCAACTTCGCGGTCTGTGCCGGCCTCGTTGACGGGCAGCACGAAGGACGGCGGTACAACGATTCGGACGTCTACAAGGTACTCGAAGGAGCAGCCTACGTCCTGGCTGACTACCCGGATCACCCATGTGCTCAGCGAGTCAGCGAGGTCATCGACTGGATCGCAGCCGCCCAGCAGTCGGATGGCTATCTCAATACCTACTTCACGCTTGCCGAACCGGAGAAGCGCTGGAAGGACATTCGCAACGGCCATGAACTGTACTGCATCGGTCACCTGATCGAGGCAGCGCTCGCATGGAGTGAGCGGCACGGCGATGATCGACTACTGCAGGTCTCACTCAAGGCGATTGATCACATTCAAGAGACGTTCGGGAGCCGCGACGATCAGATGCCGCACCCGCCGGGCCACCAGGAACTCGAACTCGCCCTGATCAAACTGTGGCAGCGAACTCAGAATGAAGCGCATCTTAATATGGCCCGGTTCTTCCTCGAGGGTCGGGGCGAACTGACACATCGCGAGTCCTATGGCGCTTATTGCCAGGATCATGTGCCGGTTCGCGAGCAGGCCACACCGACGGGTCATGCCGTCCGGCTCATGTATCAATGTTGTGGGCAGGCCGACTTGGCCCGAGCCCTGCGCGATGAGGAGCAGTTGCAGTGCCTGCTGACACTGTGGGATGAAATGACCGGCAAGCACATGTATATCACAGGCGGAATCGGGTCATCAGCATTGAACGAAGGCTTCACCGAACCGTATGACCTGCCCAATGAGATTGCCTATGCCGAAACATGCGCCGGCATCGGGGTAATCCTGTGGGGCCAACGCATGTTCCTGGCGACCGGGAACGCCACGTACCACCATGTCATTGAGCGGGCTCTCTATAACGCCGTCCTGTGCGGCGTCTCGATGGACGGGTCCCGGTTTTTCTACGACAATCCGCTCGCCTCGGACGGGAGCAAGCACCGAGTTGACTGGTTTGATTGCTCCTGCTGCCCGTCGAACCTGGTGCGGTTCCTGCCGCAGGTGCAGGGGCTGATCTACGCGGTGTCTGACGATGATACGTTGTATGTGAATCAGTTTGTGTCGAGTACTACGACGTGCCAGGTTGCCGGGCGTGATCTGACGATCGAGCAGCGAACCTCCATGCCCTGGGCCGGCCGGATCGAGTTGATTCTTGGTACATCTGGCCCATCGATCCCGTTCACGCTGAATCTGCGACAACCCGACTGGTGCAGCGCCCGCCCGCAGATCACTGTGAACGATACACCGATGTCGGTCGAGGCAGGACCCGACGGCTACATCACCGTGATGCGGGAGTGGAGCGACGGGGATCGGGTGCTCGTTGACTTTCCGATGGAGGCACGATTCGTGGAGGCCCCGGCTGCCGTTCGAGCAAACCGTGGGCGCGCGGCCGTTGAACGTGGCCCGATCGTGTACTGTCTGGAGCAGGTCGATCTGCGGGGTTTCGATGCAGTCGGATGTTCAGACCTGCACGTCGATGCCTCAGCCCGCCCTCAGGAGTGCCGACACGAGGGGCTCACGACGTGGTTTCCAGAGGTTGGGAGTCGGGGCCCGGCACCGATGGCGCTCGAAATCCAGGTATCCGGGACGTTCACTGAGCGTTTTCGGCAACCCCGGCCCGTGGCTGTCGTACCATACTTCATGTGGGACAACCGTACCCAGGGAGGGATGGCCGTCTGGCTCCGCACAGGCCCATGAGCGCTGCCTGCAGCATTTGCAGCCTGAAAGGGCGACCCATGAGAACGAACCACTGTTCCCTCGCTCCGACCCGTGCTCGAAATCACGCCTTCACATTAATCGAGCTACTGGTCGTCATCTCGATCATTGCCTTGCTCATCGGCATCCTGTTGCCGGCCCTGACCCGGGCACGGCGATCGGCACGGACCAACGGCTGCCTGAGCAACCTGCGTCAACTCGGCATCGGGCTGGCCATGTACCTCGATGACAGCAACGACCACATGCCGTTCGGCGAATCATTCAACGGCGGCTCCTACAGCAGTTACTCGCACGGCGGGCGACTCCCGGACCCGGACAGTGCACTGTACCGAAAACGGTACTGGGCCCCCGAGCCGTACAAACGCCCTCTGAACAAGTACGTCCACCCGAACACGCCGCTGGGCAAGAAGGGGGACAGCGACGAAGAACTCGGCGTCATCGACCTCCCGGTCTTCCACTGTCCTGCCGACCAGAGTTACAACTACCAGGAATACTTCCACAATCAGACCTATAGCGAGGGCCTGAGTGCGTACATGGCAGCCGGCACCAGTTATTACATTAACATGGGGTGGCAGGACCGGTATACCGTGTATGAGGCGAATCTGCTGATGCGGCGAATGCGAATGGTGAACGGCTCACGCTTTCTCTCGAACTTCGATGACCCGGCAGACTGGGTGTTCTGGCTGCGGCGGATGAACTCAACCCCCCACCACGGCAAAGCCCAGACGCACTCGTGTCTTTTCTTCGACGGCCACGCAGCCCAGGTCACCATCGATCCGATGGACCGCGTGACCGTGTATTACATGGCCATGTTCTACGAAGATGAAAGTTAGACGCCGAGCACACTGATGCACAGGGCAGAACCAGGTGACTCACCGCACCGGCGTCAGTTTCACCGCATCCAGACCGAAGTAGTACTTCGGGTCGAGTGACTTCTCATTGGACCCGACCACCGTGATCCGAAGCGTACACGTCGTGTCGAGCGCGTGGACCCCGATGTCAATCGGGCCGGTTGCTCCGATCTCCTTGCCCACGGTGTTGTACGTATCGACTTCGGGGCCGGCCTCCTGCCCGTTCACTGAGAACTGCACAATGCCGTAATCCCAACTCTTGACCATGTACACTTCAATCCGATGGCTCCCGGCACGTTTAACCGGTATCTCCACCTCGACGAACTGCCCCGGACGAACCGCCTGCACCCAGAGATGATTGTCGTTGCTGAACATCTCCTTCTTCCAGAGCTTCTGCGCGGTCGCGGGCAGGTCCTCATCCGACTTCCCAAGCACCTTCAGCGATTCCCCCTCAATGCCGCCCTTGATCGCGAACGGCGGCGGCAGCGGCGGTGCATGCCGGACGCGCGACACCTGATCCGAGGCAATCGGCACCAGGTTGCTCGTGGCACCGGGCCGGGCATACCAGTAGGTCGTGGCGTTGTAGGTCACATCGCACTCCTGCCAGTGCCAGACTTCCATATCCATCTGGAATGATCTGGTAAACGGAATCGCATCGAGCGACCGGAACCGATTGACCGCAGTGTGCCCGTAGTTCCCCGGGCCATCGCAGCGAGGCTGGTTGTGGAACGGGGCCTCGAACTGCTCATTACAACACCACGCGTAACTGTAGTAATCCTCGGTCCCGGTCCCGAAGTGTGACGGAAACGTCTCCCCGTCTACATAGATCTTCTCATCGCCCTCACCCCACCAGGTTTCATTCGGGTTCGTGACTCCGAGCATGTCGCCGACATAGACACCCTGCCCGCTGATGGTGACGTAGTTCCAATCACGACGCGGCTGCGTGTGGATGGGAGTCTCAATCTTCCAGCCGGCATGGAAGTGCATCGTGTTCTCATCCCACTCGTACCGGTCATTCACACGAATCCCACCGTGTACGGTCACTGCCGTTGAGCCGTCATTTCGCAGCCGGATCTCGGCATTCTCGGCAAACGGCATCGGCCACCACGAAATCATGCGCCCGACGTCCTCGATCTGGAACCACCACGAGCGGTACGGGTTGATCCCAGGCGCAGCCCCGAAGAAGTCGCCGATCGGGCACTCGATCGTCTGCTCGCCGTCGAATCGGGCCACCAGAATCAGCGACCGGAGCGAAGTCTCGATATCCCGGCTCATCAGCCGACAATCAAACTCCGAGATCAAGGCCGGCCCAGTCCCCTGATAGATCGGTGATTCATCGCCCGGCATAACGGTGGCCGTGTACATCCCAACCGTCCCATCCGGCTCAGCCGGTTTCCCGAGCCGCGTCCGGACGTCTTCGATGAGATCGGCATCGTCGCTCAGTTGCTGACTCGTGAGACTCGTCACTTGCGTGCCGTCCGCGTAGGTGCGGTAGTTAATCTGGTAATAGAAGTCCGGGCCGTCACAGGTGACCAGGCAGTGCTCGGCATAGGGAATGGGCAGGTACAGGTTGCAGCCTCGGCCGCGGACGGTTGACAGCAGTTCGCCAACGAGCCCGTCGCCCCCGATCGCTTGTGCCATCGGCATCTCAATCAGCGGTTCGGCCGAGCGATCAAGATACACGCGCAGCGTCCCGTTCGGATTGGCCGACCAGATGTGGACAATGGCCCCCGGACCGTCTGCATCCATCATGACGTGCTCCTGCCGCCCGTCGATGGTCTCGGTACGAAGGAACTGGCCGTGATCGGCATTGGCAAACCAGGTTTCGTGTTGTTCGCTCGTGGTGGAGGCTCGATCGTAACTGCTGAACTGCTTGCACGTGTAAGCCGGGTCGGGCCACTGCGCAATCAGTGAGCGATCGACCATTTCGTTCAGGAGCCGGTGCAGATCGATCGTCTGGGCCGATGCCTGTTGCAGCACGCCCAGGGCACAAGCCACGATCACAACCGGCAGGCCGGCGGCATGGAGTGCGCGAACGATACGACGGTGAACAACAGCCATAGGACCTCTCCTTCATACGGGGCCATGTCGAACCGCCGTAAGGATAGCGAGGCGACTCCTGCAGGGGAGTCCCCGGTGAGCCCACTCAGTCATTTGCAGGGACTATCCCGTGGGTGCCTGCCCGCGTGACTGCCTCAGTCGATCGAGTGCCTCGAGTCGCCTCGGGTGCTGCGGCTGGTTCGGTTCGAGAACGATCAATGCCTCGATCTGACGGCGGGCAGCGTCATAGTGGCCGCCCTGGATGGCAATGGCTGCCGCAAGTTCTCGAAATGTCGGATTGAACGGCTCAATGATGATTGCCCGACCAACCTTCTTCAGTGCCTGATCCCAATCCTGCGACGCTCGATAGATACGAGCCAACTCGATTGCAAACGTGCTTTCCCGATCCATCATGGTGTCCAGCGCCTCAAGATGCTCAACCGCCAGGTCATCACGATTTGTTTCGAGATAGAGTCGCGCCAGTTCCCGATGTGGCATCGGGTCCACCGGGCGGGCGGCCAGATAGGCTGTCAGCACCGGGATCATCGCATCAGCAGGCACGTGCTCCGTCTGCTGATGCTGCACCGTGTAGAACAGCACATCGGGATGGTCAGGATAGGTCACCATCAGTTCTCGCCACACCGACAGCGGCACTGCGTCCGGCGGGGGTGTGAGTGCAGGTACAGCCGACGGGCACTCCCGGCGCTTGGCATCGGTCGTCGGCTGCAAGACCCACTGCATCACCTGCTCGGCATGAGCCTGCACGAGGGATGAAACAACCGACGCGTACTCCGGCTCGCTGAAGATTGAGCGCACCTCCGGGTCATCCGCCACCGTCGACAGGATCGTGCTCAAAGCAGGCTCAGGATCGAGTCCCCAGTCCTTGATCTGAAGGGCTGCCCAATCCGTGAACCCCTCGACGAACTCTTCCCGACTGACACCGAGCGCCGCCGGCATGGCAAAGTACTCTGAGTCGCCCTCGCGGTATCGGTCAAGCAGGGCCAGGAGTGACTCCCGACCGAATTGCTCAACCATGTACTCAACCATCCAGTGCGATTGGGCATAGGCCAGTGACCGATCGCCACGTTCACGCGGCCGCACAAACGCCCAGTTCAGTTCTGACAGGTCAAAGAGCCCGTCCCGGCTGCGCATCTTTCGGATCAGCGCCAGGCAGGCCTCGTACTTTCTCGGCGATCCCTCCTGCCAGACCGCTGCCCCCTCCGTCAACCAATGCGGCATGCGGTTGTCCGAACGACTCAACGTCACGCGATGGACGTACTCGTGCCGAATGACGCGCAGCCAGTCATACGCACCGCTCGTAGCAGCGCTGAGGCGCGGGGATTCCATGGCAATGATCGGGCCGGTACTGGCCGCAATCGTGTGGATGTCGGGCATCCCGGTAATTCGCACGGCAAACTGCTCATGCGAGGGGAGCAGTTCGATCAGCGTCTTGCCGTTCGGTACATGGTCAAAGACGCCGTTCACATCGGCTGCCATTCGTTCGAGGGGTGAAAGCATCTCGCCCGCCAGTAATCCGTCCGTCGAACCGGGCTCAAACCGCACCGCAAACCGCTCCGATTCGATCCGGTGATACGAGGCGAGCTTTTCAATGAGATACAAGGTAAACGTAGCCCGCTGATTAAACGAATCGAGACGCTGGGCCCGCTCAAGCGCCGCTCGGGCCTCCCGATCACGACCGGCCTGAAACTCCATCAGCCCAAGTTCAATCAGTGGGGCCGGCCAGGTCGGATCGCGCCGCACGGCTTCATTGAGCACCTCGGCTGCACGATCGTACTGCCGGGCTCTCGACAGGTACTGTCCAGCGACGTAATACGCGTAGGGATGGCCCGGTGACAGGACATCGAAGTCGTCCAGTGCGTTGTACATCCCGTCGATGTCGTGACCGACGGCCAGCGCAGCCGCAGCGTGGGCCAGTGAATCGCGCTGCCCCGGCAGGTGACGCTCGATCCGAGCCAGATGTTCCTGTGCCACCTCCGGCAGGTCCTGGATCAGTGCCAGCCGTGCTGACAGCAGGTCGGCCAGCACGTGCTGTGAGTTGGTGGCACGGAGTTCCTCGATTGCGGACTCGGCGGCATCGAAGTTGAAGGACCCAAGTGCCAGTGTCCCCAGCCCATACCACGCCTCCGAGCAACGTGGATTCATTTGCAGTACTTCACGAAACGCATCGGCAGCCTCGGCCCTGTTGTCCTTTGAAAGAAGCAATTGCCCGAGCGTGATCTTTGCAGGCCAGTAGAGCCGATCCATCCGTTGTTCAATATGCCCGAGCCGCTGCACGACCTGCTGGTAGATCGAGCCGGGAAACCCCTCGATTCGTGCCTGAAGAATCAGGATCCGGGCTGCTTCGGTCGCGTAGGGGGCCGACGTGGACGCTGCCGGCTTGCCGAGGCACGGCAGCAGCGCACTCAGCAAACGCGATGCGCGATCCTTCTGCCCCGTCCAATGCAGCGCCTCCACCATGAGGCGGGCAGCCTGCAGTTCCTGGGTCGTATCAATCGTCGAGACGTCCGGCAGCCCATCAACCGGTAGATCTGCCAGAATCCCGTGATAGTCACCGATGATCGACAGACGCTCATACCGCAGAGACGTCGGGACATCCGGCGAGTCCCACACCGGATCGTCCAAGTGGTACGTCAACAAGGCTGCCGATGCCCTGTCTGCCACTACCCCGTCAAGATCACCCTGCTCCCAGATCCCGTGAAAGACTCGGAGGCGCCGCCTCTCCTCATCGGTCAGAAAGGTGCTGGCAACCGTCTTCCTCACCGTCTCAGACAGCGGGACGGTCGATGTGGAGGGCAGGTCAGCCCAGTCGATCACATCATCCCCCTCAGGCTCAACTTGCTGCCCGGACACCATCCCGGTAACTGCCAGGAGAAGCGCCAGACACACCACGGCCGGCCCCCAGCCTCGTCGTTCGAATCCGAATTGTAGTTCAATCGTCATCAGGATGCCTTCGTCCACTTCGTCACGACCTCAGTGTCATCTGATACCCTCAAACTCATTTCAGAGTTCGGCAGGCCTCATGCCTGACTTGCCCGTCGCAGATGCCATAGTCTATGGATGCTGTGCAGAGCACGTTCACCTCTGGGAGCACGGCACGAACAGACAGACTCCTTCCTTGTATGAATCGGGTCGACACGTGGATGATGCATCAACAGGATCAAAAGAAGTGAAGTACCAGGGTGATCCTGCGCATTTCCCGGTACTCGCTGAACGGATTTACCTGAATCATGCGGCCGTCAGCCCGTTGCCGGCCTGTGTGGCCGGGGCCATGACGACCTACCTCGGAAAGGCATGCCGCACGGCCCTGGCCAAGTCATTCTACGATGAAGCCGGGGCAGGGAGAGCATCGGCTGCACGGCTGATCGGCGCATCGTCACCCAGTGAAATCGCCTTCACGCCGAACACCTCCACCGGCCTGAGTCTTGTGGCCGGCGGACTGGACTGGCGCGAGGGAGACACCATCGTCACCACGAGCATCGAGTTTCCTGCGAATCGGTATGTCTGGGAAGAGTTGCAGCGGCTCGGTGTTCGCGTGATCCAGGTGACACCCGACAGCACACAGCGAGTTCGGATCGACGATCTGGTCAAGGCGGTCCGGGCGTCATTTCAACCGGGCAAGACGAATCTGCTGACCGTCAGCCATGTCCAGTATGCTACCGGCCAGAAACTTGACGCGGCCGCCCTTGCCGACGTGGCACACTCGTGTGGCGGCCTCCTGTGTCTCGATGCGATTCAGTCGATTGGAGCCATGCCGGTCGATGTCGATACTGATGGCGTCGATTTCCTCTCTGCCGACGGGCACAAGTGGATGCTCGGACCGGAAGGGTGTGGCATCTTCTACTGCCGCCAAAAGCACCTTGAACGAATGCGGCCTCTTGTGGCCGGCTGGCTGTCCATGGAGGACGCCTTTGCACCCCTTCACGGGGCTGAACCGCGTATCAAGTACCGCAGCGATGCTCGGCGATTCGAGCCCGGATGCTGGAATGTGGTCGGGATGATCGGGCTGGCAGCCGCCCTGCGTATGTTGCTCGATGTCGGGACCGAGAACGTATGGCAGTCAGTTCGCACTCTGACTTCACACATAGAGCAAGGAGCGCGCTCATTAGGCTGCTCGGTCATGTCTCCCTCGTCTTGCGACGGCGACCCTGATGCCAGTGGGATTGTGATGTTGCAGCTCCCGCCCGGGTCTGCAGAGTCACAGGAGCAGATCGCCACCATCGTGTCGCGCCTGGCTGATCGAGGAATCGATGTGGTCGATCGCGTGGGTGCCATTCGCATCAGCCCTCACTTCTATAACACGACACAGCAAATGGACCGAGTCATCACCGCCTTGAAGGAAGTCCTGGCAGCACCGGCATAGTCGGCGGCGCGCAAAAAAATAGCCGCGCCCTCTTTCGGATGAGCGAGCGGCGCGGCTGAGTTGGGTTGTCAAACTTAGAAAATATCGTGAATCGGTTTACGGCTTAGTCCAGCGGGATCTCCCGGGCTGCAAACAACAGTTGCGGTGTATCGCTGGGGCGTCGGACATTTGATCGATCAAACACGACCACAAAACGCTGCTCCATTGTCGGCCGCAGCATTTCCAGGTTCGGCGTTCCGTACTGCCTCGAATCCGCTGCAGCCTTCGTGACATCCTGCTGGGTCACACCGATGACGGTGACATAGGCGGTAAACACATCACTGCGGACGGATGTTGAGGCTGCCATCGTTCGCGTCAGCGACAGCCACTCACCCACGTCGTCGACCGGGTCGTAGTCCGGCGTCTGAGCCTTCGTCTCCGGATTCGGCACAAACGGTCCGAATGTCTCGTTGCTGTTGTCATGCCCGGCAATGGTGAGTGACTGGTATCGAAGTTCCACATCACCGGATGCCGGCGGCTCGTGCGTCATCGAGTTCAGCCCGAAGCCTACCTCGCGCCACTGCGTCAACAGCGCCAGTTCGCCGATGGACGTGAATCCGGTATCGACCATCCAGTCGTCACGGAGCCCGGAATCCGCGCCCGTCATCGTCTTGATGTTCGTGCCGTTCGAGTCCCACGGAATGGTATAGTCGATCCCCGTATGGTCACCAAGATCGACCGCCCTGCGGTTTCGATAGGCCACAATCGAGTCTGCCAGACTCAAAGCGGCATTGCCGCGGCCCTGTGGAACTGCACCGGCCTGATACGCCGGGTAGAGATACGGCAGTGCCTGAAGGACGCGTCGTGGGGCCGTGTTAATATTGATCCGCCCCTGTACCGTCGGCAGACCGGTCCCATCGAGACCCGGAATCGTCTCGAAGGCATCGAGGATCCGAATCGCCATCGGGACCGCCTGCTGCGGCAGCGCTTCCTCACCCTGGCGAGGAATGTACCGTGTGTAATCGACGTGGCCTACAAACGGATTCTCCGTGTCGCCCTCAAGCACGCGGAAATCAGGCAGGGAATACCGGCCGTTGTTATCATCCGTCGGCCTGATCACATCCTGGACAATGGCCGGCATCGAACTCACTTCATTGCGAGAAGCGAGGTTCTCATCACCGGCATATTCACTGAACGTGATATAGGTATCCGCCTGATTGAAGACTACCGGGTAGTTCTGGTCGGTGTTAACATGCGTCATCGACGTGTACAGCAGCGGGTCTGCCGCTGACCGGAACCGAGCATGCTCCGATCGATCTTCGATATTCTCAACGAGCAACTGGAACGGTGCAAACTCAAGCGGATTGCTGTATTCCTTGTCTTCGTCGCCCCGGAACCGCTCGACCAGATACTGCCGGGCACCCGGCGTGTCGTCGTTCTCGACGGTTTGAATCAGGTCCGAAAAGTGGTCCTGGCCGTCATCTTGATAAAACTGATACCACAGTGCCGGGCTCGCAATGATGCCGTCGTCCGAGTTGTCGGCAATCGCGTCCGGTGACTGGAAAACATAGGCCGGGAAACTGTCGGCCAGGCCACCGTTGGGCGTGTCGCAATACCGCGCCATGGTCGAACTGACGACCACGAAGGCCTCGTACATAGTCCAGATCTCATTGCCGCTCTGATCCATCGTCTTGATGGCATAGCTCCCGCCCTTCGGAACGCCCGAGCCGTCCCAAAAACCGTCGTAGGTCGGGAAGTCGCCTTCATCGTCGCCGGGATTGTCGGACGGCCTGATCCGGTCCACCACGACGTCAACGGTCGTCGATCCGTACTCAACGCCACTCCGCCAGAGAATGGCATCCTCATCGTTGCCGCTGAGTGTGAACGACGGCGAAATGCCAAGCACGACGACGTCCGTCTCAACGCCGTTCAGTGTCCGGTTCTCGATAACCGTCTTCCACTGCGTTGGAAGACTGTGGTCACTCGGGCCGGCAATGATGACCAGCGCATGACCCGGATCAATATCTGCGATGCCGGTCAGATTGAAGCGCTCGCCGGCGTATTCGATCTCGTAGTTGTTTAACGAGATTGCTTCCTCCCACGGATTGCCGATTTCGAAGGCGACATAATCCTCGTAGTGGTCATCGGGAGCAATCACCGCTTCATTATCGGTCACATCGTCGTGATAGATCGTCAGTGATGCGACCTCACGGAAGAACGGCTGCCGATCGAGGCCGATGAGTGTTAACTTCATGCCCGTCTGATCACCGTTCAGCCCGCCGAGATTCCCGGTCGGGATCTGGCCATGTGCAAACTCACCAACGATATCGCGATCGGTATTGTAATCGGGTACATTATCCTCGAGATCCCACCACAGGGTGCGCGCGGTCGGTTCGTCGTCATCGTCGTAGGCATCAAGCATGTTCACTGCAAGTTGCGCTGATCGCAGGTACGCGTACCCGGCATCATCATTGCCATAGTTGACCTGCAATGTCCCGGTCGGATTCCAGATGGAATCAACCAACCCGTACACGGGGTTCATGTTATCATTCTCACTCGTGCGCACTGCATACGGTGCCAATGCCCAGAAGAACCCGCCGACGAGCGACTGAACATCCCTCGTATCGACAAGTGTGTTCAGATCCGGCTTCGTGAACAGCGTGTGCTGACCGGTCGCCTGATTCCAGGCACTCACCGAAGTCTGCCCATTGATCGTCGTGAGCAGGTGCCTGCTCTCACCCTGGACGACTTCGCCGGTATCGAGTTTATACGAAAACAAACCCGGCCAGTCAGGAGTCCCCTGACGGGTGCTGGCCCGCGGCTCCAGGGACGGCATGTCGTCCTCGTAGTTCCGCTCATTGCTCTCAAAATCACGCAGCGGACTCACCATTGCAGGATCAAGACCGTAATCGTTCAACTCCGCGAAACTCTGCTCCAGGCGTGATGTAGATCGATCGTTGGCTGTCGCAAAGAACGTGCGAAGTTCAATTTCATCAGCAATCCCGTAGGTGTGCACGGCCCGATGCGAGCGATACGGCTGCCGCCCGAAGTTCGCATACATGCTGTCGCGATCCTCACTCGGGATGCGCGAGAGCTCAGAGAACGTGGTCAGGTCATAGCCGCCCATTTGCCCGAACAGTCCCAACCGGCGCAGATGCTCCGCGAAACCGTCACTTGCAAACAGACCACCTTTGAAGTTCGGCCCGCCGTAACCATCCATGAGGAAGGAATAGAGGTCGATGTCCATCGGGGTATACCCGTAGGCAACGGTCGATGCAGAACCATTGGCGCGACTCAGCCCGTTCTCCATGTTCGAATTGACATTGAGCATGGATGAGTTGTCAACGATTCGGATGGCCACAAAGACGCGCATCCCGGCCGGCACACCGTAGGCTTCCTGAATCTCCGTCCACCGTGCATCGGCAAAGCCGTCACCATCGGTGTCATCACCAAACCGGCGATCTGCATACGTCACGTACCCGGTCGAAGTGGTGTCGTAATCATCCAGTTGCTGCAGGAAACTGATGCCGTCATCGATCAGCGTGTAATCACCCGAATCGAGGTCATACGGATCGGAGTTCGAGCCGACAATGAAGAGATTGCCGTAGAACCCATTTGAGAACAACAAGTCCAGATCGACGAAGCGACCGGCCGGGTGAATGTTTGAAATGTGCGGGTACACATCAGGAATCTTATCGCCGATGGGCAATGCAATCGGCTCGGTTGAAGCAAGGTACGGGTCGGCCAGGATACTGAACACGGTGTAATCGCCGGGCCGCGTATACGGGACATCCCAGCGTTCGCCGACATAGCCGACGGTTGGATTGCTTGGATTGATGTAATCTTCAAACGGTCGTGTGGCCGCTTCATCCATGCCAAAGAGATCCTTGGCCAGAATACGACCGACGTAGTCGACCACCTTCTTCGTGGAATCCGCAGCGACGGCCTGCGACTCGGTGGCGGCCGAGGAGGTGCGCTCCAGGCGACCGACTCGAACATAGACCGTGGCGCTGATCATCAGCAAAACCAGCACGCCGACGACGAGAATCAGAATGCTCCCGCGTCGTTGCGGCCGGTACTGTCGAACGCGGCCAGGTGCTTTCATGATCGGTGTCCGGGTGTGAGCCATCTTCTGACTATCCATTCCAGTGCTCCTCACCGTCCCCCCTGCTCCTCAAGCGCTGACGGCCGGTGAATATGAATCGATCGGCCTCTTACCGAGAGGCGTTCTCAGGCAGGGCAAACTGATATTCGAACGTGCGCCCGCCAGTCAGCACGCCGCGATGATCGTGCAGGCGTACCTGAATGCGAATCAGATCCGGCCAGGGCCAGGCATCGGCTCGGTCCACATCCCCTTCCTTCGGGATGAAGTTCCCAAAGGTTGCGTAGTAGAGATCCGGTGCCTGTGCCTCAATATAAGGCTGATCGAGCCGCCACTCGCCGTCGTAGTACGGGTTCGTCCCTGCTGCCGGCAGTTCGCTGAGATACCAGATCCTCGGGTCATTTGGGACACGATCCTGATCACGCGTCACATACGGGCTTGCCGGCTGCTCAATATCAAACCAGAGCACCTCACCGGTTGCCGTATTCACGTCGCCGGAACTCCACTGAACCTTGAACTCGCTGCACCCGGGGACGAACGTGGCATGCGTCAGCATCTGATCCACCCGGAAGTTTGACGGGGCAGCCGTCTCGACATGAATTCGGGTACACGCCATGCGCATGCGCCGGCGCTGCTGAATCATCCACCAGTCCGCAAACGACTGGTCGATGCGCTGCTGGTCATACGAATTGAGCAGGTTCCAATACGAGTCGTTGTTCCCGCCCGGGTCCAGATCATCAGCCCAATAGCCGCCCAGCGGGTCCGGGATCTCCTCATACTCACCCGTGTCGTAGTTGTATCGAGTCCCGTATTCAGCGACCGCTTTGTCCACGGCAGAGAGATCGGTGTCGGCGATGTCAACATACCCTGGGGACAGTTGATTGTTCCAGGCCAGCGCATCGTAGTTGAATTGATAGGTATAGGGCTCGACGAACTGGGCACTGCCCAACTCGTTGAACAAGTCGAAGATGCTCGGCACGATCCCCACGAGCTGACTCGGCATCCCGATCTGCTCGCGCGGAAGCAGCAACAGTTGCTGCCGCGCCAGCACCCAGTCCTTCGCATACTTGTTGGCCGCGTCAACCGTCGGCGTGCTGTCGTCGGCAAACCGGACCTGATACACATTCGGGCCGATATCACCCTCGTTCTTGATACGCCACTCATTCGTCCCGCGAAATGCAGGATCGCTCGTCACAATGCCCGGCTTCCGATACGCGTGGCCGTACCAGATGCGCGCCACCGGGGCCACGTCATTCCGTGCGACCGTTCCTCGAATGTTCCGATACTGGTACGTCGGGAAATCGCCGGCCGCAAAGAACGCAATCTGATCAAGCCGCGTATTGCAAATGCAATCACCGGCCTCCTCGGTTTCCTCATCGAGGTAAATGCCGTCTCGCTGGTTGGCCGAACTGACGGCCTCGGTGCCGATGCGCTCGTTCCGGATTGTCAGAAAGCCCTGGCCGGCAATTACTTTGTCCAAATCGCGTCGCAGCGTGCGCTCCAGCGCCCGGCTGTATTGCGAGACTTCCGCCGAGGCATGCCCGATCGAAACGGTCGTCTTTGACATCGAAAAGATGCGCGAAATCCCCAGGATGAGAACCACCGTCACGCCGATCGCGACGATCAACTCGGCAATCGTAAAGGCCGGGCGAGGTCGTAAGGCTTGGGCGCAACTGCGTGCGTTGGAATCCGTCTTCATCATACGCTCAATGACTGTCATCGCTGCTCCGATCAGTCTGTCTGAGAATCGAGCGGTCGGCCGGTACATTCCTGGTTCCGGTCATATCAACCGCACGACGTATCGGGCATCGCGCGCTGCCTGTGGCGACCTAGACACCGAACTGCTTGCTGAACGCCAGCAACGGCCTGATCTTCCACGAGCCGATCTGCATCCCGTTCCTGTCCAGGGCAGGCACCGACAGCGGCACATACCAGAAGTCGAGGGCTTCACCGCCATAGAACTGCTCGACCGTCCCGTCCGCCAATGTGCGGGTCGGGGGTGAAACGAGTTCCCAGGCACCGTTGCCGTCGAGTGCATGCTCATCCCAGCGGCGAATCTCGACCGGTCCTGCCCCGTCATACGGGAGAATGTACGAACCGGAGCGCAAGGCTTCCTTCATGTCTCGTGAAACCTGCAGATAGGCCTTCTGTGCCATCCCGTCGCTCTCATACGCGATGGTCGCCCCGCCGAGTCGCAGCATGCCCTCATCAACCGTGTTGAAGCGATTCGGGATTTCCGGGTAAAACTCAGCCCCGCTCGGCCCGCCTTCATACCGGTAGACGAACATCGTGTACTGCGGCACACCGGACACGCCGCGGCGAATCGCAATGTCCCACCCGTAACGAGGACTCTCGCTCGGCGAGAGTCGGTCACGATGCGAGATGATCTTGTCATTCCGCCAGACGTAATCGATCCACACGCGATCAACGGTCTCCCCGTTGTTCAGCATGACGTGCCAGGTCAGAACCCCGTTATCCCAGTCGATCATGTTGTCCTGGTTCAGATCGTCAATGCGGCTGGCCCCACCCTTGACCACCTTGAACTTCTCATTGGCCTCATCTGGATCAGGCTGATAACTGACCAACTGCGGCGCCCCACCGCCAAGCAGGATGTTCACGATCATGTCGCCGGCATCCTTCTTGTCGATCGGAAGCGTCCGACTCGGGATGCGCACATTGGAGAACGTGGCCATATCCGAGCCATTGAGCCACTTGGTAATACGATATCCCTTCTCCTGCACGCGCAGACGGATATCGAACTTCCCGGGCACGAATGGGGCCTGCAGATACGGCTCCGTGTCGCCGAGCGGGTCATAGGTGTTGATCCGCACCCAGTTGGCACCGAACTCAGCCGGCGTCCGCTGAATGGCATCGGCAAATGCATCCATTCGCGACGACAGCACCGCCTCCCCGCCGGCAGCTGCCGAGACGGCTTGCGATAAATCGTCTGCCCGCTTCTGCTGCGCAATCACAGCCGGAAAAACGGCTGCAACGCCAATCAGGCCGAGGGCCAGAATGATGGTTGCCATAAGCACTTCGACCAGCGTGAAACCGATCGGCCGAGTCGCATACGAACGACGGTCGATCACGGTCGGAATCACCTGCTGTGCGACGGTATGACCATTCCCTGTTGCTTGCATGGTCTGCTACCTCCTGATGTCTCTCATTACCGAACCTGTGTATCGGTTGAATGAAATGATGTTCGCGTTCTGATTGATCCAATCTCCGACTTCAAAAGCATCCAGAATCGTGTCCTGATCCGCGTCCTCACGCGTCGGGTGATAGGCGACCACCCGCCACGGGGCGGCAATGCCCGTACCGGCTGCCAGTTTGTACAGATCGACGACAGCCAGGAACGGCGCCGGACGCAACTGACACTCCGCTGAATGGTTCTTTTCCATGTAATCGTCATACGTCAGGTTCCACTTGCCAAACTTGCCTTTGCCGATGGCCTGCCCGCCGGGACGATCCAGTTCCACATACCCGTCCGCATCCTTGTCACTGCTGTTGTACTTCAGTTGCTCCGCATTCGTCACCACCGTGCCGTCCGGGCTGAAGCGAACCATGAACGTGTCAAGGTACTGAATCACCGTGTCATTGATGCCGCTTTCATCGTCGGCCAGGAACAGCGGATCGGTCCGCGGGAACAGCCACGGATCCTGGTACTTGTACGCGCTGTCACTTTCATACAACAAGCCGAGATCCGGGTACCAGTTCTGGCTCTCGATATCGCCCAGACGCGTGGCCCCGTACCCGCAGGCAAAGACCCCGGCACCCTTGGGCAACTCGATCAGGCTCTGACCCTCGATCGGAACGAAGATCGTTGCAACCAGCAACCCCTCACCGGCATCATGCGTCACGCCGGCCGAGTAGAGCAACTGCATGCTCGTCACCTGCCGGGTCACATCGAACATGAACATGACGGCCGTATCGCGACCTTCACGCATGGCAATCGCGCGGGCCGTGTTCAAGGCGGCATTCACCCCGTTCCGCCCGTTGGCAGCCCGGTTCGATTCCTGCAGCGCTTTGAAGGCGGGAAGCGTGGTCGCCACCAGTGCAATCATGACACCCATGACCACCAGTAACTCCACCAGGGAAAAGGCACGAGCGCCCCTGTGCGTACGCTCGCAAACATCATCCCCGTGCTCGGTGGATGCAACATGACCCGTCACAGTCCGGCGCCCGACGAAACTGCAATCCGCATCATGTCGATCTCTGATTGCCGTGTTCATTCTCATGGTCACCACTCCGTTCGTGTCTGTCGTTGCACGACCACACTCATCGCCTTCATCCGGTCGGCCCGCTACTCAACGCCGGGTCGATCCGGTACCTCATACGAATACAAATTGTCCCACGCAGCCTTGTCATCCCGGTCATCATCCGTCAGCTGGTTCGCGTAGAGCAAGTCAGCGCCGGCCGACATGAAATACGGCCGGTTGTTCACCGTCGCCCCGTAGACTTCAGCCGCACCGTCACCGACACTGATGTCGGGATTCTGCTCGGTATTCCTGGGATGCACGTACAGAATCTCCATCCCCCAGGCATCACACACCGTCAGTCGTGTATCAGTCGCAGGAACCATCCCGGCAATCGACTCCACCCCATCGAGCCTCAACTGCTCGTACAGATCGACCCGCTGCATGAGTCGGTCCGGCGGGATCGCCCGGATGATATTGTCAACTCCCTCGATCCCCTTGGCGTCTGCCAGGAAGACGGCTACTTCAGGCCGGATCGTGCCGCCGCGGCTGTATCCCGAAGCCGGCTGATACATACGCCGCTTGTTGGACACGTCGCTGCCCTTGCCGGTCCACATCGGGTTCGACCCGGTCTCTGCCTCGTACTCGGTCAGGGCGGCATCGAGGTTCGCCAGAATGGCCTCCGTATTGCGGGCCTTGCCCTGCGAAATGATGGCACTGCCGATCACCAGCGTGAGCGAACCGAGCACCACCACCAAGCCGATGACCACGAGCATCTCAATCATCGTGAAGGCACGAAGGGACCGGCCGGACCGGACCGTCGGCACCATGCACATTATGTCGATTCGGTGTCGCAGCGTCACGTGCCCATCTCCACAATGTTGTCTTTGTTCGTATCGGCATTCACGTCATCCGGGTCGGATTGGCGATCCTCACCCTCCGAGAACAGTACATACGGGGCGGATCGAAGACCGGCCCTGAAATTCGCCTGCTGGTCAGCGGGCACCGTTGCGACCCACTCCGTAAACATGTCGCCGACAAACAGTTCCTCTTCCTGCTCGTACCACAGGTCCTTCTGCCAGCCCGTGTAGTACCGGATCGGGCGCTCCCAGAAGTCGTTGAACTGCAGCAGGTACAAATCCTCGATCGGGTCACCGTTGTGGTACTCGCCGGCTGACACATCGAACTCGCCACCGAGTTCTACATACGGATTGAATGTCTTGCCGGTCAGCATCCCCCGCTTCTGTTCGATATTGGTGAAGTACACACCGCGATCGACGGCATTGGTCGCCCCGCCCCATGACTTGTCGACACCCGGGTCGCGCAATCCCTGACCCTCGACGCCGTCGTCATACGGGTCCGAGCCTCGGCCCTTGATGTCCGGCGTCCCGTCCATATTGAGATCCCCAATACCGACGAGATACGGAACGAGCGACAGCGTGCTCCAGTACTGCATCTGGCGTCGCTCATTGAAGTTTTTGATATTCGCAGCATCCGGCACGGTCAGATCATCCGTCAGCAGCGGCGGGTAGTACCCCATATCTGCCTTGAACGCCGTCAACCCGGATTGGATCGCCGTCATCAGATGCTTCGTCGATGTCTTCTCGGCCGTCCCGCGCACACGCCCGGCGACAACCGCCACCAGGGAAACAAGGAGCCCGATGATGGCAACCACGATAAGCACTTCGACCATGGTGAACGCGCTGCGATACCGTCGAACGTGACGGGGATGCCGGCGTTGGGTCGAACGTGTTCTGGTCATCGGAAAATCTCCTGGCTCGTGGCTCATCGCTTCTGCGCCTGTTCGCTCTACTTACTGCTGGCTGACCGACTCAATCATCTTGACCATCGGCATGAACAATGCCACCACGATGGTCCCGACGATGCCGCCCAGGACCACGACCATCAGCGGCTCCAACAGCGACACGAGCGAACTCACGGCAACGTCCACTTCCTCGTCGTAGTTGTCGGCCACCTTCAGGAGCATGGCATCCAGGTCACCGGTCTCCTCGCCGACGTCGATCATGTTGACCACGATCGGCTCAACCACCTTCGTCTCACGCAACGGCTGCGCAAACGATTCACCCTCGCGAATCGAATCATGGACCTTGTTCAAGGCCCGCTCGAACACCCAGTTGCCCGAGGTGTCACGGGTAATCAGGATGGCCTCCAGAATCGGCACACCGGCCGAAATCAACGTGCCGAGCGTTCGGGTAAAGCGGGCCACCGACGACTTCCGAATCAACGTGCCGACCAGCGGCAGGTGCATCTTGGTCCAGTCAACGACCGCCCGACCCGGCTCCGTCTTCCGAAGCAGCTTGATAAAGAAGAACAGGACGAACGGCGTGATCAGAACCCAGATGGCGCCGGGGATCGTCTGGTCCTCGGTGCGGTTGCCGGCCATCCACTTGCTCGTATCGATCAGCCACAGGGTCAGACCCGGCAGCGTGATCTCGAAGTCCTCAAAAATCTCCTGGAACTTGGGAATCACGAACACCATGATGGCCGACACGATGGACACGGCCACCGAAATAACCACGGCCGGGTAAATCATGGCACCGATGATCTTGCGCCGGAGCCGCTGTGCCTTTTCGAGGAAGTCGGCCAGACGATTCAGGATGAGGTCGAGCACGCCGCCGATCTCGCCCGCGTTGACCATCTTGACATACAGACGATCAAACGCCTTGGGCTGCTTGGCCATCGCGTCGGACAGCGTCGAGCCGCCTTCCACGTCCTCGGCCACGCCGGCGATGATGTTCTTCATCAGACCGGGCCTTTGCTGCTGCTCAAGCACCTGCAACGAACGCAACAGTGAGAGACCGGCATCCTGCAGCGTCGAGAGCTGGCGTGTAAACGTCGTCAAGGTCTTCGTATTGACCCCGCCGATGCTGATGGTGAGTTCGCCCTTTTTCTTCTTCTTCAGGGCGCGCGGCTGGCCGTCTTGGGCCTTGCCCTTCACCTTCTGCTCGCGAACATTGGTGGGGAAAAACCCCTGGCTCTTGATCTTGCTGGCAGCCTCTTCCTTGTTGCCGGCCTCGATCTGTCCCTTCCGGCTGTTGCCGGCGGCGTCCAATGCTTCGTATGTGAACATTCCCATCGTGTCGTTTCCTTAGATCCCGGTCATCCGATTCCACGTTCGACTCAGGCCCCTGTGCCCGCCTCGCGCGTTTCGTCTCGTCTCGTGTGCCGTCTATTCCTCTTCGACAATGGTCTCACGGACCACTTCGTCAATCGTCGTCTGTCCTTCATAAATCGCCAACATGCCGCACTCACGCAGCGAACGCATGCCGCGCTTTCTCGCTTCGGCGCGCAGCAGGTTCGTGCTCGCTTCCTTCATGATCAGTTCCCGCATGTCATCGTCAACGGTCATGATCTCAAAGATCGCCATTCGACCCTTGAATCCGGTCTTGTTGCAGGCATCGCAGCCGCGACCGCGATGGAACGTCTGACCCCGAATGTCATCCGGCGTCAGTTGCAGTTCCATCAGTTCCTCTTCAGTCGGCATGTACTCTTCCTTGCACCTCGTACAGATGCGACGTACCAGACGCTGGCCGACGATGGCTTCCAACGTGGCTGTCAGCAGGAACGGCTCCAGCCCGAGGTCGAGAAGACGAATCACGGAACTCGGGGCGTCGTTCGTGTGCAACGTACTGAATACAAGGTGGCCCGTCAGTGACGCCTGCACCGCAATCTCGCCCGTTTCCTTGTCACGAATCTCGCCGACCAGAATGACATCCGGGTCCTGACGGAGGAAACTTCGCAGAAAGCGGCCGAAGGTGAGTTCGATATCCGTGTTCACCTGACCCTGAATCAGCCCGTCGATGTCATACTCGACCGGATCCTCGGCCGTCAGAATCTTGACGTCCGGTTGATTCAGTTCCTGCAATGCTGCATAGAGCGTCGTTGTCTTGCCGGAACCCGTCGGGCCGGTCACGATGATGATGCCGTTGGGCTTCTTGATCAACGCCTGCATCTTGGCCAGCTCGTCGGCACGGAACCCGACCTTGTCCAGATTCAACTGGACATTGGTCCGATCCAGCACACGCATGACCACTGACTCGCCGAACATGGTCGGCAAAACCGAAACACGCAGGTCGACCGGGTTACCGCCGACCTGGAGTTCAATACGACCGTCCTGCGGCACCCGCCGCTCGGCAATGTCGAGGCTTGCCATGACCTTGATACGAGATGCGATCGGCAATGCGAGATACTTCGGCGGGGGCACCATCTCATACAGGACGCCGTCGATGCGGTAGCGCATCTTGAACTCGTCCTCAAACGGCTCGAAATGGATGTCTGACGCCCGATCCTTGATCGCCTGCAGCAGAACCAGATTGATCAGCCGAATGACCTGATTGTCCTGTGCTGCCGCTGCGATTTCTGCCAGGTCAATCGAATCACCACGGCCGTCAAGCTGCTCCAGGTCATCACGCCCACTCAGTTCGTCGTAGACGTTGGACAGGCCCTGGCCACCCTTGCCGGCATAGTTCTTTTTCAGAAAGTCACTGATCTGCTGCGGTGACGCCATCACGGCAGAGGCCTTGAACCCCATCAGGAGCCGCAAGTCATCAACCGCACTGAAGTTATCAGGCGACTTGATAGCCACCACGAGGTTCCGATTCGATGTATCGTAGGAAATCGGGGCAATCTGATAGGCCGTGGCCGTCTCCTGCGGCACAGCCTTGATGGCCGCCTCATCCGGCGTGACCGTTGTAAGGTCAACCAACTCGAGACCGGCCTGCCAGGCCACCGCCTGCAACACATCGTCCTCGGTGACATACCCCAGCTCGATCAGCAGTTCGCCGAGTTTGGCCTTGCGCTTCTTCTGCAGGGCCAGAGCCTCGTAAACCTGCTCACGAGAAATCTTGCCCATCTTCGTGAGCACTCGCCCGAACTTGCGTCCCTTGTATTGTGACAGATCTTTTGCCATGCTCTGCTTTGCCCTCGGCTCGTCGGCCGGATGCGCTTCACTCTGTCATTCGTACCTCGGCTGCGTGGCCTGTACGCTGCTGCTCGGTGGGCCGCCCCATTCGCTCGTGCCCGGACGGTCCCAATACGTGAGGGAGCCGTCCGGCGATGGGGTCCAGGCAGAACCTGCGACTCGGCAACCGAATGCCTCGGAGGAACCTGCCGATCCGACCGGCCTTTCGGCCGGCCCCGTGCGGCCGATCGGGCACCCATCCCAATCATTGCCTCACGGCATCTACTCACATGGCGTGAGTAGGCAGGCACCCTGTGACCGCAGCCTGGCCACTCACATAACTATCTTCGCAGCATCTGTCCGCCTTACAACCCAAAATGACAAAATGAAACATTATTCCACATTGGTTTAACAACACATATGCGACGGCTTTATTTGCCTCGCGTACAACTTCTTGCTCTATGCCCTGTGCGTGGTGCGTGAGTAGGGCCGATCAATGAGGGTGCTGATTGGTACAAAACCGCAGTAGCCTTCACTCTTATCGGTCCCGACCAGCCTCGTGAACGAGCCCAAACTCGTGGCCCGAACTGTGGCGGTTCGTGGGTATCGCGGGATTCGGCACCGGCCCTGTCGTCTCATACCGTCGCCCAGAGGACCAGCAGATTCACGAAGGGAGGGGCCCCCCTTGCACCCCCGTCCGATCCGCTGCTCAATCCTCGTCTTCTTCCTCGTCCAGTTCCGACCGCCCGACGACGCCGCCTGCCCGGTGCACCTTCTCGGTCAGGTCGCCCGGGTTCTTGCCCTTGTCGATCATCTCGTCGGCTGAGATCACCCCGCGGGTGTATAGCGACCAGAGGTGGTCATCGAGCAACTGCATACCGAACTTCTTGCCGGTCTGAATCGCTGAGTCGATACGGAACACCTTGTTCTCACGAACCAGGTTGGCAATGGCCGGCGTCACCACGAGGAACTCGTAGGCAGCCACTCGGCCGGGTTTGTCGACTCGTCGCAGCAGTGCCTGGCTCAGAATACAGATCAGTGCGACCGATAACTGAACACGCACCTGCTCCTGCTGATTGGTCGGGAAAGCGTCAATGATACGGTTGATCGTGCCGGACGCACCCGTGGTATGCAGGGTGGCAAACACCAAGTGGCCGGTCTCGGCAGCGGTAATGGCTGCCTCGATGGTCTCAAGGTCTCGCATTTCGCCGACCAGAATCACGTCCGGGTCCTGTCGCAGCACACGACGGAGTGACTCGGAGAAGCTCGGAACGTCCGTCCCGACTTCACGCTGGTTCACGAGTGATTTTTTATGCGTGTGGTAGTATTCGATCGGGTCCTCAATGGTCACGATATGGCGATCGAGGTTGATATTGATGTAGTCGATCATTGTCGCCAGCGTGGTCGTCTTGCCTGACCCCGTCGGCCCGGTCACCAGGAACAGGCCTCGCGGTCGCCGGATTAACTCCTTGCAGATCGGCGGCAACCCGATTTCCTCGAAGCTCATCAGGCGGCTGGGAATCAATCGCAGGCAGAGCGTGACATTGCCCTTCTGGCGGAAGATGGAGACACGGAAGCGAGCCTCCTCGCCGTAGGCAAAACCAAAGTCACAGGTGCCCTCCTCCTGCAGTTCCTGCTGCGATCGCTCCGGAGTGATCGCCTTCATCAGGGCCATCGTATCGTCGGGCGTCAGGACCTTGGTGTTCAGTTCGCGCAGGCGCCCGTGCAGTCTGATCGTCGGCTTTCGTGCCACCGATAGATGCAAGTCAGACGCGTTCTGGCGAATCACGGTTTCGAGCAAACGGTCAATCTGGACTGTCGACATGGCTCTCTCAATCACCTTGTAGTGATGTCTGTGTTATCACGCGCCGGCAGCCGTCCTGCCGGGTGGGTCAGTCGATCAACTCGCTGACCTGTGCCACACGGGCGATTTCGGCAGGGGTCGTCGTTCCGTTGAGGATCTTGACTTTTCCGTCGTACAGCAGCGGTCTCATGCCGGCCGCTTTCGCAGCAGAACGAATCTGGCTGATGGGGGCCCGCTCAAACGCCAGTTGGCGAATCTCGGACGTCAACAGCATCAGTTCAAAAATGCCCTTTCGGCCCTTGAATCCCGTCGCCCCACACTTGGAACAACCCACGGACTTGTAAATGGTCTTGGTGGCTTGCTCCTCCGGTGCAATATCACACAACTTGAGGTACTTCGGGTCAGGCTTTTCATCCGGCGCCCGGCAGTTCTGGCACAGGACTCGGATGAGTCGCTGAGCCATGGCAGCCTGGATCGAACTGGCAACCAGGAAGGGCTTGACGCCCATATCAATCAATCGCGTGATCGCTGACGGGGCATCATTCGTATGCAACGTGCTGAACACGAGGTGACCGGTCAACGCAGCCTGGATGGCAACCTCGGCCACCTCCAGGTCTCGAATCTCGCCCACCAGAATGATGTTCGGGGCCTGACGCAGCATGGCCCGGAGAATCGTCGTAAACGACAGGCCGATGCTGTCACGGACCTGACACTGGTTCATGCCCGAGAAGTTGTATTCGACCGGGTCTTCAGCCGTGATGATCTTCCGGTCCGGCCGGTTCAGCACGCTCAGTGCCGAGTACAGCGTCGTCGTCTTGCCGGAACCCGTCGGGCCGGTCACCAGGAAGATCCCGTTCGGGCGACGAATAATGCGGTTAAACACATCAAGGTTTTCAGCCTCAAACCCGAGATTCTCCAGACCGATACGCACCGATTCAGGTCGCAGAATACGCAGCACCACGGATTCACCGTGATATGCCGGGCATGAACTGACACGGAAGTCGATCTGGGAACCATCAACGTCCATATTGATACGGCCGTCCTGCGGCACACGACGTTCTGCAATGTTGACGCCGGCCATCAGTTTGAGACGAGCCAGCACGGCATTCTGCATCCGCTTGGGCAGATCGTCTCGCACGTGGCAGACACCGTCAATGCGATACCGCAGCCGAACACGGTCGGTCATCGGCTCAATGTGGATATCCGACGCTCGCGACCGGACCGCTTCGATAATGATGCGGTTGCATAACTTGATGATCGGCGCGTCATCACCGGCCGTGATGTCAATCGACGAGTCCACCGACTTATCCATCGTGACGTCAATGGACTCGGTGACGAGTGAGGTGGCAGTGTCGAACATGCCGGCTGAGCCGGCACCGCCGAACTGATTGTCAATTACGGACTTGATTTGACTCTTGGGCGACAGCACCATCTCGATTTCGCAGTTGAGCCGAAAGCGCAACATGTCGAGCAACTGCAGGTCAAGCGGGTCGGGGATGATGAGCTTCAGGCGACCGTTCGATTTGCTCAGCGGCAAAACGAAGTGCTTCTTGATGAGATCCTCGGGGACGAGATCCATCTGGAGTTCTTCGAGTGTGCCGGGTGCATCAAGATCAAGGAACTTGATCCCGAACTGATCGGCCAATGCCGCGCTGCACTGCGCATCCTTGACGAATCCGAGTTCGACCAGGGTTTCCCCGAGCTTTTTGCCCTGTCCTTTGGCAACGGTCAGGCCCTGTTCGAGCTTGTCCGCAGACAGCGCGCCCTTGCTGACCAGAATTTCACCGAGCTTCTGACGTTTTCTCGCCATAATTCATTTCCGTTGCGGCGCATCGTCAGCCTAACGCAGAGGCCCGCCATCCGGTCGCCTGATTCCTTGTCACGTCATCAATCCCAATACGTCGGGTCGGCACGGCCGTTTTCGTTGACCGGGCCGAGTGTCCCCCGGAGGCTTCACCCGCTCCTCAGGTAGAGCATAGCACCTGTCAGCCCCAACCTGTCACCTCCCGGTGATTATTCCGCACTCAAACCGTGCCTGCCACCAGAATCACGGGCGGAGTCAGAGGTTCGATGCCTCGGGGGCCTTTTCGAGTCAGACGCCCCTCCGGTTCCATACGCATCCCCCGTCCCGACCGCTGCTGGCCATCGCCCCCGGCACAGGTACCCTTCACGAATGCCGAATCGGTCAGGTCATCGTCTGAACTCCGCTCCGGACACCGCGCTCCTTGTCGCCGTTATTGGCCTCCCGAGCCTGTGCTGGCTGTTGGCCGTCCTGCTTCCGCTGGCAGTCGCCACGGGTGAACTTGGCCGACATGGGGCCGAGACAGCCTCAGCCCTGGCCGAGAGCCGGTCCTGGAACTGGAATCTGGTCCCACAACTGATCTTCAACTCAGCGGCCTGGGGGGCCGGCATTGCGGCCACGTCAACCCTGCTGGCGATCCCGGCCGCTCTGGTCCTGGCCCGACGATCGCACAGAAGACTCACCACGGTCCTTCTGACCGGCCTCCTGATCGCCCTGCTGTGTTTCCCGTCATATATGACCTACTGGGTGTGGGGCCTGGCCCTCCAGCCCGTCACGTCCCTCGGCGATTGGGTCATGCAGTCGCCGGAGCGGGCCGTGCTCCTCAGCGGGATCCGGGTCTGGTGGGGCTTGAGCCTGTGGTGCTGGCCGTTGGCCGCCCTGGCCATGACCCCTGCGCTTCGGGCCGTCCCGATCGAACTCAATGAAATGGCCGTGCTGGACGGTGCTTCGGTTATCAGACGATCACTGATGCGCCTGCGGGCCGCACGGGCCGGGCTGGCACTCGCCTTCGGAATCACCTTTGTCTCCACTCTTACCAGTTACGTCGTCTTTGACCTGGCTCAAACGAACACGTCCATCAACAACATGTATGTCTATGGCAATGCCCTGCGCAGACTTCATGCCAACACGTTCAACCATCGGGCTGTCGTGCTGGCTGCCCTGCCGATGATGCTGGTCGCCAGTGCGGCCGCTGCCTGGGTCATCAGAGCGCTTCGCACCCCTCCCTCTTCTGATTGCCAGACGTCTGGCCGGGAGCGGGTCGGGATCGCCCAAGCCTGTACCTGGGTGATGGTGGTCACATCCATCATCGGTCCATTTGCACTGATCGGGTTGTACGGCCGGCTGGAAGTCCTTGAGACGCTGCCCACGATCAAGGCCACCGACGGTCGAGTGCTGACACAGGGAGCCGTGCTCGCAATCGGATCAGGCCTGCTGATCGCCATGCTGGGACTCTGTCTCGCTGCGCTGTGGGCCACGCGCAGAAGATGGCTCATTTGGATCGCATCGATTCAGGCTGCCGGCTGGGTCTGGGTCGGCTTGATGCCGGCTGCTGCCACCGGAGCCATGCTCGTGCTGGCCTACAACAGGCGGTTTCTTGTCGTGGACATCGGATCGCGACCACCCTTCAACCCGATCTACGACACCCCCGTCATCGTCATGATGGCCCATCTGGCACGGTATGCCATGCTGGCTGCGCTGTTCGGTCGATGGATTGCCAAGAGCGAACCGCAAGAGATCGCTGACCTGAGACTGCTTGATGCAGGCGAGTCAATTCGAGGCTGGTTGCAGGTCAGTGGCCCGCGCATCTGGCTGCCCATTGCTTCTCTCGCGGTGATCGGATCGGCCCTGGCCTTGAGTGAGGTCTCGGTCAGCGTTATCGTGTACCCGCCCGGATGGCAAAGCCTGGCAGAACGATTGTTGAATCACATGCATTACGGTCGCGAGGATTACGTTATCACGGTCTGCCTTCTCATGATGGCCATTGCCCTGGTTGCAGGGCTCCTGGCCGTCGTCGGCTTTCAATGGCTGCGCGTCCGGCCGGGCCGAGTCGGCACAACGCTGGCTCTGATCGCGGCAATCGCGTGGCCCCTGATCTTTGTCTCCGGGTGTGGCAACGGTGACAACGGCACCCCGGGACCACTCAATACCGTGCTCGAGTTCGGCTCCCCCGGCCGCTCCCCAGGCCAGTTTGTCTATCCTCGGGCCATCGACCTCGATGCCGGCCTCGGCCGGCTGTACATCATCGACAAGACCGGCCGAATCCAGTGGTTCACCGTGGAGGGCCAGGTACAGACAGAATGGGACCTCCCCGAGTATGACCAGGGATACCCCACCGGCATCTCAGTCAACCCGGCGACTCACGAGGTCTATGTCGCCGACACGCACGAACACCGGATTACGGTGTTTGATCAGAACGGGACCGTCATCCGGACCTTCGGCTCCTACGGCACCGAACCGGGACAAATGATCTTCCCGACCGATATCGCCTTCGGCCCTGATGGCACGCTTTATGTCTCTGAGTACGGCGGCAACGACCGAGTCCAGGTATTCAGCCCGGACGGGAGTGAAGTCCTGTTCCAGATTGGCGAACCGGGCCGGGAGGAAGGCCGGTTCAGTCGCCCACAGAACCTCGTGTTTGACGCGGCCCGCCAGGAGTTGTGGATTGCCGACGCCTGCAACCACCGACTCGTGGTGACGGACCCGAAGGGGCAGTGGCTGTTCACCATCGGACAGGCGGGAACCGAACCGGGTGATCTGTCATACCCGTACACGATCCTGCTGCAGGACGACGGGACGGTCCTGGTCACCGAATACGGGAACAACCGAATCCAGCATCTGGACCGTGATGGCCGCTCTCTGGGTGTGTACGGGGCGACCGGGCAGGAACGTCGATACCTCAAGACGCCCTGGTCCATGGCAGCCACGCAGGACACCCTGTTCATCCTCGATTCCGGCAACAACCGTGTTCAGGCAATACGAAGGCCCGGTTGAGACGGTTGGCCCAGCCTCTACCATCGTGCTATCCTGATGGCCGTTTCAATCAGGCGAACTTCAGACATATATGGGAATCTCCTGGCCGGGAATGTCCGTTCAGCGGGGATTCGTCCCTGATTTGGTCTCTGTGAACACACCGCTCGGCCCGCAGCCCGGGCTTTGGGAGTTGGATGCGATGCCCGCAAAAGCAACTGAAATCAAGGCCGGCATGGCCCTCATCTACAACAGTCAACTCCACGTCGTGATGGCGACCGAACACGTGAAACCCGGGAAAGGCCCGGCGTATGTGCAGGCCAAAATGCGCAACGTCGCCACCGGCTCGATCAATACCCATCGCATGAACTCGTCTGACAAGTTCGAGACTGCCAACATCGACAAACGCGACATGGAGTTCCTGTACGACAGCAGCGGGCAGGGGCACGGACCCTTTGTGTTCATGGATCTCCAGTCTTACGAGCAGATGGAACTCGACAGCGCCACCGTGCCCGAGGAAAAGAGCCGCTGGCTGAAGGAAAACACGGTCTGTACGGTTCAGATGTTTGAAGGGCGAGCGTTGGACGTGACGCTGCCGGCAGCCGTCGAACTCGAGGTCGTCGAGACGGCCCCGCAGCCGAAGGGGGCCACGGCCACCAACCAACTCAAGGAAGCAAAGGTCGAGACCGGGGCCATGATCCGGGTCCCGCCGTTTATCGAGAACGGTCAGGTCGTCAAGATCAACACAGAAACCGGCGAATATCTCGGCAAGGCATAGCCCGCCAATCACTCAGCCGGTTCCCCCCGACTATGCCGGGTCCTCATCCACGTACTCCCAGATCGTCACGGCCAGGTCCTGCCGGCCCCACTTCATCGCTTCGCGATGCGTCGGGAACAGGACGTCCAGCCGATTCCCCTTGATCGCTGCGCCGCGGTCAAGCACCGGGGTCGGGCGACTCCCGTTGTATCCGGGAACGCTGAGCAGTGTCCCGAACTTGTACCGGCGATCGGCAGCAATGAGCTTCATCCCGTTGGTCCATACCGAATAGCCGCTGGCTGTGATCCCGTCGTCGAACGGCGCGCAACTCCTTGCATCGGGGCTGTACGCAGTGACCTTCATATGTATGGTCTTGACCGGCCGCACCGGCCGGCCATCGAAGTACAGGATAGTGGCCGGCGATGTCGCATCCCCCGTGACGTCCGGCGTACCCTCGGCCGACTGCAGCGGTGCAGGATTGATCTCGCTCGGCTCTGTGACTGCGTCTGCCAGTGTTGCTTTGGCGTTCACCATCGTCGTTGACAGCAGCGGGGTCGGCTGCCCGGTGACATCCAGACCGACCGCCAGCAGCACCGTGGTGCACATCAAGGCAAACACAAACGCAACGAGGGTCATCGCACCGGACGAGAAGGCCGGCGCGCTGCCACGGCGCACGAATCGCGCATTCGTTCTCTTCACAATCAGCTCCCGGTTCCGGCGCCGGTCCCCTCATTCGAGGCGACCTACATGTCCCACCATGACGCCGGTCGATCTGGAAAAATACCCCATGAGGCGGCAAAGGCAACTCCACGGGGTCAAATGGGTGCGATCTTCAGGAGGCGCAAAACGCACATCCGGCCGAATCGGTCCGGTACCCCAGCCTGCCGTCACAGACTACCGGGACAATACCGCCCGAGGCTGGGCCCTTTCACCGGAGATCATCAGATGGGAAATGGAGGCTGAGGCAGAAAAGAGGATGGGAGATTCCGGTATTAAGCCGCCACTTTCAAGTAACTACTTGCTATTGCTCATCCTCCGCGTCAGGCTCGGCTGACTCGGAATCAGGGCTGATCGCAAAAATCTGGAATCGATGGCCGACCGGCGACCACCCGTGCTCAGCAGCAATCCGGTCACGTAGTTCCACCAACTCAGGAATCGAGAAATCGAGCACCCGACCGGTTTCAACACACACCATCTGATCGTGCGGGGCCTGGCCGTAGGCCATGCGATAGTGTGCCTGCTTCTGGTCGTACAGGATCTGCTCAATGATGCCGGCATCGACAAGGAGCCTGATCGTCCGGTAAATCGTGGCCTTTGACACCCGCATCTTTCGGCGGCGCATTTCAAACAACAGTTCATCAGCCTCGAAGACCCGCTCCATCTGGATAATCGCATCCAGCACCTGTGCCCGCTCGGGTGTGAACTTGAGATTTTCGCCATGGAGATGCTGTCTGAACACAGAACACAACGGGACAATATAATCGTCGCCGCTGCGCGCGCTCGAAACCGTACCGGGATTGGACTGGGCGGAATGGTCGGCCATGATGCTGTATGCTAGCAGATTGGGAATCGCCGGGCAGCGCCGATGGGAGTCAGATGATCAAGACCGGCCTTTGCGTGTCTGAAACCATGAAACTCGCGACGGCACATGAACCGGCAAGAGGATTCTGAGTATGGAATCCAGACCAATCAGACTGATCGGTCAAATGCCGGGACTTGGCCGCCTGACCGGAGCGCAGCCGGATCGATGCAGGAAGAAAAACGATGCTGAAAAACTGTATAGCAGGGAAAATCAACGGGACCCGCACCCTCATTGCAGTCCCCGTCTTCAATGAACAGCGATACGTGACCGACGTCCTGAGCAAGGTGGCAGAGTTCGCCAAGGACATCCTCGTCATCGACGACGGCTCGACGGATTACACACCGATGCTGCTGGCGCTGCAACCAGTCGATGTCATTCGGCACGCAACGAATCGCGGTTACGGGCACTCATTGCAGGATGCGTTCCGCTGGGCCCAGGTCGATCGGTATGACTGGCTGATCACCATGGATTGTGATGAGCAGCACGAGCCGGAGTCCATCCCGGACTTCCTGAAGGCCATCGAGGAGGATGAGTTCGATGTGATCTCGGGCAGTCGCTACCTCAAGTCACACCCGCTTGATGATCGACCGCCGACGGAGCGACGAGAAATCAACCATGTCATCACGGAAGAGTTGAACGGCCGACTCGGCCTGGCGCTCACCGATGCCTTTTGTGGGTTCAAGGCCTATCGCGTCTCAGCACTGGACAAGTTGTCCCTGGCAGTAGACGGGTATGACTTCCCCATGCAGTTCTGGGTCCAGGCCGTTGCCAATGACCTGCGAATCAGCGAACTTCCGATCCGGTTAATCTACAACGATCCGCAGCGCACGTTCGGCGGCCCGCTTGATGATCGCATTGCCCGCATGGACCACTATCGCAAGACCCTCTATGCCGAGGTGCTCAAGTGTCGCTACCGACTGCCCGAATCCGCGTGGCACGACCTGGTGGACCCGGCAGAGATCAAGACCTCGACCGCAGGCTGTGATGCATTGAGTTCGCGCGTCTGCGGCTGCCCAACCTCATCCTGATCACCTCTCGAAGCGATTTCAATGCTGCAGTCCATCACAGTCCGACCGGATCCCAATCACTGGCCACGCACGCATCCTGACTCGGGTCTCGGATCAGGCTCTCTGCTGTTAGGGCGCCCCTTGCATGACTGGCAGCGCGAGACGCGGGCCGCGGTGCTTGGAAGCGCCGACGGGCCGATTGTCGTCACCGGCCATCAAGCCTCCTTCTGGCATCCTGGGATATGGGCACGGTATGAAGCAGCCGAGGCCTTTGCCGTCCACAGCAGGGCCGCGGCATTGGTCGAACTGATCGTTGATCAGGATACGAATGACCCGCTCACGTTTACCATGCCCGGCATCGTCGGCAACACGCTCGATGCAAAGGGATTCAGTTTCCAGGCAGAGGGCGCTGCAACGGCATCAGGTTCAGATGTGCCCGTCGGTCTGCGCCCGGCCGTGCGCGTCGAAATCCCGGGTGAGTTGGACGCCCTGCCGGCGATCGCCCACGCAGGCACGACGCTTGAGGCCATGCGTCACGAGTTGAACCGGCACGCCAATGAGCAGAACCTGGCGTTGCAAGTGACGAAGACTCATGCTGCGTTGCGCCACGTGGGGTATGGCAGACAGCTGAACTCGAATCTGCATCGGATCCTGCTCCCCCTGTCAACCCTCATGCGGCTGCCGATCTGGGACGCGCTGATCCAATCAATCGCGAAGGACCCGGAGTCGCTCCATACAGCCTACAACGCCTCTGTCAAGCGATTCCCCTCGGCCGGGATGGCTGAACTCGGGATCAACGCTCAGGACGGCTTGGAGATGCCGTTGTGGATTGTGGACCGACACACCGGTCAACGGCGACGGGCCTGGACTGATGATTTGAGTGCCGTCGGACCGGATCAGTTCCTGCCACGTGCCATTCTCACCACGGCCGTGGTCCGTCTGGTGCTGGCCGACGTCATGGTCCACGGGCTCGGTGGGTCGCAGTACGAGCAGGTGACCGACGCGCTGATACGAGCCTGGCTCGGGGTTGAGCCGGCCCCCTACACGACCGTCAGCGCCACCGTGATCCCGGGCCTGCCTGCCAATCATCACACGATGGATTCCTATCACAGGCTCAAGCAGCGCTCCCGGTGGCTTCGGTATAACCTGCACCGCGTGGGCTGGGCCGATGACGAGTTCACGCACCGATACGAGCAACTCCTGAACACGCTGCGGAGCAAGCCACGAGGCTCGCAGGAGCGACAGCAGGCATTTCTCGCACTCCGTCAACTGCAACGAGACGGCGCCTCCCGGTACGCGGATCACATCCAACAGCAGGATCAGCAAGTTGATCTCGCAGCGCGACATCTGGCAAGTGATGCCTTTGTGAACCTCCGCACTGCACCGTTCATGATGTATGGCCCTGCCGATCTCAGCGATTTGAGAGCCCGAATCTGGGGCGCCTTTTCGCTGAGTCCCTCGGAGCGTCCCAGCCCGAACTGCTCGTCTGATACGCCTGAGGTCTGCCTGTGCCGGCCGGATTCCATCGAGGAATCGGCGTGCCGGGATTAGCGGACGCTCTCACCCTCCCCCACTCCCCCCCACTCCCCCTCCGCACTACCACATCTCTTCGCAGCGCACGCGTATGTCGTGCAGGATCATCACGACTTTCCCGATTGTGCCGCCTCGGCAGATTGCGTTGTTCCCAACAACTTCGGTGCTGACTGACCATTCCCTGCTCTCAGCCGATCATGGATGACGCTGCATGCTGTTGGATGCAGGGCGTTGTGTTTTTGGAGTACGCCTTCGTGTGACCCGCTCCGATGCCTCACTCAAACGCCCGAGAACGACAGCCAAGCAGGGACTGAGAGAACCGGAGCACGCAGAGTGCCTCTGCCGCTGCTGCCATCAGAAGAATGGGGACCCACCATGCGAAGTGCATCACCGCGCCAGGCGACGACATCTCAGAATCAGACCTCACGCTACATCCGCCCGCACCAGGACTCGGAATCGGAGGGTTCGCGTAGCGCCATCGTCCGCTTCGAGCAATTGGAGGCTCGCAAACTCCTCAGCGGTGCCCCGCTTGATGGCCCGTGGGGCGGGCTGTACACCGGCGTCGAAATCCTGGACGATGCATTCCTGACGACCTTCGCATATACCGAAGAACTGGCCGGCGAGATTGCCAACGACACCTTTACCGGTATGTCGTACTTCATTGAGAACGGTGAGCCGTTCGAAGAGGCACTCGAAACCGGGATCTGGCGCGATCAATACGGCCGACTCGACATCGACATGAGCTCCCCGGATGAGGAGTTCTTCGGCTATGCCGGCGGCGGCGTGGATCCGGAATCGATGGTCGGCTGGTATCGCATGCAGGGTGACCTGCTCTTCGGCGAGGAATACGCCTTCGTCGATGAATCCATGTTCATCGTGCGCGCCACCGGGGAGAACGCTGCCACCGATCTGGTCGGCAAGTGGACCGTTGGTGCAATGGACCATCAACTTGATGAGTTCGGCGAACTCGCTGATACGCAGGTCTTCACAGCCACCCTCGACATTCTCAGTGACGGCACGTTTGCAGTCACCGAGCAACTCACATCATACGGCGATCCACAACCGGACGATGGCGGCATCTGGACGGTCTTTGAAGGCGGGCTGTTTGAACTGGAATTCACCGACGGCTCGGTCATTGGCGGGCGCATCGGCGACATCGGCTCCGTGATGGGAATGACTGATCTCGATCCGTCCGACGGCACGCTCTCGACGGCCATCGGCGTCAAGAGCTCCAACGAAGGCAACTACTTCCAGTACGCCATCGGCAACTACCGGATCGCGCAGGTGACCGTTGACAGCATGGGGATGCCGGCTGATGCCACCCCCGTGATCGAGTTGACGCTCTACGATGACGGCTACTTCGAGTTGCGCGATGCGCGCGACATGGACCAGCAAGGCAACCCGGACCCGGACCCGATCCAGACCGGATCGTGGGATGTCGATCAGCAGGGTCGCCTCTATACCTTTGATCAGTCCAATACCGACTACGATCTGTCCGGACGCTTCGATGAAACCTTCAGCGTCATCATCGGGGCCGACCTCGAATGGAGCGACGGCCAGATCGGCACCATTGTCGGCACGCGAACGACCGACAAGGACGGCTTCTTTGACGAAGGCGTCGGCGATGCACTGCCGGCCGTGGCTATGGCCGACGACGGCAGTTTCGTCGTCACCTGGTCGCAACGCGATGACATGGAGTCCGACCCGGATGTCTGGGCACAAATGTTTGATGAACTCGGGCAGGCAGCCGCCGATCCGTTCATGGTCAACACCACCGTCAGCGGCATGCAGGGTGACTCGCATATTGCCATGGACGCCGAGGGCAACTTTGTCATAACCTGGCTGTCTGACGACTTCGACCTCGAACAATCGAGTATTGTCGGCCGCTTGTTTGATGCCACCGGGCAGGCACTGACCGATGAGATCGCAATCAGCAATGCAGAGGTGCCGGCCAACTTCGCACCGGCCGTGGCTATGGCTGACGACGGCACTTTCGTTGTCACCTGGACGGCTGATACGTTCGATGAGGTAAGTGCGCTTGACATCTACGGGCAGCGCTTCGATGCCACGGGCCAGGCGGTCGGCAACGCGTTTGTCGTCACGCCTGACAACGCCGGTTTCCAGGATGAGTCATCCGTCTCCATGGACGGCGACGGGAACTTCGTCGTCGTCTGGCAGGACACCGACGACATCCGACAGGATCAATGGGTTGTCGAGGGCGTACGCTATGACGCCACCGGGAACCTCCTGGATACTCAGGCGTTTTCGGTTGACCCGCTCGGGCAGTATTCACAGGACCTGGCTGATGTAGCCATGGATGACACTGGGGCCTTCATGGTGGTCTGGGCATCCGATGGTGAGGACGGTGACGGCTTTGCCATCATGGGCCGCCCGTTTGATGCCGACGGCCAGGCACTTGAAGAAGCAGGTGTGCTGAATGTCGAGACGGCCGGCGATCAGGACGAGCCGTATGTCACGATCAACGGCACCGGCCAGGCTGTGGTAACCTGGACGGAGTGGACCTATAGCGAGCTGCCGGATGAACCCCCGACCTTTGATGTCCGGGCACGCTGGATTGACATGACCACCGGCGAGTTCAGCGATGAAATCCTGCCGGAACATCCCGATGCACCGGTCGGAACCAACGGCATGCCCCATGCATCGATCAATAGTGCCGGGGACTTCGTCGTGGTGTGGACCGGCTTTAACGAAGCAGAATTGCGCGGCGATCGGTTCTTCGAGATCTTTGACGGCAGCACGTTCGGCGGCGGTGGCGGTGGCGGCGAAATTTCCGTTGACGCCGGAATTAACCAGGACTCCGAAGAAGCGGCATCAGTCGAGTTCATCGGGGATGTCTCCGGAGCGCCGCTTGAGGATCTGACGATCTTCTGGGACTTCGGCGACGGCTTCACAGCCGACGGTCTGGTCGTGGATCATGCCTATGCAGACGATGGAGACTTCGAGGCGGTTCTGACCGTCATCGACACGACCGGCGTCGAGCATACCGACACCATGTGGGTCTTTGTCAGCAACGTGGATCCGATCGTTGATCCAGGGCCTGATGTCGATTCGAACGAAGGCGACCTCGTCTACTTCGATGCGTGGGCAGAGGATCCGGGCGATGACACACTGACGTACAGTTGGGACTTCGGGGATGGCAGTACGGCCCAGGGCGTCGATCTGTTCAGCCCGACGCACACCTATCTGCGACCCGACACCTATGAGGTCATACTCACCGTCAGCGATGAGGACGGCGGTGAGAGCGTGGCGACACTGAACGCGTTTGTCGCCAACACGGACCCGACCGTCAGTATCGGCCAGGACCGAGTGGCCTACACCGGCGACGAAGAGGTCTTCGGGATCGAGTGGACGGAACCCGGCGATGACACGATGCACGTCATCTGGGACTTCGGTGACGGCACCGTCGTTGAGGGTGATGAGTTGTTCGAGACATCACACGTCTTCAGCCAGGCCGATCAGTATACGGTGACGGTCACGCTGCAGGACGAGGAAGGCGGCGAGGGCCAGGACTCATTGGTCATGACCGTCGTCGATGAAGAGGTGATCGTACCGGACGCCCCGGCCTCCCCCTTGCTGCTGCCGGGCAGCGACACCGGTGCCTCATCGACTGATGGGGAAACCTCGAACAATACGGAACTCGACTTCAAGATCACCGGTCTGACCAGCGGCGCCACCGTTCGTCTGTATGTCGATGATGCGGCGGTAGCCGAGGGCACGGCCGGCAGCGGCGTGCTGACCCTGACCCATCTTGCAGGTGACGGGACGATCTTCGATGACGGGTGGTATGTCTACTCAGCGACCCAGGAGATTGATGGCATCGAGAGCAGCCATTCCGATCCGACGCTCGTGGTCATTGACACCGTCGCGCCGGACCAGCCTGATACACCGTTCCTCGAAGAGGACCCGGACGGCAATGGCCGCACGACATCGCGTGACCTCACCTTCACCGGGTATGCCGAGCCGTTGCTGGCTGTGGAACTGTTCCGCAACGGCAACCGAGTCGGCCAATCCACCGTCGCCGACGAGGGCGGCTGGGAGGTGGTGGTCCTCAATGCGCCGTTGGGCACCCACGACTACACCGTCCGCCTCACCGATGCTGCCGGCAACGAGAGTCAGGACAGCGAAGCGCTGACCGTCGAGAAGGTTTCGGCCATCGCTCCGCGGCCGGACAAGCCGACCATGCTTGATGAAGACGGCGAGATTGATGAGGACAACCTCTCAAGTATTTCCTATCCCACCTTTGCCGGCACCGCCGATGCCGGGAACCTCGTGCGTCTCTATGTGGACGGCGTGCTTCACGGTACGGCCTACGCCGACTCAACCGGCGAATGGTTGATTACCCCGACCGACGCCATTGATGACGGCAAGCACACTGTGCAGGCATCACAGGCCTACGAGGACGATGAGGACGCCAGCGAATCGCCGCTGAGCTACGGCCTGACCGTCACTATTGATACGTCCGTCGCCACGCCCGGCGCACCGGCATTGAAGCCGGGCAGTGCCTTTGACACCGGCCGCAGCGACAGCGACGGCATCACGAACAACAGCCGCCCGACCTTCGTTGGATCGGAAGCGGAACCGAAGGGGACTGTCACCCTCTACGACGAGTATGACAACGTCATCGGAACGTCCACGGTCAACAGCACCGGCTCGTGGACGATCATTCCCGAAACTGACATGGAGGAGGGCGACTACGTTCTGCATGTCGTCGTGACTGACGAAGCCGGGAATGACTCCGAGCCGTCGGACACGATGACGCTCTCTATTGATAAGTCAACGCCGCTGCTCGCAGCAGCACCTGACCTGTCGGCTGAGAGCGATACCGGCGAAGCCGACGACGACAATGTCACCGGAAGCCGGGATCTCACCTTCTCCGGCGTGGCCGAGGAGGGGGCCGAAGTGCGCCTGCTCCGTAATGGCAGCAAGATCGGCGATACTGTCTTTGCCGACGATGAGGACGGGACCTGGGAGATCACCGTCACCAATGCACCCGCCGGTGAAGCGGACTGGTCAATCATGCAGACCGATGCAGCCGGCAATGTGCAGATGGAGGGCGATTCATTGACCGTTGAGGTCGTCACCCGCACGCCTGGTGCCCCGCGCTCGCTGTCACTGGCCGAGGGCGATGACACCGGAGATCGGGACAATGACCGCATCACGAATCTCAGTTCGCCCACCATCGTCGGCTCTGCCGACGCCGGCAATACCGTCACGTTGTATGACGCGACCGCCGGGACCGGTGCAGAGGATCTGATCGAACTTGGCACGGCCATCGTCGATGAAAACGGCGAATGGTCGATGGACCTGATCGAACTCGATGTGGTATTCGACGACGGCGATCTGGAACTGCGAGCCATCCAGACCGATCTGGTCGGCAACGAATCGCCGCTGAGCGGTGTGCTCAAGATTACCGTCGATACAGAGGCCGACGCACCGGGCGTTCCCACGCTCAAGCCCGGCAACAAGTACGATACCGGCCGCAGTGATACGGACCTGATCACCAACAACGGGCAGCCGGTCTTCACCGGTGAGGGTGCCGAAGCAAAGGCCACCGTGATACTGCTCGATCAGGACGATAACGAGTTGGGGTCGACGACCGCAAGCAGCAACGGTACCTGGACCATTGGCACCGATCTCGACCTGGAAGACGGCGAGTATGAGTTCAACGTCATCCAGATCGATATTGCAGGCAATGAGTCTGAACTGAGCGATGTGGCCGTCCTGACCGTTGATAAGTCGTCACCGGATCTCGCAGACGCCCCGGACCTGGCAGCAGACAGCGACACCGGTATTGCCGATGACGACAATGTCACTGCCAGCCGTGATCTGACCTTCAGCGGCGTGGCCGAGACAGGTGCCGAAGTGCAGATGATGCGCAACGGCAAGAAGATCGGCGACTCGACGTTTGCCGATGAAGAAGACGGCACCTGGGAACTGACCGTCACGAATGCACCGGCCGGTGAAGGCGAATGGTCAATCATGCAGACCGATGCCGCCGGGAATGTGCAGGAAGACGGTGACACGCTCGCTGTCGAGATCATCATCAAGAGCCCGTCAGCCCCGCGCAACGTAGCGCTGGCGGACGGCGACGACACCGGCGATCGTGACAACGACCGCCTCACGAATGAAAACGCACCGACCATCGTCGGCACCGCCGACCCGGGTAACACCGTCACGTTGTACGACGCGACCGCCGGGACCGGGGACGATCAAATGGTCGAACTTGGCACCACTGTGGCTGACGAGAACGGTGACTGGTCCATCGACCTGACCGAACTCGACGTTGAACTGGCCGATGGTGATCTCGAACTGCGAGCCATCCAGACCGATTTGGTCGGCAACGTCTCCTCGCTGAGCAGCACGCTCAACGTGACCGTGGATACCGCCGCCGACGCACCCAGCGCCCCGGCCCTGAAGCCCGGCAACAAGTACGACACCGGGCGGAGTGATACGGACCTGATCACGAACAACGGGCAGCCGGTGTTCGGTGGTGAAGGCGCCGAGGCCAAGGCAACCGTTGTGCTCGTCGATCAGGACGACAATGAAGTCGGATCGACGACCGCCGGCAGCAACGGCTCCTGGACCATCACAACGGATCTCGATCTGGAGGACGGCGAGTATGAGTTCAATGTCTACCAGATTGACACGGCCGGCAACACATCCGAACTGAGCGATGCCGCTGTTCTGACTGTTGACAAGTCGACACCGGGCATTGCCGATGCTCCGGACCTGGCAGCCGAGAGTGATACCGGGATTGCCGACGACGATAATGTCACCGGCAGCCGCGACCTTACCTTCAGCGGCGTGGCCGAAGCCGGCGCCGAAGTGCAGATGATGCGCAACGGCAAAAAGCTCGGGGACACGGCCTTCGCCGATGAAGAGGACGGCACCTGGGAACTCACCGTGACCAACGTGCCTTCAGGTGAGGCCGAGTGGTCAATCATGCAGACCGATGCAGCCGGCAACACCCAGGAAGACGGAACGACACTGACCGTCGAAGTCATTACCAAGAGCCCGGGGACGCCTCGCTCGCTGGCACTGGCCGACGGCGATGACACCGGTGACCGCGATAATGACCGAATCACGAACGTCAGTTCGCCCACCATCACCGGCCTGGCCGACCCGGGCAAGACCATCACCCTGTATGATGCGACGGCCGGCACCGGCGACGACCAGATGATCGAACTCGGCACTGCCGTCGTCGACGAAAACGGCGACTGGTCGATCGATCTTGAGGAACTCGAAGTCGTCCTGACTGACGGCGATCTCGAACTGCGTGCCCTGCAGACTGATCAGGTTGGCAATGTGTCGAACCTGAGCGGCCCGCTCAAGATCACGCTCGATACGACGGCCGATGCCCCGGGAACGCCGGCGCTCAAGCCGGGTAAGAAGTACGACACCGGGCGCAGCGACACCGACCTGATCACCAATAACGGTCAGCCGGTGTTCACCGGTGAGGGGGCCGAAGCGAAGGCCACCGTCGTCCTGGTTGATCAGGACAGCAACGAAGTTGGATCAGCCACGGCCAACAGCAGCGGCGCGTGGACCATCAGCACGGACCTTGATCTGGAGCACGGCGGCTACGAGTTCAACGTCTTCCAGATTGACGTAGCCGGCAACGTGTCAGACATCAGCGACACGGCAGCCCTGGCCATTGACAAGGCATCACCCGGCCTGGCAGATGCTCCTGATCTGGCGGCCGAGAGTGATACCGGCGTGGCCGACGATGATAACGTCACCGGGAGCCGGGAACTGACCTTCAGCGGGGTGGCCGAACTCCTGGCCGAAGTGCAGATGATGCGCAACGGTAAGAAGATCGGCGATACGGCCATCGCCGACGAGGAAGACGGCACCTGGCAGTTGACCGTGACCAATGCACCGTCCGGTGAGGGCGAGTGGTCGGTCATGCAGACTGACCTGGCCGGCAATGTCCAGGAAGACGGCGAGACGCTCACCGTCGAAGTCATCACCAAGAAGCCGGCAGCGCCCAGAAACATGGCACTGGCCGACGGTGACGATACCGGTGACCGCGACAACGACCGCGTCACCATGCTCAGTACGCCGACCTTCGTCGGCACAGCCGATCCGGGCAACACCGTGACGTTGTATGACGCTACGGCCGGGACCGGGGATGACCAACTGGTCGAACTCGGGACTGCGGTCGTCGATGGTGACGGCGAGTGGATTATCGCCTTGACCGAATTCGAAGTCGAACTGGATGACGGTGACCTGCAACTGCGGGCCATGCAGACGGACCTCGTCGGCAATACCTCGTCACTCAGCGGGACGCTCAAGATCACGGTCGATACCGTGGCTGATGCACCCGGCGCGCCGGCACTGAAGCCGGGCAAGAAGTATGACACCGGCCGAAGCGATTTCGACCTGATCACGAACAACGGTCAGCCCATGTTCACCGGCGAAGGCGCCGAGGCAAAGGCCACCGTGACCCTGCTGGATCAGGACGAGAACGTACTCGGCACCGCCGTTGCCAAGAGTAACGGGAGCTGGACCATCAGCACCGATCTCGATCTGGATGACGGCGAGTACGCGTTCAACGTCTTCCAAACCGACGTGGCAGGCAATGTGTCCGAACTGGGTGACACGGCCGTCCTCATCATTGACAAGTCAACACCCGGCGTAGCCGAAGCACCTGACCTGTCAGCCGACAGCGATACGGGCGTGGCCGATGACGACAACGTCACCGGCAGCCGCGAGTTGACCTTCAGTGGTGTGGCCGAGGCCGGTGCCGAAGTGCAGATGATGCGCAACGGCAAGAAGACCGGTGATACCGCCATCGCCGACGAAGAAGACGGCACCTGGCAACTCACGATCACGAATGCCCCGTCCGGCGAAGCCGAGTGGTCGGTCATGCAGACCGATGTGGCCGGCAACGTGCAGGATGAAGGGGCGACCCTGACTGTTGAGGTGATCACCAAGAGCCCGCCGGCCCCGAAGGGCCTGGCTCTGGCTGACGGCGATGACACCGGCAGCAAGGACAACGACCGCGTCACGAACCTGAGTTCGCCGACCTTCGTCGGGACGGCCAGCCCGGGCAACACGGTCACCCTGTACGATGCCACTGCCGGGACGACTGACGACCTGCTCGTCGAACTTGGTACCGCTGTCGCCGATGAGAACGGTGACTGGACCATTGACCTGATGGAGCAGGAAGGCGTACTGGCGGATGGTGATCTGCAGATCCGTGTCATCCAGACTGATCTGGTGGGCAACACCTCATCGCTGAGCGGCACCTTGAAGCTCAAGGTCGATACCGAGGCTGCCGCGCCGAACACGCCGTCACTCAAGCCGGGCAGCAAGTACGACACCGGCCGGAGTGATACGGACCTGACGACCACCACAACCTGGCCGATGTTCACCGGTGACGGGGCCGAAGCAGGAGCAACTGTCGGCTTGTACGATTCGGCCGGCGACGATCGGCTCCTCGGGACTGCCACGGCCAGCAAGTCCGGCACGTGGAACATCTCAGTCCTGGAGGAACTGACCGAAGGCGAATACCTCATCACCGTGCGTCAGACCGATGTGGCCGGCAACATCTCAGAGCTGAGCGAAGCCATGCCACTGACGATCGATACGACGGCACCGACGGTTCCGGGAGCCCCGGACCTTGATGCCGACAGCGACAATGGCGAGGCCAATGACGACAACGTCACCTCGCTGCGTGATCTGCTGTTCACCGGCACGGTCGAGGCCTACGGCGAAGTCACCCTGTTCCGCAACGGCAAGAAGTACGGAACATCGGTGATTGCCGATGCTGAAGGCTACTTCTCGATCACGGCCGGCGGCGTCCCACTCGGCGTGTCATTGTGGTCGATTGCCGTCACGGACATTGCCGGCAACATCTCCGAGGTCGGTGAGGCGCTGTCAGTCGAGGTGATCGCAGCGTAGTGGCGCGGTACATCGCGTGAGTGTGATCATTCCGTGGGTGCCACGGGTTACCCCGAGCGCAGCGAGGGAGAACCCGTGCGCGCCATGTGAATGCAACCACGGGTCACGCGTCTTCATCTGTCGATGCCTCCGCATGCGCCGTGCCACCCAATCTTACAAGCCGCGCGCATCAACAAGCAGGCGCGCTTCTCCCCCGGTGGCACGGGCGTCTCGCCCGTCCATCATCGGGCCGCAGGCCCGACTCTTACGAGCCGCGACCGTGAGGGAGCTGGCACTTCTACACCAACGCCCGTCAGTGCGAACGAACGTAGCCGGCGGCTTCAGCCGCCGGAACAGGTACGCGCCACGAACACAGACCGCCCGAAGGGCGGACGAAGTCAATCGACGCCGACGACGCGCTCGACTTCCTCGAAGGACGTATCGCCCTTCAACGCGAGCGAGAATCCGGATTGCCGCAGGCTCGTGAACATCGTCATCTTCACCTGCTCTCGGATTTCGTGGATAGTCGGCGTCTTGAGAATGACATCGCGCAGATCATCCGTCACGACCAACAGTTCAAAGAGTGCCTGTCGTCCTTGGAATCCTGTGCCGAGACAGACATCGCACCCGGCCGGCACATACAACTTCGTCAACCCCTCGACATATTTGCCCATCTGCAGCGTCTGATTCGACGTCGGCTTCTTGTCGATGCGGCAGGTGTGGCACAGCATGCGCACCAGCCGCTGCGCGAGGACCAGATGAAGACTCGATGCAATCAGGAACGGCTCGACGCCGAGATCAAGCAGGCGGAAGACCGAGCCGATCGTGTCCTTCGCATGCACCGTGGTCAGCACGAGGTGCCCCGTCATGGCTGCCTGCATGGCGGTGTTGGCAGTTTCCTGGTCTCGAATCTCACCCAATAGGATGACATCGGGATCCTGCCGCAGCACCGATCGCAACATGCTGTCGAACGTGTTGCCGCGATCGGCGTTGATCGGCATCTGCGTCACGCCATCGATCTCATACTCGACCGGGTCCTCGATGGTGATGACGTTTCGCAGTTGCACATCAATGTCGCGCAGGATGGCATACAGGGTGGTCGTCTTGCCGGAACCGGTCGGCCCGCAGGCCAGCACCATGCCCGAGTCCTGTTTCGCCACCTTCTGGATACGATCATACATCCAGGTGGGCAGTTCAAGTTCGTTGAGGAACCGCGGCGAATTGGACAGGTCCAAGACGCGAATGACGAGTTTCTGACCGTGCATCGTGGGGGTGAAACTGATGCGGTAGTCCACACGTCGCCCGGAGATCGTGGAGGAAAAGTGGCCTTCCTGCACGAGGTGTTTCTGCGTGATGTCGATCTCACTCAAGACCTTGACCACGCCGTACAGTCGAGCCGCGATGGCTGATTCAATCGGCATGACGTGGATCATCATGCCGTCGACGCGAATTCGAACCTGGAGGTGCTCGGCTTTCGGCTCACAATGCAGGTCCGTCGCGCCGGCCCGAGCGCACAGCAGCAGGAACTGCTGCAGCAGCCCGACGGCATCCAAGTCCCCGGCATCATCCGACGACCGTTTCCCGCCTCGTCGCTTGCTGATCGCTTCACGATCGCCGGCATGGACGGCCCGCCCCCGGGCGTCGATGAGCGTCATGCCGCCCTGCGTCGTCTCATCGGCCCCGGCGATGCGCGCCAGTTGCTCCAGCACCTGGGAGTAGTCCCGGCCGGATCCGGCCCCTGCCCCCCCGTCATCCTGCCCGGACAGGTCTGCCAGCAACTGGTTGTAGTCCTCATTCTCGTCGTCGAACGCCGACAAGAGGGAGTCCGTGTCTGACAATGCGGCCGCACTGCTGTCGGAGCACGTCTCTCCGCCGAGGTCATCCTCATCGGATGAAACGCGGAACCAGCACTTGCCGATACGAAACGTATCGCCGACTTCGAGGATGGCAGATTCAGTGAGTCGTTCCTCTCGGAACCAGACCCCATTGCGCGACTGCAAGTCGCGGACGACGAAGGTGCCGTCCTGAGACCGTTCAATGACGCAGTGAAAGCGGCTCGCGCCCCGCTCATCAGCCAGGACGACGGCATTCCGCGGGTGTCGTCCGATCGTGACGGCCGCCTCACTCAGTTCAATGCGTTTCCGTCCTGTATCTGAGATCATCTCAAGGAAAGTAGGCATCGGAGCGTCCGTCCTCTGGATGGCATGTGGACCGCAGCCTCAACCGTGACAGTGCCCTGCGCGGCTGCCGCTGAGACAGCATACTTGCGTCGGCCGTATGAGGCGAGCGCTGTGCACCGGCTCTCATGGGCTGCTTGCGCCCATACCTTATGGCACGAATGGACAAAAAACCGCCTCGCAAACGTGTGAACATAAGCGAGGCGGGCACAGGGAATGTCCGTAGCCGTTTAGGTGTCCGCTGCGGGCCGGCATTGCACCAACCTGCAACAGAGCGACTACGGAGGTTTGGCATCATTCAGTTGTCGCGAGCGAGTTCGGAAACTCCTCTACCAGTAATATACGTCCATTCGGCAACGACGGGGAAGGGTGGCACAAAAATCCACAATAATTCCCCGCACTCATCCATTCATGCACCTACAAGATACATCAAAACCCCATGCTCTGTCAACTCCCAGAATCGGTTATTCTCACAGAAGTATTGATCTGAGGCTATCGAGAACCCCCTCGGACGGCTCCAGCCAGGTCACAGCACCCCGGCCCGACCTGTACGGGAACCGTCCCAGCCCAATTGGACCAGATGGCACAAATCCGGTAAGATGGGCCGCAAATGTGCCTGAAGGTCGCTTCTTGCCCACTGGAGCGGTGATCGGGGCCCCAGAGCCGCTTCGCACCCACAAAGCGATCGCAGGCTCTCACGCCCCACAGGGCCTATTTCAGTGGTAACAGTGGTGATATGACCACCTGAAACCCGTTTCGCCGCCGAGACGCGAAGCCGGGTTGTTGGAGTTTCAGATATGTTCGAGGATCTAAAGCCTGGCACCAATGTGAAATGTACCGTTACGGCAACGCCCAAGACACAGGGCGGCATCCTGACGCTGCGTCGCCTGCAAAAACTCAACACTGAGATGCAGCAAGAACTCAACAAGGCCTACACATATCGGCGGCACACGACCATTGTCGGCATACGAGCCGGGAAGCGGTGGGCCCAAAGGCCGCGGATACCGATGCGGGTTTTCGGGCAAGCAGGCGAAACCTGGACCATGAAGTGGCGGCCCCAATTGGCGGCTGACCTGGCCAGCGTTGCACAATACGTCACCGTGGAGCCGATCGCCGATTAGTCTTGACTCCGCTGGGTATGCCGCTGGGTATGCCGCTGGGTATAGAATCTCTGCGAGGCTACCACGACGGTGGCTGGGCGGTCTCTTTGGTCGCTTTGTGATCACGTCAGATTGAAACCGTATCCGACCGACCCCCGGCTCACCGGTGTGCCGTGCTATCCCGTGCCTGCCCGATCGTGAGGGCGCACGGCTGATTCGCTCGGGACCATTGACAGGAGATCTGCACAATACGGGAACACGTCCCGCTCAATACTGATCCTGCACGTTCGCTCTGCTTGCCCATGACGCAAATGCACACACACCAGCCACACACGGCAGAGCGACTCACAGACCGTGGCACAGGTGGGAAGGCAGCCATCCACCATGTTGCAAAAAGAGACCATTCACGGGTCGCCGCGCTTTCAGCCGGTGACACGGAGAAATGTCAAGAAAACCCCGCAATGGGGACGTTTGACAAGCCGTCAACGCCGGGCACTTCGAGTCGTCTCGGCCGTCCTGCCATTCAAGACGAATCGGTACATCATGGACGAGCTGATTGACTGGGATCGGCTCCAGGACGATCCGATGTTTCAGCTCACGTTCCCCCAGCGCGACATGCTGGCCCCTGACGATTTCCACCTCATCGCTTGCCTGCTTGACAGCGGGGCCGAGTCATCGGTCATCAAGTCAGCCGTTCAGCGAATCCGCATCGCGCTCAATCCACAGCCGGCCGGCCAACTGTCCCACAACCAACCGACCCTTGACGGCCGGCCTCTTGCCGGCTTACAGCACAAGTATGAGCAGACGGTCCTCTACTTCCCGAGCCAGGGGCAGACGTGCCACGCGTATTGCACCTTCTGCTTCCGCTGGGCCCAGTTCGTTCGGGAACCAGAACTCAAGCTCGAATCCCGCCAGGTTCAGGACCTGGTTTCATATCTCAAGGCTCACCGGGAAGTCACCGACGTCCTGATCACCGGCGGCGACCCGATGATCATGAGTACCGCGGCCCTCCGTCGGCACATCGAGCCCCTGCTTGATCCCGAACTCGAGCATCTCCGCTCGATTCGGATCGGGACGAAATCAGTGGCCTACTGGCCTCACCGATTCGTGTCTGATCGCGATGCCGATGAATGCCTCGAACTGTTCGAGCAGATCGTCGGGACGGGCAAACATCTGGCCATCATGGGGCACTACAACCACCCGGTGGAACTGTCGACCCCGGTCAGCCGGGAAGCCGTCCGCCGAATTCGGGATACCGGGGCACAGGTACGGATGCAATCGCCGGTCGTCCGTCATGTCAATGACGACCCGGTCGTGTGGGCTGACCTGTGGCAGAGGGGCGTTGAACTTGGATGTGTTCCCTACTACATGTTCGTGGAGCGTGATACCGGCGCTCAGCGCTACTTTGAGATCCCGTTGACTCGTGCCTGGCACATCTTCCGCAAGGCCTACCAGCAGGTGAGCGGGCTGGCGCGGACGGTGCGCGGCCCATCCATGTCGGCATTTCCCGGCAAGATTCGCATCCTCGGCACCCGGGTGATCGACGGTCAGGAGGCATTCATTCTGGACTACCTTCAGGCCCGCCGCCCCGAACTGGTGCGAATCCCCTTCTTCGCCAGGTACGACCCGGATGCTACCTGGTTTGACCAACTCAAGCCGCTGCGATCCGAGGATGCCGCCTTCTTCGATCACGAAACGACGAGTACGAACCGGCCGCCGACGATCCAGGTTCGGGTCCACGACCGCCCGGAGCACCGTCGCCCGCAGCCATTCACTCAGACGCCTCGAAACTGAGTTCTCGTGTTATGAAAAAAAACAACACCCCATGCCGCACCAGCATGAGGTGTTGATTCGTGTTCAAGTCAGGTCGTTCGGTTCGCGATTACGCCCGACGACGCTTGCCGCGACCGCCCATCGTGGCTGCACCGACGAGCATGATGGCCAGCGAGGCCGGCGAGGGCACCGAGCCCGGAACCTTGTCCGAACCGCCTTCGCCGCAATCACCGCCGCGGAAGCGGACGATGAAGTTGAAGTCATACGGGCCGTTGATGAATGAGGAAGCCATCAGATCCTCGGCGTCGTCTGCTTCGATCTCAAAGGTGAACGTCCCACTGTCGCCGATGTCAATACCGTCCTTCGGGTCACCGCCGCCTTCCCAGTTGCCCTTGAGGGCGGCACCGGCATCGAAGTGCTTGCCAAAGGGCTGGGCCTTCTCATCCTCAACGCCCTTGAAGTGGTAGTCGGCATCATCAAGATCGGCCTCTGCGTGGTGATCACTGCTGTCGATATTGAAAACAAAACCGGTGATCCACAGTGAATCCTCACACTGACTTGTGTTCGTCAGTTCGATCGTCAGAAGCCCCTCGTCATGCTTCTTCGCTTCGTAGGAGATGGTCCCCTCGAAGTCGCCGATCCCCTCAGTGCTGTTGTTCGTGTCGCCGAAGATGTTGATCACGTCGGCGTTCGCTGCGGTCGCACAGGCCAACGCACCGGCAATCATCCCGATCATTCCAAACTGCTTGACTGTCTTGGTAAACTGACTCATCTGGTGTCTCCCTCTGGGATCAGTTGGCTGTTGTAGACAAACCGATCGCTTGATTGACTGTTCTCGATCCTCGTTGATGTCTTTCAGTGAGCCGATGGCACGCACGACTGCGAGATGTGACTCCCCCTCGCTCGATGGGTGTGCCTGTACTCAACTGTGAAAGAAACTCTACGATTAATCCGTGGGGATGGAAGAGCCGCATGTGTTCTTTGATGTTAAGATAAAGAGACTGTATCGATCGCAATGAATCAACCGACTGTGCCGTCTGTATTGAGTACGAGGGAAGGTCCGAATACCACAGGCAGAGGCACGCAGTCTGGGCCGGCAGTCATACAGCCAGGCTGAGCCCGGCCCCGGTTCAATGGGTGTCATGCCAGGCGTTGAGCAAGCCTTCAGCCGCCTCGGCGTACAGTGATCGCCTCAGGTCAGCCGGCAGCGACTTGCCGCGCAGGATCGGCGCATCCTCCGGGCTGTAGGTTTCAGGCTCGCACATGTGCAGATCCGGGTCGGCAATCGGCGATTCGCCTTCATATTCCGTCTCGAACAGTGTGCGCAGGGCCCAGTAGCGACTCGCATACAGATCAAACGCTTCTTCACGCGAGGTCGATAACTCACCCATCCCCGGGCGGACGGCATGCGTGCCTAGGTGATCATCCAGGCTCACAATGTCCGAGCCGAACATGATCCGCCCTTGCCACCGCGTCAGAAACGCTACCAACTCATCTCGCGGCTGGGCTGACAGTTCCCGGACCATCCACTTCGTGGCCGATGTGTCGAGATACAGATTGGCATGGCGTGATAACAGGCCATCAAGAAATGACAGATCCTCCGGATTGCCTCCCATATGGGCTGCGATCCAGGGGGTATCAGGCGTCTCAGACAGAGCCCGTTCCAGCGGCTCATACTGGCTCATCTTTGTGCCGTAGGTCGCGGTATCGGTGTACTTGCCGGCAAACCACGTGTCCGGGTCGGCTATGTGGACCATGAACATCATGCCGCATTCCGTGGCCAGTTTCAATGCCCGCTTGCGCCATTCCCCGTCAAGCGAGAACAGGTCCGGGATCCCAATCTCGATCTCGTAGTCACGCGACCGAGGGGCACACCAGAATTTGCAGATTCGTGATCCCAACTCAGCAAACTGCACGATCCGCGCAAGCCAATCGGTCGTGAAGGCGGTTTTCGGATCGTCGCCCATATAGTTCGGCACCGCAATGAACCGGATTCGGTCGCCGAACAGATCCTGCAGATGCGGCACATCCTCGATTCGGCTCATCGAATAAAGACGATCAACCCCATACAGTTCGGCCGCCTCGGCATAGATGCGGGAGGCCCGCTTGCCGTTGATGTGCGTATGCACATCAGTGATGGGTATCACCGGCGGGCCAAGCCGTTGGGCTTGGTCGCGATAGTCCAGTCCGAGACGATTGGCTGCATTGGTCATGTCTGTACTCATGGTGATGGATGGTAGACCGCTTGCATAACGCGGCTGATCCGGCTTCGAGACTCAGGAATCGTACCGTCGTGCTAGCACACGACTGGCTGGTCGGGATGCGCGGCGGTGAAATGGTACTCGATCGGCTGGCGCGACTCTTCGGCCCAACCGACCTGTACACGATGGTTGCTGATGAACGGTGCGAGATGTCAGACGCGATCCGGGCCTGTCGGGTGCATACATCGGAGATGCAGCACTGGCCGGGCGGTCCCGGTTCGCTCCGTCGCTGGTATCTTCCTCTCTATCCGGCTGCGGTGCAGTCGTTGTCCGTTCATTCAGGGCCGGACCTGCTGATCTCGACCAGTTCGGCATTGATCAAGGCCATCAAGCCCCCCACTGACTCACACGGCCGGCTGATCCCTCATATCTGTTACTGCCATACCCCGCCGCGGTATCTGTGGGAAATGAGTACCGAGTACGCACACGGGGCCGGGGGGACACTTCGCACGCTCGGCCTGGCATCGTTCGGCCCGGCATTACGCGCGTTTGACCGCTCTACGAACGAGACCGTCACTCAGTTCGTGGCAAACAGCAGACACACGGCCGCCCGCATCAAACGCTGCTATGAACGCGACGCGGTTGTGATTCACCCGCCGGTGCGAACGGAGTACTTCACAGTTGATGAACAGGTGGAGCGTGGTGGTCACTATCTGGTCGTGTCGGCTCTGGAGCCGTACAAGCGGGTTGATCTGGCAGTGCAGGCAGCGGCGAAACTGAATCGCGAACTCGTCGTGATTGGTGACGGCAGCCAGCGGGCCCATCTGGAGCAACTTGCAGCCGGCCATCCTTCAGTTCGCTTCCTCGGCTGGTTGCCGGCCGAGCAACTTCTCAAGCACTATCGCACTGCCCGGGCATTGCTGTTTCCGGGGATCGAGGATTTCGGGATCGTCCCGGTCGAGGCGATGGCCTGCGGCTGCCCGGTGATCGCACAGCAAGGCGGCGGGGCCGACGACTGGATGATCGAGCCGGAGACCGGCGTGACATTCAACGAGGCGACGGTCGAGTCTCTGGTGAACGCCATCACCAGATTTGAATCAAATCCTGACCAGGAGAAGACACAGACTTCACGCGCGTGTCGAGAGAATGCCGAGCGGTTTGCAGAGTCGGAGTTTGATCAGATAGTATTGGATCTGGCTGCACGTGTTCTGGAACGATCGAGTTCCGCCTGAGTCCATTCCGTGCCACATTCCGGGCAACGAGTGTCGGGCAATCCTCGGATGTCATAGGAACATGATGGGCAGATGCCGCGACGAAGACGGTATATTCGGTAGTTCATCGTCGAGCCTTCTTTGCTCCCGACCCACCACCAGGCGAGGCACCAGACAAGCGCGAAAACAAACAGCGTGATCGTTGCATCGCGTTTCACACGGTCCCAATCGACCCACAGTTGATAGTCAACCGGATTAATGTACTGAGAGCGAGTCCCCTTCAGGCTGGAGTAATCCTGATACGGCAGTATTGGCATGCCAGATTGTTTCTCAAACTCCGGCCGCCAGTCCTCAATCTCGGCCGGGGTCAGATTGTGTGCCCTGATATTACCATGCAACTCAACACGTGGTTCTTTAATCCATGGGAACCACCGCGTCCGTGGTTCCGCTATCCAAACCGCCCACAGATTGCCAACCGTCTCCTCATCCGATGCCGGGCTGTCACCTTTCCTCAGTAAGACCAATCTCATGTCTCGTTCAACAATCCAACCATGCCAGGTACTCCGTCCTGGTGGATGGACCCGAGTGACCACTCCGTGCACGATCCAACCGGTGTACAACAGCAGTAGCGCAGTCATCACGGTAACCGGAGTCACAAACCGCCACACAATCAGTTCCCGCGGAAACAAATACCGCATCCAGCGCGGGCGCTGCCACTGCTCAGATTGTATTTCCGTCTCCAGCATGGCTGACTTCACCACCATTCCCTCACCCCCTTCCGTCATTCCCGCGCACGCGGGAATCCATCTTCTCTTCCTCCCCCTCCCTTCTGTCATCCCTTCCCTTCCGTCATCCCGGCGCAGGCCGGGATCCAGGGAGCACGGCCAATGGCGTGTATCGGACAGAGGATCCCTTGCGACTCAGGGACGCCGGCCTTGAATCCCCCTGGATTCCGGCCTTCGCCGGAATGACGAAAGAGGTGCCCCATGTCATTCCCCATCTTCTCCCATCACCCACTCACCCCTCCCATTCCTCAATCGTCCGCGGCCACTCGTCTTTCAACAACCGCGACAGCGACCGATCAGCGAGGACTTTCCCCCCGGTCTGGCAGGTGGCGCAGTAGTTCATCTCGTTCTTCTCGGCGTACACCACATGCTGCACCGGGCTGCCGCACACCGGGCACGGCTGGCCATATCGTCCATGCGCGGCAAACTCTTTCCGGAACGCCGTCACGGAGCCCGGTCCGGGGAACCGGCGGCCGGCTTCCTCATATTCATTCAGCAACCGCTGCGTCCAGCTTCCCAGAATCTCGCGCATTGCCCGATAGAGCGTTTCGATTTCAGCATCCGACAACTGGCCGGTCCGTTTGAAAGGAGAAAGTCGGGCTGCGTGCAGTATCTCATCCGAGTACGAGTTGCCGACTCCGGAGATACAGCGGGGGCTGGTTAACGCTCGCTTGAGCGTCTGGTTTTTCAAACGCAGTGCCTCAGCAAACTCACTCAACTCACACTCCAACGGTTCGACGCCGCCGGGTGAATGAGTGCTCAACAACGCATCGCGCCCAGATACACAATACAGGGCTGCCCGCTTCTTCGTGCCCGCCTCCGTCAGCACCAGCATTCCGCCGCTGTCTGAGAACTCGAACGCAGCGAGGTCGATTCTGCTGCCGGCCTTATACCCCGCATCACGCCACTGAAAGCGCCCGGCAATCATGAGATGAAACACGAAAAACAGAGTGTCACTGTCGAATGCCAACACGATCTTCTTGCCAAGGCGCTCGACACCGGTCACGGTCCTGCCAATGAAATCTTCGACGGCCGGCTCAACGGTACGCAACACAAACGGACTGCGGAGGCGATAGGTTGACAACGCGTGTCCCTGTATCCGATCGGTCAGGGCACGAACGTACAACGTGATGTCGGGCAGTTCGGGCATGGGTGGGAACGTATCGTATGAACCGTTCCAATTCGGTTCGCGTCCAAACAATGATGGCCGAGACGCCTGTCCCACTATGGGAGAGCCCGCTTGCTGACGCGCGCGGCTCGTCGGAACGGATGGCCGAGACGCCCGTCCCACTACGGGAGAGCCCGCTTGCTTACGCGCGCGGCTCGTCGGAACGGATGGCAGAGACGCCCGTCCCACCATGGGAGAGCCCGCTTGCTGACGCGCGCGGCTCGTCGGAACGGATGGCCGAGACGCCCGTCCCACCATGGGAGAACCCGCTTGCTGACGCGCGCGGCTCGTCAGAACGGATGGCCGAGACGCCTGTCCTCCCACTGCAATCGAGGCTACATCCGTGTGCCGACAGCAGCAAACAGTTCCGGACCGCGTGCTGATGCATCGGCTGTCAGGCGCGTTAAATTCAACTTCGTCATGCCAACGGCTTTCAACCAACCCATGACCGTCTCTTTGCTGAACCCCAGCCAGACATGCCCCATCTGGAAGCGATACTGATCCCGATCGTGCTCAACCATATCGACAATCAGCAGACGCCCGCTGCCTGCCTTCAGACACCGGGCCGCCTGTGCCACGGCCTGCTCCGGCTGCTCCACATGATGCAGCACGAGCGAAATGACCGCAATGTCAATCGAGCCGTCATCAAGGGCAAGATCACTCAGATCACTCTTGTGGAATGTGATGTTCGTGCACTCATCCAATCGCCGGCGTGCAGCATCGAGCATTGCTTTGGAAGAATCAACGCAATGGACATGCTTCACGTGAGCAGCCAGGCGCGAGGCAATCTCACCGGTCCCGCACCCGAGATCGGCGACCACCGCATCACCCGGTATCAATGCCAGCAGCGCCTCATCGGCAAAGGCGTGGCCGAACAGGTCTTCTCGAACGCCGTCCCACTCGCCCCCGACCTGACCGAAGTAACTTGATGTGTCCATCCGCCGATCAGCCAGCACCTGGGCCAGCCGATGCTCATCCTGCTGAATCTGGCTCGTTTCCCCGAGTTGCGTTCGTGTCAACTGCCAGAGTTCGACCCACTCAGCAGGCAGCCCCTCGGGCACCATCCGATACCGGGCAGCCGTCCCCTCTGATCGCCGGACGATCCAGCCGCCTTCGAGCAGCACCTTCAGATGTCGGCTCACGGTGGACTGCGGCATCTGCACGATGGAGGCCATCTCGCCGACCGCGAGTTCCTCTTGCTCCAGCAGGCGCAGGAGCCTCAACCGCGATAACTCGCTCAGCACGGCCAGCCGGTCCGTGATCGGTTTATGCGTTGGGGAGGGGGAGGTGGTGGTCGGGCCACGATCTGATGAGACAGCCGTGGTGGTCGATTGTGACTGAGATCGCGCTTTGCCGGACGACGATTTCGCCATGTCACCTCCGCGCGCCGTCACCTGGGAGACCGCTGGACTGACTGATTGAAGGAGGCAGCGCCCAGGAGCCGTTAGATACCGCGGTGTGATGCGTGATGGGCCAGATGTCGCTTCTGGCGGGCCGTCTCGACGGCCGACCGCTTGGCCTCTGCCTCTTCCTCACCCACACCGGTCAGTTCGAGTGCCTGATCCAGTTCCTTCTGGGCATCGGATTCGGTCAGGTTCTCAGCCTTGTGGGCCTTGCCGCTCAGGATCGTCAGTTCCGAGCCGATCATCTGGGCATACCCGCCCTCAATGAGATACCAGCGGCTGCCACCGACGGCAAAGTCGAGCCGCATCTGCCCGATCCCGAGTTTCACCAACAAAGGCGACTTCCCCGGAGCAATGCCGTATTGGCCGTCCCAGGCCGGCAGCGAGGCATACGTGAGATCCCCATCGATCAACTTCTCTTCCGGAGTCACGACGCTGCAGTGAAATACCTTGGCCATCTCTTATTTCCATGCATATCAGGGCGAATCGGGCTGCCAACACTGTTTTTCAGCCCCTGCGGGCTGCAACCGGGAGTGCACTGTGGCCGGGAGTGTAGGGTCCGGCCGGGTCGGCTGTCAACGAGCCATCATAGACCGCTTCCGGGCCCTAGCGCTTGCGGATGGCACCCGAGTTGAGTTGGTGCCGGGACGTGAACAGACGCCGATAGGCCAGCAGGACAATCATCATGCACCCGGCCGAGGTGGCTGCCGCGATCATAAACATCACGACGATCTGGTATTTGACGGCCTCGACGGGGTTGGCGCCGGCCAGAATCTGGCCTGTCATCATCCCCGGCAGCGAGACAATCCCGACCACAGTCATCGCATTGATAATCGGAATCATCCCCCGCCGGACGGCCTCTGCCATCGAATCCCGGGCGGCCTCCCACCGGCTCGCCCCCAGCGACAGCATCATCTCGATCCGGGGGGCATCCTTGACCAGGCTGTCCAGCACATGATCCAGTGCCAACGAGACACCGGTCAACGAGTTCCCCAACACCATGCCCAGCAGCGGGATGAGATACTGCGGCTGATACCACGGCGTGACACCGATGATGAGGCCGGTCACGACAAGCGTCGTCAGCGATGCACAGATGATCAGCGTGATAAAGACCGATACCCAGGCCCGGTCATACGTCCGGCTCGGCCGGGTGACAGCGGCATAGGCAGCAGCCGTGATCATCAGAAGCATCACAATCAGGACCGGGGCCGGCCGATCCAATGCAAACACCCAGCGCAGCACATACCCGATCAGCAGCAACTGCACCACCGTCCTCAGGGCGGCGATGATCAGGCGTTGTTCCAGGTGCAGGCGGAGCAGGAGACTGATCGCACCGGCAACGAGCACCAGCGCTGCTGCGATCGCCAGGTCAATCGGCCCGAGTGCCAGGGCGCCGACGGCCTCCCCCCCCGCTGCTCCGTCCATTCCAGTCTGTGCCAGCAGAGAGATGTTCATGTGACACGACCCCCCACTCCCGCAGCGACCGGCTCCGAGTTGTCAGGAGCATGTGATACGACACATGAAGCCAGGTCCATTTGATCGGTACACCACCGATTCAGTTGATCACGATCGTGAGAGACGACGACGACGGCCAGGCCCCGGTCCCGTGCCAGGGCCGAAATGACCGACTCGACCACCGTCACCGAGTCTGCATCGAGCGCGCTGGTCGGTTCGTCCAGCAGCAACGCCTCCGGCTGAATCAACAGCGCGCGTATCAGGCTGATGCGCTGCTGCTCACCGACCGACAGCGTGCCGGCCACCGATTTCAGCAAGGAGGCCGATAGGCCGAACTGGGCCATCAGGGCGCCTGCCTGGTGGTCCCAGTCACCCGCATTGTCATGGGGCGCCGGTGCGTGACTTCGAAAGCGAAGCGGCAGCCGCAGGTTTTCCCGTACCGTCGCATCGTCGATCATGACCGCCCGTTGCTGCTGCAGCACCATGTGACGGCGAAAGGTCGGCCAGTCCGGAGGCTCTGAGTTCGCCGCAAGCACCCACGGTGTTTCACTGTCTCGCGTGCGGAGCGAGATCGATCCGTCTTCGGCATCAATCAGACCGGCCAGCGTTCGTAACAGTGTCGTCTTGCCGCAACCGGACGGCCCCGACAGACCGATGATTGACCCCGGCTCCACGCTGAGATTCAGATCTCGCAGTACGATGCGGTCCCCGGCACGGACCGTCAGATTCTCGATTTCAAGCACCGGCTGAGTCACAGCCTGTCCATCCTCACTCTGAAAACGCACCTGGGAATCAGGTCGGTTGGTCACCGGTGTGACCGTGGGGGATACTCTACGGTATGTGCCGAGCACTCACCCGGCCCGCGCAGTCGATCAAGGGAGTTATCTCATGAGCGTTTTTCAGTCTGAAATCCACCGCCACACTTCAGGGCATCGGGATATGCACGATTTGACGGCCGACGTGGCGCGGGTCGTCACCGAATCGGGGATACCGGCCGGCATTGCCCATGTCTTTGTGATCGGGAGTACGGGGGTCATCGGGACGATCGAGTTTGAGCCGGGGCTGTGCCGGGACCTGCCCGAGATTTTTGACCGACTCATGCCGCCCAGCCGGGACTATGGCCATGAACAGGCGTGGCACGACGGCAACGGCCACTCACACCTGCAGGCAACCACTCTCGGCCAGGGGATGACAGTGCCCGTGCGCGACGGCCGACCGGTGCTGGGTACGTGGCAGCAGATTTTTCTGATGGAGTGCGACGTCCGGCCACGCGATCGGACGGTACTGGTAACGGTGATGGGGTGATGAGGGTCTATCTGCAGCTCCATTCCGGGGGTGGCGGCTCGTCTGCGACTCGCTTCACCCCCCGGCTACACACGCGCACCGCTTCGCGGTGAGTGATCCGGCCAACGCCGGGATGATGGCCGTAGGGGCACATTGCATGTGCCCTCTTCTTCCGACGAGCCGCGCACGTAAGTAAGCAGGTTTTCAGAGCGTACGCCTCGATTGCGTGCCACGACCACCCCTTCGGGGTGAGGGAAGACTGTACGGGATGATGGGCCGTAGGGGCACATTGTCGTAGATCCTGAGCAATGTCGAAGGGCATGTGCCCCGTTGTGGATACAGATCCTGTGTTACACTTCGTCCGCCCTCCGGGCGGCGTGCGCTCGTGGCGCGTGCCTGTTCCGGCCGCTGAAGCCGCCGGCTACGTTCGTGCGCCCTGGCGGGCGTTGGAGGAGATGTGCCCACTCCCTCACGGTCGCGGCTTGTCGGAGCAATGACGCGCGAGACTCCCGTGCCCCACGACGACAAAGCAAACACCCTTAATTCTCTGGACACGCCGGCCACACCGTGGTAGGTTGTCTGCGGGGCACGATGTCGAAGACCCTGTGCAATGTCAAAGGGCATGTGCCCCGAATCTGTAGGGTGGGATAAGCGACGGCTTCGCAGCGCATCCCACCGGGGGCAAGCGGTTGCAGCCCCCACGAGTCTTATCAGGCAGTAGGAATTAATTCCTACTGCCGATAACCTGACCTGTATCGATCTTCAGAATCTGAGGAAACGCATGATTCGGCCTCTTATGCAGAAACGATGTACTGGGATCATCTTGTACTTGCTTGCAATCACAAGTACAACGCTTGTGCCGACGAGGCACGCCCTTGCCTGGCAGGGGCCCTATGACTACGCCGTGATCGAGATCGACACGCTTGGAGGTCTCATCGGTGAAGGACGCGGCATCAATGAGTTTGGTGTGGTCACAGGTGGCGGCAGCACCGGGCAATGGCTCCATGCCTTCACTTGGAGCAGCGGCACACTTACCGACATGGGCGTGCTCGACCCGCATCCTGGTAGCAAAGGCCAAGAGATCAACAACTTCGGTTGGATTGCGGGCGGCTCTGGTGCGTACAACCCGATCGAGATGGCAACACTATGGAAAGATGGTGAGATCATCTCGCTGGGCACTCTCGGTGGCGACAACAGCCACGCATTTGGCATCAATGACAGTGGACAGGTGGTAGGAAAGGCAGAAATCACCCCAGGCGACTACACGCGTTGGCCGTTCATCTGGCAGGATGGTGTGATGACGGCCTTGGAGATCTTCCCCAACGCAGAAGATCGCGGAGGCGAGGCCTGGGATATCAACAATCTCGGTGAGGCGGTCGGCTTTGCCGCTCCGGAAACCGGCTCGCAGCATGCTGTGATGTGGACTGCAGCCGGAGAGTTGGTGGATCTTACAGAGCAAAACCAGACCGGGGAGGCCTACGGTATCAACGATCTAAGTGAAGTGGTAGGATTCAACGAGCGCTCATGGGCCACGCTGTGGCGTAATGGGCAGCAGATAAATATAAACGACGGCAGTTTATCATCCTACAGTCGAGCCTATGCGATTAACAATTCAAGCGAAGTAATCGGATACTACATTCACTGGCTCACCGATGATCCACACGCGTTTGTCTGGACGGAGCAGGCCGGACTGAAGACCCTTGAGGATCTGATCGCCCCGCAATCCGGGTGGGAACTGGCGTATGCACTTGACATCAATGACTTCGGGCTGATTGTCGGCTACGGAATGCATGCAGACCTGCAGCGTGCCTTTGTAGCAACACCTGTAAACCCGACGATCCAGTTGACCAATGCACATCCCGGAGTGGCCGGCCAGGTCAACGGCATCCGAGCCAGCGGCCTGCAGCCCGGCACAAAGGTGTACTTCTGCTGGAGCGGTCAAGGCGGCGGGACACTGATCCCGGATTGTGACGTCACGGTCAACGCGCTGCAGTTGGAGAATCCGACGGTCGCCGGCAGCGCGATCGCCGACGCGAACGGACGGGCAACACTCAAGGGCAACGTCCCGAGAAATGTCTCCGGCAAGACGCTGCTCTTCCAGGCCGTTATCCCGAGTTCGTGCGAGATCAGCAATCTGGTGGTTCAGACGTTTGAGTGAGTGTCAGGTAGGGGCACGATGCGTCGTGCCCTCTTCTTCCGACGAGCCGCGCATGTGAGTAAGCGGGTTTTCAAAGCGTACGCCTCGATTGCGTGGCACGACCACCGCTTCGCGGTGAGGAATCCGACCAGTGCCGGGATGAAGGCCGTAGGGGTACGATGCGTCGTGCCCTCTTCTTCCGACGAGCCGCGCACGTAAGTAGTCGACCCTGAAAAACACCGCCGATCAGGCGATTTTGAACCGCGGGTGATGGTTTGGCCAACGCAATAGGTGCCAGAGCCAGGCGAAGTTGAGCTGGAACGTCTGTTCGACGCCACGTGCGCATCGCAAGAGCCGAAGCAGCTTGCGGAAGTTCGCTCCCGCCGCCGCCAGCACCACGTTGATTGCATCCCCGGCCAGGCCCTTGAGGTAGCAACGTCCTAGACGACTCTCCGATTTCGCGTGCCCAATCTTAGGTTCGATCGCACTGCGTCGCTTGCGACGCTTCCGTTGAACTCGCGTCGCTCGCTTGCTTCCACGGCCGGCAATGTGTACCGCCGCCTCGCCTTCGTAATCGTGACCCCGATATCCCTTGTCAACATACGCATCAGTCAGCGCAACGCCAGTGTTTGATTCGACACGACATAAGGTCGCATTCAGCGTATGACCATCGTACGGGTTCCCTTCGCACAACATGGCCGCCACGAACCAGTTCCCTCGATTCGTCGTCGCCAAGGCCACCTTCTGACCAAACTCATAGCGCCTGTGCGCCTTGCCCTTGCTGATGCAGCACACCTCCGGCTCGTGCAGCGAATATAACTTGTTCGAGTCGCTCGGTCGTTGATCGATCAACCGTTGACACCGTCCCAGCAACATCGACAACTCTTCATCTCGGCTCGATGGCGGTGCTTTGCGTTCGATGTCACGGACCAATCGCCCCACGTACGTCCGGAGTTGACGCAACGACCGACGCATTCGCTTGAACTGCTTCGCGTGCGCGTATCGACCGGCCTTTACCGCAGCCCGTTTGCCCACTCGAACATACGACTGGCGCAGCACGATATCGCGTCCCTTGGCGGCCCGAACCAGCTTCACAATTGACCGGTACAACAGCTTCGAGTCGGTCGGGTGCGTGATGTTCTTTTCCTGCACCGTCGTGTCCACGTTCACATGGGTCAACTCACGTTCGCTCAATCGATGGTGTTTCACCGCCACCTCGATGGTCTGTTTCAACAACTCATTAAGTTTCGCTTCACCCACACGATTTCGCCATTTGGTCATCGTCGTGGGATGAATCGGACACTCGTGCTGCAAGTGCGTGTATCCGCAGAAATACTGCCAGTACGGGTTCTCCACCCAGCGACTCGACGACCGACTCGTCCGATTCGTTGAACGCGTGTTTGAGGTAGATCAGGCCGACCATCAAACGCGTGGCCTTGGCCGGGGCACCCACCGACTCACAGAAGAACTCGCCGAACGATTGATCGAAGTGATCCCAGTCGACCTGCTTCGATAACTTGATCAGCGGATGGGTCGGATTGAGCAGTTGATCGAAATGAGATTGGAACAGGAACAGCTCATCATCAGGCTGGGCTTGGGGCTTCATCCGTGACTCCGAATTTGCAAGGTTTCGGAACGTATCCCTACAATATCCTGCAAAGTATGCCACATCCCGAAGCCACTTTCAACCTGGATTCACCGATCAAATCGAATTATTCAGGGGCGACTAAGTAAGCGGGCAGCCCAGGCGTAAGCCTCGATTGCGTGCCACGACCACCCCTCCGGGGTGAGGAGAGGTATTTTACGCGCTCCTTTCCGGGGGTGGCGCTCGTCTGCGACTCGCTTCACCCCCGGCTAAAAACGAGCACCGCTTCGCGGTGAGGGATGGCTGCACCGGAATGACTTCGTCCGCCCTCCGGGCGGCGTGCGCTCGTGGCGTCCCTGCCGGCGGCTGAAGCCGCCGGCTACGTTCGTGCGCCTGACGGGCGTGGGAGGAGAAGAGCCCGCTCCCTCACGGTCGCAGCTTGTCGATCCAATGACGGGCGAGACGCCCGTGCCACTGGTGTGGATTTCGGCCGACGGGCGATGCTCCGCCTACCATGCTGCACGACTGAAATACTCCCTGGAGGTGCTATATATGCCCGTGCTTGATCTACAGCCCCACACCACCGTCCGTGACGTCCTGACCATTCACCCCGAGACCTTCGGCGTCTTCGAGTCCCACGGCATGTGCGACAGTTGCAAAACGGCCCCGCCGCCCGTCCCGCTGCACGTCTTCTCGGTGAAACACGCCGTGGACCTGCCGACGCTGATTGCGGAACTGCAGGCTGCCATGCAGGATGAGTCGCCAGACTAACCAGGGAGCAAACAACCGGTCATGCCAGCAGGAAACGACACCGCGTTCGAAGCCGTCGCCCGTGCCTACGAGCTCCTCGTCAACGAGGAGACACGTTGGGAGCGCGAACGCGACTTTCACGTGCAGTTGATTCAGGAATCCATCGGGCCGACCCGCTCGATGCGGGAGGCTGCCGTTCTTGATCTCGGTTGCGGCACCGGCTTCCACGCACGACATCTGGCCGGCTCACACGGCGTGGCACGCGTTGTCGGTGTCGACCCTTCCGCATCAATGCTGCAGGTGGCAGCCGGCAAAGAACATGGGGACCGCGTCACATGGCTCAAAGGGGCTGCCGAGACACCCCCACTGCCTCGCGAGATCGATCGATATGACACGGTAATGCTGATGGGCAACACCTTCAGCCTCATTAAATACGTTCATCCGGTCTTGGACGCGCTGGCTGCCGTGACCCGGCCGGCCGGAGGACGGTTCGTCATCCAGATGATCGACTACGACCGCCTGCGGGGCCTGGGACCACAGGTGACCGAGCGGAGCAGCAGTGAATGTCGCATCATCAAGCACTTGAAGCCGATCGCTGGGGCCGATTCCGGGCAGCCCGGAATCCGCGTCGGAGCGGAACTGTCGATCGAAGTACAATCAGTCTCGGACGGGCGCACGCTGGACCGGCAGCAAAACGTGCTCTATGAACACCCGGAAGCGGAGTGGGCCGAGTCTGCCGACAAGGCCGGGTGGTCGATCATTCAGCGGCGTGCCGGCTATGGGCCGGACCCCACCGTCGGGATTGATCGGATCTTCATACTGCAACGGAAAGCGTGATCGTGATGCGGTCACGTGGTGGATGACGGATGGCCAAGAAAAAGAAGACCGGTTCGAAATCCTCATCCGGCAGCAGGCGCAGCGCTGCCTCCGATCGGCTCCGGACGGAGAACCCGGGTTCCATTCTCATTCTCTACGGTGCTGAAACGTACCTGCTCACCGAGTACCTGACGAGACTCCGTGATGCACTGGAAGCGGTCCACGGCGACGTTGACATCGTGCGCTTCGATGGGACGGCCACCGAGATCTCAGCGGTTCTGGATGAGGCACGAAGTTACGGGTTGATGCAGTCGTACAAGATCGTCCTCGTCGACGACGCCGATGTCCTGCTCAAGAACGAGAACTATCGCAAAGCGATGGAGCACTATGCTCAGTCGCCGGCCGACTCGGCCTGCCTCGTTTTGCGGGCCTCGACATGGAACAAGGGCAAACTCGATGCGATGGTGCTCAAGGTCGGCCAGATTGTCAAATGCGACTCGCCGAGCATTGCCCGCGCCACTTCGTTCGTCCGTCAGCGGTGTGCAAAGCGATATGGCTGTGAGATTTCGCCGGCTGCAGCCGCTTTGCTCGTCGAGCGGATCGGGACCTCACTGTCGCGGCTCGATGCAGAACTGGCACGGGTATCACTGATGGGCGAGCCGGGCCGGGATGTGGACGTGGCGGTTATTCGCGAGAATGTCGGCCTGTCGCGCGAGGAGAAGGCCTGGGAGATCCAGTCGGTCTTACTGACCGGCAATCCGGTGGCCGTCGTGCAGAAACTCCGCGAACTGATGGTCGTGAGCCGACAGGATGCCGTTCCAATCTTCTGGTCGATCGTCGATCTGATTCGCAAACTCCGGTTTGCGATGGCCTTACGACAGGACGGCCTGACGGATGCTGAGATTGCCAAGAGCCTGCGTCTCTGGGGCGACGCGAAGAATGCCATTCTCGGGGCAACCAAGCGGGTCCGGCCCGGGAATCTGAATCAACTGATGCAGGATGCGATCGCAGCCATCGAGCGTGGCCGACGGGGTCTCGGGACGAGCGAACATGCTGTTGAAATGCTGGCGCTGCGATTTGTGCACGAATTCCATCCCCTGGACCGATAATCGCAACGTGGTTGGGTCGGCCTCAGGCGTCGGCCCGATCCTTGAAATCTCAGGAAGCCAGGATGGCTTTGCATCTCAGGCAGCCAATCACGGGATGCACGATTGCAGGAGGCAATCCAATGGATGTCAGACATCTCCCCACGTATCGAGTCCTCTCCTCTGCCCGACTGATCGACGTCCTGATCGTGTCGGCAGTCGGTGCTGCGCTGGTACTTGCCCTCCCCGGCTGTGGCGGGAATCGAGCCCGCAATCGGCTCCAGGCGAGGCAGCAAGACAATGACATCGCGACCACCTCTGAGGCAGCAGATACACCCGATGAGACCGGGTCAGCAGCAGATACCGAGAGCGGCATCAGTGCGGATTACGAGGACATCGGGCTGGACCTCGATTCCCTGAAGGCTGATCTCGAATACGTCAACAACAGTCACCAATCCAATGAGGGCACAAGTACCGGGCCATCTCAGCAGGCCATGAAGACGGCCTCGACGGGCGGCCAGCGCCAGCCGATCCAGTGGACCCAGCCGGACCGGGCCGATGATTCGGTCACGGAGATGTCGGCATCGGACACGGACGGGCTCGCCGGTGCAGCCATGCAGGCGATGCAGGTCGGTGATGAGTCAGGGCTTGCCGACCCACCCACCGACGTGACGGGCACCCAGAACACAATGAGAAAACAGGACCCGACCGGGTCGCCCTCGTTTACCACTTCGGAACTGATCGTTTTGTTGAGTTCACGTCTGGCACAGGAACGCTCGTTTGCCGAAAACGATCGCTTGCGCTATGACCTGGCCAACGCAGCGCTGTTGATGATCGATCCGAACCGACAGATTGATACGTCCAACCTCTACGACTTGTCTGATGAGGAACGAGACATCGTCTCGGCCTACCAGCAGCATTTCCTGGAACTGAACAGTCAACTCGGCTCGCTGGCAGACCCGCAATCGCTCGCTCAATCGACCCGTACTCTGGCGGATGCACTCAAGCCCGAGGACACGCTCCGACTCTCTAATCTGAAACTGTGCACTGCCGTCATGAACTTCGGCAACTACACGGAACTCGACACAGCCCGGTTCCTTCGTGGGCGACGTCAGGAAGTGATCGTCTATATCGAAGTCGAGGGGTTTACGTCAACGTATGCCTCACAGGATGATCTGCATCACACGACGCTCACCGAACAGGTGGATTTGTACACGGCTGCCGACGGCGTCGTGGTGTACAGTCTTCCTGCCGAGACTGTGCGTGACACGTGCCGCCGAACTCGACGTGACTTCTATCTCGTCCGCCGACTTGTTATCCCTGCAAATCTGAGCCTGGGAGACTACCGACTCAAGGTGCGTGTTCGCGATGAGAGCAACGCCTATGAGTCCGAGGCCGTCCTGCCGTTTGAAGTTGTGGCCGACCCGGCACTGGTGCGTGCCAACCGATAGTGTGCCCGGGTGTTGGTTCTGCCTAAGAGAGGGGGGAGGGGAAGTGCTGCTTGGGAAATGAGCGGCACACTTCCTCACCGCGAAGCGGTGCTCGTTTGTAGCCGGGGGTGAAGCGAGTCGGAGACGAGCGCCACCCCCGGAAAGGAGCGCATAAAGACCTCTCCTCACCCCGAAGGGGTGGTCATGGCATGCAATCGAGGCTTACGATCTGAATACCCGCTTACTAACGTGCGCGGCTCGTCGGAGTCAGGATGCCCGCTTACTAACGTGCGCGGCTCGTCGGAGTCAGGATGCCCGCTTACTAACGTGCGCGGCTCGTCGGAGTCAGGATGCCCGCTTACTTACGTGCGCGGCTCGTCGGAGTCAGATGCCCGCTTACTTACGTGCGCGGCTCGTCGGAGTCAGGATACCCGCTTACTAGAGCCTATCCCTAAACCCATTGTGTTAATGTCGGTATAATGTTGCATGGCACTGATACTGACATCGGAACAACTGGACTGGATCTGTGAGCGCATCCCCGACCCGCCGAAGAATCCGCTGGGAGGGCGACCGCCGCTGGACAAACGCAAGGCGGTCGGGGGCATTTTCTGGATCCTCGACAACGGCGCTAAATGGAAGGACCTGCCGAGGCGGTTCGGCAGCAAGAGTGCGGTGCATCGGTACTTTCAACAGTGGGTGCAGGAAGGTGTGTTTGAGCAGATTATGCGTGATGCCGGTCGCTGCGTGGAAGAGCGCGGCGAGTACCGGTTGTATGAGAGCTTTGTTGACGGCACCTTCTGCAAGGCGCGCGGGGTGGCGATGGCATTGGCACCACGAAGGCCGGAAAGGGCGTGAAAAATCATGGTTCTGGTCGATGCCGGGGCCTGCCGGTGGCAGTCGACACGATGTCGGCTTCGCCGCATGAAAGCCGATTGGTGCAGGGGCTGTTCGACTTCATGCTGACCGAGGAGATGCCGCAACGGGTGATCGGCGACAAGGCGTATGACAGCGATCAGCTGGATGAGCAACTGGCGAATGAGGGAGTGGAGTTGATCTCGCCGCATCGCTCGAATCGGCGGCCTGAAAACAAGACTCAGGACGGGCGAGCGCTTCGGAGGTATAAGAAGCGATGGAGGGTGGAGCGGACGATTGCATGGATTCAACACTTCCGTCGCTTGTGCATTCGCTGGGAGAAGTCGACCATGTTGTTCGCAGGCTTTCTTCACTTCGCCTGTGCCTTATTATTACTTCGAGAGGTTTAGGGATAGGTTCTAACGTGCGCGGCTCGTCGGAGTCAGATTGCGCCACGCTCACACCCCCCGCTGCTGCGGGTCCCAGATCACCTTGTGCGTTTGAATCTGCAATCTGACATTGGACCCGAGTGCATCAGTTAACATCCATGCTGCCAGGTCTGCCGCTGCCAGGCCGCGGTGCCCGCTGATCTCCAAACCAGCCGGCTGCTGATGTATCGGCGAGAGCAGGACTGCGTGCACGCGCTGCGCCAGCCGATGTTCCTGCATCACTGCGACCGACCACTCATAATCTTCACGATCCGCGATCACGAGCTTCACTTCATCGCGATCATTCAGGTGCTCGATGTTCGACCAGAGATTCCGTACCGCTTCGCCGGAACCCGGTGTCTTGATGTCCATGATGCGGATCACGCGCGGGTCACAGACAGAGATATCACAAGCACCGCTCGTTTCCAACAGGACCGTGCAGCCGGCATCGCACAGGGCAGCCATCAATGCATGAACGCCCGGCGCCTGCAGCAACGGCTCCCCTCCGGTCACCTCGACCAGACGGGTTGGGAGGGCCAGCACCTCATCAACAACATTCTGAACATCTTGCCGCTGCCCCTCGTGAAAGGCATATTCGGTGTCGCAGTAGGTGCAGCGCAGATGGCACCCGGTCAGACGAACAAAGATGCACGGCAATCCGGCCCAGGTCGATTCGCCCTGGATCGAGTGAAAAATCTCATTGATTCGCAGTGACTCAGCCATAGGGCACAAGTGTAGCCGATGCCGCTCATCGCTCCCCATCGTCGACTGTCACATCGGCAGTCGCCGGGGCGGTGATTCCCGACTTCGGCGGTCATGACCGCGCGAGCCCACCCATAAGCATCTGAAAACACTGATTTTACAATACGGGACATCGGCCCTGTTTTTGCAGCCTCTCAGGTGGTTGGAGGGGTGGCCGCCTCTCATTGGACAGGGATGGAAAGAGGCAGATTGACATGCGAATGGACAAATTCACACTGGCAGCACAGCAAGCGCTTTCTGATGCGCAGCAACTGGCACAGCAGATGCAGCATCCGGAGGTCCGACCGCTGCACATTCTGGCAGCCCTGCTCGGCAGCGAATCGGGTCAGTCTGAGTCAGCGGGCCCGGTCCGTTCGATTCTGGCTCGGGCGGCTGCGAACCCTGACCAGATTCGACAGATCGCACAGTCCGAACTGCAGCGCTATCCGAACGTCACCGGCACCCAGCCGGCCACGTCATCTGAGACCATTGCCCTGCTCAACAAGGCCGAGCAGGAAGCACGGCAACTCGGCGATACCTACATCTCAACCGAACATCTGTTGCTGGCTCTGACCGAGGTGAAGTCCGATGCGAAGGAGGCACTGTCTGTCAACGCGGTTGATCACAAGCATGTGCTCGAAGCAATTCGACAGATTCGCGAGGCGTCCGGCGTGTCCAACGTCACGGACCCCGGTGCTGATACGCAATACGAAGCGCTGAAGAAGTATGCCATCGACCTGAACGAGCGTGCCCAGGAAGGGAAGCTCGATCCGGTGATCGGGCGCGATGAGGAGATCCGTCGTTGCATGCAGGTGCTGAGTCGGCGGACCAAGAACAACCCGGTGCTGATCGGCGAACCGGGCGTCGGCAAGACCGCCATCGTCGAAGGGCTGGCCCTCCGCATTGTCAACGGGGATTGCCCTGCTTCGTTGAAGCAATGCCGCCTCGCCGCGCTGGATGTCGGTTCGCTGCTGGCCGGTGCCAAGTTCCGGGGCGAGTTTGAGGAGCGCCTCAAGGCCGTGCTGCGCGAAGTGACGGCATCACAGGGGCAGATCGTTTTGTTCATTGATGAACTGCACACCATTGTCGGGGCCGGGGCAGCTGAGGGGGCGGTGTCGGCGGGCAACATGCTCAAGCCGGCTCTGGCGCGGGGCGATCTGCGTTGTATCGGTGCGACCACCCTTGACGAGTATCGCAAGTACATCGAGAAGGACGCTGCGTTCGAACGCCGCTTCCAGCCGGTCCAGGTTTCCCAGCCGTCGCTTGAGGACACCATTGCCATTCTCCGAGGGCTCAAGCCGAGGTATGAAGCGCATCACGGCGTGCGTATTACGGATAGTGCGCTCGTTCAGACAGCCGTCCTCAGCACCCGGTATATCTCCGATCGCTTTCTGCCGGACAAGGCCATCGATCTGTTGGACGAATCGGCTGCGCGCCTGCGCATCGAAAACGACTCCATGCCGAGCGAACTCGATGAAATTCGACGCCGCATCATGCAACTCGAAATCGAGCGCGAGGCGCTGAAGCAAGAGACGGACGAAGGCTCGCGCAAGCATCTGGATCATGTTGAGCAGCAGTTGGCTGACCTGCAGGAGGAGAATGCCGCTCTGACTGCCCAATGGGAACAGGAGAAGTCTCAACTTGATTCCATCAAGCACATCAAGGAGGAGATGGACCGTCGGCAGACCGAACTGGAACAGTGCCAGCGTGCCGGCGACCTGGAGCGGGCAGCCCGCATTCAATATGGCGAACTGCGCGATCTTGATGCCCAACTTAAGAAGGCCGAGGAAGCACTGACGGCACGGCAGGCCGGCCGCGGCGCCATGGTCAGCGAAGAAGTACAGCCTGAGCACATTGCCGAGATCGTCAGTCGATGGACCGGCATCCCGGTCAGTCGGCTGCTCGAAGGGGAACGTGACAAACTCGTTCGCATGGAACAGCACATCCACCATCGGATCGTCGGTCAGGACGAAGCAGTCCGGGCCGTCTCGGATGCTGTGCGGCGCAGCCGGGCCGGCTTGGGCGATCCAAAGCGACCGGTTGGGTCATTCCTGTTTCTCGGCCCGACCGGGGTCGGTAAGACCGAGCTATGCAAGGCGCTCGCTGAGTTTCTGTTTGATACCGAAGATGCCATGGTGCGGCTCGACATGACCGAGTTCATGGAGAAGCACTCGGTGGCCCGCATGATCGGGGCGCCTCCCGGGTATGTTGGATACGAAGAAGGCGGGCGACTGACTGAAGCGGTGCGACGTCGGCCGTACAGCGTTGTGCTGTTTGATGAAATCGAAAAGGCGCATCCGGATGTGTTCAATGTCCTGCTGCAAATCCTCGATGACGGCAGACTGACAGACGGCCAGGGGCGAACCGTTGACTTCAAGAACACCATCATCGTGATGACCAGCAATATCGGCTCACAGCGGCTGCAGACACTCGCTGCGGACAAGGCCCCCGATTGGGAGATCGAGGCTGCCGTCAATGAGGAACTCAAGCAGGCAATGCGGCCAGAGTTGCTCAACCGCATTGATCAGACCATGGTGTTCAAGCCGTTGGAGCGGGAGCAGATTGCCAACATTGTTCGGATCCAGGCCCAGGCGCTGGTTGATCGGCTCGCCGAGCGTGAGATCACTCTCGCATTCTCAGATGAGGCCATCAAGGCGATCGCGGACCTCGGGTATGACCCGGCCTACGGCGCTCGACCTCTCAAGCGGATCATTCAACAGCAGATCGAGAACCAGATCGCCGGCAAACTGCTGGCCGGCGACTTCGGCCCGGGCGACACCATTACGGTCGAGTCCGACGGGCATCAGTTCACCTTTACGCGAACGGCTGCCGAAGTCACCGACGACCACACGGCCCCGCAATAAGCCGCTGATTCAGTGGGATATCGATGCGCATCGGCCCGATATGCCATGCATGAGTACCACCCTGAAGTCAGCGCTGGCCGGGCCTGAGACTGCCAACCCATCAACCGAGGTCGACATCGGCTGGCAGGTCACTGTGTCCGATGACTACGTGCAGATCAGCAGTCCGGGCTTCACCGACAGTGATGTCAGGCCGCCGGATTGGCACGATCGCCTGGTGGAATATTTCAGCCGTATCCCATCCCTGGTCGCCATCGGCCCGAAGCAGGTCACTGCTGCAGACGGCAACGTATGGTCGATGGGTGACTTCGTCATCCACCCGAAAGGATTTCATCACCAGGGGCGCGGCGAACAGGCTGAGTGCTACCGCTTCCCCGAGGAAGTTGATGTCCTGTCAGCCGGGCTCGTTCTGGTTGAACGCTCGGCGTATGACGCCGTCGGCGGACTCGATGCTCAGATGGGCTGCCTGGCGGCTGTCGATCTGTGCTTGAAACTCCGGCTCGAAGGTGGCCGGTGTCTGGCCGCTCCGGATGTCGTCATGACCGTCGAGGAAGCCGATCTGTCACCGGGCCGCAGTGAGTGTGAGTCGTTCCATCGGCAATGGGGATTCGACTGGTCCTCGCCGGACCTCGACGATGTCCGGTCTCAGTATGCCGGCACCGGTCTCTTGTGGAACGTCCGCTACCACGGGCAACCGTTACCGTTTGAGAAGTACGATCAACAGCCGGCCATCCATTGGAACAACTATGTCAACGTGGAGCCATATCGCAAGCGTGCCGACCTGCTTGTTAAGTCGGTGATTGATCTGACGCCATCAGGCCTGTGTGTCGATCTCGGGTGCGGCGACGGGCTGTACTCACATCTGCTTGCATTGAGTGGCATTGAAGTTCTGGGAATTGATCCTGAAGAGTCAGCGATCAATCAGGCGCTGGCGCATGTCACTGCATGCAAAACGTACCCGCGTGCAAGGCCGTGCTTTGCCGTTTCGACCGGCTCACAGATCCCGGTGAATGATGCCAGTGTGCAGACCGTGATTCTGCTGGACGTCATCGAGCATCTTCCGAACCCGATCCGGGTTCTTTGTGAAGTTGCTCGCGTCCTCAAGCCAGGGGGGCATCTGTTTGCCTCGACCCCGGCATCGCAATATGCCATCTCGTCCGACCCGGCCTATCACGTGACCGAGTATTCCCCGACCGAGTTCAAACATCAGATCAACTCGGTCCCGGGACTTGTCGTGACGAACATGGCAGGAATCGGCGGGATGTACCGTGATATTCTCATTACGGCGTGCAAGCAAGCGTGAGCAGCGAGTGTGTAGGGTGGGATAAGAGACGGCCTCGGAGCGCATCCCACCGGGAGGTGGTCTCGTTGGTCAGGTTATAACCTGACCTGAATAAACAGCCTGACGTGGAGGGGGGAGAAACGCGGGAAGGCAACAGATGCTGATGCGCGCGAATCGCTGGAGGATGCTTCGTTCGCCCTCCGGGCGGTGGGTGTCGCACGATGCGATCCTCTTCCGGCGGCTGAAGCCGCCGGCTACGTTCGAGCGCCCTGACGGGCGGGGAGTGGAAGATCTTCCCGGCGTGGCGATCGTCTCCGACTCGCTTCACACCCGGCTACATACGAGCACCGCTTCGCGGTGAAGTAAGGCGTGGCTTGGTGGAACATTGTATGTGTCCCAAATGCGCAGTCTCGTAGGGGCACATTGCATGTGCCCCGTTGTGGGTACAGATCCTTTGTTGCGCTTCGTTCGCCCTCCGGGCGGTGGGTGTTCATGATGCGGGCCTCTTCCGGCGGCTGAAGCCGCCGGCTACGTTCGAGCGCCCTGACGGGCGGGGAGTGGAAGTGCCCGTTCCCTCACGGTCGCGGCTTGTCGATCCAATGACTCACGGGCGATACGCCCGTGCCACTGGATATAAGAAGCGCATCAGCCGTCGTCGTCGGCACTCGTAGTCCCGGCATCATCACCGTCCTGCGCCGTCTGCTCATCCGTCTCGGTCGTCACCGGCAGTTCAATCGGTTCCGGCAACGGAATGGGATCGAAATACAGTACCCAGGCGGTGTACGTCCGGAACGGCCGATTTGCTGCCATCGTGACGATCGAGGTAAAGGGGTACGGCACGCCCGGGCGGGCGCCGTTGACCTTGACCACCGTCTGGCCGATCTGACTCTCTTGGTCATCGAAGAAGGCGATCGCGACCCCGATGTCGTACTCCTGTTCGCCGGCGTGGACAAGACTGCCCGACACGGTCATTTCCGAGTACTCAATCTGTTCGTCCTCATCGAGGTAGTACGACTCGAAGAACGGGTTATACCGAATCGTCTTTTCCTTCGTCGTCTTGTAGGCGTAGCCCATCTGGCCGACATAGACATCGTCCTCCACGAGCGTAAACCCGGCCTTGCGGAGTTTGCTATGCCGCTCCCGGATCTCGTCTTCCTTGCTCTGCTGGGCGAGCCGCTCCGCCTGCGTCTGCTGCCGTCGTGAGCGCAGTGTCTTGCGTTGCTCCTCACGCCGAGCCTTGACCTCAGCCAGGTGCCGCTCGCGAGCCTCCCGCGCCATCATCTCTCGGAAGTACGTGTACTGCTCGAACGCCGTCCCGTAGGCATCATGATCATCAATAAACTGCTGGAGATCGTCGCGCTCTTTCTCGATTTTCGCCACCTCGAGTTTGAGCATGGCCACATCCTGCCTGAGCACTTCAATCTCAGCCAGTAAGGCCTGGTTCTGCTCGATCAACTGCTTGATCGTCTGCTTTTCCACATCTGACTGAGCGTGGGCCTGTGGGACTGCGGCCAGCGCCATCAACAGACCGACACCAATAAGGCAGGTCGCCACCGGCAAGCCGCAGTACTTCTGCACGCTCCCTCGGCCAGGTCGTCTGCCGCCCCGCGCGATGAATGATGCAGCCAATCTCAGCGACTCTCGCATGGCAGTCTCCTCTACTCGATCTCAGTCCGATCAACCCGGCATATGCAGTGGACCACATCAGAGGTCCCGGCACGCCTGCTCACACCGGCGTCTGTTTTGCGCAGCAGACACCGCTGCCCAGTACTCATCTGATGCGCCACGAGGAACGACTATTCACTTTTTTGTGGAGTCCCGTTCCCATTCGAGGGTTCCGCAGGCAGGGGCGTCTCCGGTGTACGGGAATCGTTCGGTTCCTCGGTAGGCTCGTCGGCCGGCATTTCGCTGTCGGTGTCGCTTGATTCAACCCCATCGTCAGCGGCGACGGTGGCCTCATCGACCCCGAGTGTCTCATGGAGTCGATCACGCAGGTCGCGGGCGCGCCCAATCATCTGTTCGCGGTCGGCCGAGACCGGTTCCAGATCGAAGTGCCACATGACTCGATTTCTGATCTTGGCCGGAAACAGTTCCGCTGCCAAGTCGAGCCCGGGCAGTTCATACAGTGGTGCATTCGCCTTGGCCGATCCCATCAACGGCTCAAAACCCTCAAGCACGAGCCGCACGTCATACTCGCCGTAGTACAGGAAGTGAACCTCACACGGCGTGCGTCCCACCTCCTCATCGTTCAGGTAAACGAGTGCACCCGGCGGTTCACTCGTGATCGAGATCGTGCGTTCGACGCAGCCGGCCAGCATCCCGATCAGCAGCCCGGCCGAGGCAACTCGACCGAGGGAACCGAGGCGTCGTCGTGGGAGTTCTTGTTGCCTGTGTGCATCCACCATGGTCCCCCATGATAGGGCCTCCCGATTCACTGACTCAAACATCAACGACTGAAGAAACAACAACCGCCTGCCGACTCCTTCTGACCGACAGGCGGTTGCATCTGTCTCATTGGTGCTCGATCTGAGGTCTAAATGCTGTAAATCGGCCTGATCTTGCCCTCAAGATGGCGCATGAGCGGATCGGCACTGAGCGGTTTGCCGGTCACTCGCCGGCACAGCTCACCGGCCGGGTACCGTCGGCCATGTGCGTGAATGTTGGCCGTCAGCCATTCGCGCAGGGGCGTGAACTCACCACGGCGGAACTGATCGTCCATATCCGGCATCGCCTCCCGGGCCGCCTCGAAGAACTGTGCACAATAGAGATTGCCCAGCGTGTACGTCGGGAAGTAGCCCATCAATCCGAATGACCAGTGAACGTCCTGCAGGCAGCCGTTGGCATCCTTGTCGACTTCAATGCCGAGATAGTCCTTGAACTTCTCGTTCCAGATGCGAGGCACGTCGTTGATGTCGATTTCGCCCCGGATCATCTGCCGTTCAATCTCGAAGCGCAGCATGATGTGCAGGTTGTAGGTCGTCTCATCGGCCTCGACGCGGATGTAGCTCGGCTTGACGATGTTCTGGGCCTCGTAGACCGAGTCAACGGTCTGGTCGGCCATCGCCTCGGGCATGATCTCCTTTGCGTGTGGCAGGCACCATTCCCAGAAGGCGCGCGAGCGGCCCACGGTGTTCTCCCAGCCGCGTGACTGGCTCTCATGGATCCCCAGGCTGACCGATTCACCGCACGGCGTGCCCCACGCTTCCTTGTTGAGGTTCTGCTCGTAGATGCCGTGGCCGGCCTCGTGCATGGTCGAACTCAACGCATCCATGACATTGTCATCGTGGAACCGGGTGGTCATGCGACAGTCGCCCGGCCCGATACCCGAACAGAACGGGTGGGTGCTGATATCCAGTCGCCCGATGTCGAAGTTGAAGCCGATCGCCTTGGCCGCGAACCGAACGAACTGCTCCTGCTGATCCCGTGGTACCGTGCGCGTGTGAATACTGCCGTCGGGAGACTTCGGTGCTCCCTGCACATCCTTGATCAGCCGTGTCAGTTTCTCACGCAGCGGCACGAAGGCAGCCACAATGTCGGCCGACGTCGTATGGGGCTCGTAGCCTTCGAGCAAGGCGTCATACGGCTCGCCGCTCTCCGGCCAGCCGTAGTACTCTGCCGACTTCCGCGTCAGTGTCAGAATCTTCTCCAGGTGGGGCGCAAAATGGGGGAAGTTCGATTCCTTGCGTGCCTTGGCCCACTCGTTCTGGGCGATCGTCTGAGTTCGAGCCACCTCTTCGACGTGTGCCTTGGGGAGCTTGCGAGCCCGATCATAATCGTGTCGCAACTCTCGCACATTGGCAGCCTCGACCGAATCATCTGCAAACGGCTCGGCCTCGCAGACGGCCAGCAGGTCACCGATCTCCGCGGTCGTCGCTTTCTCATGCACGAGCCCGGACATGGCGGCCGATTGGTCGGCACGGGTCGCCGTCCCACCCTCGGGCATCATCGTCTCCTGGTCCCAGCCCAGCAGGGAGCCGATAGAGGAAAAGACGGTGACGTCTTTTGAAATCGCACACAGTTTCGAATATGCATCTTGCCTGTTCATGGTCATTAATCCTCATGTGTCACAACAGAAAAAGCGGATTCGTCGGGTGTCGGCCGTGGTCGTGGCCAGCGCCGGAGATACGGATGATAGCGCCTCAGTGCACGAGACCGGCCCGGGTCGCCCACCATCGGGGGCGTCACCTGACGGGCCCTTCGGCCCGGCACAATCACGCAATCTTGACCGTCTATATCGGTATTTCGCCCATGCGTTGCGGCTGTGGGCCCATTCCGAATGCGGCCACATGCATACGCTTTGAACACCTGACCTGACCTGACCTGACCCGACCCGACCCGACCGTAAGGATCCACTATGCTCCCGCAACGCTGGCCAGCCCGGCTTCGACGCACTGTTGCCTGGATTCTCCTGATCATCGTGGCCGTCGTGCTCCTGACGGCCATGTTCGGCCCGATGCTGTCACACATATGAAACATGCACCCGATTCAGAAAACCGATATCACCGCCAGATGCTGCTTGACGGCTTCGGCGCAGACGGCCAGTGCCGACTCCGGGAATCCCATGTCCTGATTGTCGGCTGCGGGGCACTCGGGTGTGTGGCAGCCGACCAACTGGCCCGGGCCGGCGTCGGGAAACTCACGGTAATTGACCGGGACACCGTGGAACTCACCAATCTCCAGCGCCAGATGCTCTACACCGAGGCCGACGCGTCGGCCGGGAAGCCAAAGGCGATCGCGGCCCGCGATCGTCTTGCCCAAGTGAACTCGCAGATCGCGATCGAGGCCGTTGTTGCTGACTTCAACTACCGCAATGCACAGCAGATGACTGTCGGCGTTGACGTGCTCGTGGACGGTCTGGACAACTTCGAAACTCGGTTCCTGCTCAATGATCTCGCGGTCAGTCAAGCGATCCCGTACATCTACGGCGGGGCCGTCGGGACGACCGGGATGGCCATGAGTATTCTGCCGCGGCCGGCCCCCGACAGCGAGGTCGGCTCACCCTGGGCACCGACCCACGTAACCCCGTGCCTCCGATGCCTGTTTGCCAGTGCCCCGCCTCCCGGGACGAGCCCGACGTGTGATACCGTCGGCGTGCTCGCCGCAATCGTGTCGATGGTCTCCTCATACCAGGTGGCCGAGACGCTCAAGGTCCTGCTGGGGCGCTTTGATCTGGTGAATCGGGACATGCTCTGGATCGACCTGTGGGCCAACGAGACGAGAAGCCTCCAGAGCGGCAATGCCGGCCCGATGGAGGAGTGCCCGTGCTGTGCCCAGCGTCAGTTTGAGCATCTGGCAGGGGATGAATCATCATTGACAACCGTGCTCTGCGGCAGCAATGCGATCCAGATCATGCCGCCGCCCGGAGACAACGCCGTGCCGCTCGACGATATCTGTCAGCGCCTCCGGGGCAGTGCCACAGACGTCTGCGTGACACCGCACCTGCTCACAGCCGAAGTCAGGGCCGGGCAACGCACGTATCATCTAAGACTATTCAAGGATGGAAGAGCCATCATCAAGGGAACGTCACGAATAGACGAAGCAAAATCACTGTACGCTCGTTTTGTCGGAGCATGAGCAGATGTCCTGTTCATGTGCACACACCGTCCGCACATTAATGGGCCGCCAGGCTACATAGAGGAGTACGCAATGGGGACCACACTCCCGCAGGTCATCGCACACAATCTGACGCTGGGCATCGGCTACGCGGAGGGCCTGGTGCGAGACATCCCGGAGGAGAAGTTTGCCTCGATGCCGTTTCCGAACATGACGCACCCGGCCTGGTGCCTCGGGCATCTGAGCCTGTCACCGGATCGCATACTCACTCAGACCGGACACAGCGATCTGGCACAGGTCAATGACGACTACGAGCGGTTGTTTACCGAAGGGTCGGAGTGTCTTGACGACCCCGAGTGCAGCATCTACCCGAAGAAAGATGAAATCGTCGCGCGCTTTGTGGACCGGCACCGGGTCATGGTGTCTGTACTGCCGGACCTGGGTGACGATCTGCTGGCGGCACCGATCAAGAACGAGGGGATGCGCGAGATGTTTCCCTCCAATGCGTACATGCTCAACTTCGTACTCACCTCCCATGTGATGGCCCACCTCGGGCAGATTTCCACCTGGCGGCGCTGCTACGGACTCGCGCGCGTGTTTTAGCCTCGATCGTTTCACGCTGGGACTACGAGAACACAATGGACTGGGCGGGACCATGAAAAAGCCCCGCGCCCTGACGGTACAGTCAGAGCGCGAGGCTTGTTTCGTTTCATGTCTCCGAGTCGGCCGCCCACCGTGTATCAATACGAGTCAGGCTGCCTGCTCGGAGCATTGATTCAGCTGCGACGGCGGCGTCGAGCCATCAGCAGCGTGCCGAATCCGACCAGAGCCAACGATGACGGGGTCGGAACCAGAACGACGGCTTCAACGTCCCCATCCGGGTTCAGGGCATCGCCGACCAGCCAGCCATTCTCATTCATCCCGTTGAGTTGCAGCACCGTGTAGTCAGCCCACTCCGGCGCGAGCATGGTGTTAATGTCAACCCAACCGGTGCCTTCAGTCCAGATGACGCCGACGTGCTCGTTGATGAACGCGTTGCCGTTCTCACCTTCCCGGTAGGCATGGCCGACGAGGACGGACGCATCATCATTCGCGCCGCCCATCTTGATCCACTCATACCCGTCCAGGAAACCGGTGCTGGTTGCGGTCTGGGTATTCGGATCCCACATCCAGACCTCATTCTGTGCAAACAGCACATTGTCAAGGTCTCTGTTCCCGGCTGAGCCGAGGATAATGCCGGAGTCAGTGATCCGGGTTGCACGGGTCTCCTCGTAGCCGGCGAATGCACCCAGGCCGCCCAACGGCGTCGGTGTCGATGGATCACCTGACCATGTCACGGCCTGACGAATGCCGCCGTCATTCGGGATCGACGAGGCCGACCCGACGACCAGTCCGGAGGCGTTCATCGCATGGACGATGCTGACGTCACCACCGAGCGTGCCATACTTGGTCAGCGTGCTCGTGCCGAGGTCATAGATGTAACCCTGGTAACTGAAGATTGAACCGTCTTCCTCGAGCCAGCCGAGTACCTTGCCGCTGTTGGTGATCCTTCGGACGCGGCTGAAGGGCACATCGGGGCCATTCAGGAACGAGTTGAGGCCGCCGCCGGCATCCCATGCAAAGGCCTGGGCCTGCCCGTCCACCCAGAAGCCGGCAATCTGCCCGGAGTCGTTGATGTCCTGGGCCCGTGAGGACTCGATGCCTTCAAGCCCATCCAGCACGTCGATCGTGTAGTTGCTGCCGTCCCAGAGCCAGCGGGTGCCGATCTGCGATTGTGCAGTATCGCGGTTGCCGAGCCCGACCACGTCTCCGTTGTTGTTGATGCCGAAGCCACGACTCCGGAAGTCGCCGGTCGGCTCATCACCGAGCGGGATCAGTTGGTAGTCGGCCGCCAGCACTGAGGCTGAGGCAATCCCTGAAAACAGCATGGTAAGAAGTAGTTTGCGCGTCATTATGACCCTCCAATCAGGTGTGTTGGTACGAGTGTCCGTATCCGTACTGCATCGACTCCCCGGTTTACGAAACGAAGGGAGTCATGTACAGAATATGCTGTGTCTGCTTGATCGTAATAGTACCCTGTGAGTGAGAAGTACACTCATTCGCGTTGCACCCCACGGCACTATCAGACAGAAACGCTGGGGGCAAGGCTGTTCCGAAATCCTCTTTGAAACAATCGCTCTGTGTGACAGACCGATGAAACTCCATTATTCGCCTGTGTCCAATTGGGTGATGGCTCCCAACCACACAACTATACCGCGACCCCGATGGCAAAACGACCAGGGCACACAACAATCACTAGTGGTGAAACGAGAAACGACTGTCGTTCCACGAACCGCGCTCAACCAGATGCGCGGCAGCCCATGCATACTCGCCCCCATCCAACCACCAGCACCGCTCAGATTCGGTCGTATGACCCGAGCGACCGACTAAACAGCGGCGCCGGCACTTAGGCTGAATACCAATGTAACGGCACTCCGCTTGACGTCAAGAACGAAACAGCAGCGTTTTGCGGAATCTTACGTCAATTTCACCCCCATCATGAAATGACAGACGACAAACCGACTCCCCACTCACATCGAACCAGAAGTGGGCATGCCTAAACAGGACGAATCGCTTCCGCTTTTTTGCTCTCCGGAGGGTTCGATGCCCGGGCCGACTCATGTTATCTCGGGCGGCGTTCGCAGCGCGCTGTGAGGGGAGGAGGCGCTTGGCTCACTGGCCGCAGGCTACTACCCAGACGCCACTGTGTGGCTGTCACAGGGGCATTTCTCCACCACGGCCTGTAAACGAATAGGCCCCCGATGACTCTGACGGGTGCCGGAGAACTCCGGAGCGATGATAAGGCTGGCGGGCGGTCTACGGGAACACCCTGACAGAACTGCACGGCCTAGAGGGGCGGTAAGTAGATATGTGTCAGTGGCTTGCGATGCACCGTGCGGTCCGCTCTGATTCAGCCAACATGAAGAAGATAGTTCGTCTCTAGGAGTTCTTCATTCCCCCTTATAGTGGAGCGGGTTCACAGCATCACACTGTGCATGTTGAGACTGAGTTTAGTGAGTGGCACGAAAAGCAGAGGAGGTCGTGTATGTGTATTAATAGCCAGAATGAGACGTATTGCCTACCCATGAGCATGTTGTAATAGCTACAACTTCAAGTAGGATGACAAATGAGGTGGTTGATCGCCACCCGCTTCATGTCAGATCAATGGGCACTGCATCCCGGCCTGACTGGTGAGTGACGGTTTTTGTTGTCCAAGTACCTGAAGAATAGTCATTTGCAGCCTGCCTAACAGGGAGGCACCCTATCCATCGCATCAAAGGAGAGGAGGGACCGTTTTTACATGGAACGAAATGTGTGGGCAGGGCATTGACTAACTGCCATCGTGACTCTGACGCACGCCCACATTGAACCCGTGAATTGAGAGGTTCAGAGCTAAGGAGACCGAATCATGCAGCGCGAAACGAGGACGGTCGGAAGACATAATCAAACGATGCTGTCCGCTCAGGCTTTCTCCCGTAGGTTCGCAACAATGATTGGCGTTATCGCTGCGCTTGCTCTCGCTTTCGGCGTCGGGACTGGTGAGTGCAGGGCACAGGGTCAATGGCTCGAGCAGCAGAAATTGACTCTCGGTCCGGCCGGTAACCATTTCGGGTGGTGGGTTGACATGGAGGAGGATGTCGCAGTCATTTGCAGACACGGCGGCATTGGCATGGCCTATGTGTATCGCCACAATGCAATGAACGATGCATGGGAACTTGAGGCGACGCTTGATCCCGGCGATCTGGTTCCAGGTGTAAGAGAGTACGGGCTCCGTGCGAGCATCAGTGGCAATTGGATCGTCGTCGGATCGCAATATGATGACGAGAGTGGAACTGATGCCGGGGCTGCCTATCTCTGGCATTACGAAACAAGTGATTGGGTTTTGTCGCAAAAGCTGACGGCGTGGGACGCGGAACCCGGTGCCTGGTTCGGAAGTGGCTGCGGAATCAGTGGCGAATGGATGATGGTAGGCTCAAGCAAGAAGGACGACGGTGTGACGGATAGTGGCGCTGCCTATGTCTACAAGTGGAACGGCTCGTCCTGGGCGTACGTGCAAAAACTGGCACGTGGCGAAACGCCAACCGCGAATCAGTTTGGCGAGTACAGTCCCGACTTGACCGCTGAGTATGCCATCGTCGGAGCAAGGTTAGACGATGAGTTCGCGGGCAATGCAGGAGCAATCTATCTGTACAGTCGCTCCGGCAACGTGTGGAGTCTGGACGGTAAATTTCTGCCCACCGCAGGATCCGGAGGAATCTCGTACGGGATCGGCACTTCCATTGACGGCCAATGGGCGGTCGCTGGTGCCCAGTTTGCCGGACCGGTCTATGTGTACCGAAACGAAGGGGGAGTCTGGTCGGAGTATCAGCAACTTCTGCCGCCGGATGTGGTCGCAGGCGATTACTTTGGGCATTCCGTGACCGTGAGAGGTAATGCCATCCTGGCCGCGGCATTCGGTGCTGATGGTGCTCGGGGAGCTGCATATATCTACCGCTACAACGACCAGACGACCTACTTTGAACTCGAACAAAGGCTGACCGCGTCGGACGCGGCCGACCGCGATTATTTAGGTACCGGTGTGGCGATCGACGAGCCTGTGGCGCTTGTCGGCGCCTACTTGGACGACAATGAGCATGGTAGTGACGCCGGTGCAGTGTATGCGTTCAACTCCAATCAGAATCCGGTGGCCGATGCAGGCCCTGACATTACCGTCGAGGCCGTTAATGAAGACGGTGCGCCAGTCACGCTTGTTGGCACTGGATCGTTCGATCCTGACGGAGATCCGTTGGGCTACATGTGGGATCTGTCCGATGCGTCAGTGATCCTCGACGATCCGACGAGTTGCTGCCCGAGCGGGATCTTCCCGATGGGAGTGACCACGGTCAACTTGACTGTCACTGACGGGCAAGGCGGGATCTCGGTGGATCAAGTTTTCGTGACTGTGCAGGACACAACACCGCCGGACGTGAGGGTGACAACAGACATCACAATGCTCTGGCCACCGAATCATACGATGCAGGAAGTGACCGTCTATGTGCTGATCGGCGACGAGTGCTCCCGACCGGAAGATGTGCAACTCGTCTCGGCAACCATTACCTCTGATGAGCCGGATGATGCGATCGGCGACGGCGACGGCTCGACGACCGGAGATGTAGACGGCCGGGACGGCTATGTAGGCCCGGTCGATTTCATAGGTGCACTCGTCCTTGATCCAGAGATCGGTCTGAATGGAGGATGGTTCGGAACAGTGCAGCTCCGGGCCGAACGTGACGGGGACAGCGATGGTCGGGCCTACGCCTTTGATATTGAAGTGAGGGACAGTTCAGGCAACGCTGCCACGACGAGTTGTGTTGTCGTCGTGCCTCATGATCGCCGTGGAGGCAAAGAGATGTAACCGGCTCTGACACGCACGATGCAGTTTTCATGGCAGGCCGCCGCAACAATGCTACGGCCTGTCTGTTATCGCTCACGTGCGAAGTATGACGGCAGTGATGACGACAAACACCTAACCGCCACAATCCTTGCTTCTGACCTCCCCCCGCACTGTGAACAACTTCTATCCTAATCTCCGTGAGTTGCTACTCCCCCTCAGATCACGTGGGCGGTGTGATACTCCTCGAAGCCCGTTCTGAGCAGCACCCCCGAACCTCAGACCCTGTAAACTGAAATCAGAAATCGTGAGAGCGGGTGTGATTCCGGCACCGATTCCGCCCGTCCCGATCGGCACCCTCGGCTCTCTGTCACAAACCGAGAGCGCTGAAACCTCGGGACGGATTCGGCAGAGGGGCCAATCAACCTCGCCGTTCTGCTAACGAACAGGCCCCCGTCGGTAATGAGGATTATGTGTGAAGGCGACGATCACTCCTTGCTATACGATCTGTGGTGTCACTGAATTGAGGGATTTGCTGTCGTGCGGCCAATCGGATTTCCCCAGCCACGAAGTGGCACAGGAAAGTGAGAGTCATCTGAGAGGCCGCTTCCTTCGCCCCCTCTCAGGGGCTTCGATGGCCGTGCCGACTCATGTTTCCTCGGGCGGCGTTCGCCGCGCTGTGGGGGGGCGGCGATTGGCTCACTGGCCCCGGGTGTGTTCACCCGGGGCTAATCCATCGTGGCTGAGGAAAGAGCCGGATAGATCAGGTTCGCTGTCAATCTACCTTCGTTGCCCCACGCAGCGCGCCTATCGCTTGCAGTATGCACATTCCTCTGCAGGACCGGGGCCGATGGTCACACCACGCGGTACGATCACTCCGAGACGCGAGTCCCCTGCTGCAAACCGACGCGCGTCCCACCGATTCGCAGAATCTGCGCGATGGCCGCGGCATCCGGCAGGCCTGATCCTTCAACCTGAGTGACATACTTGAGGTTGGCGAATTCCTGCGCCAGATAACTCAGTACCAGGTCTGTAAGATATTCGTTCGGAGTCTCACGCAGGTAATCCAGCCCTTCTCGATACACGATTCGAGCAGCCAGCGTCGAGCACACGATCTCGCGAGCGTACGAGTCCGGCAAATCAGTCCACACGCGATAGCCTGCCTTTAGCCGAAGCGACGGCGGTATGTGTGCCTGAATCAGTTCGCCGATCATGTCCGGGAAGGCGTCAGCGAGCCGATCGTAATCTCGCGCCAACGCATCGTTGAGGCGATTGATTTCGTGACTCAATCGCACCCCGAGTTCGAATACCGGGACGAGTGGCCGGCGCAGCCGCTCATCAAATAACAGCGTCGCCTCCAGCCAGGCCAGTTCGCGCAGCCTGACGATCACCTCACGCACATACTCGGACTTGATACACAGGAACTCCTCCTCGGTAATCAAGAGACCGGCCAGAATCTCGTAACTCGAACAGATCACGCCACATTTGTTCGCCGAGCTGTCCTTGACGATCAGGGCGCCGGCCCGGTCGAGTTCCAGGCGGGCCTCCTGCGTGAGAAAGAGATTGGCCCCCTCAGCAATGACCTTGCTCGACGGCCGGCCGTCATCTCGAAGATAGCGCTGCCAGTTGGCATTATTGATCGTTGCTGGGCGTCCACCGGCCGGCACGAACGCATCCGACACGACGCGATTGTGCATGTCATTGCGCCACCGTGCTCCTTCCGGATCGTCCGCCAGGCGAACTGACCCGGCCGGTGACAGTTTGTCCGCGTTGAAATGCGAGATCGGCAGTTGCTCGGTCACGAGCCGCAACAACTCCTCGCGGTCAAGCCCCTTCGGGTCTTCGGCACACCCGAATCCGTCTGCCACCCCGACGACATGTACGTGGTCCCCGTATTCGCGAAAGAGGATATTCATCTCATTGCCGGCCACATCGCCGTCCGGGCCGCCGGTGATCTTGACCGTGAACGACTCGCGACGCGGGTCGATGCCGACTGCGTTCAGCGCTGCCTCGAGAAAGACATTGACGCCCTCGCTCGTCACCCCGTACTCCTTGTGATTGATGCCGGCACCCGGCTTCGAACTGATGAAGGTATCGGGGTATCGATATCCACGGGTCCGGGCCCGCTCGGCAATCCAGACGATGTGCTCCGGCAGGATATTCTCATCGGGGCCGAGGTAGATGTACTCGTCACGCCCGTACCGGTCGTGCACGAATCGGCGAGTCTCCGTGTCGTCCGTAATCACATCAAGCAGCGAGTCGGCAAAGGCGCGTACGCAACGCGTGACTGTCTTGTCCGGCTCGACGAGTATGACGGCCTTTGAGCCGCCTTCCGGGATGTCCTTGTTCTTCAGTTGCTGGGCATAGGCAAGGTCATACACCTCATCGAAGTGCCGCTCTGATTCGCGTGCATGCTGCTCGGTGGATCGAGGCCTGACGACGCGAACGCCCCCCCGTGCCGTCTCTCGGAAGCGCACATGAAAAGCGTTGAAGTCCCGACCGTGTACATAGAACACGCCAAACGGCTGCTCGGGGCGCCCCCCTTCAACCTGCATCATTAACTGTGGGTCCAGTCGCAGGCACAGGCCGTACCGTCCCGGAACATAGAAATTCGTCTTCAGGGTCATGCTGATCGAGTCCAGCATCGTGTTGAACACGCGCTGATCCACCTCATCCTCGATCAACGAAGAAATCCGGGAGCGGAGTTTGTTGTGTTTCAGGCTGTAGTCAGCATCGTCCACGGGACTATGTGGATCAAACCGCAGCATGAAGAGTCTGACGATCTGGGTACTGATGTCCAGGTGACGGAGTGCCAACTCACGGATTCGTGCCCGGGTATACACATACCGATCGACTTTGACGAGTATCTGGTGGGCCAGATCGCAATAGGCATGGAGTGCATCGGCCCCCTCAAGCCCGAGGACAGGAACTTCGACCCCAAGACGCAATGTGCTGATATCGAGCCACTTGAGTCGGAGCAGATCCTGGCGAAGTCGAGCCCAGAGATCACTCTCGGGGTCGATGGCCCCCCCGTCCGGCGCGAATGCGTGGGCGGTAAAAATGACCGCCGACTCCTCTTCGCCCGGCTGGAGCACGTCGATGTGGCAACTCTCCATGTTCACGCCGTAAATCTTGAGCCGGTTCGCAATACGGATGAGCATGCGACGGGCCGGGATGTTTGACACGGCCAGCTCGATGAGCGAGCCTTCTCCGCCCTCATTGGGAAGCAGTCTGACAATCGCCCCGGCACTCTGGGCCACGACACGGGCCAGTTCCGCGTGCTTGTGAATCAGGTCCGGGGAGCACTCCAGGACATAGTCACGATCCAATCTGGCAAAACATTCCTTGAGTTCCTCGTTGGACCATCCTCCGGCAGCCTCAGCAGCAGCCTCGACGGTGAGGTTGAGTTTCGCCTGAATCTGAGGATCGCCCAGGTCACAGTCATGACTGCGACCGAGATCGAAGATCCCGATGACCAGGCCGTTGTCCTTGGCCTTGTACAGCCGGGCATTGCGAATCAGGTCAGTTTCCTGATCGAAGTCCCGCATCAGGTCAACGAGCATGCCCGGATAGTCGCTCGGGAGCAGGTAGGTCACGCGTCGGCCATCTCGGGTCACCGTGCGGAAGTTCGGTGCCTTCCCGGACGTGCGTGAGAGCAGCAGGAGCCGAGCATGCTTGAGCCGGGAGGCCCGATCCGTATTCTGGACATAGGAGGCGGGCATTTGCTGCGCACACCAGGAGGCCACGGACTCGGCTTGCTCAGCCAGCCCATCCAGAATGGCTGGTGAATCGATCGGAACGGTTGTTGGTCTCTGATTCATGATGGCCATCTTTCGCATCGTGACCGATTCCGGCCACCCACGATTTGCTCATGCTACGTAAACGGCCCTACCCTAGAGGCTATGTCTGCAACGACAGTGCTCAGTATTGGGAACTTCGATGGGGTCCATCTCGGCCACCGGGCCTTGATGGAGCGTGCTGCCGCGCTGGCCGGTCCTGATGGTCGGGTCGTCGTGCTGTCGTTTGACCCGCATCCCATCAGCCGCCTCAGACCGGACCATACACCCGGCCTGCTGACCACGTTTGAGCAGCGTCGGGACCTGCTGCTCAGGGCCGGGGCTGACGAAGTGGTCAAACTGAGCCCTGATCCCGATCTGCTCGATCTGGAGCCGGCCGAGTTTATCGCTCGAATCGTCAAGCAGTATCGGCCGAAGGCACTGGTCGAGGGCTGGAACTTCAGATTCGGGCACAAGCGACGGGGCCAGGTCGACATGCTGCGCGATCTCGGTGCACAACACGGTTTTGCCGTCGAGGTGGTCGAACCGGTCGAATTGAGCCTCAATGACCAGTTACTCACCACGGTTTCCAGCACGCTGGTCAGATGGCTGATCAGACACGGCCGCGTGGCCGACGCCTGCCGAATGCTGGGACGCCCCTACCGCATCGCCGGGCAGGTCGTCTCCGGTGCCAAGCGTGGCCGGACCATCGGGTACCCGACTGCGAACCTGCAGACCCCGAATCTGCTGCCTGCCCCCGGGGTCTATGCCGGCCTGGCCTTCACCCCGGCTGACGATAACGAGCAGCGTACCCGCCCATCGTGGCCGGCAGCAATCAATATCGGCAGCCGACCGACCTTTGATGCCGGTGAGGTCTCATGCGAGGCCCATCTGATCGGCTTCAATGGACCGCTTGACTCGTATGGCTGGACACTCGAAATCGATCTGCTGGCGTATCTGCGAGATGAAGTGAGATTCGATTCGCCCGAGACCCTGGTCCACCAGATTCAGGCAGATACCTGCCGTGCCGCCGAGGCAGTCAGGCGCGACACTGCCCCTCGTCCCGCCTGTTTGCCAGACGGCCCCGACACCACAGGACGCAGGCCTTCCGGACCCCCAAATGACCGAAACACCTCACGAGGATGCACCGTCGGATGAATGATCGCTACGAATCCAACGCAACTCTGGATGAAATCGCTACACGCCTGCGGTCTTCCCGGCGAGTCATACTGACTACGCACGCCAAACCGGACGGTGATGCGCTCGGTTCGAGCCTGGCACTGGGCCTCGTTCTCGATCAACTCGGGATCGAGACGCAGATCTGGTACATGCCGCCGGTCCCAGCCATGTTCAAGCCCCTGTTGGCCGGGATGGACGTGCGGCTTGCCGATGGGAGCCACTTGCCCGATCCGGACTATGACGACCTCGTCGTCGTCCTGGACACCGGTGCCGTCCCGCAGTTGTCCCACATCTATCCCTGGCTCGAGACCCGGACGGACCACATCATCGTCCTGGATCACCACATTGAGGGCGATGTGGGCGTGGCCGACATGCGGTACGTCGATCGCACGGCTGCTGCGACTGCCGAAATCGTGGCTGATCTGATTGACTGCCTGGGAGACGGGCCGGATCGGCGCACTGCTGAAGCACTGTTTCTCGGGATCGCTTCTGATACCGGCTGGTTCCGCTACTCGAACGTGACCCCCCGCACCTTTGAGCACGCTGCCCGCCTGCTCAGGGCCGGGGTCGATCACTATGCCATCCACGATATGAGTGACCAGCAGCACCAGAAGAGCCGCCTCGATCTGATGGGCCGCGCGCTGGCCTCGCTCGAACTGGCACTCGATGGGCGCTTGGCCATCATGCAACTCACACAGGACGACTACCGAGAATCCGGGGCATCGATCGAGGACGGCCACGGGTTTTCAGAATTGCCGCAGCAGATCGGCACGGTCAAGGTTTCCTGCCTGATGGCTCAGAATCGAAGCGACCACGTCAAGTTCAGCCTTCGCTCAAAGGCCGGCGCCGATGCCATCGATGTCAATGAACTGGCCAAGCGGTTCAAGGGCGGTGGGCACGCATTGGCAGCCGGCGCCCGCTTCCAGGGCACGCTTGATGAAGCGAAACTCGCGTTGATTCAGGAAGTCGCTCAGATCCTTGGGACTGACTGATCGATCGTTGGCAGGGACTGCGTCGCCGTCTGCGTTACGACCCATCGATCAATCCCAGTTCGGACACCGTGAACAGCGCATCAAACGGGTAGCCTGCGGCTTCAACGTTCTCTCGTGCGCCCTCAAGGCGATCAATCACGGCCAGAATCCCGACGACGGTGGCGCCGGCCTCGGCCAGATCGCCGGCTGCCTCGATTGCCTGACCACCGGTGGTGGCCACATCCTCGATCAACAGCACGCGATCGTTGTCCTCGAGTCGCCCTTCGATTTGATGCGAGGTCCCGTAGTCCTTCCGCTGATTTCTGACAAAGACGCAGGGAAGGCCGGTCTCGAGTGCAACAGCCGTCACGAGCGGGATGCCGCCAAGTTCGGCCCCGGCCAGGCGATTCACCGCTGCGACATCAATCCGCTCAGCCAACCCGGTTGCGATCGACCGGAGAACCGACGGCTGGCAACTCAGTAAGTACTTATCCAGGTAGTAGTTGCTCGTTCGGCCGGATCGCAGGGTAAAGGTCCCGCGCAGGACTGCCTGCTCGACAATTCGCTGCATCAGTTCCGGACGGGTCATTTGGGTGCTCATGGGCAAGCATAGCACGGAACCTGCCGATGACCTGCTCACCGATGAATGTGTACGGTGCCATCCGGTCGTCGAGTATCCACCCGGAGATTGCCGCAAAAGCACCGGTTTCGCTTGAAAGCAGCGCGGCGATTGCCACAATGTGCAGTGAGGGGCGATCGTTGGAAGCCGCACCACGGAGACTCGGCATCATCCGGGCGCCGATCACGCTCGTATTGATCCCGGGCACGGGAACTCAGAACCATGGCATCGGTTTGCTTTTACTTCCAGGTCCATCAGCCCTACCGCCTTCGTCGCTACAGCGTCTTTGACACGGGGCACGACTACTTCGACGACCAGAAGAATGCCGAGATCTGCCGCAAGGTGGCAGACAAGTGCTATCGGCCGACCACGAGGCTGATTCTCGATCTCGTGAAACGACACGAAGGCCGATTCAAAGTCGCCTACTCCGTGACCGGCATCATGATCGAGCAGTTGAAGCACTGGGCCCCGGACGTGCTGGACATGTTTATCGAGTTGGCCCACACCGGCTGCTGCGAGTTCCTCTCCGAGACCTACTACCACTCGCTCAGTTTTCTCTACAGCCGGGACGAGTTCCGCGAGCAGATCGACCTGCACACGAAACTGATGCAGGATCTGTTCGGAATTGTCCCGACCACCTTCCGCAATACCGAACTCGTCTACAACAACGATCTGGCCTATTTCATCGCGTCGATGGATCGCTTCAATGCGGTCATCTGCGAGGGCGTGGATCGCATCCTCGGCTACCGCTCGCCGAATTTCCTCTATCGCCCCCCGAATACCGATCGGGTCGCGCTCATGCTCAAGAACTACCAGTTGAGCGATGACGTCGCCTTCCGGTTTTCCAATCGGGCCTGGAAAGAGTGGCCGCTGACAGCCGAGAAGTTTGCCGGCTGGGTGAACCAGATCAACGGTAACGGCTACGTGTGCAATCTGTTCATGGACTACGAGACGTTCGGGGAACACCAGTGGTCCGACACCGGTATCTTCCAGTTCCTCGAGCAGTTGCCTGAGAAGGTGTTCGATTACAATCCCGGGCAAAACGACTTCGTGACGCCGAGTGAGGCCGCTGGGCGATTCGAGCCGGCCGGCGAATACGACGTGCCGTATATGGTGTCATGGGCCGACACTGAACGAGATCTGTCGGCCTGGCTCGGCAATGCCATGCAATCCAATGCGCTGCACGAAATGTACAAACTCGAGCGTCGTGTCAAGGAAACCCGCGACCCCGAACTCATTGGCGACTGGCGGAAACTGACGACGAGCGACCATTTTTACTACATGTGCACGAAGTACTTCGCTGACGGGGATGTGCATAAGTACTTCAATCCCTACGAGAGCCCCTACGACTCGTACATCAACTTCATGAACGTCCTCGACAGCATCCGCAGTCGGGCGATGGCCTAGCAGCACAATCGTCAAGCCCCGGCCCCTTTGAATTGATTCACCCACGTCAGTCGTGCCGACATAAGAATGAGGACATGCGCCGACTCATGATTCGGGCATGATTCAGCCACAACCACGGTGCCAGGGGGAACAGGATGGTGGCTGCGGACGTGATTGACCAGCAGAACCCGCTCAACGTCCTTGATACCGATCTCCCACTGCTGAGCCATCGCCGGCTGCTGGGAGCACGGTTGTATCTGCATTGTCTGGTTCGTTTGGCAGTCGGGATCACCATTGCCGTCGGGGCGCTTTTTGCCCGCTATGTCGTCAATGTTGAGTCGCTGAGCGCTGGGGAGTTAGTCGCCGTCGGTATCGGAATTCTACTCTACGATGCACTGGCCTTTGTCCAGATCCGCCATCGGTTGTCGCCCGACCCGTCCCTGGACGACTATGTGACTCTCAAAAGGGTCATGTACGGGGCCATCCTGTTGGACTACCTCGCCTTGACGGCCGCCATCTGGCTCGTCGGAGGGGCTCGCTCGCCCTTCTTGGCCTTCTACCTGCTGCATGTGATTCTGAGTTGTGTGCTCCTCTCACCTCGGGCGGCACTCGGACTGACCGGGGTGGCATACCTACTCATGGTTTCACTGACTCTGCTTGAGTGGACCGGGCTGGCCCCCCCACGCCTGCCGGCCGGGGCCGTCCCGAGCACCGTTGATCTCAATTGGCAATATGCACTCACACTCCTGGTCGTTTACGGCCTGCTGCTCGGCCTCATTGCATTACTCATGATTACGCTCGCCTCGGCACTGCGGCGCAGCGAAACCCACCTCTATGATGCGAACTCACGCCTCGAGCGGCTCTCGCAGATGCGGCGGGACTTTCTTCATATTGCCCTGCATAATCTCAAATCCCCCATCGGGGCCGCCACCATGCTGTTGGGCAATATTCGCGACGGGCTGGGTGGCCCGACCACCGACCAGCAACAGCAATGGCTGGACCGTTCACTCAATCGACTCGATGGTTTGACCTCGTTTATCCGCGACCTCCAGGTGCTGGCAACGCTTGACAGCGGACTCATCGGCCCACAGGCCAAACCGATCGACATCAAGAACCTGCTCGCTTCACTCGTCGATGAATACCAGGATCTGGCGAATCAGAAGAGCCACCGTCTCACGCTGGAGGCGGAATCTGCATCCGCTAGCGTCCTCGGAATCGAACGGCTGATCAAAGAGGCACTGGTCAACTACATCACCAATGCGATCAAGTACACACCTGACGGCGGGACGATCACTGTTCGATCAGCCGTCGTGGAGGCCGGCAAAACGGTGCGCGTGGACGTGACGGACAATGGCATCGGCATCGACCCGACCGATCAATCCCGTCTCTTTGGCGAGTTTGTGCGGCTGAAACCGTCGGCCCCATCGATCTCGGCTGAAGGCAGCGGCCTCGGCCTGTCCATTGTCAAGCGTGTGATTGAAGCACACGGGGGCACCGTCGGCGTCAAGAGCACGCCGGGCGCTGGCAGTACGTTCTTTGTGCAACTGCCGATTGCCGAAGCAGCAGACCCGGCACCTGAATGAATGCACCATTCAGCCCAGGCGCGACTTCAGGACCGACATGAGGTGATCCCGATTGATCGGCTTCTGAAACACGCCGGAGAGCCCGAGCGAGGCGTAATCGGTGCTCATCGTCAGCGAGTCACCGACCGAGCTGAGCATATACACGGGAACCGCACTCCCGAGCGCTCGCAGTTCCTTGACAAAGTGCGTGCCGGCGTCGATCTCCTCCATCATGAGATCCACGATGACGAGGTCCGGTCGCGATTCGCGGAACGTCGCCAGCCCGTCCTCGGCCGTCGGGGCTTCGATCATTGAATAGCCCTCGGCTTCCAGGATGGCACGCAAGGCCTCGCGATAGTCTGCATCATCATCGACGTACAGGATGACATGTTTTCCGTTCTCTGCCATGATTGCGCCATCCTTTATGACGGTTGAGGGGTGTGCATACATCCCACCCGGTCTTTCATTTCACCATATGCGCGGTCGAATGTCTCGGCATCAAAAACCGGCCTGACAATCTGCTTCTCAAACCAGGTCACGGCCGCATCCAGATTCGATTGAGCCTGCTCCGAGAGGGCTTCCTCGAATCGATCAAACTCATGCCCCCGGATTCCGAGCACAAACGCCTGCGTGTCGTCGGCATTGAAGTAGCCGCGCGCCATTGCCAGGACCGCGCCGGGGCTGACCGAATGTGTCGTAAAACTATGATCTTCGCGCGGGACGACCGTCGTGAGTTCGAACGGGTCCGCACAGGAGACCGACGCATCGACAAAGACGACGACGTCATACCGGGATATCAGGTCGGCGTCCTCAACCTGGAGTTGGTACTCGGAGTACGTCTCAATGACGACCGCCCTCGGGGCGTCCGAGGAAGCGCGCACGCGCTCGACGAAGGCCGGCCCCAGCCCGTCATCACAACGGCCCGGGTTGCCGAACCCGAAAACGAGCACGTTGCATCGCTGCGTCATATCTCGGGATGATCGCCGATCAGTCGTCACGTGTGACTGCCCCCTTGGACTTTGAATCAATCAGCGTCCCCTCGTGATCATACAACTCGACCACCAGCGGCATCTGCCCGAGCGCATGCGTGGCACAACTCAGGCACGGGTCATAGGCCCGGATTGCCACCTCGATATGGTTCAGCATGCCTTCGGTGATTTCCGCCTGCCCATCAAGGTACTGCTCGGCCACCTTCTGAACGGCCAGATTCATCGGCTCGTTGTTGGAAGTCGTGGAGACAATCAGATTGCACATGACACACTGATCGTCTTCATTGATCTTGTAGTGATGGAACAATGTCCCGCGCGGGGCCTCGATGATCCCGACCGCCTCAAGCCGGCGCTCGCCGGTGACGACGAGATCCTCACCCTGGAGATCCGGGTCGTGGAGCAACTCGTTGATCTTCTCGGCCGAGTGCAGCGTTTCAATCATACGGGCCCAGTGATAGGCAAGGGTCATGTGATTCGGCCGCCCGTTCGTCACGGCCTTGAACTCCTGACGGGCTGCCTCCGCTTCCGGTGTGCTGATGTGATTACACACATTGACGCGGGACAGCGGGCCGACGCGATACCAGCCGTTCTCCGGCCCGATCGATTTAATAAACGGGAACTTCATATACGACCACGGGCGGACTGCCTCGACGATGTAATCAAGGTACTTCTGGTTGTCCATGTGATCGAAGATCGTGCCGCCGTCGGCGTCGACGGCTCGCAGCCCGCCATCGTACATCTCGAGTGCCCCGTCCGAGGTGACGAGGCCGACATGATTCGACTCGAACGTCCCGAACGTCTTGGCCAGCTCAAGATGCTCTACGGTGTAGTTCTTTGCAATATCAACGGCATCGCGTGCCCACTGGAGCATCTGGTTCATGTCAGCCAGCAGCACATCGCGCTCGTCGATCGTGAGGTTTTTGTTCATCCCGCCGGGTATCGCCCCGGTGCCGTGGACCTTCTTGCCGGCTGTGGCCTTGATGATCTCCTGACCGAACTTCCGCATCAGGATCGCCTGCCGCCCGAGTTCCGGGTATGCATCTGCCACCGCCAGCACATGTCGCGTTGCGGCATCGGCATCGAATCCGAACAGCAGGTCCGGCGAGGCCAGGTGAAAGAAGTGGAGTGAGTGTGATTGGAACATCTGGCCGAAGTGCATCAGTCGCCGCAGTTTCTCAGCCGTCGGCGTCAGGTTCTCGCCGCCCACGAGCCGATCCACTGCCTTGGCAGCGCACAGGTGATGGCTCACCGGGCAGATGCCGCAGAGTCGTTGCACGGCTACCGGCAGTTCCCAGTACGGCCGGCCCTGAATGAACCGCTCAAACCCTCGGAACTCGACGATATGCAATCGTGCCTGGGTCACATGATTGTCTTCATCAAGCAGGATCGTGACCTTGCCGTGCCCTTCGACACGCGTCACCGGCTCAATCACCACTCGCTTCGTGCTTGTTGCAGTCGTGGATACCACGCGTATTCTCCGATCTCATGAGTGCTGTGCTGACTCAGACTCAATCGTACTTCACTAACTCATAGGGCAACTCGACCGGCTTCGCCGTCAAGAGGGCGACCAGGGCCTCCCACAACGTGTCGGCCGACGGCGGACACCCGGGCAGGTGGTAATCAATCTTCACCACCTCATGAGCGGGATACACCTTGTCCAGAATCAACGGCAGTTCGACATCATTCGGGATCATGCCCGAAGGATTGTGTACCGACGGCCCATCGCGGTAAGCCTCATCAAGACACTCCTGGAGCGGGACCGTGTTGCGCAGTGCCGGGATGCCGCCCATCGTCGCACAGTCGCCGATCGAAATGAGAATGTCGCAGTGCTTGCGGAAGTCGCGCAGGACTTCCACATTATGCTCGTTGCAGCACCCGCCTTCGATCAACCCGACGTCGCATCGGCCGGTGAATTGCTTGATGTCATTGATCGGCGACTTATCAAAGACGACCAGTTCCGCCAGTTGGAGGATGCGTTCGTCAATATCGAGTAATGACATATGACAGCCGAAACAGCCTGCCAGCGATGTCGTTGCGATCCGTGCCTTCTGGTTCTCACCCATTGGTTTCATTCCTTACCTGGCAACCCCGGTCCCCGGTCAAGCGGGACGAACGTCGTACGTCCCAGCATGGCTCATTCAGACTGCGTGCACTGGCAGACGTTCTCGGCTCCACCGCACCCGCAGTCATCGGGGGCAGGTTCCCCCTCCACGTCCGACCCGATCGGCGTGTGATCGAACTGCCGCTTCCCAATCGGGACCTTGTAGCCGACATGCTTCCGGAGCAGGGCTCCGACCGGGCAGACATCAAGCGCCTCATCGGTGACGTCCACGTTCGTGTCGCTGAGTCGTGCCTCGGCATTGACGGCCAGGCGCTTGTTCGGGCCGCGACCCACGAACCCGAAGACGCTCTTGCCATCCAGATCCTGTGAAGCCCGTACACACCGGGCGCACAGAATGCACCGATTCCGATCGATCAGAATCTGTGGGTGCGAGGCATCGACATCGTGCTTCTGCCACTGGTAGGTGAACGATGGGGCCGTGATGCCGAACTTATACGCCAGCGCCTGCAGTTCGCAGTTGCCGCTTTTCTCGCAGAACATGCAGAAGTGATTGCCTTCGACAAACAGCATTTCGAGCAGGGCCCGGCGATGCTCATTCAGTTCATCGGTATCGCTTTCGACCACGATCCCCTCGGCCGCCGGCTGAGTACACGAGGAACAGGGGCGGCCGCCGACAGTGACCGTGCAGAGCCGGCAACTCCCAAACGGTTCCAGCCCCGGCTTGTGGCACAGGCGCGGGATGTAGATCCCGGCCGTGTCGGCCGCTTCGATAATCGTCTGGCCCGGTGCAGCCGTCACCTGTTTCCCGTCGATCGTGAAGGTGATCCCTGGCGTCATGGCGCTGTCCCTTCTAACTGTCAGCCTCTGCAGTCGCAGTGCATCTCGCTCAATCATCCTGACCGGTGTGTACTGATGGGCGCCCGGCAATCGACTCGGCCGCCTTGACTGACTCAGCCAGGTCAAAGCCACGCCGCTGCCCATCCGGGCCGTCCTGCACGCGATCGGTGTATTCGGTCTCAAACGTCGTCAGTGTTGACATCACCGGGTTCGATGATGTCTGCCCGAGCCCGCACCGGCTCGTGGCCTTCATCGTGCCGGCAATCCGGCGCATCTGGTCGAGATCATCCGGCTCACCACTCCCGTCTCGCACACGCTCGACGAGTTGCTTGAGCAACACGTTCCCGACACGACACGGCGTGCAGTATCCGCAACTCTCATCAACGAAGAAGTCCATGAACCCGTGGACAATGTCGAGGATGTTCCGCTGCGGGCCGAAGACCATGACCGAGCCGCCGGTGGCAAGATCCTCGAAGCAGATCTTCCGATCGAAGTCGGCCGGGCTTACCATCTTCCCACTCGGCCCGCCGACCTGCACGGCTTGTGCCTCCAGACCGCCGCATTCATTCAGCACCTCGCGCAAGGTTGTGCCGAATGGGAACTCGTACACACCGGCCCGTTTGCAATCCCCGGAAATGCTGAGCAGTTTCGTCCCCGAACTCTGATCGGACCCGCAGTCTGAAAACGTGGCCGGGCCCTCCTCCATGATCTTCGTCACACAGCACAGGGTCTCGACATTGTTAATAACGGTCGGGCACCCGTTGTAGCCCTTCTGTGCCGGGAACGGCGGCCGCGTCATCGGGTCGCCGCGCTTCCCCTCACAGGAACTGATCAAGGCCGTCTCCTCACCGCAGACATAGGCCCCGGCCCCGATCTGAATCCGTATGTCGAATGCAAACTCATTTCGCCCAAGCACCGTCTCCCCGAGCAAGCCGTCGATTCGCCGACGTCGCAGCACGTCTTCGAGATGAGGCTTGAGGTAGGCATACTCGGCCCGGAGATACATGATGCCCTCGGATGCGCCGATGGCATAGCCGGCAATCGTCATGCCCGCAAACACGCGATCGGCTCGCTCAGTCAGGATGACCCGATCCTTGAACGTCCCCGGCTCCCCTTCGTCCGCGTTACACAGAATGTACTTCTGCCCGTCGCCGGCACCCCTGGCAAACTCCCACTTCATGCCGGCCGGGAACCCGGCCCCGCCTCGCCCTCGCAGCCGAGCCGTCTTCATCGCCCGAATCACTTCCTGCGGGCTGATCGACAGGGCCTTGCGAATCGCCTCACCGCGGTTGATCGGACTGAAAATGACCGACCCGGCTTTGCGGAGGTTGTTCCGCACCATGGAGTGGATCAGGTCGCAGCCGTTTTCACCGTCGCCCAGCGACGTGACCAACTGATGCGGGTCCCCGTGGCGACGAAGATCCTGAACAATCTGCCTTGCCTTGTCGCTTGACAGGTGGGTAATCACCACGTCATTGACCAGCCCGGCCGGTGCCTGATCGCACATGCCGATGCAGGCCGTTCGTTCGAGCGTAAACAGCCCGTCGGCCGTCGTTTCCCCCATCCCGATGCCGAGTTCATCACAAAAGGCAGCCGCGACCCGGTCATACCCGTGCATCCGGTCAATGACATCGTCGCTCAGCCGGATCACGATTCGGCCGCGTGGCGCTTCGGCATAGAACGAATAGAACGAAACCAGACTCTGCACTCGCAGTCGTGGCACATTGACGCACCGGGCGATCAGATCCATCGCCTCGGGGTCGACGCACCCATACTCCCGGTGCAGATCCGTCACAATATCCATCAGGCGGCGCCCATCGTTGTCATACGACTGGCAGATGCGCTGGACGGTTGATTCCACGTCGTCGTGCATAAGTACCCTCTATCCGGCCGGTGGCTCAGCACCCTTGTATCTCGTGTATCCGAAATGACGACTTGTTGCCGTATGGTTTATCGGTCAACCATGACGCTGATATTCGAAACAATCATCTCCAGACTCCTCAGAATCGGATCGAAGCGTCCCACTTATTGCCTGTGAAACCGAATCCGGCACACATCGTTGACTTGCCTCGATACAGCACGAACAGGGCCTCCTCTTGGGGGGCGAATCACTTGGCCGACACTCGATCCGGGCACAGTCATGGCGCCGACAGGCGCAAGCCTGCCGTTTTCATGACTGACGACGCGCGATATGGAGCCGGACTGTTCACACCCACTGCGTGACATCGGCGCACATGGAGTGATGCGAGTGATCGCCCAGTGACTTCTCATCAAGAGGTCCAGAGGCTGCCTCACCAACATCCGATCCTGACACCTCCTCTGCAACACGGCAAAGACCGTTTCTATCGGTCCTCGTGCCATACGTTTTCACCATAGCCTACGGTTCGAAGCGATCGATCGATCCGACCCCATTTGCGAGTCAAACTCGGTTGTCTCCCTGACCCGAAACGAGCAAGAGGAGCAGTATCACCCATGTCGATCTGAACATACTTTACAAGTCTCTCTGAAACTCATTGGCAACGAAGTCCGATAGCAGACATACGAGTATCGTGCGGCCGGGCATACGAAGTGCGCGCGTCGATCAGTCAGGCATCTCCCTGGAACCGATAACATCGGCCGAGTTCAGTGCGACCGATGCCCTGCTTTCGTCGTACTGGAAGGAACCATGTCGTCAATCACACGTGACCAACCGGATCAAGTCGACATCAGCCGCCGCAAGTGGAGGGTTGCGGGGCAGGTCCAGGGTGTTGGTTTTCGCCCCTTTGTCCTTCGCCTGGCCGAGCACTTCGGCATTGCCGGCACGGTCTGCAATGACCCCGGCGGCGTCACCATCGATGCCTGGGGAACGGCAAGCCAACTCGATGCCTTTGCACAGGCACTCGAGACGCAGCCACCCCCGCTTGCATCAATCGAGTCGATCCATGAGTGCCACGGTGAAGGTGCCTCCGACACATCACCGACCGCCAGACCGGACTCGTTCACCATCATTGCCAGCGATCACGATTCCAGGGCGCCGGGCAGAGTAACCGTCGACTCAGCCACCTGTGCTGATTGTGTACGAGAGTTGTTCGACCAGACGGATCGACGCTATCAGCATCCTTTGATCAACTGTACGAACTGCGGCCCGCGCTACACGATCATCCATGATTTGCCCTATGACCGGCCTCGGACCACGATGGCCGACTTTGCCATGTGCCCCACATGTGATCAGGAGTACGGCACGCCGTCGGACCGACGATACCACGCCCAACCAACGTGCTGCCCATCGTGCGGCCCCCAGGTCACATTCATATCACAAAACGAACACTGCGCGTCGTCGGATGCGTTTTCCCAGGCTGCCGACTTACTGGCACGCGGCGGGATCCTGGCCATGAAGGGCCTGGGCGGATACCACCTCGTGGTCGATGCGACCAACGAAGATGCAGTGCAACGACTTCGCCGGGCAAAGCACCGCGACAGCAAGCCCTTTGCGATCATGGTGCCCACCCTTGAGTCAGCACGAGCCTTCGGGTCTCTCTCGCACCATGCAACACAACTCCTGCAATCACCTGCGGCCCCGATCGTGCTGGCGACACGTCGCGTTGAAAACGACAGCGTTGCGCATTCCGTCACCGCCGGGTGCCACCGCATCGGCATCATGGTGCCGTATACCCCGATGCAATACCTGCTTTTTGCAGAACCGGCGCTTGCGCTTCGTCCCCTCGTTATGACAAGTGCCAATCTGAGTGACGACCCACTGATCAAGGACGATGAGGTGGCCCGGCTCGAGTTCGCAGAAATCGCCGACGGTTTTCTGACCCATGACCGGCCGATCCTGAGAGCGGTGGACGATTCCATCGTGGCTGACACGACTGAGGGGCTCCTGCCGATCCGAGTCGCGCGCGGGTACGTTCCGATGCCGATCGCACTTCCCCATGCAGCACCGGCGCCCGGTCTGTGCACGGGTGGCGAACTTAAAAACACGGTCAGCCTCGTGCGCAACAATGAGGCCATTGTCAGCCAGCACATCGGCGATCTCTCCCACCTGCGCGCGTACCAGCGGTTTGAGCAGACCATCAACGACCTGCTGCGCTTGTACGATGTCTGCCCGCAGTGGGTCGCCTGTGACCTCCACCCACGATACCTGGCTCGACGCCATGCACGAGCGCTCGCCCGGCAGTATGAGGTCCCGCTCATCGAAGTGCAACATCACCATGCCCATCTCGCATCGATCGCCGCAGAGCACGGGCACACGGATCCGATCATCGGCCTCATCTGCGATGGGGTTGGCTACGGGCCGGATGGCACTGCCTGGGGCGGTGAAATCCTGATCGGTGACTGCAGGTCATTCAGCCGACTCGGTCGTCTCAAGCCGCTGCGGCTCCCAGGGGGCGATGCTGCAGCACGCGACACGGTTCGTTGTGCCGTCAGTTGGCTGTATGATGCAGACTTGGCAGGCCCATTGGTGGATCATCACATCCGACGACTGCTGCCCGACCAACTCAAGCGCATGGCCGTCCTGTCCATGCTGGAATCAGACCTCTCCTGCCCGCCCAGTTCGGGAATGGGGCGTCTGTTTGATGCCGCAGCCTCGCTGTTGGGAATCTGTGTCGCCAATGAGTACGAAGCCATGTCCGGGCTCCTGCTGGAAGCCGCTGCGTCCCGTGCACGGTCTCACCCCTCTGGAGAGGGCTTGCTCGAAATCAGTCTGCCTGATGACAACCCATGCTTCGACATTGAGACCACCCCCCTGCTGTCGGCACTTCTCAATCACTGTGAATCATCCCCCGACGACCCCGGCCCGGCTGCCTGGATGTTCCACGACGCGATTGCCGACGGGCTGGCCAGGGCTGCAGAACGTGTGGCCGAGCCGACCGGGGTGACAACCGTCGGATTAAGCGGCGGCGTCTTTTGCAATGCATTGCTGACCGACCTGACGGCCATGCGGCTGCGGGTGCGCGGCCTGGAGGTCCTGACCCACCGTCGCATCCCTCCCAATGACGGCGGGATCGCCTACGGGCAGGCGGCGATTGCGGCAGCCCGTCTGACAACAACCGACTCGGATCTGACACCGACATGTCATGGAGAAACGAACCATGTGCCTTGCAGTCCCTGCACGGATTGAAAAGAAGAACGATCAGGATGAGGCCTGGGTGCTCATCGGCCATGCCCGGGTCCGTGTGAACCTCGCGCTCACGCCCGAGGCCGACCTCGGCGACTGGGTACTCGTCCATGCCGGCTTTGCCATTCAGCAACTCGATGAAGACGAAGCGCGTGAAACGTGGGAAATGATCGACTCGCTTCCCGAGCATGAACGCAATGCACTGCTGGCAGGAGGCCCGACATGAATCGCACTGCTGCCCGCCAGCGCATGACCGAACTCTGTACCGAGCTCGAGCAGACCGCCCGTGAGGTCGGGCGCCCGTTGTGCTTCATGGAAGTCTGCGGCACCCACACCGTCAGTGCCTGCCGTAGCGGCGTCCATGCACTGATGCCGGACACCGTCCGACTCGTCAGCGGCCCGGGGTGCCCCGTCTGTGTTACGGCCCAGCGTCACATCGACGCCCTGATCAGACTCGGCCACATCCCCGACGTCATCCTCACCACCTACGGTGACATGCTGCGCGTCACCGGCTCAAACGGCGATTCACTCCAGAAGGCCCGGAGCGAGGGGGCTGATGTTCGGGTCGTCAACAGCACGATGGATGCCGTTGACATTGCCAAAGCGAACCCGACACGGCAGGTGGTGTTTGCATCCGTCGGGTTTGAAACGACCGCTCCGGCCTCGGCCGTCGCCGTCATGGCTGCCAGCGCCTGCACCCTCGACAACTTCACGATCATGCCGGCTCACAAACTCGTGATCCCGGCCATGCTGGCTCTGCTGCAGGACCCTGACATCAAGGTAGACGGCTTCCTGTGCCCGGGGCATGTCAGCGTCATCATCGGTTCGGATGCCTACCGCCCCGTCGTCGAGCAGCACCGCAAGCCGTGCGTGATCTCCGGCTTCGAACCGTTGCAGATCATGCAGGGCGTTCTGCAGTTGGTTCGCCAACTCAAGGATGATTGCCCCAGCATTGAGAACCTCTATCCGATTGCCGTCACACCCGCCGGCAACATCCACGCCCAGCACGCACTGGACCGGGTCTTTATGCCGTCCGACACCCCCTGGCGTGCCCTGGCCACCATCCCCGACAGCGGCCTCGAACTCAGACCGGAGTTTGCCCGCTTCGATGCCCTGACGCGATTTGAAATCACACTCGGCGAAGATCATGAACCGCCCGGGTGCCGATGTGGGGAGGTGATCACCGGCAAGTGCCTTCCTGACGAGTGCCGCCTGTTCGGCAACGTGTGTACGCCCGTGAATCCGATCGGCCCGTGCATGGTCAGTTCCGAAGGGTCGTGTCAGGCATGGTTCAAGTACCGTCGCCGCGAGTCGTCACCCGACAAGCGCTCGACCACCGAAGTCAAAGGGCACGCCACCCACCCGGCCAAGATCAAGGCAACGTCCTAACACTGCAGAGGCACACAGACCATGACCATGGCAACAGCAACCAAACGCATCCTGCTGGCCCACGGCGGCGGCGGGCAACTCACCGACGAACTCGTGGCCGATCTGATTCGGCCCGATCTGGACAATCCGGTGCTGGCAGCACTCGATGATTCCTGCATACTCCCGACTGGCATCGGCCGGGTGGCGTTCACCACCGACTCCTACGTCGTCCAACCGCTCGAGTTTCCCGGCGGTGATATCGGGCGACTGGCCGTCAGCGGGACGGTCAATGACCTGGCCGTGTCCGGTGCCACCCCATTGGGACTGTCCCTGGCATTGATCATCGAAGAGGGGCTGGAGGAGTCGACCCTGAAGCGCATCATTGCGTCAGTGGCCGCCACCTGTCACGAGGCCGGCGTGAACATCGTGACCGGCGATACGAAGGTCGTGGCGCGAGGGCAGGCCGACGGCTTGTATATCAACACCTCCGGCGTCGGCATTATCAGCCCTGACAGACAACTCGGCTATGACCGCGTGGCACCGGGCGACACCGTCATCATCAGCGGCTCGATCGCAGATCACGGGTTGGCGGTCATGCTCCAGCGTGAACAGGGTGAATCGATCAAGAGTGCCCTGCACAGCGATGTCGCCCCGTTGAACTCCCTGATCGACGCCGTGTTTCAGGCAGCCGGCGACGGCGTGGCCTTCATGCGCGATCCGACGCGCGGCGGGCTGGCCGGCGTCGCCTCCGACCTGGCCGAGAACAGCGGCCTGCACCTGACCCTCGACGAGTCGTGTATCCCGGTACGGCCCGAGACGCTGTATGCAGCCGAGATGCTCGGGCTGGACCCGCTCGACGTGGCCAATGAGGGCAAGGTCGTGATCGTCGTGCGCCCTGACAAAGCCGATCGAGTGATCAAGGCACTGCACGGGCACACACTCGGATCCAGGGCTGCCATCATCGGCGAGTTGACCGGCGAACGCGACGGCCTGTGCGAACTCATTACCGACGTCGGCGGCCGTCGGATTGTCCAGAAACCCTATGGCGAGGAACTCCCCAGGATTTGTTGAGCCGAATGGCTACTCGAATGGAGAAACCAACCGTGCACGAAGCGGCCATCATTTCGCAACTTCATGACCAGGTCGTCACGTCGATCAGGGCAAGGATGCCTGACGAAGGCCAGGAAGATCCCGAGCCGATCGGCCGGCTGACGACCGTCCATATCCGGGTTGGTGAACTGGAGCACCTCGACGACGAGGTGATGAACACCGTCTGGAAGGCCTATACGATGGACACCTTTCTGCACGGGGCTGACCTTGAGATCATGACCATCCCCTTATCAGTGGCCTGCCGACAATGCGCGCATGAATACGTACCTGAAGACCCGGCCATTTTGCTGTGCCCTCAATGCCACCATATCGACCCCGACGTCAAGCAGGGCACCGGTATCATACTGCATAGCATTGTCATTGATGAACCCGTAGAAGAAACTGCATAGCCGCAATCCGAACGAACACGGGTGCCTCACCCGTGAGCGCGAGCCTTGTCCCATCCCACGGAGACTCCGACATGGAAATCAAGATCATCGAGAACGTACTGAAACTCAATGATGAAGTGGCACAACAGAATCGGCACCAACTCCGGGAGGCAGGCGTCACCTGCATCAATCTGATCGGATCACCCGGTAGCGGGAAGACTGCGTTACTTGAGCGAACCCTGGAGATGCTCGGGTCTGACCTGGCCGTCGGCGTGCTGGCCGGGGACATGGCCACGACGCGCGATGCAAACCGACTCGCAGCCTTCACCCCGCATGTCGTCCAGATTAACGTCGGCAAGTCATGTCACCTCGATGCGAACCAGGTTCGCCAGGGGATGAACTCGCTCGACCTGACTGCGCTTGACCTTCTGATTATCGAGAATGTAGGTAATCTTATCTGTCCGGTCGGGTTCGACCTCGGGCAGGACGTTAAGGTCGGCATGTTCAGTGCGACCGAAGGCGATGACAAGCCGGCCAAGCACCCGTACCTCGTCCTCGAAGCCGGCCTGTTGTTGCTCAACAAGATAGACCTTCTCCCTCATGTCCCGTTTGATGTAACGCGCTTCCGGGAGGACGTCGGGTCAATCCGTGAGGGTATTCCCCTGATCGAACTTTCGGCCGTGACAGGCGACGGTTTGGATGTATGGTGTACCTGGCTTCGCCGCCTCTGCAATGAGCGGCCCAGCACAGACAAGCAGCCCTGCTGCGAGCCTGGTGCCGTGCTCTGACCATCACCACCCCACCGAGGCCGCAGATGCGCGTCATGGACGCCTGTACCACCATGACCCAGGGCTCTGAGTTGATACAGCGATGCCCGATGGGCAAGGTGGTTCGTGATGACAGCATATGCAATCGACCGGAATCCCTCAGTTAATAAAAAGGACCCAGCGCTGGAAGGACCGATCCTTCTGCGTGCAGCCCTCCATAACAAGGGGTGTGCCTTCTCAGCCGACGAGCGGCAGCTGTTCGGCGTGCGCGGCCTGCTGCCCCCGACGCCGCTGTCCATCAAGGAACAGGTGGAACTCGAGCTCGAGCACATCCGTACCAAGAAGGACGATCTTGAGAAGTTCATCGGTCTGGCAGCCCTGCAGGATCGGAACGTCACCCTGTTTTATCGGGTCATGGTTGAGAACATGCCCGAACTCATGCCGATTGTCTATACCCCGACCGTCGGCAAGGCCTGTCAGCAATACAGCCACATTCTCCGCAGCCCCGGCGGCTTGTGGATCACACCCGATGACATCGACTGCATCCCCGAGATTCTCCGAAACGCACCGACCAAGGATGTCCGCCTTATCGTGGTGACCGACAATGAGCGCATCCTCGGCCTCGGTGACCAGGGGGCCGGGGGCATGGGGATCCCGGTCGGCAAACTCGCCCTCTACACGGCAGCCGCCGGCATCCACCCGTCGCTATGCCTGCCCATCAGCCTCGACGTCGGCACGAACAATGCCGACCTCCTGCAGGACAAGTTCTACATCGGCTGGCGGCATCGGCGCCTCCGCGATGAGCCATATGACAACTTCATCGAAGCGTTCGTCGAGGCCGTCCAGGAGGTCTACCCCCGCGCCGTCATTCAGTGGGAGGACTTCCACAAGAACATCGCCTTCCGGATTCTCGACCGCTACCAACTCCGGGCGACCAGTTTCAACGATGACATTCAAGGGACGGCCGCAGTCTGTCTGGCCGGCATCCTGACGGCCCTGAAGTACCTGAAGCAGCCGATGTCGGATCAGCGCATTCTCTACGTCGGGGCCGGGGCAGCCGGCGTCGGCATCGGCCGACTCGTCCGAACTGCCATGCGCGAAGAAGGATCGGACGACGCCCACGTTCACAAGCAACAGGTTTTCCTCGACAGCCGTGGCCTGCTGTATGAAGGTCGCATGATCCAGGATGAACACAAGCGCGAATACGCCTTGACCAAGAAGGAACTCGCTGAATACGGCTTTGCCGGCGACGGCCCGTTCGGATTGCTTGAGTGTGTGAAACACGTCAAGCCCACCATCATCATCGGCACGACTGCCAACGCCGGCGAGTTCCAGGAAGTCGCAATCCGTGAGATGGCCAAGTACTGTGAGCACCCGATCGTCATGCCGCTGAGCAACCCGACCTCCAAAGCCGAATGCACACCCGCCGAGGCATACGAATGGACCGACGGTCGGGCCCTCGTGGCCACCGGCAGCCCATTCGATCCGGTCACCCGCAACGGTAAACGCCACGTCCCCGGCCAGGGCAACAATGTGTACATCTTCCCAGGCGTCGGCCTGGGCGCCATCGTGGCCGAGGCCCGGCAGATCACGAACTCGATGTTCCTGGCTGCTGCACGCACGCTGGCCGAATGCGTCGGACCGGACCGCTTTGAGCAAGGCTCGCTCTACCCGGATCAATCCGAACTCCGCGAGTGCTCGAAGCGCATCGCGATCGCTGTCGTCAAGGAAGCCAAGCGCCTCAATCTCGGCCGGCTCATCCCGGATGACGAAATCGAACAAGCCGTGACCTCGATGATGTGGTACCCGGACTATCCGGATTACACGAAGTAATCATTAACTTGAGCCGCACCGGCAAGCGGATACAACCCCCGTATCCTGTCTGGCAGTAGGAAATAATTCCTACTGCCGGAAGGACATGCGTGCGTGCGTTTCCGAAGAATCACGCCGGATTCCAGCCACGGCGCGGGACCGGCTGGCGGCGGGACCACGAATGCGCTCTTTTATCTGGCAATCAGATCCAAATCCTGTAGGATGGACAGGTTCCCATCGCGTTCCCGTCACGCAAAGGATTGATCTGATGTTGAGACCATCCCTGCCTGCAACGTGCGTCATTCTGCTTGCATGTATCGCCCATGCACCGATAACGCTTGGCCAGGCATCGTTTCAAGGCGTCGGCTATGAGCCCGGCTACGGCAGTGTGGCTGCCATTACGTCCGCAGATGGGATGTTCGTGACCGGCAATGCCGGCCAAGACGGGCATGTCCCCGGCGATACCGAAGCCTTCCTCTGGACGGCGGGCGGGGGAATGGTCTTCCTCGGCGACCTCCCTGGTGGGCCGACTCGCAGCTGGGGCAAGGGCATCGCGGCAGACGGAACAGTCGTTATCGGCGAAGGGCGCTACGGCGACGATCCAATGCAATACGAGGCCATCCACTGGTCGGCAGACACCGGACTCGTCGGCCTCGCCTTCCTGACCGGCGGGACGTTCACAACGGCCGAAGGCGTCAGCGCCGATGGTCTGGTGGTCGTCGGAACCGGGAACTCAGCCGATCGCTCGCGCGAAGCGTTTCGATGGACACAAGCCGAGGGCATGGTCGGCCTCGGCGGCTTGAAGCCCGGGGCCACCTCATATGCATTCAATATCTCGGCTGATGGGACCACCGTCGTCGGGAATGCCGTCGATGCGTACCCTGCCGCTGCCTACTGGAACGAGACCGATGGATGGGTGTCCATTGGGAAGTTGAACGGCGGGTCGGACGGCCTCGGTGCCTTTGCCACCAACGTCTCCACCGACGGCTCCATCATTGCCGGCAACAGTTCATCAACACTCGTCCCGTTTTCGTATGAGCCGTTCATCTGGAGCGAGGCCAACGGGATGCTCGGACTCGGCCTGCTCTACCCGTCCGATGAGATGGCCACCGTGACCGGCATGACCGGCGACGGCTCGGTCGTGGTTGGAGTCAGTGGCCAATTCTCCGGTCCTCGGTTTCCTTACATCTGGGACGCAACCAACGGCATGCGCAACTTGGCCGAAGTCTTGGTCAATGACTACGGCCTCGATCTCACCGGCTGGATTCTCGTTGAGGTCCTGGATGTGTCACTCGACGGCACGACATTCGTCGGCTACGGCACGAACCCGGAAGGGGTCACCGAAGGATGGATCGCCCGCATCCCGGCCGACACCGGCCCGCAACTGGCCGTGGACAGTGCCTGTCCGGATAGTGGGCCTGCTACTGTGTCGTGGACCAATGCGACACCCAATGGAACAGTCGGCCTGCTCTTTGCCGCCAATGAAGGTTCTGTGGTTATTCCAATAGGACCGTGTGCCGGCTCGACGCTCGGCCTCGGCGCTCAAAGACTGCAACTCCTGATGACTGCAATAACCGATGCTGATGGGAATGGTTCGATTCAAAGGACAGCACCGGCTATCGCCTGTGGCTCGTATCTGCAACTCATCGACGCAAGCACCTGCGAAACAAGCAATGTTGCGAGGATCGAGTGAGTGAATGCCTTACCGTCCCCCCCTTGAGGGGGGTGAATCACACCGAATCAAGAGCAACACTACTTGATCCCCCGTCATTGGATCGACGAGCCGCGCATCTTGAGTAGGGGCACATTGCATGTGCCCTCTTATCCAACGAGCCACGCATCTTGAGTAGGGGCACATTGCATGTGCCCTCTTATCCAACGAGCCGCGCATCTTGAGTAGGGGCACATTGCATGTGCCCTCTTATCCAACGAGCCGCGCATCTTGAGTAGGGGCACATTGCATGTGCCCTCTCATCCAACGAGCCGCGCATCTTGAGTAGGGGCACATTGCATGTGCCCTCTTATCCAACGAGCCGCGACCGTGAGGGAGCGGGTTCCTACTCCCCCTCTCCCTTCCCCGTCATTCCCGCGAACGCGGGAATCCAGGGACATGCAAAGCAAGCGTTGGTCATCGCACAACGTACAAGACAGAACTCTCCCGATTGGCACACCTGCCCGCCTGCTGACGCGCGCGGCTCGTTTGAGCGCGTAGCGCGTAGGGTGGGATAAGTGACGCTCTGCGAGCGCATCCCACCGTCGGCCAATTCAGTTGTACATCTGTTATTGTGTTTACATGTGTATGGTCTGCGACAACGACGAACTACGAACACATGAGCACGAAGAAAGAGTGTGAATCCGCGCAACATTGGCTTGTTTGCGACAAAGGAAACGCTCACGCGACGGATAAGAACCTCTGACGACGACTAAGGCACTCCCCGCGCGGCTTACACTCACCCCTCTACCCGCTCAACCTCTCAAACACACAGGCCCTTACTCTGGAGTCATCCGCACCTGGCGTCCCCGCCAATCATCAGAATCTCGGGGTGTCAGAAGCCCTCATTCTGGGGTCATCCGCACCAAGAAGAAACGCACCTGGTACGAGCGGGCAGGTGTCAGAAGCCCTCATTCTGGGGTCATCCGCACCAACTCAAGGACGATGTGCCGGGGTGGTGGCGGTGTCAGAAGCCCTCATTCTGGGGTCATCCGCACCGGAATCAACGTGAAACTCAACGTCCCCCGGGTGTCAGAAGCCCTCATTTTGGGGTCATCCGCACCTGACACGATCACAGCGGAACAACGCGAACGGGTGTCAGAAGCCCTCATTTTGGGGTCATCCGCACCCGACTCTCTGCAAAGTGCCTTCGGTGCCTCAACTTGCGCCAGAAAGACCCTCCAAAAAACAGTGCAAATGACCATAAAATGAGACCTTCGTGCCTCGGGCTGTGGGTCCATCCCGGTGGTGCCGTAACTCCGTCGGGCGTATGCATAGCCGAAAGACTCGAGGCAACAGTTAACGTATACCATCACGGATCAGGCGGTCAACCCTGCTACTGATTTCCCACACTCAATTCTTCTTGGGCAGCGTTATCTCACCCAGAAACACGCGTGCCAGAACTCGGGCTGCATTGGCATCGCTGTTTGACTTCTGGTCACACTGTTCTTGATCGCAGACAAACTTCCCGTCCCTCTTGTTCTTTCTCCATAAACCGAGATTGCTCTGCTCTTTCCCACACTGATGGCACACCTGAGAGGATTTGTGATACGGAACGGTAACGGTGCGCATGCCCCGCTCCACGGCCTTCTCCGTGACCTTGCGGCGAACCTGCCCATACGCATATAAGACCTGTTCTGCCTTCTGGCGCTCCGAGTTTGGACCAAGGAGATGATAACTCGGCTTCCTGCTGCCTCGTAGTGACTCGAACACGATCAGGTCACACTGGTTCCCTTCCGCCAGATCGACAATCTGTCGCGCATTCAGCCGCGCCCAGTCACGGATCATCCAGCGGATGTGGCGTTTCAGTCCTCGAAAGTCGCTATCGCGCAGCGTCTGCATCGGATCGTCCGTCTCTTGTTGGCGCTTGGCAGCAACGGCAGCGGCCCCATCGGCAATCGCGTTGAGGTGTCGGCCCACATGTTCCTTGCGCAGGCCACGCGCATCAACAATCCGGCTAGCCTTCTGCGGATCGGTGGCCATCTCGATCGGGCCACGCACCTTGTTTGTGTCGCCCCGACTTCGAACCAGTGTTCTCGGCACGCGGTCATACAATTTGTTGATCTTGACAATCGGGATTGGCAAATCAGACAGGCACTTGTTCCCATGGTAGACAGCGGCGTGAGCACCTGTCATGCCCATATCCACTGCGAGGATGCGAAGGTCGTTCTTAAAATCGCCGGGAAACCTATCGCTTAGCCGTTCTCTCGCTTCATCAAGAAACGCCTGGTCCTGGGCCTGCCGGGGATACTTTCTGCTGCGCAGCAGATCAAGTTCATCCTGTGAGCAGGCACACCGGCTCTGCTTGTGCTGCACTGCAAAGCGAAATCCGACACGGGCACGAGTGCCGACGAAGTTGAGGTGAGCGCTGGTAACCCTGCCGGGCTCGCTGATCTCCCGCCGTGACGGCTTGTACTTGCGCGGCCAGGGCGTGAACCCAAACTCAATCCACTCATTTGGGGCCATATCATCAAGGTGCAGACGCAGGATTGACTCGTTGAAATCGACCTCGAAGAAGCCCTCACCAAACACTTTGGGCATTGGCAGATCGTGCGCTGAGGGATAACGAAACTGCGGCTTGCTCGGACCGGCAACGTAATTCATCCGCCATTCTCGGTACAGGCTCTCAAGACTGAGCGCGTGGTCGTCAAGACCATTGTCGGGATTCGTCAGCGCGCGCTGATACTCGCGGCAATAATCTGTGTGTGGGTTGAACTGACACTCAGAGTCTTTGTGGGTCTTCCCAATTCTCATGCAGTGGGGTAGTCTGCCATGGTGCATTACTGTGGTCGCATTGAGTCCCATGTGGTGCAGATACGCATCCCAGTTGGCCTTAAATTGCCGCATCCTCTGCGGGTGCTTGGCAGCCGAGACGTCTGCAAATAGAACTCCGGGCATACTCGGACTGAGGAATGCATTTGCAGGATTCGACACGTTGTGATCAGAGCAAAACTTCAGGAGGCGCTCAACATCGATACAGAATGCCTTCCTATTGAAGCCTTGTCGAGTCTTTGTGAACTCGACAAACTTCCAGCACAGTGGCCCATGCCCCTTTTGTCCTGCATAACAACAGTTGTCTGTGTTCTGCCTCAGCCTCTCGTAGGGACAGATACGAGGGTTCTTTCGGCGCAGACCCGGCTTGTCGTCACGGTCGGGATCGCTGAGTTGCTTGTACACGTTGCGATATAGATCGCGGATCTCGGGAGTGAGTCCGGGATGGGCTCTCTCCCACTCATCCTTCTCATCCGCCCATGCTTTGTGCGCGCTGTTCCAATTCTCCATACCGCGTTGATAGCGCGCCACCACCCATTCCGCAGCCGACTTCAAGAGAACAAGCCGATGTTGGGGCTCAAGTGCGAGGAGTCGCTCGATCAGTCGATAGGCATTGCAGTTTCTTGACCCGCCATAAGGGCGCTCCGCTGCCGCTCGCTCCATAGCGTCGCGCAGCTCATCCGGGAGCGGATGTCCGTCAAGCGTGCCGCAGGCTCGATATCCCATGACGTCATCACAGACGCGCAGTCGCCAGCGGTCGCGCTGTTTCTCGTCGATGATGCCCCCATCGTGCGCTGCAGGTTCAAGAAGGAAGTTGCCGAGCGTACCGAATGATTCGGGATGCGCCGCTGCTACTGCGGGGTATGCAGCTGCAAAGTCCTTCCGCAGGCCCATGAGCCATTGGCAGAGGTCAGCGGTGTCACGGTTAAAACACTCGAAGTGCTGCCGCAGTCTGGCGACCTTCTGTCGAAATCCAGTGAGACTCTCCTTTGGCAGTCGATTAATCCGACGAACGAGTATTCGTGACTCTCTGTAGCGTGTCCGTGTCATGCCCATCTGAAATGTTAGGCACGGACTGATCGACGGCCGATGTCAACCTGAGTAGTGATACTACAAGGCATTGGGACGGAGCATCATGGCCGCCTCCAGGTGATCCGGAGGCTAAGCGGTATGCGGCCCATGCATTTTTCAGCAGAGTCGAACAGACCTCAGCCGAAAGCGGTAATGGGAAGTGTGGCTATGTGTTTAGCCGATATCCAATGTTATGCTCGCCCTCTCGATTCGCCAACCGTATGGCTGCAGAGATGATACTAGGCGGGGAGAAGACCGTCGAGTATCGTACTCGGTCGACCCGTCGGGCCGACGAAGATCATCATCGGACGCCGATTTGCTATCTATATGCCACGCAAGTGGGCGGGGGAGGTGGCGGTTGTTGCGGGCGGGGAGCGGAATATAAGTCCTGGTGGGGAAGGAGGTAAGGACTGTATTGAAGGGGCGAGGGGGTTGGGGTGCGGGATTGGAGGATGCCACTCGGGAGAGTGGCGGACCGCAGCGAAGAGGCAGGGCTCAGCCATTCATCCCCGACCCCTTTTCCCAGCGCGTAGTGAGGGGAGAAGAGTGCCATTCAGGAGATTGGCGATCCGGACGAGAGCGGGGCTCAGCCCGCTTACTCACGTGCGCGCGGCTCGTCGATGGGAAGGGCACGCGGCAGCGTGCCCCTACTCACGTGCGCGCGGCTCGTCGATCCAAGAGATGACGGGTGAGACGACCGTCCCACTGCGTATGCCGAATCCACCGCGACCGCCGGTCGCGGCTTTCTTTGCTTCACACACTCATTGTCACCGGCACCAAACTCGGCTTAACACGCGCTTCGAACTCATCGCGGAACTTGTTGATGATCGTCCGGACGGCCCAGTTATTCCCATCGGCCAGACCACAGATCGTCGTGCCCGGCATCGCGCCCATCGAACCTGCGATCTCAAGCAACAAATCAAGATCGCGCGTCGTCCCTTCCCCTTCTTCAATCCGGCACAGAATCTTATAAATCCAGCCGGATCCCTCACGGCACGGCGTGCATTGGCCGCATGATTCGTTCTTGAAGAACCGGGTGATATTCCGGGCCACCATGATCATGTCCGTGTCTTCATCCAACACGGTCGGGCAGGCCGTCCCGAGGCCCAGCAGGTCATTCTTGCGGCCGATATCAAAGTCCAACTCGGCATCAACCTGATCGGCCGTCAACACACCCATCGAAATCCCGCCCGGGATAATCGCCTTGAGTTTCTTCCCGCCCTTCATCCCCTGGCAATACTCATCAATCAGCGTCCGCAATGAAAACCCGAGATCACATTCATACACGCCCGGCCGATTCACATGCCCGCTCACCCCCATCAACTTCGTTCCATAACTCGGCGGCCCGCCGATCGTCGATTCACACCCCAGCGACTTGAACCACTCTGAGCCATGTTGCACGATGTGCGGGACACACGCCAGCGTCTCGACATTGTTGATAATCGTGGGCTTGCCGAACAACCCCGCAACGGCCGGGAACGGCGGCTTGATTCGAGGCCAGCCGCGCTTCCCTTCGAGTGACTCGAGCAACCCCGTTTCCTCGCCGCATACATAAGCACCTGCCCCGCGATGCAGATAACAATCGACGGCAAAGTCAACCTTGCCCTTCATCAACCCCTGCTTGCCGAACACGCCGTTCTTGTACGCTTCGTCGATCGCTTTTTGAACGGTCACAGCCTGTTCGTGATATTCGCCGCGAATGTAGATGTAGGCCGTCTGCAGGCCACAGGCCCAACAGGTGATGGCAATGCCTTCGAGCAACTGATGCGGGTCGAAGTCCAGCAGCATCCGGTCTTTGAATGTACAGGGCTCACTCTCATCGGAGTTCACGGCCAGATACCGCTGCCCCTCGTAGTCTTTGGGCAGAAACGTCCACTTCAGCCCGCACGGGAAACCCGCACCACCCCGGCCGCGCAGGTTGCTGTCCTTGACCGTATCGACAATGGCTGCCGGCTCTTTCTCGAGTGCTGCCGCCAGGGCCTCGTACCCACCCGTCTTGACGTACTCGTCATACCACACGGCATGCCGATCCTTCGGATCACCATACGGATAGGTGGGAATACGCTTCGTCAGCACCGGCTCGGTCATCGGCATTTCAATCCTCGCTTCCGCCTCATGCGGCCATTATTCATCCACACTCCGGGCAGTGAAGCCCATCATAGGCCGACAGCCCCCACCGCTCACTTCCCATCCACCAGCGGCGCCAGCGTCTTGTGAGCCACCAGCAGCCCCGTATCCTCCAGTCTCAGATCGCCTTCACGGTTGCAGTACACGGCATCGTGCCACCCCTCGATATTCAGATCCGAGTCGTACCCCGCCCGGTACAGCGCCTTGACAATCGCCGGCCAATCCGCATCGCCCAACCCCGGGAAGCAGTGCTCGATGGCACCCGGGTGGTAGATCCCATAGCGATCCATGATGTGCCGATAGACCATCGCATCTTTCGCATGCACGTGCACAATGCGATCCCCGTAGTGGTGGATATTCAAGACCGGATCAATCCGTTGGCAGATCAGGTGCGATGCATCCCATTCGATCCCAAGCCCGTCGGCCCAGGCAGGAGCAAACATCCGGTCCCACATGGCCGGCGTGCACACTGCATTGATCCCACCCGGCGGGAGGTGATGCAACCCCATCGGGCAATGCTCAAACGCAATCCTGATCCCGGCATCTCGGGCCACTGCAGCCATCGGCTTCCAGAAGGCCTCGTAGGCCGGCATCGAATCCTCCAGCGGCCCATCGACCGGCCAGCGGCCGACAAAACCTGCCACCCGATCCACCCCGAGTGCCTGGGCAATCCGGATCGTCCCACGAATGATCTGTTCTGACTCGTCTGATTGAGAGGGGTCGAGGTTGTTGCCGTAGAAACCGCCGATGCACGAGATTCGAACACCGGCCCCCCGCACAACCCGTCCGGACCGCCTCCAGCCACTCAGGATCAGGATTCGCACCCGCTGCCGCTGCCGACCGGGCCCGCTCCGAGTCCAACAGCAACTCAATCGAGCCGAACCCGTGCTGTTTGGCAAACCCCAGCCGCTCGGTCTCAAACGATGTCAGGAATCCTACTCGCATGTCCTATTGTGGCAGCCACTTCGTAGGCGTCGATGAGGCTCGCAGACATTCAGGGTGTCACTCGGGAATGCACCCAAACCCACGCCGCGCGCAAACGAGCCGGGCGCGGCAGCACGCCGGCCATTCGTCAGGGTGATATGCGACAGGTTGTGAGATTCTTGTGGACGGTGGGGCCGACAGTGAGTCGTTTCTACGCCGGTGCCACAGAACTGGAATGGCTGGCCGTTTTGGTCGTCACTTCTGCCTCCGGCGTATCTGCCGTTCGTTCCTTCACGTCGGCAGGTGTTCGGGGCTCAACGAACTCGACGCCTGCCTCGATGAGCATTTCGCGTACTCGATAGACCTCGAGCATGGCTGCAAACTGCTCAGGAAACTTCTTGATGCGGACCACGGCCCGGTGCGCTTTGGCCCGGCGACAGGCCAGGATGATGCCGGCCACCAACGAGGAATCCATCGCCGTCACGCGCGACAGATCCAGTGTCAGCAGGGATGCCCCACGTTCAAGCCGGTCATCCGTCCAATGCACGAGTTCACGGATTCGGTCGTACTCGGTCATGTCCGGGAACGCATGGAAGACCGCCCGCCCACGCATCGGGCGCGGTTTCAACATACCCTTCCATGGTACGAATCTGAGCAGCATGGTACTTACTACGAATCCTCTCTCCGGACAGCACGATCGCGCTGCCGATCATCTTCTCTCAGCCACACAGCCCGCCTGATAAGGAAAGCCCGCTCGTCCACTACTTCAAATCCGACTGCCAGGCTGAATCGCCTGATAAACTGATCCATCCACGCCTGCGTTTGTCGGAAACGGGCTAACCCTTACACTACCATACACTAGCAATCAGGCTGTGCATACCCGTTTTACGAAATTAAGGCCGGTTTTTATTCCCTCAATGTCCGCTAATTGCCCAGCCGGCCGTACAGATGACACCCGCTTCCCAGTTTGAAACACCTGGCAACTCGTGAGGGCCTGACTCGCCTGCTCGTACCCACACAACAATGCCCCCGGGAGCCCACGCTATGCCCTCGATTCACTCTCGTGAACACGCTGACCTTCCCATCCTTCTGGCCGGTGCACCGGACCACTTCCCGAACGTGTATCACGCCGCCCAATTGCCGGCCGGTGATATGGTCGTCTACCTTGCCATGCCCGATACCGACTGGTCGGCAGCCATTGTCCGCAACATCGAGATGCAGCGGATGAAGGCCACCGGCTGTGTCGCGGAGGTCTTCTGCCCCGAAGACCTGGCCCCTGCAACGGGGCTCGCTGCCAACCGCAACATCGGGTTTGCCCAGACGGCGGCCGAGTTATGTCGGCAAAAGGGGGTCGGCAAAGTCGTCAGCGACCAGTTCCTCCCCCTGATTGTCGTCCATCACCTCCAACAGGCCGGCATCGAAGTCGTCTGCGATCCCATGCTGTGCATCATGGAACGCCGGGCCAAATCGCAACAGGACATCGACCTCCTGCACCAGGCCCAGCAAGCCACCGAAGCAGCGATTCAGCATGCGTTCGAACTCGTGCGCGACTGCAGGATCGATGCAGCAAACCACAATGCGCTCGTGTCACCCGACGGCTCACCGCTGACCAGTGAGCACCTCCGATCAGCGATTGCGATCCACCTGCTGGAGAACGGCCTGTCCAGCCCCCACGACTCCATCGCAGCCGGCGGTCCGATCGGTGCTGATTGCCATCACTCCGGCACCGGCCCGCTCTCTGCGAACCAACCGATCATTCTCGATGTCTTCCCCCATGACCTCCGCACCCGAGTCCACGGCGACTGCACCCGCACACTCTGCCGCGGCACCGTGTCGGTCAAACTCGCTGAGATGCACGCTGCGGTTCTCGAAGCGAAGCGCGAGGCCATTGCTGCCTGTAAAGCCGGCGTCCTCGGATCGGAAGTCCACGAGGCAGCCTGTGCCGTCTTCCGTGATCGTGGCTGCACGATCGGCCTGTCAGCAGAGGACGACCCGGACACGATCTTCTACCCCCATGGCACCGGCCACGGCATCGGCCTCGAAGTCCACGAGCCGCCGCTGCTGGATGCCCATGCGACGAGTGAGGATTCCCGGCTGGTCATGGGTGATGTGCTGACCATCGAACCTGGTCTGTATTGCCGGTCGGTCGGCGGGATCCGGGTTGAGGACATGGTGGCCGTCACAGCCGATGGCTGTGTGAACCTGAACGCGTTGCCGGAAACGCTGTGGTGGGATTAGAACCTCCCTGCCTTACAGAAAAAACCGAACAAAATCCAAACTGTTCTCTTGACACCGATCCTGTACGGTATATATTTGGGTACGGCTGTAGGGGCACGCTGCTGCGTGCCCTTTTGCACCCTTCTCCCCAATGGGAGAGGGGCCGCCGGTGAGGGCCGATCGACTCCCTCCCCCAGCCTTGTGGGGGACGACCGGGGTGAGTGGGCTTCTGCCGTAGGTAGGGGCACGCTGCTGCGTGCCCTTTTGCACCCTTCTCCCCAATGGGAGAGGGGCCGCCGGTGAGGGCCGATCGACTCCCTCCCCCCAGCCTTGTGGGGGAGGGCCGGGGGAGGGGGCTCTTCGCCCGTCAGGGCGGACGAGGCGAGCGATGGAATGGGTTCTCTTTCACTCTTGAGCAAACAAAGGAGACAGCACGCCGGACAAACAGAACCAGCGCACACAACTCACGGGGCGGATGCAAACAGACAACAGAGACTGATGATCACAACAGCGGAACGTACTAACTAGCGGGGGTGTGCCGGAGATGTTAACCACACTCTTCCTGGACATGAATGCCTACTTCGCATCGGTCGAACAACAGGACAAACCCGAGTTACGCGGCAAGCCGATTGGCGTTGTGCCCGTGATGGCCGAATCGAGCTGCTGCATTGCTGCCAGTTATGAAGCAAAGCGCTTCGGCGTCAAAACCGGCTGCTCCGTGCGCGATGCGAAACGCCTGTGCCCCAATATCACATTGATCGAAGGAAATCCCGAACGCTACATCGAAGTCCACCATCAGATCGTTGCCACCGTCGAATCGTGCCTGCCGGTCGATGGCGTGCACAGCATCGATGAAATGTCCTGCCGTCTCATGGGGACCGAGCGCGAAGTCGATCGGGCCGTCGATATTGCACACTTGATGAAAGACCGAATCCGTGATCAGGTCGGGCGGTACCTCCGCTGCTCCGTCGGCATCGCGCCCAACCGCTTTTTATCCAAAGTCGCAACCGAGATCGAAAAGCCGGACGGCCTCGTGGTCATCCAACTCTCCGACCTGCCCGATAAACTCCACCCGCTCGAACTGTCCGATTTGCCCGGCATCGGCCGACGCATGCTCATCCGCCTGAACCAGCACGGCATCATGAACGTCGAGCAACTCTGCCAGGCATCCGAGGACCATCTGATCGATGTCTGGCAGAGCGTCATCGGCCGGATCTGGTGGCACTGGCTTCGCGGCCACGAACTGAAGGACCCACCCGTCCACCGGCGCACGGTCGGCCACTCTCATGTCCTGCCCCCGGAGCATCGCTCCGCCGACGGCGCCCGGGCCGTCTTGATCCGTCTGATTCAGAAAGCCGGCGCCCGCCTGCGCGATCTCGGGTACTGGGCCAAACGGCTGCACATACTTGTAATATACATGGACGGCCCGAAGTGGAAAGCAACCGCCTCACTCGGCCTGTGCCAGGATACGACCACCATGATCGAGGTCTTTTCCCGCCAGTGGGATGCCCGGCCGCATACGAGTTGCGTGCCCCTGAAAGTCGGGATGCGACTCGATGATCTGACCGAAAACCGCCAGGCACCGATCCCCCTCTTTCCCGGCGAACGCAAACGGGTGCGCCTCGCCCGTGCCATCGACGATCTCAATGGGCGCTTCGGCCGTCACACCGTCTACTTTGCCTCCATGCATCACACCCGTGCCGCCGCCCCGATCCGTATCGCTTTCGGCAACATCCCCGATCTGGAACTGCAGGCATAAGCAAGCGGGCACTTCTCCCCACTCGTCACTCCCGCGTACGCGGGAGTCCATCCTCTCCACTCCGAAGTGGAACGGGCGTCTCGCCCGTCCATAATCGGGCCGCAGGCCCGAATCTTACGAGCCGCGACCGTGAGGGAGCGGGCTGCAGATGCAGCAGGAATGAATTCCTACTGCCTGACAAGACATGGAGTAGTAGACACGGTGCCTACGCATTCGGGGCACGAGGCATCGTGCCCCTACCCTCGGACGAGCCGCCGCTTCCTCACCGCGAAGCGGTGTGCGTTTGTAGCCGGGGGTGAAGTGAGTCGGAGATGAGCGCCACCCCCGGAAGGTGATGCCAACGAGAAAACCTCTCCTCACCCCGAAGGGGTGGTCGAGGCATCCTCCGACAAGCCGCAACTGTGAGGGAGCGGGCCGCTTCCACTCCCCCCCTCGCCCGTCAGGGCGCACGAACGTAGCCGGCGGCTTTAGCCGCCGGAACAGGCACGCATCATGGGCACAAACCGCCCGGAGGGCGGACGATGCGTAACAAAGGATCTGTACCCACAACGGGGCACATGCATCGTGCCCCTACCCTCGGACGAGCCGCCGCTTCCTCACCGCGAAGCGGTGTGCGTTTGTAGCCGGGGGTGAAGTGAGTCGGAGATGAGCGCCACCCCCGAAAGGTGATGCCAACGAGAAAACCTCTCCTCACCCCGAAGGGGTGGTCGAGGCGTCGTCCGACAAACCGCGACTATGAGGGAGCGGGCCTCTGATGCAGTAGGAATGAACTCCTACTGCCTGACAAGACATGGAGTAGTAGTCCTGACATGATATGAAATCAGTAACTGCTTGCCGGTGGGGTTCGCGAGGAACGCTCGCCCCACCCTACACAGTAGGGGCACGAGGCATCGTGCCCCTACTTAACACTCACTCAAACTTCTGCACCACCAGATTGCTGATGGCACACTTGTTCGGCACGACCGCCTGGAACAGCAGCCACTGCCCGCTCATCTTGGCCGGGACCTTGCCTTCCAACGTCGCGACGCCGTTGCCGTCAGCGATCGCTGTACCCGCCACCTTGGGATTGTCGATCTGCAGGGCGTTGACCTGCGTATCACAGCCGGGGATGAGGTGGCCGCCGCCATGCTGACTCCAGCAGAAGTACACACGCGTGCCGGGCTCGATACCACTGGCCGTGATCGTATTCGTCTGGCCAGCAACGCCCGGCTGTGCCTCGGACAACTCAAACAGTGGGTACACCGGAGTCAGCAGAAATGCCTGATTGTCAAAGTCAGGTTGATCGCGAGGCTTCTTCCCCCAGCCTGTGATCTGGCCTAACTCATTAATGCCGTACGCCACCTCCAGATGCCATGATGAGCGCGGAGCCACCAGATCATCCAGCAGGATGGACTGTCCCTCGCCAGTCCGTAGAAACGCATTGGGGGTAATGGCATTCTTGCCGATCCAGCCCACGATTTCACCCTGCTCGTTGATATCCTCAGCAGCACTGGCATCGTAGTACGGGATGAAATGCACGTTCGTCTTCACTCCGTTGTCCCACAAGAAAGCTTTGTTCCTGTCGAGACCAATCTGGCCGACGATCTGCGTTGCTTCATTGATCGACTTGCCTACGCCATAGAAGCCCAGATCCTGGACCGTGCCATCTTCCCACAGCACGACGCGCCACCAGTCGCCATCGTCGGCTTGTCCCGTAATCTGGCCCTGTTCGTTGATATCATAGGCGTATCCGCTTCCGCCATCGTACAGCGTATCAAGTTCTATTAGTTGGCCGTCTTGCCACAACACTCCTACAGGACGCGCTTCGCTCCTGTCCGTCACGCCGACAATCTGATCGATGTTATTAATACCCCAACCATTACTCACTTCATTCAGTGTGCCGAGATCATTCATCGTAGAGCCATCCCAATAGAATGCATGATGACGCCCTGATACCGCAGTATCTGCATTACCAGTAACTTCACCCAGGTCATTAATACGGTTGCCGACACTGGTCGGCCCCCCCAGTGTACCGAGGTCAATGATTGTCCCATTGCGCCAGAAGAAGGCAGTCCAACTACCGTCTTCATGCCAGGCGCACCCGGTTATTTCTCCAACGTCATTGATAGCATAGGCTAGGCCGAGCCGTTGCCCGAAGTCGCCCAGTTCGATGACGGCGTGTGGATGGCTGTACCATAACTGCCCATGGGCGCGGCCACAAATGGCAGTGATCAGTAGACTGGCCAGAACAGTGATGATGGGGGTGAACGAGATGCACGGCTTGTTGCGTGTGGTTCTCATCATGGTGGAGCACCGTTCCTTTCGGGCTCACTATCGAGTGTACACGCGGAAGCGTCATGCCCTCGCGTCTCGGTCGGCCGGCTTCTATAAAGTACCTGAAGTTGACAGCGGTGTCCAGAGCAATTGCAGGGATTGGATAGGTGATTGCTGCGCCCATGTCGGGGGTTTGGGGGGTTCTTACCCGATCCCCTCCGTCATTCCCGCGCACGGACATCTCGCCCGTCCATCTCGGGACGCAGGCCCGAATCTTACGAGCCGCACGTAGTTGTAAGTAGCAGGTCGGCTCAAGTCCGATGAACGGAATGCTCCACCCCACCCTGTCTTACCCGTCCACCGGAATCGACACCGTCTCCTCGATCGTAATACCAAACGCGCCGAGGTTGTCGATCGGTCGGGGATGGTTCGTCAGAAGGCGAACACGATGTAACCCCAGATCACGCAGAATCTGGGCCCCGATGCCATAATCGCGCCGACCCATCGGGACCGCTTTGGCACCGACGCCGCTCGGCCCCATGAGATCAGGCATATTCGCATCCGGTGACGGCCCGCCGGAACTGTGACCATTAATCGCCTGCAACCGTGCGAGTACCCCCTCGCCGACCCAGGCCGGTCGCATGTACACGAACGCACCTTTGCCCGCTTCCTGAATGGCACGCAGGGAGCCGGTCAACTCGATCCGTGTCGGTTGTGCTGTATCGCCGAAGATGTCACCAAGTAAGTTCCGCCGATGCATGCGAACGAGGATTGGCTCGCTCTGCTCGATCGGCAGACCGGCTGCATCAAGAAGCCCCACGCCACCGAGTGTCAATGCAATATGAGGCAGCGGATCGACGATGCTCTCATACGCAATCAACTGAAACGTGCCGAACTCCGTTTCGATCGGCGTCCCTTCAACCGGTTCGAGCCGCGTGACGAGCCGCTCTCGTTCGAGGCGATGATGGATAATCTGCTCCACGGAGCAGATCTTCAGGTCATGCTCCCTGGCAAACTCAATCAACTCCGGCAAGCGGGCCATCTCGCCATCCTCGCGCGAGATCTCGCTGATCACCGCAGCCGGCCGCAACCCGGCCAGCCGCATCAGATCGACCGACCCCTCGGTCTGCCCGGTCCGCACCAGTACCCCGCCCTCACGTGCCCGCAGCGGGACCATGTGCCCCGGCCGATTCAGATCAGCAGGCCCGGACGCCGGATCGACCGCCACTCGGACTGTCCTGGCCCGGTCAGACGCTGCGATCCCGGTCGTGACCCCGTACTTCGGGTGGGCATCAATGCTCACCGCCATGGCCGTCCCGCGCAACGACGTGTTAAAGGAAGTCTGCGGGTGCAGATCGAGCCGCTCACAGTCCTCGGGCGTCAAGGCCACGCACAGGTACCCCGGCGTGTACCGCGTCATGAAATTGATGATCTGCGGCGTGATGTGCTCGGCTGCGCACACAAGGTCGCCCTCGTTCTCACGCCGTTCATCATCCACCAGAATGATCATGCGGCCGGCTCGAAGGTCGTCCAGAATATCCGAAATTGGCGATAGGCTGCTCATGTCGGCCAATGGTAGGCAATGCCCCCCACCTATCCTGTGGGCTGTTCCCCCGTTATTCGAGATCGAACAGGGTATTACTCAAATCAGACGCTGCATCATCCCCGGACCAGCCGATCCGGTAATACGCCATCTGCGAGGCTGACAGGCCGTAGATCGAATTCTCACGCGTCGAGCCATAGGCCAGCGCGCGTACCGATGTGTCAGCCCAGGCCACGTTGGCCTGATCTCCATGCCGAAAATGCATCGATGGCGTCAGGTCATACTGGGGGTACCCGCGCATCTGCGGCGGCTCAGAAAAACTGTACTCGATCAACCCGGGACCGGGTGTCGCGATGGCAAAGGCCGAATCGCTGAACATGATGGTCCGATCCGGCCGGGCAATGGCTGACAGCCGAACGCCGACCCGGTCGCTGGATTCATCTGCCGTGACACCGAGAAAGGCGTTGTTGTAGCCATACCCGCCGCAGCCGGACTCGAATGCCTGTGCTGTGTCATCATGGTCGTAGTCAGCCTCGAATGACGGGCAGCGGCGAACGGCACCTCCCGGGCCAAGCGCATCCGAAAGCGGGCCGTCGGTCGGCTCAAACGGGTCACTGGAGGACTCGCGCGAGCCGAACCAGCGATCAAGATTGGCAACGAAGTCAGAGGCCCCGGGGCAGAGCTGGGCCCGATGCTCGTTCGCATAGACATGATTTGCAAGCGCAATCTGCCGGATGTTTGAGGCACACGCGCCGGTGCGCGTGCTGCTGCGGGCATGATGAAGAGCCGGCAACAGCAACGCGACCAGCAGCGAGATAATCGAGAGCGTGACCAGTAACTCAACAAGCGAAAAGCCTGAAACGCGCTGTGCGGTTGTCATGGTCTGAGGACTCCGCGGAAGGCACGACCGCCGACGTCTGCCACGCCGCCGATTTCAGCCGACACCTCGCCGAACCAGTTGTCAAAGGACCAGACGGCCGAGGTGATCCGAATGAAATCAAAGCCCGGCAAGTCGGCCGGCTGCCCGGTCAGGGGATCGACGGCCCAGGCAATGTCAAACGCGTCTCCTCCCCCACTGCCGGCATCAACTCCGACTGTCAGCGGGTCATCAGGCACCGTATAGAAGGACTCGTTCGAAACCCAGGGGTTATCGACCGAGTTGTCGCCATCCAGATCACCACGCTTCAAGACCGGGGCCAGGTCGGCATAGCCCCACCACGCCTCGAAGCCGTCGCCATTCGGGTTGTCCAGCGGCGGCTGGGCATACGGATCGTCCGGCAACAGGTAAAAACCGTTGCGTTGCTGGTTGATCGGGTCGCTGATGTCTGACCCGGGGATGAGGTACCACAGATCGTCGGCCAGCCCGTTTCCGTTCGTATCCAGGCTGATTTCGATCACGGCAGCCTCGGACCAGCGGCTCAGCGGGTTCTGACCGATCCAGACGCCGTTTCCGAAGATGATGCAGTCCAGCCCGAGATGATTTGCCGGGTCATCCGCCACCGTGTGGTCGAATCCGAGCGTGATTGACCCGCCGAATCCTCCGAGGGTGACCAGTTTTGTACTGTCTGCCAGGAGCGTGCCTCCGCCGATCGGGGCCCCAAGGGCTCGGGCAGGATCATTGAAATTGGGGTCGTTGACGTACAACCCCTCCCCGGGAAGGTAATCGAGTACTTTGGTCGCAAACGGCGATGACAGCGGGGCCGGCACCGGTGTCTGCTCCTGCTGGACCGGGGGCTTGGCGGCTATGGCAGCCGGGCCGACGGCCAGCCAGCAGAGCGACCAGTGGAAAAAAGTGGGGAAACGAGAAAAACGCAACGACATGTCAATGACTCCCTGACGTGGCCCCATATATGCGCGTGGGGCCCGGGTACGGGTGAAAACCACACGGCCCCGGACCTGGTCGGACCGATGGCCGCAACGGTGGCCCGAGCGTGCCGTTGACACTGTGTGTCAGGTGCTGGAAAGGGAATACTGGGATCAGGGACGTGCGCAACAAGCCCTGGTGCCGGCATCCTGTATCCGCGAGGACGGCCCGGTCGGTCCATGGCCATCGACAGGTTTTCCGGCTTCGGGTCTGAGGGCCGAACCGCCTTCCCGCCTGCTTTTTCTCCGGATCCATCAGTCTGCATCCGAAGTCAGTCCAGGCAGTGGCAACGAGGTCCGGCGCCTGTCGCTGCCCCTTTGAGATCGCAGATTCGCTTTGAATCAGGCCTCTACCAGGGTCAAACGACCACCCGTTACGGCGGCGCGTCCGCGGTGGCTTTTCACCACACTTCCCTCACGGAACCGGGCTGTCTTGCCTTGTTTGCCCGGTCCCTCATCGATGGACAGGCCATCCTACTGAGACCGATTCTGATCAGTCAAGGGCTTTGGCTGGAATGAAGGGTGCAAAGGCCACTATGATTGACACTTCCGCTTGCGCCCGATACATTCCGGCACGGCGGATGACTGCTATGCCCACGCCGATGTACGCCCTGCGAGGCGTATCCCTTGAACGGTAACAATTGGAGGCCTCCCTGTGTCGATCCCAACGCGCCGGTTCTACACCACCAGTCTGTTCCTGCTGCCAGCGGTGGCGTTGCCCGTATTCGTAACGTCATCGGTGCCAACGACAGCCCTGGCTGCCCCTGCACCACAGGTCCAGACAAGCAGGGATTCACAGGAAGCCCAGTGGCTCGAGGACTTCATCCACTATGTCCTGATTGCCCGACTTGATCTGGCACACGGTTCGGCCCAGGCCCTGCTCGATTCAGAGATCAACGATGCCGATCTGTACACTCTGGTCGAAGATCGCGACCTTGACGATCGGCTGAGCAATGCACTGAGCCGGGCCCTCCGCATGCCGGAAGTCGAGGATGTGGCCGGCGAACTCCAGATCAGGCTCCGCAAAGGACGCATCGATCTGGCTCGCGATCCCGATGAGATTGAAAAGCACATCAATAACCTCGTGGGAAGCGCCCGGGCCCAGTTGCTGGCCCAGGAAGCCCTGCGATCGGCCGGCGAGTATGCCGTCCCGCAACTGCTCGAACAAATCGCCGGCACGGCCAAGCGCAGCATGAAGTCGGCCTGCGTCTCGATGCTCACTTCAATCGGGCGCCAGTCCGTTACCCCGCTGTGCACTGCCCTGCCGAATCTCGATTCGGTGACGCAGGAAACAGTCTGCAAGATCCTGTCCGATATCGGCTATTCCCACGCCATGCCATCGCTGCTCGAACTGGCGCTCAATGAACGCAAGGACCAGCAGGTTCGCGACGCAGCCATGAGTGCCTATTCCAAACTGGGCGGCACGCCCAATGCCACGACGACCGAGTTGTGGCTCGCACTCGGTGAGCGGTACTGGAGCGAGGCCGAGAGCCTCATTGCCTGGCCCTCCGAAGCCACCAACAACATCTGGATGAGCTCCAGGTCAGGCGACCTGCTGCCGCAGCCGGTCCCCACGGATGTCTTCAGTGAAGTCATGGCCATGCGCTGTGCCGAGAATGTACTGACGGCGACATCGGACAACGCCTCGGCGTTGAGCCTGTGGGTTGCCTCCAACTTCCGTCGGGCCGACCAGTTGCTCGATGGTGTCGACGCGACCTACGGCACCGACATGCGTGAGCCGATGTTCTACGCCGTCAACACCGGACCCGGCATTGCCCAGCGCGTACTCGGTCGGGCCGTCGGTGATCTGAATGCCCCACTGGCCCGTCACGCGATCGCCTCACTGAACTCAACCGCCGGCGGGGCCAACCTGTGGCTGTCCGGCGATGAGCCCAGCCCGCTCGTGGCTGCCCTCGACTTCCCGGATCGCCGCGTTCGCTACGATGCTGCCCTGGCCCTCGGGGCGGCTTTGCCGGCCAACCGGTTTGCCGGCGGCGACCGAGTCGTCCCCCTGCTCGGCTCGTGCATCAGCGTCGGTGCAGAACGCTTCGCAGCGGTCATTGCCGATGACGATGAGGACCGTCGAGCCTTGGCACAGTCACTGCGCGTTCGCGGCTTTACCGTCCTGCCGCCCCGCGCCTCGTTCGAGGAACTCCGTCAGGATCTCACGAGTGCCGCCGGCGTCGACCTGTTCCTCCTGAAGATCAGACGGAACGAACTGCAGGCAACCACGAACGGGATCAGGAACCACCCCCTCGTCGCAGCCAGCCCGATTCTCGTTCTCACCTCCATTGCTGAAGTCGAGGGGATTCGTGCCGACTACGAAGACGATGCCGCCGTTTCGGTGGCACGCTCCGGCGTCAACGATTCCCAACTGGCAGCCGCAGAGGACTCCGTGATCAGACGCACACTCGGTGAACTGCTCTCCGACGATGAAGCGGAGCAGTATGCCGGCCGTGCCCTGTCCGTTCTGCGTGACATTGCCGTCAAGAACTCCCGGGCATTTGACATCGCTCGGGCAGAAGGCCCCCTGGTCGGTGCGCTGGACCGATTCAGCGGTAACTTGCGACTGACGGCGGCCGAGACGCTGAGTTGGATCAACACCCCCGGTGCCCAGCAGGCACTGATGGATGTGGCCCTCTACGAGACCGATGAGGAACTGATTCAGATTGCATTCCTGGGATTGGTCAGCGATTCAGCCCGGCGATTCGGCGCGTTTGTGAGCCAGAGCCAGGCTGCCGATCTGCTTGATCTGGTCAGAACGTCCGATGGAATCCTCGGGACCGCCTCCGCACGGGCACACGGTGCGCTGAACCTCCCGCCGTCCAACACCGTCCCGCTCATCTTCGAGCATCGTGGACTCGACGGCAATACCGGCGGATCAAACACCCAGACCTCGCGCCTCGACGGCAATCAGGACGCCTCCGGCTGAACCGGCCATACAGGCTGACCACCGTGTGCTTCTCTAGTCCATATGGCATGAGAAGCACAGTTGGCTGCGCTCGTTGGACATGACCAGTAGGTTGGACTGCCGCGAGTACAGGCTGTGACAGGTCACACAACTGACCATCCCATCGACCAGTTGCATGTCGGAGCCTCTCAACTCAAAGCCCGACTTGACCTCCATCGCGCCGAGGCGGTTGCTCCCGAGCCCGTCCATGCGAACGCCCACCGGATGCGAGCCGGCCCCCGGCACGGAAAACGAGCCGCCGATAATCTCACCGGTTCCTCGAACGGCCCATTGAGGCCCTGCGTCACCGGTCCCGCTCGGGGCATTGAGGTCATCATGACAGGCCATGCAGGTCTGGCTGACCATATCGAGATCAGACGCAAAGGCCCAATCCTCACCTCGAGCCTTGAATCGATCAGGTGACCCGCTCGGCTTCCCGGAGTCCCAACCGAGATGGGCTGTCTGCAGCGCATTGGCATGGGCATCACGGCGGCTGTCTCCATATGACTCATGACACCGAGCACACAACTGTGCCGGCGTGACGTCCCCGCGCAGCAGTGGACGCCCGTTTTGCCGGGCCAGGCCGTGAGCCTCTGAATCGTCCCCGTTATGGCAGGTGAGGCAGGTGATCCGCCCGTTATCAAGTGGAAGATCGTCAGGAACCTTCATGCCGGCCCTGACCCCGACCGGGTGTGAGGACAGTGCATTGGGCCGGTGGCAGTTGCCGCAGCGATTATCGGTCCACCGTGCTCGAGGTGGGGCAAACGTATTCGAGGAGGGTTCCTCTTCGCCCTGGTCAGCCGTCCCATCTGCAGTCTGTTGCGGCCGCTGCTGCAGTGGGACCGCAGTGGCCGTTGCTGCCATGCCACGGACCGGTTCAAATAGGTATGCAGGCCCGGCCAGCAGTGAGACCGTCAGCACGGCCCCGGCCAGGGCTGCGGCCCGACCCGGCCGTGCCCGCCCGGGTTGGACGATTCGCGTGGAGTTCTGATAACAGTTTGAATGCCGCTTGAGCGCGCTATTTGACATTGGCCTCCCCCCCTGGAGTGCTTCGATCAGAATGGGCATCGGTCAGGGACGGGAACCACTTGCGTCCTGACCTCTCATTCCTGAGACAGGGGCGTCTGATGGTCGGGAAGGAAGGGATTGTGCCATTCCTACAAATGGGACAAAGAGAGTGTGATAACTTACCCAGACTCCCATAATCAACGTTTTTTGGCAAAGAACGGGTCTTCTGCCGTGTTGGTACGGTGCTTGCATATCGAAAGGCGAAGTGACTGATCGTGTGTGGAGGGGGACTCCGCATTCCGCTCAGTAAAAAACAACTATTTCTTTCTCAGCGAGTTGAGAGGAAAGGAAAGAAAAGATGAAGACTAAGACCGCTCTGCTCACCGGTGCTGCTGGTTTGGCTCTAGGCCTCATGGTTGTGACTGCTCCTGCTGACATCGTCGGCAGTGCTCACGATTTCAGTGGCGAGGGCTGGTCCGACAACGAGATCTGCAAGCCTTGCCATACGCCTCACCATTCGATGGTTGAAGTGACCAGGGCTCCCCTGTGGAATCACGCACTGCCCGACATCGGCCAGGTGTACAACCTCCATAGCGGCGACTATTCCCGTGACGATGCCCTTGACGGACGCAGTGTCCTGTGCATGGGTTGCCATGACGGCACCGTGGCTCTCGATAGCTACGGCGGCGCCACCGGTGGTGACTTCATCAATGGTGATGAGCTCATCGGCACCGACCTCGTCAATGATCACCCGGTCGGTCGTGACGGCATCTACCCGCTCGTCCCGTGGATGAACGATCCGTCCACGTGGGAAGGCGGCCATGGCCCGCACCTCGAGGACATGATCATTGACGGCAACCCCGAACGCGTCGTCTCCTGCACGACTTGCCACGAGCCGCACAACCGCCAGGGCCTCGGTATGCTCTGGAGAAGCAACGATGCCAGTGCTCTGTGCCTGATGTGCCACATCAAGTAACTTGATGATCGCACTGTGATGTGAGGGCGACCGGGTCTCGGACTCACGCAACTCCCATCACGACAATCGAGCGATTCACAGGCCGATCGGTTCAAAACCGGTCGGCCTGTCACTTTTTGGACGCTCCTCAGGCGCTCTGTGATGGATCTGCTGTGGACCAAGCACGAATGGCTCAGTCGCCATGGTCCGCACCAAAAAAACGATCAGGGAAGACTCGTAGAGTCGATGTCGGGGGTACGACACTCCGATGTTGGGGTATACGATGGCTTGGATTCCGAATCCTTCGCCCTAGAGACAAAGGATGCACAGATGAGAGCACGATCCCGGTGGATGATGAACCCTCCCCACAGTACCGTGACATCCGGACCCGTATCGGGTATGAAACCGGTCAGCCAACTCGGTCGACACCTGGCCGGCCTGACCACACTCTGCCTCACCTCGCTCCTGCTGATCGGATGCCAAACGTCTCAGCAGGGAGGCGTCGGGCCCGAGATCCCCAAGGCCTTCGCCTGGTGGCCACCATTCCCGGACGAACCCCGCGTCCAGTTTGTCGCATCGTACGAACACAGCGAGGACATTCTCCGACAGGAGGAAAGCGCCCTTGACCGCGCACTCTTCGGGCGGGAGGTTCGCAACGTCGTCGCCGTGAAGAAACCGTACGGCGTTGAAATGTGGAACGGCAGCATCTACGTCTGTGACATCCGTGGCCAGCAAGTCGTCGTTTTTGACCTGGTCAATAAGCAGGTTCGCGTGATGGGAACGACCGGACTCCAGACCCTGTCACAGGCATCTGATATTGCGATTGCTCCCGACGGTATGAAGTATGTGTCTGACGGGATTCGAGGTGTGGTATTTGTCTTCGATCGCAATGATCGATATATCACCATGTTCGGGCATGATGAGTTCAAGCCGACCGGCGTCGCCGTGTACGGAGATCGCTTGTACACCTGCGATTTTGCTTCCCAGTCAATTGTCATCATGGACCGACGCACCGGTGAAGTCCTCGGCTCGATCGGAGAGCGGGGCCCGGATGATGGCCAGTTCGTCCGACCGCTCGGCATCGACACCGACACGGATGGGAACATCTACGTCACGGACGTTATCAAGTGCCGTGTGCAGAAGTTCAGCCCGGAGGGTGAACTGCTCGATGCCTTCGGCAGCCTGTCGGATAACTTCGGCTCCTTCTACCGGCCCAAGCATGTGGCCGTTGGCTCGGACGGCACGATCTACATCGTTGATTCGTCGTTCCAGAACGTGCAGATCTTCGATCAGGAAGGCCAGATCCTGACCTTCTTTGGTTCCGCCGGCCCGCATCCAGGATCAATGTTTCTCCCAGTCGGTGTGAGCGTCGTCGAGGATCCGAAGGACCTCGCGCTCTTCGAGCCGTATTACCATCCGGATTTCAATGTTGAACGGATTGTCCTGGTGACCAACCAAATGGGCGATCGACGGGTTGCCGTGTATGCAGTTGGACAACTGCGAGATGGAGTGACCGCTGCCGATATTCAGCGCCAGGCTGCGGAAATCAACATGGGCCTGTCAGCGAAGCAATCCGGCGGAGAGAGCATCGGCCCGGAAGGCGCGCCGGCAGAGCCGGCGGACGAGCAGCAATCGAATCCGCCCGACGAGGGGACGCCGGACGAAGCGGCTGGGGATTCGCAACCACCGGAATGAAGTAACTGGAGCCTGCCGCGGACGAAGCGCAAACACGCCCGCATTTCGGTAATTTCCGGTTTGCCTGCAGCCGATAAGTGCACATGGAGAGCTGCATATACTGTGGCTGAAACCTGACGCCCATTGATCGTAACACTTTGCGCCGCCGTCACCGGCAGGGCACGGTGACCAGCACCCGGGTAGGTTCCTGCACAATGATCAGACCACGCATGAGTTCTGAACAGACACGCCTGGTGATGACGGCATCATGTCTGGGATTGCTGCTGGCATGGTGGGCAGGGTGCGGAAGCCCGGACCAGCGTTATCGGGTCCTCAGTTTCTTCATTGACGGCGTTCCCGATCCCAACGCATCCACATTGGGCAGCGATGACCAGGGGAACCCGATGTTCTATATGGAGCATCAGCCGTATGCTGAGGAAAACTGTGCGGCATGTCACGGTGGCGCCGGCATCAGCGGTCTGTCGCTCGCCGGATTTCAACAGGTATCAGTGGACATCTGCAAGGAGTGTCATGAGGAGCAGGTGTCACTCCACCCATACATGCACGGGCCAGTTGCATCGCGAGCCTGTTTGTGGTGCCACGACCCACACAACTCCCGCTACCCCCACCTGTTGCAGGAGGCACCGCACCGCCTCTGCGCGCAGTGTCACGAACAGGCACTGCTCGACCCGACGGTCCTGGAACACGGCCTCGAAGATTCCAATTGCATTGACTGTCACAGCGGCCACGGGGGGACGAATCCGTTTTTCATCATCGAACGCCCGACGCCGCCGGATGACCTCGAGCAAGACGAGGCGGGCACCGAAGAACCGGCTGACGATGAGGGATCCTCTGATCGCATCGACGATCCGCTCGTACCTGATGCACAGGCGCCGCCCGATGAGCCATCAGACCAGGAGCAGGCCGGCTTGACTGCCCCCCCACACACGAAGGGGTTGTGGGCAGTGAGTGACACACACAATGAGTCGCTTGGCGAGATCAGCTGGATGACTCATCAACAGCGAGGGCAATGGTGAACTCACGGATCAGTTGGCATCCTCGCTGCGTCTCGTGCACTCGCACCAGGCCCGCCTTTGGCCGTTCAGATTGGCTGACGGCGGCGATCATATCGATCGGCCTGACGCCGGCCCTCCAGGCCCAGATGACACAGAGTGCCAACGATGGGGGACCACTCGTCTTTGAGCAGGAGGAGCGGCACTTCGAAACATTCTCGTTGACCCGGATCAATGCAGCCATCGAGTTCCTGGCTCGACGACGAATTGATCAACAGCGGGAGTCGGACGGGACGAGGACGCGCGATGTTGAGGACACGCTGCTCGGGGTCCTTGAACTCGAAGCGCAAGCCTTCATCATGCACCCGAACTTCATCGACCTGTCGCTCCTGGGCCGGCTCCGTCTTGAAGATGAAGACATCAACAGCGAGAGCGTCGGCCTCGACGAGCGCAGCATCACTTTTGACAATCAGTATGATGCCAGCGCCATCATCTTCAAGGAAACGGACTTGCCGTTCACCGTCTACTCTCGACGGTTTCAGACGACCATTGATCGCCAGTTCGCAGACTCGCTCGATTCGGTCAACACCGAGCACGGTGCCATACTCCGCGTCGTCCACGATGTCTTCCCGTCGACGTTTCAGGTCTTTCATCGTGAGCAGGAACAGTTGAACCAGGGCGGCGTCGTTGATTACGGCCTGACACAGGATACGTTTGATTTCCAAAGTAACTTTCGAATGTCGCATGCACAGGATGTGCAGATCGAGTACACGTATGACAACGTAGAGGAAACAGGAGAAGTGCGCGCCGACAACAAGTTTGCCCGCCATGACTTCACCGGTACTCACAATTGGCAGTTCGGCGACCTTCTCAGTCAGTTTCCTCCGCACCGTCTGCGCTCGAGATTGCATGTGATGGATCGGTCCGGTCGAACCGAGATGCGTCGGATGCGCTTCGATCAGAATCTGTTGCTCACCCACTCCGAATGGCTCAAGACTCAATACACGATGCTGCTTGAAAAGCAGAACCGATCGGCCTCCGCCACGACCACGAGCCAGGGCACAGCCCAATTCCGGCATCAGTTGTACGACAGCCTCAATACCGTGGGAACGATCGGCTTCTCCCGCCAGGGATTCGGAGAAGGCTTCCGGAGTGATGAGTACACGGCCGATCTCACGTTTGACTATCGAAAAATCGTCCCCAAGGGCCTGCTGAACTCGACCCTCTCACTCAGTTTCTCCGAACGAGAGAATACGAAGCAGGGCTCGAATCTCGACATCTTTGATGAGCAGCGAACGTTTCAGGATCCGTTCCCGATCATTCTCACTCGGCGGAATCTGATTGCATCGTCCATTGTCATCACCGACCTGGCCGGCTTCAAGACCTACATCGAAGGCGCCGACTACTTCGTCGATGAGTTCCCGGACCGGGTCGAACTCTCGCGCATCATCGGCGGCGACATCGTCGACGGCGAGTCCGTGCTGCTCGACTACACCATCGGGCCCGAGCCGGCCAACACACTGACGTCCAACGGCCTGAGTTGGACCGGACGGTACGACTTCGATGAAGGCGCGCTCAGGGGACTCGGGCTGTACTCGCAGTTTCGCCTGTTTGAGCGCGACATTGATTCGCCGAACCCGAGTCTATTCGTCGTCGACGACACGACCGACCTCGTCCTCGGGGTGGACTATCGCTGGGAAGACTTCTTCTTCGAGGTGGAGTACGAGAAGTTCGACAGTGATATCTCACCGTTTGACGCAAAACGTTTTGAGGCACGGTACGTGCGACGAGGCGGCGGCGGCTCATCGTTGTCGCTCGACGGCCGGTACTACATGCTGCACTACCCCGACACGAACAATGATATTGATCTGATGTACGTGACCGGGCAATTGAGGCAGCGATTGTCAGCCAAGTTGACCGCCTCCGTCCGCGTGATCTGGCGTAACGAGCGCGATCGGCTCGGGGGCAACAGCCAGGGATTCGAGCAGCACCTGAATTTACGATGGCGTCACCGACAAACCGACATCTATCTGGAAGCTCGGAATGCCGATCTCGACAGCGATCGGAGTTCCAATCGAAACCAGGTGTTGGCCGTTGGAGTTCGACGAACCTTCTGAATCCGCCGATCATGTCCACAGCGATCGACGACCCACTCAGTCGATTGCATCGGGTACACAGCACAAGGAAGCCGGAATGAAGACCAAGACGGCAAGAACCCAATGGACGAGCCTGGCCGCGGTGCTCGGGCTTGTAATCGGCACCCTGGCCGGGTGTGCCACCCCGACCGGCCCGGTGTTCGAGCCGCTCGAAGAAGCGATCACCTGGCCCCCGGCACCGGAGCAGGCTCGGATCCGCTATGTGGGACAACTGGCTGCCGAACGCGACCTGAAGCGACCCCGTGGCTTTGCTGAATCGATCGGCGAAGCGCTCTTCGGCAAACAGAAAGAGGAGACGATGGCGCTGCCGCTGGCAGCCTGCACCGATGGGGCCGATCGTGTTTTTGTAGTTGACACAAGCCTGTCCATCGTGCATGTTTTCAATCTGATGACGCGCCAGTACGAACAATGGTCCCCCCCGGAGGATTCCCCGATCCCCATGCTGACCCCGGTCGGGCTTGCCTATGACCCGATCCGGCAGCGGCTGCTGGTCTCGGATTCGGCCAACAGTGTGATCCAGGTATTCTCAGATTCAGGGGCGTACATCGGCTCGATCGGCCGTGATCACCTGCTTCGCCCGTGCGGGCTGGTGTCCGATGCAGAGACCGGCAATCTGTACGTGGCCGATTCCAAGGCCCATCAAGTCGTCGTCCTGACGCCGGACGGTGACCTGGTACACCGGATTGGGTCGCGCGGGGAGGCCCTGGGCGAGTTTAACGGCCCGGTGGGGATTGCTCTCGATGGGCGGGGGCGTCTGTATGTCTGCGATTCGTTGAATTGTCGGGTGCAGCGATTCCATCCTGACTTCACGCCGGATCTGCAGATCGGTCGGCGCGGAGACATGCCGGGCTACTTTTCTCGCCCGAAAGGCCTGGCCGTGGACTCTGAAGGGCACCTGTACGTGGTCGATGCGAACTTCGAGGCTGTTCAGGTATTCGATGAGGCAGGCAGATTGCTGCTCTCTTTCGGGCATGAAGGCCAGGGGCCTGGCGAATTCTGGCTCCCGGCCGGCCTCTACATTGATGCAAACGACCGCCTCTGGGTGGCCGATAGTTATAACCGACGCATCCAGGTGTTTGATTACGTGTCTCCAGCCTTGATGGAGCCATCGGACAGCGAGGAATCGAAGGAACTCCAATGATGTACGGACCACGTGAGAGCAAGTTGACGCGCGTTCGAGCCGGCGCGATCCTGGGGGTGGGATCTCTGGCAGCCATTGCCTGCGTGCTGCCGGCCGGACTGGCAGTGAGCTACGCCCAGCAGGAAAGCGTGGTGGACAGCCTGCACAATCTCTCTTTGTCCGGTCCTGGGACGGTACGGGCGGCCTCAGAAGGTCAGATCTGCATCTTCTGCCACACGCCACACAAGGCGACCCCGATTCAGCCACTCTGGAATCGGTACATGCCGATCGACGCCTACACGGTCTACCAGAGCCGTGCATTGGATGCCAGTCCCGATCAGCCGACAGGCACCTCCAAGATGTGCCTCTCGTGCCATGATGGGACGATTGCCCTGGGGCAGGTCGTCTCGCGCGATATCCCGATTCCGATGATGGGCGGCGTCACCACCATGCCGATCGGCCCCTCGAATCTCGGGACCGACCTGTCTGATGATCACCCGATCTCATTTCGGTATGACAACGCCCTGGTCTCGAAGGACGCCAATCTCAAGCCACCGTCCCAGTTGCCGCCTGAGATCAAACTGGACGGGAACCAGGAGTTGCAGTGCACCACCTGCCACGACCCGCACAACAACGCGCTGGGGGATTTCCTCGTCTTCTCGATGATTGACTCGCAGTTGTGCCGTTCGTGCCATCAGATCGATAGCACGACGGTCGCCGGCCACTCAGATTGCACCGGCTGCCACACCTCCCACTCATCGCAGAGCGGGCCGTATCTCCTCCGCCGCGTCAATCAGTCTCGCACCTGCCTGCGGTGCCACGACGGCACGCACCCGCCGGCTCAGAACATTCTGGATGACATGAGCAAGATCAACGTGCATGATACGGATCGGGAGGTCGATCCTGCCGATCCGGAGCCGTTCATGGCGGCGTGTACCGACTGCCACAATCCACACACCATGAAGACCGGCACCGCCTCCGTGCCGGATGTTCACCCGGTTTTCGGTGACATCGACGGCGTCAATGCCTCCGGTGCTCCGGTCGACACGGCATCCTATGAGTTCGAGGTATGCTTCAAGTGTCACAGCGACAACCCGGCCACAGACCCGTGGGTCTCGCGCATGATCACGCAGAACAACACCCGGCTCGAATTCGACCCGGGTGCCATCTCATATCACCCCGTCGAAGCCCCGGGGCGGAACCCGGATGTCCCGAGCCTCAAACCCGGGTGGACGGTCAACAGCATGGTCTATTGCAGTGACTGCCACGGGTCGGATACCAGTTCGAAGGGAGGCGGCAGCGGGCCTGACGGGGTCCACGGATCCAACCAGGAGCCGAATCTGATCCTCAACTACGAGACCGCTGACTACACGAACGAGAGTGCCCAGGCTTACGCCTTGTGCTATAAGTGCCACGATCGCTCCAGCATCCTCAACGATGAGTCATTCGAGGAACATGACAAGCACATCCGAGACGAAGATTCCCCCTGCTCCGCCTGCCATGATGCGCATGGAATCTCCTCGGCCCAGGGCACCAGTACCGGCAACAGCCACTTGATCAACTTTGATCGAAGCCTCGTGACCCCGGACCGGCGCTATGGGCGGCTCGAGTTCATTGACAACGGCCGATTCGCCGGTGAATGCTACCTCCGGTGCCACGGTGAGAATCATGACCCCGAGGATTACCGGAACTGACGCGATCAGTCGGCTGATGTCAGAAGAGTAAGTGCAGAAGGTAGTCCAGACGCCCGGTCAGCACGAGATGGCGACCGGAGTAGGCCATCACCTTGCGTATCTGCTGCCGATACTTCGGGTGGTAGCAGTGCTCGGGACAGTGCTTGCAGGCCGGTTTCGGGTCCATCGGGCAATGGGTCCGCTTCGTGATCGCATGGCAGAGCAGTTTCTTGCACGACGGGCACAGTCGCAACTCTCGGCCGTAGATTTCCTTGATGTCACACAAACCGAACTCGAACGGTTGCCGCTGTCGGGTCGTGTGCTTCCGCCTGCAGTAGATATCAACAAACTTGACGAGAATTGCCAAGTCGTGATCGAGTTGCTTGCGTTGTTTGGGGGTGGTTGGCTGGATCACCGAAGTCGCACTTTCATTGTCTGCTCACATCGACCGATGACATCTCTGGGTTGAGAGGAAGCGGCTGATCCGGGAAGCACACGAGTCTCACCCGATAACACGCCGGCGGGCCTGTATTGAGATAGTATTCGTCCGGGACGGCAGGCGAGTTCGATTTGGCTGCACCTGGGATGAAAAAGCAGCGGTACGAGACGGAGGTTTCCGGGGATGAAACTCTTCTGGTTTGGACTGATCGTGTGCATGGTGGTCTTTGTGGCAAGCCTGCTGTACCTGATCAGCAAGCCGCTGCCGGAGATCGAGTCCGTGTCTGGCACGACCAATTCGCTCGGCAACGTGCTCAGTCGGCCGGACCAGGCCGAAGATGGGGATCGAACACGGCCGTTGCGGATCGGGCTCGTTCCGGAACGGGACGTGTTTGCCCAGCACAAGCGATACCAGGTGTTGGGCGATTATCTTGGTGAGCGTCTGGGATGCCGCGTTCAACTGCGGACGTCAATCAGCTACCAGGCGGTGCTGGCCGATCTGGAGGACGGCTCGATTGATGCCGCTTTTCTCGGCTCCCTCGTGGCGGCGTTGGCAATCGACCGGTATGGGGCCAAACCGATTGCCCGTCCGGTTCTGGCCAACAATGTGAGCACGTACCGCGGCGTATTGTTCGTCCCAACCGATTCACCGATCACCTCGGTCCAGGGGCTGGCCGGGCGTACGGTTGCCGGCGTCCAGGCAACCACCGCCGGTTGCCTGTTCCCACTGGCCATGATCCGGCAGGCCGGCATTGGCATCGGGACCGGCCGGGAGCCGCAGTTCCGCTGGGTCGGGACCCATGATGATGTCCTGCTGGAGGTACTCAGCGGTCGGGTCGAGGCGGGCGCTGCCAAAGACCTCCGGCTTGATGCACTGCTTGCAGCACGTGAGTCGGATGATTCGCCGATACGCATCCTGGCCGTCAGCGATAAGATGCCGAACAACGCGCTACTCGTCAGTGCCTCGATGGACAGCGCCGTATCGAACAGATTGTTTGAGACTCTGACCACGATGAGTGAGTTTGAGCGCGGCGCGACGGTGCTGTCATCGTTCGGTGCCGTGAGGTTCATCCCGTGCTCAGAGAGTGAATATCGCCCGGTCTACGACTTTGTGGGTCAGATCGGTACAGACTGGGTCTTGACGGGGATTCCCGGGCCGGCACCCCGGCGATCTGCCGTCAGAGGCTAGGCCGCGCGCGCGGCCCGTCAGTGGCCACGGATAACGGAGCATCTGCCATGCTGCGGCGAAAGTTGATGCTACTGCTGAGTTCATTGGTCATTATCTTTGCCGGCCTCGCTGTGCTCACGACCTGGCTGCTGCAGGGCGTGCTTGGTGATCTTGACCACCTGACCGTTGACGCCGCCGAGATCACGAAATCGGTCGGTGAACTCAGCTCCTCGGTGACGGCGGCCGAGGTCGAACTCTACACGCTGCAGATGGGCGGCTCGCGCCACTTGGATCGGCTCATCGAGAGCGTCGAGCGCACGGAGCAGGCACTGGAAACCCTGAGTGCCCATTACGTCGTTGCCTGGCCTGACGGTGAAGCCGCCGACGTGTACCGGCGGATCAGTCAGCACTATCCCACATTCAAGCAGCAACTCGGCATGCTCGCCACGAGCCGGGATGCAGAGTTGGCGGCCTTCCATTACCAGCGGGTGCTCGCGATCTCGATTCTACTGAGAAGCGACCTGCTCGAACTGGCCGAAACCACCCAGTCGCATGTACGCTCCGAGCAACTGGCGGTGACGCGCAAGTTCCGCTGGATCGTCTTCGGCGTCACGCTGTCATCGCTGCTGGTCATCAATGTGAGCGTGATGCTGCTGCTGCGGATGACGGGACTCGTGCTCAGGCCGGTCGAGAAACTCGTAGCAGCCAGCCGTGAACTGGGGATGGAACGGTTTGACCACCGAGTCGAACTTGACCAGCGCGACGAGTTTGATGAACTGGCCCGGGCGTACAACCATCTGGCCGAGCAACTTCAGGACAACGAACTTCGAAAGATCGAAATGCTCCACCAAGTGGCGCGCACGTTGAACCATGAACTGAATAATGCTGCCGCCATCATCGAACTCCAACTGCAGCTGGCGGACCGTCGCAGTGGGCAGGACGACACGCTGCACAAGCATCTTCATCAAATACGCGAAAGTCTGCGAAGGATGACGGGAACGGTCGAGTCGCTCAAGCACATTCGCCGAGTGGTTCTGACGGACTACGTGACGGGAGAAAAAATGCTGGACCTGGAGAAGTCCATCGAGTCACAGCCGGCTGAAGGTGGCACTTCGTGATTGAGGATCGACCATCTCACGATGAGGGACTCGCCTCGGCGGCTGACGTCGACTTTCAGCCCGGCCCGCTGTTCAGGCAGACCGGGTGGTTCATTCGGCTGCGCTGGTTTGCCGGTGCGGCCGTCATCGCCGGCAGTGCGGTCAACATGGTCTGGTTGACGTGGTATGAGCCGGGCTTTCGCATGTTGCTCGCCGGCGTCGGCATCTGGCTGTACAACGCCGTGTTCTGGCATCTTCACCGAAGCCGAATCGTCTCTCCAAAGCAGCAGAAGGCACTCGTGGGGATGGCCGGGGCCCAGATTCTGCTCGACCTGACTGTCTTGACGCTCCTGACCATGTTCACCAACGGCGTGCACAGCCCGCTGATGGGCTTCTACGTCTTTCATATGGTCTTTGCCAGTCTCCTGCTGCCGCGAATGATGGCCTGGAGCGGTGCGACCGTTGCGATGCTGATGCTCTTTGCCGGCCTCCTTGTCTTTGGCTATTGGCCGCTTGATGCGCATGAGTTGCCGATGGCCCTCGGGTGGGCGGCCATGCTGCTACTTACCGTGTACGTGGCCAACCAGATAACAAACGGCCTTCAGCAGCAGCACCGGCGACTCGTGCGAAAGAACCGCCGCATCCGGGCCATGACCAAGCGGCTCAAAGACCAGCAGCGCGCCATGATCCAACATGAGAAGATGGTGGCCATGGGTCAACTGGCTGCCGGCGTGGCCCACGAAATCGCCAACCCGCTGGCCTGCATGGACAGCGTCCTGCAACTGATGCAGCGACGCCCGGAAGCCCCCCGCCCCGACTCGGTCAAAACCCTCCGAGAACAGGTTGATCGCGTGAACATCATCGTCAAGCAGATGACCGAGTTTGCCCATGTGGAAGAAGGCCAATGGGAAGAGCGTTCCATCAATGAGATCGTGGAACAGGCCCTTCGAATGGTCCGATTCGATCGTCGGCTCCAAGGCGTCAAGGTTGAGCGCCGGCTCCATGAGAACCCGGGACGAATTCGGCTCATGCCCCATGCCCTGAACCAGATCATTCTTAATCTCGTGATCAATGCGCTCGACGCGCTGTCCAAGACCCCCGACCCAACCTTGACACTCGAAACCTCGGTCGATGACGGATGGCATCTCATTCGGGTTCGCGACAACGGCAGCGGCATTGCCCCCGACAACCTTGACCGTATTTTCGAGCCGTTCTTTACCACCAAGCCGGTCGGTCAAGGCACCGGGCTGGGCCTGTCAATCAGTTTCAAACTGGTGCAGGATCACGGCGGCCTGATCACCGCCGAGAGTGCCGTCGATCGAGGCACGACGTTCACCGTTCAGCTTCCCGCTTCCAACTCCGCACCGAGGCGACATGTCACCAGACGACCGGTGCCCGGTGAGATTGAGGAATCCCTCGAGGCGTAAATCCCGGGCTGGAACGTCGGCACCGGTGGGCGCTCCCGAAGCGCGTGCGCGCACTCCGGAACTGCCCCTACTGACAATCCCTGATTCTTCGATATGAGGATTGAAATAGGGGTAAATGCTATTGATTTCGCGGTATCAGGAGCCGGTTAGTGCCTAAAGTCCCGGCCTTGGGAAGCACGGAAACCTCGGCAGCGAACACGGTGCTTCACTGCACATGGTTATGGCACGTGATGTGCAACAACGATAGCCAGAGGGCACGGATTGCTGTGAAGCAGGAGATGGCCCTCCAGGCCGCGCAAGGACTGCCCCAGCGCGGAGGAGCCGAGCGGATGCACTACGATTCATCGCACCGATATGAGAACCGCCGCCCCGCACCAATGGATGTGCCCGGTCTCATGTCGATCGCGAGCGACAAGAAGGCAACCAGACGTTTTGTTCGATCACCTCGACTCAGCTGCCACGTGCCCTTGTGGCTCACGGCGCTGCTGGCCGTCGTCGCACTGCCCCTGATCAGCCTCGCTCAATCTCCACCTCGCTCCTCCCTGCTCGACCGCCGATCGGCGCAAGTGACCCCACAGGAGGTCGCGCTGCAGAACAAGCGATGCCTGAACTGTCATGGGCAGTCTCATATTTCAGAACTCACTCCCTCTGAGCGTCGAGTGATGGTCGGCCTGGTTCCGTCCGACGAAGGGCTGGTTGCGCCGGATGAGCCGTCGCAAGGCGCCGGCCAGAACGCTCAGGAACTTCCCCCGATTGACGAGGAACCGGCGGTGCGACCGGGGTTGTATCTCGGCCCTAACACGCTGGACCGCGGGGTGCACGCAGACCTCCGATGCATCGATTGCCATCGCAAGGCTGCCACCCTGCCCCATGCCGTCCATCTCCCCCCTGCAGATTGCACCGGCGCGTGCCATGCCGAACCGGGGATCGACGTCCTCCGCAGCATCCATGCCGAGATGAAGGTGAAAGGCGACAAGCAGGCACCGACCTGCGCGACCTGCCACGGCAGCCACGAGATCCTGCCCAAGAGCGACATGGAGTCCCTCGTCTTTCCGCTCAATGTCGTCAAGGTATGCGGCGACTGCCACGAACAGCACTCGAAGAACACGCCGGAGGGCTATGCCCCCTCAGATCATGTGGCTGCCTATATCGACAGCGCCCACGGGCGAGCGGTGACCGGCAGCGGCCTGGTTGTTGCCGCCACCTGTGCTGATTGCCACGGGCACCACGAAGTACACCCGGCAGCCGACAGTCAATCACTCGTTCACCGTGAGAACGTTCCGCGCACCTGTGGGCAGTGCCACATGGGTGTCGACGCAACGTACCGGACGAGCGTTCACGGCCAGAAACTCGAAGCCGGCGATGAGCGGGCCCCTGTGTGTACAGACTGCCACACCGCGCACGAAATCACGCGGGCCAATACGCCGGACTTCAAGAAAGGGCTCGTCGAGGAATGCGGTGATTGTCATGACAACCCGGACATGACCGAGACCGGCCGTGCCACCTTTTACGAAACGTATCGCCAAAGCTATCACGGGCAGGTGACGAAACTCGGGTCAAACCTTGCGGCGCGATGCAGTGACTGTCACGGCTCCCACAACATTCTGCCGAAGGCTGATTCCCTGTCACGGCTTCACCCCACGAACCTCGTCAGCACCTGCCGCGGACCCGGCGGAGACTGCCACGCCGGCGCGAATCGGAACTTTATCACGTTCGACCCGCACGCCGATTTCAAGGACCGTGAGCGCTACCCCGTTCTGTACGCCGTCTGGATGTACTTCGTAATCGTGATGAGCGCAGCCTTCGGGTTCTTCGGACTGCACTGTATCCTCTGGTTCCTGCGCTCCGCCGTGGAACGCGTCAAGAACGGGAACGGTCATAAGGTTGATCGCAGAGGCCCCGGCATTCGGCGCTTCACCGTCCTGAACCGGGTCAACCATGTGTTCGTGATCATCACGTTCTTCGGGCTCACCCTGACGGGGATGCCGCTTCTGTTTGCCGACCAGCTCTGGGCTCAGCGCCTCGCGACCTTCTTCGGCGGCGGCGTGGCAGCAGGGCTCTGGCACCGGTTCTTTGCCATCATGCTGATCGGGAACTTCACGGTGCACATGATCGGCCTCGTCCGCTCGGCTCGTCGTCACAACAACAACATGGTGCGGAACTGGCTGCTCGGCCCGCGCACGATGCTGCCGCGCATCAAAGACATCAGCGATTGCATCGGCATGTTCCGATGGTTCGTGTTCGGCGGCAAGAAGCCGCGTTTCGATCGCTGGACCTATTGGGAGAAGTTTGACTATTGGGCCGAGATCTTCGGGACCGGGATCATCGGCGGGTCCGGTCTGCTACTCTGGTTCCCGACGTTCTTCTCGAACTTCGTTCCCGGCTGGATGTTCAACGTGGCCATGATCGTACACGGGTACGAGGCCCTGTTGGCGGTCGGGTTTATCTTCACGATTCACTTCTTCAACGCTCACCTGCGGATGGAGAAGTTCCCTGTTGATGATGTCATCTTCTCCGGGCAACTCCCGGAAGAGGAGTTCATCATTGAACGACCGGAAGAACATGCACGGCTGGTTGCCAACGGGACGCTCGATGAGTTGCGGGTTCCGCCGCCGGCCCCGTGGGTCAGGCCGCTGGCGATCGTCATCGGCATCCTGGCCATGCTCATCGGCGTCGGCCTGGTGGCCCTGATTATCCTGGCCGGTCTGCAAGTTCTGTAACTAAGGACAGGTGCGTTATGTGTGCACAGCAGCAGCAGCAAAACCCAAATGACTCGACCGAGGCAGGCGGAACAGACGACTTACCGGTGACGGAAGGTCAGACGCCGCATCAGCCGTCGGTCGCAGCACGCCTGCTCGGGTTCCGTCCTCGCAAGGGACGGTTCATCCTCTTCTCCATCACACCCTGGGGCATGCTCCTGTGGGGCTTTGTTCTCTTCATCGGGATCGGCGTCGCTTTTGCCGAGTACTCGATGACCCCCGGCTTCTGCCGTGGGTGCCACATCATGGAGCCGTATTACATGGCGTGGCATGAATCGACCCACAACACCGTCCCCTGCGGTGACTGCCACTTTGAGCCCGGCTGGCAAAACACGGTCAAAGGCAAGTTCGAAGCCTCGAGCCAGGCCGTCAAGTACATCACCGACACCTATGGCTCGAAGCCGCACGCCGAAGTTCGGGACGAGTCCTGTCTGCGAGAGGGCTGTCACAGCCACCGCCTGCTTGAGGGTCTCGTAGAGTGGGATGTCGCGACGCAGCGCGGCGATGAAATCACGATCCACTTCGATCACAAGCCGCACCTCGGCGAACTCCGACGTGGAAAGCAACTCCGGTGTGTGTCCTGTCACTCGCAGATCGTCCAGGGCCAGCACCTGGTCGTCACGCTTGACTCCTGCTTTACCTGCCACTTCAAGGGGATGAAGCATGGGCGTGACGAAGAGGTCGTCGGCGGGTGCGGTTCATGTCACGGTGCCCCGCAGAAGGAAATCCGGCTGGCGACCGGCATCTTCCAGCATCAAGCCTATCTGGACAAGGGTGTCACGTGCGAGAACTGTCACTCCGACGTCATCAAGGGCGACGGGGAAGTGCCCCGCCAGCAGTGCTGGAACTGCCACAACACCGCCGGCCACATGACGCGATTCGGGGAAACCCAGTTCATCCACCGTCAGCACGTCACGGAACACAAGGTGGAATGCTCCTCGTGCCACGTTCAGATTGAGCATCACCTGAATGCCGGCGTCCCCCCTGCTGTCGATCTGCTCGGATCGAAGCATCTGCTCGGAGCCGGCCGGTACCTGCGGCCAGTGCCACGAGCAAAGTCACGGCGGCCCGGTCGAGATGTACCGAGGCGTCGGCGGCCGTGGTGTCGAATCAATGCCCAGCCCGATGTTCCTGGCCCAGGTCGACTGTATCGCCTGTCACCAGGAGAAGGAATACGGCAGCGGGGTTGCCGATGTGATCGGCCAAACGTATATCGCAGCCCAGAATCGTTGCGACTACTGCCACGGGAACCGCTACGAGGGTGTGCTGGATGAATGGAAGGAGTCGATCGAATCCGGCTTGTTCCAGGCTGAGTCCATTTTTATCCAGGCGGATGCGCTGCTCGCGAACGCGCTGGATGACATTGATCCGGTCCAGCAACTCGAGCTCCGGCGACTCCTGGGTGATGCGGAGCATAACATCCGTTTTGTGAGCCTGGGTCGCGGTGTTCATAATGCCACCTATGCGACCGCCCTGCTCAGCATCTCCATTGATTATGCCTCACAGGTGATTGAGGCGCTCGGAGGAGAACCTGTCATCCCGATGCCACCGGAATCGACACCAGAGGACAGCGGCTGATTATGACAAGGCACGGCAGCGACAATTCGAGAAACAAAGGCATGTCGTCATGGGTCGCCCTCTTATGCCGACACAGATGGGTGGCAGTTTGCCTCGCATCGATCATCCTGATCGGGTTGAGTGGATGCGGCAAACACGGCGGCTCATCATCAGGCTCGGAGAATCCCTCGGACTCACAGGGTGATGGCAAAACCCGGGCATCCTCCGATTCCTCGGCGAGATATGTCTCGGAGCAGGAACGGATCGGCACGCAGCAGGCCGGCGGCACGACCCCGACGGTCCGCCCTCGGCTCGACCAGGGCGAGCGGCTGTGGGACATTATCCCTGCTGACCAGCCGGCTCCCAAACCGACCGGTCCGCTGCCCGACGATGCGTCGTGTATTACCCCTGAGTGCCATGTGACCTACCTCACGGCCTCGCACATTCACGCCCCCATCGCGCTGGTCAACTGTGAAGCCTGCCACGAGCCGGACACCGGCACCCATGAATACCCGCTGACACGACCCGAGGACAACGACACGTGTACCTTCTGTCATCAGATCGGGAACCAACGCGAGCATATCCATGCAGCCGTCGAAAACCCGGGGTGCGTCGGGTGCCACGATCCACATGCATCAGAGGCCGATTTTCTGATGAGCCAGCCTTCCGTGGAGGAAGTCTGTGCCTTGTGCCATCTGCCGTCAGAGGGCATCTACGGCCACGAACCGTACCATGCAGGGGACTGTGCTGCCTGCCATCAACCTCACGAATCGAACTACCTTCACCTGCTGCGCGGCGGCGAGAATCGGGACCACTGCTTCATGTGCCATGCCGAGTCGGCCTATGCGATTCGAAATGCCCCATACGTGCACGACGCCGTTAAGGAAGCCTGCACGACCTGTCATGCGGCGCATGCATCCGACTTCGAGCATCATCTCAACTTTCCGATCGAACAAGCCTGTTTCGCCTGCCACAAAGACCTGGAGGAACAGGTCGGACTGGCGACCGCCCCGCACGAGGCCGTCTTCACAGCCGAGCGCTGTGCCAACTGTCACGATGCCCACGCAAGCGGGCGTCCCAAGATGCTCAAGGACCGGCAGACCACGTTGTGTCTCCAATGTCATAACAAGCCGATCACTGCCTATGACGGGAGAACGATCCCGGATATGACGTCGAGCGTCACGGCCCAGCAGTATCTGCACGGCCCGGTCGAATCAGGTGATTGCGCTGCCTGTCATAACGTCCACGGCAGCACCCACGTCAAACTCCTGCGTGAGACATTCCCGCCGACGTTCTATGCAGACTTCAATCTGCAGAGTTATGTCCTGTGCTTCTCCTGCCATAATCGGGAACTGGTGCTGACGGAACTGACCGATGACCTGACGGGCTTCCGCGACGGCGATACGAACCTGCATTACCTGCATGTGCACCGGGACAAGAAGGGCCGCACATGCAAGACATGCCACGCGATTCACGGCTCAGATCTGCCGAAGCACATTGCTCGAACGGTCCCATTTGAAGGCTCGGAGATTTACCCGATGCCGATCGGCTTCAAGAAGACGGACACGGGAGGCAGTTGCGCCCCCGGCTGTCACGAACCGAAGGAATATGACCGGGCGTCTCCGGCCAATCCAGCCGCGGGTGAGCAGCCGTCAGAGGATGAGACGCCGGGAGAGGAGACTGATGAATCGGAAGGGGCAGGAGAAGGCTGATGGGCAGGTTCATGTCATGTACGGGAGGCCGTCTCCCGATCATAACCTGCAGGCCGAACAGACAGGCTCACGGTGGAGCACCTATCCAGGGAGGTGGCTCATGCAACGCAGAGACGAGTTGAACCCATCGATGGCCGGTACAGCGCACAGGCGTGGGGGTGCATTCCATGCCGGGGCCGTCGCGCTCCTGGTGGCTGGGCCCGCGATGCTGGCTGCCATTATCCTGCCACAGGATCCCCCGACGCAGGCTGTCCCGCGCGAAGGGTGTGTGACGGATACCTGTCACGTGGATGTCAAGAACATGTCGTTTGTGCACGGGCCGGTCAATGTTGACGCCTGCGATGCCTGTCACGAACTGATCAATGCCGAAGAGCACACCTACAGGCTGGCCCGCGAGCAGCAGGAACTCTGCCTGTTCTGCCATGAACTCCCGGTGGCAGAGGAGGGGATCAACGTTCACAAGCCCCTCATGACCGGTGAGTGCCTTGAATGCCACCACCCGCACGGGGGTGAAGAGCGCTCGCTGCTCAAGGCGACCTCTGCAGCCGAACTGTGCAGCAAGTGCCACGATGATGTGACAGGCGGCAAGGACGTGTTGCACGGTCCGGTGGCTGCCGGTGCCTGCAACGCCTGCCATGCCCCGCATACATCGCCGTACCCGTTTCTGCTTGCCGCCCAGGGGCGTGATGTGTGTCTCCAGTGCCATGTCACCACCCAGACCCAGATCGAATCGAGTCGGGTCATTCACGGGCCGGTCAATGTTGATTGCCAGGTCTGCCACGAACCGCATGCCGGCGATCATGCGATGATGCTTCGCGAAGATCCTCCCACGCTGTGCTTCGGGTGCCATGAGACGATCCAGCACGTGGTCGATTCAGCGACCACCCAGCACGCTGCCGTCACGACCGAGCGAGCCTGCCTCAACTGTCATGACGGGCACGCCAGTGACTATCCGATGATTCTCCGCGGCGACATGATGACCCTCTGCTTCGAGTGCCACGACAAGGAAATCACGCTCGATAATGGCCGCAAACTCGGGAATCTCCAGAAGGTGATCGCCGGGGGCACGAGTCTGCACGGGCCGGTGGCCCAGAGTAACTGTGCGGCCTGCCACGAGATCCACGGCGGCGGGAACTTCCGACTCCTGATCAAGGAATACCCGCCTGAGTTCTATGCACCGTTCAAGGAAGAGAGTTATGCACTGTGCTTCAGTTGCCATGACAAGCAGCTCGTGCATGACCCTGAAACCACCTCGCTCACGAACTTCCGTAACGGGAATACGAACCTGCACTTCCTCCATGTGAACAAGGACCGCAAGGGTCGTACCTGCCGGGCCTGCCACGAAACACATGCGAGCAAGCGCGACCGCCACATCCGCGAGTCGGTCCCGTTCGGGCCGAAGGGGTGGGAGTTGCCGATCAACTTTGAGAAGTCTGAGTCCGGCGGATCGTGTGCACCGGGATGCCATGCGAAGTATGCCTACGACCGCATTGAGCAGGTCCCCTATGAACACGAAGGGCGGAAGGCGATCTGGCCCAGCGAGGAACAGAACCAGCCAGATGGCACACCGCCGCCGGCCACCGATGATGAGCCACCGGGTGAGGCAGCCGATACTGCGGATGATGGGGCCGGGGAAGGCTGAGACGTTGACTCACGATGAGTCGATTGAGAGGCCGGGACTGTGATGTGAGCGGAGATTGACGAAACGATTCCAGCAACCGAAAGGACCACGCCTATGAAACGCGGCGGTCTGCACCACAACGAACAATCCACACCGATCACGTCGCGCGCGATGGCCGGGATTCTCATGGCAGGCATCACCCTGTGCGCGGCAAGCGCACCGTGGCCATCGGCCGTCCTGCCTGCCTCGGCCAGTGAGACGACGATGATCCTCGATGAACTCCGGAATGTGAAAGTCGGCGAGATGGTACCGGCGTTCAAACTACCCGGTATCGACAAGACGACGTATGATTCGAGTCAGTTTAAGGGCAAGGTGCTCGTCGTCGTTTACGTCAGCGCCACCCAGCGGAGTTCAGAGCGTGCTGCCATTGATGCGCACCAACTCAAGAAGGATCTGAACAACCCGAGTCTCGAATTCATCTACGTCACGACCGATCTGTCCAAGACGACCTACTACCGCGAGTTTCGAGATCAGCACGGGATCCACGAGCCGCTCCTGTTTGACTCAGCCCGTGACTATTACGGTGATCTGGGCCTCATCGTCCTTCCCACGACGATCATTATCGATAAGGAAGGAAAACTCGCGCGCGTCATCTCAAGTTATAAGTCGGACTACCCGCATGTCCTGCGCAGTTACGCCCGTCACACGCTCGGCCTGATCGATGACGGCCAGCTCAAGCAGTTGTTGGAAATCAAGGACTTTGATCGGACGAGCCCGAAGAGCAAGGCTGCCCGCCACCGGGCAACGGCACAGCTCCTCCGCGAAAAGGGATTGCTGCAAGGTGCTGAGAACGAGTTGAAGGAAGCACTGAAACATGATCCGGAGAATAACGAGATCACCATTGAACTGGCGTCTTTGTACCTGGCCATGAAACGCGTCGATGACGCGGAGGCGCAAGTGAACGTCGTGTTGACCAAAGACCCGGAGAATCGACATGCGATGTTGCTCAACGGCATCATCCTCTATCTGCGTGGGGAACTCGATGCTGCCCAGGAGTTGCTCGACCGTGTCTTGATCCTGAATCCCGACCCGGCCCGTACCCACTACTACCTGGGACTGATCAGTGAGAAGAAGGGTGATCAGGAGAAGGCGATCTATCACTACCGGCAGGCACTCAAGCGACTGATTGACGACCCTGTTGAGTAAGCAGGCACGTTCGGCGATTCCGCATATCGCACGTCTGCCTCATCTCAGTTGCGAATCATATAACTCGGGCCTTTCGACTACACGGTCGGAAGGCCCTTTCCAGTGCGCATGAAACGTTGTATATGCTGCGTTAAAGACAGGCGTCTTGCCTGGCCCCGTGAAGGACCAGGCAAGACGCAGGCAGCGGCTCAGTAATATCCGGTCGTGTCAAATCGATCAGACCGGGTGGCACACGAGGCACATGGCCGAACCCGCATTGCTCATTCGGAGCATAAAGGGCTCGTTCTCGGAGTTGTGCGGCTCATGGCAACTCATGCATTCCACTTTGCCGTCATAAAACGGCGTCACAAAGTCAAACAGGCCCCCTCCATGATGCCCGCTCCCATGGCACCCCCTACAGTTCGAACCTCGGTACTGGTGCGTCCAGGCAATCCCGATCGGATGGTCATCACTCAGATCGGTTCCGATCAGTGCGTCGCCTTCGATGAAGGTGGCCCCGTGATTCCCGCCATAGGAGTCCAGGGCAACGGTCCCATCATGGCAGGACAAACACAGGAGTGAGGCTTCACCCGGTTGCTCGGGCTCCTCGATCAGGTACTCGCTGTCATACAGCTGGTACGTTGCACCAGTTAGTTCATGATTCCACAGCGGGGCGCTCACGCTCAGATCTGCATGGTGCGGTGTGTGGCACGGCTTGCAGATTTCGCTCTCCGACCACCCGAGGGCAGAAAAATCATGTCCGCTTCCGACAATATCTCCTACACAATGAATCCGGTAACTCAAGACGCCTGTCGCACCAACGACGGCACACATGCCCAGCAGGGCAGGATGCGCCTTGCAGCGCAGATTGAACATCTCTTTGTAACCCCTCTTGCCACGGAAACCAGTTCTTTTACCCACTGCGGTGCGTATGCCCACTGCATTTCGCGCCGGCCTACTGAGACAGACAGAGATCACTATGCAACTGGAATGCCAGCACGCAGCTCGACACAGCACCCCGGAGGTGCTGGGAAGAGGCTATAACAGAGGGGGATAGCGATGCCGGTCCCATGCCTGATAAGGCATCTAAATCAGACTTCCCGATCCTGAGAACGGGACAGGGCAGGTTATCGGCAGGGAGTCTTCGGCTGGGGAATCTGGTCTACTCACGCAGTCGCCGGCGGTGCGATTCGATCCGGAGTGGCACCATCCTGACCTGTGAGCGTCGCAGTACCGGACCGGTCCGACAGGATCGGCTGGCTCGGGGCCCCGCCACCGACGTAGTCGATGAACTCTTCGCCGAAGCGCACGAGCCGGAAACTGTTGGCGATGACGAAGATGTCAGCCAGCGAGTGATACACGGCGGCAAACCAGACATCGATCGAGCCACTGGCTGCCAGCGCCAGACCGATAATCGCAATCAGGATGGAGGCCACGATATTCTGGGCCACCACCGTCTTGGTCTTGCGGGCCAACTGAATCATGAAGGGGAGACGGCTCAGATCATCGTTCATCAGCGCGATACCGGCTGAGTTGGCTGCGATATCGGTCCCACCCAGCCCCATGGCGACGCCGACGTCGGCGGCTGCGAGTGACGGGCCGTCATTGATCCCGTCGCCAACCATCATGACGCGACGGCCGCTCTGCGTCAACTGCATGACGATCGCGTGCTTCTCTTCCGGGTGGCACTCGGCCTCGATGTGATCGACGTTGACGGCCTGCCCGACGCGGCTGGCCACGGCCAGCCGGTCACCGGTGAGCAGACCGATCCAGCGGACGCCGAGGTCGCGCATCGTGGCAACCGCATGGGCGGCCCGACTGCGCACCTTGTCTTCCAGCCCGACAGCCCCGAGGTAGTGATCGCCGTCGATCACATGCACGCCGGTCATCCCCTCAATCCGCTGCTCGACGGCCTGGACCTGCTCGGCAACGCCTGGGATGAGGTCAACGAGCCACTTGGCGCGGCCGGCACACACAAAGCGATTCGGGTCGTCCGGGCTGGCGACGCGCACGCCGAGACCATGAAACTCCTCGGCATGCTGTGAGGTCGCCGGCGTTATCCGGGCAGCCCGGGCAGTCTCCACAATGGCCTGAGCCAATGGGTGATTTGAATGTTGTTCGACTGTGGCTGCCGCTTCGAGCAAGGCGGCTCCCTCAACGCCTTCTGCCGGTGCCAGTCGGCTGACGGCAAAACGGCCGGTCGTCACGGTACCGGTCTTATCCAGAATCACGGCGTCAATCCCGGCCGCGGTCTCCAATGTGGACGTGCTCTTGACCATCACGCCCAAACGGGCTGCAGCGGCAAAGGCTGCCACCATGGCCGTCGGCGATGACAGGAGCAAGGCACCGGGGCAGGTCACGACCAGCACGCTGATCGCTTTGGCAATCGGCGACATTGTATTGGGGTCCCCATCTCCCTTCGGGGAGAGGATCCAGACAGCCAGCGACATCATCAACACGATCCAGACGTAGTGCTTGGCAACCTGCTCAATAATCTGCTGGCGAGGGGTCTTTGACCGCTCGGCTTCATTGATCAGCGTGACGACCTTACCGATGGTCGTCTCCGTCCCGAGCCTGGTAATGCGTACATCCACGCCACCCGTGAGGTTGGTGGTACCGGCATAGACCTGGTCGTTCTTCTCGGCTTCGACCGGTGCTGCTTCGCCGGTCAGACTTGCCTGATTGATGGTGGTGGTCCCGGCCAGGATGACGCCGTCGGCCGGCATATTCTCGCCGGGGCGGATCCGGACCGTATCGCCGACTTTGAGGTCGTCGAGTGATGCGTTTTCCTCCGTGCCGTCTTCCCTGATCCGCCGGGCGGTATCCGGGGTCAGGCCGACGAGTTCCTCGATGGCCCGGTGCGCCCCCCATGCTGTCCGCTCAAGAACTTTGTCCATCATGAACAGGATGAAGGCCAGCAGGCCGGCCGTGACATACTCATTAGTCGCCAGGGCAGCCCCGATGGCCAACGCCACCAGAAACGCACTTGACGGGCGGCCTTTACGGATTTCGGTATAGGCACTTTTGAGAAGTGGAATCCACAGGAGGATGGCCCCGAGGGCAGCCGGGATCTGCCGGATGCTCTCCTCGTAGTTCAGCCAGCCCGCGACGATGGTCGTCAGAACCAGGGCACCCCCGATCAGGGCAAAGACAATGGCCCCCTCGGCACTGCTGGACCCGTGCAGTTCGCAGCACTCCGTGCCGGAACTCTGGATCGCCTGCCTGAGGTCATTGGTTTTCGAGTGTGCATGGTCGTGGTCATGCTGATGAGCGTGATCGTGCATAGTCCTGCCTGCATCTGAAATGGCTGTGCCGCTCCCTGTTTTCTGCTCAGCGGGCGGCTGGTTACCCCTCATCCGGATAGCGACCTGTCTCCGTGACTGATTGACCCGGTACCGAGTTTAGCAGCCGTGCTGCGGACCGTCGAACCGGTCGAAAAACACACACGGCACTACCGCACCCGCCACACGCCCCCCGCGCTTGACGTAGGGAGCGTTGCGGGCGCACTGCTCTGGATGTGTGGAGGTACGGGCAATCGGATAGTCCGGTTCGCGCCTGACCGTCAAAGGGGCTAGAATCGGCTGCTCAATGCCGATTTGCACATCGTCGGCCGCTGAGGCATGCAGGAGCGACCGGAATCACGGGTCTGTCCCGCGTGGACAAATACTTTGAGATGTCCGGATTTGCGTCCACCGGCCCGGCAGCCTTCAGATTGATCTGGAAGGATCTCGGATTATGCAGTCAGGTGACCAGCCACACAAAAGACGTTATGCGATCATCGGGACCGGGCAGATGGGGCTGCTGTCAGGGATCATCCTGGCATCACAGGACATCGAGTCCGTGCTGTGGGGTCGGCGGCCGGAGCACGTGGCCGAGCTGATCCAGTTGCGCGAATCGGCTCGCCATCTGCCGGGGCATCGGATTCCTGATCAGGTCCTCGTGACGGCTGACGAGCGCGGGGTGTTCGACGGTGTGGACGTGATTGTCAATGCGGTCCCCACACAGTACATTCGGCCGATCTATACCCGATTGCGCGAGCACATCCCGGTCGGGATCCCGATTGTCAGCATGGCCAAGGGCATCGAAAACGAGACGCTGCTGCGGCCGACTCAGATCATTGCCGATGTGTTGCAGGACGATCCGGATCGGCCGGCCCGGCCGCTGGCGTCATTATGCGGCCCGTCGATCGCAGCCGAGATGGCAGGCTGCAAGCCCGCCACGATGATCGCCGCGAGTGATGACGAGCAGTTTGCCATCACACTCCAGCAGGACTTCTCGACATCCTGGCTGCGGATTTACACGAATGCCGATCTGCTGGGGGTCGAGTTGGCCGGGGCAACCAAGAACGTGATTGCGATCGCAGCCGGGATCGTCGACGGCCTGACAGCCGGCTACAACGCGAAGTCGGCCCTGCTGGCACGGGGGCTGGCTGAGATTACACGCCTGGGGCTGGCGATGGGTGCCTCATCGGAGACGTTTTTCGGGCTGGCCGGGATCGGCGACTTGGCAACCACCTGTTTCTGCCCGTTGGGTCGGAACCGGACCTGCGGCGAAGAACTCGGCAAGGGAAAGAAACTGGCCGACATTCTGGCCTCCACTGAATCGGTGGTGGAAGGCGTGCCGACCACGAAGTCTGTGATGCAACTGGCTGCCAAGTATCGCGTTGAAATGCCGATCACCCGAAGCGGTGAACGCGGTGCTGTTTGAGGATCTCGATCCGATCAAGGCCATCACGCTTCTTATGAGCCGCGAGCCGAAGGCAGAACGGGTGAAGTAGGTGCGGCAGTTTTCGTCATGCCGACGAAAGCAGGCCTGTATCCAGGGTGTAGCGTGGGATAGGCGACGGTTTCGGACCGCATCCCACCGGGAGGTGGTCTCGTAGGTCAGGTTAAAACCTGACCTTAATAAACAGCCTGGCGTGAAGGGGCGAGAGACGCATGGGAAGGCAACAGATTGGGAGCCCGCTTGCTGACGCGCACGCGGCTCGTCGGAGGATGCCACGACCACCCCTTCGGGGTGAGGAGAGGTTTTTATGCGCTCCCTTCCGGGGGTGGCGCTCGTCTACGACTCGCTTCACCCCCGGCTACACACGATCACCGCTTCGCGGTGGATTCCCGCGTTCGCGGGAATAGCGGAGGCTGGCGTGAAGTGGTGGAGATAACACGGGTTCTCCCTCGCGTCGCTCGGGGTAACCCGTGGTACCCGGCGGAGTCGTCGATAAAATTCGTCATTGTGCCAGCATCAAGACGAAGCCCATAATCGCCGTGCTGGTCATCAGGACACCAATGAAGATGGTGAACGAGAAGAACAAGCCCGAGAAGAAGTCGACTTCCTCATTTGCTTTGACGGCCGCCCAGGAGGCGCAGATGAAGCAACCGGCGAATCCGGACAGGACGGCCAGCGTGTGCGCCAGCGGGTTGCCGAACTTGATCGTGACCCAGGCCGGGACGGCCCAGATGAGCATTGGAATCAGGCCGTACAGAATCCATCGGAACGAGTAGATATCGATCCAGTGCTGAACGTTGTCGATCGCCTTTTCCTGCGCGTCCTTGTAGTACGTCCCACACTCCGGACAGACGTCTGTCTTGGATCCTCGCATGTCGTAACCGCAGGATGGGCAGGGTCGCTCCTTATGCATCGGCAACGGCGGCTCCCACGGTTCCTCGATCGTGATCCTGGGTGGATCGAGGATGTCGTACAGGTCCTCTTCCGACCCATTGGTGACGACGTCAGGATGTTGTGGTTCGGAACCTGGCACAGGGCGAATTATACGGCGTTAAGGACAGCGATGCTGATGGATGGCTGATTACCGGGATAATCCGCCTCGCGGCTTGTCCGCCCTGTTTCGGGCTGAGAGGGGTTGCTGGTGGGCTTTCGCTTCGCTCACCCCACCCTACTTTTGTCAGCGCCGCCCGACGTGCCAAGGGAGACACCAAGTTGGTCGGCGGCAGCCTGGACGGTCTGCTCGATAAGGACGGCGATGGTCATTGGCCCGACGCCGCCTGGCACCGGCGTTATCAGCGAAGCCCGTTTGATCGCGGAATCAAAATCCACATCGCCGATATTGCCGGGGTTATAGCCGGCATCGATCACGACGGCCCCCGGCTTGATCCAGGTCCCCTTGACATATCGCGGCTTGCCGACGGCCGCAATCACGACATCAGCACGCCGAACGAGGTTTGACAGACTCCGTGTACGGGAATGGCACAGGGTTACCGTGGCGTGTTTGTTAATGAGCATGGATGCCATCGGCCGGCCGAGGATCGGGCTGCGGCCGATGACGGTGGCCTCGGCCCCATCGAGATCGACATCGTGCTCCTCGAGCAGCATCATGATGCCGCGCGGCGTGCAGGGGGCCAGCGAGGGCATGCCCAGCAGGAGACGCCCCAGGGCCGCCGAGGTCACACCGTCCACATCTTTTTCGATCGGGATGGCTTCGAAGGCTGCCCGCCGATCAATCGGTGCCGGGACCGGGTGCTGCAGGAGGATGCCGTGCACCGTCTGGCTGGCCGCCAGCTTGTGAATCGCATCGAGAAGTTGGGGCGTCGTCGTTCCCTGCGGCAGTTCGACACGAATTGAAAGCATCCCGGCTTCTTCGCACCGTTTGCGTTTCATCCTGACATAGGTATGGCTGGCCGGATCATCGCCGACGATCACGGTCGCCAGGGCCGGGACCTGCCCACCGGTTTCCGTGCTGATTCGCTGCACGTTCGCTGCAGCCCGAGCCAGGATGGCCGTGGCAATGGATCGGCCGTCGATCAGTTTGGCTTCGTCAACACTGTTCATCACGATGCCTATCGGCTCCGGGGCGTGCCTGTAATCTTACATCTTCTCTTCGACGATCCTGATGATCTCGGCTTCGAGTTCGTTGGCCTGCTGCTGAAGCGCGTTGCCGCGTGCAAGCACATCCTCGACGAACGCCTTGTCTTTCAGGTCGGCTGAGTTGATCTTCACATTGAGAAAGGCACCCATGACGGCGGTGCGAGCGCACAGGGCACCCACGCCGGCGTCCGAGACGGAATTCGGGTTGCCGATTTCTGCCATTGCCTTGATGACCTCCATCGACTCGAACGCGACTTCCATGACGCGGAAGGGGATGTTGATGGCATCCTTGGTCGCCTGCTCGATCGCCTGCTGCCGTGCTGCCTGCTCAGCCTCGTTTCCCTTCGGCAGGCCGAAGGCAGCCATGATGGCATTGAACGCATCCGTATCCTGATCGATCAGTGCCAGCAGTTGATCATGACAGGCCTTGCCCTTCTCGGCCCATTCGGAGAACTCTTCCCAGCGGTCATCCCACCCGCGCTTATGTGAGGAGAGGTTGGCAACCATAGTGGCCAGTGCTGCACCCATCGCCCCCACTGCTGCCGACACGGAGCCACCGCCCGGTGCCGGCGATTCCGAAGCAGTCTCGAAGACAAAGTCGGTGACCGTCATGTCAACCAATTTCTTCGTCGACCGATCGCCGATGGCGTACTCGATGATTCGTTCCCGGGGGTTGAACGGCTTCAGTTCATCCAGCCCCATTGACTTGATGGCAATGCGGATCAGTTCGGCATCGGAGACGCCGGTGGAGCGTTCCTGTTTCCGCAGGAAGTACCGACCGGCGTCGAGCATTGCCTTGAGCGGAATCAGGCCGACCAGTTCGGAACCGGTGACGCGGATCCCGCGTTCGTTTGCTTTGTTACATACTTCGTCAAAGGCAACGTGAACCGGCGTGTCATTGAGGTTTGTCAAGTTCATGGAGATCTGGGCGACGCCGTATTCCTCGATGAACCAGCCGATGCCTTTGACCGATTTGAGTGTGCCGGGGATGTAGACGGGATTGCCCTTGTCGTCTTTGACGACGGGGCCGGTGAGTGGATTCCCCTCGCGCTTCACCCGGCCGCGCTCACGGACATCGAAGGCAATCGCATTGGCGCGCCGGGTCGAGGTCGTGTTGAGATTGATGTTGTAGGCGACGAGGAAGTCCCGTGCCCCAATGGCCGTCGCGCCGGCCCGGGGATTGAACTCAGCCTTGCCGAAGTCGGGCTTCCACTCGGGCTTGGCCAGTTTCTCTTTGAGCGCTTCGTATTCGCCGACCCGAACGGATGCCAGGTTCCGTCGGTTTTCGGAGAAGGCAGCGTACTCATAGCAGTAGATCGGGATGGGCAGTTCGTTGCCGACCCGTTCGGCCAGTTTGCGCAAACTCGACCGTTTCATCCATCGTGAGGCCGGCTACGGGCACGAGCGGGCAGACGTCGGTGGCCCCCATGCGCGGGTGTTCACCGGTGTGCTTGCTCATGTCGATGACTTCGGAGGCTTTCTTGATGGCACGGAATGCAGCCTCGCAGACCGGGTCGGGGGCCCCGACAAAGGTCACCACGGTGCGGTTCGTATCCCGGCCGGGATCGACATCGAGCAGGGTGACGCCCTCGACGGCCTCGATCTCATCGGTGATGAGTTTCAGCACGGCCGGATCGCGACCTTCGCTGAAATTGGGGACACATTCGACGAGTTGCTGGGAGTTGGCACCGGATGCAGAGCCCATGGACGGAGTTCCTTTGATTCAACAGGAGGCGGGAGTCAATGCGGTGAGCCTACGGCCGACCGTCTGAGCAGGCAATGGTACTCTGGTTGCAAGGTTTTTGCAGGGGCGACACCGGGCATACGGGTGAGACCCTACATAACCCGGAGGGGTCTGATTCCTCCCTCCGAGTCAACCCCATGGGATTCCGAGATCAGGTCCAAACCGCAAGCAGAACAGTCAGATCCAACGCAGAATCTGTACCACCCTGATCCAGATTTGGGCTTGACAACCGTAACCAGATGGATTAAACTTGCTCGTAATCGACTGTCGTTGAGGATTGCAGGTGCAATCTCTCTCCAGGTGGCAGCGATAAAGCATATGGAGCTCCGGCAATGGCAAAAGCCAAAAAGGGCATGCATGCGCCCTCAAGCCTGCAACTTTCTTACCAGCTTATTCGGACGACCACCAGCCCTGACGAGAAGACGTCTGGGGTAAGGTCATATGTTGTGAATCTGCCGGTCTTTGAGATTCTGAAGTTGGACACGCGTGAGAATCTCCGCAGCTACATTGCCGAGTATAGCCCGAGAAAGCGCAATCGCGTTCACGAGGCAATTGAAACCACTATTCTGCGGGAGCCACAGAGGTTCATTACGCGCAACAGCGGCTTTGTGATCGCAGCTACCGAAATCGCAATCGATGACAACAAGAAAGAGATTCAGTTGGAGAATGCGAGCATCATCAATGGTGCCCAATCGCAAGGCGAAATTCGTCGCTGGGTCGACAATAGTTTTGATGATGAAGCATCGCTTGACTCTAACGAGGCACCATTCTTTGTGCGCGCGGAGGTAATTGTCGATTCGGATTTCAATGAAATCGTCGAGACGGCGATCGCTCGAAATACGGCAACGCCAGTAAAGTCGATCTCACAAGCAGGTGCCAGAGGACATCTTGAAGAACTCGAGGCGAGTATCCAAAGGAGACGCGACGGTTTCAAGATTAAGAAGAGTGAAACCGACTTCGATGCCTATGACACGCGCAGAATTCTACAGTACGCACGGCTCTTGATGCCCCTCTCTGTATCTAACAATGATACAGCGGCTGAGAAACTTAGGCCATACAAGAATCCTGAGCAGTGCCTGACAGAGTTCTGCATGTGGTTTGAGTTGCGTGATAAAGATGAGGATGCTCGTCGTAGGTATGAGTTTACGGTCCAAATGGCACCTTTGGCAATCGACGAGTATGAGTACTGGGAGAGTCATGAATCTTGGAATGGACATCGTCTTTGGGAGGAAACAAAGAAGGGTGGTCGAGCCTGTCGACGGGACAAGACAGGCAGGATCGTGTGGGTATCGCCCGGTCTTGTGTTTCCCATAGTTGGTGCGATGAGTGAATTCGTTGAAGAGTCGGCGCCAAATCGGTGGACAATGTCAAAACCCAGGCACTTCAAATCATCCGAGATGGTCGCAAGAGCCGTGGCCCAGTTCAGAAATGTTGAGAGCGATCCTATGCTGATGGGAAGAAGTGCAGGAGTGTATGATGCCCTTCGCATCTACCCCGCTACAATCATCGAGGTAATGCAAGATCTTAGTTCTGGAAGTTGACTGCGCTTTCAACGTCTCGCGAATTGCGAGCACATCCTAAGTGTAACCCAGCGCCACGTAGCGCTGGGTTGCACTGTCCATTACCTCTAACCAACGCGCCACACACCTACGACTTGCCCCAGAGGCCGCATGGTAGAGTGTACGTATCAGCCGCGATGGCAATCTCGGCATGAAGCCAGATGGCCGCGACTGCAGATAGGATCTCAATGTACTCTACAACTGCTTGCTAGCCGGATGTGCTTGCTCCAACCTGCTCCTTCGGTATGAGCCGTAGCAGATAGGCTTCAAGACTGGGCCTCGATCTCTGGCCCTGAAGATGTGATCCTCCGGATGATGCAGTATAGTGACAGCCGGTTCGCACATCATTTGAAGAGTGTGCCGGCACAGGGATTCGTCCCTCCAGGTCGACCACACGACAGGGCAGTGGGCCCGCGGTTGAAGGATACTACACTATATCTGACAGATCAGCATCTGTTGTCTGGAGTATAGTATGGAGGAGTCATGCTGACTCAGATTATCAACGCACGAATCGTCACGCCTCGAAGCGGAACTGGCCCGAAACATGGGCGGGAGGCCATGCGCGATCTGGCCGTCATTGCCCACGGCTATGTCGTTGCAGATGACTCGACCGGCCTGATCACGGCTGTCGGCGACATGGGCAGTTGCCCGAAGCGCGACGTCATGACGGCCCAGGTCCTTGACGCCGGGGGCCGGTTGCTTCTGCCCGGCTTCGTCGATTGCCACACCCACGCGTGCTGGGCCGGGGAGCGGCTCGATGAGTTTCAGCAGAAACTCGAGGGGGCCGACTACCTCTCGATTCTCAAGGCCGGCGGCGGGATCATGTCAACCGTGCGAGCGACGAGACAGGCATCGCAGGATGAACTGGCAGCCGGGCTGGTGGCGCGGGTTCATCGCATGGCTGCATTCGGATCGACGACCATCGAAGTGAAGTCGGGTTATGGGCTGAACACTGAGGCAGAACTCAAGATGCTGCGCGCCATCGGGCAGGCAGCCGGGCAGGTCGCCCCGGTGCGGCTGGTCCCCACGGCACTGATTGCTCATGCCGTTGACACCGAGCAGGGCGAGTCGTTTGTTACCCGGACGATTGAGGAGACGTTGCCGGCCGTCGCATCCGAGTTTCCCGGGATCGCCGTCGATGGGTATTGCGAGGATGGGGCCTGGTCGCTCGAGCAGACCCGCCGACTGTTTGACGCGGCCGTCGAACTGGGATGCCGGCTCCGGGTCCACACGGATCAGTTTCATTCGCTCGGGGCCACCCGGATGGCCATCGAGATGGGGGCCGCCAGCGTGGACCACCTCGAAGCAGTGACCGACGATGACATCGAGTTGCTGGGAATCGGCGGTGCACCCACACTCGCCGTGGCATTACCGGTTTCGGGTTTTCAACTGGATGAGCGGTACGCACCCGGCCGGAAACTGATTGATGCAGGGGCTGCGGTGGCGATTGCCACGAATTACAACCCGGGGTCAGCACCGTCGCCGTCAATGCCGTTTGCGATGGCACTTGCATGCCGAAAGTGTGGCCTGACACCGAGCGAAGCGATCACGGCTGCCACCTGGAATGCGGCACACGTTTTGGGCATGGGCGGTGTGGTCGGGGCAATAGGTGAGGGGCAGCGTGCCGATCTCGTTCTCTGGGACGAAGTCGATGAACGGGCGCTTGCGTATGAGGTGGCCGGCGTGCCGGCGGTGCTGGTGATGGCCGGTGGGCAACCGGTCAGCCCGGTTGATGCGACTCAATGAGCGCACGGCAGCGGATGAGTTCAGCGACGGACCAGGCTTGTGCAATGCAGCCGTCGGGGCGGCGGTGGCGCTCGTTCGCCGGGTCGTCGTCCCCGTCATAGACCTCGTGGAGTTGCCCGAGGCTGCGGGCATCCGGGCCGGACATCTCCTGCTCGAGGCGGTCAAGCAGACTGGATGCCAGCCGCAGTGCCTGCGCCGAGAAGTCGGCGGTACGGAGCAGTGCCTCGACATACGGCCCCATGAGCCAGGGCCAGACGGTTCCCTGGTGATAGGCGGCATCACGATCACACAACGGACCTTCGAATCGCCCCTGATACTTCGGGTGTTTCGGCGATAGTGTGCGCAAGCCGACCGGAGTGAGCAACTCACGTCGACACACGGCCACGACCCCGGCCTGTCGTGCCGGCGAGAGCGGCGAGTACTCGAGGCTGACGGCAAAGAGTTGGTTCGGGCGAATGGACTCGTCGGCCGACCATTGCTTCTTTTCATCCGGGAACAGGCAATCCGATATGCCTTCATGGGACTCAGCCTTGAAAGCAGGCTCGAATGACGATTGAACCCGATCGGCCATGTGCTTGAGAAGCGCGGTCTGGTCTGCGTGCTGAGTGCCGACTGAGGTCAGGGCATGTTCGAGTGATCGCAGGCCGTGGTACCACAGTGCATTAATCTCGACGGCCTTACCATACCGTGGCGTAAAGACCACCCCATCGCGCATGGCATCCATCCATGTTAACTGCGTGGTGGGATTGCCGGCCATAATCAATCCGTCGTCGGGATCGGCTTTGATGTCGAAGTCGGTGCCGTGGTGATACGCATTGACGATTTCGAGGCATGGCTCTGCCAGATGCCGACTGAATGACGCATCGTCGCACGTCGCCTGATGGTACTGACAGGCAGCGTGTAGAAACCAGAGGGATGCATCGACCGTGTTGTAATGGGCTCCCTGCCCCGAATCATCGAAGCGGTTGGGGACCAGGCCGTGACTCAGTGCATCGGCACACGATCGCAACGCAGCCAGTGCATCGTCGAATCGGCGCGTCGCCAACAGCAGGCCGGGCAGGCTGATCAGCGTGTCACGACCCCAATCGGTGAACCAGGGATAGCCGGCCAGGATCGTCCTTGATTGGGAGCCGTCGCTCAGAAAACGCGGGACGACGAAATCATCGGCGGCCACCAGCAGGTCCGCCCGGGCAGCCAGATCCGGCTTTGTCTCAGCAAGCCGAGATTGAATGGCCGTGATATGGGCCTGCCGAGGTCCGGGCTTTTGCGTCACGGAAGAAACCGGATCGACGATGCACTCAGCCTTCAGCGTCGCCTTCCGAGTCGTGCGTCCCGGTTTGAATGCAACAGTGAAATGACCGGGCGCGAACAGGTCTTCGACGTGATCCTGGCCTCGTTGGAGTTCCTTCTCGTAATGGAAGGCATACCACCAGTCCGGCTCGATGACGCTTCGCCCAGGTCGGAGGGAGAGTGCCACCGTGGCCCCCGGGCCTGCGACGACCAGGCGGCCGCGATCCTGAGACTCCACGGTGTACTGATCGAACGGCGTGTCATCGGTGCGATCGCATGCGGTGAGTTTGTGGTAGTCAGCCAATCGCGTCAGTGGAGAGACCGTCAGTTGAACGGCGTATTCCTTCGGTCCGGCAATCTCATAGGCCACCTGGGCTTCGGGCATCTGCCATCCGAGGCGCAGTCGGCGCGTGATGGTGAACTCACCAGTGCGATACGTCCAGCAGACGAAGTCAAGACCCTTCTCAAACCGAATCAACGGCGTCGCATTGGGATAGCTCGTCGCTTCCCCTGCGTGAAAGGCGAACATGGCCAGTTGATCGCTCAGGATGGCTGCACCGCTCGCATCGTGGATGTCAATGCGCTCCGAGACGGCATTCAATGCCATGATGCGCCCGAGGGGCGGGTGGGTGGCCGCTACGAGCAGGCCGTGATACCGGCGGGTATTAAGTCCGAGCGCAGTCCCCATGGCAAAGCCGCCGAGCCCGTTCGTTAATACCCACTCCGTCTGGGCAGCCTGGTCGACGGTCTCGGGATTAATGTCGATGGTAAACCGGGGAGCGGACCAATCGACACGGAGCGAGGCAGTCGGCCCGACCTGCGGGGCGGCTACGGCATGTTTTGTGGCGGGCGGCATGATTACGTCCCTGTCGAAGTTGAGCGGTCACAGGCCAACATCGCAGCGCCGAGCAGACCGGCATTATCCATAAGCATGGTCGGCTCAAAGACGCATTGTCTGCATTGGTCCGGAAAGACGAAGCGATCGAACGCTTCGCGCACCCAGTTGATATAGGTGCTGCCGAGTGCTTCGGTGACGCCCCCGCCCAGTGCGACGCAGTCGAGACTCAGGAGGGTGACGGCATTGGCAGCAGCCACACCGACGACTTCGGCAGCATGACGAACAACATTGGTGGCAAGTTCATCATTCTGTTTGATCGCCTCGGCAACGTGCGCGATCGAGAGCGTGTCCAGATCGCCGGCAACGAGTTCGGGCAGACACGTCTTGTGATTGGCTCGAACCAGTTTCTTGAGGTTTTCGACGATATGTTTGCGTGAGCCGTGGTACTCGACGCGCTCCGAAGCCGGCCCCATGTCGGGGTAGATGGTGGTCTGGCCGAACTCGCCGGCGGTCCCAAAGGTTCCGTGGTGGAGTTGGCCGTTGAGAATGAGTCCCCCACCGATCCCCGTCCCGACCCACACACCCAGCAGGTTGCGGTAGCCCTTGTCGGCACAGGCCCCAAGTCTGTATTCACCCCAGAGCGCGACATTCACATCATTATCAATGGAGACCTGCATGGTCCCGTTGAGGCACGCGCTCATCATGTCGACCAGCGGGAGGTCACGCCACCTGAGATTGACGGCATTGTGGACGATACCGGACACCGGGTCCAGGGCACCCGGGGCGCCGATACACACGGCCTCCAGCCGCTCCCGGTCGATGCGTGGGGAGGCGTCGGAGCAGGCGGCTTCAATGTTGCGGGCCATACGCTCGATGACGGCTTCGGGGCCTTGTGACGCATGGGTATGGTCGCGAGCCCGGCCGACGAGCGTCCCATCCCGATCCGCGACACCGATCTGCATGTGTGTCCCGCCGAGATCAATTCCGACAAAGAGCCTGTCGTCGCTGGGTGACATAGACCGACTGCGCTCCTTACTCGGCCGGGCGCTGCCGGCCAGGTTCCTGCTCGCTAAGCCCTCACGACCGGTGCGTTCGGGAAGTTCCGCATGGCGTTTCGTGTATCGACAATGAGCCGGGCGGACGTGGCAATCTCTTTCCAGTCAAATGCATCGTGGGCGGTGGCAATGACGACCGCATCGTATGCAGATAGCGCCGCCGATGTGAGCGGGACACTTGCCATATCGAGGTCGCCGTAGTGTCTCATGTGATGCGTGTGCGGCACGTGTGGGTCTGAATACTCGACCCGGCACCCGGCCTGCCGAAACAGGCTGATCAACTCGAACGAGGGTGATTCGCGTACATCGTCGATATTCGGTTTGTAGGCCAGCCCGAGAACGAGGATGCGCGGGCCGTCGCCTGAATGCGTTGCATGTCCGAGTGCCTTGAGCGTGATATCGACAACACGAGCCGGCATGGACCGGTTCACTCTCCCGGCTAACTCGATGAACTGGGCATCGCAGCCAACCTGGCTTGCCTTCCACGCCAGGTAGAACGGGTCGATCGGGATGCAGTGTCCCCCCAGACCCGGGCCCGGATAAAACGGCTGGAAGCCGAACGGTTTGGTTGCGGCTGCCTCGATGACCTCCCAGACGTTGATGCCCATTCGGTCGAGCACGACCTTCATTTCATTGGCCAACGCTATGTTGACCGCCCGATAGACGTTCTCCATCAACTTGGCTGCCTCAGCCACGTCCGGCGATGCGACCGGGATCACCGTTTCGAACACGTGGCCGTACAGCGAAACCGCGGCACCGGTTGATGCCTGATCGATCCCGCCGACGATCTTGGGGATGGCATGCATCGGCGGTTCTGAGCGGCCCGGGTCGACCCGTTCGGGACAGAATGCCAGGTCATAAGCAACCTCTGCAGCATCGAGGATCGGCTTGAGTTGTTCTCGTGTCGTGCCGGGATAGGTCGTCGATTCGAGACACACCAACTGGGAGCGCCCTCGCGCCTTCAGCGCCTGGGCGATGTGTCGAGTAGTCTGCAGCACATACTGCAGGTCTGGTTCACCGCTGCTGCTGAGCGGGGTGGGGACGCAGATGAGAACAGCATCAGCCTCGGCCGACCGGGCCGGATCACTGGTCGGGATGAACCCCGGGTGCCGGAGCATCGGCTTGATCAGATCCGTCTCACCGAGGTGTCTCAGGTAACTCTCACCGGCCGTGAGCATGTCGATCTTGGCCTGATCGATGTCGATCCCGATGACTCGGAAGCCGGCCCGATGAAACAGACCGCACAGTGGCAATCCGACGTACCCGAGGCCGACGATGGCCACAGTGCCGCAGTCCGAGTCTGATCGTTCCCTGGTCATTCGAGTGCTTCTCACATGAGATAGATGAAACGCGAGTGCGGTTGCCCGCCGGTCGCGTCCCGTTACTCAGACATCGGATTGAAAGGTCTCGTGTCGGTCCAGCAGATCCGAATAGCTCCCGGCCACTGCCTCCCCCAGAATCGGTTGGAACTCAGTCCGTAACTCGGCAATGCGCTGATGACAGAGACGTATCGGATACTCCGTGGACACCAGCGCTTCGAATTCGATGAAGTGGCCGAGTTGGTCAACCTGATCAAGATGGATGCGGACATTGTCGAGCTGGTAGAGCGTCCGCTTCTTTTTGACGACGAGCCACTCACGCAATGACATGGAGCCCCAACGGGTAACGGCCTGATCATCGGAGTAGATGATGAAGTGGCTCATTCGCGGTGTGACACGGTCCGGGCGATGATAGAAGATCCACTCAGGTGGGCGGCCCTTCGTTTCACGCTTCTTAAGCCGACCATCCGGCAAGCGGTAATACGTGTCCACCTGTTCCAGGTGACCGCGCAATACAGCACCGAGGGCCTCGCACTGGACCGCAGCCGCCTGGATATCCAACAACTCGCATTTAACCTCGATATTCTGCATCAGTCGCAATCTGCCCGGTAGGTTCTAATCCCAATACGAACCGACTCATCCTTCAGAATCGGCTGAAGCCGCGTCCTCGTTCTCGTCTGCCTCGGTCTGCTGCTCATCGGAAGGGACATACGGCATGGAGGCAGCCCGAACCATTTCCTGGGCCACCAACTCGATCGACTCCGTATGGTTGGCGGTCCGCTCCACGACAATATACCCGTCCGGATTGATCACCTGGACCATCATGGCATGAGTCGTAATCGCATTCGTGAGCGGATTGACCTCAATATCAACCATGAGTTCCTCACCGAGAATGGCCTTGATATTCTCGACATCGCCGGTGAGCATATCCGTCACTTCGTAATCAACACCGCGCATCCGACCAAACGCCTTCATCACTTCCGGCGAGTCCTTGGACGGATCGAAACTGATCATGATCAGGCGGATGTCCTCGCGCATCTCGTCGGGGATCTGCCCAGCCAGCCAGCCCATGTCAGCGGTCAGACGGGGGCACATTTCGTCAATCGGGCACGACGTATAAAACGAGGTGATAACGAGCGTCTTGCCCTTGTACGCACTGAGATTGACGGCCTGACCATCCTGGTTGACGAAGTTGTAATCGAGGTCCGGCTGGGCTCCGACAATGGTCTGAAGGATTGCAGGATCCGGGCTGATCTGGATCGCCTCGACGATGCCGGGGACGCCGGATTCTGCCGACGCGACTTTGTCAATGACCGACGTATCGGGGGGCGCGGCAGCCGCCGCCTCAGAGTCAACGCGACAGACATGCTCCTGGCCTGAGGCATCGTGACCGGCTTCCTCTTCGAGGCAGGCAGGGCACTTTGCCGACGAGCCGTCGGCCGTGTCGGTCGACTCCCCTTCCTGGCCTGCCGTGGCCACATCAACCGATGTGGAGGAAGACCCCTGGGACTGGTTCTCATCGCTCTGCCCGCAGCCGGCCAGGAGGCACACAGCGGTTACAGCGCCTGCCACCAGCAGCGCGGCGTGGGAGACACGTCTCATTGTCTGATCAGTTCGGCAGTTATCTTCTTGTTGTGTCATTGAGAGCATGGCTATGCACTCCGATTGGCTATTGAATCTCTGAATGCACCAACGACAGCCTGTACGCGATCCGGATCGAGTTCGTTCGCCCAGTGCCCCCCCTGCTTCAACGCCGATCCGACGATCAGCCCGCAGGCCCCATGGGCCAACAACGTCGGGACGGTCTCAGGCTGTATCCCGCTGCCCACCAGGATGGGCAGTGCGGTGGCCTCGGCCACCTGCTGTACATCGCTCGGTACCGTCGGCATTCCGGTTGCTGATCCCGTGACGATGACCCCGTCGGCGCCGAAGAACTCCATGGCATGGGCCGTCTCAGCCCAGGACACGTCAGCGGTGATCGCATGGGCACTGTGCTTCTTCTTCAGGTCGGCCAGGATGTCGATGTGTTCGGCTTGAATCTGACGTCGGTATCGCAGGAGTGGGCCGGCATCGGCTTCGTCCAGAATCCCCTCATCGGCGACGGACGCAAACACAAACCCTTCGGCTCGAATGAAGTCGAGCCCGGCCGCCATCGCCACGGCCAGGGCAGCCTCGTTGGCTCCTGCCAGGATCTGAATGCCCACCGGAAACTCAGGGCCGACGGCCTGCCTCACTGCCACGGAAACCGAGGTCATGGCTGCCACGACTTCCGACCCGACCGTTTTTCGAAGGTACGGACGGTCATGCATGTTCTCGATGATGATCGCATCGAATCCAGCCGCCTGCAGGTGGGCAGCCTCCGTCGCAGCATGCTTGACAACCTCCGCAACGGTCGAATCGGCATGCGGCGTACCGGGAAGTGCCCGGACATGCACCATACCGATCAGCGTCGGCTGCAGCTTGATTCGATCACGAAATCGTCCGGTTGAGGGATCGCGGGACATGGCAGAGGCATCGTAGGCGCACGCCCTCTGCAGGCAGGTGTTTCAGCCCTGATTCAGGCGGAAATCCGAACAGGTGATGGGACAGAAGATTGGACCTCAGTTGCTCTCTGACTGGAAGCCGTAGAGCATGTCATCCCAGTTTTCGAGACGGAGGATGTAGTCATCCTTGCGGTATTCGGCATGGCCGTCGATAAAGAGCACGTTGGAGCCGGATTCATGCCGTTTGTCCTCGATCCGGCGGCCGCTTGTCCCCTGATAGTTGCCTGTGATGTGTATGGCCCGCCAGGTGTCGTACCAGCCGGCGATGCCACGATCACCGTACTGACTGAATTGATTGCCATAGCAGTAGTTGTAGAAGGAGTCCTTCTCGTCGTCTTCGAACTCGGCAATATACACCAGTGTGGTCGGGGTGCGGATCATATCGATTGTATGTGCAAAGCGTCCGTTGCCATGGCTGTACGAGCCTTCATCGACGGTGCCGTTGGATCGAAAGGCCAGGCCGTTGATGATGTAGTTGATCATGTGTTTGTCGTTCGGGTGCGATGGGCAGCGGTACGTCAGAGCCCCCTCGAACTTGTCACTCACGCTGGTGGAAGTGCTGTGGTAGTTGTGGTTGTACGCATTTCGCGGGTGCAGATACTTCCGGAATGCCAGCGGCCAGGTGACATGGGAAACACGGTTGCTGGCGTACTCCTCCTGGCGGTAACTGCAGTTTCCTTCGCGTGGGATGTAATCATGCTCTTCGGCGGCATACTGGTACATTGCCTGGCCGATCTGACGGAAGTTCGAGCCGCAGATGCCCCGCCGTGCCGTTCGTCTGGCCGCACTCAAGGCCGGCAACAGAATACCGATCAGGAGGGCAATGATGGAAATGACAACAAGCAACTCGATCAGCGTGAATGCACGGGCGTGGTGTCGACGTTGATGCATGAGACAGAACCCTTCTGGTTGTACACTTCTCACCAGTCCTGATGGACGACGAGTTGCCGGGATGTGCTTTTCAACGTGCCTTCATCTCGGCGATCACGAGACAAGCAATGGATACCACAGAATTCCCGGCGGGCGGAATCACCCGCAGGGACCTCAAGCCGATAACAGTGTACCTCTATTCGGCGCTGCCGCAACCTCTTTCACGACAGCAAGGTCAGAAACGAAGGCAAAATCACGCAATTAAATGCGGTCTATATTGCGATCGCAGGGGCTGTTTACTGGAATGTGTACAGTTGATCGTCCCAGTTCTCAATGTGGTAGATGTAGTCATCTGTGCGGAATTCGGCATGCCCATCGACATACAGCACATTCGAGCCATTGTCATGGCGCAAGCGATCCACTCGCCGACCGCTGTTCATGCTGCCCTCGTCGTTGGTGACGTGGATAGCCCGCCAGCAGTCATACCACGAGGCGATGTACCGATCGGTCCGGTTGACGCCGTACAGGCCGTTGGCAAAGGCGTTGTTCGAATCGGAGGTGAAGTCGGAAATGTAGATCATCGTTGACTGTCGCCTGATCTTGTCGATGGGTGTGGCAACGCGGCCATCGCCACCTTCGTAGACCCGTCCCTCTTGGGTGAACTGCAAACCGTTGTTGACATACTGAATCTGATGCTTGTCGTTCGGGTGGGAGGGGCACTTGTAGACGGCCACACCCTCGAATTCATCGCCTCGGTCACGGGGCGGATTGTCGTAGTCGCCCAGGTATGCATGTCTCGGGGCCACATACACGCGGAAAGCCAGCGGCCAGCACACTTTCGAGAATTGACCACGACTCGGCGTCTGATCTCCTTCTCGTGGGATGTAGCTGTTGCTGTCGGCAGAGTACATCTGCATGGCCGTCCCGATCTGTCGCTGATTCGACAGGCACATGCCTCTACGTGCCGTTCGTCTGGCTGCGCTCAGCGCCGGGAGCAGAATGCCGATCAGCAGCGCGATGATGGAAATCACCACCAGCAATTCGATCAGCGTGAAGGCGTTTCGGTCTGTTTTGTGACGCATCAGTGTTCCTCTTGCAATCCGACTGAGATCCGGCCGACCCACCGCTCGCTGCCGTCTGAGGACGGCACCTACCGCATTATAGTGTCTGCGCCCCTCAATCGGATGCAGCAGGTACTCTGCCATGATCAAAAAACTACGATTGGCCGGCGAATCGAGCGAATCGGGCCTCAGATGGACTTGAAGGCAGCCTCCAGATCGGCCAGCAGATCATCAACCGACTCGATCCCGACGGACAGACGGCACATGTTGTCATCAATACCGAGGGTGCGCCTCTGATCGGGTGGGACGGAGGCGTGGGTCATGATTGCCGGGTGCTCGATGAGTGATTCCACGCCCCCAAGTGACTCGGCCAGCGAGATAAGTTTGACGGCTTCGAGGAATCGCCGGGACTCGTCCAGCCCGCCGTCGAGCCAGATGGTAATCATGCCGCCGCCGGCCGGGCGTCGCCCGGTGCCGTCGGCCTCGTCGACCCAGAACATATTCCGGCGTGCCAGATCACGTTGTGGATGACTCGGCAGCCCGGGATAGGTGACTCGGGTCACGCGGGGGTGTTGTTCGAGCCATTCAGCGATCTGCTGGGCATTCTCGCAGTGTCGTTGCATCCGCAGCGCCAGTGTCTTGATGCCACGCAGGACCAGATACGAATCGAAGGGCGAGAGGATGGAGCCGACGGAGTTCTGGAGGAACCGGAGGCGCTGCTGGAGGTCCGGCCGATTGGTGATCGTCAGACCGCCCACCACATCGCTGTGGCCTCCCAGATACTTGGTGGCCGAGTGAGCCACGATATCAAATCCGAATGCAAGTGGGCGCTGGAGCATCGGCGTCGCAAACGTGTTGTCGCAAACTGAAATGATGCCATGTCGGGCAGCCACCTGGGCGACCGCAGTGAGGTCCACGAGTTTGAGTGTCGGGTTCGTCGGCGTCTCGACCCAGATCATCTTCGTCCGATCCGTGATGGCTTGCTCCAGTGCATCCGGGCCGGACGTCATATCGAGGTACGTAATCATGAGTCCCTGACTGCGCTGACGAACCTGTGAGAACAGGCGGTTCGTCCCGCCGTACAGATCGTCCATCGCGATGAGGTGATCGCCGGCACTCAGGAGTTCGAGCACGGTCCCGGTGGCTGCCATGCCTGACGAAAACGCGAGCCCGCCGTGGGACGGGTCGTCAGCCACATGCGCCCCTTCGAGTGCAGCAACACTCCGTTCGAGTGCATATCGGGTTGGATTGTGCGACCGGGAGTACTCATAGCCGGCATGTTGCCCAGGGCTTTTCTGAATATACGTACTCGAGAGGCTGACCGGCGGCATGACGGCCCCGGTGATTGGGTCAGGCTGCTGCCCGGCATGAATGACACGGGTTTCGATCCGAGCGTTGGTGTGTTCCATTGTGGGTTGACCTGTCGGGTGACTGATCTGCCACGGTTGGCTGCGTGACAGAGGGCAGAGTATGCCGCTTGCAGGGTGCTGCGGGGTGGGTAGGGTGTCTCAGGATCGTGTGGATGATCGACGCAGGTGATTCAGGAAGTCGATCTGCGTGATCATCCCATAGTACTTCTTCTCATCGGACACGAGCGCGACCTTGCCGGCCCGGAAGATCGGGACGAGTTCCTGGAGGTCTGCAGCCGGGTGTACGGTCTCAAGTTTCGTGACCATGTGCGTTTCCAGCGGATCCTGGAAAGCCTCCGGATGGCGGTGCAGCGCCAGCAACAGATCCGACTCGTCGATAATGCCGACTATCCGATCGTCGACACAGACCGGAATCTGACTGACGTCGTACAACTTCATCCTGCCATGTGCCACCGACAGCGTGTCGGAGGGGGCGACGGTGAAATCTTCGTGGTGCTGATGTCGCCGCACGATGAGATCGCGCAGGTCGCCGAAGTGCTCCCGTTCGATGAAGCCCTGCTCAATCATCCAGAAGTCAGAGTACATTTTGCGGAGGTACTTATTGCCGGTATCGGGGATGAGAACGGCCACTCGCCTGGCCTCTCCCTTATCCGAGAACTCCTGGCAATACCGCAGTGCCGTGGCGATCAGCACGCCGGTCGATGACCCGCCGAAGATTCCCTCGGTTCTGAGCAGATTTCGGGCTGCGTGAAACGCCTCACAGTCGGTGATGGTGTAGGCATGGGTAACAAGATCAAGGTCAAGGATATCCGGAACGAAGTCCTCGCCGATGCCTTCGATCAGCCACGAGCCGGGTTCCGGGGCGGTGCCGGTTTTGACCAGTGGTGTCAGGATCGAGCCATCGGGATCAGCCAGTACGATGTGGATGTCCGGGTTCTGCTCTTTGAGATACCGTGCTGTGCCCGAGAGCGACCCCCCGGAACCGACGCCGAATACGGCCGCGTCGACCCGTCCACCAAGTTGCTCCCAGATTTCGGGGCCGGTCGTTTCATAGTGGGCAGCGACATTGGCCGGGTTGCCGAACTGATTGACATAGAAGGCCCCGGTGTCATCGGCGATCCGCTGGGCAACCTCCTGGTAGTAGTCCGGATGCCCTTTGGCTACGTCAGATCGAGTCATGACGACTTCGGCGCCCATAGCCTGAAGATGATCGATCTTCTCCTGGCTCATTTTGTCGGGCATCACGACGATCAGTTTGTAGCCCTTGACGGCAGCCACGAGAGCAAGCCCGAGGCCGGTGTTGCCGGCAGTCGCCTCGATAATGGTGCCGCCGGGTGTGAGCAATTCGTCGGCCTCCGCCTGCTCGATCATGCGCTTGCCGATGCGGTCCTTGACGGAGCCGGCCGGGTTCAGGAACTCAAGTTTGCCGAACACGGAGCAGATACCGGTATCGAGACGATTGAACTCGAGCACCGGTGTGCGGCCGATCATGTCCAGGACATCGTGGTAGACGGCAGCCGGGCCCGGCTGCGGGTGCATAGCCGGGTCGGAAACCGAGTCGGATTCGGCGTTTGTTGATACGTGTGTCAGATCTTGCGTGCTCATAGCCACATGGTAAGCAAAGTGCATCGCTGCGACACCTGCCCCGGATCACAATGGCCGAAAAAGCAGACCATGCCCCGAAGCAGGACCGGACACGACCGCCTCTGTCAGCACGGCATCTGGATTACCGGGAGGGGTGGAGTCGGAGGACGAGGGGGGGACGGGGGGGGGTGGACCGGGGGAGCTCATGCTTCGGCTTCGGCTGAGACTCCGTTTTCCGCATGGGACTCGCCGTTCTGCCCGGCGTTCTTCGGAATGTTGAGTTCCTCGAGTTTCCGATAGAGACTCGAGACGCCGATGCCGAGGTACTTGGCCGTCTCAGCCTTGTCATTGTTATGACGTTTCAGGCTCGACATGATGTGCTGTCGCTCGAATTGCCGGAGTGCATCCTTGAGGTCTTCGCTGACGTCATCACTCAGTTCGCCGGTATCGAACGGGAGATCCTCGACGCCGATGGCCCGGTTCTCAGCAAAGATGACGGCCCGCTCGATGACGTTTTCCAGTTCGCGCACGTTGCCGCGCCAGTTGTGCTGGAGCAGTGCCCGCATCGCCCCGTTCGTCACGCCGAGCACATTCCGGTTCATCTCGCGCATGTACTTCTCAAGGAAGTGGTGGGCGAGCAGCGGGATGTCTTCCTTGCGCTGGGACAACGGCGGGAGTTGGAGCTGCACGACATCAAGTCGAAACAGCAGGTCCTCACGGAACTCGCCCTCAGTGACCATGGTCGCCAGGTCACGATTGGAGGCCGCAATCACGCGAACGTTGACCGGGCGTGCCTGGGTGTCGCCGACTGGGATGACCACGCGCTCCTCAAGGACGCGCAGCAGTGTGCTCTGTACCCCGACAGGCAGTGTGGAGATTTCGTCGAGGAAGATGGTGCCGTTGTTGGCCGCCTCGAAGTAGCCGACTTTGTCCTTGATGGCCCCGGTAAATGAGCCTCGCCTGTGCCCGAACAGTTCGGATTCGATCAGCGACTCCGGGATTGCCCCGCAGTTGACAGGCACAAACGGCTTGTCACGGGTGATCCCGTTGTAGTGGATGGCCCGGGCAAACAGTTCCTTGCCGGTCCCCGATTCACCGACAATCAGGACGTTACTCATGACTCCCGACAAGGTGCGGACCATGTCGTAGAGCTTGGTCATGTTCTGGGATTCACCGATGAGGTTGTGGAAACTGCAATCGGCAGCGAGTTGGTCGGTGACCTGCCGGCAGCGGCGTGACATCTCACCCCACTCAAGGGACCGCTTCACTTTGGCCAGCAGATCTTCAAACTGGACCGGCTTAAGCAGGTAGTCGGCAGCACCTGACTGCATGGCCTTGACGGCACTGTCGACGGTCCCATAGGCCGTCAGCATGACGACCGGCGTTTCCGGGGCGGCCTTGCGAAGCCGGTCGAGCAGGTCCAGCCCGTCCATTTCCGGCATACGGATATCACTGAGGACCAGGTCATACGGGCTTTCCAGCGCTGCCTGGTAGGCCTCGCTGCCGTTGGCTGCCTGGGTGACCTCGAAGCCCTCATCGGCCAGGAGCTCAGCCAGTGACTCGCGGAGCACTTGCTCGTCTTCAGCAATCAGGATGTGTTTTCGCATGGCCTGTGCGTCCCGCTGCTTTGACGCAACCCGCGTTGGGGTCCGAAGCCTGACTTGTGATTCGGTCATTCAACTAACTACGAGTGCCGGCACCACGACATGCACTCTTGTTCGCATACAAAGAACATATCGGGTATGAATCTACCCGAGTGGATTCCGAGTCCCGCATAACCAGACATGCCGTTCCGGTTTTATGGGCGTCGCAGCACTCGCGACGTTCACTGCCCTCTGCCAGTCTGTGCCTGGGTACTCCACAGCACGTAACTGCTTATCCATCACCGAGATACTTCTCTGGGATCGGGTTCGTTCCCCGCTCAAAGTCCCAGAGAATGGACATGATCCACCAGCGCTCGCCATCATTGACGAGTTGAAAACTGTTAATCCCCCGGGAATACGGTTTTTCGTCCTGAGCGGATCGCCTTGATTCGTAGGTACTGAAAACTTGGGCCACATTCCCGTATTGCTCGACGGTCCTGAACAGCTCGTCAGCAAAATAGCCGCCTCGCTCAAGGTATTTTTGCTCGGACTTGAGGTAATCATCAACCGAAAACACGAACGCATCACACCCGCCTTTACTGTTGGGTCGCGCAGCCATCAGGCGGGCGTCCGGGTGATAGAGCGATCGGACGCGATCCCAGTTGCGTTCCTGCCCTCTCTCGCCGTCCTCGAGGTTGTAGTAGGCGCTCATGATGGCATCGATTGACTCGACATCCTCCGGCTGGGCTACGGGCATTTCCTTCTGCTGGGGCATGGTGGTCGGTGCCTGATCGGGGACCTGCGGGTGGTTCGGGGGCTGTTCCTGCGGCTGGAAGGTGGCCGTGGCAATGCCGGCTGTGAGAACGGCTGCAAGCGACAAAAGGGTGCGTGACATCTGTTTATCCTTACTGACTAAGTGACAAGTCTGACTTGTGTCCGAATCATGATAGAGGCTGTGCGTGCCTCGTCCGGGAGTCGTGCTCAGTTTAGGGGCACATCTGGGTGCCGTGGTATTCCATCCAATCGACCGGGTGTGTTCGGCATTGCTCGGGCACGGCCGGACCGACCGGAGAAAGGAACGTCATGCCGACGTATGAGTTTGAAGGATTGCGGCCTGTGGTTGACCCGGCTGCGTTTGTGCACCCGGATGCGGTTCTTATCGGGGATGTGGTGGTCGGTCCTGAGTGCTATGTCGGGCCTGGGGCAGCGTTACGGGGGGATATGGGACGTCTGACGATGGGCCGAGGGGCAAACCTGCAGGATGGGTGCATTGTCCACTCGTTCCCGCAGAAGGATGTGCTGATTGATGAGGACGCCCATATCGGACATGGGGCAGTGCTGCACGGGTGTGTCGTGCAGCGCAATGCGATGGTGGGGATGAACGCAGTAGTAATGGACGGGGCTGAAATCGGGGACAGTGCGATCGTGGCAGCGCTGGCGTTTATCAAGGCCGGGATGAAAGTGCCGGCGCGGACGTTAGTGGCCGGCGTGCCGTGCAAGATCATTCGGGAGTTGAAGGACGAGGAGATCCGTGAAAAGGAACGCGGCACACGGTATTACCAATTGCTCGCCGCGGCATGTCAGAAGTCTTTGAGGAAGTGTGAGCCGTTGGGAGCGATTGAGGAGGGACGGGGGACCGTGCCGGTGTTGGATGGGGGAGATGGTGATCAGATGCCGAAGGGGAAGGGGTGAGGGGGGGGTGTCAAAGTTCTCTTTCAATGTAGTGCACATACGCAAAGTCTCTGACTCGCTCAGGTATGCGTTCACAAGTTCTAGGCTCTGTCCGAAAAGTGATCATGTTAATAATCGGAGGTAACGTTGGATGAATGACATGCGGATCATGCCGCCGAAGTTCTTGGCGGTCTTCTCGAAGCGAGAGAAGACGCGTCGGCATTCCTTCAGCCACCCGATGAGACGCTCAACGATGTTCCGATCTCGATACGCCTCGCGATCAAAGTCGATTTGCCTGCTGTCACGGTCCTCATTGCACTTCGACGGGATCACCGGCGTGATGCCCAGGTCCAGCAGGTACTCATCAATCCAGTCGGCCCGATACCCCTTGTCACCGGCCAACGCCACCGGCCAGGCGATCGGGTCGCCGTCCGCATCGATCAACTGCTCGTCAGCGCCGACCATGAGCGTGTCGAACACGGCGGCTTCGTGGGTCTGCCCGGCCGTCAGGTGGAAGTGCAACGGATGACCGAACCGATCACACAGAATGTGGATTTTGCAGGTCAAACCGCCACGGCTGCGTCCCAGTGCGTGATCGTCGGGCTCTTCCGGGTCCCCCTTTTTCCGCCGCCCGCCGCACACTTGGCCGCCCGTACCGTGGTGCCGTCGACGCACCACAATTCCTCATCAATCTCGACGTCATCGCGGAGCCGATCCAGCACCGCCTGCAGCGTCCCATCGTGGTTCCATCGATCAAAGTGGTCCCACACGGTGGACCGGGGGCCGAAGTCCGGCGGCAGGTCGCGCCACTGGGCGCCGGTATTAAGAATCCAGAGAATCCCATCGATCATGTCGCGTGGATCGCTGGGCGGCCGACCCATACGCTTGGGAAGAGGAAACAGGTCTTTGATCAACGCCCATTGCTCATCCGTGAGCCGATGTCGAGGCATGAGGCATCCTTTCCGCATGCAGGAATATGGTGCTCATCGGTCAGCAGACACAAATGAATCCACTTTTCGGACGGGGCCTAATAAACGGCATGTCAAACTTCACAGCACTACAGGCTGCTCCTACCGCCGCAGCCACACCAATTGAGAAGCCAAACGAAGTTGCTACACACCCAGCCGCAAGTGCGCCAACTGCACCAGACAGTAGTCCATGGACGTTTAGCTCAACCTTGACGGATGCTAAGAGGCGGCTTGAGAACGACTCTCCAAACACAGCGTGTAGATCCTGAATTGCGTTTTGCACTTTGTCTATCGCCGTGGTCTTGGCTCTTGGGATGTCTCCTGCGGCAATTATGCTCTGGTACAGATCATCCATGTGAGCCCGCAGACTGAGCAACTCGCTCCGTCTCTTTGCCTTAAAACCCAGGATTCTCTCGAATGGGACATCTGCCTTTGGCACAGGAATGGCATTGTACAACTCCACTTCGATTAATCGCCTTTCAACTGTGTTCTCCGACGGGCCCCAGTAAGCACTCAAGTGTTGTCCTATCGCCCACCGGCCAGGCTCCTTCTCGTCACGAGCAGCCAAAGTGAGCATCTGCGACCACCACAGTGCCTGTGCAATGCCAATTCCTCTCTCCGCAAACCGTACATCCGTCCTCTCGAGCACTCCGACATCAGTAAGCAATTGCAGGTTCTCATACTCCTGGTCATTCACTGATATGCGATTGTTCTTTGGCCAATCCAGCTTGTCCCAGTAGAGAAGATACTGGCGTAGTGCTGCTTGATCAAAGCTCCGAATGGATACGGACTTCGCAGTGAACTCCAAGCGAGGTCCTATTACTATGCCGCGCACGCTCATTTCATGATGCTCCATGTTGGTTAGAGATACAATAACCTATAAAGGGGCAGTCGTCAAAGACTTCGCGTGACTCACTACTCAAGCACCATTCATCCGCCCTCCGGGCGGTGTGGTTCTGAGGCGTCCACAACCGGGGACTGAAGTCCCCGGCTACGATCGTGCGCCCTGCCGGGCGGGGAGCAAGACCCTCTCCCTCACCTTCCCTTTGGCCAGAGGAGAGAGGAGAGGGGCACATGCAATGTGCCCCTACGGCCCGGTCAGTATGTCCTTGCCGGTGGGCTGCGCATGGGCTTAGCCCACCCTACGTTCTGTGAGGTCACTCATCACTTTTGCCCTCCGAACTTGCTGTCAGACCTCGTTTCAATAGATACCCAACACCAGCAAACACAAGCACGGCAACAACGAAGTAGATGAGGGGATTCAATACCAATGCTGCTGGGATTGGAAAGCAGATCCAGGTGCTTGGTATCTTTTCCCAGATCACCAGGGGAATAGGAAACCCCCAGACGCGGTGTTCCTCTGTTGCCGGCCACGGAATGGAACAGGCAGCGAATCCGAGCACCGGGGAGACACACAGTAATATCCAGCGCAGGTTGTTGACGACCTTGCGCGCCCTTCCATCTTGCATATAACAAATATATGCGATTGTTACAGATGTATCCACCTAGATTGCAGTGCTTCGACCGCCCTCCGGGCGGTGTGGTTCTGAGGCGTCCACAACCGGGGACTGAAGTCCCCGGCTACGATCGTGCGCCCGACTTGGGGGGAAGAGGAATACCCCCTCACCGGGCCGCTTCCGCTGGGCTACCGAGGGTGATAAGAGGCCCTCACCCCCGGCCCCTCTCCCGAAGGGAGAGGGGAGCAGGAGCACCCACTTGCTGATACGCATGGCTCGTCGGAAGAGATGGGCACATGCCCTTCGGCGGTGCTCAGTGTCTTTGACAATGTGCCCCTACGGCCCGGTCAGTATGTCCTTGCCGGTGGGCTTTCGCTTCGCTCACCCCACCCTACTGGTTTATGAAGATCATGCACCCCACGGTCCCCCCGCTGGAATCCGTGGGCTTGAAAAGGGTCACGGTTTCTCGATGATCATGGACATGCCCTGGCCGATGCCGACGCACAAGGAGGCCAGGCCGAGTTTCGTATCTGAGGAGCGGGCCAGTTCATGGGTGAGTGTCACCACGAGGCGGGCACCGGTGCAGCCGAGGGGGTGGCCGATGGCAATGGCACCGCCGTTGGGGTTAACAACTGCCTCAGTCCGATCAATGCCGAGTTCGCGGATACAAGCAAGCGCCTGACAGGCAAATGCTTCATTCAGTTCGATGATATCGAAGTCGGCGATGGTCCGCCCGGTTCGTGCGAGGAGTTTCTGCGTGGCCGGGACCGGGCCGATGCCCATGCAGTTCGGGTCGACGCCGGCTGTGGCAGCAGGGCCGGCAAATGCCATCGGAGTCAGGCCGAGTTTGGATGCCAATGACTCCTCGATCAGCAGGACGCCGGCTGCGCCGTCGTTGATACCGGAGGAGTTGCCGGCCGTCACGGTCGCCTGATCATCTGAAGCAAAGACCGGGCGCAGTTTGGCTAGTTGCTCAATCGTCACATCCGGGCGCGGGTGTTCATCGGTATCAACGACAACAGGATCCCCCTTGCGCTGCGGGATCTCGACAGGCACGATCTCATCAGCAAAGCGCTCTGCTTTCTGTGAAGCCCCCCACTTGTGCTGGCTGCCCAGTGCAAACGCATCCTGGTCTTCGCGCGAAATGTTATATCGACGAGCCAGATTCTCGGCTGTTTGCACCATGCCGATCGGGGGATAGCGTTTGGCCATCTTCGGATTCACGAAGCGCCAGCCGATGGTGCTGTCAAAGATCTCCTGATTGCGTGCATAGGCAGATGTGGCCTTGGACATAACTACCGGGGCACGGCTCATGCTTTCGGTTCCACCGGCAATGATGACGTCGGCCTGTCCGCTCTCAATCAGCCGGGCACCGATGTTAATGGCATCGAGCCCCGAGGCACACAGGCGGTTGACAGTGGCGCCGGGCACGGAGTCGGGCAGATCGGCCAGCAGGGCAGCCATGCGGGCGACATTGCGGTTATCTTCCCCGGCCTGATTGGTGGCCCCGAAGTAGACATCGTCAATCACGGCCGGATCAATGCCGGCCCGATCGACCAACATCTTGATCACAAGGGCAGCCAGGTCGTCGGGACGGACAGCACTAAGTGTTCCGGCGTATTTCCCGATGGGTGTGCGAACGGCTTCGATAATGGCAGCGCGTCTGGTCATGGCTTGTGTGGGCCTTCTGTGCGTATCAGGTTCAGCAGAAACCGGGCAGAAGTGTAGCGACTGAATCCGGTGTGGAGCGTCAGTTCATTGAGCCAGGAAATACACAGATCCGGCCCGATGGATCGTAACCACTCGAACGGGCCCCGCGGGTGCTTCGTGCCGAGTTTCATAGCTGTATCGATGCCCTTTCCCGTGGCGACATGCTCGTCGACAACATGGCATGCTTCGTTAATGATGCAGGCAAGGATGCGGGCGATGATGTACTGTTGCACCGTGGACTCCGGCGGGTGCGTCAAGGCACGGCCGGTAAAGCGGTCGAGTAACTCGATGGTTTCAGCAGGCAGTGACAGTGATTTGAGTTTGACGTTGACTGCCGGTGTGGGCGGGTCGGTGGAGTAGTCATACGCCCCGAGGTCGGTCTTCCGCCCGAGGCTGCCGGCTTTGACCAGTTGCTGCTGTATGCCGGACGGCGTGAACCGGTGCTGCCTGCCTGATCCGATGTACAGCGTGTTCGTGACTTCGAGGCTCAGGTCGTGGCCGAGGTAGTCCATGAGTTGAAACGGACCCATCGGGAAGCCGGCGATACCGCGCAGGGCCTGATCAATCTGATCGACGGTCGCGAGTCCTTCTTCAAGAATGCGCCAGGCCTCGAGATAGAACGGTCGAGCCACGCGGTTGACGATGAAGCCGGGTGAGTCGGCCGAGTGCACGACTGTCTTGCCCCAACTCCGTGCCAGTGCTTCAGCCCGGGACACCACTTCGAGATCGATGTGGCTCGTGGATATCAGTTCGACGAGCGGTTGGAGCGGGGCCGGGTTGAAGAAGTGCAGGCCGAGTGTACGAGTTGGTTCGCCGATCGCATGGGCAAGTTCAGTCACGGACAGCGACGAGGTGTTGGTGGCAAGTACGGTTTCGGATGGGGTCGCTGGGATCACCTGAGACAGGATGGCCGTCTTGACTGCCAGGTTTTCGCTGACGGCCTCAATGATGAGCGAGCAATCGCAGAGGTCGGATGGGGATGAGGCAGCCAACAGCCTGCCGGAGCACTCGGCGCGCTCCTCTGCCGTGAGGCGACCTTTTGCCACCATTCGATCAAGGCGTTGGTTGATCGCCTGGATGCCACCTTCGGCCGTTGCCCGGTCAATGTCGAGGATGTGAATGGGGTGGCCATGAGTGGCTGCGACCTGCGCAATGCCCCGGCCCATGCAGCCGGCCCCGAGGATGCCGATTGATTCGGGTTTGGCATTGCCGTCTTGGGTCACGGTTCGGGCCTTTCACGGGGTGGACTCAGGCGGTGTGTCCGTTCGTATAATGACGACCATTTGGTCGTCAGACGATGCGTGTCATGATACGACGAGTGTCGGCGGACACAAGCGGCAGCAGGAATGCAGGAAGGACTGCTCATGCGGATTCTGGTAGTGATCAGACACGTTCCCGACTCACGGGCGGCGGTGACGGTGTTGCCGGACGGCTCGGGCGTGGAACACAAGGGATTGAAGTTCGTCTGCAATCCGTTTGATGAGTTTGCAGTAGAGCAGGCGACGCGGCTCAAGGAATCACGATCGGATATCGACGAGATCGTGGTGGCCTGTGTCGGCCCGGCTGAGGCAGAACCATCGATCCGAGCGGCACTGGCGATCGGCGGCGATCGGGCCGTCCATATCCGATCAGATGATTCGATGCCGGCACACGACGATCTGGCAGCAGCACGGGCACTGTCACTCTGGATGCAGGGCAATAGTGATGTTCAGTTTGATCTGATTCTGTGCGGCAAGCAGGCGATAGACACGGATGTGTGTGACTTCGGGCCTGCTTTTGCTGAGTATCTCGATCTGCCGCATGTGGGAGCGATCGTCGGGTTCGAGTTGAGCGATGACGGGCAGCAGGTGACGGTACGGCGTCGGGTTGGGGGTGCTGAAGAAGTGGTGGCCATGGGGTTGCCATGCCTGGCCACATGTGATCGGGGATTGAACGAGCCGCGGAACACTCCGCTGCCGAAGGTCATGCAGGCACGCAAGAAGCCGCTGGAGTCGGTACGTGCCGGTGACATTGCGGGGCTGAGTGATTGGAAGGCCGGAACCGCGTTTGTGCAACTGTCGCCACCGGCCGAAAAGGAGCCGTGCACGGTGATTGAAGGCGAGCCGGAGGAGATGGCTCGCGAGTTGGTGCGAGTGTTGCGAGAAGAAGCGAAGGTGATTTGATATGGCAACCGGTTCGACGGTACTCGTATTTGTGGAGCAGCGTAACGGGCAGATTCTGCCCGGGTCATTGCAGATGCTCGACCCGGCCCAGCGGATTGCCTCGGCATCCGGCGGCTCAGTCGAGGCTGTATGCTGCGGCAACAGCGGTGAGGTGGCACAGCGCATGGGAGCGTGTGGCGTCGGCAAGGTCTGGAGCATCCCGGCCTGTGATGGCGGTATCGATCCTGTCCGGCCCATGACACGAGCACTGGCAGACGTTGTGGAGCGATGTGGGGCATCGCATGTGTTGATGGTTCGGTCGCCGATGTCGCAGAATGTAGCGCCTCGTCTGGCAGCGAGACTCGGCGCCGGGCTGGCAAGTGAATGCTCGGCAGTCGACGTTGCCGACACGGGGACGATCACGGTCCAGCGTCCGATGTATTGTGCAAAGTGCAGTGGAACGTTTAATCTGAATGGCAATGACGGTCAGTGCCAGGTGCTCGTCGTCCGTGAGAACGCCTATGCGGTGCCTGAAATGGATGGCGGTGAATCGGCCGGCGTGGAGGAACTTGCCGTTGAGTGGCCGGCCAATGAGCGTGGTGCCAATGTGGTTGAGACGATTGAGTCGGGCGGTGGGGCAATGGATATCTCGGAGGCTGACGTCATTGTGTCCGGCGGCCGGGCACTGAAATCCGAGGAGAACTTCGGCATTCTGTTCGGGTTGGCCGATGCGCTCGGCGGGGCCGTCGGGGCATCGCGCGCGGCGGTCGATGCCGGCTATCAGCCTCAGAGTCGACAGGTCGGATTGACGGGGAAGGTCGTCTCGCCGCGGCTCTATATTGCCTGTGGCATTGACGGGGCCATCCAGCACGTCGCAGGGATGCACGGCAGCAAGGTCATCGTTGCGATTAATACGAAGGCAGATGCACCGATATTCAATGTGGCTACCTACGGCTGTGTCGCCGATCTGTTTACGATGGTGCCGTTGATCACGGCCGAGATGAAGGCGATGCAATCGTCGGGCTGACTGCAGATTGGCAGCACGCCGATCCGTCTCTGCTGAAAGGGATCGTGGGCTTTGAATCCGATCATGATGGCGTTGCTGTTGGTTGTGTCTCTCGGCGTGTTTGCGTACTCCGCTCGGCGACGCTGGCTGCTGATGACCATCGGATCGACGCCGGGGCCGGACGACATTGCTGATCCCGATCGGCGGATGGGCTTGATGATGCGCCTCGCGTTCGGGCAGCAGCGGTTACGGCGCTATCAGCCGGCCGGCTTTGCTCACATGGCCATCTTCTTCGGCTTTCTCGTCTTGCTGCTGCGGTCGCTGATCCTGTTCGCTCGCGGGTTTACCACCGACCCGGATTTCGGGTACTGGCTGTTTGATCATGGCTCGGCACTGGGCAACGTGTATGGCCTGATCAAGGACATCTACATTGTGCTGGTAGTGGTCGGTGCACTGATCTTTCTGTATCTCAGGCTCGTCAACAAGACGAAGCGGATGACGCAGAGTTCCGAGGCTGTCGGCATTCTTGTAATCATCGTTGTGATGATGATTGCGGATGTGCTGTATGACGGGGCCGTGACCGTGCAACGGGCCGGTGGGGCCGATATTACATTCAGCATCTGGGAACCGCTCGGAACGCTTGCAGCACTCGGCGTGATGCAGCATGTCGGGGAATCGGCCAACACATTCCTGATGCATTGCGGCTTCTGGGCACATGTCGTGCTCGTGTTACTGTTTCTCAACATGCTGCCGTTTACAAAGCACTTCCATGTCATCACAGCGATCCCGAATGTGTATCTGGCCGACCTGAAGCCTGCAGGAAAGCTGAGGACCATTGATGATCTGGAGGGCCGGGTTGAGCGGGAGGAGACGCTCGGGGTCCGACGGATTGATCAACTGGGATGGAAAGCGATTCTCGATCTGTACAGTTGCACCGAATGCGGCCGGTGTACGGATCAGTGCCCGGCGAATCGGACGGGCAAGAAGTTGTCGCCGAAGCAGCTGACCATCAACCTGCGTAATTTCCTGTACCAGCATGAGCCGCTATTGATTCGGCAGGCAGACAATGGAGACGACAAGGCAGCGCATCGGGTGGATCTTGTTCCGGCGGTGATTGATGAAGAATCGCTGTGGGCCTGCACGACGTGTGGCGCCTGTGAAACGGAGTGCCCGGTGCTGATCGGGTATGTTGACACCATCGTCGATCTCAGGCGGCACCTCGTGATGGAGCGTGGCGAGTATCCGGCCCCGCTGCAGGAAGCATACACGGGTCTCGAAGTAACGGGCAGCCCGTATTCGGTGGATGCGAGTCAGCGGCTCGAATGGGCTGAAGGGCTGGACGTGCCGGTGCGATCTGAGATTGAGAATGGAGATGATCTTGAAGTGCTGTTGTGGGTGGGGTGTGCCCCTGCGGCTGATGAGCGATCGCGGAACACGGCACGGGCCGTGGCACAGTTGTTGAACGCAGCGGGTGTGAAGTGGGCTGTGCTGGGTCCGGAAGAACAGTGTACGGGCGATGTGGCACGGCGATCGGGGAACGAATACCTGTTCCAGATTCTGGCCCAGGCCAACATCGAGGTACTTAATGGGTACGGCACCAAGCGGATACTGACCATCTGCCCGCATTGTTTCAATACGTTGAAGCACGAGTACCCGGACTTCGGCGGGTCATATGAGGTGCTGCACCATACTGAATATCTGGCCCGGTTGGTGACAGAGGGGCGGTTGAAGATAACACAGCCGGTTGAAGATCAGTCTGTTGTGTATCATGATTCGTGTTATCTCGGGCGGTATAACGACATCTACGATTCGCCGCGTGACTTGCTGCGGAAGGTACCGGGTTTGACGGTACTGGAGGCAAATGCATCGAGGGATCGTGGGATGTGCTGCGGGGCCGGGGGTGGGCAGATGTTCAAGGAAGAGGAGCAAGGGAGCGAACGTGTTAATATCGCCAGGACCGAGCAATTGCTGGCAACGGGAGCCGGGACGATTGCAACGGCCTGCCCGTTCTGCACGCGGATGTTGAGCGATGGGTTGAATGAGAAGGAGCGGGCGGAGGATGTCTCACAGCGGGATATTGCAGAGATACTACTGGAGGCGGTGGGGTAAGCGATGTTACCCCACGGATAGGAATCCGTGGGCTTGCATGCGCGTGATGTAATTGCCGGTGGGCTTTCGCGTAAACGCTCACCCCACCCTACCGGGCAGCCGACTACTACCTCGTCGCGGCTAAACTCGGCGCTTCAGCGCTTTCCTGTTTTTTGCGCAGGGCGTTGAGGATTTTTTCAGGAGTAATCGGCAGGTCCTTGATCCAGACACCGGTGGCATTGGCGATGGCATGGGCGACGGCTCCGAGGACAGGAAGCGTACTTCCTTCGCCGATCTCCTTTGCACCGAACGGGCCGCGTGATTCATAGGAATCGACCAGGCCGCTGAAGATTTCGGGGGCATCCTTGATGGTCATGAGCAGGTAGCCGTGCAGGTTCGGGTTGAGAATGTTTCCCTTCTCATCGAACTGGATGTCTTCCATGATCGTTTCGCCGGTACTCATGACGATGGCACCCTCGACCTGGCCATGCACGGACTGCGGGTTAATCGGTGTGCCGCAGTCGTGGTAATCGGTGAACTTCTCGACCTTCACCTTGCCGGTTTCGAGATCGACGTTGACTTCGCAGACGGCACTGCCGAAGGAGTAGGCCGGGCTGGTGCCGACCGTCGCGCCCTTGTAATCACCGCCCAGGCCGTCAGGCGGCTTGTAACATCCGGTACCGACCAGTGGGCCCTTGTCATTGAAATACTGGCGGGCGACTTCTTCCCACAGCACGGTGTGGGATTCATTTCCGCGTGGGAACATCGTTGCATGACGTGCTTCGACTTCGGATGGATCACAGCCGAGCAGTTTGGCAGCATACGGCTTCATCTTCTCGACTACCGCAGTGCCGGCCCGTGACACGGCGTGGCCACCCATGAGCGTAATGCGGGAGGAATAGGCGCCCAGGTCAATCGGTGAAATGTCGCTGTCTTCGCTGCGCATGCGGATGCGGGAGGCGGGGATGCCGAGCGACTCGGCACACATCTGTACGAGCACCGTATCGCTGCCCTGGCCGATGTCGGCAGCGCCGATCATGAGGACGACGGCCATGCCGTCTTCGGACACTTTCGCTATTGCATTCGCATGCGGGAAGATGGACTTCTTCTGGAAGTGTTCCCGCGGCTTCTCATGTGACAGTTGCACCTGGCCACGGTAGATGCAGTAGCCGGCACCCGACACGAACCCGCCGCAGCCGATACCGATGCCCTTGCCGGCAGGAAGTTTGCCGTACTTGTTATTCCAATCTGATTTCTCGCGTACCTGCTCGAGCGTTGCCTTGTACTCGCAACTGCCGATATCGAGGTCGTTGACGGTCATCGTGTTGGCATCCATCGCGTTGCGCAGACGGATTTCAACGGGGTCCATACCGATGTCATCGGCGACCATATTAAGAAGACACTCGAAGGCAAAGCGAGGTTGTGGGACGCCGTGGCCGCGCATGGCCCCACAGGCGGGCTTATTTGTCATGATGCGGTAGCCGTCGTAGCGGTAGGCGGGAAGGTGATACAGCGTGGGGATCATGCTCCCGGCATAGTAAGCGGTCGCAACACCGAAGGAGGAGTAGGCACCACCGTCGAGGTAGATCTCACTCTTGAATGCCTTGATGCGTCCTTCCTTGTCGACGCCGAGTTTGAACTTCATGTACTGCTTGTGGCGACCCCGGCCGTAGGTGAAGGTTTCTTCACGGGTATAGACCATCTTGATCGGTCGGCCGGTTGCCTTACTGAGCAGGGCTGAGCAAATGTCGATCGGTGAGGTGGCTGCCTTGCCGCCGAAGCCGCCCCCCACTGCCGGCCGGATGACTCGGATCTTGCCGAGTGGGATATGCAGGACGTGGGCCATCATGTACTGAACATAATGCGGCACCTGGGTGGAGGAGTAGAGGACAAGCGTGCCATCGTGATCCCAGGTCGCGACCGAGGCATGCGGCTCCATCGGGGCCTGCTGGATATGGTTGCCGATGAACTCTTCTTCGCGGACGTGGTAGGAATCGGCAAAGCCCTTTTCAAGGTCGCCGAATTCCTGTTCGACATGCGTGTTGATATTGCCCTTGTAGCGCTCGTGCACAATGGGGGCACCGTCGGCCACTGCCTGCATGGGATCGAGCACGGGGGTCAGTGGCTCGATCTCGACATCGATCAGCGACAGTGCCTTCTTGCAGGTCGCTTCGTCGATGGCAGCCACGGCAGCAATCGGCTCGCCGATGTGGCGGACCTTCGTCTTGGCCAGGATTTCCTCGTCGTAGCGAGCCGGTGAGACGCCGTGGAGGGTATCGGTGACGTCGGCCCCGGTGAGAATGGTCAGGACGCCGGGAAGTGCATCGGCTTTGGAGATATCGATCTTCTTGATGATGCCGTGAGCGACCGGTGAGCCGAGGAGTTTTCCATAGGCCATGTTGGGGAGTGTCACATCGGCTGTGTAGACGGCCCGGCCTGTCACTTTGTCGGCAGCGTCGACGCGCGGGATAGAGATGTTGACGTTGTCATACTTCCTCGACTTGTCAGCGGGTGGCTCGGCCTTCTTCGCGCAGGTGCCGTCCCCGCGGTAGTTGTCGCAGCGTTGGACGGCCCGGAGGATGCCGCCGTAGCCGGTGCAGCGGCAGAGGTTGCCGGTGAGGGCTTCCTTGATCTCATCGGTTGTGGGCGAAGGGTTGTCATTCAGGAGGTGGGTCGCTGAGATTACCATGCCGGGCGTGCAGAATCCGCACTGGATACCACCTTCGTGGACGAAGGCTTTTTGCAGGGGTGTCAGTTCGCCGTTGACGGCCAGTCCTTCGATGGTCGTGATCTCACGGCCGTTGACGGTGCCGATGGGGGTCAGGCACGTGTTGACCGGGCTGCCGTCAATGAGGACGGTACAGGCACCGCAATCGCCCGCCCCGCAGCCCTTTTTCGTGCCGGTGAGATGGAGGCGGTCACGCAGGACATCGGCCAGTGATTCCAGTGGATCGGCAGCCACCGTCTGCGAGTGACCGTTGACATTGAATGTATAGAGGCATTGGGCCATGAGATTCAGTTTCCAATCATGTCGCGCAAGCGGTAGAGGCAGCGGCGGGTCAGGACGGTGACAAGTCGGCGGCGATAGTCATCTGACCCACGGACATCGCAGATCGGCTGAGCGTTGTTTGAACACATCTCGGCGATGTGATCGACCACGGCTTCATCGATGGTCTTGCCGACCAGATCCTGCCCGGCATCGTCAACGACGCGGGGGATCGGGGCCACGGAGGCTAGCGTGATGCAGGCCTGAGTAATCTGTTTCGCGTCACCCACGGTGATGGAGCCGGCAACGCCGGCCACGGGGATGGCATTCCCATCCCGCAAGGCAAACCGTTCATACGCTGCAGCCGAGTTATCCGGTTGCGCCGGCACGGTGACGGAGGTGATGATTTCGTTCGGCTTCAGTGCCGTCTGGCGCGGGCCGGCAAACATCTCGCGCAAGGGGACGGTTCGATGGCCGTCTGCAGACTGAATCCCGACGGTGGCCCCCATACAGATGAGGATGGGGGGGGTATCGGCACAGGGGACGGCCCCGGCAATGTTGCCGCCGATCGTGGCCATATTGCGAATCTGCGGGGTGGCCATCTGGATGGTCGTCTCGCGAATCGGCGTGAACTTCCCGCTGATCAGCGGCGAGTTGCACAGCTGGGCGATCGTGACGAGACTGCCGATGGCAAGGCTGCCGTCGTCGAGGACGGCCATCTGCTTCAGCCCGTCGAGTGCCGACAGCGAGATGACGTGCTTCGTTGTTGTTCGGCCGGTGGCGAGCTCGACTAACAGATCGGTCCCGCCGGCCAGCACATGGGCCTCTGCCCCGAAGCGCTGTTTCAGGTCGAGCGCTTCGTCGAGCGACGCGGCCTGATGGAATTCAACGTCTGTGATATGCACCTGATTCGTCCTTTGTCACGCATAGGTCTCGGCTGCACGTATCTGCCAGACCGGTGATATACGGAATGCTATCTCTGCGAGCCGGCTCGAGCGGTCGTTTCCGTTGGTGATGACCCGTTGATCCGGTCGCCGTTGCCCTCGCCGGTGATTCCTTCAAGAAACTGTGTGGTAATCTGATGGGCCACATTGCTATGTGACCGGTCATTGCTTGGGTCGTACCACCGGTAGAGCCAGTTGAGCATGCCGAACAGGGACATGGTGGCCACATGGGGGTCGATCCGGCTTCCCGAGGCGTAGGTTCCGAACACCCGGTCCACGATGGCGCGCACCATGCGGTAGTACTCGAGCCGGAGTTCCCTGATCTCCTCGAATTCAGCACCGGTCAGCGAGTCGAGTTCATGGGAACAGACCTTGAGGGCATGGATCTTCGTGGCAAAGTACCCGACGTGGGAGCGGACCATGAGGTGGAGTTGCTCAACCGGGTCTGCGATGCCGTGAATCCGCTCGCGGAGATTGGCCAGCAGCGATGTGAAAGCCCGGAACTGGATGACAAACAGCAGTTTTTCCTTGCTGTCAAAGTAGTGATAGATTCCGGCAATGCTGACATCGGCCTCCCTGGCGACGGACCGCATGGTGGCTCTCTGATAGCCGTCGCGGGCCATCACGAGGGTGGCCGCCTCGAGGATGTGGGTTTGCCGTTCGTCGTAAGTATCCCGTGCCACATGAGTTGGCTTCATGTGGGATGCGGTGCTGCCATTCTCGAACGGTTGTTCGGTCACATTTGATGTCCTGGGCATGCTGGTGGTGTCGGTGCCCGTCTCGGAAGTGTCTTTACTATCCACGTTCGTCGGGGTTGTGTCAAGGCCGGAATGATTCAAATCATGGATAGCACCCTATTCAGCGGAGGTAAATCCGGCTGGGTTTTGTATTTGCAGGTCCGATTGACCGGGTTGCGCGGGGAATGTATGAATACTGTGCCGATCGAACGTTCGTTCGGACTGAGCCTGTCAGCAAGCGCTGCTTCGGCCGGTTCAGCCGCTGCCGTAAGAGGACCGTGATGAAGAAGACCGGGAGAGTGTGATGAGCCTTTTCCCTCAGCGTGATCCGGAATCGCTCGGATTGGATGAAGTTCTGTACGAGAAGCGTGACCGCACAGCGTGGATCACGATCAATCGACCTCACAACTACAACGCCTACAGCACGCCGGCCCTGCAGGAACTCGCAGCGGCCTTTCAGGATGCGTCCTGGGATGATCGAATCGCAGCCGTGGTCTTCACCGGCTCCGGCCACAACGCCTTCTGCACCGGGGGCGATGTCAAGGAATACCAGAGTTCATACACGCAGAAGCCACGTGACTACTGGAAGTACATGTGCTGCTTCAAAGCGTACATCGAATCGATCACAAACTGCGCCAAGCCGGTGATCGCCCGACTCAACGGGATGGCAGTCGGCGGCGGCAACGAGAGTCAGTTGGCCTGTGATCTGGCGGTCATGGGTGAGCACGCGTTTATCGCGCAGGTCGGCACGAGTGTCGGCTCGGTGGCGTGCGGCGGCTCGACGCAGTGGCTGCCGATTCACGTGGGTGACCGCAAAGCACGCGGGATCCTGATGCTCAACCAGCGGTATCCGGCATTCACGTCGCTGTCGATGGGGCTGGTCAATGTCGTCGTGCCGACGGTTGTCGGCCCGGACGGCGAGTTCATCACCCAGTTGACCAATGGGCGGACCTACCTGGCAGATTGGAACACGGACCCCTGGGATCAGCCGTTTGTCCAGCGGGCGGCACCGGCCGACCTCAAGAAGGCGCTCAAGGGTGCTGATGGGTACAAGGTGGACTTTTCCATCATGGATCAGGTGCTTGGTGATCTGTGTGATCAGATCGTCAATAAGTTCTTCGAGTGCACGCGGTACACGAAGGCCCAGGTGAACTTCTGGAAAGACGCAGCGTGGCACAGCACGGTTGGCCATGCGCGTGACTGGCTCTCGATTCACTACACGAGCCTTGAGCCGTATGAGGGCATGACGGCGTTTGTCGAGAAGCGCAAGACGGATTACGTCGGGATGCGTGATCGGGCCGCCGACCCGAACGGATCGAGCGAGTTTCTCTGGGGCCCGTATTCCCAGGCTTGTGGTTCATGCGGGGCCAAAGGCATCCCGACCGGCTTCAGCCATTGCGGGCAGTGTGGGGAATCACTGGTGAAGTAGACCTGAACGACCCCTCCAGGCGGAGACGGCTTCCTGATGATGAACGATCAGACTCGGACAGCGCTGGTGACGGGCGGGAGCAGCGGGATCGGACGCTGCATCGCTCAGACCCTCGCGCGGGACGGGTATGACGTGTGCATCGTGTACGTCGGTGCACCGGCCGATGGCGAAGTCGTCGTCAAGGAGGTCACAGCGCAGGGCCGGAAGGGTCTGGCGCTTGTTGCCGATGTCTCGGATTCGGAAGCGGTCAACGCAGCGGTTGCACAATGCGAATCTGAACTGGGGACACCGAGCATTCTCGTCAACAGTGCCGGCATCTTCCGCGACCAGGTCAGTTGGAAGATGACCGATGAGCAATGGCACGCTGTCATCGAGACGAATCTCACCGGGGCGTTCAACTGCGCCCGCGCAGTGATCCCGGCCATGCGGGAATCGGGCCGGGGTTCGATCGTCAGCATTTCGAGTATCAACGGGCTGCGCGGGAAGTTCGGTCAATCGAATTATGCCGCTTCGAAGGCAGGGTTGATCGGGTTGACGAAATCGCTGGCGCGCGAGGTGGCCAAGTTCGGGATCACCGTCAATGCGGTGGCACCGGGCATGATCAAGACTCCCATACTCGATGCCATGCCGGCTGATGCACTGGAGGAATCCATCAAAGAGATTCTGGTCGGGCGAATCGGTCAGCCGGAGGACATTGCAGAGACCGTCGCCTTTTTGTGCAGCGAGAAAGCCCGCTTCATTACGGGCGAAGTGATCCGGGTCGATGGCGGCCAGTATATCTAACGCTGATTGAGAACGCGTTCCTGTTTGAGGGATGATGAACGATGAGTCAATACGAATACCTCACCTGTGAGACTGCTGGCGGGATCGCCACCATTACGCTCAATCGGCCACCGTTGAACGTGCTGCACAATCCGATGATGGCGGAGTTGAACAACGCGCTGGAAGCAGTGCTCGGTGATGAAACATTGATTGCGCTTGTCCTCCGGGCAGAGGGCAAGGCATTTTCGGCCGGCGTCGATGTCTCAGATCACACGGCCGACAAGGTGGAGGAGATGATCCGACTGTTTCACGGTATCTTCCGGAAGATGCTGGCCACTGATGCGGTCACGATTGCAGCGGTGCAGGGCGCAGCGCTGGGCGGCGGCTGTGAGCTGGCGTGCTTCTGCGATGTCGTGCTGGCATCGGATCGAGCCAAGTTCGGCCAGCCGGAGGTGCAGGTCGGCGTATTCCCGCCGGTGGCAGCATGCTCGTTCCCGCGGCGGATGGGGCTGGGCAAAGCGATTGAACTGGTGGCGCTGGGGGCCACGATCCGGGCTGATGAAGCGTTGCGCATCGGCCTCGCATCGCAGGTGTTCCCGCTCGAAGAGTTCGATGCGAAGGTGAGCGAATACGTTGCCGTTGTATCGAAACTGTCGGCACCGGTGGTGCAGATGGCCAAGCGGGCCACGGTGGCCGGGGCGCGCGATGAAATCCTGGCCCACCTTGAGGAGGCGGAACGGATCTATCTGAAGGAACTGATGTCGCTCAAGGATGCGCACGAAGGCATTGCGGCATTTCTGGAAAAACGGGCACCCGTCTGGGTGCATGGTTAAGCGATCGATCAGTGTGGATGGCAGCGGTTTTAGGGAGCAGCATTCGATGAAAGCGGCAGTATTTCACGGGCCGGACGTCGGCATGAAGGTCGAGGACATCCCGACTCCGACGATTAGCGATGATCAGATTCTGGTGAAGGTGGCTGCCTGCGGTGCCTGCCACACCGATCTGCATTACCTTGAGCACGGCGTCCCGACCTTCAAGAAGCCCCCGATCGTGCTGGGGCATGAAGCGTCGGGCATCGTCAGTGAAATCGGATCCAATGTCACCAACGTCCAGGTCGGGCAGCGCGTTCTGATTCCGGCCGTCTTGACCTGTGGCAAGTGCCAGTTCTGTCGGATGGGTCGCGAGAATATCTGCAGCGCGATGATGATGCTGGGCAATCACTTCGACGGGGCGTATGCCGAGTATGTGGCCGTCCCCTCGAAGGATGTGCTGGATCTGCCGGAATCGATCCCGCTGGAGGAAGCATCCGTGATTGCGGATGCACTGTCCACCCCCTACCACGCGGTCAAGAACCGGGCCCAGGTTCGACCAGGCGACACGGTGGTCGTATTTGGGTGTGGCGGGGTCGGGATCAATGCCGTGCAATTAGCGACGGCAGCAGGCGGAAAAGTGATTGCAGTTGACCTGAGTGAACGTAAACTTGAGTGGGCAAAGGAATTCGGCGCAGCGGAGACCGTGAACGCCTCCCAGGTTGATCGGGTCAGCAAGGAAATCAAGAAGTTGACCGGTGGCGGAGCGGACATTGCGATCGAGGTCATCGGAAACCCGCGCACGATCGAGGAGGCATTTGAGAGTGTGCGAATCGGCGGTCGGCTCTGCGTCGTCGGCTACACGCACGAAGCGATTTCGATCGTGGCCGGCAAGATCATGTTCAAGGAACTCGAAGTGGTCGGCTCGCTCGGGTGCCGCCCGGTCGACTACATCCCGCTGATTCGGATGGTCGAGCAGGGCCGGATTGATGTCAAGAGGATGGTGACGCACCGGTTCTCGCTGGATGACATTGACAAGGCGTTTGAGGTCATGAAGCAAGGGACTTCGCTGCGCTCCATCATCGTGCCGTGATCGAGCCCTCCCTGAGATACAGAACAGGCAGCCACACACATGCCGACGATGAAACGAGTCGAGATCAAAGCCCATCAGCATCTGAAAGAGATGTTGCGGCTGTACTTCGATGATCTCGAAGCGGCTTCACATGATGCGGGCCGACGCGTTGCCTGGTGTACATCCGTTGGACCGTGTGAGATCCTGGCAGCGTTCGGGTTTGCCGTGTTCTTCCCGGAGAATCACGGGGCCATGCTCGGGGCCAAGAAGATGGCAGCCGAGTTGATTCCGTATGCGGTCGGTGCCGGGTACAGTGCAGAAACATGCTCGTATATGAATTGCGACATCGGATCGGCGCTGACGGGACGCAGCCCGCTGACGGATGTGTACGGCATGGCCGGCCCCCCCACTCCCGATCTGCTCGTTTACAACACGAATCAGTGCCGTGAAGTGCAGGACTGGTTCGGCTGGTTCTCGCGGAAGCACGATGCGCCGTCACTCGGGATCATGCCGCCACGATGTCTGGGGGCTGTGACGAAGGATCACATTGCGTTTGTCAAACACGAACTCGAGTTGCTGATTCAGAAGATCGAGTCCCAGTTCGGTGTGACGATGGACCATTCGAAACTCGAGGAATCGGTCGCACTCTCAAGTCGTGCCAGCACGCTGTGGCGCGAGGTGTTAGACACGGCCCAGCATCAGCCGGCTGCCATCTCATTCTGGGATGGGCTCATCCAGATGTCACCGGTGATCCTGATGCGCGGGTCTCAGACCGCAATCGATTACTACGAGTTACTGCTGGCTGAGATGCAGCAACGGGTTGCCGACGGGGTCGGGGCGGTGCCGGGCGAGCGATGGCGGCTGTATTGGGACGGCATGCCGGTCTGGCCGAGGATTCGGGACCTGAGCGAGAAGTTCCAGGAACTGCGCACGGTCATCGCAGCGAGCACCTACTGCAACTCATGGGCATTCGAGCCGTATGAGGGCGGCGACCCGCTCGAATGGATGGCACGGACGAGCCTTGAGATTTTCATCAATCGTGATGAGGAGTACAAACAGCAGTTCCTGACCGAGATGATCCAGCAGTTCTCGATCGATGGGGCCATCTTCCACAATGCGAGGACCTGCCCCAACAACACGAACTCGCGCTTCGGGATGGTTGAGCGGCTCCGTCAATCCTTGGACATCCCGGTTTTGGTGATTGACGGCGACCTGAGTGACGCCCGCTTCTTCTCGACGGCCCAGACGATGACGAATGTCGAAGCGTTCATCGAGCAGTTGGAGGAGCGACGGCGATGAGCGATCAGGGCTTTTATGTCGGCGTCGATGCAGGGTCATCTGCGACCAAGTGTGCCGTAATCGACTGGCACGGGAACCTGGTCGGGTGCAGTGCGGTGCCGTCCGGCTTTGACTATGCGGTTGCCTCGGAACGGTGCCTCGAGGAGGCATTGGGTGAGGCTGTGATCACCTGGGATGCAGTCGAGGGTTCGATCTCGACCGGGTACGGGCGTGAGCATGTTAAGTTCGCCGGCCGGTACCTGACGGAAATTACCTGCCATGCACGCGGGGCCCGCCAGTGGAACCCGGACATCCGAACCATCGTCGATATCGGCGGGCAGGACACTAAGGTCATCAGGATCAATGACCATGGGCAACTGGTTGACTATCGCATGAACGCGAAGTGTGCAGCCGGCACCGGGACGTTTCTGGAGTCGATTGCCCTGAAACTCGGGATGTCGCTGACGGCACTGGACAGCCTGGCCATGGAGTCGACGGCCAAGACGACGATCAACAGTTACTGCACTGTCTTTGCCAGCACCGAGGTCTTGGAACGGATCAAGGCCGGCGACCCGGCCCCTGATATTGCCATGGGATTGTTCCGCTCGATCGCATCGCGGACCTTTGAAATGATGACCTCGCCCGGGCAGGGGCGCGTAGCCGGCACCGGCGGCGTGGTCGCGTATTGTCGATCAATGGTCCGGGCACTCGGCGAGTTGCTGCAGGATGAGGTGATCATCCCACCGGCCCCGCAGTTTGCCGGTGCCTATGGCGCCGCGTTGGAGGCCAAAGAGCGGGGATGCGGGATCCGGGCTCGGGAAGGGGCGGAATCATGTTGAACAAAGGGGAACTCGGCGTCCACCCACCGGGAGCACTCGGTGTCGGCTTCTTCATTCATGCTACAGCCGACTGCTTCATCGGCCGGACCGGTGATGGGATCACCGAGCCGTTGAAGGCAGCCGGCGCGATGCGACTGCAGCAGGACGGCAAATTGCGCACCGTGTCACTGAAGAAGCGGATCTTTACCAACCTGTTGGAAGCCGATGCGCTGAAGCGTCTCCCGGAACTGCTGTTCGTCTGCTGCAATCCGAATCAACTTGGCGACTTCACCGGCGAACTGACCCGGTTCCTGGAGAATCTGTGCGAGCGCGGACGCTTGCAGTCAATAGATGATGTCCGCACACAGGTCCCCATCCTGCTGGTCCTTCCCAATGGGATTCTGGCCGAGCAGACCGTTCAGACATTCACGGAACAGTTGCATGAAGCACTGCTGATGGATCGACTGCCCGGCGTAGACGAGGAAGTCAGGCAGGCGCTGCTTGCTCGGGTCGTGCGCGGGATCTCGCTACAGGCCGGCGGCCGGCGCGGCTCCGGACCGGAAACCGTGTACCTGCTCGAAAAGAAGGGCTCACTCCTGTTTGCCGGCGGGGGCGAGTTTGAAGGCAACCGCATCGAGCACATCCTGAAGGTACACGACTACCCGGCCACCCGGGTGCGCGGCGTGCCGGGAACCCGTATCGAGTTTGACAAGGCGATGATCTCCATCGTGCTCAACGTCGGCGGACTGATCCACACGGTCCGCGAGGATGGTGAACTGATCGACCTGCGCATGGGCGATCTGTGTAAAGACCCCACCAAACTCGAGTTCATTGAGACGATCACCCGTGCCGTCTTTGATGTCGGGCGCGTGATCGGCGCTTACGAGCCGGATGCACAATTCGAAGAGGTCTGGGCTGAGCATCGGGCCACCATTCTCCGGTTCGCCGGCCATGTCACGAGTTCGCTCAAGACGTTTCGTGATGCGCTCGGCGGCGGGCTGCGTGAAGTGAAGTTGTTTTCCAATGAAGAGTGGATTCTGACGCCGCTGGCACGCTATGCAGCGAACGCCGGCATGCAGGCCGAGGAACTGTTATTCAAGACGCTGCGACGTGAAGTACAGCAGTCGATGGCTCGTGCGATCAAGTATCGAGACCGTCAGTCGTCCGGTGACAAAGCAGGAGGTCGTAGCATGAAACTGGCTGCTCAACGCAATATCGGGATCGAACTGTTTGAGTCAGGCCCGGACGATCTGATCGTCGTCGGCACCATGCTGGACAGTGACCATCTGATCAAACTTGAGATTACGATTCATCTTCCGGATGAACAGATCACGCGCAGCAGACTGGACATGATCCGCGTGCCCTTCCCGGTCTGTACCGAAATCGAGGCGGTTGCCGATCGACTCGTCGGCCTGCGGATCGAGCGCGGCGTGCTCGGCGAGATAACGCATCGCGTCGGCGGGCGAGTCGGCTGTTCGCATATCAAGGAACTCGCATCGGGCATGGTGTACTTCGTGTCGTCGCATCTCGTCGGCCGACGGGCCGGCGTCGACCCGGTCAGCACCGGCTATAACCACACCCCACCCGAGGAGCGCTTCCGGCTCACCAAGGATCTGCTGCAGAACTCCTGCCTCGCCTACTGCCAGGCAACCGCCCAGGCACTTGATGCGCGGATCGGGATTCGACGCATCGGCGAAGATCATTCCTGCCCGATCCCGCTGGGCGAGCATGAACCGTCCTTCGGCATGATCCTGCGCGAACGAGCCAGGCGATTCGGGGACAAGGTGTATCTCCGGTATCGTGATGGGGATGACGCCGTCTCGATAACGTGGCAGGAGTTCGTTGATCGGGCCAACACGATAGCCCGGAATCTGATTGCCCTTGGGATTCGCCCGGGTGAGCGCGTCGGCGTGATTTCAGAGAATCGGGCCGACATGTATCTGGTCGAAATGGCTGCATATTCGATCGGTGCCGTGTCAGTCCCGACCTTTGCCGGCTATCCCGCCCCGCAACTGAACTTTGTACTCCGCCATGCCAAGCCGCGTATGGTCGTTGTTTCGAATCACGAGAAGTTGCAGCGGATTGCCAAGCCCGAACTGCCGTCTATCGAGCGCTACTACTGCATGGACTACACCGCTGAGTGTGGGCTGTGGGGTGCTCACAACTTCAACGAACTGACTGAGGACGGGGCGAGTTCGCAGGAGGAGCTGGAACGACGCATCGACCAGGTCAAGCCGGATGATACCTGCCTGATCATGTACACGTCCGGCACCACCGGCCCGCCGAAGGGTGTTAAGTTGTGCCATCGCAACCTCATCTCTCAGCAGAAGGCGATCTCCCAACTCTGGGACATTACTGAGAACGATGTGCTCATGAACTACCTGCCGTGGCATCACAGTTTCGGCGGATTGTTCGAGCGGTATATGACCTTGTACAGCGGCTGCGAACTGTGTCTCGATGATTCGCGTGGGCGTGACATCGACCGGATGTCAGACAACTGGCAACAGTATCGCCCGACACTGTTTTACAGTGTGCCGCGTGTGCACGATATGCTGCTGACCCGGTGTCGTGAGGATTCGAAACTGTCGGCCGCTGTGTTCTCCGATCGCTTGCGCTTCGTCTTTACGGCCGGCGCCTCGCTGCCGGCAACCGTTGAGGCTGAGTATCGGAAGTATCGCATCCCGGTGCGCGAAGGCTGGGGGCTGACCGAAACATCACCATGTGTCACAGTCTCGGCCAAAGACAGCGAGTGGCGCAGCGGGTACGTCGGCTTCCCGATCCCGGGCGTGCAGGTTCGGATTTCACCGGAGGGCGAGATTCTCGTCAAGGGCCCGAACGTCATGCTCGGGTACCTGAACGATGAGGAAGCCACGGCTCATGTGATTGACGAGGAGGGCTGGTTCCACACCGGCGACCTCGGCGAGTTCACGAAAGACGGTCTGCGCATCTTCGGTCGGAAGGATGGCGCATTCAAACTCACGACCGGTGAGAAGGTCCACCCGCAGCGACTGGAGATCGTCCTGGCCAACGCGTCGCAGTACATTAATGCAGCCGTCGTCGTCGGCAGCGGCAAGGACTATGTGGCAGCATTGATCTATCCGGACTTCAGTCGCCTCCGAGAGTGGGCGGCAAGCCAGGACGCCAACATTGATGACGTGACCGACAGTACGGAAGTCCGTGAGTTGATGGCCAATGAGTTGCGTCGGATTAATGCACTAATTGAAGTGAAGTACCAGCGGATTTGCCGGGCCATTCTCGCAGATCGTGAGCCGTCGATGGAGCAGGGTGAACTGACCCCATCGGCCAAGATCGTGCGCAAGGCAGTCTACACGAGTTTCAAGCATGAAATCGAATCGCTGTTCGATGCGGACCCGCCCGTGTGCGTGATCGAAGTCGGCCAAGAGTGTTTGCAGGAGGTATAACAGGGTGGCAAAGAGCGAGAAATCCAGTGTGGTGATTGCCGGGGCAGCACGCACGCCGATCGGTATCAAGTGTGGGACCCTGTCCTCGTTTGCGCCGGAGGATCTGGCCGTGCTGGCAGCAAACGAAGCAATTTCACGCTCCGGCGTGAATGCAGAGGAGATTGACGCGGCGATCGGTGCCAATGTCTACCAGTTCACCGCGCCGCATACCCAGGATCTCTATTTTCCTCGTAATGTCGGACTGCGCTGCGGCCTGCGGACCGAAACCCCTGCACTGATGGTGCAGCGGATCTGCGGCTCGGGGATGCAGACGGTAATCAATGCCTGGCAGCAAATCGCAATGCCGCCTGAGTTGGATGACGCTTCGGTCATCCTGTGCTTTGCAGCCGAGGCCATGTCGCGCTGCCCTCGGATCAACCGGGCCCCGCGCCGGTCCGGTGCTGAGTTCTGGGATTTTGAGCAGGACGGCCAGGTCGAAGACACGATCCTGGCTTCGCTTGATCACACACTGGCCGACACGAGCATGATGAGAACCGCCGACGAGTATGCCGCCGGCGTTGGTGTCACCCGAGCAGAGTGTGATGCATTTGCCGTCGAGTCGCACAGCCGGGCGCTGGCAGCGGCTGCCCAGAGCCACTTCAACAATGGGGACGGGCTCCGCGGCATGTTTGCCGTTGATACGACGGCACCGGATGGGCAGCCTGTGTATCTGGCACGTGACGAGTCGGCCCGAGCGACGACGCTGGAAACCATTTCACGTTTGCCGGGCCTGACGAAGAACAAACTCGTATCACCGGGCAATGCCAGTGAGATCGGTGACGGGGCCGGGGCCATTGTGGCTGCCGACCGAGCACGGGCCGAGGCACTCGGCCTGCCCTGCCAGTTTGAACTCGTGTCCTACGGCGTTGCCGGCGTCGAACCGCGCATCATGGGCCAGGGACCCGTGCCTTCTATCGAACAGGCGCTGGCGCGGGCCGGCCTCAAGAAGGACGACATTGATCTGTGGGAGATTAACGAGGCGTTTGCCGCCCAGTATCTCGGCGTCGAGAAGGAACTCGGGCTTGACCGGAGCACGGTCAACGTCAACGGCGGCGCCGTCGCCATCGGCCACCCGCTCGCCGCGACCGGGGTCCGGTTGATTACGGATGTCATGTACGAAATGGATCGACGGGGTGTGAAGTACGGCTGCGCATCAGCCTGCATCGGCGGGGGTCAGGGGGCTGCGGTCATTCTCAGGAATACTGCTGTCAAGTAATGATGGGTGATGGAACAAGGGTTGGATGTACGTGAGGATTGATGTCAGATGAAGCGAGCATTCGCATTCGGAGATAAGCAACTGGCCCCGGTGGTCGCACGGGTCAACGCGATCAAGCGCGTCGCCGTGATCGGTGCCGGCACGATGGGCCAGGGTATTGCGATCGATCTGCTGCAAAAGACCGACTATCACGTCGTGCTGCTCGACGTATTGCCGGAAGCGCTGAAGCGCGCCGAGGCGAGTCTTGCAGCACTGTGGGACGGGCAGGTCAAGGGGGCACGCATCCGACCGGAGGATGCGCAGCTGCTCACATCACGGGTAACCTATACGCAGGACTATGATGATCTCGGGAGCGCGGACATCATTTGGGAGGTAGCGACCGAACGGGCTGCCATTAAAGCAAAGATCTTTGAGCAGATCGAACAGTGCGCCGACCCGGCTTCGATCGCAGCAGTGTTTTCCAATACATCATCACACACGACCGCTGAGTTGGCTGAGTTGTTTTCGAAGTCTGCGTTTCGTGAGAAGTTTCTGACGGTCCACGGCTACTTCCCCTTCGAGTCAAACCGGTTGCTTGATGTCATGAAAGGCAAGTATGCCTCGCGCGACACCTATGCACTTGGCGTTGTGTTTGGTGATCAGATCCTCGAAAAGACCGTCATTGCGCTGCCGCATGATCTTCATGGGTATGTGACCGATCCCATCTTTCAAGGAATGGGCGCGATTGTCAGTTGGGATATCCATACAGCCGACGACCTGATGCACCTCGGTGGATTGTGGGAGATGTTCACTGCCAACCCGTTCACGGTCCTCGACCAGACCGGTCACATGCCGTACACCGAATCGTCGCGTCATCTCGGCCAGGCCCTGCCAACGGATAACCGGCTTCGGAGTCTCTACGAGCGAAACGGCAAGTACTACCCGGATTACATTGAGAAACTCGAGAAGAACGGCGATACGGGCGTGAACTCGGCTCGGCGTCTTGGCTTCTTCTCATGGAGTGAAGGCCCGCGCTCAAAGCCGGAGTGTGTCTACGACGCGGCGAGCGGCTCTTATGTTCCGATGAACGAAATCTCACGATCCGCCTACTGGTCGATCTTCGAGGCAGCACAAAATGACGGCCGCGATGGGAAAATTAAGAGTGCCGACTCGCTCCTGTTCGTCGCCCGGGCTGACGATGAAGGCGGGAAGGCCTTTCGTCGATACGTACTGCCGATCTGCCTGTATGCACTGGATGTGATTCAAGACGGGCTGGCGACGGCCGGCCAAATCAATGTCTCCACCCGGGCAGGCCTGCGCTTCAAAGTCGGCCTCATCGAGCTGATCGATCACATGATCGGCGAGATGACAATTGACGGCCTGCTTGATCTGGCGCGACGGGCACAAGAGGAAAACGCCGACGATGAATACATGCTTGACATGCTTGATGTCGATGGGCAACGTGGGCCGCGCAAGGGCAAACCGTGCCTTTTGCATGACCTCAAGAAAAGGAACGTCACGCACCTTCTTGGGTACGGCTCCAACTACAAGACCCCGGTGGCAGAATGGTCCATCACCAGCCGACAGTATGAAGGCTTCTACCCGGAACTGAAGTTCTATGCACCGTCTGCGAAGGATCGGGTCGCCTCCATCGTGTTCAACTGCCCGATGCGCGGCAACGTGTTTAACAAGGCTGCAATCGATCAGTTGAATCATGCGTACCATCGAGTCCTCGACCTGCATCAGAGGGGTCTGTGCGGCGGCGTCCTCTTCTCGGCAGCCGGGACGGGGATGCGCATGCTCGGTGCCGATGCGCGTGAGTTCAATCATGGCTGGTTTGAACGATCAAAGGGGTATGTCCCGCTGCAGGGCGATCAGGCCCGGCAATCGAGTCAGTGTGCCGTCGATTTATTCCGCATGATTCAGACCAGCCCGGTCGCTTCGATCGGAGTCTTCGGTGAGAAATGGGGCGGCGGGGCAGAGTTCACCTACTACCTTGACCTGCGATATGACGTTCGACAGGAAGGCCTCGCATTTGATACGCTGGATCGGCAGATGGTGTACGGCCCGAAGGCAACGTATAACCAGCCTGAACTCGACTATGCCATCCTTCCCGGCTTCGGGGCTGCCGGCGAACTGAAGCGACTCGGCTTCGGCGACTCGATCGCCTTTGAGGTGTTCGACCAGGGAATGACGGCCGATCGTGCCTACCAGGTCGGGTTGTCAAACGGCGTGTTTGATGAGGAACTCGATGCACTGCACCGCGGGTATGAACGGGCACGGCTGATGGCCAAGGACGCCCCGTATTCGCGCGCGTTGTTTAAGAAGCAGATGGCCCGCGGGATTGATGACACAGCCCTCGCCGATGAGACGGCAGCCGTCTTTGACCCACATGAGAATCCTTATGTGAGCATCGGTTTGCTGGCCCTGCTCGATCGAGGCGGGCGCGTGCCGAAGATGAACTATCAAACGAGCGGGATCCCCTTGCCGGGCTGGACCTATCCGGACTCAGCCGGCGGCATGGCAGACGGCGGCCCGCGTGATGCGTGATGAGAGAGACTGACACTGTAAGTCATGGAGATACGTAGTGACTATTGACGAGATTGTTCTACACAGTCGCAGCCTGCTGGACATGAAGCCCAGTCAGGTCATCAAGAAGACGCAGGAGACCTACCCGAACGTGCGGGGGTTTGCCGTCTTTCCGGTCTATGCACCACACGAGATCATTCACGCAGCCGGTCTGATGCCGGTCGGATTGTACGGGGCCGGCGATCAACTCGAGATCACGCATGCCGACTCCCGCTTCCAATCGTTCATCTGCTCGATTGCCAAGAGTACCCTCGAGCTGTTCCTGGCCGATGAGATGGACGGGTTCGTCGGGATCGCATTCAGCTCAATTTGTGATGTGGCACGGAATCTGGCCAGCGTCGTGAGCCGGAACACCGAGGGCATTTATGTCGAGTATCTGCACCTGCCGCAAAACATGGCCAGCGAGCAATCCCAGACGTACACCCGCAGCGAGTATGAACGCTTTCGGAGGAAACTGGCTGAACACGTCGGGCGCCCCATTACGGACGCCGCCATTTCCGAGAGCCTGAAACTGTATAACGAGCAGCGACGTCTCATCCGTGCGATCTACGCCTATCGCCAGGACCATCCGGGATCGATCAGCGCTGCGGAACTGACGTGCATTACGAAGGCCGGCACCCGGATGATGCCGGGGGACTACTTGACAATTCTCAAGGATGTCATGGAGCAGTTGCCACAACGACCGGCCCATGCCCGCGATACCGTGCGCGTGGTCGTCGAGGGTGCCTTTTGCGAGCAGCCCCCGATTGAACTCATTGAGGCGATTGAAGCAGCCGGCTGCGAGATTCGTGACGATGACATGATGCTCGGCTGGCGCTTATTCACAGGTGATGTGAGCGAACAGGGCGACCCGCTCACAGCCCTGGCCAATGCCTACCTGAACGAGAGCGTGTACTGCTCAACGAGACACGACTACTACCACCCCCGAACTGAAGGGCTGCTGGCGCGCGTCAGGGACTCCGGCGCGAAAGCCGTCCTGTTTACACCGGCCAAGTTCTGTGAGCCGGCCCTTCTTGATTATGTGCTGTTCAAACGATGTCTTGATGATAAAGGTGTCCCGCACCTGAAACTGGAGTTTGAAGAAAAGATGTGGACGTTCGAGGCACCGCGTACCGAAGTCGAGACGTTTGCTGAATCGATGCTGTTCGATTGACAGGAGATTGCATGCGCACCACTATCGCCGATTCCAAGGATTACCGTGGCACCGTTCACAAACTGTCACGCGACATTATTTCCGACTGGCTTGGGCAACTTCAGGCAGCCACGAAGACTGATACGAAGTCCGCCTATCTCATGGTCAGCGGCAACTGTGTCGAAATTCTGCGCTGCTTTGACATCCTCCCGACCTTCCCGGAGATCAACGCACTGCAGTTGGCAATTCGCAAGAACTCGCTGCCCTACATTATCAAAGCCGAAGAGATCGGCTATGCCTCCGACAACTGCGCCTATGTCAAAGCAGACATCGGGTACACGCTGGACGGGGGCATCGGCGAGGACGGCACGATCCCGAAGCCGGACCTGATCGTCTGTAACTTCGTCGGCTGCAATGTGTACATCAAGTGGTTTGAGCACTGTGCCGAGATCATGGATGTGCCGCTCGTCATGCTCGATATCCCATTCCTCCGTGAGGACGAGCCGAGCAAGGAAGATACCCAGTATGTCATTACGCAGCTCAAGGAACTGATTGCCAAGTGCGAGGATCTGACGGGCAAGAAGTTCGATATGGATCGGCTGCGTGAGCATCTGGCCTATTCAGCCCGGGCCGAACAGGGATGGGCCAAAGCGAAGAACCTGTGCAAAGCCAGACCCGCGCCGTATGACGCCTACTTCGATGCCATCAACATGATGGGACCGATCAATGCGCTGCGCGGCACCAAGGAAGCAGCCGACTTCTTTGATGCTGCCGTCGAGCAGTATGAGCACATTGTCGAGCAGGGCCTCGGCGTCGTTGACGATGAACGGTTCCGAATCGTGGTCGAAGGCCCGCCACCATACCCCTACTACCGCAACTTCCGCGGTCTCTTCGAGGCATGGGGGGCCGTGGCGGTGCAGAGTACCTATTCCACCGTCGGCGGCACATGGGAAAACGGATTCTGCCATGACCCGGAGCGACCGCTCGAGAGTATTGCCGAGCAGATGATCATTCACAACCTGTGTAATCGCTCGATGATTGAGCGGTACAAGCAGATTCATCAATACATTACCGACTGGCATGCGGATGCGTTGGTAATTCACAGTGTGAAGAGCTGTCGGCTGTTCTCGGCCGGCCAGGGCGATATGCGCGAGCACTTCATTCGTGACCTCGGGATCCCGACGCTGATGGTTGAATCCGATCTTGAGGACCCCCGCTACTACGCAGAAGCACAACTTAAAAACCGAATCGATGCCTTCTTTGAGGCGCTCACCTACAAGCGTCTGCGCTCGACCGCTGCTGCGGAGGCGGCTGCGGCTGCCGCCACACAGGGTGATTGATGATTTGAGTCACTGACGAACGAACAGGAAAGGGTACACCGTGTCACATGCAGCCGGCATCGACGTCGGAAGTACGCAAACGAAGGCCGTGATCGTTGATATCGAAGGCCGGATTGTTTCTCGAACGCTGATCGACACCGGCGCCAACGTGCGCCGGGCCGGGCAACGTGCGCTGGATGTCATGATGGAGGAAGCCGATGTCGAGCGCAGCCGGATCGGGTTCGTCGTCGGGACCGGCTACGGTCGATATAAGATCGAAGCCGGGGACACCCAGGTCACCGAGATCTCATGCCATGCCCGTGGCGCACACACCTTGTTTCCCGGCACCCGCACCGTCATCGATATGGGCGGCCAGGACACGAAGGCGATCAAGATCGGCGAGGACGGCGATGTGATCGACTTTTGTATGAACGACAAGTGTGCTGCCGGGACCGGCCGCTTCCTGACCGGGGCGGCGGAGGTGCTCGGACTGACGCTTGATGAGATCGGCCCGATCTCACTCAAGGGCACGAAGCCGGTGCGGCTCACGAGCGTGTGTACCGTCTTTGTTGAGTCCGACATCCTCAGCTACCTCGCTCAGAAACGCAAGATTGAGGACATCCTCTGCGGGGTGCACCAGGCCATCGCCTCCCGCACCATCAGTCTGGTTCGGCGAACCGGAATCGAAGAGGAAGTCACCTTCACCGGCGGGGTGGCCCGCAATACCGGGATGATCCACGCACTCGAGGAGAAACTCGGGGTGACGTTGAATGTGAGTGATGACTCGCAATACACCGGCGCACTCGGTGCAGCGCTCTATGCCCTGGACCATGTGCGGGCCGGACAGCAAAAGGCCGCCTCGTAGCAGCCGAGAGACCCAGGACCTGATCGGAATCGGTTCCTTCCTGAAAGAGACCGATTCGCAGTAGTAAGACATGCGGCAGCCTGACTGCCGATCGAAAGGAGTCACGCCGTGACCTTTGTGGCAGGTGTTGATCTGGGAAGCGGTCGAACCAAGACCGTCATCATTGATGAGAACGAGCAGATACTCGGCATGGGTATGGCCCGGACCGAGGCTGATTTTGATATCGTCTCGTCAAAGTCAATCGGCAGTGCCTGTGAGTCTGCCGGTATCAGCGATGACCAAATAGAGTACATTGCGACGACCGGCCTCGGTCGCTACAGTCTGGACCGGCGTGACATCCAGATCACGGAACTCACGTGCGGCGGGCGCGGGGCACATGCACTGTTCCCCGATGCGCACTTCGTCGTTGATATGGGGGCCCAATGTACTCGGGCCATCTCACTCCGAGACGGCGGCAAAGTCAAGTCGTTCCGAACGAATGAAAAGTGTGCAGCCGGCAGCGGCGGCTTCCTCGAACGAATCTCACGGTATCTCGAAGTGAGTATCGAGGAGGTCGGGAAACTGTCACTCGAAGCGAACGATGCGCAGCCGATCAGCAGCGTCTGTGCCGTGCTGGCAGAGTCGGAGATTATTAACCACGTCTCCGAGGGAAAGACGGTTCCTGATATTCTGCGCGGTGCCCATGACTCCCTGGCCGGTCGAGCGCTGAGCCAGTTGAAACTCGTCGGCTTCGACTCGCCGGTCGTCTTCATCGGCGGGGTCGCTATGCAGGAGGGCATGGTTGATGCCTGCCGTGAGTTGTTCCCCTACCCCGTGTATGTACCGGAGCATCCGCTGCATGTCGTGGCCTATGGGGCTGCCATCCTCGGTTTACGACGACACGAGAAGCGCACTCAGGAAACAGCCGTTGCTTGATCTGTTTACCGACACAATAAAGGCTGGAGGAACGATCCATGGAAGCCACACAATGCCTGCGCGATGAGCATCAGACCATCCTGCGTGTCCTGAGTTGCCTTGAGGCAGCACTGAAGGAAGCCCGTGCGACAGGCACCGTCGATACGGCACTGTTTACGGATTTCATCGAGTTCTTCCGGGGCTATGCCGACAAGTGCCACCATTGCAAGGAAGAGGATCAACTGTTTCCGAAGATGGAAGCCGGCGGGATCCCGCGTGAAGGCGGCCCGATCGGTGTGATGTTGACCGAACACCAGGAAGGTCGACGCCTGGTCGGGAAACTCGATGAGTTGCTCCCCGAGGCCGCCGCCGGCAACGAACGTGCATTCAATTCGTTCATCGAGCATGGCACCGAATATCTGAATATGTTGCGCAACCATATTGATAAGGAAGACCATTGCCTGTTCGGGATGGCCGACCAGGTCGTGCAGGGTCAGCAACTCGTTCAGTTGACCAACTCATATGCTGAAGTCGAGCAGATGCCGGACTATTGCCAGCGCCTGGAGCGCTGCAAGGCAATCGCCCGTGATCTGTGTGCGAAATACGAGGTACCGTTGATCTGACAAGCCGCGACCGTGAGGGAGCGGGTTCCCTCATCTTGTGCTTCGCACAAACCCGCTTGCTGACGCGCGCGGCTCGTCGGAGCGTGAGCAAAACCCGCTTGCTGACGCGCGCGGCTCGTCGGAGTGTGATCAAAACCCGCTTGCTGACGCGCGCGGCTCGTCGGAGTGTGAACAAAACCCGCTTGCTGATGCGCGCGGCTCGTCTGACACATCAATACGCACTATGCCCACAGAGTTCCCGACCGACCACGAGTTCGTGAACCGTTTCCGTGCCTTCATAAGTAATCACGCTCTCCAGGTTCAACATATGGCGGATCGAGCAGAACTCGCTGCTGATCCCGCTGGCACCGAGCAGGTCACGCGCATCACGGGCAATATCGAGCGAGGTGCGGACATTGTTCCACTTGGCCATCGACACGTGGCTGTGATGCATCTTGCCCTCATCCTTGAGTCGCCCAAGTTGCAATGCCAACAACTGGGCCAACGTAATACGCCGACTCATGTCCGCCAGCCGGCGCTGGACCGTCTGTGTATGTGACAACGGCCGACCGAACAGGACGCGGACCTTCGAATAATCCAGCACTTCCTGGAAGCAGGCAATGGCCGACCCGATGACGCCCCAGGCAATCCCGTAACGGGCCTGGGTCAGGCAACTCAGCGGCCCCTTGAGCCCGCGGACATTCGGCAGCATGTTTGCATCCGGCACGCGTACATCATCAAGAAACAGTTCTGATGTGATGGACGCCCGCAGTGAATACTTTCGTTCGATGTCGCGCGTCGAATACCCCGGCATGTCCTTCTCGACCAGGAAGCCGCGAATACCATCCTCGGTTTGAGCCCACACGACGGCCAGATGGGCAATGCTGCCGTTGGTGATCCACATCTTGGAGCCGTTGAGGATCCAGTCGCCGCCGTCGCGCTTGGCCGTCGTCTTCATGGCCCCCGGGTCGGACCCGCCGTCGGCCTCGGTCAGGCCGAAGCAGCCGATGACTTCCGCACTGGCCATCTGGGGCAGCCAGCGTTGGCGCTGTTCTTCGGAGCCGAACGCAAGAATGGGATACATGCACAAACTGCCCTGGACGGACACGAAACTGCGGACGCCGGCGTCTCCGCGCTCGAGTTCCTGGTTGACCAGCCCGTAGCAGACGTGATTGAGGCCGGCACAGTCGTACCCCTCGATATTGCAGCCCAGCAGCCCCATTTCGGCCAGTTCGGGGATCAGGTCCTCCGGGAAGCGGTGCTCGTCAAATGCCTCGGCAATACCCGGCAACACGCGCTCATCCACGAAGCGGGCAACGGCATCCTGGATCGCCTGTTCATCCTCGGATAGCAGCGAACGGACGTCGTAGTAATCGGTGGCGGATGGGGTTCCGACGGAGGCAGTGGGAGTAGTGGTCATGAGGAGGGCTTCCTGCTCTCAAATAGGCTGAAATGGGGAGAATTTACGGCAGCAGATTGTACGCGCGCAGGAGGAGGAAAACGTGCGGAAGCATCGTCATTCGTAGGGGCACATGGCATGTGCCCTCCCCCCTTCCTACCGACGAACCGCGACCGTGAGGAAGCGGGCTTCCCTCTCCGACGAACCGCGACCGTGAGGAAGCGGGCCACACTCCCTCCCCCCCGCCGTCCCCCTCTGCCGCTCACTTCCGATGGCGCTGGATCGTACTTTCCTCTACTCCACTCCAGTACTTTGTTCGTTTGCAATCATGCAGCGCCATCTCAATATCACTCGTGACCCGGATACTGAATGGGCTCTGATTCGTCACTACTCTCATCGTCAGGGGCAATGCGACCCCTATCGTGAATGGGATCACATTACCGCAAGTGTCCTCCCAGGCATGTGCGTACCGCACTGAAGATACCACCTTGCCGTCCTGAACCAGATCGAATCGAACACCGATCGCCACATCAGGTGGACTCTTGACAGCCGGTGTGATTTTCAACAGAACACGATCAGCCTGCACCTCTCCATACACATGCAGGAGCGAACTGAGAGTGCCCGGCACCGGCTCCATAAGGGAGTCTGCGGGCGTGTTAACGGGGAGCGGAATGCGAACAACATCTTCATACAAAGGTATGAACGATCGTTTGTCAGACCAATCTGTGACCCTCACGGTGACTTCCGCGAAGCCATCACGGAACATGTCTGTCGGTATGGCTACTGTCGGGTCGCGCCATGTGGAAGTAGACCATTCGTGCTCCCCCAGCAATAAGGGAACTCGTTGGGCAATTGTTGACCCGTTATCAAACATGAACTCGGTGCGAGTGCGAGTCAGGATCCCCAGATCCTCTCGCATACAGGGAGTGACCAGGAATGGCATCGTGCCCGGCCAGTGGCTGCGGTAGCGAATCAACCATCCCTCTTTCATCGCGGCCTCGATGTAACGACGTATGTATGTCCCATACGAACGGTCGCTGAGTCGCCCTTCTTCTCGGCGGTTGATAGTCTCGATTATGAGGGGATCAACCAGTGGTTTACAACGAACGGTGGTCCCGACTGGTGCAATCCGGACAAGGAGCGGTGCAGGACAGTGTGTCGGCCATTGGCGGAGGCTCGTGTAGGTAACGGTCAGGACAAACATACTCAGAGAGAGGATGATTGACTGGCAGAGACATCTCCGCAGGCGGCTTTGCTTCGCACGAGCGTACGCGAACCCGCATTCCGGGCAGCGTTCCTGGCCTGACAGCAGGGCATAGCCGCATAGCGGACATTGTCCCTGTTTCAGCATGGCACAGCGAACAAGTACCCACACCAGCCAGATGGCACAGCATGATGCAGCGACGGCTGCAAGCAACTGCGCAACCGTGATGATGTTGGGCTGAAACACTTCGCAGGATTGTAGGTCGGTTTTCCAGGTCGGCTCAACGTCCGACGTCAGGAGGACAAAGAGCCGACACGTAGACCGTGCCGCCGGATCTTCCGCGCCGAGCCTTGTTGATCCGGCCTACGACAGATCTTCACTCAACCCGCGTCCCCACCACATTCGTCACGCTCAACCGCTCGGCACACTGCAACCATACCTCCTGTCCCGACGCCACCGACGGCACATCAAGGATCCACAGGACAGTACCTTGCCAGTCCGCTTTGGCCGACGCTGCCAGAACCGGGTTGGCCAGGTCAAGTGTCACATCGAGTTGCGGCACATACGTACTGCCCTGCCCGGCCACACTGTACACCAGGTACTGCCTGCGACTCGCCGTGGCGCCGGTGACTTCCACCACCGCCCGTCCTCCCGACACAATCGGTCCGGCCCCGAGATGATGCCCGCCGCAATTGGTCCCATCGTCAAACTGGAACGCGGCGATCAGCCCGTCATCTGAGCCGGCCAGTGATGATTGCTCCGGATTACGCACCGGCCAGTCATCAGACGGTGTATGCCCCCCAAGGAGAAACCGGCCGCGTCCTGCATCCACAGCCACACAGCGTCCGCCTTCACCGGCACTCCCGCCCATGAATGTAGCGAAGCGCAACTGCGTCAGATCAGAAGAGAGTATGACTGCAATCAAGTCCTCACCTCCTGCCCGATCCGACTGACACGCATAGGGCGTGATCGGGAAATCGTCGGAACTCGACCCGCCTGCAAACAGAAGATCACCGGTATTGTCGACGGCAAGACCTTCAGCCCAGTCATGGCTCGCACCGCCAAGAAAGGTGGATGCCAGTAACTGTGAGCCGTCGGCAGAGAATTTCGAGACGACGATGTCTGTCAGCCCATGCTTGATCGGCTGATACGCACCACTGGTCGTCGGATAGTCTGACGAGTCGGACCCGGTCCCCACAAACACGTGTCCCTGCGCATCGACCGCAAGATTATGTGTTTCGACTCCCTCGTTGCCCGAACCTCCGATGTATGTTCCATACAACAACTGCGATCCATCGGCCGAGAACTTGCACAGGTACATCTCCCAGCCGCCGTTGTACGAGGGATCGAACGCATTACCGGAAACGGGCGCGCCTCCCGAGGTGGCGCCCGAGACGACGTACACGATACCCGTTGTATCATCAACACGGACGGACGGCCCGTAGCCCTCATTCCCGGGGCCGCCGCAGTAGGTCGCCCAGATGACCTGCGTCCCATCGGCGTTGATCTTGGCCACCCCGAGATCATCGCCACCCCCGTGCTGTTCCTGGTATGCACCCGGCGTGATATAGGGCAGTGATCGACTCAGGTCCGACACGCCGAGATAGACGTCCCCGTTCTGATCGACGTCGATGTCACGAAGGAACGATCGGTCGTCGGTGCCGAAGTAGGTGGACCACAGCACGGTGGAACCGTCATTGCTGAGTTTGGTGACAAAGCCGTCCTGCTTGCCGTAGGCGCCGTTGTGGTTGACATCGCCGCCGAATGTCTCCTGAATGACACCGGGCGTGGTCGGGAATCCGTTGCCTGCTCGTCCGCCGACATACACGGCCCCATCGTCACCGATCTCAATGGCGTAGGCCCGGTCATAGTTCGGCCCGCCCAGCAAGGTTGACCAGACCAGGGCACCACTGGGATCGAACTTGGCAACAAACACATCATGCCAGCCGTTGAAGGTCCGGTCGTAGGCACCGGGCGTCGTTGGGAAGTCGCTCGACTCGGTCCCGCCGGTCGCGTACATGTTGCCCTCGCCATCAAACGCAACATCACGCAGATTTTCGTAGCCGCTGCCACCGAAGTAGGTCGAGTAATACAGCGTCGGGCAATCATCGGCCACCGCAGAATGTGGGCCGTACATCACGAGTGCCGCAGCCGCGCACGCCATAGCGGTCTGTAGATTTCGATTCATGATTCATCCCCTGTGCTAGAGATTTATAACTCAAACTGTGCAACGGCATTTCACGGATCAGACCTGATCCTCACGTGCCGTGTTACACTGTACAGCCACTATACAAGGTGGGGATACCGTGTCGATGGAAATTGTGGGTAATGCGCCCAAGACAGGCCTTATGGGACCAGAACGATGGCAGTCGGTTTGAGGGCGGCAGGCTGGACCCCACGGATTGGAATCCGTGGGCTTGGGATCACATCTACAGCGCCAGCAGGCGGATGACCTCCCCCACTTCCGGGTCTATTAACGTATCATCGGCGACGGTTTCGGCGACCACTTCGTGAAGTAATGTAATCATGCGGCGTTTGACCGTCTGGACCGCAGCGGCAGCGGCTGCCTCTGACCGGAACTCATACTCACCAATCAAGTCGGATAATGGGCGAGGTGGATTGTCCGAGATGGCCGGCTGGAGGATTCTGGCTTCGAACAGGTTCCAGTGGTTGCTGCGGTCGCCCTTTTGGTAGTGCTGTTTACAGCGATTGATTGCCTCCTGCAGGATTGAGAGTGCCCAGCGGCGGTCAAAAAGATCATCAGGGGAATGTCCGTCTGCATGAGTCGCCATCCAGTCATCTTCAGATGTGAGGCTCTCAAGCGGTACGCTCATGTGTTCCCCACGCGAGACTGAGCGTCGATACTGATCGATTTCGAAACGACGGAGGGCTGTCAAGATCAGTGTACGGAGTTTGCCGCGTTCACGCGCAGCCCGCTCAAACAAGCCGCGACCGAGGATTACTTCGGCGAAAAATGCCTGGGTCAGTTCAGAGGCTTTGTCGCGATTGCAGCCGCGTACCCTGAGGTTGGCATACACCGGCGGCCAATAGCGGTGGATCAGCGCCTGGAGGGCGGTCTTGCGCTGATCATCCGTCCCGCCGTCCAGCATGGCCACCTGACCCCAGGCGGTGGTCTGAAAGGTCGCGACTGTCCGCTCAAGCGACGTATACACAAGGACTTCCTCATCTGAAGTTATGTAGATGCACTGGTCTTCAATGTAGTACAATCGATGGCTGGATGCAAGAGTGAAATTGTTCAGGATGCGAATTCCTATCCGAGTGGGCGTACTGCGTTTCCTGATGGATGCGTGATTCACGTATCAGACTGCCATTGACCTGCCCGCATGCCGGATGATCCATGAATCACGATGATGACAAGTCTGAATCCGAACCGACCCCCGGAACCTCCGGCATGCTGGGTCTGACCGAAGCAAAGCGGGCCGTGCGGGCCATTTTCGATCACGATGCGATCGCAGATGATGAGGCTGCAGATCCAGACGATCGCCCACAGATCCCTGGGTATGAGGTCATCTCGGTTCTTGGGCGCGGGGCCACGGGCGTCGTCATGCTCGGGATTCACAAAGGCTCGGATCGACTTGTCGCCATCAAGGTGTTCAATCACGTGATCGGTCGAGGGCCTGGTCTGCGAAGGGCCTGGAGGGAGATTGACGTGCTGGCCCGGCTGACGCTTCCGGCCGTACCGCGATTGCTGGATCATGGTCTGTTTTCGAGCCGCCCGTACATCGTCACCGAGTATATTGACGGGCTGACGCTGGCTGACTGGTCCACACAGATAACACCTGACCTCAAGACTCGGGTTGGACTGTTGATCACTATTGCGGAGGCTGTTCAGTCGCTCCATGAACAGGGGGTGATCCACCGGGACATCAAGCCAAGCAATATCCTGATTGATGAGCAAGTCAGGGCGAGGCTGATTGATCTTGGGGTTGCCCGGTTGACTGCGGACGATCCGATGTCCACCCTGACGCATGACGGGCAGCCGATCGGGAGCCCGGCATTCATGGCACCGGAGCAGGCCCGCGGGGATCACCGTCTGGTGACGACCCGTTCGGACGTTTACTCGCTTGGAGCGACCGCCTATTGGCTGCTGACCGGCGCGCCACCATTTGACATGAATACGACGATACACGAGGCGATTCGGCGGGTCGCCCACGACCAGCCGAGACAGCCGCGCGAGGTTGAGCCAACGACGCCGACCCCGCTGAATGCCATTTTGTTCAAATGCGTATCGCCGAATCCGGCCAAGCGGTATGCATCGGCAGACGGGTTTGCCGATGACTTGAGGCGATACCTGCGGCGGGAGCCGGTCGAGGCCGGGGGCAGTTCGGCCTGGCAGCATGTGATGGCGTATCTGACGCATCACCCGATTGTGGCGACGGCAGCGCTGTGCCTGTTGATGCTGGTTGGGACGGTTGGCAGTTCTTACTGGGTGAATCACCGTCTGAAACACGATGTGTCCCATGTGGAGATCACATCTGGCGGCACAACTGCTCGCCTCTTTCCAATCAAGGGAGACGTACTGCATACCTGGACGGCTCCACTCTCATCGAGGTTTACCTTCGCCACTCTGGCTGACAATCCGGAACGCTTCGGCGGTGGGAAGTGCGTCCTGATCGGAGGTACACCCGATCCGTCGAATCCAGCAGCGCTTGAACTATGTGTGTACCACGAAGAGAACTTCGAGGTGCCAAAATGGACCAGCGCCGGCACACTGCAGTTGCCTGACAAATTGCGCTATGCCGTGAATGGGATTCCGCCGGCTGATGATCGATTTCGTGTCGAGACATGCATGGTGGTAGACGTTTTTCCTGAGCTGGATGGCGACGAGATCGTGGCAACATTTTTCCACACCCCCTACTCGCCCATGGCGATTCGCGTCTATGACTTTGAAGGGACCGTCCTGTACGAAGTCTGGCATGACGGCTACCTGCAAGCCATGCACTGGATCCCCCGGCAGCAGATTATTGTGCTGGCCGGTGAGAACAGCGATGGCCGCTGGATTGACCGTGGAGTTGACACTGCAGGGAAATCCTGCCCGAACGTGCTCGTGGGCGTGTCTCCGCAATTGGGGGTCGTTGGGAAGGTGTTGTCCTGGTCCGGATTCGAGGGGGATCTCGAACCCGCGTGGTATCACACACTGCTTCCTGCAGAGCTTTCGATCTGTGTCAGTATTGGGCAGGCTGCCTTTTCTGCGACCACACTGCACAGTGCTGCCACCACGGTGCGGATAGACATTCCACCCAGCAACATGCGGGGGCCGGGTCTGTACTTCGACGTTCATGGTGATGGAACCGTGAGTCAGCCAGGGACAGGTCTGGGGTGGGACGAACGCCTGGATCTGCCGGACCGCTCACTCCTGGGTGTCGGACCGTTGCCGCCGCGACTCACAGAACGGCCATAGTCGGGCCGTAGCGCTTCGCCTTACTTTGTATCCCCCCCACTTTGACAATGCGTGCCATCCCCGACGGGCACAACCCCATGCCGGCGGTGGTTGTCCAATACCTGACTACACCTTTTGCACTTCCGAGCACTGACTTGTGCACCATGATGAATCTGCATTGTTTCCGATCCGGCCTTCCTATGTGCCTGTACTCGGCTCGTATCTATGGGCAGTACGGCACTGGCACGGTGCAGTGCCGTGAACACAGGTTCATCGCAATTCACATCAGGAGAGAATTACCATGTCTACAAATCGCATGCAGCGCGTACACGACGCAGTCGCAAAGGCAGCCGGCCTATCACTGACAGTAGCAGTTGCCGGGGCAGCCAATGCGCAGTTGGCCAATGACTGGCACTTCAATGGATCCGTTTACGATGAGATGACCGGTACGTATGGTGAAGTACACGGCACCGAGGCGTACACAGACGGTGCCTGCCCGGACACAGATCAGGGGTTTGCGTTTATCGGCGACACGTGGATCGACAGTAATACCACGATCCAATTGTACGCTGACGACTCCATCAGCTTTTCGTGCTGGATTCGGCTTCCGAGTGATCCACCTAATGGTTGGCTATGCGCCTACGGCTTTGAGGAAGGTGGCGGCCATGCCATTCACACTATGTTCCGGTATGACTATATAGACGGGCCGACCTACCAGATATCATTCTACGGTGATGACAGCAGTGTTGGGAATCTGTGGGCTCCATACGAATACTTCGATGGGCAGTATCATCACTTTGTCGTCGTACGCGATGGCCCGGGGGACATGATCCGCACATATATTGACGGTGTGTTCGATGATGAAACCGCCGATAACTCCGGCGACATCAACTTCAGCAACACTCAGGAACTCGGCATCGGCTGTCAGTGGCATAGTAGCGGCGCGGTTGCGCTGTTTGCCGGTGACATGGATGAACTGCGCATCTATGACCATGCACTGTCCGAGCAGGAGATTGCTGATCTTGCACAATGTAGCCCTGACCCTGAACTCGCCATCACAGGTGACTGCCCGAGCATGATGACGATGTCTGCGACAGGACTGACTCCGGGCGGAACGGTTGTGTTTCTTGTCGCCCCGGACGTCGGGTCATTCACGATTCCGAACGACTATATGTGTGCAGGCACTTTGCTCGGGCTGAACTCCCGTGTCCTTCTCGGGATGGTCAGCACTGCCAACAATAACGGTGAGACCTCACCTCGGGTGTTTGCTGCCCCGGCTGTGTGCGGCTATGCCGTCCAGGTCGTGGACCTGAGCACATGTAAGACGAGCAATGTCGACTGGCTCTAACAATGCACCGGCGGGTCGGCGCTCATTACACCCCGCCTGAGTCCCCCGCTGCACTGCAGCGTGCCGGCGACCTGAAAACGGTTGCCGGCGCTTTTGTCTTTGCATCAATATCGGATTGCTCTCTACACCCCACGGATTGGAATCCGCGGGCTTGAGGGAACGCGCACCCGGCCCCATTCATCGAAACAGGGCGATGTTCGACCTGGTACACGTATCCTGGTCGATGGCCTGGAGCATCATTGCATGGCACGCGCGGCGCGGCACGCGAGCAAGTTCAAGAATGGCCGGGTCGCCGGAGGCCGTGCCCAACAGCACAACCGGTGCAGCCAGTGCCAACTCTACGCCGGCACAGGGATTCCCATTGGGAATCGTAAACGATCCCTCCCCACTCTCAGAATATACAAATGCAACGTTGCCCCCTGAGCCAGCTGACGCAACGAGCGTCGCCCGACCGGTACGCGGGCACGACGCCCAGTCAATCTGCAGGCGAATGACAGGGGCCGCCGTGTGCACAAGTGATCCTGAGACAGCCAGAAAGGAGTCGAGGCGCCCGTGGCCCCATTCCGGATCGTCGCCCGGATCGCCGAGATCAATACACCCATCAAACAACAACTTTTCGACGCGCCACGGGGGAAGCAGCGGGTGCGCGCTCCAGATGAGTCCTGCAATCCCTGAAACGACGGGCGTCGAAGCACTCGTCCCACTCCCCATTGCCAAACCGCCCTCAATTCCCGTACTCAGAATATCCGTGCCGGGAGCAAATACATCCACAGCCTTGCCATAGGCCGACCAGCCCGGCCGATCGTCATTCTGATCACTCGCACCGACAATGGTCACATCGGCCCAATCAAACCAGAATAAGTCGCGCGCATCATTGCCGGCCGCCCAGCACAGCAAGCCGCCCTGGCTCCGAACATAGTCCCCGGTCGTCTGCACCGATGCATTCTCGACACCCGTTTGGCTTACATTAATACACCGTGCCCCGTGTTCCACTGCCCAGTGGCAGCCGTTGAGAAGATTACTGAGGTACCCCCCTCCCCCACCATTGTAATAGCGCACCGGCATGATCGAGAAGTGCCAGCCCATGCCGACCACATGCGTGCCGTTGTTCCCAATGGCCCCTGCGATCCCGGCAACAAATGTCCCGTGGCCATCAACATCAGACACGTCGCCGCCGTCCGCCTGTGCAATCCGATCCTGAGCGTTATAACCGGGCACGAGCGCATCGGCCAGATCCGGCTGATCGAGCGCTACCCCGCCGTCCACGATCGCAATGATCACATTCGAATCGCCGGTCGTGATATCCCACGCCAGTGATGAGCGCACCTGGAAGTGATGCCATTGTTGCCAGTACCCGCCGTCGTTCGGAATCGTCTCGACCGGAAAGCAGAGCCAGTCCGGCTCAGCATACTGGTAGTCTCCGGTGGCAAGCAGGCCGGCAGCATACTCGTTCTCCGTCGTGCCGGTTGGCAGAGACACGATGTACTCATCGGTCTGCGGCACGTACTCGATCACATCCGGAGCAAGTCGGGCCGCAGCCCGCGCACGAATCGCGGCGATGTCAACTTCTTTGATACCGCGCTCGCTCAGCACGTTGGCTTGTACGGGGCGCACAATCATACGGCCGGAGAACTCCGTGATGCCCGGCCGTTCGGTGAATAGAGGCGGAGGATCGGACGCACTGGCTGTGGATGATAGAAGCATGAGGCAGAAACATGCTGAAAGGGCGAGTAGACACCGGCCGACAAGCCCTGTATCAACGCGTCGCGATCGCACGTTGTTGCTGCAATACCCCACTTCGCCCACCTTGCCATCGCTTGAGTGTTCGGACCGAGCCGTCTCCAGGCATCGTACTCGCAGGCTCATGCAGACACAAGAGAAAGCGAACGGTACTTCGGCTTGGGCTTGCGAATATGTCCAGCAGTGGGAATGCCACGCGGGTGGCACGGCTTGCCCGAGTGGAGCGAGGGAAACCCCTGTCATCTTCCCGCATGCTCCTTCCTCCTCGCCGCGACGCGTCACCCTCTCTCTATTGGCACCCCGTTCGCGCGCAGTCCACTGGTACGACCAAGCATCGCGTCAGCCTCACGCAACTTGGTGATGATCTGATCCGGGCTGTGTCGTTTGTGCTTCATTGTCTATGAGAATCTCCATCTGACCTCTGCCGGCCCTCGGCTCTGAGGCTCAGGCTCGAAGAGAGGTAAGATAGAGATTCTCGACGATGTACCCGCCTGAGGACACGATTGCCGAGACGTCAGCGCTCCACCTCCCCCTCTGTTCTGACACAGATAGCGCCGCTCTTCGAGCGTGCCGTCGGCAGCAGACGTCCATCCCGAGTTGGCGTCCTTGTCTCGCAAGATCACACTATCAATGTAACTCGAACCACCCCTGCCGTCAAGGTGAATCTCGGGTTGCGCGAACTGTTCCTTCGGACTCGTGTCGTCTTCCCGGAAGGTGGCAGCGACCCGCAATTGGTCATCGTAGGCACGGTCTACTCGTCTGCCCGTTGCATCAATGCCGCCACCAGCACTCAAGTATCAGGTCGTCTGCAAAACCGTGAGGTAGGTTCACCCCGGCGATTTGCTCGTTCCACGACTTAGTCCATGCAGTCGGTTCACGCCGATGGGGGCGATTTGCACCGCGCTTCGGAATCATTCGGCATGTCAAGGCCAGGTCAACGACCTGACTTACCCGGCTCCTGATCAACTTGGCCACGTTGGCAGAAATACAACCACACAGCAAACCAGCCAGCCAGCGGTACCACATGTCGGAGCAAATGGGCAATGATACCATGACTTGACATGGCAATATCACTGGCAACATCTGAATTCCACACTGGTGAGGCCAACCCCCAAAAATGGAGGATTACAATTCCCCAGAATGCTGCTGTGATCACGTTGTACTTGAAGTCTCTCGAATGGAACGTAAGTAGCTGGCACACGCGAAGAAGCTCAACATGCCCTGGGATTCCTCGACCATCACCAATACACTTACTGCGAATGAGGAGTGCCGCGAAACCGATGAAGACAAGAAACAACATCAGTCCGATTGGCATAGTAATTCTCCTTTTTGTATTCTAAGCCCATGGAAATCCTGGTATACACGCTGCTATGCACAGATAATATGCTGGGGCTTTGTAGGCATACTTCCAAGGCAGCCCGCAGTCGCAAATGAAGGCGTTGCATGCATATGTCCCTCCCAGATCTATGCAACAATTACACACACACCGCCCATGTGCGTGAAGTGGGCTCTTGCCTGGCCAACTCGTACTGCAGCCTGCCGAGCTGGTAATATATACATCCCACCATCGCGAAGCTCCAGATGAGTCCCGTTCAACAAGCGTCATTCCCCCCACATACTCATACACATTCATGCCATCGGCGTATCTGAGCGGATCTCTTCGTGCCCATCGTCCCAGAACGGGGTGGAGGACTCTGTGTCGGACATGGTACATGCTCACCACACCGTCCCATTCGTAACCGGCGTACCCCTTGCGGTTGCCGATGGCGGTCAGGTCGTTGAAGCCGCTGGTGGTGCCCTGGAAGTTGCTCTGCGCAATCGACTTGTCGGTCGAGTCGACATCGCCGTCCAGGTCGAGGTCTCCGCGCGCGTCATACGAGGAACCGTCGATCCAGGATTGGATCTGGGCGATGTCGACGGCGTCGTGTTCGCCGACGGAATCAAACCCACGGAGGTCGCCGCCTGATTGATCATGTCATTTATGCACACTCGATACACAGCTCTTGACACAAGTCATGGTCACAATTGTCGCTCTTCACTTGTCCAAATCTATGACGTATTTATCGCCGCTCTGTCGCATGACTCCCATTGCGACCAGCTCGTTTGCGACAATGCCTGCAACGTATGCGCTATCGAGTTTGCCATCGGCTACGCGTTCATCTATCCGTGATTCCAGCATGACAGCCATTTCCTTCAATCGGTCCCAGTCCACATTACGATCATCGCTTAGATTCAACAGGATTGCACTGCCGCAGGATGCCAGTCTACTCTCGTAGCTGGCGAAATGCCACTCGGACACTCTCCCACCCAAGAGGCTATCGTCTTCGAGCCATATTGGTGATCTACCCGGGCGATTGCTGTCTACTGCTGTAGAAGCCACATCATCCAGAAGGAGTATGCAGAGCAAGATTAGGGCCATGACGGCAACGATACTGAGGACTATTAGGATCCTTCTAGGCATCTGAGGCTCCTTGACTGAGTTGCCTTGATGAGAACTGCCAAGCACATTAGCGCCTACCCCTAGATTGGCCTAAGTAATAAGAGAGTGCAAGCACAGTGGCACACACACCCAAGTCATCTGGTGGCTCCTCCCAGCGGGTGTTCCTCGGAGGATTCAGGGGTGCGCTTACAAACGCAGCCCAGATGTTAGTCTGTCAGTACTAGCGCCATGCGACATTAGACCGACGTTAACATAACCCAACTAGAGATAGCTTCTAGACCTTATGCCAAAATGGAAGTGGATCTGTGATGAAGCGAAAGAACCGGCCTTTTGTCCTCTTTTTAATTTCCTTCCAGATCCGACAGGCGATTTGTGCTTCCAGCATTCCATTTGTTGCTTCTTTGCAGCAATAATTAGTGAGGGTCATAGAGTTGCACCCAGGAAATGCTCCTGGTGCCTTCTTCCTGCACTCAGCACACCAAAGCGGTATGGGTTCACCATCATACGGTGCCCGGCAACCTGGTGGTGGATCTACGTTTGCATACTCCATATAGCACTCTTGTTGACAGTCGGAGTAATCTCTTGACCACTTGTCGCACCAATACTCTCTCAGTTTAGCGAGGCGTTTGACCTCATCGCACGGTTCCTGATTGATATCATAATGAAGATTATCGCCTTCGCAAAGCGGTCCTGGGGGAGTTATAATACGCCAAGGGGGGCCACCAGGGGTAGGAGTGGGATTAGAAGGACTGGTTTCGTGCTCGCCGGGAGGTGGGCCCTTGCGCCGGCGGAACTTGACCCCTCTCGGATCGCAGGGAAATGCCCTCTTTATATCTCTTTCGGAGTTCCGCCTTTCCCAGTCTGGAGGGATCTTTGTACCCATTGGATCCAGCAGGGAGAGTGTCATTCCCCCCACATATTCATACACATTCATGCCATCGACATAGCCGAGCGGATCTCTTCGTGTCCAGCGTCCCAGCACCGCATGCAGCACACGATTCCGCACATGCAACATGCTCACCACCCCGTCCCATTCGTAGCCGGCGTAGCCCTTGCGGTTGCCGATGGCGGTCAGGTCGTTGAAGCCGCTAGTGGTGCCCTGGTAGTTGCTCTGGGCGATAGACTTGTCGGTCGAGTCGACATCGGCGTCCCGATCCACGTCGCCGCGTACGTCGTAGGAGGCCGCGCATGGCCGAGACGTCCATCCCGAGTTGGCGTCCTTGTCTCGCAAGATCACACTATCAATGTAACTCGAACCACCCCTGCCGTCAAGGGTGATGTCTCGATCGGGCCCGAGCCTCAGCACTCAGAGCGCGGGTGACGCAGACAGCAGGGCACGCAGCAGCGTGCCCCTACTCGCATTCAGGGCCAGGTGTGAGTTTGAAAACGGAGAGGGCGGGATTCGAACCCGCGGTAGAGCTAATAACCCTACGCCGGTTTAGCAAACCGGTGCCTTCAGCCGCTCGGCCACCTCTCCAAATCATCCATCAGCAATCCAGCCGCCTGCCGGCTCTCCCGGCCAAAAAAACGGCTGCGCTATCGTTGCGGGTCCGCATGCCCAGGTCAAGGTCGGCCAAATACCCGGCTGGCAGTGAAATATCCGTGCCTCCCGTTCGTACTATGGGTACACGAGCACTCAAAAAAGCCCGCAAGGATACGCTGTCATGGCTCATTCCACCACCCCCATCGCCGCCACTGCCGCACCAGCGCATGCCCGCGCCAGGCTGGTTTTGACCATCCTGCTCACGTTCGGCCTGCTCTCGACAGCCCTGGGCACTTCCCGGGTGGCTGCAGCCCAAGCCGGCGGCCCACTGGCCGGCCCCGTATTCGCGCATTGGGAGGAACTGCCTGGTTTTGCTGCACTCACGAGCCCCGATGGCCGCAATCGCGCCATCCAGACCAGGGCATTCCGGACCCTCCTGGAACGGTACAACACCGTCCTCTGGGAACTCGACCTGACTGCACAGCAGGAGGCCGACTTCAGGGCACGAGTGAGGCAGTTTCAAGATGAATCCGCCGGTTTCGTCAAGGAACACGGCCGGGAAATGCGAGCCCTTCAGCAAACCATCTCGAAAGACCCTGCCGATCGCGAGGATGGCGAACTGCGAGACGCCGATCTGCGCCTCGTCGAACTCGACAAGATGCGCCCACACCCCGAACACCTCGTCGCTTCCATCTGGGAAGATCTGTCAGAGACTCAGCAGCATGACCTTCGCCGCCTGTACGATCAGCGCGCATCAGAACAGGGCAATGACGCCGGCATGAGGCCTGCTATGGACAGTCAGACTGCGGGTCGGCGGGTGGCGGCTGTCGAAGTTGATGAGAGCACCCTCACAGAGCGTGAGCAGCGCGGGCTCGAGCGATTGCGGCAGCGAGCACAGTATCTGAACCGAATCGCAGCCGAGGACGGTGCACAGCCGGCCCCTGATGTCTCGACCATCACGTTCGATTTTGAGCGTGCCGATTCCGAATCAGCCTCAACAACGGGCGGCTGAGTGCGTGTTTTGCTCCATTCGGCAACGTCGTCGCCGATGGCGGGTACACTCTGTCTGAGCAATGAAGCCCCCCACTCCAGCCTGCCACCCCTGCTGCCCGGAATGCGGGTACAGCCTCCGACGCCACCGACACAGCGAAATGCCATGCCCGGAATGTGGCCGACGTCTCCCGTTCGCACTGACCGGGACCCGCCGCTGGGCTCGCCTTCGCCTGCCGTGGGATCGGTCATCTCGTCGTGGCCTGATCCGCCCGTACCTGTCCTCACTCTGGTGGATCACGTTCCGACCGCGGGCCGCAGCGCGCGGGCTGGCCATCCCTGATCACTGGGGACGAGCCATCCGCTGGGCCATTGCCCACCTGCTACTGGCCATGGCCGTCGGTGTCGGCATCCCGCTGCTCACAGAAGGCACGGACTGGCTGCTGCAGGATTCACCGCCATTCTGGAAACTGGTCCTCGTCGAGGATTGGGTGATACCAGACATCGATGTCATCACGCATGCGCTGCTCACGCTTCCGATCTGGCTGCTCTGTATCGTGCCGGCCCCTCTTGCTTCCGCGATCTGCTCGCTGGTATCAACGAACGGCGGGCGTGCGGCGCGCCTCGGGCGTATTAAGTGGCTGCTGTACTGCACTGCGTTGATCCCACCCCTCCTGGCAGTCTGTACAGTGACAGTCACCATTCTGGCATCTGCAACCGTCGAGATGCCGCTCAATTACCTGGCACGGCTTGATGTGCGTCTGGGACCGCCCGTATTCATGTTGATCGTCTTTCTCCTGTACAGCGTTCCCTGGGCACTCGGCCATATGAATAACCCGTATTCAAGAAAGCGGAGCGATTGGTTTGGGACCATCCTCTATTTCGTCGCAGCAACGTATGTCTGGATGGCTTATCTGGTCCCCCTTGGCGCACTTGACAAACTGATGCCCTGGCCGTTTGGAGACTGGTAATGGCACACACGCCTGCATTTGTTGCTCGCGATATGCATGACCGGCCCAGCGCGTGGTTGCGCCGCATGGCCATTCTCATTGCTATCGGCATCGTGCTGGCCGTTGTCTGGCGGCCGATCTGCCTGGCGGTGAAGGTGCAGTACATTCGCGCGCTCGTGTACCTGACACCAAGCGTACTCATGGCTGATGTTGTCCGCCATACAGACCCACTCGTCCCACCTGACCGGTCGTTATTCGCGTCGCCTGTGAATGGGTACAGCCCTTATCAGATCCGTTTCCTGTGGACCGGCTTGAACGGTGACTCCCCCCACCTTTATATCTGGTGGCCTGAAACAACCTTCACCGCACCTGTCGGCACAAGCCGGTGGATGCAACTGTCCACCAGCAGTCTCGCCTATCAGCATGCCATCTATGCCACATCGGCGTATTACGATGTGAGAACGCTGACCCCGGTGGCACGGTATCGCTCAGCAGCATCCTGGCTGGCTTCTGCCGGCACCATTCGAGACCATGACAATGATGGCTCCTTGGAGGGAATCGTCTCGATCGACGCCCCGGATTCGGCACAGTTCACACCCGCAGGAAATGGATTCAGCGGAACGTTCGGGACGTTAGGCAGTGCAGCGCACTGCTATGCGGTCATCCGGTATTGCCCGGACGGGTTGGATCTGCTGGCCATCGTGTATACGAACCCAACCTCCTATGCCACCCGGCCATACGTGCGGCTGCTTGATGCGGATGGTGACTGGGCCGTGCAGATCGTCCATGGCTTCAGCGCCACCCATGCCGATTCCGAGGTGTCACATGAGTTCCGATTTGATCATTCACTCGGCACATGGCGACTGACAGAGGGTGATCCGGACCAATACCGGGATGTGGCCTGGCTGTTCCCGACGGACACTGAGGGAAACCTCGTCCACGTCGCACAGGATGTCCTGTTGGAGACGTTTATCCTCAAGAACTACCCGCCACCCGAACGGATCACCAACGGACGCCGTCCTGAGGATCGGCCGCAGATCACCCCGTCCTGGTTCCAGCAAGACAAGTGATTCCGATGCGAGCGGTGTATCATTGTCCGAGCGCCTGCGTCGGACCCACACGAATCAGCACAGGGGATCGACCGGGTGCATCAGGTGCGTTGATTGCAGAACTGAAGTAGCATGGCCAGCGGAATACATGCCGAAACTGACGCGAAAGTGAGCCGGAAGCGAACGAAGCGTTCGTGGAGCCGCCGGCTGGCGCGCGCAGGGTTTGCCCTGCTGGTGGCCGTATCGCTGTGTCTGTATATCGGCTATCGCATTGTCACCAGTTCCTGGTTCCTCACTCCACGCTTTGAACGGAACGGGCGCTGTCCGAAATGACCGGGGCCGAGGTAACAGTGAGAAGTGCCAGGTATCTCTCGGGCGGCATGCTCCAGGTGCAGGACGTCGAGGTCCGCGTGCCCGGCGTCGACGGTCCGGCCGGCGAACTCGTTCGTATACCCACGGCCGATATCCGACTGTCGCTGGTCTCAGTTCGCCGGATGCACCTGGTCGTCGAGAGCATTGTCCTCAATCAACCCCTGATCCGGATCAGTGAGGACGCCACCAATCACACCATCAGCGTCGGCGCATTCAATCGGCCGGCCACTGGAGGCAAGCAGCAGGAACAAATGAAACTGCCAAGCATCCTCGTCACGGATGCCACAATCGAAGTCGGAATCCACGACACGCGCACCCATGAGTATCGAGCGACCGGATCACTGAACCTGGACGGCAAACTGCTGCCAATGGCACCGGATGAAGACACGGCATCGTCACAGCCGCTCGTGCCCTCTGAGGAGTCATATCAGATCATCCTCACCGAACTGCCGCAGGCACAATCGGAATCGGAGATCGGGGTCGTCAGGCCGATCGAGATCCTCGGGCGGCTCGGGATCGAGACCGGCACCCTGTCTCTTGATGTGACCGGCATCAACTTCGACACGGACCGATCCGGCCTGTTGCCGACCCAGGTTCGTGAATGGTGGGAGCTCATCGAGCCGCGCGGGCCGCTCGGGTCAATTCGTTTCATCGTGGACGCGGACGGCAAGTACGGCGTCCGCATCGACATGAGCGGGATCGATTGGACAATGCCCCATCCGACCTGCATTGAACGGCAACGCGCAGGGTGATTCCGAGCCCGGCGATGAACCGTCATCAGTCGGTCCGCGCCTCACCGATGTGCAAGGCTCGATCTACATGCATGAGAAGGGAATCCAGCTGATCGGCCTGTCCGGGGCGCTGGAAGGTGTACGATATCGACTCAGCGGGCAGTTCGGCCCCCTGCTGCACACCGACGGCGAGACCCCGAAACTGATGATCCCGGATTTTGACCTCTGGTTCAAAGTCGACGAGTTTGATCTGCAGCGCGACCTGACCGTGCTCGCTGCGGTGCCTCAGCCGCAGCGGTCGTGGATCGAGCGACAACTCAAGGATGCCGTCACCCTGCAGGGCATCATCGATGCAGATATTCACCTCTATCGCAACGTCCTCAAAACAGATCTGCAACAGGAAGGCAGTTATCTGTCAGCACTCTGGGGGCAGGATGAGTGGCTCTCAACCGGCCGCTTTCAAACCCTGCCATCATTCGAGGCTCCTCGACCCGTGCAGGAGGATTCCCCGCTTGGCTTTGATGGGCGCATCACGATTAAGACCGCCAGCGGCCTCGTGTCTGCGTTTCCCTACCCACTGACGGGCATCATGGGGACGATCTGGTTCGATGCCCAGGGCGTCGAGATCACCGACCTGGCCGCCAGCGGACCGGACGGGGAAGGCATTATCATGTCCGGCCGCATCGAGCACCTGGGCCCGACCCCAGAGATCGACCTCGATATCGTCGCAGCCAATGTGCCGATCGAAGGACACCTGAAGGATGCGCTGGGCGCGCGCAACGGCAAAGCCATCAACATGGTCATGCACGAACCCTCCGCGACAGCACTCCACGAAGCCGGTGCCTTCATCACTCCGGATGATGTGGAGGAACTCGGGGATGAACTGCTCCGGATCATCAGTAGCCTGAACAGTGACGAGCATACGGACCGGGAGCGCCAAGCACTTGAAGATACGAGAGCCGCGCTCGAACAGCGCCTCTACAAACCCGTGTTTGCACTCGGAGGGCGAGTTAATATTACGACCCATGTAACCCGCGAAGCCGGCCCGGGCAACCCGACCATCGCCGAGACCACCGTGCGGTTGAGTCGAACCGGCCGCTCCATCGGCCTGATGTACAAGGAGTTTCCCTACCCGGTGTATCTGATCGCCGGCGAAATGCGAATAGGCTATGGAGCCGCATCGAAATCACCAAGGATCTCGTCCTGGCAGGGCCGACCGGAGCCCGGGCACTCGTCTCAGGGTATATCGACCGGGTGCGCGTCCCGGAACGACGTATTAAGTCGCATCTCAATCTGACCGTGTCCGAAGCGCCGATCGATCCCCTGCTCTTTTACGCCATCCCGGGAACCGGGGGCTCCGACGACGATGAGGCAACAGCGCCGGATGAGCCCCGACAACTCTCTGACGGCGCGCGCTTCCTCGCCGGCCTGATGCTTGACGGAACCGTAGAGGCAAACGGCCCCATCGAGTTCTTTGAGGATCGACAGCATACCGGCTTCGAGATCGACCTGACGCTTGAATCCGCGTCCTCAATGTCACCTGAAGCCGCACGCGCGCAACAGGCTGCGCTCGGCACGCTCGATTGGCAATGGCCGGGCGAATACCCCATCCACAACGTGACGGCACAGGCACATCTGTCCAAGGATCGCCTGCTCGTCCACAGCCTGACCGGCCGCCACGACTCCGAAGAACTCGCTGCCAAGGCAACCGTTGACTGGTCTGTCAATGACCAGCCAGCCGTCATCGATGTGCAGGTCAACGGCACGAACATGACATTTGCCCCGTATCTGTGCGACCTGCTCGGCTCACTGGCTAAGCAGAAGCAACGCGATACATTAACCCGATTCTGGGATCAGTACGATCCAAGAGGCGCGTTTGATCTCATCCTGGAGTACACCGCCGGCGGGGGACGAGCGTCGGCCAGCCATCGCATGGACATCGCCCCTAAGGCCATCTCCGTCATGATGGACGGCACTCGCGTCGGGCTCACAGACGCAGGCGGCCATCTGGTCCTGGGCGATGAGACGATCCGCTTCGCAAATCTGAGCGGGCAACTGGAGTGCAGCGGCTCACCACTCGGCCGGCTCCAACTCCTCGGCACCTATGCCTGGGCCGGTGGTCAGGCAGCCACGATGAGCGGGGAGTTGACGGAAGCAAACCTGAACGAGGAGTTCTTAGGTTTGGCCACCGGCAGGCTCGCTGATGATACGGTCAGCGATCAGGGGGAATCGCCCGACGCACCCGGCAATGGGCTCGTGTCCTGGGCCCCTCGATTGTCAGGCAATGCAACGTTTAACCTGCACTTCGACGAAGCAGGACTTCTACACGAATACGTGATCAATGCAACCCCCACCCGGGCAGACTTCACCTGGGCTTCGCAACGGTACGAACTGACATCGCTTTTGGGTAACATCAGCCTCACCCCCGGCCGGATCGACCTCAACTCGGTCTCCGGCAACTTTCAGGACGGCTCCTTTACACTCAATGGCTGGACCCGCTTTGTCGGCGATCGACTCCAATCGGCCGATCTGACATACTCCGGCAGCGCCACCCACCTCAGCAACCGCGTTCGAATGCTCATTCCCGACAGCCCGCGCCAAGCCGTCGATGCTATTGATCTTCGATCGGACAAGCCGGTCCGTATTGAGGATGCCACACTCACCTATTCGAGACCGCTCGTCTCCGACGATGAGGCCGGCACCAGCACCCCGCATCTCGGCCCGGCATCATTTGACTTCACCACGAACATGAGTGTCGAATCGGCAGCCCTCGATATCAGTGTCCCTGTGACTGAGTTACGCGCGAACATCAACGTCGAGGCATCGCGCGCCTCCACCCCCACTTCTGCTGCACCGGTGGATTACCTGATCACGGTCGACGCACAGCGCATGCGCGTCAAAGACCGGGCTGCCACCAACGGGATGGCACAGATCGAGTCTGCCCCGGATGGCACGGCACTCCTGCTCAGCCGTTTTTCTGCTGACTGTTACGGTGGCCATATCACCGCTCAGGGCAGAATCGACATGCCCGATAGCGATCGAACCGGTGGCTATCACTTCGACCTCGTTATGGACGGCGTCGGCATCGGACCGCTGATCAACCCGCCCGGCCTGCTTGCGCCCGACGGCGAACCGGCACCCCCTGCACAGACAGGCCCGGATCGCGCTGCAGACGAAGGAAACTCATCGGGAACCACCCGGGCTTCACTGTCCGTGGCCGGAGAGTTGGGAAATCGAGACAGCCGGCGTGGCAGAGGAATGGCACGGGTATACAACGCGAAACTGTACAATGTACCGGTCATCATGGCCGTCTTGCAACTGAGTTCGCTCTCGCTGCCGATCGCATCGGCCTTCGACTTTGTGGACCTCTCTTTCTGCCTGCAGGGCGATTCTGTGCAGATCGAGGACCTCTCCCTCCATTCGTCCAATGTTGTTCTCAATGGGGCCGGGACCGTAGATATCAACTCCGGAGCCCTCGATTTGTGGCTGAATACCACCGCCCGACTGCGCACGCCCCTGCTCACTGACATCTGGGAGTCGCTGCGTGATGCCCTTCTTGGAATTCACGTCACCGGCACACTGGACGAACCGGTACGGTCGATCGTACCCTTTGCCCACAATGATCAGGGCCGCAGGCGGGTCATCGGCACTCAGCCCTCGGCCGCAAGCGGGGAGGCTGAGGCTGCTGAGTCTCAAGAATCACGACAGGGTGGGTAGCCCGGCCGTTTCGCCCTGATTCAACTCGCGAAAACCCGATTATCGTATATCGATAGTAGAAAGAGGTGGTGCGTGACACGAGAGCACGAACCGATCCTGGACCCTCATGACCCCGTGGTCACTGATGCGATTGACAACCTGGCACGATCTGTTGGAGCCGACCCGGACACGATGGAGGGGCGTCAGATCGTTGAAATGCTCCAGACCACGGTCAAACTTCTCCCGGAAGGCCGGCATGGCGGAGAGTTGAAACTCCTTAACAGCGCGCTGAAGGAACTGCGATACGCATTTAACGTCTTTGCCGACTACCGCCCGACGAACAAGATCAGTATCTTCGGCTCAGCGAGAACGCCGGAAGAACATCCCGACTATCTTGCCGCCGTGGCCTTTGCACGCACGATGGCTGCGGCCGGATGGATGATCATCACCGGTGCCGGCGACGGCATCATGAAAGCCGGCCACGAAGGCCCCGGGCGCGAGGCGAGTTTCGGTGTTGCCATTCGCCTGCCGTTCGAAACAACGGCAAACTCGATCATTGCCGGCGATGAGAAACTTATTAACTTCCGCTACTTCTTCACCCGGAAACTCGTCTTTGTGAGCCAGTCAAATGCCGTGGCCCTCTTTCCCGGCGGCTTCGGGACACAGGACGAGAACTTCGAAACGCTCACCCTCATTCAAACCGGCAAATCAGCGATGGTCCCCATTGTCCTCTTGTCCGGCGATACCGACGGCGCACTGGCACCCAACGGCTACTGGCTCGAATGGCAATCCTATGTGCGCGAACAGTTGCTCGAACGCGGCATGATCAACCCGGAGGATATGGAACTGTTCCACCTTGCCAAAGATGAAGAGGATGCCGCAAACCACATCCTGCACTTCTATCGAAACTACCACTCCCAGCGCTATGTCGGCCGCGACTTCGTCATGCGCCTGCGGACGCCGCTGACCGAGGAACACATTGAGGCATTGAATGAGCAGTTTGGCGATCTCATCGAGAGCGGCAAGATGGTCCAGTGTGCCGCCTACGACAGCGAGCGAGAGTTCCGCGATCTCCCCCGCCTCGCATTCCATCACACACGCCGAGACTGGGGCCGCGTCCGCATGTTGATCAACGCCGTCAACGATATGTCCGCATGACATCCCACTGACGCCGGCATCGTGCCTGCGCTATGATGCTTCGAACATGGCACAGCCGCCGCACAACGACAACACGCATCCCCCATCACACGATCTGCTGACGCCAGAGTCATTTGACGACCTGGCCCGCTGCGCGGCCACCATCCGCGAGCAAATCCGGAAAGTGATCGTGGGTCAAGACGTGATCGTCGAGCAGTTGCTGACGGCCGTATTCTGCCACGGGCATGTGCTCATCGTCGGGGTACCCGGCCTGGCTAAGACGTTGCTGGTCCGCACCCTGGCCAAGTGCCTCAACCTGTCCTTTTCACGGATCCAGTTCACACCCGACATGATGCCCTCTGATGTCCTCGGTACCGAGTTGATCCAACAGAACCGGGACAGCGGCGAACGATCGCTCAAGTTCATACCCGGCCCGGTCTTTGCCAACATCATCTTGGCCGACGAGATCAACCGCACCCCGCCCAAGACCCAATCCGCCCTGCTGGAGTGCATGGCTGAGCATCAGGTCTCCGTGGCCGGCTCGACCAGAGCACTCGATGCACCCTTTATCGTGGTGGCCACCCAGAACCCGATTGAGCAGGAAGGCACCTACCCGCTCCCCGAGGCACAGTTGGACCGGTTCATGCTCGGACTCTGGATGGACTACCCGAGCCGATCCGAGGAACGCCTGATCACAGCCGACATTGATCGCTTCAATGAGCAGGCCGTCGAGCCGGTGTTCGGCAAGGACGAATTGCTCCACATCCGGCAGATGATTGCTGCGGTCCCGGTCTCCGAGCATGTGGTGGATCATGCCGTGGACCTCGTTCGGGCCACCCGTCCCGGCGACGAGTCGTGTCACGCCGATCTCGTCCGCCCGTATGTGGCCTGGGGTGCCGGCCCGCGCGCTGCCCAGCATCTCGTCCTGCAAGCCCGCTGCCTCGCTGCACTGGAAGGTCGCCCCACGCCCGCAGCAGCCGACGTGCGCAAAGCAGCCATGCCCGTGCTCCGACACCGTCTCGTCCTGAACTACACTGCCATTGGCGAGCGACTCACGACACGCGATATCATTGATCGAGTTCTCAGCACCGTTGCTGAACCGCAGTATGACGAACCACAGCAGACACAGACATGGCTTCGATGACTCCAGACCACCATCCTGCCGGAGCATCACATCCCGATCGTTGCCGGCCCACGCTCAAGCGGCTGTTGCCATCCAGAACTCGCCGCGTGCATCCCGCTGCCGTCTGGGCGACCTGCCTGGCACTTGCTCAACTTGGCTGCCATCACTGCCCGACACACTCACTCGACCCCGACAATAAACGACAGGAGAGCCACTCAATGACATTGAGTCCGGCCCGATTACTGATGACCGAAGCCGACAATCTGTTCAGGTCGCGCTCGTATGCCGACGCTCAGAAACTCTACGAAAAAGCAGCCTCAGCGGCACAGGCAGCGCCGACCGATACAGCCACGCTCATCGAGGCGCTCTCGCAGGTTGCACGTTCACATCTGATCCAGGATCGTCCTGACGAAGGGGCGGTCTGGCTTGAACGCGCTGCCGAACTGGCCTCCAGCGAGGAACCGGCCGGCTGGTCGCGCTACATCGGGGTCAAGGGACGCTTCGAATGGAAACGCGGCGACAACGAGACTGCCACGGCCACCTTCAAGGACATGTATGCGTACTGCCTGGAGTACGAGCTGCATGACCGAGCCGTCGATGCGGCCCACATGGTGGCCATCACGGCAGGACCGGAACAGCAAATCGAATGGGGCAAGAAAGGGATCGCAGCAGCCGAGGAAGGTGGGATCGAATCATGGCTCGGCCCCCTATGGAACAACCTCGGCTGGACGTATTCAGACATGGGCGAACACGATCAAGCCCTCGCTGCCCTGCAAAAAGCACGCGAGTACCATTGGCAGACCGCGACCAACGAACAGGCCAAACTCGTGGCCGACTGGTCCATCGCTCATGCCTGGTTCAAAGTCGGCGATATCAAGAACGCACTCATCTGGCTGCGCCCCACGCTCGCCTGGGCGGAACGACGCTACGCAGAAAAAGCGAACGCCGATACGGCCGAGTGGGTCGGCCATTCACATAAACTGCTGGCTGACATTGCCGAAGCACAGGAAAAACCCGGTGAGGCACTGACCGAACTCAAACTGGCACTCCAGTACCTCAAGAAGGCAAAAATGCCCAAGTGGGATGCAGACGGCTACAAAGAACTCGAAGTCCGCGCGCAGAACCTGCAATCACAATAACCCACCCTCGCAATCCGCCTCGGATCGCCACTCGCCCAAGTGACACGCTTCCTCTTCTGTGGGGCACATTGCCGTGTGCCCTCTCTTCCAACGAGCCGCGACCGTGAGGGAGCGGGCACCTCTCCTCACTCGTCATTCCCGCGCACGCGGGAATCCATCTTCTCTCCTCCCTCGCCCGTCAGGGCGCACGTGCGTCAACAAGCGGGCTCCTTCATCCTCTTCTCTTCGGATCGCCACTCTCCTGAGTGGCACTCTTCCTCTTCTGTCGGGGCACGCTGCCGTGTACCCTCTCTTCCGACGAGCCGCGACCGTGAGGGAGCGGGCACCTCTCCTTACTCGTCATTCCCGCGCACGCGGGAATCCATCTTCTCTCCTCCCTCGCCCGTCAGGGCGCACGAACGTAGCCGGCGGCTTCAGCCGCCGGACAGGCACACGCCACGAGCGAACGCCGCCCGGAGGGCGGACGAAGTGCGCTCCAACGAGCCGCACGCTAGTCAAACGTCACCCGCTCAGCCGTATCAATAAACAGCCCGTGCAATCCGCTGTTCTCGGGTTTCTTCGGAGTCGCACTCCCGGTCGAGATGACCATACCGTCTGATCGATCGGACCGCGAGTACATGTCCGGCGTGCCACCGGCATCGAGGAGCATCGACCAACTGTAACAGCCGGTCGCCTCGTAGTGGTAACTGTTGCCGCCGGATTGGCCCTGTGTCGAACCGTTCGGTGCGCTGTACCGGTCCGACCCATCAAGATCGACCAGCCAGGCAATCGCTTGCATCGATGCGCCACCCTGGGCCAGGCCGTCAGCCTGATAGGTGTCATTGCCGCCACGGTCGATCAGGAGCGTCGAACAGATATCCCAGGACCCCGATTGCGTGGCTGCCGTCATGCCCCAGTAGGTATCATCGCCGCCGTCATCGGCCAGGACCCCCAACGCCTGATGTGCGGCAAATGCCTGGCCGTACCGATTGCCGTAATACAGATCCCGCCCGGCCCGATCATACAGAATCCCCAACCCCCAGTAGTACGCGCCGCCCTGACTGAACTCGCCGGCTTCGTACCGGTCTGCCCCGCCCAGATCGGCCAGCAGGCCGATGCCACCGGTGTCATAGCCGCGCACCCCGAACCCAACCCCCTGACTGATGCCGGCATACACCGCATCCGTCCCGTACCCGCTCGGGATCGGACCGTTGCAGCGATACAGATCACGCCCGGCCTGGTCCAGAATCAGCCCGAATCCGCGCGGGCCACCGATGGCCTGACTGAAATGGTGCGCCGTGTACACGTCAGACTGGTTGCCCAGATCGATAATTGCCCCAAGCCCGTAGAACGCGGCCCCGAGCGACCAGCGCGTTCCCGTGTACTGATCCGCACCACCGTGATCGAGTATCACACCGACGCCCATCATGCCCACGCCACACGACCGGCCCGCTCCCTCATACCGGTCATTGCCGGCATGATCCACAATCAGATTCACACCGAGCATGGCGCTTCCCGGCCCGTCACTGGAGCCCGATGCCACATAACGGTCATTGCCCGCAAAATCAATAATCGCCTGCACCGTCGGCCGCTGTTGACTCGGGTAGCGATACACATCATTCCCCCCGGCATCGACGACGACCGACAGGAGCGACATGTCGTACTCATTGGCGCCTGAGCCGCCATAGATGATCCAGTCCTTCCCGGCTTGAACGATGGCCAGCACGTCGCCGGTCACCGCATTCACGAGGCCGTCAGGCAGCGGCACGGTCCCAGCCCCTGCCACATCCGGTGCTTCGGCATACGGCATGAATGCACCGAACTCGTCGGCAGCGGCCATCAGCGCATCGAAGTCAATCTGACCGCTCGTATTCAGTGCTCGTATGAGACGCTGGGGGTCCGGGCTCGAGTTGATATAGAACTCGTTGGCCACCAGATCCGTCATCTCACGCATCGTTGCCGGCAGATCCCTCCGCTGTGCATCGGAGACCTGGAAAAACGCTGCATCGAGCCGTATGTGTGCCGCCTCCACAGCCCGCACGATTGTGAGTGCCACCGTGCTCGGGTCTGCCCAATCCGGGGCCGTCTTGACCTCCATCCTGGCCCGATGCACATCGGACACGATGTCCAGGTTGCCGCGAACATACGACGTCAAGCCCGATGGATCGGAAGCGATGCCGGCCAACGGGTCGGTCAGTGCCTGCTGCATCTCGCTGAGTCGCGTTGGATGGTGGAAGCCGTAGGCAACATAGGACAGCATGTTGAGCCCGTAACTCTTGTTGAGCGATTCGACAAAGTAGTCCTCGAGTTTTCTGATTGGCTCATCGAGTCCCTGCTCGATCACGTGTGCGTTGACAAACGCCTCCAGTGGCGTTGGCTCCTCACCGAGCCCGTCGAGCCCGGCCGGCACCTTCGGCACATCCGGGACCTCGACACGCGATACCGGCCCCTGCCAATCAGCCCGCGAAGCAAGCGTGAAGGACACCGTCTCGACCTCCGTCCCGGCTCCCGGCGTCGGGAGCGAACCACTGTTCGGCGGGTTCGTGCGCTGGACCTTGAGTTGAACCTCGTCCCCAGGGGCGAGCAGGCTGATTGCATCCTGGAACTCATCAGCCGACGAGATCTCCTGCCCATTGATCGCCAGAATGAACTCACCTCGATTGACGAACTTCGAGTTGAAGCCGGTCCCTTCCAGTGGCCCGGGGTAGATCCAGCCGACGATGCACCGTGCCCCCTGGTCATCAGGGAGCGTGTAATTCCCCACGGAGATCCCGTGATACGGCTGCTCAGCAAACGGGCGTGTCTCCGGCTCGGCCTGCGGCCCCCCCACGGCCGTGTGTGATACACACAGTACAGCAGTGATGCTGAGGATGAATCTGACGACCGAAACGGGGACTCCAGCGGTGCGCAAGCGGGTAATGGCCATGTGAAACTCCGTGACGAAATCAGTGCAGAACCGTCTGATAATGGCAATCATAGACGGCAGCCATCACAGATACGCCGAGGCGGATCGAATCCGCAAATGCCCGTGACTCTGGCTGAGGAATCACCTGCCTTCTGTCGAAAAAGCCACTCGGAGCCTTTGCGCTGACATAAACTACAGGTACCGGAAGTTATCAGACGGTCAGTCCATCCTTGTGGCCATCGCCACAGGCCGGCTGACTGCTTCACGACCCCACGGACTGAGGATCACAGCATGGACCGCACGACGGCAGGCACAAACGGGAAAACGGCCCTCATCACTGGAATCACCGGCCAGGACGGTTCCTACCTAGCTGAGTTTCTCCTGGGGAAGGGATACCAGGTTCACGGCATCATCCGCCGATCCAGTTCGTTCAACACCGATCGACTCAATCACATCTATCAGGACCCGCATGTGCAGGATGCGCATCTCCATCTGCATTACGGCGATCTGACCGATGGAAACGTGCTGGCCCGCCTCATGGCCGAAATCGATCCCGATGAGGTCTACAACCTCGGGGCCCAGTCACACGTCCGCGTGTCCTTCGACATGCCGATCTACACCGCCGACACCGTTGCCATGGGGACGGCCAAGTTGCTCGAAGCCGTCCGCAATCATCAGGCACAACGCTCGGCTCGCGTCCGCTACTACCAGGCGTCGAGTTCCGAGATGTTCGGCCTCGTCCAGGAAGTGCCGCAGCGCGAAACGACTCCCTTTTACCCGCGCAGCCCCTATGGCGTCGCCAAAGTCTTCGGCCACTGGATGACGGTGAACTACCGCGAGTCCTACGACTTGCATGCGTCCTGCGGCATCCTGTTCAATCACGAATCCCCGAGACGAGGCGAGACCTTTGTCACGCGAAAGATCACGCGCGCCGTCGGGCGCATCAAGATGGGACTGCAGAAAAAATTGTACATGGGAAATCTCGACGCCCAACGCGACTGGGGATACGCCGGCGACTATGTCGAAGCCATGTGGCTCATGCTCCAGCAGGATCAGCCGGACGACTACGTCGTCGCCACCGGTAAGATGATCAGCGTCCGCGACTTCTGCAAACTCTGCTTTGCCGAACTCGATCTGGACTATCGCGATTTTGTCGAAATCGACCCGCGCTATTTCCGGCCGGCTGAAGTGGAACAACTACTCGGCGACGCGACAAAAGCGAAACAACAGCTCGGCTGGACGCCCCAGACCTCAGTCGAGGCGTTGGCCGCCATGATGGTCCAACACGATCTGGAACTGGCCCGCCGAGAGCGTACCCTGATCGACGCCGGCCACGAAATGCCCGAACTGCTGGGACACGACCAATAGCCGGCTCGGCCCGACACGTCCCCCATACCTGGAGCAGAACCACAACATGGATGCGTCCTCGCCGATCATGTCCTGGCTTGCCAAGCCCACGCTGCAGCAGCCCGAGTATCCGGATGTCGCCCACCGGGACCGGGTCCTGGACAAACTGCGCAGTCTGCCTCCACTCGTGACCTCATGGGAAATCGAGCGCCTCAAATCGCTGCTGGCCGATGCCGCGGCAGGCAAACGCTTCGTCCTCCAGGGCGGTGACTGTGCCGAGTCTTTGGCCGACTGCACCCCGGACGCGATCACCGGCAAACTGAAAATACTGCTGCAGATGAGTCTCGTCCTCGTGTTCGGTGGGCACAAGCCTGTGGTACGCATCGGCCGGATTGCCGGCCAATATGCCAAGCCGCGCAGTGCACCGACCGAAACACGCGACGATCAGACGCTGCCGAGTTACTTCGGCGACCTGATCAACGAGTACGAGTTTACCACCGACGCGCGACGCCCGAATCCACAGTTGATGGTCCGAGGCTACCAACATGCGGCCATGACGCTCAACTTCATCCGCTCACTGATCGACGGCGGCTTTGCTGACCTGCATCATCCCGAATACTGGGACCTCGACTTCTGTGACAATGCCGACCTGCAACAGGAGTATCTCGAACTCGTGCAGGGCATCTCGCAGTCCATCGAGTTCATGGAAAGCGTCGGCGAAGCACCGATTCACGAACTGACACGCGTCGAGTTCTTCACAAGCCACGAAGGCCTCAACCTGCTGTATGAGTCGGCCGGTACCCGGACCGTCCCGCGCCGAACCGGCTATTACAACCTGACCACCCACTTCCCCTGGATCGGCGATCGGACCCGGGCGCTGACCGGCGCCCATGTCGAGTACTTCCGCCAGATCAGGAACCCGATCGGCATCAAGGTCGGCCCCTCCGCCGACCCTGACGAACTGCTGTCACTCTGCGACGTACTTGACCCCGAGGGCGAACCCGGTCGAATCACACTCATTCACCGGTTCGGCGCGCAGGCAGTCCAGACGCATCTCACGGGATTGATTGATGGGTTCCAGAATGCAGGCCGCCGCGTCCTCTGGCTCTGCGACCCGATGCACGGCAACACGCGATCGACCAAGAGCGGTCGCAAGACCCGTGATTACGAGGCCATCCTGGCCGAACTCGATGCATCGTTCGACCTCCATCGAAACCATGGCTCGCACTTAGGCGGTGTCCACTTCGAGTTGACGGGAGAACACGTCACCGAGTGCACCGGTGGGGCACGCCGACTCACTGACGAGCAACTGTCCGCCAACTACCGTTCGACATGCGATCCTCGACTCAACTATGAACAGGCGCTCGAACTGGCATTTCGAATCGCACGACGAATCAGATCGACACCTGCAACGCCGCCGCACGCAAATGACTCGGAAGCACATGCACAACGGAGCGAGTGAACCGGATGCTGATACTGAAAGTCATCCAGGGACCGGATCGCGGGAAGCGATTCGAACTGCCGGCCTGGGAACCGCAACTCATCGGCCGATCGAGTGAAGCACTTCGCATCAGCGACCAGACCTGCTCACGTCGCCATGCCGAACTCACGCCCGACAAGGGTCAGTGGTATCTTCGTGATCTCGGCTCAGCCAACGGAACCTACGTCAACGGGAGCCGGCTCAGCAGTGAACCCGTCCGACTTCGTCTCGGCGATCAGATTCGCGCCGGCTCGACCGTTTTTGTATTCGGCACGCGACGATACGGCCCACACAACAACCCAATCCGAACCCTCCAACCTGAATTTATCGACGCCATCGTCGAACAACGCGTGGCTGCCAATGATGAATCCGTCATCATGGCCGTCCCCGACCCTGCAGCCGCAGCGGTCGAGCATCTTCGCATCATCTATGACCTGACACGCATCACCACCCAGGCACTCGATCGCGACGGACTCTTTGAAACGGTCATGGACCTGGTCTTCCAGGAATTCGAACCGGAACGCGGCTTCATCCTTATCGTCGATGAACAGGAAAACGTACTCGAGCCCGTCGTCGTCCGCTACCGCATTGCACCCAGGACGGCCGAGGAAGGCCAGATTCACGTCAGCCGCACCATCGTCAATCATGTGATCGAGTCCGGCGAAGGCGTCCTCTCATCCAATGCAATGAAGGATCGCAGGTTCGCAGCCGGTGACAGTGTCCAGAACTACGGCATTCGCTCGGCTATCTGTGTGCCGATCAAATACCACCAACACATTTACGGCGTCATCCACATCGATACGTCCCTGGCCAACTACACGTTTTCTGAAAGCCAACTCCACCTCCTGACTGCCATCGGTCAGCATGCCGGCTTGGCCTACAGCAATCTCGACCTGTACAAACAACACCTCGACAGCACCCGACTCGCTGCCATCGGCGAGACCGTCGCCTCCCTCTCACACTCAATCAAGAACATCCTGCAGGGACTGCGCGGCGGGGCGGACGTCATGGGCATGGCCCTCAAGAAAAACGACCTCAAACTCGCCCGACACGGCTGGGACATCCTCTCCCGCAATCTTGATCGCATTTACGCCCTCACGCTCAACATGCTCACCTTTTCAAAGCAACGCCGAGTCGAACTCGAACATACGCAGATCGACCGCCTGCTCGATGAAGTCGTTGAACTCATTTTGCCGCAGTGCGACCGGCGCGGCGTGGCCCTCATTACAGACTATGACCAGAACACGCCCCCGATCCCCCTCGACCCGAACATGATGCATCAGGCCTTGATGAATCTCCTGACCAACGCCCTCGAAGCCGTAGAGCCGAACAAAGGCATCATCACCTTCCGCTGCCACTTCATGCCCGATGAAAAATCCGTCTCATTGCTCGTCATCGACAACGGCCCGGGCATTTCCGACACCGACATCGACAGCATCTGGCTGCCCTTCCATTCCACAAAAGGCATCCGAGGTACCGGGCTCGGTCTGTCAGTGGCTCGCAAGATCATCGAGGAGCATGGCGGGCAAATCTCCGTCGAATCGGATGAGGGCGAAGGGACCACATTCACCGTCCGACTCCTGGCTGACGCCGCTGCCGTCTCCGATCCGTCCGAAACACTCAGCCCGACCTTGCCCGGGACGACACCGGCCGCCTACAGCCGGGATATGAAAAAACCGCCGCCGAAACTCCCCCGGCGGGCCACCGGCCACTCGGATTATGACCTGGTTTAACCTGATACGCACCCGACTTGCAGGTACGATTTCGCCTGCTGTGTACGACCGGGATACCCTCCGTCATGGAGAGCCACCCGCAGAATCTTGTTGTCCTGTCACATCCACTGATCCGAATCAAGATGACCGAACTCCGCGATCATCGCACACGGCATGGCCGCTTTCGGTCCCTGCTCAGCGAGATCGCCGGGCTCATGGTCTACGAGTGTACACGCGATCTCGATACGCACCCGGTCACCGTCCAGACTCCACTGGAATCCTGCGACGGCTGCCGACTGACTGCCCCAATCACCGTGATCCCAATTCTCCGGGCCGGCCTCGGTATGACCAACGGCATCCTGAACCTCATGCCCGAAGCACGGGTCGGCCATATCGGGCTCTATCGAGACGATGAAACACTGGACGTCCACCAGTACTACGCGAAGTTTCCACCGTCAGCACCCGAAGGCCGCGTCTTCCTCGTTGACCCGATGCTTGCGACCGGCGCCTCAGCCGTCGCTGCCGTGAACCTCCTGCAGGAGGCCGGATGTCGTGATATCAAACTGATCTGTCTCGTCGCAGCCCCGGAAGGCGTGCAGGCCATGATCGACGCCCATCCCGAGACGATGATCTACACCGCTGCCCTCGACCGAGGCCTCAACGAACTCGGGTACATCCTCCCCGGCCTCGGCGACGCCGGCGATCGAATCTTCGGCACGGTGTAATACCGCCGGCAAATAGCTACTGACTCCATCTCTTGTCAGGCAGTAGGAATTCATTCCTACTGCATCAGCGGCCCGCTCCCTCACGGTCGCGGCTCGTAAGATTCAGGCCTGCGGCCCGATGATGGACGGGCGAGACGCCCGTGTCACTGCGGAGTGGAGAAGATGGATTCCCGAGTGAGCGGGAGTGACGAGTGAGGCGGCATCACCTTCCGGGGAGGCGGAGCACACCACCCCCTCGACAGGAACATCCCCAAATACCATAAAACTATATGAATATGGCCCTTTGGTGCGTACAATGCTACCACGCTGGAATCTCAGGCCGAACTGCCCCGGAGTGATGCACCAATGAGCGAACTGATCGACAACCGAGCCCAACGAATCCGACAACTCAAAGACATCGTCATGCGACTCCATAACGGAGAATCGCCAGACACCGTCAAACCCATACTCATGGACCTCGTCAAGCAATGCGATGCCGGTGAGATTGCTGCCATGGAGCAGGCAATCATGGCCGACGGCGTCCCACTCCAGCAGGTCATGAACATGTGCGACCTGCATGCCGATGTCGTCCGTGATCTGATCCGCCAACGCGATCACGGACCAATCCAGGCCGGCCACCCGATCGACACCTTCCGGCGGGAAAACCAGGCACTGTCCAATGTCTGCGAGCAACTTCGCACCGTCATCAATGCAATGAGCCCGACGGGCGAATCCGACGAGTTGGCCTTGATCCGGTCGCTGCTGTTCGATCTCATGAGCGTGGATACACACTATCAGCGAAAGGAGAATCTGCTGTTCTCATGCCTCGAACGGCATGGCATCACCGGCCCGAGCAAGGTCATGTGGGGCAAGGACGATGAAGCACGAGCCTTGCTGAAAGCAGCGGCATCGACATTGAAATCGTCCCTGTCAGGAACGGCCGATCCCAGCGCAACCCTTCAATCAGATCTGGCGGCTGCCGTATCCGCGGTCGAATCCATGATCCAGAAGGAAGAGACGATCCTGTTTCCGATGGCGCTCGAAACGCTCACCGAACAAGAGTGGGCCGAAATCTGGGTCCAGTCTGAGGAGTTTGGATGGTGCCTCATTGAACCCGGTGCGGAATACCAACCGCTCGACGATGACATCGTCTCACCGTGTGAAGCCGCGCCCGGGACTGCCGATACACAGACGACTCCCGTGACATTGAACCTCATGCCCCCCGACAAGCCGCAAGGCCTGCCGGAAAAGACGGCGGCTGATTCAGGCAATGTCTTCACCTACCCGACGGGGGCCCTGTCATTTGCACAACTCGGTGCCATCTTCACCACGCTGCCGCTTGATCTCACATTTGTTGATGCCGATGATCGGGTTCTGTTCTTCAGTGAAGGGCCGAAGCGTATCTTCCAGCGACCCAAAGCCGTGCTCGGTCGCAAAGTGCAGCACTGCCACCCGCCCAGCAGCCTGTCGATTGTCGAGCAGATCCTCGATGATTTCAAAGCCGGAAAACAGGATGTGGCTGAGTTCTGGATCAACTTCATCGAGATGTTTGTCCACATCCGCTACTTTGCAGTACGAGATAACGACGGAAAGTACCTCGGGACGCTGGAACTCACGCAGGATGTTACGGCCATCCGAACATTAGAAGGCGAACAGCGACTGCTGTCATACGAAACGAACCGGGACAACGCCGCATCCGCTGCCTCAGATTAGACCTGAAGCACGCCCGTTTTATACCTCTCGGTGATCGGGCACAGGCTCGCAACACGTAACGCTTCAGCGAGTTCCTCACGGGTGAGGTGCGGCTCGATGATCCGGTCGACCCACAGCCGGGCTGCCCCGTATCGAATATCCGCCTGCTCGTTGTAACTATCCCGTACCGCTTCCAGAATCTGGGAGTGCTGCTCCTCATCAACCACTTCGCCGCGCCGCTTCATGGCTGACACCTGAATCTGTGCCAGCGTCCCGGCTGCCTGGTTCGGCCCCATGACGGCACACTTCGCCCCGGGCCAGGCATATGTAATAAACGGGTCAAAGGCACGCCCGCACATGGCATAGTTCCCGGCCCCGTAACTGTTGCCGACAATCAGCACAATCTTCGGCACCACGCAGTTGCTCATGGCATTCACCATCTTCGCCCCGCAGCGGATGATCCCGGCGTGCTCGCTGTCGCGCCCCACCATGAACCCCGTCGTGTCGTGAACGAAGATGATCGGCAGGTGCTTCTGATTGCAATCCATGATGAAGCGCGCGGCCTTGTCGGCGGCTTCGTGATAGATCACTGCCGGCATCTGCACCCCGTCGTTGGCACTCTTGGTCGTTTTCCGCTGATTCGCCACAATGCCACACGGCCGGCCGCCGATGCGGGCATACTTGCACACGATCGACGGCCCGTATTCCGCCTTGTACTCATTGCCGGTGCCGGCATCGATTACACAATCGAGCAGCCCTGCCATGTCATACTGCTCCGCCGCACTCTCCTTGAACAGGTCGTACACCTTGTTCGGGGAACTGCTCGGTCCGATGGCAGCATACGGTGCCTCGTCCGGTGGCAAGTCACTCTGCACGGACTCCATCAGGCTCCGAATCCGGCGGATGCAGTCTTCCTCCGTTTTTTCGTGATAGTCAATCGTGCCGGAGATGCTCGCGTGCATCAACGCCCCGCCGAGGTTTTCATGATCGACCTCCTGCCCGATCGCCGCCTTGACCAGCGCCGGGCCGGCCAGGTAGAGCCCGGAACCGTCGGTCATAAGAAGCGTATCGCACAGCACCGGCAGATAGCCGCCGCCTGCGACGCAGTTGCCCATGATGGCTGAGATCTGCACCACCCCCTGCGCGCTGAGCACTGCGTTGTTCCTGAATACGCGGCCGAAGTCATCCGTGTCCGGAAAGACATCTTCCTGCAACGGCAGAAAGACACCGGCTGAGTCGACAAGGTAAATAAGCGGGATATGAGCCTGCAGCGCGATCATCTGAGCCCGGATGATCTTCTTACACGTCATCGGGAAGAACGCCCCGGCCTTCACCGTTGCATCGTTGGCCACGATCATGCACAGTCGCCCGTTGACCGGGCCGATGCCGGTGACCACACCGGCCGAGGCAGCCCCGCCGTACTTCTTGTACATGTTCCAGGCAGCAAACAGCCCGAGTTCCATAAACGGGCCGCGTCCTCGACTGGGGCGGTCAATTAGCAAATCCACGCGCTCGCGGGCTGTCAGCCGGTTCTTGCCGTGCTGACGCTCGATCGCAGCAGGCCCACCCCCCAGGCGGATTCGCTTGCCAATCTCAATATACTCATCAGTCGCCTGCTTGAGGTAACTGCCTGTTTTGCAGGCACTTCCGGCTGCACTCGTCGTGCTCATTCGACTTCCTTCACGCACTCGGCTTCACGACAGTCAGGCCCACCCTCGATGCGATGCCGCTTCTGGAACCTCCCCGGAAAAAACAGATTCCGTGCAGGACTGCCGCACCAAAGCCTGCAATCCCGGCGGATTGTGGTACAATATTCCAGTACAGGGCACCGCGCTGGCGTGGCAGCCATTGTAGGGGACGGTCCATCCTCGGGCTGTCCGGCCCACACCCGGTTAATGATGCCGCGCCTCGCCACATACAGGGAAGCACCATCATGGAAAAAGCGCTGATCCAACAGTCGCCGCTTACGCTTTTTGCATCGGCATTTTTCGTGGCCACCGGCACGCTGGTATGCCTGTCGGCCCCGGGGGAGGGTGCCGAACCACCGAAGTCACAAGCCACGACCGCCTCCGATCCGGCAACCACTGCCGGCACGGCCGACCGCCCCCCCACTGATCGTGAGCGGGCCGTCCGGATCGCACAGCAGGGCGAGCCGGAGTACGCGCTGCGCCTTGTGTCCGACATGGCCGGTGATGACGACCTGCTGGCCCTCAGACGATCCTGGTATCGGCAGGCGCTTGAGCAGCGACTGACTGACCGGGAAGAAGGGGCGGTGGCCGAGCTGCTGCTGAATCCGCCGCCCGGCTGCGAAAACGATCGGGCCGAAGCCGCCGTCCAACTGGCAGCCATCTGGCGGGCAGATCCCGAAACCACCACGCGCGAGTTGGCACGACGACTCAGGTGGTACGAGCGACTCCAGGCATCCATTCAGCCGGCCCCGATGTCACCGGACTTTCCCATCAAACTCATGCTCCTGGCACTCGACTCTGCCAACCCGGTCACCGATCCCGAAACACGGCTCGGCCTGCTCCCACTGGCTGAGCAAATCTCCCCGAACGACCCCCTCTGGAGCGGCTACTACTTCAATGAACATGAACTGCTCGAGGGGGCACGCACGCTCGAAGTGAAGGGCGAATACCTCAAGGCATTCGAGATCTACCGACAACTCATCTACCGCATGCGCGACAAGGCTTCGTGGTTCCAGCGTCAACTCGTGCTGGCCCAACAGGAACGCATGATGCTGCTCGAAAAGACCGCCGGCGTGAATGCTGCGTTGCAAGCCGGCACACTCGTTCGGAAGGAGTTTTTTAACCCGGAACAGGCACAGCGGTTCAGGCTCTATCAGGAGGACCTGCGGGCCAAACTCGGTGCCTACCGAACCACCCGAATCCTGCCGCACACCGTCAACGGTGATCTGCTTGTCGAGTCATCACCCATCACCTATCTCCTCCGCGACGAGTTGCACATACAAAAAGGCGGTTCCGTCTCAGTCGGGCCGGGCGTCATCATCCAGAACGGTCGAATTTACCTCAGCGGCGGCCGGTTAAACCTCAACGGCACTGCCGAGTACCCCGTGAAACTCATTGGGGTCACCATCGTGTCTGATGATGTCCAGGGCGGTGGCGCCATCAACGGTCAGTACACGCAGTTCCGGGATTGCAGATGGGTCCGGGCCAACCCACAGCAGAGCATTCCCTGGGCCACCGAAGTCGAACTGTCAAACACCTTCAGCACCAATTGCCAGTGGCGACTGGACCGGCATGTGAAACTCCGCTGGTACGACAGCGAATTCGCCAAATGCGATATCACTTATGCCCGCGCGATCTCCGACATGCCTCGTGTCCAAATCTCAGATATCAACGAGCCGCAGCAAACCGCAGCACCCATCCCGCGCATCGATGCCTTGCAATGGGCTCGCTCGGAATCCGACGGCTTCCGCGTCTGCCGGTTCCTTGACTGCCGCGTCGATGATGTGGTGGCAATCGGCATGGCCTCCTGTGCGTACATCGACTGCGTACTCACCACGCTGCAATCTCCGGCAATCCACTCAGCCCAACCCATGACTGCCGTCATCGGGAACTACTACGAGCCGGCCGGGCAGATGGCCTACTGGGTGAACCAGCAAGTGCCGTTTGATGAGGATACTGGCGGGCCGTATGTGTTCGAGGACGCTGAAGACTCATCTGCACTGGACCTCGGGCAAGCCGACTACTGGATTGACTAACCAGGCAGCAGTGCCCCTTACCGACCGACCATACCATCAGTCAGCAAAGGCAGACCGCAGAAATGATGTGATCGTCTGGTCCAGCGTTGGGTCGATCCGCTGCAGACTGTTGTGATCACCCCCGACAACTGAACGAAACGTCAGGTTCACGCCGGCCCGCAATGCCGCATCTCTGAGTCGCAGCCCATGCGCATACGGGACCACTTCGTCGTCCGTCCCATGTACCAGAAGCACCGGTCTCCCATCAGTCAGGCCCGTAAGTGAATCGATTGGATCGAGTCCTGCCGGCATCAGCATCCGCGCCAGCCACCGGCTGAAGCCGCCGGGTTCCGCCCCACCAACCGCAGAGGCTGCAATCTCCTGCCAACTCGAAAACGCTGAGACGATCACAACCGCCCGGATCTCCGGGTGTGCCGCTGCCAGCCGCGATGCAAACACACCGCCGAGCGACTGCCCATAGACCCCAAGCCGCGTCGGATCGACATCAGGCCGTTGCATGAGATAGTCGAGTGCTGCCTGCGTGTCCCGATACAGGTACTGCCGCCGCAGCCGCCCGCGATCCGAGTTGCCATACGAGCGATAGTCAAACAGCAGCACCTGAAACCCGTCACGGGCAAGGAACTCGACGAAGCCGGCATGGTGCGATACATTGCCGGCGTTGCCGTGGGCAACCAGAATCGTCGGTGGCGCTGCGTCCGATTCGAGGCTGATATCAGGCCCGTCCGGCACATGGAAGAACCAGCCATGCAGACGAAGCCCCTCCGGTGACTCGAACCACACCTCTTCAATGCTGTCTGAGTCCGGGGCAGGCGTCCCGCGCATCGGCATGTAGGCAAGTCGTTCCATGCAGCCGGTAAAAGCGAAAACCAGAAATGCAATGAGCAAAAGCAAACCGATACGGATGATTCGCATGCCTATCTTGTACCCCATGATCGGCACCAATCCATCATTTCCACTCACTCAGCCTCAGGGAGCCGGCGATACCCTCCCCGAAACGGCTCGGATGACTTCAGGCAGCCGACTCGCCTGTCTGGACCTGGCACTGTCAGGAAGGCTATAATACCCGCTACCAGACGGATTACAGCGGATTACTGTGCAAACACATGGGTGTACGCCAGGCTGGCGACCGGCAGTCGGGCGAGCGTTCTTGTACAGCCCCATCCTGTTCACAGCCCCACGAGGATAACTGAGCCATGATCAACGGCTTGAAGAATGACGAGATTACGAAACTGGTTGGCGGCCGATTCCGCCTGACTGCACTGATCCAGCGACGCTGGGCACAGTTGCTCGAAGGGGCCCGACCCATGGTCGAACGAGGCCAGATGAGTGACCTCGAACTCATCGTCGAAGAGATTCGGCAGGGCAAGATCGTCGTCGATGACGAACCGGCGGCAATGACCGATGATGAAGCAGCCCGTGCAGGCTCTGAGACGCTGTAAACCCGCAGACGGCCCACCCACAGCCTTCTGATGCCACGATTCAGGTCAGAAGACGCCCGACCGGGGTGGTGCCCGGTTCATGTGCTGCCGAACAGGCTTCGCGCGAGTCAGGAGACGGCGTGATGACCAACGACGCTCAACAGACGGGTGCGAACCAGCCCCCGGCACCCGCCGTGTCCGGGCGCCATGTCATTGTCGGTGTCACCGGTGGAATCTCTGCATACAAGACGGCTGACCTGGTCAGCAAACTGGCACAGGCCGGTGCGTCGGTACACGTCCTGATGACGCAGGCTGCCACCCGGTTCGTCACGCCGCTGACCTTCCAGGCCCTGTCAGGTAATCCCGTCTATGACAGCCCCTGGACCCATATCGAAACCCAGGATCCGCAGCACATCTCACAAGCAGGACGCGCCGATTGCATGCTCATTGCACCCTGCACAATGGATGCGCTGGCTCGATTGGCCATCGGGCGGGCCGATGACGTCATCTCACTCGTGGCAGCGGCCATCGACCGAACCCGTATCCCGGTCATGCTTGCGCCTGCCATGAATGCGGCTATGTGGCAGCAGCCGGCCACACAGCGAAACGTCACGCTGCTCAAGGCCGACGGCTTTCATTTCGTCGGGCCTGAAACCGGATGGCAGGCCTGCAGGACCAGCGGCCCCGGGCGCATGAGTGAGCCGGCTGACATCCTCCGCTCATTGAGTCTCCTCCTGAGCCCCCCCTGCGATGCCGATGCTGCTTCTTCATGATCAGCCAGCAGGGGAATCGATGAACTGAACCCGTGTCTTCGACGGCAGTACCATGTCCCCCGCTACCTATCGCCTCCTCGCCGATCTCATCCTCGTATCCCACTTCGGGATCGTGCTGTTTATTCTCTCCGGCATGGTTCTGCCCATCATCGGGGCGTGGCGCCGCTGGAACTGGGTCCGCAGCCCGTGGTACCGCCTGACCCATCTGGTCCTGCTCGGCCTGATCGTGATCCAGACCTGGCTCTCAATCGAGTGCCCGCTCACAACCTGGGAAGTCCGCCTGCGAATGGCAGCCGATGAGAACACCCAGGCATACACGACCACGTTCATGCAGCACTGGGTCGGGCAACTCCTGTTCTACAACGCGCCGCTCTGGCTCTTTGCCGTCATCTACACGGTGATGATCTGTCTGTGCCTTGCATCGCTGATCCTGTGCCCGATCAGATGGCGACATCAGCGCGTCGAACCTCTGACATCGACTGCCGCAGACTAGCCGATTCGAGCCGCCCCATACCCCATCAAATCAGCCGTTCATCGAGGTTTACCCGGTGCGCCGGCACGCCCAGTCCCCCCTCGGAATACGGCTCAACCCTATCTGATGCCAATTCAGCCATCGCTATAATCTCAACCGCCAGGTCTGTTGAACGAAACAGTCCAGGCTACCGGAACAGCAACAAGCCATACATACCAACCAACCTGAAGGAAAGGCGAGAGCCATGCTCGGACGAGCCAAGATTACCATCATCGGGGGCGGGAACGTCGGCGCCTCGTGTGCCATGTGGGCTGCCAGCAAAGAGTTGGGCGATATCGTCGTGCTCGATATCCCGAACATGGAAGATCTGGTCAAGGGCAAAATGCTCGACCTGGCTGAATGCGGCCCGATCGAACGCTTTGATTCCAGCATCACCGGCACGGCCGACTACAAGGACATTGCAGGGTCCGACGTCGTCGTGATCACAGCCGGCATCCCGCGCAAGCCCGGCATGAGCCGCGACGACCTCATTCAAACCAATGTCAAGATTGTCAAGAGCGTCAGCGAAAACGTCCGCGAGTACGCACCCGACGCCATCGTCATCGTCGTCTCGAATCCGCTCGATGCCATGGTCTACACCGCATGGAAGACCACCGGCTTCCCGACGAACCGAATCATCGGCCAGGCCGGGTGCCTTGATGTGGCCCGCTACCGCACCTTCATTGCCATGGAACTCGGTGTCAGCGTCGAGGACATCCAGGCCCTCCTGCTCGGCGGGCACGGCGACGACATGGTCCCCCTGCCGCGCTACACCTCCGTACACGGCATCCCCGTGACCCAACTGCTCAGTGAGGACAAGATCACGGCGTGCGTCAATCGAGCCAAGGTCGGCGGCGGTGAGATCGTCAAACTCATGGGAACCAGTGCCTACTACGCCCCGGCATCCGGCGTCATCCAGATGGTCGAGGCCATCGTCCGTGATAAGAAGCGCATCCTCCCCTGTGCCGGATTCTGCGATGCAGAGTACGGCGTCGGCGGCTACTTCGTCGGAGCCCCCTGCCTGCTGGGCAAGGGCGGCGTCGAGAAGGTCATTGAAATCGAACTCGATGGGAACGAAAAGGAACTCATGAACGCCTCGATCAGCCACGTCAAGGATCTCGTCGGCGTCGTGCGCGAAGCGTTCCCGGAACTCGCGTAACAAGGGCGACATCCAATCATAAGGATTGGAACCCTCGAACATGCATAGAAGGCGTCTCTTCCGGATCGGGAGAGACGCTTTTTTTGCAGTAGGCAAGTCCGACGGCAGCTACGGCTGTCTACGTTGTGCACAGACGACGAGTGGCCAACGTGCATTCGATTGGCCTTGCATCATCAATGACGCTCGCCTACGCTCTCAGGTGCCACGTACATGCTGTCGTGCATGATGTTGTATTCTCCGGCTCTGCCGAATTGACGAAGGGATTTCGCGCATGGATGACACAACTCTGATGATCGTCTTTTTTGTGTACATGGCCGTCATGCTGGCGTTCAGCCTGCTCATGATCATCTCAACGTGGATTGTGTTCAATAAGGCTGGGCAACCTGGGTGGGGAGCCATCATCCCAATCTTCAACATGATCCTGATGTTGAAGGTGGCCAACAGGCCGATCTGGTGGATCATTCTGTTTATCATTCCGATCGTCAGCATTGTCGTGGCCATCATAATGATGGTCGATATCGCGCGCAACTTCGGCCACGGTGCCGGGTTTGCAATCGGGCTGATCTTTCTGCCGTTTATCTTCTGGCCGATCCTGGCATTCGGAAAATCACAATATCAGCCGGCCTGATCCGGCCGGTGACCATTAGGCTCTGGGAGAGAACCGGCACCGTGAGGGAATTGCACTGCGCGCATTATGCGCAGTATGTCACGCGGTTTCGCCCCTGCTCCTTGCTCTGATAGAGCAAGTCATCCACCCGGTTCGTCAGTGACTTCATATCGTCACCGGGCCGGACCGGGGTGACACCGAGCGAGATCGTCACGTGCAGGTTTTCGCCATCAACATCAAGACTCGAGGTTTCAACCAGCATTCTCAATCGCTCTGCAAGGCCGGTAATCGTCTCCTGATCAGTCCCGGTGGCCACGATCATGAACTCCTCGCCGCCCCATCGTCCAACAGTATCGTACGGGCGGCAGTTACAGGACAGCGTCCGGGCGACGAGTTGCAAAACCCGATCGCCCGTTTCATGCCCGTAAGTGTCATTGAACTTCTTGAAGTGATCAACGTCGAGCATGATGACTGAGAACGGTCGGTCGAGGCGATCCATCTCTGCGAAGCGAGACGCAAACGTCGATTCAACATATCGTCGGTTCACAATCCCCGTCAGCGCATCAAAGAATGCCATCTCCTCGAGTTCCTTGATCCGCTCAACGTCTGCCTGCGTGCCCGATTGATCCTGGAACGACTCCACGCACCCGATCGTGCGCCCGAACCGATCCTGAATCACCGAAGCACTCACGCGCACCGGCACACGATGCCCGTCCTTGTGATGCAGGAACACATTGCATGACCGATGCTGACAGTCCTGCATCGTGGCTGCCAGCGGGCACCCTTCCTTGCACAAGTAGTTCCCGCCCTCGTCAACGTGGACGAGAATACCGTCGGCACAGGACTGACCCAACACTTCGTCGGGCGTGTATCCCGTAATGCGATGAGCCCCGTGGCTCCAGAACGTGATTCGCCGTTCCGGGTCCACGATGTACACCCCGTCATCAAGCCCGTTGATGATCTGCTTGAAAAAGTCACCACTGGCAATGTGCTCGTTAATCAAGTCATCGCTGACCGCGGTTCCCATAAACTGTGCCATCACGCCCTACCTCCAGCATTCTCGATATGCAACTGAGTTCACCAGTGGAATAATCGACAAACACATCCGGAGACTTGTGCGAAGCCTCAAACCACCGAAAAAACGGAGGGAGCGCGCAGCACAGCCGTTTCAGATTTCGGCGTCTCGTATTACCGGGCGAAGTCCGTGGGACACACCCACAGCGAGAAGCAGCGATATCCGAACACAGACATTATGGGATGGAGGGCCTTTCAACATCCGGCAGCCACCGGCTGAGCCGCTCGAGCACTTCCGCCACATCCGCAGCCGAGCCCCGAAACCCGATATCGAGAACGACACCGGCAACCTGACCGCCGGCTCGACGTGATTTCCCAAGCCGAATCCGCTGCCAGTGCGTCCCAATTGACTCAACCTGCATCGATTCGACCTCACGCCAGCGGACAAATGCCAGTTGATCCGGGCTGACATCCTTGCTGCGGGCACAGGGGCCGAATCCGTCCGGGCCGAATGCGTAATACTCAAACCGGCCCCGCTCCGTCCTCCCGATCCAGATCAGGTAGACCACCGTGCACAACCACAGAAACAGTGCCGATGACGCGAGCGTCACACCTGCGGGCCCTCCATCAAACATGAGGCCGATACCCGGCCCGAATCCAAACGTCCCCACGATCGCGATCACAATCCACAGAACGCTTCGCCACGGATTCATCGAGCCGGTCACACCCCGCGTAATACCCTCAAGGATGAACGACAACTCATCAAAGGCGAAACCGCACTCCGGGCATAAACCGGATGCCTGCAGCCCTTCCAGTGAGTAGCCGCACCGAGAGCAGTCGGTGACAGGGGTCAACGCTGGTCGATCAGGATTACGACGCATGGCTCAAGAATCAATCTCAAGTCTGAAAGAAAGCCGGCGCACGGCCACGACTCACCGGTGGGTCAGCCACCGGCCGCCAGCGTGTTCTGAATCCATTGAATCATGTCGATTTCCGCCTCAGCCTTCAACTGGGCCTCTTCACCGGCACCCGACATGGCCCCGTCTTTCCGAACCGCATGGCTGGTCAGCAGGGTACCATCACGATCAAACACGAGCGCCGAGATGTTGTAGTAACCCTTGTTGGCCGAGGCGATCGCCAGACCCACACTGGCCGACGGAAGCCCGCTGCCGGCCCGGAGCAGGATCACAATACTCCCGACGTCGTCGTGATTGTCTGCACGTTGCGCGGCCGGCAACTTGTCATGCAGTGCGTCGATCTTCTCATTCTCACCGTCCACGATAACCGCACGCCCGGTCGGGATCCCACCGGTCGGCTGCGCACTGCCTCCCGCTGCATCATACATGGCCACGTACTCTGCCACGTGGGCGGACACCTTCGACGGCCCGGCCGATGAGTTGAAGAACAGAACAACGCCCAACCCACCCAGGATCAAAATAATAACAATCAGAACCAGCGCGTTGCCGGGACGAAATCGTCTTGAGGGATCAGTACATGCATGCATGGTGTGTCTCCTGTCGCACCCGGGTCAACTTCTGGTACACCGCTGCCGCTGTCAAGGCAACGACACGCAGCCGCTCGGGCAGGGCCGGCACTGGCTGCATTACACCCTATCATAAGCCCGCTCATGCTTCCGTACCTGTGGTTTCCCCCGGTATGTCACGAAAGAGGACGACCATGAGTCACCCATCAGACAGTGCCTGGCATGAAGATGACGGATTCTGGATCAATATGGCCCCATCGCTGTTTCCACAGCAACGATGGGATGCGGCCGAAGTGGAGGTGCAACGCCTACTTGAACTGATCCCGAATCAGCCTGAGCGGGCAGCCATACTCGATCTTGGGTGCGGTCCCGGACGCATCGCCCTGGAACTGGCGCAGCGTGGATACCGGGTCACCGGTGTTGATCGCACCGCCGCATACTTGGACGAAGCGCGCCAAAGAGCCGAGACCGCTCAACTGGATATCGAGTGGGTTCACCGCGACATGCGACTTTACCGGCGGGATGACACCTTCAATCTGGTCCTGTCGATGTTCACAACCTTCGGGTACTTCGAGGATGCCGCCGACGACCGACAGGTGGCTCGCAACATCCACGCCAACCTGAAACCGGGCGGGTGCATGCTCATCGACGTCATCGGCAAGGAGATACTGGCGCGGCAGTATCGTGCTCGGGACTGGAACACCGAAGCGGATGGGGCCCTGATGCTGCAGGAGCGCACCATCTGCAATAACTGGTCATGGATTCGATGCAAGTGGATTCGCATACTGCCGGACGGAACACAACACACCTACCACCTCGAACACCGACTCTATTCGGCCGGCGAACTCATCGATCTGCTCACACAGGAGGGGTTCGTCAACGTGAACGCCTACGGCAGCCTGGAGGGCACCCCGTATGACCACGAGGCACGCAGGCTCATCGTGACGGCTGAAAAACCACGCTCGCACTGACCGGAATCCTCTACGCAACGTCGTCGATTACTTCGGCGGCACCTTCTGGAACGAACCCGGACTCAGGCGACCTGCCGAACCCGACTGCTCAAGACTCGGCCCCCCGCCGCCGGTCCAGACGGCCTCGGCCAATACCACCGGCTCAGCCATGTCCGTCATGAACCAGGCTTCGAGCAAGTTGGCACCCGTCTCAGCGAGAAACGCATTGTTCCCCTGGTTTGCCAGGTACAGAAACTGCACATACTCCCAACTCGTCGACTGATACATGAGAGACACTTCCGCTCGAGCCGCGCGCGACGGCGGGCTCAACTCGAACGTATCCCAGTAGTCATACATCTCACCCGGGACCGGCGCCCCGTACTGATCATTCGGGACCGGCAGCACATTCCGTTGGCGAGCGGCCTCGTACTCCAGCCCATACGGCGGAATCCGATTGTCCTCCGACACATAGTTGTTCAACACGAAATGAAACGTCTCGTGATACGTGCCCGGGTCCTGTGCAGCCACTTCCCCCAGCGTATATGTCGGCTCCCCGGTAAGGCGATCGTACGTCAGCACCATGTCGGTCGGGTAGCCCAGATCAATCAGTTGCTGAGCCCACTCCTGCGTCATGCCCTGGTGGACCTGGTAGATCTTCGTGTTCGGATCATCAAGGTCGACGATCGTCTTGACCAACGTCGGCTGCCCATCGAGGATGACCTCAATCTCGTCGTAGTCACCGTCCTCGCGCACCTCGATGCCGTTCGAGTCATACCAGTCGACCTTCAGCCACATCCGACGGCCCTCGGGATAGCCCGAGATCAATTTGTGCCCCGTCAGGTTGACGATACGAACCATGTCCCCGTCAATCGTCATCGAGGCAGCCCGCCCGAGCGTCGCCATGGCCCTCGACTTACCGGCAGCCAGACCAGCCAGTTCTGCGGCCGTAAGTGCCGGGCCGATCTGGAGTTTGCCTTGCGTATCCAGATACTCCAGCACGTCAGGAATCCAGTAGTTGCCGCCGGTCATGTCGTGCAGGGGCTGGTCCCCACGTATCGGCACCCCGTTCTTGTCACATCCCTTGCCGACTGCCGGCGTGAGGTGACAGGTCTGACACGTGAAGTATCGCGGTGACTGATCCTCATAGTTCCCACCCGTGCCGGCCAACAGGGCCTGCTCATATGCATACTGGAACGCCCCCGTCCTGCAACTCCTCGGGAAGGGTGAAATAGTCCGACACGAGCAGGTCATCGACGGCACCGGCCCGATACTCGCTGTAGGTCCGTTCCACGATCCCATACTGGTACGGGAAGTTATTCAGTGCAGCCTTGTCCTCGACCGGACCGCCGGGGATGCCGCTCTGGATCACCGGATCGGCCGTGTCCTGTGCCCCGGCATTGTGAGCCAGATCGCCAACCACCGGGTTCGATACGTCATGACACGTCCCGCAGAAGTCACCCGAGCGGTGGAAGTTGGATTGGAGGAACTGGTGCCGTGCCTCGGCATCGATGTACGGGCCAAGTTTGTCAGCCCCGCCCCACATGACACCCTGGCCGCCCCCGTAATACCCAACCGGCGGATTCTCTTCATCGTGTGCGTAGAACGGCAGGAACTGCGTACCAGGCCACTCGGAATCGTCCGGGTTCACCATCTTGTGGCACACATCGCACCCGACGCCCTCGACATCGGAAGCCAGCAGCGCCGTCCCGTCGGTCGGCACTGATCGCCCTTCGAGCCAGGCATCCAGCACATGACACCGCAGGCACAGATCGCCCGCACCCGGGAAGTCCTGCTCGGCAATCGCGACCGTCGCCCAATAGATCGGGTCGCGCGATGCCTGCGACATCATGCTCCCACGCCACAGATGGGCCGGCTCGACGGCGGCATCGTACCCACCGTGGCAATTGTCACACTTCGTTGCCTGCTCGAACCCGGATACCTCACCCGGCTGCGTACCCGGCATCTGCACATCCGTCGGCACCTGGAACCCCAGTGCCACGCCCGATGCCAGACCGATTCCAACCAGACCCACGCCGATGCCACGACCTCTATCTGTTCGTCCCATCCGAAACCTCCTCGCACTTGCCTCTGACTTGAGCGACCAGGTCGCTTAAACATACAAACATATCTTCTTATGGCATGAAAATACCACTGTCGAGCAGGCTCAACAACGGGCAGAATTACCCATAATTCACAAAGTAGGGCAGATACTCAGACACGTTCGGGCAGCAATCCTGCCTGCTACTGAGTGCACGGAGTAAAAACGAAGTTGTTGATGTATGGCTCGGTGCCCACCACCTGATCGCGATCAGCATCAAACTCACCGAGCGGGATCAGTGCCTTGCCCCGGAAGAAGAACCCCGAGTATCCCAGGTCCTGCAGATGGGCGAACACAGGCGAGATCTCCCCATCCGGGTGATGCCGACGCTCACACTCAAACATCAGCAACGGCCGATCATCCGTGAGGATTCGCTGGGCCCCGCGGAACACGCTCAGCTCGTGGCCCTCTACATCACATTTGATCAGTTTGACGGGCCCCAGACCGTGCTCCTGTGCATACGCATCGAGTGTGACCACCGGCACCTGAATCGTGCGGCATCCGGCATCGTGCAGACCGGGGACCAGCGTCGCGCCGGGGCTGGGCCCGTCCGACGGGATTTGCAGTGTCAGATTCCCGCTGGCGCACGACACGCCGGCCTGCTCAATGCTGACATGCTGCCACCGTGGCCCGAAAAACAGACGGCGCAATGCCTCAGCCAGTTCCGGTTGCGGCTCAAAGGCCACCACGCGCCCGGCACGCCCCCCCACTTGCCGATGCATCCACCATGTGTAGGCACCCTTGTGCGCGCCGATATCAACGGCGGTATCACCGCGATGAAGATGCCGGCACATCCAATGCACTTCGGCCGGATCCAGACGAAAACGATACCGGAACGCTCGCGACCAGAGTCGGATGCGATCTTTAAACGATGCTGCCAGGATTGGCTCCATTGACCGTCGCTCCATCCATGGGCATGCTCCCGGACGCCGAGACGCCCGGCTCGAGGCTCCCGGACGCCGGCAACAATCCCACATCACTTTTTGCCCGCTTCAAGGTAGTACCGTAGACTCTGCCACAATCTGCGTTCCATGATGAGGGCATTTGGGTGAGATGGTATGTATCGAGTTCTCTGAAGGCGGGAGCACCAACCAGGATCGTGGCGCTTGCTGTTCTGGTCTGTGCCATCATTCTGCCACATGCGGTCAACGCGCAGGGCTCAGGAAGTCAGGGTGACCGGCCGCCGCCGACTGCCCAGGACCCCGGCCTGTCCACCGTCGAACTCTACGACGGGCTCACCATCCGGGACATCGTTTTCGACGGCCTGGATCGTGTCGATGCCAACACCGTCGTCGTCCAGATCCGCTCAGCCGTGGGCGAACCCCTCGATTTTGAACTCGTCAACGAATACGACATCCGCATCCTCACGCGGCTCAACCTCTTTCGCCGGATCGGTGTCGAAGCCACCCCCACCATCGACGGCGGGGTCGTCCTCCGGTACATCTTCGATGAGTGGCCGCTGGCACTTGATGTTCAGTTGGTCGGCAACCGCACCATCAGCGACCAGGAGTTGCTGGGGGCGATCGTGCTCAGGCCCGGCGACCCGCTCGACACCTATCAGATCAACCGCGGCCGCGAGGCGATCGCTGAGGCGTATCGCGAGCGTGGGTTCCATCTCGTTGAAGTCTCGCTCGACGCACAAGCCCTGACCGAGTCATTGACCGTCGTGTACGTCGTTCGAGAAGGGCCGCGTGCCAAAGTCAAGCAGTTGGAGTTTCGCGGCAATACAGCCTTCAGCGACAAAATCCTGTCATCGAGCCTGAAGACGAAGTCGGCCGTCCCGTTCCTGCGCCAGGGAAAACTCGACAACGACACGCTGGCCCAGGACGTGCGGGCGGTGGTCGACTTCTACGTCGATCGTGGGTACCTCGATGTTCGTGTCGATCGAGAAATCTCACTGTCAAACGACCTGAAGGAAGCAAAGGTCGTCATGATCGTCGATGAAGGGCAGCCCTACACGCTGCGCGACTTCCGTATCACCGGCGTCCACCGCTTCCGTGATGAGCAGATTCGCGCCCTGGCTGCCATCAAACCCGGCGACATGTACAGCCGGACGCTGATCCTCAAAACACAGCAGGCAATCGCCGATGCCTACGGCCAACTCGGCTACGTCGATACACAGGTTCGAGTCCTGCCCTACCGCGATCCCGACCAGGGCGTCGTGGACCTGATGCTTGAGATCAACGAGAGCGACCTGGCCTACACCGGCGAGGTCCGGGTCATCGGCAACTCAGTCACGAAACGCGAGGTTGTCCTCCGCGAGTCTCGGCTCCGGCCAGATCGCCCCCTGAATATCCTCGAGATTCGCGAGACAGCCAGACGGCTGCGCAACATCGGCATCTTCAATCCGCAGAAGATTGCCATTACCCCACAGCCGGTCAATCCGGACGACCCGCTGTATCGGGATGTCATAATCGAGGTCGAAGAGACAAACACCGGCTCGTTCAACTTCGGTGCGGCCGTCAGTTCCGATGCCGGTATCTTCGGGACCTTCGGGCTCACCCAGCGTAACTTTGACATCGCCGACACGCCGGAAAGTTTCAGGGAACTGGTCCAGGGCCATGCATTTCGAGGTGCCGGCCAGACATTCGACATCTCGCTCCAGCCGGGCAATGAGACCAGCAGTTATTCCATCAGTCTGACGGAGCCGTACCTGTTCGGGTCCGACAACTCGCTCAAGTCGTCGGCACTCTACTTCCAGCGTGAACGGGAGTCCTATGACGAGGACCGCTGGGGGGGGAGCCTCACGCTCGGGCGCCGCCTCGGGGAAGTCTGGACAGTGGGGCTGACATCACGCTATCAGGCCATCGACCTGCACAACATCGAGCCGGATGCACCCGTCGATGTCTTCGCCGTTGAGAACGAGAACGTCGTTGCCGGGCTCGGCGTCAGCCTCGTTCGCAGTACCGTCGATGACCGATTCCGGCCGTCACGAGGGTCACGCACAGAGTTGAACTTTGAGCAGATCGGCCTGCTGGGCGGTGACTTTGACTTCTCGCGGGTCGAGGCAGAACACACCGTCTTCCTGGCCGTTGACGAGGACTTCCTCGGATACAAGAGTGTCCTCTCGATGAAGGCGCGATTGGGATATCAGTTCGGCGGCGATACGCCGATCTACGAGCGGTTCTTCCTCGGCGGCCGCTCGCTGCGAGGCTTTGACTATCGCACCGTCGCCCCGAAAGGCATTCGAAACGATACCGGACTCATCGGCAATGACCCGGTCGGCGGCGACTGGCTCTTCTTCTGGGGCATGCAGTACGACTTCCCGATCTACCGGGATTCGCTCGGCGGCGTGTTCTTCATCGACACCGGTACCGTCACGAACGATCCCGGCTTTGATCAATACCGCGTGGCCGTCGGCACCGGAATCCGGCTCTTCATCCCGCAACTCGGGCAGGCCCCCCTCGCATTTGACTTCGGCTGGCCGATCGTCAAGGAACAGCGCGACGAGAAGCGACTCTTCTCGTTCAGCATTGCCTTCCCATTCTGATTCAGTGCAGCCCCGGGCGGCCCTATTCCGCCGGCACCTGAAACCGCGGGATGATCAACTCCACCCCGAGTTTCAAACTGTCCGGGTTCGGGACGACATCGCGATTCGCATCGTAGATGATCCGCCAGAGATTCGGGTTGCTGTAAAACTGACGAGCGATGCCCGAGAGCGTGTCATTCGGGGCGACAACGTAGCGGGTCTCCTTGAGCAGATCATCAAGGACCTCCGGCGGGATGCGCTCGACGGCGGCGTCTTTGGCCGGCAACCGCAGCGTCTGCCCGCTCCGCAGCCGCATCGGATCGACCAGCGGATTCTCCTGGGCAATCAGCACCCACTTGGCAGCACTGCCGAACCACCACAGGGCAATGGAATCCATCGTATCGCCTGACTGCACGGTATAGGGCCTCGTCGGCGGGGGTGGAGGAATCACCAGGTCATCCGGCACTCCCTCTGAGGAATCAGCAGGGCCGACATCCTCCTCCTGGCCTCCTGCCGTGTCGATCACGTCAGTTCCATCAGCCCCAGCCCCCGGCTCCTCTGGCAGTTCAGGCGGCTGCCGCCCCTCGACGTTGCCCCCGTCTTCCGGCTCAGAGCCGCCCTCACTGCCGCCCCCGGTCGGGTTGGTCCCGACCGTGTCGTCGGGCGCTGAGAACAAGGCCGTCGGTCGAAAAATCCGAGTCTGCCACCGGTGCGCACTGCCACCAATAGATGACGAACCACGTCGCCAGCACCACAAGGAGCGCCACACCAAGTTGGCGACTTGCATTCATCCGGATCTCGCATTCATCTTCAACATCGACAGCATGATATGCGCAGCGACCCAGTTCGAGCAGCCACGGCCGACGTTCGATGTCCGATCGACGATGATCCGATCATCCCCACACAGGGGCCACACGGGCCCCACAACGCTTTGCATCGGCTCATCCGGCCCGTCGTCGTCTATATCAGTGCCACCCGTGCCGACGACTACGTTGAGGCAGGCTGCTCCTGATCCGAGGTACCGCTGCCGGCGTCGTACTTCGACGAACTGCCGCCGCCGCTGCTGCCGCCGGCTGCCACCCGATACACCATCGGGGCGGCAATACCGATCGAGCTGTAGGTACCAACCAGCACGCCGCACAGCATCGCAAACGTGAACGGGCGAATGCCCGTCCCGCCCTCGACATACATGATGATGACTGCCAGCAACGTCGTGCCGGATGTCAGCAAGGTACGGCTGATCGTCTGGTTGATTGACCGATTCACCACGTCCATCGACGTGACGGCCAACTTCCCACGATTCTCACGAATACGGTCCAGGATCACGATCGTGTCATTCAAGGAGTACCCGATGATCGTCAACAAGGCTGCGATGACGCCCAGGTCGATCTTGAACGCCTCAATATACAGGGCCTGACCGATGACGGTCGAGTACAGCACATGCGTCAGTGCCAGCAACCCGAGGGTGACGCAGACATCGTGCATCAACGCAATGATGGCAGCCATTGAATACCGGAATGAGCCGAACCGAACCCAGATGTAGGCAAGGATGCCGGCCAGACTCAGCAAGATGGCCACGATCGCCTTTGCTCGGAACTGCTCGGCCACCTGCGGGCTCACGGTCGTCACCTGATCCAGCGACGGCGGGCTGGTCAATGCTCGGCGGATCAGCGTCCACTCGATATCCCGCATCTCCACTTCCCACTCGTCCAGTCGCTGAAACACATTGACATTCTCATCGCTGATCAGCACGACCACGTCCTGCCACAGCGTTTCGTTATCACGCCCGCGCTCACTCGCGCGAGTCAATCCAATGACGTCGATCTCGCGCCCGAAGTACTTCTCAAACTCCTGCGTCTGGCGAAGCCGGCTGATGCGCTGCGACACCTCAACGAGCGACGAGATCGGCGACAGGTCGCGCAGCACGACCGCTGCACCGCCGCTGAACCGACGCACATCATTCGTCACCGAGGAATCATTGATCACCTCACCCAGATTCGAGTCGATGATCGGGTACACCGGTGCAAGTTCGGGCTCCTCGATATCCGAACCCTCAAACAGGATCGGCTGCTTAATGTCGAGCCGAGCGCCAAAGGCCTCGACAATCACCTGCTCCATCAACTGAGGCTGTGTGACCGTCGATTTCACCACAAACGAGGCACTGCTGAAGTCCGATCCCTCGATCTCATCGACGTTCAGATTAAACACCGCTGCATTCTGCAGTGCCTTGAGTCTGAAGTCCGCCAACTCCGGATCATCTCCCAGCGTCCCGGCGTCATACTGCTCCTGGGCGTAATCGTGGATGGTCTGCTCGACCTCCGACCGGGGCATCGTGATCTGATTGCCCTCATCGTCCACGCGGAACTGGAACGTCACCGATGTCCCGCCGAGAAACTCCGTATCGAGCATCTCGTTCCAATACATGGAGGTCAGCCCGATCGATGCAGCCACGACAATGCCGCTGACGGTCCAGACTGCCACTCGGAGATTCACCCATGAGATGTTCGGGTTCAGTGCCCGGTTCAATCCACGCCAGACGGTCGGGAGCATCGGCAATGACTGGGCCCCGAACACATTGGCGTACAACTCGAAGATGATTCGTGTAATGAACAAGGCTGAGAACAAGGTGGCCACAATACCGATACCGAGCGTCAGACCGAATCCACGCACCTCCGCAGTCGCGGTAAAGGCCAACACGAAACACACAATCAGGTTCGTGACGTTGGCGTCGATAATGGTGGAAAACACCTTCTCGTAGCCGAGTTTGATTGCCGTCGGCAGGTCGGCGCCGCCTTCCAACTCCTCACGGATACGCTCGTAAATCAGCACGTTTGCATCGACGGCCATACCAAACGTCAACACGATGCCGGCAATACCGGGCATGGTAAAGGCAGCCTCGTACAGGCTCATGGCCCCGAGGATAATGATCGCGTTGCAGATCAGTGCCACGTTGGCAACAGCCCCTGCAAAGAAGTAATACACAAGCATGAAGATGGCCACGATGATCAGTGCCAGCACGCCGGCCTCAAGCCCGCGCTGCAGGTTGTCAAGGCCGAGTTTCGGGCCGATCGTTTGTTGTGCGATCGGCTGCTCGGTCATCTTCGCCTGCAAGGCACCGGAGTTCAGCACCTTGAGAAGATAGGTGACTTCCTCCTGACTGAATCGCCCGGTGATCTGGCCGTTTGCCGAGATCCGGTCGCGCAGGTTCGGGGCCGAATACACTCGGTCGTCAAGGACAATGGCCATCGGGCGCTGAATGTTGTTCCCGGTCAACTGGCCGAGTTTGATCGCCCCTTGTGCATCCATCTCAAAGTTAATGGCAGGCAAGCCGGTCTGATCCTGAGAGGGATAGGCGTTGCTCACCTTCCATTCGCCGCTGGCAGCCGTCATCGAGCGATCCGGCGTGTCATACAGCAGCATGTAAATCTGCCCGTCAAACATCTCACACAACACACCGTACCGGTTGCGGAAATAGTTAAACGGGTCTGCCTGCAACCACTCCAACTGCTCCGGCCGATCATACCAACCGTTCAGCGTATCCAGCGGGAACCACTTCACCTGATCCGTACTCTGAATCAGACGCGGGCCACGCTTGCGCAACTCGTCACGCAAGGTGTCAATGGGTGGAAGTTGATCATCGAGAGAGGCGGCAATGCGGAACTCAAGCACACCGGCACCGCGCAGCAGCGCGATGAGATCCTTCGGATCGTCGTATCCCTTGGCCTTACTCTTGTACGCGTCGTAGGCCGTCACGATCTGAGTGATGCGATCCGACAGAATCTGGAACCGTGAATTAAGTCGATTCAGAGCCGATTCACGGGCACTGGGCGCATCCTCCCACCGTCCTGTTCCCAGGTTCTTGATCTTGAGCGGGGTCTGGTCCAACGCGAGAACGCGAATCAACTCGTTATTGTCGAGACTCGTGGCAACGACTGCACGTCGGGCCTCTTCATATGCCAGATCCGCCTGGCCGGCACGCTCCTCAAGCGGGAAGACGCGCTCATTCCAGTTCTGCTGGACTTCGTCGATCGAGGCCTGGGCCTGGGTAACGCGATCATTAACCGCCAGCAGATCGGTCACCGTCTGCCGGACGTCCTCCTCAACCGCTCCCTGGGCGACGGCGTTGGTAATCTGCTCTTCGATGAGTTCCTGCTTCTGGGCCTCATCCTCAGCCATGTCAAGTCGCGCAAGCAACGCATCGGCCAGGAGGAATTGATCACGGCACCGCTCTCGAATGGCCGTCATTTCCTCTTCGGCATCGCGCAGCAACTGCCGAGGCACACCGACCGCCTCATCAGCCTGCTTGACGACCTCAAGGTACTCGTCATTGATTGCAATCATCAGGTCGTAGGCACTGACGACTTCGTCGAGCAGCGGGCGACGATCGGGCACACCGGCGCTCAGTTCATCAATGCGACCAGCCCGTGCTGTTGCATCCATACGGACCAGTTCGTCAACGTCCGCCTCGGACAGCTCAATGGCCCGCAACTCGGCCAGGAGTTCATCAAACTCGCGCTTGAGTTGACGCACTTCCTCCGTCGGCGAGGGCATGGAGATTTCGATCTGGTTCGTTCCGACAGCCACGATCGAGATGTCGTAAATGCCCTTCGGGTCGATACGATCTCGAATCACCGACGTCAGCTGATCGATTTCCGCAGACGACGGCGGCTTGCCGGTCTGGCTATCGGCTTTGATGCCGTAGGTCAGCGTGGTGCCGCCTGCCAGATCCTTACCGAGCTTGAGCCGCTCCTTCGGCGGGTACAGCATCAGGGCACAGATGCCGACCACGAGAACAACGATGACAACCCGTACTATGTAGTTTTTCATGACCGCTTCCAATCCGGCACTGAGTCCGACATGCCGGCATGCATCGCACTCACAGACTCACGAGACCAATGTGAGTCGCTCCTCATCCCGCCTGCGAGAATGAACGCTCAGCCCCGTCTCAGGTTGCATCCTCAACGCCGTCAGACAGCACCGTCTGAATGGCCGAGCGTGCAAAACGCATTTTAATGTTGTTGGATTCATCCACCTTCAGGACGACTTCGCCATCCTTGACCTCGATCACGGAACCGATGACGCCGCCGATGGTCTGCACCTTGTCGTGCCGCTGCAGATTTCCCAGCATTTCCTCGCGACGCCGCTTCTCCTTCTTCTGGGACGAACTGCTCGTCCACATCATGAAGACAAACAGCCCCAGAATAGGCAAAAGGTAGAGCAGCGGGTTCATCGAGGACGGCTGCGCCCGCGGCACCACCGCCGACGGCCGGCTGCCCGGTGGCCCCGGTCCCGCCCGGGTCCGGCTGACCCGTGACCGTTTCCCCCGCCGGTCGGCCCGGCATTCCCGCTGCCTTGCGTTCCCTCAACTTGTCCCAGCACGATCGAGACCGGAATCTCTGAACCGACCGTCTGCCAAATGCTTCCCATCATGGTCCACCTCGCGCAAACTCCCGGCCGATTCTCATTCGATCGGCCGGTGTGCGTCAATGTCAGTGTGCAACGCGATCCATCCGAGTTCGCTCAGGCGCCCTGTCTCGAATAATGCGGAGCGTGTGTCAAGTACCCAATTCACAACCAGTTACCGCTACCAGCAGGCTGCCGCCCCCAGGCTGCAGGACCTGCCGCTGTACGCAAGCGTATTCAGGCACTGATTGATCCATCACCCGCCAGGACAGGCCAGTCCTCGACGAGTTGTAGCCAGCCATCTTCCGCGATCGCAGTGCGAATGTCGAGCATCAGACGCTGAAAGTGGCGAATGTTATGCAGGCTGACCAAAATCGGCCCCAACATTTCTTTCGAAATGAACAGGTGCCGAATATACGCCCGGCTGAACTCCCCACCGGCACAGGCCCGACAGTCACACCCCGCCTCAATCGGGCCCTGATCCTCTGAATATTGGGCATTCCGCAGCCGAATTTGCCCGGATCGCGTAAAGGCATTGCCATTTCGGCCATTTCGTGTCGGGAGCACGCAGTCAAACATGTCAACGCCGGCCCGAACAGCCGTCAGAATATCCCGCTCGTACCCGACGCCCATGAGATAGCGAGGCCGATCAGCCGGCAACAGCGGGCCCGTATATGTCACAATCCGGGCAATCTCCTCCTGCCCCTCCCCCACGGCAACGCCCCCTATCGCATACCCAGGAAGGTCAATACTGCATACTTGCTCCACTGAACGCGATCTCAGTGCCAGGTCTGTCCCGCCCTGCACAATCCCGAAAAGGGCCTGCTCACGGCTCCGCTCGTGGGCTGCGGCACAGCGGTCAAGCCACCGGCCCGTCCGGTCAACCGCTGCAGAAAGTCGCACGGTATCTGAGATCCCATCGGCCGGGTCTGTCCCCGGCGGGCAGTCATCAAACGCCATGATGATGTCTGACCCGAGCGCATTTTGCACCTGGATCGACCGCTCCGGCGTCAGCCGCACCGGGCTGCCGTCGATGATCGAGCGAAACGTGACGCCGTCCTCATCAATCCGGTTGATATGCGACAGTGAGAATACCTGATAGCCGCCGGAATCGGTCAGAATCGGGCCATGCCATCCCATGAACCGATGCACCCCCCCCATTCGCCGGATCAGTTCCTCACCAGGCCGGAGCATGAGGTGGTACGTGTTGTTGAGGATGATCTGAGACCCGGTCGCTGCCACCTCGTGCGGCAGGAGTCCCTTGACGGACGCCCGGGTGCCGACGGGCATGAAGGCAGGCGTATCAAAAGAACCGTTCGGCGTCGTCACGCGCCCGCATCGAGCGTGCGTGGTCGCACAACGGTTCAGAATCTCAAATCGGAGGCTGTGGTGCATATCGGTGAGGGGGATTTGTCGAGACGGTTATCAAAGCAGAGCCCGGCCGTGACGTCAGCACCCGCGCATCAGAACGAGGCATGCCGTGTGCCCGTGTACAAACGACTCTGCCCCGATCGGGCCGATCTCACCGGCTGCAAACATGCCGGCAACCGGCGTACCGGGCAAACAGCCACGGATCGTCGAGACTTCGTGATCGGGCTCGTCAAACAGGTTCGACCCACGCCCTGTACAGGTAAACAGGAGCCCACCGAGGGGTGGCACGTCGAAATGCTGGGCCGCAAGCAGCAATTCGAGATCCTCAGTGGCTGCATTGGCATCGCGCACATGGAACTGGATGGTCTGCCCGGTCCGCACCTGGTCATTCAACGCTACGAATCCACGCTTCTGATCAACGCCGATGACATTGCGGATCAGGAAATCACCTCGGCCGAAGGAATCCTGGTACTCGTTGACGACCCGGCCGATGAAGAGCCCGTTCCGAAGGAGTTCCTGATCCTCCGGGTCGAGATCGGTTGCCATCTGCTGGACCGCTTGCAGGGGGGTTCGGCCACCCAGTGACAGAATAATGTTCCGCTTGGCATTTGTGACGATCATCGGGGACCCGATCGGGCGGCATCCCTGGCTGACGATGGCCTCCATCCGGATATCCCCGCTCCAGGCCAACCCGACGATCCCGCTGGGCAGCACTTTTTCGTTCAGAATCAGTCGATTATCCCCCGGGCGCTCTCCTGCCGATGCAATGCCCCCAAAAACCGGTGCCAGCATATCGTGCGATCGCCCCTTGTTGATCAGGCGCGACAGCGGGCTGATCATCCGCCCCAACGGCGTATAGGGGTCCGGCAGCAGCATCATGCCCCGGATATCAGCCGAGGGGCACCCGAGAATCTGCGAGAGCGTCTCTTCCTCAGGCTCGGGACGCAGTAAATCAAGATCGTCGTGCGTAAAGGTGTGAAAAGCGACGCCCGGCATCCGTGCAGCCATAATTGTCAGACCGGGGCGTTCCTGGAGTTCGTGATCGTTTGCCAGCACACCGGCGCCCGAAGCACCGGTCACGACTTGCGGGGCCAGCTGATCAAGGATCTCCGACGCAATCAGCGGGGCACGAGGCACATGATGCGGGCTGAAAAAGGCACAGACGAAGTCAGTCTGCCCCTCCATCGTGCGAGCCAGTGAGGACAGGGCCTCCTCGCACGCACCGGCCGTACTCGGCTGGTCGCTCATCGTGCACGCAAGTTTGAAGGTATCATCCGGCATCTGCCCCATCCTATGCAGCCGCTGCACGTCGGCGTACATTTATATCATAGTGAGATACGAGCGGAACACGGTGCGAGTTCCCCGCACATGCTGCGCTAATCCGCACCGCCGTCATCAACCCGCTTCCGTCGCTGCTTCACGTCTGCCCGTTTCCGCTTGGAAGCGAGCCGCCGCTCGACGGATGCGCGTGACGGCCGTGTTCTGAGCCGTTTCGACGGTCTCCGCTGTGCTGCCTCGATCATCTGGGACAACCGCTGCAGGCACTCCTGCCGATTTCGACGCTGCGACCGATGCCGACTCGACTGGATCACAATCTCGTCATCCGAGTTGATCCGGGTCCGGGCCAACTGCCGAAGACGCGCCGTCGCGCTGTGATCAAGACCACAGTGTTCGACGAGATCGCTCATCGACACATGAAGACATGCCTTGGTATTCAACTTGTTGACGTTTTGACCGCCCGGCCCGGAACTGCGCACAAAGGTGAAGCGCACGATCGACTTCGGGAGGCTGAGTCCGGGCTCCAATGGAACCTGCGAGCCGTGCCCTGCCGATTCCGATTCACTGCTCGGGGGCCGGCCCGTCGGGCGAGGTTTTTCTGCGTCTGACATACTGCTTCCTGTGCGCTCACTCGCACCGCTGGCGGATGGTGTAGGCCCGCTCCTCAGTCCTCTCTCATCTCAGACGTTTTGTTGTACGTCTGTGCTGTCTAGAATCGCTCACTCTTCGACAGCCGAGAAGGCCGTTACAACTGTAGGCACAGCCTTCTTCCACCCGGCATGTCGTGTACATGATAACGGATTCGGTCGGTCAGCACGAACAGCCTGCTGCCTACGCACCTCGTGCTCATGCCGACCTGGAGCACTCCCCACATGGCACACGCTACGAGACGACACCGCGCAACCCGAACCATGATCCTGATCCTGATGGTGGCGGCAGCGACCCAGTACGCACCGGCACAGGATGAGTCTGGCACATTCGAACAGGCCATGACAACCCAGCGGTGCTGGCGGATTGAAGCCCAGCCGCTGGTCTGGTTCGCATCGCTCAGCGGCGAATCGACGTTCAAGGGCTCGGCAGCCACGCTGATGGATGTCGATTCGCTGCTCGGATTGGACGACAGCGAACCGTCGTTTCTCGGCTCGGCACTGCTGACCTATGACACGGACGATCACGGCCGCTGGCTCATGTGGCTCGAAGGGTTCGACTTCAGCACGGAATCCTCCGGGGCCATCGCACAGGACTTCGGGGTTCTCGATTCAGCCGTGTCAGCCGGCACGGTCGTGCACAACGACTTCGGGCTGTCCAACATCGGGCTCAAGGCAGGGTGGGACCCCTTCGGCAATGTGTTGCATGATGACGATTATGAACTGCGGTTTGCGCTGCTGGCCGGCACGAGGATGATCGGCCTTGATCAGCGTCTCGAAGCAGAAGGAGGCCCGACGGTCAGTTATGACGGCAGCAGCCTCGGCCTCGAGGGTGGAGTCCGCGTCCGGATTGCCCGATCTGAAGATTACACGACGGCCGGGCACTGGAGTGTCGATCTGGCACTCACACTCGGTGCCGGAGGCGGCAGTGATGCGACCGTCTCCTATTTTGATATCTGGGCCGGGGCAGAGTATCTGGTCACCGACAACATGGGGCTCCGGATCGGGTACCGCCAGCTTGATGTCAACCTCGAGGATGACAGTGCCACCGGCGGACCGTATGAATTCGATGGCCGACTGGCAGGCCTCTACGTTGGCGGCACAATTACGTTCTAACCGGAGCGCGACGAACCGACTCCTCACCAGATCGGACTGACGGGAACGGGTGGCATCTGAATGTGGGATTCAATCAAGCAAACGTGTGTGGTCTGTGTGGCAGGGCTCATCCTGCTCCCACTCACCTATTGGGCAGTCGGCAACCTCCATGCAGCCGACGGTGCTGACTCCGTCCCGGCCGCTTTTGCCGTTTCAGGCCTTGGGTCGGCCTTCATCCCGTTCGTCGGGTGCTCGGTCCTGATCCTGATCCTCACGATAGCCGGCGGCAAACTCACCCATCGATACACCGGCGCCTTTATCCTCGGCCTCGGCTGGCTGCTGATGTCGAACCAGGCCCCGAGCATTGACAGCCTCATTCGGTCGGCTGTCGGGCAGGATGCCCTCGGCGCGTCCCTGTATGTCATGCTCGCCGTCGAGGCAGTGGCGTGGGGCCTCGTCTCGCTACTGGGTGTATGGGCCCTTCACCGCTGGGCACCGAACCAATACCCGAATGAAGTGGCCTGGGCGGATAAGCAGAGCCTGATGGCAACCGGTGTGGCGCTGGTACTGGGATGTGGCTTCTGCTGGGCCTTCTTGAGAACCGACCTGAAGGGCCAGACCCTCTACGGGACCGCCGCAGCAATAACGCTGGCAGTCATGATCACGAGAATGACCTGGCCGAATGCGTGCGGCTCAATGTTGTTCCTGGCCCCCTTCGGCGTTGCCGTCGTCGGGTACCTCGCTGCCATATTCATGGTCGGGCCGCAGGCGTTGGAGCAACAACTCGATGGCACCCTGTGGCCGCTGTTACGCCCGATTCCGCTCGACTATGCAGCCGGCGGTCTGCTGGGCGTCTCGGTCGGGATCGCCATGGCACGGAGTTTTGCCTACGAGGATCGCGACTCCTCGCTGACCTCCTCGCGCCAAAACCCTACCGCCCCCCCTGCCCCGGCCGTCAAACTGATCAGAAAAGGCTGACGCCGGGGCGGCTCCGCCACTGCCGGACACGGCCCGCCGGCCCCTGATTGGTGCTTCAATGGGCCTATCCCTGAAATAGGGTCCACACAGGTCTTTTGCCGCACTGCTCGATGCGAGTCGGCGTACCATTGGCACACAAATCCATGCTCCGCCCCGGCAGCAAATGCACGGTGCGGGCGACGACACTTGATAGCAGTGTTCCGTAACACACTACGGAGAAATAGCATATGGCAACCCCAGCCGATACGTCCGCCACAATCAAGACCGGGGCTACGGAGACGCCGGCCAATGGAGTCTGCAAGGCCATGCCTGATGTGCAGGGCTTTTCCGATCGACGGCAGATTGCGATTGACCGCGTCGGCGTGAAGAACGTGACCTACCCGATCACGTTGAAGACGCGCAACGGGGGTTCTGAGACCACCGTGGCAACGATCGACATGTATGTCTCACTCCCGCATGATCGGAAGGGCACGCATATGAGCCGATTTCTCGAGGTTCTCAGCGAGAACCGAGAGGGAATCCGGCCTGAGAAGATCAATGCGATCTGCCGTGAACTGCGCGAACGGCTTGATGCCGAGGATGCACATGTCCGACTCGAGTTTGTCTACTTCATCGAGAAGCAGGCACCGGTCACCAAGCAGCCCGGTCTGCTCGACTATCGCGTCTCTTTCGAGTGTGCTGTGGACAGTCAGGGGAATGCGGACTTTGTCATGGGCGTTTCGGTACCCGCTGCCAGCCTGTGCCCATGCTCGCGGGAGATCAGTGAGTACGGTGCCCACAACCAGCGCTGCCAGATCGATGCCGAAGTCCGCTTCACCGGCGAACTGTGGATCGAGGACCTGGTGACCATGGTCGAAGACGCTGCCAGCGCACCGTTGTACTCCGTGCTGAAGCGCCCGGATGAGAAATTCGTCACCGAGCAGGCGTATGACAATCCGAAGTTCGTCGAGGACATCGTTCGTGATGCGGCTCTTACGCTCAATGCCGACGAGCGGATCACCTGGTACTCAGTCCGCTCCGAGAACTTCGAATCCATCCACAATCACAATGCATATGCCCAGATTACGATGGATAAGTCTGACACGTGATTGCACACAATCGGTCCGGATGAGTAGACGGCCCCGATCCTCCGAACTCGCTGCATTCGGTATTTCAACGGCCTGAACCCGAGCCTACGATCTCGGCGATGGAATCGCTCGCGGTCCTCAATTTCGGCATTCTGGCAGCAGTCGTCATTGCCTCATTCTGCATACTCGCCGTCGTATCTCGTCGAGTCGGTGTCAGCCGCGCCTGTTTCATCACGGCCGTCCTCATCGGGGCTCTGTTCGGCCCGACGATCGCCGGGCGATTTCAGCCGACATTGTATGAACGCTTCGTGACGGGCGGGTCAGCACAGCGGCACGCGCTGCAGGATCTCGAGGATGCACATCGCAGTGACCGACTCACATTGCTGTCCACAGGCGTCTCACCCGTTGCGCTTGACGAGTTGACGCAGCAGCATGAGCGCGAACTCGCGCAGGCAGAGCAAACCTATCAACGAGCCGTTGCCTCCCATGCATTGCCCCGAGTGATGTTCATCGTGTTCGCGTGCATGGCAGCCATCGGCCTGCACATTCCCGGCAAGCGCCTCTTTCGCCGGGGAGGGAGTTGGCACAATGCATCGTTTCTCTGTGCCTGGATGACCGTCACCACAGCCGGCCTGATCGCACTGGCAGCGTCGTTCTTCTTCTCGATTCCACTGGTCCCGGCTGCCATTCTCGGCCTGACGTATACCGTCGCATCATCGTCACGCTGCAAACAGCACCGGGCCCCTGAAGGATCCCCCGGGGCCGATGATGATGTTGCCGTCGATGCCGTGTCAGCGACCGTCGATCGCTGTGGGGCCATATGTTGGCTCCTGTGTCTGGCAGTTGGTGTCTGGTGCACGCTTCGGCTTCTGCCGGATCTCGACGCGCCCCAACAGCCGAACGCTCAGGCACTGCTCCCGGCTGCCGGGATTGTCGGGGCCGTTGTCGGGTGTGTCGTGGGCTGCCTGGCCCAACGGTGGTCGTCCAGGGTCTCTACCATTGCAGCATGCTTGGCAATCACGATGACGCTCGTGTCAATCGACCTGTATTACTTCGGTGTCTGGGGCCCGGTGCTGCTGGCGCTGCTGGTCAGCGGCGATGCCCGATGGTTCGGTGCGGCCGGCGGGGCTCGTCTGCTCGGGAGCCCGTGGAAGCCGGCGTTTCGATATACACTGAGACTTACGAATGCCGCATCACTCCAGGCGGCGGTCGGGATCCTCTGCCTGACGTCGCAGATGCTCAACGATCACCTGCTCCTGGCAGCCGTATTCGGGGCCGTGATGTGCGATTTGACGATGCCTCTTCGACGGCTCATGACGACCTACCCCCTGTCACCGGATCCGATCGATCCATCGTCGAGCAACCCCGACAGTACCACGACACACGAGACCGATGACCATTCGAATGAAAGAGGAAACCTATGAAGCGCCATCGCGTGCTCGTCCTGGGTGCCGGCATGATCGGGAACACGATTGCCGATGATCTGTCACGATCCGACCGCCTCGAAGTCACGGTGGCCGATATTAACAAGCAGGTGCTGCATGACATGCAGGTGGCCAACCCGCGGCTTAACGTGACTCGACAGAACCTCACGGACCCGGCAGCCATCCGTGCCATGGCCGATGAAGCCGACATCGTGGTCGGGGCCCTCCCAAGCCGCATGGGCCGAGCAGCGCTGGAGGCCGTCATCGCAGCCGGCACGAACTACGTCGACATTTCCTTCATGTCTGAGGATGCCCTGGAGTTGGACGATCTGGCCCGAGCCGGAGGCGTGACAGCCGTCACCGATTGCGGCGTCGCCCCCGGCCTGTCAAACCTGCTCGTCGGGTATGCAGCCGATCAGCTGGCAGAAGTCGATGAGGTACGGGTTTATGTCGGTGGCCTGCCCGTCACCCGGCACTGGCCCTATGAGTACAAGGCCGGCTTCGCACCCCATGATGTCATCGAGGAGTACACACGTCCGACGCGCATCATTCGAAACGGATCGCCGGTCGAGGTCCCCGCATTGACAGAACCGGAAACACTGGAAATAGAAGGACTCGGCTCCGTCACTGCATTCCTGACTGATGGGCTTCGAAGCCTCATGCAGACCATCCCGGCGACAAACATGGTCGAGAAGACGATCCGCTATCCGGGGCACTGTGAACTCATGGCCGTCCTGAGGCACATGGGACTGTTCAGCAGTGACACGATTGCCGTCGGCCCAGACAGGACCGAGGTGCGCCCCATTGATGTCACCTCCGCCCTGCTCTTCCCGCAGTGGACTTTCACGCAGCATGAAGAGGACCTGACCATCATGCGCATCCACGTGTCCGGGCGCGACGGCCATGGCGAGACTCGAGTCTTTGAGTGGGACTTGCTCGATCGCTACGATCAAGACTCGGGCACCCGATCCATGTCGCGCTGCACCGCTTTTCCTGCTGCCATCACAGCCCAACTGATCCTCGACGGTCGCTTCGAACGGCCCGGTGTGTGTGCGCCGGAGATGATGGCCCAAAACCAGGACGTCTTCGACCATATCATGTCCGAACTGAAGCAGCGTGGCGTGGTGCTGACCGAATCACATTGAACCGGCAGCGACCCGCACCCTGGCGAGGCGGACCATGACGATCAGCCGGACCGAGATTGCTAATCCATTGCTCGACCCGCTCACGCTGAAGTCGCTTGGCGGCTTGTTTGTCATTGCCGAAACACTCGTCTCCGGACTCCATCACGGCAGACATGCCAGCCCCGACCGCGGCATCTCGACTGAGTTCTACGACTACCGTGCCTACGCATCCGGCGACGACCTTCGACACGTGGACTGGAAGCACTACGGGCGGACGGATCGTCTCTATGTAAGGCGATACCGACACTTTGCCGACCTGACCGTGCATCTGGTCGTCGATGCCAGTGCGTCGATGTCATTTGCAAGTGTTGAACCGAACACGGCCATGCCGTCCAAATGGGATGTCGCCCGCTGGCTGGCAGCAGCCACAGCCTACCTGACGTCCCGGCAGGCAGACCGAATCGCCCTCTCACTGGCCGGCGGCACCGGGCCGATGATTGACGAATCCTCGACGACCTCTGACAGTGCCTGCGTCGTCGCACCCGGCCGATCATGGGATCATCTGAAACGGATTGTCTCGCTGCTCGAACACACCACACCGGCCGGCACGCTTCACGAGCGGCCTCATCTCGCGGCCTCCGGCATGACGATCCCGACCCGCCAGAAAATGATCATTCTTGGCGACTTCCTCGACGACCCGCAGCAGTTACTCGATACGGTCAACCTGTACCGTCTGCGCGAGAACGAAGTCACACTCGCTCAGATTCTCACCGACGACGAACTCGACCCATCGTTTGGCGGCATTGCCCGCATCGAGGATACGGAATCACACACGAAACGTCATGTGAATGTGGATGCCGTCCAACAACGGTACCGCACCCAACTGCGGAATCACATCGAGTCGATCCACACAGTCGCGCACACACTTGGGGCCCGACACTGCCTGATCCGGACGAGTGAACCGCCTCTGCAAGCGTTGCGGCGCGTGCTCGGTCTGGAACTGCACGCAACATTGAATATACCGTAACCCACGTGCATACCCCATCAGCCATTCCGCACAGCCCCAGGTCAGCCGGAAGTAAACGGCGGATGGCATGGACTCTATCGGCTGCCATCATCCTCGGTCTTGTCGCCGGCATCTGGCTGGCCCCACACTGGCGCCTGCAGGCTCACATCAACCGTGCGTTCTCGAATGACCCGGTTCAACGCCGCCCGGCAATCGCGCAATTGCACAGCCTGGTTCGTGCCTGGCAGGAGGAGTGGGTACTCACGACGACGGGCGGGGAGGTCAACACGACTGCGCAGGCGAATGCAGCGCCCAGGGTAACAGAACTTGGCATGACACTGCTGATTGAACTTCAATCACATGCCTCAGCCGACCTGAACGAAGGCACGCTCCTTGATGTGGCCGGTCTGATCAAGGAATGCCAACTGTGGGCCCCTGAGACGGTACCGCTTGCCATCTGGCTCCGTCACACGCAACTCCTGCTCCTGAATGCCGATGTCAGGTCAGCCGGCCATGCACTGGAACAACTACTTACGGTGCCATTGAAACAGGAGCAATCTGCACCGGCTACCGACCGGACGATGGCACAGGACCTCTGGCACCGCCTGCTGACACTTCATCACCACGACGAAGCAGTGACTGACGAACCGGCGGCGACACCAATTGGGGACGTGTCATTGCACGCACTTCGTGCCTGCGCCCGCGCTACGGCCCGCCCGCCATCGACCCGTATGTCAGCCGTGCGTTGAATGACCCGCTGCCGGCCATCCAACGCGAGGCATGGCTCCTGCTCGCGGCTGCCAACCCCGACGCCGGTTTCTCGACGGCCATCAATACGACCACTGCCCCGGATGTGACTGAAGCGATCCTGTGGGCATCAATCACGACCAATCCGGATCAGGCTGCCCCACTCCTGGCAGCAGCACAGCAATGGAGCACGACACCAGCGCGCCGCGATGCGTATCGCACGAGCCTTTACCTGCTGGGGCGCAGCACTGACGATACGGCTATCCATTACCTGTCGGACCGTGCCCGCACGGGCGATGCCGATGCACTGACTGCGCTCAAACTGCTCGCTGCCCGATCCGATGCGGATAGCGAAGTCGGTGTGCTTCTCAACGAGATCGACGACGAATCAATGGTCCCCGATATTAACACGGACTTAACACTCCTCGCTGCCGGGGATGCCGATGCCATCAAGCGAGCGCTGCGAGCGACCACGACCCCCACCGCCGACGGTCTTACTCCTGAGCAGGAGGTCATGACCAGGTGGCTGGCATGGTATGACCATGCCCCAGCGGAACAAGCCGGGCTCAGCGCAGAGGGGGGAGCCGACCCGGTTGCTGCGGACGGTTCGGTCTGGGCTGCGGTGCTGCTGGCTGAGCGGACGCTGACACCAGGTGAGGCAGCCGATCTGGCAGATACATGGATCCATGATCTGGATGACAATGTAAAGCGGGCCGGCCTGTTACTGGCAGGACTCTGCGGCACACACCCAATCGAAATCCAGCGTCTGCTGGATGAGGCAGAAACTGTTGATGTTCGTCGGGCTGCGCGACTTGCATCCGGGATGGTGTCACGGGATGACACGGCGAACCGTGGGGCCTGCCGACGCATCGCCGAGGCCGAGTCGGACCATCCCGGACGGTTCAATGAAGCACTACTGGCCCTGCTGGCAGCCGGCGACCCGGATGCTGTGGATCAACTTCTACAGCCCGGCCCGAATCTCACCCCCGGCACGCCGACTCCTCCTGTCAGCCTGGCTGCTTGACCGATTCTGCCCGGCACTGACAGACGATGCCCGGCCGCTCGTCTTCAACAACGACCGCATGGCCCAACTGCAACTCGATGCCATGTCAAGTTACTGGTGCCTGCACCGGACTGCCATGGAGTTTGATAGGTCGGCAGGGTGCTTCAGATTCAACAGATTGCCGGATGAGAACTAGGTCAGCGCGCCCGCTTGCATCATCTCGCAGTCGGTCTGCGCCGGTTCATTGCGAACGACCGGACTCCGTGCTGTCTCACGGGGCGACGTCGTCCCAACCTGAGTCGACACGCGACGGCCCACGAGCACGATGTCACGTGAGGAATCATCACGACCGGGGTCAATGACCAACTCAAACCCGCCGACGCCCATGAACTGCATTGCCAACTCATTGATCAGGTACGGGTGCCGGTCCGGCCGGGGCGGATCCACGTGAGGGGCGACGCGTTGCGACACAATGATGAGCAGCCCGCCCGGAGGCAGAATGCGTCGTGCTTCGGTCAGGACTGCTGCCGGATTCGGGTGGCACTCCAGCGCATCTGAAATCAGCATCAGGTCCACCGAACCGCTGTCGGCAGGCAGCGTTCGTCGGTCTGCCTGATGCACAAACGAAACGGAGCCTGCCTCATACGACTGCGATTCCGTGATTGCGCGGGCGAACTCGACATGATCGGCTCGCCGATCCACGCCGACACAGGTCAGCCCGTTCTTGGCCAACATGTGGCAGAGCAATCCATGACCGGATTCGTAAACGAGCAATCGCTTCGGCCTGCCGGCCTGCCGGACGACATCAAACACGGCCCCGAGTCGGGTCTCGACCGACTTCCGAAACGCTGCATCCTGCCCGGCTGCAAAACGGCCCCAATCTGACAACTCAGGCGTGAGCGGCTCCGTCCTGGCTCGCCCACCGACCGGGCCATCCTCGTCAATCGTGTGATCAAGTTCACTCAGCCAGCGCGGATTCCAGAGCAGCGGCGTGCCGGCATACAAGCGACGCACCTCATCCAGATCCGGCGCCACCCGATGGAACCCCCACTTCTGTTCGAAGGTGCCCATCGACGAGGCCGTCCCGCCGGTTGTGTCAGCCTCCGTCGAGCGCTGACGGCGCTCCGAGTGAGCGTGGATGTACTCGACGTTCGGGATCGCCCAACACCGCCAGCCGGCCAACCGGGCGCGCATGCCGAAATCGACCGTCTGCCCGCGCAGATATGACTCGTCATACCCGCCCAGTTCCTCATACACCTGCTTCCGACAGCAGTAGAAGCACCCCATGACATGATCAACTTCCATCGGCCGGTTGATCCGGCCCGGGTCCATCAGATGGCCGATATGGTGATACCCCTTCGGGTGCAGCAGCCAATCCCCAAACGCGTGCACTCGGCCGTCCACGCGCAACTGCATCGGACCGATCACGCCCAGCCGCTCCGGTCCCTCATCAAACGCCTGCGTAATCCGGCTCACCCAGTTCGGCGTCAGACAAACCACATCGCCATCCAGCCGGCACAGGATGTCACCCCGGGCCGCCCGGCTCAGATGGTTCGCTGTGATCGACAGAATCCCGCAGTGTGGGGCCTCCATCAGCGTCAGAAACGGCCGACCGGTGGCCTTCCAGGTCTTGCTCGTGGCCCAATGACGCAACGTGTCGATCGAGTCATCCGTTGAGCCGTCGTCGAATACGAGTATCTCAAACGGCACCGGCTCATTGGCCAGCGTTCGCTCGAGCGATTCGAGCAGATCGCCGATCAGGTCACGGTTCCCATCACGAGATGACTGTCGCCCGTTGTTGTAGTTCGGGATCAGGATCGATACGCGGGGCGCGGTCTCCCCACCGGCTTGGTCTTGCGGAGTGTGCGTGGTCATTGAATCCATATCGGCATGACCGGATACCAGCCATGATCGGCAAGCACCAGCCGCGCCCGGCCCCCCCGGCAATCTTGTGCGAATCCTGTTGCCCAAAGCCCGTTTTTGTCGATTCACAGGCGGGATCGGCCACTTTTTTGCACCCCCTGCGCACAAAGCGAGGCACTGATGAAAACGACCGCCGGGCACGCGTCCAGACGCTTCCGATCACACGTATGCTCCACGCTCACCGGGCTGATCATCATCACTGCCTTGCTGCAGACAGCCGGCTGCCGCACCGAGCCGGAGGCTGCGACCCCGGAGTATTCCAGGCCGCTGCCGCCGGGGCGCCTGCACTCAGGCTCGTCACAGACCCAGCCGTGTTCCGCGCGGTGCTGGCATCGGCCTACGACTCGAAGGATGCCACCCTCAACCTGGCCGTGCGACGAAGCCTCAGCTGGTTTGAAGCCCCCTCGGCCCAGACGCACTTCCCGATCGAGGGAGTCACATTCGATCGGGCCAAGGCGAGCGTGACGCGATTCGCCGACATTCTCACCGAGGCCACCTGGAAGGATCAGTTCATTGCTGACACCATGTCGTCCTTCTCGCTGTACGAATCCGTCGGTTGGGACGGCTCCGGCACCGTCCTGTTCACTGGATACTACGCACCCGAGTTCCGTGCCTCGGCAACCCGATCCGGCTCGTTCCAGTACCCGTTATACAAACTGCCGCCCGATCTCGTGAAAGACCCAGCCACCGGCCTGCCGCTGGGTCGTCGCGTCAACGGCACGCTCCAGCCCTGGCCCGCTCGCCGCGAGATTGATCAATCCGGGATGCTGGCCGGCACCGAACTCGTCTGGCTGTCATCGCCGCTTGATGCCTACATCATCCACGTCAACGGGTCAGCCAAACTGCTCATGCCCGATGGATCGACCCTGTACGTCGGGTATGCCGGCAAGACCGATCGACCGTATACCGGCCTCGGCAGCACAATGGTCAAGCGCGGCCTGATCAGTCCCGATCGGCTCAGCCTCCCGTCGCTGCGTGCCTACTTCAAACAGCATCCCGAACAGGCCGAGCCGTTGATCTACGAGAATGAGAACTACGTCTTTTTCCAGGAGTACGCCCCCGGGACCTGGCCGGCCGGCTCCCTCGGCGTCACCGTCACCGAGAAGCGGTCACTCGCGACGGACAAAGCAATCTTCCCGCGCGGCGGCATCGTCATCGCCGACACGCATATCCCCACCTACTCGGGCGGCCGCCGACCCTTCGTGCAGTTCATGGTCGATCAGGATACCGGCGGGGCCATCAAGGCCCCGGGCCGTGCCGACATCTTCATGGGCGTCGGGGCAGTGGCGGAGTTGGTCGCCGGGCGCCAGTACACCGAGGGCCGACTGTATTATCTGTTTCTGAATCAATAGGCTGTGCCCACTTCAGCCCCGCGCCTGCTGCAGCGCCTGCTCGTACACGCGCTCCAAGCCGTCGATCATGGCCTGCGCACTGAACCGCTCCCGGCACAGGTCCCGCCCCTGCTGCGCCAGCCGTGTCCCAAGATCACGATCATCAAACAGCCGGAGCACTGACTCGCGCAGTGCATCACGATCCCCCGGCGGGACCAACAGCCCCGTTTCCTCGTGGATGCACACCTCCGGGGCTCCGTCCAGGTCATACACGACCACGGGCACCCCGCCCAGCAACGCCTGCGGCACCGTCCGTGGCAAGCCCTCGCGGTACGATGGATGGGCCAGCACGTCCATGGCCTGGATGTACCGGCTCACTTCCTCCGGCGGGACCAGCCCCGGAGTCACAACCTGCGACGTCAGCCCCATCGACTCCACCCGGGCCATCAACCGATCCCGCCACCAGCCGTCTCCCACCCAGAGGAGTTTCAGATGATGATTGCCCTGCATGCGCCGGCCCAAAGCATCCAGCAGATCATCATGCCCCTTCAACTCAGCCAGCCGAGCGATCGTCCCGATGACAAAGTCATCCTCTGCCAATCCCAGTTCCCGGCGCATCTGCGCGCGATCCCGATCCGGCTCCAGAAACCGCTGTGTCTCCATTCCGGAGTACACCGTCACAAACTGATCCGGCTTCCCGACACCGGCCTGGAGCGCCTGCCGAGACATGGCATCTGCCACCGTCACGATCGTGTGACACCGCCGGGCCGCCCAGCGTTCTGACATGATGTAGACACGATTCCGCCACCACGACTCATACGGGTGAAACGGCAGCCCGTGAATGGTGTGCACCACCCCGGCCCGACGACTGACATCAGACGACGACAACGCTGCATTCTCTTTCCATGCTGCCGCACGGGCCACGATGCCTGCCTTCGATGAATGCGTATGCACAATGTCGGGCTGCACCTCACGGATCAACTCGCGGCACTGGCAATAGGCTGACCAGTCACTGCGCGGGTTCAACTCGCGGACCAGCCCCGGAACCTCGTGTGTGGTAATTGAGCCGAACGCCTGCACACGTTCCAGCATCGATCCCTCAGGCCCGTAGATCGGGCCGAAGGCCAGATGCACCTCATGGCCGGCCTGTGCCTGCCCTTCGCAGGACAGCACCGTGTTTTCCTGACTCCCGCCAAGGATCAAGCGCGTTGAGATGTGCAGGATGCGCCGCATGAGTGCCCATCATATGGCACGTCGTCGCGAACGTCGCCCGACCCTCCTGCTCCCCTTCGCGCACCGGCGACAAAAACAAACACGGCACCAAGTGTGAAACTCGGTGCCGTGTATTGGATTTGAAATATGTGGAGGGTTTAGAACTCCTTGAAGTCATACAGCCAGTCCATGAACGCCACTTCGTTCTGCTTCCCGAGGAACCAGTTGCCGGCCAAGGTCTGCTCGGCGTCCTCGAAGTAGTAGTCCGCAGCGGCCGAACGGGCCGGATGCATGATGTTCGGGTTCGAGTCCGGGCTGGCTGCCAACCGCAGCCCCATCAAGCGACCCAGTTCCATGCTGATCGTATCAGCGAGCGAGATGGCAAACGCATCACCCTCACCCGGGGCGAAGATGCCGATCCAGGTGTTGATGAACACGATGGCCTCATCGCTCTGGTTCTGGTTCTGAATGTCTGCATGCTCCGGAGCACTCAGGAGGCTGCCGTAGTAGTTCTCCTCGCCGAGGTTGCCGGCCAGGAACACGGTCGTGAACTCCTCGTCGCCGAAGTCGCTCGGGTTGAACGAGACCCGAAGATCAACGCCGCTGTCATTGACGGTATCGCCATCCGTGTCAACCATCAGGTTGAAGTCGTCCTCGATTTCCTGCACGACGAGCGACTTAATCTCCTTCTCCCATTCGCCGAACCCGAGGTTCGTCAGGCCGAAGCCTTCCATGTCAACGCCGAATCGGCCGAACCAGTCGGCAAAGCCGCCGTTGAGTTCAAGCAGGACATTCTGGTGATCACGAGCGATGCTCGAACCGGCCGTGGACGTATCAACATTGATCGTCAAGGTGTAGTTCGATTCGATGCTGCCCTGGAGATACACGCCGTAGCGCCCGGTCTCCGGAACCACCAGATCGAAACTGACATCCTTGGTTGACCCTTCGGCAAAGCCCGGGGAACCGACATGCATGCCGCCGCTGAGGCTCGGGGAGTCATCCAGCAGGAACAAGCCGACTTCAGCCAGTGAGCCGAGATCAGAGCCGGTTTCCTCAAGGGTCACCGTAATGCTGACCGAGGTGCCGGCCTCGAGCTCGTTGATGATGTCATCATCAGCCGTCCGCCAGATTCCATCGATCCCAGGCCCGACGCGGACCTCGGAAATGTCATACACATCGATGTCGTAGAACTCGGTCTCCGGATAGCCGATGCTGCCTTCACGACCGTTATCGCCGGCAAACGTGCGGTCCTGGCCGGTAATCAGGTCGGCATTGCTGCCTCGATCGAAGCCGGAATCACCGTCATCGAACACCATCACATTCAGCTGATAGCGGCCAACGTCGTTGGCGACCGAGTCAGGATTGATCGGGGCTCCGCCCATGTTCACACCGGACGTATCCCCGATGTCAACCTGGATGAACGGCGGGATGAACAGTGCCCCAGACTGCATCTCCAGACCGGTCACAGCCAGCCAGTACGTCCCAGTCGAGCCAACGTAGTAGCCCGAATCAAGAGCCGGGAGCGGCCAGGAGGTGCGGGGCGCGTCGGCAAAGAAATCGGAGTACATCGCCACCGGGACATACTGACCCATCACTTCGGTCATCAACGTCACGGCCCCGATGAACTGCGAGCCCGGCAGGTTTTCCGTGGTGCTCACCACCAGGAACTCGCCGGCATTCAACGTGATCTCAAACAGATCGACGTCCATGCGGCCCGGGAAGTACAGTGACTCCTGATCCGGGTGGTTGCCGATTTCATCAACGAGCGACAGGGAGAAGTTCCGACGCGGGTCGATCCCTTCAACGAGCGGATTGTCGAGCAGATAGTCCATCGACACGGCCGCCGTGAAGGAAACGTCATTGTCGGTGTTCGGGTTTCCGTCAGGATCCCAAGGCGTGCCTGAATCCGTGACGCGATCGCCGGCATCGCCGACCACGGCACGACTGGCGAAATCATCACCGGCCTCACCATCGCCGTCACCGTCAAGTCCCTGACCGGACACACTCTTGAGGACGTCGCCGTCAAGAATGATCGTGTACACGCCGGCAGCCTGCTCGGTGAACGACCGGTCAAAGTCGATCGTGGCCTGTCTCAGCTCTTCATCGTACCTGACTTCGTAGTTCGTCGTGCTGACGATGTTCTCGTCCTCATCGAGCACGGTAATGGCCGTGACGTGCGGATCGTTCTCATCGTCGATCAGTGTGGAGGTATCAATGTCCTCGCTGAAATCGAGCTCAACGAAGTAGTGCGTCACCTCAAGCCGCTGCTCGGCCCGAAGCACCCGGACCGGCTCCGGCGACACATCAATGCCGTCCTCGACCAGGTTCCCCTTGTTATAGAAGTCCTGACCACCGGTCCGAATCTTGCCCATGATGCCGTTCGAGGTGAACGCGTAACTCTGGCTGCCGAAGTTCGAGCCGCTTGCCGTCCCGTTGACGGTAATCGACTTGATCTCACTGACGCCCAGCGCGCCGATGTCATCCGAACTGCCGTAGAAGCCGTCACGCCCGCGCTGGACGCCGGCAGCCACGCTGCTGCGAATGAAGTTGCCGCGAACACTCAGGCTCGTCAGTACGCCGTCAGACAACTGGTCGCCGGCCGTACCGGACCCACCGTAGGTGCCGTCCGACCCAAGTGACAGGCCGGCAAGGATGTGGGAATCAACCACGTTGCCGGTCACGGAGACCTTGCCCAGCTCATCGCCGGCCGAGACGCGTGCAAGCGTCATGCTTCCGGCCGACAGCGAGGACAACTCACCGCGTGTCGACACGTATGACGGGTGCGTTGCCTCATTGGCCGGGTCCGACCCGAGGGCACCGCTGATGCTGATGCTGTCAATCGAGTTTCGGGCGTAAATCGTCGCATCGAGTGCATCGCCCCGAACCGTGAAGCGGCCGATTTCAAGTCCGTCCCAGCTGCCGGTAAAGCCGCCGGATCGAGTTTCAAAGGTATTGACGACCGCCACCTCAAACACGCCTGCCAGGACCGAATTCGCCTGCACCCGGCTCGCTTCGCCACTCACGAGAATCGTCCCGGTCGTGTTGACCGTCCCGACGTCGAAGGTGCCGATGTCGCCGTCAAGGCTGAATGAATCGCTGCCGTCGATGTTGCCGTTGAGTGTGAAGCGGCTCAGACTGGCGTCATCACCACTCACGACGGCCGCATTGGCAAGCTGCGCTGTGCCGTTGCCGGACCCGCCGACCACATCGATCTCAACGTTCGTTCGGCTGTCCGTGCCCAGCAGGACGAGATCGGTCAGATTGCCTGAACCGTCAACCGCGTACCAGGCCTGGCCATTGCCGCGGAAGTTGATTCGGACCTGATCGCCGTCCGCTTCGGTGTACGTCGCCGGGGTGCCCGAGACAATCTCAGTCATGCCGGTTGTATCCGGATCATCACTGTTCACGATTTCGAGGGTCGCACCGCCCAGGCCATCGCCGACCGTTCGGTTCACGCCGCTGATCTGCACCTTCCCGATCTCAGTGTCTGCCAGCACGAGATTCGTGCCCGTGGCCGTCCCCTTGACCGTGAGGCGATCCAGCGTGCTCAACCCGGTGGACGGCGACTTGCTGTTCTGCTCGAACTGACTGTTGTTCACACCGGCCGTTGCCTGGACGCCGGCTGCAAACACGGCCCCGTCGATATTGCCGAGGACGTCAACCTTCGAGATGGAGCCTTGCCCATAGGTGTCGGCCCCGAGGCCGAGCCCGCCGATGACCAGGTCCGTCCCCAGCGAGTGAATGCCGGAGAAGAACATCGTGTCAGTCGCGTTACCTCGAACCGTAATCGCCTTGACAGATTGACCGGCACCGAACTGAGCGTTCGTGGCCGAACCACGCACATCGAGCTTGACAAGTTCTGCCCGGGCGTGAACGGTCGCGCCGGTCGCATCGGTGTATACCAGGACCGACCGGACGTCGGTATCACTTGAGATCGTCCCGGTCAGATTCCCGCCCGTGCCGTCACGAGCCGTGGTGATCTTGACGGTCCGGATTTCCTCGTCGGCATAGACGTCACCGTCGAGGTCGCCTGACAACTGAATGGTCCGGATGTCGCCGTCATAGGCACTGATTTCGGAGCCGGCTGCCAGCCCACCATCAAGCTTCACGGTCTTGATACCGTTCGAGTGGCTGATGATGGCCCCGTCGATCGTGCTGTCAACGTCGACCGTCCCGATGCTGTCAAGGACCGTCAACGTGGTGCCCGGAGCCCATGACTGTGCCGAGAACTTGCTGCGCAGTGCCCCTTCAATCACAAACTGAGCGTTCACCGTCCCGTTGCGGGCATCCAACTTGGTCAGATCGCCCTGCACCGTGATGCGGTCACCGCTGCCGATATTCCGGCCGGCCTTGAAGGTCTTGATATACCCCTCGGCATCAATCGAACCGAGGAAGTCCAGGCCGGCCTGGAGCGTCTTGATATACCCGTCGCCGGTCGTGGTGATGTCTGCGTAAATCGTACCCAGCTTCGTCTGCAGCTTGTTGATGTTGCCGCCGATCGAGATGTCGCCGGTCAGGTCGTTGTACGCATACAGATTCGTAATCTGACCGTCCGGTCCGGACACCGTCAGATCAAGCAGCAGAATCGAGCCCTTCGAAGACTGGAACTTCTTGATCTGACCGGCCGTGCTCACCGTCAAGCGGACGATATCGTCCACGGCCGTTACCTGACCGAGTTGGCCGGCAACGACCTTACTGCGAGCAATGCCGCCCTTCGCATACAGCATGTCGAGCTTCTGATCAATCTCGAACTCGACGCCGCTGAAGTCGAAGCCGCGAATCTTCTTGATGTTCCCAAGCACATCCACGCCCAGGTCGGCAATATCGCCCTGCATCTTGTTGGTCTCGATGAAGTTGATATTGCCCGAACCCTGGATGAAGTTCGACAGAACACCGGTCCCGGCCGTGTTCTTGAACTCGTCGGCACGGATCCAGTTGATATCGTCGGTCGTCCGCAGCGACGTGTTGTCCCACGCACCGCCCTTGATGCTGATCGTCCCGAAGTTGATGGCCCGGAATCTCGTATCGATGACGTCACCGTCCGTCACGAGAATGCGATCAACATCGGTCGAAGGACCGTCGCCGGCGTTCCAGAATGTGTCAAGCGAGCGACCGCCGATCAGGGCCGTGTCAATATTCGACCCGCCGTCAACCTTCAGCATTCCGATGCCGAAGTCAACGTTCTGTTCACGCACATTGTCATACGTCTGCACACCGGCACCGAGGACGTACCCGCGGATGTCGTGGCCTTCGCCGGTAATGTCGATCCGCTCAATCTGGCCGGCTGCGATAATCAACGTGCCGGGCCGCGGGCCGATCACCGGGTCGATCATGCCGTCACCCAGTTGCAGGCGCTCAATGTTCCCCCAGGCGTAGATCTCGCCGTACAACCCCTCGAAGACGCCCGGCTCGGACGACTTGTCGGCGTTGATCCGGAGATCCTTGATCGTGTTTTGCACAATCACGTCACCGACGGCACCGTCGATCAGGATGCGATTGGGCGTGTTGATCAGATTCGTATGGCGAATGGTCAACCCGTCCAGGAAGCCGTCCAACGGCTCGGATTCGGTGCCCGACAAGGCCGCCGGGTCGATATTCAGATTCGTGCCGTTGGTCCAGTCAAAGGCATAGTCCCCTTCGCCAAGCACCCAATCGGCACGAGCGGAACCGTCCTCAACAACGCCTTCATCAGACGGCGCTGCCTGCACCACGCCGAGTTCGGGACCGATTTTGCTCGGCCCGTACTTCACGGTCGTCGTGTGACCGAGATTGCCCTTGATCTTGATCTCATCGGCTGAGCCGACGTCCATCGCAATCATGTCACCGTCGGTCAGATTCTCAATCGTGCGGAAGTGACCGACCGCACGCAGGTAGTACACGTCCGTCTGCCCGGACCCGGTGAAACGAATCTCCTGACCGGTGTCGGTGGCCGATCCCATCACGATCAGATCGCCGATCTCGACATGGCCGCCGTTGTTCTCGATCGTCAGATCAGCACCTTGCTGCAGGTTGACAATCAGACGGGTCAGCGCCACGCCCTGGGAGTTCGCAATCGGAGCCGTCACGATGCGGGCTGCTGAGTTCGTGAACCCGCCGGCAGCCTGACCGGCCGACACGCGAATCGTGAACTCGGCTCCCGAGTCATCGACACTTCGGAAGACGAGACCGTCAATGATCTCCTCCGGCGTCAGCAGCACATCGGCTCCCTCGAAGCCCTGCCCGTATACAAACGGGGCTCGGACGAAGCGTACATTGCCGCCGACGCCCTTCAGGATCTCCAACTCGCTCCCGACAATGCCGAGAACGCCCACTTCGGCACGCAGATCGCGGTTTGTCTCGCCCTCACTGTCCAGCAGCAGTACGCCCGCTTCGATCCGGTCCACGATACCGCCCTTGCCGACCTCAACGGTCATCCCGTTCGGCACCAGGCGATTCGCACCCCAGATACGGTTGTCGGCACGGATCAGCCCGATTGAGCCGCCGGCCGTGATCGGTGTTGCGGCCAGCAGCGTATCGGCTGCATCGTTACGCGAGATGCCGCCGATGTCGCCCCAGTCACCGCCTTCGTTGGTCAGTGCCACCACCTTGCCGATGTTCTCACCGGCCGTGATGGTCGTCGTCAGAATCGAGCCGCCCATCGCGACTGTGTCCGCATCAGGCTTCCCGACGCCGGCAATGATCGAGCCGATCGAACCCTCGGCTGACAGAATCACTTCGGAACTCGTGAAGGTTGTCCCCGGGTCAAACCCGCCGATCCCGTGACCGGCCGTAATGTTCCACAGGTGCTCGGCTGAGTGAATCGCTACACTCGTGATGTAGGCGTTGTTCACATCCTCCTGATCCTGCCCGACACGCACCGAGCCGATGCTGCCGACCTCAGTCATGATCACACCCAGATCGCTGATCGCATACCGCAGCGAACCGAGCGTGCGAACCTCGCCGAGTGTCGTCGGGGCATAGCCGCGAATGATCAGGCGATACCCGGGCGGCGGCGGCGCGGCGTTGTCAATCACAAAGTACAACACGCCGGCTTCGGTCGGTGAATAGAGCAACTCGCCGCTCGTCCCGTCGGCTCCGCGAGATGCGAGAATCCGGCCCGTCTCGTCCTGCAATGTCAGTCGACCCGTGTAGTCGGCTGCACCCGAGTCATTCAGCAGACTGGCACGAACTTCCTGCTGGCCGTCCACCGCAATGGCGAACATGTCAACGTCATCGGTATTCCCGATCGCGTCGGTCTTAGCCATATTGCCGTACACTTCGATGTACGAGGTCAGACGACCGACATACTGAGCCCGTCCGAACGTGTCATTGCGCAGAATCGAAAACTCTTCGTCCGGCCCCATCGTGAAGCCGATTGAAGTCGAGGCAAACGCCCCGTTGTAGGCGAGCTGATTCCCGCCCATGATCACGTCTTCGTATTCGCGCAGAACCGCAGGATTCGCCAGGAAGGGGCGGTCCTCGACTTCGTTCAACTCGCCGAGAACGTATACCTCAGTCGAACCGCGGTTGCCCACGATGAACGATCCCAGGTTGCGGCCAACCTGGATGAAGTTGTTCGTGTCATCCGTGTAACCAGAATAGTCAATGAATCCGGCGTCGCCGCCGGCGATAATCCCGTTCACTTCGCCGTCCGCAAAGACCGTGCCGCCCAGATACCCGACATGCAGATACTCAAGCGCACCGGGGAAACGGCTTGTGCCGAACAGGGACCCGTCAATCGAGATACGCCCGACTGACTCATTCGTATCATCCTGAATGAATCCCGCTTCGTCGATGTAGTCAGGTCGCATGAAGCGGTCCGGGAAATCGGGATGGAACGGGGCGCTCTCAGTGATCGTCGGCGTGACGATCCAGATGCCCTCCGGCAGACGGTCCGGGAAGTCCGAATCATACTCAAACTTGAAGTTGATCCAACCCAACCCCTCAAATCCGGCAGGCAGCAGTGCGGCACCGGAATTCAAGTCAGCCGTCCAGTCCGCATTCGTGTTGTTGCCAACGATGATCGTACCGCTGCCCGGGGCCTGCAGCACGTCATACTGATACGTTGCAGCAATGCCGAATGTGTCGCGGTCGAAGTCAACGCCGATATCGGAATGCTCAGGCACCTGGAACGGATCGAGAATCGTCCCATCCTCGTCAATCATCACGATGCTCAGTCGGGTCGTGGCCCGCGCATTGCTGAGAATGATCCGGCCGATGCCGTTGTTGAAGTCGGCAATACCGTCATTGGCCGTGCCGATCGTGTGACGCTGACGATTCGCATTCTGGGCGTTGTAGTGAGCCTGGATCGTGGCATCCACGTCCGGATCAATCGCACGGGACATGTGGGTCGGTGAATTGCCGTCATCTGGGTTGATCCGCTCAATCGCCGGATCGTACCAATCATCGGCCACGGTTGCGGCATCAGCACCGCCGCTCAACCGGTCATCCGTTTCCGGGATCACCCCGTATTCCGGGTGGTCATAGGCAAACGGCAGGCGGAACTTGTCAATGATGGCCCCTGAACCGGGATCATACACGAAGTGCCAGTAACCGGATTCGGGGATCAGAACCGTCCGCTCGTCAGGGACGTTCTCTTCGTCCCAGATCATCTGCGGCGGATCGCCATCATCCTCGATCCGTGCCAGCACTCGGGACAACTCGAACACGTTGTTGGGCACAATCAACTCAGTGCCGTCGAGCGGATCAAGAAAGCCGTCGAGATCCTTGTCAGTCTGCAGGTATGTGTACCCCGGCGTGTAACCGACGTCGAGACCGAATCCCTCGACCAGAATGTCGTCCTCCGTGCCCCAGAAGCCGTCGTTGTTGTCCGGGTCATCCGGATCACCGGTGGCGACCGAGACACTGATCTCCGTCGACCCGTCGGCCTGCCCCAGCCAGGGGAACAGCGGGTTGCCGTCGAGGTCCAGGATCGTCACGGTCGGGCGATCCAGTGGATCATCCGGCGCGGGGCCGGTATCCATAATCGAAATCCGCACGCGGACCGAACGCTCCTCGACGGAACTTGCATCGAGGCTCGTCACGTTTTGCGGCGTGACAAACATCGGTAATGCAATGAACCCCGTGAAGACGCTTGTCTCGCCGACCGGGTTCGTATAGAGCGGGTTATTGGGGAAGGTCACGAGCGTCGTCAGCAATTTGCGAGGCTCGAGTTCCTGGAAAACCGGGGAGGCACTGCGGGCATGCCGATCGCCTTCATCCGGTGTCTGACGGTGACGGACAAAAGGACGACGAATCTTCGTGTTTTTCATATGAACCCGTTCCTTACGGTCTGGTCTCTTGCGGGGTCAGGCGTCCACCAACCTGTGCGGTCGTTTAATGGATCCTTCCTGATCACCGAAAAAACGCTGCGGCCTCTCGTGATGGAATGCCGAACCAAACAACTCCCTGAGCACTCTGCAAGGTGAGTCACCGCGATCATCTGCCGGTAACCCATCCTGCGCTTTTCAAACCTCAATCTTCCCGGAGATGCCTGATCCCCGGTCCTGTTTTCCCTGCTGCGTCAATCTGTCTGCAGGCCTATTCGTCTCAGCCCGCTTCTTGGTGCCGGCCCCCCACGCATCATTGCCGGAACACAACATGCTGTACTCCAGCCTTGTGCCGGGACGTGCACCACGGATGGCGCACGGTCACATGGTATAGACTAGCCGGTTCGGCTGCATAACGCAAGGCCAAACCGCGCAAGTCTCAACGGCAATACCCTACGCCGGGCATCCTGCTGCCCTGCACCGGTGTGCCGGTACGCCCATCTGAATTGTGTCCGTCTGAAAGTCAATGCTACTGCTATTCCCTGTGCGTCTCACCGAGGCTTGTCCTCGGGGGTACAATCGGCTAACAGTACGTGACACCAGCTTCTCAGGAGTACTTCCAGGGCCCGTGGCGGAATCGGCAGACGCAGCGGACTTAAAATCCGCTTCCCCGTTGCGGGGAGTGTGGGTTCAAATCCCACCGGGCCCAGTTTCCATCTTCTGATCCAGTATGCTCACGCAATACCGGGTGCCGTACATACTCCTAACTCAGCCGGCGATTCAGGACCTTGCACTCCGTATGTGCAGACCTGCTCACCATTCCGTCTGTTATCCGATTGCCAAACTCGGAGGGTTCCTGCTGTGCGGGCAGGTCTACCCATATTCCCTAATGTGCAGTATAACTGATCTCGGCTGTTGTGAAGTGGGAAACACCTAAAAATACAAAAAAAAGTCGCTTGTTCTCGGCGCGCGCAACGCCTCGGGGGCAAGCATGTGCCCCACGCTCGACCACGGACCGCCACCGTCATCCTTCAGCGTCCGCAGTCGTCCCGTACCACAACCTCCGGAACAGATCCGTCAGGTCTCGCCCGATCCGAATCAGCGACGGCAACACGATCAGAATCATGACCGTGGCACTCAACAGCCCGAATGAAATTGAAATCGCCATCGGGATCAGGAACTTCGCCTGGAACGATTGCTCCGTCATCAGCGGCAACAACCCGAGGACCGTCGTCATCGTGGTCAACACGATCGGGCGCAACCGCCGCATGGCCGACTCGATCAGCGCATTGTCAATGTCCATCCCCTCGGCCCGCTTGTGATTGTAAAACTCGATCAGAATCAGTGAGTCATTGACGACGATGCCCGTCAAGGCCACGAAGCCGATGACGGACAGAATCATCACCGGGTACCCGAGCAGGTAGTGACCCCAGATCACACCGATGAGACTGAACGGGATGGCCATCATCACGGCCAACGGCTGCACGTAACTCTTGAACAGCCACGCCAGAATCACATACATCAGCCCGCAGGCAACGAGGAACCCGACCCGAATCCCACGCATCGAGCGAGCCATTTCCAGTTGACGCCCGCGCGGCTCAATCCGGACGCCCGGATACTCGCTGTGCAGGGCTGCAAAAAACCCATCCAACTCCGCGATGATCCGCTCCGGGTTATTCAAATCCTGATCGACATCAGCCAGCACCGTCACCGCTCGCTTCTGATTCAGGCGATGGACCGTGGCATAACTGCTGCCCTCGGTAATCGACGCGATTTCACACAGCGGCACCCGCCGCCCGTCAGCCGTAAACACATAGAGCTTCTCGATCTCGGCAAGACTGGCGCGAGTCCCGCCATCAAGCATCACACGAATGTCGATGTCCTCGCGATCGGCTGAGTAGGTATGCGGCTCCAGACCGTATAATGCGCCACGAATCTGCCACGCAACATCGGCGTTCGTCAGCCCGAGTGTGGACGCACCGTCAAACAGTTTGATGTGCAACTCACGCTGCCCACGGTCGGCATCGTCGGCAATATCGCTCACCCCGCGATACTGGGTCAGCCGGTGCTTGATCAGATCGGCCACCTCGAGTAACTGTGTGTCGTCGCCGTCGCTGCCACTGACCACAATGTTGATGCCGGGGCCGCCGGGACCGCCCTGTACTTCCTCATATCGCAGCGACCGGATCCCATCCAGGACCCCGACCTGTGCACGGATACGATCAATCAGGTCACGGCTCTCGATGTCACGCTGCTCAACCGGGACCAGTTCGACATACAACTGTGCAATGTGGCCCTGCGGACCGGACGGTGCCCAGTCGTTCGTGTCGAGTCGCATCCCCACGAGCGCTTCCACGGATTCAACTTCCGGCTGCTCGGTCACGATCCGCTCGACCGAGAGAATCGTCTCATTCGTCCTCGCAAAGGACGTCCCAACCGGCATCTGCAGGTCGACGACGAAAATCTCACTGTCAGACTCCGGGAAGAACGTGAAATCGACCCGCCCGCCGGCAAACATGCCGAACGAGACAATCAGCACGGCCGTGGCCGCCGCCGTCGTGATATAACGGAAGCGGATGGCCAGCGTCACGAACCGGCCGAAGGCCGGCGTGACCACATCCCGGATGATCGCATCACGACGGTGCTCAAAACGACCCCAGATTCGAGCCAGGAGCCAGGGCCGGCTCCGATGTTCACGTGCTTCAAGACTATGACCCATGTGTGACGGCAGAATGAACAATGCCTCCACCAGTGACACACCCAGCGCGCACGACACGACGATCGGCAGGAACCCGAGAAAGTCGCCGATCTGCCCTTCAATAAAGCGAAGCGGGAGAAACGCCACCACCGTGGTCATGACCGTCGCCACCACCGGCCAGGCAATCTGCCGACCGCCGTTGACGGCTGCTGCCAGCGCCGGCTCCCCATCCTCATGACGGGCCACAATGTTCTCTGCCACCACAATCGCATCGTCGACCAACAGCCCGAGCACGACGATCAAGCCGAACATCGTCAGCAGATTGAGTGTGATATCGACCGCTGACATGAACGCCAGCGTCCCGAGCAACGATGTCACCAACCCGAGCATGACCCACATCGCCACCCGGAAGTTCAACAAGAGCAGCAATGTCGCAAAGACGAAAACAGCACCCCACAAGGCGTTGCGCAGGAGCAGATCAAGCCGTCCCTCGATGAACCGTGCCAGGTCCTGCCGAAGAGTGACGTCACCGGGAAGCGAGCCGTACCGGGCCGCCCCCTGCTCATAGGCCAGCAACTGTTCCGACTTGCTCAGCGCCGGCGGTGCCGGGGCTGCCCCCTTGGACCCACCCCCGTTCTCCGTTCGCTTTTTCTCCCAGGCCTCCTTCTGCATGCCATATTGCCACTGCTTGACGTGATTCACCACGGCATGCAGACGATCGCGCCACGCAGGCTGAAACGATGCTCCGGACAGACCGGCATAGTACGCCCGAACCATCCCGGCCATCGTCACCGTGTCTCGGTCGCCCGTGTTCGTCACGATTGCCGTCGCCGAAAACTGGCCGTTCACTCGGCTGGCTTGCTCAATGTCAATAAAGCCCTGAGTCACCTCCGCCAGATCCGACAACCGAACAATCCCACCCTCCGGCGTGGACTTGATAATCAGGTCCCTGATCGACTCGGACACCTCCGGGATCCCCAGCGTCCGCACACGCACCGATTGCTGCGACGTCCGGATCGACCCGCCCGGGACATCCTTCATCCACGATTCCACAACCTGCGAAACCTGGAGAAGACTCACCCCATACCGAACCAGTGCCTGCGGTTTGATCTCAATCCGGATCTCATCACCACGCGGCCCGTACACATCAACCGTGCCCATGTCCGGCAGGTATTCCAGATCCTCCTGAATCCGACGGATCGCCCGCTTGAACTCGCGTTCATCACCGTCCCCGAAGAGTGAGAGCGAAATCACCGGCAGCGTCGGCTCAAACTTGGAAACCGAGATCCGCTCCAGTTCATCCGGGAGATCCAGTAGCGTGTCGATCGCCGACTCGACCTGGTTCACAGCATCATCAATGTCCTCAACGTTCCTGTAAAACTCGACCGTGACGGTCCCGATGCCCTCGACGATGGTGCTCGTGACCTCCTCCACCTCCTTGAGCGCGGCCACTTTCTCCTCAACCTTAAGAATGACGCCCTCTTCAATCTCATCCGGGCTGGCACCGGGATAGGGGACCGTGATCAAGGCCCGATCCGGCCGAATCTCCGGGAACATCTCACGCCGCAGACTCACCCCGAACAACAGGCCGGCCAACATGATCGATAGCATCGTCAGATTGGCGGCCACGGGATTGCGGACGCCGAATGCGACCACCGAGAACCCGGTACTCACTGTTTTTGCTAAGGGCGTCATCCCACTCACCCCGATCCCAACGTATCGGCTGAGCGTGAAGACTCCCCGCCACCGCTGCTGCTGCCATCCGCCGCCGCCCCGTTGATCCGACCGGCCACGACCGACCGACCGCTCTTCAAATTCTCCACATTGCTCACAATCACGAGGTCCCCGGCCCGTACTTCCGAAGCGTCATCCAGCACGGCCCACTCTTCATCTGCAATCCCGAGTGCCGGGAAACGATCACTCACATGGAACGCGACACGGATGGAGCGCCGCTCCGCTGCCCCCTCACCGTTGAGCACGAAGACCGAGTCTTCGGTCACCGCGCGACGCGGAACCACGAACGCAGCCTTTTCACGCATACTCCGAGCACGGGACCGAACGAATTGCCCGGGAACCAGAATCTGCGGCACCTCGGCCGGGGCCTGCGATAAGGAAACCTGCTGCCCGTACAAAACCTGTGCCTCGTCCGGCTGCATCAGTTCCGCATAGGCCACCACCGTGCGGCTCTCGGCCCGCCCAACCGGTGCGAGCGCCTGAGTCTGGCCGTCCAGCATGGCGCCACAGCGCCCTCAGCCTGCAGTTCAACCTCATCACCGACGGCCAACTCCTGCCGTGCGCTCAGTGGAAACTGCAGCGGGACTTCGATTCGATCAAGACTCACAATCTGGACCAGCGGCGAGCCCGGCCCGACACGATCACCCTCATCAACCACGATCGTCTCGATCTGACCGCGAAGCGGTGCCAGGACCGAGCAGCGATCGACATTCCGCTGCGCCAGCGACTCCCGCGCGCGCTCCGATTCAAGATCCGCAGCCAGACGCGCAGCAGTCGGGTCGAGTTGCTCAACCCGCTCGCGAAGTTGTGACGTTGCTCGCTCGGCCCGGGTCAGGTCCGCACGCCGGCGATCAACCTCGACCTGATTGCCTGCCCCTGCCTCGTAACTCTCAATCGCGCGCGCATACTCCTGCTGGGCCAGATTCGCTTCCCGCTCGACCAGTTCGAGTTGCTCGTTCAGTCGTGACCGCTCAATGTCCAGCGATTCCAACTGGGCCACAGCCCGAGCCACCGCCTGCCGTGCCATCGTCAGATCGTGCGCGTAATCCGTTGCATCGAGTTGAATCAGCAGATCCCCGACCTCGACAAAACTGCCGGGCCTCAAGGCAGGATCGATCGATGTCACCAGGCTGGAAACCTCAGCAGACACATTGGCCACGTCCATGGCCTGGGCCGTTCCGAACCCCCTCCCACTCACGCACCGCACGCACCCGCTCCAGCCGGATCGTTTCGACACGCAGCGGCGGGTCCGGTTCCTCGACCTTGCCGATGTCCGCTTTCGTCTTCACCAGCAGCGCAAACACAACCAACGCAGCAGCGAGCAACGCAAGGCATACACCGATGCGCATCAATACCGGCATCACGGATAGCAGTCTCTGACCCATATTCATGCAATCATATTCGGGCAAACTGGCCTGTAATCACCCAGTCGCAGGTATCAGGCGATACCCTCCCTGCACGCCATCCACGCACTCGACTCGAACCACGGCCGAACCCGGCTCATGGTCCAGCACAAGCCTCCACCCTTCAGCCGCTGCCCGTGCCAGCAGATCCCGCTTCGTGCACATATTCGTGTACGGCTCCATGTCGTATCCCATGTTGGCAGGCAACCCGACGTGGTTGGCAGTCGGCATAACGTCCCCGGCGAACACGACTTGCCCTTGTGCATCCTGGAACATGACCGCCTGCTGCCCCCACGTATGCCCAGGAGCCGGCATCACGACAATGCCCGGGACCGGCTCACCCTCACCCTCGATGAACTTCATCTGGTCAGTCACCGGGTCCAGATGGTCGCGCAGATATGTCTTCGACATCGTTGACCGATTCGCCAGCGCATCTTCCCACTCACGCCGCTGGCAGTGGATCGTTGCGTTTGGAAAGGTCGGGACCGCTTCCGAAGAATCCGCCATCAAGTGCGTGAGGCCGCCGGCATGATCAAAATGCAGATGTGTGAGGACCACGTCCGTGATCGAGGCGCAGTCGATCCCGACCTCAGCCAACGCCGGCCCGATCCAGCGATCCTCAAGTGCAAAGATCGAACGGTTCTTCGCGTCAAACTTGTTCCCGTAGCCGGTCTCAATAAGAACCAGATGCCCGGCCCCATCCTCCAGCAACAGACAGTTCGTCTGCAGTCGGACTCGATTGGCCTCGTCGGCCCCGGCCCACCGCGACCATAACGCCTTGGGGATGATGCCGAACATCGAGCCGCCATCGAGCCGAAACTCCCCGGCCCGGATTATCTTCCAGTCCCATTGGGTCGTCGCGCCATCCATCGAGACCTACTCCTCCCGAAGGCAACCGGTCAGGTACCCTAGTGACCGACCGGCTCCAGCAGCACCTCCGGCTGCTCAAGCAACTGCACCACGTACATCAGAAAACGCGCTGCTACGACGCCGTCCACGACCCGGTGGTCACACGTCATGCTCAACGGCATCTGCATCCCGACGAAAATGGCGCCGTCCTTCGTCAAGACGGCCTCGCGGGCCCGACCGACACCCAGGATGGCAACCTCCGGATAGTTGATGATCGGCGTTGCAAACGCGCCGCCGGCGCTGCCCACGTTCGAAATCGTGAACGTCCCACCCTTGAGTTGCTCCAACCCGACCGTCCGGGCTCGGCACTTCGCTGCCACGTCTGCCACATCGCGCTGCAGCGGGATGATCCCGAGTCGATCCGCATTTGGAATCACCGGCACCATCAGCCCGTGATCCGTATCAACCGCAATACCGAGATTGATCACACCCTTGATCAGAATCTCAGCGTTCGCATCGTCCACATTCGCATTCAGCGTCTTGAACTGCTTCAGCCCGCGGCACACCGCCTGCATCACAAACGGCAGGAAACTCAGTTTCTCACCTGATGCGGCACTCTGCTGACGTCGCAGTTTGTCCAGGGCCGTCACGTTGGCCGTGTCCATCACGGTGAAATGCACAGCCGTATGGATCGAGTGTGACAAGGCCTCGGCAATCTTGCGACGGACCCCGCGGAACGGGACGCGCTGGGCCACGCCGGCACTGTCCACACTGACGGTGACTTCAGACGCTCGACGCTGACTCATGTCAGCCGCCCCGCGTGTGGCCGCCTCACTGACAGACGCTGCCTCGGTCGCCACCGCTGGTGCCGATTCGCTGCCCGATGCAGCCGCGGGAGCCGGGGTCGACTCAGCAGCATTCTGAACATCCTGGGCCGTGATTCGCCCGCCGCGCCCGGTCCCGGACACGCCGGACACGTCGATACCGAGTTCGCGGGCCAGCCGCCGAACGGCCGGCGTCGCCATCACCTTGCCCGAACCGCCGAGTGTCGGCTGGTTCGACATCGTGCCGACGACCGTGCCGGAGTCCGCAGAGTCCGACTTCGCCGATGATTCGAGCCGCTGCTCTCCGCGGCTCGGAGATTTCAGATCGCTCAGCCGCCTCATCCCCGCTCTCGACACGCTCAGCCGAAATGCGATCGCCGTTCTCAGCCTGGACCGGCGCCCCGCTCCGCGTCGCGTTCTCGAACGACACAAGCGGCTTGCCAACGTGCATGATGGCCCCGGCCTCGCCGTGAAGCGTCACGATCGTGCCGGCATACGGGCTGGGAACCTCGACCAATGCCTTGTCGGTCTCCATCTCAGCCAGCGTTTCCATCTCCTCCACCACGTCGCCTGCCTTGACCTTCCACGAGATCAACTCAGCCTCATGCACGCCCTCGCCCAAATCAGGCAGAAGAAAGTCCACCGTACCTGCCATTGCTATCCAGTCCCTTTCAGGTGTTGTGTAACACGATCACTGCGGTAGCCCCTGCTACAGGCGTCCAACTCAGTATTATCGCCTCGGCCCATGCCCCTCGCGGCCCGTCACTCATCAATCAAACTAACAGTCAGTCCATCAATCAATACGAAACCACCTCGGACAGACTCTGTGCAATCCGCTCGGCATCCGGCAGGTATTGCAACTCCAACTTGTAGTACGGCATGACCGTATCGAAACCTGCCACACGCTGGATCGGAGCCTCAAGGTACCCGAAACAGTGCTCCTGGATCAGCGACGAGATCTCAGCACCCAGCCCGCAGGTCTTCGGTGCCTCATGCACGATCACGCAGCGACCGGTCTTGCAGACCGAGGCCGTGATCGTATCCAGGTCGATCGGGTACAGAGTCCGCAAGTCGATCAGTTCGACCGAAGCATCAATACGATCCAGTGCATTCAGACACTGAATCACCGAGGCCCCCCACGAGATCACGGTCAGGTCGTCGCCCTGTTCGATCACCTTGGCCGACCCGATCGGGACCGTGTACGACTCCTCCGGAACCTCCTCACGAAATGCCCGGTAAATGCGCTTCGGCTCAAAGAAAATCACCGGGTCCGGATCACGAATCGCCGAGATCAGCAGCCCCTTGGCGTCATAGGCCGAAGACGGCATCACCACTTTCAATCCCGGCGTATGCACATAGATCGCCTCCGGCGAATCGCTGTGCAACTCCGGTGCGTGAATCCCGCCGCCAACCGGCACACGCAACGTCATCGGCACCGTGAAACGCCCCCTCGTCCGCGTCCGAAACCGGGCTGCGTGAGACGTAATCTGGTCGTAAGCCGGCCCGAGAAAGCCCTCAAACTGAATCTCCGGCACCGGCTTCAGGCCGGCCATGGCCAAGCCGATGGCCGAACCCAGAATCCCAGACTCTGCCAGCGGCGTGTCCACCACCCGCTCTGCACCGAACTCCTTGAATAACCCGTCAGTGGCCCGGAAAACACCACCATTGATGCCGATATCCTCCCCCAGCAGAATGACATCGGGGTCCTGCTCCATCTCCTGCCGCAGGGCCTGGTTAATCGCCTGTATCAAAAAGAGTTTTGCCATTCGTCCCTACTCAACTCCATCATGAGTCCATATTCAACGACTTCATCCTCATCGCAGAAGATGAACGCCATCACAAACCACCCCAGACTGCGTATGTGAATCTGATCGCCCCGAGAACGTGTACGCATATCCTTGACTGAAGGGTCTACCCCGGCAATCCGAAATGACCTATCACCACATGTTTTACCCAGATAACCCAATGATTGCAGCAATCCTCCGTGAATCATATAACTAAGATTGCTCATTTCCAAAACTGCCTGCACTCCATCCCCGGAAACACGAAGCATGTCTGGAAGCAAGCGACACAAGAATACGCCATTGGCCCGAGCACAGCAGTGCCTCGCTGCCGGGCGCTGGGCCGAGGCCGAACGCTTCTTCCAACAGGCTGCCAAAGGCCGAGCCGAACTGCCCACTGCACTGGCCGGGTTGGCCAATGCCCTGCGCCGGCAGGGAAAGCATGACGAGGCACGCAAGACAATCACAGCAGCCGTTGCACGCTTCCCCGATAATGCCGACTGCCATGCCGAGGCCGGCCTGCTGGCGATGACCAATCGACAACCCGCGCAGGCCGAGGCATCGCTGCGCCAGGCACTCACACTTGACCCTGCCCACGTCCGGGCAGCCGTCTCACTCTCGCAACTCTACCTGATACACAACGATCTGAGCAAGGCCCGGGCCGTCCTGACTCAGGCCCGCAGCCATGTGCCCGACAACAACGACCTCACCCGCGAGTGTGCCAGACTCTGTGCGCGCGAAGGGATGCTCACCGAGGCTGCCCACCTCTATGCCCAGGCCGCCCGCATCGATCCATCAAACCCCGATCTCCTGTTCGAGTACGCGACGATCCTGCGCGTCCGTGGTGATCATGATCAAGCCATCGAGCACTTCAAAAGAGCCATCGACCTCAAGCCGTCATTGATCGAGGCCAAAGCCGGGCTGGCCGACTCACTCGAATCGCTCGGCCTTACAGACGAAGCCCAGGCCGTCGTCGACAACTGCATGGCATCAAAAGAAACACACCCGGCACTTGCCGACATTGCCGGCCGCATTGCCAAACGAACCGGCAACATCAGCGCCACCCTGCAATACATCGATCTGACACTGGCACGAACACGCAACGATCCGGGCTCACGATCATCGCGGGCCTATGTCCTGTTCCGAGCCGGCGCGCTCAACGAGCAGAGAGCCGAGTACGACAAAGCCTTTGATTGCTATCGCCAGGCCAACGCGACCTACCCGGCCGATTTCAATGTGGCCCAATACACGAACACGATTGACCAGTTGATTGAGACATTCAGCCCGGCCAATCTTCCATCAATGGCCCGATCCGACAACGACAGCCCGATGCCCATCTTCATCGTCGGCATGCCGCGCTCCGGCACAAGCCTCGTCGAACAGATCCTGGCTTCGCACCCGGATGTGCATGGGGCCGGCGAACTCGAAGACTTTGCCCGACTGGCCATCGGCCTGGGCACACGTTATAACCTCCCGACTCCATACCCCGCCTGTGTCAGATCACTAACAGACGAACAGGCGAACGAGTTGGCAGCCCATCATCTGGCCCGCCTGAGTGATATCAGCAATGCCTCGCCGCGCGTGACCGACAAACTCCCACATAACTTTTCGCACATCGGTTTGATCTCCCGCTTGTTCCCTGGCGCAAAGATCATCCACTGCGTGCGTCATCCGGTTGATGTGTGTCTGTCCTGCTATGCCACCCCGCTCAGCCCGGCTCATAACTATTCAAATCGGCTGACGCATCTCGCCCAGGCCTATTCTCAGTACCGCCGACTGATGGACCACTGGCATGCTGCCCTCGATGATACCGAGATTCTCGATGTCGAGTATGAGGCCGTGGTTGCCGATCAGGAGGGATGGACCCACAGACTGCTCGAGTTCTGCGATCTCCCCTGGCACGACGAGTGCATGCGGTTCTATGAAACGAAACGCGTGACCAGGACCGCCAGCATGGATCAGGTGAACCAGCCGATCTACACGTCATCCGTGCACCGATATAAGAACTTCGAAAAGCACCTCGGCCCGCTGATTGACGGCTTGGCCGAATGGATGTAAGACCGCGACCATCGGTCGCGGCTTTGTTAGCCCCCGGCTCTGCCGGGGGGGATGATAATGATGATGACGATGATGCGCAAGCATCATGCACTGCCACCTCACTCGTCATTCCCGCGCACGCGGGAATCCATCTTCTCCACTCCCGCGGTGGCATTGGCGTCTCGCCCGTCCCTGGATCGACAAGCCGCGACCGTGAGGGAGCGGGCACCGGTAAGCCCCGGCTCTGCCGGGGGGATGATAATGATAATGATGATGATGCGCAAGCATCATGCAATGCCACCTCACTCGTCATTCCCGCGCACGCGGGAATCCATCTTCTCCACTCCCCCGGTGGTACGGGCGTCTCGCCCGTCCATCATCGGGCCGCAGGCCCGATTCTTACGAGCCGCGACCGTGAGGGAGCGGGCCTCCTCCATTCCCAACGCCCGTCAGCGCACGAACGTAGCCGGCGGCTTCAGCCGCCGGAACAGGCACGCTCCACGAGCGCACCCACCGCCCGGAGGGCGGACGAAGTGCGTAACAAATGGCCTGTACCCACAAAGGGGCACATGCAATGTGCCCCTACCCTCGGACGAGCCGCGCGCTTCCTCACCGCGAAGCGGTGCGCGTTTGTAGCCGGGGGTGAAGCGAGTCGGAGACGAGCGCCACCCCCGAAAGAGAATGCTCATAATGAATCGTTCTCACCCCGAAGGGGTGGTCGTGGCGCACTCCGACAAGCCGCGACCGTGCACGCAAGCGGTGACGCTGATGCAGTAGGAATTAATTCCTACTGCCTGACATGACATGGAGTAGTAGCGACTGTCTTCGAAGTCAAGTGTTGTGTGTTTGATTCCATGGTTGCTGATCTCGGACGATGACGTTGAGGATGGTGAGCAGTTTGCGCATGGAGGCGACCAAGGCGACCATCTTCGGTTTGCCGGCGTCAACGAGTCGTCGATAGAACGTTCGAATGATCGGGTTATGTCGGGTGGCGACGAGGGTGGGCATGTAGAGACTGGTTCGGAGATGCGTTCGACCACCGCCGGTGGTTCGTCGGCCACGCATCTGTCCGCTGTCGTGATTGAAGGGGAGCCACCCCGACGAGTTTGGCGATTTGCTGCCGGTTCAGTTGCCCGAGTTCCGGCAGTCCTGTCAGCAGAGCGGCGGTGGCCACCGGACCGATCCCGGGCACGGAACGGAGCAGGTCGGCTCGCTGTTGCAGTTCCGGCTGCTGCTGCACCACCTGTTCGATGCGGTGTTCAATCCGGCAGAGTTGACGTTCATAGGCATCGATCAGGTGCTGAATCATGGCTCGTATCTCCGGATCGTCACAGCGATCAAGCCGATTGGATTCGCGCGTCATCGCATCAAGCACTTGACGTCGCCGGGCGACCAGTGCCTGGAGTTTCAGTTGATATTCCTCGGGTAATACGGCCGATTGGAGGTCGGCCTGCTGTCCGAAGCGGGCGATGATGGTTGCATCAATGGCATCGGTCTTGGCCAGTTGATTGAGACTGATGGCATAGGCACGAATCTGTCTGGGATTCACAATGGCGACTTCGAAGCCGGCCCGGAGCAGATGATGAGCCAGACGGCGCTCGATTCGTCCGGTGGCTTCCATGACGATGCGAGTCGGCGCCATCGGGGCCAGGATCTGCACCAGCTGATCCAGCCCGGCCTGATCATAGGCGAACTGCCGAACCGGCTGGGTCTGGCGGCCTTGTAGCACCGCGACATCAAAGGCGTTCTTGGCGACATCGATTCCGACGACGGTATGATGATGGTATTGAGACATGGGATTCATCGCGTTGGCCCTTCCTTGTGATTCGAGCTTCCGGCAGCGACTGGCCGCGGAGCTCCTGCGACTGTTCGGGTTGATGCGAAAGAGGCCGACCGACGATCACGCTACACTGCGGTCTCATCGGGACCGAGGTCAGGACGATCTGTCGGCCGGCCGCTGACGCTCCACCGCTGGCCAGCGGTGGAGCGTCAACCATTACTCCCTCAGCCTATGCATCGAGTCTCTATATCGCTGAACAGCGCATAATACAAGGTCAGGACGAGGCACGAGTCCTGTCACGATATGGAGTCAGCCACCACTTGCCGGTGGGGTTCGCGAGGAACGCTCGCCCCACCCTACAAACCTCACTCAAACGTCTGCACCACCAGATTGCTGATCTCACACGTCTCGCGAACAAACGCCTGGAACAGGATCTCCCGGCCGGCCCATTTCTCGGGGATAACTCCTTGTATCGTCGCGACCCCGTTTTCGTCCGCGACAGCGGTCCCGAGTTGACGGGGGTCCTCGAGTTGCAGCGCGTTCTTTGTGACATCGCACGTCGTTATCAACGCCCCGCCGCCCCAGCGAGCACCGAGAAAGTGGACGGTCGCGCCCGGCGGGACGTTCTGCGCTTCAATCGTGCTCATCTGGCCGGAAACGCCCGGACTGAACTCTGTTAAGTCAATCGACGGGTACACCGGCGTCAGAAGAAAAGGGCGGTAGATGACATCCCCTCTTGAGCCTCGGCCGATTATCATGTTCAGATCATTGATGTCAACGGCACTTTGAAGATCCCAGTGGCTGCGGGGCGGAAGCAGCAGGTTGGCCAGTATCATGCCCGTCTCCTGCGTCCATACAAAGGCCGCTGACTTGAACTTGTCATTGCTCTTGTGGCCGACTACTACGTTGTGATGGTTGATGGAGACGGCGCTGCTGGAACCCAATCCTGAGCCCCATGCATGAATGTCGTGTACTCTGCCGCCTTCCCAGATGACGGCATGCATGTTCGCGCCATTTGGAAATGAAGTTGCACCGACAATAACATTGGCGTCGTTCACAGCAGTCGCGCCTCCTTGTGATGGCGTCTTATCAAGTGTCGCTAGCCAGTGTGGGCGCCCGTCCGGCGTCCAGTAGCAGGGGGCATTGCCAATAAGTTGACCGGAGTCTGACCATCTGTACTTGTAGCCCACAACTACATCATTGTTATTAATACCGAGTGCCTGTCCCTCCTCATTCTCGGTCGTCTTGAGCCTGCGCATGACGCCATCACGATACACAAACGGCCGACGTTTGCCTCCCGGTCCATAGGACCAGCCGACAACTACGCCCGAATCTGAGATAGCATTCGCTTCAGCCTCTTCGCCGCCGAGCGTGCCCAGATCAACCATTCCCGAAGTGTCATAGAGAAATGCTCGACTCTGCCATGCAATCTCAGGCCAGTAGTAGCCGACTGCCTGGTTCGAGTTGCTGATATCGAGAACAATCGAACCTTGCACTTCACCGAGGTCGAGAGGAAACAACCCTTGTTGTTGAGTCCATACACCTGCTTCGTCAAAGAGTGGGCCAAACACGAACCATCCACCGCAAACAGCGCTATTGTTTACACACATTCCTGCAGCCGGCTCGTGACCTGAAGCAATATCAAGTATTGCATACTGCTCGTGCAGAGAAGCGATGCAATGGGAGGCACAGCACAGAACAACAACAGTCATTCCCAAGTGACAGTGGAGATTGCTCGTTCTCATGGTGTACTCTCCCATTGCATCATCACACACAGACCCTGCTATCCGCCGTTGAAGCAATCCAAAGGAATACAAAAGAGCTCACAGGGGCAGCCGCCCAGGTGTGGCGTGAAGCCGTATGTCTCGAAGTAGTCGTCATGCTGGTCGGCAGCGTTCTGGAATGACGTATTGATTTGCGTCCAATGCAGGGGATTGCTTTGATCAAAATAATCAACACCAATGTGGTGTGCACGCTGGCACGTCAGATCCCAGATGACCGGATTGGAGGATGATCCACGCTGTATGGTTTCCCCATAGCACGCAAGGAGTGCTCCATAGTCTGCGATCTCGTCAAGGGCGTAGTTGATCCTGAAGGAGTTGCCATCCCAATCGGCACTAGTTCGCCAGTCATCAATGTAGGCATCCCAAGAGGCGTAACTCGTTGGCAAATTATCATACATGCGCAATAATGCTGCGCCCTCAACATCGTCATCCCACCAATCCCCAGGATCCCCATCAGTATCGACTGCTGGCCCCCACTCCAGTACCACAAGCGACGTTGGAACGGGCCAGGGGGCGCCGTTCCCGGCATAGGTGTCGTGCAGTTTTTCGAGGGCATCTGTTACCTGGTCCTCCGTTGCCGGGTCGTCCTCGTAGTGCAGATGCAGATCTACTGGAATATCCAGATCATTGCACAGACTGATTGCACGCATTAACCTGTAAGCACCAGCGTCTAATGCACTCTCCAGATTCGGGTTCTCTGAGTTGCCATCGTAGAAATGCGTTACCTGACCTCGCGTCAGGGCAGGCCCGACCACACGAAGCGGCCGGCCAGCATATGCCGAGCCAACACGAATCGCACGTGCCTGATCACGCAGCCAATCCTCTGCATCATTCATGGCAAATTCAACACAATTGCCTCTGAGTGCGCTGATCTTGCCGTACGAAACGCTTCCAGTGCAGCCTTGCAAGTCACCCGGCTCGAAGTAGTAGACGCCCGGACCACCGAATATCTCGTTGCCTAGTTGAACATAGTCGATGCACGAGTGCAGACGATACGACATGTCTGCGAGTTGTAGCAACTTATCGCTTCGACCATCTGCTTCTGATGGAATGCTGTCAGGATCAAGATCCTCGGGGGGGTCGACATGGGGATGTCGGTATGATAGAACGATTTCCTTCGGATTTGATATACCTCCACCGGTACCCCACTGTGCGAACTGAGCAGATCTCAAATAGCAGTTATCAATCCCCTCACCAGACGTGAAGAAATGATCCAGCAGTTCTTGCGCCCAGATGTGGCGAACGGCGTAGACATGATTGATTTCCAATGTATGTGTCCCATCTGGCTGATCTCCGCTTCCATCCCACCCGGCAGCATGAAGGCCGACGCGCATATCCTCGCTGTCATCAATCAGCCACTGTCGACCAGTCGCATCGTCCTCATCACCATTGAGGATTTCTCGGTAGTCCGGCTCGCCATCATTATCAGTGTCATACGGAATGAAGACCGCCGGAAGAGGCTGGGACGTTGGGCCGTCCGGTTTGTAGGACCCACCGATCCAGCCCTGTCACTGATGCCGGTGGCGCTGGCGACCTTTGCATTGAAATTCGGAGCGAAGTCGCTCAGGTTCACAAGATCGGTCAATGCATAGGCGGATGGCGCGGGTGATTCATAATCGGCATACAGGTGACCACCCTGATAGGAAAACCGATCGGTGTAGGATGTGACGATTTCGCTGTCTGTATTAATGTCAGTGGCAATGGCGAACTGCAATGGGAGCGTGGGAAGCAGGTCCGTGAAACTCCACGTGCCTCCGCTCTCCTTCCAGAAGACGGGACGGTGGGCTGCGTTACTCGGCCACGCCCATCCGACGATCTCGCTGCTGGTGCCAATTGCATACGCACCACACCATTCGGTGGGTTCAGCCGGGTGGATGTCGATCAGAGTGCTTGGCGGTGTGTAATAATAGGCTTGCCACATGCCATTCACGAACTGCGCTCCGACTGTTTCCGTGGCACGGACGTCTGCTGCGAACCCCTCGACACCGGGGTGCGGCTCATAGAGTGTTTGATTGCTCATTCTGTAGAGGAACGAGGTGTTGAACGACTCTCCTGCAGCACGGTGTTCACCGCAAATACGTTTGCCGTCTATCGAGACTCCATAGGCAGCGGAGGGTGGATTCAATTGATTTGAAACGAAGCGAAACGCAAGCTCTTGCCCATCCCACTCTCAGCAGACTGCCTGGGACTGGCCAGCCACCGTTGCTTCACCGACGACTACCAATTGGCTCATGGATCTGTCACTCAGACCGTAGGCCTTTGCAGAGGAGACGTTGTGCGGAGTGTCGAGGAGGATGCAGCGTCCCATATCACGGTCGATGATATTCAGATTCTCGTCCTGATAAGGGATCATTTGGGGATCAAACACGAAGGCCGCAGTATCGCCATTCGCATCATTCATTTGAACCCAACCACACGCCAGAGGCAGTGAATTGTCACTGGGGTCGTTGATCGCTGTGACTTCGCCTTTGTAGATCGTCTCTGGTCCGCTGTATGACATCTGGAAAATGTCCACGCCGTAGAACGGCTTGAAGTCCGGCCCGGTGTAGGACTGAGCCTGTGCTGTGTGAGAATGAGTGGCAAAGAGAAGCATGACTATGAGAAGTGCGCCTATAAGTCGGAATCTCGCCCGATGAGCGTGCGCAATATTACAATATCGGGGGGGGGGCAATATTGCGTGGGCAAAGCGGCCTCATTGCCCGAGCGGGTTGACATGGATGTCGTCGTTGTCGTCGTGCAGGTCTGTGATTTGAACCTCATGATGTACGGCTCTCCTGGAGGATGAGTGATGGTGTGATAACCTCTCTCGTTCGGGCGGTCAGAACCCGCGCTGCTGCACGACTCGCAACGTGAATGCAGGCCATTGCCCGTTCGGATAACACAACCTACCACATGACGGCAGGGCCGTCCAGAGGAAAACCCGCATGAAATCGGAAAGATAGTGTGTGGATCGGGAGAAACCGATCGGTCACGTGCGCGGCTCATCGGAGGGCATGCAATCGTGTGCCTCACCATTGCTCAACAGGATCACTCGGCCGGCGAGAACCGAGACCCTTCCAACGGCAACTTCCGGTTTGTCGGGTCGCCCTTCGGCACGAACGGCTGAATGCCCCACACTGCAATGAAAATCGCAATGTTCAAAGCCAGCATCCACCACCACTGGTCCAGACCCTTCCACGTCATCAACGTGGTCCCCACCAGCAACAGACCCGAGATCGGGATCAGAATCTTCCAGGCCAGGTTCATCAACTGGTCATACCGGAACCGCGGCAGCGTCCAGCGAACCACCATCATGAAGACGATCAGCAAGGCCACCTTGCCGGCCAGTATCGCAAACTTAAGCAGCACGCCAAACAGACCCGACACCTCAGCCTGCGGCACGAACGGGAACACATGCCAGCCGCCCAGGAAGATGACGGCAAAGATCGCCGAAGCCGTGATCATGTGGCTGTACTCTGCAAAGAAGAACAACGCCCACTTCATCGAGGCATACTCGGTGTGAAAACCGCCGATCAGTTCCTGCTCGGCCTCTGCCAGGTCAAACGGGGCCCGATTCGCTTCAGCCAGAATGGCGGTGAAATAGATTACTGCAGCCAACGGATGGGCCACGATGTTCCACATCGTCTCCACCTGATGTTGCACGATCACATCAGGACGCAACGTCCCGGCCATCAACAGAATCACCAGCAGAATCACGCCGATCGGAATCTCATAACTCAACATCTGGGCCGTCGCACGCACCCCGCCGAGAAACGAATACTTGTTGTTCGATGCCCAGCCGCCCAGCGTCACGCCGTACACCCCGACGCCCCCCACGGCCAGTACATAGACGAGCCCGATGCTGACGCTGACGGCCGACACATTGACCGGCCCGGCCACCACTTCGGTCCCGCCGATAAACGGGATCCACTCCCAGAAGATAAAGCCCTGGAAATCCCAGACCCCGCCCCACGGGACGATCGCCCAGCCGACCAGTGCCGGCACAATGACAAAACATGGGGCCAGCAGGAACAACCACTTGTCCACATGCCCCGGGTTGTAATCTTCCTTGAGAAACAACTTCAGCCCGTCAGCCAACGGCTGAAACAGACCCATCGGCCCCACGCGATTCGGCCCGATCCGATCCTGTACCCACGCACAGATCTTCCGCTCCAGCAGAATGCAGTAGGCGACCGCTCCCAGCGAGACATTGAACACCACCGCGATCACGATGATGCTGACGAGGGCCTGAGCCGTAATAGTCATTGCGTCGATATCCCGTCGTTCTCGTTATCCAATCCATCCACCGACCGACCGACCAACCGACCGCGTATCAACGGTGCCTCACTCAGCCGCCGGCTCCGCCTCAGCCTCGTCAGCCTCGGCCGATGCCTGCTCCGGGACCACCTCGACCCGCGAGTACTGGTCCAGGTTGCACACCACGAGTTCCCCGTCATCCTTGCGGACCTCAATCCGGTCCAGCCAGAGCCGATCATGCTGCGCGTGCGCAAACCACGAGCCGGTCTGTGCCTGCCCGCAGGCCACCAGCTCGCCCTCGACCTGGGTGGACCACACGCTGCTGGTTCTGGGCAGTTGCTGGTACACCCGTACCCGCTGCCCGACCGCCACCGTACTACCAAACCTTTTTGTCACGGTCGATCCTCCAAATGGAGTTGCAGGTCCGAGTGTAGATATCGGCCGGACTGACGGCAAGGCAGACTTTCTCCCGGCGCTCTACACTTCAGGTGCATTCCCAGCCGATGACACACTCATATGCCACGACTCTTTTGCCAAACCGCCGGGGAATCACACGGCCCAGCCGTGCTCGCTGTCGTTACGGGAATCCCGGCCGGTCTCAGGGTAAACACCGATTCCATCAATGCCGAACTGGCCCGCCGACAACAAGGCTACGGCCGGGGGGCCCGACAGGCGATCGAAAAAGACACGATCCAGGTCCTCGCCGGCACCCGCCAGGGGATCGCCATCGGCTCGCCCATCGCACTCCGGATTGCCAATCGTGACAATCGCATCGACGACCCCGAACAGACCCCCCACTGCACCGACCCCGACCCGGCCACGCCGATCTGGCAGGCAGCCTCAAATGGCTGACCAACGACTGCCGCTCGACCCTGGAACGCGCCAGCGCCCGCGAAACAGCCGGCCGCGTCGCTGCCGGGGCACTGGCACGTCAAATCCTCGAATCCTTTGGAATCACCTGCTTCTGCTTCGTCCGGTCAATCGGATCCGTCTCGACTCGCACCAGGGTGACGCACACCGCTGACCTGGGCACGCTCATCGCCGATCGCAACAACAGCAAGGTTGCCTGCCCCGATGCAGCAGCCGAACCGAAGATGATCGAAGCCATCCGACAAGCAAAGCGCGACCGGGACACGCTCGGCGGCCTGCTCGAATGCCATGTGTTCAACTGCCCGCCCGGCCTCGGCTCCTGTGCCAACTGGTACGAGAAACTCGATGCACGCCTCGCCGGGGCCGTCATGAGTATTCAGGCCATGAAGTCCGTCGAGATCGGGCTCGGACTGGCAGCCGCACGCAAACCCGGCTCCAAAGTACACGACCCGATCGCATTTGACCCGAAGCAGGCTTTCCTCCCGTCTCTCGGATTCAAGCGAAAAACGAACAACGCCGGCGGGATTGAAGGCGGCATGTCCAACGGCCAACCGATCGTCGTTCGCGCTGCCATGAAACCCATCAGCACCTTGCTCCGGGGACTCCCCTCAATCGACCTGATCACCCACGAGGCCGCGACCAGCCAATACGAGCGATCCGATGTCTGTGCCGTCCCAGCAGCCGGCGTCGTCGTTGAAAACGTGGTCGCCTTCGAAGTCGCCTCTGCCTTCCTCGACAAGTTCGCCGGCGACACGATGACCGAAGTCCGAACCAACTATCAGGCCTATCTCGATGCCGCTCGCCGTCTCGATCAATCAAGCAACGATGGTGATATCTGATCATGCACGTCGTACACGTCTGCGCATCACTCGACCCTGCCACCGGCGGACCGGCCAACGTGCTGGCTCGCATGGCCGCCGAGCAGGCACGGCGCGGCCACACGGTCCATGTCGTCACCGCTGATCCGGCCGACCTCACCGATACCCAGATCGACATGCTCAAAGCAGCCGGTGTCACCTGCTCCTTCACCGGCACACCCGCTGACAACGCAGGCAGTTCGCCGATCCCAGCAGGTAAAACGCTGTCAGAACTTCTGAATGACCCACAGACTGACCTGGCCCACTGCCACGGCATCTGGCAGCCGTTGATGCATCAGGCAATGGGCCTGGCCCGCACGCTCGGCAAACCCTACATCGTCCGGCCGGCCGGCATGCTCGACCCCTGGTCACTCAGGCAGAAACGACTGAAAAAAGCCGTCTTCCTGGCACTGAGAGGCAAACGCGACTTCAACAATGCTGCAGCCCTGCACTTCACCACCGATACCGAAAAGCGACTCGTCGAGCCGCTCCGTCTCAAACCACGCCCCTTCGTCATCCCCAACGGCATCGACTGGGACGAGTTCGAAAACCTGCCGGCCCCGGGCTCGTTCCGCGCGCAGTGGCACATCGATGATGCCCCGCTAATCGTCTTTCTCAGCAGACTCCACTACAAAAAGGGCCTCGACCTCCTGCTCCCGGCGTTTGCCGAAGCCTGCGGCTCGACCGATGCCAGACTCGCCCTGATCGGACCAGGCGAAGAGGCCTACGTGGCCACACTCAAGACCTCGACCCAGAAACTCGGCATTGCCGAGCGTGTCATCTTCCCGGGAATGATCAAGGGGGCCGATCGAATCGCTGCCTTGGCCGATGCCGACCTGTTCGCGCTACCCAGTTACCAGGAGAACTTCGGGGTGGCCGTCGTCGAAGCACTCGCAGCCGGCACGCCGGTCCTGATCTCCGATCAGGTCAACCTCCACCATGAAATCTCACAGGCACGCGTCGGCAGCGTCTGCCCATGCAAAGTCGAACCCCTCACCCGGCTCCTGAAGGAAGCGATGAGCGATCGCGAGAAACTTGCTGAAATGGGGCGAAACGGCAGGGATTGGGTCAAACGAACCTTCCAATGGGCGATAATTGTGGACAGTATCGACGAAATGTACCGGTCCATTACCGAGGCCACCCCGTGACCACAAGCCACAGATTGCCGGACTTCCTTGTTATCGGAGCGATGAAAGCGGGTACCACCACCCTCTATCGTGATCTGCTGACCTGCCCGGACATCTTCTTCCCCGCTGACAAGGAACCCGAGGCACTCGCAACCGATGCCGTCCTGTCCGATTCCGGTACAGCCGATTACGCAGCCCTGTTCCACCACGCAGCACCGACCCAACGCTGCGGCGAAGCATCGACTGCCTACACGAAACTACCTGACGTCACCGGTGTGACCGAGCGCGCAAAACAACTGCTCGGCCCAGACTTGAAAGTCATCTACATCGTTCGGCACCCGATTGAGCGAACCATCAGCCATCACTACCACGAGGCGAGCGCCGGTCGTGCCGAGTTCGATATCAACACCGCTGTCCGAAACCACCCGCGATTAGTCGACTACAGCCGCTATGCCCTGCAGATCACTCCCTGGCTCGAAACCTTCGGCCTGGCCCAAGTCCACGTGATCTGCTTCGAGCAGTATGTGAAGAACCGCACCGACATCGTGAACCGCACGCTCGGATTCCTCGGGGCAGCAACACCGGCCGCCCGTATCGACTCGGGAACCGTTTACAACAAGAGTGAAGGCAAGCCCGTCGATCGAGGCATGATGGCTCGGCTGATTCAAAGCGGGCTGTACCGCACCCTCGTCCGCCCGCTGCTGCCCATCGGGATCAAGGACCGGATGCGCACGAAACTCCTCCCCCAGGCCCCCCCTCGCCCGGACCCACCGACGGCCGAAACCAAAGCCTGGCTCCATGAGCAGATCGACCCCGATACCGAGCGATTCTTCGATCTCATCGGCGTCGCAGCGAATGATCGATGGTGGGATAATCACCAGGACCCAACCCCGAGCCGGGATACGGCCGAATCAACGCATGATTCAAGGCAGGCCCTCCGGGGGAACGATGACGAGACGATGGCAGCCCATCGACTGGCCGGCACCGATGCCGTGTGATCGGCTGAATGCAAGGGATGAACGCCCATGATGCTTCTCAACGCCATCTACCTCTTCGGCCTGAGCGCCCTGCTGATCATCATCATGTTCCGCCAGCATGCCAAGGGCACCCGCGACCTGCTGAGCATCCGCAACTTCGCGATTGTCGGCTTCATCATCTTCCAACTGACCAGTACCGCACTGCGCCTCTATTGGGGCCGATTTGAGCGATATCCCATCTGGGACCCGGAAGGCACGGCACTCCAACTCTCTGCCATGGCCACCGTCTTCCTGATCGTTGCCTGGTTCGTGTATCAGCGCGGCTGGATTGCCGTCCCCATCGCACGGCGCGTCCCGACTACCTACACGACGCCCTCTGCCGGAACGATGCTCACGACGGCCTTCATGCTGACTGTGATTGCAGCCGGCCTGTGCTTCGGCGTCCGTTACCCGCTGATCGGCACGATTGCCAACCTGATCGGCGTCGGCTTTGCTGCCATCGCTGCCGGACTGGTCGGCTGGGTCTGGTGCCGCCAGTTGATCAACCCGGCACTGATCCTGGTCGGATCATTCATCGTGCTGTGCAACCTCGGCAACGTCATGATGGGATCATTCGGCCGACGTGGCCTGGTCGCCGTCGGCGCTGCCCTGATCTGGGGCATGTATTACAGCAAGTGGCGCTACATCCCGACCCGCAGCATGGTCTTCAGAATCGCCATCATCAGTGTCGTCCCCATCATCATCCTGGCCTTGTTCACCAGTGCCCGCGATCCCGGCCAGCGCCAGCGAACCACCATGCAGCACGTCCAGGCCATGGCAGCCGGCAATATCGGGCAGGGCGTCCTTCAGTTGCTCGACGGCCAGAACACCGGCGGCAGCACCTGCTGGGTCATCGAGAACTACCCCGACCGATTCGACTACCGGCACATGATGACGCCCTACTACTTCCTCGTGTACCCCGTCCCACGCTCGCTCTGGCCCAACAAGCCCATGCCCTTGAGCAAGCACATTGCCAAGCAGGCCCGTATCGAAGGCGTCAACTGGGAGGAGATCACACTCCCGGCCGGCATCATCGGGGCAGCGGCAGCAGAAGGCGGCTGGTATGCACTGATCGTGTATGCGATCCTGGCAGGGATCCTGCTCAGGCTGACCGATGAAACCATCGTCCTCAACGCAAACTCACCCCTGATCGTCCTGGCATGCGGGTCGGCACTCGGCCAGGTCATGGGACTGGCACGAGGCGAGACATCGGTCTTTGCATGGATGATGGTCACCACCATCATCGGTACCTACGTCTGCATCGTCATCGCGTCCAAACTGGTTGAGTCTCGAGGGTTGGTGCCGGCCGGCCTCGAAGGCTACGAGCAGTGGAGCCCCACCATGCTCGACAATCCCGACGATGACGACACCGGCGACGGCACGGACGGGGATTTCCATCCCGGAGACCAGGATTTCGACCCCTCAAACGTACAACCGGCACGCACCTGAAGGAACCCGTGCTGAAATCCCTGAAACGCCCCCATGGCGTGCGCATGGCTGTGAATACGGCCCGATAAGCACATTGCGTGCAACGGCCTGTGGATAAACTGTGTGAAACCGCCACAATGCACGCAAAAAAAACCGCCGACTGGAGGAACTCCAGATCGGCGGCGGGTGGATGGCATGCTCGTAAGTCCTTGCGTAGCTCAGGCCTACGATACTCAGGACTCTCTCCATATACTATGACAAATAGTTGCTCGATGTGCAATAGAAAAACGAATAAAAAATCTCGAAACAGGACTTTATTGCCAGTCGGGCCACTACCTAAACCCGACAATCCACAATGCGGGCATCTTTTTCAACAGGATGAAGTTACAGGCACGCAACGCACGGATCCGAGCATCAGTTCAGTGTCAATGCGTCCTTGATTTGAGGATTCCACCGGGCCTGCACCGACATCCGGAAACGACTGATGGCCAACATCCTGGGTGGGCTTTGATATGCACTTGATACTCATCGGCTTACGAGGCTCCGGCAAGTCTGCGGTCGCACGCAGGCTGGCGAACCTGCTCTGGAAAACAGCGGCCGATTCCGACAAACTCGCCCTGGCACACTTCGAGGAGGCCGACTCAATCACCCAGGTCTGGGAGAACCACGGCGAGCACGCATGGCGGGCCGTCGAGGCCGAACTCTGTGCCCAACTCAACACCGACGACGGCATCCCAGCCGGCAACTGGCCGCAAGAGACTGACCTCATCATCGCGCTGGGCGGCGGGGTGCCGATGGTACCCGATGCAGCAACAGCACTCGCTCAACTCCGGCAGGCAAAACAGGCCCGCATCCTCTACCTGGCCTGCAGACCCGAGGTCCTGTGCGCTCGACTGCAATCACAAGTCGCCGGCCTGCTCGACGAGTCACGCCCGCCACTGACCGACGCCGACAACCTCCTTGATGAAATCAGGCAAGTCGCCACTGAGCGCGATCCGGTGTACCGAGATCTGGCAGATGGGGTGGTCGATGTGTCGGACCTGACCGTCGATCAGGTCAGTAATCACATCGTCAAGAGCTACATGTGAACGCATGAAACGCGCGCCGGGCTACGCGTCGACTTCCAGCGGCTTCGTCTCGTACATGTCTGCCGGGAAGTTGCGGATCGCCGTGAAGCGATCAAGCGTGACATGCGGCGTGATAAACTCTTCACGGGCCGGTTCATCGCGGCAGAGGTCCGTGGACAGGTACTTCTTATTGCTGTCAGGCAGAATTGTCACGACCACGGCGTCCGGCCCCAGCCGCTCAACCAACTGCATTGCCCCCAGCACATTGGCCCCCGAAGAAATCCCGACGGCCAGCCCGAGTCGGCTGCACAGCGCCTGAGCCATCAGAATCGCATCGCCGTCCCAGACGTCAACCACCTCGTCAAGTTCATCCAACTGGACGATGCTCGGGATGAACTCATCGGAGATCCCTTGAATCCGATGCTTGCCGACCTTGTGCCCGGTCCGCAAGGTCGGTGAATCCGCCGGCTCCAACGGGTGAATGTGAACACTGCGCCCATTCCGTCGCAGGTAGCGCCCGACACCCATCACGGTCCCGCCGGTCCCGACACCAGCCACGAACGCATCAACTTCGAGGTCAAGGGAGGCCAGTTGGATCTCGATTTCGGGGCCGGTCGTCCGCTCATGGGCCGTGATGTTGGCATCGTTGTCAAACTGGCGCGGGGCAAACACATGGTGATTCGCCTTCGCATAGGCCTCGGCCATGCTGACGGCACCGACAAACCCCCCCTGCTCACGCGAGATCGGCAAGACCTCGGCACCGAGCCCGCACATCAGCGACACCCGCTCCTGGCTCATCCAGTTCGGCATGAAGATCCGCACCTGGTGCCCCAACGCCCGACCGATCGCTGCAAACGAGATCCCGGTGTTCCCGCTCGATGCCTCGACCACCGTATCGCCCGGCCTGAGCGCCCCGGTCGCGAGTGCCGATCGAAAGATGTAGGCAGCCATCCGGTCCTTGACACTGCCGGTCATGTTCATCAACTCATACTTGGCAAACAGCCGGCGCGGCTTCCCATCAATCGTGTAGTGCAACTCGATCAAAGGAGTCCGACCGACCAGCGGCAGGATGTTGTCAATCGTGGGATGTTGCCCGTTGTTACATCGCGCTTCGGAAGCCATGAGGGTCACCACCTTGCCATCCTTCACAGACGCCCGACGTGAGTGCTGCACGCCCGAAATCAAACCAGCCGTGGATCGGTGTCACTGTTTGGACCTGCAGCATCCGTGCCCCGGCAGGTCATCATGCAAAGTGCTTGAGGAACCGCACATCATTCTCATAGAACCAGCGGATGTCAGGGATGCCGTATTTCCGCATCGCAATGCGCTCAATTCCAAGCCCGAACGCAAAACCGCTCCACTGCTCCGGGTCATACCCGACGGCCTCGAACACATTGGGATCGACCATCCCGCACCCGCCCAGTTCCACCCACTGCAACGTCCCCTTCACGTGCATGCGAACATACATCTCGGCCGACGGCTCAGTGAACGGGAAGAAACTCGGCACGAGCCGCACCTCGGCATCAGCCCCGAAATACGCGTGCGCAAACTGCAGCAGCGTCGTCTTCAGGTCGACCATCGACACGTTTCGATCGACATACAGCCCCTCGATCTGGTGAAACATATCCGAGTGTGTCGCGTCAACCTCATCAGGGCGATACACGCGCCCCATTGAGATGATCTTCAAGGGCGGGCTCGCGTTCTCCATAGTCCGAATCTGCACCGTCGAGGTCTGCGTTCGCAGCAGGTGCTTGCCGTCAATGTAGAAGTTCTCGAGCGGGTCACGGGCCGGGTGATCCTCCGGGATGTTCAGGGCCACGAAGTTGTGCCACTCATCCTCGACTTCCGGCCCCTGCGAGATGGAAAACCCCATGCGGGCAAAGACCTCGGCCAACTCGTCCATGGTGCGCGTCAGCACGTGGCGACCACCCAGACCGGGGGAGATGCCCGGCTCGGTCACATCCAGCAGCGGGCCGGTGGTCCCGGCACTCGCCCCTGCCGCGGGACCGGAGGAGCCGCCCGATGCAGCCACAGTCTTGCTGCGATCTGCAAAAGCCGTCTCCAATGCCGATTTGACCTCATTCAGTAACTTGCCGGCCTGAGGCTTCTGCTCTTTCGGGACATCCTTCATCCCGGGAGTCAGTGCCTTGAGTCGGCCCTTCGTCCCGAGAACGTCAATACGCCACTGCTCCAGCGCATCGGCACCATCCACGGCCTCCAACTGTGCCAGTGCATCAGCCCGCAACGCTTCGAGTTCTTCCATGAAAGTGCTCATAGATCGGAGTGTAGCACCGGCCCTGCACGAGGTCGCACCGGGGCCACGCGACTTGGCACGCGGCACCAACACTGGACCGACACTCCACGTCGAGCCGATCAGAGAGGCAGCCGCCAATGCAGGCCCAGTGCTGATTCGCCACCTGCCCCTGCCGGCCGTACACTGGCCCCCTGCACGGCCGGATGACTCGCTGGGTGATCATCCGATCTGCTGGTTTTGCCTATCCTGCCCTGCCTGCCAACGGCTCTGCGAGATACGCTGGAGACTGCATCACGGCCTCTCAAGAGAATCAACCTGCCGCTGATCCCCCCGCGCCCACAGCCTCGACGAGCAAGGACACCGGGCCCGCAGCCGTTCTGCGCCGCTCTCCGAGACGACTCGTCGAACTCGTCGGCTTCGAGAGCAACTGGTATCTCGTCATCCTGGCCGCCGGGATCGGCATTGTCACCGGCTCCGGGGCCATCGGATTCATGTGGCTCCTGCACCAGGCCGAACGACTCTTCCTCAACTGGCCCCCGTTCGCCCACGGCGAAGGCCACCATATCCCCTGGTGGCTCCTCATAGCCGGCCCGACCGTCGGGGCACTCATCTGCGGCCTGATCGTGTACTTCGGGGCGCCCGAAGCAAAAGGCCACGGCGTCCCTGAGGTCATGGTCGCACTCTACCGCAACAAAGGTCGCATCCGACCCCAGGTCGCCCTCTTCAAGTCACTCGCCTCAGCCTTCACCATCGGCTCGGGCGGATCGGCCGGGGCTGAAGGACCGATCGTCCAGATCGGATCGGCGATCGGCTCAAACGTCGGGCGATTGCTCAAAGTCAGTCCCGAACATACCGGGACGCTCCTCGGGTGCGGGGCGGCTGCCGGAATCGCCTCCGTCTTCAACGCGCCGATTGCCGGCATCTTCTTCGTCCTGGAAATCCTCCTGCGCGACTTCTCGCTCAAAACCTTCACCCCCATCGTCATCGCCTCGGTATTCTCGGCCGCCACCACCCAGGCGCTGTCATCCGATTACGATGCCATCTTCAAGATCTCCGGGGATCTGCAACACTACCAGTTCACCATTTTCGAAGTCCCGTACTACGTCGGTCTGGGACTCCTGTGCGGGGCCATTGCCGTCTCCTTCACCCGCATCCTCGACTGGTTCGAGACCGTGTATGAACGAGTGCGGATTCACCCCGTTCTCAAACCCGTCACCGGGGCGGTTTTGCTGGGACTCTGTTCCGTTGCCATCCTCAAACTCGGCCCCTCGGTTCTGACCGTTGACGGCGAACTGCCTGCCTTCTATGGCAACGGCTATCCCTTCATCACCTCATGCCTCCAGGCGGAGATGTACGAGAGCCACGAGGCCGGTGCCCTGATGCTTGCACTCGGAATCGGACTACTGGTCGTCATGAAGTCGCTGGCAACCTGCCTCACGCTCGGCTCCGGAGGCTCAGGTGGCATCTTCGCCCCGAGTCTCTTCCTCGGTGCCACCGCCGGCGGCGCCTTCGGCATCTTCGTCAACTACATCGACCCCTTCGGGATCGAACACATGTCGCCCGGGGCTTACGCACTGGTCGGCATGGCGGCTGTCGTCGCCGGCACGACCCATGCCCCTCTGACGGCCATCCTGATTCTCTTTGAGATTACCGGCGACTACAAAGTCATCCTGCCCATCATGCTCGCCGCCGTGCTGTCCACCATCGTCGCCCAACTGCTTTTGCCCGACAGCATCTACACCATCAAAGTACGCCGCAAGGGAATCCGAGTCGGCCAACTGAGCGACCTCACCGTCCTGCGCCGAATCTCCGTGGATCGAGTGCCCCTTGCGCCGCCGATTACCGTCCTGCCGTCCGACCCCGCCCAGGAACTCATTCGGCTGGCGGAAATGCACGATGCCGTGGACTTCATTGTCGTCGATGAGCAGCAGCACTACCTCGGCATGGTCACGGCCGACGATCTCAGAACGGCACTGCTGCAAATCGAGGCGCTCCCCCTGCTGGTCGTCGAGGAACTGATGCGCACCGATCTGCCGACGACCACCCCCGACGAAACCCTCGACATCGTCATGGATAAGTTCTCAGAACACGATGCAGCCAGCGTGGCCGTCGTCAAAGGGACGACGCAGCCGGTCGTCATCGGCCGCCTGACGCGAAGCCGCATGATGCGCCAGTACCACCACGCACTCGATCAGACCTGAGTACCATCCCTATCCATTCCACCCCAAAGAAAAACCGGCCCATACGAGCCGGTGGATAGTCACTGCAATGTCACCTGTGAGCCGGGCCAATCGCTATCGGTCGGCACTTTTGGATCCGGACAGATCAGACCCTTTAGCACTTCCGAACGCATCGAGAACCGACATCTGCCTGATATGGCAGTCGGCAAAGAAGAACGACACCTTGCTGAGGTGACGCTCGGCAAACAGGCCCGGGCGACCCACGACCTCATCATCACTGCACCCGAAGATCACGTCGTCCGGGGCAACGCTCGCACTGATATGCGTCGGGAGCCCGATCATGCGCTCGCGAATCCCGTAACTGTTGATCTCAGCCTTCTCAGCCACCGGGCACGGAAGCGGCCAGGCCGTCGGCTCCGGCTTGGACACGTTCTGCAACTCAGGAACCGGCTTCGCATCCGCCCGGTCAAACAACCCACCGAAGACACCGTCGAACGGCTCAACTCGAATCGGGCTCTTCTTGTCGGAACCGTGGTTACCTGATGGATGGCTCAACTCTGAATTGCTGATGTCGTAGATCGAACCGGTCCAGCGATCACGGGTCAGATGCATCAGCCCGATCTGCCTCAGATTGGACTGGCACTTGATGGCGTAACTCGCCTTCCTGCTATGGCTTAGAGACGGCAACAGCAGGCTGATCAGCAGGGCCGTCAGAGCCGTCAGGATGATCATCTCGACTAGGGTGAATCCTTTCCGCACGTCACACTCCTGCACTTCTACTGTGAACCCTGTAAAGAACACCTGAAACAAAGGCTATCTCACTATAATGGATGGATCGCAGTAGAGGAAGCGCAAAACCCGGGGCAGCACGGATTTCTGTGTTTTTTCGTTTGGTTAATGCTTTTATCGGAGTGACAGTGGCGAACCGGCCTGCCATCTCGGCCTGCGAGAGCAGTTTTCAAACAATGAATATACTAGATTGCTGACTGTATGTATCCTGTTTGTATAATCTACTGACTGAAAGCGCGCATGAGCGAATCACCGGACCGGCAACACAACAAGAGCCAGGCCGTCGTCCTCCTCTCCGGGGGGCTCGACAGTGCCACCGTGCTGGCCATTGCCACCTCGCACGGCCATCGCTGCCACGCCCTCACGTTTCAATACGGCCAACGCCATGCCTGTGAGTTGCGGGCTGCCAGGTCTGTTGCCGGGCAACTGGCTGCAGCATGCCATCTCGTGGTCCCAATCCCGGTTGACCTGTTCTCCAATTCGGCTCTGACAGACCCGTCCATCCAGGTCCCACAGGAACCGGGACCGGCCGCCGAGATCCCCGTCACCTATGTGCCGGCTCGGAACCTCGCCTTTCTGAGCCTGGCCGTGGCCTATGCCGAGTCAATCAGGGCAACCGCCGTCTACATCGGGGCCAATGCCGTCGACTACTCCGGCTACCCGGATTGCCGACCCGAGTTCATCGCTGCCTTTGAAAAGGCAGCCTGCCTGGCCACACGCACCGGCGTCGAAGGAACGCCGATTGCCATCAAGGCACCAATCATCAGCATGAGCAAGCGCGACATCATCGCCCTCGGGACCGAACTCGGCGTCAACTATGCGCTCACCCACAGCTGCTACGATCCGGACCCCGCAACCGACGCTGCCTGCGGCTGCTGCGACTCCTGCCGGATCCGACGCCAGGCCTTCCTCGATGCAGGAGTACCGGACCCGACGCGCTACACTGGTGACGTTTGCGAGGAACCGCCCGGAACAACGAGCCGGTGACTCCCGCTGCACGTCGTGAACATGAAACCACGCACACGACCCGTAAGAACAGACTCCATGCGATACCGGATTTGTAAACAGTTTGAGATCGAATCAGGCCACATGCTGTCAAAGCACCCCGGCCGCTGTCGCTTCCCCCACGGCCATTCGCGGCGCGTCGAGATCGTCCTGTCATCACATACGCTTGATGCCGCCGACATGGTGTGCGATTTCAAGGCAGTAAAGATCGCTGTGGCCGAGTGCCTTGACGACTTCGATCACGCGATGGCGATCAACTCAACCGACCAACTGCGCCCCGTCATGGAGCAAAGCGGCCAGCGGCTCGTCATCTTTGAGAATCAGGACCCCACCACCGAAGTGCTGGCTCGCTATGTCTACACGCATGTCGAGACGATCATCCGAAACACGGATACAGTCCGCAATGGGCAGGGCTTGGAATATCGCTTCCCGCCGGGCCTCAGCCTGGACCGTGTCCGGGTCTGGGAAACGAGTACGTCCTGGGCGGAATACGGGACCGATTGACCTGAGCCGCGCGTGATCGTGTGATGAATGGACTCAGAGACCAATGCGATCGTTTCTTATCAGGTTGTTTTCGACAGTTCAGTTGACCCGGCTGACCAATGCGTTTGCCGGCGTGGCCAACCTGTGGTTCATCGTGCTGTGGACGCGCTCAGCCAACGAGGACCTTGAACACCGCGATGTATCCTGGATCGATTGGCCTCTGCCGATTATTCTCGGGATCACCGCAGCACTCGGGATCAGCATCTCGCTATACGCCGGTGCCGTCAATGACGTATTCGACATTCGCCGCGACCGCGTCTTCTCACCGATGCGCCCGATCCCGTCAGGACGCATCAGCCTGCAGGGCGCTGCCGTCATCGGTTTTGCCTCGTTGCTGCTGTCCATGCTGTCGGCCATTGTGCTGGGGACGCCGGCGCTGCTGATGTGCCTGCTGTGTACGACGGCCATCCTGCTCTATAACACGACGACACGCCACGTCCCGAGCATCGGATTGCTGACCGTCGGCGTGATCTATGGTTCACATATGCTGATGGCGAATCTCGGCTTCCGCTTCATCTGGCCGGTCCTCCTGATCATGGCCCATGCCATCATCGTCCATGCGGCGGTCTATCGACTCGAACAGAAACGCCCGAAGTTCACCTGGATGACGGTCGTCGGCACACTGCTCGGGTTCGTTGTGCTGGCCGTGATCGCGGAGCGCCAGACCGGGCATCGAGGCGTGGCCTGGGATCATACTGCCTTCCCGTGGTACGCACTGACGTTCCCGCTTGTGGCAGTCGGGATCTTTGCCAACTCGACCCATGCCAAGACCCGATTTGCCTCGTCCCCGGCCTACGCGGCCGAGAAACTGGAACGGTACGGCTCCCTCTGGATGGGCATCTACGGCGTGTGCTGGCTGCTTGGTGCACGGCAGTGGATCGAAGCACTGATCCTCGGCGGGCTTGTCCTGCTCGGCGTGCTGTGGATGCTGTTCGTCCGCGACCTCGGCGCCTGGATCGATCAACCGGTCGGCTATCGAATGTGACGTGGAACCGCGACGATGAAATCTGCTCTACCGGCAGCGAAAAGTACGCGGCAAAGAGCCCTGCTCACGCTGCCCGGGTATTCTGGGCCATGTCACGCGGCAATGGCGACGGGTGAATCACCGGATCCTTCAACTCCTCTGAGAGATGCCGGAACTCATCCTCCACCTCTCTGAACACCTCAATCAGATCCGCATCAAACTGCGTCCCGGCACCCTCGAGAATAATCCCGCGGGCCTTCTCATGACTCATTGCCTTCTTGTACACGCGCTCTGAGCGCAGCGCATCGTACACGTCGGCTATCGCAGCAATCCGTGCCGACAACGGGATGTCCGAACCGGACACACCATTTGGGTACCCGTTTCCATCGACCCGTTCGTGGTGGTTCAGCGCAATGTCTCGCGCCATCGACAGGAACGTTACCCGGCGAGCACTGTCATGAATCGACATCAGTGCCTGGTACCCGGAAGTCGTGTGTTGCCGCATGACCCCCATCTCCTGATCGGTCAACCGACCCGGCTTGAGCAGGATCGCATCCGGAACCGTGACCTTGCCGATGTCATGCAACGGCATGGCCCGCTCCAGATCCAGAATGAACCGATCGTCGATAATTCGGTCATACGGCTGCTTCTTTCGCAATGCCCCGGCCAGCAGGATGCTGTAGCGTGTTACCCGCTCCAGGTGGTGCCCGGTGTCATCATCGCGATACTCTGCCAGCGTCGCCAGCGACCGGACGATCGAATCATATGCCTCGTTACGAGCCTGCCGCATCATTTGATCGTGCAGTGACGAAGCCGCAATGTTCGACAGAAGATTCAGGACTTCAAGCACATGCGGCTCAAACGGCTCATTGTTAAGACGACCGCAGGCCGTCAGAACACCGACGGCACGATGCCCGGCCTGCAACGGGACCGCGATATACGGAACACATCCATCACAGGACAGCGGCTGGCCGACTTGCTGCACAGCATCCGCCCACGCCGACTCCCCGTTAACAATGAGCGGCTTCCGTGACGCAAACACATGACGACCGATGGCCAGGTCTTCGGATTCACCCGGGCACTGCTGCCCTTGCTCACTCGACGCCACCACCGTCAGACGGTGTTCCTCCGCTTCGTCAGGTAACAGGATGGTCACATGCGAGCAGGCAGTCACCTCAACGGTCGATTGCATGAGGTGCTGCAAGGCCGATTCGAGACTGGTCTGCCCGGTCAACCGACTCGAGAGATCGAGCAACTCGCTGAGCATCCGAGCCTGATCCGCTCGTACACAGTTGCTCTCGAGCAGGGCCCTCCGCTGTTGCAATGTACGAATGCTGCTGCGCACACGACAGAGTAACTCCTGCGGCGTCACCGGCTTCGTGATGTACTCATCAATGCCGGCCTCATAACCGGCCAGAATCGATGCCTGATCGCTGCACCCGCTGAGCATGAGGACCGGAATCGAGGCCGTCTCACCTGCCTTCTTCAAGGCACGCGTTGCCTCCAAGCCGTCCATGCATGGCATCTGAAGATCCATCAGGATCAAGTCAGGCCGGCTCCGGGCAGCCAGATCATGCACGGTCAGCGCGCAACTCAATGTGCTGACACGACAGCCGGACCGTTCAAGGACACGGCGACACAAGTCAAGCGTCTGGTGGTCGTCATCAACAATGAGAATGTGGACCGGCTCCCCGCTTTGAGCCACTGCCCACATATCAGACAGATCGTCGCCGAGAGCGGCAGCACAGTCAGTGAACACCGGCACGGAAGGCAGGGGCCGTCCTGCCAAGCGGTCCGGGGCACACTTCGGGTCCAATACGGCTCCAGTCTGAGGCGTCTGCGGGTGCTCGGGTGCCGATGATTGCATCAGGCCCTGAGTCCGATACGACTGGCGCTGCACGCGCGCTCGATGAAAAGCCTCGATACGACCGCCGCGAGGAATCAACGACGCGGATCGTAACAGGACTGGATTGCTTAATGGGGATGAGCGCCTTAACAATGGCAAAACCGGGCGACGCGACAACGGCAGGCGGCGGCGAATACTGCGGCAAGTGCTGACGGGACGACGCCCGCGACCATAGACACTTGCTCTCGCATAGCCTGACATCGTTCGATGCTCCGATTGGATGCGCCTGAACATCTCGGCGACGAGGACAGTCTTGGTCATCTCGTGCGCTTTCTGCAAACTGCGGCAGGCCGGCCGGGATTCGCTCCCAAGCCGGGAAGGTGCCGAAAACCGTGTTCCCTCTAGTCGGCAAGCCCCGTTGAAAGAATCAGCAATGCGACCGACATATCCGTCTTTGTCAAGTGAAACCCGGTATATTCGACCCGCTCCATCAGTGATCAGCGTACTCGGACTATCATCAGCCTCGCCGACCCCGACGCAACGACCGATAGCAAATGCAAGGGACAGTTCCAGATGGCACATTCTCACAGCGATGTCGTCACAGGGGCCTTCAGTTACACCGGCACGTACATCACCGCTCGTTTATTGCAAAGCGGCCGCGCAGTCAGAACACTGACAAGCAGACCCGATTCGGATAACCCGTTTGATGCACCCGTCCCGACACTCCCCTACTGCTTCGATGACCCCGATCGCCTCGCCGAAAGCCTGAGTGGCACGGACACCCTCTACAACACCTACTGGGTCCGTTTTTCGCATGGGCAACGAACATTCGTATCAGCCGTCGAAAACACGAAGATCCTCTTCCGTGCAGCCGTCGCCGCCGGCGTCCGACGAATCGTCCACGTCAGCATTTCCAACCCCTCTGCCGAGTCCCCGTTCCCATACTTCAGCGGCAAGGCCCATCTTGAAAACGACCTGCAATCGCTCGACGTATCCCACGCGATCATCCGCCCGACCGTCGTGTTCGGCGACGAGGATATTCTCATCAACAACATTGCCTGGCTGGTCCGACGCCTGCCGATCTTTCTCGTTCCCGGCGATGGGCAATATCAAATGCAGCCGGTCCACGCCGACGACCTCGCCCGGGTCGCCGTCGAAGCCGGGACCTCCGATGAAAACAAGATCGTCAACGCCGTCGGGCCCGAGACGTACCCATTTATCGAACTGGTCCGCTTGATTGCCAAAGCCACCGACAGCACCTGCCTCGTCGGCACGGCCCCGGCAGGGCTGTCCCTGTTTATCTCCAAACTCGTCGGACTCTTGATGCGCGATGTCGTCCTGACGCGCGATGAACTGGGCAGCCTCATGGCCAACCTGCTCATCGTGCCGGAGTCACCGATCACCGGTGACATCAAACTCTCGGAATGGCTGGCCCAAAACAAGGAGACCGTGGGGAGTGAATACTCCTCGGAACTCGGCCGCCACTATCGACGTTAGACCCACTGCCGCATCACGCGCACGCCCCCGCCCGCATCACCCATGCCCGTGCCCGCACCCGCACCCGGACCCACAGCCACCGGGAATGCCCGCTGCACACACGTCCGAACCGGCTGCCGGCGAGTTGCCGACCGCAAAACTCGAATGCTTGCGCACGAACTGCCGGCCCTTCCCATCTGGATCGGGCACCGGCTCATCGGCCTCACTCATCGCGCGCAGCAACTCAACGGTCGTGCCGTCCGCTTCACAGATGTACTCATATACAGGCATGGCAACTGTCCTTACCCACCGAGTGACTTGTCCACCTTCTCGGCCCATTGTTCATACCCCGGTCGCCCCATCAACCCGAACGTCGCTACCTTCCCCGTTTCCACGGCCGGCTGGTCATAGGCATCAATATGGAGCAGGAGCCCGGCATAGGCCGTTGCCACCTGCCATAGCATGAGAAACTGCCCGACGGTGTATTCGGAAATCTCAGGCATCCGGATCGTGTAGTTCGGCCGATTACTCTCCACCAGCGCATACTCCGTGGCCCGCTTCTCAGCATTGAGCAGTGTCCCCAGCGTCTTGCCTTCCAGGTATGACAGTGCCTCAACCCCCAGCCCACTCGGAATCGTCACGTCGTGGGCAAATCGTTCGACTTCAACAAAACCGATGACCTTGTCATTCGGCCCTTCACGATACAACTGCACCTGTGAGTGCTGGTCCGTGGTCCCCAACGCCTTGATCGGCGTCGCGCCGGCAAACACCTCACGGCCGTCGAGATCAATCCGCTTGCCCAGCGACTCAGCCCACAGTTGACGATACCAGTCGGCGAGCATGTACAAACTGTTCGAGTACGGCATCATCACATGATTCGGCTTGCCTCGATTCGTCGCAAACTCAATCAACATCCCGGCCAACTGAGCCGCCGGGTTTCTGTGCGGATCCGATTCCGAGCATTGACGATCCATGTCCGCTGCCCCGGCCAGCAGGTGGGCAATATCAAGTTCGCCCATGCAGGCACTGAACAGCCCGACCGGGGACAGGACGCTGAACCGCCCGCCGACACCATCCGGAACCGGCAGATTCAGATACCCTTCGCGATCGACGATCGCCCGCATCGTCCCTTGTGAGGAATCGGTGATCGCCACGATATGACGGCCGGCCCGCTCAGCCCCGAGATGGCGACGCAGCCAGTCGCGGAAGATCAGAAACTGGGCAGCCGTCTCAGCCGTCTCGCCGGACTTCGAAATCACGTTGACCATCGTGTGCTGCAATCCCGGATCGGCCCGCTCCAACTGCAGCATCAGGTCACCCACCAGAGCCGGGTCCACGTTATCCATCACGTACAAACGAGGCCCGGGTCTGAACTTGCACGATGTCAGATTGTGCGTCTGCGGTCGCAGGGCCGCCTGGAGTGCGATATTGCCCAGCGCCGAACCGCCGATCCCGAGCACGACCATGTGCTTGCACCGACCGCCCGGCGCCGATTCCGCGTAATACGCCCGAACCTGATCGGCCACCTCCGAAACCTGGTCCACATGCTCCTCCGAGAGTGGCGAACGCACCAGATCGCGCCACCGCAGGCTGCCCGCAGCCTGAGTCTCACGCAGTTGATCCGTCAGCGCACCCAGCCTGGAACAGAGGCCAGCCCAGGAATCGCCCGACAGCCCGTGCTCCGGCCCGATCCGATTGCTCATGCAGTTCCGGAGGTCAACGGTAATTGATGCCGGGATGCCCCGGTCGCCTGTGCCTGAATCGTGTGTCGATGTCATAGTGGCCAAGCGTAGACAAAACGACACGAGCAAAGCAAATTCCAGCCGCGGATCGGCGTCGGAATCCTCAAAACGCCCCCGGAGAACTGAATCTGAACCGATGCGACAGAAGCACGTACCCGGGTATACCATACACCGCACGACTACAGGACGGCCGGCCGCACACCGTCGTCAAGGAGCACTTTTTATGGCAGCGAGTCGAGGATTACTGGAAGACCGTCGGATTCTCATCGTCGATGACGATCCGGATATCCGAGAGAGCGTCGAGGTCGCGTTCCGCTCCGAAGGGGCACAGACGCTGACCTGTGGTGATGGCAATAGTGCCGTCCGCCTCGCACTCGAGGAAAAGCCCGATGCCGTCATTCTCGACATGATGCTCCCGGGCCGGAGCGGCTTCCTCGTGATCGAAAAGATCAAGGGGTACGAGGACTCTCCCGTGATCGTCATGATCACAGCCAACGAAGGGAAACGACACAAGGACTTTGCCCAGGGACTCGGGGCCGACCTCTACCTGCAAAAGCCGATGTCACTGCCCCATCTGGTCGAGGAAACCTCGAATTTGCTCGAACGTGAAAGCAAAGTCAGAAAGTCGGGCTCCAAGAAGTCGGCCGCCGGGTCCAAACGCGCCAAGGCTGCCAAGTCAGAGGACCCCGAAGAAGAGAAAGCGGACTAACCGCCATTCCGTTCCCACCATACCGGAGAGTGATCCAGTGCCCAGCCGTATGCTCCTGTTTGTCAAGTACGAAGGCGGTGTCACCGACGGTGAGCCCACCGGAGCCATGATTCCACTGGGACAACGCTCAGACGTCTACCAGGCGCTGGCCGAATACAACACCTCCCCCGAAGTCGACAATGGGGAGGTCATGTTCGGCCCGGGCCTCACGATCCAGATGCCGATGACCGGACCCGAAGTCACCCAGTTGCTCGTCTCGATCGGCGACGAAGGCATGGGCTGGCCCGTCGTGGAACGTATCGCCAGAGGCTGCGACTGGACACTCATGGACCCGGATTCCGGGCGTGTCTTTTCATTCTCGTGATTCCGGACCCCCACCTCGTGACGAATCACACCCCAGCCGACGATCCTTCATTGCAGCGCTCACTCGACGAGTTGCTCGATATCGTTGACAAACGGAACGCTAGCGAGCACGATCACGAAGGCACGACCGAATCGGCAGACGACTCCGAACAGGATTCGGCGGCCATCCAATCACCCACCCGGGGGTTGAGCGTCACGATCAACTCGCCCGACACGTTGCTGGAAGCCGTCGAGGCCGCATTCCGATACCGAGGCGACGTCGAAATCACTCTCGCCGATGGCACCGTACATCGTGGCTACCTCTTCGACCGGCGCATCGTCGAACCGCCGACCGACTCGACGGCACGCCTGATCACCCCCGACGCCGACGGCAACCGCATCACGATTCGATGCGCCGATATCCGCCTGATCGTTTTCAGTGGGCGCGACGCTGCTGCCGGGAAGAGTTGGGAACACTGGCTCCGGAAACATGGGGCGCACCAGCACCGATGCGAGTGACGGGTAGCCCACCTCATACCGGCCCCTGCTGCTCTGAAGGTGTCTCGTCGGTGGGTGGCTGCAGCATCCCCTCCTCAAATGCCTTCCATAATCGCTCAGCCAGTTGATGATCAGACACATCCTGATTGAACTTGCGGCAGTAGGACGTCACCTCTGTAATGTCATGCTCGAGCAACTCGCGTGCGGCCCCGTTGCTGCGCGGGTCAACAGCCTGTGGGAAGTCGATCACATAGGGCTCGAGTCGAACGGCCTCCGGATTCGAGCCCTTCCCCGCCTCCGTCCGGATCAGGAGGTTGTACGGCGACAGATCACCATGCACGATGTTCAGCCGCATCATCATAATGATGGCCTGCATGGTCACGGCATGGATGTGCTTGGTCTGGGTCGCATTCGGCTCCACGTCAATCAGTCTCGGCCCCGGGCAGTCCGAACCCGGTGCATCCCCGATGAACTCCATGAGAATGCTGGTCCCGGCCTGCGCCACCGGCTTCGGCACCCGACCCGTGTGCTTGCTCAATCGCCGGAGCATCTGGTACTCGGCTGCAATCCACGAGCCCTGGGCCACCTGGCGGCCCCAGGCTGACCGCTTCACAAACGCCCGTGCGTCCCGGGCCTTCATGAACCGCCCCTCCCGATACTTGGCGGTATTGGCATAATGCCGACCCCGCATCGGCCGGTAGTGCTTCAGTGCCAGCAGGTCGTCCCCGCGGCGAACGAGGCTCACCGTCGCCTCCTTGCCGGACTTCAACTCACCGACCAGAGCCAGATCAATCTCAGCCTGGGCAAATAATTGTAAATCATGTTCAATAGTCATGCAGATCACGTTCTGTTGATGCAGGAATCGAATCCCGATGATGATGATAGCAGAGAACGCGCCGGAATTGCCTGTCAAGCCGCTATCGGCTACAGGAAGCCGGTTTGTTGTGCCGATAATCCGATGCGCAGCCTCATCGACGATGAGGCCCTGATCATGGTACGCCAACTGTGAGGGTAGCCGTGTCTGAAGCGACCGCGGACCAATCCACTGAGACCGACGCTCACCTCTCGGGAGAGGCGAGTCCCTCGGCGATGCCGGCATGGAGCGAAGTCTGGCAACTGCCGGCCTTCATCGGTGCGGTCTGCCTGCTGGCCATCAGTGTGACCTCGATCATGATGTCGCGTCCTGACAACGAGTTCGATGAGACCCTGATCATTGCCGTCAACCATATCGATCAGGCACGATTCGACGATGGCCGAAAACTCATCGAAAACCTCGAAGACCACACCGACCAGATGACGAGTCAGCAACTGGCAGCCTTCCATGCCGTCCGGGCCGACCTCTTCTATGGCCGGCAGATGTCCGAGGGCGGTGATGAACTGGCGAATCTCTCTCAGGTCGTCAACGACTATCAGGCAGCGCAGGATCTGCAACTGAGCCTCAGCGCTGAGCGCACATTCCGCATGGCCGATTCCCTGATCACGCTCTCCCGGATTCCCGAAGCCCTGACGTACTACGACACCTTGCCAACAACCGAAAGCAGCAAGCGACATCATCTGCTCAAACGGCTCGTCGAGCGGAATCTCAACCTGCCGGACATGAACTACGACGAAACGTACATGCTCCTGAGCAAACTCCTCGAAGAGCCGGATCTGACTTCCGAGGATCGTGTCTGGGCCGTCGCCCACCGGGCCGAACTCCAGATCGAGCAGGACTTCGTCAATGAAGCCATCAACGGCCTGCTGGTCACGATGCAGCAACTCCGCAGCGAGGGAATCGACACCTTCCCGGAACTCTACGTGCTGCTCGGGCGCGGCTACTACGAACTCGGCGAGTTTGAAAAGGCCACCAAACACCTCAAGAACGCAGAGCGGCAACTTCCAAAGGCCGATGAACGGCGAGCCGAAGCACTCCTGATCCTCGGTCGGATTGCCCATTCCCGCAATGACATCGAATCGGCCTTCGATCAGTATGATCGCGTCATCAATGAGTACCCCGGCACGAAACCCTCCCTCCCGGCATTGCATGGGCGGGCGGCCGTCCTCGGGCGCATGGAACGATACCGGGACTCGCTGGACGACTACACCGAACTCGTCACCCAGATGGTCGAGCGCCGGCTGCGCGGCTACCAGGACCGTCGCGATCTCATGCCGCCGACCGTGCTCAACGGCCTGCTGACCTGGCACGACTTGCTGCTTGAACGTGACATGCCGGAAATGGCACTCCGGTTTGCCAAACTCGGCGAACGGCTCTACGAAGGTCGGGAAGAAGTCTCCGTTCCGCTCCTGTCCTCCCTCGCATCGACTCACTTCCTGCTCGGCGATCGCGTCATGAACGCTGCCTGGACCGCTGCCGGGGGCGTCGGGACCCCATCGGACTGGCGTGAGCAGGACCCCGAAGTCATCCTCGCACGCCTCGATGCAGCCTCAAAACTCGAAGCACGCATGCACTACCTGTCGTCAGGAAAATACTCGCGATCACTGAGCCAGGTCCTCCAGGTGACTGACCCGGATGCGACGGCCGATGCACTCTGGGCTGCCTCCGAAGGCTACGACCGCGGCGGGGACTATGAAGCAGCCGTCGAGAGCCTGCAGGAGTTCAACCGCTTCAGTGTCAACCACCCACGGCTCGCGCTGGGGGTCTATCGGCTCGGCCGCTGTTACCAGGCACTCGAAGACTACCAGGGTGCCATCCTCCAGTTCCGCCGGCTCATCGACGATCCCGAACTCCAGGCAACACCCGAAGGCTACATGGCCTATGTCCCGCTTGCACGGTGCTACCTGGCAGATCATGATGAGCACGATCCCATCGAAGCCGAACGATTGCTCAAACTCGTCATCGGTGAAACCACAGCCGAAACCACCGGGACCGACGAGCCGCTCGGGCCGACCGCTCCCGAGTTTCGCAATGCGCTGATCGAACTCGGCCAGTTGTATGCACGGGCAGCAGAGTTCCCACGCCTGCCGGATATGACCAGCAGTTACTACCCGAGAGCCATCGAGAAAATCACTGAGGCCGTGCAGCGCTATCCGAATGACCCGCGCATCAACCATCTGAACTATGAACTCGCCCATGCCTACCGACTCAGTGCTGAGTCATTGGCTGCCGATCTCAAGATCAACCGCCCGAACTCGGAGAAACGCCGCCTCCAGCGTCAGTGGCAGGATCATCTCGCCCAGGCTGTCGACAACTACCAGAGGGCGATTGACGGCTTTGACGAGATCAAGCCGTTCAAACGGACCGCGCTCGAACGAGAGTCACTCAAGTTTGCTTACTTCTGGAAGGCGGACAGCCTCTTCCAACTCGAGGACTACGACCAGGCCATCGCGACCTATGCGCTCATCGTCGATCGCTACCGCGGGGAACCGACGGCGCTGGTCGCCCAGGCTCGGATTATCACCTCCTACGCCGAACAGGATCAACTCGACAAGGCACGGACGGCCCAGAACCTCGCTCGCCGAATGTTGGCGGAACTGCCCGAAACCGCGTTCGAAGGCGGGCTGCTCAGTGCCGAGGCGTGGGAGCAATGGCTGGATTGGGCACCGGTACTCGACATGGGAGCCAAAATGGAACAGTAACTTCGTCCTGCCCACTCCGAACGGACGATAGCAACAGACAGATGTGCACTCGGCGGAGCCGACCCTCGCCTGCAGGCGAGTCACACGAATCAGAAAGGTCACGGATGACCGGCACACCCTCGCGACACGCGACCTCGTCGCAGACCCCATCTTCACAGACACAGTCTTCTTCTTCCGATCTCCCGCTTGAGTGGGAGACCGAACTGAACCGGCTGCTCGATCGGCAGCGCGACGTCTGTAAACGACTCGAGTCATGCAGTACCCGGCAGCGACAACTCCTGGCTGCCGACAAGGGCGACCAACTCGTCGAACTGCTGGCCGAACGGCAGACGCTGATCGATCAACTCCTGCAGATTGCCACCTCGCTTGAGCCCTTCCGGGAAGCCTGGTCCGACCTCTGGCAGGCGATGTCCCCGGAACGACGACAGCAACTCACCGCGCTGATCGATGACGTGCAGGGGGCCGTCGATCGAATCATTGCGTCCGACCAGGAGGATCAGGACACACTCCGACAGGCAAAAGACCGAGTCGAACGCGAGTTGAATGCCGTGGCAACCGGCCAGACCGCGCATCGGAACTACGGATTCAGCACGGCCGGGCGTCATGCCGGCCAACCCAACAAGTTTGTGGACCACCAGGGGTAATATGGACACGACGGCACCTCCCACATCCTCTCCGGCCCACGTTCTGTCGCCCGACGCCCCCCCGACGACGGCTCTGGACGACATCCCGCGCCCCGATCTGCTTCATCAGCCATCCGCATCCGATCTGGCCGATGTCATGGCTGCCTTTACCGCTGCCACCGAACGACTCCAGCAGGCACACACAACCCTGCAGGCGGAAGTGGCCCGGCTCAAAGGCGAACTCCGCGAAACGAACGCGAAACTCCGACGCTCGCGCGAACTCGCTGCCCTCGGTCAGATGGCAGCCGGCATTGCCCATGAAGTGCGAAACCCGCTCGGCTCGATCAGGCTCTTTGCCAGCATGCTCGCCGAAGACCTCGAACCGGAGCAACCCGAATCCGGCACGCTTGCCCATCGCATTGTGCAGGCCGTCGATGATCTCGATCTGTTCGTCACCGATGTGCTCACCTTCTCGAAGGAGATCAAGGTGCGCCCCGATCAGGTTGACCCGCTTCGGATTCTGCGCGACGCCGTTGCCACGTGCATGCCGCTGTGCCACGAGACAATCGACATCGAGATCGATCAGGCTGCCTCTGTGGACGCACTCTGCCAACTCACCGAGTGTGCCGACTTCGTGGCGGACCCGACCCTCCTGCAACAGGCATTGGTCAACATGATTCGAAACGGCCTGGAGGCCGTCGAAGACTCTGACGGGCGCGTCCTGTGCCGCCTCTGCTACGGTGTGACGAGTCCGGACGAATGGAACGAAGCCGGGGAACCGACGACCGATCGTGGCCACGGGGCAGGCGACGGGGTCCCAACGATCACCTTTGAAATCCAGGACAATGGCGTCGGCCTGTCAGACGACTGCCTCGACTCCATGTACAACCCGTTTTTTACCACCAAGGCAGCCGGCACGGGCCTGGGGCTGTCCATTGCACACAAGATTGTCGAAGCACACGGGGGCGAACTCGAAATCGGCAACAATGACGACACACCGGGCACAACCGCACGCATCCGACTGCGCTGCATTCCCACCGCTGACACCACTGCAACACCGCACCATCACGGTTCGACCCTGATTCGAGAGGAAGTTTGTGAATGAGTCGTATCCTCGTGGTTGACGACAAGGAACTCATGCGCGATGCCGTCAGCACGATGCTGACGCGCGCCGGCTGGTCGGTGCTCGGGGCCGGCGACGGGCAAGCCGCGCTCGATGCCATCCGCACCCAACGCCCGTCCGTCGTCTTGACCGATCTCAAGATGCCCAGCATGTCAGGCCTCGATCTGCTCCAGGAAATCAGACGCCTCGATGAGCATCTCCCCGTCATCCTCATGACGGCCTATGCCACCGTGCAGACTGCGGTCGAAGCAATGAAACTGGGAGCCTACGACTACATCACCAAGCCGTTCGAGGGGCGCGAACTCGTCCAGACCGTCGTCCGTGCCATGGAACGAGCCGAGTTGCTGCGCGAAAACGAAGTCCTCAAGTCATCAGCCGGTCATCCACAGGCACAGGCCACGGCCGCCGCCACCGACGGGTCAATGCCATTGCTCGTCGGGGCATCCGTGACGATGCAGACGCTCAAGCAGCAGATCACGCGGATCGCACCGAGCCAGAGCACCTGCCTCATCGTTGGCGAATCCGGGGCCGGCAAGGAAGTCGTCGCCCAGACGCTCCACACCATGAGCACCCGCGCCGCTGCCCCGATCCTGGCACTGAACTGTGCGGCCCTCTCATCGACGCTGCTCGAAAGCGAACTCTTCGGCCACGAACGCGGTGCCTTCACCGGGGCCGATCGCCAACGCAAGGGAAGATTCGAACTCGCTGACGGCGGCACGCTGCTGCTCGATGAAATCACAGAAATCCCCCCACACTTGCAGGCCAAACTCCTCCGGGTCCTCCAGGAACAGGCCTTCGAGCGCGTCGGCTCCAGTACCACCCAACACACCGATGTCCGTGTGATAGCCACCACGAACCGCGACCTGCGCCAAGCCGTGGCCGACGGCGACTTCCGCCAGGACCTCTACTTCCGTCTCAACGTCCTGCCGATCGAAGTCCCGCCCCTCCGAGCACGCCTCGATGACATCGGCCTCCTGTGCGAGCACTTCATGAAGCGGCTGGCCGAAATGCACGGCGGGCACATCGCTCGCTTCAGTGAGCAAGCCATCACCCTCATGCAGCACTATAACTGGCCCGGCAACGTGCGCGAACTCTACAACGTCTGCGAACGGGCACGCATTCTCGGGTACGGCGACGTCATCGAAGCCGACGTCATCAGCCCGTGGCTCTGTTCGCCGTGCCTTCCTGCTCCACAGACGCACCCACACACCGCTGAAGCGATGCCCGGCACTCATCAGCAGTGGGCGCAGAGTCCGTCCGGGCCGAACACCATGCACCAGGGAGCCCCGGTCGATCACGGCATCCCGATTGTCGTGAGGAAAGCAGCCGGAACCAACGGGGCAAGCTACGCTGCCACCACACTGGTCGATCCCAAACCGGGCACCGAGCATGGTGACAACACGGCCATTGATGCCGTGGGCAGAACACTCGAGGAAATCGAGCGAGAGATCATCGTGGCCACACTGAAGCGAAACAACAGCCATCGGCAGAAGACGGCTGAGGAACTCGGGATCGGGGTCAGGACACTCGGGCTGAAACTGCGAAAGTGGAAGGATTTGCGCCTCGTCTCACAGGACTTGTAGTGCGAGAGGCGCAACCGTTGCGCGGCAGATACGCTCAAAGGCCCAAAACCGCGGTTCAACTGCTGCCTCGGACCGGCACACGGTTTGCCGTCTGATGGAGTAGATCGATGTATGCCGTGGGCAGGATGCCAACGGTTTCTGGAAAGATTGGCTCGCCTCGTTGATTGAATCAATGGAACGACGGTGGTCGGCAGGCGACGGAGCATGACATGATCGGGCTTGCATTCGGGCAAGAGATTGACGTACTCGAACGGACGATTCAGTTTGCCGGCAGACGCCACGAACTGATCGCCCACAACATCGCCAATCTGACCACCCCGAACTACCAGCCGCGCGACGTGGACCCGGGCGAATTCCGCGCCACCCTGGCAGAAGCCGTCGAAAAAAGGCGGGCCTCGCACCCGGGACAGTGGAGACAAACCAGCCCGAAGGACACGACGCATGTGAAGTTCGGCCCTGAGTCGCTGGTACTCAACCCGGCCCCGGCCGAGCGCAACGTCATGTTCCACGACCGGAACGATCGCGACCTGGAGCGGACCATGCAGTCACTGACGGAAAACGCCATGATGTACCGCCAGGCGATGGAACTGCTCCGATCACGATTTGCTACCCTGCAGACGGCCATTCGACTTCGTGTGTAATCGTGAAGTGACGGCCGCAGCGTGAGGAATTCAACGTAGGACGGAACGGGCAATGTACGGGCTTCTCGACATCTCGACCTCCGGCATGGTGGCACAGCGGGCACGCCTGGCCGTCGCAGCCGGGAACACCGCCAATGCCTACACCGTGGCCGGGCCCGATGGCGAGTACGCCCCCTACCGTCGTCGCAGCGTCATCCTCGGGGAAGGAAGCCCCGGGAACAGCGGCGACCTCGGCGTCCATGTTCAGACCATCGAACTGAACGACGGACCGTTCAAGAAACAGTACATGCCGAACCATCCGTTTGCCGATGCGGCTGGATATGTCGACTTTCCGGATATTGACCCGGCGATCGAGCGGATCAACTCGATCGAGGCCATGCGAGCCTATGAAGCCAATGTCACCGTTGCGGAAACCACCAAGGCAATGGTCGGCATTGCACTCAGACTCCTCGCGTAGTACACTGACTCTCTCGCGCGGAGACTGACGATCGTGGGACGATTGACCCGATGATACTGCAAGCACGCGGGTCTTGAGGAGAATGCACGTGAGCGATCCCATCGGACTGGTGTCGAGTGCCAACGGCGGATTGAAGGGGCCGCAGTCCCTTCAAGGCCCGAATGCCGCTCGCGCGATCGATCCGGCCGATCAGGTCGGGAGCGAGGATGGTTCGTTTAAAGACCTGCTGCTGAAGCAACTGCAGGAGGTCAACCAGTTGCAGCAGGAGGCTGCCGATGCCGTGGAAGACCTCGAGACGGGCAAGCGAAATGATGTGGATAACGTCATCATTGCCACCGAAAAAGCAGACCTCGCCTTCCAGATGCTGCTCCAGGTCCGGAACCAGGTGATCGAAGCATACAATGAGGTGAAGCAGACGCGAGTCTGATAGTCGGCTCGGTGTGAACCGACAGACCACGAGACGATGACGACGACGGGCGGGAGAGACAGACATGCATGGAGCCGGCCTGGATGGCCGGATCGCGGCAGAGTGGTGGAACAACTGATGGCGGGACCCAATCGGCGCCGATTGAGACGCCCCCCGGCAACCACAGACTCGTCGCGGCTCCAGAGGCAAGGAGGCCTCGATGTTCGACCGATTTCGACAGACCATGGGTCTGGTCCAGGCCCAACTGGGACGATTGTACCCAATTCACAAACTGCTCATCGGGTCGGCAGCGGTGATCGCTGCTATGACCCTGTTTATCGTCAGCCAGTATGCCGGCAAACCGCGCATGGTCATGGTTGCCGTCGATCCCGATCAGCGGTCCATAGCCACCGGCTATCTCCAGGCCAACGGCATCAAGTACGAAGTGTCTGAGGGCGGGCTTTATGTGCCCTCCACCGAGCAGATGGAAGTCACCGCCATCCTCTCCGAACGCGGCGCGCTCGGCACCGATGTCTCGTCCATGCTCCTCGAACTCCTGCAAAACCAACCCTGGTATGCAAACCGTGAGCAGACCCAGGCCATTCGCGATGCGGCCATGAATCGCGTCCTCAGTCAGATCATGACCGGGTGGTCTTACATCAAGCGGGCCGACGTCGTCATCACCTCCCCCAAGCAATCGCCCGGTCGCAGTGCAATGCGCAACGCAGCAGAACCGACGGCCTCGGTGTCCATCATGAGCCGAGGCGGTGCCCTCACACCCGAGCAGGTGGCGGCCATCTCCGACTTCGTGGCCGGCGCCGTCCAGGGCCTGACCCCGTCAAACGTCCATATTACCGACGGCGGACGCCGATACCGAACCCCGTCAGCCGGCGAGTCGACGAGCGGGTCGAATATCGACTTGCGAATGAAGCACGAATCCTACTTCGAGGAAAAGATCCTCGAAGCCCTGCGCTATATCCCCAATGTCATTGCCGTGGTCAGCGCCCAGGTTGATACGACCCAGGAAGTCGTTCGGGACATTGCCTACAAGCCCGAGGACAAAGGCTCCGTCTCCTTCCCGACCGACGCCACCAGCAAGACCACACAACGGTCCGGCAGCAGCTCCGGTGGCGAGCCGGGAGTCAGACCGAACACCGGTATGACGGTGTCCCCGTCATCAGGCGGCTCAGGCGAATCCGACAGTACCGAAGAAACAACTGAGTCCTTCAAGCCGTATGCCGGCATGACTGAAACCGAACGAACCAACAGCAAGGGCATCCCGCTCAAGATCAATGCCACCGTCGGCGTGCCGCGCAGCTACCTGCTCAAGGTCTGGCAGGACCAGAATCCGGACGTCACCGACCCGCCCGGCGATGCCGTCCTCGAAGCCATGCCCGAGATGACGCGCATCAAGGACGCGATCCTCCCGCTCGTTGAGACCGGTGTGCTTGCCGGTCTGAACGATGAGTCTTCCGGTGGGGATGTCAGCATCTATCAGGGCGAAGTCGTCGTCAGCATGTTCCGTGAGATGAACCCGACTCAGATGGGGGAGGCTGCAACCGAACAGGCCGGCGGGGCATTCAGCATTCCCGGGCTTGATGCCGGCGCCCAGTTCATCGGCTCGTCAGCCAGAACCATCGGCGTGGTCGGTCTGTCTCTGATCAGCCTGTTCATCATGCTTCGGCTCGTCCGCGGCTCAAAGGCCGAACCGGACCTGCCCAGCGTCGAGGAACTCGTCGGCATCCCGCCGTCACTTCAGACGGCCGAGACCGAACTGATCGGCGAGGCCGACGCCTCCGATGCCCCCATGGACGCAGTCGAACTCGATGATGAGGAAATCCGCAGCCAGCGGCTACTCGAACAGATGGACGAGTTGATCAAGGGCGATGCCAAAGAAGTGTCCCGCCTGATGACCCGATGGATCAATGAATAACCGGCAACCGATGACCGTGCAACAGGTGAATCCGTATGGCCAAACTGGGTGAAACACTTGAGGAAGTAGACGGCAACACGAAGGCTGCCATCCTGCTGCTGTCGTTGGATCAGGCCTCGGCCGCCATGCTCATGAAGCAGTTCGGCGAGGACCAGATCGCGGAAGTGGCACGCGAACTCGCCTCACTCGGGCACGTCTCGCCGAAACTCCGGCGTGATGTGATCGAAGAGTTCTACAGCCTCATGATGGCGAGCCAGTATGCACGCGAGGGCGGCATGGACTACGCCCGCACGCTGCTGCATGAAACGCTTGACGGCAAGATGGCCGACAAGGTCATGTCACAGATCCAGACCCAGGTCCAGAAAACACCGTTCAACTTCCTGCAGAAGGCAGAGTCTGAAAACCTCCTCACCTTTATCCAGGACGAACACCCCCAAACCATCACCCTCATCGTCAGCCACCTCCCCCATCACAAGGCGGCCGAGATCCTCATCGGCCTGCCTGCACAGAAACAGATCGAGGTCGTCAAGCGCATCGCCAACATGGAGCAGACGAATCCTGAAGTCATCCGCACCGTGGAAAAAGCGCTCGAATCCCGACTCTCGAACATGCTCAGCCAGTCGATGGAGAAAGCAGGCGGCGTCGACACCGTGGCTGAGATACTCAATCTCGCAGACCGAACCACTGAAAAGTCCATCCTCGAAGGACTCGAAGCCGAGGACCCGGATCTCGTCGAGCAGATCCGCCGACTCATGTTCGTCTTCGAGGACATCATCAACGTCGATGACAAGGGCATTCAGTCGATGCTCAAGGAAATCGATAACGATGAACTCGCCCTCGCCCTCAAGACGGCCACCTCGGACCTCCAGCAACTGATCTTCAGGAACATGTCCGAACGTGCCGCCACCCTTATCAAGGAAGACATGGAGTTCATGGGGCCGGTCCGGGTCAGCGATGTCGAAGCGGCACAACAACGGATCGTCGATGTGGTCCGACGGCTCGAAGACTCCGGCGAGATCATCATCTCCGGCCGAGGCGGCGAAAAAGACCTCATTGTCTGACCCTTTCCACCACCGGGCACGGTGTCTTGCACCCGTCCCCGACCTGGAGCGGCATCCATGACCGTGGTTCGCAATCGACAGGCAGACACACTTCTCAAGGATGCCATTGTCCTCGACCTGGGTGATCTGAAAAAGCAGGGCGACCAACTCATCCTCCGGGCCCGCCAGTCAGCCGACCGGACCATGAACCTGGCCAACGAGCAGGCGAGGAAGATCATTGATGCGGCCGACAAGACCGGGTACGACGCCGGCTTCGAACGCGGCAAACAGGAAGGCCACGAGATCGGCCGCGAAGCCGGGCGCACCGAATCGCTCGAACACGTCTCCCAACAGTTGGCCCAGTTACACGAATCGTGGCAGGCAGCACTGACCGATCTCGAACAGACTCGACGCAGCATCATCATCGATGCGAAACAGGAACTGCTTTCCCTGGCACTGCAGATTACTCGCCGGGTCGTCCACCGCACCGTACAAACCGATGCCACGATCATTGCTGATCAACTCGAGCAGGCATTGAAGGTGATCACGTATCGCTCGCAACTCATCATCACCGTCAATCCGGCCGACCACGATCTGGCCAAAGCCGCATTGCCCGATCTCTTCGCCCAGTTGAATCCCGACAGCCGGGATGAGGCTGCACGGATTGAAACCGATGAGCGTGTCACGCGCGGCGGCTGCCTGGTTCACCACGAAAAAATCGACGTCGATGCCACCATCGACACGCTGCTCGACCGAATCGAAGCATCGCTCCTGCCCGCCAATGCCCAGGAGGATGCCGGCACCCAAACCGACGATCGACCCCCTGAGCCGGAGGCACCCGAGCCGGAGGAACGCCCATGACGTTCCTTGCGCCGGCCTTCGAGATCGTCCGCCAGATCGAGCCGCGACGGATCACAAGTCGTATCACCTGTGTCCGCGGCATGGTCCTCCGTGCAGCAAACCTGCCCTTGCCGATCGGCTCATTGGTCCGAGTCGAGTCGTCGATCCGTGATGCCGAACCGTCATTTGGCGAAGTCGTCGGCTATGACGATGACGGCACCATCATCATGTTGTTCTCGGCCACCCGAGGGCTCTCCGCCGGCGATCGCGTCACCGGGCACGATACCGCACAGACCGTCAACCTCAGCCCACATATCCTCGGTCGCGTGGTTGACGGCCTGGGTCATCCCATTGATGACAAAGGGCCGGTCCCCGAGGTCCAACCGTGCCAACTCAATCCTGCACCCGTCACGGCATTGGATCGTGCCGGCATCGATCAACCACTGCCCACCGGAATCTGTGCCATAGACAGCCTGCTGACTGCCGGCAAGGGACAGCGCCTGGGCATCTTTGCCGGTCCCGGGGTCGGCAAGTCCATGCTGCTCGGTGCTGCAGCACGACACACGGCTGCTGACGTCAGTGTCATCGGGCTCATCGGTGAGCGCGGCCGCGAGGTCCGACAGTTCATCGACACCTGCCTCGGCCCGGAAGGCCTGCAGCGCAGCGTCGTCGTCGTGGCGACCGGCGATGAATCCCCCCTGCTTCGCGTCCGTGCGAGCATGGTCGCCATGGCCGCAGCCGAATACTTCTCAGCCCAGGGGCTGGACGTCCTGCTCCTGATGGACTCACTGACACGATACTGCCAGGCACAACGGCAGATCGGCCTCTCGGTCGGCGAACCGCCGGCCAGCCGCGGCTATACCCCGAGCGTGTTTTCCGGGATGGCCGGACTCCTCGAACGAGCCGGCAACTTCACCGGCCGAGGCTCGATCACCGGCTTCTTTACCGTCCTCGTCGAAGGCGACGACATGACTGAGCCGGTCTCTGACGCAAGTCGAGCCATCCTCGACGGGCACATCGCCCTGTCACGCAAACTGGCAAACCGCGGGCACTACCCGGCCGTTGACGTCCTCGATTCAGTCAGCCGGGTCGCTGACGATGTCTCCGACAAGGCCCACAGCATGGCACGCCGACAGATTCGACGCGTCCTGGCCCTGTACAGCGAAATCGAAGAACTGCTCACCATCGGCGCCTACGTCCGAGGTGCGAACCCTGAGTATGACGTTGCCGTTGATTTCAAATCGAAGATCGACACGTTTCTCACCCAGGCATCCGATACCGGCATTGCCTTTGATGACATGCACCGACGTTTGTTCGACCTGGCCGCTGCCATCGGTGATGCGCTGGCCGGCGCTGCCAGAAGTACAGCCGCCACGCCGTCCCGAAGACCAGCCGCACAATCAACGACGACCTGACATCCAACGCAGTACCGGCTGCCTTCACGGTAAGAAACCATGAGTGCCTTCCGCTTCCAACTCGACCCCCTGCTCAGGCATCGACAGCGCCAGGAAGATCAGTGCCGCCGTGATCTGGCCACGCTCCAGCGTCAGAAACTCGATGCCGAGCGCCGGCTGATGGTCATCCATCACCAGATTGAGCGTGAAAAACAGTATCTGGCAACCCAGTTGCAGGGGGCCGTCCCGCCTGGTGCCATTCGGGCCCATGCAGCCACCGTCGGTCTGTTGCATCGAAAGGCACAGCAGATCGTGTACGAACTGGCCGAATCTGCCCGACAGATAGAACAGGCTCGTACCCGCCTCCTCGAGGCCTCGAAACAACGAAAGTCGATCGCCCGGCTGCGCGAACTCCGCTACGAGGCATGGCAACGGGACGCCAGGCGGGCCGAACAGTTCGAATTCGACGACCTGATCAACTCCCGATGGGCCGGTGCCAACGCCGGCACCGGCGAGTTGACGAATCTCTGATCGGAGACATCGCACATGAAAGCCATGTGGACAGCCATATCGATTCTGTGCGTCGCCCATATGCTCGCCCTTGTCGGCACACTGGGCTACCTCGCCGGCACCGGCCGGCTCAGCCGACCACGCGTCGAAGCCGTGCGCGACGTCTTTGTCATGACCGTGGCCGACCAGCAGGCACAGGAAGAGCAGGCCGCAGAAGAAGCACGCACCCTGGCCGAGGAACAGGCACGACTCGCCCGCCTCGACGATGCGAACCTCGGCGTCGAACATCGCATCAACCGCCTCCAGAAGCAGGAGGAACTCCTGCGCGGCAAACTCACCCGGGCCGAAGCCGATCGGAAACAACTCGAACTGGCACTCGAACAACGGCTCCGCGACCTCGAACAGGCGTCGGCCCAACTCCAGGAGGAGCGTGATCTGTTCCGCAAGGAACTCGACCGACAGGCCAAACTGCGCAGCGATGAGCAGTTCCAGAAAACCATCAGCATCCTCAAGGGCCTGCCGTCCGAACAGCTCAAGGCCGAACTCGACGTCTACATGGCTCGAGACGAGACCGAGTGGGTCGTCGACATCATTGATGCACTCGACAAACGGACCGCCCAGAAACTCTTCGAAGAGTACGAGAGCCCGGCCGACCTGGAAGTGGCAGCCGATTTGCTGGTCAGACTCAAGGAGCGAGGATCATTGAACCTGCCCGACCTCAAGGCCGGAACGTGATTCAATGCGACCGCTCCCTCTGAAGGAGCGCGTATGCTCGGTCTGACGCCAGCCACCCCACACACGAATATCTCCCCGGCCCAACGGGAACTCCAGGGATCGATCTGGCCCATGCTCTCGGCGCAGGGCACGGATTCACAGTCATTTGCGCACTCGCTCGCATCGACCGGCACCTCACTGCGCAACAGCCCCCAGGCCGATGCAAACCCCTTTGCTCAACCGAACCACCCGTCACTCTCTCAGTACCTGTCCCAGACTTCAGGGGCACATCTCGGCCGCTCACAGGCACTCGCACTGTCCGATCGCATGGCAGACACTGCGCAGCAGGGAGCGCAAACCGCGCAAGAAACACCCCTCAGCCGCGCTGCCGGACCGTCACGCCCAAGCCTCAGCAGCGAAATGAAGAGAAATATCGCCAGGCACGAGCAGAACGGCTCCACATCACCCTCGCCTGAATTAGACCCGGCCGGCAATGCGACCAACCGTGCCGACAACGGATCAGCAGCGGATCACGCACGCACCTTCTCGGATTCATCAGCCGATTCGGATCAGACGGCCCGCCCGCCATCAGAAGCAGGTTCCTCACCCGATGACGCGGCCGCTGAGATTCACCGCAGGAGTGACGATCGCAGCCAGGACCCATCAGACACCGATCCCGCTTCGACCGTGGCTAGGCATACGCAACAGCAGACATCGGCTCAAACCTTTCCAAACGCCAACGCAGCAACCGCAGAGACATCATCCGATGCACGAATCCCTACGAATACAGGCTCGCGCGGGCAAGGAAGCCAGGCCCAGACCGGCAACGCCGGGTCCAACCAGGGGCATCTCGCTGCAACGGCCAAGACGGCCCAGACATCCCTCGGCCGGACCTTTGCCCAACACTTCACTTCCACGCGGAATGCCGGGCAATCAGCATCGTCGAATCAAGCGACCACCAATAGCACACAATCCAATGCGAATACGACCGGGGTGGATGACGCCCGCGCCTCGACCTTTCGCCCTCAGGTGATCCGTGGCATGTTGTCCAGCATCCACCACAACGGCGGCTCGGTCACGATGCGACTCGAGCCGCAAGCGCTCGGGGCACTGCGCGTCCAGATGACCATGACCTCCAAGGGCCAGGTCTCGGTGCAGTTCCATACCGCCACCCCGGAGGCACGCCAGTTGCTCTCACAGTCAATGGAGTCATTGAAAACAGCCATGGAGCAACATGGCCTGAAAGTCCAGCAGGTGACCATTCAGCCGCTGACACGGCCCTCGCACGGCAGCGAGACCCCGATGAACCAGGATTCGGCAAGCGGCGGCGATCGGCAGGCACAGCAGCGAACCAGTACACAGCACGATGCCGGCGGGTACGAAAGCAGAGGCTCACGAGAGAATCAACAGCAGCACTCACGGGGAGATACGGCAGCGCCACGTTCCCAGCCTGCGCAGGAGGCGAGGCCATTCCAGGCGCTGCATGAGAACACGTGATCGGGGCCTCGTCACGGATGATGAGACGCCCCACCGACATGGGCAGTGATGGAGCACTGCAACATCGCGAAGCACAACAGGATGTGATCGCTTCGCTCAAATGACCGGGTGCGCAGCGGCATCAATGCGCGCCGGTGGCGACGGCCCGCCACCAGACAACGAAGGAGGTCGCTCTTCGATGGAAATCACCGAACTCGGGTCCGGCTCAGCAAGCAATACGACAAACCGGTTCAGCGACCTGTCCAGCGATGAATTCATGCGCATCATGTTCACCGAGTTGTCCAACCAGAACCCGCTCGATCCCCAGGACTCACAGCAACTCATGGAACAGATCAGTTCCCTGCGCAGCATCGAGTCCGATGTGCAACTCGTCGCGCAACTTGAGCAACTCGTGCAGCAGAACCAACTCGCCTCGGCCGGCTCACTCGTCGGCAAGTCGGTCAGCGGCCTTGATGAGGGCTTCCATGCCGTCAACGGGCGTGTGCAGTCCGTCTCCGTCGAAGACGGGACGGTCTTCCTCAACATCGAAAGCGGCGAGCGACTCCCGTTTGACAACCTCGAAGAGATCTACGACGACACCCTCGGGCATTGATGATCACGACGGCATTGACCACCGGAATGCGGCGCGATGGCGTGCTCCGGTCCCGCGAACCCATCACGCATGGCGGAGATAGACGATGGCTTCAACGACAGCACTATTCACCGGACTCTCTGGCGTCATTGCCAACAGCCGGCTCATCGACGTGGTCGGTAACAACATCGCCAACGTCAATACAACGGCCTACAAGTCGAACCGGCTGATGCTCGAAACGGCCTTCAGCCGAACGTTCAGCCTCGGCACGGCACCCAATGACACGCGCGGCGGGGCAAACCCATCCCAAATCGGCATGGGTGTCAAAATCGGCGGCACCCAGCGAAACTTCAATAACGGCGGCATGAGTGCCACCGGCGTCAACACCGACCTCGCCATCGAAGGCGACGGCTTCTTTGTCATCGACGACTCCGGCAACCAACGCTACACACGAGCCGGCTCCTTCATTCGCGATTCCGAAAACCAACTCGTCACCCAGCACGGCGGCAAAGTCCAGGGCTACGGCATCGATGAGAACTACAACGTCGTCGAAGGCCAACTCGTTGATATCACCATCCCCGTCGGCATCCTCACCATTGCCGAAGCAACACGCAACGTCGTCTTCTCAGGCAATCTGAACGCGAGCGGCGAAATCGCCTCACTCGGCACCCAGATCACGAGCGAGCCGATCGAAGTGCTCGGGTCAGCTGCCGCCCCCCCGACCAACCCACCCTATGCGGATACGAGCACACTCCTGACCGATATCGATGACGGCGACGGCAACGCCCAATACGCCGTCGGCGATTCCATCCGCGTCGGTGGTGCTGAAAAAGGCGGCAAGGCATTGGCCGATGCCACCCTGGCGATCGCTACGACCACCACCGTTGACGATCTGCTCACCTTCCTCGAACTGGCCCTGGGCATCGACACGAGCAGTTCCACGGATCCCGGGGGCGTCACCGTTGACGACGAAACCGGCATCGTCACCATTGAAGGAAACTACGGCGAGGCAAACGAATTGACCGTCGATACCGCCGACATTCAGCAACTCGATTCGTCCGGGACGTCAAAGGCACAGCCGTTCATTCTCAGCAAAGCCCAGGAGGCGGCCGGCGAGTCCGTGCGCAATACCTTTATCGTCTACGACTCACTCGGAACCCCGCTCGAGGTGGACATGACCGTCGTCCTGGACAGTCGCGACGATACCGGGACCACCTGGCGGTACTTTGCCGAATCAACCGACAGTGCCGACGGCGACATGCGACTCGATACCGGGACCATCAGTTTCGACACCTCCGGCCGCATCAACGATCCGAGTGAGTTCACGCTCCAGATCAGCCGCGATCAGACCGGTGCCGTGGACCCGCTGTCCATGACTCTGTCACTGAACTCCGACCCTGATACCGTCACGGCCCTGACCGACACGAGATCGAGTCTGGCTGCCGTCTTTCAGGACGGCTCGCCGATCGGCACCTTATCCGAGTTCAGTATCGGGGAAGACGGGATCATCAACGGCTCATTCTCGAACGGCCTGGTCCGCACGATCGGGCAGGTGGCCCTGGCAGCCTTTACGAACAATGAGGGCCTCGTCGACATCGGCGACAACACCTTCCGCACCGGGCCGAACTCCGGCACCCCCGTCGTAACGACCCCACAGACACTCGGGGCCGGTCGGGTCATCGGCGGCACGCTCGAACTGGCCAACGTCGATCTCAGCCAGGAATTCATCAACCTGATTCTCGCCTCCACCGGCTACTCGGCTTCCGGGCGGGTCATCAATACGGCCAACGAATTGATTCAACAACTCCTCCTGATTGGCCGATAACGGCTCAGAGAACCGTCCCACCCCCCCATGCGTGAGCGGGAGCCGAGCCGGCCATGATTGCCCTGACACGCCTCAATGGGAAGCCCATCGTGGTGAACGCGGACCTGATCCGCAGCATTGAGGAAAACCCGGACACGACCATCACCCTGATTAATGGTGACCATATCCTCGTGGCCGAAGCGATGATCGAGGTCGTCGAACGAGCCATCGAGTACGGTCGCCGACTGCACAATCCGTTCGGGGCCCACACCCCCTATTGAGTGCCCGCTCGTCGTGCCCATGGGCGTCAATCGACGCCCTGACCTTGATACAATCCGCATCCACCCCGTATAGGACTCAAGTGAGCCGCGATCCCGGACGATGATCCTGCATGTGTCGGTGCGCCGGTGCGCGCCGAAGTTGCGGAGGCGTGTCCGTGGACCTGACCACCATTATCGGATCAATACTCGGGTGGATCCTCATCCTCGTTGCCATCATCCTCGGCGGCGCGGGTCTGGCCTACTACGTCAATGCGCCCTCGATGATGATCGTCCTGGGCGGCTGTGCCTGCGCCATCATGATCGCGTTCCCGCTCTCGGCACTCAAGGTCCTGCCGAAAGTGCTCATGAAGACAGTCTTTGCCAAGCCCCAATCGGCCCAGGACTTGATTGACAAACTCGTCAGTTATGCCGAAGTCGCACGCCGTGACGGCATCCTCAGCCTCGAAGGCAAGACCGGTGAGATGGACAACGAGTTCATCGTTCGAGGCATCCGAATGGCCGTCGACGGGACCGATCCGGAACTCATCCAGGAAATCATGGAGTCCGAACTCGAGAACCAGGTGATTCGGCACCAGCAGGGAAAGAGCCTGCTCGACAGCATGGGCCGATACGCCCCGGCATATGGCATGATCGGCACCCTCGTCGGGCTCGTTGCCATGCTCTCCAACATGGAAGACCCCTCCAGCATCGGTGCCGGCATGGCGGCAGCCCTGCTCACCACCCTCTACGGGGCCCTCATGGCAAACCTCCTCTTCCTCCCGATGGCGGACAAACTCGCGCTGCGAGCCTCCGAAGAAGTCCTGATCAAGACCATCATCATCCAGGGTGTCATGTCCATCCAGTCCGGCGACAACCCGAGGATCGTTGCCCAGAAACTTGAAATCTTCATCCCGCCTGCTCAGCGAGTACCCGCTGATGATGAAGCGCATGGCAGAGCGGCATAGCCGACACCGACCGACATCAACGCCAACGCCAACGCAAGCAGCACCGGATCGGATGACACGCCGTGGCCAGCAAGAAGAAAGCACCAAGCAAACCCGAAGAGCCGGGCGTCCCTGAATGGGTCGTCACCTTTGGTGACATGATGAGCCTGCTGCTGTGCTTCTTCATTCTCCTGGCTGCCTTTTCCGAACTGAAAAAAGAACACGAATACCAGCAAGTCGTCACGGCCGTCAAGGAAGCCTTCGGGTATGTCGGCGGCGTCGGCGTCGTCCCGACGATGGACCCCCCGACCAAATCCCTCGTCCAGACGCTGGATCAACTCCGACTCGAAACGAGACTCAAGACCAAGGTCAGCCAGTCAGACGTCCAGGGCATGCAGGGCAAACACACGAGCGTCAAGAAGATCCAGGACGGCCTGATCTTCACCATCGGCGGCAACAGTACGTTCGACCGCGAATCCGCCGAACTGAAGGAACCCGTCAAGGAGGACCTCCGCGCCATTGCGCAACTCATCGACGGCCGCCGCAACATCGTCTCCATCCGAGGCCATGCAGACTCAAAAGTCCTGCCCCCCGACTCCGAGTGGACCGATCTCTATGAACTGTCCTACGGCCGGGCCCGCTCCGTCCTCTCGTTCATGACCGAGGAACTCGGGCTGCGACCCGAGGTGTTCCGCCTGACTGCCTGCGGCGACACCGAGCCCGTCAATCCACGAGCCGAATCCGCCAATACCCAACAGGTCAACCGCAGAGTCGAGATCATCCTGACCAACAAACTCGTGGATGATGTGAATTCCGATGCTGATTTCACCGATCCGTCCCATGCACGAGGAGGCTGAACGCCATGGCTGACACCAAAGAAGAGACCGCCCAGGAGCAGACCAAGAGCAAAGGCGGCATGAAGGTCATCATCATCGTCGCCGTGGCCATGCTGCTCGAAGCAGGCATCATAATCGGGGCTGCCATCATCACGCGCACCCCGAAGTTCAGGCAAACTACATCGAGGCCTCTGAGGATAACCCGGACCTGATCGAGGAAGTTCAGGTCCTGTCTGCTCGAATGTCCAATAACAAACAGGGCGTGCCATACCTCTACGAGACGGAAGTCTACATCCAGGTCAAACGTCGCTACAAGGCAGACGTGACGAGCCTGCTCGAACAGAACACGGCTCGGATCAAGACCGAAATCAGCACCCTCTGGCGACAGGCCGAGCCGCGGTTCTTTGAAGAGCCTCAACTCAATACCCTGAGCAGACAGGTCGAAACCAAACTCCGGGACATCATCCCGGATGACCCCGAATCCGGCGAGCCACGGTTCGAGAGCGTTCTGATCCCGGTGCTCCGCGGCCTCCCCAACTACTAAAGCCCGACTGACACCATTCCCCGAGGGCCGTCACACAGTGCCGAGGGCTGCCCCATGCCGGCTGCCGTCCCATGCGCAATTCCTGCCGGGACCAATGCGAAATCACGCGCAAATCCAGCACACGACACTACAGCACGGGTGAACAACATTCCGATAATCAAAGTGCGGTGAAAGGTCAGGCCTTTCCGCGCATTCGTTTTTTGATGGAACACGAACTCGTAGCAGTAGCAGCAACACCAGCAGCAGGAATGGACCCCGATGTCCGACAACGCTGACAACGAACACGACCAGCCGACCCCCGACGAGACCGACCGCACGCCACAGCCGGATGCAGCGTCACCGACCGACGCATCATCCCCCGACGAGGCCATGGCCGATGCCGGGGAAGCCGCCGAGCAAGCCCTGTCTGCAGCCCAGCAGGCCGTTGACGACTTGAGCGGCTCCGATGACGGCGGCTCACTGCAACTTCCCGAATTCGGCAACGCCGGCGAAGCATCCCTGCCGCTCGGGATCGAACTGCTTTCGCAGGTCAATCTCAATGTTCGTATCGAACTCGGTCGCTCACGGATGCTCGTCGAAGACGTCCTGCGACTCAATGAGGGGTCGGTCGTCGAACTCGATAAACTCGCCGGTGACCCCGTGGACGTCTACGTCAATGATCGGCATGTCGCCCGCGGCGAAGTCCTGGTTCTCAATGATTCATTCTGTGTCAGGATCAACGAGATCGTGACGCAGCCGAGAGGAATCACGCGCCAGGTAGTGGAACCGGAAGAAATGGCCGGGTGAGGATCCGGATCAGAACGAAACGAGGCGGAGAAAGAAAGGATTGTGTGGACTCGCAAACAGGTGTCTGACAAGACGACATCCGAATAGTGACTTCTCCCGATAAGGCGGAGCCTTATCCGGTCGGCACGACCAAGCATGTGGTGCCGAGAACCTGCCAGGAAGGCAACGCATCCATGAAGATGCACGTTGAGACTGCTGCCGTCACGCTTCTCGTGATCACGGGAACGCTGTCATGCCCATTCCCCTGCGCACTTGCCTCGATTGACGATCCGCCGATCGAAAAGGCAACCTCGTCCCAAACAGAGGCCAATGTCCCGGTGACTGCCGGCACCGCCGCCGACCCGGTCGTCGACGAGACACCCGAGCAATCGCCCCCCCCCACCGCTGCCGACACACCGGACGATCCGGCCACTCCCACCGGCGCCCGAACAGACGCAGCCCGATGCCGACCCTGACACGGCTGCAGTCGACACCAATGACGACCCGGCACAGAAGTCCTCCGAAAACACCCTGCCGGCCGGCAACACCGTATCCAATGCCGATCCGGACAAGCCCGGTCGTTTCATCCCAGCCCCAGGCAAGGAAGTCGCTGAAACCGGTGATGGAGAAGCCGCAGCCTGGCATCTTCCGGATGGGACACTGCAGACACTCGGGGCCACTGGTGCAGTCCTCGGCCTGATCCTGCTTGGTGCCACCTGGCTCAAACGGTCCAATCGTTCCCTCGCGACCGGCGGGCGAGCCGTCAGCGGGCTCGTTGACGTCCTGGCCCGCTACCCATTCGGCCGCAACCAGTCACTCGCCCTGATCAAGATTGACCGCCGCATTCTCGTCCTGTGTCAAGGGGCGCAGGAAACCACCTTGATCACCGAGATCACCGATCCCGAGGAAGTCGTTTCCATCCTGCGTCAGTGTCGCGATGATCAAGGCGAGTCCTTTGATCGACGGCTCGAAGATATCCTGCGCCAGTCAGACGCCGGCCGATCCGAGGATGTGACCGGGCCCTGGGCCGATTCATCGGATTCCGGGCACGATGTCGTGGACCTCACTCGGTCACCGCGCCGCCGCAACCATCGAGCCGTCACCCAAGCCACGGGGCAGGGGGTTGTCGGATGACATGGGGTGCCTGCCGCAAGTCGCTTCCGATACGGATGGTAGTGTCGCTGCTTCGACACACCGGCAGCCGTCTGCTGCTCGTCCTGATCTGTGCCGTCATCATCGGGGGCATGACCGGCCATGCCCAGGCCCAGCCTGACACCGCCCCGACCACCATGCTCGAGGATGCAGCCAGCGCGATCCCAGGGTTCGAACGAGGCCTGAGCCAGCCGATCAACATTCTCATCGTCCTGACCGTCCTGACGCTCGCCCCAAGCATCATCATCATGTGCACCAGTTTCGTGCGCATCGTCATTGTGCTTGGCCTGATGCGACAGGCCATCGGCACACAATCCCTGCCCCCAAGCCAGGTCATCATCGGCACGGCCCTGCTGCTGACGTTCATGATCATGGCCCCCACCATCGATCGAATCTACAGCGAGGCCATCCTGCCGTATCAGAACGGCGATCCGGCCGTCACCTCACAACTCGACGTCTGGAATCGGGCCAAAGAGCCGATCCGCGACTTCATGTTCGCCCAGATCGAGGAAACCGGGAACTGGGAAGGCGTCTACACGATTCTCGAGTACCGCGGCTTTGATCGGTCCAAACTGACCGAACTCACCTACGACGACATCGACATGCTGACGCTCGTGCCCTCCTACGTCATGAGTGAACTCAAGACCGCGTTCCTCATTGCCTTCCGCGTCTACCTGCCGTTCCTCATCATCGACATGGTGATTGCGAGCCTGCTCATCTCGATGGGCATGCTCATGTTGCCCCCCGTCCTCATCTCGCTGCCGTTCAAACTGCTGCTGTTCGTCCTCGTGGACGGGTGGAATCTCGTGATCGAAAGCCTCATTAACGGGTTCATGCAGCCGGCGACTGCCGGCGGCTTGTGACCGACCCAGAGCCGAACTGTGAGACCGCGGCCTCCCCCGGGGGGCCGCCGATCACGAAGGAGTGTGCCCCGTGTTAGAAACAGATATCGGCATCGATCTGGTTCGCGTTGCCTTGATGAACGCGCTGCTGCTGGCAGCCCCCATCCTCCTGGCCGGTCTGGTCATCGGGCTCGTCGTCTCCATCATGCAGACCATCACGCAGATTCAGGAGCAAACACTCACCTTCGTGCCCAAGATCGCCGGCATGATCCTCGTGGCCATTGCCATGATTCCCTGGATCGTCAGCCGCGTCGTTGAGTTTGCGCAGGACATGTTTGCCGGAAACTTCTAATACGCCCAACGCATCACGCCCAGCGTCCCCCGTCAGTAGTGAAAGCGACCGCCCACCCATGAACGACCAGCTTCCCGAACTCTTCGGCCATCTCGGGTTCTGGGTTGTCGTTCTGGCCCGAATCGGCGGGCTGTTTATCTTCGCGCCCTTCATCAGCAACAAACTCATCCCGATGCAGGTCAAGGCCATGCTCGCCGTGGCCATCTCGGCCTGTGTGTACCCGGTTCTCATCCCTGCCATTGCCGCTCAAGGAATTGACCAGGCCGTGCTCAACGGCTGGCCGCTCGTCTTCCTGCTCACATTTGAAACACTCGTCGGCCTCAGCATCGGACTACTCGCCCTCATCCCATTCACGGCCATGCAGATCGGCGGCCTGGCAATGGGGCAGCAGATGGGCCTGGGCATCGCACGCGAGTTCGACCCCACCACCGAGACCCAGGCCAATGTCATGGGCCACGTTCTCTTCTACCTGGCCATCCTTGCCTACCTCGCACTCGGCGGCGTCGAACAAATGTTTGCAGCCGTCATGCACTCCTACTCCGTCGTCCCCATCGGTGCCTTTCAGGTCGATGAGTCACTCATCGCCGTGTGCATCGGCCTGCTGCAAAGCGCCATGGAAGTCGGCCTGCGGATTGCGGCTCCCGTCCTGTGCATCATCTTCCTGCAAACCTGTTCGCTCGGTTTCATTGCCAAGACCGCCCCGGCATTCAACATCCTCTCGCTCGGGTTTCCCATGCGAGTCATCGTCGGCATGACGACCGCCATGCTCTGCGTCTACTCCATGTATGGCGTTGTGGAAGCACAGATCGGTGATGCCTTTGAACTCATTGTCTCATACTTCGGCGTCCCCTGGACCTGAACCGACACACCGCGCGAAGGAGCATTGACCGCCCATGGCTGAGGACCTTGGAGAGAAGACGGAACCGGCAACGGATCGACGCCGTCGGCAAATGCGCGAAGAAGGCCAGATCCCGCGCTCAACCGACCTCTCCGGCGCCCTGGCACTGACCGGGGCGCTGGCCGGTCTGATTGCGCTCGGGCCGTACATGCTCAATAACTGGCGCCTCACCATGTACGAGTTCCTGTCCGGAGGCCTGACGACCAGCCTCGACGGATCAAACTCTGCCATGCACTACATGAGCGTCGCGCTCTGGACGGCCGTGAGAATCAGCGGCCCGTTCCTCATCGTCACCGCCGTCGTCGGCTTGCTCACCACCGGCTGGCAGGTCGGCCCCATGCTGACGGCCAAGCCGCTCCAGCCGCGCTTTCCCGACTCAACCCACTGGCCGGGCTGAAGAAGTTTGCCAGCATCCGAACGCTGGCCCGCGCAGGCTCGAACATGGCCAAAGTCCTCATCGTCATTATCGTGGCCGTCTCCGTCATCGGCCGGCATGTGCAGGACATCCTGACCCTGTCACAACTCGAAGCCCCGCAGGCCGTCATCAAGGCGGCCGAACTCGTGCTTGAACTTGCCTTCTGGCTCCTCGTGGCACTGCTCATCCTCGGGTTCATCGACTACGTCTACCAGCGCTGGCAGTGGGAACGCGACAACCGCATGAGTAAGCAGGCCATCAAGGAGGAAATGCGCAACATGATCGGCGACCCCACGGCCCGGAAGCGCCAGCGCGACTTTGCCCTGAGCATTCTCAGGCAGCGCATGGGCCAAGCCGTCCCATCGGCTGACGTCATCGTCACGAACCCCGAGCATCTGGCCATTGCCCTGAAGTGGGACCCCGAAACCATGAACGCACCAAAAGTCGTGGCCAAAGGGGCCGACTACCTGGCCATCCGCATCCGGCAACTCGCCATGGCCAACGGTGTCCCCATCGTCGAGCGAAAACCGCTGGCCCGCGCCATGTACCCACTCGTGCGCGTCGGCGACGAGATCCCCCCACGGTTCTATCAGGCGATCGCTGAACTCCTCGCATACGTCTACCGGCTCAATGGAAAGATGGCCGGCTGAAAACACGGCCCCGCAGCGTAGTACACCCCCATGGCAAATGCAGCACCCCCCATCCCGAACATCCCCGGACCCGTCGGCTATGCCACCCGGCTGGCCAATGCGAAGGCCGTCGTCGTCCCCCTCGGCTTCATCTCGCTGCTGGCCATCATCATCGTCCCGCTGCCGACCCCGATTATCGACATTCTCATTGCCCTGAATCTCTCGGTCGCTGCCATCACGCTGCTGACCGTGGTCTACATGGAACGGCCGCTCGACTTCTCCGTCTTTCCCTCACTGCTGCTCTCCACCACGCTGTTTCGACTCGCACTCAACATTGCCACCACCCGTCTGATCCTGACGGCCGACGCCACCACCCCAGCCGAGGCCGTCGGTGTGGCCGGCCAGGTCATCCGTGCCTTCGGCCAGTTCGTCGCCGGGAACAACCCGATCGTCGGCACCGTCATCTTTGCCATCCTCGTCGTCGTCCAGTTCGTCGTCATCACCAAAGGTGCAACGCGCATCTCCGAGGTCGCGGCCCGCTTCACACTCGATGCCATGCCCGGCAAACAGATGGCTATCGATGCCGACCTGACCGCCGGACTCATCAGCGAAGAGGAAGCCAAAGAACGAAGACTCTCAATCACACGCGAAGCCGACTTCTACGGGGCCATGGACGGTGCCTCGAAGTTCGTTCGCGGCGATGCCATTGCCGGCATCATCATCACCCTGATCAACATCGTCGGCGGCTTCGTCGTCGGGGCCATCTACAAAGGCTGGGGGCTCGGCGAGTCGCTCGAAATCTTCACCCGATTGACCATCGGCGACGGCCTCGTCTCACAGATTCCATCGTTCATCATTGCCATTGCCTCCGGCCTCATCGTCGCCCGCTCCGGTGCAAAGGACGATCTGTCCACCGATCTGTCCAACCAACTGACGAGCCAACCCCGCGCCCTCGCGTTTACCGCAGCCTTTCTCGTGCTCATGTCCGTGACCGGCATGCCTGTGGTCCCCATGCTCTTTTGTGCCGGCACCATCGGCGGCATGGCCCTGGCCATCCGACGGGCCGTCAAACTCGACGTGGAACAGAAACGACAGGCTGCCATCGATCAGGAGATCGCCCAACGCCCCACGGCACCGCCCGTCGAGGATCTGCTCAAGGTGGACCTGCTCGAACTCGAAGTCGGCTATGCCCTGGTCCGACTCGTCAACGAGGACGACGGCGGCGATCTCCTCCCCCGCATCGGCATGATCCGACGACAACTCGCTGCCGAGTTCGGCTTCGTCCTGCCACCGGTCCGAATCCGCGACAACGGCCAACTCGACCAGCACGAGTACCGCATCAAGATCCGTGGTGCCATCGTGGCCACCGGCCAAACCTATCCCGGCATGTGGCTCGCCATGGACTCCGGGATGGCCTCGTCCCCGCTGGACGGCATCGAGACGAAGGAACCGGCCTTCGGGCTCGACGCCTGGTGGATCGAGGACCGCTTCCGCGACCGGGCTGAATCATTCGGGTACACCGTCGTCGATCCGACGAGTGTCCTCATCACACACCTGACCGAAGTCGTCAAGAAACATGCCGATGAACTGCTGACCCGCCAGGAAATCGCCGGCCTCATCGAAGGACTCAAGGAACAGGCGCCGAAACTCGTCGAGGAACTCATCCCCGAGAAACTATCGCCCGCCCTGCTGCAGAAGGTGCTCCAGAGCCTCCTGCGCGAACGAGTCCCGATCCGCGATCTCGAAACCATCATCGAAACCACGGCCGAGTGGTCCGCCCATACCAAAGACGTCGACATCCTCGTCGAGTATGTACGCAATGCACTTCGCCGAACCATTGCACTGCAATACGCTGCTCGCGATGAAACAGGTGCCTACCGCCTCCACTGTGCCACCGTCGACCCGAGGCTCGAGGACTCGATCGCCTCCTACATCGAGCGCACAGCCACCGGCACCACCGTCTCGGTCCCGCACAAAACCACGTCGGTGATTGCCAAAGCGGTCGGGGCCAAACTGCAACCGCTGATCCAGGCCGGCCACGTGCCGGTCATCCTGGCCTCGCCAAAGGTGCGCGGGCCGTTGCGCTCGATCCTTGCGCCGCTCATGCCCACCGTAGCCGTCCTCGGCTACAACGAAGTCCCCGAAGGATTCGAGGTCGAGTCCGTCGGTCTGATTACGGCCGATGAGAAGGAGTTGGCTGCCACCGCTGCATGACACACGGCCGTGGCACTCATGAAAGGTGTGATTCGTGAAACTGAAGACCTACCAGGCGTACACGATGGCTGAAGTCCTGCAACAGATACGCAAGGACCTCGGGGCCAATGCAGTCATTGTGCATTCCAGAACCTTCAAACGCAGCGGCATGTTCCGATGGTTCAAGCGAACCGTCTACGAAGTCACGGCTTCAACGAAGCAGACGGACTCGAAGGCACGCGAACAGCAAAAACCGTCGCGCAACGGCAGCCCCCAACGGCGACGCAGCACGTCGGCACATCCTCAAACCGATGAAGCAGCCAAGGCCCGGTTCCTGCTTGAGGAACTGTCGCGTGCTCGATCGCAGCAAAAGCAAGGCGGGAACGACGCTCCGCCTCCCTCGGGACACCCCGTGGCGCCACCGTCCCCCCCGGCACAGCAACCGATCGAACAGCGCACGGAGCAAACCCTGTTCAACCTGACGTCACACGATGCAGCCGCACAGACGTCCCGCCCCCGCAGTCACACGACCATACCGACCCCCACGCCGACCGGCAACGGGAAGCCATATACCCCCCCCGTCGCCCGGCGCTACGTAATCCGTGATGACGAACCTGCCCGGACGCCGGCACCGAAACAGGAGACCCGCACCCCACCGCCGCATGACACACCGCCGACCAGAATTCAATCGACCGCGTCGATCCGCCCGACTGCACGAACCGAGCCGGCCGACGCTGCCCGTTTGTCCAACGAACTGGCTGCCGTCCGCCAAATGGTCTCGCAGGTGTTGGTCCGACAATCAGGCGCGGCCCAGCCCGGCATGCCCGCCGAGTTGCTCAAGTACTACATGACACTCATCGAGAGCGAAGTCTCACAGGACATTGCCGATGAGATTTGCGGCAAGGTTCGTGACGAACTCGGTTCAGCACGACTCGACAGCGAGGAGGACGTCCGAGGGGCCGTGCTCCATCACCTGACAGCCTATATCCCGGTCGCGGACGACTCGGACAACCCAGCCCGTGCCCGGCACGACGGCCGCCCCCTGACCATTGCCCTGGTCGGCCCGACCGGCGTCGGAAAAACAACCACCATTGCGAAACTGGCAGCCTCCTACCACTTGCGAAAGCACCTCACAGTCGGTCTGATTACCACCGATACCTACCGGATTGCAGCCGTCGACCAACTCCGAACCTATGCCAATATCATCGGAATCCCACTGAAAGTGGCCCTGACCCCCACCGAAATCGCAGCGGCCTGTCACGATCTGCGACAGTGCGATGTCATCCTCATCGACACCGCCGGCCGATCCCCCAATGACCGCGAAAAGATCGACGAAATCAGGCGTTTCATCAAGGCAGCGGACCCGCACGAAACCCATCTCGTCCTGTCCGGTACCTCTGGTGAATCCACGCTGATCAAGACCGTCGAGCGATTTTCTGATGTCTCTGCTGACCGAATCATATTTACCAAACTCGATGAGGCGGTATCCTTCGGGGTGCTCGTCAACGTCGTCCGACGAGTTGGCAAGCAACTTTCGTATGTCACCACGGGCCAGGACGTGCCCGACAACATACACGCCGGTCACCCGGAACGTCTGGCTCGCCTCATCGTCGGCGAATGCCAGCCCACGGAAATGGAGTGACCACCGTGCTGCTGCAAGATGGGACCATGACCGTCACCGACCAGGCTGAGCAGTTGCGACAACTCGCCCGCCACCACCCCGACGATCCCGCTGCCGATGAGGGACCGGCGATCTCCTCGCACCCGCAACGCGACACAACGCGGGAACCTGATGCAAGCGCAACGGATCACGCCTCAGCAACACGATCGCCGACCCGCGCGCACCGGCGCACGCATCGTGGCCATTGCCAGCGGCAAAGGCGGTGTCGGGAAATCCAACATCTCCGTCAACCTCAGCATCCGACTCACGCAAATGGGACGCCAGGTCATCCTCGTCGATGCCGACATGGGACTGGCAAACGACGATGTCCTGTGCGGGCTCTCCTCATCATGGAACCTGTCACACATCCTCGACGGGCAGGCGCGAACCGTCCATGATGTCATGGTCATCGGCCCCGGCGGCTTCCGACTCCTGCCCGGCCCCGGCGGCTTTGACGGCTTTGATGAACTCACCGGCTCCCAACGCAATCGACTTGCCGCCGCACTCACCGAACTGAGGCAGGCGGCCGATTTGCTCCTGGTCGATGCCGCTGCCGGGATCGGCCCCGGCGTCATCAACGTCGCGCGACTCGCTGACATGGTCCTCGTCGTGGCCACACCCGAGCCGACCTCAATCGCCGATGCCTACGGCCTGATCAAAACGATCCACCGCCGGGCCCCCGAATGCGATCTGGCCGTCCTGATCAATATGGCCGCCGGGGGGGAAGGCGAAGGACGAAAAGTCTTCACCCGACTCTCACTCGTCGCGCGACGATTCCTCAAACGCGAACTCTTCTATGCCGGCACCGTGCCACTCGATCATGCCGTCCGCCGGGCCGTCAAGGCACGCTCCCCCTTCGTGCTCGCCGAACCACGATGCCGTGCCAGTAAAGCCATGACGCGCCTGTCCCACATGATGGACCGCCACTCTGTTGAAAACCGGAACGGGCAGATGCGCTGGGCCCGATTCTTCGGCCGACTGTTCCGAAACGGTCAACGTCGGGCCGCGACGTCGTCCGATCACACGAAAGCGTAGGAAAATCTGAGGCAACAGGTGGATTGTCCATCTGCCTGAACCGATCTAGTGAGCGATACACCCATGCCATCCCAAACGCAAGCCGAACACCTGAAGAAACGTCGAGACCCAACACGCACCGTGGCTGGGATCCTGGCAATTGGTGCGTTTACGGTGGCACTGTTGGCAGGCCTGCCGACCGGCAACTCAATCGAGCAGGTTATCGTTCGTGCAATTATCTGCCTCTTCGCCAGCTACCCCGTCGGACTGCTCATCGGGTACCTCGGCACCAAAGCCATCCAGAGCGAAATGGAACAATACATAGCGTCCCACCCCATCCCCGACTCCAACATATCGTTGAATGACATGATCGATCAGATACAATCTGAGCAATCCGCAACACAAGATCAACCTGAGAAAATAGACAGGCAATCTTCAGTTTCGCACGATAGCCCCTTGCAGTGATGCTCAGAGAAGTTATAGTTTGACTAAATCCACGGCCCACGGACGGGTCAGCAGCAATGATTGCTGCGTATTCGGTCAAGGAGCAGACCTATGCCGCATGTCAAGACGACAGGCCGCAGGACAGCGCGCTCGCGCCGGTTCTACGGCATCTCCTCGGTTTCACCAGTTGCAACGATATGGGATGACATGCCGATCCAGGAGGTCTGGCTCGAGTATCGCCGCACCGGCAGCGAGGAAATCAGAAACTTCCTGATCGAGCACTTCCTTCACATCGTCCGGTATAACGCCGAACGAGTACACTCAAAACTTCCCGATGAAGTCGACGTCAATGACCTGGCACAAGCAGGTCTCTTCGGGCTCATGGATGCCATCGATGCATTCGATCTCGAACGCGGCGTCAAGTTCGAAACCTACTGTGCCCCACGAATCCGCGGTGCCATCCTGGACGAACTCCGCTCCATGGACTGGGTCCCACGACTCGTCCGACGTCGAACGGCACAAGTCGAAGCCGCTCGTGCCGAACTCGCCGGGGAACTCGGCCGCGAACCGACCGAAACCGAAATCGCCGACCGACTCGGCGTCGATACCGATGAACTCAAGAAACTCCTCAAAGACGGCCGCACCGTCGGCGTCGTCAGCCTCAATCGCAAGTGGTACGAAACCGACTCGAACAAGGATGTCCGTGAAATCGACATCCTCGAAGACGAGACCCAGGCCAATCCGCTGCGCGAAACACAAAAGGGCGACCTCAAGGACCTCATCACCAAAGGGCTCAGCCGGGCCGAGCGCCTCATCGTCATCCTCTACTACTACGAGGAAATGACCATGAAGGAAATTGGGATGACACTCGACCTCTCCGAGTCGCGCGTCTCCCAGATGCACAGTTCCATCCTTGCACGGCTCAAGGCACAACTGCTCCACCGTGAACGAGAGTTCTACCACTCCTGAACTGATACACCATCCCCCAGTGGCACGGGCGTCTCGCCCGTGGGAGCACCGCGAGGTGGCACGGGCGTCTCGCCCGTGGGAGCACCGCGATATCGGCTCAGCCGCATCTGCTCGCTATCGTTGCCCGTGACCACACCCACCGAACCACAAACACATCACGCTGCCATTGCCCTCGGCTCGAACCTCGGCGACCGGGCCGACTCCATCCATCAAGCCCTGCAGGCACTCGACGAACACCCCGACATCGCCGTCCAGGCCGTCAGCGATCTGATCGAAACCGAACCGCTTCTGCCACAGGATGCCGGCACGGATGCACCACCCCCATACCGATACCTCAACGGTGCTGCACTGCTCAACACCGCGCTTCCCCCCCATCAACTCATCGAGGCGATGCTCAACATCGAGGCCGGCCTCGGCCGCACCCGTCGAGCGCGATGGGAATCACGCATCATCGATCTCGATCTGCTGCTGTATGATCAACGCATCATCAACGACCCGCCGCATCTGCTGCTGCCCCATCCGGAAATGCACAAGCGTCTGTTCGTCCTCGAACCGCTGGCACAGATCGCCCCCGACCTGCTCCACCCCATACAGCAGCGCACCATCGCACAACTGCTCCGCATCTGCGCTGCAGCCGAACAATCACGCACCATCTGATTCACAGTAAACTGAGATGATCGGGATCGCCGATCGATCAATCAATCCTCCGGGGCATCCGTCCCAGTGCGACGACGGAACTCGGCCAGAAGCCGATTCGTCACCTCGCCCGGCGTGCCGGATCCGATCTGCTGTTCATCAACATGTGTCACCGACATGATCTCCGCTGCCGTCCCGGTCAGGAAAATCTCGTCGGCCTGCACCAACTCGTCGATCGTGAACAACTTCTCTTCACACGGAATGTCCAGATCCCGACACAGTTCGATGACGAAGTTGCGTGTGATCCCTTCGAGGATGCCGGCATCGACCGGAGGCGTGAACACCTTGCCGTCCTTGATCCCGAATATGTTGTCGCCTGTGCACTCGGCGACATACCCCTCGTTGTTGAGCATGATCGCTTCGAGCACGCCTGCATCAATCGACTCAACCTTGGCCATGATGTTGTTCAGGTAGTTGAGACTCTTGACTGCCGGATCGAGCGCCTTCTTGTCAACGCGCGGCCGATTCGCCACCACCACCTTCATCCCCGTCTCGTACAGCGCCGGCGGATATAGTTGAATCGTGGCCGTGATCACGATGACACACGGGCGCTCACACTGGAATGGGTTCAGCCCGAGATTCCCGTAGCCGCGCGTCACCACCGGGCGAATGTACCCGTTGACCACATTGTTGACCCGCACGCCCTCCCGTAACGCGTGTGCCATCTCCTCCAACGTGTACGGGATCGTGATCCGCAACTTCTCTGCCGAACGGAACAGTCGCTTCAAGTGCGAATCCAGTTTGAAGATGCGGCCGTTGTAGACCCGGATGCCCTCAAAACACCCATCACCATACAACAAGCCATGATCAAACACGCTCACCGTGGCCTGATCTTCAGGCACGAACTCGCCGTTCATCCAGATCTGCAGCATGGTACGGTCACTCTTCCTTTCGCTGACCTGCCCGCTTGACGCCTGCTCGACACGCGGCTCGACACCGCCCAAGCCGGCACCGGTACGCTGGTCGTTGATGCTGGTCGGTTGCATGGGATTACCTCCGCAAGTCGTGGGGTGCGTCAGTCGCCGATGGCACGACGTACCCAGCACGTCTCAAACGCCTCGATACGTCGGCCTCCCGAGCATTTCGGGAGGCGCGACGACGTACAAAGTCTATGCGGGAGTCAATTCGAGAGAGATCAGGCAGATAAAAAGTGGGTATCACCCCGGAGCCGGGACCGATCAGTGCATCGCTGCGACCAGAATGTTCAGCAGCCGCTCAATGCGAAGCGTCAGATCCTGCGGCACGTCATCCGGCATCACCAGCCAGAAACGAGTGTTCTGAGCACCCTCAGGGGCGGTCTGATCGGCATACACCCACAAAATCAGACAAGCGTCACACGCGTTCTTGTCGGAGCCGCTCAAACGCCCTGCCACCTCCGCACGGGCCAACTCGCTCGGGATTCCGGTCGGGTCCATCAGGTCGGCCGCATGCTCACTCACAGCCAGCCGGATCGCTCCTTCAAGATCGGTATCGACCTCGGCTGCACGGGCAAACCCCAACTGTTCCAGGACCTGCATCCCGGCACTGACCGACTTGGCCACCTCGTCACGGATGGCACCCGGGTGCTCATTGATGATCATCACAGGCCACTCGGCAGCCAGGGGAAGCCTCGCATCGAGTTCCTGCTTGATCATTCCCAACTCGGCCAGGATCGACCGCTCGGCCTCAGTCGAGACCCGGGCCGGCTCCGCTACCGAGGCTGTATCACCGGACGCAGTCACAACGGTGCGCCCGTTCGAGCCGATCTCAAGCCGGAACGAGGAGGACGGAGGATCATCAGTCACGTCGACCGCATCGGGCAGCACATCAATCAGCCCCCCGGTGGCCATCTGCACCAACTCCCTCAACTCTTCGTCAGACATCACGGCAAACGACTGATCGCTCGGGCCCGTCACCATCGGGGCCACTCCCCCTGGACCGATCACGATCTTCTTCTCATGGCCGTCGGAGCCCCGAACCACAAAGCCTCGCGGGCTCGCGCTGCGCCACAGGACACCAAATGCGATCGTCGCGGCGACGACTAAGCCGGCCACGAGAACGCCGGCAGTTATATGCTCAGCCGGTGCACGAGAGGCCGAACGACTCCGCTTCCGGGCACGATGACGCATCTGCGCTGCACGCCTGCGCGCACTGGCAACCTGCACGCGCCGGGGCGACCGTCTGTCCGCGGCGGACGTGGGCTGCCGGCACCGACGGTATGGTTCACGGAGCGATCCACATCAGCAGCAGCCTGATCGACCGCCTGCTGAACCTCAGCCCGTGCCTGGCCGCCGGCCTGCACGATGCGATCGCGCAACTCCGCTGCCTTGCGACGAATCTGGTCCGTGTCAATACGAATCGCGCCCGCCCCGATCACGACCGGCCCCCGCTGCCGTGCATCACGCCAACGCAACGCCGGCTCCTGATTCAAGGTCGGGTCCGGACCACCGCGCTCCGGCATCGGAGTCTCGGGAGTGACCGCGTCCCCACCGCCGTCAGGCCGACACGCACCGGTCCACCAGTTGATCACTCGAATCCGCGGCGAACGCCGACCGCCGCCACGCTGCCGCACGCCTGCAGCCCCGTACTGCGGGCGACCCGCAGTCTCGCCAAGCCCGCCGCCCTGACCGAATCGGGCACCCGCCGCAGCCACCGGCTGCGTAGCGAGCATTCGCAGGGCTCGCGCCGAATGATTGTGCTGCAGCCGCACGCGCATTGCCGTCAAGACCCGACATGCTCGGCAGGTCGACCGGCTTCACACGGGCCATCGAATCCGCATTCCGGATCGCCTCGACGTCATCCAGCATCGCCTGAACCGTCGGGTACCGGTTGTTGTAGTCAGCCATCGAACGGCGAACGATCCACTTCACCGAATCCGGGCACCGGCGCGAAATCACGCTCAGCCCGCCGTGTGACGGGAACGTATTCTCAATCAGGTAGAACAGCACGGCCCCTGCTGCATACAGGTCAAACTTCGCGCCGTCAACCTCATGCACCTTCACGCCACGCAACGCCATCCGCACCATCTCGGGATCACGGAAGTACTCGGTCCCGTGGGTGGTCAATGTCATCGCCGAACGCAACGGCGTCACCAGCCCGAGATCGACCACAGTCGCCCGCCCGTTGTGGATAATGATGTTGTCAGGCTTGATGTCCTTGTGCCACAAGCCGCCCCGGTGATAGGTATTGAGCGTGTGCAGGATGTCGGAAATGTACCCAAGCGCCTGGCGGGTCTGCGTTTCCGACAGCCCGACCTCGCCGGTCTCAGCGTGCATTTGTCGGGTCACAGCGCCGAGGCTCTCGCCCGGAACATACGGCATCACATAGAAGAAGCGCTCCTCGGTCAACTCGTGCTCCAGCACGAGACCGATCTTCTTGGCACTCTCGAGAGCGCGTGACTCACGAACGATCTGCGGCAAACTCGAACCGTCAGCCACCGCGAAACTCTTGATTACCACCCGGTCAGGGCACCCGCCGTTGGATTTGATCAGTGTCTCACGCTTCTGGTCAACCGGCTCGGCAATATACAACTTGCCGCCGGACCCGCCGCCCGGCAGCGAGCCGACAATGGTGTACCCGTCAAACGCCCCGGTACGACGACTCGGCTTGTCGGCACCCGGTGCCTCAGCCATCGCGTTAGGCACGCGCTGCTCCAACCCCTCCAGCATCGGTGCCAGCCCGATCAGCCGCAGCGGATGGCCGATACCCACCCGATAGATGCAGCCGATCAGCGTCTTGATCTCATGCTGCACATTCGACCCGTAATGCGAGGCTGCACTCCACCGCCCGATCACGACATTCACCACCGACAAAATCATGAAGATGATGCCGGCCGGCACCGCCCCGATCGCTCGAAACGTGTCGCGGAACATCCCCACCACAAAACGCGCAATGTGCTTCACCGTGGCACCGATCAGCCAGAAGAAACTGCCGATCAGCCAGCCGATACCCTTGAGCAATGGGATCAGGATGTACAGAAACACAATCACTGCCAGCGCGGCTGCCACCACCGTGCCCAGCAGAATCGCCAGAATGTTTACGCCGGAAACCATCTTCTGTACTCCAATCTCGTGCCTGCCGCTTCGACCATCCATCCGAAACCGGCCGCATCATCCGGGAGCCCGCTAAAAGCTGCTACTGTCCATCCCTGTCCTGAGTTGAGTCTGCTGATGGTAAATGTCAGCCAATGCTTCATCAAACAGCACATCGTTCCCATACAGACCCGCATCCTCCGCTTCGCGCGCTTCCTCGTCCGTAAAACTGTACAGACTCACAACCTCTGCCAACCGACGACGCAAGGCACTCCGTACCTTGGCCAGATACCGGCTCACCGTCGGCTCGGAAATCCCCAACTGCGCAGCCACGTCCTTCCCGCTCGTTCCATCGAATACACGCATCCGGTACACCTGGAACGCCACGAAGTCCGCTTCCCCTTCAACCTTGCGAATGGCTGCATGCACCTTCGCACGAAACACCATCCGCTCGTAGTTCTCGTCCGCTTCCGCCCACGGGGCCTGCCCCATGAACGACTCGTCCAGCGAGGTCGCTCGCGCCCCGCCGCCACGCTTCAACGCACTGCGACGATCCAACTCATCACCCAGCACATGCCGGGCAATCGACAACAGCCAGGTACTGAACCTGGCCCCGCGAGACGGGTCATACCGCTCGATCGACTTGCTCAGGGCAGCCAGCGTTTCCTGGCTCAGGTCCCGGACCGTCTCCTGCCCGACGCTGCCCCGGCCCCACTTGGTCAGCTGGGCCTGCAGTACCGGTCCGAAAACCTCCCACAACTCGAACCAGGCAGCATCGTCGCCGTCGCGAAGTCGTTTGACGAAATTGGTGGTCATCGCGTTCATTAGCATGGCATCCTGTTGTTCCGCAAGTTGGCAACGCCATTTCATGTATGACGCCGTCAAACTTGAGAGACTTGCCTGTTTTGATAAATCAGCGCGCTTTGGGAGCCGTCAGCACATCGTGCCACCCTATATCTTGCACCCAAAACGACACCCTGCCTGTCAAAAAGCCGCCTTTTGAGGACATTTGCAATCTGCAGACCAACGAGCCCTCTCCAGCCCCCATCTCAAGCCGTTTCTCACAAAGCACAGCAATATTGACATATCTATTTTAATCAACCAATCAGCCATCGCCGTGCTCCAAAGACCACGCCCTCCCATGACATACACGTTCCGATGCCCTGATCCATGACTATATTCACGCTGGACAACAACAGGTGCCGGAAATGAAAGCGATGACCTGCCAATGAGCGATCCCGATACAACGCCCCCGACGATGAAAAAGCACACGCCATACCGGCCGACCGACGACCCGCTGACGGTCGCTCGCGATCTGAACCGAATCCTGGCCCAACGTCGCAGCATCCGGCACTTCAGCACGAAGCCCGTCCCACAGGAACTGATCGAGGAACTCGTCCGGGCCGCCGGGACCGCCCCGAGCGGGGCCAACAAACAGCCCTGGCGCTTCGTCGCGGTCAGTGATCCGGCTCTCAAATCGCAGATCCGAGCAGGCGCCGAGGCCGAGGAACGTGAGTTCTATGCCCATCGTGCCTCGAAACGCTGGCTCGATGACCTCGCTCCACTCGGGACCGACTCGGATAAACCGTTTCTCGACGATGCCCCCTGGCTGATCGTTATCTTCAAACTCGTCCACGACGACGACGGCGGGCAGGTCTACTACATCGATGAGTCCGTCGGCATTGCAGCCGGCATGTTCCTCGCCGCGTCCCACCTGGCCGGGCTGGCCACCCTCACCCACACGCCCAGCCCCATGAAGTTCCTCTGCGAAATCCTCAACCGCCCGAAGTACGAGCGCCCCTTCCTCCTCATTCCCGTCGGCTATCCGGCCGATGACTGCATGGTCCCCGACATCACACGCAAACCCCTCAACGAAGTCATGGTCGTCCACCGTTGAACACCGGCTCACCGCGACCAACGGTCGCGGCTTTGTGTACCCGCTATGATGCGCGCGCCACCATGTACGCCTGACCAACTCTACTGGGAGCGCTCCATCACGACCGTTGCCAACAACACCCGCGCCGACGGCCGAGACTTCCTCCGGGCAGCCGCTGCTGCACAAGTGCGCACCCACACCGAATGCTTCGACCTCAAAGATGCCAACGACGCACTCATCGCGCTGAAACACAAGTCGATCCGCGGCGCAGCGGTCCTGATGGCCCCCCGGGATTGATTCATGTTCCGTGCGTCAATCCGACGTCGTCGGGTCGTGCAGCAGCCGCCCCTCCATGCCCCCGGCCACCGTGATGATCTCCCCGCTGACATGCCCCGAGAGCCGATCCGAGGCGAAGTACACGATCGCGCCGGCCACGTCCTCCGGCTCCGCAATCTTTCGCATCGCCATCGTTGACGTAGCACGGTTCAACGCACCGGGCACCCCCATGCCGGCCTCGGCCATCGGCGTATCCGTCCAACCCGGGCACACCGTGTTCACCCGCCCACGAGGAGCCAGCCGAATGATCTCATTCTTCAACGACCGCATCAGGCCAAACGTCATCCCGGCCTTGGCTGCTGCGTAATCTGCGTGACCGGCCTCGCCGAACATCGCGGCCGTCGACCCCACCATGACGATCGAAGCCGACTCCCTCGGCTTGTCAGCCAGATGCCGCATGAATTCCCGGCAGGTCAGAAACGTGGCCGTCAGGTCCGTCCGCATCGTCTGCTCCCACCGCTCCAGCGTCACTTCGTGCAGCAGCAGATCACCGGCAATCCAGATCCCGGCATTGGCCACCGTGACGTCAAGTTGGCCGAAGTGCTCAATCGCCTGCTCAAACAGGCCTGTCACTTCGGCTTCCCGATCCAGATCGGCCTGAAAGCACATGCTCTGGGTCCCATCAATGGCCAGTTGCTCAGCCAGTTGAGCTACCGAGTCCCGATTGCTTCGATAGTGCAGTGCTAATCGCGCCCCCGTGCCCTGCCAGCGCCCCGGGCCGTTGCCAGCCCGATCCCCCCGGACGCCCCCGTGATCAGCACCGTCTTGCCTTTGAGTCCAAGATCCATGTCCGTATCTCCTGTGGTCCCGTGCCGCAGTGAGACAGGCATCTCGCCCGTCATGCCGTGTCGCAGTGGGACGGGCGTCTCGCCCGTCATGTCTTGCTCCCTCCCTTGCCGATCGTACCCCGCCCATCTATGTTGTGCGCATGAGCAACCGCATCATCCTTCTGGAACACTCAGATTCGGCCGCCTCTGCCCGACTCGGGACCGTCATCCGCGACCACGGGTACCACCTTGACATTCGACGGCTCCATCGTGGCGACCGCCTCCCCAACTCCCTGGCCGATACCCAGGCCGTCATCAGCATGGGCGGACCGCAGAATGTCGACCAACCTGACGGCCACGCTTGGATGCTGCCCGAAATGGAATACCTCAAAAAGGCACACGAATCGCAACGTGCCGTCATCGGCGTCTGCCTCGGCTGCCAGATGCTGGCCACGGCACTCGGCGGCGAAGTGGCCCGATTCGAAAACGGCCGCATGGAACTCGGCTGGCACCCCATCAGCCTGTCATTTGCCGGCATGACCGATCCCATCTTCGCAGGCCAACCGGCCCGGCACCACTCGCTCCACTGGCATGGCCGCCACATCACCAAACTCCCACAGGACGCCGTCACACTGTGTTCCTCCGACATGACACCCGTCCAGGCCTTCCGGGCAGGCATGAGAACCTACGGCTTCCAATACCATTTCGAGGGCAATCGCGACACCGTCGCACGTTGGGGAACCGAGGAACAAGCCGATCGAGAACGGGCCGGCCTGTCATACGAACAACTGATGGACCAAACCGATCGCTACTATCCTGCATTCGAACGACTCGCCTACCGCCTCTGTACCACCCTGATCGCCTGTGCGATCTCCTCATCACGCTGAGCCATCCAACCCCGGCCACGGTTCACGATCTCGATTCATGCCCGACCACAACACCCACACCTTCCGCTTCCTCCTCGACGGGCTGGCCGAGCCGGCCGATGCCGGACGTCTGACCGGCCTCATGACGTCCGAACTGAATCTGCCAAGCCGATGCGATCCGGCCGGCATGTGGCTCGATGTCGACTTCGAATCAAAACCGGATGAGTCACAATCCAACACCGTGGCCGCTCTCGCGGCCCGATTCGGCCTGTGCCCCCGCGATCGGATCGGTGCATCGTTTGTCCCATCCGTCACCGGCGACCAACTTGTCAAACGAGTCCAACACGAGTGGGCCAGCCGCTTTGCCACCGGCCTGGTCTTCCTCCTGCCGGCCCTGGGAATGCACTACCTCACCCCCCTGCTCACCACCGGCCCACGCTACGTCCCACACGGGATCGAAGCAGCGCTCGTCGGCTGGTCGATCCTCGCTGCAACCTGGCCGGCCGTCTTCCAGGGTCTCCTGAGCCTGCGCCACCGCGTCATCACGCCGGATCTCATGGCACTGATCGCGATCGTCACCTCCTTCGGATTCGGACTCTGGCAAACCGCAACCGGGGCCGAGCAGACGACATTGCACGTCACCGCCTATGCCATCCTGGCCGTCTCTCTGCAGCGGCTCGTCCTCTGGCGTCGCGTGCATGCCTCCGACGGCCTGGCTCACCGACTGGCACCGACGCGGCGGCTCCTGGCCTTCATACTGCTCCTGGCTGCCGTCACTGCATACTTCGACTTCAACGGAGCATACAGCGTCATGCTGGCCGTCCCCGTGCTGATCGGCCCGTTGACCATCACGCGGCCCTGGCACCCGGCCACCTGGCTCATCTCACTCACACTCTTTGCCTGCTTCGTCGCTGCTTCCCCTCTCCTACTATCTCCCGACCTGCTCGCCATGCGGCTCGAAGGCGCGTTCCTGTTCACGATCCTGCTCACAGCATGGTGCAGCCCGGCACCGAGAAAGACCACGGCATGACCGCCGAGCAAACCCAACCCGAATCCGCCCCGCGCGCCCTGGCACGCACCGTCGGCTTCATTGCCCAATCGCTCGGCGTCGGACTCCTGCTCGTCTCAACCTGCACCTGTTGCGGCCTGATGTATGTCGAAGGCGGGCTCTGGCACGGCATGGGGCAGGACTTCACCTCCACCACGGCCACCCCGGACCGCCCGGCCTCCCTCATCATCCTCATCACCTCGGCATTCGGCTCCTTTGCACTCATCGCATTCGGCCTCGGGCTCCAGGCAGATCGCGGCCGCCTCCCGGCCGTCGGGGCCTGCCTGACCAGCCTGGCCTGCACCGTCATGTACTGCGTCGCCGCAGCCCGGCTCATCGGGTCCGTCGAGCAGCTCCTGCTGTGTGCCGTCGCCGTCTGCCTGGCCCTGCTGTTCCTCGGGATTACAACGATCACGACCGCTGCCATGATCCAGGTGCTCCGCAACCCGCCCGAACCGGAAGACGGCCCCCCGACCATCCCGGCCGATGCCTACGAGGACCCGCTCAGCGTCAAGAGGCCCAAACCGGCCGAGAACGATCCCGACTCCTCGCTTCCCGAGTCTCTCCAACACGAGCGCGAACGCCTCCAGCGTAAACTCAGCGAACTCGACAAACTCGAAAAGGACTTGAAACCGGGCCCCTGAACCGGCAAAGCCGGTTGAGGCGATCACGCACCGACACATCGGCTCGGCCCGATCTCATCCCTACCATCTCCTCTGACAACGAAAACAAGCCGCACGATTCACGTACGCCCCGCTGCACAGGAGCACCTTGCGCATGATGCACCGACGACGACACACAGCGCCGATTCTCACCCTCAGCCTGTCACTTCTGGCCATCCTCATCGGGACACTCCCCGACGGCGTTCGATCGGCCTCGGCTGCCACCCGCACCCCATTGGACGATGAGCATTACACGACCGCTCGGGAAGTCATCACCAAGGCAATCACCTTCCTCAGATCCCAACAGGATGAAGCGACCGGCGGCTGGTCCATTCGGCCCGATCAGCCCTGCTTCCCGGCCGTCACAGGACTCGTCCTCAACGGCATGCTCATGGAACCCGACATCGATCAGAATGATCCGGCCGTGGCGCGCGGCCTCCACTTCATCCTCAAGTACACACAGGACGACGGCGGCATCTACGACCGAATCCTCCCCAACTACAACACGGCCATCACCATCAGCGCCCTGGCACGAGTCAGCCTCCCCGAAGCGGCCGAGGCCGTCCTCAAAGGCCAGGATTACCTCAAGAGCATCCAGTGGGACGGCCAGCCGGACCCGGGCGGCACTACCGTCGACACAACCCACCCCTTCTACGGCGGGGCCGGCTACGGCTCACACAGCCGACCCGACAACTCGAACCTCCACTTCATGCTCCAGGCTCTTCACGACTCCGGCCTCGACTGCAACGACCCGGCATTCCAACGAGCCGTCGTCTTTCTCCAGCGCACCCAGATGCTCGACGAAGTCAACGACATGCCTTACGCCGACGGCTCAACGCAGGGCGGGTTCATCTATGCCACGAGCACCGATGCCGATCACATTGGCGAAGGGGAATCAAAAGCAGGAACGATCGAGGAAACACTCGGCGACGGAGCCACCGTCTCTCGCCTCCGCTGCTACGGCTCCATGACCTACGCCGGCTTCAAGAGCTACGTCTACGCGAACCTCGACCGTAACGACACGCGCGTCCAGGCTGCCTACGACTGGATCCGACGTAACTACACACTCGACGAGAACCCAGGCGTCGGATTGCAAGGCTACTACTACTACCTCATGGTCTTCTCCCGCGCACTCGATGCCTGGGGGTCCAGCACGATCACCCCCCTCAATCCCGACGGGACACCGGCTGCCGAACCGCGCGACTGGGCCAACGACCTGATCGACAAACTCGCTCAGTTACAAAACGATGACGGCAGTTTCACAAACGACACCGATCGATGGTTGGAAGGCGACCCCGTGCTCGTCACGGCCTATGCCGTCATTGCCTTGCAGCATGCCATCGATTAACCTGCCTCTGATTCTCACGGAAAGGCGCGGCGGCTCTCCTCATGCGACAAGGCGAAATCAAGATCCGAGTCCGATACTGCGAATGCGATCCGATGGGGATTGCTCATCATTCAGCCTATGTCCCCTGGCTCGAAATGGGTCGCACCGAACTCCTCCGATCCGATGGCGTGGCCTACAAATCCATCGAGGAATCAGGCCTCTTTCTGGCCGTCATCGAAGTCAACGTGAAGTACAAACGCCGCATCAACTACGATGATGTCATCACGATCAATACGACAATCACCGGCGGCAGCTACGTCAAGGTCCGCCACGAGTACGAACTCTACCGCGGCGACCAACTGGTCGGGCTGGCCCACTCCGTGCTCGCCTGTGTCAATCGCGACGGTCAGGTCCGCCCGTTGCCCGATGTCCTGGTCCAGCACGCCAAAGGGACGCTGACCCCGCCCGACACCGTGGACGACGAGACCGACGACGCTGTCATTCGCTGATCGTGGATTGCCGGTCATGTCGAGATGCCCGGCACTCACACACAGACCCACACCGATCCGGAAAGAGCAGGATGCCATGCCACACACCCACCCGGGGTACCGATCACAACCGATGATGCCCGTGCGGGACGCCTTGCTGACGATCCTCGCTATCCTGGCCCTGCTCCTGAGTCCAACAGGATCAACCCATCCGCTCTCGGCAGGCGTGAGCCCGGCACGTGCGCAGGAAATCGATCAGGCCCTTCCGGTCGATGCCGGACAGGATGAATCAGGATCCGTCGATGAACCCGACGCTCAAGAGGCTGAGGAAGCGGTAGCGGAACAACCGCCCGCCCTGACCGTGCGCCCCGAGTACGACAGCCCGCGCTCCACCATGATGACGTTTCTTACAGCGATGGGCGAGTATGCCGACGAGCCGAACAAAGAAGGCCCAGCCATGAAACAGGCGCTCGACTGTTTCAACTGGCCGGATGCCGAATCGGACACGCAGCCTCACGAGATCGCCATCGAATTGCTCGGCATCCTGAACCGCCTCGGCGAAGTGAAAAACGGCCAGTTGCTCAACCGATCACGCCTGGACGACCTGACCGAGTTCACCTACTACCCCGTCATGCTCTCCGTATCCGGCTCCCTCCGCTACGCCTTTGAGCGCCCCCCATTTGTCGAGGATGAACGTCGCAACCTGCTCTACTTCCCACCCTTCGCTGCCGAGTACCCGGAAGGCCGCATCACCTTCACACAGGATGCCCGCGGCGAGTGGAAGTTTTCAGCCGCCACGACCGCCGATATCGACCGGTTCTACCGGGCCGTCTACGACGTCACACCACGATTCGGCATCGATGAGCGCGATCTGTCAACTGCCCTCTGGCTCCGCGGCCAGTTCCCGCGCACGATGCGCGAGCAATCATTTGCCGGCCTCGAATACTGGCAATGGTGCTCGCTGCTCGTCCTCATCTTTGCCGGCATCCTCCTGGACCACCTGGTCCGACGCATCCTGGCACTCGCCTCAATGTACTACATCCGCCGCAAGGGCGCCAGCGCCTCCAACGAGACGCTGCAGCGAACCGTCCGCCCCTTCGGGCTGCTGGCCGCGGGATTGCTCTGGCTCGGCCTGCTGTACCTGCTCGGCCTGCCGGCTTTTGCGCTCAAGGTGCTGCTGATTGCCATCCGGCTCATCGTCATGGTGGCCGGTGTCTGGAGCAGTTCCCGGCTCGTCGATCTCATCTGCGAAGCGCTGGCCAGCAAAGCGGAACGCACTGCCACCAAGTTCGATGATGTCCTGATCCCACTGCTCCGACGCACCCTCAAGATCTTCATCATCGTCTTCGGCCTCATTTATATTGCCAACGCCTTCGAAATCGAAATCCTCCCACTGCTCACCGGTCTCGGTATCGGCGGTGCTGCCATCGCGTTTGCCAGTAAAGACACGATCGAAAACTTCTTCGGTTCCGTGGCTGTCATTGCCGACCGTCCCTTTGAAGTCGGCGACTGGGTCGTCATCGGTGACGTCGAGGGCACCGTCGAGACGCTCGGCTTCCGTTCCACTCGCGTCCGCACCTTCTACAACTCACTTGTCACGATCCCGAATGCAAACCTCGTGCGGGCCAACGTCGATAACTACGGCCGCCGCAAATACCGCCGGTACAAGACCCATGTCGGGATTGCCTACGACACCCCGCCGGATCTCGTCGAGGCCTACTGCGAGGGCATCCGCGAAATCGTCCGGGCCCATCCCTACACCCGGAAGGACTACTTCCAGGTCTGGCTCAACCAGTTCTCCGCAGCCAGCATCGACATCCTGATTTACATCTTCCATGAGACCCCGGACTGGTCCACCGAACTCCGTGAACGACAACGGTTTATGCTCGATATCATGCGGCTGGCCGAGCGCCTCGGCGTCGAGTTTGCCTTCCCCACCCAGACCCTCTACCTCCGTCAGGATGAGGCACCCGAACACAACCGCAAGACTGCCACAGAATCCGATGCACAGCGACGAGGCCGGGAAGCCGCAGCCCGCACACTGGCCGGCGCTGCCTGGCAAAAACAGACACCCGGGCCGTATGTATTTGACCAGTGTGCACTTCCGGACCATGATTTACCCGATGAAGACGATGGCGACTCACAGGTCGAGTCAACCATCGGCGGTGACGGCTGATCGCTCGTTCTTCCACCGACCATCTTCACGGAGCCGGCAATATGCCAAACGGTGACGGAGACTCTCAAAAAGCGCGGATCCTCATTGGCATTGATGACTCAACGCCGTCACAGGCGGCCGTCGATCACGTGCTGAAGGTCTTTGCAGTCTGCGGGTGCAAGCCCTTTGTCACGCTGCTCACCGTCATCGAGCACACGCGACCGGCCGGCTTTGACTGCGGCGAGCCGGCCCTCACCATGGATTCTGCCACCATGCCTGCCGTCCCCCAGGCAGGGCTTGCGGCCAAAGCACTCGAGCAGCCGCCAGGCCGCCCAGTGCGTGCTCGATCGCTATGCACGACAGTTCACCGATGCCGGCTGGCAGGCCGATCAGGTGCTCTGCGAGATCGTGGACGGTGTGTTTTCACATTCGGCCATTGCCGAAGTCATGGCACGCGAAGCACAGGACCGGGATATGGATATCGTGGTCGTCGGGCGAACGCCCCACGGACGCCTCTTCCAGGCGCTGCTCCGATCCACCGGCGAACGACTCCTGCTCCACCTCAACACCGTCACCGTCTGGATCGTCGGGACCCCTGACGATCAGCCCGAAGACGGCTGCGAGTCCGGCGACGAAGCCGGCTGATAAAAGTGGACGGCCATCGTCTTGTACGTCACCGTCTCCGGGCCGACCAGCGCACCGGTCGGTGATTCCAGACTCACGGCCACCGTCCCCTCATCCATCGGCCAGGCCGTTCGCAGCAGCACAAACCCATCAGCACTGACTGAGCCGGCCAGTCGATCCATCTGGGTCATCACCCCGGCAGCCGTCCGCTCATTGGACATCAGTGCATACGGCGGGTCGAAAAACACCACCTGCACCGGCTCCCGCACCTGACGCAACCACACCGGACTCAGTGCATCGCCCGTCACGATGTCATACTGTGCCGGCTCGATTCCCAGCCCCTCCAGATTCTGCTTCAAGCGCCGACCCGTCTCGCGCGTCCGCTCCACGAACAGGACATGACCGGCCCCGAGACTCAATGCCTCAAGCCCGAGACTCCCGGTCCCGCAAAACAGGTCAATGACGTTCGTCCCCTCAAACTGCTCGCGCAGATGATTGAATACCGATTCCTTGACCCGATCCGTGATCGGCCGCGTCGCAGCCTTCTCGGACGGCGGAATCAGACGACGACTGCGAAACTGTCCGGAAATGATGCGCATAAACGGAAACCACACTCTCTCTCACTTGGGTCGGCACACTGGTGGCAACACAAGGCACCTCACTCGGGCCGGTCAATCACCCGCGCCCGGCAAGTTCTCAATCGCCCGGCGCAGGGCCTCCAGATCAACGGCCGTGATTGCCTCCCCGGTATGCAGGTTCACCCGGTGCAACGCCCCGAATCGAGCCGTCGGGCATCGCGTCAAGACGATCGGCACCCCGTCATCCGCCAGGCGCACCCGATCAAAACGCCCAAACTTCGTATGGGCGGTGTCAAATGACAACTCCTCCTCGTATCCCCACGTATCCAGCCGTTCTGCCAACTCGCTCACCCGCTCATCGGAATACACCCGGATTCGCAGCGATACCTCCCCGTCCACCTTTCCCTCGGCGGCCCGCCCTACCAAGGCCGGCCGATCCTGTTCAAACACCGTCATGATCTGCTCGGCACACACCCACAGCGCCCGCAATTGATGGTGATACCCTGCCTCACCCAGCGTCTCCAGCCGCATCCCCTGCACATGCCCATGCACGAGACGACGCGACGGCCGGGCAGCATCCGGCCAGCCCAGAATCTCAACAGCCAGCCGAATGGCGCGCTCAATCGAATCGACTTGCCCAGCCACCACGAGACGGGCAGCCTCCTGAGCAATCAGATCACGACGGGGATCATCATGATGAGCCATCATCATACAGGGTCATGCTGGGAAAAAAGAGGGTTCATGAGGTGACCGGTGCCGGGCGTGCGGAGTTGTCAAACGCATCCGTCCCCCACTGCAATGGCATGTCGTCCTCGGTATACCCGAGTTGACGCCGAACATCGCCGCAGATCCGGTCAAATGTATCGCGCTCGCCGGGTTCCAGATCCTGCCACTTCTTCACGACGTACTGCCGGGCAGCATTGTCCGACTTCCGCGTCACCGAGGCCTTCCACTGCTCGCGGGTCAGATCCAGCCCCACCGGGTCAAGTACAACCCGCTTCAGATAGTCGTAGTCCTTGAGGACCCACTCAAAATGCACCACCGGGCAGCCGGACAGGTGATCCAGCATCATCCGGTACGCATCCATCCACCACCAGCAGGCCTGCTCAAACGGCGACATGTCATTCCATGAATCGTGATACGGGTCGCCTGGCAACGGGTAAATCGGGGTATGGTGTTCCTTGCCACGCCTCGGCGTCTGACGATTCAACGCCGACGGCACCCCGTCGCGCCCGTCACGCACAAGAATGAAGTAGTGCCCGTGCGGCATTGCATTCTTCAAGGCCTGCCCGAGGCACCGCAGCGGCGATGACACCTCACCGAAATACCGGCACTGCGAATCGCGGATCTTCTTGTAAATCTCGTACTTACGGAACGTCTCGACATACTCGCGCGCAAAAGCCGGGTCCTTGCGGGCCTCATGCCGCGAACCCACATCCGGGAATCGGCACGGCTCGTGCAGTACAAGTGAGTCGCTGGACTTGTTCAGCATCGAACTGATCAACTGCGTCCCGCATCGGCCGCTGCCGATCAGGAAAAAGACCGTCGTATCGCGCAGACACGCATCGACGTCCTGTTCATCCAGCATCCGGCGCATGACCGCACTGCGCTGCCGCCACTGCTTCGAATACTTCAGACGAAACCAGATCGGTGTCTTTGAATACAGGAATTTTAATGCCCTACGCATCATGCACCCTCTGCTCCCCCCTCACGGATCAGGTGGCACGGGTAAGGCCGAGGAGTCCCCGACGAGGGCATACCCGTGTCCTCTCAACTGACATGATACGGCGTATCTCGGCCCAATATCCTACGCCCCCTCACCTGGAAGCGGGCCGACGACGACAACGACACACATCCCCGTACCTGACCACCATCACCCGTATCGATGCACTTTCTACCCTGCCACACCCGCTGCTTCGCGTGATCGGTCGGGATCCTCGCCCTCCTGGTCATCTGCTGACGCAGACGGTGCACCTACACTTTTCCCATTCTCCGGCTGCCGGCCGGATCCGCCTCCCCCCTCGCTGCCATCACCACCCGACGGCACCTCAAATACATCGCCATCTGCCTCGTGTGCTGCCGTCGAACACGACACCCGACCCTCCTGGCCCGCACATCGATCCGGATAATCCTCGGCCAACTCATCCGACAACGTGCCCGGCCACTGTTTCAGCAAATCCATGTGGGCCGCCTTTGCCAGGATGTGCGATCCCACCGGCGTCGCCACAAAGGCAAACAAGACCGTCAGCAGCCCCTTCGTGGCCACAGCCAGCGTCCCAACGTGGAAGATCGCGGCCAGCACCAGGCCCAGCAACCCGAGCGTCGAGCACTTGCTCGACGCATGAAGCCGGTTGTAGGCATCGGGAAAACGCACAATCCCAACCGCCCCCACGAACAGAAAAAACATCCCTGCCAGCAAGCAGATACAAGCCAGGCTGTCAGCCAGAACGCGCTCAATCATGGCGTTTCGCTCCTTCTGGCGCCGATGTACTGCGCAAACGCCAGCGTACTGGCAAACCCGATGATGGCGACCACCAACGCTGCATCAAAAAACGCCGTCGTCCGTAGCCGAATCGTCAGCAGAATCACCAGACCGACGACATGCATCGACAACACGTCACCGGCCAGCACACGGTCTGCCAGGTGCGGCCCACGCAACATGCGATAGAGGCACAACACCATCCCGACCATCACCAGGGCCAGGCTCAGGCCGACAATAAAGAACAAAACCGGTTCTATCGGGCTCGGCGCGATCACCGTCGAACTCGTCGCGACCCCATGCCCGCTGCCTGCACCGACGCGCTCCCCGCCGGCCTCATGACCCGCCTGGGTCTCGTCCAGCAACGGTGCCAGCAGTGCCCCGACCTGCATCATCCAGATGGTTGCAGTGTTGATGATCATGTGGCAAACACCTCCGACTGCAACTGATGCTTCAACTCGTCGAGATCAGCCACCGCCGACTCCCGATCCTTCGCATACATGCAGTGCACATACAGCCAGTTGCCGTCCTCCGAAATATCCACGACCAGCGTCCCCGGCGTCAGCGTGATGCTGTTGGCCAGCGTCGTGGCCTCAACATCCGACAACTCCTGAACCGGGTACCGAATGATACGCGGCGTCTGGTGCATCCCCGGCGTAATGATCTCCCAGGCAATCTGCACGTTCGACTTCGTCAGCAGGTACATGAACCACACGCTGTACTTGATCAGCCGCCACAGTTTGCTCGGGTACTTCGGCCCATCCGTCGCCAGCCCATACAACCAGATCACAAACAACCCGATCAAAAACCCCGTGATGAAACTGATCGATCCGGTCTTGCCCATCAGCAGCATGAAAACGAGTGCGAGCAGCAGATTGAGAAGAAACGCAGCAATCATGGCGTGGCCTCCTCTCGCTCATCCGCCACGACGGCCATCGGATCCACGACCTCAGCGTCATGTTCCGCTGCCGCCAGTTGCTCGTGTGGCGGGGCGTCAATGTCATACTGAAGCACCGCCGAGATGTACGCCCGTGGATTCGTCAACTGTTCGCCAGCCTGGAACGCAATGTCATACACCGGCTGGGCCCCGAACCCGAGAAACAGAGCCGTCAACACCAGAAGCGTTACTCCGAAGTACCCGGACTTGAGCATCCGGGGCCTCGGTGCCCCCGTCGGGACCACCACATGCTGACCCTTCGGCGGGTTCCAGAAGCCGTAACTCCAGATCTTCAGCATCGACAGCAATGTCAACGCACCCGTGGCCAGACCCAATACCGACAACCACCAGTGGATGTGCCAGCCCTCCTGGATGATGACCAGTTTGCCGAAGAACCCACTCAATGGCGGCAACCCCACCAGACTCATGGCTGCCACGAAAAACAGCACCGCCAGCAGACGGTCCCGCTTCAATAACCCGCCCATCTTGTACAGATCGTCCGTCCCGGCATACCGCTCCATGATCCCGCAGCACAGGAACAACGCACTCTTCACCACCATGTGCTGAATCATGTAAAACAAACAACCGGCCAGCGCGATCGGCGTCATCAATGCAATCCCGAACACCATGTACCCAACCTGGCTGATCACGTGGATTGCCAGAATCCGTCGTACCTCATGATTGCTCACGGCCCCGAGCACGCCGAGGAACATCGTGAACGCAGCCGAGATCGCAAAGATCACCATGATCATGCTGTGCCCGGCCCCGTGGGCAAAGATCAGTGGGAACGTCCGTGCCAGGGCATACACACCGACCTTCGTCAACATCCCCGAGAACATGGCAGCAATCGAGATCGGGCACGTGTAGTACGTGTCCGGCAACCAGAACCACAATGGGAAGATCGCCCCCTTCAACCCGAACACGAGCAGCATCATCACCGACACGGCCGTAAACCCTGCCGGTAATCCCTCGCCGCCCGGGGCCGTCTTTTCGGCCACGATCCGGGCCAGGTCGGCCATGTTCAACGTGCCCATCAGGCCGTACACCAACCCCGCGGCAATCACGAACACCGTCGAGGCGATCAGGTTCAGCAGAATGTACTTGTACGCCTGAGTCAACTGCCTCCGCTCAGCCCCGAGCGTCAGCATCGCATACGACGCCATCAGCATGATCTCAAACGACACGAACAGGTTGAACAGGTCGCCGGTGAGAAAACTGAGATTCACGCCGAACATCAGTAACTGGATCAGCGGGTGAAAGTACCGCCGTTGCGTCATCGGGTGCATCAGCGAAAACGAGTGGATGTAACACCCCAGCGCCACCATCGACGACGCAGCCACGAGCAAGCCCGACAGCCCGTCAAAGACGATCGAAATGCCGAACGGGGCCGGCCAGTCGCTCATCTGTGACACGAAAATCGTCCCGTGCGCCCGCACCTCCAACAGCAGGTAGATCGAGAACACGGTGTTGAACACGAAACTCAACGTCCCGATGAACCGCTGTGCCCGGATCTTGTTCATCAGCAAAACGCTGAGAATGCCGGTCACCTGCGGGACGATGATAAACAGGATGATCCAGTGGTTCGTCATGGTGTTGGCAACTGCTCCTTTGCCAGATCATCGACGTTCAGCGTCGTCGCCCGTCTCCCGGTCAGCACGATCAGAGTCAGCAAAAAGCCCATCACGGCAAAACTGATCACAATCGACGTCAGAATCAGGGCCTGCGGCAATGCGTCCACCGGCTGCGACCCCATGCCCAGAATCGGGGCACTCTTCAAGTCATGCCCCTCGGCCCCACTCAAGACCGGCGATCGACTCATCGCAATGATGCTCAGGTGCGCTGCATGGCTCAGGAGAAATACCCCCATCGCCACTTCCTTCAACTCGCGACCGAGCATCAGATAAATGCACACGGCCAGAATCACTGCCACACAAACTGCAAGGATCAGGGTCATCGGTTTCTACTCCAGTTCCTCGCTCAAGCGCATAATCATGCCGACACTCACTCCCACCACGACGAGCAACACGCCCGTGTCAAAAACCACCGCCGATGCATAGTGGAACGGCTCGCTGACCAACGGCACCCGAATCGTCCCAACCCGCGACGTCAGCAGCGGCAGCCCGAACAGCAACGGCGCGATACTCGTCACTGCTGCCATCCCCAGCCCCGTGAAAATCAACACGCGCGGGTGCACCGGCAGCAGCCTCAATAATGCCTCTGCCCCGAACGACATCCGGTAGATGCAAAACGCAATCGATGCCACCAGCCCGGCAATGAACCCGCCGCCCGGCTCATTGTGCCCCTTCAAAGACATGAAGCAGGCAAACAGCAGCGACAACGGGAGGATCAAGCGAACCGACGTCCGCAGAATGATCGAACTGACCATCATGCGGCACCTCCTTCCGACCCGAACTTCTCCTCGAGTCGCCGCACCGCTCGGCCCGGCAGCAGCGCCCACACCCCCAGGGCGGCAATCGACAGCACCGTAATCTCACCCAACGTATCAAACCCACGGAAGTCCACCAGCACGACGTTCACAATGTTGTGCCCGCCGCCGCCACGACCGCCGGTTGCCTCCGTCCCCTCATAACTGTTTGCTTCAAAGAACGGGCCCAACGCCGGCGGGGTCCCCGAGTTCGCTGCCAGCAGTGTCATCCACCCCATCGTGATCCCCACCGCTGCCGAGATCGCAATCCGCCACACCTTGCCCGGCGACTTCTTCACGTCCGGGCTCGGCAACATCCGCAGCACGAGCACGAACAGAATGACCGAGATCAACTCAAACATCAACTGTGTCAAGGCGAGGTCCGGGGCCTGGTAGATCAGGTACATCCCCACCACACTGAACCCGCACGCGCCCAGCACGAGTACTCGAATCACCCGCTTCTCAACCATCGGTAGCATCAGGGCCGACACGCAGATCACAATCCCCAGCAATAACCCCGGCCAGAACTCAAGCGGCGAAGCCGTATGAACGTCCAGCATGGCCGGCTCGAAGTACACGGACCCGGCAAACCCGAGAATCAGGAACGACACGACGGCCACCACATACCACCTGAAGTGCCCGCTCTGAAACGTGCGGAACGCCCGCCCACCCCCGTGCACACACAGCCAGTACAGGAACGGGTAAATCCGATCGTGGACGTCCCCCACGGCCCCGCGCATCAACGGACTCAACCCCACGACAAGGCCGCCGCCGATCGCGCACAACGACATGATCAACGGGATACCCCAGTGCATCTCCCACACGAACGGCAGCCGCTCGGCAAACCCTTCGTAGTTCACGTTCGCTTCCAGCGGCCGGAAGATCCATGACCACAGATTCGGCAGCAGGCCGCCCAGATACTGCCAGGCAACCAGGACGGCTCCGGGCACCCACAGCATCGCAGCCCAGAAGCCGACGTCATGATGCTCGTCGTGACCGTCACCATGCCCGTGCCCCTGCCCCTGCACGGCGACATCAAATGACAGATCACGCTGGCCAAACGGCAGGCCCAGCAGTGTCGTGAACAATCGCACGAAAATCGCGACGTTGCACACCGCCGTCAATACGGCCATGACAGCCAGCACCTGGAAAATCCAGTGAATCTCAAAGGCGTGATAGATCGCGTAGAAGAACAGTTCCTTGGCCGGGAACGAAATCGTGCCGGGCCCACCGGCCAGCGCATAGCCGGCCAGCAGCATCACGATCACCATCGGTTTGTTCACACGCCAGAAGCCGTACAGTTTCGGCAGGTCACGCGTGCCGGCCACATGGGCAATCGCCCCGGCAATGATGAACAGCGGGGCCTTGTAAAACGCATGGTTGGCAATCTGCGTCACATCCCAGTCGATGGCCATCAGATGCTGCCCGCCGTGCTCAAACTCAAGCCCGCCCAGCCCGTAGGCGCACATCAGCAGCCCCAACTGGCTCACCGTCGTATACGCAAAGATCCGTTTCAGATCATGCTGGTTCAACGCAGTGACCGCACCGAACAGCATCGTGATGGCACCCGGTATCAGAATGAGCCACGGCCAGATCGTCAGTTCGTGAAACGCCGGGTACATCCGCCCGACGAGGAAGACACCCGCCTTTACCATCGTCGCCGAGTGCAGGAACGTCGAAACCGGCGTCGGGGCCACCATCGCGCCCGGCAGCCAGTAGTGCCACGGGTATTGCGCGCTCTTTGTCGCGGCCCCCGCAAACATCATGCAGAACGCAGCAATCACATAGCCGGAAGAATGTGGGTGCCAGTGAGCCACCTCGCTCCAACGCCAGATGCCTTCGCTGCTGCCGAACATCAGGATGCCGCCCAGCATCGCCATCCCACCCAGGCCGGTCGTGAAGAAGGCCTGCATCGCCTTGTGCACCGACTCCTTCTCGTACCGATACCACCCGATCAGGAAGAACGAACTGATCGAGGTCATCTCCCAGAACAACAGCGTCAGCAGCATGTAGTCCGACAGCACGATCCCCATCATGGCCGTCGTGAAGAACCCGAGCGTCGGGTAAAACCGATACTGCTCATCCTTGCTCATGCCGAAGTACGGCCTGGCATACAAAACGATCAGAATCCCGATCCCCGAGACCAGCAGTGCGAAAAACGCCCCCAGACCGTCGGCCAGAAATGCCACGTTCAGATTCAGACTTGGGATCCAGGTGATGACTTTCGTGGCCGCATCCGTCTTGGCCACCCCGTGACCGGCCAGATGAATCAGGACCGATAAAAACGATACGACCGGGCCGACCAGCGCTACCAGAACTCTCGGCGTGACAAGCGATGGCCGTATCCGCATCGACAGGAGCCCGGCAAGCACCGGGGCGAACACGGCCAGCAGAAGCCAGAATGAACTCGGTTGTTCCATATCGATCCCACTATCAGGGCAAGGGTCGGGCTGGGCGTAAAGGGGCCATAATAGCACCCATCCACATAGGGCAAACTGCCCTTCAGCCACTTCGCAGCTCTCGTGACCCGAAAATCGGTTAATGCCTTACCAGCCCGAGCAGTCGGCACAACCACTCAGGCGATCTTTCTTTATCGGCCTGTTAAGCCGTACCGATTACCCTATATAGGCAATGTTGATTTCAACCGGGCGATCACATCTCCCACCACCTCGACCGCCCGATCTATCGCATCCAACTCGGTCTCATGCGAAAAACTGAACCGCACCGATCCATGCGCCTGCTCCGGGGCCATCCCCATCGCACGCAGTACCGGCGACGGCTCCAGTGACCCACTGCTGCAGGCAGCCCCGGCCGATGCATACACCCCGCGCTCGCTCAGTAACAGCAGAATCGCCTCGGCCTGCAGCCTCGGGAAGGCGACGTTGCTCGTCGTCCACACTCGCCCATGCCTGGCCCCGACCGCATTCACGACACAATCCGATACTGCCTGCTGCACACAGTGCTCGAAGTGCCGTCTGACCCCCTCAGGATGCCCGGGCAACGGTTGGCCCTGCTCGTCATACCAGTCGGCCAGCCGCTCCCGTGCCAGGTCCGCAGCAACACCAGCCCCCACAATGCCTGCCACGTGCTCCGTCCCGCCCCGCCGCTGGCGGCTCCTGGGCCCCCCCTGCCATGACCGGGGCCACTCGCTTGCCCGACCGCACAAACAAGAACCCCACCCCCTTCGGCCCGTGAAACTTGTGCGGGGAAAAACGTCATCAGATCGACGCCCAGCCGATCGACATCGACCGGCGACTTGCCCACCAACTGCGTCGCATCACAGTGAAAGACAAGACCGCGGTCGCCCTGCGACTTCACGGCGGCAGCCAGTGCCTCAACCGGCTGGATCACCCCGGTCTCGTTGTTGGCAGCCTGCACACTGACGCACGCGACCCGATTGCCATACTCAGCCAGAACGTCACACAACTGTTCAGGTTCAGCCACACCGGCCGAATCCACGGCCAGTTGTACCACCTGGGCCCCATGCCGCGCTGCCAGCATCTCAGCCGTCTCGCGCACCGCCGAGTGCTCCACCGGCGTCGTCACGATGACATCCCGCCTCCCCTGCCACCGGAAAAAACTTCCCTGCACAGCCAGATTCGCCGACTCCGTCCCACCCGAGGTCACCACCAACTCACCCGGATTGGCCCCGATCAGACGGGCCACGGACTCCCGTGCCAACTCGACGGCATGACGCACCTCCTGGCCGGCCCGATGGACACTCGAGGGATTCGCCCACTGAACCTCCAACGCCTGCACCATCGCGGCCACCACCCGGGCCTCGGGCTGTGTCGTCGCATTGTGATCGAGATACACCGGCGGATCCGCTCGCTTCATGCCCGATTCTACCCCGTGCCCATCCAAAGTGGGACCGACGTCTTGCCACTCAACAATCCACGCTCCGAACCGGATGACTCGATCAAGCCGGCTGCCCCGAGCGACACCACCTCATCCGCATCGACCAGCCATATCCCCGGACCAACGTCCGATCATCCCCCACAGAACGTCGCATCCGACACAACCGCTCAACAAAAACCGTGGAATCAGTTGACGCCCACCCCTCATGGTGTAGTTTTTCTTTCAGGCCTGTCGAGATCGTATGAATCCGGTAATCCAACTGTCGCAAACCCAGTGCTGGGTTCTTGCGTTCGCGGCTGCGCGTATTGAACATTCGGTCTCGGACTCAAACCGGGAGACTTCGTGGGGGAGTCACGCTGCCCGGCCCATTCGTGTCGTGCATGCAACCATTTTGATCGCCCCACCACCCGGACGACACCGGTCGGCCCGACGTATCGTGCTGCACCGGCGTCAACTATAATGACTGCCGCTGCCCCTGCTCCACGGCACGGGCAAACCTGAACCAGATGGGATTGCATTGTGGCCCAGTCCTTTGGACTTCATAACCACGACCGCGAACGCGTCCTTGAGGCCACCGATCTCGTGGCGCTCATCGGCGAGCACGTGGCCCTGAAGCCGGCCGGCCGTGAGTTCAAGGGCCTCTGCCCCTTCCATGACGACTCGAACCCCTCACTCCACGTCGCCCCGCACAAGAACATCTACAAGTGCTTTGCCTGCGGGGCCGGGGGCACTGCCTTCGACTTCGTCATGAACTATCACAGCATGGACTTCCGCGAGGCACTCCAGTACCTCGCCGATCGGGCCGGGATCACACTCACGCCGACTCGACCACACGGCACCGAGACCGACGACGGCCCGCACCTCTCGACTGCCGATCTCATCTCGGCCCACCAGACTGCCGTCGGCTTCTATCAGACCATCCTCCGACACGACACACACGGGGCCGAAGCACGAGCCATCCTCGAAGCCCGAGGCATCACCCAGGCCATGATCGAACGCTTCCGCATCGGGGCGGCCCCCGATCGCTGGGATGGCCTGGCACAGACCCTGCAAAAAAAGAAGCTGAACCTCACACCCTTCGTCAAGTCCGGCCTGCTCACCCCGCACCGGGAATCAGACGGCTACGTCGACCGCTTCCGCAATCGGCTCATCTTCCCGATCTACGACGTCCTGGATCGCCCCGTCGCCATCGGGGCGCGACGCATCGACCCGGATGATGAACCGAAGTATCTCAACAGTCCCGAGCATGCACGATTCCAGAAGTCAAAAACGCTCTATGGCCTGAACCATGCAGCCCGCGACATCCAGAAGCGCGGCTCAGCCGTCCTCGTCGAAGGATACACCGACGTCATTGCCTGCCATCAGGCCGGGCTCAGCCACGTCGTCGCAGCACTCGGTACCGCACTCACCATCGACCATGCACGCGTCCTCCAGCGTCTGTGCAACGAAGTCATCCTCGTTTTCGACGGTGATACGGCCGGGACGAAGGCCGCCGACCGTGCCGTCGAGATTTTCTTTGCAGCCAGCGTCGATGTCCGAATCGTGATCCTGCCCGATGATCAGGACCCCGCCGATCTCCTCGATCGGGAAGGTGGGCTGGCCGAGTTCGATCACCTGACCCGAACCGCTCCCGATGCCATCGACTACCTGCTGCAAACCCTGACGCACAGCCTGACAGCCGACGCCGGCGGGCTCTCACAACGCCAGCAGACCATCGAACAGTTCCTCCAGCGCCTCGGCGAACTTGGCTACCACGGCATGCCGCACCTGCGACGCGATCTTGTCCTGAATCATCTGAGTACCCTCCTCAGGATGCCGGCCGCCTCCGTCCACCGACTCATTCCCTGGCCACGCAAGTCACACCGGGCGACTCCCACGCGACAGGACACGCCGAACGCTGCACCGCGCAAACGAGATCGCCTGGAAGACCACGCACGCATCCAGGCTGAGGCCGGGATCCTCGCGTCCATCCTCGATGACCCCGTCGTACTCGACATGAAGCCCGGCACCGACGACGATTCGACGGTCCGCGACCGGCTCCGCAGTCTCGCCTTTGTCCATCATGAATATCAGTATCTGCTCGACAAACTGGTCGACACACCGCCGGCCGACCTCACCCAGGCACGCATTGCCTCCTGGACCGTCTCACGACCCGAGGCCGGCCGCGCCCTGGCTGATCTGCATGCCCTGAACCGTGCAGCCGCCACCATGCCCGAACTCGATGACGAGCCGACATCACTGGTCGCCGACGACCAACGACTCAAAGACGCACTCGATCGGGTGACGGCATACCTCGATGCACTCACACAACTGATTGATCTCCATCGTGCCGGGCCGGGCACTGCGTCCGCCGATGATGATGTCGCAGCCGCCAATGTGAACATCGAACGCATCAGACGAGCCGGCGGGACCAGGCGAAAACTCGGCCGCAGCGGGTCCTCCTCCGCCCGTACCATGTCAGCCGGGACAAGTGGTCCCGAGCACGATCAGCAACACCACCCTCCGAAATAAGCCCAAGAAGGACAGGAACTTTGGATCAAATTAGCGTTGGCCGCACACACCACGAGTGCACTATGATCTCGCGTTAGGGGAGTACAGATACGTGCAGGATCGGTTTGAGACAATAATCAAGACGCTCATTCAACGCGGGCACCCTCGCGGCTGGCTGTCATTTGACGATCTCGTCGAGACCTTGTCCGATGACATGGTCGAAGCCGATACCATCGATGCCATCCTGTCTCGACTCGATCGCGAACAGATCCAGGCCGTGGACGCACACGAAAAGCAGGCCCGAATCTATCGTGCCTCCATCGAAGCACAATCGGCACCACAGCCCCCAAACGGCACGAGCCACGCAAGCACGGCTGTGGCCGATCAAAGCGAATCAGACTGCATCGCACCCGAAACAACGAACCAACAGTCGGATTCGAACCGAACGCCGGGCCCGGCGACCGAATCCAACATCCAACCGTCAAACGAGCCCACCGGCTCCACCCGGACGAACATCGAAGACCCGATCCGGATGTACCTCTCACAGATGGGATCAATCGATCTCCTGCCGCGAGAAGAGGAACTCCGGCTCGCCAAGAAAATCGAAATCACCCGGCTCACCCTTCGACGCCGAATCCTTGCCTGTGACTACTGTGCGGCGCAAGCCCTGGACACGCTCAAGCACGTCCATGCAGGGGACCTCCCCTTTGACCGCACCATGCGCGTCTCCACCGCACTCGAAAACCACCGCGAAGCACTGACGGCCCGCATGGATGCCAACATCCCGACCATTACCAACCTGCTGCATCGCAATGAGGCCGACTGGCAGCAGCTGACTCTGGCCGCACAGGCCGGCCCCGGGCCGCATGGCGAGAGCCTGACGCGACAACGAATCATCAGCCGCCGACGACGGATGGCCGTCCTCATCGAGGAATGCTCCCTCCGTACCAGCCGCATCCTCCCCATGATCAGCAAACTCCACAGCATCCTTCGCAAGATGCAGGACCTGCAAAAGCAACTGCACCAGGCTGAGAATGATCCCGCCCGACTCCACCCCGAGGACATTCTCGTCATGCGCGAGGAACTCGATGGACTCCGGGATCTCGTCCTCGAAGACCCCGAACACCTGGCGGCACGACTCAACACGATCAACGCAGCCATCCGGGAGTATGAGCAGGCCAAGCGAGACCTCTCGGCCGGAAACCTCCGCCTCGTCGTCTCGATTGCCAAAAAGTATCGAAATCGCGGCCTGTCCTTCCTCGACGTCATCCAGGAAGGCAACACCGGCCTGATGCGCGCCGTCGACAAGTTCGAGTACAAGCGCGGCTTCAAGTTCTCCACCTATGCCACCTGGTGGATCCGGCAGGCCATCACCCGCGCCATTGCCGATCACTCGCGCACCATCCGCATCCCCGTCCACATGATCGAGACAATGACTCGCCTCCGGTATGTGCAGCGCGAACTGCTCCATGAACTCGGCCGTGAACCCACACTCGAAGAGGCTGCCGATCGTGCCGGCATCACCCATGACGAAGCCTACCGCGTCGTCAACCTCACCCGCCAACCGACGAGCATCGACAAGCCGATCGGCGAACATGAGGAGTCGATGTTCGGTGACCTGATCGAGGATCAGCAATCGGACGTCCCCTCAAAGGTCGCCTCAAACGAGATGCTCCGCCAACGAATCGAACAGGTCCTCAAAACACTTAACTATCGCGAGCGCGAAATCATCAAACTCCGGTACGGCATCGGCGACGGGTACACCTATACCCTCGAGGAAGTCGGGCGCATCTTCCGCGTCACCCGCGAGCGCGTCCGGCAGGTCGAAGCACGTGCCATCCGCAAACTGCAGCACCCCGTCCGCAGTCGCAAGTTTGCCGGCTTCTTCGATCGTGACCCGCGCTGAACCCACCGATTCGCACCCATCTGCCAACCGATGTAAACTCGTGCCGACCGATCCGTGCGCGCTGTGTTTGGGCCGACTCAGGCATTGCTCTATGGCGCTCTATTTATCACTTTATCAGCATAAAAAAACTCGATGAATCACATGTGAATCGTTGATGCGAACCAACTCGATGCTACGCTTGGGCAATCACAGGTCGGACGTCCGGTTCAACTGATGAACATGTCCCGTTCATGACCGCACCTGGGGAAAAGGCTCTATCTCGATTGTGACAACGCACGCCATGAACAGGCACACAACGCCACAGGTCATTCGTGCATTTCCTCAACGCAATGCAGATCGCGCCATCGCCCCGATCGGCACGAGCACGTCGGCATGAACGCAATGGACGACGCCTGACTGTACCGAGACCCGCATGGCTCACTGAGTGACACAGCACCATCTCCCTGGAGACTCAAAGGATGATGTCAACGAGACGCCGTTACCGGCACGCTTCGCCACCCACACACCGATGCGGTCGAGGCGGCTGGGTCGCAGCCACCGTGGGAATCGCACTGATGACCGCGATGACTGCCTGCACGAACACGGACACCTACGTCCTTGAAACGGTCGCCACTTACGACGAGCTTCCTGCCAACGTGCAGCAGCAGATTGACGCGAATCTCACGCAGGGAAACGGCATCCTGATGCACGGCTATGCCGTCTACAGCCAGAACTGCGTCGGCTGTCACGGCATCAACGGGGATGGCCTCGGGCCGGCTGCCCAACGACTCAAGATCGCCCCCCGCGACTTCACGAAGGGCATCTTCAAGTTCCGCTCCACCCCCAACGGCCAGCTCCCGCTTGATGCAGACCTGCACCGAACATTGCAGCAAGGGCTCAAGGGCAGTGCCATGCCGGCCTTCCAGTTCATGCCGGAGAACGATCGCAATGCCGTCATTGCCTTCATCAAACTCTACTCCTCACGCTGGAGTGATCCCGAGGAAGTAATCACGCCCGTCCCCATCCCGGCCCAGGAGCCGGTCGACATCATGACCGATGAACGCGTCCTGCTCGGGCGCTTTGGCTATGTCGCCATGGGCTGCCAGAACTGCCACGGCATGACCGGTTCCGGCAACGGCCCGAGTGCGGCCACCCTCAAGGATGACTGGGACCGACCCGTCAAAGCCTACAACTACCACCAGGGGGCCCCGAAGGGTGGGGCAACACCGCTTGATGTCTATCGCACCTTCCGGACCGGCGTCACCCCCATGCCCATGTACCAGTCCGACACGCTCAGCTTCGTCACCCGGGACATGAAGGCCAGCGTCTTCCCGAGGCTCGTCCCCGAAGAGCAGCAGATGCTCGAAGCGATCGTCGACTCACTCCCGACGCAGGCACAAGTCATGCAGTGGAAAGAGGAAGACCAGGAACGCTTCGAGGAGTATGCGAATCAGCGGGCCTGGGACCTCGTCGCCTACACACTCTGGCTCCGTGAACTCGGGCATCCCGAGCGGGCTGCCATCTGGCCGACCGATGCACCCGATGGCCCCCCCGCAGCCAAGAGCGACACCGCTGACAACGACAACGCCGGCTGACACGCCGACACACACAGAACACGACTACTGACACACCGCTGCCACCACAGCGCACCATACATCAAGGACGTCAGTTCATGGCTCAGATAAGCGTACAAGACTGGATTCGACCCGTGGTCGTCACCACCCGAGGACAGCAACGCCTCCTGGTCGATACCACCGCTGCCAAATGGCACTTGTTTGCCGGCGTCACCTGGATCGTGCTGGGCATCATTGCCGGACTCATCTACTCACTCGTCTTTCTCCGCCTGTACCCGCATGAGGGAACCGAGTGGCTCAGTTTCGGCCGCATCCGCATGATGCATACGAACCTCATTGCCTACGGCTGGCTCGTCAACTGCTTCATCGGCATGATGTACTGGGTCGTCCCGAGACTCACCGGTGAACCCGTCTTCAACCATGCACTGGCCAAACTCATCTTGGTCGTCTGGAACGCCATCGTGGCGATCGTCCTCGTCGGCATTGCCATGGGCCACGCCCAGGCCATCGAGTGGGGCGAAACGCCATTCTTTACCGACCACCTCATCGTCCTCGGCGTCGCACTCGTCGTCGTCCAGTTCACCTGGTCCATTGCCCGCTCCCGCGAAAAGGCCATGTACGTCACCCTCTGGTACTTCACGGCCGGCCTCGTCTGGACCCCGCTCGTCTACGTCATGGGCAACTACCTCCCGGAGAAACTCGTCCCCGGAACCAGTGGTGCGGCCCTCGTCGGACTCTTCATCCATGACCTCGTCGGCCTGTTCGTCACCCCGATGGGCTGGGGACTCATGTACTTCTTCGTCCCCGTCATTGCCAAGAAGCCGATCTATTCCCATGCCATCTCACTCGTCGGCTTCTGGGGACTTGCCTTCTTCTACCCGCTCAACGGCGTCCACCACTTCCTCTGGTCGTCGATCCCAATGTTCGCCCAGTACGGGGCCGTCATCTCGACGATCGCCGTTGAAATCGTCGTCACCACCGTCGTCATCAACTTCGTCATGACGATGCGCGGCGAGTGGCACCAACTCAGGGAGAGCCTCGCACTGCGATGGTTCATGGTCGGCATGGTGAACTACTTCATCACCTGCCTCCAGTGTGCCTTCCAGACAACCCTCACCATGCAGAAGTTGATCCACTTCACCGACTGGGTCGTCGGCCACGCCCACCTCGTCATGTTCGGCGTGTTCTCCTTCTGGATTGTGGGCGTCATCGAGCACCTCTGGCCGAGACTCACCGGCCGAGCCTGGTGGTCACGACGGCTCAACGTCTGGCACTTCTGGCTCTGGGTGGTCGGTGTCTACCTCATGTTCTTCGACCTCATGATCGTCGGCGTCATTCAGGGCATCAGCTGGGACAAGCTCGACCCCTGGGCCGATTCGATCTTCTACTCCGAGTTGGGCTGGTTCCTCCGGACCATCTCCGGCGTGTTCATCACCCTTGGCGTGTTCTGCCTGTTCATCAACATGCTCATGACCATGATCAAGCCGACCTCTCAGTACGAGGACGATGACTACGTCGACCAACTCGTGGACAAGACGGCTGCCTCCGGGGCCTAAGGACTGATCGAAGAACCAACCGCGGTACAGCGCGAGGAATCACCATATGGAACGTTTCAACTTCGTCTTTGTCGTCGCCGGACTCGGGTGTTTCGCACTCGCGTTCGTCATCCAGGCCGTCCTGCCCATGGCCCAATACTCCGGCGTGGAAGTCGTCACCATGGAACAACTGAGCCAGGATGTCCCCTACCAGTTCGAGCAACTGGCCGAGGACTATCCAACCGAGTTTGCTGCTGCATTCCCCGATGCCGACTTCCCAACCATGCCCGAGAAGTTTGCCGAAGCACTCAAAACCGGCAAGGGCAGCTACGTCGCCGAAGCATGCTGGCACTGCCATACCCAGCAGATCAGACGGCGTGACCCGAACAAGCCCAACGAAGTGTCCGGTGTCGGCGGTGACATCCAACGCTGGGCCTCCGATACTGCCAGCGAGTCCATCCCGGCCGAATACTTCAACGAGATGAACTACCCCCACCTCTTCGGCACACGCCGAGTCGGCCCGGACCTGTTCCGAGAATCCGGACGCCATTCCAACGATTGGCACCTGGCACACTTCTGGAACCCACGCGAAACCTCACCGTACTCCGTCATGCCCTCGTATCGCTGGTTCTTCGATGATGACCAGGGACTCATACCGAACAAACGCGGCCTCTCAATCGTCGCCTACATGCAGTGGCTCGGCTCCTGGCATACCCAGTTTGCACCGACCAAGTACGACAACCTCCCCGATGTCACGTTCTTCGATGAAACGGACTACCCGGAGGTGCTGATCGAGGTCGATGACGGCGGCGATGAGTACGGCGATGACGCCTACGGGGACGCAGAAGAGGATTACTAAACCATGATGACGACACCCTCCACACAGATTGACTCCGAGTCCGGCGGCACCGCCCCGAAAAAGGGGGCCACGCCAACCATGACCGGCCGACAGACCGGCAACCCCATGTGGGTCTGGGCCTTCCTCATTACAACCATCGCCCTGGCCGGCATCGGCTTTATCTTCAAATTCGTTGAGTTCGTGGTGTCCTGGGCCAAGTCCGATGGCGTCGACTTCGCACTGGTCCCCATTGCGACCTATCTGGCCGTGGCTGCCGGATACATGTGCCTCTTCGTCTGGGCCTGGCGACGAGGGATGTTCAAGGACATCGAAGCCCCGAAGTACCGCATGCTCGAGATGCAGGATGACTTTGACGCCAAGGAGCGACGACCATGACCAAACTCTTCAAGCGACACCCGAAGCACGGCTACGAAGGATATCAGTTCCCCTGGTATATCACACTCATGTGGATTGCCTTCTTCTCCTGCGCCGTCATCTATGTCGTCCGCTTCATCGTCCTGAAGTAACCGGACAGACCACACTCCCATGCCCATACACGCCGGACTCGTCGCCTTCGACAAGTCCGGTTCTCATTTGGCTTGATCCCGTCCGATTCCCACCCCCCCATGCTGCCCTCATCCCGCCCCGACGCATACCATTTCCCGAGACACGATACAACAACACCCCAGCGAGTACCGCCGCCGACAACGACGACGACGACGCGCCAGGCAAGCCGTTATGATCGCCGCTGATAACACCGTCCCCTGCGCACATTGCAATCTCCCCGTGCGCGTGCGCGCACAAGGCGATGCCGACGTCCCCCACTTCTGCTGTGCGGGGTGCCGACTCGTCTATAACCTCGTCGGCGAAACCGGCGAAAGCGGAACCATCAGCCTCGGCGTCCTCCGCCTCGGGCTCGGCCTGTTCCTCACCATGAACGTGATGGCCTTCTCCTTCTCCTTCTACGGCGGCGGCGACGAACGTGCTGCCATCATGCACGCCTCAGACGATGCGCTCAACCAACTCTTCCAGTGGCTCCTGTTCTTCCTGGCCACCTGCGTCATGGTCATCCTCGGCACCCCCATCGCCACCGACGCCGTCGACAACCTCCGACACCGCCGATTCCAATCAACCACCCTGATCACACTCGGCGCCGGCGCTGCCTATGCACTGAGCGTCTGGTCCGTCTTCCGCGGCACCGGCCACCTCTACTTCGATTCCGCCTGCATGGTCCTCACACTCGTCACCGTCGGCGAATACCTCGAAGGACGACTCAAGCAGGCCGCCACCATCACGGCCTCATCACGTCTGGCAGAACTCCCTGCCACGGCCATCGTCATTGATGAAGACGGGAAACTCGAACATGCCGTCCCGTCTCATGAAGTCACGCCCGGCAGCGTCTTTCGGGTCCCGCAGGGCAACCGAATTCCGGTCGACGGCACCGTCATCAAAGGCACCGGCCTCGTCTCCGAATCAATGCTCACCGGCGAAGCACTCCGCGACCGCTCGGCCCGACCTCGCCTGTCTGGGCCGGCTCCATCCTCATCCAGGGTGCCGTCTGGGCCACCGCCACCTCAACCGGCGACCAGTGCCGAGTCGAACAGATCCGCCAACTCCTCGAACAGATGCGCACACTCCCGCCGCGCATCCAGAACCTCACGAACAAGGTCTCAGCCGTCTTCGTCCCGCTGACCGTCCTGCTCGCGCTGAGCGCCTTTGCCTGGGTACTCGTCATCGACAACGACCTGCCGGCTGCCATCTTCCGAGGCCTCACCGTGGCCCTCATTGCCTGCCCCTGTGCCCTCGGCCTCGCGGCCCCGCTCGCCACCTGGATGACGGCACACCGCCTCGCTTCACGCGGCATCATTATCCGCTCCGGCGATGCACTCGAAAACGGCGGCACCGTCCGACATCTCTATCTCGACAAAACCGGGACGCTCACCAGCGGCCGATTCAAGATCGAGTCCGTCACGACAATCGATGAAACACTCGAAAACCCACTGGCACTCGCGGCCGGCCTCGAACAAGCCTCAACCCACCCGATCGGCGATGCCATCCGTGCGGCCGCCGACGAAGCCACCACCTTCGACGAGATCGAACCGGTGCCCGGGCTCGGGGTACGCGGCTCACTGGCCGGCGATACCTATGCCCTCGGGCGACCCGACTTCCCCGGCCAGCAACCACTCCCTGCCGACACGATGACCCCGAACTCGCGCGACAAAACACACACCATCGTGCTCTGGCGCAATGAACAACCCGTCGCCCTCTTTGGGCTCGTCGAGGAGGAGCGGCCCGATACCGAAGCCGCACTCAATACACTCCGCCGACTTGGCTTGAATCTGCACGTCCTGACCGGCGATGCGTCAACACAGGCAGCCGCCTTTGCCCAACGCTATCACCTGCCGGTTTCCACGGCACTCATGCCCGACGACAAGCGACAGATCATCGTCGATCGTCGCCGCGAAACACACAAGCCCATCGGGTTCGTCGGCGACGGCATCAACGATGCACCGGCCCTCTCCGAGGCCGACCTCGGCATTGCCGTCCATACCGGCAGTGACCTTGCTCAGGCCAGCGGCGACGTCATCCTCCTCACCGACGGCATCGCCCCGCTCAGTGACCTCTTCCGGGCAGCCCGTGAGACACGCCGACGCATCTACACAAGCCTCATCTGGGCCTTTGCGTACAATGCCGTCGGCCTGACACTGGCCTGCATGGGAATACTCAGCCCTGCCTACGCCGCCATCGCCATGATCGGCTCCAGCCTCATCATCATCTGGAACTCAACACGAGGCGGTTCCCTCTGGCTGAGAGATGAACACCAACTGACCGAAGAAGATCCCCCCACCAGATCGACGAACCTCACTGCATAACAGCCATGGAAACCACTGCCACCTTCATCGGACTCTTCGTAGTCGGCCTCGCCTTCAGCCTCCACTGTATCGGCATGTGCGGCCCGATCCTGACCGCGCTCGCATCACTCACGCTGCGCCAGCCCATCACGATCGAGGGACACCCGGCCGATACCGCACCGCCGGATGAACACACGCACACGCCGGAACCGAAGTGGTACAACTTGCTCCGCACCCTCGCGCACCAATCCTGGTATCACATCGGGCGCATCACGACCTACGGCCTGCTCGGTGCCCTGGTCGGCATGCTCGGCGCTGCCGTTCGCTCCGACCCGCGCTTCGGGCACGCCCAGCATTGGATGGGATTGGCACTGGCAGCACTGGCCGGTCTGTTCGGATTCACACTCCTGGTCATCCCCTGGGGGCACCAATGCGCTGCACTCGCACAAACGCCTGACAACGAGAAGACGCCGAAGGGAATCACCGGCCACATCATGCACTTCCTCCGTGCACTGGCCATCACCAGATCCTGGCAGGCACGCCTGCTGCTGGGCGGGCTCATGGGATTTCTCCCCTGTGGGGCCGTCTACTCCTCGCTCGCACTTGCAGCGACCTTCGGCCACCCGCTCAAGTCAGCACTCGGCATGATCTGCTTCGGCCTCGGCACCGTCCCGGCACTCTCAGCCGTCGTTGCAGCCAGCGGACTCATTCCCCTCCGCATCCGTAAACACGGCGAACGGATCGCTGCCGTCGTCATCATCATCACGGCCGGTTTCCTCGCCTACCGATCCTGGCCACGCCCCGACTCACCCCCAGGCGCCTGCCCCGCATGCGCTGCCGAAGAGTAAAAAATGGAAAACCTGATCTCTCTACTCACAACGCCATCACCGCATGCAACAACTCCGACTGCGGCAACTGCGCGCGCCCGTTCAACTCCAACAACTCAATCAGCACCGCGATCCCCACCAACTCACCGCCCAATAACGCGATCAACTCACACGAGGCTGCCAGCGTCCCTCCGGTGGCCAACAGATCATCAACCAGCAGCACATGCTCACCCGCCGTCAGCGCATCGCGATGAACCGCAATCGTGTCCGTCCCATACTCCAGCCCATAGGCCACCTCATGCGTCGCGCACGGCAACTTCCCCTGCTTCCGGATCGGCACAAACCCGCACGACAACGCCTGCGCGATCGCCGTCCCGAATATGAACCCGCGCGACTCCGTTCCCATCACCACGTCAACACGCGTCCGGCGATATGGATTGCACATCAACTCCACCGCCAACGCCAGGCCGGCCGGATCACGCAACAACGGCGTAATGTCTTTGAACAGAATCCCGGGTTTCGGGAAATCCGGAACATCGCGGATCAGGGTCTTGAGATCGAACATGATGACGCCTCTCCATCCACACCCGGGCAGCAGGCCGGCCTGAAACTACTCAAACACGATGTACGACACCCAGCCGGCACACACCTCACCCTTCGTCGTCGGCCGGAAGACACCGTTCCCTTCATCCGTATCGGAATCTGTCCCCTCCCAATACACCGTCGACTGGGAAAAACCGGCCTCATGGGCAATCTCTCGAATCTCAGCAATCGACCACAAACGCCAGTCATAGGTAAACGCACGCTTCATCTTCGATCCATCCGGGAACGTGAAGTGAATATGGCACAGCGTCTCGTTTGTCACCGGATTGAAGTCCGCCTGCTCCCAGATATAGGTAAATCCGTCGCAGGCCCGGTCCTCCTCGATTGTGTCCTGGGCCTCGGTCCCGCCATAGCAATCACAGATGAACAGCCCCTCCGGCTGCAGCCCCTCCCGCACCTGACGGAAGTACGATCGCAGCACACTCCGCTCCTTGAACGTCATGTAACTGAAGTTCATGGCCGTGATCACCTGCACCGGCTCAGGCCGAACCTGCAGCACATCTTCATTCAAGAGCGTGATTCGTGATCGCTGGTCAGCAGTCAGCGACGCAATGTTGTGCCCTTCAGCCCATTCCAACACCTGGCTGTCCAGATCAACACCGATCGCTCGATTCCCGCGACGGCGACGAACCCACTCACACGCCGCGATACTCGTACCGCAGAAGTCCTCGCGCAGCAGCGTCGGGACTCGGCCATACGACTTCTTGTAGACCCGATCAATAAACCCCACTTCGGCCTCGGGCCCCTGCACCGCCTGCTCATACAGCGCGTGCCGATCAGCCCGCGCTGCCATCGTCACGCGTTTGGACTGTGATCGCTTCTTCCGTGATTTGCCGCTTTTTGTTGCTACTGCTGAACTGCGTGCCATACGACTCCTATCGCGACTCTCAATGCCATCGAACTCAATCAGAAACACGAACCCGGTACGGCGTAGTGTAGCCCACCCCCCCCTTCCGTCATTCCCCCCCTCCGTCATTCCCGCGCACGCGGGAATCCATCTTCTCTTCTCTCTACCGCCACCACCGGTGGCGGCTTTGTCAACCCCCGGACCGCCAATCTCCCGAGTGGCACTCTTCCCTCTCCCCTCACCCCTCCAACGACCGTACCATACTACCCCGACCACGATCCTCTCCATCTCCATCAGGAGCACGAACCGATGCACTGCACCTCAGCCTCCCGAGTCACCACCCACCTCCTCCTCCTGACCCTCACCCTGGCTGCCACGTCCACTCTCACACTCGCCGCAGCACCGGCCGTCGACCCCACCCCACCGGCCGAACCCGACGCCTGCACCAGCCTCCTCGTCACGAGCGGCGCCTCGACAGACGGCTCGGTCATGATCACCTACACCTGTGATGCTGAGTTCCTCCCGCGCATGCAGTACACACCCGCGGCCGACTACGAACCGGGAGCCATGTGCGACATCAAGGACTGGGCCGGCAACGTCCGCGGCTCAATCCCGCAGGTCCCACACACCTATGCCGTCGTGGACCTCATGAACGATCATCAACTGGCCATCGGCGAAACCACCTTCGGCGGACGCAACGAACTCCACAATCCCGACGGCCTCTTCCACTACTGGGACCTCATGCACCTCGCCCTCCAGCGCGCCACCACCGCCCGACAGGCCGTCACCGTCATGACCGAACTCGCCCAGACACACGGCTACTGCGACACCGGCGAATCCATCTCCATCGGCGACAAAGACGAAGCATGGATCCTCGAACTCATCGGCAAGGGCCCCGACACGCCCGGTATCGTCTGGGTCGCACGAAAAGTGCCCGACGGCTCCATCTCAGCCCACGCCAACAAGGCACGCATCGGCACTTTCCCGCTGGATGATCCCGACACCTGCCTCTACGCCGAGGACGTCATCTCATTCGCCGTTGAAAAAGGCTACTACGACCCCGATGCCGGCAAACCGTTCATGTTCAACGAAGCCTACGACCCGCCGAACCCCGGCAACAAACGGTGGGCCGACACACGCGTCTGGACCATCTTCCGCCGCGCTGCCCCATCGCTGAACCTCTCACCGGATTATCACCGCAGCGTCGCAGGAGCCGAACCGTACCCGCTCTGGATCACACCCGACACGAAACTCGCCGTGTCCGATGTCTTTGCCCTCATGCGCGACCACTATGAAGGCACTCCCTTTGACATGACCCAGGGCATCGACGCCGGCCCCTACAACACGCCCTACCGCTGGCGCCCGCTCCATTGGAATGTCGACGATGTCACCTACGCCTGGGAGCGACCCGTCTCGACACAGCAGACTGCCTACTCATTCGTCTCTCAGTCAAGGGCCAACCTGCCCGACCCCGTCGGCGGCGTGTACTGGTATGGCATGGATGACACAGCCTTCACCGTGTACATCCCGTTTTATTGCTGTATCAGCGGCATCCCCGAGTCATTCACCGTCGGCAGTCTCGGCTCCTTCTCCTGGGACAGTGCCTGGTGGGTCTTCAACTTCGTTGCCAACTACTGCAATCTTCGTTATGCTGACATGTATCCCGACATCCTGGCCGTCCAGCAGCAACTCGAAGGCAACTTCCTCGCCCTCCAGCCGGCCGTCGAACAGACCGCGCTGCACCTGGCCAACGAGAACCCCGAACTCATGGTCCACTACTTGACGGATTACTCGCTGTCCCATGCCGACACAGTAGTTGCTCGCTGGAAGGCGTTGGGTGAGTATCTCATTGCCAAGTACAACGACGGCTACGTCCAGCAGACCCCGGGCAACGCTTCACAGGTCGGCTACCCCGAGCAATGGCTCCGACGCGTCCTCGAAGACCGCCCCGATGACTTCAAACTCCCGCAGAACTGACACCGATCACCCCCTTCCCCCTCCCGTCATTCCCGCGCACGCGGGAATCCATCTTCTCTCCCCCCCTCCCGTCATTCCCGCGCACGCGGGAATCCATCTTCTCTACTCCTCTCCCCCCCCAAAAAACAAACAAAGCCCCGTGATGTGCGAGTCTCCAAGCACATTGCGGGGTCTCACCCACAATCAAAACAACCACGCATCTCATCACTTCACGCTGCCGACTGCCCGCCGTCACGTCCGCTGCCGCCGCGCCCCTCTCGACTCAACTTCACCGTCTCAATCTCAGCACGCCGCTGCGCTCGCCGTGCTGCCTTGATCCCACTCACCACAATGAACCCCGTCATCACCAGAATGACGGCATACACCGCCCGTGCCCGCATCACCACCATCACAATGGCGAGCAACCCGAACAAAGCCGTGATCCCGTACATCACAAACACAGCCCCGACCACGCCCAACTTACTTCGCTTCAAAATGTGATGCAGATGATCATTGTCCGGGGCCGAAATCGGCAACCCATTCAAACGCCTGCGAAGAATCGCCAGCACCGTATCGATAATCGGCAACCCGAACACGATCAACCCGGCAAACACGAGGTGCGTGTGCCCTCGCTCACCCATCATCAAAATCACAACAATGATCGAAAACCCGAGCATCAGCGACCCTGCATCGCCCAGAAATATCGTGGCTGGCTTAAAATTGTGCGGCAGAAACCCGAGCGTGGCACCCAGCAAGGCAAGACAGATCACCACCCGTGCTGCCGTCAACTCGCCATACCCCCGCATTGCCAGCATCACACTGATCACCAACAGCCCTGCAGCCATGAACGCCGTCATCCCCGACAACAACCCGTCCAGACCGTCAATCAAATTCGCTGCATTGCATCCGCCGATCACAAACGCGGCGATAATAAACGCCCCAACCCAATACGGCAGATTAAAAAACAACTCACCCGATCCCGGCATCAGATCGAAAACGAAATTAAACTCCTCCAAACCGATCAGTTTCCCGATCGGGTTCATCAGCCCCAACGCAATCCGCTCGCCGATCTGAGGATTCAATGCCAATGCTGCTGCGGCAATTAACTGCCCGGCAATCTTCAACCGCGGGTCCAGATGAGCCACGTCATCAATCAAACCCGTCAACATAATAACAACCAGCCCCAGCACCACCGAGGCAGGCACCGTTGCCAGATGGGCTTGATACCCCGGCAAAAAGTAACTCGCAGCGATCGCAGCCACCATCCCCAGAAAGACAGCCACCCCACCGAGATACGGCACCGGGTCCCCGTGCGCCTTCCGCGCATCATCAGGCCAGTCCACAATCCCCGAACGCAATGCAACCCGCCGAATCAGCGGCACCACCACCAACGTCACCAGAAATGCCACCACAAAAACGACCAGATAACTATTGAGCACCTGACCAAACGACGGCAACGACGATGAGGAATCCGACGGTAATCCCTGCGAATCATTCAACAAACGCGATAGAAAATCATCGTTCCCACGCGCACTCACATCGTCCAGCGACGAAGTCATCGGATCAACTCCCCCACCGGACACATCGTCCGGCGGAGCCGTCATGCCGGCCATAAGATTGGCAAGCCAAACAAGCCTCATGAACCCGAATCCTTCGTACCCGATCCGAGCGATGTTGCCAGATCTCGAATCGTCTCATCCAAATCAAACTCGCGCGCAAAACCAATCGCAGCCTGCAGCCGTGACGTGTCCGGCTGCCGAACACGCAAATCCTCAAAACCAGCCTCATACGCCTGTTCGTATGGCACCGTCCGAATCGCGCTGCTCGAATGCAACACGCCCACCACACGCTCAGCCAGTTGCATAATCGTGATCGGCTCGTCCGAACCCACATTAAACACCCGACCGAAACACGGCTCATGCGCGGTCAAGGCCACCAGCGCCCCGACGCACATCCCGCACATCGCAGAAACAACGCACCTGCTGCCCGTCGCCATACACCTCCAACGGCTCCCCGGCCAGCGCGGCAGCCACGAAGCGCGGCAACACCATCCCGTAATGCCCGATCTGTCTCGGCCCCACCGTATTAAACAATCGTGCCACCACCACCGGCAATCGAGACTGGCGATAGTGTGCCAACGCAAGATACTCATCAATCGCCTTCGTGCACGCATACAACCAGCGCGTCAGCGAAGTCGCCCCGTACATAACATCATCATCCTCACGAAACGGCACGCGGTCCGACTTGCCATACACCTCGCTCGACGACGTGACCAACGTCGGCACGCCGAGCCGGCTTGCCATCTCAAGAATGCCCGATGTATCAACCACGTTCGACTCGATCGTCTCGATCGGCCGCTCCAGAATCAACCGCACCCCGACTGCCGCAGCCAGATGAAAAATCCGATCAGGCCGATACCGCTCACACGCCCCGAGCACCTCCGACACACGCGCTTCGATCAGGTCATACGAGTCACCCGGGATGTGATCGAGATTCCGACGGCTCCCTGTTGACAGATCATCAACGATCAGCAGCCGATGCCCTTGTTCAACAAGCAACTCGGCCAGATGAGATCCCACAAAACCGGCACCGCCGGTAATCAGGATTCGCTGCGATCCGCTGGCCGTGCCGTTCATCACCAGTTCCTTCAAGCCGGGCAATACGTCAAGACACTCGACAGAGATGATGAGAACGCTGCCGGCCACCCACGTCTGACTCGGAACACGCTCCGGTCAGTTTCGACGCAGCAAAGACCCGGGTGCTGCTCGCTAATGGTAAGACGCCATGTGTTTGAAGTTCCGCTTGAAATACCCGCCGGCTGCAATCCGTGCTGCATTCAGGACAACGCCCAGATGCTCGGCCCGGCTCTCACGCATCTGCCGGATCAGACGGGCCACGAGCCCGCGATCCTCCTGCAACGCTCGAACCACCAGAACCGAAGCATCAACAAGGTGCGCCAATGCCTGACTCTCGCCCGCGGCCACCGCTGCCGGGGCGTCAATCATGACCATGTCATACGCAGCCGTGAACTGTGCCAGCAACCCGGCCATTCGCTCTGTTCCCAACCGTTCAAACAGCCGATGCTCAGTCGACCCTGCCCCCAGGACAAACAGACCCGGCGCATCCGGTGCCACGTGTACCCCCTGCTCGGCTTCCACTTCGCCAGCCAGAATGTCGCCCAGTCCCGGGATCCCCGGAACGCCGAACAACTCTGCCAGACCAGGCCGCCTGAAATTCGCATCGATCACAAGCACCCGACGGTCCGTCTTGGCAATCGAAACAGCCAGATTCGTCAGTACCGACGAAGAGCCGGCACCCGGCTGCCCACCCACCACCAACAGCGACTTGTGACCCGCACGATCCATGGCACGCAACAGCGGATTTCGAATCTGCCGGATCGACTCGGCCATCACGCCGTTCGGCGCACGCACCGATATCAGGTCGATCGAACGCGGGTTCGTCGGGTCATCAGACAGATGAGGCACCACGCCCAGCACACGGCCATGCGAGATCAGAGACACGTCTGCCGGCCCCTTCACACGCTTGTCCGTCAACTCACGCAGGAACACGAAGCAACTCGTCAGCCCGAACGACAACAACATACCCAGAAACACTGAAATCAGCGGCTTCGGCCATTCCGGGCGGTCCGGCTCCAACGCATTGCCCCACAATGACACCTGGCTTGTCTGCTTCGAATCGCCATACAGATTCGTCGCAGCAATCGACCCTTCGATCTCTGCGATCCGCGTGATCAGGCCCTCTTTCTCCTGCTTCTTCGATTCAAGCCATGCCTGGTGCTTCGACAACTCGGAGATTCGAACTTCCTTGGCTGCCAACTGCCCCTCAATGTCCTCAATCTGCAAAGCCATGCTGTCCGCCTGGGTCTGGGCCATCTCGAGACGCACCCGCGTGTTCCGCGCCAGCACCCGATGAAACTCCGCATCACGCTCTGCCTGCATGGCCTGGATCTGACGATCCAACTCCTTGATGTACCGATGCTGCGGGCCCTTGCCGACCAACTCCGCTCGGCGCGTCGCCTGCAACTGCAGCAACGTGTTGTCCAGCGTGTACACCTTCGGGTCCGCCTCAGCACTCGCCAGATCCTCGTCCGTGTAATCCTGGCTCGGATCGTTGATCCGCTGCTGATACAACTCCACCTGCCCTGCGGCAGCGGCATACGCCTGGTTCAACTCCGTCAGCGTCGATGACAACTCCTGCACTTCCTGCGACACCGGGTCAAGGAAGTTGCTCGGCGGAATCTGGTTCGCAGCCACGTAGTCCTCAATCTCAGACTGCAACCCATCCAACTGCGTCTGCAACTCGTTCCGCAGACTCGAATACGATGAACTCAGATCCTGCCGCGATTCGTTCTTTCGCGTCAACTGCTCACTCTCAAAAACGCTGACGATCGCATCATTGAGTCGCTTCACATCCCCGGCACTTCGCCCACTCACCTGCAAGGCCACGAGACTGCTGTTCGGCATCGGGATCGCTCGCGTCCGGTCCGACAGATCTTCCAAGGCCTCGGCAATATCGAGACGACCCTCCGCGTTCGTGAACCCCTGGATCCAGGTCGTATTGTCACGAACGGCCGGGTCACCGATCGCCTGCCGCAGAATCTCAGGATCCATCAGCCGGGCGGCCACCGTCCCCTGCGCGCGCTCAATGTAGTCACCTGTCTGCCCCGGATTCGCCCCGACCTGCATCACGTCTCGAATCGGATCGTTCACCTTGAACGTCGCGTTGGCCACGAACACCGGCATCCACGATCGCCAGGCAAAGTGTCCCGCAACGCCAATGACAATCCCGAGCACCACGCTCGCAGCCAATACCCATTGGTATTGCCGCAACACGCGGATCGGGTCAATCGCCGTCATGGCCGAAGCCGGCCCGCCGCCACCGAAGCCGCGCCCTGGGTGCTGGCCTGACCCACCAACACCACGTGCCGCACTGGAACCCGCTGCCGAACCGGCCGATCCCTGCCCCGATCTCGGTTGAGCCGTCTGGTGATTCGTCAATGTCATACTCATGGCATGTCCTTGCTATGAACACCGTCCGTTGCCTGCACGGCAAAAGCGGTTCGTTCGTCCGTCCGTCCGTTCTACTCAGCCTCCATCACTGCCGGCCGCTCTGCCAATCTCTTCGAGCAGTGAGGGAATCTGTTCGAGAATGCCTGCCTGATTCTGTTTTTCGGCTAATTCTCGGGCCTTATCGAGTTCTTCACGGGCCTCGCTGCCGAGACCCTTCTTTATCAAAACCATACCGAGATGCAGCCGCAATGACGCACTCTCACTGACCTGACATGCATCGCGCAAAATCTGCTCAGCCTCGTCATGCCGACCCGTCAACATCAGAATGTAGCCGTAAGTGTCTGCAACTGATGGGTTTTCAGACGAAGCCCGGAACGCCTCCGACGAATACGGCAATGCCTCGGTTGCACGATCCAACTTGTCTGCCAAAGTGAATGCCAGATTATTGTTACTCTGTACGTCATCAGGCCGGGCCGACAGAACCCACTTCCAGGCAGCAACGGCATTCTCCCAGTCCTCCTCCTGGAAATAAACCGAGCCCATCAGGTTCCCACATGTCACCACCAGGGCCTGCCACTCCTCCCGCATCTCATCCATCGTCTGCGCATCTCGCCCCTGCGAAACCAGCAGATCACGCACCCCTGCCAACTGGTTCAACCCCTCGCGACGCAAGGCATCCTGATCAGCAGCCGACTCCTGGCCGATCCATTCCGGATCCGTCCCACACAACATCTGGGCCAGATTGATCGCCTCCATCACCGTCAACTGGCTGCCGCACAACCCCTCCACCGCAGCAACGAACTCTAGCGGCCGAACCGCCCGGCTCACATGATAGAACCAGCGCTCGATGACCAACGCCCGATTCTGCCAGCGGCTGATCCGTAACGCAACCTCCCGTGCCTCACCATACAACGGCTGACCGGCCGACCATCCCTGCACCTCCGTCACGGCCCGGGCATGCAGAATCATCACCAGTGCCGACGTGCCGGCCAACTCCGGATACTGCTCAACCAACTGGATCACGGCCTGGTAGTTCCGGCGACGCCACGGCCCAACGGCCGACTGACGCATCGACGCCGGCGGATCGCTCGACACCAACGCATCAACCAGCGTCAGCAAACGCTGAGGCGTCGGGCCCAGCGCCAGCGACCGCTCCAGATCAGGCCAGTAACTCTCAAGTTTGTCGCCACGCTTCCGCTTCATCCGCCCAAGCATGTAGTGCCAAATCGGATTCCCCGCATCAGCGTCGATCCCATCCTGAGCCACCGACGCAGCGGCCGAGTAGTTCCGGTACCACAGATCATGCAGGTCAATCAATCGCTGCCTGATCTCATCGCGACCGGGATCAACGGCCAACACCTGCCGATACGTGGCCCGCAGGTCATCATGATCGACCGTCGATTCACCCGTCGTCGGGTTGACCAATGCCAATGCCAACTCGGCCCGAATCAATAACGACGTCACGTCATCACGATTCAACTCCGTGGCCCGGCTGACATCATCACGAATCTGACTGACCAGCACCGAAGACGGTTGCGCCCGGTACTGATTCAAAAGAAAACGGGCACGCTGCCGATACGTCCGCCAGTCGTCCGGGTACTTCTTCTGCGCTTCATCAAACAACCGACCGGCCGATTCAGCATTCCCGGCCTGCCCTTCGATCGTTGCCTCCAGCAGCAGCGTCTCAACGCTCGCATCAAACCGGTCCAGATGCTGTTGCAACTGTGCCCGCCCCTGTGCCACGAACGCATCGCTCGTCTCTTCATCACCGCGCGCCAGGGCCAGGTACAGATCAATCACCTGCAGACTCAACGTGCGATCCGTCGGGTCGCCGGCCAGCGCAACCAGATAATGCTCCAGGGCTGCCGACGAATCGCCCTGCCGCATGAAGTACGCACCGAGCGCCCGGTCTGCCTCGCACCGGACCTCATCCTGGAACGCCCGCGCTTCCTGCAAAACCTGCAGTGCTTCATCCGCCTCCTGCCGCCCGATCAGAATCCGCGACAGCGACAACGAAGCCTGCACCCGTTGCCCCGATGACAGATCCGAACGCGACAGAAACTCAGTGTACACCTGTTCTGCCTCGTCGATCTCGCCCTTCCGAATCAGCAACCCGCCCTGTGCATCAAGGACACGCAGCTCCCAGGATTCTGATTCCGGGTCCAGTGAATCGAGGATGGCCTGGGCCTTCACGAAGTTCTGCGTCTCGTCATCGCTGCTCATGTTCGGCAACGTCAACAGATCAACCAGGGCAATCGCATTCGCAATCTGCTCCCCGTCACTCCACGAGGCCGGAGGCACTTCATAATCACCGGTCCGCAACTGGATCACACGACTTCGATTGCCATACCGCCCCTCCAGATCGAAGTACATGTCACGCACCGTGTCGTCACTCGATGCCAACTGATACGCACGCCCGATCGTTGCCAAGGCCCCGTCATAGTCGCTGACTTCCACCTGCAGGCGGGCATACTCCTTGAGCGTCACCACATCGTCATCACGCTGCTTGATCGATTGCTCAAACGCATCGAGGGCCGAGGTGTATCGCCCCTCAGCCTGATACGCCATAGCCAGATACCGCCACAGTGCCCCGTCATATGCCTTGATCGTCGTTGCCTGCCGCAATGCACTGATCGCCGCAGCCGAATTCCCACGCGATAACTCCAGACGACCCGTGTACGTCAGCCCCTCAGCCTGATCGAGATTCAAATCCCGTGCCCGTGTTGCCAACTGCTCCGCCTGCACCAGCAACGAAGCGGCCACCTCCGCGTCCCCATTCGCTTCGGCTTCCTTCGCCTCCGTCAGCAACGTGACGAATCGCGCCTCAGCAATAACCGGGTGATCCGGCTCCAACTCCGTTGCCTCATCGAACAACCGATCCGCATCCTCAACATGCCCGTATTGCCGATACAGACTGCTTCGTCGCAACAGCCGATCAACCGGGCGCATCTTCTGGTTCGCATTCACAATCCGGTCGATCACCTCGCGCACGTCGCTCTCAGCCAACTCCGCTTCCATGAACGCCAGCGTCTCATTCCCCTCGTCCTCGGCCAGCCCGGCACGCACCACCTCCAGCGCGCGCTCACGCTGCCCATCCTGCGACAACAACCGGGCCAGCGTGATCACCAACCGCATCTCACCCGGGTTCGCCTCGACGGCAGCCTCAAGGATGACGATCCCATCAGCCGGATTCCCACTGGCACGCATCGCCGTCTGAGCCTCAAGCAACGCAGCCGAAACCGCATCCGATCCGCCCGCCCCATCGACCGGCATCTCACCTCGAATCGCACGCAATCGCGATTGCATCGTCACAGCCCATCCGTCTGCCGGATCAAGGCTCAGCAACCGCGACAGACGGCGCTCGGCACTGTCATACTCGCGACGCTCCACATCCATGACGATCAACTCGCGAACCGCCGGCGTATACCGCCCCTGCGTCTGATTCGCGATCTCCTCATACTGGGAGTACGCAGCGCTCACCTGACCACTGTCACGCAACGCCCGCGCTGCCAGCATCGCTGCCTCCATGTCACGCCCGCCGGTCATCCCGACGTACCGTGTGAACAGCGACGCTGCCTTGTCATACCTCCCGTTAATCCGCGCCATGTGCGCTTCCATGTACACGCGGTACGAGTCATTCTCCGGCAGATACGTCTGGCAACGCTCCCGGGCAGCCTGCGCGTCTGCCACAGCCTGGCCAACAGCCTCCGCATCCGACGCATCGACCGCCGCCCATTGCGACACACGGATATCAAACTGCTTCTGAACTGCAATCACACGCATCCGAAACAGATTGATACTCTGCTCGCCGGTCGGCAGATCCGGATGCTCAATCACATCCTCAAATGCTGCATACGCCTCGTCGAGCAATCCCATCCGTTCGAGCATGTCTGCATGGTGAGCCATCAGCCGTGCCCGCTCAGGAAATGCCTCCATGGCCCGAACCAGAATCGCGTCACCCCGCTCCAGACCCGCAACACGATCCGCACCTGCAATCTCGATCGCCGCGCCCGAGGCCGTCTCAGCCGACACCGTCCCCGTCAGACAAATCTCCTCCAGCCGATTCAGCGCTGCCGTCGCAGCAACCGGATCGACCGACACCCCGATCTCAGGCATCGCTTGCAGCACGCGATTCAACCGCACCTGCACGAGCCGTCCATGCCCGTCATCCGGGTGGGACTCCACAAACCGATCCACATGCGCACGTGCATCGGTCAGCACCTCGCGCGCTGCCTGGGTCTGCTCCAGACGACGCGTTACCGTCGCTTCGCCGACCGCCCATGAGACCAGCGCATCAAGGAGACTCGCATCATCAGTCAACTCAGCCAAGGCAATGTCAAGGTCGCTCTTCAGGTTCGCCCGCTCTTCGCTGGTCATACCTGCAATGTCAGGCTGACCGGCCTGCCCGAGCGCACGCGCTCGATATGCCTGAATGGCCTGCTCATCCTCCGGCGACACGTGATCCAGCATCTGCGTGGCATATGTCGAGAGCTGCTTGTACATCTCCGGCGACGAGAACGCCCTCGCCCCCCGCTCAAAGAACTCGAGCAGTGCCAGATGGTACGACACGTTCGACGGCTCAATCTCTGCCTTGCTCTTGTGCAACAACCGAATCCAACGGTAGTTCACCTCTGCCTCGGTCCGATCACGCGGCACCACGTGCAGCAATGCATCCATCCACAGATCAATGTACTCAATGCTGGACTGATCTCGCGCCACCGCTCGCTCATACATCTCGGCCGCTGCCCGCCAATTGCCGGCCGCTCGCTCCTTGTCACCAAGTTCCCGATAGCGCTCCGGCCCCCGCATGTTGACAATAACAGCCAACACAATAATCGTGGCTGACACAGCCACGAGGAATGCCATCAGAATCAGCAGCAACTTCTTATTGACCTTGGCAGCCATCCATGCCACCTCTCGACTATTCAAGTCGTTCTTGAGTCATCCGTTCGTTCACACTCGCGACATCGGCAACACACCCGACGCACGCGACACCACGCCGATCACCCACCGGATGCCGGCCTCCCGTCGTTCATCCCCTCGTCAGACGCTCCCCCACTGCCTTCCGATGCAGCCGACTGCTCCACCTCGCTCCAGTCCGGCAGGCAATACATGATCTCAGGCAGCATCGTGTTCAAGAACTCGCCGGCCACCTCTGCCAACTCCGAAGGCTCAACCGATGCATCAGGAAACTCATACGTCAACTGAACCTTGCAGTAATACGCATGCACATCCGTCAAATCGAACGCCAACAGCCGCACACGCTCGGCATACGGCGTTGCCCAACCGTTGGCCACAAAGAAATAACCGGCACTGAACCGAACCTCAGGACGGCTCGGGCTCCAGTACTGACGAATGTTCATCCTGATACTATCACCGTCAACCAGCGGCAGCCGAACAAACGAACTCGAAGCGGACCGTGTCATCCAATACGAAGACGCCGGTGCATCAGCCCCGGAGGCCGCCGTGCCATTCTCCGCATCCCCTGCATCTCCCCCTGCTGAAGTGCCGGCATCACCCCCCTCGCGATCCTGCCACCACCCCGATTGATCCAACGTCACCGGCAACGCTTCGAAACGCGCTGACTTCGCATACCCGCTCCCAACGTAACACCGCTCCGGCACATGCGGCACCGCATCAATCATCCCCGTGTAGTACGCAATGTGAAAACGCAGAATCCCCTTGTCCGGGTCACCCTGCAACGCGTAATCGCGCGACAGATACAGATCCGTGCCCAGACTCTCCTCAACCTCGGCCGTCAACTCCGCATCGCTCCCGATCCGCTGCCAGTCTCCGACATGACGCGGCAACTCCGAAAACGAATGACGCAACGGCACCGGCTTCTTGATCAAAACCGCACGCATCTCCTTCTGCGCCACACGGAACCCGTAGGTCCCGGCACCCAGAATTGCCACCACCAGCAGCACAGCCAGCGTATCCAGAATGTAGCGACATGCCGTCCGCATCGTTATGCACTGACCTCACTTGCCGAATCCGTCGTTGCCTCACCATCACTCGGCACAAGCCGCAGCCCACCCTGCTCTGCAACCGGCGCCTGCACGGGTTCCGAGTGCTGCTGCTGCTGCTTCTGCTCGCGTTGCTGTGATCCCTCATCCTCGTAAATCACGATGTGCTGCAACACCCACGCAAGCCCGAGATACAGCAATAGCGCCGGGAACAGCCAGACCAGGCCCAGGAAAATATGCGCATCCCCTCGGGCCCATCCTTCATCAAATGTCGTCATCACACCGATCGTGGCAACCCGAATGATGTTCACCAGCACCGCCACCGGCACCGCCAGCAGCACCAGGATCACACGCTGCCACCAACGCGGGCACGACAGGAACGCAATTGCAATCCCCAGTGCCAGAAAACCAACCACCATCCGCATCCCGCTGCATGCCTCGGCAATGTTCAACGGGTACACATCGCCCCCGTCGATGATCGACAACTTCACCCCTTCGAGATCCGTCGGGTAGCCGATGATGTTCAGCAGGTAATACGAACCGACCGCTGCCCATTGCTGCAACTTCGGCGTCACCAACTGCAGCAACGGCTCCGGCATGCGAACAGCCAGAACCATATATGCCTGTGGGAACAGCAGCACCATCCACATCGGCCGACCGAGCAGAAACAAAATCACCCCGCTCAGGCTCAGAATCATACAAAAGCCCTGCAACGTGTGATTGTTCAAACTCGTCAGCGTAAACCCGAAGTACCCGACCATGCCGATCAGCAGCAGCGGCACCCCCCACCAGCATCGCTGCACCCGAAGCCGTGCCAGACGCTCGCGATTGAGGTACACGTAATAGCCGGCAATCACCGGAACGAGATACGCATGCGACCAGTCCGGATTCAAACTGATCAATGCCTGCTTCTGCAGAAACGTCCAGTAGTACACCGCGAACGCCACGAGCACAAGACCCAGGTGCACCGAAAGCCACACCCGGTTTCGCCACCACCCCTGATAGTCCGCTTGTGCCTCGTTCATGGGATTGCTACTCGATCGATCTCCGGAGTCCCACCAGCAGTCGGCCCGCCAACCGACAGTGCACAAGGCATGTCGGCTGCCGGTGCCTTCACTCCACCCACCCGTACTCATGAATCATGACGGCCCCACCGGCCGCCATGACCGTGTCATGTCCTTCAAGACGAGTGCGCCGTCAGTTCCCCACCACGCGCGTCGGCGGCGGACCAAACACATCGTTGCCCCAGTTCCGATCCAGCAGGAAGCCAAACCCATACGTCATCCGGAACCCGTTGCGAATCACGGCCAGCGGCGCCGCATACCACGTCGTCCCGACATTGATCCGGTCGCCCGGCTTCAGATACACGTCCGGTTCCGTCATCGCATAGATCGCACGCAGATTCAACTTCACCGTGATCTGACGATCCCCGGCGATCAATCGCGTCACGTCAACCTTCTCCGGAATCCCCAGCGGCCCGAGTCCACCCGCCGCTTCAATCGCCCGCGTCAATGTCAGATCACCATACGGCGACACCGTGTACGGCCCGGGCCGGGCCACTTCTCCACCAATGTAGATAAAGCCCTGCGGGACGTCGGGCAGACGAACCACATCATCAGGACGCACCACAATGTTGTACCGGGCGTTGCCCTCCAGCAGCGGCCGAACCGGAATCCGGATGATCCGCTGCGTTACCAACTGATCGGCATCCGTATCAACCGCCAGCGTCCCGCCGCGCGTGGCGGCCTCGGCAGCCTCGCGACGATCCTCGCTCGTCACCACCCGAACCCACTTGCCGTTCAGGTACAGCCACTTGCCGGCAGGCCCGCCGCCCGACCCCAATCCCGATGGGTCCGGCACCTCAATCGCCGGCTCAATCTGATCCTGACCCGCTGCCGTCGAAACCATCGAGTCCCGTGCCATATCAACCGGCTGCGTCCCGTTGCTTGCATCGCTCCCTGCGCCGAGGTCGGCTCGGTGAATCACCGCAGCCGCATCCGATGCCTCACCACCCTCCAGCGCCCGTGCGAGAAACTCCTCTTCGTCGCCGGCTCCCAGATCAAGCGCCCCTGCATCAGACGCTGCCGGCTCCTGCATCAACTCGTCATCCCCGGCCGGTGCCTTGTCAAGTAAAGCCGGGTCCGTCAACTCATCAATCAGATCCTCCAACTCCGCAGCATCCAACTCAGCCTCAGTGCCTTCCGAATCGCGGCCTGCTTCGGCCGTCGGTCGTGGCTGGTCCCCTCCGACCTTCCGCCACCCTTCAACCACCTTGTCCGACAACGGAATCTGACGGATGATGTAAATGTTCTCGGCCGTCGCCGGAATCCCGCCGGCCTGCGCCAACGCATCCAGCAACAGGAATCGAGGCTCAGGCAGAATCATCGTCGCATTCTGAATCCCCGGACCGATGATCGTGAACGTGTTCTCTCGCTTCGTCTCGGCAATCACGCTCACCTGCGGGTCGATCAACACGTCCGGATCAAGGATGTCCTTGATATAGTCCCGAATCTGCTCCTCCGTGTACCCGGCACATTCCACATCACCCACCAGCGGCACCGTCATCCGACCCGTCTGATCCACCACCCGCTGAACCTGGTACGGCGTGTTCGGTGCGAATAACTCGAAAATGTCAACCGTTAACACATCGCTCACGCCCACCACATACGGCTGAACCTCCGGGATCAAATCAGACGCAGTCGGCGGGGTCGTCTCCAGCGTCTCATCCAACTCCGATTCGATGATGTCCAGCCGATCCAGAATCGGGGCGACCGCCGGCGTGTTCTCGTACCGACCAAGAACACTCGGATCAAACCACGAATCCGCTGCACAACCACCGATCACAGCAGTCAGCGCAACCATGCCAAAACCAGCGGCGGCAAGACAGATCCTTCGTCGTGCGGCTTGTATGCTCATGCCTCGTTCTCGCTCCCGACAAGCGTCAGGTCATGGGGGGAAATAGAAACTCTATGCAGACACAGAACCGGCCGACCGCCTGCGCGAAACAGCCGTTCTCTGACCTCGAATCCATCGTGCAGACGCCTGACGGTACCCGCGACCGATAACCGGTCAACCGGAAACACGCCCACCGGATACCGATACAATGGGCGCGCACACAGCCACTCGGGCATCGCATTCGTCCGCGTTGTCTCTATCGTCGCATTCAAACGGGTCTGATAAGCCCGAAACGCATGATTGACCAAAACCAGACCGGTTTTCAGTGAGTACTGACCTCTACAACACCCATTTCACGTTGACAATTGCACATCAAGCCGAAACCCTCACCGCAATGCCAAAAATCAGCCTCACAGATCGAATCCTCGACCAGCCCCAGCCCGGCGACCGCTCATTCCAGAAACGCAAGCCTGCCTGGATCCGAGCACAACTCCCGTCCGGCGACGACTACATCAAACTCCGCGATCTCATGCATCGCAATAATCTGAATACCGTTTGCGAAGAAGCCAAGTGCCCCAACATCGGCGAATGCTGGTCACACGGCGTGGCCACCATCATGATCCTCGGCGAGGTCTGCACCCGGTCCTGCGGCTTCTGCCACGTCAAAACTGGACGCCCACCCATCCTCGACACCGATGAGCCCCATCGGGTCGCCGATGCCGTCCGCATCATGGCCCTCAAGCACGTCGTCATCACATCCGTCAACCGCGATGAACTCCCCGACAGCGGCGCTGCCATCTGGGCCGACACCATCCGCGAGGTGCGCGCAGCCAGCCCCGACACCCGGATCGAAGTCCTCATCCCCGATATGTGCGGCAAGTGGGAGCACCTCCAGACCATCATCGACGCGCAGCCCGATATCCTCGGCCACAACATGGAAACCGTCCGCCGCATGTACCGTGTCGTCCGCCCCCAGGCCAAGTACGACCGCTCCATCGAACTGCTCGATCGCTCCAAGCAGGCCGGCCTGATAACCAAAACCGGCATCATGGTCGGCATCGGCGAACGCGATGATGAAGTCGATGAATTGATGGACGACGTCCTCACCGGATCGCAATGCGACATCATGACGATCGGCCAGTACATGCAGCCGACCCGCAACCACTTGCCCGTCCACCGCTGGGTCACACCCGATCAGTTCGCCTCCTTTAAACAGACGGGATTGGACAAAGGCTTCCGCTCGATCGAAAGCGGCCCGATGGTCCGCTCCTCCTACCACGCCGACCGCGCAGCCCTGGAAGTGGAATCGATGCATTAGCCCCCGGCCCCTCCCCAAGCCCACGGATTCCCATCCGTGGGGTCGCTCCTCCCCACTCCCCGACTCACCATGCCCACGGATTCCAATCCGTGGGGTCGCTCCTCCCCACCCCTCCCCAAGCCCACGGATTCCAATCCGTGGGGTCTCCCCCGCCCCCGGCTCCCCCTCGCGGCTAACACTCACCCCTCACATTCCCCCACCCCCTGCGCCCCCTGCCCGGCAATCCTTGCGCTTCATCCCCACACCAACACCGAACCACTCCCGTTACCATAACCACCCCTAACTCGCCAACCATCAACCACTTACACACCCCACTCCAACCCCCCCCCATTCCCGGCCCGCCGATTGCATGACAACCGTTGTAGAACCGAGCCACAGGCAAGGAGTGCCGCTGTGACGTATGGACGCGATCAGGCTTGTCATTTGAGATCGTTGAGCGCTGCATCACTGAAAATTCAGGATGACAAACATCTGCATGCGCGCCAACAACACGAGCAGCAGCAGTATGCCGATGCTCGGGACGCACAGGTCGCCCCCCTCGCCGGTCCTGGCACGCCTCCGCCGCGATACCGACCCCCATGACCTCGGCAAACTCGTTGTCCGACTTGCCACCCTCGCTGCCCAGGCCCACACCATGATGATGGCCAACGAAGAACAACCACAGTTCGACGCCACCCGCATTGCCCCGCTGCCATTCTCCGGTCCGGCCGACACCACTGATCAGGACGACCCGGGAGGAGGGCACGCAGCATGAACTACGGCCTGTACCTCTCCGCATCCGGACTCCTCGTCAACCGCCACATGCAGGATGTGGTCTCCAATAACATTGCCAACGTCAACACCGTCGGCTTCAAACCCGACATGCCCATCATCCGCCAGCGCGAACCCGAACGCCTCGAAGATAACCTCAGCCTCGACGACCCGAATCGACTGCTCGAAAACCTCGGCGGCGGCAGCCTGCTGAACCCCACCGTCACCCTGTTCCGTGATGGGGCCCTCCGACAAACCGGCAACCCCCTCGACCTGGCCGTCCGCGGCGAGGGCTTCTTCACACTCTCATCCGGTGCCACCGCCAACTCGACCAGACTCCGATTCACACGAGACGGAGCCATGAGCATCGACAACAACGGCATGCTCGTTCACTCCGGCAGCGGCATGCGCGTCCTCGATGAAAACGATCGCCCCATCGAAGTCGATCCGACACGCGGCGACGTCCGCATCGAATCCGACGGCAGCGTCAAGCAAGGCAATACGACCGTCGCACGCATTCAACTCATCACCATCGCCGATCTCCAAGCCTTCGAAAAAGAAGGTGCCAACACCTTCCGACTCGGTAACACCGAACAAAACAGCCGACTCCCTGCCTCCGGCTCCATCTCCCAGGGCTGGCTCGAAACGAGTGCCGTCGATCCCATGCAATCACTCATGGAACTCAACCGCACCACTGCAGCCGTCTCTGCCAACGCCCAGATGATCCGGTATCAGGATGAATTAATGAACAGTGCTATTAACAGACTCGGGCGCTTCGTGTAACGAACCACTGACCGCATGCACACAAATGAACGCACGGTGAGACACACACACTGACCCCGGGACGAGGACATCGAATATGGCCGTTACTGCATTACACTCCGCTGCCACCGGACTCTCTGCACTCAGCACCGAGCTCGATGTCATTGCCAATAACCTGGCCAATATTAACACGACCGGGTTCAAAGCGAGTCGGGCCAACTTTCAGGATCTGATGTATGTTAAAAAGAAGCAGCCCGGCGTGGAAAACCTCAACGGCGATCGCCGACCGATGGGCCTCTTCGTCGGGCTCGGCACTGAAATCTCCGGCACCCACAAAGACTTCCGCATGGGCGATGCCATGCCCACCGGCCGAAATCTCGACATCATGATCGACGGCCTCGGCTTCCTCAAAGTCACCATCGAAGATGACCGCGGCGGGACCGGGTACTCCCGAGCCGGGGCCCTGGCCATCAACGGCGAAGGCGACCTCGTCCTCGCAACCGACCAGGGACGCCAACTCGACCCGCCCGTCAACGTCGGTGCCGATACCCGACTCGACCAGATCGAAATCACACAGGACGGCCGCGTCCTCGTACAGGAAAACTCAGGCGAAGAACCGACCGAAGCAGGCCAGATCCTGCTCGCCCTCTTCATCAACCCGGCCGGCCTCGAAGAAGTCGGTGAAAACCTCTTTATTGAAACCGCAGCCTCCGGTGCACCCGCAGAACGAACCCCCACCGAGGGAAACGCCGGGGCCATCCAGCAGGGGTTCCTCGAAACCTCGAACGTCGAACCGATCACCGAACTTGTCTCCATGATCAAAACCCAACGGGCCTTCGAACTCAACGGCCAGGTCGTCCGGGCTGCCGACGAAACGCTCCAACAAATCAATACCCTCCGCAGAGGCTAACGCGAAATACACAAACGCACATGACACGGCCCACACGTAATACCCTCTACCGCACACTCAGCACGCTCCTGCTGATCACAGCCACGCTTGCCTGGGCCATCCCGACCCAGGCAACCGGGGCCGATGAGAAGCCGACCCAGGCCGCGCCTTCCTCCGGGACCATCCGGCTTCGCCCCGCATCCACGTATGACCCGGGTACCGACGTGATTACGCTGGCAGATGTAGCAGACCTGACCGGAACCTATGCAACATCCCTGTCCGGGCTGATCATTAGAAGCGATGTCCATCTTACATCGCCCACGATCACACTCTCCGACATCCGTGCAGCACTCAAGTCCCCCACCTATATCAAAGAAAAACAAGGCCCTAACACTGTCAACCATGCCCTGTTGGCACTCTCCGGCGGCCGCTGTACGATCAAGGCTGCCGCATCTGAATCGCCATCAGAGAACGTCACAAATCAGAAGCAGGCCGAACAGGATCGGAAAGACACCCGGCCCGGCACAGACTCCCCCGACCGGCCCGCCTGTTGGCTCAGCGACTTCAACACACAACCGGGCACCATCGGCGCGACGGTCACCGACACACTGGCTGCACGACTCGAAGCCGACATGAACCCGCGCGATGTCCAGTTCATCTGCGATGCCGACGACTACAACTTCCTGACACAGCCTGTGGCAGGCCGTGGCCTGGAAGTGATCCCGCTCGCCGCGCCCATGTCGCCGCGCGTCCCGGTCGAGATCAACCTCTATGAAGGTCGATCCATCACCGAGTCACGTCGCATGACCGTCGATGTTGCAGTCCTGATCGATGTCCTCGTCCTGCAGGATTACATCGCGCGGAACTCCGAACTTCAGCCCGCCGACGTCGCCGTTGAAACAAAACTTGTGCCCCCGAGCACGATCCCGGTCTACCCCGTCGACCTGCCCTACATCGGGCGCCAGGCACGATCTCGGCTGTCCGAAGGGCAGATCCTGCACGTGAACGACCTCGTCGACCCGGTCCTCGTCCAGGCACGCAGTCAGGTCATCGTCCGCGCCCATGCCGGCAACTGGATCGTCCGCATGCCCGCCCTCGCACTTGAAAGCGGTCGACCAGGCCAACTGATCCGCATCCGGCGACTCACAGACCGCACCGAACTGATGGCCCGCATCGAACCCGATGGCGAACTGGTCATCCCATCATCATTCGGAGGATTGAACCCGTGATGATCACACCCAGACACACAGCACGGCTCCTCATCCCGGCAGCGCTCGGCGCAGCCGTCGCACTCACCACGCCGGCCTTGGCCCAGAGCTCAAACATTCTCGTCAACGGCGGCTCACAGTTGCCCGCCGAGTATGTCTCACGCCTCGATTCCAGCGGCGGGGCGTCAGACCTTGCAGCCTCGCTCCACCCATTCGCACCCTTCACCGTCATCGTGCAGCCACCTCCTGCGTTTGCCGAGCATGATCACATCCAGATCATCGTACGCGAAACATCGAACATTCGATCCAAGCAGGAAGTGACTACCGAGAAGAAGTGGGACCTCAACGGCGAAGTCTCAGACTTCCCCCAACTCACCATCAATGACCTCATCGAGGGCATCCTCAAGGCAAGCGAAAACGCATCACCCCCGAAACTCGGCGTGAGTTCCGATCGAAAGTTCGAGGGGGCCGGCGAATACCTGCGAACCGATGACTTCTCGGCCAGAGTGATGGCTGAAATCATCGAAATCCTCCCCAACGGGCACCTCGTCCTCGAAGCACGCACGAACATCAAACAGGACGATGAGGTGTCGACAATCCTCCTCACCGGCGTGGCCGACCCGCGCAACATCACCCTGTCGCGCACCATCCAGAGCAGCCAACTCTTTGACCTCCGTGTTCAAAAAGAGCACGAGGGCGAACTCAGGGAAACGAACAAGAAGGGCATCATTGCACGTGTCCTCGAATCCGTATTCGCATTCTAAGAAACGGCTGACACGAGATTGATGAGACTCACGAAAATGAACACTGTCGCACCGAATAACTCGAGCATGGAAGCGCTGCACGGCCGACTTCGCCCCCTGGCAACCGTTGCGGCGCTGTGCTGTGCCGGGGCAACAGCCCTGCTGGCAACCACCACCACCTCCTCGGCCGTCGAGATCCAGGACATCATCCGCATCAAGGGCCACGAGGCAAACCATGTACGCGGCATCGGCCTCGTCACCGGGCTCGACGGCACCGGCGGCTCAACTAAGAAGTCCGAACGACTCAAGCGACCACTCCTGGTCATGTACCAGGAAGCAGGATTCGGCACCCAACTCCTCGACGAACTCACCGGAATCGACACCGTGGCAGCCGTCGAACTCTGGTGCGAAGTGCCCGGGACCGGTGCACGCGAAGGCGATCGCTTCGACGTCCACGTCACCGTGGTCGGCGATGCCTCCAGCCTCGAAGGCGGCATGCTCATCCAGACACCGCTCAAGCCCGGGCGCGGCATCAACCCCTATGCCGTTGCCAGCGGCCCCATCGAAATCGTCGGAACCAATAAACGCCACGGGATCATCCGAGGCGGCGCGCAAATGCTCCAGGACATTCGCACCACTGCAATCACACAAGGGGCCGACACCGTCACGCTCGTCCTTGACACGCCCTATGCCGAATATCCCATTGCCAGCACCATTGCCAGTCATATCACCCAGGAATTCATGATCGACGCCACCACCATCGGCAACGTGTGGGCCGAAGTCGAAGACAACAAGAACGTGGTCGTCCACCTCTCATCCTGGCAGACCGAAGACCCGGCCTCACTCCTCGGCCGAATCCTGACACTCGATATCGATGCAAGCCTGCTCCAGGTGCCCGCTCGCGTCCTTATTAACAAGGAAGCCGGCACCATCCTCGTCACCGGCAACGTCGAAATCTCAGCCATCGTGATCACGTCACGAGGCCTCACGATCACGCGCATCGTACCCGAGCCGGTCGCCACACCAGCAAACCCAGTCTACGAAACCTCGGACCACGTCGCCGTCAGTTCGACCGCTTCGGTCACACCGAATGCCACGGCACGGCTCGACGACCTCCTCCAGGCACTCGAATCACTCAAAGTCCCCTTCGATGAACGCGTCACCATCCTCCGCGAAATGAAGAAGATGGGCGTCCTTCACGCCCAACTCATTGAAAGCTGAATGCGCTTCACGAGACAATGAACATCAACGACTCCCTGACATCCTCGCTCGCATCGCCGAACCCGGCAGCACTCCAGTTGCAGGCGCTCTATCAGCCCAAGGCAGGCGACCGGGCCGACACACGGGAAACCGTCCGCCTTGCAGCCGCAGAACTCGTGGCCGGAACGCTCATCCAGCCAATGTTCCGCATGATGCGCGAGGACCCCCTGAACTCTGACCTCATCCCCGTCTCCAGCGGCGAGAAAGCATTCCAACAAATGCTCGACTCGGAAATGGCAAAGCACGTGATCCAGGCATCCCGTTTGCCACTCGTTGATGCACTGACCGATCGCTTCATGAACACGCCCAGGAGCCAGAGGCCGGCCCCCACGCCCGCTGCCACCCGAAGGATTGACCGCCATGCATGAGACCGTCGCGACGGCCACGACACCGAAGCAGCACCCGTGCCGGAAGTTTGATCGGATCCTCTCCGAATACATCAACCTCCAGCAGTCCATGCTCACCTGCCTCCATCGTCAGCATGAGGCCATGCGCCGTGGCGATGCCACGCAGATGGAGTCCTGTGCCCAGGAGCAACAAGCACTCGCTGCCACACTCATGACGCTCGATGAACGTCGACTCGATTCCGTCCGGGCACTCATCGCCGAACTCGGCCTGGAGTCGACGACTGCCGGGAGGACAGCCAAAGCCGCGCAGGCCACAGCCGAACAAGCACTCCCTGCCACCATGACCGAACTCATCGAACATCTCCCTGCTGACCTGGCCGAGCCGGTACGCGAAAAAACGAAACGGCTCCGCGAACTCACCAATGCCGTCAGACGACAGGGGGAAGTCGTCCGCAAAACCGCCGAGAACCTGCTCGGGCACGTCTCCGGACTCATCCAGCGAATCAACCGACTCGTCAACGTCACCGGACTCTACCAGCCCGACGGCCGCATCGACCCGAACCCGACCGTGACCAGCAATCGCGTACTCGATGTACGACACTGAACGTCCAGATCTGTGAACCAATGACATGAGCCTCACCAGCGCACTCCATATCGGCCGCTCCGCCATCACCGTCAGCCAGATCGGCCTGCAGGTAACCGGCAATAACATGGCCAACGCCACGACGCCCGGCTACACCCGAAACACCGTCAGCCTGAATCCAATGACCGGTGAGCGGGTCGGCATGAACGCCTTTGTCGGGCGCGGCGTCGAACTCGATGATGTCATCCGGCACGTCGATGAAGCCCTCCGACAACGCATCCGCAGCGCGCTGTCTGAGGAGGAGTCCACCCTCTCGCGGCAACGAACCCTGTCACAGATCGAAACCCTGCATAACGAACTGACCAAGCAGGATCTCTCCACCGCGCTCGGGTCCTTCTTCTCCAGTTGGTCTGAACTGGCAAACAACCCCGACGACTCAGCCATCCGTTCCCTCGTCGTGCAGGAGGGCATCTCGCTCTCCGAACACCTGCGCGACCTGCGCCCATCAATACGTCGAACTCCGCAATCAGATCGACAGCGAAATCGACCTCATCTCAAGCAGAGCCAACAGCATTCTGGAGCAAGTCGCCGGACTCAACGGCTCCATCGTCGATGCTGAGCAGGGAAACGCCACCGCCAGCTCGCTCCGTGATCAACGCGATCGACTCCTCAGCGAACTCGCAGAAATCATGGACATCACCGTCATCGAACAGGTCTCCGGCACCACCGACGTCCTGGTCAACTCGATCCCCGTCCTGCTCGGGAACGAATCGCGCGGCGTCCAACTCCGGACCGAAACCATCGACGGCGAGTTGGTTGCCACCGTCCGCGTCCGTGCTGATGGCTCCCGGCTCACCATCACCGAGGGCCAACTCGGTGCCCTCCTCAACTCTCGCGATGAACTCGTCAGCGGCCTGCTCGACGATGTTGACACCTTTGCCGGGCAACTCATCTTCCAGGTCAATAAGGTCCATTCCCAGGGCCAGGGATCAAAGGGATTCGATACCGTCACCGGAACCTACGGCGTCACCGATGCCGATGCAGCACTCAACGCCACCGACGCCGGCCTGCCCTTCACCATCAAGAACGGGAGCCTCCAACTCAATATCACGAACGAGGCAACCGGCGCTAGAACGACGACCCGGATCGATATCGACCTCGATGGCGTCGGCTCCGACATGACCCTCAACGACCTCGCCACAGCAATCACTGCCGTCGATAACGCCACCGCAACCGTCAACGCAGACGGAACACTCACCCTCACCGCGACCGACGGCTACCGACTGTCATTCTCCGATGACACCGCCGATGCACTGGCTGCCCTCGGGCTCAACTCCTACTTCGACGGGTTCGATGCCTCCAACATCACGGTCAATGACACCGTCCAGACCGACACCGACTACCTCGCCGTCGGGGCCGACCATGTGCCCGGCTCCAATGACACGGCGCTGGCCATTGCCGAACTCGAAACACAATCGATCACCGAACTCGGATCACGCTCCCTGCGCGAGTTCTGGTCCGACAGCGTCGAAGAAATTGCCGTGCAACTCGACGCCACCAACGTCAAGGCTGCCACCACCTCCGCCGTCCGCGAAGGACTCCAGGCACAGGAAGCAGCCGTCAGCGGCGTCAGCCTTGATGAGGAGTCAATCAACCTGATGAACTTCCAACGTCAGTACGAAGCCGCGGCCCGCTTCATCAGTGTCGTCAACGACCTGATGGACCAACTGCTGGCCATCGTCTGACGCCTTCGATGCCAACCGTCCAGAAGGACACCGTGAACCATGAGTTCCATTCCATCGAATCTCGCCCGCGTCCCCGTCACCCTGTCGACCCAGGTATTCCTCAATAACCTGACCAAGTCGCAGGGCCGATTGCTCAATACCCAGATGCAACTGGCCACCGGCCGCCGTGTCAACCGACCCAGCGACGACGTCGTGGCCGGCTCACTGTCCTCCGTCCTCGACGAAGCCATCGAACGACGTGAACAACGCATGCGCAACCTCGAGCACGGCCGCTCACTCCTCGACGTGGCCGATGCAAGCCTCGGCGAATCCTCCGACCTCGTCCTTGAAGCAAAAAGCCTGGCCATGGCCATGGTCGGGCTCGGGATCGACGCGCAGACACGCAAAAACGAATCACACGTCGTCCAGTCACTCATTGATGAGATGATGGCACTGGCCAACCATAAACTCGGCAGCCTCTACCTCTTCGGCGGCAAACAGACCTCGATCGCCCCCATGCGCGAAACAACCGACGGCATCGAATACCTCGGCACCCGCGACGGCATGGAAATCCATCTCGGTTCCGATCTCCATGTCCCCGTCACCACCGGGGCACCCGATGCTTTCGGATCACTCTCGGCACGCGTCGAGGGCGATCGCGACCTGAACCCCGACCTCACCGGGAACTCACGCGTCTCCGATCTCAACGGGGCCCGAGGCCTCGATGTCGCACTCGGCACGATCCGTATCACCATCAACGGCTCCGATGACCTCGACGTTGATCTGGCCGACGCCGATTCGGTCCAGGACGTCATCGACCTCATCGACGATGCCATTGCCACCTACGAAACCGACAACAGTGCCACGATCCTCACCGGCGCCCGCGTTGACATCAACGCCGCTGCCAATGGACTGGCACTCTACGCCGACACCGGCAACACGATCGACATCAACGATCTCCAGGGGTCATTCACTGCCGCAGACCTCGGCCTGACCGATGTCGCCTTCGATGACACGACCACCGACGGCAACGACCTCGACCCCCGGCTTTCGAGGATGACTGCCCTGGCAGACCTGCCGAACCTGGCCGGTCTCGATGACTTCATCATTGCCAACGGCGACACCACGCGCGTCATCGAAACCTCGTCCGCCCAGACAATCGGCGACCTCATCGACCTCATCAAACAGGCCGATGCCGGTGTCCGACTCGAACTCAACGACGACGGCACCCGCCTCAACCTGCTCAACCAGATGTCGGGGGCCGACCTGGCCGTCTACGAAACCACCGGCGGTCAGACCGCCCTCGAACTCGGGATTCGCACCCAGACCGAAGATACCCTCCTGGCCGACCTCAACGACGGCCGGGGCGTCAGTATCGTCACCGGGTCCACCGATCCCGAGACAGGACTCCCAGACCCGAGCCGCGACGTCGACTTCTCCATCACCCTCAGTGACGGCACTGAATTCGAAGTCGACCTGGCAGGGGCCATCACCCTCGGCGACGTCGTCGACATCGTCACCGCAGCCGCACCGGCAACATTCACCATCGAGATCGATGATGATGCCCCCAACGGCCTCATCCTGACCGATCTCTCCGGCGGGGCCGACACATTCAAACTCACACCGCGCAACAGTTCCTTTGCCGCGCAAGATTTGGGCATCAGCACTGCAGCCGACGGCGCAACTATTACCGGTGAGGACCGATCCACCGTCACCGTCGATAGCGTCTTTTCCCATCTGTTGGCACTGAAACAGGCACTTTTGAATAATGACGAAACTGGCATCACAATTGCAGGAGAGAAACTGGAACTCGACATCGATCGCTTTGCAAAAGCCCGAGCCGTCATCGGACAACGGGCAAACAGAATCAGCAGCATGATCGATCGAGAGGCAGATCAGCAGGTCATGGATCTCAACCTGAGAAGCGAAATCCAGGACCTCGATTACTCGGAAGCGAGCGTGCGGTTCTCTTCGCTGCAGACACAGATCGAAGCAGCAATGATCACCGGCTCGCAGGCAGGGCAACTCAGCCTGATTCGCTTCCTGGCATAACACATTTGCCGGGAATCAAAAAACGCTGAGCGACACACAGACCCATACACGGGTCAGGAACCCCTGCCATTGAAATATGGATTGCAAGGATCACCGCCGGGTCGGCCACGGCGGTAAGGATCCGCTCTCAATGTGCCGGCGGCTTCGGATGTGCCGTCAGGCGAATAACCAGGATGGTGAGGCCGACTCAGTGGAGCGTTCACATGGATGTGAGCACGAGTCGATTTGGCACCGTGGAGGTCGATGCCGACCGAATTCTCACGTTTCCGTCGGGACTCCTCGGGTTCAGCAACTACCAGCGCTATGCGCTGCTGCAACCGAACTCAGAGGGCGTCTTCCTTTGGCTCCAGTGCATCGAGTGCCCGGACCTCGCGTTCGTCGTCACCGACCCGTCACTGTTTGTGACAGGTTACGAAGTGCCGATCCGACGCGATCAGATGGATGCACTCGACCTGAAATCACTGGATGACGCACAGGTACTGGTCATTGTCAACCGCTATGCGCAACATTTGACCGGCAACCTGCAAGGCCCCCTCGTGATCAACGTCGAGACCTGTTTCGGGCGGCAACTGGTCCTGGCTGACCAGCGATGGACCACACGGTACAAGCTGCTCGACCTGGGCGCATCGGCTGCACAAGCAGCCTCTGCCTAGATCGACCTGACACGTGGTAGAGTGAGCGCGCCGATCCGAATGACTGCCGGAAGAACTCCGTCAGACACGAGTGATCGACGCGATGGACCCGGCTGGCGACACGGCGCAGGGAAGCGCCATCAGTGTTGGAGCGATGGCATGTTAGTGCTCTCACGTCAGCGCGATGAAACGATCATGATCGGCGACGATATCGAAATTACCGTCGTCGACATCCGAGGAGACAAAGTTCGACTCGGCATCAACGCGCCTACAAGCATTGCGGTGCACCGGAAGGAAGTGTATGAGGCAATCAAGCGGGAAAACGAACAGGCCGCTCGCCTGCTCGATACCGAACTTGATCTGCTTCAAACACACGACCAACTCGCAAACCGCATCAGACCAGGAGATTCCAAAACGGATGCCCACGAACCAAAACAGGCAGCGCGGACACTACTGAACCATCACCTGAATCCACTCAAGAGCCGCTCAGCATGAAACAGACGGCCTTGATTATGGAAGATACACGCACTCACGGCGACTCATGTATGCACTCGGCCAAACGCCGACACGCATGCACGACAACGCCGGGCAGACTCTGAATGAACGTAGCCTCAATCAAGGAGGATTGTCATGGCTCGGATCAACACCAATGTCCCCTCATTGATCTCTCAGGCCAACCTTAATCGCGCCTATAGCAATCTCAATCTCAGGCTCGAACGACTCTCAACCGGCCTGCGCATTAACCGAGGTTCTGATGACCCGGCAGGCCTCATTGCGTCGGAACGGCTCCGAAGCGAACTCGCCGGACTCCGAAAGGCCATCTCAAACTCTGAGCGGGCCACATCAGTCATTGCGACCGCAGAAGGGGCATTGGCTGAAGTCGCCGACCTCCTCAACTCCATCAAAGGACTCGTCGTCGAAGCGGCCAACACCGGCGGCATGTCCGAAGAGGAAATCGAGGCGAACCAGCTCCAGATCGACTCGGCCATCGAGTCCATTACGCGAATCAGCAATACGACCAACTTCGCCGGACTCCAACTCCTCAATGGCGGCCTCGATTATCTCACCTCTGCCGTCACCTCGAGTCAGATCTCCAAAACCAAAATCTTCAGTGCCTTCTTCGGGTCAAACTCCTACATCCCCGTCGATGTCGAAGTCATCAGCTCCGCACAGACGGCACAGATTCAACTCACGGCCAACTACGGCACCGCGGCCGACGGCACCCTCCTCAGCTCCGTCACGCTCGAAATCGCCGGAAACGATGGCGTCCAGGTCCTCGCATTCACCTCAGGCACGCCCGTCAGCACCGTCGTCGATGCCGTCAACCGAATCAAGGACTCCACCGGGGTCTCGGCCACCCTCACCGATATCACCGACATGACATCAGGCATCACGCTCAACAGCACCACCTTTGGCAGTGACTCATTCGTCCGCGTCAAGCGAATCAGTGACAGCGGCGACTTCTTCGAATCACAGCTCAGCAATGAACGCGATGTCGGCCAGGATGTCACCGCCGTCGTCAACGGGGCCCTGGCAACCGGCGATGGGCTCTCACTGGCCATCAAGACCCCGACACTGAACCTCGAACTCCTGCTCGACTCCACCTTCGCGCAGCAGACGACCACCGACTCCACCTTCTATATCACCGGCGGTGGCGCCCAGTTCCAGATCGGGCCCGAGGTCCAGTTCAATCAGCAGATCAACGTCGGACTCTCATCGGTCGCGGCCTCTCGACTCGGCGGGACACAACTCGGGAGCCAACTCAACTTCCTGAACTCACTCATGACCGGTGGCGATAACAATGTCACCACCGCGAACCTTGATAATGCGAGTAGTATTGTTGATACGGCCATCGATGAGATATCGGTCCTCAGAGGCCAACTCGGGGCCATGGAACGCAATACCCTCCAGACCAACATGCGCTCCATGCAGGTCGCGCTTGAGAATGTCACATCAAGTGAATCCAAAATCCGCGATGCTGACTTCGCCTACGAGACAAGCCAACTGACTCGGGCACAGATCATGGTGCAGGCAGGCACCACCGTCCTGGCAACCGCCAACGCCAACGCCCAGAGCGTGCTCCAACTCCTCGGATAGGAAGCCGACACGCCCCATAACAACTGAATCTCCCCCGAACACGCTCCAGCCCCCGGTGCTCACACACACCGGGGGCTTCTTTGTTCACCCCCCTCCTTCCGTCATTCCCGCGTGCGCGGGAATCCATCCTCTCATTCCCCACTCCCGTTAGCCCCCGGCGGAGCCGGGGGAATGATGCGCAAGCATCATGCCATGCCTCACCTCCCACATGCCGGACAAGCCGCGCACCGCGCGGATTGTCCGGGCCTCCCCACTCCCGGGTGGTATCCCGGGTGGCACAGCTCGGGTGAGTCGCGCACGCGACGAAGCCGACCCGTGTCTCCTCCTTATACCCCACCCCTCATTCCCCTCCCCTCCCTCCGTCATCCCGGCGCAGGCCGGGATCCATCTTCTCTCCTCTCCTCTCCTCCCCTCCCCGTCATTCCCGCGCACGCGGGAATCCAGTCCCAATTTACCGCGACGCGGAGCGGAGCGCATCCTCTCTCCCCTCCCCATCCCCTCCTTCCGTCATCCCGGCGCAGGCCGGGATCCATCTTCTCTTCTTCCCTTCTACCGCCACCACCGGTGGCGGCTTTGTGACCCCCCGGATCGCCAATCTCCCGATTGGCGCTCGTCCCCATCACCTCAGCAAACAATCCAAACAAATCGGCGACGTCCCAATAACTCCCCTCAACGCCGGTACTCCCTCCGAACAAACTATCGCCACCTGCCCCTCACCCCGGCCTCTAACCTAATTAAAGGAGACGCGCCCAGCGCTGCCGATGTGCGCCCCACGGCCCCACACTTCAGCGGCTCCGTCCCGACTGACACTTATCAGACCCAGTACGAATGAAACCACAGATTCATTCTTATTGCACTCAACAGGCTAAAGGAACAGGCCGATACTCGATTGGCGTGGCGGGATCGCATCGGGAATGGCAGCATAGACCGCACAGACCCGCCGCTGAGAAAAAGACCGAGAGACGACTGAGGGCAGATTGATCGGACGGAAGAGCAGTACACGCAACGGACCACCCAAAGGATAGAGGCCGGTCCAAGAAGTTCCTGGGGGAATGAGGGCGTTTCGAATCCAGGACCCATGACGGGTGAGATTTCTTCACGGAGGAAACCATGAGTCGTATCATTACCAACGTCCCATCGCTGATCGCTCAGCGAACGTTGCAAAACCAGAACATTGCACTTGCAACGAGTCTTGAGCGGCTCAGCACCGGCCTGCGAATCAACCGCGGTGCCGATGACCCTGCCGGCCTGATCGCATCTGAATCACTCAGATCCGAGAAGATTGCAATCTCAACGGCGATTTCAAATGCCGAACGAGCCGAGCAGGTCGTAAACGTCGCTGAAGGCGGTCTCCAGGAGATCAGCTCAATGCTGATCGAACTCCAAGGACTGGTCGGTGCCTCGGCAAACGAGTCCGGCCTGAGTCAGGAGGAGAAGGACGCCAACCAGCTGCAAATCGACTCGATCCTCCAAACGATCGACCGCATTGCAAACATGACGTCCTTCAAGGGGACGAAGTTGCTCAACGGCAACTTCGATTACACCACCTCGGGCATCAACGAGAGCCAACTCTCGGAAGTCACCATCAATGCAGCCAAACTGCCGACCTCGTCCGGGGCGTATATGACCGTCAACCTGGACGTCGTCCAGTCGGCCCAGACTGGATCGGTCTTCCTGTCCACCGGCTCGGCATTCGATGTCAGCGGGCAGGCATACACGATCGAGATCACGGGCAATCTGGGGACGCAGCAGTTTACCTTCGCTTCTAATACCTCGCAGTCAGACATCATTGACGCCATCAATCAGTTCAAGGATGTCACCGGGGTGTCGGCAACGCAGGACACGACCGATACCGCAATGGTGAACCTCCGGGCAACCACATACGGGTCAACCCAGTTCGTCAGTGCCAAGTATCTCGACGGCAACCAGGACAACCTCATCTACGATGAGGGGAGGGCCAATGCCGCAAATGAGAAGAAAGATTATGGTCGAGACGCGACCTTACTTATCAACGGCACTCAGGCCACTACGGACGGCCTGACTGCCAGAGTGAGCTCCGAGGGACTCGATGTCGAAATCACCATCGATACCTCAATCAACTCTGACGGTCAGACTTCATCGTTCTACGTGACGGGCGGCGGCGCAACATTCAGCCTTGCTCCGAACGTGAACCTGGCCGGGAAGGTCAGTATCGGGATCGAGACGGTCACCACCGGCAACCTCGGGACCTCAACGCTCGGGTACATCTCCTCGCTCAAGTCAGGTGGAACCAATAACCTGGTCACCGGTGACATTGAGCAGGCCAAACTCGTCGTCGATGAATCCGTCAAGCAGGTTGCCTCACTGCGAGGCCGACTCGGATCCTTCCAGGCCAACACCGTTGGCTCAACCATCCGAAACCTCGGGGTTACCTTCGAGAACACCGCAGCCGCTGAAGGCCAGATCCGCGAAACAGACTTCGCAGCCGAAACGGCCAACCTCACCCGGTCACAGATCCTGGTGCAGGCAGCAACGCAGGTTCTCTCGATTGCGAACCTCCAACCGCAAAACGTCCTGGCACTGCTCGGGTAAAACCGACAGGCTAAAAACGGATCATCGGCAACTCGATTGAGAAACCATGATCCACCAGGACGCACCCACCAGCAGGCCACGGTCATCCTTCCACCGTGGCTTGCTGTACTTTTCAACCGTCATTCCCGCCGGGGGGCACGGCTCCCATTAGCTCCCGGCTCCGCCGGGGGGAGAGAATGATGCGCAAGCATCATGCCTTGTGCACCCACACCCCCTCCAAAACCACAAGCCGGACAAGCCGCGCCCCGCGCATTGTCCGGGTCTCTTCCCCCCTTCACCCCCTCTCCCTCTCCCCCAAGCCCACGGATTCCTATCCGTGGGGTAAACGCCCTCCCCCCCCCCGTCATTCCCGCTCACGCGGGAATCCATCTTCTCTTCTCTCTACCGCCACCACCGGTGGCGGCTTTGTCAACCCCCGGACCGCCAATCTCCCGATTGGCACTCTTGCCCCCCTCTCCCCGCGGGAGAGTGTTTGGACCGGACAGATGGGTGACACCCGTTCGGGGACATGGGTAACACATGATGGTACGCCGGTGGGCCGGTGAATGGCGGGCGGAGGGAGCGTCACGAGCGGAGCGAGTGACGCCAACGCAGCCGCCATTCACCTCACGCGTCCCAACCCCGGGCCCGCCGGACATGGCTCCACCCGTTCCATCCCGCCACGCCGGCCCGATCGACGCGTCAGACTCCGAATGTTGAGCCGGCCGAGCCGCTCGTGGCAGAAGTACACTTCGAACCACCCGTCGCGGACCATCGCACGCAGCGCCACATACTCGCCGACGAAGGCCTTCCCAATCTTGTACTCGATCCCACCGTACGTGATCCAGCCTCCCTGGCCCACCTTGCGAACCACATCACTCGGCGAATACTCGATGGCCGGCAACCGGGATGGCATCTCACGGTCACTGCCACGATACCGGCTCACCGGCGGATGCATGTCCAATGCCTCGTGCGGCCGCTCACAGTTGTACACCGTCCGCCAGCGATCGAAGTGACGCTGCCAGTGGGCCAGGCCCGGGAAGGTTCGACCCGTCATCGCCTCAGCTTTCAGCGTCCGATGAAACCGTTCATCCTTGCCCAGCGTCTGCGGGTGCACCGGGCGGCTATGTGTGACGCGAACACCCAGACGCAACAACCACGCAGTCAACTTCGTGTGCCGATGCGGCGTGTCGGAACGCCAGACCGAGCCGTTATCCATCAGCATTCGACGCGGCAGCCCGTAGTGCTGGAAGATGCCCGTCAACTCCGAACGAACCGTCGCTTCACGCTCATGCCCACAGGCGCAGCCCGACGACATACCGCGAGTGATCATCCAGCACCGTCAGCGGATACACTCGGCGACGATCCTCGAGAGCATCGCTCATCGCGACATGCCCTTTGAAATCCATCTGCCACAGATCGTTGGGTTGCCCATGTTCGAAGCGACGACACGGCGTGTGTTTGCTCGCTTCGGCTGGATCAATCAGCCCATGGCGACGCAGAATCCCGGTGATGGTGCTGGCGGCCGGAACCGACTCATGATGGCCCAACGCCAGCAAACGGTGACGAATCTTGCGGCCACCCCAGACCGGGTGGCGACTCCGGATGGCCAGCACCGCCGACTCCACTGACACTGGCGTCTGAGCCGGTGATCGGGTCGGCCGACGCGACCGGTCAATCAACGCCTCATCCCCTCCCCGACGATACCGATCGAGCCACTTGTAGGCCGTCTTGCGGCTGATTCCGAACCCGCGACTGAGACGGGCGATGTTGGCCCCCTCGACGCTGGCCAGGTGTACAAACTCCTGTCGCTCCGACACGGTTGACACTTCCTTCCACGGCATGCCTGGTCTCCTCAATCGGTGAAGAAACCAGCATACGAAAAGTGTCACCCATGTCTCCGAACACCTGTTACCTATGTCCCCGGTCTATACAGAGAGGGGCTGGGGGTGAGGGCCGCCATTCCTCCCACTCACCCTCCTCCGCACCCCTCCTCACCTCCCCTCACCCTACGCCACCGCTGCACACACCTTCTTCGCTGCATCTGCCAGATCCGAGGCCGGCTGCATCGTCGGCAAATCGCCCTGCGCATCTGCCAGAATCCCGCGCGCCTCCGTCACATTCGTCCCCTCCAGCCGAACAATCAAGGGAACCTCGAACCCAACCTCCTTGGCTGCATTCACAATCCCGCGCGCGATCTTGTCGCACTGCATGATCCCGCCGAAAATGTTGATCAACACACCCTTCACGGCCGAGTCCGACAGAATAATCCGGAACGCCTCACGCACAGCCTCCTCGCTCGCCGATCCGCCCACGTCCAAAAAGTTGGCCGGCTCACCCCCATGCAACTTAATAATGTCCATCGTCGACATGGCCAGCCCGGCACCGTTCACGAGACACCCGATGTTCCCATCGAGGCTGATATAACTCAACCCATACTCCGATGCCTTCAACTCGGCCGGATCCTCCTCCGTCGGGTCGAACAACTCCTGAATGTCCGGGTGACGGAACAACGCGTTATCATCAAAATTGAACTTCGCATCGATCGCAATCACCTGGCCGTCCGGGTACGCCTCGCTCGCCGGCGTCACCACCAACGGGTTGATCTCGGCCAGCGAACAATCCTTGGCCAGGAACAACTTCGACAGGTTCAACATAATCTTGACCGCCTGGCCGATCTGCTTGCCCGTCATCCCCAACTTGAACGCAATCTCGCGAGCCTGGTGTGCCTGCAATCCCATCAGCGGGTGCATCGGCGTCTTGATGATCGCATCCGGGTTCGTCTTGGCAACCTGCTCAATCTCCACCCCACCCTCTGCCGAGGCAATCATCGTGTTCGTATTGCGGGCCCGATCCGTCGTGATCGCCAGGTAATACTCCTTGGCAATGTCAACCCCCGCCGCAATCAGCAGCTTCTTCACATCCAACCCAGCCGGCCCCGTCTGCACGCTCACCATCCGATTACTCAGCATGAACGTCGCAGCCTCGGTCGCCTCCGCAGCACTGTTGACGAGCCTGACAAAACCAGCCTTCCCGCGACCGCCGGCATGAACCTGGGCCTTCACCACCGCCAGCGATGCACCCGATTCCTTCGATACCTCATCATAAATGCTCGCTGCCTGACCGGGGTCCGTGCAAACGCGACCGGACGGAACCGGAATACCGGCATTGCTCAACAACTGACGGGCCTGATACTCGTGAACCTTCATCGTAATCAAATCCTTCTTACTAACAAACGATGCTCGAAACTGACCGGGCGGGGAAATGGGGAGGGGGAAACAATCGGCCAAAACGGCTGCCCACCCGACACCCATCTCAGACACTCATTCACACAAAAGAAACAAAGGCGTGTACCCGAAGATACACGCCTTGTCATTCAAGCCTATTCAACCGCGATTCGCTTCAGCGACGTCTTCACATCGTTTCGCTGAATCGTCGTGAGACGCAACTGGAACAAGCCGGCCTGCACCGTCGTCAACTCAAACCACAACGCCGTCTCACGCTCAATCAACTCCGAACGCTCACAGTCCCACAGGAAGTGGCCCGGAAGATCCTTCACCTCAAGGTGAGCATCCTCGATCGGGATGTACTGCGGCTCCATGTCCATCGGCTCTGCGTCATCAGCCCCGTCATCATCCTGACCGTCCTCATCATGGGCATCCTCATCAGTATCCGAATCCTGCCCGCCGTCTGCATCACCATGGTCATGCCCTTCATGACCGTCATCGCCATCCTGCTCCTGCATCACACCGTCGCCGCCGGCCGGCTTGCTGTCGCCGGACTCATCCTCCGTGTCAGCCTCACTGCCCGACTCATCACCCTCAGCATCCTCTTTCAACATGAACTCCTCGCCCACCTCCAGCACGAGATCGAGATTGAAATCGATCAACGATGTCTCATCCGTCACCTCAGCCACATCAAATGTGCTGATGAAGAACAACGAGCCAAGCCCGCCCAACGGCATCTCCTGCTGCTCAACCCACTTTTCGCCTTCCTCACGCTCACGCTTCTCATCCCCGATCCGCCAGAAACTCTGCATCATCTGCATCAATGACGCAGGCTGAAACTCATTGGCGCGACCCTGGATCTCATCCACCCGGCTGATCTCCATCGCAGCTGCTTCGCTGCCCGTCACCGAATGCACAATCCCGTCGGCCCCGACCTCAGCCACGACCTTCATCGTCAGCAACGTCCGAAATGCTCGCCCTACTCGAGCATTCGCATCCTCGGAAGGATCAACGTCGCTGTCAAATGAATACGCAGCACTCAAATCGCCCCCACCCTCAGTCTTGAAACGGTCATACGTCATCTCAACCGTCGCGCTGCCATCCTCATGCACCTCGGCAATCCGCACCCGCATCACCAACGTCGACTTCGTCGACCCGCCGAACTCGCCCTGAGGCTGCCCGTCCGCATCCAACTGCTTCTGGCTCGACTCCATCGAAGAATGCTGCTCGTACACCGTCACCCGGCCTTCAACAAACTTCGGCCCAAGATAGACCGTCTTCTTCTGCGCTACAGCCGCCTCCTGAAACGGGCTGGCCAACGCGCCGACTGCACCCGGGAACACCGGCACGATCGCTGCAGCCAATGCGAGAAAACCGATGGCCGTACCGCGAGCAAACACACCACCAACCCGGTGGCCAAGCGTGGTCTTGAACAGATGCCTCATCATGATGACTTCTCCAAACTGAATGCCGGCCGATATCAGCCGGCTTGATTGCCAAAACCCATGCGCAGACTCCCCAAAAGCAAGTCTGCAGAAAAACCGGCTCTGAAGGGCCAAGCGTATGCCCTTCACAGCCACACTGCCACGAATGACACCCACGCACCCGGCTCATTCCCTAGATGAATTCACTGCCGGTACACAGCCAGGCAAAACACGAACCGAGCAAAGCACTTCATACCAGTGGCACGGGCGTCTCGCCCGTGAACATAACCCCACAGCACAAAAAACCTCAGGTTCCAGCAAGTTTCTGCTCGACACTTGCCACCTTGTCCTCCATCGTCTGACCCCGATCCGTCCGCGTCCCCAGTTTGATCGTCGTCGTGATCCGGGGTGCCCCCAGTGCATGTACCCGCTCATGACACGCCTTCACCGCTGCCAGCACCGCATCCCATTCCCCTTCGATATTCGTCCCATACGCATGCAGCGAATGCTTCAGGCCTGCCTCCGTCAGCACCCGCTCACACTCCGCCACATACGTCGAGACCGACGTCCCCACACCGATCGGCACGACGCACAAGTCCAGAATGACCTTCATGATCACATCCTCCAACTTCCGTTCCCCAACTCTATGCACATCATCCGCAATCCCAAACACGTGAGCCCACGGATCGCCAAGCCCACGGATTCCAATCCGTGGGGTCTCCCTCCCGCGCTCGGCTCCCGCCTCGCGGCTAACACTCACCCCCCCCATCACCCCCATCCAAAAACAAACCGACCCGACGCTGTGCTCCTCGCACAACATCGGGCCGGGCTCAAATCCCTATCGTGTAATGCTCACCCGCTCAGTCCGCTGCCAAGCGCTCTGCCTTCGCCCGGGCGTCATCCAGCGTCCCGACATACATGAACGAACCTTCCGGCAGATCGTCGCCTTCCCCATCACACAACCGCTCAAACGAATCCAGCGTATCAGCCAGTGGCGAGTCAATGCCGCGCTGACCCGTAAACACCTCAGCCACGTGGAACGGCTGACTCAGGAACCGTTCAATCTTTCTCGCCCGGCTCACGATCAACTTGTCCTCTTCGCTCAACTCATCAACGCCGAGAATCGCGATGATGTCCTTCAAGTCACGATACCGCTGCAGAATCCCCTGCACGCGCTTCGCGACCTCATAATGCCGCTCGCCCAGCACGGCCGGGTCGAGAATACGGCTCGTCGAGGCCAACGGGTCGACGGCCGGGTAAATGCCCTTCTCGGCAATACCACGCTCAAGCACGACAAACGCATCCAAGTGGCTGAACGCCGTCGCCGGGGCCGGGTCCGTCAAGTCGTCAGCCGGCACATAAATCGCCTGCACCGACGTGATCGCACCGCGGCTCGTAGACGTGATCCGCTCCTGCAAATCACCCATCTCAGTACCCAACGTCGGCTGATAGCCCACCGCCGACGGCATACGACCCAGCAACGCCGACACTTCCGAACCAGCCTGGGTAAACCGGAAAATGTTGTCGATAAACAGCAACACTTCCTTCCCCGACTCATCACGGAACTGCTCGCACATCGTCAGACCGCTCAATGCCACCCGCAGACGAGCACCCGGCGGCTCGTTCATCTGACCGAACACCATCGCGACCTTGTCCAACACGGTCGCCGTGTTCCCATTCTCATCGGTATACGAGGCTTCCTGCATTTCCAGCCACAGGTCGTTCCCCTCACGGGTCCGTTCTCCAACACCGGCAAACACGGAATACCCGCCGAAGTTCTTGGCCACACGAGCAATCATCTCCTGGATGATGACCGTCTTGCCCACACCCGCTCCGCCGAACAGCCCGATCTTGCCGCCGCGGACAAACGGGCACAGCAGATCAACCACCTTGATGCCCGTCTCGAGCATCTCCGTCTTGGCTGACAACTCGAAAAACTCAGGCGGCGTATGGTGAATCGGCCGGCGTTCCTTCACGTCCACCGGCCCCTTCTTGTCAACCGGCTCACCGAGCAGGTTGAACACACGACCCAGCACACACTCGCCGACCGGAACCGTCACCGGCCCGCCCGTATCCACACACGCCATCCCGCGGGCCATGCCGTCAGTGGAACCCAGCGCGACCGCCCGAACCTGCCCGCCGCCGAGGTGCTGCTGCACCTCACCGGTGAGGCTGATCTTGATATCACCACGGTCCTCCGCCACCGTCACCGCGTTATAGATCTCCGGGATGTCGTCCTCGGGGAACTGAGCGTCAAAGGTGGAACCGATCACCTGGATCACTTTGCCGGTCGATGCCATCGTGCTGAACCTTCAATTGTGGACAAAAAACTGGACTCCGAGCCTGCCGCAGCAGACCACCACACCCTACCCCGAATCGACCACCGGAGGCCAGGGCAGAAATCGGGGCAGAAATCGGGGGCAAGGATAGCGGCATCCCCCCCATCTGGCTACCCCCTCCGTCATTCCCACCCCCTTCCGTCATTCCCGCGCACGCGGGAATCCATCCTCTCTTCTCCTCGCCCCCTCCGTCATTCCCGCGCACGCGGGAATCCACCTTCTCTTCTCATCTCCTCTCCCGGATCGCCAAGCCCACGGATTCCAATCCGTGGGGTCTCCCCCGCGCTCGGCTCCCGCCTCGCGGCTAACGCTCCCCCCTCCTACACTCCAACCCTATGGAAAACCAAAACCACCACCGCATCCTCCTCCTGCTCTTCGATATCGACGGGACCCTCTACCACGGCGACGGCTCCGGTTGGGCTGCCTTCCTCGCAGCCGGCCGCGATCTCTTCGGCGATACCTTTGCCAACGAGGAAATCTCCTACGCCGGCCGCCTCGACCCACTCATCTGGGCCTCCCTGGCAGATCGCAACGGCATCCCCAATACCGCCGACACCCACGAACGCTTCCGCTGCCACACACGTCCACCTGAAGCAGACCGTCAACTCACCGAACCACAACGTCCATGCCCTCCCCGGCGTCCTCAGCCTCCTCGACGCACTCCGGGCCCAACCCGACCGCTTCACACTCGGCCTGCTCACCGGCAACTACCCCGAAAACGGCCGACTCAAACTCGAATCCGTCGGCATCAACCCCGATTGGTTCACCATCAACGTCTGGGGCATCGACGGCCCGACCCGCAACGACCTCCCACCGGTCGGCGTGCAGCGCTACGAACAACACACCGGTACTTCCATTGATCCCTCAAATGTCATCATCATCGGGGACACACTCGCCGACATCGAGTGCGCCCAGACCAACAGCTGCCGTGTCGCTGCAGTCGCCACCGGCGGCTGCTCCCATGACCAACTCGAACCGGCCCGCCCCGACCTGCTCCTGCACAACCTCAAAGACGGCAAATCCGCATTCCTCAACTGGGTGACCAACACCCTGTAGACCTCCCCCTCATTCCCCACACCCGTAGCCCCCGGCTCTGCCGGGGGGGGAATGCTGCGCAAGCATCATGCCTGGTGCACCCACCCCCCGCCCCCTCCAAAACACAAGCCGGACAAGCCGCGCGCCCCGCGCGGATTGTCCGGGTCTCCCCACTCCCGGGTGGCACGGCTGGCACGAGTCGCGACAGCGACGAGAACCACCCGTGTGCCCCCTCCCCCTCCTCGTCATTCCCGCGCACGCGGGAATCCAGTGCCAATCAACCGCGACGCGCAGCGGAGCGCTTCCGCTTCCTCTCCCCCTACCCCCCCCATTTCCCCGTCACCATCATCATCATCACCACCCCCCACTCATCCTGCAACGAAAGATACAATCGCCGCGCCTTGCTCACATACAGATTGTCCTCACCGTACTGTGCCTGCAACAAAGACAACGAATTGATCGATTCCGACAACTCACGATCCGCCTCGGCATACCGACCCACTTCGAGCAGGAACTCCCCATACTCCATGCGACACAACCCAGCGACGAACTTATGCCATCGCTCGGACGTGGATGTAATTGACGTCAATGCGATCGCCCTCGTCAGCGCACCCTCTGCCTCGTCCTCCAACTCCAGCGTCAGATACAAATCCGACAACTCCCAGAGACACTGCAGCAGTTCATAGTGATTCGCAACAATCTCGTCGCTGCCCATCATCGTTTCAACAGCCTGCTCATACTCGAGACGGGCTTGGTCGAGATGCCCGGTCCGACTGTGAATGCGGGCGATGAGCAACTGCGCATTGAGCACCCGCATGTGGCTCGGACTCTGGAACACGCGCAGCCGGCCATCATACGTCTGTTGGGCCAACTCCAGTGCCTCCTCGTATTTCTCCATGTCCGTCAAAACCGCTGCCACTCGATACATCGCCGTCAGCAGCGTATTGGAGTCACCAACCTCCGTCTCCTGACGACGTTTCAGCACATGCTGCAGCGTCTCGACTGCCTCCTCGGTTCGACCGAGATCGTGCTTGATCGTCGCTTCACTCTCCGAAGCACGCAAGAGCAGCCCCTCACGCTTCGGAAAACGCGACAGCGCCAGGGCCGATGCCTCCTGGCTCAGACGCAGCGCTTCCTCCAGCTGCCCGACATGACGACGGATCAGCGCGAGCCGGAGTCGAAGATCGAACTCCTCCCTTGGTGCATCCGCACCCGAGTTGTGAAGATCCTCGAGTGCCTCCAGGAGCAGATCACCTGCCAGGAATATGTCGCCGCTGTCACGATACACAGACGACAGCTCTATACGCGCTGCCACCGTATCCAGGTGCTCGCGCCCGTGCTCCTCCACCAAAGTGTCAATCGCATCACTCAGATGCGTTTCTGCCTGATTCAACAATCCGAGACGACGATAGATCGTTCCCACTGCCATCTGCACCGCCGCCCGCGTCAACGGCTGTTTGGCAAACTTCTCGCCGATCGTCGCAGCCGTGCGCTCCAGCACCTCAGTCATCGTGACATCTCGGTCCGGCTGATAGGCCGGGTCCGCCCCACCAAGCAGATCATCGGTCAGAAATGAGACAACCGCCTTGGCCTTCGCTGCCTGGTCTCGAGCAATCTCCTGCTGCTTCAAGGCCTGGGCAGCCAACCGATTCTTCTCAACCGCAAAACGCAGGCTCACAAGCGTCGCAAGCACTAAGGCCGCAAACACGATCGACAGCGCCCCCAGCGCCAGACGATTCCGATAGGCAAACTTCTGAACCTGGTACAAAACGCTGGGAGGCCGGGCGTCAATCGGTTCGTCATTCATATACCGGCGAATGTCACGCGCCAACTCAAAAGCAGACTGGTACCGATCCTCCCGATCTTTCGCCAATGCCTTCAGCGCGATCGTCTCCAGATCCCCACGCAGCTGCCGAACAACAATACTCGGCCTCGTCGGATCCTGCTCCCGGATCACCCGGGCCGCTTCATAGATCGGCACCCGCGCCAGGTTGTACGGCGGCTGATCGCACAACAACTCATACAGCACCACGCCCAACGCATACACATCGCTCCGAATGTCAAGGTCGTGCGGGTCCGCTTCACATTGCTCCGGACTCATGTACTGCAACGTCCCGATCAACTGCCCCACATTCGTCTGCAGCGTCGTCACTGCCATGTCCGAATCCGTCGCCTTGGCCACCCCGAAGTCGATGATCTTCGGCTGACCGGACGAATCCACCAGAATGTTCCCAGGCTTCAAATCCCGATGAATGATGCCCTTCTGGTGCCCGTGATGTGCCGATTCACAGACCTCAAGAAACAACGTGAGCCGCTGCTGCAACGATAACTTGCGCTGGGTAGCGTATTCCGTGATCGGCCGGGCGTTCGGGATGTACTCCATGGCAAAGAATGGGACACCGCCGGCCCCTCCCCCCACATCCTCGTCCCGCTGTGCTGTGTCAGCATTGGCGTGCGGGTCGATATGAACGCCGGCCTCATAAATCTGGCAGATCCCCGGATGACGGAGTCGGGCCAGAATCTGTGCCTCATACTCAAAACGACGCATCGCCGATCGCGACGTGATCCCCTGGCGCATCACCTTCAATGCCACCACCCGATGCGGGTGCTCCTGCACCGCCTCATATACGCTCCCCATCCCTCCGCTCGCAATCAGCCGGCGAATACTGTACCGGCCGATTCGACCCGACACCGACCCGCTGCCTGCAACACCCCCGGCACCGGCTGCCCAGTTGCTCTCAATCTCAACGCCCAATGCGCTGGTCGACATGAAGCCGTCAATCTCGTCATGGTGACGCAGCAACGACTCCACTTCACTCAAAAGAGCCGCATCACCTTCGCAAGCCTTGGTCAGAAAAGACGCGCGCTCCGCCTGTGAAACGTGCAGAGCCTGATCAAAAACCTCCTTGATCCGCTGCATTTCCTCAGGCGTCATTTCTGTGTATCTCCTCTGCGCATCTCACGACGAAGCCAGGAGCGAGCAAACTGCCAGTCGCGCTCAATCGTCCGGGCCGAGACCCCCAGAACGCCCGCAACCTCGGGAATCGTCATCCCACCGATGAACCGCATGATCACGACCTGATAACTACGCGGCTCAAGCGATAACAACTCCTCCATCGAATCGTTCAAGTGCAGCACATCGACATCCTCGCTCAAGCCGACCGAGACCGACTCATTCAAGGCCAGCACAAACCGTCCCTTGCCACGTTTCGTGGCCTCCTTGCGACGAGCATAGTCCACCAGAACCTGATACATCGCACGCGAAACTGCCGCCCGAAAATCCGACTCACCCGACCACGTTTCCGGCAGCAGACTGCACAACTTCAGATACGCCTCGTTCACCAACGCCGTCGATTGCAGCGTGTGATCGGATCGCTCATGACGCATGTGCCGGTCCGCCAGCCGCTGAAGCTCCGGGTACAAGTGCGCAAACATCTCGTCAATTCGAGTTTGATCCGCCCGGGACGGCCGATTCAGCCCGCTCGGCAGTCGCCGGCCCCCAGGACTCAGTTTCCCATTCGAATCGCCCCTCGACATAGCAGTCTGCTCTCCTCGTTTCAAACGCAACCGCTGCCCCACACAACGACATTCTGATAAGCCGGACCGACAGCCTCCCCCACACGGCAGGCCGTCAACTCAGACTCAGCAATCACCCAGCATACCACAAAAACTGCAACCGTGGCTCCAAAACCGAGCCTTCGAACTCAAAACCACTTGCACAATAGTAACATTATCGGAACATGGAAACAGACCGCTGAAAATCAATGCAGCAGGCAGGGCAAAGCCTCAGAACGGAGCAACAAGATTCGCACAATCCAATCGCATCCCCCCCCGTTACTGCAATCAACCACGTATTGTCCGATCAGGGCATCATTGCGAGGCCTGCAGACGCTCCCAGTCTGCAAGGAACTTGGATAGCCCGATGTCAGTCAGCGGGTGGTTCATTAACTGCTTGATCACCCCGAACGGGATGGTGGCCACATCAGCACCGGCCAACGCGACATCAACGACGTGCTTCGGGTGGCGCAGCGAGGCAGCCAGGATCTTCGTCTCATACCCGTAGTTGTCGTAGATCTGGCGAATCTGGTGGATCAGTTCCACCCCGTCACCGGAGATGTCATCGATCCGGCCAAGAAACGGGCTCACCAGAAACGCCCCCGCCTTGGCCACCAGCCATGCCTGTGACGGCTGGAAACACAATGTCATATTCGTCCGTATCTCTTTGTCAGCAAGTGCCTTACACGCCTTCAGCCCGGCGACCGTGCACGGGCACTTGATAACGATGTTCGAAGCGATCCTCGACAACTCCTCGCCCTGGCTGGCCATCCCGGCTGCATCCGTTGCGGTCACCTCAGCCGATACCGGGCCGCTCACGATCTCACAGATCTTGGCAAGATGAGGGTGAAACTCAGCCCCCTCCTTGGCCACCAGCGACGGGTTCGTCGTCACGCCGTCAAGAATCCCGAGGTCTGCGGCCTGCCTGATCTCATCCAGATTTGCGGTATCAACGTAAATGTCCATGCTGCTCCAGCCATCCATTAATGTGTCGAGTCATACTGCCATAATACTACCACTCGCCGGACAGAATCCGCTCCAGCGCCGTTGCCACCCCGTCATGCTCATTGTCATCCGTCACACGCTGGGCCGCATGCTTGATCGATTCAATCGCATTGCCCATCGCGATCCCAAGCCCCGCCCCATCAATCATGGCCAGATCATTGTGCTCATCACCGATCGCAGCGACTCGCGATGTTGGAATTCCGTACTGACCCGCAAGACCGGCCACCGCACTCCACTTGTTCGTCTCCGGCGAGAACACCTCCAGCAAATGAACCGATTGATCGAGCCGGCCCGGCCCGTCCTCAGCCCCCTTCAACGCCGGGAAGTGATGCAGAAACACCTCATTGCCGAATACAGTGCCCAATTCTCGCACCACACCCGCCATCGCCCGTGCCGGCTTCACCAGCCCGACCCGAACGGTGTGACCGGCATACGGATCGTCCCCAATCTCGCCCACACGCTCAACCACGACCGGCATATTCGCAAACCACCACTCGCTGGCCGGGTCCAGCAGCCCATCTCCAACCACCAGATAGTCAACCCCGGTCTCAAAACGATCCTTCAGCAACAGGACCGCATGATCACTGCGACCGCATAGAAACCGCGTAAGCCGAACCACCAACTCGTCCGGCATGTCCGCCCGCAGCATCGTTCGGCCGCTCACCGCATCAACCGTCATCGCCCCCCCGGCCGTGATCACCGGCCCGTCAATCTGCAGCGGGTCCAATGACCCGGCCGCCTCTGACAGACTCCGGCCGGTACACACGACGACGTGTACTCCGGCTTCCCGCGCCCGAGCCACGGCTGCCAGATTCCGCTTGCTGATGTGCCCATCCCGATCAAACAGCGTCCCATCCAGATCCACAGCCACCAGGTCATACCCGCAGCGACTCTTCAGTGGCACAGGCGTCTCGCCCGTCACTCCGACAAGCCGCGACCGTGAGGGAGCGGGCTCCTTCTGTCCCCCCTCGCCGACGAGCCGCGACCGTGAGGGAGCGGGCTCCTTCTGTTCCACCTCTCCGACAAGCCGCGACCGTGAGGGAGCGGGCTCCTTCTGTCCCCCCTCGCCGACGAGCCGCGACCGTGAGGGAGCGGGCTCCTCCTGTCCCACCTCTTCCACCTCACCGCTCCCCTCGGGAGACAGGCTGGAGGCGAGGGCCTGTTCAGTTTGACGATGCGCATCATTCATCATGACCATTCACAACTCCCGGCTCACACTAGCCGCCCCTCCCATTCATGACCAATCCGACCCGCAACCGATGATGATGAGGATGACCACCAGTCACGACCGAATCCACGATCCTCGCCATTCACCGCCGGTGCCGCCTGCCCCCCGGCATCATCGCCTGCTGCGCGCCGTCATCGACCCCGGCTGGCTCTTCCTGCTCACCGGGCTGGCCCTCATATCGGCTGCCATCCTCATCCCGCCGGCCGACACCCTGGCCCAACTCGACTACCAGACCGCCGTCCTCGAACAGGACGAACTGGCTGCCCTCGACATGCTCGAGGCCTATTGCCGATTCCAGGATGAAGTGATCGACGCTGACCCCGTCCTCGTCGAACGGCTGGCCGCTGCCTACTTCAACCAGATCCCGTCCGATGCCGAAGCGCTGGCCATCGTCGGCGTATCGCTTGATGCACGGGTCGATCAGTGGATCTCAGATACGATCGTCCCCCGTGACCCGGTGCCGGCCCCGGAGTACAAGAACACGATACTCCGCCGCTGGTGTTCGCCGGTGGCCCTCACGACGCGTCACGACGACCCTTTGATTGTGGCCACGACCACAACGACGACGACTTCCGAGTACGAAGCCACGCCGACCCCGAGCGATGCCTCACTCCGACCCAACCCACGCCGACTCTGGGTCATCGGCGCCGGGGCCGTCCTGGCCCTGACCGGCCTCCTGCTCAACAAACCCACCGACACCAACTGATCCCCCCCTGACGCCAATCACCGCTTGGGACAAAAAAAGCCGGACAAGCCGCATCGCGGATTGTCCGGGTCATTCTCAAATCACGCCCATTGCTCCCGGCTGCGCGTACAGCCCCCCAGCCGGATCGCACACTACGCCTGATTACCACGCTTCGGCTTGCCGCCGCTGCCGGCTGCCCCATCATCAGGATCATCACCGGCGGCCGTGCCATCATCATGGCTTCTGACGTTCACGACCGGCTTCGCCGATGCATACTCATTCCCAACCCGGCCGTCCTGCTGGTCACTCAACCTGCCCAGCACGCTCGGCAACTCGATCCCGGCCTGGTTGGCCAGTTCGTGCATCGCCGGCAGCGACCCGATCAGACTCGACAAAAAGCCGGCCGTCGATCCCTCGGCATTCCCCTGGCCGTTCCGACCAGAATCCCAGACCGTGATCTTGTCGATCTTCAGATTCTGAATCGCCTTGACCTGCTCGGCCACGAGTTCAGGCAGTTTCTCGATCATCAGCAACGTCGGGGCAATCTGCGGGTTCTCGACACACGCACCGACCAACTCACGGTACCCGATCGCCTTCGCTTCGAGCACCTTCCGCACACCTTCAGCCTCGGCGGTATAGCGGGCCAGAATCGCATCGGCCTCGCCACGGGCCTCGCGACGCAGTTTCTCGGCCTCAGCCTCGGCAGCGATCTCGATCAGTTGCTTATCAATCTCCTGCGGCGCCAACTGCTCCTTGCTCAACCGGGCCAGTTCCCGTTCGCGTTCAGCCAGCAGAATCGCCTCACGGGCCTTGGCTGCTGCCACATCGGCCCGCTGATCCGCCGATGCCTGAATCTCGGCCAGTTTCGCATTCGAATCGGCAATCTGAGCACGGGCCGTATTCTCACCCTGCACCGCCAGCGACTCCGCATCCGCCACGGCAACTCGCTGCTCCTGCTCAGCCTGTTTGCGGGCTGCGACCGTTTCCGCATCGCGCTGGGCGGTTGCGATTTCACGGTCCCGCTTCGACTCGACCTCACCCGTGACGGCCTCGGCCTCCAATGACGCCACGGTCACACGCTGGCCACGCTCAGCCTTCTTCTCACCCTCCACCGCCGTGGCCCGCTCGCGAGCCACGTTCACCGTCTGCTCTCGCACCGCCACGGCCTGCCCGGTGGCCCCGTCACGATCCTGCTCAGCCACCTCAACCTTGGCACGGTTAATCGCCTCCGCGGCCGCCCGCTGGCCGATCGCCTGAATATACCCGCTCTCGTCCGTAATGTCACGGATGTTCACGTTGATCAGCTCAAGGCCGATCTTGTTGATTTCCTGCGTCACATTCTCGTTGATCAACGCCATGAACTTCTCACGATCCTTGTTGATCTCCTCGATCGACAAGGTCGCAATCACCAAACGCAACTGGCCCAGAATGATGTCCTGCGCCTGCTCTTTGATCTTCGGCTCATTGAGCATCAGCAAACGCTCGGCTGCATTGCTCATCAGCACCGGGTCCGTCGAGATACCGACTGTAAACGTGGACGGCACGTTCACCCGGATGTTGTTTAACGACAGCGCGCCTTCGAGCGGAATCTCAATCGTCAAAGGCTCAAGACTCAGGTATTCATAATCCTGCACCAGTGGAACCACGAATACGCCGCCGCCGTGCAGACACTTGGCTGCTCGTGCGCCGCCCACCTTGCCAAACACCACAAGCACACGGTTACTCGGGCACCGCTTGTACTGCTTGACCGTAAAAACAATGAAGAAAATGATCATCAGGCAGAACGCGAAAATGCTGCCAAGCCAGATCAGTCCTTTCATCCCCTCAACCGATGCCCCGAGTACCACCGTCGGCAACCAATCTGATATCATTGTGCCTCTCCTTGCCACGTGTGTGTCACCCCGACAGCATTCGACGAGCCGTTGGGCGTGCATTCAAAGTATATCGAATCCATCCACAGGCTGACCCGCCGCTCACGATGCCGAGACGGTCAGCGTATTATCTGCATTGACATCGACCACCTTGACCGGTGTCCGAGTCGTCAACGCCTCACCTTCACAGACTGCATTGAAAATCCGCTGCCGACCGTTCACCGTCACCTTCACCTGCCCGCGCCCGGAGCGCTCCGCCGGCACCGTCACATAGACCACACCGCTCCGTCCCAGCGCACTGCGGATCGAAATGTTCCCACTGCTTTCTAGCCCATAAACGAACTTCAGCAGCACGCTCAACAGCCAGACCATGCCGGCCCCGAACAGGACGGCAATTGCCAGGCTCGGGACCAGATCCAGATCAGATCCGCGATACGCACCAAGCCCGCCCCACCCGAAACCCATCAGGAACGTGGCGACCGCCTGGATCGACAGAACTTTGAATGACTGCGATGAATCCGGGTGATCATGCCCGCCGTCGCCGACATGCCCGTCAAATCCATCGGCACCGATATCACCATCGCTCACACCGTCGTGCACATCGCCGGCCACCAGCATCAGAACCAATCGCAGGACGAAGAAAAATGTTCCGACCGCTGCCGGAAGGGTAAACCAACCGGCTGCTTCAGAGAAAAAGATATCCATCATCACACACCTCCACTGTCAGAACGCATCCACGCGGATGGAAGTGATCGAGCCGATTTCTCCCGCTGCCAATGCATTCAATGCCTCCCGAACCATTAGGGCGAATCCATTTATACACGATTCCGCACGATTCACCCAATCCCGCACCGTTACTTCTACCGTCGGTTTGGCATATCGGCATGTCCCGTCTCACACACAATCGGACACGCGCGTGGGTTCGCCCCGGCTCTGCCGGGGGGCGGCGGGACAACGTGCCGCTAAATCACGATGAGATCGCTGCATGGCACTTCGTGCCATACGCACCGGCTCTGCCGGGAGGATAATGATGCGCAAGCATCATGCAATGTTTCCTCACTCCTCCGTCATTCCCGCGAACGCGGGAATCCATCTTCACTCCTCCCTCGCCCGACAGGGCGCACGACCGTAGCCGGCGGTTGGGGGAGGTCAGCCGCCGGACAGGGCACGCTCCACGAACACACCCCGCCCGGAGGGCGGACGAAGTGCCACACAACATCATCAGAAAACCCCTGCCACGTCCGGATGCAAGATTAAATCTTTGTCAAAACACACATTTCCTGAGGCAATCGCTCAACTCGCTGCCGCTTCCGTCGCTGACGAGCGTGTTTCAGAGTGAGAGGTGATGTGGTTGTCAGCCTCGCTCAGATTCCCGCTGCCTGACGGGCACGCATCGATGAGAACTGGGCAGTCGCAGAAACCACCTCGCGGAGAAACAGTTGCTCTCCGACGCAACTCACCACGTGCAGGTACAGATAAGGAGCAAATGATCATGCCTTCACACAGCAAACAACACACATGGATCAATCGATTCGTTCCGGGGTGCGGTGCAGCGCTCTTCCTCAGTGCTGCCATGACCATGACGGCCCCGGCCGGCATGGCCCAGGAGTGGCAGGCTGCCTACGGCAGACCGAACGCCGACGAGCGCTTCGTCTGGGTGCGCGAGGCCCAGGGCGGTGGGTACCTGGCAGTTGGCAATCGCGACAATGTGCCGTTTGCCTACGAACAGGGAATCTGGGCGGCCGGCCTCACCGACAACAGCGGGCTGGCCTGGAATCGTCGCCTCCACCTTCGGGACGCAACCGGTGCCGATGTCTACACATTCGGCACCCGAATCGAAGAGTCGGCAGATGGAACCTACTTCGTCGTCTGCGGCGAGGCGAATCAGGATACAACCACGTCCCAGAGCATCGTCGTTGCTGCCTTCGACTCAGCACTGCTGACCATGCGCTGGGCCGACACAATGAACGGACTGTACTCCACCAGGGCCGACATCCGCGGAACCTCGATCGTTCAGATACCCGGGACGGATGAATGGCTCGTCGCAGGTCGAGGCCGGGGATTCACCGGCTTGCGGCGGCGCGGGTACATCTACCGCTTCGATGCACTTACCGGGAATGTCACTTCGTTCTTTCGGTACCGCGACGCTGCACTTGCCGAGGAGTCGATTATCGAGTTCCTCGACATCGAGGCAGTGGACGACGGCTATCTCATCTGCGGTCTTACGGAGAACTACCAGACAAATGACAAGGACACGCTCGTCCTTAAGTTGGATCCGGGTCTGAATGTGCTGTGGGCCAAGACGTATGCGATTCCAGATGACAGGAGCGAACATGCACGCGGGATGGACATCTGTCCCAACGGTGACATCGTGGTGACCGGCAACCAGAACGCGAATCTCACAAATGGCGACACCTACGTCATGCGTCTCCATCCGGACGGCTCGCTGCAATGGTACTACATCACCCCGGACATCACCGGAACCAACTCGATCGAAGTGTCACCGGAGAAATCGGGGGAATCGTCCGTGTTCCCGAGCCGGCGGCGCACCGGTGCCGGTGCCCAGTTCGCGGTTCTTGATCATGATGCAACCGGAGCGTCGGCACGCTGGATCCGGACCTACTGGAGTGGCTATGAGTGGTTCGGCTCAGCGCTCAAAACGAGCGATGATGTGTACTTCATGGTCGGTGAAACCGAATCCTTCGGCCCCGGAATGGCGGACGGTTACGCTGTGAGAACAAACCCCTGCGGTGCGACACCGCTTGGCTGTCCGGCCCCTGAGAATACGCTGACACTGGTCCCCTGGGAGCCCATCGTGACCAAAGTGACGATCGAGCGGCACACTGGCAATCCGGACTGGGAAGATGTCACGAACCTGATCAACCTTGATGAGGAACCTGACGAGCGCCGGTGCCCCTGCCTGTGTGATGTGGGTCTGTCCGGCGTATGGACCTGCCCGGGCGGTGGACCTGCCACCTTCACCGTGACCAATGCCACCCCCTTCGGCCCGGTGGCGCTGGCCTATGCCCTGTCGGATGGGTGTTACACCATCACTTCGGGACCTCGGTGTGTCGGGCTGGAACTGGCCATCGCCGCTCCGCTGGCACACGCGCTCGCGACGGCCGACGTCGACGGGATCGCCGTCTTCAATGGAAACATCCCGCCCATGGCGTGCGGCAAACTCCACCTGCAGGCTGTTGACCTCAACACCTGCTGTCCCTCAAACGTGTTGACTGTGGAGTAATCGAGCCGGCCCGAGTGAGCGACGAAGAATCTCTACACCCCAAGAGCGCCCCGTGATAGATCACACCGGTCTGTCGCGGGGCATCTCTTTGCCCCTGAGTTTCCAGCCGCAGCACCCGGGCGACCGGCGCAGCCGGCCAGTCAGATGATGCCAGTCCAGCCCGGGCGACATTCCCCCCCTATCGTGTATCAGCAAGCCACAGCAGGATGATTGACGATGCCCGAACAGCCGGCAACGAACCTCACCACCTCCGACCCTGCCACCTGGGTCGATGCCCACGGTGACATCCTGTTCCGCTATGCCGTGAAAAGGGTGCGAGACCGCGAGACCGCCGAGGAACTCGTGCAGGAAACACTGCTGGCCGCCTTGCAGAACCGCGATTCATTCTCCGGCAAGTCAGCCGAGCAGACTTGGTTCATCAGTATCCTCCGCAACAAGATCGTCGACCATATCCGAAAGCGCGCCCGCGAGCGGGACCGCTTTGAACCGACCCCGGACGAGACCTATTTCGATGCGAAGTTTGCGAAAAAGGGCAAGTGGTCCGATGCTCCGGTCGGCTGGTCCGGATCGAATCTGTCACCCGACGAACTCAGAGAGTTCCGGGCTGCGCTGGACCTCTGTGCCGATAAACTGCCGCCGGCATTGGCACACGTGTTTTCACTGCGCGAATTAGACCAAATGGACTCCGATTCGATCTGTAAGGTACTGTCCATTACGCCGACCAATCTCTGGACACGGCTTCACCGGATGCGGATCACGCTCCGGGAGTGTCTGGAAGTTCATTGGCTCGGCGATGCGAAAACCACACCTGCTGCTGCGAAAGAGGGATGTTGAGGACATGAACCTCCTCAAGAAGATCCAGTTTGTGCTCAACGTCAATTGCCGGCAGGCGTCGCAGTTGCTCTCCGACAAGTCCGAGCGCCCCCTGGCAGGCTACGAGCGAGCCGCCCTCCGCTTCCACCTGTTTGTCTGCGGCCCGTGTCGTAAGTATGCGCTCTTCCTGCTCATCCTTCGTGATGTGATGATGCGGATCAGCGCGGAGCCGAATGACGCCGTGCATCTGTCTCACGAATCACGATCCAGGATCAAGGCCACACTCGAAGCACACTCCTGATCGGCGCACACGACGAGTTACGCACCGCTCGTCCGGCGGACAGCCAGTACGGTGATGTCATCCTGCTGCGGTCCCATCCCGCGCCAGCGCAACACGGCGTTGGTCACACTCTGCACGAGTTGCTCCGGCGTTCGGTCTCGTGCTTGACGCAATGCATCAGCCACTCGGGCCGTGCCGAACTCTTCACCATTCTCACCACCTGCCTCGGTGACCCCGTCGGTCACGATGATCAGGGTCGAGTCCGGCGCGAGCACTCGACGATCACTCTCCAACGGGTGATCGACCACACCGAGGATCGGATTCTGTGGTATGGCAAACTCGTCCACCTCCCACGTGCTGGTACAGATCAGCGGCGGGATGTGGCCGGCATTGACGAACTCCAGGGTGCCGGTTTCGCCATCAAGAACCCCGAAGAAGAGCGAAACAAACATGCCGCCGATCAGGGAGTGCTGCAGGTGCGTGTTTACATAGGTGAGCGCATCGGCAGGCGTGTCACTGAATGTGGTCGCTGCTCGGAGCGCTGCGTGCAGGTTTGACATGACCATTGCCGCCGGCAGCCCCTTGCCGGAGACATCGCCGGCCGCAAACGCCAACCGCCCGTCGGGCAGGGCCCACAGATCACAAAAATCGCCGCCGACCCACATCGCCGGTTTGTAGAACGCTGCCGTCTCCCAGTGCTCACCTCGGCACCGTGCTGCCGGTGTCAGTTTCTCCTGGATCTCGCTGGCCACCTCGAGTTGCCCGTCCAGGAGACGCCGGCGCTTCATCATTTCCAGCAAGAGGAGATTACGCCGGACGATGCGAACCTGCTGCGAGAGGGCTTGGACAAAGGCTTGCACACTGTCCGTGCCGTGGTCCTGCGGCGCATCCACATACAGGACGTCCACCGACTCGGACCGGTCCGTGATCACATGACAAGACACGGCCCGAGGAGCGTGGCTGTCTCCGATGGTCAAGACATGCGCTGGGAGTGGCCTCGGCCGGCGCTGAGCCCATCGGTGCGCGCGTGGACGACGTCTCGACCGGCCCGCACCCCGGCCATGACCCGCCTTGATATGTGTACGTTGACACATTCGCCGACCCGTTCGATCGCCGGTCCGGAATGTGCCTGGCAGGCCAACACCTGCGGCCCACCCGTCTGCGAAGTCTCGCCGGCAACGTTGATGCGAATCACGAGCGCAACGGCACCTGGGACACACGCTGCCCTGCGACATGCCTCAGGATAGAGATCACTTACGTTTTGCAGTGTCGAGAGTCGTTCCGCAGCGGAATTCAGCCCGCGCAACCACGCGCGCGAGATACCCGCATCGGTGGCCATCTCATCCTGAATGTGATGATGGTCCTCCGCTTCCGGGAGCACGTTCACCGCCGACGATGCCTGTGGATCCGCTTCGATGACAAACTCGGAATCATCAATGAGCGTGGCCCGGTAGGGTCCGATCGTGACATCAAGCCCCGGCATCATCGTGTGAACCTGGACCTTGTTGCCGCCAACCGACAGCCCCTGCCGACTGTTCAGATCCTCGATCAGCCAGCGCCCGAACGGATCACGGAACAGTCGCGCATGCTGCCGAGACACCTGCCGATCCGTCAGCACGGCATGGCACGTCGGCGCGCGGCCGATGAGCAGTCCGTTCCTGGTCAATGAGTATTCAGCAATCCCATCAGGGCCACTGATCACCAGTTTGGCTGCCGATTGTCCTTCATGATGCTCCAGCCCACCACTCGCCATAGCACACCTCGCTACCGCCTGACTGAGACAGCCAATCCAGATCGGCCGTTACTTGCTTGTCGAATCACTCGTCACTCGTGCGTACTGCAGACCTCTGCCTCGTCATCTTCACTGCCTTCTACCGGGCGCCGGCTCAGGACCGGAGAGCGATAAAACGGATTCCTCCCCCAGCGGATCAGCGCGACACTTCCACCAGCGACACACACCCCCACCACCCAACAGCCTGCCCACTCCCACCACCGGCTCGGCATTGGACCAACGAGTGGTGCGATCAACATGATGGGGGCCAATCCGTACAGCAGCACCCTGCCGTTCCAGCGCGCAGTCGCTTTCATATTCCTTATGCGCCGCTGATCGCGTGTTTCCCACTTCTCATTGCTCAGAGTGTGCTTCGGGTATTGAAACGTCATCACAGGCCACCGCACAGATAAGGCGTATCAACCGAGATTCGCAGCCGGGTCCTGCTGATAGAACTCGGACAGTTGCTCATACAAGTCAGGATGATGCAGGCGCATCATATACGGCTGCTCGAAGAAAAACTCGGTAGCAACGGCAAAGAACTCGGGCGGGTTCGTCGCAGCATAGCGGTCGAGCAAGTGATGATGCCGTTGATGGACGGACCTGAGAAGGTCACGATACTCATCACCGAGCACTTCAGCCCAGGCACGGTAACATCCGCTGCTGGGCAATGCCGGTGCCCCGTCCATGGCACCGGATTCGCCGTCGAGTTGATGGGCAAACTCGTGCAGGACGACGTTGCGGCCGTCGCCGGGGTGGTCGGCCCCGCGCTTCACATCATGCCAGGACAATACGAGAGACCCGCGGAACCACGACTCGCCTCGCCGTGCGACTTCACCTTCGATGACCGTGCCATCCGGCCGAGGAACCGTCAGATGCGACTTAAACGCCGTCGGGTAGACGAGGATCGACTTGAGTGTCGGGTAGTACTCGGTCTCACGATGTAATAACAACAAGGCAGCCTGGGCGGCGATCGTGACACGGATTTCGTTAGTGATCTCCAGCCCGCCACAGCCCTCAAAGCGTTTTTCATCGAGCAGGACACGAATGTGGCCTTTGAGTTCGCGCTGGTCTGCCTCATTGAGTGTATTCACATATGGAACGTTAACAACGATCCAGTGCCACCACTCCGGGGGGAACGGCTGAGAGCGGATCTGCTCGCGTCGACGCTTTCGTCTGCCGAACATAGGACTGTACTCGGACGATCAGTGCTGTGGCGCGCCCTGATCGGGATGTTTGTAAATCGTGTGCTGCGGGCGCCCGGCCAGGATCTGGTCCTTGCCCCAGTTGGTCACGGCTTTGAACGCATCACTCCGAATGAACCCCATGAATTTGTCCTGCTCGCCCCATTCGCTGACGATCAGGTAGGCACACTCATCGTCGATATCGCGAAACATCTTCGACTCAACATGCCCGTCGGCCTCTCGAAGAGCCGACAGCACACCACGAAACTTGTCTTCAAACTCCCCCTGTTTGCCCGGGATGACATTGTAGTTCATACCAACAGTAATCATATCCTGTACCTCCGGATATCTGGAAATTCACGTATATATTCTGACAGGTCGCCGCCCCGACATCCGATGTGATCCATCCCCCGCAGCGGCCCGGTGCAGGCTCGCGCCTGCCTGCACACTATAGGGGCTCCACCGCCCCGAGGTTTGCGCACACCGATCCCGAGGGCCGAAGATCCAGGGACCACATCCGGGCGCGTAACTGCCTGAATAGGGACAAGTCATACACCATTACCTCGCTCGTCATGCTCGCGAACGCGGGCATCCAGGGTGATACAACAGAATCGACTAGACGATCCCGCGCGTCGGTTGTGAATCAGAGGTGTAGGTCAGAACGCAAGCCCTGACAGAGCCGGGGCGAGTCCTCAACAGGTGCCAAATGACACGACTCCTCCGTCGCGTCGTTCGTGCCAACGCCCCCGAGGGGCGCAGGAGGACACAAACTACGGGGCAAGTTCTCGTATTACCTGGTCCCTTTCTCTTGACCTAACAGATGCCTGACATATACTATGGCAATAGGCTTATAGCGGTACGAGAATATCGACCCAGACTTGTTGACATTCGCCTTGCTAGCGGATAGACGAACCTGCCGACTACTGGTTCCCATATAGCGATCTCAGCCGCGTTTGTTTGTATAATAACGCTCTCCCTCTTAATACCCTACAGTTGGCACATTCAGAATGAGCACTCAACAGACAAAAGCGCCGCACTACTGCTTCCTTGTTGTAGATACACCATATTGCGTTCATGGCTGGAATCTTGCAGACCAGGCGAAGAACTACCTTGCTAGAATAGATGCTGAGTACTTCTCATTCATCGCCACTCTACTTGACCCAGAGATCACAACAGACAGATCTCGTTATGCCTCAATAGCGGTCAGAGTGTCGTATTATCAATGTCTGGAAGCTCTGTTTGCCTTGCTTGGGGCGTTACTACAGGCACCCAGCTACCCACTGGGATGGCTACAGCTGTACCGCAATGCGGATTTGCTCGCACTAGTTGCTTCGATAAGCAACGGCAAGCACATACTCAATCGCGTCGGTCTAGAGAAGTCATCATGGGAGAACGTGTCTGCGTATGTTCATGCCGATCTTTCAAATGCACCAGACGGACTTGTAGACGCTTTCTCGTTGCTCTGGCGTCGATTAGCAGCCGAGTACGTGAGCAAGGACTTCCGCGCCGAATATAACAGTATCAAGCACGGGTACAGGCTTGGCGCTGGTGGTTTTACCTTCTCTTTCGGGCCTGAAACCGTTCCAGGGGTACCTGCAGCAGCGGAGGACATGAGAATACTGGGAGGAAGTGCACATGGTTCTACGTTTTACACTGTAGACACATTCGATGGCAAGCTCCCGTCACCGCGGCGTCCTCACGTAGCGCTAAGGCAAGTGTCACTAAACTGGAGTGCAGAGGCGACGGTATTGAAGCTACAACTTGCATCATGGTCTCTGAATAACGTAATAAGCAGACTTCGCCTGATGCATGGTTTTTCTCTGAGCGAGGAGGCGTTTTATATGCCTGTTCCTCTTAGTGAAATTGAGACACCCTGGAATACAACTGTTGGCGTCACGCGATGTGAGTGGCACCGCCCGCTTCACAGTGAAAGCATCGACAAATGCGATTTATCCACCGTTGCAAGTTCATACAAGTAGCGGAACGCGGGCACTGTGCAACTACGTATACAGATTCGGCAGTAGATCCTATCAGGGCTCTGAGGACCTCGTCCTGACCTGCCCGGCTACTCATCCTTCTCTCTCCCATACCCGCACTCCGGACAGCCGCTCTCATCATCCCGGTTGCCGCGCAGGTCGTAGCCGCACCGTGGGCACTTGCCCTGCGCGCTACGAAGGTGCCGTCGCAGATCACTGATGCTGAGTGCAAACGCGGCTGCCCCGCTGACGAGAATGATCAACCAGAAGGGGAGGGTCAGCGTCCAGCCCGGGTGGGACAACCGGAAGACCGGCTTCCTGATTCCCCTGACCCGGTGATGCACAAAATGCACGGTAAGGCGGGCCGGTGTGACGTACCACGCATTCGGATTGGCCGAACGCGCCCTGGTCCACAGGATGTCGATCTCGCCGTCACCGACGTGCAGTTCGACCTGCCGGATCCCTCCGATTGGACGGCTCGCCCATTTGTACACGCTGTTGGAAGTGTAGTTCGACGTGATAAACGTCATCACGAAGATGACGGCAGCGGTGACACGGATTATCTTTATTGTGAGATTCACATTAATATCAAGGACCATCCGTCAGCCACTGATGTCAGGACTCGGATGACCTCCTCCTGACCTACCCGGCTGGATTCCCGCGAGCGCGGGATTGACGGAGGGTAGGGGCACATTGCATGTGCCCCGTTGTGGGTACATGTTCTGTGTTTCACTTCGTCCGCCCTCCGGGCGGTGCGTGCGCTCGCGGCGTGTGCCTGTTCCGGCGGCTGAAGCCGCCGGCTACGTTCGTGCGCTGGCGGGCGAGGGAGGAGAGAGGCTGGATTCCCGCGTGCGCGGGAATGACGGAGAAAAGGAGGGGGTGAAGGTAAAGGAGACCCCGCCATCCGCGGGGCATGTCTTGCCCTGCTTGTGGGAGGTGAGGCATGGCATGATGCTTGCGCATCATCCCCCCGGCAGAGCCGGGGGCTACGGGAGTGGGGAGACCCGGACAATCCGCGGGACGCGGCTTGTCCGGCTTGCAGGAGGTAACGTTTGATCATACGTCCTTCGACCATGTGGCCCTACTTGCGTTTTCGGCCCCAGCGAAGGATGCGCAGGGCATTAAGGACGACGACGACGGTCGAGCCTTCGTGCAGCAGGACGGCGATGCCGAGTGAGGCGTGGCCGGTGACGGCCATCGGGGCCACGACGGCGATTACGCCCAGCGCAATCACGAGGTTCTGGAATGTAATACTTCGTGTCAGGCGGGAGATGGCGATTGCATCAGGCAGGCGCTCGATCGTCTGCCCCATTAGAACGACATCGGCAGTCTCCATGGCGACGTCGGCGCCGGCTCCCCCACTGCGATCCCGACATCAGCACGGGCCAGTGCGGGTGCGTCATTGACGCCGTCGCCGACCATGGCCGTCTCATGTTCGTTACTCAGTTCCTCGATGGCGCGCAGTTTGTCTTCGGGCATGAGGTCGGCATAGACCCGATCGATCCCGAGCCGGGCAGCGATCGCTTCGGCAACGGCCTGACGGTCGCCGGTGAGCATCGACACGTGGGTCATCCCCTGGCGTCGAAGTTCGGCCACCGTTTCTTTTGCTTCGGGGCGCGGTTCATCGGCAATGCCGAACACGGCCAGCGGCTCCCCGTTCCGTGTCAGGCAGACGATGGTGCGCCCCTGGGCTGCAATGTCGGCAATCTCCTGTGCCTGTGCATCTGTCATGCGTGCGCTCAGTTGCTCGGTGAGGCGCCCGACGGTTATCTCATCATCGTTAATATACCCCTCGGCACCCATGCCGGTAATTTGCCTGACGTCACGGGCATCGGGGATTGTTAGATTCCGATCCCGGGCAGCTGTGACGATGGCTGCGGCCAGCGGGTGGGTGGTTTCTGCTTCGATCGAGGCTGCCCATGCGAGAGCCTGGTCGGGGGTCACGGTTTCGGTAAGTGGGACGATATTCGTGACGCGCGGCTTGCCGGCTGTGAGGGTGCCGGTTTTATCAAAGCAGACGGCCCGGACGCGACCGAGTGTTTCGAGCGGGCCCCCACCCTTTATTAACACGCCGATCCGTGCCGAGCGTGCGATGCCACACAAGACGGCGGCAGGCCCGCCGATGGCAATGGCACAGGGGGAGGCAGCGGTGAGGAATGCCATCGCGCGATAGAACCACTCACTCCAGGATTCGTTCCAGGCAAGCGGCGGGATGACGATGACGGCAATGGTGAGTGCCAGTACTGTGGGAACGTACCAGCGCTCGACGCGATCGGTGAGTTGCTGGGCCGGGCTTTTTTCGGTTTCAGCCACTTCGACGAGCCGAATGAGTCGGCTGAGGGTGGAATCACCGGCCGGCCTGGTGGCGCGGAAGAGGATCTGGGAATCACCATTGATGCTGCCGGCAAACACGATGTCGCCGACATCCTTTTCGACGGGGATGGACTCGCCGGTGATGGCTGCCTGGTCGACGGCGGAGCGGCCTGCGATGACGGCACCGTCTGCGGGAAAGCGTTCGAATGGGAGGACGAGGAGTTGATCGTCGATGCGCACGTTTGCGGCCGGGATCATGCGCTCGTTGCCGTCGTCATCGATGAGGCGAGCGTTTTCGGGCGCGACATCGCGCAGTGCTTCGATGGCATGGCGTGCGCGACCGAGGGCCATGTGCTCGCCGGCGGTCCCGAGTCCGAAGAGGAACAGGAGGAAGACGCCTTCCTCGGCATGGCCGAGCCAGGTGGCACCGGCTGCAGCGACGAACATCAGCACATCAACATCGAGGGTGACGTTCAGGAGTGATCGGACGGCAGAGGGGAATGTCTGCAGGCTGGTGAGTACGGCTGCGATTGCCAGCGGGGGAATCCATGCCCACATCGGTTGGCCGGTCAGGCGGAGGACGAAGCCGATTGCCAGCAGCAGCCCGCCGACGAGGACGGTGGCCAGGGGCGCGCCGGCGGCGCTGATCGAGGCCGGGAGGAGTCGGTTGATGAGGCCCGGTTTCTGCTTTGTGGCGACACGATCATGGCACGGGGCGGTTGGTTGGGTCGGGTCATCGTGTCCGCAGGGCCAGGCATCCTGATAGAGGAGGCGGTAGCCACGTTTTGCGAGTGTGTCTGCCAGTTCGGCCAGCGGAGGGATGACGTTGGTGCTTTCGATGCGCACGACCCCGGCGGCATAGGAGGCCCAGCCGGTGATTTTGTGTCGAGTCTTGAGCATTCGGTTGATGATGCGTTCGCAGCGGCGCGACTGCATTCCCTCGATGGGGATGATGAGGCATCGCCCGAGGCATCTGTGTTGGCAGGACTCGGCAGCAGCCGGATTGACGTCTTGGCCAGCATCGGGTGATGTGGGTGGAGGGGAGGGCGCAGGCTGCAGGGACAGCGGTTCGGCCGATGCCGATTGTGTCTGTTGCTCATGGCGGGAGACCGTTTTCTCCATGCGCGATTGTAGCCGTGTCATGTGATCCTCCCCTGCTTCTCCTTTCCGGTCGTCACCTGATTGTGGTGTTTGCTGCGTGGGGCCCCTGCCTTCCCCGCCCCCGCCATCCGCGGTGCGCGGGGTGATGGGGTGAGGGGGAAGAAGAGACCCCACGGATTGGAATCCGTGGGCTTGGCGCGGGGGTGTGGTTGCATGCAGCATCAACCAGGGGGAAGCAACCGGAAGAAGGACGGGCAGGCCCACCCGGGTTTGGGAAGGTGTGGCATGGTACGAGCCGGTTGGGAGACGGTGTGACTGGGCACCATTCACTTGTCCGACTGGAACCCTTTTTTGAACGCTCCCGTGGCAGATTGCGGGCACATGCATGTGCACATGACACGTGTTTTTCAGTCGAGGTGCGTGTGGACACTCACAAGGAAATGTGATGTATGTCAGGCGATGTCGGATGCAGACGTCACGCCGTCGATCGCTTCCGGGCATGCACGTGGCTGATTGCGTGTGTACCTGATTCGACGTTTCGATCAGCGGTGGGTGACGAGCGGCAGGGTCCTGTGCGCGCACAGGTGCGTTTTGTTCCGCACGATGTTTGCCGTTCGGCCCGTGCCTGATTGATCGGTGAATCAGACGTTGCAACCATCACATACATTAGAACAGCTCCATGCGCGGTGCACCCTGGCATGCAGCCCGGTGGTCGACATTTCCTGTGCTTGCTGAGGGTACGACCCGCACGGAGTGGAAGGTCATCTCCGATGCTCCCGCAACAGGCACAGACGGTGCACAATCGATCCAGACCGTCTCTTTCCTGACCATCACTCTCAACCCGGGATCCACGGCACGCACTCCGGACCGTCCTGCAATGATTGCCAGTTGCAAGAGCGTTTGTGCCTGAGAAAGAGATCGCGTGCCGTTTGTGTATGGGTATGCAGGTGTATCCACGGATGTGTACGGGTGTACACAGGATACAGACGAACGTATAGACATACGCACACACATACACATTTACTGGCTCGCGAGGACTTCTCAGCACACTGGTTCCCGGCCACTCCACAGCGCCGGGCCATGCCGTCCGTTCTTTCGTGCCATTGTCAGCAGGGCTGACGATGGTTGGTATGCTTTTTTACGTGGTTGTTGTTGTTTTTGTTTTTGCTTTGTCGGTTCGGGTCGTGCGTCTCCTTTCCTTCCTTTGATTGTTGGATGTGCTGATGCGTTGGGTTGTTCATCAATGTACAGCCCGGCAGCCGGCTGTCAAGAGGGGTGTTTGGTTTTTGTTTGGATATTGTTTCGCGTGAGTGTGTAAGGCCTGTGTCGGCAGCGGGTTGATGGGGAGGAGTATTTTTGGAGGTGGGGGGGAGGGGTTGAGGGGAGGTGGTGGGATTTACCCCGCCATCCGCGGGGGCGCGGATGACGGGGCTTTACGGGGAGCGGGGTGCGGGGTGATGAGGTGAGGGGGAAGAAGAGACACCACGGATTGGAATCCGTGGGCTTGCGCGGGGGTGTGGTTTTTGCGAGGCGGTGTGGTGTTGTGAGATACCCCGCCATCCGCGGGGCGCGGATGACGGGGCCTTACGGGGGAGCGGGGTGCGGGGTGATGAGGTGAGGGGGAAGAAGAGACCCCACGGATTGGAATCCGTGGGCTTGCGCGGGGGTGTGGTTTTTGCGAGGCGGTATGGTGTTGTGTTGTGATTTACCCCGCCATCCGCGGGGCGCGGATGACGGGGCTTTACGGGGGAGAGAAGATGGATTCCCGCGTGCGCGGGAATGACGGATAAAGGGATGGTGTGCAGGGGGAGAGGGTAATACCCCACGGATTGGAATCCGTGGGCTTGCGCGGGGGTGTGGTTTTTGCGAGGCGGTGTGGTGTTGTGAGATACCCCGCCATCCGCGGGGCGCGGATGACGGGGCTTTACGGGGGAGAGAAGATGGATTCCCGCGTGCGCGGGAATGACGGATAAAGGGATGGTGTGCAGGGGGAGAGGGTAATACCCCACGGATTGGAATCCGTGGGCTTGCGCGGGGGTGTGGTTTTTGCGAGGCGGTGTGGTGTTGTGTTGTGATATACCCCGCCATCCGCGGGGCGCGGATGACGGGGCTTTACGGGGGAGAGAAGATGGATTCCCGCGTGCGCGGGAATGACGGAAATGAGGAGGGGGTGAGGTTGATTTATTGTGGGCCGGCGTGGTGGATGATGGCGGCTGCGGGGTTGTCGGGGTCGGTTGGATCCCAGGTTGCAGGTGCAGTGATTGCGTTATCCTCGTAGGTAATGTCCTGGCCCTTGGCACGGTTGTAATAGGCGAACTGCTGCCCCTCTGGTATGACGAAGGTGTTGTTGCGGACGACGTTCTGGTATGTCCAGTGCCAGCGGAGCGGCGTGGTATCGATGTTCCAGAAGAAGTTGCCTTCGATCAGTAGATCGGTGGAGCCCTGATCGAAGAAGATGCCGTTGGAGGGTGCTCGGCCGGCGTTGCGGACGATGTCGTGGATCGCGTTGTTTCGGAGGACGGTGCCGGGTTGTTTGCCGAGTGTGTAGATTCCGCCGCCGTCGGAGAGGCTTAGCATGACGTGGTGGATGTGGTTTGACTCGATGATGTTTGCTTGGCAGGGTGTCGGTGTTTCGTCCCAGCGCCAGCCGACGGAGATGCCTGTGTAGGGCAAGTCGCGGACTTCGCAATTGGCTACCTGGGTCTGTTGCGCCAGGCCGACCCAGATGCCGACGGCACCGAAGAAGCGTCGGCCACAGGATTCGACGAGGCAGTTTTTGACCGTGTTGCCTGTGGCAGCCTGTTGTGGGGCTTCCTGCCACCAGTGTTTGCCGTTGACGAGGCGGCCCATTGGTTCGCCGACCATGATGCCGTTGGCGCCGGCGTGTCGGACCGTGGTACCTGAGATGGTGTTGTCGTTACAGCCCGGTCCTACCCAGATGCCGGTCCCGCCGACGGATGAGACGGTGCAGTTGGAGATGGTGCAGTTGTCGGCCCATTCGAGGTGGATGGCTGCGGGGACGGGGTCGCGGGTGCCGTCGCTTCCTTGTTTATCGCGTTGCTCGTAGAAGGCTGCCTGCCCCTCGGCGTAGCCATAGGAGGGAATCGGCCAGTTGGAGTGGGCAAAGGTGAGGCCGTCGAGTGTGACATTGGTTGCCGGTGAGCCGTGGATCCCGATGATGTTAATAAGCGAGGGGGCGACCGGGGCTATCAGGTTGGTGTTATCGAATGTCTCGCCGGGCAGCGGTTTGTAGACAAAGTGGCCGGTGGTGCGGTCGAGTTCCCATTCGCCGGGTGTGTCGACAAGTGCTGTGCTACCTTCGATGTAGAATCGCGGATGTTTTTCGAAGTTGGTGATGGCATAGTGCGGGGCTTTGCAGCCGATCGGGTTGGCGAGTGTGATCGTGTTGGTGTCGGTATTAATATCGGCAATGGTCATTCGTGAAGTGGACCAGTCGTGGAAGAAGACGACTTCGGTGTTGGTGATGGTGTCGATGTGCGCTGCTGGGATTTCGTCGGGATTGAAGGTGAAGGACGTTCGGTTGTCGGGGCCGGCTGAGACGACGCGGGCATATCCGGTATTGGGGTGACGGGCACGGGTACGTGGTGTGAGGTCGGCAAAGAGTTCTTCGAACCACCAGTCTCCGTTGGCAACGTCAGGGATAGTGGTTTGCCAGGTGCCGGTTGCGTGATGGAGTGAGAGGTTTTCGATTGGTCTGCCGCCGGTGAGGATGACGGAGTCAGGTTCGGCGTTGTAGTACTTCCTGATGGTCAGGCCATCGCCGATGAGTGATGGATTGAGGACAAGTGGATCGGTGAGTGTGTAGCGGCCGGGAAAGAGCGTGATGATGGCCGGCGCGGTAACGCGCAGCTGTCGCCAAGCACGGAGTCGATCGAATGCCTCCGGGAGTGAATCGAGTGAGAATTGCAACGGCGGATCGGCGGTGATTTCGAGATTGACCTGTTGATGTTGCTGACCTGATGTGCAGGCTGTTGTGAGGAGTGTCGTCAGGGTAAGTGTGACGATTATGTGTCGGAGGTGCATGGGACGAGCTCCATCCCTGTGTTGAGGGTGTAAATGGGAGGGAGTATATCGGGTGAGGAGCGCTTCGGTTGCGATACCGGGCCAGGGGGGTGGGTGTGTGGGGAGTGATGCACGGGGAGGGCGTAGGATACCCCACCATCCACGGGGCGCGCGGATGACGGGGCGTTCGGGGAGAGAGGGGTGCGGGGGGAGAGGAGGGGATATGAGGGAGTTACCCTACGGATTGGAATCCGTGGGCTTGCACGGGGGGATGGTTGATTTGAGGCGGTGTGGTGTTGTGATACCCCGCCCCCCCCCGTGCGAGGGGCGCGGATGACGGGGCGTTGGGGGTGTGGGGGAGAGCGTATTGGAGTGAACCAATGGCCGTGATTCGAGCAGAGAAGTTGCATCATTCGTATGGCACGCGGGTCGGTGTTGCGGGTGTTGATCTGTGTGTGGAGTCGGGGTGCGTGTTTGGGTTTCTTGGGCCGAACGGTGCAGGCAAGACGACGACGATTCGGATCCTGCTCGGTTTTCTGAAGGCACAGGGGGGGACTGCATGCGTGTTTGATCGAGACTGCTGGGGCGCGAGCCATGTGATCAAGCGTGATGTCGGCTATGTGCCGGGTGACCTGCGGCTGTACCCGTGGATGACGGCACGAAACGGGGTGCGTGTGCTCGGGGCGATTCGAGGCACGGACATGCAGGCGGCAGGCAATCGGCTGTGTGAACGGCTCACACTGGACCCGGATGTATCGGTCCGGAAGATGTCACGGGGGATGCGGCAGAAACTGGGGTTACTTTTGGCGCTGGCCGCCCGGCCGCGATTATTAGTTTTGGATGAGCCGACTTCGGGGCTGGACCCGTTGATGCAGATTGAGTTGGCTGCGATTGTTCGTGAGTGTGCTGAGCACCATGGGACGACGGTTTTCTTTTCGAGTCATACGTTAAGTGAGGTTGAGCATCTGTGTGATCGGATTGCGATTATTCGGGCCGGTCGGATTGTGGCTGATGAGCCGTTGTCCGAGTTACAGGCCAGGGCCCGGCGGCAGGTGGTGCTGCTGTTTGGGAGTGAAGGCCCGTTGGATGCCGATGCTGTGCCGTCATTCTTGAATGTGATTGAGCACGGGCACCATCGTTGGACATGCGAGATGACGGGTCCTGCAGCCGAGTTGGCACGGTGGGTTTCGGGGCAGGCAGGTATCGTGGATTTCACCGTTGGCCCGCCTGATCTGGAGACGGTTTTCCGATCGTTTTACCGTGGTGAATCTGAGGCGGCTGGGCATGGAGGGGTGGCATCATGATGCGTGGCCTGGTTATTAAGTCGGTTCGTGAGACGTGGGTTGCGACGTTGCTGTACGGAGTTGGGATGCTGTTTATCATGGCCGGCTTGACGGCCATCGTGCCGCAGGTTCAGGGTGGGTTTGAGGAGATGTGGAATCAGATTCCGTTTGTGCGGACGATTCTCGCAGCCTTTTTCGGGATCGGGTCTGATGATGCGATGACGGGCCGGTTGTTACAGGCAGCGCTTCTCGGGCACCCGATGGTTTTGGCATTGGTGTGGGCTCACGGCGTGCAGGTGTGTACCCGGTATCCTGTGGGCGAGATTGATCGTGGGACCATTGATGTGCTGCTCGGTTTGCCGGTTTCGCGTCGGTCGGTGTATTTCAGCGAGACGTGTGTATGGTTGATCGGCGTGTTTGTGATTGTCGTTCTCGGCGGTGTCGGGCACATTGTGACCGGCCTGTCTGTCCCGCCGGAGGGTGGTGGGCTGGGACTCGAGGAGCAGTTGCAGATTTTGTTGATGTTATATTGCAACGGGCTGGCGATTGGTGGATTGGCCTTTCTGGCATCTGCGGTTTCGGACCGGCGTGGGCGTGCGATCGCGTTTGTGTTTGTGGTGCTCGTGTTTTCGTTTCTTATTAACTTTGTGGCGCAGATCTGGCCGACGTTTGCGCCGGTGGGGTATGTCAGTGTTTTGAAGTATTTCATGCCGATTGAGATTCTGCGCCGGGGTTCTTTGCCCTGGGAGGATGTGGCGGTGCTGGTTGGGGCAGCGGTGGCATGCTGGGTTGCCGGCGGAGAGGTTCTGGTACGCCGAAGTATTCGGACGACGTGAGGGGGAGGGGTGATATGGAGTGAGGGGAGACCCCACGGATTGGAATCCGTGGGCTTGGCGCGGGGGCGCGGATGACGGGGCTTTGGGGGGGAGCGGGGTGGTGCGGGGGAGAGGAGGTTATAAGAAGGAGTTACCCCACGGATTGGAATCCGTGGGCTTGGCTCGGGGGCGTGGTTTTTGCGAGGCGGTATGGTGATGTGATACCCCGCCATCCGCGGGGCGCGCGGATGACGGGCTTTGGGGGTCAGCGGATGGTGGCGAGGTTGCTGATGGCGCAGTTGGTGAGGTCGATCAGTTGGAGTTGGCCGCCGCAGGCTGGGTTGGGGATGTTGACGTGAATGGAGCCGGCACCGTTCGGGTCGGAGTCGGCGGTGAGCGCGAGGCGGAGGCCGTTGGGATTGAGGTCGATGCGCGTGCCGGCACAGGGGAATGCGTTTGGGACGGTGTGTGTGCCGGGTGAGGGAGAGTAGACGAGTGCGACTCGGCCGCCCGGTGTGGTTGCATCCCAAGTGATTGTTGCTGCCTTTGCGTTCGGGCAATCGGTATCGATACGAAGTGTTGGCGGGAGGCAGTTGCCGTCGCCGTTGGCGAAGTCGTAGCCGTAGACTGCGCCGGTATCGCGTGCGCCGTCATCATCGGCAAAGGATGCGGCGAGGGCGCTGGTGCGCCAGAGTTCGACGTCCCATCCGAAGGCATCGTGCTGAGCAATATCGTGTGAGGTGAAGATTGCCTGTTCGGACCAGCGGGTGCCGTCTCGTTTGTAGAGATAGGCAGCGCCGGCGTCGCAGATCTGTGGGAATGGGCACTCATCACCGGTACTCCAGACTCCCCATGCACCGACGAGTGCCAACCCGCTGTCGAGCGCGACGGCAGCGCCGAATCGGTCGGCACCGGAACCATCGGAGGCTGTGAGTTTCGCTTCGTAGGGCCAGGTGTGGCCGTCGTAGCGGTGGATGTACGCGGAGCCGGCAGGGTTGTGTGAGTATGAGACCGGGTTTGTGCCAACGAGGAGCGTTTGATCCTGGAGGTCGAGCGCGAAGCCGAAGCGGTCGCGTTCGCCTTCGATTGGGTCATTCGATGTGAGGAATGCTTCCTCCTGCCATTGCTGGGCTGCGTCATTCCAGCGGAAGAGGTAGACTGCTCCCATGCCGTCTTCCCATGTTTGGCCGGTGTTGTCCTTGTTTTGTGAGGCCACGGCCAGGACGTCGCCGTCGATGGCTACCGCCCCGCCAAAGTGGTCGTGTGACTGATGGTCGGAGGGTTGTAGTGTCTGCTGTTCGACCCACTGCGAGCCGTTGAAGTGATAGGTCCAGGCCTGGCCGAAGCCGTTGCGGATGATTTCGGGAGCCCCGATGACGGCATTGTCTCCGCTGATGGCCACGGCGAAACCGACCTGGGCGTCGCGTCGTGCGTTTGATGGGAAGACGGTGGAGTGGTGGTGCCATTGGTTGGAGGGCTGATCGTATCGGAAGAAGCAGGCAGCGCCGCTGCTGTTGGCTGCGGTGGCACCGACGACGATCCAGTCGTTCTCGATGGCCACGCCGAGGCCGAAGCCGTAGAGATCGGGTTGGTCGGGGATGAGTTCGACGGGCGGGGCCCAGGAGGCGTTGCCGCGTTGCATGACGAAGGCGCTGCCACGTGCCCCGACGACACATGTTTCGCGGTCGAGCGCGAGTTGCGATCCGTAGCGGAGGTCGTCCTGCGGTGGGTCGACGACGGATTTGCTGTTGAAGGCCGGCTGGCAGTCTTGCTGTTGGGCCAATGCAGGATGGAGGGCCGCGAGTGATGTGGCAGCGGCGATGACTGCAGCGCCGGTGGCAGCGGAGCGGTGTGTTTGGTGTTTCATCGTGGCTGTTTCTCCGATCAAGGCCGTCTGCCGAGGTAATTGAACAACTCTGCCATGATACCGGATATTCGATGGGATCAGGTGAATTTTCGATAAGCAGGAAGTTGTATATTGTGGAGTTGCTGGGAGAGTATTGAAGTTATCAGACCTGTGGGTTGGTTTGTGGAGGGGGAGGGGGCCGCGAGGGGGGGTGGTTTGATTTGCCCCGCCATCCGCGGGGCTCGGATAACGGGGCTTTTGGGGGGCAATTGTGCAACTGATGGGAATAGGGAGGGTTGGGTGCTTGATTGGGAGAATTCGAGCGCTCCGTGAGTCGGCAGGTGCTAGGATGGGTTGCAAACACATGATGCGCTGCTGAGCGTACCGGTATGGTTCTGCCGCCAGCGAGCCCGACGCAGATCGCCCCGACGATCTCATTCGGCACCCACCATTCGGGTCTTGGAGATTCAGGCGTGAAGATTTACGTCGGTAATCTATCGTTCGAAACGAGAGAAGAAGAAGTCAACGAGTTGTTCAGCCAGCATGGCGAAGTGAACGACGTTTCCCTGATCACGGACCGTGAGACGGGTCGGCCACGTGGATTCGGCTTTGTCGAGATGCGTAATGACCAGTCTGCACGCGATGCGATCGCAGCCTTGGACGGCGTGGAGTTGGGAGGCCGTAACCTGAAGGTCAACGAGGCGAAGGCACGGCCGGAGCGTGGCGGGCGTCAGCAACGTCGCTGGTAGTACGTTCACCTGCAACTCGATGTCTGAAGACCCTTACACTCGTAATGAGCACTTGAATCAGGCCGTCCTGACGAGGTCGGCGGTCGCGTTATTGGACGCGTTCCGCCGCCTGTCAGCACGGTGCGGCGGCCACATGATTCTGGTTGAGCCGCTGAGGGGATTATCGCGGGTCCGTTCCCATTCCGGCTTGGACGTAATCGAGGCGCGCTGATGGAGTATCAGAAATGGCGGAGGAGTCACTGCCCCGAATTATTCAGGGCGGCATGGGAGCCGGCGTATCGAGTTGGCGTCTGGCGCGTGCGGTATCGAAGGAAGGTCAGTTAGGCGTCGTATCGGGTACCGGACTGGACGCCCTTCTTGCCCGTCGTCTTCAGATGGGTGACCACGGCGGGCATATGCGCCGTGCGTTGTCTCGTTTTCCAATTCCCGGTGTGGCCCAGCGAATTCTTGACCGGTATTTTGTTGCGGGCGGCAAGGCTGATGACGCACCATTCAAATCGAAACCGATGTTATCGGAAAAGCCATCGCAGCATGCGACGGAGTTGATGGTTGCCGGGAATTTTGCCGAGGTCTATCTCGCGCGTGAGGGACATGGCGGGTCGGTCGGGATCAACTACCTTGAGAAGATCCAGTTGCCGACGTTGCCGTCGATCTACGGGGCGATGCTGGCCGGCGTTACGTGGGTTTTGATGGGAGCGGGGATTCCGCGGGCGATCCCTGGGATTCTTGATCGGTTATCAGTTGGTGAGGCGGTCGAGACTCGTTTTGACGTCGCTGGTGCAGGGTCCGGGGAGTCGTTCAGCACGCACTTTGACCCGAAGGCGTTTTGCGGCGAGTCCGAGGTTGCCGCCCTGCCTCGCCCGGGATTTTTGGCAATCATTTCGTCGGCCACGCTGGGGAACATGCTCATCAAGCGAGCGAGCGGGCGGGTTGACGGTTTCGTCGTTGAGGGTCCGACGGCGGGAGGGCACAATGCACCGCCACGTGGTCAGGTGAAGCTGACGGCTAATGGCGAGCCGATCTACGGTGATCGTGATGCAGCGGATCTGGGGGCGATCAAGAAGCTCGGTCTGCCGTTCTGGCTTGCGGGTGGGTATGCAGATCCAGACCGCCTGGTTGAGGCACTGGCTGCCGGCGCTGCGGGTATTCAGGTGGGGACGGCGTTCGCCTACTGCGAAGAGTCGGATCTGGCAGCGAATATCAAGGCATACGTGCTGGCTGCGAGTCGGGAGGGGCGAGTGCATATTCGGACTGACCCGGTGGCCTCGCCGACCGGTTTCCCGTTCAAGGTCTTGCAGAAAGAGGGCACGTGCTCAGAGCAGGCGGTGTATGAGCAGCGTCGGCGTATCTGTGATCTTGGGTATCTTCGCCATGCGTATAAGAAGAAGGACGGTTCCGTCGGATGGCGATGTCCTGCTGAGCCGGTGGACGATTATGTGCGCAAGGGTGGCGACATTGCCGATACGGTAGGCCGGAAGTGCGTATGCAACGGGCTGATGGCCGACATCGGGCTTGAACAGGTTCAACGTGACGGTGCGCGTGAGTTGCCGTTGATTACGTCGGGCGATGAGGCTGTCACGGTGTCGCGGTTTCTCAAGCCGGGGCAGGACTCGTACAGCGCTTCCGATGTGCTGGCATATCTGCTTTCTTCTGTGGAGCAGCCTGTGTGATTTCAGTCGTCTCGCTGACGGTCGATATTCAGTGACGAGCGGTGTCGTGGGGCACCATACGACTTAGTTTTCTTCGTATTGGCTCTGTTCATTCTCACTCATGTCAATCCGTATGCGTTCGGCTTTCATCTTTTTGAGCCAGGCGATCGCGGTCGCGATGTAGACAATGAGACATACGGCAGCGGTGATGAGGTACCCGGCGGGCAGATTCGGGATCACAACGACCCCTCCGGCAATAAACTCAAATGCAGCGAGGAAGAAGAGGGATACGGTCTTCGTATCGTGAAGGCGCGTTCGTGCTGTGTCATTGAGCCAGGCAACTTCGGCAGGTGGATACAGGTTGGAGGTCTGGTATGAGCTGACTGCCATGCCGAGCAGGAGGTAGCAGATGGGGCCGACGAGAATGGCCCAGAAGACGGCGTTTCTGTAGTTCGTGTTGATGTTCCCGCTGTAGATCGCAAGGAGTACCGGGTTAATCAGAGGCAGCAGCATGATCATGAGGATCGAGAATGTATCTGACTTGACGAGTCGTGCCGCTGCTCGGGGCCGGTTGTTGTGTGAGTTGTCAGAGGATTGTTGGTGCATGGCAGCGTTATTGTACCGTGAGCGGAAGTGTGCGGTGTATTAGGGGAATGCCCCGCCATGCGAGAGGAGCGCGGATGACGGGGCTTTTTGGGGAGAGAAGATGGATTCCCGCGTGCGCGAGAATGACGGATAGAAGGATGGCGTGCGAGGAGAGAAGAGACCCCACGGATAGGAATCCGTGGGCTTGCGCGCGCGGGACCGTTGTTTTGAGGTGGTATGAGGAATACGCCGCCATCCGCGAGGAGCGCGGATGACGGGGCTTTTTGGGGAGAGAAGATGGATTCCCGCGTGCGCGAGAATGACGGATAGAAGGATGGCGTGCGAGGAGAGAAGAGACCCCACGGATAGGAATCCGTGGGCTTGCGCGCGCGGGGATGGTTGTTTTGAGGTGGTATGTGAAATACCCCGCCATCCGCGGAGCGCGGATGACGGTGCTTTTGGGGGAGGGAAGATGGATTCCCGCGTGCGCGGGAATGACGGATAGAAGGATGGCGTGCGAGGGGAGAAGAGACCCCACGGATAGGAATCCGTGGGCTTGCGCGCGGGGGAGGATTACCAGCGGGATGATCGATCATCTGAGCCGTAGAGACGGCAGGCGAGGTAGTCGCGCAGTTTGCGTGCTTCGGATGAGCAGTCGCCGGAGTAAACACCGGTCTTGACGGCATCGTACCCGCTCTCGCTGTCTCCGAGGATTGTGTACAGAGTCGCGAGCATGAACAGATCATCCTCATCGTCGCAGTCCTCGCGCACGCGGTCCTCGAACTCATAGAGTAACTCGACGAGCTTGCCTTCGATGATGTCGTCAGAGGGGACGGATCGGAGGGCAGCGGGATTGAGGTCTACGGCATCACGCATTTCGTCGGTGGCTGTTGACTCATGGCCGCGCAATCCCTGGGCCACTGCCAGGCCGATGCGTGGACGAGGATCGTACTTGTCGAGTTTGATCAGGCACTCGAAGGTGTCACGGGCGTCCCGATATTCGGAGTAGGCAATCTCATCCCAGCCGTGCATGAGGGTGCGTTCGAAGTAGCCGGAGTCGTAGGTGATAATGACGGGGGGATGGCAGGTGTGGCATGTGACCAGACCACACCGGTGATCACTCCGACAGACGGGGCGATAGACATAGCGCGGGGGGTGACAGAAGTGGCAATGGGAGTAGCCGCATCGGTGGCCGGGGCGGCAGTCGACTCGGTATCGCGGGGCGGGCTTGCAGCAGTAGCGACAGTTGTGTCTATGGCAGCGGTGGTCGGGTCGACAGTCGCGATACCAGAATCCGCGGCGGGAGTCACCGAAGTGAATGTTGAGATCCCAGTCATCGAAGTCGAAGTGGATCCCGAAGCGTGAGTTCCGTTCACGGCGATTGTTGCGGTGATCGTCCCAACGGTATCGTGAGTCGTGCTGCAGCCTGGAGTTTTCTGACGACCACCGGCGGCCGTCGTTATTGTTGCTGTTTCTGTCATCATCCCAGCGTTGCCGGCTGCGATCACTGTCGAATCGTTCGAATGATCGGCCGGACTCGCGGCCGTCGAATCGACTACGTTCCTGATCGCGTTGCCGGGAAGTGAAGTCGCGCGGGTTCTGTGATTCACGTTGCACGCGGTCACGCGGGTCGAAGCGTTGGGCGCCGACGACTCGCGAGGGCGTGCGACTTTCGGCAGTGGTGCCGCGGTTCCTGTCGTCGCGGTCGCGAGATTGATCCTGTGACTTCTGATTTTTACTCTGCGCTTCCTTGTTACTCTTGGGTGTCGGCTTTTGCTGCTTGGGCTTTGGCTTGGCCTGCTTCTTCGGTGTGGCCTTCTTTTGCTTCGCCTTGTCCTTGTCCTTATTGGCTTGTGCCTGACGAAGTTGGAGGAGTTTGCCGGCTGAGTTCTTGCTCTTGGCTTTCTGCTTGTCTTTGCCCTTGTCCTTGTCGCGGTTGCCCATTTGCGCGGTCGGGGCTGGGATGGTGGTGCTGATGGAGTGGTTTTGAGCGACGGCCGTGTTCGGGATTGCGAGGAACAGGCCGGCAGCGATGACTGCTGCTGCGGCGCAGCATGCTGCTTGAATGGAGGTCGTCATCCGTGTTTTTCCTGCTGCTGTCTGGATCATGGTTTTGACTCCAATCAGATCAACTGACCATCCGGTCATGAGTTTTTGGTCGGCCGAGTGTGTCTTGGGCCGCTGTCTTGCGGAGACAGTGTGAAGGGGGTGTGTATTCCATGAGGGGTGGTAGTATTTTGGTGTGCGTATTGGGAATGGGTGTTTGGGGGGTTTGGAGGGGCCGGGTGAGGGGGTGAGCGGGACGGGGAGGCAGGCATGGCATCCGGGGTAGGGGTGAGGGGGTTTTTTGAGCGATGGTCATGTGGCGCGCCTAGTATCATGTCTATCAGCCAGTGGTCTCAGCAGCGTACCCCCCCACTTCCTCGATGATGAGGAGCCGGGCGGGACGGTATTCCTGAGCACCTGCTGGCAGTGACCGCGGCGTACTCGCGAGTCGCTTTCCCCCAGCAGGCCATACTTGTTCCAACCAGATTGTTTGGGCGAGTCAGCCCTAACCACTCACCGCGCGGTGATTGCTGCGCGGTTTGAGGAGATTGTTTTCTTGAACGACTTTGCAACACTCGAACTCTGCCCCCCCATTCTCGACGCGATTGCCGCGGAGGGTTATGACACACCGACGCCGATCCAGGCGAAGGCCATCCCGCCGGCGTTGGCCGGTCGCGATGTGCTGGGCTGTGCCCAGACGGGGACGGGCAAAACTGCAGCCTTTGCGCTGCCGATTCTTCATCGACTTCATACTGCGGCTGCGGGCGCGGGACATGGCAACCGTCAGACAAAGCGTCGTGGGCCGGTTCTGCCGCGGGCGTTGATTCTGTCGCCGACGCGTGAACTTGCGGGCCAGATCGAAGCGAGTTTCCGGACGTATGGCCGGCGGACCCGTTTACGTCAGACGGTTATTTACGGCGGGGTGAGTCAGTTCCACCAGGTGCGTGCTCTGCAGCGCGGGGTGGACATCCTGGTGGCGACTCCCGGGCGGTTAATCGACCTGATGGAGCAGGGCTATGTTGATCTGCGTCAGATCCAGATTTTCGTTCTGGACGAGGCCGACCGGATGCTTGACATGGGCTTCATCCAGCCGATCCGACGGATTGCGGAGTCAGTCCCGGATGGTCGTCAGACGATGTTGTTTTCGGCGACGATGCCGCGCAGCATTATGAGCCTGGCTGATTCGTTGCTGACGAAACCGGTGAACGTGTCGGTGAAGCCTGCTGCTTCAACAACGAAGCTGATTAATCAGTTCGTGTACATGGTGCCGCACCGTGACAAGCCGGCGCTCATGGAGCACTTGCTGGTTGAGCACGGTGTTGATCGTGGTCTTATTTTCACTCGGACGAAGCATGGGGCGGATCGTCTGACCCGTCGGTTGAAGCATGCGGGAGTGACGGCTACTGCGATTCACGGGAACAAGACTCAGAATCAGCGTCAGCAGGCACTCGATTCGTTTCGCTCGGGCAAGTCGCGTGTGCTGGTGGCCACGGACGTGGCAGCACGAGGGCTTGACGTGGACGGCGTGACGCATGTTTTCAACTATGACCTGCCGCATGAGCCGGAGGCGTATGTGCATCGGATCGGTCGGACCGGTCGGGCGGGTGCGCGCGGCGTGGCGATTTCGTTTTGCGATCGTGCAGAGCGGCCTCACTTGCGTGCGATTGAGCAGTTGACAAGTAAGCGGTTGCAAGCGACCTCGACGCCGGCATCGATTCAGGGGTCTGGGGCAGGTGATGCAGGGGCTGGTGATCGGAAGACCGGGGTGGCATCCCCGGCACCGGCGGCGGCGGCCAAGAAGGATCGCCGTGCGTCGGGTGGGCCGAGTGGTTCGAGTAAGAAGCGCCGGTTTGTTCATTCGAAGAAGAAGCGTGGCGCGGGTGGTAGTGCTGGTGGTGCGGGTGGTGGTGGTCGCCGCCGTCAGCGTTCGGCACGGTGAGGGTGGGACCATTGTTTTGAGGTGGTATGTAGTTGTGATACCCCGCCATGCGCGAAGCGCGCATGACGGGGCTTTTTTTGTGGGGGATGGGAGAGGAAGAGACCCCACGGATGGGAATCCGTGGGCTTGCGCGCGCGGTGGGACCGTTGTTTTGAGGTCGTATAGGGAGGAAGGAGAGGTTCGAAGCGCTTCGAGTCGGTGTCGCGTCTACGATTATTGCGAATTCTGATGTGCTACCGCGAAAGTGAGACGATTCATGATCACGGGCTTGTCATTTGCGTTTCTTCCTTTATTAATGCTCGGCGTGTATGGTGCGGTTCTGGTACTGTGCATTATCGAGCTGGTGCGTTCGGTGACGCTGCCGCGCGGTGTCGTGTACGATCACCCGGTTTGCGGCGCCTGCAACTATCAAATTGTTGATCTCCCGACGGCAGGTCGTTGCCCGGAATGTGGCGGGTCGCTGACGAAGGTCGGTCTCTTGACCCGTCGTGCAGCGATGCGTCTTCGCGGGACGATGTTCGGCTTGATCGTTGGGTGGACGGTTATTGTTGCCACGGTTACATTCCCGGTCGGCGGTGTGGTCATGTCCATCATGATGAGTGGCGCGGCTTTTGGCATGGCGGGCATGCCGACCAGTTTGACCAAGACGCAGACATTCGCCCCCCCGCAGGAGTGGGATGCGGATGCCGGTGCCTATGTGTCTGCAGCCCCCTACCGCGTGTTGTTCGACATTGACGTGACGACGGACGGGATCCAGCAGCGCCCCACGACGGGGACGATTGATGTGTCGATTCTGCGGGGAGATACGAAATCGGCCACGCTCAGTATTGACATGGAAGCAGCGTGTGAGTTGCACGCTAGTGATGGTGCGTTAATCACTACCTACAGCGACTTCGATGAGAAAGCAGCATTGGGGCTGTATGCAGAGGCGGGTCTTGATACGAGCAATCAGCAACTGGCAGACGAGGCTGCGGAACTTGCCATACTCGCGCAGAGTGCCATGAACATGCCGACGTACTTCGAGCAGATGCCGAGCATGGGTTTGAGTGTTGGAGGCACATCGCCCGGGCCGGTATTCACCGCTCAGGGAGGGCAGGTTTCGTTGCAAACCGGCCCTGGCACCGGCGACACGTTTGGCACAGTTCTTGGTGTCGTTGCGTTGATTGTCCTGTTTTTCCTTGCTGTGTATATTGTGGGGCTCGTGCTGCTGATTCGCCGACGTTGCCGGCTGCTCGCGAAGTAGCGACGTCGAAGTGCCGCCAGGCCCGGCCTGTGTCGCGGTGGGACCGTTGTTTTGGTGTGGTATGTGATTGTGATACCCCGCCATGTGCGAAGCGCGCATGACGGGGCTTTTTTTGTGGGGAAGGGGAGAGGGAAGGAGAGAGGAGACCCCACGGATAGGAATCCGTGGGCTTGGCGGGGGTGATGCAGAAGGAGTGAGAAACGAGACGCTGCTGGAGTGATCGGTACTTCGTACGAATGGCACAACCGTTAGACAAAACGCCGCCACGTGTTCGCAGCGGCAGTCACAACTCCCCGATCCGAACGGTTTTCAAACTTGGCTGATGGGGAGACACGAGAGTATGCGCTCTAGATTAGTTAGCCGCGACATTCCGAGGCTCAGAATTGGGCCACGTGGCCCATCGTCTGCCCTTGGGCGATCAGCACCGTTACCTGCCGCAGCACCGAGCGGATATCTCCCCGTTCGTTGAAGTCGTCGCCGGGGCGGAATCCACACGCCTCGGACGAGGGCGACGATGCCGCGCTTACCGGGATCGGTCGGGGAGATTCGTCAAGAAACCGCGCGCAACCAAGGAGCGAGTCGCGTTCGTCGACTGTAATGACCGGAGGATCGGCCTGATTGCTTCAACCGCACTGCGCCGTGCCTCGAAGGCCTTACCACCAAGATCGAAGTCGAACATCTCGAGGTTGCCAGAGACGGCACCACAAACCGGGCACAGAGCGCTGGTGCTCTGGCTGAACCAGGCGCGGATTTCCTCGGCAGATGGCAATCGTGGTTGTGCGCTTCATCGTGATCTATATCGTCGGTCTTGTCGATTTCATTGGCCGACGGCGCCGCCATATCCCAGCCGCTGCATCATCGTCCCGCACAGACGATCGAAGGTCTCGCTCTCGTCTCGCGTCCACTCTTCTGTGGGACGGACGACATAGCTTGCTGCTGCGTTCTCTGAGCGCGTGGCCAGAGCATTCTGCCAATCGGCTTCGTCAAGTGCAAGTCCGAGGGGTCTGACCAGGTGTGTCTGTACATACGTCCAGTCGCTGACAACCTTCTCGAACTTGATAACGGGCGTTTCGGGAAGCTGGTCAAGTAAGGTCCTGTATGCGTCGTTCCACCACCAGCAGACCCGCTCAAAGTGGGTCATTTCATTCCACGGCTTGTCCAGCGGTTCATTCTCGGCCGGCTTGCTGCCGCGGTAGATGGCATCGCTCGTTTTCTCAAAGCCCCCGTGCTTGAGTTGGTGGCGGTTGAGTGCAGAGGAAACGGTGTCCCGGCCGTCACGCACCAGGATGAACAGGCGTGCCTGAGGAAACGCATCCTGGAAGGCACGCCCGAGCACGCGCGGGCGTGACGACACCTCCCCGTAGCATGAGGGACGGGTGCGTCTGATCTGCCGGTAGATCTCGTATCGGCGGTAGTGCTGGACGTAATACCGTGCGTACTCGGGATGCAGGCGTGCCCGCGGGCGGGTCAGGACATCGGCATGCCCGAACGGTTCGTGCAGTACATGAGCGTTCGGATCGCTGTTCAGAATACGGGTGATGATCATGGTCCCGCATCGGCCGCTGCCCAGCAGAAAGAACATAGGGGTATCACGCAGTGTCTGTTCCACGTCTCGTGCCGGGCAGGTCATGCGATAGAACCGCCCGCGCAGCGGCCAGAGTCGCCCGTAGGCCACTCGCAAGCCATACGGCATTTTTGAGTACGCAGCGCGAAGAAGGGTTTTCATGACGGGCCACTCGATACGGATGGATGTGGTGGGAGCGAGGCAGGCTTCCAGGCAGAGAGGTTTTTGCCAAGCAGGGATTCGAGTTTTTCCACCTGTGGCTCAAACTCGGTCAGGAGTTGGCGGCGCAGGTCGTCGGACATGGGAGGGCGGGACTGCGTGGTCATTCTCCCGAGGCGCTCGGCGATACCGGCGCGAGCCTTGCCCGGTACCAGGGCTCGCAACGACGCGCGGATGGCAGGATGTCGAACGAGGAATCGGCGCAGGCCGATGCCGCCTGCCGGTTCACCACGATTGTGTATCTGGTGATCCACGGCGACAGTGTGATCAACACCAAGGAACTCCAGGACCTGGCGATGGACCAGAGCCGTGTCCTGGGCAAACTCATCAAAGACTATCACGTGGATTCGATCACGGCCCAGGATATTGAGCCATGCTTCGAGTGGTCCGGCACAAGACGCTGCCTGGCGATACTGCAGGATGTGGGGCCGGGCGGCGGTCGCTGGAAGTCGTCTGCCTTCTCTCCGCTCGGATTCGGCCTCAAGGGCGTCGGCCAGATCAGTAACATCTTCGTTCAAAGAGCGCACACAGTTCCAGTGGAGCGATCGTATCTGATCGGCTGGGTTGCGCAGCATGATGAGGACTTTGGCGTCCGGTTGAAATGCCAGGATTCGACGAGCGGCTTCAGATGAGTAGATATACGAGACGGACCGTTCACCGATGTGCCGAACGGACCCGGCTTCACTGAACAAGGCCAAATACTCTTCCTCAGTCTGCTTTGTGAAACGGGTGGCCATCTCCGTGTCACGGATAAAATAGTTCGGCTCCATGTCCAGAGGCGGCAGGAAGATTTCAGGATGATTTGACAGGTATTGATAGAGTGATGTCGTCCCGCACTTCGGCGCGCCCGCGATAAAAAAAGTCGGTCGAGTCATTCGTGATCGCTCTCTGCCGGTCGAGTGACTGTCCGGCGTACCATGATGGCAGACCAATGGACGATTTCAAGCCGCCGATCATTCTGATTGCCAACGCCCGCTCAGGCACGACCATGACGGCGCGCTGCTTTGCCTGTCTCGATGACCAGATCGTGACATGGTCCGAACTGCGGATGATCTGGATGACGGGCGATTTGAGAGCGACCCACGACCGTCGCACGGCTGACATGGCCACGCCCCGGATTGTTCGCCGGATTCGCCGACGATTCCATGCCTACCAGCACGCGCATGGCAATCGTAGAATCATGGAAAAGACCCCAAGTAACTGTTTACGTGTTCCGTTTGTCAACGCAGTCTTCCCTGAGTCGTTATTCATCCACATGGTCCGTGACGGCCGAGACGTTGTGAGTTCAACGCTTCCGTTCTGGAATCGGCAGCGCGGCATGAGGCGCGTTCGCCGTCGGCTCTATCTGACTCCGTTCTGGCAGTGGCCCTTATTCATCCCCTGGTTTGCGCGTGACTGGATGGCCCCCAGATTCGGGCTGGCCCCGCGCATCGCTCGCTGGGGGCTTGTCTATCCGGGCATGGAGCAGGACCGGCAGCGGCTGACGCTCGAAGAACTCATCGCCTGGCAGTGGGTGATGGCGGTGGAGACAGCTCTGAAAGACTTCGAGTCGATTGAGCCGGATCGCATCGTGTTCTGGCGCTACGAGGATGTAGCCGACGATCCCATTGCTCAGTACCAGACCCTGCTCGATCGTGCTGGAATCAGGATGACCAACCGACTCACAACACACCTTGAACGTGAGGTGCATGCCGATTCGGTCGGCGCGTGGCGTGAGCGCCTGACGCCGGACATTATCAGCAGGATCATGCCGATCATGCGCCCGACACTGGCGCGCCTCGGCTACGCACTCGATGACTGACCCGACTCTCCATTCCGGCCGAGCGCGGCATTCATTCTGGCTTGCACGGCTGTTGCGATTAACCGAGCCCCTGGACCGGATGCTATGCCGAGGTGGTCACCGCAGATCTGCTGAATCCGCAGTGTGCCACCGACCAGATCCGTCCAGCCCAGATCATCGGGGAATGACAAGCCCGGTGGGCGCTCTGCGGCGGTATACAGGTCAATGTTGCCTTCCCAGCGCGTGTGGCGATAGAGTTGGTTGGCCTTGCGATTTGCCATATTAACTTTGCGGAAATAGAACGGCAGCAGCTGACGTCGCTGTTTTCTGCGAGGTTGTCCGGATCGTGCTGACCGATCGGCGTGGGCACCGGGCGTTGCAGCCGGCGTGCGCCGTCCCAGCCCTGCCTTCTGAAGAACACGGCCGATCAGATGCCGTACACTCTCCTTGACCATGTAGCTCATCGAGATCTCGTAGCCGGGCCCGTATGTGTCGATCATCGCCAACATGCCAACCTGCTCTCCCATGGCTGACAGGCGATGACACATATCGAAGCCGACCACCCCGCCAAAGGAGGCACCGACGAAGAAGTATGGTCCATTTGGCTGCATTCTCCTGACTTCCCGGAGGTAGAGTTCGGCCATCTCCTCGACGGATCTGAGGCACGGGGTGCGGCCGTCAAGCCCCTGCGCCTGTAGGCCGTACACGGTCTGTCGAGCCGACAGGTGCGTGACGAATTCACGGAAAAACAGCAGGTTGCCGCCAGCCGGATGGATGCAGATCAGTGGCGTCCCATCATCGCCCGCCTTCAACGGCACAAGCGGAGACCATGATGGAGCAGTCCCCTCCTGGATCTTCTCAATGACGGTGGCCAGTTGGCGCACGGTCGGGGCGCGGTAGAGGGTGGCCAGCGGTACCCGATGACGGAGCACCTTCTCGATGCGGGCGAAGTATTTTGCCGCCAGCAGTGAATTTCCCCCGAGATCGAAAAACCCATCATCGATACTGACTCGATCGAGGCCCAGGATTCCCGCCATGACGGAGGCCAGCATTGTTTCGAGTGTGGAAGTGGGCTCGGCAAAGGCGTTGAGAGCGTCATCGCGACGATGATCGGGATCCGGCAGTGCATTTCGATCGATCTTACCGCTGGGTGTTAACGGGAAGGCGCCCAGCATGCAGAATCGTGACGGGATCATAAACTCGGGCAGGGATTTGCTCAGGTGATCTCGGAGATCCATGATGGTCGGAGCGCCTGCATCAGTTGGAAGTACATATCCGATCAGTCTTGCATCGGCCGGGCCCACCTGACGTGCGACGACCGCGGCCTGCTTCACTGACGGATGCTGTCCGAGGATGGACTCGATCTCGCCCAATTCGATGCGGAAGCCGCGCACCTTGACCTGGTGATCCTTCCGGCCGACGAAGAGCAGATTGCCGTCGGGCAGGTAGCGGGCTAGATCGCCTGTCTTGTAGAGCCGCTGTTCCGGGTCATCCGAGAACGGATCGGGTATGAACTTCGAGGCGGTTTCCTCCGGGCGGTTCAGGTATCCGCGCGCCAGCGCCACGCCACCAATGTGAAGTTCTCCCGGCACCCCGATCGGAACGGGAGACAGATGCGAGTCGAGAACATGAATCCGGACATTGGACATGGCCGGCCCCAGCGGGACCCGGCCTTCCGGATCATCAGGAGTCAGCACCCAACCGGTGACGGCAATGGCGGCTTCCGTCGGCCCATACAGGTGAAGCAACTGGGCATCAAGCATTTCGTTGAAGCGCCGCCGCAACTCATGTGACAGCGCTTCGGCCCCACACATGACGATGCGCAGGCTCGTGCACAACTCGATGCCCGGCTCATTGAGAATGAAGTGCAGCATCGTTGGGACGAAGTGGGTCACCGTGATCCCGGATTCGGTCATTTTCTGAACGAGATAGGTCGGATCTCGATGGCCATCGGGTCTGGCAATCACCAGCCGCGCGCCGGCCATCAGCGGCCAGATCAGTTCTTTGAGTGACACATCGAAACTGAATGACGTTTTGTGCAGCAATCGGTCAGACTCATCGAGTGGCCAGTAGTGCTGCATCCACAGCAGATTATTAGAGATCGCACGGTGATCCGTGCCGGTTGCCTTGGGCCGGCCTGTCGAGCCCGATGTGTGAATGACATAGCACAGGTTCCCAGCATGCACACTCGTGACAGGGTTCTCGGTCGAGTCGCGTGCCACGCGCGCCGTCCACTCATCATCGATGAGTATGCGCTCGAGTTCGGACGGCAGTTGCCCGGCATGTCGCGCTTGTGCCACCACAATCGGCACGTGTGCATCTTCGAGCATATACCGAAGCCGCTCAGGTGGATAGGTCGGGTCCAGCGGAACATAGGCCCCGCCAGCCTTCAGCACGCCAAGCAACGCGATTGGTTGCTCCAGAGAGCGTTCGACACAGATGCCGACGATCATGTCCGGCACGACACCTGCTTCAATGAGCGAGTGCGCCAGGCGATTGGAACGCTCGTTCAGTTCGCGGTACGTCAGTGTCTCACCCTCGAACTCAACGGCCACACGGTCCGGCGACCGCTCGACCTGATCCTCAACAAATGCGTGCAGGCACCGTTCATAGGGCAGGTCGTGTGCCGTCTGATTGAAGTCAATGAGAATCTGTGTCCGCTCTTCATCACATAACAGCGGCAGATCTGTCACGTGCTGCTCGGGATCGGACAGCGCTGAATTCAAGAAGATTGACACTTGTTCTCGAATCCGACACGCATCGTCCGCATGGATCAGCGAAGGCAGGTACTTCACGCATACGGTGCAACGACTGCGGTCCACCCGGAGGACCAGGGGCACGTCCGCTTCCAGCCTCGCATCAACACGGCCTTCATCAATGCTCTGTACGATGACGGGCAATGTCCCATTGGGTCCCAGCCCCGCCGTCGCCTGTCCGGACTCCACGAGTCGGACTGCCAGGTCGAGGTTGAATGTGAAGTGCTGCTCGCAGCATGCCATCGCATTGCTGATTGACTCGCAGGCTGCACTGAATGTTGACTTCGAGTCGATCGTGATGCGCAACGGGACAGTCGTGGCTGCATATTGCTCGAGACTATCGAGTTGAGTTCGCAGCACTGAGTCTGACCAACCAATGTCAAGTTCATCGACATCGTTAATACGGGCCAGGTAGACCATCAGGCCGGCGATGATCCGGTGTGCAGACTCGTTAGCCGGTGTACCTGTCGGCAGGCTGAGCGACACATCAAGCGATTCATGCTCCGATGTGCAGCCGTCGCCCATCACACCTGTTGTCCTGTGCGCGTATGGGTGGTGGATTGGCTGCAGAGCCGCCAGACGCTGACTCCAATACGCCTGATGCTCCTGCGTGCGCTCGTAGAGTGATTCAATCCGCGCTTGCCTATCCGCCGCCACTGAAATGCTGGGCGGATCGGCACGTTGAGGTCCATCGAGGGCCGATTGAAGTGAAGCGAGTCGCCTGCCATCAGCCGATCGCACGTCAGAGAGTCGAGCCACACCAGTCGTGGTTGCCACCTCGATTTCTTCATCCGTCGAACTGACAATGGTCCCCGGTTCGTGTGACGAAGTCGAGTCCAGCAGTTCGGCGCAGCCGACTTTGATGACAACGCCATTCACCTCAATGGTCGGCCAACCAATTGGATTGAACGATGATCCGAAATCAAGTGAACGGACCTGGGCACAGACATGCTCGCCTGACGTGTCGAATGACAAGAGAGGTGATCGGATGGTGTTTGATCCACACGTGTCTGCAGCCGGCTCGTCATCCGCCCGTGCCTCCATCTGTTTGCCGTTGGCAAGTGATGGCAGCAACTCTTCAAACAACCTCACGAGTTCATCAAAGCACTTGCCGTTGAGTGTGAAGGCTGTGTCGTCTTTACTGATATCAAAGACGGATCGAGCGAGGAGGATCGGGTCTGTTGATGATGATGGGCTCACGCTGGGCTCAGTGTGCCAGCAGACGCCGTGGCGGGTGGCACCGGCGCGAATGGCTCGGCTCGGTGCTTGCGGCGGATCAGTCTCTGAGAGTGGGTGCGGAGCATCACACGCCACGATCGTCATCATCCCGGTCTGTGACATCAGTGACGTCGGGAGTGCGCCGCGATGGGCTATCTTAATCAGGTAGTTGATCGGTTGATTCGTCAGCGCATGATCCATCGCTGACGTGTCACACGGATCATGCACGATGATCGAGTGTCCCATGGCCCAGGAGCGGACAGCAGGATCAGACGAAAAGACGGCTCTCACGGCCATCCCGTTGGTCTGGCAGACTTCAGCACAGTGGATGAGCAGCGAGCCCTCACCCAGCAGCACGGCGGCGCGGGATTGGTTGCCCGCAGCGCGGAGCACGGCTCACGGTCTGGGGCCCCGGCGTAGCAGCGCATGCAGTGGGCACGTGCCCTTGACGTCATCATTCGTGTCCGGCAGGAAGTACTGCCGCCATTCCCGGTTGGTTGGATCTCCGTAGGCGTTGAGGCTCGGGTGCGGTTTCATGAGATTCCAGCGTTCCAGCGCGCTGCGGATTCGCGATCGTGTCGCCCTGCCGGACCGGGTGTCGCCTTCGATGCCTTCAAACACGCTTCGCGGCTGAAACAGGAGAATGAGCGATGGGCCAAGATTCCGACTGCGTCGCTTTTTGTAAGATGGTGAAGCGGAGAATATAAACATGGGAACGCCGTTAAAACAGAACTCCCACAAGTGGTGTTCCGGATCCTCCGGGATGTCGGCCGGCCACGGGGCTGGATCGTGTTCACGTAAGTATGAGAGGTGCGTCCAGAAGGCCCGCTCGTAATACTCGTGCGTCTGTTCGTCAGGCTCCGGGCGGAAGAACAGGGCCAGGGCATGCCGATTCTCCACATGTGCTTCGGAGACATCGGTGAACGCGGTCAAGGTCTCAGCGACATGGTGTACATGTTGCGGCCCGTCAACATAGCTGTAGATCATCTCGCCGCGAGCCTCAGCCATGGTACCGAGGTAGCACGGGTAATCTGCATCAAGCACGGATTGTCGATAGGCGCTGAAACTGGCCGGCAGCCAGTCAGGAATGTCAATACTCTCCCCGAACTTCGGGCCAAGCATGAGATGCCGGCGAAGTTGGTGCAGATCTTCCACCTCGTTGGCGGGCCGGGAACGTTTCATTATGGTCTACTCACGTTGCCGGTTGTTCGCGTGCAGGACGAGGTTCGCTCCGGTGGCGTCAATTCTTCCCACCCCGGAATCGTACGCATTACGTCGGGTGTGACGATGGGCTGATGGTAGGTACAACTCTCGGACAGGACAGTGGACCCGTGCAACCGGTGCCTGGGGACGAACATCACATCGCCCGGATCGAATTGCATCGAGTGGCCGAAACTGTTCCAGAACTCCATCGTGCCGCTCTCAATAACGAGCAGGCGGTCGGTGTCATGGACATGCGTTGTCGAGCACATCTCCCTCGGCTCGATAAACGTCTCCAGATCCACATCAATGTGTTCAGACTTGATCTTGTCCATGAAGCCCCTGGCAAAACGGATGGACTGATCACTCCTGTCTGCCCAGGTGAACTGCGCCTCAAAGTCGCAGGCGGCCAGTGCATGAATCGCCCGACACGTCTCGAAACCCCGCGCGATCGCAGCGATAGAACGATCACCCAAGCGCTGGATCAGCGGATCGACCAGCGTTTCCCATTCTTCCTCGAGACTTCTGTCGACCGCGTCATCAAACAGCGTCGTGTCGGTGTTTTCTGCACCGAACACATCGGAGAGCATGGCAGAATGCTGCCGGCGCGTGGCCTGAAAGTCCATGCCGGCATACAGCATGGCGCCAATGGCCTCGGCGAGTTTCGAATGATCACGGCAGACTCCGTGCAGCCAGTTTGTCACGCCCATAGCCCCGGTCAGATAGAACTGCCAGTGCGCATGAGGATGGGGCACCAGGTCGAGGCTCATGGCCAGGCGAGATCGTCGATCTCCGGTCACCGCTTCGCACACCAGATTGTTGTCGGGGTAGCGATGCAACCAGCGAGCCACGCCATGTTGAGGCGGACCGTAGATGCCGGCCAGTAAGCGGAGAAAGGCCGACGCTCGCGTGGCCTCAGTCCCGATCACTTGAATCACGAATTGTCGCGCAACCTGCTCACGATCGCTGACGGCATTGATGACCCGGGCATACGTTGAGTCCGAGGAAGTCAGTCTGGTTTCGACGTCACGTATGTAGCGGCGGAGCCCTTCCTTGTTACTGATGCTGCTTGGATCGAATTCGTGCAGCGACGGGAGAAAACCGAACACGTGGCGTTCAAGAAACGGCTGAAGCAGGGTGCCCAGCATTCGCGTTCGGGCCGAGTAGAACGCCTCCCCGTCCCGTCGGACATCGTCAGCAACTTCCGGGGATGGAGGCACAAAGACGAGATCAGCCTCGTTCATGTTCATGAGGACTCGTTGGGTCAGCAGGCCCCCCAGCGAAAAGGCTGTGTGCTCAGTCAGCGGGCTGCTGAAGTCGACCATCTCACCGAAGTCCTCCGGCCGAACCGGACGCCGGAACGGATTGTCCTGCACGACCTTCTCATGCTCCTCGGCACTTCGAAAGGCAGGGGTGGCGACGTACTCAAGCAGCAGCGACGCAGCCCGACCGTGGTCCAACGTCATGGGATCGGCTGGCAGCGATCCGTCGCAGATGGCACTTTGCTTTTTTTCCATATAGACACTCGGCCCACACGAGTGTGGAATCGTTCCCACTGACCTGACAACAGGTCACACATTACCAATGGCTGAACGCACCTTGAACGTGGCCAATAATACCAGAGTGAGAATGCATCTCAATTGCAAACAACAAGGCAAATGGGATTCTCGCAACACTGCGCATCTTCACATATGTCTGTTCTGAACCGGTTGCAGGCAGTCTGGGCTGAGTACGAGTGCATGAATTCAAACAGTGAATCACACAATGTTGACGAATGGGACCAGGCCATACGGTCGGTTTTTCCGCAACTTGGTCCTGCACTCTGGTGGGCACGGTGTGCGGCCATGGAGGTGCCTGGTGAGTCAAGACGAGCCGTCGAACACCAGGCTGGACGCGAGGCCGCGGTACAGGCCCTGGAGAACGCAGGAGTCCAGCCTGTTTGGCTCGCGTCAGACGATACCGGTGCTCCCGTCTGGCCACCGGGCGTGAATGGTTCCATCTCCCACTCAGGCAACCAGGCCGTCTGTGTGGTCAGTACGCACCTGACGCTGGGAGGCATGGGGATTGATCTAGAACATGTTGACCACATGGATCAGGAGGTGGCCCGGCGGTGTTTGACGGACGTCGAACGGCAGGCCATTGCCTCGGCGGTCGATGCGGACCTGGCACATCTCATGATGCTGGCGAACTTCTGTGCCAAGGAAGCACTGATCAAGTGCCGAGGCGGCTGGGGAGCGGGGCTGGAGGACCCGCTGGATTTCAGACTTCACATGGTCGACGGCACGGGTCTCAATGAGTCGTCCGTGGTCCATTGGTCAGTCAGCCAAACGGGGGATACACCGCTCATTCCGCAGCAACCGGAGGCGGTGGTGGAATTGCGAACGGTGATCATGGACGGCCAGTGGTGTCTGGCAGGAGCCAGCGTGATGCGCTCACTTTGACCATCACGTGCTCGTTGTTTGAAGGTATCGGAATCGAATGTGCAGTAAATCGAGCAGTGTGACCTTTCGCCACAGTGTGTACCACCTTCTCTGTGGCACTCGGATCAGCGCGCTGGTCTCGAGGAGGTATGGAGCGGTGTATTGCTCGAAGCCCGTACCGTTCGCCCCCCCGATCCTCAGAACGTGTAAACTGGAATCTGAGAGCGCGAGCGTACGGGCGATTTCGGCCCTGAATCGGGCCGTTCCGATCGTCACCCTCGGCTCTATTTTGAAAACCGAGAGCGCAGATCCCCGGCCTACGCCGGGATGACGGAGGGGGGAGGGAAAGGGAGGGGGGAGGGAATAGCGGACCCGGACAATCCGCGGGGCGCGGCTTGTCCGGCTTGGGTTGGACAGCCCGAAGCATTGGCTTCGTCTTTGGATCGTTGTGCTCAGCCAGCCGGCGCGTGAGATGGTTGGTCTGACCGGTGTAGCGGTGCCCGGTGGACTCACTTCTCAGCACATAGACGTAGAAGGGCAAGCTCCCCCAGTTGGACTCGAACCAACAACCTAGCGGTTAACAGCCGCTCGCTCTGCCAATTGAGCTATGGGGGATCTGGAGCGTGGCTCAGGTTTTGTCAACCCGCAAAGATAGCGCGTCACAGGCGGTCGTCAAGAGGGGGCGTGCGGCTGGGGTGGACAGGGAGTGGCAGGCATGCACTTGCCGTGGTGGGTTGGGACGCTAAGATCGGCCTGTATTCTCCGGAAGCGCCATTCATTTGATCGACAGAGGTTGTGAGCCATGAGAGACAAGATTCACCCCAAATGGTACCCGAACTGCAAGGTCATCTATGACGGCAAGGAAGTCATGACGACTGGCGCAACCGTGCCTGAGATTCAGGTGGATGTGTGGAGTGGGTCGCACCCGTTTTACACGGGCAAGAGCTCGTTTGTGGATACGGCCGGCCGGGTGGACAAGTTCCAGCGGAAGTTCGGTAGCGGGATGGACTACTTCAAGAAGGGCGGGGGCAAGAAGAAGGGCTGAGCGAAGCCGTTACTTGTTCAGAAAAATGGTTGTTTTTTGCCCCCTGGAAGTGATTTCAGGGGGTTTTTTTTGATTTGGTGGTGGTGGTGGTGAGGGGACCCCACGGATAGGAATCCGTGGGCTTGCGAGCGCAGGGACGGTTGTTGTGAAGCGGGAGGGCGTGAGTTGCACCGCCACTCGAGAGGCTCGAATGACCGGGCTTTGGGGAGTGGTGAGCGGACCCAACGGATAGGTATCAGTGGGCTTGGCGCGCGGCGGTGAGGGGAGTGCTATTGTGTGTGTCTATGAGGATGGAACCGGTAAAGACGAGGCTGAGCGGTCCGCCCCCCCACTTCCTGGGCCTGACGGTCATGATTGTGGGCGTGCTGCTGTTTGGCGGGTGCGGGCGTGAAGATGGGCAATCTGCAGGTTTCCCGTTTTCGGGCAGGACGATTGTGCTGTACATCGGGTCGGCCTCGCAGCCGCCGGTGGAGTCGATCATTGATCAGTTCGAGCAGGCTACTGGGGCCACGTGTATCGCCCACTACGGGGGATCGGGGGCCATGCTGGCCCAGTTGGAGGTGACCAAACGGGGTGATGTGTATTTCCCGGGTTCGTCGGACTACATGGCACTGGCGGTCGAGCACGGGCTGGTGGATGAGGAAACGGTGAAGCCGGTGGCGTATCTGGTGCCGGCCATCTGTGTTGGGAAGGGGAATCCGAAGGATATCAGGTCGCTGGCTGATCTGGCACGGGAGGATGTGCGGGTGGGCCTGGCCCGGCCTGACTCTGTCTGTGTCGGGTTGTATGCGGTGGAGACGCTGGAGCAGGCGGGCTTGTGGGAGGCCGTGAAGCCGCAGGTGGCAGCGTATGTGCAATCGTGCGCACAGACGGCCCAGGCAGTCTCCTTGGGGACGGTGGATGCGGTGGTCGGGTGGCGCGTGTTTGCGTACTGGTCGCCTGATACGATCGAGACGGTGGCGCTGGAACCAAGGCAGGTCCCGCGGCTGGGCACGATACCGGCCGGTGTGACGACCTGTGCATCCGACGTGGAGTTAGCCCAGGCGTTTCTTGATTATGTGTCGGGTCCCCAGGGTACGGCGGCGTTTGCCACATGGCACTATCTGGCTACGGAGACTGAGGCACGGCAGTGGGCTGAGGCGGATACGCCGGTCGGGGGTCAGTGGGCGTTACCAGAGGATTGGGATCAATAGTCACCGTGGAGCAATCAAAGCAACAACAACACGGCGGATGGTTCTCGGTGCTGCTGGTGACAGCGCTCGGTTTTGCAGTGTGTATTATCGTGGCGATTCTGGCAGCGCAGACCTCGTATTCGGGTGTGCGGGCCCCCTTGTCGCAGTTGGCGGAGCCGCGTGTTTTTCGTGCAGTGATATTAAGTTTCGCAACGGCCACGCCGGCCGCGGTGGCTGCGTTGGTGCTGGCCATCCCGTGCGCGTACGCGTTGGCACGTCTCGATTTTACCGGGAAGCGGATTGTGGATGCGTTACTCGATGTGCCGGTTGTGTTGAGCCCGGTGGCACTTGGGTTTTCGTTGGTCTTGCTGTTTCAGACGTCGGGCGGGCAGTGGTTTCAGGAGCATGTGGTTCGGGTGGTGTATGCGGTGCCGGGGATCATGATCGCGCAGTTTATTCTGGCATTGGCGTTGTGCATTCGTGTGCTGAAGGCCTCTTTTGAGGAGGTTCCGGTCCGGCTGGAGCAGGTGGCCCGTTTTCTTGGCTGCACGCCGTGGCAGGCATTTATGCGCGTGTCACTGCCGTTGGCACGACCGGGTATTCTGGCAGCGTTCGTCTTGGGGTGGGCCCGTGCGATGGGCGATTTCGGGGCCACGGTGACGATTGCCGGCGCGATCCCCGGCAAGACGGAGACGATGCCGATTGCGATTGATCTTAATATGTCGTCGATGCAGTTGGATCGGGCAGTGGCGTTGATGTTGCTGCTGACGGTGTTGGCGCTGGTGGTTCTGGTATTAAGTCGTGTCGTGCTGGGAAGTCGTCGTGTCGGGGGGAACGGGCATGGAGCAGCCGATGCGAGTCGGGGAGGTGACAGCGGCGAATGATACGGGTCACCGGTCTGACAGTTCGGCGTGGTTCCTTTGTACTGGAGGGCATTGATCTCGAGGTGCCGGCCGGTCATTCGTTTGTGTTGCTGGGGCCTTCGGGTGCCGGCAAGACGCAGTTGATCGAGACGATCATGGGATTGAATCGGCCGGTATCAGGTCAGGTGATTGTGGCCGGCCAGGATGTGACAGCCTTGGCACCGGAGCGGCGCCGGATCGGGTACTTGCCGCAGGATCTCGGGCTGTTCCCGCATCTGAGTGTGATTGACAACATTCTGTTCGGGCCGAGGGTTCAGCAACTGGATCAGGCCCAGGCACGAGATCGGCTGGATCGGCTCGTCGGGTTGCTTGGGCTGGAGCCGTTTCTGGGTCGCCGGAGCATCGCGCAGTTGAGCGGTGGGGAGAAGCAGCGTGTGGCCTTGGCACGGGCGCTGGTGGTTGAGCCTCGTGTCCTGTTTCTGGATGAGCCGTTTGCCTCGCTGGACCAGATGTTACGACGTGAGTTGCAGTTGCAGTTTCGGGCATTACAACAGACGCTCGGCGTGACGTTCTTTTTCGTGACCCATGACCTTGACGATGCTGCGCTATTGGGCGATCAGATCGGCGTTTTGATGGGCGGAAAACTGGTGCAGACGGGGACGGTGGGCGAGGTGTTCGGGCAGCCGGCCACGGCAGAAGCCGCCCGATTTCTCATGTGGCGGAATCTGGTTCAGGGGCGTGTGCAGCGAGTTGACGAGTCCGGTGATGTGGTAACGGTGGAGATTGGGGTTAGGCAGTTGTTGGAGTGCGGTATTGCAGGGACAGGATCGGATGGGGTTTCGGCTGGGCAAGATGTCGTCGTGGGATTGAATGCGGGCCTGCTGCGGCTGCGGGCAGCCGATGGAGGGCAGCGGCAGGCGCCGGTTCGTGCCCCGGACGGGGACGGCCGGGTGGCAGCTTTGCCTGGGCGGGTGAGTCGTTGTCTGGACATGGCCGGGCACAGTGTGGTGGTCGTGGATATCGTGCGTGGCGCGGCAGGCAGTGTGTCGGTTGAGGTCGATGTGCATCGGGACGAGTTCGGGAATGGGAGCCCGCTTGGGGTTGGATGCGAGGTGGAGATCATGGTTCCACGCTCAGCAGTGGCCGTTTTTGTCTAAATCACTGCAATCAGATTGTTTTGATGGGGCGTGCAGCCACCTGTTCCGGCCATATGGGGCAAGGGGATTTCTTGACATTGATACATGGATATGTATGTTTGAGTGTGTGAATGGCTTACCTGGGTGGCCGTGAATGCCCATATTCCCGGCTCCGGAGGACCGATTGCATGCTGACGAAGACGAGTGAGTACGCGCTGCACGCACTGGTGTACCTGGCCCAGAACCAGCACGAGTGGCCGGTCCCGGTGCATGAGATTGCCAAGAAGACGGGGATCCCGCCGCGATATCTGTCGAAGGTTTTGCGTGATTTGACACGGGTCGGGATACTGAATTCGACGCGCGGGAAGTTAGGTGGTTTTGAGCCGGCCCGGCCGTTGGATGAGATCTCGCTGCTGGAGACGGTGTCGTTGTTTGAGCCGTTGGAACAGAAGCGGTGCCCGTTCGGGAAGCCGGAGTGCAGCGATGAGAATCCATGTCAGTTGCATGAGCAGTGGAGTTCACTGTTGCAGGAACGGAAGCAGTTGTTGATTGCGAGCAGTTTGAAGACGCTGGTGGACGGGGCAGAGAATGGGAAGGCTGGGCAGTGAGGAGGGAGAAATGGGCTTGACCCCACGGACCTCTCCCCGTCGGCATCCGTGGGCTTGGCGCGCGGGGGGTAGGCGATGAAGAAGGGCCAATCGGGAGATTGGCGATCCGGGGGAACCGGAGGAGAAGATGGATTCCCGCGTGCGCGGGAATGACGAGGAAATGGAAGAAGATGGATTCCCGCGTGCGCGGGAATGACGGAAGGGAAGGGGTGAGGGGTTGGTTTGATGGGGGTCTGTCGTACTGCCCCGCCATCCGCCGAGGCGGATGACGGGGCTTTTTTTGTGGGAGGTGGGGGTATGGCATATGATGAATCGGAAGAGCCGGCAGTGCGAGAGCAGCGAAGGAGTTTGCCGTGGCGTCACCATTGATCGTATCCCGTCGGGACTTTGTCAAAACGACGACGACTGCTGCGGCCGGGCTGGCGCTGGGGGGGCTGCCTGCGTTTGGCTCGGTACGGCCGGGGAAGCAACTTCGGGTGTTGTCCATCGGCGTGATCGGGACGATTGGCGGCGCGGATCGGAATCAGATCAACTCGCACCCTCAGACTGAGATTGTCGGATTGTGTGATGTTGACGGCAGCGCGCTGGAGCAGGCAGCCAAGGATCACCCGGATGCGTTTACCTGCAATGACTATCGCGAGGCTTTTGATCGTTATGGCAATCGATTCGATGCGGTCATCGTGGCAACGCCGGATCATTCGCACTGCAGCATCATGACCCGGGCGCTGGCCGACGGGAAGCATGTGTACGGGCAGAAGCCGCTGGTTCACGAACTTGAGGAGCTTGACACGCTCAGCAAGGCGGTTCAGGCTCGGCCGAATCTTGTGACGCAGACCGGGGCCCAGCGGATTCAGCATGCAGCACGTCGGGCAGCGGTCGATGTTTTGAAGCGTGGGGATCTCGGGAAGGTCGTTGAAGTGCACATTGTGTTCGGTGGTGGTGCCCTGTCGGGCGGTCATTACTTTGCCGACGGTGTTCTCGGTGACCCGATTGAGCCGCCGGCAGGGTTTGATTATGACTTATGGCTATGCGGTGCCCAATACGAGGCGTGCCGGCCGAACATGGTGAAACGTCAGTGGCGGAGTTGGTGGAAGTATGGTGGCGGTCAGATTGCTGACTGGGTGGTGCACCTGACGGATGTGCTGTTCTATGCGTTCCCGGAGTTGGAGAGTCCGATGCAGGTCTGTTCGCGCACGCCGTCGCGCGACTTGAGTTACTTTCATGCCGATCGGGTTCTGTCAACGCTGACGTATCCTGTGAGCGGCGATCGATTCGCAAACAGTACGTGCAACTTCTACTTCTATGACACGCACCTCAAGCCGGATCGGGGCCAACTTGGGATTGGTGACGGCGAGTGGCCCAGCGGGATTCTGACGATTGTTGTCGGCGAGGATGCCACGCTGGTGCTGGGCCCGGAAGGGCCGTTGGAGATCTGGCGTGATGGGGAGAAGACGGACGGTTTGACGTTGCCGGATTTGCCGGAGTACGAGCAGTTCAATCACTGGCACGCGTGGGTGGATACCGCACTGGGCAAGGAGACGCCGCACCGCTGGATGCCATTTGAGATTGGGTTGCGATGCACCGAGCCGGGGTTGCTGGCAGTGAAGGCAGCGAAGTTCCCAGGTCAGGTTCTCAACTGGGATCGTCAGACGCTGACGTTTCCGAATCATGCCGAGGCAACGGAGACGATCGTTCGCCGCGAGTATCGACGTGGTTTTGCGCCGGTCGATGCTCGGTGACACTGTTGGTGTTCCAGCGTCAGATTCCGCGATGATCCACCAGTCGATCGCCAGGATGAGCATATCGGACCGGTGTGGTATTGGGTGCAATAGCGTGGCAATGTAGCAATGGGCTTCAGGTGCCCATCTTGGGGCTGTATGTGTAGAAGAAAGTTGTCCGTGTGGAGAGTCGGGGTGTTGTGCAGGGCTTTGATGAGGTTGTGTGTGCGGTCCGAACTCCGTGCTTGGCAGGGGAGCAGGATGCATCCTCAAGACACTCTGGTACGCAAGAAACAGTGCCACTGCTCGATCTGCTTGCCTTTTTGTAGCAATTTCGTCATGGTCATCCGGCCATTATCATGCTGTGTGGCGCCTCGATTTGAGGCCTTGGGCTGACGGAGGCTGCTGGGCGAGGTCATGATTGAGAGCGGGATGCGGTCAGGAGCCACGTGTCAGGGGGCAGGTTGGTCGCTGTAAGTCGGGTTGGGCGATGCAAATACAGTTGAAAGTTTTGTTAGCAACCGGCAAGAATTCTCTAGGCTTGCGGCTTGTTTGTCTGTATAACCGGGGCGGCCGTGCATCGTACGGCCATCGTCTAGAGGAGAGAACACCATTGATAACCCATCCTGGTTCGTGCCATGTGGCAAGGAGGAGGGGTTGTTGTATTACCGTGAGAGGTGAGTCCACTATGAGAAGGAAAATCGTTGGAACCGTAATTGCTGCATCAGTTTTCGCTTTGCCGGTCATGGCACAGGAAAGCGTTGATGCAGACCCCTCGGGTCAGGGTGCCATTGTTGACCCGCAGGGAGGACCGATCTCGGCCTTTGGCGATCTGAACTGGGGCCCGATCGATGCCGAAGCTCAGACGCTGCAGACAGGCAACCTGGGTGTCGAGTATCTTGATGGCATGTACTATGTCTCGACGCGCGTCATCGTCGGCGCTCTGCGTGAAAACGCTGTGAACATGTTCGACAGCACGGGCACGCTGGTCGGTACGTTTGACCAGGTCGGCACCGCGTATACGGACGCGTGGGGGTATCGGGACGGCTTCACAGACGGCAGCAAGGTGTACTTCGGCTGGGGCGGCGGCATTGCCAGCCACAATCCGGACGGCACCGGCGGCGCCATGTTTATCACGGGTGCAGCACCTGTGATCGGCACCTGGCGTGCTCTGGCGTATGACCCGAATGGTGACGGCGGCAATGGCAGCATCTATGCCTGTGATTTTGGCGACCCGATCATTGAGGTCGACATGGCCGGCAATCTGATTCGTCAGTTCGCCAACGCTGACGGCTGGTCGATTTACGGCCTGGCATTGGATCCCAACACCGGCAACCTGTGGGCTCACCACTCGTCCGGTGGCGGCGCGATTCCGCCGCAGATCTGGGAGATTGACACGACCACGGGTACCTGGACGGGCGTTGCCTATGACTCTGATGCCGGCCTCGTTGGCGGCACCACCCCGTACCCGATCCAGGGCGGTCTGTGCGGCGTTCCGGGTGGCAACCCGGGCAGCGGCAACTCCTGGGACCTCTGTGCACTGCTGCAGGCACTGTCTGACAGCATTGCCGGCTTCGAAGGCTATGCATCGCTTGATTGCCTCAACCTCAGTATTGACAACAACAATGCCGGCACCGACTCGACCTTCACGCTCAGTGGGCTGACTCCCGGCTCGACCGGGGCCGTCCTGTACAGCCTGAGGACCGGATCGTTCGTGTATGAGGGCAGCGGCTACTGCGTTGACTTCGGGCTGGGCTTCAGGAATGCCCGCGAAGCACAGGCTCAGCTGATCGGTCAGGCACGTGACACGGATGGCGACGGCGTCGTTGCGATCACGATCAAGATTCCGTGCGCTGCCGGCGGCAAGACTGTGTACTTCCAGGGTGCCGAGAAGGGTACCTGCCCCGACAACTGCATGTCGAACGTTATCAAGGTTACGTTCCTGCCGTGCTAATGATTTGACCTGATGTAATACGTGGGTTCATCGATGAGATGACCCTGGTATCAGGTCTCTGACTCCAAAGCCCCGTGATGCGTGCTTCGGCACTTGTCGCGGGGCTTTTCTGTTTTGCGTATCCGGCCGAGCCGATCGCGCTTCGCTTGATCGCCTCAACCGGCTTGTATCTTTTTGGGCGTGAGCGGTGTGATGGGCCGATGAAGATGGCAGGAGATACAACGGAAATCCCACGGGCCTGCCTCGTCAGTTCTGTGGGCTTGAGCGAGCACACGACATGAACATCACAGCGCGACGTGACAACAAGGTGATCCGTTCGATTCAGGAGCGGGATCGATACCTGGAGGATCGGTTGCCGGCACTGCATCAGGCGACCGAATCCGGGCCGATCGCAGTGTACGGTGCAGGGAAACACACCGCGCATCTCTTCGAGCACTTCGGCGCGTTGCTGCCGGCGGTGGCGTTTGTGCTGGATGACAACCCTGAGGCGTGGGGTCAGCTGATCGAGGGCGTGCGTATCTGTGATCCGGGGACAGCCAGGCCGGAGGAAGTGACAGCCGTCGTCGTCTCGAGTGATGCTGCAGAGGCTGTGCTGGCTGCACGCGCGCAGGAATGGGTCGGGCAGATCGAAGAGCCGGCCCGGCGGCCGAGTGTGTGCCGGCTGTATGACGGGTGTGAGTTTGCGTATGAAAAGCGGGTGCGGAAGGGGCAGCGGAAGCGTCGGCATCACAAACTCGGGCCGTTCTACGGGGCGCATCGGCTGGAACCGACTTTTAATGCGCTGTATGACGAAGGGCTGGAGTCGGCAGACGTTGGTGACAATGAATGGCGGCGAGCGAGGTTTTACAATCTTATTAACTTACTGAAGTTGACGGCCGGGCTTGACGGCTTTACCGCTGAGGCGGGCTGTTTCCGCGGCCAGTCGTCGTACTTGATTTGTCGGACACGGGCAGAACAGGAGGCAGGGGATCCGTTCGATGGGTCGACGCATGTGATCGTGGATTCGTTTGAGGGATTGAGTGAACCGACACAGCCTGATGGTTCATTTTCGGCGAAGCTGTATGAGGCCGGGGCGTTTGCGAATACCTCGGTGGAGCATGTGCGGGGTGCGCTGCGGGCGTTTCCGGGTGTTCGGATTCACAAGGGGTGGATCCCGGCGGTGTTAGGTGAGTTGGAGGACGTGCCGTATCGGTTTGTCCATGTGGATGTTGACTTGTATGAGCCGGTGAAGGATTGTCTGGAGTACTTTTACGCGCGGCTGGTGGCTGGGGGTGTGATTGTGGTAGATGATCACGGTCCGGTGCCGAACGGATCGTACCCGGGGTGTGCGATTGCGTGTCAGGAGTTCAGTGCGCGGGTGGGCGTGCCGTTTGCGCCGTTGAGTGCCGGGAATGCCGTGTTTGTTAAGAGGGGGTGATGGGGTGAGGGGGGGGAGCGCTCCCCTTCGGGTCGCGGCTACTCGGTACTGGATTCCCGCGTGCGCGGGAATGACGAAAGCGGGGGAAGAAGATATAGAAGACCCCCCGGATAGGAATCCGTGGGCTTGGCTCAGCCCCCCCACTTTCCGAGGAGGCAATATCGACGCATCTCGGGGAGTTCCCAGATCGGCTCGACGAGTTCGAGGCCGGCTTCGGTCATCATGTGCGTAAACAGATCGTCATAGTTGCCGGCGACACGGCTTTCGCTGATGAGGACGCGGGCGCCCGGGTTGAGGTGTGGGGTGAGGGTGCGGAAGAACTCTCGATGGATCGACCAGTCTGGGTCGACCGAGCGGAGTTCGAATCCTCTTTCAATGTGACGAGGCAGGGCTTCCCGGAAGTGCGGCGGGTCGCCGATGACAAGGTCCCAGCGCTCGGAGTCCGGGATGTCGGCGAGGTTGTTGGACAGATAGACGGTGACGCGGTCGGCCAGCCCGTTCTGCTCAATCGTGCGTCGGCAGGCAGCAACGGCCACAGGATTGATGTCGGCCAGCGTGAGTTTGTTGCACAGGCCTGCCCCGAGGAGTGCAAAGCCGATGTATCCCGGGCCGGCACACCATTCGAAGGCATGATTGACTTGCTCGCCGACGTGCCGGCGGACGGTCTGGATGAAGTGGGGCCAGGTTCGCGGCCCGCCGCCATCGAGATCGGGGGAATGGGAGACGGCCAGGCCGGAGCAGGTGACGGTGTCGAATGTGTTGCTGTCGTCAGTCGGGGTCATGGTGGATTGTAGGATCCGTGAGCGGGAACAGAGGCAGCACCGGCCGGTGAGCCCGCTGTCCTGTGGCGATCTCGTCATCACAGATTCCCGGAACCGATGGCAGGCATCTTCGGTATAGTTTCCATACGGGTGGCGACTCGAAGTCCTCTCATCGGCTCGATCTCGGACGTGCACACTCCGAAGTCGTCGAAGGTTGAAGGGGCGCGCGAGCGAGGGAGAGACAGAAACACTGTTTCCGGCCGCTTCCGTGGGGGCATAGTGGTCGGGCAGTGCGGTTCACCAACAGATGAGAGCGACATGGTTTCTGATGGCCGATATCAGAGTCCAACTTCTATTTTGCAAGGGAAGAGCGATGTTTTCGATGATGAAGGTACACCGACGATCGGTTTCTGCACTCGGCCTGCTGGCGTCGGCAATTCTTTTTGCCGGCAGCGCGACGGCTCAGACGGACGGCCTGCCGGGCTGTCGTGAGGCCTCGACGCCGTTTATGACGATGGGGGTGGCAGGGAAGGACTTTTTCGCGCCGTACAACGGGGCCCCGTATGGGGATTACTTCGCGACGTTCGGCCTGAAGAATCTGTCCAGACAGGGCGAAATGGTGATGGAGAGTGCCGGCTCGCTGTACTACTCCCCGGATGAGGGGTGTACATGGGATCTGTTTTACACGCTTGACGGCTCGGAGCCGTGGCCGTTGTGGATCACGGTGGCCCCGGGCGGCCATGCCTATGCATTCTCGTTGAACAACAGTACGCTGTTGGCATTGCGCAACATCGGGGGTGGCATGGAGGCAACATCACTGAAATCACCGGTCATGGAAATCATGGGGCTCGGCGTTGATCCGACCGACCCGCTGCACGTTCGTATCGGTGACAAGGGCGGCCAGATGCATGAGTCATTCGACGGCGGGGTCGTGTGGAACAAGGTCGGGGTGCCGGCCCAGGTCAACGGGTATGCGAATCGCATGACGTTTAATGAGGCTGATTTTGATCACGTGATGTACATGGCCAATCGCGACGGTGCTTTTGTGACGTTTGACGGCGGGGCAACGTGGGCGCCATCCGAAGGATTGACATCGACGGATGGGCCTCGGAACGCGTTTAACGCCGTGTTCTCACCGGTTGATTCTGATCTGGTGTGGTGCATGTCGATTGATCTTGATGAAGCGGACGGCGGCCACCCGTCGGGCGGCAAGCATCTGTATGCATCGCGCGACGGTGGCTTGAGTTTTGAGCCGCGTGTGGATAACGGCAACGGGATTGTGATTACGAACGGCCCGGAGTTGACGGCTCACCCGCGTGATCGCCGTAAGGTTGCCTGGGTGGCAAGCAATCGGTACACGGGGCTCGATGTGTACGAGTTGAACGGTGTGACCGGCGTGGTGTCGATATCGCACAATGACTTTCTGGCCGGCCGTTGTATCGAGTATTACCTGCCGAACCCGGCGCTGATGTATATCGGGCTTGAGACGAAGTTCTGAGCAGGGCGTGATCATCATCTTGATGCTTTCAGCGCCGTCGAACCCGGATTTCTCCTGTGCGCATGCCGGGAAGCATTCTTGAAATCTCTCAGGCATCGCGTGATTTCGGTCTAGGCACAATCAGGCGGCTTGGTATACTGCACTCAGTCAGTTGCCGGCAGCAAAGACGTTGCGCGCCGATATCGGAGCAAGGTCTTGTACCGGCATATGCGATCAGCACTGCACACCGCAAGAAGCAAGGGATCATTCGACAATGTCCAAGACGCACTGGTTCGGCTGTCTCGTCTCCGTCTGGCTGGTTCCCACATTGCTTGCGCAATCGAATGGTATCCAGATCAACACTGACGCGGATGGGTACAACATTCTCAATGACGCTGCCAACGAGCCATCGTTTGCGATCAGCCCGATCGATCCTGACGTGATCGTCGTCGGCTGGCGGCAGTTCAACACGATCTCGTCCGATGTGCGATATGCCGGGTGCGCTATTCCAATGACGGCGGGCGTACCTGGACGAACCGCCCGCCGCTTGAGCTCCCCCCGGGGTCCGGCAGCGGTGCCAACCAGTCCGATCCGGTGATCGCGGCCGATGGGAATGGGTACTTCTATTACAACAGCCTCATCTTTCGCTCGCTCCGTGACGGCGTCTGTACCTATCGCAGCACGACGGCAGGGGTCGACTGGGAGCCCCCCGTCTACCTCACCGAATCCGGGGTTGACAAGAACTGGTACATTGTTGATAACACAGGCATCAGCACTCACCACTACGGCATCTGGCAGTTTCCCGGGCACTTCACTCGTTCCACCGATGAAGGGCAGTCGTACATGCCGACGATGGACATCGGGGCCAGCATCTTTGCCCACATGAATGTCGGTCCGGGCGGTGAGTTGTATGCCGGCTGGTGGAGGGGTGATCATGTTACGGTTCGGAGGTCTGACAATGCATGGGATCCGAGTGTTCAGCCTGTGTTCGAATCGGGCCGGTCCGTCGAATTCGGCTGGATGCCGTGGCAGCCTCCGGTGAATCCGGCAGGCGGGTGTAGTCAGTTGTGGATTGAGACGAACCACATGCCCGGGCCGGAATATGGAGACGTCTACGTTTTGTCGAGTGCCCAGCGACCCGATGATGTATGTGACGTCATGTTCTCGACCAGCACCGACCAGGGCGAGAGTTTTTCGACACCGATTCGTGTCAATGACGATCCTCCGGGGTTGGATTACAACTGGATGGCTGCGATGGACCAGTCACCGGGCGGCCGGCTTGACGCATTCTGGTACGATACGCGTGATGACCCGAATCATCTGCTCTCGCGCCTGTACTACTCGTACTCATATGATCATGGTCGCACCTGGGCGCCAAACCGTGCCCTGTCGGATCAGTTTGATACGAGGATCGGCTGGCCTCAGCAACGGAAGATCGGTGATTACTTCCAATGCCAATCGGAGAACGGTTCGGCTGCTGTGGTGTATGCAGCCACGTTCAACGGTGAACAAGATGTGTACTACCTGCGGACCCACCCGATCGAACTGCGGGCCAGTGACCTGATTGGCGGCCAGCCGGCCACGATCGAGATAACGGGTGCCAAACCGAATGAACCGGTCTGGCTCGCAGCGAGCCTGGCCGGCGAGGGCTTTACGAATGTCCCGAAGCTGAGCGTTCGCATCGGCATCCTTAAGCCGCAGCAGGTCGATGACCGCCTGGTTACCGACGCCAACGGCCGGGCAGAATGGAACGTCTTTGTGCCGCGCTCGGCCAGCGGGAGAACCGTGTGGCTGCAGGCAGTGCAGTTTGAGAACGCCAGCAACGTCGCTGCCAGCGCAATCCAATAAATGCAACCCGGTGCATCGCGCAGAATGGGCCGGGCAGATTGCGTTCACACAGGAATCCGGGTCGGCGTGATTCCGGCGGCAATGTCATCCGTGAGCAGGTATGGTCTGACGACGGGCTGCTCTGCTTCGTGCATCGGTGGGCGTATCCCGAGCAGGCTGCACGCGATCGACTACTGCATCGCTGCGAGAACGTTCGATACATCGGCCTGCTCCGTCTGGCCATGCTGGCGATAGAAGTCTGACAACCGCTCGGCTGCGCGACGGGCGCGGGTGCTGTCTCGACCTCGGAAGGCAATGGCAGTACGGTAGCGGTCTGACAAGGCGGTTGCCGCTTCCCGGTATCGCTGCAGACTTTCCAGGCACGTGCTGTGCCGATCGAGGAAGCGATCAAGGAACCGGTCATCCGGATTCTCCGCATGGCGGGCGCGCTCAATGAGCGAGGCAAACAGGATTTCGGCTTCATCAAGTCGCTGCTGATTCAAATACATGAGTGCGAGGTTGTACTCGACGATCAGCGTATCGCGGTAGTCGGGGCCGAAGTGCTCGCGCAGCAGTGTTGCTGACTCGAGAAACGCCTGCTCGGCCTCGTCGAATCGGTCGAGATCCTTGAGGGCACTGGCATAGGAACTTTTCGCAATCAGCGTTCGCCGATGCGATGGGCCCCAGACGGTATCGGCATGTGACAGGAGTGTGTCGTACAGGCTAATGGCCTCCGGTGTCCGCCCGGTTCGTCGGAGAATCCCGATCAGGTTGTGGAGTGCTGTAAGTGTATCGTCGCTGTCATAGCCGACTGCCTGAGTGAGCGTGGCCAGGTTTTCCCGGTGCATGCGTTCGGCTTCGTCGATCTCACCGAGCATGATGAGTGTTGAGGCCAGGTTGTTTCTCGTGCGAGTTGTCTCGACGGCATCCGGCCCCAGCACCGCTTGCCGCCCATCCAGCGCCTGTTGGAGGTAGGTGCGAGCCTGTGGCGCTTCATCTCGGTTCATGAAGGTCATCCCCAGGTTATTAAGACACTTGAGTGTGTCCTCGTCGGATTCGCCGAGGTGTTCACGCCGGAGATCGAGCGCGCGGCCGAAGTGTGTGCGGGCTTCCGAGATCATGCCGAGTGCAAAGTAGATCGTTCCCATTTCATTTCGGATTGATGCCTCACGCAGCGGCTGCTGGCGAAAGCGCGAGTCGAGTTCGTGCTCGGCGATCTCCAGCATGTCGCGTACGCGCCACTCTCGGCCATCTGCTGCCGGGTCGATCGCTGCCAGCATTTCCGTAATGAAGTCGGTGATCTCTTGTGCATTACGGGCTTCGCGCTGGGCATTGTCCCGGGCCTCGGCCATGAAGTCAGAGCGCTGTACTGCCAGTTCCTCCGCGTCAATGGCTCGATTGAGCAGGATGGAGATCGTGATCACGCCGGCCACGAGCAGCATGAGGATGGCTGCCGATCCTGCGACGAGCGTTCGATTCCGACGGGCGAATTTGCGCAGGTGGTAGAGCGTGGTTTGAGGACGGGCTTCGATCGGTTGGTCTGCGAGGAACCGCGAGAGATCATTGGCAAAGTGCAATGCACCCGGGTATCGCTGCTCCGGTTCTTTTTCCAGTGCTTTGAGGATGATTGTTTCGAGATCGCCACGACAGGAGGGCGCGTATCGGCTCGGCAACCCGGGTGGGGTATCGACGATCGTGCGGATGGATTCGAGCAGGTTGTCGGGCGGTAAATCAAGGGGGAGCCTGCCGGTGAGGACCTCATATGCCACGACCCCCAGCGAGTAGACATCGGCACGGACATCGACCAACTCATGGTCACCGCTTGCCTGCTCCGGACTCATATAGGGCAACGTGCCGACAATCTGCCCGACATCGCCTTCGATGGTCTGGAGTTGCTTTGAGGCATCGACGTTTCGCGCGACGCCGAAGTCGAGGACGCGCGGGTGCCCGGAGTCGTCAACGAGGATGTTGGCCGGCTTGATATCGCGGTGGATAATCCCGCGGGCGTGTGCATGATTGACTGCTTCGGCCACCTTGATAATCAGTTCGACGCGCGCCTCGGCACCGAGCATGTGATTCCTGACATACTCAGTGATTGGGATGCCTTCGACCAGTTCCATGGCAAAGAACGGTTGGGGCACCCCCGTTTACCTGCAACGTCCCGGATTCGTACATGCGTGCGATACCGGGATGCTCCAATCGTGCGAGCATATCGCTTTCCAGGCCGAATCGTCTGAGCGTACTCATGCCCACGAGGCCCGGCCGGATGATTTTTAAGGCCACGGTTCGGCTGGGCTGCCGCTGTTGGGCACGAAATACGATTCCCATCCCACCCTCTCCGAGCGTCTCAAGGATTCGAAAGTTACAATCTTCTGGGAGAGTGGGGTTATATTGCTGCGATGCCCCTTGAGTGGGCGCGAACCAGGCGGGCGTAACGGCGTCGTCACCGAGGGCCGGCGTGGACAGGAAGGACGCTGACTCATTATGATGGTCCAGCAGTGCCTGGACTTCAGCGCGGAGCGGCTCGTTGCCGGCACACTCGTGAATCAGGTAGGCCTTAAGTTCGGCCGGGTCCTCGATATCGAGTGCCGCCTTGAAGAGTCGGTCGACTTCGTTCCAGTGTGCAGGTTCCATTACAGCGTTTCGCGCTCCCCCCCGAGTTCCCGAGACAGCCAGGCTCGTGCCAGCGCCCAGTCCTTGCGGATCATTCGATCAGACAGGCCGAGGACGGCAGCGACCTCGTCGGTGGTCAATCCCCCGAAGAATTTCAACTCGACAATACGTGCTTTTCGCTCATCAAACTCGGCCAGTCGGACCAGCGCCTCGTCCAGTTCGAGCACATCAATCCCATCCTGCTCCTGCGCTGCAATCGCTTCGTTCAGCGTGACGCGCAATGCGCCGCCCCCCCGCTTCAGTCGATTCCGGGCGCGTGCATGATCAATGAGGATTCGTCTGATCGCCATGGCAGCGGTGGCCAGGAAGTGCTCCTTCTTCTCCCAGTGCAGGTTTGAGTTTGCGGCCAGTCGCAGATAGGCCTCATTGACGAGCGCAGTCGCTTGTAATGTATGACCCGGGCGTTCATGCTGCAGCATGTGCTGGGCGATACGGCGCAGTTCGTCGTAGACGGCAGAGATGACCTCGTCCGACATCGACGTCCCGGTATCAGCATCCGGCGCTCGCTCGGGTTCATTCGGGGCCATGAGAGGCTCCAGCAGGCCATACTGCCCGTCACACGAAACTCCTGACACGGAGTTTGGGATATGCAGAGACCTGTCTCATTCGTGAGTACGGACATGATACAGTATCGATCGGCTCTCGGAACGGCAACAGCGTGTCATGATTCGAATACAGCAGACCGCACAAGTGGATTCTTATATCAGTTTTGATGCGCGGTTGCCTGTCTGTGCCTGTGGTCGAATTGTGGGGTGCTCTCGATTGTGGATGTCGGAGCAGATGCTCGTCACGCCGATGCAGCAAGGATTTCAGAGTAGAGCAGTGCTGAGACGATTCGGTCCAGCGTCTCTCGGTTGTCAAGTTCGTGCAGTTGCACGCCTGCGGTCAGGAGTCGGTCGCGAAAGGCTGTGTGCTCGGCCGTGCGTCGTAGGCGGTAGATGTTGGTCACGGACAGGAACCGAGTTGGAAAGTTCCCGAGCGTCCCGGGGGGGCGATAGCGGGCCAGCCGCAAGGGTGCGAACCCCGGGCTTGCCACATGCACGGTGCGATGCCCGGCTGCGGCATGCGAGAGATATGAGGCGACCTCATTGCACGCCTCGCCTCCTGCCAGCGCGGAGATGAAGACGAGCATCTCACGGCCGCGCGATTGTCGCAATGCCACGGCCAGCGCTTCGATTGCTCGCTCGGCTCGGGCCGGCAGCGTGCCTGTTGACAGTGTCTGACCACACCGCGCGCAGGCTGCCTCATCGGGGTACACCCTGAGGCGGCACTCCGGACACCGATGCGGTGCATTGATTGCCAGGTCGGGCTCGAACTCCGAGAGGAAGTGAATCATGCGATCGCGCGGCGACGCTCCCTCTGCATGGCACGCTCGGGCTGCGTCATCAAGCGATGGCTCGGCCCAGTGACGACGCTGACGTCGCCATGCCTTGCGCGCGATCGTCTCAAGTTCGATTGGCGATCGTCGTTCCAGCGACAGGCGCAGCGCTTGCCGGGGCATGTCGACTACCTGGGACATCAGGCGATGAAAGCCGGCAGTGCCATTGCCCATGCGCGACTGCCAGAGCCTTTGATCATCGTACATTGTCAGTCGCAATCGGATATCCTCGGCGCGTGCCAGGAATGCCAGGCTGGCGATGAGATCAGCCGCGTTGGCGAACCCGTTTGGTACTTGATCGCCATAGGCCAAGTCGATCGACGCATCGAGTACGACTTGTATGGTGAACTCGCGCGGCTGTTCGTATTCGCGCACCATCAGCGTGCCGCGCCGTGCCGTTGCCTTCCAGTCCACGCGCCGTAAGGTGTCATCGGCCTGATGGTCGCGCAGCTCTCTGAATTCCGTGCCCGATCCGCGCTTCACGTTGCGTCGACTTGCGCTACTCCTGATCGAGTGCGTGGTAAAGATAGTGGACAGTGCCGTGCTCGTTAGACAATCGGGCATCACCGACACGACATGGCGATCGCACAGCATGATCGAACGTGATGAGAGATGCAGCAGACTGCTCGTTCGCACCATCACGCCCGGCACGACAAACGACCCGGCCCGATCCATGGCGATCTCGAAAACAAGCGTCTGTTCGGTCCCCTGCTCCAAGTTACCCTGGTACGCCTGGGGGGTGAGTGAACTCACACCGCCCGGAAGCACTGGCACGACGAGACAGCGATGTAACGTTTGGGTGGGCCGAACGCGTGCTATCATGCGAAACCGCATTCCGGCAACGGCTGCTTCGTGCGGCGCTAGAGGGACCATCGTTATTGACACTGATCCGATTGAGCCACGGCGTGCGCGCCACAGTGCTTCGATTCCGAGATCGGCAAGGATGTACAGCAGGGCAAACAGCCCGCCGGCCAGAGCCTGACCGAGCACGAGGGCAGTGATCACTGAGCAGGCGATGAGCGGGGCCAGCGCCAGCAGGAGCCGGCGATCAGACCAGGATTGTGGATGTGATGGCGTCATTGATAATCTGCTCTGCGGTCATGCCGGCCACTTCCGCTTGCGGCGTCAGCATGATGCGATGGTTTGCCACATGCTGCGCGAGTGCCTTGATATCGTCAGGGAGCACGTGAGTCCGCCCGTGCTGCAGGGCGCGGGCCCGACTCAAGTGCAGCAGGTCGAGCCCGAGTCGCGGGCTGCCCCCGAGTACCACCTCGGGGTATGTTCTGGTCTTGGCACACAAGCGCACGATCAATGCGAGAATCTCATCTGAGATGACAATGCCCTCCACCGCGCGCTGTGCGAGGCGAATCTCCTGCGGATTCGTGGCTGCGCTGATCTGCGGGAGCGGTTGTCGATGTGCAGCCAGCAGCATCTGCTCATCGGGCTCGCTCTGATAGCCCGGTGTCAGTCGCATCGCGAACCGATCGAGTTGCGCCTGCGGGAGCGGGTAGACGCCTTCGTGTTCGATCGGATTCTGTGTCGCAAAGACAAAGAACGGTGCGTCGAGCACGATGGTCTCGCCTTCGATGGTGACCTGCCTCTCCTGCATGACTTCAAGGAGTGCCGATTGGGACTTGGCCGGCGCTCGATTGATCTCGTCGGCAAGAATCACATTGGCAAAGACAGGTCCTCGGCGAAGGTGAAAGGATGCATCGCGTTGATCGAAGATGTTACCGCCGAGAATGTCGCTTGGCAGCAGGTCGGGCGTGAACTGGATCCGCCGAAAGGTGCAGCCCATCGCAGCGGCCAGTGACGTCACCAGCAGCGTTTTTCCAACCCCGGGCACGCCCTCCACGAGGACATGCCGGTCGGCCAGAATCGCACAGATCAGCAGTTCAATCTCGGTACGCATGCCGACGACGCGTTGCGATACCCGGCCTGCAATGCGCTCCGCGATTTCACCGGCGGCAGCAAGGTCGTCAGTGGCGGTCGGTTGATTCATTGGTCTTCACCATCCTCTGGAGGTAGTACATGATGCGGAGACAATCCCAGAAGTACTCATCGATGATGGACAGTTCCGCTCCCTGCTCGAGTGCGTTCAGATCCGCCTCCATGATATGTCTCGCTCGCTGTATCATTTGGTCCGGTATGTGCCGGCGCCGGCACGCAGCCGGCAGTCCATAGGGCGGCACGGGATTGAGTTCGAGTTCCTCGATCAGTCGCGTGCGGACGAGTTCGATGAGACTCGCGGTCGCGGCCCCGGGAGCATGGCTTCGCATATCCCGCCTGGCACGCTGATTGGACAGATCACTCGGCCTGGATGCAGTGACAATATGGCCGGCAATGTCATTGTGTCTGCGACTGCCCAGGAGTACCAGCATGAGCAGTCCCACCAGACCAATGACAATGTAAGGCAGAGCGAATGACGAGTCGGACACTTCCGCACGGTATGCAGGCGTGGAGTCACCCGACGGCGGCCCTTCCGACGCATCCAATCGAAACTCAAGCCGACGCCAACTCCCATCCGGCAGGCGAACTTCGCAAAACGAATGGCGCCGATTCTCTACCAGCCGCGTCTGAATCCCCAGTCCTGACGCAATGATGAAAAACGATCGCGCCCGATGCCGACACACGCCGCGCCGTTGGAGTGCCATCGTGAGAAACATGCTCCGCTCTCGTTTGGATTGATCGATCGGGCCGACGGTAAACCCGGCGCAGTAGGCATGGAGCCGCCGAACCGTCTCGGCATACGTCGGTGCAGGCAGACCGCCGATTGCATTGATCACAACCTGTGCATCCGCTCGAACATTGTCCGGCAGAGTGGTCGGGACCGGTTGAAACGGTACATCGGGGAGTGCTGCAAACGAGTAGTTCTGCCATGTCGAAAGGGTGTAGCGCAGGCGAACGATGCCGTCATGCGAACTGGTGAAATACAGCGCATCGGATGCATCCTTCGTGAACTGTCCCGTGACACGTGGCGATGTCGTGGCGGAGGTCACGACTGCATCCGGTGTCGGCGAAGGAACGGCCACCGTCTCGCCCGGTCGCAACATCACCTCGACATCGGCTCGATAGATCCTGGCGTCGGCATCGCCCGTTCCCTGCGCGCTGTGCATGTTCGAACCATCGGTGAGGAAGTGGTAGCCCGAGTTCACACGGTTATACACGATGAGGCGATGCGTCCAGCCGAGCGGCGGGTCAAACACTTCATTGCGGGACTTGAAGATCCCATCATGCCGCGTGTCAAGGTCCATCCCAACCGATTCGGCATGTCTCACGGTTTGCCAATCGATCACCGGATCGGAGTTGCACACAACCCACGATGGGCTGCTTGGCATGCTGCTCCACGAGGGGCTTTGAACCGACTGCACGAGGTTGATCTCGCCCAAGTAGTCCTGGCTCCAGCCGATAGCGGACGATGTTGTGGCAGTGAAATTGAAAAACGACAGGCTGGAATGCCAAACACCGTACACCACGGCGAATAGCAGCATCGCGATGAGCGGAATCATGCAATACTGCGAGTGCGTCGACAGCCAGTCTCTGAACCGTTGGAGCCGGCTGGGCGCCGGGGGTGATTCTGGTAGCGGCAGCGCGTCTTCAAGTTGCCCGCAGAGATATGCCCCATCGCGACATTCTGTTTCGTCGCCGCGTTCCCCGTAGATACATCGTTCGAGCAGCGCGGTCACACGTTCGAGATCGTCCGGCGCTGCAAATCCATGCTGCTTGAGCAACTCGCGCAGTTCACCGGGCGTCAGGCCGCCGGGCGGAACCACGCCGACTTCAGCGGCTCGTACGATGAGTCGCTCATAACGGTCAAAGAAGTCGTCCTGGGGACGCTCGGGCATCAGGGTGCTCCAGTGACAACGGTGTCCCGATTATAGGGTCGCCCATGGATATGAGAGGGCAAGGCATTTGCGCACCTGCTGTCTCGACGCAGATGCGACGTTGGCACGATTCGGTTGGAGTATCGTTTGGGATGTGTGTACGGAGCGACCAGTGTGTGTGTGATCGGAGCGGCTACTCGACGAAGCTATCTTTGATTCGAAGTGGCGGGCCGAACATTGAGATCACCTGCTGCTGTGACATCGGGAGTTCGATCCACTGTGAAGAGCCGGCAGAGCGGATTGCGATTCCGGGGTCCGGTCCGGTCGATCTGTCACTCAAGGATAAGCGCAGCAGAGACTCGCTTTCGAAGCTGAATGCTGCTCCTGGAAGTGTGACCCGAGTGATCGCTTTCAATCCGTATTTTACATTCGATTCCACGACCGCTTCTGGGTGCGCGGTCAGCATCGCCAATGTAACCTGATCGGTGCTCAGCACAGAACCATCGGCCAATCTGACCTCGAGGTCGAGAGGCTGCTGCTGCAATGGTTGAGCGGCCGAACCTGCTCCCAGGTGGGAAAAGGATGCCTGCGAGTCCTTGATCGAGCCGCTCAGCATCATGTCGGCATAGTACATGCAACGCACATTCGGCCGAAGCAGGACTCCCGTCACGAAGTACAACCCCCCTGCCGTCAGGAGGATGGCTACCGCGAACAGCCCGACGACACACACGGTGACGAAGATGGCCATCTGGAGTGGACTCATCTGTTGAGGGTGACGTCTGGTGTTGGCGGAACGCTCCTGCATGATCGCATTGTATCTCATCGCATCTGTCGCTGAGTCAGGTGCCAGCCCAGCGCCATCACGTGTGACGGCTGTTTGATGCGGTCTGCAGCCTCCGTGTGAGTGTGCGAGTGAATGCAGGATGTCTCTTTTTGACTCGCAGCAGGACCGAAAAAGCAAACAAGCCCTGCTTTCGCAAGGGCTTGTGTGTGAACGAGGCGGACGGGACTCGAACCCGCAACCACCGGATCGACAGTCCGGTACTCTAACCAATTGAGCTACCGCCCCAATAGGGCAATCTCGTTGTCAGGATCGCCTGTCGTGGTCGGCGGATCCATTTGCCGGCGGGAAGGATACGCCGCCGGCGATCGCGGTCAATATACCCGCGCTGATGGGTCTGTCAAGCGGCAGGTGGCGAGAAGTCTCCCGGTGAGGTGGGGTTGTGCGGTGTGTGATGAAGGCGGCACTGCGGTACTGAGAACCGGCCCTTGAAGGCCCCTCGTCCGTGTGGGAGGGGGAGGAATATGGGCCACACACGGGTCGGCTTCGCCGCTGTCGCGACTCATCGGAGCCGTGCCACCCTCGGAGGGGAGGAGGAGACGCTGATCGGCTTGCAGGAATATGCGACTATCAAGTCGAGTTCAGGAACAGACCCGAGTATCCTTAGCGTGTCTGGTGCATTCAATGGAGTGAGTCTTGTTCATCCTGTAGATGAAATGACCGGCACGACAGTTGTGCCCGATCAGGATCGAGAGTTGTGAGCAGCGGTAAGTCGGGGTAGTGGGCCGAGCAGTGCCGGTGAAGGGACCGCGTGGGCGAGCAGCGACCATCCTCTGACGAGGGCGTCCGAACGGAGTCCGAGAGTCTGATTCCGTCCGAATCTGTCAATTCCGATGCTTCGCCGAGCGATTCCCTGTCCCAGTTTTTTGACATGATTCCGTCGATTGTGCTCGTCTTGGATGCACAGGGGCGGATTGTGCGCGTGAATCAGGCTGCACTGCAGGCCGGCGGGTACACACAAGCCGAGATGGTCAATCGGCTATTCTGGGAGGTCTTGGCCAGGCCCGAGGACATTGAGGCCGCCCGCATGGGTTTCGAGTCGATCCTTGCCGGTCGGCAGAGCGATCGTCGGCCGGCCTTTCTGCGTGACAATCTGGGTGAGGATCACCTGTACAGTTGGCACAGCCGGGCTGTCAGTAATGAGCAGGGCGACGTGCAATGGGTGATCAGCACCGGGATCGACATCAATGAAGAGCGTCGTGTGGAGCAGACGCTGCGTCGCCTGACGATGACGGTGTCGGCCAGTATCGGGGACACGTTCTTCCGCACGCTCGTGACGGCGCTGGCCGAGGCGCTCGAGATGGAGTACGCGTTCATCGGGGAGTTGATTCGGCCTGACCTGCGGCGGGTACGCACGATTGCAGTGTATCGGGACGGGCAGTTTGTTGACAACTTTGAGTTTGATCTGGACGGCAAGCCGTGCTCGGACGTGGTGGCACGGGCGTTCTGCATTCATGAGAGCGGGATTCGATCTCTGTTTCCCGGTGATGCATTGCTGGATGAGCTCGGTGCAGAAAGTTACGTGGGTATCCCGTTGCAGGACTCAGGGGGAAGGACGACGGGCATCATTGCCGTGGTGGGTCGCAATCCGCTGCGGTCCAGGATGATGGTTGAGGCAATGCTGAGCATCACGGCTGCCCGTGCCTCGGCTGAGTTGGAGCGCCGCTGTGCTGAAGATGTGCAGATGCGAACGAATCGGGCACTGCGGACCCTGAGCGAGGTCAACCGGACGATTGTTCACGCCGAGCAGGAGGATGAACTGGTCGAGACGGTGTGCCGTTCAATTGTCACTGAAGGAAACTATCACAGTGCGTGGATCGGGCTGGGCCAGCCGTCGGTTGCGGCACCGGTCCCCTCATCACCGGAGCATCTCCCGGTGCTGCAGCGTGGGGCGGACTCTCTGCAGACCCGCGCCTGTTACATATCGTCGATGGCGATGCTCGGCCCGCAGCAGGAGATTCCCTGCCCGACAGGCGGCCTGTGTCATGATGTGGATGTGATCAGCGGCTCGTGTCTGGCGACTTCACGTCATGCGTTGCGAAGTTACGCCACAGGCGCCGAACAGATAGTACAGGATGTGACGGTTGAATCCGACTGTGAGTATTTGCAAGAGCACGGGAACAATCTTCGGTATCGGGCGATGATTGCGCTGCCGTTGCAGCACGGCAGCGAGAAGGCTGGGGTGCTGTGCGTGTGTGCCTTTGAGCCTCATGCGTTCGGGCCGCGCGAAGCGGAGGTGTTGACTCGGCTGGCCGACGAGTTGGCGTATGCCTTGTCGGCATTGCGGATTCGGACAGATCGGGAGCGGGCAGAGAGCGAGTTGTCGCAGCGTGATGAGCAGTTGCGTCAGGCTCAGAAGTTGGAGGCCGTGGGTACGTTGGCCGGCGGGATGGCACACGATTTCAAGAATCTGCTGACGGCGATTTCGGGGTATACGAGCCTGGCAAAGCGGACGATGGCACCGGATCATCCAGCAGTACGTTCCCTTGAGTTGGTGGAGCAGGCAGCCGCGCAAGCCGACGGGATTATCAAGTCGCTGCTGACGTTCTGTCAGAAGGCACCGGCCAGTAAAAGGCCGTTTGATCTGGCAGTGTTGATCGCCGAGTCGGTTCGGTTTCTCCGGCATGTGCTACCGAGCCGCATTGAGGTTCGAGAGGAAGTGTCCTGCGCAGACGGGCACGGGCTGTGGATCCTGGGCGATCAGAACCAGATCAAGCAGGTGATTCTGAATCTGGCGATCAACGCGCGTGATGCGATCAGCCGGCAGGGGACGGTCACGCTTTCGGCTGAGGAAGTAGCGTCGAAGAGTACGGAGAACGGTCTGATCCGTCTGGTGGTTCGAGATACCGGGTCGGGGATGGAAGAGGACGTCAGCAAGCGGATTTTCGACCCGTTCTTTACGACGAAGTCGCCGGACATGGGTACTGGGTTGGGGCTGGCAGTAGTGCACGGGATTGTGCAAGACCATGGGGGGACGATCCGCGTCGCCTCCACGCCCGATGTGGGGACTGAGTTTTTCCTGGCGTTTCCGTGCTATCGCGGCAGCAAGCAGGGCCCAGGAAGCCCGGAGGCGGTCGAGCAGGATGGGGCAGCAGCAACCGGTGCATTGGTCGGCCTGGGCCGGACGGTTCACCTGCTGGCGGACGACACGCTCAGTACGTCGATCGTGGCCGGTGAGCTGCGTGCTGCGGGTCTGGTTGTTCGCTGTATTCACGATCTGTCGCAGGCGAGCGATCTGCTTGATGGGGCGTCGCTGCTGGCCCATAGCGGGGCGAGCGCGCCGATCGTCGTGGTTGACGAATCGTGGATCTGGGCGAACCCGACGCTGACCCGGCACATTACGTGCCTGCAGCAGTACATTCCGACGCTTGTGTTGGCTGATGGGAAGCACCGCACGGGGACGGGGGGAGGGAGACAGGATGAGTCGGGCAGTCCGGCCGAATCGGCAGCGGCACTGGAGCGGGCGGTGACGATACCGCGCCCGTTCCGACCTTCAGACCTGATCGATGCGACTGCACGGGCAGTGGCACAGGTGCAAGACCAACCTCCAAACAACGACTCTGAAATGAGGGACGACTCATGAGTGCTCCAATCCGAGTTCTTCTGGTGGACGATCATGCTCTGGTGCGCGATGCGCTGGCCGAGCACTTGTCCAAGGTGGAGGATATCGAGGTTGTGGGGTGTGCCAAAGACGCCGAAGAGGCCACGTTACTGAGTACGGATCTGAGGCCTGATGTTCTGCTGATGGACATTGACATGCCGGGGATCATCTGCTTCGACGCAGCCCGTCGGATCATGGCGACCTGCCCGTCAACGCGGATCGTTTTTCTCAGCGCGTTTTTCCATGATCATTACATTGAGCAGGCACTGGCAGTCCAGGCACGCGGGTACATTACCAAGAGTGAGCCGCCGGAGCGTGTCGTGTCTGCGATTCGTGAGGTCGCAGCCGGCGGGTCGTGTTACTCGGAGGAGATTCGGTCGCGGCTCGTGATGGGGCATGGCGGCGTTTTTCTGGCCCGAGAAGGGAAGGGGCCGACGCGGGCTTCAACGCTCACGCCGCGTGAGATCGAGGTGCTCCGGTATATCGCGCGCGGGTTGCCGAAGAAAGACATTGCCCGCACGATGCACATCAGCACGAAGACGGTCGAGAACCACAGTGCCAACATCATGACGAAACTCGACATTCACGATCGCGTTGAGTTGGCGCGCTATGCGATCCGCGAAGGGCTGGCCGAGGCGTAGAGCCCTGATCGGGCACCGCTGCGGGTATGTTAATAGAAGGTCGTCCGAATGACATTGCTGACGCGGCAGGTGGCCGGCTCATAGAGTTGATAGAGGTAGGTCGCGCCTCGATACCAACTCGCAGCGGTAAAGGTGTAGGACCCGTACCCATCGGGGGAGGCGAGTACCCCCCCGAGCGTGCCGATGGATGTCATATCAACGGTCAGGCCGGGACAGCCTCGTACCGGTGTAGAGCCGCAGTCCTTCCCCTGAATGACGTACACAATCGAATTTGCAGCAGCCCCGGTGAATGACAGGACGTTGTTGTCATCAGCAAGGCTCGGCCTCAGTGCATCAAGCATGAGACTGACCGGGGTAAGCATGACGGCATGGGTCTGTTCGTCCGGGAGCAGTGCGATGCCGGCGATGATGCCGGTGTTGTTAATGTCGGTTGCAGCCTGCAGGGTCCAGCAATCGCCGGGTGCAATGAAATCATTAAGATCGTAGATTCGGCCGTCGGCCCACAGGGTGGCATGCCAGCGCTCATCGGGCCCGGGGGCGGTATCGGAGGACCCGACGATCATGGTTCGGTCGTTGATGCCGTTGGCCACACTCTGCTCGCCGCCGAGTGTCCCGAGGTCGGTCATGCCGTTTTTTCGAGTCCACAGAAACGCGTGTTCGTTGACGTTTCCGGACACGAGTGATGCACCGGCCACCTCACCGACATTGTTGATTGCCAGGGCCCGAGCGCTGAGACCGCTCAGTCGGCCGAGGGATTTTCCGGTGCCGGCCAGGGAATCCCAGAGGTAAGCAAAGCCGGTTCCCGAGCCGGCATTCCATGATCGCCCGACGACAAACCCGGCATCATTGTTGGCAGCGGCCGATGACCGGGTGTGTCCGGGTGCAGGACGGAGGTGGGTCCATGTGCCGTCGGCCCACATGAAGGCCCGCTGTACGTTCCCGTCGAATGATGTGACTGTCCCGACGACTTCATTCCAGTTGTTCAGGCCTGCGGCCGAACTGACGTACTGCGCTAAGGGCGGCTTCAGGAGTGACAGGGTGCTGTCACTCCACACGAAACCCTCTGAGTAGTCGCGATGATCGACGGCGGTGCCGCATACGCTGCCGAGTATGTTCAGGCCGGAGGCGTTTGATGACACGGCCCATTCGGGTTGTTCGAGTATGGTCGCATCGAGACTGTCCCAGATGACTGCATGCTGCGTGGCCTCGGCGTCGGTACTCATCCCGGCAGTCGTGCCGATGTCATTGATGGCAGAGGCAGCGCTTTGAAGGCCCCCGAGTGTGCCGAGATCAGTGATGGTATAGAAGGGGAGCGGTATAAACGGTTGGACTTCAATGGAGACGGCCGTCGTATCGAGGGACACGCCGTCTGAGGCAGTAAGCACCATCCGGTGGATTCCGATGTCGTCTGCGGTCGGCGTCCAGATGACGCGCCCGAAGACCGGGTTGGCCGGCTCGGATTCGAAGACGGCCCCGTCGGGGAGCCCGATGACGTCAAGGGTGACGGTATCGCCGTAGTTTCGATCGCGGGCCTGGACGACGAAGCGGACGGTGGCCCCCTCGACGACCGGGAGGATTGATTCATGCTCCGGGGTCGGCGGGTACCCGAATTCCGGGTAGAAGAAGATGTCGGGTCGGGCCAGCAGAATCGTCAGATCGACGGGAGTCTGCGTGTGGCCATCCTCGATGATGATCTGGCAGGAGTAGTGGGTCTGTCGTTCCTGGAACTGGTTGAGTGTGGCCCCGGTGGTATCCCAGGTAATCAGGCCGGTCGTGGGATCGACCGTCAACGCGTTTGGTGCATGCGGCAGGCCGGGCTGGGCAAAGCCGCCAACTTCGCCCGAGGCCTCGACGTCGGTGGCGAGTCGGTATGTCAGCGTGTCGTTGTCCGGATCGACTGCGGGAATGTAGAAGGTGTTTTCCCGCTCCTGTATGAAGATGAGTGTAATCGGCAGTGCGGTGATCGGTGACGCGTTGTGCTCGCTGTCGGAGAATGCCGGAGTGACGACCGTCAGTGCCTGGAAGGCGCCGTCGGGATTATTAATATGGTCCGGCAGATCGAACCGGCAGCACGAGAGCATGCTCGCCTGGAAGGGCCCGGCGTCTTGATAGGTATGGTAGATGAGATCATCACCGTCGCGGCCGGGATCGAGTCGAGCCAGGACGATGGAGTCATTGTCGATCAGTTGTATGGCATGCCAGTCCCCGGAGTGGGCCGACTGCCCGTCGCCGAAGTCGAACCCGGTGTCGCCGAGTGATTCCGCAAAGTAGTCACCGACCTGAACGCCCCATACGTTTTCAAAGGCAGCGGTGACCGCAAACTCAACGGTGCCCTGTGAGTCCACGGTTCGCCAGGTCACGGTTGCATGGCGCTGGATGCCGGCGATCGCAGGTGACGACACGAAAGCGATGACCATCGTGATGCAGGACACCAGATGTGACAGGTGTGCAAAGCCCGGACGGGCAGTGCGGTCGCGCCCCGATGAGCGCATGCAAGAGACAGCAATCCGGCCATTCATTCTTCCAACCCTCCAGGTCAGATGAGGAACGAGAATGCACCTCCACGCGTCGCCGGTCGACGAATGGCTCGGTGAAAGCGTACGCAGTACGGCGGATTCAATCGCGTTGAATCGGCTCTGAGGGTCAGATTCCCGGAGTCCGGCTCAGGCGTCTGGAATAGAGTCAAAGATGATCAGGGGGTCTGGATAGAAGCGAGGTGATCCGATGGCAGCAATCAAGGATGAACGACTCGCAGCATGGTGCGAAGCCCACCATGTCGAGGGGGTCGTTCTGCAGCGGCGTGGCAACATTTCGTGGGTCACTGACGGGGCTGACGTGCACGTCGATTCGGGCAAGGAGACCGGGGTGGCGCGAGTTGTCTGGACGCCGAAACGCAAGGTTGTGTTGACCGACAACATCGAAACGATGCGCCTGGCCACCGAGGAGTTTGGGGATGAGTGGGACCTGGTGGACCGTGATTGGTGGGAGGCAGCCCCCCCACTGCCATCGGGCCGGTATGCCAGTGACATGCCTGACGACTGCATTGCCGAGTTGCGCTGTTCATTGACCGATCTGGAAGTTGAGCGTGCCAGAACACTTGGGGCTGAAAGTGCCGAAGTTGTGTGCTGCGTGATGCGATCGGTGGCGTCGGGGATGCGGGAGCACGAGTTGGCCGGCGAGATCGTCGGGGGCCTGCGGAAACGTGGGATCTTCTGCCCGGTCATGCTGGTCGGGTCGGATGAGCGGATTGCCCGGTATCGGCACCCGATCCCAACGGAGAAGATGATCGAGCGCTGTGTGATGGCCGCGATCTGCGCCCAGCGCCACGGGTTGATCGTGAGTCTCACTCGGCTCGTTCACTTCGGTCCGCTGTCGGGCACATTGCGGGCACGACACGATGCGGTCTGCCGGGTGGATGCAGCATTGCGGGCCGGGACGGTACCGGGTCGGCGCTGGTGTGAGGTGCTGGCAGACGGCGTCCGGATGTATGAGGAAACGGGCTTCGCGAACGAATGGACGAAGCATCATCAGGGGGGGCCGATGGGCTACGAGGCGCGCGACTTCAAAGCGACGCCGACGGAGGAGCGGACGGTGCAGGAGTCACAGTTGGTGGGCTGGAATCCGAGTATAACGGGGACGAAGTCGGAGGACACCATTATTTCATCGACGCGTGAGATCATCACAGGGACGGACAACTGGCCGATGACATCGCACGGGAGGCCGGACATCTTGTGTCGTGCATAAGGCCCCGGCAGGGTCCGGCCGGTTGCGCTCCAAGAGAAAGTTACTCAGGCGGCGGCTCGAGGTAACACGGGCCGCCGTGTTCTTTCACGAAGTCCTCATGGGCTTCGTGCCAGCGGTCCCAGTCTGTGTTTCGTTTTCGTAACCGTTTCAGATCCGTCATGAGTTCGTTTCGGGTCATCTGCTCCGGCTGTTTCTCATCAGAGGAGACGCGGACTCCGATGCGCTGGAGGATTCGATCGGTGGTATCAAGTCCGATGATCACGCTGAAGATATACCGTGCAATCTTCATCAATACGCCACGGAGCCGGAACGCTCTGCCGGTCCGGGCCAGGCGGGTCATGCGTGCGAGTCGCAACACGCGCAGGAAACTGATGAGCGGGAGCAGAATGATGACGATGTCGAGCCAGTTCCTTTTGGCGTACTCGAGCCGCGATTCGGCAATGGCACTGTTGATGATGTACTCGATGAAGAAGGCGAACCAGATGATGAATCCGGCGCCTGCCAGCCCCCATTGAATAAGCATGACAGAGCGTTCTGAGAGTCGGTTTGCCAACGCGGGGTTGATCATGAGGCGCTCGGCCTCCTGATCGGCAATTTCACGGACGTTTGGGTGGGCCAGCCAATAGGGGACGCCGTACTCGGACTCGAAAACGAGGATGAGGGTTTCAGCCGCGTGCATGCCGTCGGCAGGATCGGCCGAGTGAGCAGGTCGGAGGACAATCAGTTCGGTCAGCAGGATCGGGAGGATGGCCAGTGCGACGACGATCATCGGCCAGTGGAAGACGCATTCGACGTAGTCGCGCAGTTTGTCATCGGCCACGACGGTGCCGACCTTCCAGAGGCGCACATAGCGGACACCCGGCGCAGGTGGGGCCAGATGCCGGTCTGATGGCAGGATGGTCGGTCGGTACCTGGCGGGCTTCGTCACTCGATCTCCTTGCAGGTGAGTGCACCGGCAGTTTATGCCTGCAGATCGTGTTGCTCACCCGACAACTTTGCCGTGGTCGGGTTTACGGCAGAAGCCTGTGATCGGGGCGGACTGTCTTGCCGGCATCTGCCGGAGCCGAAGAAATCTCCGTGATTCGCGAGGTTTACCTGTTGATGAATTGGCGTGGCATTGTACAGTGCAGATTGTTCGGTCGCCCCCGGTTTGAGTGCATCCTGAATCGTCACAGGTCATCCAATAGTGAAGGACCCACCAGGCTGGAGGCAATGGCAACGGAGCCTGGGCAGCACGAGCAAACAGACGGCGTAATCGGGCAGCCGCCGCGCGTGACACTGCATGGGTAGTATTGAGCAGTCTGCACAAACTGCCGGTGCGCTGAGCGTGTCCCAGCCGAGGTGGGGAGGTGGGTGTTGTCATCACATACAGAGGTCCATCTGTGGCCCCCACACGGGTCAGCCAGGGATCATGAAAGGGAGAATCAGAAATGTACACACGATGTCTATTGCCGGCCACGGCTCTCATTTTGTCGCAAGGCGCACTGGCAGCGGGCCCGAGCGCGGAGCAGGACATTCGACGTTTTGCCGAGGTTGATGCGGGTGGTGCCCGGGTCGTCACAGAGTATCAAGATGCAGCGAGTGGTCGGACGATTCAGTTGAGCGATGACACCGGCTGCATGCCGGAGGTCGTGACGAGCCCGAATTGGGTCGAGGCGGATGGCGGTCTGGCGTGGATCTGCCGCGACATTGCCGTCGGCGACAATGGTGCGATGGTGCTGGCAGGCAAGGGGTTAAACAACGAATCGCTGACAATGTACAATGCGACGTCGGCGACCCCGGTGTGGGACTTTGACGCACTGGATTCAGAAGACCCGATCGTCTCGATGGCCCAGCGCGCCAACCGGGCAGCCGGGATGGTGATCTACGACATGGATCCCGGCCCGGACTACGACTTCGAGGCAACGGTTCATGTGTTTTCGAACACGGGCGACGGGACGCCTGAGTGGTCCTACACCTTCCCGCGCACGCTGAACTATTTCGGCGGGGGGACGGCTGTCAGCGATGACGGGGACGTCGTGTTGATGTGGAAGGCAGACCCGAACAGTCAGTACCTGCTGGTCGAGGCCTTCCGGGGCGATGGGACCCCGATCTCCAGCGGCCAGGTGCAGACGGTGTACAACGGCAACGTGTACTTCCATGCCCGCCAGACAGTGCTGAGTGATGATGGGAGACGTGCGTATTTCAACGTGGGTGTTGAGGCAGTCATTTATGACGTGCAGACGGCCTCGGTGATCTACTCGCACAGCATCAATGCCTCGTTTGATTCGCATGCGTTGTCAGGCGATGGCAAGACGTTTGCCTTCGGGTACTTCGGCTACTTCGAAGCATGGCGTGAGACGACCCCGGGCAACTGGAATCGCGTGGCACGCCAGACGCAAGCAGGCTCGACGTATGTGGCTCGGCTCGATTTGAACGACGACGGCTCACGACTGGGGTATCAGATTCAGCAGTACAGCCCGGCCTACGACCATATCGAAATCGGAATGTATGACGTTGACAACGATGTTGATATGTTCCACTCCTCGTATGATGCACCGGGGACGGCGTACCAGCTGGCCTGTGCAGGGGTCCGTGTGGATCAGAACGGCGACTCGGTTGCCGGGATCAGTTGGGGCGATTCATCGCATGCAACGCCCGAGGGATTCGTGTATGACGCAGCCGGCAACGTCACGTGCGAAATCAGTGCACGGGGCTCGGCGTTCGGGATCGGTTTTGATGCCGACGGCGATGTCTTGGCGATGGGAACGAAGGCCGTTCACGCCAACGAGTTCGGCAACGGCGGCGACGTCATGGTTGCCGATGCGTATGACAAGACGCTGCGGATTGTCGGCTACCCGGTACGAGGCGGCACAATCAACCTGGAAGTGCCGGCTGTCGGGCAGCAGGTCCGGATTGTCGTCTGCAGTGGCCTGGGCGTCTCGAATACGCCGTATGGCCCCACGGAAGTCGATCTCGGCACGGAACTGCGGCGGCTTGGGCCGTACGCGATCCCGGGTCAAGGCCTCGTGCTGCCGATTGATATCCCGAACAGCAACTCGCTGGCCGGACGGGCCTTGCACTTCCAGGCATTGATCACCGGGCCAGGCGGTGAGTTGACGAACAAGGTTTCGATTCGGGTACAGCCGTAACGGACATGTGTATTTGGTAAGTTATGTCCGCTGATCGCTGACTCCCGGACTTGGCGTCTCTCACGGCCGCCAAGTCCGGCTTATTTTTCTCTGATGCACCGTACTTCCGAATTCCTGACCGGGGTAGGTGGAGCGACTCGCCTGTCACAGGGCTTGGGGTCCGTGGCATGATCGGCTACACTGTGTCATCATGAGTATGCATGTTTGGTTGAACGGGCAGATTGTTGAGCGTGACGATGCACGGGTGAGCGCCTTTGATGCGGGATTCCAGCATGGCATCGGTCTTTTTGAGACCATGCAGTCGGTGAACGGGCAGGTGTATCGGCTGCCGGCCCATCTGAACCGGCTTGCTGCGTCCGCCAACGATCTGCGACTCACGGCCGAGTTGAACACGGACCTGCTGGCCTCGGCCGTCCAGATGATGGTCGAGGAGTCCGATATTTCCAGGGCTCGCGTGCGGCTGACGATCACCGGCGGTGATTTGAATCTTTTGCAAACGGCCGGCTCGTCGCCGGTGACGCCGACGATCCTCATCGTGGTGCAGCCTGCCACCCCGTACCCGGATGAGTTGTTCGAAAAAGGGGCTTCAGCGGTCATTGCAGACGGCCGCGCCAACCCGCTGGATCGGACGGCCGGGCACAAGACGCTGAACTACTGGGCACGGTTGCAGGCACTGCAGCAGGCAGCCGCAGCGCGCGCCTCTGAGGCGTTGTGGTTCGGGATCACGAATCACCTGGCCTCGGGTTCGGTCAGCAATGTGTTCCTGGTCAAGGATGGGCGGCTGCAGACGCCGTTTGCACGGGGTGAGGAACTCGACGGTTCGTTGCCGTCGCCGGTGCTGCCGGGGATCACGCGGGCGGCCGTGATGGAACTGGCACAGGAGATGGGGATTGAGAGCGACGTCCGCATGCTGGATATCAATGACGTTGAGCAGGCAGACGAGGTGTTTTTGACGAATTCGAGTTGGGGCGTGCTGCCGATTGTGAATCTGGAGGGGCGGACCGAGATCGGGGACGGCAGTGTCGGGGAGGTGACGTCCGCTTTGCGGTCCACTTTGTTACGAGACGTTGCAGGCGAGGATGCGACGAGCCGACAAGAGTAAAGCGGACGCCGCAGCATGGATTGTGCTGCTTTTGTCGAGAAATACGGACCATTCCGGATTCAGGCCGGGTGGTCATGCAGTGCTGTCGTGTGGTCGGTACAATCCGACTCTTGTGCCGGCCCGGGGCAGGCACGTCGTGGTGGCGAAGAACACCTTCTTGACGACACGCAGCAGAGTGAGGAGCATGGATCGTGGCGCATCAGCACCGTGAATGCAGCCCGGAGACGACGGACCCGCAGGGCAGTCGCTGCCCGTTTGACCCCGAGCAATGGAGTCAGCGGACGGCAGCCGATGAGGATGGGACGTCGTATGAATGCGATGCCTCGATCGGGTTGTTGTGCTACCGCGATCGGCAGTTCATCGACGATCTGCTGGCCTCGATCGAGCAATCGGGCAATCGGTATCGATATGAGTGGCTGCTGTCTGACAACGGATCGACCGACGGCACGCGCGAAATGGTGCGTGAGAAGTACCCGTATGTGACGATTCTTGAGAACGGTCGGAACCTCGGGGTGGCCGGCGGGCGAAACCGGCTGTTCTGGAACAGTCGGGCGAAGTACACGATGATTCTCGACTCGGACACGCTCGTGCAGCCGGGTGCGATCGATACGCTGATTGACACGGCCGAGGCGAACCCGAAGGCTGCGATGGTGGCTCCTCGGCTCGAGTATCGCGACGGCTCATTGCAGTTGAGTTGTCGCCCGTTCCCGCGGTTCCATCACATCCTGATCGAGGGGACGAAGTACCGGAAGTACTTCGAGTGGACCGGGATCCCGGCTCGCGTGGACATGCGGCACATTGATCATGACCGGATGATGCCGATCGACTGCGTGTACGGGGCTGCGATGCTGGTCCGGAACCGGATTACGCGTGAGGTGGGCGGGTTTGACGAGGGGTACTTCTACCAGTACGAGGATTACGACCTCTGTTTCCGCTTCAAGCAGGCCGGGTATGAGAACTGGTATCAGCCGAGTGCAGCCGTCACGCACTTCTATGAGCGTGAGGAGCGCGGGGTGTTCCATGCTCGACTGCAGACGCACCTGAAGTCGATCCTGCGTTTTCAGACTCGGAACATGTGGGGGATCTCGGACGCCCCGGTCCTGCACCGGCGTGATCTCGACCATGAAAAGGTCCCCCCGGTTGGATGTGAACCGGCTGCGTGAAGGTCTGTCACTTCCGGTCGCGTCGCCCTGAGGCGATCAGTCTGTGAATCTTGTATTCTGGCAGCACTGATTTCCTGATGAATCATGTCTTGTTCTTGCCGCGACTGCGGTGAGGTCCGATACACTGCGCGCAATCAGGACAAGCCTCTGGCACCATCGGCAGTGGCAAGGGTGGCCGATATGCACATAACTTGTTAGCTTGCAGGACATTGTGCACGGTTTGCTTGACTTCCGGTGAAAATAGGCTATCCGTTGAATAAAGACACCTCGATTCGATGTTGATGAAGAGGTGAGGCAGGTTCTGCGCTTTGACAGTATCGGGGGGCATGCAGACTTGGTACAATGGACTTCCTCGGCGAGGTGGGGCGGGGCGGGGAGCCGCAGCCCGAGCGAACGCCAGCGAGTTATTGTGGATCAGATTCCCGGCAAGTCATTGATGCCTGTCGATTGTCGGGCAGGGATATGGTCCAAGACGCGGCCGGGGGAGTGTTTGAGCAAAATAGTCAGGTGGACCACGGTGAACAGGGATTCGGCCTGTGCGTGAGTCGCCATACCGGGAGTCGGACCCGGTACAAGCAGGGAACGTCCGGCGACGTTGAAGCCGAAAGGTCTGGTGAGAGATGATGATGATGATGTTGACACGGAAGAGTCGTTTTCAAGGATGTGCACTGGCAGCCGCCGGAATGGTGCTGACGGTGTATCCGGGAGTGGTGCTTGCATCAGGTGACGGCCAAGTGGATGTTGCAGCACAAGCGGCATTCGTGGAGCGCCCGGGCCTGATGGAGTTTTCGGGCCGGCTGATTGCCCGACCGGCACAGGTTGATGACCTGCGGGCCAGTGGCCTGTCGATCGCTCAAGTTCAGGCGATCCGGAACGCTGCCGATCAGCAGATTCGGGAGATTGCGGCTGATCTGATCGAGTACCGCGACGTCACCGATGAGTACATCTTTGCGATCAATCCGGATCAGACGGAGTCCGAGGTGGCCCAGCAGCTGCTGGCCACGGGGCAGTACCAGTATGTCCGGCCTGACTGGATTGTGTATCCGCTGGAGACGTGCCCGGACGATTCGCTTTTTGATCTGCAATGGCAGCATGAGAACATGTCATCGTGTCTCGGCTGGGATGTGCATACGGGCAATCCGACCGTGTCCGTCGGCATCTGCGATACGGGTGTCCGGCCGACGCACGAGGACTTGACGACCTACCGGCTCGAAGGGTACAACGCCGTTCGTCGCCAGTGGGAGTCTCAGGGCGGCGACATTGTTGACATCAACGGGCACGGGACGGCCTGCACCGGCTGTGCCGCGGCAGAGGGCAACAACGGAATTGGCATGTCAGGTGTCGGGTGGACGTTGAGCCATCGCATGCTTCGGGTCAGTGAAGACTCGGGCGGCGGGGCGTTCATGTCGGACTTGACGCATGCAGCACTGACGTCGGTCCAGAATGGCGACAAGGTGGCCAGCGTCAGCTACAGCGGCGTGACGGAGCCGACGGTGGAAGTCACCGGGGCCTCGATCATGGACACCTACGGCGGGTTGCTCGTGTGGGCAGCCGGCAACGAGAATACGCGGTGGGACTCATCAGACTGGGAGCATGTGATCATCGTCGGGGCGACTGATTCTGGTGACAATCGGGCGAGCTTCAGCAACTACGGTGTGTTCATCGACGTCATGGCCCCGGGCGTGGATGTCGGGACGACCCATTTCACCGGCGACAATGTGTATGCCTATTGGAGCGGGACGAGTTTCTCGTGCCCGATCACGGCCGGGCTGTGTGCTTTGCTGTTCTCGGCGGCTCCGGACCTCGGACCGTATGACATCATGAATGCGCTGTACGGGGGCTGCGATGACATGAGTGACCCGGACCGCTACGGCTGGGGCCGGATCAATGTGTATGCCAGCCTGTTGCTCGTCAGCGATGTGGTACCTGATGCCTTGACCTCGCGTATCAGTGAGTTGCCCGACGGCGTGGGCGGCACCGGTGATTCGATCAACCCGTCCGTCAGTGATGACGGCTCAACGATCGTCTTCGGCTCGGTGGCTGACAATCTTGTGGCCAGTGATACGAACGGGTACTCCGATGTCTTTGTGGCGACGCGCAACAGCGGGATCATCGAGTTGATCAGCCTTCCCACCGAGGGCGGGCAGGCCAACGGCCACAGTACGCTGGCCCGCGCATCGGCAGACGGCAACCTGGTCACATTCGTCAGTACGGCCAGCAACCTCGTGCCGAATGACACGAACGGGGTGAGCGATGTGTTCGTGTATGACCGGACGGCTCAGACGCTCTCACGCGTGAGCGTGAGTACCGGGGGTCAGCAGGCCAACGGCGTGTCAAGCAAGCCGTCGTTGTCCGGCGACGGTCGGTATGTCGCGTTCCATTCGGCTGCCTCGAACCTCGTATCCGGCGATACGAACAACGCATTCGACATCTTCGTGCATGATCTGCAGACGGGCGAGACGAAGCGCGTCAGTGTTGACCAGTTCGGGAAGCAGGGCACTGGACACAGTTACCATGCCAGACTGTCCGAGGACGGTCGGTATGTCGCCTTCGAGAGCGAGGCGGAGAATCTGGTCCCGAACGATTCATCGGGTGCCGCTGATATCTTTGTGTATGACCGTCAGACGCTCACGATCGAACGAGTCAGCATTGATTCAGACGGCCGGCAGGCCGATGGGGACAATCGGTATCCTGACATGACGGCTGATGGAAACCTGATCGTCTGGGCGAGTGATGCGACGAACCTGATTGTCGGTGACTCGAATAACGTTCGGGATATCTATATCCACGACCGCACCACGCACAAGACGAAGCGCGCCAGCGTGGCGTATGGGAACGTGCAGGCCAACGGTGAATCTGACAAGCCTGCGATTTCGAGCAGCGGGCGTCACGTTGTATTCGAGAGTCGTGCGCGGAATCTGATTCGCAATGATTCAAACGCCCGGCGTGACATTTTCATGCTCGACCGATGGTACGGGACGATAACTCGGTCCAGCGCGTCAACGGCCCAGCAGGAGGGCAACGCGGCAAGCTATGTACCGGATGTGTCCTCGACCGGCCAGTACACCGTGTTTACGTCCTATGCGACGAACCTGATTGACAGTGATGTCAACGACGCGGCCGATGTGTTCATGCACCAGCGGACGACCCGGTATCGCATTTTGCCGACGACATTGGTCGGTGGTGAAGAAGCGACGATCACGGTCAAACTGGCACACCCGAATACGACGCAGTACCTCGTGTACAGCCTCAAGGGTGTGGGCGAGCGGTATGTGAACAGGTTGAACGTGACGCTTGATCTGCTGGATCCGAAACTTGGCGGTGAAGTTCTGTCCGACGAGTTCGGGAGCGCTGAGTGGACCGTGATGGTCCCGAGCGCGGCATCGGGCCGACCGGTATGGCTGCAGGCCGCTGAGTTTGAGAATAAGACCGGATTGATTGAGTTGGCCATCGAGTAGGGTCGCGACTGACCGGCCGGTTTTGTTCGATACAGACAGAGACCTGACTACAGCCCATGTTGCCGCTTGCCGGTGATGTGGGCTGCTTTTTTTTGGGGGCAGGTAGGGGCACATTGCATGTGCCCCGTTGTGGGTGCAGGTTCTGTGTGGTACTTCGTCCGCCCTCCGGGCGGTTTGTGTTCGTGGCGCGTCCTGACGGGCGGGGGCGTGACTCCGACGAGCCGCGCACGTAAGTAAGCGGGTTTTCAGAGCGTACGCCTCGATTGCGTGGCACGACCACCCCTTCGGGGTGAGGAGAGGTTTTGATGCGCTCCCTTCCTGGGGGTGGCGCTCGTCTGCGACTCGCTTCACCCCCGGCTAGACACGTTCACCGCTTCGCGGTGAGGGATCCGGCCAGTGCCGGGATGATGGCCGTAGGGGCACGATGCGTCGTGCCCTCTTCTTCCGACGAGCCGCGCACGTTAGTAAGCGGGTTTTCAGAGCGTACGCCTCGATTGCGTGCCACGTTCACCGCTTCGCGGTGAGGGATCCGGCGCGCATGGCATGATGCATGCGCATCATTCCCCCGGCAGAGCCGGGGGCTCACGGGAGAAGATGGATCCCGGCCGGCGCCGGGATAACGGAAGGGTGAGGAGCCCGTGGGCCCGGTAGCGTCAGGGCATGCTACCACATGCCGAAGATGCCCAGGGGCATGGGGTCGGGTGTGACGGCAACTCTGATTTGATCGTGTGTCGTGCGCAGGACGATCGGGTTGCCTCCGTCATTGAATTGGGCCAGTATTCGTGACTGGCCTTCCTGCTGGACGCTGAGCGTTCCCTCAACGGCCTTGATGTGGGCCTTGCCGCCGATGGTTTCGATGTCAAAGGCACCGGCGGATTCCCCGGTCACGCGGTAGTAGATGTGGCCGTCTGATGTGGTGATGGTCACCGGATCGACCAGTGGTTGCGTGGTACGGACGACGACGTTGCCATTATGGTTGGCCACGGTGACCGCCCCACTGATACCGACAAGGTCGACCGAGCCGTCCTGAGTCCTGATATCGACGCCGTCAACACTTGGGGCCGTGATGTGCAGGTCGACCCATTGGAGATCGGGATCGCGATCAACATCGAATGCGGTCGTTGCCATGACGCGCAGGATGGCCAGCCCCTGCTGATCCCCGGTGCCGTGGTCCAGGTCGGCCTGGACGTTGACCTCGTCGAGTGTTCGATCGAGTTTGGCAGCCCCGAACGTGTTCATTTTGACTCGGAACCACTCGTGACGGGCATGGAGTCTGGCCTTGACGACGGGGCCGGTGACGGTCGGGTCGGCCTCGACCTGAACATCGCCTCGGAAGTTGTCGACGTAGACGGCCAGCGCCTCGGTCGGCGGGTAGCGGTCAAAGATCATCTCCTGACGCTCGACGCCCCCGCAGCCGGCCGCTGCAAGGACAAAAGGCGCTGCCGCCAGGATGAGCCACATGATGCCGGTTTGCCGACGGCAGGCAGCGGTGTGGAGTTTGAGGAGGTTGTTCATGTTCCTGCTCACCTTTCCAGGTGCGTGGGCTACTGTTTGTAAGGCGCACAGTGGCCCCTGTCATCCCATGATGGTTGATCAGGGGATTATTGACCGTTGTAGAGATTGAATCGGCCCTGCAGGCAGCCCATCTTGAGCGCCGACCCGTTCAGGCAGCCTGATGGCCGGGGCAACGACGAGATACTGAGAGCGAGAATGGACGGCAAACAGAGCGCAACTGACGGGCTGACGGGGGAGCGCCGGGGCCCGGATCACCGCTGGCAGGTCGGTGGCAGGCGTTGTTTTGACCTGTCGGGCGCGAGTGGGCATGCCGTGATCATGGCCATTGTGAACGTGACGCCGGACTCATTCTCGGACGGGGGTCGGTATTTCGAGGTCGGGCCGGCCGTGGATCACTGTCTGGCGTGTCTGGATGCTGGGGCCGACATTCTGGATATCGGGGGCGAAAGTACGCGACCGGGGGCGGCCCGGGTGGCAGCACGGGAGCAGATCAGGCGGACGGTCCCGGTGATTGGGCAGGTGCTGGCGGATCGGCCGGACGCTGTTTTCAGCATTGATACGACCTTGGCCGAGGTGGCAGGGGCAGCGGTGGATGCCGGGGCTGCGATTGTGAACGATGTGTCAGCCGGTCTGGAGGATGCGGCGTTACTGGGCCTGGTTGCACAGCAGTCATGCGGGGTGATTCTGATGCATCGGCTCGTCCCGCCGGATGAGGACTGCTACAGCACGCAGTATCAGCAGGAGCCGGACTACGGCGGCCATGTGGTGACGGCTGTGGGGTCGTTCCTGCAGGATCGGGTGGCATGTGCCGTGGCAGCAGGGATTGACGAGCGGTGTATCGTGGTTGATCCGGGGTTGGGGTTCGGGAAGTCAGTCGAACAGAATCTGGAGTTGAGTCGTAGGATGGGTGAGATTGCTCGTTTGTCGGGGGACCGGCCGGTTCTCTCCGCTGCCAGCCGCAAGAGTCTGGTGGGGAAGGTGAGCAGGGCCGGTGATCCGGAGCATCGTCTGGCGGGCACGCTGGCGGTCTCCGGGCAGCACTACACTGTGCAGGGCGTTCGGTTGTTCCGGGTGCACGATGTGTCGGCCCACCGGCAGTTGTTTGCGACTCTGGAGTCGATCGGGCCGGGTGCAGGTTGAAGGCATATCAGGCTGCGCTACCATGCCCTTGCACCGACTCGGATTCGCTCCTGTAGTGTGCCTTCTACGGATCATGGAGGACCCGACGTGCGAGCGAGCGAGCCGCGTGCCTTTCGTGGACCAGAGGAAGTTCACACACGCGCACCATTACCACACGCTCAGAGTGAGCGCCTGAATCGGAGCAGATGACCATGGCGTCAGAACATGTGACAGAGTTTACTGATGACAATTTCCAGGCCGAGGTTCTGGAGAGCGATGTCCCCGTGCTCGTTGACTTCTGGGCTGAATGGTGCATGCCCTGCAAGATGCTGGCCCCCACGATCGAGAAGATCGGCGAGGCGTATTCGGGTAAGGTGAAGGTCGGTAAGATGGACACCGACTCGAATCGCAACACGGCATTTCAGTTCAACATCAGTGCAATTCCGACGGTCATCCTGTTCCAGGGCGGGCAGGTCAAGGACAAACTGGTCGGCCTGAAGCAGGAAAACGACTTCCGAGCCATGCTTGACCGGGCACTGACCGAATAGCCCTCGATACATTGTGATCATCCTGGTTCGCGTTGTGTTGCATCGACGGCACGCCGCTCAAAGTGCGCCGATGCTGTGTTCGGTGCGGCAGCCTGGAGAAACATTAGCCACAAGCAATAGTCTGATCGATGTCCTCCCCCCCCCCCCACGGATCGAAGTCCGTGGGCTTGGGTACAGCGATGTCAGTGTCATAGGATTGGCACCGATGTCTCAGTTCAACTCAGAGAAATACTGGCAGTTTCACGGATTGTCCGGTCAGCGAGAGCTGGACAAGGACACGCCGTGCGCAAGTTGCGGGTACAACCTGAAGGGGCTGAAGTACGGGGCTGTGTGCCCGGAGTGCGGGACGCCGATGCTCGTGCCGCGTCGCGGCGGGGAGTTTGTCCATGCCCCGGATTCGTATCTGCTGCGGATGTCACGGGGGCTCATGTGTCTGATGCTCGCGTGGGCGTGTCTGTTCGGGGTGATGGTGGTCGGGTTCTGGTTCCAGGTGACGCCCAGCGGCCGTCTGGCACTGCTGGCGACCGGGACGGTTCTGGCCGTCTTGGGCTGCCATCTGCTGGACTGCCGGCGGCCGAATGAAGCCCGGGCCACGAAGATCTGGCTGGATGCAAGCCGGCTCGCTTTCATCAGTTCATTGGTGTATGCCGGTCTGGAGTTGATCTGTGCCATGGCCGCCTGGCAGGCAGTGGCGTCCGGGGGTGGCAGTCCGATGCTTGCTACGATTGCTGTCATCTGCGGCGTTGTGTCCATCTTCGCGCTCATCGGGACGCAGGCATGTGTGACGATGTGGCTGCGGAATGTCTCGATGGAGGCCCAGGATACGCGTTTGTCAGAGGCGTTCGGTCATCAGTGGTGGGGATTTGTTATTCTCGGCGGCCTGATGTGCCTCTCGGCAGTGATCTTCACCTGGCTGCGGGCGACCCAGGGGGGGAGCATGCCGGTGCTCTGTCTCGGGTGCTACTTCCCCTCACTGTTTGTGCTGTTGCTCGAGGTCTGGTGGGTCTGGACGGTGCTGAGGCTCAAACGCGTGTGTACCTGGGCGATCCGGTATCAGGCATTTGACGCCGGCCGGGCTGACCGGGATCGGGAGCGCGGGGAGCGGATCTGACCGGTGGCAAATCGGAATGCGCGATCCCGGGACATGGGGGTGGCGTATCGTGAGTATCTGCGAGGCTGGAGCACGTGAAACAGACATTGGGGCGCATGATGGAAGTGATTCTGTACGTTCTTGGATTCCTGGTCCTCTGGTTTGTCCTCCAGAAGTGGATTCTGCCGCTGATGGGAATCGGGACATGACTGTCGGGCGCGTGCTCGGTCGAGTACGATCAACCGTCAGAGCATGATGAGTCGCTGACTGCGGGGCAGGCGACGTATCAGGAGTCAGAGATCGAGGCCGAGACGCCGGACCAGCAGCGTTCCTGACTCAGGCCTGTCTTTCTCGTGGCTGCAACGGGTGGCTGCTCCGGAACTGGTAGTGCGAGTGACCGCCCATGGAGACTGCAGCAGCGTATGTTGGTATTGCAGCGGGTGTGACTACGTCGCTTCTGTGGGTGGCAACGTCGCTGCTGTTTACGGCTGCCGGACATCGGATCGGCCCGACGATCGTCAACGGGATCCGGATCGTGGTGGCGATCGTGTTGCTCGGGGTCACGCATCGCATTCTCTTTGGCCTGTGGATTCCAGGGCTGGATGTCACGCAGGTGTTACTGTTGGGCGCGTCGGGGGTTGTCGGTCTGGCAATCGGGGATCAGGCTCTATTCACGTCTTTCGTCTACATCGGGCCGAGGGTGGCCACGCTCGTGATGGCATCAAGCCCGATCGTGGCAGCCGCGTTGGGGTGGGTGTTTCTGGATGAGCATCTCACGATCTCCCAGATGGGTGGGATCGGGCTCGTGCTGGTCGGCGTGGGCTGGGTGATTCTGGAGCGTCCGCGAAGCGATGATGAGGATGCATTGGAGCAGGCCCGTGAGCAGCGGACCGGGAGTCGATACCGGGCCGGGTATGTGTACGGGTGTGTGCTGGCGTTTGTCGGCTCGGCGTGCCAGGCAGGCGGGCTGCTCTTGAGCAAGCGCGGGATGGGGCATGGGTGGCTGCCGGCCGAAGCGCATCTTGACCCGCTGGCAGCAACACTGGTCCGGATGGTGTTTGCAGCGGTGGGGATGATTCCGATCCTGATGTGGAACCGGGCGCTTCGTGAGCGTCGCCGGAAGTCGCAGGGGCCGACGTCGTCGTCGGTAGTACGAATCGGTACCTGGCGGGCCGGACTCGCGTTTACGGTATGCGGTGCGGTGGTCGGGCCGTTCCTGGGAGTCTGGCTGTCGCTGGTGGCCTGTGATCTGGTGCCGTTGGGGATTGCCCAGACGCTGATCTCGCTGTCGCCGGTGTTCATTCTGCCCTTTGCCGTATTGATTCATCGTGAGCGCCTGACGATGCGAGCCATCGGCGGTGCATGCCTGGCGGTGGTTGGTATTGCTGTGCTGTCGATGATGACGGCGGGAGGCGATGGAGGAGGGTGATGAGATGCAGATGGGATCAGTCGGCGGTCGTCTGGGGATTTTCCTCGTTGGCGACGCCTGCCTGCTGCGGCGGATAGAAGCCGGAGCTCTCGTTCTCCATGCGAACCTGGACGATCTGGAGTCGGTTGCGGATGGCCTCCATCGTGGGGCGATCCGAGGGTTCGGCCCTGACACACTCGAGGACGAGCGCGCTGAGTTCCGGCGGTACCTGCGGATTCACTTCAGAGGGGGCGGCCGGCAGTTCGAGTTGCGAGGTGTCTTTGGCAAAGCCGAGCCCGGTGCGGTCGGACATGGCCGTCGGGATGTTCTGGCCGGTGAGGCACCAGTAGATGGTGGCCCCGAGGTTGTAGACATCGGTTGCGGGGGTGATGGCGCGACGGTGGACCTGCTCGGGGGCGATGTAGTCGACGGTCCCCTGGATGCGCTGCTTGACGGTCCCGTTGCGGCACGATTGGCCAAGGTCGATGATCTTGGCCAGCCCGTCATCGGTGACGATGACATTATTCGGCTTCATGTCAGCATGGACGAAGCCGAGTTTGTGCATGTACAGGAGTCCCTCGGCCACCTGGGTCATGACGGCAATGGAGCTGCCGAGCGTCTCGGGCGGATGATTGTCGAGTGAGATTCCATCGATGAACTCGAGCAACAAGAAGACTTCGCTGACACGAATGACTTTGCGGTTCTTGACGAGTTTCTCGACGGTGCGGATATTGTCGTGCTTGAGTTGGGAGCCGACGTTGAACTCGATTTCGGTCTGATCGAGGAAGCGTTGGTCTTTCTCAGTCCGCTTAACGACGTGCTTGAGGGCCCAGACGTGCTTGGTGCGTGGATCCTGTACCAGGTACAGGCGAGAGGCAGCGCCGGTGCCGAGGTCGGCCAGGACGCGGAATCCTGCCAGTTCGGTACCCGGTGCAACAGCCTGAACAGGTTGGACAGATCGGCTCACGCGCGTCACCCAATCACTGCATGAAAGAGCCTTGAGTCAGCTTCAGCCCACGCGGCCACGACTGACATTGTCATTGTTGGAAACCGCTGCTTCAGTTTAGCGCCCTGACCCATGAGAGCGGATCGGTTTGATGAAGAAAAAACTTGACCACAAGGCCGCTTGAAAGTCATCAGTCATCCCCTGGAATCCACCCATGTGCATCGCGGACGGTTACCGGAACCGAGCACGCATTGTTTCCGACGTCTGAGCAAAAGCCACTGCCACTCTCAATAAACCGACATTCTCATCATCGTATTCGGGTGCTGGGGAACCCGATTCTGTTACTCCGCATCCGGCCGGTCTCGGAGAGTACACGACCAAAAACATCATCGAACGGCTCAATCTCCCGAGGGTGCGACTCGAACGACATGACAACTCACGACGCCTGCCGTGGCACCGATAACCATTGATGGGCCACGACCGGCCGGAGTGAGACAGGACTGACGATGATCGTGACCGGGAGATCCACAAGAAACATGTGACGATCGACGACCTGTGCTACCATCGTCTACGCAGAAACCTTCCTACCGGTTCCGTTTCTCCCGATTCTGTCTGGCCCAGTGCCCTTCAGGAAGCGCAATCGGGGCAGTTCTCCTGTTACTGGGCCTGGTGCTCGGACTCGTCGTCGGTCCCGTCAGTCGCCAGCGGCGTTTGTGGTATCGGCGCGTGTTTCGGCTCCTGCATCGGGCGTCTCGGGTGGGGCCGGCCGGCCCGATCGAGGATCGGGTAGGCGGTGGCTGACAGATGGGAATTGATCGATTTGAGATATGTGAGCAGGTCGAGGTGGATGGCAGACGTTTCGAGCGACTCGGTCATGCCTCGTCGTAACCTACTGAAATGACGTGACCTGAGTTCCTCATCGAGGGCCTTGAAGTCATGCTTGCGTTTGAGGAGTTGCTCGGCCAGATCGGCATCCTGGGTGGCAAAGGCGGTTGTGGCAATGACGAAGTTCTCGCTTGTCATGCCGACTGCTCTTCGAACGTCTGCGTAGCCCTCATCGGAGAAGTAGCCGCCGGTGCGGACGCGCTTGCGTACGAGTTCGATGAGGTTTTTGTCGATGATGTCGCCGATATTCTCGAGGCGATCGGCATAACTGAGATGGGCCACCTGGGTGGTTGCTTCATCTTTGCCGAAGTCCTCGCCGCCGAGCCGGGTGAGATAGGTCTTGATCGCCTGATTCAGCCCGTCGACGACATCATCGCGTGCCTCGATCTCGTCGCAGATGGATAAATCCTTATTGCTCAGTGCCTTCCAGAAGTCGTCAAACATGGACTGGACGATGCCGGCCATCCGCGAGATTTCCTGCAGGGACTGCCCGAAGGCCAGTGCCGGCGAATCGAGGTAGGCATCGCGGAGAAACACGGGTTTGGTCGGGTCGGCAGCGGCAGGTCGGTCGGGCACCAGCCACTCGATGATGGGGGCGACCACCGGGATAAACGGCAGCCAGATGATGACCAGCAGGACTGCAAAGCCGGTATGGGCGTTGGCAATCTGGCGGCCGAGGTCATCACTGAGCCATGCCAGCATGGGGTTGATTCGTGTCATCAGCACGATCAGGAGCATGGCAATGGTTGCCTTTGATATCAGCATGGAGAGCCCGAGTCGGCGGCTGTCGGAGTTGCTGTAGCCGAGCAGGAACATCGTGATCCCGACGCCGACGTTGACACCGACGACGCAGGGGAGTGCTTCGCGGGTCGTCAACAGGTTCCCCTGTGTGAGCCCGAGAATGAGTCCGAGTGCGGCAGTCGAGCTCTGCAGGCTGACGGAGAGGACGGCTGCCAGCGCGGCCAGTCCCCAGGGGTAGTTCTTGAGCAGGCCGATGAGTTGCTTGAGGTCCTCGTTGCCCTGCACGGCCGCAGCGGATTCCTGGATACGCCAGATCCCGATGAGGATCAGCCCGAGCCCGAGCAGGCCCTGACCGAGCCCGCGCGGCTTGTCACTTCGCCCGAACTGGAAGAGGATGACGCCGGCGAGGATGAGGATGGTGGCATGCTCATGGACCTGGAAGGCAATGAGTTGGATCATGATGGTCAGGCCGACGGTGGCCCCGAGCATGACGGACCAGAGGTTCTGGAACCCGATGGTGCCGCTTTTGACCATCTGCACGCCGATGAGGGCAATGGAGGTGCTGCTGGGGGTGGCCGCTGAGATCAGGGCGCCGAAGGCAGCACCGCGCCAGCGATTATGCGAGATCCGGCTGAGCCAGGGTGCCAGTTGTGATCCGAACAGGCGATCCAGACCCTTGCGCAGCAGACGGACCCCGTAGATCAGGAGCGCGAGGGAGCCTGCGATGTGGAGAAAGGAAATCATCCTGTACTTGAACCACCCTGCCAAAATACTGCGTCAGGTCTGCAATTGATGATTCTATCGGCCAACAATGGTCAGTGAATCGCATCTTGCTGATATGATTCATGACCGAGGAAAACTACCGAAAACGTCCACTTTGAGTATTTGAGGTGCAGATGGCATTTGTGAGACAGGTTTCAGACTCGGAGGCGACCGGCCGCCTCAAGGCAATCTACGAAGCGGGCAAGGCCCGTGACGGCGGGGTGGCCAACATCATTCGGGTGATGAGTCTCGATGAGCGCATGACCCAGGCAGCGATGCAGATGTACGTCTCACTGATGAAGTCGGACAATGCGCTGACTCCTGCCAGGCGTGAGATGATCGCTGCGGTTGTCAGCAATGTGAACGACTGTTATTACTGAGCACTGTCACATGCAAAGGACTTCGGTCTGGAGTCCGGAAACAGTGATCAGGCGGATCAGTTGGTGATTGACTACCGGCAGGCAGGGTTCGATGACGCGGACACGGCCTTGTGCGAGTTTGCAGTAAAGTTGACGATGCAACCCGGTGCGATGGGGCAACAAGACGTCGATTCGCTGCGGCAGCACGGGTTTTCAGATGAGGCAATCGTGATTGCCGGCCAGGTGGTCGCGTACTTCAACTACATCAACCGGATCGCAGACGGCCTCGGGGTTGACGATGAGCCGTGGATGGGAACGGAGACGATCGGGCGCGAGGATTGGCATGCGCGCAAGGGGCATGGGTACGGATAAGAACGCACGTGTGTGAGTGCCGATCCCCCCGATACGCTCGATGACACGAATGTCACGGGTCTTTGCGGAAGGGCCCGTGGTCAATCATGATCTCGAAGTCCTGGCGCATGTAGTTGCAGACGCCATCTCTGTGTTCGCAGATGTAGTACAACGCGTAGGCATACATTTCAGTCGTCGGGGGGAGCAGTTGCGGGACGCCGTCTGTCTTGATCGGGCGTATCTCACACTCGATGATGCGCGCTTCGCGGCTCACTTCGGCGTTTGATGGGCCCTGCAGCGTGTGCAGTTGCTGATCAATCTCGTAGCCGGGCGGCGGCTCCAGCCAGAGTGCCAGGCCACCGGCCTCATTGTTCCACCAGGCATCCTTCTGTTGATCCGGGGTCAATGTGATGAACACGCGGTAGGCACGGGCCTTCGGTGGTCCGCCTGCCTGTTCCTCCCGGTCGAGCGTGGTATCGGGGACGGCCACCGTCCGGACATTCACCAGCGGCTCACCGTCATCCCGGATGATCATGCCTTGCGGATCGGGCTCGGCGTCCATCTGTTGCGCATCGGATTGCTGCTCATTGCCACGCAGCGGGCCTGCCAGTTCAGCGCCGGTCAGCGTGGCGTCCAACTGGATCGGGAAATCACCACGGCGTCGTATCTCGTCCTGAGCCGTCTGCACCCAGTTGTAGAAAGGGTACGGCTTGTCGAGGCGCGGGCCATATTGCTGGATTCGTCGGCGCCAGATGTACTGGTTCGGGTTGTGTGCCAGGGCCCGGGTCCAGTAGTCGACTGCGGTCGCAAAGTCATCCGGACCACCGAACGCATCATACATCATGCGGTAGGCCACACCGGCCCGAAACAGCGTGGGGGCCGATTCGGGGTAGGATTCAAGGACATACGCGTAGGCATCGGCCGCCGAAGCGAGATGGTCGGAAGTTCCCCAGCGTATCAGCGCATCCCCATAGTCGCGCACGCCGTGATCGGGTCGGACTCATCGGGCATCGGCAGGATCTGCGTGGCAGCTTGTCGAACCGGCGGCGCGGTCTGGATCAGGTCACCGAACTCGTTGCGGGTCGTCGTCGTCAGGAGGAAGTCATCGAGATCTGTCGGCCGCGCCCGAGTTGATTGCACGATGCCGTCTTCGTCAATGAAGATGGTCAAGGGCACGGCACGGACGCCCAAGAGGTTCATGGAATCCACCATGACGGGCCAGTCGATCTGCTTCCATTGGAGGAAGAGCCGGGCCCGATCCGGATGCTGCTCCTGGACAATTCCGATCGAGACGACGTTGCCGTCTGCTTCCACCTGGCGTGTTTTTGCATACCACCCGGGTATGACTCGTCGGCAGCCCGCTCACCACGACGCAAAGACGTGGAGGATGATCTTCTTGCCGCGGAAGTCGCTGATGGCCATCGGTGAGCCGTTTTGTACCGATGGCAGCATGATGTCAGGAAACGGCAACCCGACTTCAATCGCGAGCGGCTCGTCGGAGAGCGCAGCCGGCGGGGATGAGTGGGCCTGCGACTTCCGGTAGTCGGCAAGCCATTCAGTTGCCTGGTTGAGTGCCGGCTTGAACCCGCGCGGGCCGCGATCGGCTGCCACGGCGAGTTTCCCATTGGGCTGAATGACATAGATCCGGTCGGGCCAGGCCTGGTAGGCCTTGTTGACGGCGTTATCCATGCCGTCGATGAGCGTGGGGATTGTGAGTTGTTTGTCTTCGAGCAGCCGCTCGGCGACGGTGCACCGTTGGCCGTAGTCCTCGTGCTGAGTGATGCCGAGTTCTTTGGCATACTCGACGGGCCAATCGCTGTCAGAGGCATGTGCTTCGTTGATATAGACGAGGCGGAACTCGGCAATGTCTTTGTATTGCTGGAACAACTGCTCCATGTCTCCCACCTGGGAGAGGAACGGCGGTCATGTGTAACTGCCGAAGAAGAGAACTAGCGGGCGTTGGCCTCGGAAGGAGCGGGTATCGGTTTCCGACTTGCCGTCGATCGACTTGAGTGTGAACATCGGTGCTTCGTCACCGACGCGTGGGGCCTGGGCTCGCTGTTGCTGCCGTTGTTGCATCTGACGTGGGCGAGATTGCGACGGGCACGCACCGGCCGGAGTTGCAGCAGCCACGGCCACCACTGTCGCCCACAACAGTGCTGCTTGCCGGATGGTGTCTTTCATCGTCACGCCTTTCGATTCCCGCGCAGGGGGAGGAGGGAGGGGGGAGGAGGGAGGAGGGAGGAGGGAGGAGGGAGGAGGGAGGATGCCCCGCCATTGCTCGCGGACTCGCATATGACGGGGCTTTCAGTGTGTGCCGTCCTCGCATATGACGGGGCTTTCGGTGCGTTGCGCTCACATCATGCAAAGAAAAAACGGAAGTGGATGGGAATCGAACCCACCTGGGACCTGATTTCCAGACCCCACAACGGATTTGAAATCCGCGGCCGCCACCAGGCGTGCAGACACTTCCGAGGGATCGAGTCGTTACGTATCGGCCCGATCTGGTAGAGAGTTATACGAACCGAGGGGAGTGGGGTTCAAGTGTTCCGGGCTGACAGAACCTGCTCGACGATGGCACCAAGCGTGTCATCCTCGTCAGGAAAGACGGTTCTCAGGTCGATCCGGACGGCCCCCTGGTGAATCTGCGCCCAGATACCCGGTTCAGCCAGACGCAGACGGCGGGCCAGTGCGTCGTCGGTCAGAGGAGGAGACGGGGTCAGGTCGATGGCGATGCTGGGCAGCGTCCGGCCCGGAAGTGTGCCGCCACCGTAGAGCGCCTCGGTTTCGACGATGTTGATTGATTCGACGCTGGACGAGCAGGTCGCCCAGCGCTTGACAAGGAGCCCGGCCCGCTGGCGCAGTGATTCGACGGATGTGCGCGCCAGTTGCAGGATCGGGAGTGATCGTCCGGCTGCTACGGGATCGCGATTTGTCTGCAAGGTGACGCTGAGGGCAGCAAGCAGGAGTTTGTCAACTCGAACGGCGCGCATGAGCGGGTGCTTCTCGATGCGGTCGATGAGTTCGGCTCGTCCGACGATGATGCCGGCCTGGGGCCCGCCGAGCAGTTTGTCGCCGCTGAATAAAACGAGATCGGCCCCGGCACCGATTGACGTTTGTGCATCGGGTTCGGAGGCAGGGAACCCGAGTTGCTCGGCTGGGAAGAGCAAGCCTGACCCGATGTCGTGAACGACGGGGAGATCGTGTTTCGTGCCAAGTGCAACGAGTTCGGGAAGCGGGACGGACTCGGCAAAGCCGGCGACATGGTAATTCGAGGGGTGGACCTTCAGCAGGACCGCCGACCAGTCATCAATGGCGTTTTCATAGTCGGCAATACGGGTGCGGTTGGTCGTGCCGACGGCGCGCATGCCTGCGCCGCCTGCTGCGATGACGTCAGGCAGGCGGAAGGAACCGCCGATTTCGATCAGTTCGCCGTGTGACACGATGACATGGCGGTCGGTGGCAAGGGCTGCGAGCGTGATCATGAGCGCCGCTGCGTTGTTGTTGGTGACGGTGGCTGACTCAGCGCCGGTGAGTTCGCAGAGAAGGTCACGCACGATCGACGAGCGTTTGCCTCGGTTTCCGGAATCGGGATCGACTTCAATGGGGGCATAACCGGCAGCGACGTCAGCAAGATGCCGGGCCGCATGGGGGCCAGCGGTGCCCGGCCGAGGCCGGTGTGCAGGAGGATACCGGTGGCGTTGATGACCCGTTGCAGCGGTGGACGGGCGGCACGGGCGAGTGCAATCTCGGCTTGAGCAGTCAGGTGTGCCAGGAGTGAGGACTCGGTATGAGCCGATGGGTCCGCCTGGTGCGATTGCAGAGACCGGCGGGCGTCGTCAATGACGTTGCGGGCAATGTGGGTGATGGTGTCGTGCGGCAGCCGGTCGGACCAGCCGCCGTCGTTGATGAGATGGCCCACGAGTTTGTGGACCGGCGGCAGGAGACGCAGCAGAGAGTGTGGGTCAGGCGTTGGCGGCATATGAAGATTGTAGGGACGATTGCGTGTGCGATACGACGGGCTCAGCATCGGGTGGCGGCTAGCCCTCTTCGTGCCTCAGGTTCGGGCCGGCCATACGTTTGTCGCCGAGCCGTTTCGTGACCCCGAGGCGGTCGAAGTACTCGCAGATGGGGACGGCATACTTTCGCGAGGTATTGAGCAGGACACGGATTTCGCTGATGGTCAGCCCCTGTGGGGACGAGTCGAAGGCATCGGCCAGCCGTTGTCGGGCCTCACGTTCGCGGCTGTGATGGAGGTACAGGAATGCACCAATGTGGATCAGTTGATTCTGCTGGGCTGCCAGGTCGAAGAGGGGTTTGAGGCGATCGGGACTCGTTCCCAGTGATTGAGCCGCCTGTTCGACGGCCGGCGGAGTGAAGGCAGCCGACTCATAGGTCGCCAACAGGGTATTGAGTGCCTGGACTTGTTCCGGCGTGAGGGCCGGCTTGTGATCGGCACGTGCCACCGTGTGTTCGTTGCCGGTCAGTTGCCTATCGGTGATCATGTGTGACAGCAGGGCCTGTATGAGATCCGAATCGAGATAGGACAGTCGCCCGATGATCTGGGTCCGTGGGATTGCGGCTGCCAGGGGTGAGCGATCATGGAGGAAGCGGATGGCCTTGAGTACCCGTAACTTCAGTTCCTGGCAGCGGTCGGCATGGAGCAGTGCGGCTCGCCCTTTTGAGACCGGCAGGGACACGAGTGTGCCCTCCTGTTGCAGTTGTGTCAGTGCAAGACGGGCCTGGTTTGGCGTCACATCGGCTTCGCGCCACAGATCGGATTCCTGCCAGCGTGAATAGCCGCGGAGCCGAACGGCTGTCGCCACTCGGGCAGCAGGCTCGTCGTCCAGTATTGATTGCAGGAGTCTGATGCCTTGATCATCGCCACGTGCGATCGCGGGGATGTGAACCGACGGCTGGAGCACGGTGCCGCCGCCGAGCGTTATCAGGGGCGATTCACATCGGACGACAAACGGCTGACGGGCCATGCAGACGACCGGTTCGGTGGTGACGAGCGAGGCTGTTTGTGCGTGCCCGGCTTCGATCGTCATTCCGGAGAGCAGACGAACCTGTGCGATTAACTCGGCCGTCCCGATGTGGAGGCGGACTCGGCTCCGATGCTTGATCGGGAAGGGGCTGTCCGGCAGAACGTGGAGGTGCCCGGTGATGCGGTGAGCCGGCGTGAGGGATCCGGGTTCGGCCAGTTCGTGGCCGCGTTCGATTTCGCTGTGGTGTACGCCGGAGAGGTTGATGGCAGCGCGTTGGCCGACCGTGATGGTCCGGGCGTCTTGCCCGTGTACCTGCATGCCGCGAATGCGGACGCGTCGGCGAGTCGGCAGGTGCTCCAGTTCCGTATCGACGGTGACGGAGCCGGACCAGACGGTGCCGGTGATGATGGTGCCGAGGCCGGCTGCCGTGAATGACCGATCGACGGCCAGCCGGAAGGGTCGGTCGGTCTCATCGTCGCGGTGACTCTGCTGTATGGTCACACAGCATTCTTGAATGGCCTGACGGAGATCATCAATGCCGGAGCCGGTCGTGGCTGAGGTGCGAACGATCGGCGCCTCGCGGAGAAATGTTGTGCGGGTCAGTTCGCGGATGTCCTCTTCGACGAGGTCCTGCCAATCGGGATCGGCCAGGTCGCATTTGGTCATGACGATCACACCGTGGCGGATCCCGAGCAGTTGGAGGATGGCCAGATGCTCATGAGTTTGTGGCATGACGGAATCGTCGGCCGCAATGACAAGCAGCGCGAGATCGATCCCGGAGGCACCGGCGAGCATGTTGCGGATGAAGCGCTCATGGCCCGGGACGTCGATGATGGCCAGCGAGCCGTGGGTCGTGTCGAGGTGAGCAAAACCGATGTCGATCGTCACGCCGCGCGCTTTTTCCTCGGGCAGTCGATCGGTATCGATGCCGGTGAGCGCGTGGACGAGTGCGGTCTTACCGTGATCAATATGGCCGGCCGTGCCGAGCACGAGGGAGCGTGTCATGGCCCTATTCTACGAGCAGCGTGAGCCCGTCGTGCGGTCGGGCGACTTCCCCGATGATGGCAGCCACTGAGCCGATGCGATCGGTTACGGTGTCGACCTGGTCGGGGTGAACGGCCATGAGCAGGCCGCCGGAGGTCTGGGGGTCGTACAGGAGGGCCCGGACGGAGTCGGAGACGGACGGGGCGACTTGTGCGGTTGGGGCGGTGAACTGCTCGTTGGTGGGATTGGCGCGGGTGCGGTTCTGTTCTGTGGCCAGCGGTTCGACGCCGGGAAGTCCGGGGACGGCATCGGCATTGAGGTGCAGGGTGACGTTGCTTGCCTCGGCCAGTTCGTGTGCATGCCCGGCAAGCCCGAAGCCGGTGATATCGGTGACGGCTGATGCCCCGGCGGCAACGGCAGCCCGTGAGGCTGTGTCATTGAGGGTGGTCATGGAGGCACAGGCGGCCTCGAACACATCCGGCGGGCAGCGGCCGGCCCGGTTGGCCGTGGTGATGAAACCGGTGCCCAGCGGCTTGGACAGGATCAGGACGTCCCCGGGGCGTGCGGTACGGTTGGTCAGCATGCGGTCCGGGTGGACGGTTCCTGTCACGGACAGGCCGAGTTTGATTTCGGTATCACGAACACAGTGTCCGCCGACGATGACGGCCCCGGCCGCGTTGACCCGTTCGGAGGTGCCACGGAGCATCTCGTGGAGGACCTCCAGATCGATTTCGTTGTCGGGGAAGCACACGAGGTTCAGTGCGGTCACGGGCGTGCCGCCCATGGCATAGACATCGCTCAGCGCATTGGCGGCAGCAATCTGACCAAAGACAAAGGGGTCATCGACGAGCGGGCAGAAGTAATCGGCTGACTGAACGATGGCCAGATCTGGGCGCAGGCGAAAGACGCCGGCATCGCTGCTGTGTTCGGGTCCGATCAGCAGGTCCGGGTGTGCTGCGGGAGCAAGGTGTTGCACAACCTGTGCAATGGCCGAGGCCGAAAGTTTACCGGCTCACCCGGCACAACTGCTGTAGTCGAGCAGTCGTCGTTGCCGCGCGCCGGGGATGTGCGCCTCACCTTGTTCGGTGCTGTCAGAGGATGCATTGCTCTGATCCGCCACCTGATCTCCTTCTGTACGATGAACTCCTGTGGGCACTATCCTGGAACGATACATCGGCACACACCTGAGATTCCATGTGTGGAGCCAAGAATCGCAGGTGCGCCGCATGTTTGTACAAAAAAAGCCGGCTCAAATGAATGAGCCGGCTGTTGGTTTGTGGCGACTGGGCGGCTGTGTTTCGAGCGGAGTTAATCGAACGTGTGTACCACGACGGGACTGAGTCTGCACCCTTCGGCATCGAAGCACTGGAAGAAAATGGTATTGCCGGCTTCCTTTTCAGGGATATGGACCAGGAATTCCGAATCCCCCCACTTGCTGGTTCCTGAGGTGGCCAGCAGGATGGGGTCTGCGATGCTGAAGGTCAGATTGCTGCATCCGATGACTTTGTGGGTGCCGGGCTCGTACGAGTAGTACAGCTGGACGGTTGATTTCGATGATGCACGTTCGACGCCGAACCAATTCTTCTCGCCTGCGATACCGGGAGAGGGTTGGGTGAGTTTCATCCCGGGGGGGCTGAGGACGACGGCCCGGAGGAGTCCGTCAAAGCGTTCGGCCACGGCAGCGATCTGGCCGAGTTCGTTGATTGATCTGGCCTGGAGGATGCTCCATCCGCGAGGTGTCTCAAGCAGATCGTTGAGGTTGCGTATGCCGGAATCCTTTGTATAGATGAAGCCGCACTGTTTGCCCTCCCTGTCGTAGGTATAGCCGACGGCAATCCCCTGACTGTTGATATCCATGCCGTAGCTGCTCAGGCCCCCGAGGGTTCCGATTTCGGTCATTTCCCCGTTCTCATAGAAGAAGGCTCGTGAGAACCCGCTTCTGGTGGTTGAGGTCCCGGTGACCTGGCCGGTATCGTTGATGCATCGTGCCTCACTGTAGTCCCCGCCGAGGGTACCCAGGTCGTACATCTTGCCGTCAAACCACACGAAGGCGTGCTCTTCTCGATCCCGGTTGTCTGACTTGCCGACCACATAGCCGGCATCTGAGATGCCATAGGACATCGAGTAATACCCGCCGAGGTTCCCGAGGTCGATCGCCTCATCCCCGTCGATCAGGAGTGCATGGGGATAGCCCCGCTCATCCTGGCTGTAGCCGGCGATTTGCCCGCTATCGTTTATATCGAAGGCAATGCTGGCAAAATGCCCATCTGGAAGCGGCAGTTCGGAAAGAACGCCGTCGCGGCTCTGCATAAACGCGCGGATGTGCTCGCCCTCCAGATCCCACCAGCCGACGAGGTCACCGTGGCGGTTGACACCGCGAGCCTCAACGAGATCTGCATCTCCAAACTCGCCGACAGCGGTCATTTCTCCCGCATACCAGCGAAAGGCGTGGGGCTCCTGCCACGGCGAGCGGTACAGGGCGCCGACGATTTCGCCGGCATCACTGATTCTGAGACCGGCGGTGTGGCCGTAGCCATCAACGGTACCGAGGTCTCGAACGCGGTAGAGTACATCATCATCCGTCCCCTCAGCCATCGCCGGCCGGGCGATCCCGAGCAGTGTGAAGGCTGCCACGGCAATCGCGCCTGAGGCCAGGCCGAGTGATGTTCGCCGATCACGATTCCAGGTATGATGCATCATCGATCGCATTCTCCAACAAGCGATTAGAACTCAAGACGGCCCCCAACTTGAGCGCCGACACGCGAAACCTGCAGAGCGTCACCGTGCAGCACGACACTCCACTCTTGCTCACTCCCAGTGGTACGGGAAGGCACCGGACAGGAGCGAACTGTCCGTACAAGACATAACGAATCATGAGACATGAAACAGTGATCAGATACCGTCAACCCGCCAAAGGTCAGTATCGCGACTACCCTTTCTCAATCCCTCATCCTACCAGAAACGAAGACGCCATTCAGTTGCCGAAACACATGGTTCACAATACCCACGGCCATATGAATCGCCAAACCAGGCCCAATGGCGTTCCTGGACTTATGGTGTGACCGACCCACTGCGTTCGTACTCGACCAGGCAGAAACACTACCTGCATTTCACATTGTCACAACGTACCAAGCCGCACCGAGGGAGTCAAGTGGGAAAACCACATCGTTTAATCCTCTACATGCCAAGTATATCTGATTTCCGGGTTTACAGAAGGGACGCGGCTACCTTCCCACATGGGCACGCAATGCAGGGCCTCTCCAAACCTTGTGGCTTATCTACGGGTGACCAGGATGGGCATGCTCTCACACTTGAGGCAGGGAATACGTGATGGCACGAGACTCAGCAAGGAGGATAAGGCAGAAGCACATCGTTCCTTTCGAGAAAGGGTATTATCGGCGGGATACCCGCGAGGTGGCCCGCGACCTGTTGGGGCAGTACATCGTCCGGTCCGAGGCCGGGCGGCGGCTGGTGGTGGTACGGATCGTCGAGACGGAGGCCTACCTGGGGGCTCCCGACCCGGCCAGCCATGCCTTCGGGGGGAGACACACGCCGCGGAACTCGAGTCTGTATCTGGCCGGCGGTCATGCCTACGTCTACTTCGTGTACGGGATGCACCATTGCCTGAATGCGGTGACCGGGTCGTCTGAGAATGGGGATGCGGTGCTGATTCGTGCGGCTGAGGCAGTGCATGGTGAGTCGATTATGGTGCGCCGGCGTGGGCTGAGTGAGAAACCGGACCGGAGGCCTGTCGACCTGGCAGGCGGGCCGGCCCGACTGTGTCAGGCCCTGGGGGTGGATCGCGCACTCGATGGTCATGTGCTGGCCTCCCCCCCACTCCAGTTTGCATCCGGGCCTGCCGTCGCTGATCGTGATGTACTGGTTGGGCCGCGTGTCGGGATCGGCTATGCCGGACCGGCCGTTCATTGGCCGCTGCGATTTGCGATCAAGGACTGTGCCTCGGTATCACGACCGCGCACCACGTTGCAGCGACTCACACCAAAACGGTGGGGCCGGATCATGGCAGTGGCAGCGACGGTATCGGAGTGAGTACAGTGTCGGAGGTGCGACCGGAGATCGTCAGCGGAAGGAATGTCAGGTGAGTTGTATCGGTAAGTCCGGCAGACAGATCACTCGGATTGCGATGTGGTCGGGGCCTCGGAATATCTCGACGGCCCTGATGCGCTCATGGGGGAATCGGCCTGACACCTGTGTGTGCGATGAGCCGTTTTATGCGTGCTATCTGAAAGAGACCGGCCTGGCGCATCCGATGGCAGAGGACGTCATTCGGCATCACGAGTGTGACAGTCAGGCAGTGATCCGCTTCCTGACCGGACCGCTCCCGGATGGAAAGACCGTTTTCTACCAGAAACAGATGGCCCATCACATGCTGCCGAGTATTGATCGTGGCTGGTTCGGGCAATGTGTTCACGCCTTCCTGATCCGGGACCCGCGTGAAATGCTGTTGTCGCTGGCCAAGCACCTGGAGGCACCGACGGTGGTGGATACGGGGCTGCCGCAGCAGGCGGAACTGTTCCGTCAGGTGACTGAAGTGACGGGGGAGGCACCGGCTGTCATCGACTCGAAGGATGTCCTGGAAAACCCCGGGCGGCTGTTGCGTGGGTTGTGCGATCGGTTTGGTGTGCCGTTTGACGGGGAGGCGATGCTGCGTTGGCCGGCTGGGGCCAGGGAAACGGACGGCATCTGGGCGTCAGAGTGGTATTCCGAGGTGTTGAAGACGACGGGCTTTGCACAGTACCGGCCGCGTGAAGGAGCACTCCCCGATTCGTTGAAGCGAGTACTGGAGGAGTGCAGGCCGCTGTACGAGGCGTTGTATGAACAGCGGTTGAGGTGATGTGATTGGGCACCCGGCCAAAACGCGCTCCGCGTCGCGGCAAACTTGCAGATGATTGGATGACAGCATGCTGCAGCAGTTCAACGAAGCGAATCGAGACATCGTGATCAACATCAACGGTGAGTTGGTGCACCGCGATAAAGCGGGGATCAGCCCGTTTGATTCCGTGGTACAGGGCGGTGATGCGGTGTGGGAGGGCCTGCGCCTGTATGACGGGCGCATCTTCAAGTTGACGGAGCATCTCGACCGGCTGCGGAGTTCAGCCCAGGCACTGGCGTTTGCACAGATCCCCTCGCATGACGATCTGATTGCTGAGATTCGCAAGACGCTGGCTGCGAACTCGATGCGGGACGGGGTGCATATCCGCTTGACCCTGTCACGGGGCGTCAAGATCACGTCGGGAATGGACCCGCGATTGAATCAGGCCGGGCCGACGCTGATCGTACTCGCTGAATACAAGACACCGGTGTATGACAAGTCGGGGCTCAGACTCGTGACGAGCTCGGTTCGCCGCTTCCCGCCGGACTGCATGGACCCGAAGATCCACTCCAACAATCTGGTCCAGTCGATTCTGGCCAAGATCGAGGCGAACGTGGCCGGCGCCGATGATGCGCTGATGCTTGATGTGCGCGGGTTTGTGGCCGAGACGAATGCGACGCATGTGTTTGTGGTGGACCGTGGGATGGTCCGGACGAGTCGGCCGGTGGCATGCCCGGAAGGGATTACGCGCGCGACCGTGCTGGAGTTGTGCCGGTCACACGATATCCCGCATGAGGAAACGGACCTGTCACTGACTGAGGTGTATCGGGCTGATGAGATGTTCTGTACCGGGACAATGGGCGAACTGGCGCCGGTCGTGGAAGTGGACGGGCGGACAATCGGCAGCGGCAAGACCGGGCCGATGACGATCCGATTGAGCGAGGCGTTTGGCACGTTGACGCAAGCCGAGGGCGTGCGCGTGGTGGAGTGAACCATGAAGCACTCACTCGCGTGGGCCGATTCAAATCGCGGGTGACGTTGGTCTTACCGCTTGGTGCCGAACTCGTTGACATCCATTTGAAATGACTCGTTGTCGGTGAGGATGAGTTTGCCATCCGGTCGTGTCAGGTAGCAGGCATTCTGGATATTGGCCTCATCAGGCAGAATGTTGATGATGTTGCCGGAATCGACGAGTGAGATGATGCGTATTCTGACATCGTCCTTCCGAACAAACTCGTTGCGAGCCGTATCAAAGATGAACACATAGCCCTCAACTCGAGCGGTCGAGCCGTTGCATTCCAGCACTTCGGCCACGATGTGACGCCGGAGGTCTTCACAAAACGTGCGCCGCACGATCACGTGGATTCGCTCGCCTTCCTGCAACATCCTTCACTCCTTCGGTACATGATCCGGATCGGTCATGCGAGTCATCGTGACTACTCAAACAGTCGCACTGCGCCGGATCATACCGGCGACAGCCGGGCGAATCACGAATCGAGTTCGTCATCGTTGGTGACTTCTCGGCTGATGCGGTAGTCACCGTCGATCCACTTGCCGAGGTCGGCCCAGCGACAGCGGTCGGAACAGAAGGGGTAAGTCGGAGCGGTCGGCTCAATCTTGCGCTTGCAGGTCGGACAGTGTGTGTCGGTTGCGTTTTTCTGTGAGTCGATCATGGGAGCATCCTGTGTGCAGGGCACGCCGTGGCGGTGAAAGGTGAGATGGATGTGTCGCGTATTGCCGTCGGTTTCATCGTGAGCGAGTTCGACTTCGCAGAGTCGGTCGGCGGGGACATTCGCCTGGTCGCCGAGCCGTTCCGGCCACTCGACGGCCATGGCAGTCTCGTTTGAGGTGATCATTTCATCCCAGCCGATGGATTCGAGGTCATCGTCCTGCCCGGTCATGCGGTAGGCATCGACATGGACCAGGGTTTTGATGGCATGTTGCCGGGTCGTGTCGTCGGATGATTCGTACTCCTGGGCCAGGACGAAGGTCGGGCTGCTGACCTGTCGCGGGTCGATCCCGAGGCCGAGTGCCAGGCCGCGGACGAAGCAGGTCTTGCCGGCCCCGAGCGGCCCCGAGAGCGTGACGATGTCGCCGGGCTGAAGCCGAGCAGCAACCTGGGCCGCGATCTCCATCGTCTGTTCGGGCGAGGTGGAGATGAGCCGGGCATCGTGCGTTGGAGGATGTTCGTTCCGGTTCATGAACGGTGTTCCCAGCCGAATCCGGTCGCATCGACCTCGGTGTCATTGACGGCCACGACGGTTCTCGGTTTCGTCCCGCTGTTGTCGTCTGACGGCTTCATGGCCCCGACGCAGGTCAGCGGTATGCCGCAGAGTGTATCCGGCAGGTCGCCGGCGTCATCCGGGCTGATCGTGAAGCAGAGTTCGTAGTCCTCGCCGTCGCTGACGGCCTGTTTCCAATCGCACCCTGGCGAGATGGGTAGGGTGTCGGCGCGTATGACGGCACGGAGGCCTGACATGTCGGCAATGTGGTCAAGGTCGCGCCCGAGGCCGTCGCTGATGTCGATCATGGCAGTGATGGTGGTCAGTGCGGTGAGTTCGAGGGCCAGGTCGATCCGTGGCTCGAAGGTGAGATGCCGGCCGAGGCCGGTGGCAGGGTCGATGGAGCCGCCGAGTTGCCCGGTGACATAGACTAGGTCTCCGGCGTTGGCACCGGCGCGGGTGATGGCACGTCCCGAGGGGCCGGGCTCGGCAAGCACGGTGACGGATATCACGAAGGTATCGGTATTCGGTTGGGCAATGGAAACATCACCGCCGATCAGCGGGCAGTGGTACTGGTCGGCGGCTGCGTTCATGGCATTGACCAGCGCTTGGGCCTGGGAGTCTGACATGTCGGCCGGCAGGACGGCAGCGGCCAGTGAGGCCAGGGGTCGGCCGGCCATCGCAGCAATGTCGCTGAGGGATCGGGTGACGGCTTTTGTGCCAACGAGGTCGATCGGGGTGGTCGCTGGATACTGGAAGTGGCAGCCGGCAACGACCTGATCGACGGCTGCGAGGAGGTTGTTGGTGTCATGAAGGAGGTGCACGAGGGCCATGTCATCGCCCGGGCCGATGAGGACGTGGTCGTGCCCGCTTTGTTGGCGGCGGTTGTAGATGTGATGGAGGAGGTCAAACTCTTTCACAGTGGTGAAGGGTAGGCGGGTGAACTGCGAACCGTGAGGGAGCGGGTTCCCGATGGACCGCGACCAACGGTCGCGGCTTTGTCAGGGACCGGTGCGGACAGGACACCTGCTTCATCCTCCTCGCCCGCCAGGGCGCACGAACGTAGCCGGGGGCTTCAGCCCCCGGTAGGCGAGTCACCCCACCCCCACCAACGCCGCCCGGAGGGCGGACGAGGAAGAAGCGCCAATCGGGAGATTGGCGATCCGGGGGGGAGGGGGAGGATGAGACCCGGACAATCCGCGGGGCGCGGCTTGTCCGGCTTGTGGGTGGTGATGTGTGAGATGAACCGCGATCAACGGTCGCGGCTTTGTATCAATCACCTGACCGGCCGGTAGCGACCGCCATACGAACCGCCGCCGGATGCGACGGGCTCGGGTGGGAGTGTTGAATCGGACGGGACCAAGTCAGCGTCCTTCGGCTCGGGGATCTGCTCGGTCAGTTCGACGTCCTGCGTGATCGTTCCGCCCTTCTCGCTGTAATAGGTCAGCCTCACTGAGCCGGAGCCGTTGACGAGGAAGCGGAAGAGTTCCGTGCCCTTGCCTCGAATGCCCCCATCGTTCCAGAGCCGTTCGGGTTGGTGCTCGACGGCATTGAGTTTCGATCGGGTCAGATCAGACACCGTGCCGCTGGCCACCACCGAGTTCCGAGATCGGCCGGCCGATTCACAGAGAAGATAATCACGCTTGCCGATACCGTGGCTGCGTGCATGCGAGGCGATCGTCGGGATGATCCTGGGATTCTGGACTTCGACCGTCACTTCCCAGACGTTGTTGTTAAGTTGTTTGACCTGCAACAGGCCCCACTTGACCAGCGGCATCTGATCGGCGTGGAACATGGTGAATGCAAAATTCCGGTGGCATCCTTCTTCAAGCATCCATACAGGTGTGACGCGGCTGGAGAACTTCGTGGTGCCCCCGATGTAGACGGTGCCCAGGGTCGGGTGCTCGTGTTTCGTGTAGGGCACATAGACATCGCCGAACTGGAGCAGGTCACGGAACTGCTTGCGCTCCTCTTGCGACGGGCCTTCTTCGCGCATGTACATGCGGTTGTCGGTCCAGAGTTCATTCGTAAAGGAGAAGATGCCGAGTCCTTCGAATGTCCAGTCGGTTTCACCGCCGTGGACGGTGTACAGGTCAGGCGAGGTGGCCATCTCTCGGTAGAACGGGAGCAGGTCGCCGCCCACTTCCATCAGTTGCTCATACACCATGATGTCGGAGCGTGGATATGAGATATAAGAAGCAGCCGGGCCGCGCAGGATCATGCCGCCGGAGTTGTGATAACTCTGATAGGCTGCAACATTCGGGTGGGCAATGAGGAACTGCCCGATGGCTCGACACTCGGGGAGGCTGAACGGGTAGTCGGTCGCGCCGTACTGAATGTGCTCGGGTTGCCAATCGCTGGGCCAGTTTCGGTTCGGGTCATACCCGCCGGGGCCGTCTTCGTTAATACGGCCGTCGCCATCGTCGTCGATCCCCTCCTGGCCGACACGCGACCACCCGCCCGGCTCTTCGTCAGGCCCGACTCGAGTGAAGAAGCGATCGTCATCAGGGTCGATCTTGTACTGACCGAGCGGGTCACGAGCGTACATCTGCGTGATGTTGCCGTCGCCGTCGATATCGTTGGGCGGGTCCTCATCGAACTCGCCATCGTGGTCGTTATCCACCGGGCGCTGCCCGCTGCGCGACGAACTGGGGGTATTGGGCTGGTGGAACCAGTAATCGCGGCCGTCGGGGTTTTCCATCGGCAGGAAGTAGAACGCCCGTTCGTCGATGATCTTTGTCAGTGATTCGACCTTGCCGTAACTCTTGGTGAGATACCAGATCGAATAGAGGACGGTTTCGGCTGCCTGAATCTCATTGCCGTGAATATTGCCGTCGATGAACATGGCTGTCTTCGACGTGTGCGGCCCGGTCTTCGGATTGTTCATCGTCACGAGCCACATCTCGCGATCCTGGACGCTTTTGCCGATGGACTCGATGGTCAGCAGGTCCGGGTAGGCATCGACCAGTTCATGCAGGGCATCGGTCATCTCGCGATAGTCATACCAATGGTCGAACCTGAGATCGACCTTGCTCTCGTGCGCGTACTGTGCCGAAGCGGTCGGGGCCGTGCAGCCCACAGCGATTGCAGCGGCCAGTGCGGTCATCGTCAGTCGTGGAGTAATACGTGCCATGTGAAGTCTCTCAGCCTGTATTGAAGTGATCCATGAAACAGTGCGGACCACGGAGCGTGTGTTATATCCGGATACGGTCAGGTCAGTCGGTCGGCCTCAGTGTGACGGTGTGGTCGAACCGGCCGTACTTCTCGCTGTACACGGTCAGCACGAGGTTCGAGTTGTCGGCGGCCTTGATGATCCAGCGGAAGTCTTCGCGGCCGCCGGAGCCTGCCAGGGACCAGACGCGTTCAATGCGCCGTCCGGTGACAATGTCCTCGTAGTCGGTGCTGAGTCGCACGACGTATGGTCGGGCGCGCTGGTTGCGGCGTGCCATGGCGGTGCCGGCCGGAAGCCAGCCGTCGTTGACGAGTGCAGCCTTCACTTCAAAGAGGCCGGGTGCGAGCCGTGTGATCTCGGGCTCGGTCAGTGACACGTCCGGGAAGCGGCCCAACAGTTCGATGATGAAGTCGCACTGTTTTTCAGCAAGTGCCGGGACATCGGAAGCCGGCGGGTTGTTCTTGAAGTACGGCACCCAGCCGCCGATTTCGACATGGCCGAGTTGCGGGTGGTCGTACTCGACCCAGTCGACGAATCCCGTGCCGTCGCGTTGTTCATCGCTGTACGTGAGCCAGGCGGCTTCCTCCTTGTTCTGTGCTTCGCGCCCGCCGCCATCTTTGGATACGCGGCGAACCTGGACACCGGCCATCTGGGCATAGCGTTCGATGTCCTGCTCGGTCATGGAGGCCATCATGTCACCGGTGACGGGGAAGCCTGCTGCCTCGGCTGCAGCGAGCAGTTCGTCGATGGTTTCCTGGCTGATGTCTCCGACTCCGGAGGGCGTGAGTTTCTCACCACCTCCACCTTCACCCCCACCGGGTCGTCTCCTGGCGGGCATCATGCCCCCACCACCGCCGCCGCCTCCCATCGGTGGTTCACCACCGCCGCCGGCTTCCTCACCACCCATCATGCCGCCGCCACGGCGACCGCCCATCATGCCACCACCGCCACCGCCTCCCGGTCGGCGTCGACCTTCAAAGCGTGCAGGGCGCTCAGGCTGCTCGGTGCCTTCTCCGCCCTCAGCGGCAGGCTGACCGTTCTCATCGCCCTCGGGCTCTTCCTCTTTGGCGGGCTCAGGTCGAGCCCAAACGGTTGTCGAGAAAGCCGGGACGCCGAACTGGGCGTAGGCCCAGGCAACAAACGAGCCGTCCCAGGATTCGCGTGGGGCAGATTTCAGCCCGGTGAGGTCCTTGAACGTCTCACTCATGGTTTTGTACAGCCCGGTATCGCCGGAATCGAGACCCTTCGGGGCACCGGAGGGATGATTGCCGCTGCTATCGGGCGGATTGACGAGTGTGTCATGTCGCCCGTAGACGATGACGGCTGCGATGTTCTGATGATCCAGTGCATACTGGAGCAGTGCGAGCGATTCCGGTTCGGAGACCTGATGGATGCCGGCGCCGTCCTTGTGTTCGACGTAGCCGTGCATGAAGTTCAGGTTGAGATCGACGCCTCCGAAGGGATCTTCACCGTACTCGCCGTCGCCGTCGTTATCGCGTCCTTCGTCGATCACATAAAAGGCTGCACGTTCGCCCTTGTCACGATCCGGCGAGGCGTTGAGTCGTGGATCGTTCTCATCGACCATCATGGTGGCCTTCTCAGGGTCGTAGACGCGCATCTGGGTGATGAGGCCATCGCCGTTGAGATCATCCGGCCCATCGTCATCGTCGAGCATGTCTCGGTCCTTGTCGACGATGCGTGCATTGCGGACGACTTCGTAGCGCGGCGTCCCGCTGAAGTAGCGTTCCATGCCGTCTGGGTTCGCGCGTGGGACGACGTAGACGACGTAGTCGGTGAGGAGGTCGGCCACCGTGTCATCGCCGGCGTCGAGTCTGGCAAACAACGTTTCGATGACGGAGACGGCACAGTCTGAGCCGACCATGTGGTTCCCATCGAGGCCGCCGACGATGAGCAGGCCGGGTCGGTCGTCCGGGTTGACGTTGCCGGGCACCTTGATCTCGAAGGCCCAGATGGTTCGATCCTCGAGCGTGCGCCCGATGGCCTTCAGATCGCAGCGTTCGTCGTAGTCGCGGGCCATCGACTCGAGTTTGTCGGTCAGGTCGGCGTAGTTGAGGTACTGGGCATCGGACTGGGCATCGGCCGGTGCCTGGGCGGCTGCGGGAGCAGCCGTCTGGAGGCCGGTCGTGGAGATGCACAGTGCCGCTGAGACGGCACAGATTCGAAAGAGCACGCTACTTCTCCTCTGGAAAAGCGGGACGGTTTTGTGTGAACGTGAGAGCCACAAGGGGGACAGTGTGGTTTAACGCACCGTGCGTGGTGAGGTTGCAGGGCAGTTTTCGATGGTATCGCAGCAATGCGGGCGAGAGGACTCGAACCTCCACGGGTATTACCCCACCAGGACCTAAACCTGACGCGTCTGCCAATTCCGCCACGCCCGCAGCAGTCATACTGAAAGACATTTTCCCCATCCCCCAATCTGTTTCCAGAGAGGGGGCGGTGTTTGCCCAAACGGGATACGCCATCTCCCCGTATTGGATGCAGAGCCGTTTTCCGGTTTCTGCCGCAAGATACTATTCGACTGTCAGCCATGGTGCTGCCGAATAGGGTATAGGAGTTGTTCGGCCGGCACGCGAGGGCCGGACGGCCCGGAATGGCTTCAAAGCGGCTTGCCCGCTATCACGGAATGAATGGGAGTGTACGTCATGAGGACACGTGACCATATCGGCCTGACGCTGGGACCGCTGGTCTTGCGGATCGCGCTGGGCTTTGTGTTCGTCTGGGCAGGATACGGAAAATGGATCGTGAAGGACTTCGAGGGCGAGCAGGCAGCCCGGCTGGTCAATGAGTTGAAATGGGCCCAATGGGCCCCGGCTGAGACGGATGCGTCGGCCGAGTCTGACGATGCCACCGCCACGGATGACCAGGCTGAAACGCCTGAGGCGACCGATGAGGGGGCCGATGACGCAACGGACGAGGCAGCCGAGGTGCCTGAAGATGATGCCGGACAGGAAGAGGCTCAGGCTGCACCGGTCGTCGAGACCGGCAAAGTCCGGGCACGGGGCCTGCTGGGGCTGGCTGTGATGCTGGAAGATGCAAAGATGCCATACCCGAGGATCCTGGCCTGGCTGGCCATGATCACGGAACTGGTCGGCGGGGCACTGATTCTGATTGGGATGATGACGCGCTTCTGGTCGATCGGGCTGGCCATCACCATGGGGATGGCGTTCTACCTGACGATGTGGGAAACGGTGTGTGCGAAGATCGAAGGGCTTGCGTACACGGAGTGGTACGGGGCGCTGAGCACGCTCGGGCACCCGACGCTGAATACCGCGTTCCTCCAGGTTTCGCTGTGTGCGATTGCGGTGGCGCTGCTGTTCATGGGACCGGGCAGTTTCAGTGTCGATCGGATCTTCGGCTCCGGGCCGGGTTCATGCCCGCGCTGTGATCGGCGCAAACTCGATGAAGCCGGCAAGGCATCCGCAAATGCCGGGAAGAAGGGCTAAACTACTCTCAGGCCGGGGCAGGGGACTTGACGAAGCCTGAGAGGTGATTCAAGCGTGTCAGATACCGGCACACAGGACCGGCGATCCCAGATCCCAGCTGCAGCAGCCGTGACCGCCGAGGTCGATGAGTTGCAGCACGAGGGTGTGACTCGGATGCGAGTCAACCGCGTCGTGCCATGGATCGCCTCGATCACCGCCCATGTGCTGTTTGTGGTACTCGGTTTTCTGATCCCCTGGACAACGAGCCTGATTCTGTCACACGACGAGGAACCGCGTGCGGTGGTGGCCGACTTCCATTCGCTGCGCCGGGACCCGCTGTATACCCCGGACTATGACCTGTCACAAGAACCTGAAGCGACGGACAGTCGGATCGATGACAGCGCGCTTGAGCAGGAGATGGCAGCCGAGTTACTCAGCAGTGCGATCGGGGCTGAGGCACTGCTTCCTGGGCCGCTGTCGGATGATGCGTTGCGTTCTTTTGCCCCGGAGGGGCGTGATCGGGCCGTCTCGTTCGGCGGGTTGCGCGGCTCGAACGTGCTGAACGTGGCCTACATTGTCGATGCTTCGGGTTCGATGCTGGCATATCTGCCGATCGTGATCGATGAGTTGATTCGCAGTGTCGATCAACTTGATGAGTCACAGCAGTTCTGCATTCTGTTTTTCCAGAACGATGAGGCGATCATCGTGCCGCCACCCGGGTCGCGCAGCCGTCGGCCGACGGGGGCAGGCCGGCGTGCCCAGAAACGTGAGCCGGCCGAGTACATCACGGCAACGCGAGAGAATCGGCAGTGGGTGTACGACTGGATCGACCTGTCGAACCAGAACATCAGTGCCGGTGGGCGATCGAATCCGCTCGAAGCGTTCAAGGCGGCATTGCGTGAACTGGACCCGGCCCCGGACGTCATCTTCGTCCTGTCGACCGACATTACCGGGTCCGGCGAGTACGAGATTGAGCGGGACGTCTTGCTGAACCAGATCCACGATTACAACAAGAAGCCGGGAAGCGATCGGCCGAAGTCGATTATCAAGACGCTGCAGTTTGTCGAGCAGGACCCGCTTGATACGCTGCGACTGATCGCAGAGCAGAACGGCGGCGTGGAGGGGTACAAGATGCTGACGCGCGAGGAACTGGGGCTGTGAGCGGCGGGTATTGGCAAGTTCGAACGATGGCAGCGATCCTGTGCATCGGAGTGCTCGGGCATGGTGCGTGTCACCGACCGTGCAATGCCGACGAGTTGATCGTCGAAGCGATGCCGATTGTGAACATCGAGATTGTTGACATCTCCGAAGGCGAGATCACGTATCTCCTGGGATCTGCCGAGCGCCATCGACCGATTGAGACGTGTGTCATCACACTGACGGCGGTGCCTGCTCTGACTGACGCGGAAGCCGCCTGGGGCGACGGCCGGTCCGACGAAGCGATTACGGCCTGGCGAGCGGCTGCCGACAGCGCCGAACTGGCATGGCAGAAGGCGTGGGTCTTGTTTCGGCTGTCGATCGCATTGGATTTCGTCGGCCGGTATACGGAGGGGGCAGCAGCGTGGGCGGAGTTGATTCTCATTCAACCGGATTCGTACTGGGCACTGGCTGCGCCGGTGGGGCTGCCGGATCATCCGAATGCGGCGCTGAAGGCTCAGGCACTGGCAATGCTCGAACGTGCACGGGCTGAGGTCGAGAATACGCGGTTGCGGCCGCTGATCAGTGAACTGATCACGACGATTGCCGCGCTCGAAGAGGCACCTGAGGAATCAGGGGAATCCGAGGATGGCAGGGACGCAGCCGATGATGGGCCGGAGGAGCATCCTCCTGAGACGGATGATGTGGTCATCGAGCCTGAGCAAAACGAAGAGACGAATCAGCCGGTTGTTCAGGAACCAGCGGATCGGCCGCAGCCGGTTGAGCAAGCAGGCACTATCGACCCGTCTTGGCAGCGCGTGATGGATGAAGTCTTGCATGCGGCCTGTGCGCAGAGGCCGACGAATGAGGCATCGCAGCAGGTTCAGTTGCTGATGCGACAGGGGCAATGGGAGGATGCACTCGGGGCATTGGAGGAGGTGGCACGGAACCCGGGGACGTATCCACTGGACCGCTTGCTTTTTGAATACGGCTGGGTGCTGTCGGAGGTTGGTGAGACTCGGGTCGCATCGGTGCGGCTGCTGCAATGTGCGATTCTGTTTGAGTCAAGCCCGTATGCACAGTGGAGCCTGCTTCGGGGCGCGTGGGTGTACCGGTATCAGGTTCGTGATACGAAGACGGCCGACTTGTTGCTTCAGATGGCCGAGGAGTTCGAGGCAGGGGATCGTGAGATTGAACCGAATGTAGAGGGATTGCGGGGGAAGTGAGGAGGACGGGGGAACCGCGCGGGGGGTGAGGGGGGTTGTGATTGACCGCGACCACCGGTCGCGGCTTTTTTGGGGTGGGATGGGGGATGTGTGTCACGATGCAGATTGTTCAGCCAGGCTGTCAGCAGCGGCGGCAAAGGTGAAGTCCTTTTCGGACAGGCCGTTGGCATCATGGGTGCTGAGTGTCAGGGTGACCCGGTTGTAGCGGACGAGCATGTCAGGGTGGTGCTGGACGGATTCTGCATGGTCAGCCAGCAAATTGACAAACCGGATGGCCGGCAGAAAGTCCTTGAACTGGAATGTGCGGCTGATTGAATCGCCGACCTGACTCCAATCCGGGATCTGAGCAAGGCGACTGTCGATGTCGGGTTGGGCCAGTTTTTCAACCACCTGATTCTCCTGTTGTCCGATAGGGGTTCCCTGTGCGAAGGAAAGGCCGGGTGCATCTTGGAGGTTCAAAGCCAACAGTCAAGCCGGTTGGCCCCATCACCGACGGGAGCGCTGCATCTTGGAAATGCCCGGACGTTTCTTGTGAATTGGGCGATGGCACGCCAGCGCGGCTGGCAGCTGCACTTCCGGATGGAGGACCTTGACGGGCCGCGCCTCAAACCATGGGCCGCACAGGAGTCGATTGATGTGTTGCGCTGGTTGGGGATTGAATGGGATGGGCCGATCGTCACGCAAAGCGACGATTTGGGGCCGTATGTTCAAGCCCTGCAGCACTTTGTGGCACAGAGGCAGGCATACTCGTGCGAGTTGACGAGGGCAGAGATTGAGGCGGCGGCATCGGCACCGCATGGGAATGAGCATGAGCAGCGATTCCCGCCGTCGCTGAGGCCGTCGGACTCAGAGCGACCGGCTTCCTTTTGCCCCGAATCGGAGATGAACTGGCGGTTTGTGGTGAATCCGGGCCCGGTTGAGTTCGTGGACGGGTTTGCCGGCCATCAGAATCCGGATCCGTCGGAGACCGTTGGCGATTTCGTCGTGTGGACGAAGCGAGGTCAGCCGGCCTACCAGTTGGCCGTGGTGGTTGACGATGCCCGGTTCGGGGTGACCGACATCGTGCGCGGTGACGATCTGCTGGACTCTGCTGCCCGGCAACTCCTGCTGTATCGCGCGCTAGGCCTGGGACCGGAGCCGCGATACACGCATCTGCCGCTGGTTCTGGGAGCGGATGGGCGTCGGCTGGCCAAGCGGCACGGGGACACCCGATTGGCAACGTATCGAGATGCAGGGGTGCTGCCTGAGCGGATTGTGGGGCTCCTGGCCTTCTGGTGTGGGATCACGCCGAGCCGACAGGCGTTGTCGGCCGGTGAGTTCGTGGAGGGCTTTTGCTTGGACCGGCTGCCTGATAGCCCTACCGTATTCACATGCAAGGACCACCAATGGCTCATCGAACCGTCGTAAACCGAACCCCCGCGTTTCCTGACTGGGCAGGCATGGCTGTGATGAAGGCGATGCGCTCGGCTGCGATGTGCCTCCTGGCTGTGGTCGGGCTGATCGCATTGGCCGGCTGTGACAGCCAGACGACCGGGACCTATGCGCTGGAGATCAACGGGACGTGGTTTACGCTGGAAGTAGCGGCCACGCCGGCAGCGCGCGAGAAGGGTCTGTCCGGGCGCGAATCGATCGCAGAAGACGGCGGCATGATCTTCGTGTTTGACACCGATGAGCAGCGATCGTTCTGGATGATTGATTGCCTGGTGGATATCGACATCATGTACGTCGATCACTCGGGGTACGTCGTCTCGACGTACACGATGGAGGCTCAGGCACCGATGCAGCACGGGGAGTCCCGGGAGGCGTACAAGGATCGAATTCGGCGATCATCGTCGCACCCGAGCAAGGGCAAGGCCCGGTATGTGATCGAGTTGCAGGCGGGCATGGTGGAGAAACTCGGGATCAAGCGGGGGGACAAGATCGATCTCGACACGAAGTCCCTCAAGACGATGCTCGACAACGCCGATTCGGGAGAAGGCCCCAACAACTGACGAGATCGAACTGTGTTTGAGATCGCTCAGTGAACCGGGGGCAGCTGTGATTGCGCGCCGGGGTGCAGACTGCATCCAGGCGGGCGAGCCTGTCACCCCCACTGAGGAGGTCACATCGGTGCCACTCGTACCACTCCCGCCATCGTCCTCGTCTCGTGGCCAAGGCAGCGGCCGCTCGCAGCGGAAGCCATCCGGGGGCCACCGCATCATCTTTGTGAGTGCGAGTGATGATCATCACGATGAGGAGTGGTTATCGGCGTTACGACAGGCCGTCTCGACGGAGTATGGGCAGATTGACCCGTCAGCGGCCGTCCCGGAGATAGACGTGGCCCATGTGACGGACCACTGGGCAGAGATTGAGAAGGCTGCGGGGGCCGGCGGGTGCCCGTTGTTTCTGATCAGGCTGGACGATGGCAAACTCATCTCTGCTCACTACCACCTGATTGATTTGCTGGTGGAACGTCGGTTGCCGGCCATCTTCCTGTCTGAGGCAAGGCCGTCCTGTGCCGGGACGCTGCTGGCTGAGGGGCATGTGATCTGTTCTCCGACCGATCAGCCGTCGCTGCTGGCAGCGCGCATCCGCGCACTGCTGACACGGCAGAAGTGCGTCGATCGGCTCGGTTCCGAGTTGAAGTTGGCATTGCGGTATCACTCCGGGTTGAACGGGGCGATGGTGAAACTGCAGGAGGAACTGCAGATTGCAGCCATGATCCAGCGTCAGTTGCTACCGGCTTCTCTGCCGGAACTCGATGATGTTCGGATGGGAGTGCTGTTCCGCCCGTGCAGTACCGTGAGCGGCGACATTTACGATGCCTTTGCACTGGACGATCATCGGCTCGGGTTCATCGTGGCCGATGCGGTGGGGCACGGCGTCCCGGCAGCGTTGATGACGATCGACATCAGCCGGTGTCTCAAGTCAGCGCTTGATCGGAACCAGTTTGAGCCGGGCAAGATCCTGGAACGGTTAAACTCCGACCTCGCCATGCACCGCGAGTTTGACGGCCGGTTTGCGACGGCCATCTGCGGTGTGATCGACACGGATACACATGTGGTTCGGCTGGCAGGGGCCGGCCATCCGCCGCCTGTGGTGCTGCACCCTGACGGTTCGGTTCGGGCGATTGAGACGACCGGGGGATTGCTCGGTGTGTTCCCGGACGAGACGTATCCGGAGGTCTCTGTCGAGTTGAAGGACCGTGAGCGGTTGCTCGTCTACACGGACGGGTTTGAGATGGCCTTCCCGGAAGCGGTCGCCGAGGGCTGTATCCCGGAAGTGCGATCGCCGTCGACCCGATACCTGAGTCGCTTCAGCACGCTGTTCCACCCGGACACGCCGCTGAAGATGGCACTCGAGCATCTGGCCGATTCGCTGGACGAACAGGCAGGCTCGCTGAACCAGGCTGACGACCTGACGGCTTTCTGCATTGCGTCGAGTTGACCGGCCCAGCAAAATACCCATTTACCGGAAGTTTTATGGTTTTAGAGATGGCCCGTGGTACGATTGCGTGACGATAGATCGTCAGGTATGCCATCCAGCGTCCCGAGGCAGGTGAGGGACGAGCGATAACCTTCCGGAATCCAAGTACATGAGTGCAAAGTGGAAGCAGGCTCAGAAGTGGGACCGCGCTCATCTGACAGGGCCATTGGCACCGGTCAGATGGCTGTTGACTGCGTTCAGTTCGATCAGTCTGGCCGTGTGTCTGCTCGTCCTGATCGCGTCGTACGGTGGGTTGGCAAGTGTGCCGATCGGGCTGCTGGCATTGATCCCGACCTACCTTTTCTACGCAGCCTGTTTCTTGCTGTGCACCGGTGGGTGTGTGGCCATCATGCTGCTGCTGATGCGGGGTGTAGGGTCCCGGGCCAGCACCGACGCTGATGACAGCCGGCTGCGTGGCGCGTTTCTCATCCGGTTTGCAGGACTCGCCGTCGGGCTGGGGCTGGGGTTGGGTATCTGGTGGTGGGTTGTCGGGCCGGCGGTCGTGTATCACCCGGGTGAGCCGGTCTCCGGCTTCCGGTTCTTTGCCGAGCAAGCCGAACAGCACAAGGGCACACTGCTGCGGCAGTTGCCGGCCATGGAGATGACGGAGATCGAGTTCTACTCGTGGTGGCCGTTTCGGTATGCATTGTTGTTCTTTGTGATGAATCTCGTCGTCGCGACAATTCGGCGGGTGGAGTTCTCGGTCCCGAATATCGGCGTACTGACGGTTCATACGGGGATCATCATCCTCGCATTGGGCAGCATGCTGTACGGCCGGGCCAAAGTGGAAGGCGACATGGTCTTGCTGCGCAACGGGGTGGCACTGGACCGGTTCTTTGATCAGATCAGGACATCGGTGTATATCCGTGATGCAACCACATCGCGCGGTGTTGAGGTTCGCCTGCCTCGGTTGCCGAGATACAACGATGCCCCGGCCGGTACGGAGCACGCCCCGAGTCTCCCGCTGCACTCGCAGGAGTTGTTTCAGCAGCAGTTCGGGCCGGACATTGAAGTAAATGTCGTGGGTGTGATCCCATATGGCGAGGCCCGGGCCCAGTTGGCCGACGGCGGGAACATGATCGACCCGTCATTTGAGTTACAGGTGCTGGTGGACATGGATCAGCACGAGACCCCGGTCTGGCGTCAGCGGTTGCGTGGGCTGTCGCCCTCGGCCGGGACGATGCATGATGTGCTGACGGTTCAGCATGTGCCAGGACCGAGTCGGCGCCGTATGGACGATCTGACGTATGAGTTTCCTGAGCCGGCCCCGCATCTGATCATCGCTCGGATCCCACAGTCGGGGTATGAGCAGGCAATCGCGGTACATCTGGACCAGGGGGAGAACGAGCCGATTCCATTGGGCGAGACGGGATGGACGATTCAGCCTGTGACGTATCAGGCAGCCCATGAGGGGTTGGCCATCATCACGCCCGGGTATCGCGGGGCAGCCAGTTCGAGGTTGATGGTCCAGGTAACTGGTCCTGAGGGGCAGACGTTTAACCGCCATCTGATGTTCCGGTACCCGGAGTTAACACAGGACTTCAGTTTCGATGTACCGGAGGGCTCGCCACCGAAGCGGACGGCTCCTGATCCGGTGATTGATCTGACCTATATTGATGCGACCAGGACGCACGTGTTCGTGTGCCAGCCGGACCCGACGGTTGCGGCGTACCAGGTCCTCGTGCGGGAGCGGGACGGCCGGTTGACCGAACTGGATTCAGTCCCTTTGTTGGAGCCGATCCCCCTGGGCGAGTATGACGGGACGCCGATCGCGATCAAGATAGCCGACCCATGGCAGCGGACGACGACGGGCCGGACCGTCATGGCCGTCCCGCGGAAGCAGCAAAAGAAAGATGCTCGGGGCACGTATGCCCACGGATTCTTGAATATTGAGATCACGGCACGTAAGCCGGGCGGTGATCTGTGGGCGCAGCGGCAGTGGTTGCCGTTTGAGCGATACCCGGACCCGAGCCTGAACGCATCCTTTGTGCCGATTGCCATCCCGGGACACGGGGAACTGGAAATGTGCTTCGGGCGGAGCCAGCGTGCCTTGCCGGGCATTCGCATATCGTTTGAGGATTTCGAAATGGTCCCGTATCCGGGGACGGACACACCGCGAGACTATGTTTCAACGTTGCGGGTTCACTCGGCGGATGATCCGACCGGCACGGCCCACATCACGCAGCTCAATCGGCCGTACATCTATCGCGTTCCGTTTACCTGGGATCCAGATCGGGCGTTTGTATCGAACCTGGCAGGGTATGTGCGGAATCTGGTGGCGCCGGATCAATACAAGTTCAGCCAGGCAGGGTGGGATCCGGACTCGCAATCGTTCACGATTCTGGGCGTGGGAAACAACCCCGGCATCTATCTCATTGCGTTGGGCGGGATTCTGATGGCATTGGGAACGCCCTGGGCATTCTACATTAAGCCTGCCATGATCCGCAGACGGCAGCGATCGCGGGCACGGCAGACAGGACAGGCAAGTCAAACACCAATGAGTGCATCACCAACAATACACACGAACAGGAACGTGATCGACGTCAGCAGCACGCCTGAGGCGGCCGAGCCACGGGCGAGCAACGGCTCCCCTCACAAGAAGGTACAGCCTGCTGCCTCAGGCTCTGTCACCACGCGCGCTGTCGTTCTATTGTGCGTCGTTCTGTCGGCGCTGGCAGGCGCTATTACATCCCCTACTGCCTCCGCACAGATGCAGGCCCCGGTTGGGAACGAGCACCCGCACGAGCAGATTGCCGGGCATATGACCAACCGGATCATGAATCCGCTGGCCACGCCAAACATGACGTTGGACGGCCGTGTTGATCCGATGATCAAGCACGAGTTTGCCGGCCAGGTTGATCTCGAACCGTTGCGCACGCTGGCGGTGATGTATAACAGTCGGGTGGGGATTCTCGATACGATGGCTCGGGACATGGTCCATACGATCACCGGCCGCGGGAGTTATATTGACATTGTCCCTGACGCTGACGGCGGTGCCCCGGACAAACTGCATTACGATCCCCTGTTTACGATGCTCGACATGATGGCCGACTTCCCGTACTACTGGGACAAGCCGGTGCTTCATGTTGAGTACCTGGCACTTCGAAAAGGGTTGCTGCAGGCTGAGTTTCCCGAGGATGCGCGGGCTCGTGAGCGGTGGATGAAGCTCACGCGGATTTCATACGGGATGTACCAAAGTCAACAACCGCTGGTGCAGGAGGTTTACCGGCCGGACCTGACCTATGCCAGGGGCTTGCAGCAGTTGGACATTTCAGCCGGGATGCTGACGGCCGGGTATACGTTTCTTGATCTGATCCCGCCGGAGGCAGGCGCTGACGACTGGCAACACGTATCGACGCATGTCGGGATTTCACGGATGTTTGCTGATCTGGGCATCTCCTGGCGTGCACGGGATGCGGCCCGAGTCAATGCACTGGTACTCGAGTTGGCCAACACGCTGCGAAACTTTGATGATTCGGCAGCGTATCCGCCGGCCTGGCGCACGACACTCGAAGGGTTGTATAACGGGCAGGGGAAGTTCATCGCCGGTTACACGATGTACTTCCTGTCACTGCTCGCGTTGCTGGTCGCCTTCGGGACGGGATGGAAGGTTCTCACGAAACTCGGTGCGGCGTTGCTACTCGGCGGGCTGACGGTGCATACAGCCATGTTTGCAGCCCGGTGGGTGCTGGCCGAGCGGATCCCGATCCAGAATCAGTTTGAGTCCATGATGGGACTGTGTCTCGGTGCGGTGTTATGCGGCACGATTCTCATGTGTGTCCGCAAGCAACCGGTGTTCGGGGCTGCTTCAAGTGCCGTTGGATTCCTGACGTTATTGGTGGCAACGACGACCGGGATACCGGGGCAGGAGATCCAGCGCGAGGCAGCGATCCTGAACACAAGTTACATTCTATTTTACCATGTGAACATTGTGCTGTTCAGTTATGGGTTGATCGCCATGGGGGCTGTGGTCAGCGCGCTGTATCTCGTGATTCACTACCTGCGCGGGAGCGCTGTGGCCACGCAGTTCGCAGCCGGCGGACTGGCTGGTGAGGGGGAGATAACGACCGCACGGGCTGAGGGGATTGCTTCGACTTCGAATACGCCGAAACAGCGGATGCGGCGATTGTTTACTGAACTCGATCAGGCACAAATGGTGATTCTGCAACTGGCGTTCTGGATACTGGCAATCGGGATTCTGTTGGGCGCGTGGTGGGCAGATCACAGTTGGGGTCGCTGGTGGGCGTTTGACCCGAAAGAGACGTGGGCGCTGATCACATGGATCATCTATCTGATCGTCGTTCATGTCCGGTATGGCGTGCGTGATCGTGGGCTCGTGACAGCCTGGCTGAGCCTGGTGGGGTTCTTTGTCATGCTCTGGACGTACTTCGGCGTGAATCTGCTGCTGCCGGGGCTGCACGCGTACGCGTGAGTTGTGCGGAATGGGTGAGCTGGGCGCGGGGGAGCATGCAATGTGTTCCGCTATGGATGCAGGTCCTTTGTAGCAATTCGTCCGCCCTCCGGGCGGAGCGAGACTGGGTGCTCTCATACCGGCGGCTGAAGCCGCCGGCTACGTTCGTGCGCCCTGACGGGCGGAGAAGAGCGTCAATCGGGAGATTGGCGGTCCGCATGAATGATGAGTGAGGAGCCCGCTTGCTGACGCGCGCGGCTTGTAAGAGCATGGGTACTTGCAGCCCCCCCGGCATAGCCGGGGGCTAACATCACTTCAACTTGCGCGCAAAGCGATCCCAGCGGGGTTTGTACCAGTTTGACCGATCGAACGAGCCGGCAATCGCAAAGGCGTGCCCGACGATTTTGTCACCGTCCACGCAGCCATACGAGCGGCTGTCCAGGCTGCGATCGCGGTTGTCACCCATGATGAAAAACTGCCCGTCCGGCACCGCAAAGGGGCCGAAGTCGCGCGGCGCACCCTGGATGTTCGGGTACGACATGACGCTGTGTCGCAGACCGTCCATCGCTTCGGAGGCAAAGATCGCGCCGGGGCATTGGCGATCGGCAAGTATCTGATCGACATCATCCTGGACGGGCGGGCCGTAGTCGGCGGGCTTGCCGTTGACGAGCAGGCGATTCGACCGGAGTTCGATGACATCGCCGGGGACGCCGATGATGCGCTTGACGAGGCGTTTGCCGTCGGCCGGCGAGTGGCAGATGACGACTTCGCCGCGTTCGGGGCTGTCCCACTGCCAGACCCACCAGAAGGTGAACGGGACGCGCAGGCCGTACGAGAGTTTGTTGACGGCCACACGATCGCCTTCGAGGATGGTGGGGTTCATGGACCCGGTGGGCACGTCGTTCCAGTCGGCTATTGCGGAGCGGAAGGTACACATGATAATGAGCACCGTGCCGAGGGGTTTGATCCATTCAGACCACAGGCGTTTCACAAGCGGCTTGCGTGGCTGCGGGGGCGTCTCGGGGTCGGAATCTGCGTGTTTGGTGGTTGGTTGGACGTGTTTGGTCATGGTCGTATCAATCGCCATGCGAGGGTTCCCATTTTGTGGTCAGCGTGCCTGTATCCTGTAAGATCGCTATCGTATGTCGTATTGTTTCCCGGTTTGGCAGCCAGGTTGAGCAAATCTCGAAAGATTGCCCGGCCGGTCACGAACCAGTTATTCCATATCGGTGATCCGTCGGCTGGATGCAAGCCAATCCCGTGATGGGACCGTACCTCAAGACTGGAGCAGATGCCCATGATGTCAGTCGATCCGAAGCAACTGGAAGCACATGCCGCTCAGTTTCGCGATGATTTCAGCCAGGTCCGGCAGCAGGTTGAGAAGGTGATTGTCGGGCATCAGGAGATCATCAACGGCGTTCTGACGTGTCTGTTCGTGGGGGGGCATGCGTTGCTCGAGGGTGTGCCGGGTCTCGGCAAGACGCTGTTGATCCGGTCACTGAGTGAGGCATTGAAACTCCAGTTTTCGCGTATCCAGTTCACCCCGGACCTCATGCCGGCTGATGTGACGGGCACGACAATTGTCGTCGAAGGAGATCATGGGCGCGAGTTCAAGTTCCAGAAGGGCCCGATTTTCGCGCAGATGGTGCTCGCAGACGAAATCAACCGGGCGACCCCCAAGACGCAATCGGCCTTGCTGGAGGCCATGCAGGAACGATCGGTTACGGTGGGCGGCGAGACGCACATGCTGGATCGGCCGTTTTTCGTGATGGCAACGCAGAATCCGATCGAGCAGGAGGGGACCTACCCCTTGCCGGAAGCCCAACTGGACCGTTTTCTGTTCAAACTGAACGTTGGCTATTCGAAGCGGGATGAACTGGCTGAGATCCTGAACCGAACCACACGGAGCGAGAGCCCGACGATCGAGCCGGTCGTCGACGGGCCGCGGATCGTGCAGCACCAGCAGTTGGTGCGCAGCGTGGTCGTTGCCCCGCACGTGCAGGATTACGCCGTCCGGTGTGTGCTGTCGACGCACCCGAATGAGCAGTTCGCCACGCCGTTGGTGAATCAGTATCTGCGGTTCGGTGCCTCGCCGCGTGCTGCCCAGGCCCTGATCCTGTCGGCAAAGGTGGTGGCTCTGCTGGACAGCCGGGCCAACGTTGCCGTGCAGGACATCAAGAAGGCGGTGCTGCCGGCGATGCGTCACCGATGTCTGTTGAATTTCGAGGCCGAGGCCGAGGGCATCACGACGGACGACATTCTTCGGAATGTGGTTGAGACGCTGCCGACGGACGTCGGGGCCATTTCAGCGGCCTGAGGCGGTTTGGTACACAGGCATTCAAGCGTGTGTGCGTCCATCTGAGCCGGTCGCGTATCACGTCATGCTGCTTTTACGCGCCTGTAATAAACGTGAATCTACTTAGAACAAGCCCATTCGATTCAGCAATGGATGATCATGTGCTTGTATTTCACATGCGCGCCAAGTGCCGGGGTGTGGCACAAGTTCTCTTTTTGCAGTGATTTCCAAAAAGTGGTGGCGCGATTCAGTTGCTTTTCACGCTAGTAAGTTGTGCAGGCTCGATCGGCCAGTCTCTGGTGCGATGGTGTGATTTTCGTTTTTCACCGTCTTCACTTCCACCATCAGGTTGGCAGGTCGCAGCCGTTCGGCTCACAGTATTGGCTGGAGGATTCGACCACCGTCTCAACTCGATCCCAGTAGCCGGTCCACACAAGGCGTATCGGCAACGAAGATGGGTTTCAAGCCGGCAGTGCGACTGGGATGACGGTGGGTGCCATGCCAAGTGACTTTTCGGAGACAGACAGCAGACGCATCACGCATTCAGAGATCAATCAGAAACCCGCCTAGCCCCCGCGCAGAACTCGTGTCTATCACAGCACTCTGCGCGGGGACGCCTTTTTTTCGGCAGGCGGGCACTGTTGTACTGACCAGCTGGTTGGCCGATCAGTGTGACTTGAGGTTTTCACGATTCATGGTCAGATCGACCCTCGGGCCGGGTTTGCCGGCTCGCTTGGCTCCCCCACTGCTGCACATGGTGCACCCATAATCTATTTCGGCCGGGTCTTGCCCGTTTAGCAGGGCCTGCTTGCGTCGCTTCCGCGCGCGCAGATACGGCCGGGCCACAAACCAGCCGGCAATCAATGCGATTGCAGTGACGGTGTAGAACTGCCAATCACCCAATGGAAGCCCGTCAAGCATGGCTATGGCACCCCCATCCATCGGAGGCCCTGATACGTCACCAGTGAGGCCACCCAGGCGAGCGAGGACATATAGCCGAACTGGAGGGCCGCCCACTTCCAACTCCCGGTCTCGCGGCGTGTGACGGCCAGTGTCGGCAGGCACTGCATGGCCAGGACATAGAACACGAGCAGACTCGCGGCCGTGGACTTGGTGATCACGGGCGAGCCGTCATCGCGCTGGGCCTGATAGATCTGGTTGAGGATTCCTTCATCCTCGACATCATCGGAGCCGCTGGTGAGGACGGCCATGGTGGAAACAAAGACCTCACGGGCTGCGAAACTGGCCACAACGCCAACGGTCAGTTGCCAGTCATACCCGAGCGGTTCGAAGACCGGCTGGACGACGCGACCCATTCGGCCGGCAAAACTCGATGCCTGCTCATGTCGAGCGGTTATGGCCGCAGCCTCGGTACGAAGTTGCTCGGCTTCGGCCGCATCGGCAGATTCGACGAGTTGTGCCTGGGCGAGCATATCAAGGGCAGGCTGAGGTGGATCGACCTTCGGGTAGGCACTGAGCCACCACAGCACGATGCACAGGGCCACGATGATGGTGCCGGCTTTCTTGAGGAAGTCGATCCCTTGATCCCAGGTGGTCAGCAGAGCGCTGAGCAGCGACGGCCACTTGTAGGTCGGCAGTTCGAGAACCATTGGGCGCGACTTGCCGCGGAGGATGGACCGCCGGGCTACGAAGGCAGTGCCGAACGCTGCCAGAGCACCGAGGCCGTAGCACCCGAAGAATGCGAGGCCGCCGAGGGCTGCATTGTCTCTGAACAGGAGACCGATCAGCAAAACGTACACGGGCAACCGGGCGGAGCAACTCATAAACGGGGAGACGAGGATGGTGGCGAGTCGATCCTGTGGGTCTGGGATGAGCTTGGCTGACATGATGCCGGGGATGGCACAGGCATGGGAGGACAGCATGGGCACAAACGCCTGGCCGGGGAGGCCGAAGCGGCACATGAGCCGGTCCATCACAAACGCAGCGCGGGCCAGATAGCCGGTATCTTCGAGCAGGCTGATCAGGAAGAACAGCAGGCAGATCTGTGGGAGAAAGACGACCGTGCCGGCGACGCCTCCGATGACGCCGTCAACAAGCAGATCGTGCACCATGCCCGGTGGCAGGACGGTTCCGAGGAAGCCGCCGAGATACTCGAAGGAGATCTCAATCAGCGACATGGGCAGTTGCGCGAGGCTGAAGATGGTCCAGAAGAGGCCGGTCATGACGGCTGCAAAGACGAGAACGCCGACGATCGGGTGGGTAAAGGCAGCATCGAGTCGGTCGATGATCGAGTCGGATGCCTCCCCGACTGCAGCCGGCCCGCCGACACTGGTTCGCACGATCTCATCGGCCCACTCTGCGATCGCGCTCGTGTCACTGACATCCGGCAGGACTGCCGCATCGGAAACGGTCACGTGGTCGGCCGGCATGTTCCGGATACACCGATCGACCATGCGGGCCATAGCCGCTCTGAGTTCGTCCAACCCGATGCCCTGACGGGCTGCAACGGGAACGACGCGACACCCGAGTTTTCGGCCAAGTGCATCGGTGTCGATGGACAGGCCGCGACGTCGGGCAATGTCGATCATGTTCAGTGCCAGAATGACCGGGAATCCACGGGCCAGGAGTTCGGCAACCAGACAGAGGTTGCGTGCCAGGTTTGAGGCATCGGCAACGACGATGGCTGCATCAGGAACCGGTCCGGTTGTGTCGGTGCCGTCGAGGACATCGCGGCAGAGTTTCGATTCCGGGAGGTTAAGGCCGAGACGGTAGAGACCGGGCAGGTCGATCAGTTCGATGGGCTGGGGCTCGGTGGCGGTCGGGTCGTGCTGAGAGGCGACGTGCAGCGTACAGCGGCCGACACGGGCGTCGACGGTCGAGCCGGGGAAGTTGGCCGTCTTGGCACGCAGGCCGCAGAGTCTGTTAAACAGCGTGGTCTTGCCGGTGTTGGGGTTTCCCAACAGTGCGAGGCGGAGGTTGGTGGCCGGGTGATGGGGCTGTGGCCGACCGGGAGCAGACGACGCAGAGACAGCCGCCGAGTCAGATCGGCCGGCCTTGTTGTTCAATGTGGTCGCGGGAGTTGTCGTCGCTGCTTTATTGTTCATCACCCGGCTGCTGCTGTTGCTGCTGCTGTTGCTGTTGCTGCGGGGAAGGGCTTACACGCGTCACTGTGCCATTGGCATCGTCCGGGATCACGGTGATTTTGCTGGATACCGACTGGGCCAAACCGATTCGGGTTGCCCCGACCTGGACGATACAGGGGTTGCCTGTCTTGCGGACACTGAGTTTGCATCGGTCGGTCATTCCCAGGGCATGAAGCAGATCGCACTCATCGCACTGGAGATCGGCATACTGCATGTGAGCGCATTCGCCGGCACGGAGGTCGGACAGTTGACAGACGCGCAGTTTTCGTCGGCCTTGCCCTGGGAAGCCGGCTGTGGCTCTGGGGTCTGCGATGATGCCGAGTCACTGATCATCTGGTCATGCTCCCTGCTGCTGCTGGTGCTGCTGGTGCTGCTGGTGCTGCTGGTGCTGCTGGTGCGTGGCAGCCCGAGCGATTGAACAACTATATGCAGTCGGTCTTATTGAGACTGTGTCTCAAGTACTACACCATGATTGGGTAAAAAGCAAGGAGGGAAACCTACTAATCCGGCTTTCCTGCTCTCGTTATGCCGGTTTCCGGAATTAGAGGGCCGATTTCGGGTTTATCGGTACATGACATGAAACGGGGTCGGGAGTCGATTGCCGCCGAATCGAGTCCCGAACCCGTTTCCCCACGCAGCATGACTGCGGGTACGATTCAAGCACGGATTGTGCCACCAAGGGCCATGCCAACATCCCCAGCCTGAGGACAGCCAGCCATGCGCTACACCGAGTTTCGAGACATCGTGCGGGCAGCCCTCGGCCGTAATCGCAACGGCCTGACGTGGATAGAATTGAGGGATCGCTGCGATCTGCCTTATGACCGGCCATGCCCGTCGTGGGTTGCACAGCTGGAAGTCGAGATCGGGCTTGAGCGTGTGAAGGGGGAAGGCAGAGCGCTGGTGTGGAAGGTGAAACCGAGCAAGGGGTAATCAGGTGCCGCAAGCAGCATCAGTCTCCTCGGCCGGCATGGTCTCACGCAGTCGCAGGCGCGTGCGACCTTTCGTGAAGTGGTCAAGCACAGCGCTGACAGTAGTCGTGCTGATCGTGTATGTGCAGAGTGTGTTTGTGATCACACATTGGGAGAGTGAACCCAACAAGGATGGCCTTCAGGCGTGGGTGGTCGTGACGAGCGGTATCGTCCGGTTCGGCCAGGTCGATTCCGAAGGCATCTGGCCGGGCAGATTCGAGATCAAGCGCTCTGCACGACTCGGCGTACTCTGGTTGTTTGAGGACTACTCAGATGATGGCATGTGGCCATACCTTACTGGTGCCCGCTGCTACTGTGTGCACTCCCTTCTGTGCTGCCCTGGCGTGATGATTGGCGGATCTGGCGCCGGCGCATGCGATGGCAGTGCGAATCGTGTGGGTATGACATGACGGGAAACACCAGCGGCGTGTGTTCTGAGTGTGGGACAACCTGCTCGATGGCTGACGGGAAAGAGATTCGCTCCGGCTCGGGTCGCGGTCAAACCTGAGGCATCTATAATCCTGCCGTTCACCTGATTTCAGATACGACAGGAGACCACTGCATGATGTCAGCAACTGGTAATCCAACGGTCGGCATCGTCATGGGCAGTGCCAGCGACTGGCCGGTCATGTCGCAGGCAGCACGGATTCTGGGCGAGTTCGGCGTGCCGTATGACGCGAAAGTGCTGTCGGCCCATCGGAATCCGGAGGGATTGACTGAGTGGTTGTCATCCATGCTGGCCGGCGGGATGCAGGTGGTCATTGCCGGGGCCGGCGGGGCTGCGCATTTGCCGGGTGTGTGTGCCAGCAAGGTGCCGGTGCCGGTGCTGGGTGTTCCCATGATGACCGATGCCACCAGCGGTCTCGACTCGCTGCTGTCGATTGCCCAGATGCCCAAGGGGGTGCCGGTGGGGACGCTGGCGATCGGCAAGGCCGGCGCGATCAATGCAGGATTGCTCGCCGTCCAGATTCTGGCCTTATCGGATGAGGCACTGATGGCCACATGGACCCAATACCGGGCCGATCAGCGAAAGACGCCCTCTGATGTCCCCCCGATGCCGGGCACGTAGGGCAAGCGGCTTGAATCGATTTACAGGCAGGTAATACAGCATATGGTCAGCAATGAGCGGCCGAACAGGTTTGAAAAAGAAGATGATGCGACACAGAACGATGAGGCTGTCGAGTTGTCGTCGTCAGACGCCCCGCTGTTTTGCCTGCGCTGCGGCAAGCATCTGACGCCGGGCAGTGGGGATTTCTATCTTGTGCGGATTGAGGGGATTGCCGATCCCTGGCCGCCATCGATCAGCGCTGAGGATCTGGCCGATGTCGAGCATTTGGCCTCGGAGATGCAGCGGCTGATTGAACAGTCGGCCAATCTGAGTGAGCAGGAGTTGATGGACCAGGTGTATCGAGCAGAGACGATCTTCCTCTGCACCCCGTGTTTTCGCACGTGGATCGAGCGGCCTGCAGCCGAATAGGCCCATTGCACATCCGATAACTCGAAAGTTGTCATTCTGACAGACCGGTTTCGAAAGAGGCTGTTGGTCGAAACGCCGGACGGTCCGATTTGTACAATCCGCCGTACACCTGTGCTTGCGCGCGCAGCACGTGTATTGCGAGGACGAGAAGGAGGCCGATTGTGCATCGTTCACTGCTGGGTATCGCTGTCATCATGGCGATCGTTGCCATGTCATGTGTTCCAACCGAGCTCCAGGGAAGCCAGCCGGCAGGAGTGACCTCGGCCGGGCGTATTCCTCTTGATCCGATCGTTTTGTCGTCCGTGAGACTGGACGATGACGACGACGAGGAGGAGGCTGCTGACGACAAGCAGGCTGAGAAGGACGATGAGGAGTTGACGCTCGAACGGCTGTTCCCGGAGAAAAGCGTCTTCGGGCCGTCGGCGTACAACATCCAGTTCTCGTCCGACGGGCGATATGCAGCATACCTCTACCGGCCGTACATCGAGCGACGTCATGGCAATGACCTGTGGCTGTACGACAGCGAGACCGGCGAGACGCGTCGGCTGACGATGGTGTCGGTGATGGCTGAGTTCCAGGAGTCAGCCCGCAAGGTCAAAGAAGACCGGATTGAGAAAGCGAAGAAGCGCCAGCGAGGTGAGGGCACGTCAAAGGACGATGATGGTGAATCGTCAGATGAGGTTGCAGCCGATGCGCTGTCCGGTGACTGGGAAGGAACGCTCAAAGGTGAGGAAGGATCGGGGCTGCCGCCGGAGGGTGTGACGATTCATCTGGCGTTGATGCTGCACGAGGATGGGGTGGTGACCGGCATGGTCAAGACCTCGTGGAACAAGGCCGTTATCACCAACGGCGTGCTCATCGAAGAGACCGGTGTCCTCGAGTGCGAGATGGCTGTCATTGACTCCGAGTTGCACGCGTCCATGCGCGTCGAACTTGGCGACGACGACTCCATGACCGGGCGGATCAAACTGGAGGGCGTGAATCTGGATCTGGAAATGACGGCCAAGCGCACCGTCATTCTCGAAGGCGCTCACGGCACCACCGAGGCTGCTGATGATGATACAGATGACGAGGCCGATGAAGACGCCGATGATGAGGACAACGAAGAAGGTGACGAGGAAGACGACCACAGTGATGTGAAACTGGAAGATACGGTTGGCGAAGACGATGCCGACGATGAACGGGCTCCGCGGTATCACGGCGTGAGCACCTACACATGGGCACCGGAATCGAACGAGATGATCTTCACCTCCGGCAGCGACCTGTACCGCTTTGACGTTGAGGACGGCGCGATTGAACGCCTGACACGGACGCGCAGCCGTGAGTCCGGTGTGCAGTACCTGCCTGATGGGTCCGGCTACACCTACATGAATGACGGCGCGCTGATTCGCGTGAAGTTCGGCAGCAGTCTGCTGGAACAGATCGACCCGGACTTGCCGGGAGGCGAATCAATGTCGGGATACCGGATCAGCCCGGATGGGACGCGACTCGTGTTTCTCGCTGACAAGGGTGAGAGTTACTGGGGTCGCGGGCAACTGGTTAACATTGTTAACTACCGTTCGCGCTTTGCGCAGGTCCGGCAGGTGACGCGACACATGTCCGATGACCCGTTCCCGGACTACTTCACTTATGTGTATCTGTATGATCTGGCCGGCCACATGACCGAAGAGGGCAACCTCAAGAAGGTCTACGAGCACAAGCAGACCGGGCCGAGGGACATCATGCGCGTGCCGGAATGGTCGCCGGACTCGAGCCGCGTGTCGTGGGCTGTCTTTGCCCAATCCAGCGGCCACGTTGACATTCTCGAATCACAGTTCACGCTGAAGGAGGATCCGAAGACCGAAGCGGGCGAAGATGAATCCACTGCTGATGATAACGACGATTCGGATCGTCTGGAACTCGGCGCAACAGATGACCAGAAGGACGAGGATGCGGACCAGGACGAGGACGAACAGCCTGAGTATGAGATCACCGATGCTGCGGTGATCTATCGGCTGTTGCACAACGGCGGGCCGAACACGCCGGGCATGATCCGGCCGCAGTATCTGGCAGACAGCCGACGGCTCGTGTTCATTACGGAACTGAGCGGGTTTCGGCACCTGCACATCCTCGACCCGATGTACGAACAACTCGACCAGTTAACACGAGGCCGGTTCGAGGTGTACCCGTTTGATATCACCGAGGATCATACGGCTGTCTATGCGACGGCCACGAAGGAAGACCCGACGCAGATTGATGTGTATCGGATCGATCTCGAATCCGGTGAGATGACCAGGCTGTCCACGATGGATGGTAGTTACAGCAGTGTGGCCGTGAATGACCAGGCGACGTGTGCATTGGCCAACTTCACGGACTTCGGCAAGCCGCGAGAGTTGGTCGTGATCGATATCGCGGGCGGCACGGAGACGGATCTCACGGACTCGCATCCGGAGGAGGCTCACAAGTTGACCGAGCCGGTGCCGGAGTATTTCACATATAAGAATCGGCACGGCCAGACGATCTATGGCCACATGTTCAAGCCGGACGGGTGGACGGCGGATGACCAGCGCCCGTTGCTGATCTATGTGTACGGCGGGCCGCTTGGTACGAGCAAGATGGCGACGCGCGGGAGTTTCTCAGGTTCGAGTTATCTCTTTGCGTATTACATGGCCAAGGTGCATGGGTTTGTGACGTGCACGATCGACCCGCGCGGGGCATCGGGGTACGGCGGTCTGTTCGAGAAGTCGAACTATGAGCAGGTCGGCAAGCCGCAGGTTGAGGACCTCGTGGATGGGGCGAAGTGGTTTGTTGAGAACATGGGCGTGGATGAGAAACGGGTCGGCTTGCACGGGTGGAGTTTCGGCGGGTTCCAGACGCAGATGTGCATGTACACCGAGCCGGATGTGTTTGCGTGCGGGATGGCCGGGGCCGGGCCGACTGAATGGGAGAATTATAACTCGTGGTACTCGACCGGGACTATCGGCCCAAGCCGAACGGGTCATGCTGACCTCGGGCAGTTTTCATTGTTGCCACTGGCCAAGAACCTGAAGGGCCGTTTGCTGCTGATGCACGGCATGGAAGACAGCAACGTGCTGTATCAGGACACGGTGCGGATGTATCGGGAGTTGCTCAAGGCCGGCAAGGAGACGCTGGTTGAGTTGTTCCTCGATCCGACCGGCGGGCATGGCATGGGCGGCGATGTGAAGGCCGTGAACCGGTATCGGAAGTATGAGGAGTTTCTGCTGCGGACGCTGGGGTCCGGGTTAAAGGAATGTGGCGAGGACTGTGAAGGGGAGTGTTGTGATGAGGGGGATGATGAAGATGATGATGAAGATGATGATGAAGATGAGTGATTAGTAGTAGGCCGGCTCAAGTCCGACGACAGGAGGTCGAAGAGCCGGCAGGAATGCGCGCAGGCCGTATTAGTTCCGTTGATCTTGGGAGTGCATCTGTCAGGTCTTCCGCCCAAAGCGGCGTTGACCTGACCTACGAAGACTGCCGCCCAAAGAGGCGTTGACCTGGTCTACGACAGCAAGAAGAGGGGCACGCGGCAGCGTGCCCCTGCTTTTTGCGCGCATCGTACGTATGATCAGGCCACGGCTTGTATGTCTTCAGGCGCGGCAAGGCGGAGCGGTTATTCGTAATGCAAATACTCATCATACGATGCATGAATCGATTAGCAGCCTACGCGGTGGCCGGCTTCTGCGTAACCGTCGCGATCGCCTGGGCAAGCGGGTGGTTCTGCCGCCCAGGATGGACGCCTGGTGAACACGGGATGACGTGGAGTACGGTTCCGACGTCACGCACGTACTCCTGGAAAGACGAGAACATCGATCCTCTGGTTAACATTCCGCGGATGGCCAGTGTCATGCGCGCGTTCGACTACTCGTACATCGAACATCGATACGGATGGCCATTGCGGTCATTCAAAGTGCAGGCGATCCTCTTCTGGTGGCCTCCTGACGAGCCATGGTGGACATCTGATCCGGGACAGTCGGAACATGCCATGCTCATTCGGGGCGAATGGCCAAATGACGCAGATGATTATGCAACCTCCGCTTTTGACGACTGGCCACCGTGGATCCCGCTGTTGCCGTGCTGGATCGGCCTGGTTGGAGATACAGCAACGTATGGTGCAGTGCTGTTCTGCCTCATCAACGGACTTCTGTACCTGAGTCGTCGCATTCGGCAGGCGCGGGGGCTATGCCCGACATGTGCGTACGATTTGAGAGGACAGATTGACACGGGGTGCCCAGAGTGCGGCTGGGGAAGGGATTGAGCGATTGCCTCTCGTCATTCTTGCAGAGGCAGGAATCCATATCCGAGCAGTTAGCCGCGGCGCGATAGCGGAGCGCGCCATCAATGCCCAGCACATGTCAGGTCTTCCGCCCAAAGCGGCGTTGACCTGACCTACGAAGACTTCGTGCATTACACGCCGAAGGCGTAACAGGGCAGTAGCCAGAGGCAAGTGAATCGCGCAGCGATGAAAGCAGCCTCTGGGGCAGGACGCCATTGGACGAATCAAGCCCCCTGTGCAGGGGGCGGAGGATGGAGGCGATCCATCAGGTTCATTTTCTCCCCCCCCCTGCGCCCCCAGTCGGGGGCTTGGATGTGTTGGCCGCTCGCTGTCCAGGGGCTGCGTTCGCCGATGCGTAGCGCATCGTCTCACTTGCGCCTGGCTACTACCCAGGCGCACCGTTGGTGCTGGGGAGGTTGTGCATCCTGCTTTTGAAGGTGATCGCCGGATCTTCCGCCCGGAGCGGCGTTAACCTGGTCTACGCGAAAAGAAGAGGGGCACATGCAATGTGCCCCTACTCAAGGCCGACGACAGGAGGTTGAATAGCCGGCAGGAGTGCGCCCAGTATTAATTCCGATGATCTGGGGAGTGCATTTGTCAGGTCTTCCGCCCAAAGCGGCGTTGACCTGGTCTACGAAGACTTCCGCCCGGAGCGGCGTTGATCCGGCCTACGAAGCATGGATGCCCGCGTGCGCGAGCATGACGAAAGAGGAGGGGCACCTGCATTGTGCCCCTACTAACTAATCGCGCATGGGGATTTTAACATGTTGTTCGTCGGCGCACTGGAAGGCTTCGTCGTAGCCGGCGTCGGCGTGGCGGAGGATGCCCATGAGCGGGTCGTTTGTCAGCACACGCTGGAGTCGACGAGCGGCTGCCTCGGACCCATCGGCGACCACGACCTGTCCGGCGTGCTGGGAAAACCCGATCCCGACGCCGCCGCCGTGATGGAAACTCACCCAACTGGCACCACTTGCTACGTTAACCATGGCATTGAGCAATGCCCAATCGCTGACGGCATCGGTGCCGTCTTTCATGCCTTCTGTTTCGCGGTTCGGGCTGGCCACTGATCCGCAATCGAGATGATCACGCCCGATGACGATCGGGGCGGACACTTTGCCGGTGGCAACGAGTTCATTGAACTTCAGGCCGGCCTTGTCGCGTTCGCCGAGCCCGAGCCAGCAGATCCGGCTGGGCAATCCCTGGAAAGCCACGCGCTCTGCGGCCAGTGTGATCCAGCGCTTGAGTGAGTCATCATTCGGGAACAGTTCCAAGATGGCCTTGTCGGTTTCGTAAATGTCCTTCGGGTCACCGGACAGGGCTGCCCAGCGGAACGGCCCACGGCCACGGCAGAACTGCGGCCGAATGAAGGCCGGGACGAAGCCGGGAAACTCGAACGCTTTCTTGTACCCGTGATCGAGCGCGCGTTGGCGGAGATTGTTGCCATAGTCGAAGACGATGGCACCGCGGTTCTGGAACTCGACCATGGCCTGGACATGGCTCGTCATCGTGTTCAGGCTGAGCAACTCGTATGCCTTCGGGTCATGGTTGCGGACTTCCTCGGCCTCGTGCGAGGTCACGCCGGACGGCACGTATGAAAGCACATCATGGGCGGGCGTCTGATCGGTGACGACATCGGGCGTGATGCCGCGTCGGAGGAGTTCGGCATGCAGGTCGGCTGCATTTTCCTCGACCCCGATGGAGATGGCCTGCCCGTTGTGGGCTGCATCGACGGCCAACGTGATGGCCTGATCAAGATGGAGGCAGACGCGATCGAGATACCGATCCTTCTTGCGTCGTTCGAGTTTGGATACATCGACGTCGGCAATCAGGCAGGTGCCTTCGTTCATGGTGACGGCCAACGGTTGGGCCCCGCCCATCCCGCCGCAGCCGGCCGTGACACAGAGTCTGCCTTTCAGGGTTCCGCCGAAGTGCTGGCGGGCACATTCTGCAAATGTCTCATAGGTTCCCTGGAGGATTCCCTGGGTGCCGATGTAGATCCAACTGCCGGCCGTCATCTGGCCGTACATCATGAGTCCCTTGGCACACAAGTCGTCAAAGTGATCCTGGGTGGCCCAATGGGGGACGAGGTTTGAGTTGGCAATGAGGACGCGGGGAGCATCTTCGTGTGTGCGGGCAATGCCGACGGGCTTGCCGGACTGGACGAGCAGCGTTTCGTCGGGTGCCAGTGACTTGAGGGCAGCAACGATGGCATCGAATGCCGGCCAGGACCGTGCTGCTTGACCGCGGCCGCCGTAGACGACGAGTCGATCAGGGGCTTCAGCCACCTCGGGGTCGAGGTTGTTCATGAGCATGCGCATGGCCGCCTCGGCCTGCCAGGTCTTGCACTGGCGCTCGGTTCCTCGGGGCGCGCGGACTGTTCGCGAACTGGTGGCCGTGTTCATGGGCATGGTCCTCCCTGCAATCGTTTCGGAAGCCTCATGTTTTTACTATCGACCTAACGGCCCTGCGTCATTGACGCGGTGCTCACAGGTATAACCGGGGGACTCCCGATTTGATGATTCGTCGATGCTCTTCGTACCAAAACCGTCCTCCCCGTCCGTCGGTGACATCCTACCACTTTATACAGCCGATGGCATCAACAGAGTGGTGCAATCGAGAACCTTGTCATGGGATAATCTGATTCAAGGGCCGGCCACTTGTGGCAACAATGAAATGACAGATGGCGTGATCCTGCTGCCGGGGGCATGGATTGGCTGTGAGGTTGTGTGTTGCCTGAGAGTGGCCACTGGGATACGATCGGCGACCCGAACAAGGGAGCCGGAGCCCGATTATTGGGTGTCCTGCGCTATCTGTTTGGCTCGCACGGGGAGTATTCGGGCCGACCAGGGCTATTGAGACAGATTTTGAGGATTGATTCATGCCTACCACAGCAGCCCCGAAGGGGGAGATTGTCGAGAAATACCGTCGTCACGAGAGTGACAGCGGCTCACCGGAGGTTCAGGTCGCGTTGCTGACCGACCGGATCAGCTATCTCACCGGCCATTTGAAGACCCACAAGCATGACTATCACAGTCGGCGTGGTCTGCTGGGGATGGTGAGCAAGCGCAACCGGCTGCTTCGGTATCTTGCCAAGACTGACCGAGCACGGTACCGGGCATTGATCGAGAGCCTCGGACTTCGTAAGTAGTGTTGCATCAGCAACTTCGTAGATATTGACCAATTCGGAACCGACGTGCCAGTCAGCACGTGAGGATGGTGCAAAGCGTTGTCGCAACGAGATGCGAGACGGCAGTAGACAGGCTGCATCCCGAGTCCCGGTGTTTCGGGGCCGGCTCATCAATGCACTCTGTCAACTGCCCTCTCCGTTGCGAAACGACCTCACTCGGGCTGAACGCACAGGTTGTTCCACAACCAGAGAGACGGCACGTGTCCCAGGCCGAATCGTATTCTCTATCCACACATACAGGCCCGATCTCGTCGCAGGATCTGCCGGGCGTTTCCGGTGATGATCCCGTTGCGCGTGTCGGCGGTCTGATGGCATGCGGGGGCCTTGCTTCTGACTGTGGTGCATCAAGGACGGCAGCGACCGGTCTCTGACCGGCCGATGGATAGAAGAACGCGAACCGGCGATTTCACTTCTGACAGTGGGACGCTGTCACGCTCACAACTGTGCAAAGGACGCCAAACAATGGCAGTAACAAGAGTTGAACGAGTAATCGGTGATCGCACCCTGACGTTGGAAACAGGGCGAATCGCCCGGCTGGCGAATTCCGCAGTGCTTGCCACCTATGGGCAGACCTGTGTGTTGGCCACCGTCGTGCGCGACAAGCCGCGACCGGGTCTTGACTATTTCCCGATGCAGGTCGACTACCGGGAGAAGGCACCGGCAGCCGGCAAGTTCCCGGGTGGCTTCCGGAAACGTGAGGGGCCGCCGAACGAGAAGGAAATCCTCACGATGAGGATGATCGACCGGCCGATGCGACCGCTGTTCCCAGCAGGGTTCATTGATGAGGTGCAGGTCCAGTGCTGGGTGCTGAGCCATGACGCGCAGAATGACTCCGATGTGCTGGCCGGCACGGCAGCCTCGGCAGCGCTGGCTCTGAGCGATGCCCCGTTTGAGGGACCGACGGCCACCGTGCGAGTCGGGCGGATCGAGGGGCAGTTCATCATCAATCCGACGCAGGCTCAGTTGGATTACTCGGATCTGGACATGGTGCTGGCCGGCCATTGCGACGGCATCAACATGATCGAGGTCGGGGCCGCTGAGGTATCGGAAGCGGACATGCTCGAAGCGACTGCTTTTGGATATGAGCAGATCAAGTCGGTGGTCGAGATGATTGACGAACTGACATCCAAGGCAGGCAAAGAGAAGCGTCTGGGCGACCCGAACGACATTCCGGAGGAACTGACGGCCACGATGCAGGATCGGATCGGTGCACAGGTCGAAGAGGCCCGGCAGATAGCCGGCAAGACCGAGCGGAGCGAGCGGCTCCAGCAGATTTACGATGCCTTCATTGCGGCGGAGTGCCCGGACGTGACATCCGGCAACTACAACGAGGTGAAGCAGCGCGAGCAGCGCATTGCGCATTATCGCGAGGCGTTCCGGAATCTCGAAAAGAAGACGTCGCGACGTCTGATGCTGGAAAAGGGCCTGCGGGCCGACGGTCGGGCCATGGACGAGATTCGCCCGCTCGAGATGGAAGCCGGGATCTTCCCGCGGACGCACGGGTCGGCCTTCTTCCAGCGTGGCGAGACGCAGAGTCTGTGCAGTTGTACGCTCGGTACGGTTCGCGACGAGCAGATCGTTGACGGGTTGCTGCCGGAGTATTCGAAGAAGTTCACGCTGCATTACAACTTCCCGCCGTTCTGTACCGGTGAAGCGAAGCGGATCATGGGCCCGGGCCGACGTGAGATCGGTCATGGGGCGTTGGCCGAGCGAAGCCTCGTCGGCGTGCTTCCCGATCCGGACGAGTTCCCGTACACGATGCGCATCGTGTCGGATATCACCGAATCGAACGGGTCATCGTCAATGGCATCGGTGTGCGGCGGGTGTCTCGCACTGATGGACGCGGGCGTCCCGATTCGCAATACCGTGGCCGGCATCTCGGTCGGTCGCGTGTCGGACGACAGCGGCAAGTTTATTCACCTGACGGACATCATCGGCGAAGAGGATTTCTTCGGCGATATGGACTTCAAGGTGTCCGGCAGCCGTGAGGGGATTACGGGCATTCAGCTCGATCTGAAGCTCCGCGGTCTGCAGGTTGACGAGATCAAGACGATTCTGGAGCAAGCGCGAGTTGCACGGCTCCAGATCATCGAGGCGATCGAGGCCGTGTTGCCGGCCCCGCGCCCGGAACTGAGCCCGATGGCGCCGCGCATCATCCGGATCCAGATCGATCCGGAGAAGATCGGCAAGTTGATCGGCCCGTCCGGCAAGATGATCCGTGCCATCCAGGAGCGGACTGGCGCCAACATCGATGTCGAGGACGACGGCACCGTGCTTATCTCGTCAGTGGACGGTGCAGCCGGCGAGGCCTGCAAGGCCGAGGTCGAAGCGCTGTGCATGGAAGTCAAGGAAGGCACGATTTACAACGGCAAGGTGGTCTCCATCAAGGACTTCGGTTGCTTTGTCGAGATCGCACCGGGCACGGACGGCATGGTCCACATCTCCGAACTGGATGAGGGATTCGTCAAGTCGGTGGCCGACGTCGTCAAGATGGGTGATGAGATCACCGTCAAGGTGTTGAGCATTGACGATCAGGGCCGTATTCGCCTGAGCCGCAAGGCAGCGATGGCTGAAAAGGAACCGGCCGGAGCAGGCTGATACGAGGAATCATCCCGAGATCACACCCAGACTCATGAGATTCTCATGGGCCTGAGACGGACGCAGCCGTTGACGTCGATGAGCCACCTGTGGCTTGTTCGGCGGCAGCGGCTGCAGCCGCTTTTGCAGCGTTCTTTTCACGAAGGATCTCAAGACGGGATTCGAAGTCAGGAATCTGACTGATCTGCCGATCGAGCATTGCCTGCGCATGGTCGTAGAGGACTTGATCAAGACGGGTCACACCGTCGATCGCCTCGCGTGCCTGATCGGTGTCATCCTCGTCGGCAAAGCGTTGTGTTCGTACATTCGTCTTAACATAACTGACATCGCGCCAGCCGAGGTGGTACTGCAAGACGACGAGCGACTCATCGAAGCGCTCAGTGAGGCCGACGGCCACGAACTCGGTATCGAGGTTTCGGATCGCCTGGGACAGCGCTTCCTCCGGCGCATCCTTGAGCAGCACATACGGGATGCCGGACAGGTACACGGTCTGCAGGTTGTAGGCCCACTCATGCCCGGCAAAGTCGGCAAGCGTCGGATACTGCTCGATGATCGACCGATGCCGATCGCGTTCAGCATGCTTGCGCTTCGGGGCTGTGCGGAGATAGTAATAATGCGATCGGACCTGCGAGAACGGTTCCCGCAGGAAGGCAGCGTATCGGTATGGCAGGCCGGGGCGGTCGCGGTGGAAGCCGTAGCGGTAGTGCCCCATGACGAGGCGGAGTTGCTCGGGCTGCGGGTGGGATGCGAGGGTCCGACCCGGCTCACGCGGCGGGTAGGTCAGAAAGCATTCGTCTTCGGCATACTGACGACGGACGACGATTCGGAGTGTGCTGCCGGCCGTCTTGGGAACATGGATGAGGAAGATCGCCTCATTGTCTGCCTGGAGACGTGAACCAGTGTGCTGGGTCATTGTGCCTGATCCTCTCGGGCAACAGAAACTGCATCCAGACCGAGTCGGTGGCCTTCGGTCGCTCGCTTGCTCGCACACGCTGGCAGATCATAGGGCTGGGTCATGGCAGACCGTGCGGGGGAAAACCCTGTTCCTGACGATGGCAGTAACGATCGCTGCCCATGCCGACATGGGGGAATGATCGTGACCTTGCGGGCCGATCGCGACGCGTGTAGAATAGGGAGAATCCTCCAGCCGTCGCAGCCTTCGGGCGTGCGGCGGCGCTTTTTTGCGCTCCGGCCCAGGTGCATTTCACTTGTGAGCGAGAGCATGAATCAGTATGGTCAAATGGGCACGTGTCTGTATCCAGGGCTACTGCGCAAAGTGGCTCATCGTGGAACGAATCCTGCGGACTCGTCGGCCGGTTTACGCAAGGCTTGATGGATGCGGTGCGTTCGTCCCGCACGGAGATGTTGATGGTCCGCTAACGCTTTCGGAGAGTCGTGATGCCGTCTGCACAACAATCAGATACTCGTTTTCCTCTTCGTTCCCTGACCGTATTCGGGTTGGGCACCCTTCAACTCGCAGTCACCACCGGAGCAGCACTCGGGCAGTTTGATTCGTATCCGCTTCAGGCGGCACCGAAGGAACTGGCAAGGAGTGACTTCAATATCGACGGCCACATTGATCTCGTGACCGCATCGACGGATCAGGTCGAGGTTTTGATCAATGCCGGAGACGGGTCGTTTCTTGCTTCGGTTGCCTACCCGGGTGGTGGCTCCTGGCTTGAGGTCGGGGATGTTGACGGGGACCATGCTCCCGACATCGTGGCCGCAGGCAGCGGGAGTATCAAGGTGTTCATGAATCGAGGTGACGGCACGTTTGACGATGCTGCGCTGCTTGATGTACCCGGCACCTACAAGGGGCTTGCGCTTGGGGACGTCGATGCCGACGATGACCTTGACATCGGCCTGCTCAATGAGTCGTCGCCGTACCACTTCGAACTTCAGTGGTACCAGAACGATGGGACGGGAGCCTTCTCATTTGCCGGGAGTGGGCGGATCAACGCGCACGACGGCACCAACAAGGTGCGCGAACTCGTGTCGGGTGACTTCGATCTTGACGGGGATGCGGACTTCGCCTGCGGCTCAGAGAACGGGTTTTACGGGAAGGACGGGAACTACTCCACGGATGTGTGCATCCTCAGAAACCTGGACGGGGGAACAACGTGGGAGGATCACTTCGTCGGGATACAGTGGTATCGCTACGACGCCGGCCAGATGCCGACTGCGCTCCAGGTCGGCGATATGAACAATGATGGGAACCCGGACATCAGTTGTATTCAGGTGTACAACGAAGACGGTCCCAAACTGTATGGCAAGATGCTGACCGGCAATGGGCAAGGCGGCTTCTCAAGCAAGACCATATACACCGTCGGAGAAAAGTATGATGCCTACGAGTGTGAGCAACCTCTGATCGATATCGATGGAGATGGCGATCTCGATCTGGTGGCTTCCCTCACGAAGAGCAATGGGTCAGTCACGGCACTCTACGGTGTGCTGTACTACTCGCCCTCCGGCACGTATAAGACGCGTCAAATCCTGCGTGGCGACAATCTCTATAACGCGGACATGATTCTGTCGGACGTTGATGATGATGCCAGGTATGACATCGTGCTCGCGTCGAGCGGGACGACCCCGCAGATCCTGGTGATGCGCAATACGCTTGTCATTGACCGGCCGGTGCTGGAGCAGGACGATCTCGTGGCCGGCCGGCACGTGCAGTTTCGTGCCTCGGGACTGGTGCCTGGTGAGAAGGTGTGGTTTGTGTACAGCCTGGACCTGCCCGGCCCCAGCCTGGGAATCTCGCAGTTCGGCGGCAAGACGATCGATCTTGTCGAGCCGTATGTGCAGATTGGAAGCGCTCGGGCCGATGATGCCGGAAACGCAACCCAGGCCATCAAGATCCCAGGCAAGACGCCGCTTATGACAATCACCACGCAGGTCGTCGTTCGACGAGGCGAGGGTGGGGTCGACTCGGTTAAGAGCAACTTCATCACGGCCCCGATTCTGCCATAGCCCTGCTGCAGCCGGTGTCAGCGTCTAAATCCGGCAGTTTCCAGGAATCTGCCCGAATGACGGTTCAATAACTGTCAGGATATCTGTATACTCGTGTCTCACTGACTGAGGGTGCTGCACACACACTTCAGAAGGGATGCGTGCATATGACGATGAAGAAGAAGAGTAGAGGCGAATGTAATCTGTTTATCCTGATATCTGCCGGGGCAGTGTCATGCTGTGCCGCCGGGGCTTTGGCCCAGGTTGAGTACCGCGTGGAGCCGATCCCGTTCCCGGATGGGGCACGGGCACTCGGGGCCGTCGGGCTGAACAACTCGAATGAAGTGACCGGCGGGGCGCTCATCGACACGCAGGTGCATCCATATTTGTATAGCGACGGCCAGCCGACGATTCTGGATCAGGTTCCCGGCATCAATACCTCCGGCCTGGCCGTGAGCGACGCGAGCCATGTATCAGGCTGGATGTATGAATGGGGCGTGATCTGGCCGACGGCGTTCCTGTGGGATGGCTCTGGCAATCATTTCCTGACCGACCCGGACGACAGCTACACCTACGGCCAGGGGATGAACGACTCCGATCAGGTGGTGGGTTTTTACTACCCGCCCAATGCGCATCCCAATGGCGATGCGTTCGTCTGCACCGACGGCGAGTATTACAACCTCGGGTCGGGCCAGGCAGAAGATATTAACAACGACGGCATCATTGTCGGGCAGATCAACCGATATTTCGGGGCAACGGCCGTCTGGGAGCCGAACGGGAACGGCGGCTGGGATCGCACGGTGCTCGATGGCCTGCTGGCGACGTCCGTCAATGAATCCGGCACGATGTTCGTCGGGGCCGGGCCAATCGAATCCTACTTTGAGCAGGCAGCATGTTGGAATCGCACCGACGGGGAGTGGGTCCGCACCGACATCGGTGACTGGGACCCGCAGGTGACCGCATCGATTGCCCATGATGTCAACGACTCGGAGCAGGTGGTCGGCGACTTCCAGTCGTTTGAGGACCCGGATCGCGGCTGGCTGTATGAGAACGGCCAGGTGACCTGGCTGACGGATCTGCTGGCCCCGCAGTATGCCGGCTGGGAGATCACGCGTGCGATTCAGATTAATGAGTCGGGCGTGGTGCTGGCTGAGGGGTCACTCGATGGCGAACTACCGCGGCCGGTGTTGCTGGTTCCGACTCGGCTGACGGTGCTCGGCCCGCGCCCGGGCCTTGCCGGCGAGGTCAACGAGTTTATTACAACGAGCGCGACGAGCGGGAACCGCGTGCACTTCGTCTATGGCATGGCAGAGGGATCCAGGCAGGTTCCCGGGTGTTCCGGCGTCTATGTCGGGATTCAGTCGCCGATGATCTTCGGCAGTGCCGTGGCTGACATGAACGGCGAGGCGCGGCTGTCGATGTATGTTCCCGGCGCTGCTGCAGGGCGAACGGTGTATCTCCAGGCGGTTGAGCCGGCCACTTGCACGGTCAGCAATGTGCTGCGATATGAGATTCGCTGAGGCACGGAATCATCGTAGTTTGATCGTGTGATCAACGACCTTTTTTATCCGATTCAGAGATCAAGCAGCCATCAGCGCGATACACTTCGTTCTGATGGCTGCTTCGCATCTGTGCTATCAATGCGGTTTCGATCTGGCTGCTGCCCGTGGTGAATGGGCTGCGGAGTTTCAGCGGTTGCTCGTCCAGTGCCCGCAGTGCGGCACGAACAGTGCCCGGCGGTGGGTCCCGTGCCGCTCGCCCCGACGACAGGTTCGACGATGGCTGGCCAGGCTCCCGGGAGTACTGACGAGCGTGATCGTGCTCTGGGCGATTGGATTCGGCTTTGTCGGGCTCGGTGAATCTGCACCCGACCTGATCCGTGATCACGCGCGTTTGATCCGTGGCCCGGACTCCCAGACAGCGCTTGGCAGTACCGAGCAGGTCCTCATCAATGTCATCATCCCGGACATCATGTTCCTCTGCCTGAGTGTGACCGGTGGTGTCTACATATCACTGGGCCTGCAGCACTGGAAAAGGAGCCATATCTGGATTGCATGGTTTGCGTTTATGCTGTGTGCCTGCTCTCTGCCGTATCTGTCGTCTCTGCTCCCGGAATTGGTTCTCAGCGCAGGGAGCGGGTACTTCGCCGGCTACGCCAGAGGCATTCTGTCCCAGTGGCGACCGGCCGTGTACTGCGCCGTGCTCTGCTATGCACTGACTCTATTGGGGATTCCGATCGGGCGAGCGATGGCCAGAGGCGTGGACCGAGCGGGCCGCCGGTCGTGGATTCTGTATTTGAATAAGCGTCGTGCTCGGCGTCACAGCATGCATAAGTAAGGCGGGACAGATGGATGGCTGAAGGCAACTCACAACACACTGAGCGCCCTCTCCCTGACCGAGCGGCCTCGAAGGTCGATCCGGGCACCAAACAGCGGGTTGCCTTTGTAACCGGCGACCGCATCTGCTCAATGTGCGGATTCAATCTGTATGGGCAACCAATCAACCGCGAGTCGCATTACAACATGCTGGCCGTCCGCTGCCCGGAATGCGGGACGATGGCAGCGATTCAGGAATACCCGGTCCTGGGCAAATGGGGAGCACGGTGGGGAAGACTGATTGCGGCGATCTGGCTGATCACCATTCTGGTATGGGTATCGATCGTGGGCACCACGATTGCCGACTACTGCCGAGATGCGTCCTTCTACGCCGTTGAACCGGTGTCTCGTCAGGTGGCGTTGTCATTCAGCGAGTACTACCGGAGCCACAGAAGCGAGTTTACATCACGGCTGAGTGAAGAATACGAACGACAATACGGGTCGCCTAATGACATCCGCGAAGGGTCGTTGGGATTCTTTGTTGACCCTCAATGGTGGGAGCAGCAGGCTGACCAGACTGCCATTGTTGCTGCCGCCGGCACATGGCGGCAACGGTATGACTGGGGAGCCATTCGAGGACTCTTGCTCAACTTCATTCCGATGATTCTGCTGGGGTGTTACTGGTCCATTCTCGTCCCGAGCAAGCGCTGGTTTGCAACAGGCTTGGTTTCGCTGATACTGTGCGGTACAGCGTTCGCCATGGTACACTACACGCATCTGTCACTGCTCTGGCTGACGGCCCCGTGGGCCGCAACACAGATTGATTACCAATTGCTCGTGTATTCCTCCGGCGCGTACCTGACGACCGGTTCCATCGCTGAGCAGTGCGTCGGCATGCCGATTCGACTCGTGATGTGCTTCATCCTGATCATCCCGCTGTTTATCGGCATGCACTTCGGGCGGATCCTGGTGCGCGCGGCGGTCATCGCACTGTTGCCGCCGAAATCACGGGGCTGGCTCGCGTTTCTCTGGACGGCCGATGGCAAGGATCCGCCGGGTAAGACGTGGGTGGACAAGTAACAGGTGGGCGGTGAGGCTGGAAATCATGATGAACAGGGATCCCATGCATTGGAATGCATGGGCTTTCTTTTTGGTCGATGGTGCCACCGGGAGTCGGGGTTGCGGGTGTTATTGACTTCCGACCGGTGCCAGCCACATGAGAATCAGTGCGTATGACCCTGCCAGCAACGCGAGTGAGGCAATGAACCCGACGACGATGACGCGACCGCCGACGGTCACCAAGCTGCGGAGGCGAATCTCGAGCCCGATGGCTGCCATGGCCACGGTCAGAATCCACTTGCCGATTGTCTTGAGCGTCAGTGAGACTGATACAACCTCGCCGGCATCCTCAGGGATCAATCCGGGGATGCGCGGGACTTCATAACTCAGCCACCCGAGCGAGTTGAGAATCGCTGCAATCAGGAACCCCCAGACAAACCAGGGGATCAGTCGGAGCAGCCCAGCCTTTGCGCGCGATCCATCGCGAGAATGAGCCTGTTTCCGAGTCGCAACTGCCAGCGAGACGAGCATCACCAACGGCGCCAGCATGGTGACCCGTACCAGTTTGAACAATGCGGCGAACTCGCCTGCTGCATCGCTGATGGCAGCGCCGGCTGCGATGGCCTGAGGCACGGCATGGACCGATGTTCCGGCCCAGACGCCGCCTGCATAGTCGCTCATGTTCAGCGCGAGTGCGATGGGAGGCACCACCAGCGTCACGAGCAGGCCGAATAGATTTACTGCGCTGACTGACAGGACGATGTCATCGTCATCGGCACCGATGACCGGTGCTACGGCCACCACCGCTGCATTCCCGCAGACGGCTGTGCCTGCGCCGAGCAGAATGGCTGCGTTGCTTCCGAGGCCGAGGAGGCGACCGGCCAGCACTGCCGAGCCGAAGGCGATTGCCATACACGACACGGTGATTGCCAAGCCGGCCAGGCCGACCGACGGTTGAGCCAGGGCCATCAGATCAAGCCCGGCACCGATGCCGATGATGGCATACGGAATCCACTTCTTGATAATCACCTTGCAACCGGCACCCAGCCAGGTCGGCGTCGAGACGAGATTGCCGATCGCGAGCCCGAGAAGAATGGCAAGAATGGCAGTACTCGGCGGCGTTTGAACCCCCCACTGCTTCAGCCGGCCATACAGCAGGTGCGCCGCTGCGGCCAGCGCGATGGCAATGCAAAAGGCAGCCGGTCGATGCCAACGTGCCCTCACCTGTCTCATCGTGCGCCCGTTCGTGGTCTGTTGATCGTGTTCAGGAATGAGAGCCGGCCCTTGCAGCACGCCCGAGTTCAGCCTGTCGTGGCTGCGACATTGTAGTCTCTCAGTGCTGCAGCGGTCTCCACATCGAGGACGGTCTCGACTCTCGGATCATCTCTGAAGTAGTAATGAAAGTGCTTCAGCGGCGGCGTGTAGACGTGCAACGTGATGAGGTTCTGCCCGGCATCGGCCATCTCGTTTCCGATGATGTGAATGTCGGCGTCGCAGGACCCGCAGACTTTGCCGGCGTGCAAGGTCGAGCGCAGCATCTGCTCAAGTCGGCCGTCCGGATGGCGTTTGAACTGTGTCTCAGTCAAAGTCCCTTTGATCACGCGCACGCCACAGGCCGACCCGTGGTGATCGTGAATCGGGCTTTCCTGCCCGGGGCACCAGCACAGGAGCAGCGCTGCATAGATCGGCGTCACCCGTACCACGTTGCGTGTGTATCCCGTTTCACTGAACGAAATAACGTGGGCCATCTCTGTTTCGGACACTGTGAGTTGTTGCAGGAGGCGGACCAGCACCGGCATCGGGAGCGAGTCATCCTGCTGATCGAGGTGCGCAAAGAACTCATTCAATGTCATGAGATACCCTTCTCGTGCCGTGCCGTGCTGTGCTGCTGTCGGCTGTCAGACAATATACCAGAACATTGGGGATACAGTGCATCGAATGGCAGGAAATCCCACAACTCACTTACAGGATATCAAGAGGCTATGATCGGCTATCCGGGGAATGAGGGGGGAGGGGGAGTGGGAGGAGATTGGATACACACAATGGATCAGGCACAGGTACCGGTGACAGCCCAGAGTACGGTTTCGCTGCGTGAGGTCACATCGGAGACGGTTCGGGCTATCTGCAATCTGAAGGTGCGCCCGGATCAGCAGAAGTTCGTCGCGCCGAATGCAGTGTCGATTGCCCAGGCGTACTTTTCTGAGTTTGCCTGGTTCCGGGCGATCTATGCCGATGACACGCCGGTTGGTTTTCTCATGCTGGAGGATCAGCCGGAGAAGCCGGAGTATTACTTGTGGCGAATGATGATTGATGCGCGGTATCAGCGCATGGGACTTGGTCGCCAGGCACTGTCGCTGCTGGTCGAGCATGTCAGGCAGCGGCCGAACGCGACCGAGTTACTGACGAGCGTGCACGTTGCTGAAGGGGGGCCGCAGCCGTTTTATGAGCGTCTCGGTTTTGTGTTGACGGGTGAGTATGAGGATGGCGAGGCGATGATGCGGTTGGGGTTGGGGGAGTGAGGGGGAGGGGGTGGGTGGGATGGAACATACCGCAGCACCATTCGCGCTCCGCCGGCGCGTCGCGGCTAACTTCGATGGGAATGCTATTTGCGGGAAGGATTGCCCGGGATGAGGGATGTTTACCTGGCCCTTCGACTCGGGTGCGAGCCGAAGGATGGATCTGTTGCGAATCTTGCCCTTCGACTCGCGTGATAGGATGCACGCTCGCTCAGGGCATTTGCGATGCAAATGGAGCCGGGGGGAATCGAACCCCCGTCCCGAACGGCCGCTCTGCCGCCTCTACGTGTGTAGTCGATGGTTTGGTTCTCGGTTCGTCAGACGGCCATCGACAGCCTGCTGAGTCACCCAGCCGCGAGTTTTCTCACCCCGATGTCACGCGGTCAAACATCAGAGCCAGTCCGCTGATTTTCAGCCCGTATCGGCCGCAGACATTCCGATACAGACCGGCAACCTATTTAGGCTGCAAGAGCATACTGCGTATTGGCAGTTATAAGTGTGCACGCTTGATAACGCGGTTCACGTGCGCCGCGACACGCCACGACAGCCCAGTCACGCCCGGTCGAATCCAGATCGGCCCCGGATAATCGATCGAGAGATGGTCTGAGACTGCAGATGCTTGTGAGTCCTGCAATCCCTGGTTCTCAAAGAGCGCGGGGCTCATGTCAGTCCTAAGCCCCAGCCGGTCATTATAGGGGGTGATCGGCGCTGAGCAGTAATTTCGTCCTCCAGGGGAAGAAGAAGCCCTCACCCCAGCCCTCTCCCAGCGGGAGAGGGAGCAGGAATCGCCTCTGACACCGGCGAGAAGCCCGTCCCCCATCGAAGTGCCCGCTCCCTCACGGTCGCGGCTCGTCGGAGCCAGCAGCGGGCGAGATGCACGTTGCCCCGAAGGAACCCGCTCCCTCACGGTCGCGGCTCGTCAGAGCGAACAACGGGCGAAATGCACGTTGCCCCGAAGGAACCCGCTCCCTTACGGTCGCGGCTCGTCAGAGCGAACAACGGGCGAGAAGCCCGTCCCACGGGACGACTGCTATGCTATCGTGAATCTCCCCGAGCAACGGGCGAGACGCCCGTCCCACCGAAGAAGCCCGCTCCCTCACGGTCGCGGCTTGTCGGAATGGCGGAATCGGGGCAGGGCACAGGTGGAAGGGTATTTGGTAGATCGACCATGACCATGAAGTGTTGCGTGATTATCCCGGCGGCAGGCAGCAGTACTCGATTCAGTGCTGGCAGCAAACAGGACAAACTCGCTCAGGATCTCGGCGGCCGGCCGTTGCTGATCCGGACCGTCGAGCTGTTCACCAAGCGGCCGGAGGTGACGGCCATCGTCGTTGCGGGCCCACCGGACACCATGCCTGAGTTCAAACTCCGGTATGGGGACAAACTCGCGTTCCACGGGGCGAAACTGGTAGCCGGTGGGACGAGGGCCCGGTGGGAGACGGTGCAGAAGGCGCTTGAGGCTGTGCCCGATGATTGCACGCACATCGCTGTGCATGATGCCGCTCGCCCGGCTGTTGACGAACAGTTGCTTGATCGTCTGTTCGAAGCGGCTGCCAAGTTTGATGCGGTGGTACCGACGGTGGCGATTGCCTCGACGGTGAAGCGATTGAGTGAGGAGACCGAGGCAGCGGCCGAGGTGGACCCATTGGCTGCCCGGATTCTGGGCGATGCCGGCAAGCCGACGGCCCAGGCACGGACTGTTGTCGAAACGGTCGATCGGCGCGGGCTGTACGAATCGCAGACGCCGGAGATTTTCAAGGCCGATCTGTTGCGAAAGGCGTATGCGTCCCTCAATCCTGATGCAGGCGATGACGTCACAGATGATGCGATTCTGGTGGAGCGGCTCGGTTCAACGGTCCATGCCGTCGACGGAGACGTCACGAATGTCAAGGTGACGATAGCCGGCGACCTGCGGCTCGTGCGCGCGATTCTGGGTGTCAGGCCGCCCAAGGATCGGCCGGTGCACAAGCGGTTTTGAAGTTCCACATTCAGTGTGAACCTGTGTCCGTGTACCAGTGCCTGACAGAAACACGGATATTCCCTCGTCACTGGCGTGACCCGTACTTATCGGTGCCACCCTCGGACCAATACTCAATCGTGCGCTGCCTGTTTCCGGACGACGAGATCGTGGAACCAGGGGGCCATGACCATCACGCCGGCGACCGTCCGGACAATGTGACTCGTCCACACTTCGGGGACCGGCTTCCTGATACACTTCACCACAGCCCGGGCCACGCGCTCAGCGGGCTGAACGAACAGGCTCGGCGCATGTTTCGGGATCCCCGAGCGATCGACGCCGCTGATCTGTGCAGAGACATCAAAGAACTCCGTGACGGTCGTGATCGGATGGATGACGGACACCGGGATGCCGTCGCCTTCGAGTTCCAGCCGCATGGACCGGGCCATCTGCGTCTGGGCGGCCTTCGTGGCACCATAGGCACCGTGCCGTGGCAACGAGAACCGACTCAGGCAACTGCTTGTAATTAACACGTGGCCACCGGTCTCCTGCGAACGAAAGACCGGCATCGCTGTGCGGACCGTGTGCATTGTGCCGAAGAAGTTCACTTCGAAGATCTCGCGCAGGTCGGCATCACTGGTCGCCTCAACGGTCCGGTTCAGCCCGTGGCCGGCATTGGCCATGATCACATCGAGTTTGCCGAAGGTATCAACGGCACCCTTCACGAGTTTCTCATTGTCCTCAATATTAACAACATCACATTCAACAGCGACGGCCTGTCGGCCGAGTTGGCGAACTGCATCGGCGACCTCAGCCAGTTTGTCCATTCGTCGGGCGCCGAGGACGACATCCATGCCGGCCTTGGCACATTCGATGGCAGTAGCCTTTCCGATGCCGGCACTCGCTCCGGTGATGGCAATGACGCGCCCGGTCAGATCGTGCGTGCTCATGACGGCAAATCCTCCTTCCCGGACAGGAGCCAGCCGAGTTCCGGCTGACGCAGGACTTTGGCAGCGATCATAAACACGACAATCCCGGCACAAGCCAGTGCCAGCAACTCGGTCGTCGACGACAACCAGCCGTTCATATAAGACACGGGCAGCGCCCATTGTACGACGAACACGGCCACGGTCATGATGGCTGAGGAAGCCAGCAGCGGGCCGATTGCGGAGAAGACCGGCCGGAATACGCCGTGGGTATCAATAACACGGAGCCGAGCGCCGAGCCAGATGACCTGGATCCAGGCACACAGGGAGGTAGACCACGCGAGGCCGGCCTCGCCCATCGGCCAGATGAGTGTGACATTGAGGATCAGGTTGAGCACGACCATGGCAACGGAAATACGGACGGGCGTGGTCGCGTTGTCTCGGGCGTAGTAAGCGCGGGTGAGCAGATGGATCAGGGCATAGGCACACACGCCGGGGGCATAGCCGGTCAGGACGGCCCCGATGCGCGGCGTGTCGGCTGCCTCAAAGTTGCCACCTTGAAATACGGTGGTGGCCAGCGGCAGGCGGACGAGTATCAGGCCGATACTTGCAGGCAGACTGATAAACAGTGAGAGCCGCAGGCCTCGGATCAACGTCTGACGAAATGCATGCCCATCGTCGCCGGCTGCGCGGGCTGCCGCACGGGCCAGAGCCGGGAAGATGGCCGTCGCGATGGCAATGCCGAACACGCCGAGCGGGAACTGGTACAGCCGTTGCGTAAACGAGAGGATCGCGTTGGACTTCAGGTCGAGTGGGTAGGCAACGTCGCCGAAAATGGTCGGGCCGACGAGCACGGGGTAACTGGCAATGAGGCCGTCGAAAAAGGTATTGAGTTGAATAACGCCCAGGCCCAGCAACATCGGGAGCATGGTCTTGAGCATGGAACGGACTTCCGGGCCGACCGGCTCGATGTGAGTCGTCGTCGGCTCCCGGGTAGGTGACGGCTTGGCACCTCGGAGTGCCAGGATTGACCAGAGCAGTTGAATGACGCCGGCCACGACGACGGCCAGTGCCACCAGGTGGACGGCCCATTCGAGCGATGGACTGACGTCCTGCCCCCCACCACTGCCGGCCAGCGCCAGCGGTGCCAGTGCCGCCGAGATCATGACAATATTGAGAATGACGGGGGCCGCGGCCGTCGGCCCGAAGCGGCCATGCACCTGCAGGACGGCCCCGAGCAGTGCCACCAGGCACACCAGCGGCATGTACGGCAGCATGATCATGGTCAGCTGCAACGCCAGGGTTCGCTCAGAATGCGATGCCGCGACCGTCTGGCGATGCCCGATCCACAGGGCCACCTCCCCGAGCAGGACAAGGATGATGAGCGTTGAGGCAGTAAGCGTGGTGACGGTCCGGGCAAAGCGGCGGGCCGTGTGCGGGTCTTTTTCATACAGGGCGGTATAGCGCGGCAGGAATGCTGCAGTGAGCGCTCCTTCGCCGAAGAGACGTCGAAAGAGGTTGGGGACCAGGAAGGCAAAGGCAAAGGCACTCCAGAGCGGGCCGGCACCGAAGACGCGCGAGCAGACGGCATCCCGGGCCAGGCCGGCGAATCGGCTGGCCAGCGTCAGGCCGGCCACGACGCGCGTGGCGAACGAACTGGGTCGCCTGTACCTGATCGGGTTTGCGGTCTGCCTGGTGCTGGGTCATGGGAAGGAACCACCCGCCTGTCTGATTCAGATCGGGCAAGCATACGCGCCCGGCTGTCGGTTTAATCAGCCACTGCCGCTATGATCGTGTCGAACCGTATCCTCTCGTGGCCGCTCGCGTCAGCGCCGTGCGTGTGAGTACAGGAGTACAGATCATGTCGGATCAATCTCGTCGCCGAGTGCACAGGTCGTTGCGACATCATTTTCGGCGCAAGACGAAACCGGGCGATCGACCGGGGACGATCGTGGTGGACCCGGAGGCTCCCAAGCCACAGATTACCGTAATCGCGTACACCGAGACTGACCTCGTTGATTGCCGTGTCGAGCAGCCGTCGGAGCTGGCAGCCCTCCTGGAGAAGTGGCCGGTCGTCTGGGTCAACGTGGACGGGCTCGGCGATGCCGACACGCTCAACCGCATCGCTGAGATTTTCAAACTGCATCGGCTGACCCTCGAGGATGTGTGCAATGTCCATCAGCGGCCAAAGATTGAGCCCTACGAGGAGCACGCGTTTGTCGTGGTCCGCATGCCGCACAATACCGAGGGCATCAGCACGGAGCAGGTGAGTCTGCTGATCGGGCGGAACTATGTGCTCACGTTTCAGGAGTTCGAGGGCGATGTGTTTGACATGGTTCGTCAACGGATCCGGGAGGGACGGCCGGTCATGCGAAAGTCCGGGCCGAGTTACCTGGCCTATGCATTGATTGATACGCTCATCGATTCGTACTTTCCGATCCTTGAACAGATCGGCGACCGGATTGAAACCCTCGAGGCAGCGGTCCTGGATAATCCTGATGAATCCGTGGTGTCCGAGATTCACGCCGTCAAGAGTGATCTGCTCGTCCTGCGGCGTGCCGTCTGGCCGATGCGTGAGATGATCAGCGGGATGACCCGTGACCAGTCGCCATACATTGAACAATCAACCCATGTGTACCTCCGCGATTGTTATGATCACACCGTGCAGTTGATCGATACGCTTGACACCTTCCGCGAGCTGGCAGGCGGGCTGCTGGATATCTATCTTTCAAGTGTCAGTAACCGAATGAATGAAGTCATGAAGGTACTGACGATCTTTGCAGCGATCTTCATTCCACTGACATTCATGGCCGGTGTCTACGGGATGAACTTCGAAAATATGCCGGAGTTGAAGATGCCGTGGGCATACCCGGCACTGCTGCTGTCCATGGCAGTGGTCGGCTTCGGGATGCTCGCGTTCTTTGCCTCGCGCGGCTGGGTTTCATTCGGCTCACGCAAGCGCCCGCCGACGGATTGAGTTGTATGCAAACGATCAGCGACATACGACGATTGCTGTCTGATGCAGGGATTCGACCGCGGCACCGGCTCGGGCAGAATTTCCTGCATGATCAGAACCAGTTATTAAAGCTCGTCACTGCGTCCGTCGCTCGCGCAGACACCGTTGACCCTGCCGGGAAGACCTGTGCATTTCTCGAAGTCGGTCCCGGGACCGGGGCGCTGACCGAGGCGCTGCTTGAGCATGATCAGCATGACCGGTCGATCGTGGCCTGCGAGATTGATCAGGATATGGTGAGCATTCTGGAGGATCGCCTGGCCGGCCACGATCACCGATCGCGACTCAGTGTGCTGCAGGGTGATTGTCTTGACAGCAAGCATGCGCTCAACGCGCGGTTGATGGACCTGTTGGATCACCGAGATTTCATATTGGCTGCGAATCTCCCGTACCAGGCTGCGACGCCGCTGATGGGGACCCTGTTGTGTCGATACTGGCAGCCGGGTTGCACACCGCGTTGCCGTGGGATGTACGTGACGATTCAGCGGGAGGTGGGCCAACGGCTGGCCGCTGGGCCGGGAACTCGCGACTACGGCCCGCTGGCTGTGCTGGCCGCCCTGCTGACGAACGTGCGCGTTCTTTCGAAACTCTCCCCCCACTGCTTCTGGCCGGCACCGAAGGTCACGAGTTCGATTCTTGCAATCGAGCCCCTGGACGATGATTGCCTGATCAGTCTGCCGGTTGATCCGACTGCATTGAGCACTTTTCTGACATCGCTGTTCAGCAAACGGAGGAAGCAGATCGGGAGCATCCTCGGCTCAGACAGCACGCTGCCCGAGGGTGTGACGGGGCAAATGCGGCCGGAGCAGTGTACGCCTGCTCAGTTGCTTGAGATTGCAACGCGCAGCGGCCGATGAAGTCGGTATCAGCAATCACATGACTGATCAGTTTATCTGTGCAAACGCGACGTTGCTGGTCGCACTGCGCTGGGCAGCCTGGAACCAGGCGAGTTTCGGCGTCTTTATATTAGGAATGTGCAGGACCCACTCGACGAATCCATCGGCATCGGTGTACTGCACATCGCCGGCCTGGCTTGGCTTTCTCAGATCAAGCGTGGCGTTTAACTGGCGTACATAGGTGCGCCCCTCGCCTTTGAGGCTGTAGGCCAGATACGTCTTCTCGTTCGGGTACCCGGAGGTGACGGTGAACGTACCATCCTGCCCGGCAAACAGGGGCGTCACATCGAGATGCAGTTTACCGAACTGCCACTGATCATATGAAATGTTAACACTGACGACCTGCGATTGCCCGGAGGAACTCGTTGCCTGGAACGTGAGACTGTCGCTGCCGACCGCATCGCCGTTGGGCACGAGCACGCGATAGGGGTCGGTGGCTGCAGCCGGTTGCAACACGGCCTGGATCGGTTGATCGATGATCGTGTAGGTGAGCGGGTCGGCTGCATCGTCAAATGCCGCCGGGAGTTCGAGAACCAATGGGCTGTCGACAAGGATGGATGTCGAGTAGCCGTAGGCAATCGGGTCGGTGGCCACCGGCGTGCCGGCGACATTGTCGATCGTGAGGGTGACGACATCGGAGGTCACCTGCATCCCATCGGCATACAGGATCTCAGTTCGCAGGGCGACGGTCCCGGCACCGGTGGACAGGCCGTACATGGTGGCCTGCTGCCCGAGGCCGGTGGTGGTCGCAACCACCCGGCCGTTGTGCAGGACGCGGGCTTCGATCACATCGCCGGCCGTGCCGTCGAGTGTGCATTGAAAAGCCGTGGCCAGATCGCCGGTCGTCGGCGTGATCTCGAGTGACGCTGAGCGCCCGACGTTATTGATTTCGATGGTGCCGTCCCACGCCCCCGGGGTTTTTTGATCACTATCGTCGGATGCGACGACGCGCATGGCATGGAAGCCATCCCCGAAGCGGGTGGTATCAAGATGAAAGACGTCATTCGGAGGCACCGTCTCCCACTTCACGCCGTCGATGTACAGGTCGAAAGCGGCAATGAGTGCCGACGGATGCGTCGTTGTTGCCTCGGGAGTCAGCGTGATGTCACCCGACACCGGGCCGATCGGTGCATCGTCGACGGTGACGGCCGGAATGTGAGCAAATGGGCGGGTCAGCGGATCGCCGAGAACCAGCCCCTGGAAGGGGACATACCGGAGGCTGCGAAACACGGATTCGCCGAGCGTGAGCCCCTTGAAGTAATACAGGTGCATGCGTGCGTGGGGAAACTTCCCGGAGTAGTTGCACGGCTCTTCGACCTCGCCGTGTGATCCGGAGGCCCCGTTGGCAATCCAGCGTGACATCTTGGTCTGTGAGGCTGTGCTGAAGTTCCCGGCATAACTGGTGAGATGATCGCAGAACGCACCAGGCTGAATGGTCATGTCGGTCCCGTCGATATTCGGGCCGGCCGCCCCGGTCATGCAGCCGAGGATGTCATGGCGCCCGCCGGGCAAAACGGAGCAGCAGAGGTGCTCAGCCTTGCCGCCGAGGTCGATGATTGCCTGGACGACGGCATCGAACTGATTATCGCGCGGGCCGCTGCGGAGCGGGTCGGTGGTCTCCATGAAGTAGAACGTGCCGTCGGGAAATGTTCCATCGGCTGCGGCACTGTAATCGATCATGTTGATGACTTCATCAACCGTGTTGCCGAGCTCCCCGAGATAACCCAGTTGGGTCCCGAGGAAGTACCGTCGAGCCGATGAGGAACCGTCTGGGATGCCGTTGTACCACCCCTGGGCACTTGAGAAAGCGAGTGCATCTCCGTTATTGCCGAAGTATTCGTTGCGATGGGTACTGCTGAGCCCCCCGAGAACCTCATCGGACATGAAACTGAGCATGTAGTTGGAGGGCAGGGCGAATCGGCGGACGGCCGCACACCCGTCACTGATGTAGCCCGTTGCCGAGATATAGAACGAGTCACTGGCCCCGACGAGGATGTAGTCGATGTGATCGTCAATCACTCGGTTGGTCAACGTGCCCAGCACAGCCGGCTGATTGCCGTCGACAAAGTCGGCATAGGAGGCAGCCTCGGGGCGCAGGTAGAGGATGTTCCGGTCCGGCACGCCGCGAACCGTCCGATAATGGTTGGCTATGTACATGGCATCCGGGTTGGTCGGATCGACGATGAGCAACAGGTTCTCGGACGCACCGCCGGCCAGCGCCGGGGATGCCGCAACGGTTCCACCGACAACCAGGGCACTCCAGACCATGCGCAATACGCTTGATTGGCGATCCTGATCGTTCTTAGCACACTTCATCATCGGGCTGTTCTCCAGTTGTTGAGCGCCGACTACAGCGTAAGCGCCAGTCGGAACACTACCTTACACCACCAAGATACCGAATGACTGCGTTCGGACAACCCCACGATTCCGTTCCGGAGTCCAATCAGTGCAAATCGAGATCGGCCGATAGAAGTGTCGGGCAGCCGACAGGCCCGGGCAGGCACCATTGAAACTGCACGGGCATAAAACGAAGCCGCAGGTGTCATTGAGTACAGTGCACAGGAGCAACCTGAGTCGTCTGCCGATCGCAGCATGAGCGTCAGGACGCTTGAAATCGACCTGCTACCATAGGGCGGCCCGCAAGGCCATCACCAGTCAGCCCGAATCGACACGAGCATCAGGAAGGCTCATTCAAATGCGATTGATTCCCAGACCACGATTCAGTCAATCAGAACATTCAGACCCGAGGTTTACCATGAACCGATTTCATTTCATTGCCGCGATCGCAGCTGCGAGCTGCATGATTCTCCCGACGGCTCACGCCCGCATGATGCAGGAATCCACGGGTGCCCCCACCCAACAGCCGCCCCAGGCCCAGCCGCAAGAGGCACAGCCTCAGGTCGACCCGGCCAAGACGCCGGAAATGGTCGGAAAGGCCAAGGCGGTGGCCATGGAAGTGGCCAAGGCCTACCGGGAGGCAGCGAATCTGAGTGATGAGATTCTTGTCCGCACGACGGCCCCAGGTGGGACGGGCCAGGATCAGGAACTGAGCATCTCGCTGGGAGAAGGGACGGACGCCCGGCTGGGGCTCGGTCGTCTGCGCATCATGTGCATCGATCAGAAGGTCTACGTTGTCAACGACTTGATCACCGACAAGTACGTCGAGATGCCGATGAATGTTGATCTCGTAACAACCATTCGGGCACAGCGCGGTCAGGGATTCCCGATCCCCCACTTCGGCCTGCGGCGGGCCGAGAGTATCGATCAGGTGGAGAATGCACTGACCACGATCGCCGGCCACGGGCTGATCACCGGGTACCGGGAGGTCACCGACGACAAGACCGGCAAGAAACTCGATGAGATTCTGGCGTCAGGCCCGAACGGGAATCTCAGCATTCGCTGTGCACAGGACACCCGCTTTCTCCAGTCGATGCACTTGGTCTTCATGCCACCCGGTGGGACCGAACCGTTCAAGGCCGATTTCACCTTTACACCGACCGTACATGATGAACTGCCGGAGCCGATCGCCTTCGATCCAGCCGGCCGCGAGGCAGTGGGCACCCCGGCGGAACTGTCTCGACCGTCACTTCAGATCGGCAACGAGTTCCCGGATCTGGCCGTGACAGACATCACCGGTGGCACGCACAGTCTCGCTGACTTCGATGAAGACCTTGAAGTCGTCATTTTCTTCACGATCGAACTGATTGATCTGGAGACGCTGCTTGACACGATGCAGCAATACTCGGTCTGGGTGAAGGAGGAGGGCCTGTCAGTCAAGATCGTGGCCGTCTCCATGATGGAGAAGAACGCCGGCGAGCAACTGAAGAAGGAACTTGGCTCGCTCTGGTCGGTCGGCCAGTACTCCTACCCGGTGATCATGGATCAGGACGATGAGATTGCCATCAAGTACTCGCTGATGGGTCTGCCCTGCATCATGCTCGTTGACAAGGATGGCAAAGTGGGCGAGCAGTTTATCATGATCCTGACTGAAACCACAGACCTCAAGTCAGCAACTCGAACGCTGCTCGGGCTGGAAGAGCCGGAGGAGGAGGCTGCTGGTGCTGAGGACGATGAGACGACTGACGAGGGTGGAGGCTAACCCAGGCGCTTGGCCTGCGGGGTCCTGCCTGGGGCCGAATGACCCGGGCAACCTCGCAACTGTACAATGAGCGTGACCAGCCAGCCTGCCAACCAATTCGCGGCCCCGAATGACACGGGAGGGCGATCCAGTGCCTTCCGGGAACTGGCTCGTGATATCAAACTGAGTCACAGCGTCTTTGCCATGCCATTTGCGCTGCTGGCCGCAGTCATGGCTCGTAGTGATGATGCCGGCTGGGCACCCTGGCTGATCAAACTCGGCTTGGTGGTGGTCTGTATGGTGGCAGCACGCACTGCCGCGATGCTGTCAAATCGAATCCTCGATCGAACGTATGACGCCGACAATCCCCGGACGGCTCAGCGTGCACTCGTCAGTGGGCGGGTTGCCGTCCGAGATGCCATCTCGGCTCTGATCGGCAGCAGCGCCCTGTTCCTGGTCTGCACGGCTGTGTTCGGGTTTGCCTTTGACAACTGGTGGCCGCTGCTGTTGTCAATGCCGGTCCTGTTCTGGATTTGCGCGTACCCGTTGCTGAAGCGAGTAACCTGGCTCTGCCATCTCTACCTGGGAACGAGTCTGGCCATCTCACCGCTGGCAGCGGCGATCGCGATCCGGCCGGAGTCGGTGTTCGAGCATGCTTCCCTGTGGCTGCTGTCCGGGTTCGTGCTCGGATGGGTGGCCGGCTTTGATGTGATTTACGCACTCCAGGATGTCGAGGTTGATCGGCAACAGTCCCTGCACAGCGTGCCAAGCAGGCTCGGCGTGGCTGCTGCGTTGTGGATCAGCCGGGTACTGCACATCCTGTGTGTCTGTGTCTTAGCCCTGGTCTGCCTGCAGGATACGCGTTTTGGCTACCCATTCTGGCTGGCCTGCGGTCTCGTGGCAGCCGTTCTGATCGTCGAGCATGTGGTGATCCGTGTTGATCGGACAGCTGGCCGCATTCAGTTGGCATTCTTCACGCTCAATGGGATCATCAGTTGCGTTGTCGGCCTGGTTGGGATAATCGATGTTACCGTTATCTGAGCCTTAAGATCATTGTTGATAACTGATTACGGACCGGGTCGCCATTGCCGGTTCAGCGATGCGGTTATCTGGCCGACATCGTCCCTACCATGTGACAGGTTTCGGATACCACCCGATGCAGATACGAGACTTCATCCCGAAGCGGATCCAGCACCTGATGGCTGCCCCGGCCGACGAGTTGACCCGGTGGCAGTTTGCAGTGCGGTATTTCTTTGAGGTCCTCCGGCACGGTGCGATCAGACTTCGTCAGGATCACGCCGGCCAGATGGCAGCCGCATTGTCGTTCCGCACGCTGTTCGGGCTCATCCCGGTGCTCGTGATTGCGATGGTGCTGTTCCGTGCGTTCGGGGGCACGGCGGTCTTCCATTCGTTTGTGGGTGAAGCGTTTGATGCTGCGGGGCTGGGCGATGTCACCGTCCCGATCCAGATGACGACGGACTCGCCGGACAACCAGGGCACGGTGAACGACGATGCCCAGGAACCTGAAGCCGGCGAGCGTGATGCATCAGCCGAGGAGCTGGTCGCCGAGGACCTGGGGCAGACGGCAGACGAATCTGAGCCGGCCGAGAACGTGCAATACAACACGGTCGCGCTGACAGACTGGGTGACGAATCTGATCGACCAGATCGACGATAAGGTCAGTTTTAACTCGATCGGGCTGGTCGGCCTGTTGGTACTTGCCTGGGCAGCCATCAGCCTGCTGACGACGATCGAGCGGACGTTCAACACGGTGTGTCAGGCTCCCGGCCATCGCTCGCTGGCTCGGCGCGTCCCGCTGTATTGGATGACGATCACCATCGGCCCCGGTCTGTTGTATCTCAGTTTCTATGTGAGTCACAAATTCGATGACTTCATGGCAGAGAGCAGCACGGCTGCGGCTTCGGCCTTGTTGATCGGCTGGCTCAGTTCATTCGGTTCCACCTGGCTGTTCCTGTTGCTGCTGTTCATGTTCATGCCCAACACCCGCATGAATCTGACGGCCACCTGCTTCGGTGCCCTGATCTCTGCGCTGCTCTGGACGGGCCTCGGTGAGTTGCTCGGTGCCTATCTCTCGACGGTGTTCCGCCAAAGCGCACGTTTTTCCATTCTCTACGGGTCACTGGGTTTACTCCCGGTCTTTATGCTCTGGGTGTACTTCATGTGGCTGATAGTGCTGTTCGGTCTCGAGATCAGCAGCACCCTCCAGGCCGTGGGAGGCACGCTCAGCGCCTCGATTCGGGACCGTGAACCGCTCCCGCTCGTCTTGGATCCCCTGATTGTCATCCCGATCATGGAAACGGCCGCCTCACGGTTTGAGGTGGGGAAGACGGTGACCCCGGAGATGATCGCGGAGCAGGTTCGGATCAACATGCGGGCGTCCCGTGGGATCTTGCGTGCCCTGACTGAAAAGGGCATGCTGTTTGAGATGGATGCCGAGGCGGAATCGGAGCAGTACACGCTGGGGCGGCCCCCGAATCGGATTCGTCTGACTGACCTGGTGGCCGTCGGGCAGTCGCTGGCCAGCATGCAGACCCGGGATTCCAAGGCATGGATGTGCGTGGAGGGTCTGAAGGGGCGAATCAGGGCCGATTTGACCGATGCGGTCCTGTCCGATCTGATTGAAAGCGAAGCAGCGGCCCCAGGCCCGGACCCACACCCCGGGAGCCCTGGCATTCAGGGTGCCTCAGCGTGATTTGAGCCGTCTGATCCAGAAGTGAGGATCCATGCGGATTTGAGAAGGTGCGCACAACCGCGCGCTTTCCCATTTTATTGAAGTTTGGCCGTGCAGGGCCTATTGTTGGCCTGTTGGGCTGGTCCGATGGGCTAGGCCCTTAATGGTATTGGAGTGCGCCATGCATTTGCAAGGAATCGACAGCAGTGTCGAATGAGGTTGCAACGGTTACGAGTTGCGGCCTTGTGCGCATGTCCTTACGCACGCATGCCGGAGGAGGGCAGGCGATGACCTGAGCGTGATATACACAGCCCAGGTCGATTCCGCCTGCTCATCACCTGCTCGGGGTGCAGTGTGTATGAGGGCAGATGTGGATCCTCGACCGACGGTTGTCCGGCGTCGATCGCGACCCACAGGTGTGCTCCGATGCGCGCGTGTGGTTTTTGTTTTTTGAGAGGGACCGACGACCGGCACTCACGTTCGATGTCAGAGGCTCGCGCCGAGTCGGCCCCCGGCCGGCTGCCCGAGCCAGGCACCCTGAATCGAAGAGTTCGGATCGACTGTCCATTCCTGATACGGCCGTGACGGCTTCAGAGGACTGAATCCATGAGTCTTGGGAATCCGGAAATGCTGCGCATCGTCGACGCGATCGCACGAGACCGCAAGATCGAGCGTGAAGATCTGTTCATAGACCTGGAAATGGCGATGATTTCGGCTGCCAGGAAGTTTTTCGGCTCACTCGACTCCGAGGAGTTTCGCTGTCACATCGATCGGCTCACGGGCCAGACCCGGTTGTGGCGTCGGGTCGCATCGGAATGGGACGAAGAAACGGGCGAGCCGATCGGCGACTTGCAGGAAATCGAGATCGACATTGCCAAACTCGGCCGCATCCCGGCCCAGACGGCCAAGCAGGTCATGATTCAGCGATTCCGCGAGGACGAGCGGGCCTCGATCAGTGCCGAGTTCTCGAAGCGGCTCGGGGAATTGGTCACGGGGACGGCACAGCGGTACGAAGGCAGCACCCTCGTCGTCCAGGTCGATCGAGCCGAAGGATACCTGCCTCGCGGCGAGCAGATTCCGGGGGAGCAGTTTCATCCCGGCGATCGCGTTCGCTGCATGATTCTCGATGTGCGCGAAGTCGGCAGCCAGGTCCGGATCATCCTGACCCGTGCCCAACGCGACTTCATCCGTCGACTGTTTGAAGTGGAAGTCCCGGAGGTGTCCGAGCGCATCATCGAGATCAAGGCGATGGCCCGCGAACCGGGTTCGCGCACGAAACTCGCCGTCTCATCCATCGACTCGAAGGTCGATGCCGTCGGTGCATGCGTCGGCGTTCGCGGGAGTCGGATCAAGAACATTGTGGATGAACTCGGGGGCGAGAAGATCGACATCGTGCGGTGGAATGATTCGAGCCAGATTCTGATTCAAAACGCCTTGAAGCCGGCCGAGGTGCGCGATGTATCGCTGTGCTTTGAACTCGGTCGGGCCACGGTGATCGTCGAGAACGATCAACTGAGTCTTGCCATCGGTAAGCGCGGGCAAAACGTGCGTCTGGCAGCCCAACTCGCCGGCTGGGATATCGACATTCTCACGCCTGATGAGTACGCCAAGGGCCTTGAGATTCTCGTTGACACGCTCAACAAGATTCCGGATCTCAGCGAGTCATTGTTCGACCGCCTGGCCGCATTGGGCATGATCAGCGTGTTTGATGTGGAGGAAGTCGGGCCGAAGGTCCTGGTCGATGAATTGGAAGTTGAGCCGGAACTGGCTGAGCAGATGGTTCGGCTGGCAGCGGACCGTGCCCGGGTCGTCCAGGAGGAGCAGGAGCGCGAGAAGGCAGAGGCCGAGCGGCGTAAGGCCGAGGAGTCGGAGGTCGCTTCCGGTGTGCTCGACCTGCTGGGCGGGGGTGCAGGGGGAGTCGGCGGCGAGGGCGATGCCGACGGTGAGGCAGGCGATGCAGCCGGCACTGACAGCGAAGCCGATCAGCAGGCGGCCTCGATTCTGGGCGGAGGGGGCGAGTCCGACTCAGATGTTGGTGTCAGCATCGTAGTTGAAATGGCTGATGAGCCGGAGGCAGATGCGGAAGCGGACGAGCCACCGGTCGGTGATGATGCGGCACTGTCAGGTGCCGATCAGGAAGAGCAGGCATCGACTCGCGAATAGCGAGCGATGCGCGACGATACCGGACAGCGCGACGGAGTCGCCAAGTTGACAGGATGCACCCGCACGGAGCGGGGCAGCGAACGAGGAGGTCGTATTGGCCAAGCGAGTGTTCCAAGTTGCCAAGGAAGTAGGCGTCAAGTCGAAAGACATAGTGCTGCGATGTCAGTCGGAAGGAATCCCCGGCATCGAGAACCACATGTCCACCGTCTCGGCCGGTCTTGAGGCGACCATCCTCGACTGGTACCGCGGGGACAGTGCATCAACTGACCAACCCGATGTGACGACCGAGGCGGAAGCCGCAGCCCCGGCGCCGGCTGTTGCCGAAGCACCCAGCGCTGCTGCCGTCGCCCTCAAAACGCGAGAAAAAGCGTCACAGAAGAAGGCAACCCGGAAGGCGAGGCGCAAGCCGGCCGGGGAAGCGAGCAAGGCGAAACGGTCTCGGTCGACGACGCGCGGCGTCGATGACCCGGCCCTCGCTGCGGTCGCCAAGCATCCAGTCGGCGAAGAAGACGATACCGACGGGAAGGCGGACCGGAAACGCGTCGTCGCTGCCAAGTCAACGGCGAAAGCCAAGCCCAAGACGGCTGAGCAGGCTGAATCCGACGTCGTCGGCACGGTCGAGAAGGCCGACAAGGATGCTGCCCGGGCGGTTGCAGAAACGGCCGTCGCTGAACCGGCCGTCGCTGAACCGGCCGATGAGGCTGCTGCCACTGTCACTCGCACCGACGAAACGAAGGCTGCTCCCGAAGCCGATCGCGGTGCAACCACGGACCCGGTTCGTCTCGATAGCGATTCATTTGAAGCGGCAACGATCGGTACGGCCGACCCGGCCACAGGAGCCGACAGTGCCGAGTTTCCCGAGGCCGATCAGGGCCTGGCTGCCGCAGCGAGCGTCGACGGGGATCTGGTCGTGACCGGCGAACAAGTCTCGGCGACCGCCTCGTCCGATACGGACGGCGCCACGCCGGGGGCCGACGATCAGTCGGCTTCGAGACCGAATGTCCCGCAGCGCCCGGCCGGCGTCGTTCCAGCCGGCCCGCAGTTGGATGTCCAGACTCCGGCCAAGGTCTCCGGACCCAAGATCGTCCGTGTAGAGCAGGCCGAACGTGTGGATCGGCCGCGCAGTCGGCAGCGATCCGACTCCGGGGGTTCAACCGGTGGGCGTGGTGCCTTGAGCACCCAGGGTTCGCCAGAGGGTCCCATCCGGGATACCGGCGGCGCATCCCGGCGGAATGTTCGTCGTAAGAGCCGCAGTCGGAGCGAGGGGCGAATGGGAGCCGCCGGCCGTGCAGCAACGCCGGAACAGGACCGCAGCTGGCGTCAGCAGGACTTGCTTGAACGCGAGCAGCGGCTCCGAGGGGCACACGGCTATATCAAGATGATTCGCCGCGAATCAAAGAAGCGCGAGCAGGGACAAGGCCCTCGTGCCAAGACCGCCCGAGAAACCGGCGGCATCGTGAAGATCGAGGAGCCGTTCAGCATCAAGGATCTGAGTGCGGCCACCGGTGTCAAGGCAGCCGACATTCTCAAGGTGCTGTTCAACAAGGGCGTCATGACCACCATCAATGCGGGCATTGAGACGGATGTGGCCATGGAAGTGATGATGGACTGGGGGATTGAACTGGAAGTCGTTGAGAAGAAGTCGGCCACCGATCTCGTGGCCGAACAGTTCGAGACACGCGAAGCGGTCGATGTGCGCGGGCGGGCCCCGGTGGTGACCATTCTCGGCCATGTGGACCATGGCAAGACGTCGCTGCTGGACCGCATCCGTAACGCGAACGTGGCAGCCGGTGAAGCCGGCGGCATTACGCAGCACACGTCCTCGTTCCGCGTGCAGGTGCAGGCCGGCGAGACCGAGAAGTCGATCGTGTTCCTCGATACGCCGGGCCATGAAGCGTTTACCGCCATGCGATCCCGCGGTGCCCAGGTCACGGACATTGTCATTCTGGTAGTGGCTGCTGATGACGGCGTCATGCCGCAGACGGTCGAGTCGATCGCGCATGCGAAGGCGGCCGAAGTGCCGATCATTGTCGCACTGAATAAGATCGACAAGCCGGAGGCGACCGATGACAACCTGCAGCGAATCTACGGGCAGTTGGCCGAGCACGACCTGTCCCCCGCCGTGTGGGGCGGGTCCACGGAGTTGATTAAGTGCTCGGCAGTGAAGAATGAGGGCGTTCAGGAGCTGCTCGACACGATCGACTACCAGGCTGAGTTGATGGAACTCACCGCTTCGTTCGGCGGACCCGCACGAGGTCATGTGCTGGAGGCCAAGATGGTCGAAGGCCGCGGCCCGGTTGCTAATGTCCTGATTCGTGAAGGAACGTTACACGTCGGCGACTTTATCGTCAGCGGCCGTGCATTCGGTCGTGTCAGGGATATGACAACGGAGCGAGGCGAGCGGCTCAAGGAAGCCGGCCCCTCAACGCCGTTGGAACTGTCCGGCCTGAACGCGCTGCCTGATGCCGGCGACCCGATCTACGTTGTGGAATCGCTGCGCATGGCTGAGGAAGCCGCCGAACAGCGTCTTACCTTCGAGCGGGAACGGTCATTGAGTACCCCGAAGGTCACACTGGATACGCTGTTCACGCGAATGGGCGAGTCCGAGCGTCAGGATCTGAATTTGATCGTCAAGGCCGATGCGCAGGGCTCTGTCGAGACGCTGAAGAAGTCGCTTGAAGAACTCTCCACCGATGAACTGAACATCCGGGTCATCCACTCGGCCGTCGGCGGCATCATGGAGTCGGATGTGCTGCTGGCTGAAGCATCCAATGCGATTGTACTCGGCTTCAATGTCATCCCGGTTTCTACGGCCCGCGAACTCGCCGAGCACAAGAACTGCGAGGTCCGGACCTATCAGGTGATCTATGAACTCCTGGACGACGTGAAGAAAGCAGCATCCGGCCTGCTCTCGCCGGAACTGCGTCAGGAAGTCGTCGGCCATGCCGAGGTCCGCCAGGTCTTCAAGGTATCGAAGGTCGGCATGATCGCCGGTTGTTATGTCACCGATGGCACCATAGAGCGGAACGCGAACATTCGTGTGACGCGCGACGGGATCGTGGTCGAGAATGACCGCGTGCTCGAGCAGCTCAAGCGATTCAAGGATGATGCGAAGGAAGTCCGGTCCGGCCAGGAATGCGGTATGAAGATCGAAGGGTACGACGATATTAAGGCCGGTGATGTCCTCGAATGTTATAAGACGATCCAGATCGAGCGCACCCTTTGATGGGCCGTGATCGATCCGGCCATGTTGTTGATCGGGGAGTATTCCGGTGAGCCATCGAGCTGAGCAGGTTGCCTCGACGGTGCAGCGTGCCGTCCAGAATGTGTTCGTCCGGGGCCTGGGCGATCCCCGCATCCGCGGCTTGGTGAGCGTCACCTCCGTCCGCGTGAGCAGTGATCTGCAACATGCCACTGTCCTCGTCTCGATCTATCCGGATCAACACCAGACACTCGCCATGCAGGGCATTGAGTCAGCCACGATTCGGATCCAGCGTCTTGTGAACGAGCAGTTGCACATGAGGCGGCCGCCGCGTCTTCGGTTTGAACTGGACCTGCAATTCAAGCGACAGGCAGAGGTCCTCGACGCCATCCAGACCGCCATCGGCGATTCCGATCAGGATGAGGAGCCCGAATCCGCAGGGCGCCAGGCAGCCGAGACTGCCGAAGACTTGATGCGCGACTTCGGGTCGGAACCGACTGATACGGACGCATGAACCGCAGGCACCGATGGTCGGCCCATCGCTCCCGCAAACAAAGAACAGACCAAGACCGTCAGAATGGCTTGGATATCTGCCATACGATAGTTGACGCGTGGATGATCATCGGCACCCACACCGGTTGCTTCAACCTTTATCGTGATACGGTCGATACGACGTGCCCACTCACACCAGCCATACCGAGCGGCTCCGTGCGCTTCTCACCGACAGAAGCACCGTTGAAGTGCTGTCTCCACTGCCATCATCGCTCGACCCGCTGGGGCATCTCATTCACGCATTCCTGACATGGGAGGCGTCCTGTTCTCACGCAACGGACGCGCTGAATCGACTCATGGCGTTCGCGTGCGATTACAACGATCTGCGCGTCTGCCAGGAGGACGAGATGATGGCCGTGCTTGCGGACACGGACCCATGTGCGCAGGAGCGTTGCCGTCGGCTCCGCGCATGTCTCAACAGCCTCTATCAGCGAGAGAATGGACTCACGTTCCGGAGTCTCGTCGAGTTCGACCGACGCCAGACGCGGCGATATCTGAACACGCTGGACGGCATGGTTCCGTTCGTCATGGCCCGGATTCAACTCATGGTCGCGAACCAGCGAGCCATGCCTCTGGACGAGCGACTGCTGAGTCGCCTGCAACGTGAGGGGTATCTCCCCCCTGAGCTGGCACTCCGCAAGGCCCAGCGGCTTATCGAAAAGGTCTGCGAGTCGTGCGAGGAGACCCGACAGGCGTACTTCGCCGTGGAAACGCTTGGGGCCGGCCTGCAGCAGCACCCACCGGAGTAGAGGGCGGTCAGGTGGCACCTCCTGCGATCGCTGTCAGGGATCATGGGTGGATGAAACGTGAATCAATCAGCCGATCCAACCCCGAGTCGGATCAGCGGCATCCCTATAATGGCAGGCAGCAGGGATTGAGGGCTGAGACAGAACAGACGCCCCGGCGGTCCGTATGGTGGGAGACCGGGCTGCTGCCCGTGGACCGACCCGAGTCGAGAAGTGAGGAGCCGTGCCGTTGAGATCGATAGGCCGACATATCCGACCGCTCACACCGAGGGGCCTGTTGTTCCCATCGGCAGTCCCGACCATGCTCAGCGTGGGGCTGATCCTGTGCAGTCTGTCCGGGTGCGGTGGCAGTTCGAGACAGGGCGGGCCGTCGGATTCTGCCGGTCTCGGGCCGATTGCCTCGCACCAGGCCGGTGACAGGCTCTCACAGGGGCGAAGCGAATCTGATGCCGTCAGTCGCCTGGTACAGCGCGCTCAGGACGAACAGCCGGTCACCTTGGCATCCCCCCCATTGCCGCCGGCAGCACTCTCGACAACCTCATTGTCCCCCCCCCCAGGACAGGACATCGCGCAATCGTGCCAGGCTCTCTCTGGAAGACGCGCTGACCCAGATCCGCAGCACCGTCATGACAGACGGCGACCAAGCCGCTGCATCGGAACAACCGGATGCCATAGCCCTCACGCCTCCTGCACTCGATGAAGTGACACAACGTGAGGCTGAACTGTTGTATCTTCAGGGCAGGGAGGCATATCTGTCCGGACAGTACTTCGAAGCGAGCCGACGGTTTGCCCAGGCCTTGGAGAAGGATCCATCGAGCACCGCTTCTGTCCGCCTGCTGGCGCGATGCTCGGAGCGCTCTGCCGGGCGTGCTGCTGCACTCAAGACCTATCAGCGCCTGCTGGACTTGCTCCCTGCAGATTCGGAGGCTCGTCTAAAAATGGGACAAGCCGCCATGGAGCGGGGGCAATGGAATGAAGCCGTCATTCACCTCGGCACCGTGATCGGGATTGCGGATGATACTGCCGCCTTCGAGGCAGAGGGCGATCAGCCGCTGCCATCGGTGCGTGAGACCGAGCCCTGGGTCGTGTCCTTGGCAGGCATCTGGGTCGGGCAGAGTCTGTTTCAACTCGGCTATGACCTGGCCGGCATCGAGGCAGTGCAGTTGTCCCTGCAAACGGCAATCGACGGAGTGGCTCTCAACGCCGGGGGTGGGCCCCTACGCAGCACATTCCGCACCGAACTGTCCGAACTGAGCCGGGTGCGTGGGACGACAGCCCAGGATGTTGGTGATGCCTGGATGCGACTCGAACAACTTGATCGGGCGTGGGACTGGTATCTGCAGGCCCGGGCCTTACCCGACACGGTCGGGAGCCGGATTCTGAATCGCATGGTCTACGTGCAGGTCAGACTCGGCCTGCGATACGGGCCCATGCTGACCATTCTGGAGGCACTCACACTCCCGTCGCTGCGCGAGCCGGCCGTCGAGTTGGTTGACTATGTCGGTCAGATCGACGGCAGCGAGTTGCTCGGGGAAGCGATTGCGAGCCTGCTGGCCGAGCAACCGGGCTCGACGGCATTGTCGCTGGCTGCTGCATCACTCCTGCCGCCGGCACAGGGTGATGAGATCCTGGAGAACATGCTGGCGACTGCACTCAATCAGCCGGTCGAAGCCACGGACGGTCAAGCAGAGCATGCTCCATCGGTCGTGGCCATGATCACGACTTTCGAGTGGCTGCTCCTGCGCAATGAGAATGATCGCGCACTGGCCGTGCTGGTCCGGCATGCAACTGACTTCAGCCCGCACCGGAATCGGACGCTGTCGCGTGAGTTCGCTGCCCGTGTCGCCAATCCTGAGTGGATTGCCGGCAGCAGCGTGGTCGAGCGTGCACGACAGCTGGGGCCGCGCGCAACGAACCTGGTTGCCATGGTCCTGATGTCGAGCATCCGGCACCGCGATGCCTGGGAACTGCTCCAAACCTACCGCAATGAAGGCGGCGAATGGACGATTGACCTGGCCCTCTCCGAGTGCGAGTCACTCGAGGGGCAGGCATTGTCGAGTGAGGCAGCCCAGCGGTTCGGGCAAATCGATCAGGCGCAACTGATTGACGAGTCACATCGCTTCCTGACAGCCATCGAGTTACTCGGGTATATGAACCGGGCCAGCCGGGCCGTTGAACTGGCAAAGTTGGCGGCCGCAGATTGTCGTGAGCGGGCAGACGCCCAAGGCATTGATCCCTGGGATGCAGCCGTCGGCGACCGCGGTCACGTCACACTGACCGAGGCCCTGACGGCGCAGGCACAACTTGAATCTGCGCGTGGCAACGTGCAGGATGCGGCCGAAACGTTGAAACTGATCACTGAGAACGACCCGTCTTGTGAGAAGGCCTATGCCATGCTGTTGTCGCTTTACGGCCAGCAGGGCGAACTGTCGGACCCGGAGGCGTTTCGAGCGTTTGCTTCGGCAGTGGCACAGAATCTTCCTGACAGCAGGCTCTTCCGATCCCTGCGTGCCCGGAACGACCTGTCACGCGGCCGGACGGACCGAGGACTGTCGGCCCTGCGTGATCTGGCCGAGGAACAGCCCGGCAGCCGGCGGGCGACCGAGTCATACACCATCGAACTGATACGCGCTGAGCAGTTCGAGCAGGCGATCAGTTGGTTAAAGAAGCAGCGGGCCAAGCGGCCGGGCGATCGTGATCTGCTGGACCAATTCGTGACGGTGCTCGTCGCCGGCCGACAGTACGAGGATGTCCTGCCGCCGCTCGAAACCTGGCTGGCGTCACATCCGCTTGACGAGTCTGCCTGGAAGAGTTATGAGGCCATCCTTCGCGGCGTCGGGCGCGAAGACGATGCGCGGGCGGCGGCCCAACAGCGACTCGGCCATCTCCCGCCATCCTTTGAAACCGCCTGCGCCAAGGCAGAGAATGCCATCTCAGAGGCGGCCTATGACCGTGTCTTTTCCTACCTGGATGAGGCGATGTCGTTTGTCCAGTCTGATGAGCCGCCGCGTCTCGAGCGCGTGGTGCAGACCGCAGCCAGGTTGTCCGATGAAGCTGCTCGTACCGATGACGACGCCACGGCCAGTGCGTCCTATGCCTACGTGATTCAAACCGTCGGTGCGTGGCGAGATCGCGGGTTCACCGTGTCATCGCAGGCCCACGTCTGGCGTCTCGATGCGATGATTCGAGCCAACTTGGGTTACGACCGGATCATGACCGCCCTCGACGAGGCAAGCCGTGATCAGCCGGATGACGAGTTGAAACTCAACGCCATGGCCATCGCCCTGCTTCGCAACAGCGATCGGACCGACGATGCCTGCCGACTGATTGATGCCTGGCTCGGTACCGATCGGCCGTTCGATCCGCAGGACGCCTCGCTGCTGTCGCTTCGACTCATGCTGGCCACCACCCGCCAGGAGGCCGACTACGCCGTCTCACTCGTGAAGCGCGCGGCACAAGTGAGCCTGCTGGACCAGATTGATGCGGTGGCTGCGTCGGCCCGTTCGAATGGGACACTGGCCGACTCGCTGTATGTTCTCAGCGGCCGCTTTCTCGATCAGGACGACCGGGCTGGGAGCGAATTTGTGCTCGAACAGATCCTGGTCATCGAGCCGGATCATCCGGGCGCCAACAACGATCTTGGGTATGCCTGGGCTGACCGTGGCGTGCAACTGGAGCAGGCCGAGCACATGATTCTGACGGCATACAACACGGCTCCTGACAATGTGGCCTACATCGACTCGCTCGGGTGGCTGCGGTATAAACAGGGCCGACTGACCGACGCGGGGGCCGACGATGCCCAACTCGGGGCCGTCACGCTCCTGACCCGTGCAACGGAGAATCGAGACGGCCGGGATGATCCCGTTATCGTTGATCACCTGGGCGATGCACTCTGGCGTGCCGGGCAGAAGGAGGATGCGATCAAGCGGTGGCTGGAGAGCGTGTCCACCTACGAGCGCCAACTCCGCCTGGCTGAGGAATACGGCATGGACTCGGTCGACCTGTGGCGCCAGGCCTATGAGGACGTTTCGATGGACGCTTCCCAGAAGGCGGATGATGCCAAACAGGGTCGGAAGCCGAACGTGGCCGACTGTCCCGGGCTTGAATAAGGGGGAGCAGCGTAATTTGCCGGAGCGCGACGCTCGATGCCGGTCGCGCTTCTGGACGACCGGTTCCGGCAGCCTAATGATTAGGCACCGGGTTGCGCACGCGGTTAGTCATTCCTTGATCGGTGAGGCCGGGCATGACAGGCCTGGTCACCGTGTTCTTTTTGACAGTAATGGAGATAGGCGAATATGGCCGGCCATAGTAAATGGGCAAATATCAAGCACCGCAAAGCACGGCAGGATGCCGTCAAGGGCAAGCAATGGTCCAAGTGTTCCAAGGCGATCATGGCTGCCGCCAAGAGCGGCCCCGACCCCGATCAGAATCTCGGGCTGCGCTATGCCATTGACGAGGCCCGGGCCGTCAACATGCCGAAGGACACGATCGAAAAAGCGATCAAGAAGGGCAGCGGAGAACTCAACGACGGCGAGGAGTTTCACGAGATTCGCTACGAGGGATACGGGCCCAACGGCGTCGCCATCATGGTCGATTGCCTGACCGATAATCTGAATCGCACCGCGCCCGAAATACGAAAGATCTTCGAACGCAGCGGCGGGAACATGGGGGTCAGCGGCTCCGTCTCGTTCGGCTTTACGCAACGAGGTCTGATTTCCCTCGATCTTGAGCAGACCACCGAGGACCAGTTGATGGAGTTGGCACTCGACGCCGGTGCCGAGGACATCCAGCAGAGCGAGGATGGCTGGGAAGTCTACACCGATCCGACGTCGCTCCATGCCGTCCGAGTTGCACTCGAGGCCGGCGGGCTGGTAATCGGCTCCTGCAAGATGACCATGATCCCGAGTACGACCGTCGAGTGCGGCGGTTCCAGCGCTGACAAGATCGTCCGATTGATGGATGCGTTTGAGGACCATGAAGACGTACAGAAGGTCTGGGCAAACTTCGACATTCCGGAAGAGGACATGGCCCGGCTGGGCGGGTAGATCACCCTCCTCTCTCAGCAACAAAAAACCTGACGAATGCGGGCGATGATCTGAGAAAGTATCCTTGCAGGATCCCCATGAATCTGGTATAACGACACGAGTCTTTCTATACCGATCCATGATTCTGAAGGAGATTTCACGTGGCTATGCGAATCATGCGCGCACATGTACACCGTATCCGCTGTGCTGCCGCAGCCTTAGCCGTTATCTCGTGTGCTGCGATCCCGGCATCGTCGCAGATCGACTTTTCTGAAACGGTGACATTCGGCGACAGCCTGACCCACAACGATCTGCTTGGCTGGTACTACGGTAACCCGCAGGACATGTACGGCAACGACCCGCACCAGGCTGTGTTCTACAAGGGCGGCGTATCCGGCGATACACTCACGAGTTATGCCGTCGCAGGCTCTGAATCGTCGGATGTCTCCGTCCAGATCGACCTGTATGACTTCCTCAAGACGATCTTTGTGCAGAGTAAGGCGTCCCTGTTCGGCTACGAGATCGGCGGCAATGACATCCTGAACAACATCGGCATTCTGGCTGCGTATGCCCCGGGGCAGAACGCGAGTGCCGACGCCGTGATTGATGATCTGATCGACAACGTGCGCAGCCAGATCATGTACCTGCGCAGCAAGCATCGCAACAGTGAGTTTATCATCTGGACTATTCCGGACGTGACGCTGACGCCGGACCAGTGGGCCTACCTGAACGATGTGGAGCGAGCCAACGTGCGAGCGCACATGCAGCGGGTGAACGACCTGATCCGGGGCGCTGATCGACTCCCGTTTGTGGCCGTGGTCGACGTGTACACGGAACTGCAGAACCTGATCGAGTACCCGCCGGTTTTGTTTGATCGCCCGATCATCGGCCCGCCGGCGTATGGCGATTATGACCATCTGTTTGCCGACACGATCCACCCGACGGCGGTCGGCAATGCGCTGCTGGCCAATGGGATTATCGAGAAACTGAATGCGAAGTGGGGCGAGAACATCCCACTGTACACCGACGAGGAACTGGCCGACCTGGCCCACATTCCTCATTAATCGGTATCATCGGCGTCTGACCGAAATGCGCGCTCGGCCAGGTCGATGGCGCGATTGAGCGCAGCAGCCTTGTTGACCGTTTCCTGGTATTCGCCGGCAGGCACCGAGTCGAAGACGATCCCGGCCCCGGCCTGAATGTGCACATTCCAGGTGTCTGCATGCGCCCCCGTCGGGATCACCATCGTCCGCAGTGCCAGGGCAATATCCATCTCACCGTGGAATGAGACGGCCCCGATGCCCCCGCCATACGGCCCACGGCGAATCGGTTCGAGTTCATCGACAATCTGCATCGCCCGGACCTTCGGCGCACCCGAAATCGTCCCGACCGGCAATGCAGCCTGTAATGCATCCCAGCATGATTTGCCGGATGCCAGTTGCCCCGTCACCGTTGATGAGATGTGCATCACGTGGCTGTACCGCTCGATCTCCATGTTCTTGACGATTGAGACGGTCCCTGATTCAGCCACCTTGCCGACATCATTTCGCCCGAGGTCTACGAGCATGATGTGCTCAGCTCGTTCCTTTTCATCAGCCAGCAACTCGCGCTCGAGCGAAGCGTCTTCCTCCGCTGTCGAGCCACGCTTTCGTGTGCCGGCCAACGGGCGATTAACGACCGTGTGCCCATGCACCCGACACAGGATTTCAGGACTGGACGCCACGAGTATCGTTCCCTGTGCCTGCAGATAAATCATGTACGGGCTGGGGTTCACGATCCGCAGCGCTCGATAGATCTCGAATGGGTCGGCGGTCGTTTCGCGTTCGAATCGCTGACTCAGGACCACCTGGAAGATGTCGCCGGCCTTGATGTACTCCTGGGCTTGCACAACTGCCTGCTCGAAATGATCCCGTGTCAACGTGTGACACACCGGGGCGGTGCCGGCTGCTCTGAGTGTCAAGTCGATCGAACCGGCCGGCAGTGGGACCGAATGCGTCTGCAATCGTGATACGAGTTGGTCGAGTGCGTGTTGACCGTAGTGCCAGGCAGCGTCGAGTGACTCGTGCTCGCCCGGGCAGACCCAGTGGATGGCAAAGACGACCTTGCGCACGTGGTCGAACACGACGACCTCGCGGTACAGGCCGAAGTGGAGATCGGGGAGATTGCGGTCATCGGCCGGGGCGTCTGCGAACGGGAGTTTGTCGGGCTCGGCATAGCGGACGGTGTCGTAGCCGGCGTACCCGACCCAGCCGCCGGTAAACGACTCGGGCAGGCCGTCGATGGCAGTGGCCGGTTTCCATTGGTCGGCCATGGCTCGCATGAGGTCGAACGGCGTCTTGCTGCCCTCTCCCCCCGGGACAGCGGTCGAGGGTGCGGGCGCTTCCGTGCAGTTCATTTCAGACGACGGGGAACGCGTGATGACCTGTGTCTGCGATCCCTTTGCCACGATCTCGACGATCGGCTGAGTCCCCAGCATGCTGTAGCGGCCGAGGCGGGCCCCTTGCTCGACGCTTTCGAACAGGAAACTGGGGGCCTCGCGCTCGTCCTCGGCTACCAGACGGCGGTAGGCCAGCACGGGGGTCAACTGGTCGGAGAAGATGCGGCGGTACATCGGGATGAGATTGGCGGTACCGGCCGCGTGGCGAAAGGTCGAGATGTCCGGGCGTGTGCTCATAGGTGGATATCGTTGGGTGACAGTGTAGAAGGGAAAGGGGTCGGGAGTCGATTCGGGTCGGATCGCACACAAAGCCGCGACCGTTGGTCGCGGTCCGTCGGCCAGATACGGCGAGGGAAGCGTGCCGATCGGGAGATCGGCGATCCGATGAGTGACCGCTCCCATACGGACGAAGCGGCACGGTGTGCCGCACGCCCCCCGGCGAAGCCGGGGGCTGGCCGACCCCTTTTCCCACCCTTGATTGCCCACCCTTCATCACCTGTTACACTGTCACATGCCACACCACCCAATTTCTGATTCCGCCGGTGAAGCCGATCTGGTCACCCAATTCGGGGCCCCAAGCCAGACGACCGAGTTCTACTCGCCCAAGCCCGACGGCTACCAGCACGGCCGACACAAGTACGTTGCCGTCTTCGGAACCGTCATGTCGGGACTCGGGAAAGGCATCTTCAGTTCCTCCATTGCGAAACTGCTCAAGGACAAGGGCCTCTCGGTGGCCCCCATCAAACTCGAAGGCTATCTCAACGTCGATGCCGGCACGCTCAACCCCTATCGCCACGGTGAGGTCTTCGTCCTCGACGATGGGACCGAGACCGACATGGACCTGGGCACCTACGAGCGAATCCTCGATCAGAACCTCTCCCGCCGAAATTTTGCGACCAGCGGCCAGATCTACACGACCGTCCTCGAACGGGAACGCCGGGGCGGCTATCTCGGGCGCGACGTCCAGATGATCCCGCACGTCACCGGTGAGGTGAAACGCAAACTCCGCGAACTGGCCATGTCAGGTGACAAAGGCGGGCCGGCTGACGTCGTGTTCATCGAAGTCGGCGGGACGGCCGGCGATTACGAAAACGGCTTCTACATCGAGGCACTGCGACAACTCGCGTTTGAGGAAGGCGAAGGCAGCGTCTGTTTCGTGGCTCTGACCTACGTCATCGAGCCGGAAATCCTGGGGGAACAGAAATCAAAGGCAGCCCAACTCGGGATCAAACGACTCATGGAAGCCGGCATCCAGCCCCACATCGTCGCCTGCCGGGCCAAGCGGCCGGTGACTGACACGGTGCGGCAAAAAATCTCGATGTTCTCCAACGTGCCGCTGAAGCGGACGTTTTCCATGCATGACCGGGAATCGATCTACCTGATCCCCGATGCCCTGCGAGCCCAGGGGCTGGACCGGCAGGTGCTGTCGATGCTCGGCCTGCACGATCGCGTCAATGCCGTGGCCGAGGACAAGGCCCGGGACCGCTGGCGGCAGTTCACAGATGCGCTGGCCGGGCAGAAAAAGCACAAGATTTCCCTGGGCATCACCGGCAAGTACGCTGCGTTGCGTGATGCCTATGCCTCGATCGACAAGGCGATTGAGCACTGTGCTGCGGAGATGCATGCCGAGATCGAGGTCAAGTGGATCGAGACGACCGACCTGACCATGAAGGATGGGCCGGCTGCATTGGAAGGGCTCAACGGAATCATCGTGCCCGGCGGGTTCGGGTCGCGTGGCGTCGAAGGCAAGATCGCCTGCGTCTCACACTGCCGGAAGAGCGGCATGCCGTATCTGGGCATCTGCCTCGGCTTCCAGGTGGCTGTGGTTGAATACGCGCGATATGTCGCCGGCCTGGACAAGGCGAACTCGACGGAGATGGACTCCGGCGCAGCATGCCCGGTGATCAGCGAGTTGCCGGATCAGAAGAAGATCGAGGGGCTGGGCGGCACGATGCGGTTGGGCGGCAGCAATGTCGTGATCAAGCCGGACACGCTGGCCCACTTCCTGTATCAGGCTCCCGATTGCCGCGAACGGTTCCGCCACCGGTATGAGGTGGACCCGGAGTACATCGAGCAACTGGAAAAAGCCGGCATGGTCTTTTCCGGCCGCCACCCATCGCAGCCGATCATGCAGATTCTGGAACTGCCGGCCGAGGTCCACCCGTACTACATCGGGGCCCAGTTCCACCCGGAGCTGACCAGCCGGCCGCTGAATCCGAACCCGTTGTTTGCCGGTTTGATTGCAGCCGCGATTCGGCACGCCGACCCGACGCTGACCGCGGAGCAGGTGTCGACGAGATGGGCCAGGTGTCCTGCAAACCCTCCGATTGCGGGGGGAGGGACTAGCGGGGGATGTGGGAGCCCCGGCGGCGGCGGCGACGACGAGAAGGCCACGGTTTCAGCATCAACTTCAGCCCCGGCCCAGGTCGGCCGATAAGGCTGTGGGGCAGTCTGAGGGGTCGTTTCGCAGACAGTTGACGAAACGGCCGAGGCTGGTACGATCCTGCGGTTCACCTGTGTACAACAGGCACCGTGGTGTAACCGGGGAGCTCCCTCGCACAATAAAGGGGGCCGGCGGATGCCCCGCACGACAATCGATCGACCACAAGGCGGTATAGCTCAGTTGGTTAGAGCGAGGGATTCATAAGCCCTAGGTCCCAGGTTCGAATCCTGGTGCCGCCATTTCAAATGCACGGGGTCCTCCCCTCTTCCGCGGTGGCACGGGCGTCTCGCCGGTGAGTCATTGGATCGACAAGCCGCGCGACCGTGAGGGAGTGTGCACTCCCAGTCCCCGCCCGTCAGGGCGCACAAAGTCATTCCGGTGCAGCCATCCCTCACCGCGAAGCGGTGCTCGTATGTAGTCGACCCTGAAAAACACCGCCGATCAGGCGATTTTGAACCGCGGGTGATGGTTTGGCCAACGCAATAGGTGCCAGAGCCAGGCGAAGTTGAGCTGGAACGTCTGTTCGACGCCACGTGCGCATCGCAAGAGCCGAAGCAGCTTGCGGAAGTTCGCTCCCGCCGCCGCCAGCACCACGTTGATTGCATCCCCGGCCAGGCCCTTGAGGTAGCAACGTCCCAGACGACTCTCCGATTTCGCGTGCCCAATCTTCGGTTCGATCGCACTGCGTCGCTTGCGACGCTTCCGTTGAACTCGCGTCGCCCGCTTGCTTCCACGGCCGGCAATGTGTACCGCCGCCTCGCCTTCGTAATCGTGACCCCGATATCCCTTGTCAACATACGCATCAGTCAGCGCAACGCCAGTGTTTGATTCGACACGACATAAGGTCGCATTCAGCGTATGACCATCGTACGGGTTCCCTTCGCACAACATGGCCGCCACGAACCAGTTCCCTCGATTCGTCGTCGCCAAGGCCACCTTCTGACCAAACTCATATCGCCTGTGCGCCTTGCCCTTGCTGATGCAGCACACCTCCGGCTCGTGCAGCGAATATAACTTGTTCGAGTCGCTCGGTCGTTGATCGATCAACCGTTGACACCGTCCCAGCAACATCGACAACTCTTCATCTCGGCTCGATGGCGGTGCTTTGCGTTCGATGTCACGGACCAATCGCCCCACGTACGTCCGGAGTTGACGCAACGACCGACGCATTCGCTTGAACTGCTTCGCGTGCGCGTATCGACCGGCCTTTACCGCAGCCCGTTTGCCCACTCGAACATACGACTGGCGCAGCACGATATCGCGTCCCTTGGCGGCCCGAACCAGCTTCACAATTGACCGGTACAACAGCTTCGAGTCGGTCGGGTGCGTGATGTTCTTTTCCTGCACCGTCGTGTCCACGTTCACATGGGTCAACTCACGTTCGCTCAATCGATGGTGTTTCACCGCCACCTCGATGGTCTGTTTCAACAACTCATTAAGTTTCGCTTCACCCACACGATTTCGCCATTTGGTCATCGTCGTGGGATGAATCGGACACTCGTGCTGCAAGTGCGTGTATCCGCAGAAATACTGCCAGTACGGGTTCTCCACCCAGCGCTCGACGACCGACTCGTCCGATTCGTTGAACGCGTGTTTGAGGTAGATCAGGCCGACCATCAAACGCGTGGCCTTGGCCGGGGCACCCACCGACTCACAGAAGAACTCGCCGAACGATTGATCGAAGTGATCCCAGTCGACCTGCTTCGATAACTTGATCAGCGGATGGGTCGGATTGAGCAGTTGATCGAAATGAGATTGGAACAGGAACAGCTCATCATCAGGCTGGGCTTGGGGCTTCATCCGTGACTCCGAATTTGCAAGGTTTCGGAACGTATCCCTACAATATCCTGCAAAGTATGCCACATCCCGAAGCCACTTTCAACCTGGATTCACCGATCAAATCGAATTATTCAGGGGCGACTATGTAGCCGGGTGTGAAGCGAGTCGGAGACGAGCGCCACGCCCGGAAGATGATGCGCATAAAGACCTCTCCTCACCCCGAAGGGGTGGTCGTGGCACGCAATCGAGGCTTACGCATAGGATGCCCGCTCCCTTACGGTCGCGGCTCGTTGGAAGAAGAGGGCACGAGGCATCGTGCCCATACGAACTTACTCAAACCTCTGCACGACCAGATTGCTGATTTCGCAGGAGCCGGGAATCACAGCCTGGAAGATGACCTGCCGCCCGTGCATGGAGGGCGGGACCTTGCCGACCAACTTGGCGACACCGTTCTCGCCGACTGTGGCCGTCCCTGCCACCTTCGCGTTGTCGATCTGCAGCGCGTTGATGGAGACGTCGCATCCGGGAATCAGCGATCCACCGCCTCGGAACGAGTAGCAGAAATACACAGTGGTGCCGACCGGCACATTGACGAAGTTAGCAGCCCGAATCGTATTGACTTCATCTGCCTTACCCGGTCGTGCATAAGTCAGATCAAACGAATGATACACCGGCGTCATGAGGAAACCGCTTCCGTCCCAATAGCCGTCACCGGTCCGTGAGCCTCGACCTGTTATCTGCCCGAAGTCATTGATGCCTCTTGCAGATCGAAGTCGCCAGTCGCAATTCGGCGGCCTCAATCGGTTCAACACGACCATGCCGTGCTCATGGTCCCATACAAAACCTTCCTCCTTCATCGTCCACCCGTCTGTCCGCTTGCCGACAGCCTGACCCATGTTGTTAATGTCATAGGCAGCCGACGTGATCGTAAACGAATCCTCTTGCAGATTGATGATTTCATCTGTTATGTAGTTGTAGTAGAATGCGCGACCGCCGATATACGTTGTGTGCCCTGCTATCTCCAGCCTATCATTTATAGCATAGGCATATGTACCACCGCCAAAGAACTCGCCAAGATCTTCAATCGTCCCATCTGGATGCCACAGTGCTGCGCGCTTAGCCGAGTGGATGTTAGCTGTGCCAATGACATAATCCTTCTCGTTGATGTCGTAAGCATAACTCGATTGGCCCTCCTGAAGATTGCCAAGATTTATAATTGTAGAATCTCGCCACAGTACCGCCTGCCTATCGCCCCCGAGCGAACTCTCAGAATAGCCGACCGCTGTCCCGGCCTCGTTTACTGCCTCGGCGAGCGATTCGGCGTGCTCAATCAGCGCGCCAAGATATATCATTCCCGTGCTCTCACTCCACAGAAACGCTCGGTCGTCAAGCACGGAGTCTCCAGGCAACGTGCTTCGCCCCACAACGACACCGGCGTCATTGATATCAAACGCCTTGCCTGCGGGTCCGCCCAGCGTCCCTAGATCCAGGGGCACTGTATCATTCCATAGCGCGGGGTGGCTTTCACTATCGCCAGTCGTCCATGACGAGCCGACAATTGCGGCCTCATTATTGATAGCAATCGGAACGGACCCTGTCCCCCCCAGTGTCGGCAGTTCAAGTATTGCATACTGAGGCTTCTCGGTACACAGACCAAGTGGGGATGTGGCTGTACATACTACCATCGCAACAAGGCGCACTTGGCAGATATTGTGTCGTCGCGGGTTCACTCTCACATTCATACTCCTGACATTGATCATGTCACTACGCAGCCTTAGATGTGACTACTTGCCGGTGGGCCTTCGAGAGGAGCGCTTGCTCCACCATACAGATTCGGGGCACGATGCATCGTGCCCCTACGAGACTCGGCAGGATGCGCTCCGAAACCGTCGCTTGCACACAATCCGAACTGTGGGGCACGAGGCATCGTGCCCCTACACGACTCACGGGCGTCTCGCCCGTCCCACTTCACAAGGTACCACAAGTGAGTGTGGCTGTCCAGAGGAAATCTCATTTGAATATGGGGATACAAGCGACGTAGGTCAGGACGAGGTACGAGTCCTGACACGGTGCTGGTGGGGGTCGTCGGGGGGAGGGGCACATGCAATGTGCCCCTACACGACTGACGGGCGAGACGCCCATCCCACCAGAGGAGCCCGCTTGATCGCCTCAACTGGCTTTCACACGGACAATCCGAGGGGCGCGGCCCGTCCGGCTTGTGAGATGTGATACTTGGCATGATGCTGATCGCATCATTCCCCCGGCAAAGCCGTGGGCTTACCAGGGCGCGGTACCTCCCATCTTCGCAACCTCATCGCGTAGATTCAAAGTCCAACAGCCCCCGCTTCAACTGCAGATGTACGCTCGATGGCGCATTGGACCCGGAAAAGCCGCCCAGGTGACCGTTGTGCCCGATGATCCGATGGCATGGCACGATGATTGGCACCGGGTTGTTCCGCATGGCCTGGCCTGCAGCACGGGATGCCATCGGAGAGCCTGATCGCTCAGCCAATTCAGCGTAACTGATCGTTGTGCCCGGCTTGATCCTCCGGCAGGTGTTCCAGCAGCGATGATAAAACGGCGGGCCGGCAGGCGTGGGGATGGCCGCAAAGGACGTCTTGAGATCGCCCTTGAAATACGCCTCGATGCGCTTCATGACGTCGCGCACCTTCGGGTGGGTCCGAGCAATCCGTGCAAAGGCGCTTGCCCACGGCTCGTTCGGATCGTCGTCGGGATAATCCATGAAGTGCGTTCGGATGATTTGCCAGTCGGCATTGAATACGACGCCGAACTCGCCGAACTGTGTGTCCAGTACTGCGAGTCGATCATCGGTCGCCTGCGTGCAATTCTGTTTCCGTTTCGATACCGGCGCTGGCGCGAGTGTGGGTGCCATAGTCACTGATCACCTTTCTGCATCTCGATCATCCCCTGTGATGCCGTCAGCCCGGACGGCGATGTGGCCGCACTACCCCCCCACTGCCAACTGACACACACGGCGCTTGCCGACCTTCAGCACATCACCGTTTGTAATCCCCACCTCTGCCTGCGGGTCAGTCACTTTCTCATCATTAATTGAGACGGCCCCCTGCTGCACCAGGCGACGTGCCTCGCCGTTACTGGACGCAAACCCGGCCTCGCGCATCACGGCAATGATTGTCAGGTGCGCGGCTGGACACGTTGACCGTCTCCATGTCAGAGGGCAACTGACCGTCCCGGAACCGAGCCGTAAACTCGGCCGATGCCTGATCGCCGGCCCCCGCCCCATGGAACCGTTGAACAATCGCCCGGCCAAGCCGATCTTTCGCCTCCCGCGGGTGGGTCGTCTCTGCATTGCACAACTCGCCAATGGCAGTCGCATCGAGCGAGGTGCACAACTCGAACCACTCGTGCATGAGTTCATCCGGGATCGACATTGTCTTGCCGAACATCTCGTCGGCCGACTCAGTGACGCCGATGTAGTTGCCCAACGACTTCGACATCTTCTCAGTGCCGTCCATCCCGCGCAGAATCGGGCACACCATTACCACCTGCGGCTCCTGGCCGGCATTCTGCTGCAGATCGCGGCCGACCAGGTTATTAAATGTCTGGTCCGTCCCGCCGAGTTCGATGTCGGCCTCGATACATACCGAGTCCCACCCCTGCATCAGGGGGTACAGAAACTCATGCACCGAGATCGGCAGACCGGCCTTGTACCGTGTTTCGAACGTATCGCGCTCCATCATGCGCGCAACGGTGACCTGACATGCCAGGCGGATCACATCGGCAAACGACATTTCCGCCAGCCATTCGCTATTGCGGCGTAACTCGAGTTTGGCCGGGTCATCGTCCAGAATCAGGGTGGCCTGATCGAGGTACGTCTGTGCGTTCTCCTCGATCTGCTCCGGCGTCAGCATCGGCCGAGTCTTGGACTTGCCGGTCGGGTCGCCGATGCGGGCGGTGTAGTCACCGATGATCAGGACGGCCTTGTGGCCGAGATCCTGAAAGCGACGCATCAACCCGAGGACGACGGTGTGCCCGAGGTGGATGTCCGGGCTCGATGGGTCCAACCCGAGTTTGACGCGCAGCGGCTTGCCGGTGGATTCCGATTTGGCGAGTTTGCGGGCCAACTCGTCCGGCGAGTACACGGCAGCCGTGCCGCGCAGCACTGTTTCGAGATGCGGATGGGTCATGGTTTCACTCATGTTCGGTATATGATAGGCATCCTGCCCGAGCAGGACACAGGGGCCTCATTAATCGTCGATCAGATCGCTCAGACTCTGAAGATGGCACCCATCTTCTTGCCGAGCAACAGGGAGGCCCCGACGAGGGTGACCGTCAGCAGGGCCATGCCCCACACGCCCATTGCCGAGGCAATGTACTGCCCGTCTCCCAGCCGTTCAAAGAAGGTATAGATGGCCTTCGTAAACGGGAAGTGAATCTCGCGCTGGGCCAGGATGAGCGAATCGGACACCTCGAGCATGGAGAACGCAAAGACGAGCAGCCCGCCGGCAATCAGGTTGGCCATGATCAGCGGCAACGTGACACGACGGATCGTCGTTGCCGGCCCGGCCCCGAGATTCCGCGATGCCTCCTCGAGTTCCTGCGAGGTCTGCTCCAGCCCGGCAACCGTCGAACGCACCATGTACGGCAGACGCCGCACCGAGTAGGCAACCACCAGCAGGACCAGTGGGTTGGCCGTCGGACCCAGCACATCAAACCACCCGGCAATCGGGAGGAACCAGCGCCCCCAGTCAGGGGCCGTTTCGGCCGTCCAGTTGAACGGCGGCTCCAGCGTCAAGGCGACGTACCCGAATGCCATCACGAGCCCGGGAACAGCCAACGGCAGAATGGACAGGGCATCAAGCAGGCCACGGAAAATCACGCGCGTGCGCACCACGATGTACCCGATCGTCACGCCGGCCAGCAACGTGATCAGCATGGCAATCACCGCATACTTCAGCGAATTCGTGATCGACCCCATCGCCAGTTTGTGCGTCAGTGCATCCTCATAGTGTTGGGTCGTCCAGCCCGACGGCAGGACCGAGTGATACCACTGACCGTTCTCCGAAAAACTTGTCAGAATCACACCGATATGCGGCAGGACCGCCAGCCCGGTCACGACCAGGAAGAGGCCGCTGGCACCGAAGCCTGCAAGCGTGCTGAGTCGCTTGGTCTGCGAGGCAATGGAGGCCTTCGAGTACATCGCATAGGCTCGCCCGCCAAACACCATCTTGCCGAGCACATAAAACATGATCGCACAAAACAGCATGACCGCCGTCAGGGCATACGGCTGGGCCGAGTTCTCCATTTCCTTGATGCGACTGAAAATCTGGACCGGCGTCACTTCGTAGTAATCGAACATCAACGGCGTGCCGAGTTCCGTAAACGACCAGATAAAGACGATCGTGCAGCCGGCAAACAGGCCCGGGCGGATCAGCGGCAAGATGATCGACCAGAATCGACGCAAGGGGCTGACGCCGATGTTTCGGGCGGCCTCTTCGAGCGTCGGATCAAGGTTCGCCAACGCGGCCGTCGCGTTCAGATATACGATTGGATAGAGATGCAGGGCCTCGACAATGACCACCCCCCAGAACTTGGCCGTCCCGAGCCAGTCGATCCCGGCATCCCCAAGCAGCGAGTTGAGCGCCCCGTATCGCCCGAGCAGTTGTCGCATGCCGATCGCCCCCACAAACGGCGGCAGGATCAGCGGCACCAGAATCACGGCACTCCACAACGCCTTACCGGGGTAGTTGCACTTGACGTTGAGCAATGCCAGCGGCAGCGAGATCACGAGACAGCAGCACGTCGTCGCACAGGCAATCAGCGTCGCGTTGAGCAATCCCGATCGCAGCGTTGGATCGGAAAAGATCAACAGGATGTGCTGTATTGTCCACTGATCGGCGTCCCGATCGATGAAACCGCCCCGGATCGTCAGCCAGACCGGCAGAATCAGGAACAGCGCCAGACACGCCAGCAGGAAGACGGACAATGTGTATTGGACAAATATACGGCCACGCATGACGGCGAAGGATAGGGTGCAGGGAGCGGTTCGTCAGTCTGTTTGTTGTCAAACCTTGAATCCAGCCGATTTAGGTGATAATCGTGCTGCGGGGCCCGCTGATCCCACAGGCCCAGGATTGGAATGCCTGAACACACATGACCGAGCGTACCGACCCACATCCTGACTTCGAGTCCGATCGGCCGGAGGACCTGACCCCTCAGCCCACGAAGCCGAGCGACGGGGAGGGTGCGCCCGAATCGTCGCTGCCCCCATCGGCACACCCGACCGCTGAGCCCCGGCCCCCGGCGGACGCCGAAACGGATGGGTCGCAGTTGGAGGATGTCACCACCGACTCACCGGATGAGGAACGGGTCGCTGAAATGCTCGAGCACTCGCTCGACATTGATGTCTTTGCCCCAGCGGTCGAGACGCTCGAAGCCCCCGATGCGGCCGATGCCCTTGAGGAACTGGATCCGGACGATGCTGCTGACGTTGTCTACCAGATGGACGATGCCGTGTCGGCCCGCGACATTGCCGAGATGCAGCGCCCGATTGCGGTCATGGTGCTCGTGGATCTCTCAGAGGACTACGGCCCACAGGAGCCGGCTCGTTATCTCGGCCTGATGGACCCGGATGTTGCAGTTGACATTCTGCAGGCCTGCCCCGAGGACTTCCGCGAAGAGATCCTGGACGTGATGCCGCCGTCGCTGGCGGTCCAGTTCGAGAGTCTTTTGCGATACGAGCCGGAGACGGCCGGCGGCCTGATGACAACCCAGTTCGTCAAGGTCAGTTCCGACTCAACAATCATTGATGCCGTGGAGGCGATCCGCGCTCAGGACGAGAAAGACCTCCTCTTTGTCTTCTGCGTCGATGCCGAACAACGACTCGAAGGCATGCTCTCGCCGCGTGAACTCCTGGTGAGCAGACCGGACACACTCGTGAAGGACGTCATGCGGCGACAGGTAGATTACCTGAGACCGGACCTTGATCAGGAGGATGTGGCCGAAGCATTTGACCGCTATGACTACACCGTGATGCCGGTCGTGGATCGGGCTCATCGGTTGCTCGGCGTCGTGACCGTGGACGATGTGCTGGACATCATCCGCGAGGAGCAAACTGAGGATGCGTACAAGATGGTCGGTGCCGGCATGGGCGAGGCCGTCTACAGCGGTCTCTGGCTCAAACTCCGAGGCCGATTCCCGTGGTTGATCGTCAACCTGTTTACCTCGCTGCTGGCAGCCCTGGTCGTCCTGAAGTTCGAGGATCTGATTTCGAACCTGGCCCTGCTGGCGGTCATGATGCCGGTGATCGCGAATCAGGCCGGCAACGCCGGGCAGCAGTCACTTGCCGTCACGCTCCGAGGGCTGGTCCTCAATGAGGTGAGACAGACGCGGGTCTGGCCGCTCATTTGGAGAGAGTTGGCTCTCGGAATCCTGACCGGGGCGGTCGTCGGGTCCATCGTGTGCATCGGCATCATCCTGATCGGGACGACCGGATTGTGGCCGTCGGCATCGTGGCAACTGGGACTCATTGCGCTGTTTGCGATGTCGACGTCGCTGGGGGTCGGCTGTCTGACCGGGACGGCCATGCCGCTGATCATGGACCGTCTGAAGCGGGATCCGGCAACTGCATCAACCATTTTTCTGACCATGGTGACCGATTCAGTGAGTTTCTTCACATTTCTGGGATCGGCCAAAATCTTCGAACAGTTGCTGTTGTCGGTCACTTCCGGGCCTGCATGAGGCCGGATGAGGGCCAAATCGGGCCCGACCGATGGCCGACGAACCAAAAAACCTGCATTACAGGTACTTGACGAACGGCTGCGAGGCACCGAAACTCCATACAGCCTGAGGTCGTATTGTCCTCGGGCCGGACCTGGTTTTCGGCGACGATCAGCCGGGGGGCATCCTCCCGGTCCAGGCAGGGTACGCCAAGACCCCTGCCTCCCACCCGGATTCTCGCCGTTCGTACTATTGTCCTGTTACAGGCTCACATACCGGGCATGGAGACTCCGCATTATGGCATCCAGATCCAGCAGCAGCATGGGCGTGATGGTCGCTTTGGTGATTTTCATCCTGCTCTCCCTGACTTTGCTTCTCACCACAATGCTCTTTTACACAAAGATGGAGCAGGCCCGCAGTACGCACGAGAAGGCTGAAGCCGACCTTCAGGCATTCGCCTCGCCGGCACAACGGGAGAGTGACGAAGTCCGCGATCTGAAGAACAAGGCCCGCGATAACCGCGTCAGCGTCATCCGCTACCTCAAGGAGGAGATGGATCAGATTGCTGCTTTGGCCGGCGGCCAGGGCGTGATGACTCGCACCGAACTGGAAGCATCGCTCGGGCGCTATGACGTCTCCTCGGATCAGCCGGCCGTGGCCCGCCTGCGAGACCTGACCGATCAGGTTGCTCGACTCGAGACTCAGATCAATGACCTGTCGGCTCAACTGGACGAGGCCAACGAAGGCCGCGTGGCCGAGGTGAACCGTCGCGAGCAACTCGAACAGGATCATCGGACTGCCATTGCCGACCTCCAGTCGGAAATCGGTCGCATCCAGTCGCGGGCCGATGAGTATGCCCGACGAATCAACGAAGCCGAAGCGAGTATGGATGATCGCGTTCGCTCGATCCGCGATAACTACGAAACCCAGGTCGGCGGCCTCAATGCCGAACTCGATGCCGAACGGACCCAAGTTGCGCTGCTGACCCGTGACATCAACGAACTGCGTGATCGCGTTGAGTCCACCCGCCTGGACTACGTCGGCGAGAACATGCGTCCCGACGGGCATATCCAGGAGTTCGGCGAACGCGAAACCGTCTACATCGATCTCGGCCGCAAGGACAACATCATCCTCGGCATGACGTTTGAGGTCTACAGCGATGTCTCCGACCTGAAGCCCAACTCCGCCGGCATCATCCCGCGCGGCAAGGGAACGATCGAAGTCACCCGCATCCAGGACAGCATTGCGACTGCCCGCATCATCCGGACGACCCCGGGTCGGGCCATCGTCGAGGGTGACGTCATCATCAACGCCATCTACGACAAGAACAAGAAGTACACGTGCTTCGTCTTCGGGCAGTTTGACATGGACGGCGAAGGCGGCCCCTCAGATATCGAGACCGAAGACATGAAGGCACGGATCCGCGAATGGGGCGGTGACATTCTCGACGAGTTCAAGGGTGACATGGACTTCCTCGTGCTCGGTCAGCAGCCGATGATGCCGGTGCAGCCGCCGGCCAATGCCGCGCCGCACCAGATTCGTAAGTACATCGCCGACCGGAAGTTCTTCGACCAGTATCACGAGTACCTCGCCAAGGCTGAGAGCCTCTCGATTCCGGTGATGAATCAGAACCGCCTGTTCACGCTCATCGGGTACTTTCAGCCCTGACAACCGACCCCGGCGACCGAATCACACACACACACGCCACCCGGCTTGCTGTCCCGTGACGGCATGACTCGGTGGCGTTTGCAATGGCAGACGTCACGCTGATCACGCCGCGTGCATGGTGCGGATTCAATGGCCTATAACGATTCCATATTGACGAACTACTCGGCCTATGCCGGGCTGCGCATCATCGGAACGCTGCTCCAGAGCTTCGATGTCGATCGCGTCATGGCCTTTGTCGGGCGTCTGGGAGAGTCATGGGCTGCCCGTGATGCCCGCCGTCGCCAGCGAGCCATTGACAGCCTTCGCCTCTCGTTCCCGGAATGGACGGACCCTGAGATTGACAGCGTGGCGCGCCGATCCATGCGCCACCTGCTGCAACTGTTCATTGCAGAGGTTCTCTTTACGCCACGGCTGATCACGCCCGATACCTGGCACGAATACGTTGATCTCGGAGACATCAAGCCGGGAATGCCGCACCTGCTCAGTGACCGGCCGGCGATCTTCATCACCGGTCACTGCGGCAACTTCGAGGTCCTGGGGTTCACATTGGGTACCGTCGGCTTCCCGATGACCGCCCTGGCACGCCCCCTGGACCTGCCCAAGATCAATGACTGGCTGATGGGTGTGCGGCAGGCACGCGGCATGAGCATCATGACGAAGTTCGGGGCCACCGAACGACTCCCACGGCTCCTCGAAGCCGGCGGCCGGGTCGCCTTCATAGCCGACCAGAATGCCGGCGACAAGGGGGTGTTCGTCCCCTTCTTCGGGCGTCTCGCATCCGCCTATAAGTCGATCGGCCTTCTGGCCATGCGGTATGAGGTGCCCATCATTTGCGGCCAGGCTCGCCGAACCGATCCAACGCGATTCCGATACCGCATCGAGTTAAAGGACATCATCCAGCCCCAGGACTGGGCAGATCAGGATGACCCGTTGTATTATGTGACCGCCCGATATACCAATGCAATTGAGCGCATGGTCCGCGATGCACCGGAGCAGTACTTCTGGGTCCATCGTCGCTGGAAGTCACGGCCGGCTCATGAACGAGCGGGAAAACCAATGCCCAAGTCATTGGCTCGAAAGGTCGCCTCGCTTCCCTGGCTCAACGACCGCGAAGTCGACCGGGTGATCTCATTCGGCCGCGCATGACACCTCATCTTCTGCGGAAATACATGAATCCGACCGGCCAAGTTCCCCGTATATCGTCGTGTTCAGGGCCAACAGGTTTGTCATGTGGGTGGTTATCGCCATCCCGACCTTGAGTTCAGCCAGTTCAGGGAGTGTTCGCTCCTCGAGGATGGGTACGCCTCGATCGTTTGTCATCGCACCGGGGTCCCGGACATATCGCAGGCTGCATCAAGAGCCATGTGGGATGAAGACATCACTGCGCGCGCCCCCTATCAGACGCTGGTTTGGTGAACCGTGTCGCTTGTACCGATCACGCAAGTTTCGCTTATGGTCCGGTATGCACAGAATGCGACGGAATAAGGGTTTGCGCAGCGCAAAGTAAACCTTGCACTGGCATGGACCGATGAAAGTGCTGGCTGCGGTCCAGGGGAAGCACGCCCACGTGTTCGAGATCGGAATGGAATCTGATATTGAGGTCACACACTATGCCGCGTGAGAAAGATGTATTGACGACTGGGGAGGTTGCAAAGATCTGCAACGTGGCTCCGCGAACCGTGTCGAAGTGGTTTGATTCAGGCCAACTTCAGGGGTATCGAATCCCCGGCTCAAAGGACCGTCGAATCCCACTCAACTCGCTGATCCGCTTCATGAAATCGCACAACATCCCACTCGAGGGATTGATGAGTGGCACGACTCGTGTCCTCGTGGTTGACCGCGAGCAGGAAGTGGCTGAGGTCGTGCAGAAATTGCTCATCGAGCACGCCGGCTATGAGGTTGCCATGGCGACCTCAGGCTTCCAGGCCGGTCTCGAAGCGGAACGCTTCAAGCCGAGCATCGTGTTACTGGACCTCCACCTTGACAACGGCGACGGCCGCGAACTGTGCAAACTGATTCGCGACCAGGAGGATCTGCAGATGACCAAGATCATCGGCATGAGCGGGAAGCTCACCGATGGTCAGATTCATCAACTCCGTGCCGCCGGCCTTGACGGTTTCCTGAAGAAGCCGTTCAACATCAAGCAGGTGATCCAGGTTGTTGAGGAGGCGCTCGCCATCGTCTATTGACGATCATCAATGGCATCGAAGAAGCAAAAACACCGAAGGCACGGATACGCAGGCAGCGGGTCCGTGCCTTTTTCAATTCATGGCGTCCAACGTGCTCATCAATCCCCACGCCAGAATCGCGGCGACAGCAGCACCACGATGGCAAACACCTCAAGCCGTCCCACGGCCATGAGCAGACTCATCACGATCTTTGACGGCATGCTGAACCACGAGTAGTTCTCGACTGCTCCTACCAGACCCAGACCCGGGCCGATATTGCACAGTGTGGCGGCCGATGCGCTCAGAGCCGTATCAAACGACATCGTCTCGTGATGCCGTTCAAAGAACAGCAGCAGAAACATGCCGGCCAGGAAGATGAGAATCACGCCGAGGATGTATCCCAAGGTCGCCAACTTCAGTTCCGGGGCCACCGTCGTATGACCTGCCTTGACGGACCGGATGACGCTCGGCCGAAACGATCGTTCAATCTCGCGCACCATCACCTTCATGGCGATCAGAACGCGAATGACCTTGATCCCGCCGCCGGTTGAGCCGGCCGATGCACCGATAAACATCAGCAGGATCAACGTCCCCTGTGCAATCTGCGGCCAGTTGTTAAAGTCGGCCGTGCAGAACCCGGTCGTCGTCTGGACCGAAACCACCGTGAACACCCCATGCCGCACGGCACTGCCCACCGATGGATCAAGCGTCTCTCCGGTGGTCGTCGTGATCGGCGTGTTCAGCAGCGAGATCACCACGATCGCCGACCCGATTGCCAGGATGATCAGGTACAGGCGCAATTCCGGATCGCGATAAAACGACTTGAAGCGCCGATGGATCAGATGGTCATAGAGCCCGAAGTTCACGCCGGCCAACAACATGAACACGATGATGATGACATCGACCGACACGGACCGGTAGCCGCCCACGCTTGCATTGAGCGTCGAGAATCCACCAGTAGCCAGCGTGGCAAAGGTATGACACGTCGCTTCGAACCACGACATGCCCGCGAACCAGAGTGCCAGGATTTCTGCCAGCGTGATGCCGCAGTAGATAAACCACAGAATGCGAGCCGTCTCGCGAATGTGCGGTCGGACGCCTTCGGGCGTCGGCCCCGGCGACTCCACTCGAAACAGTTTCTTGCCCCCCACTCCCAACGACGGCAGCACCGCCACGAACAGCACGACAATTCCCAGGCCGCCAAGCCAGTGGGTCGTGGCACGCCATAGGAGAATACTGCGCGGGATCACTTCGATGCTGCTCAGGACCGTCGCTCCGGTCGTTGTGAGCCCGCTCATGGCCTCGAAGTAGCAGTCGGCAAATGACTGCCAGATGTGCTCGTTCTCAACCACCGAGGCAGACAGCCCAGCCGGTGTGTCATGATCCGTCATGTGAGCCCAGAGGAAGTACGGCAGGCCGGCCACTGCCGCACCGATCAGCCACGACATCGCGACCAGCAACAGCGCTTCGCGACGGCCGATCTGAGCGGTGTGCTGTCCTGCCCGGCGAGTCAGCTGATGCGGGATCGTCAGCCCGACCCCGATGGCGCAGCCGATCCCGGCCGAGAGGAGCAGTGGAATGAAAGCCTGTCGCTCCCCCGCTGCGATGTCCGCCGATGCGAACACCAGTTCAAACCCGGACCAGAGCGCCACGATGAAGATCGCACCGCTCAGGACAAGCAGGAGTAAACCGAGTTGTGCCATCACCTGGCGTATGTTCACGGTGAATAAGCCTTCTTCGCCGACACACGCGACGCTGCCTGCCTAACTGCCGGCCGTAAAGAGCCGTCGCAAATGCTTCTCCTGGCCATGACGACCGATCACGAGGGCCGCATCTCCCGCTTGCAGAATCTGCCCGGCCCCGGGGACCGCCACATCCGGCCCATGCTGCACGCACGCGACCACCCAGTTCGGGCTCAGTTTCAGGTCACGCAGCGGCTTGCCGACGACTTCCGCCTTGGCACCTACGCGCACCCAGTACACTTCGATGAACCCCTCGGCCAACGATGCAATGTGTCGGATCGGGCCGGTGTCAATGAACCTGATGATCTCTTTGGCTGCCACGGTGCGCGGACTGTACGAACGATCGATGCCGACACTCTCGACGAGCCGCCACAGGGTCGGTTTCCGCACGACGGCAATCGCCTCGCGAGCCCCCATGTGCTTGGCCGTCGCCCCGCCGATGATGTTGTGTTCGTCATCACCCGTCATGGCCACAAAGACGTCAACCTGGTCGAAGTGCTCTTCTTCGGCCACATCCTGGTCAGTCGGGTCGGCACAGATCACGGTCACCCAATCGAGTTTGTCAGCCAGGACCTCGGCCCGATCGCGGTCGATCTCGAAGAGTCGAATTGCATACTCCCGGCTGTGCAGTGCCCGACTCAGCCACACGGCCATCGCCGGCCCACCCATCAGGACCACCTTGCGCCGCTTCGTTTTCTCGGTTTGAAAGAGTTTCTTGGCCTGGGAGAATGTCTCGGCATTCCCGACGAGCACGACGCGATCGCCCGCCGATACGACGCTGTCGGCTGCCGGCAGAAATGCTTCGCCGCTGCGGCTGATGGCAGCCAGCCGGACGCCGGAGGGCAGTGACACGGTCGACAGGCGCTTGTCGAGTCCCGGTGCCCCCGCTCCTGCCTCAAACTCCTGCATCTCGATCTGCCCCTTGGCAAAGTTCTCAATCGCCAGGGCACCCGGATTCCGCAATGTGCTGGCGATGGCCAACGCCGTCGAGTGTTCCGGGCAGATCAGATGGTCGATATCGAGATGCCTGCTGTAGTCGAGGCCGCGCTGTTGGAAAAACGTCTGGTGATGAACGCGTACGATCGTCGAGCCCGCACCGAGCGCCTTGGCAACCGACCCGCAAAGCAGATTGACCTCATCGCTTTCCGTCGCTGCGATGACGAGGCTCGCGGCATGGGCCTCGGCCCGCCGAAGCACCTCGGCCGTCGCGCAGTTGCCACACAATGTCGCGACGTCAAGCGCATCGGCGATCGCCGACAACCGCTGCGGGTCCTTGTCGATTACCGTGATGTTGTGGCCGGCGGTGGCCAACACGTCGGATACATGGGACCCAACCTGGCCGGCTCCGCACACAATGATGTTCATACGCGCTCATCCACCCAATGATCTGAAACGACTGGCAGTTCGCTTCCCTATTCTAGCAGGCAACCCCGATGCGCCGCAAACACGGCGAACCTCGTCAATATGTGTTGCATTTTCTCATGACCGGCTGATGATCGCGCAGTCCGGCAAGCACGTCTGCAATGCGGACGCCGGCATGACCATCCCCATACGGATGATCAAATGGACTTCTCAAGCCGAGGGCACGTTTCATCGCATCGGCGATCGATTCGAGAGAGGCTGCATCGGGACCGGTGACGTCAATCACATTTCTGCATCGCTCTCGACCTCGCTGCCTCGGCCCGATATTCACGACCGGGACACCCAGTGCCGCCGCCTCGATCAGGCCGCACGATGAATTCCCGACCAACACGGCACACCGCTTCAGCAATCCGACAAACCGCGAACGGTGCAGATGCCCGCTCACTGGACGATCACCGATCGCCTCCATCACGGCATCGCGCCCCGGATCGTGATTCGGTGCCAGCAGCACATATGGCAGCGCGTCGTTGCCACCCTCCAGTGCCTGCAGAAGTGCCTCCATCGTCACCTGTTCAGTGTGATGATCCAGACCGGTCGGGTGATGGAGTACCACGGCAAACGGCGAGTCACCCCTGAGTGCCCATGCACCCAGTTCTGCATCACTCAAAGCCGAATAGCCTGACAGATCGTCAATCGCAGACGACCCGACGACATGGACTCGCGACGAGTCCTCACCCAATCGAATGATGCGGTCGGCACTCTCTTTCGTTGCCGGGAAATGCAGGTGCGCCAGTTTCGTGATCGCATGGCGCATCGATTCGTCTGCCACGCCCTCGGCCCGATCCCCGCCGTGTGCATGTGCAAGCGCAGTCCCCCCCACGCCGGCAGCACAGGCAGCAGCAAACGCTTCGATCCGATCGCCCAGCACCAGCACGACATCCGGGCACATCGAGTCGAACACATTTCCGAAACCCGCAATCCCACGTGCCAGTGCCTGAACGTCGGCGGTCCGGGAGGCGATCGCAGTGCCGTCCTGCATGGCAACGGTGGCGACCACCTCGAACTCGCGCTCAATCTCACGCACCGTCGGTGGGTGTTCCCCCTGTGAGATCAGGTGCATTCCGGCTGCAATGACGGACAAATCCAGGATCGGATGATCTGCGATGGCACGCATGACCGGGCGCAGCAGGCCGTACTCAGCCCGTGTCCCGGTCACGACGGCAACCGCGATTGGCTCATCTGAAGTTGTGCCGGAGTCGATATCAGTCATGGCAGGATCAGCGATCACTCCTCTGCCCAGTCGATGTCAGTTTGTCGGATGGCATGGCCTGCCTGGATCGGCGACGTAATGCAGTGCCCGATGATTTCGTGGAGCATGCCCGGCGGTAGGCCGGTGCCCGGGCGACAGACTCGAATGTCATGGGCCGTCAGAACGTGGCCGACTTCAAGTGCATGCCGAGCAGTCAGTGACTGGCGGCTGGCAGAGCGGACCGCATCCTCAATCGGCTGGGCCCAGACTCGATCCGGGCCCCGCATCGTCCACGCACGCCGAGCCTGCTTCACATACTGCGTAAACGACTCCGGTTCCAGCGATGCTGCATGGTCCGGGCCGGCTGCAGACCGGTCGTGGGTCAGGTGTTTTTCCAGTACACACGCCCCGGCAGCAACGGCCAGCGCCCCGGTATCAGCCGACTCAGTATGATCGGAGTAGCCGACAACAGTTGGGCCAGATTTCTTCGAGTCTGCAGCCTGCCGTGCTTCGGTACACAGCCGTGCCAGCGCTTGAATCCCAGCCAGGTGGGTTGATTCGGTCGGGGTCGGGTAGGCACTGACACAATGGAGAAACACATCGCCGAAGTGTCGGGCCGACTCCGCAATCTCATCCGGCAGCGCGGCGCCGGTGCTGATGATCATCGGCTTGCCGATGGCTGCCAGCGCCTCGAGCAATGGAGTGTTAATAACATCTGCCGAGCCAACCTTGTACGCATCCCACCCCATCGTGGCTGCATCCGGCACGAGTTCGCTGGAGAACACCGTCACGATGGCCTGCATCCCGTATTCGTGTGCAACCTCGGGCACTCGCCTCATGGCCTCTGAGCCGAGTTCGAGCCGCTGCAGCATCTCCCGCGGGCTGAGTTCGCCGGCCTTCCGCTGATACTCGGCCAGTGCCGCTTCGGCACCGAGTAGCAGGTCCGCTGTGAAGTACTGCAGTTTCACGGCATCGGCACCGGTCTGGGCCGCAGCGCGCACCATCTGCAGTGCTCGATCAATGTCGCCGTCATGATTCACGCCGATTTCGGCAATGACATACGGCGGCTCATCCGAGCCGATCCGTCGATCGCCAACCGTCAGCGTCGAACATGCCTTTTCAGGTAACATGATTCGGCTCCCGGATTCCGGACTGCAGGAGAACTGCCTCAGCGACACGCAGGTCGAGTTCCGTATCAATGTCGATCACCGACATCGAGGGGTTCACGATCCCGCGCCGATCACGGCCGAGAAACGCATGCGGCTCACCCGGTACCACCGTAAACAGACTGTCCCGACGCACGACAATCACGCCCCCGTCCGGCACATACAGCGGCGGGAGATCCTGCCGGCGGTAGACCGTGTTCGCTTCATAGGCCACGACCCGGCCGTCGTCATCCAGACGGTTCATCCAGTATGGGTGATATTTGCCGACTGCCTGATAACTCTGAACGGAGTCCGCGCCGGTATCCAGCAACTTCTCGATCGCCCGATCAATCACATCGGCCGGCCGGATCGGAACATTCACATAGAGAATCACCACGACCGAGGCTGCATCACCGCTCACGGCATGCCGCACTGCGTCGTCAACGGTCGTCGTATCGGCCGCGAGTTCGGGTGGTCGTTTCACGATTTCAACATCGCTGTACGCACCGGCTGCCGCCAGCAGGTTCGGGCAGTCTGATGAGACCAGCACGCGGTTCACATGGGTCGCCTGAAGCGCATGTTCGATTGAATGGGCGACCATCGGTTTGCCGGCCAGCATGCGGCTGTTCTTGCCAGGCAATCCCTTGCTCCCGGCACGCCCGATCAGGACGGCCGTCGCCCCGACAGGCTCATTCCTGTTGCTAATGCTGTGATCCGGCTGCTGTGTCATGCTCCACCTGCCCCGCAGGCGACGTTCTCGTGGCTTTGGTCCTGCACGGTGCCCGTCAAGAGCCGGTGCCGGGCATTCAGGACCTCACTCCATAATTCGGTCACCGGTCGATCATGGACCGATCCGACTGTATTGGCTGAGCGCCAGTCCAACGCATCAGACTCGACATCCCCATTGCTCCGAATGCACATCCAGCGACTCGCTTCGCGCGCGACGACTGGCAACGGCCAGTTGAGTTGAAGTAATTCGTCAGGCCGTTCATTGATCGCTGATGCGCGCAGCCGATCGAACAGCGTCAGCCAGGGCGGCGGCTCGATCGTCGCTGCATTCAGGAAGTACACCCAGCGATCGTACAGATTCTTCAAGTCCTCCAGCGTGGCTGCACAGCGCCAGAGGGACGGCACGATCCAGGGCAATGCCAACCGGGCTGCATTGCCGGCTCGCTCAGCCCGCGTGTTAATAAGGCCCTCAAGATTGCTGATGACCGACTGGAATCGATCCGACTTCGTCAGGCGCCCATACTGCTGTGCCCGATCGGCATTCAGTCTCACCGTGATGACGTCGATCGGCAGGTCGCACAGTTGGGCAGCGTCAGTCAGGCCGTCTGCGAGATCCGTCACCACATGGATCGCGCTCACGCCGGCCTCGCTGATCATGCGGACCATTTCCAGGAATTGAGGATGGATCAACGGATCGCCGGCACCGCCCAGCGTGACGGCCACGGTGTCACGCCCGGTCAGCTGCTCAAGCACTCGACACAGAGTCTCCATCGTCATCGGCTCACGCGCGCAATCCGCATACACGGACTCCGACCCGCTGAGATACCACTGGATGGCACGGTCGGTGGTCAGTTCCAGTTCGACCAACGGCGGAAGGGATGTACGGGAATGGCTCGGATCGCTTCTGCTGCTCGCCTCAAACTGCGCAACCACCTGGGCTGCATCAAACCCATGGACCGACTCCGGACAAGAGGAGAACGCCGCAGTCAGCATCTGCCGACGATGCTGGGTATCAAACGTGAACCGGTGTTGGCAGGCACGGACAGACAGCGGCACCCCGATGCACAGGTCCTTGCCGATCGGATCGAGTTGCGGCAAGTGCGGCATGTAACTCAGCACGGCCCCGATCATCGAGCCTCGGGCCCCGGTGGCCAACTGCTCCATGAACGCACGACTCACGACGCACCCGCATAACCCCGGTGGACTCTGCGAGAACACAATCGGCCTCGAGTCCGGGTCCTCACGGAATCGGGCCACGATGGCACCGCAGCCGGCCTCATTCCCGGGATCCACGAGTGCCCAATCTGCCCCGACCACCAGCGCGCCGGCCAGATCGTGTTTTTCCATGATGCGCCGCATGGCCTGGGGGCGCATGATCTCGTCATACACACTCGCCCCGCCGATCCCGCCGCGCCAACTCGTATCGCTCCACCGCCGCGCAACCGCCACGGCCCGTTGCCGATCATTTCGCAACTCCGATTCAGCCACCGTCTCTGTGAGAATCGTGGCCCCTCCCGAAACACGGGTGCCGCCCCGACGTGCCAGGTCGAGGTCTGCGCCTTCCGGTATCAGGAGAATTACCGTGCTCACCGATTCACATCGCGCGACGCGATCAATGACACAGTCCAATACCGTGCGGCCGGCAAACTGAACGGCCAGGCTCCGTGCCGTCCCCAGGTCACTCTGATCCATGTCCACCGCAATGATGGCTGCGACCCGACCCGATGCGGCTGCAGCATCCACTGACACCGGCCCGACGTCGATCTCCGCGCTCGCCAACGGCGACACCCCAGCCTCAGTATCTTCCCGGTCCGGCCCGAAGGTGGCCAGGGCACCGGCTGTCAACCGGCTGCTCGTGCGCGGGCTGACGCTGCTGCCTTGAAGCACACGCTCGCACTCGGCAAAGCAGGCACACAGTTCCTCGCCGGACTCGACGAGCCAATCCACGTTGATCTTGTCTCGTTCGAGTTGCAGACGCTGCCGCTCCATCGGTTCGAGCGTCTCGGTCAGATCAATGCGCCGGTCGGCCTTGAGCCTTTTGAAAACCCCCAACTGGCTCAGTGTATTTGTCAGCGACATCACATCGAGCAAGCCCTCCACCTCAGCCCGGTAGGAATCCATTCGGCTGAAGTGTGATTGCATCTGCCCCGCCTGCTGCTGATCCGCAAGCATTCGATCAAGGAGGTCCGAACTGAGCCGGCTCACTTCTATCAAGCGTTCCGTCCGGGTCTTCAACTCGCGAACCCGCTGCAACACCGACTGCAGCCGTGCCTGGTCCGGCTCGACGGGCGCAGCCGGCACCGCCGGCAGGAGTTTCGACTGACCTGACACATGCTCGCTGAGCACGGTTGACAGTGGGGCGGCCTTGCAGTTTCGCTTCGTGCTACCACCCTCGGTCGCGTCAATCACCGTGGACGGCGTATCTGAGAAGTCGCGCTCAAACTGCTGCAGATACGTCTGCATCTGTTCATCGATGAGGACGGAACGCCCGGCATACCCATCGGCCTGGCGCAGGGTCCGCTTCATCCGCACGATGCGCTGCCACTCCATCGCTTCGAGCGAGGTGAATCGATTGACCTCAGGCCCCCACTGCTGATGAATTGCTGCGCCGGACCCGTAGTAGAGCCCGTCCGTGAATGCGAGATCCTGCCCGATCATGGCGATCGGATCACACCCGAGGAACTGTGCGAAATAGAAACTCAAGTGGGCGACCGTGGCCCCCGGGCGCAGCGGCGCACGCGTCGATGCCACCGGGCCCAGCACCTGGTCGAGAAATGTACTGCCAACGCACCGGATCACGCCGGGGAAGCCCTCGACAATGGCCCGGTTCGCTTTCGGCTCAACGATCAGCGTGACACCCTCAACATCAGCAGCCGACAGCCCTTCATAAAACTGGCCGCTGAGTTCGTGATAATCCAACGCCGTCACGAAGTGCGGTCGAATCCCGCGCGCCAACAGCGGCTTGAGCATCGTCTGAACGGCAATGATGACAGCCTTGTCCCGGACGTCCGGGTTTTCGAGCAGTGCCAGATTCCGTGCCAGGCTCGGGCCGGCTGCAATGAGTATCCCGGCATGGCCACCGGCGAATCCTTCGAGATCCCCGATACCGGCCCCGCCGGCATAGTGATCGAGATTCAACAGCGAGTTGCGGCAGGTCGTTGAGGAATGAACAAGCGTCGTCATCATCGTCGTTCGAGTGGCAGCCACGAACTCCGTGAAGTTTCTGCTGAATGTCGAATGACGATCCCCGAGTCGACGCACACTGGGCGGATGCTCGACGATCGTCGTCCCCTGCACGATGAAGGCCTGCGTACCGTCCAGCCGCAGGGCAATCTCAGCCCGGTCCGTCTCATCATCAAAGAACACCACCTGACCGTCCGTCAGCCACTCGGAATGGTCGATCTGCTCAAGCACTGAGCGCACGAGGCTCAGATCCGGCTCATAGACCGCGATCACGCCGGTCTTGCGCATCCGCTTGCTGAGTTCACGGACATGCCACCCCAACCCGAACCCCAGCACCACGACGACTGCATTGTCGATCACATTCACCGAATCCGCAATCTGTCGGGACTCCTGGATCGGGCGATAGGCACTGGCCAACGCAGCCCCGAGATACCGGCCCGTCAATGCGTTGTCCGACTTCGCCGGGAACAACTCCACATCCCCGGTCGGTGCTGCCTGTCGGACCCGATCAGCAAACCGCGGGCTGTGCCGGCTGATCACATCGAGATTTCGGTTGAGCGTGGCGTGTGTCAAACTTCCTCCAGACCATGATTCGGCGCGCATGAACCTCACTCCCCTCCTAGTCTTATCGGAACCATCATGGATACCGCTGCAACCTTCGAAATCCCGCCCCAGGCCTGGTACACCCACCTCCTGCTCGAAAACCCGTGGCCCTTTGCAGGCATTCTGGCTGCCATCGCACTGGTCTCACTGGCCACAGGGCTGATGCGCGGGGCATCCATCAAGCGATGGGGCGTGCCGACCGTCATCTCAACGACGCTGGCCATCGCGGTCTACGCCCTTGCCCAGACCGTCACGACGACCGCTGAGCGACTGACGCAGATGACCATGCTGATGGTGGAATCAGCGGTCGCAGGCACCCCGGAGGACATCCGGCCGCTTCTCGCCGACAACTTCGATGTGTATGTGGGAACGTACCGGTCACGATGGGGTCCCGACGGCTTTCTGGCCCGCATCCCGGCCATCCCGCAACTCGTCCGGTCCAACCATGTTCGCGAGGTACGGGCAGCCGTCGTGGATTCACGCGGGACGATCGCCGTCTCCGTCTTCGATCAGACCACCATCCCGGCCATCAGCGGGCAACTGACGCCGAATCGCTGGCGCTGCGTCTGGTCGCGACAGCCCGACGGTTCGTGGGAATTGGCTCAACTCAGGTGGGAATCCTGGGGGCTCGGCCAGACTCCTCCGACCGGTCTTCTGACATCATTCGGTACATCGGGCGGCGGGTAACCGAGCCGTCCGTTTCACTTCTGCGGCTCGCCGTCACTTCGCTCAAGGCACAGACTGAGACATCGGGCCACCTCCTGGACCTGCCCGGAGCCGGTACGCAGCACCTCACTGATGACTGGATCATCCGCTCGCTGCGCACGGGTCAGCATCCAGGCGATGCGACAAAAAGACCCATCTTCACGCATGGCCATGGACTCAAGCGATCGGATATCGCTGTTGACAGCCGAGTCCGTAACGCCTTCGGCTGCCGGAATCTGAAACAGCGCCCAGGCCCTCTGTCGGTCGGTCATGTCAGCCCAGGCACTGACCACCTGCCCCACCGAGCCCCCGACATCGGCCGGGCGCGACAGCCTGACCAGGTTGCCGACGTGCGTCATATGCAGAACGAACGCATGCTCGTCCGACAGAATGCCATCGTCACCGGACCATGTGATCTCCGAGGAGGAGACTGCGGTCTCGGGCGGCCACGGCCCCCGTGTCACCGTTTTCGACCTCCGCCTGACGGATGACGCCGCAGCGGCAGACGGCATGACGGCACCCAGCGCAGCCGTACACGACACCTCAAGACTTGTACCAGGCAGCATGTCCAGTTGGGTGTAACCGGCCAGCAGGTCGGGCCGGACTTCGGCCTGCACCTCGTGCCCCGGCTTCAGCGTAAACCGGCGATCGCAACTGGCATAAGCCCCGAACGTCGGGCCGCCCGGTCGATTCGCCCCCTGAAGTTGATAGCCAACGGCCAGGGACACATCAGAATCCGCAAACCGCCCCGGTCCCAGCGCCAGAGGCCAGCGCCCATCGTTCCGAAGCGTCACCGTGACCGGCAAAGGGCCAAACGGCCCGCTCGGCACCGGCTCGCCCACGGTAACAGACAACGCCACATATTGCTGACGACGCTCCAGCATGTCGAGGATCATCTCAGCCTGGGGCTCCAGGCGACGACTGAACTGGCGGCCATCAATCGACAACTCCGAGACGGGATGGCCCGTCAGTTGGGAGACCTCCCACGCAGCCCACATGCCAAAGACCGACTCGTTGAACCGCAGCGCGGTTTCCGTCCCGATGTGAATTGCCTCCCGAGTCCGGCCCATTTTCCGGTTTGCCAACATCATCCCGAGGCCGGCAGCCGAGTCACGAGTGGCAATCGGCTTCAGCGCCTCAACGGCGTCCTGATACGCACCGGTCCGCACATGCTGCCACCCAACCAGACGAGTCATCAAATCGGCATCGGCCTCATCATCTGCCGATCCGTCTGAATCAACCGGCTGCCCGGCAAGCACCATGAGCCAGTCTCGTCGCGGGTCGGCAAGCAACTGCCACTGCAATCGCCCCAGCGCAGCCGTCACGCGAGCCGTGTCGTCATTGATCAGCGCTGCCACCAACGCGATCAGATCGAGTTCGACCGGAACAGCCGCGCGCAACTCGTCATAATCCGGCGGGTCAGTCGTTTGGCCCCCGGCGATCCAGTTGTGATAGGCCTGCTCCCGCAATAACTGCGTGGCTGCATGCTGCCGTGCTTCCAGAATCTGGATTGCGCGATCCGGCCCGACGGCCACGCAGGCCGACATGGCCACATCAGCCACCAAGTCATCCGGGGCGCCGATCCCAAGCGCCGCGACCTGCTTCAGCGCTGCCTGATTCAAGAGAAACGATGAGCGCCAGGCACCGAGCGCCTGGGCTTCGGCTGCAAGTCTGCGGATCGCATCCACATCAAATGGATCAACCTGGGCTGCCCGGATCAACGTTTCCAATCGTTGGGCCGGCTCAATGTCGGTCAACCACGGGCCGTTGGCAGCCTGCCCGAGGGCTGTGGCATTCCACGGGTCCAGCGCCAGGGCCAACTCGACCCATTTCTGATATTCGCCGGTCCGAGCCTGCTCCCGACATAAGTCGGCAGCGTGTGAAGCCACACGACTGCGGACCTCAGCCCGGATGCCATCCGAACCTACCACACGCCGGCAGGCCGCCAATCGTTCCTCCACACCGGTTGTCTGATCGAGACGATCCAGCAGCACGGCATACTGATTCACAAGATCACCCGGATCGAGTCTGAGAATAGCCAACCGGGCGGCTCGTGCATCGGCGGTGAATCCCAACTCGTCACACAGCAGTGCCATGCGGCGCTGCAGGTCGAGGGTGCCGCAGTCAGACTTGAGGGCGAGAGCCAGCAGAAGTCGTGCCAACTCGAGGCGTGCCGCCTCCCCATTGGCCACGTACCGCTGCGATTCCAGGTCAGACTGCTGTGCCAGCCGACGGCTCAATGCAGTGTCCAGATCCAAAGCCAAGCCACCTGCTTCCTGACCGCGTGCGACGGAGACGCCGGGCACACTCAGGCACAGGCTCACGATGAGCACCGGAACCAATCGGGCAGCGGGTTGCATGAGGGCCCCGAACGCCGCCATGCACTGCATGAACCCGTCGATACAAACACAACCCTTACAAAACTGGAGTGAATGTGTATGCTGACTGTTGTGTCTCTGCATTGATATCAAGTCCCTCGGATCGCACCGGCCGGCATGATCTCCGATGCGGAATCGGCCTATGGGCTGCAGGCGTTGCAGCAGGCCCGAACGGTCCTACAATGCAGCGTGCCTCCCTGCGAGGCACACGCACGACAAAGGGGCTGCATGCCCACCCTCGTCAGCCCCGGCACCACGACCACACATTGAGGATGAACTATCGCCATGTATCGATCATCGACACGGAACCCCTCTCCGGTCTCGAAAACTCTGAGCAGAATCCGGATCGCACGTCATTCGGTCTTCTCGACGTTCCTGCCTGCAGTGGCTCTGGCCTGCCTGTGTACTGCTCAGGCCGCCGCCCAGTTGCCGCGCGACATCACGGCCTCGAGCAGTCCTCTGACGCCGGCTCAGCGGTCAGAAGTCCAGACATTTGTGGATCAAAGCGTTGCCGCCATGCTCGGCGACGATCTGCGGGCCACCCTCCATGCTCGACGAGCCCTTGAGGATCCGATGAAGGACGCCGGGGCTCGACGCCCATTCCGGCTCGCCTACGACGACCTGCTCACGCCGCAACTCACCGATGTCATCGAGAATGCCGACACCCCGGTGCACCTCCAGGTGTCGTGCATGCACCTGCTGGGTGCGATAGCCTCCGAAGCCTCGCTCGATGTCCTGTCCGCGAATTTGTCCGCTGCGAGGCCGACGACCCGGTATGCTGCGGCGAGTGGGATTCAGCGAGCGTTTGAAGCAGCCCAGCAGGGCCGTGCCACATTCGACACCGAAAAGCGGCTGATCGAACTGATGAAGCAACTCCGAACGGCCATCGGCTCAGAGCAGCAGGCTGAAATCCTGTTTGCCGATGTGAGTGCCTGTGTGGCAGCGCCGGGAAACAACGGGGCAGGCAGTGCCATCGAGGCCTCATCGGCGGGTTTGCTGACACAGATTCAGAACTTCAGCACCACAAAGAAGCCGGATGCGAGACTGACTCGGCTCCATCAATGCATGCGGCTCATCTACCAGCGCTATATCAAGGTCATCACGTTCAACCAGAACATGAAGCCTGCCCGGAAAGCGCTCGTCGAAACATCGGCTGCTGCCATCCTGATGGCTGCCCGACTCGGCCAGTCGATGTCGGATCAGGAGCGCGCCACCTACCGCGACGAACTGAGCCAACTCGTCGGGATCTGCGAGGGCATCCTCAACCTCTCGTACAGTGAGGCCGGTGCTGAGGATACCACCGTCTCCCGGACCTTCGAGAGCGGCCAGTACCAACAGGCAGCCATCCTCTTTGAACGACGCTGGCTCGGTGAAGACGGCCCGATCTACAAGAACTCAGAGTTCGGCTTCCATCCCGGTCATATCAAAGGCCTCCTCGACGGTTGAGCCTGCTTCCTCCATTCATACGACCTCACCACAAGGGCTGTCGCAATGGAGGGCAGCCCTTGTGATGTTTGCGCCGATCGTGTCGATACACACCCGCCCTCCTGCTAGAGTCCGGTCAGTATGATCAAACTCCTCGTTCCAGTCATCGCACTGTTCGGTTTGATGACGGTCGTCTTTCTATTGGACCGGCCCGAGGCGCCTGCCGACCTCGTCTTCGTCAACCGCGGAGAATGTCACACCCTCGACCCGCAACGCATGAGCTGGATGCAGGACTTCCGGATGGCCAACGCCCTCTATGAAGGCCTCGTCCGCTGGAACAACGACACCTTTGCCATCGAGCCCGGGGTGGCTGAGTCCTGGGACGTCTCGGACGACAGACTCACATACACCTTCCACCTGCGCGACACTGCGAAGTGGTCCAACCAGGACCCGGTCACGGCCCACGACTTCGTCTACTCCTGGAAGCGCGCGCTCTACCCCGACGCGGCCGCCGACTACACCGACCTGTTCTACAAGATCGAAGGCGGCGAGGACTTCTTCAAGTTCCGCCAGGCACAACTCGAACAGTTCAGGCAACAAGTCTCAGAACTCTCGAATGGCGATGAGGCTGCCAGACTCGAACTGGCCCGCCAACTGTACGAAGAAGCAGAAGCGAAGTTTGATGAGATCGTCGCGCTCAAGGCCGTCAACGATTACACGCTGACATTCACGCTGGCCAATCCGACGCCGTACATGCTCGACTTGTGCGCCTTCGGCGTCTTCTGCCCGGTCCACCCACCGACCGTCGAGCAGTACGTCTCGCTCGACCCGCTTTCCGGCATGATCAATCAGGAACATGGCTGGACGAAACCGCCCTCCATCGTCACCAACGGCCCGTATGTCCTCACGCGCTGGCGCTACAAGCGCGATATGCGATTGGAGCGGAACCCCCACTATTGGAACCTGCCGGCCGTCAAGGCGAAATCCGTCCTGTCATTGTCCGTCGAAGAACCGTCCACCGCGGTGCTTGCGTTCGAAACCGGAACCATCGACTGGCTCAGTGATGTCAGCGGCGTGGACTACCGCCCGGACATGCTGGCCCAGGCACGTCGGTACCTTGAACGCCATGCGACCCGCTATGCGCAACTCGAATCGCAGGACCTCGGCTATGGCGAGATCATGGCAACGCTTGCAGCCGAAACACCGCCCGGCCCCGATGAGCGGAACAACATTCACGCCTTCCCGGCATTCGGGACGTACTTCTACAATTTCAACTGCCAGGAAAGCCTGCCCGATGGTCGGCCGAACCCGTTCTTCGATCCCCGCGTCCGCCGCGCGTTTGCGATGGCCATCGACAAGAGCGATCTCGTCACCCGCGTGACCCGGCTCAATCAACCCATTGCCTCGACGTTCATCCCCCCCGGGTCAATCCCCGGGTATCACAGTCCTGCCGGCCTCGGGCACGACCCGGACCAATCCCGCACACTGCTGGCGGAGGCAGGATGGGAACTCACAGAAAAAACCGGCACCCTGATCAAGTCGTCCAACGGCGAACCCTTCCCCATGGTCGAGATCCTCTACAGCACCGGGCAGGATCATGAAGACATCGCCCAGGCCATCGCGTTCATGTGGGAAAACGAACTCGGCATCACCGCCTCGCTCGTCGGCAAGGAAAGCAAGACCTTCGGCGAGGATGTCAAACATCACAAGTTCATGATCTCCCGAGCCAACTGGTTCGGCGACTACGGCGACCCGACCACCTTCCTTGATCTCTTTCGTTCCACGAACCAGAACAATGACCGGGCCTTTGCCAATGACTGGTTCGACCAACGCATGCACGAGATTGATCGTGAACTCGACGAGGAGCAACGGACCCGCCTGTGTGAGGAGGCCGAACGGTTCATCGTGGAGGAACAACTCCCACTCATCCCGCTGTTTCATCGCATCACCGTCTACATGTATGAGCCGGATCAACTGCACCACATCGCCACCCACCCGCGCCTTGTGCAGTATCTCTGGGAACTGGAGGCGGTGCACTGATGGCAGGCATGATCGTTCGCAGACTGATTCAGTTCCCGATTATCCTGCTGTGTATCTACACGATCACATTCGTGCTGGCGTGGCTGCTGCCCGGCAACCCGCTCGAACACGAAGGCCGGCGCCCGGCCCCCGAGGTTGAGCAGGCCATGCTGGCCCAATACAACCTGGACAGCCCCGGCCGCTTCTATGTGTCATATTTGAAAAACGCGACCGGAGTCTCCTACCTCCAGGGGGACAGTGACCGCATCTTCAACTTCGGCCCCAGCCTGCAATACAAGGACTGGACCGTCAACGAGCTCATTGCCGGCACCCTCCCGGTCAGCATTCTGCTCGGCCTGGCGTCGATCATCCTGGCGTTGATCATCGGGATCGCTGCGGGTGTGGTCGGGGCTGCCAAACCCGGCAGCCTGGCCGACCTGGCCACCTTGCTCGTCGCGTTGGTCGGCATCAGTCTGCCCACATTTGTCATCGGCACTGCTTTGCTCATCGTCTTTGCCGTGAAACTCTCATGGTTCCGCGTCGGGTCATGGGGCAGCCTCGGCGATCTGGTCCTGCCGGCCATCACGCTCAGCCTGCCGTATGCTGCGTATATTGCCCGTCTCTGCCGGATGGGCATGATCGACGTGCTCGGCGAGGATTACATTCGCACCGCCCGTGCCAAAGGGGTCCCCGAAGTCCGCGTCCATCTCCATCATGCGCTCAAGGTTGCGTTCCTCCCGGTTTTGTCCTATCTCGGGCCGGCGACCGCAGCCGTCATGACCGGGTCCTTCGTGGTGGAAAAGGTCTTCAATGTTCCCGGCATCGGTCAGCACTTTGTCGAGTCGGTGCGCAACAAGGATCTGTTTCTCATCATGGGCGTCGTCCTGACGTATTCGAGTATGCTCGTCATGTTCAATCTGGCCGTCGATGTGCTGTACCGCTGGGTGGACCCGCGCATCGAATCCGAAGGATAAGACGTTTCACCCGAGCCGAGTCACCAACCATGCCACAGCAGCAGCCCCCGCAACCACCGCCCCAGAGGCCCTTTGCCAATCTTGAATCACAGGAGGGGTTCTGCTCGACCTACCCGGCACTGCGGGTCATCACCATGCCGCGTGACACGAACCACTACGGGGTCGTGTTCGGCGGCGTGATCCTGAGCCATATCGACCAGGCCGGCTTTGTCGAAGCGCGCAAGCACGGCAACCACCGGTGGGTCACCGTCGCGATCGAGGAAGTCGTGTTTCACCGCCCGGTCCGCGTGGGTGATGTGGTGAACTTCTGGACTCGGACCACCCGAACCGGCACCACGAGCGTCGGCGTCCATGTTCTGGTCCAGGTCGAGCGATTTGAGACCGGGGATGTCGAGGATGTGACCGAGGCCACCCTGACCTATGTGGCCGTCGATGCCGACGGGCAGCCGATCCCTTTTCTGACCGCGCCAACCGTGTCAGAAGAGTCTCAGTAGCATCAGGATCGGGGATCCCATTCAACTGACCGTTGGCCAACGGCTTAGAGCCCGAATCCGGCGTCCCGATTTACGACATGGGGCCCGGCAGGTGCGGCTAGCCGGGATCATCAAACCTGCCTATCCTATCAGCGCTCTTTTTCGATCCGCCGTCAGGCAGTGCATGGGGCACTGGAAGCGGCGAGCCCGACGTAGATCAGCCCCTGAGGATCTCCTTCGGCACTATTCCTCGGGGAACACTTGGAGATTTTCGCGTGAAGATCTACGTAGGGAATTTGTCTTTCAACACCACCGATTCAGAACTCAGCGACCTGTTCAGCCAGCACGGCGAGGTGGATGACGTCAAAGTCATCACCGACCGTGAGACCGGCCGGTCCCGTGGGTTCGGCTTTGTCGAGATGAAGAATGATGACGCCGCCCGCGACGCCATCAGCGCCCTCGACGGGTTCGAGTTCGGCGGTCGGAATCTCAAGGTCAACGAGGCTCGCCCGCGCGAAGATCGTGGCGGCGGCGGCGGCGGTGGAAGCCGTCCCCCGCGACGCAACCGCTGGTAAGAAAGACAAAAGATCGTCTGAATCGATGATCTGAAACAAAACGAAACACCCTCTCATCTGTACGTCGGATGAGAGGGTGTTTTGCAATTGATCCAGTGGGACGGGCCACGGTGCCACGGGTTACCCCGAGTGAAACGAGGGAGAACCCGTGTCTTGGTAGTCCCTTCTACAACACCACATCGACCGGAACCAACGCTTCATCCCTCTTACCAGCGTACCACCCTGCAGATGACCACTTCCATTCTGCTGCTCGTGACACAAGCCCCCGCCGGACCGGATTCTGATGAATATATTGAATCTTTTCCAACCGCTCCTCTTCAGAGATGATGTTCCGGTCATATCCCCCTCCCGACTGCCAGAACTGCCGTCGCCCACTGGAATTCGTCACACGATCCAGTATCTTCCTTGCCTCAAGTGCTTGCCACCGACTCAAGACTCGCCGTCCAAAGGGGCGCTTCAATGCGTGTAGGAACTGGCCCACCGTGCAACTCGGGGATCCAGGCTGAATCAGTAAATGTACATGCTGAGGCATGATCACCCATGCAACAATCTTCACACTGAGCCGTTCCCTCACCTTCCCTATCTGCCTCGCAAAGTCATCTTTGATAGCGTCATTCCTGAACAGCGGCAATTGATGGTAACACGAGAATGTCAGAAAACGCAGGTGCTGCGAACTCTCATAGCGTCTTCGTGACTTGCGCAGCATCTGACCAGAACTGCGAGCCGAGATTTCCCCTCGTTCTTCGAAAGGCATGCTGGCTATTCTGATCCATCAGCAGGTGCGTGTCAACTCAACCAACCACGGGTTCTGCTCCGTCGTCACAAGAGACGACTCCGCGTAACCCGTGCCACCCAGAGTCAATCTGAACATCCAGTCCGAGGGTGCCACGGGTTACCCCGAGTGAAACGAGGGAGAACCCGTGCCCCTACCAACGCAATCAACCGAACTGAATCCCCTGGGCCAACGGCAGATCCGTCCCCCAATTAATCGTGCAGGTCTGGCGTCGCATATAACCCTTCCACGCATCCGACCCGCTTTCGCGCCCGCCGCCGGTATCTTTTTCGCCGCCGAACGCACCGCCGATCTCAGCCCCGCTCGTCCCGATATTAACATTGGCGATCCCGCAGTCCGACCCCTTGTGACTCAAGAACGTCTCTGCCGATCGCATGTTCAGCGTAAAGATGGCCGAACTCAGTCCCTGATCAACCGAGTTATGCAACTCGAGCACCTCATCAAGATCATCCCACTTGAAGATGTACAACACGGGTGCAAACGTCTCTTCCTGCACGATCGCCATGTCGTGCGTTGCCTCGACCAGCGTCGGCTCGACGAAGTACCCCGGTCGGTCGATCCGGTTCCCGCCGAAAATCACCTTGCCCCCCTGCTGTTTGATCTGAGTCAGGGCATTCATCATGTCCTCGATGCCGCCCTCGGTGACCATCGGACCCATCAACACACTGTCATCCAACGGGTCGCCGATCCGCTCAGCAATCCCGGCATAGGCCGTCTTGAGCCGCCCCACCACGTCCTCATAGATCGACGAATGCAGGAACAGCCGTCGCGTTGATGTACACCGCTGACCGGTCGTCCCAACCGCCCCAAACACCACGCCCGGCAACAGAATGTCCAGATCGCAGCCCTTGTCAGCGATAATCGCGTTGTTGCCACCCAGTTCGAGAATCGTGTTGCCGAACCGCTCAGCCACTCGGCTTGCCACCCGACGCCCGGCATTGCACGACCCGGTAAACGAAACCAACGGCAAACGCCGATCGTTCAGGAACGATTCACCGATCGTCCGACCCGGCCCGATCACCAACTCAAACACACCGTCACACCCGTGCTGCTTCATGACGGCATTGCACACTTCGTGCATGGCCACAGCCACCAGCGGCGTCTCCGACGACGGCTTCCAGATCATCGTGTCGCCACAGACGGCCGCGATCATCGCATTCCAGGCCCACACGGCAGCCGGGAAGTTGAAGGCCGTGATGATCCCGATCACCCCCATCGGGTGCCATTGCTCATACATCCGGTGCTGGGCCCGCTCCGAGTGCATGGTCAACCCATACAACTGACGCGACAACCCGACCGCGAAGTCGGCAATGTCGATCGCTTCCTGAATCTCGCCGAGCCCCTCTGCCTTGATCTTGCCCATTTCGAGTGACACGAGCTCGCCGAGCGGCTCCTTCTTCTCTCGAAGTGCCAGCCCGATCTGCCGCACGATCTCACCACGCTGGGGGGCCGGCATCATCCTCCAGGTCTTGAATGCAGCCTGAGCACGCGAAACAGCCTGCTCATACTCGTCCACCGTCCACTTCTTGACGCCGGCAATCGGCTCGCCGGTCGCCGGGTTCATGGAAATGATGTGCCCGTCGCCAGCCTGGTCCGCAGAGACCACCCACGGATGACGATCGAGACCCAACGCGTTCATGATGTTTTCTTGTTTGCTCATGCACCCATTATTGCCCACCCAAACCGGGCATGGCACCGAGAAGGATAAAGGGGGCTGAATGCAGGGTTTACCCGGATGTGAAGGCGAATCCCACCGAACAGCAGCCTATCGTCAGCCGAACCGGCTCTGGCACACATCACATGCACAGGGCGATCTTGAAGTCAGAAAGGAACACACTATGAAGGGCACGATTTGCCGCTGGATGCTCGGAACCGGCCTTGCGACCGCACTCATATTCACCACGACAGGCTGCGAGAGCGGCGGCTTCCTGTGGTGGGACGATGACGATACGACGAAAGCACAGGCACAGGACGCACAAGTCGATGCCGATGCCATGATGGAGGCATGGATGGCGTTCGGCCAGCCCGGGCCCCAGCACGAGTGGATGAAGAAGTTTGAAGGGACATGGGGCGTCACCGGGTCTGCCTCGATGGCACCGGGCGAGGAGCCCATGCCCATGAGCGGGACGTCCACCTACACGATGATTCTCGACGGCCGCTTTCTCAAGGAGCACCACGTCTCCGACAGTGCTGACATGCCGTTCCAAGGCCTCGGCTACCTCGGATTCGACAACTCTTCGCACAAGTACGTCGGCATCTGGATGGACTCCACGACGACGGCCATCATGCGGGCCGAAGGGACCTTTGATGAGGCGACCGGCAAACTCGTCACCACCGGGTCCTACTACGATCCCATCAGTGCGACGAACAAGACGATGCGCGGCGAAACCTGGTTCGTGGATGACGACACGATTCAGGCCGACATGTTCCAACCCGGCCCCGACGGCACAATGTACATGACCATGACGATGCAATACCGCCGCAAGTAACGCCCGCAAAGCCGCGACCGTTGGTCGCGGTCCACATTCCAACCACCCCACAAGCCGCGACCACCACCGGTCGCGGCTTTTCTATTGACTCAGCGCATCGGAATGCTTCACACCCAGATTCTCATAAATCCGGCGCGTTGCGCTCGACTTGTTCAACGTGTACAGATGAATCCCGGCCACGTTGTGATCCAGCAGATCGCGACACTGCTCGGCGGCCCAGTGCGTCCCCACATGCCGCACTGCCTGCTTATCCCCCTGGGCCCGGTCGATCCCGCGCAACAACGAGGCCGGTAATCTCGCCCCGCACATCCCCGACATCTTCCGTGCCCCGGCCAGACTCTGGATCGGCATGATCCCGGCAATGATCGGCACCGCGATCTTCTCCAACTCGCACCGGGCAACAAAGTCGTAGAAATCTCGATTGTCGAAAAACAACTGCGTGATCACCAGGTCCGCGCCGGCATCCACCTTCCGTTTCAGATTCTCGATATCGAGCAACTTGTCCCGCGTCTCCGGGTGCCCTTCCGGGTACCCGGCCACCCCGATGCCCAGATTCGGAAACTCAGCCTTCAGAAACGCGACCAATTCGTTGGCATACCGGAACCCGCCCGGCGTCGGTTCATACGGCCCGCAGTGCTCCTCCGGAGGGTCACCCCGCAAGGCCAGCAGATTCTCAATCCCGTGATCCACGTATTCCTGCACGATGGCTGCCAACTCGTCTCGGGTCGCACCCACACACGTCAAGTGCGGCACGGTCGTCAGTCCGGTCTCCGAGTTCAGCCGCATGACCAGTTTCCGAGTCCGCTCGCGGGTCCCGCCCCCGGCCCCATAGGTCACCGTGATAAACGACGGCCGAAGCGCGCGCAAGTGATCAGCAGCGTCATACAGATCGCTGGCGGCCTGGTCCGATTTCGGCGGGAAGAACTCAAAGGAAACGGTCGGACGCTGAGACGAAATGATGTCGGTAAACTTCATAGGTATTCAATGGTGTACGAGCCGACTCTGCAAATCAAGTGACCAGGACCATCGGAACCGCACCGATGAGAACGACGAACAGGATAGGCGAGATGCGCTGGCGGAAACGGGAAGCATGGAAAGCCCTCCAGGAACTGGCCGAACTCGACCATGACCAGTTCCAATTCCTCCGGCGGCAGACACTGAAGCAACTGGACATCCGAATAGCAGTGGGATTCATCACCCTGATTGTGACCGTGGTCCTGACGTTCGGAGTGTTCCTCCTGTTGGCTGTCTTCGGCAGCTGGTTGTTTCCGAATGGATGTCACTCACTTCGGCACATTGCACTGCGTCCGCAAGGGCCCATTGCCCTTGTGCTTGGGACCGTGCTGCCTGCCCTCCTGATCGCACGGCTCCACGACTGGATGATTCTTGGCTTCATGCGGGTTCATGTGCGCGATAACATGGCGCGAGCAGTCTGTGCCGCGTGCAGACACAGCCTGGTTTCACAGTCACCGGTGGAGGGCTGCATCACATGTCCTGAGTGCGGTACCGCGATCGCACTTGAAGGTCTCGGTATCACCGAAGATGAGTGGGCTAGAATTGCGGCCCCCAGGCACGATGCAGGCGACGCTTGACGCGTGAAAGGACCGGATGTCAGTCCAACCTAGTCGCACAGCACGGCGCTACTCCGAACTCAGCCACTTCTCCAGCGCCGAGTTTCGACGGATTCGATCGCGAGCGCTCGCGCGGCCCGGCGCTGTGATTCAGCTCGTTGGTGCTACCATGCTTTTCGGCATTGCAGCGGGGATCGTCCTGGGAATCTTGATCGTAGCCTTCCTCGCTCTTCTGAAACTGCTGAATCCCTCACCAACGCTCGAGCATAGTCTCGAATCCGGCGCCTACCTCGCTGCCCTGCTCTACATACTTGGGGTCGTGATTCTGGCGGTGCGGTTGATGGATCGTCTCGGCCTGTCGCTGATTCGAGAATACATCAAGAGCAGTCTGGAGACAGCCAGTTGCCCGCATTGCCGGCAGTTACTGATCGGCCTGCCGCCGCGCAGCGGGAAGATCACGTGCCCCGAGTGCGGGACGTCTATTAATTTGTCAGACTATGACCTGTCCGAAGTGACGTGGGAACGCATCGCTGCCGCACAGGGGAGCATCGACTGACAGCATCCTGACGCTCAATCCTCCGCCTTCTCACCCTCCGGCGCCATCTTCACAATCCGCGGCTGAAACGTTGCAATCGGCTCCACCAGATCAGACTGGTTGGCCATCACTGAATCGATGTCCTTGTACACATTCGGCACCTCATCAAGCCCGGCGCTCAACAACGTCACGTTCCGCTCCTTCAACATCGGCCTGACGTGCGCCCAACGGTACGTCCGCTTTGCCTGCCTGCGCGACATCACGCGGCCCGCCCCGTGCGCTGCCGAATCCATCGACTCCGGCGACCCGAGCCCGCGCACCACGTAGCACGACGTCGCCATCGAACCGGGGATGATCCCGATTGTGCCCGCCCCGGCCGGCGTGGCCCCCTTGCGATGCACGATCACATCGAGCCCTTCATGCGTTTCCTTCCATGCGAAATTGTGATGATTCTCGATATCGCAGATCACCTTCGCGCCGATGTGCCGTGCCACCTGCCGATGAATTATCGCATGGTTCGCCTCGGCATACCGGCCCATCAACTGCATGGCGTCCCAGTACTCACGGCCGGCATCGTGATCGAGATCGAGCCAGGCCAGGTGGTGCAGTTGCTTCGGTAACTCCGGGTGCAGTTCGCGTGCCAGACGCGAGTAGTGCTGACACACCTGGGCCCCGGTGCCACGACTCCCACTGTGACTGAGCAGTGCCAGGTAGGTCCCAGCTTTCAAGTCCAGGTCATCATGATCCAGCGTCAGCACACCGAACTCGACAAAGTGGTTGCCCGACCCGCTTGAGCCCAGCTGCGCATGAGCCTTATCCTTGAACCGGGAAGTCACCGGGCTGAATGACCAATCTGCCTCCATCACCTCATGGTCGTGCCGCTTCCTGAAACTCGCGCCGATCCCGAACCGGGTCTCCCGCTCAATGGCATTGATCAACCGCTTGCTCTGCCCCACGATGGCACTTGGCGGCATGTCGTAGACGCTCATCTTGACCCGGCAGGCAATGTCGACGCCGACCGCATACGGGATGACTGCATTATCGGTCGCCAGCACGCCCCCGATCGGCAGGCCATAGCCCAAGTGCGCATCCGGCATCAGCGCCCCCTGGACCGACACCGGGAGTGAACAGGCGTTGACCATCTGGTCGATCGAGTTGGCATCCAGATTCGCCCCCCACTGCCTCCAGGTCGCACTTCCGGAGGCCTCGTGTGTGATGAACGGCGATGTGCCTTTCTCAGATTTGCTATTGTGACGTTCTGAGTCCAATTTCGGATTCCTATTGTCTGTCACTCAGGCTAGGCTGTATGAGTAATCGATCATCCTCGACCCATCCATAATACGGGAACAAAGGGTCGGGTTTGGCGGTTGACCTGGTAACGACTCCGTCGAGCCGGCGCGTATGGTGCAGGCACGGAGTTCAAGCCACGCAGTCGGGTGTGTGACAAGAGACATCGTATCCGGATTCCTGCTTCGACCTCGACTCCCGACAGAGCGGAGTGCAGGTCACGGCCCCTGTGATGCGATCCCGGATGAGCCGCCGGCGGGTACGGCTCACAGATAGATCCCAAAGGCATACAAAGGAGTGGCCATGAACAGACGCATTCTCAATGTATTCGGCGCGATGTGTATCGGCACGGCAGCGCTGATGACCTCCGCCATCGCATTGGCACAGGACGGGACCGCACAAGCACGGTTTGACCAACACCGCGTCGTGCGCGTCCGGATTGAGTCCGCCAACGACTTGAAACTCATGGCCGGCCTGACTTCGGACATGTGGTCCGAGAACTACGGCATCGGCGGCCCGGTGGACTTCCGCCTCAGCCCCGAGGCCTTCGAAACACTCAAGACGACCTCTCTCGATTACGAAGTGCTCATCAGCAATCTTCAGGACCTCATCGACGCCGAGCAGGCCCACCTGCGCGAGTCGAATCAGGGCGGCATCATTGCCGGCGACGAGTGGTTCACGGACTTCAAGAGTTACGACCAGATCAGCCAGCAGGTCAACACGCTGGTCGCTGACTACCCGGATCTGGCCAGCCGTTTTTCCATCGGCCAGTCGCTCGAAGGCCGCGAGATCTTCGGCCTCAAGATCACTGCACCCGGCGGCGGGGACAAGGCCGGAGTCCTCTATAACAGCAACCAGCACGCTCGTGAGTGGATTACACCCATGGTCACGATGTACATCGCCGACCGCCTGTTGCGCGAGTACGCCACGAACCAGGAGGTCCAGGACCTGCTGAGCCGCTGCGAGTTTTTCATTGTGCCGACGGTCAACCCCGACGGCTATGTCTACTCATGGACGCGCAACCGCATGTGGCGAAAGAACCGTCGCAACAACGGCGGCGGGAGTTACGGCGTCGACCTGAACCGCAACTGGAGCGTCGGCTGGGGCGGAGAAGGCTCAAGCGGGAACCGTGACAGCGAAATCTATCGCGGCCCGAGCGCGTTCTCTGAGCCCGAGACGCAGGTGATGCGCGACTTCATCCTGGCGAATCCCCACATCGCAGCCCACGTCGACTTCCATAGTTACTCACAGCTCATCCTCTGGCCCTGGGGCTACACCGGAAGCGCCCCGCCGGATGCCTCGACATTCGACCGCATCGGCAGGGAACTGCAGAGCCTGATCCGTGGCGTGCACAACAAGCGATACGACCAGGGGCAGACCTACTGGTCAATCTACCCTGCCTCCGGAGTCATGCCGGACTGGACCTACGGCGAAGCGGGAGCCCTCGGCTACACGATCGAGCTGCGTGATACCGGGCAATACGGCTTCCTGCTGCCTGCCAACCAGATCCTGCCCAATGCCGAAGAGATCTGGCCGGCGGCTCTGGCGTTTGCATGGGAAGTCGCGCCTGACGTCGGCATGACCCTCGAAATCGATCCCCTGTTCCGTGGTCAGCAGGCTGAGATGCGCGTCTCCGGCGCTGCACCCAGCACCATGGTCTACTTCACCTACAGTCTGGCAGGCATGGGCAATACCTACGTCCCGGTGCTCGACGTGACGCTCGATCTGATGCTGCCCAAACTGGCTGGCAGCGACGAGTCCGATGGTTCCGGCAACGCTGCCTACATGGCAACCGTCCCGGCCAATGCACCGCTGATCCTCGTGTGGGCCCAGGCTGCACACTACCAGCGCACGTCGAATGTAGTCGCGACCCAGATCAATAACTGACCTGATCCGGCCGCGCGGTATCGCTTCGATACCGGAACAGACTCCCCGGTGGCGGTGCTTTTGCCGAGCATCGCCACCTTTTTCAATCATGCCGGCTATTATCAGCATGGGTCAACTCGACCGCATCTGAAACAACGCCATTCGGCCATCTGAGGAGGACGAAAAGTGAATACGCATCCCGTTAAGAAATCTCTGGCAACGGTTGCTGCCTGTGCAGCACTGACCTGTGCCGGCCTGAATACCACCTTCGCATCCACCGGCAGGCAGGATGTCATTCAGCCGCAACTCGCCAACACTGCTGCATATGCTGCTGCGCAAGGCGACGCCGTCAAGGTGCTCATCTCATACGATCGCCAACCCGATGCGATCGATCGCGACCGCGTCCTGGCAATCGGTGCCACCGTCAGCCATGTGTTCACCATCGTCCCGGTCATCGCAGCCGAGATCGACCCCGCAGCGCTCAATGCCGTCACCCTGTTGCCAGGCGTCGAGCTGATCGAATGGGACGGCGAGTTCCAGGCGTATGACCAGGAACTTGATAACACCTGGGGCGTCAAGCACATCGGCGGCGGGTACGCCCACGACTTCGGCTACACCGGCAGCGGCGTCAAGGTCGCGGTGCTCGATACCGGCATCGACTACAACCATCCCGAGCTGGCCGGCAAGGTCATGGGTGGCTGGGACTTCCAGAATAACGACCCCGACCCGATGGACGATCATGACCACGGGACTCACGTCTCCGGCACCATCGCTGCGGCCTGGGATTCGGTCGGCGTCGTCGGCGTCGCGCCCGACGCCGAGTTGTATGCCCTCAAAGTGCTCAATCAGAACGGCAGCGGCAACTTCAGCACCGTCATCGCTGCCCTGCAATGGAGCATCGACAACGGTATGAATGTCACCAACCAGAGCCTCGGCAGTTTCACCAACCCGGGATCGGCCGTCCAGAACGCCTACGACGCTGCCTATGACGCCGGCATCCTTCATGTCGCGGCTTCCGGTAACTTCTACGGGCTGTTCGGCGTCTCCTGGCCGGCACGTTATGAATCCGTCATTGCCGTCGGTGCCATCAACAAGAACAACGGCGTCCCGCTCTTTGTCGACACCGGCCCGCAAATGGAACTGGCAGCCCCGGGTGTCGATGTCCCATCCTGCAAACGAGGCGGCGGGTACATCGAGTTCAGCGGCACCTCCATGGCCTCCCCGCATGCAGCCGGTGTGGCGGCACTTGCCTTTGCCTCCGGCGTCATCGACGAAAACGAGGATGGCAAGATCAATGACGACGTCCGACGGCGCCTCGCCGAAACCGCCATCGACCGCGGCTCGCTCGGCCGGGACAACAAGTACGGCTACGGCATTGTCAACGCCCAGGCAGCCGTCAAGAAGCCCATGGTCATCGAAGCCGATCCATTGATCCGCGGCACTTCAGCCGGACTCTATGTCGGCGGCGCGACACCAATGACCTCCGTGTACTTCTTCTATTCTCGAACCGGCAACACCGGCCCGACTCGGGTCGACGATCTCGGCGTGCTTATGGCAATCGGATCGCCGATCCAGGCCGGCAGCACCTTAGCCGATGCCAACGGGAATGCACAGGTCAGTGTCAACGTGCCCGCTAATGCTCCGTTGATCAGCGTCTGGCTGCAGGCTGCCGAATCCGGGAACTCGTCACACGTACTCAAGGCGAGCGTGCAATAGCGCAGCGAAAACGAGACTCGCAATCAACACACGCCGCTTCCGATGGCAGGCGACCTGCATAGATGATGTCGCTGCGCTCACAGATCAGCGCAACCGGCGTGCTTTGAGATACGGCTGACAGGCAGCCACGCCCCCGGCCGCAGCCACACAGCAGATCAGAGTCACCACGGCCCCACCGCCCCCAAGCAGGACCGTACCGACCAGTCCCAGTGCCGGCCCGCTCGCATAGCCGATGCCGATCACGGTTTCGTGCGTGCCCCCCGAATCCACCTTCGCATGCCCGACCGCCATCCCGTAGTACAGCGCACAGTAATACACCATCCCCTGCCCCGCGCCGAACACGACCAACCCGAGCAACGCGACCCATACCGTCGGGGCCAGCAACAGCAACGCAAACCCGCCGATATACAGCAGTGATCCGAGCAACAGCGCCCCCCACCGCCCGTGCCAGCCGCGTGAAACGTACATCGTGGCGAACGCAGCCAGACGGGCAAACATCCAGGTACTGCTGAGAATCGCGCCGATGCTGTTGGCCTGACCCAGTTTCTGCCAGATGCTCGGAAGCAGCGGCGTGAACGCATACATCACCACATAGGACACCGGCAGCAGAATCCGGGCGCTGATCAACAACTGCCCGTACTCCGGCCCGGTATGCAGTTTCTGTGATTCGGCATCGTGCTCCGGCGGATTGGCCGGCCATCGCAGCGTCAGGAACGCACAGGTCAGATGTGATGCGGTCAACAGGCTGAACACGATGGCCGGCTGATCAATCAGCCAGCCGACGATCCACAGCGACGGGCACAGTGTCATCGCCCAGGTGAGGTTGAACCGGCCGATCGCCTTGCGCATCTCCGGGCCCTGTGAGCCGGCCGAGACGTAACTTTCAACAATCGGCCACTGGGCACCGGCCAGCATGTTGTACACCGGGATCGCCAGCCACAGGCTGTACCGATCGTGGAAAAAGACAAGCCAGAGGGCACACAGCCCCATCAGCACCGTGACAATCCGCAGTGTCGCAGCCGCCCCGAGTGTGTGGGATCGCGTCAGGCGGCCTGCCAGTGCTGCTCCCGGGATGTATGGGATATACAGCGCCAGGCCGAACCAGAGGTTCTGGACCGCGGTGAAGTCATACAGATGGTCCGCCAGGAAAAAGGCCCCATGACCCACCATGCCCCCGGTCAGGCTGGCCACAGCGGTATACAGCAGCACCCAGCGTCGATCGATGGCCGGCGAGGGTCGGGGAGTGTCAGGATGCAATGGCTGCGGCTTGTCAAACATGGCCGCGGATGCTATGTTCACGGGTTCAGCAAGGCACGCTGAAGTCCGCGTAGCACAATTGGATAGTGCGCCGGCCTCCGGAGCCGGAGGTTGCAGGTTCGAATCCTGCCGCGGACGCTTTTTCGCATTGGCAGACCAGCCGCCACAGGAGAGGTGCCAGAGCGGTTGAATGGGCCGGTCTCGAAATACGAGATCAGCAATCATCCGAAATCGGCGATCTATGCTGTAAACCCTTCATTTGCAGCTCGAAACGCGCACTACTCCCTTCCACCAGATAACCCGAATAACCCCCTAATCACCCTGGGTATCAAGTGTCATGACACTTGCATGGCAGCGTGACAGATTGTTACTTTTTTGAGGAAGTCAGTCTGATCAATGGTCCTGAACAGCGGATGATCCTCGTTCCTGTGTAGCACCATGTTGAAGCGTGTAGAGCCACGGGCGGCAGATTGTCTAGCCTGAGTCGCCGCGACCCTTGCATGTTGACTTCAGAACGACACCAGTGGAGCTTCTGATGACCAATCTTGCGCACTTCGCGCGCATGTTCAGGCCAAAAGGGGGTCCGCTTTCACATTGATAGCTGAAGAATGCGCCGACAAAGCTACATGCGCGTGCACGATTCGCCGGTCAGGCAGTCTCTGGGCTTGATTCTCGTGGCAGAGAGCCCACATGGTCCCACACTGAGGAGGCGCGGGATCTAGCCGGTGGACTCGGCCGCCATTAGACCATGGGTCGCGCAGATGATGCCCCTGTGAAGCGACATCTTATCGGTACTGGCAGTACTCAGGCATGGCATGCACAAACGTCCACCCACGACGAAAGCGAAGATCCTCCTCACCGAAGCGAGCTGCGTGCAGGGCTTGAGAGGAAAGAGCCACGGCCCGGCTTGCTCAGCAGATGCTCTGGAGAGGAGTCAGCCCGAGCGCTTGGCGTAGACAGCACTGGCTTCCCTCCGGCTGCGCATCCACGGCTGCATGCCCCAGCGGTGTATTGGGAGCTCTGCTATGCCTCCCAGCTGAATACCCTATAATGCTGTAACCTGCGACAAGTCGTTCCCCGCAGACCGAAGTTTTGAACCTGCATCCGGTCCGGCCCGGCGAGGTCCCCAAGGTCCATCGCTTCTAGCTCAGCGGAGTGCGGCTGAATGTCATCAAGTTGCAATTGTAACCATCAATCCACGACTCTTCGAAGGGCAGGCTATCTCGCGGAGACTGTTGCTGTGCACGTAATGGCATTTGGTTTGTAGCGAACGGGCTGTACTTCACTTCCCAGGAATCGTGTAGAGTACGACATTTCTGGTACCACATCACAGAGCAGCCGGCAGAGGCAATAAGGGCCTGTGTGGCCATGGAGTCGACACAATGCCATTGATACTCGATCAACTTGAGGCGAGCGGATTCCGATGCTTCGGGCCTGAAGGAATCGTGATCACTCTTGAGGCATTGTCGTGCTTCATAGGGCCGAACGGGGCGGGAAAGACAGCCGCGCTGACCGCGCTGCGGCGGATGTTCGGCGTGGAGGCAGGCGAACGGCGGGTGAGACCGGAAGACTTCTTTCTGAAGGATGGGGAATTGCTCTCGGACAGCCGTGAGAGAGAGCTGCGTCTTGAGGCGAGATTCCAGATCGAGACCGAGGATGGTGCCGACGTGACGGACGCCGCCGAGGCAGCGGGCTTTGACCACATGGTGGTGGAGGAGCCCGGCGGCGCGCGCTTCCTGCGCATCGAGCTGTTTTCGACGTGGCAGGACGACGGGACGCTGGAGGGAGAGGTTGAGCAGCAGCTGTCCTGGATCACAACCGCAGCGACGGACGCAGCCGAGATCGAGGAGGCGCGGAAGAAGATGTCGGGCGCGGACCGCGCGCTCATTCGGGCAGTCTACGTATCGGCGACTCGGGATCCCGCGTCAGAGGTGCGGGCAATAGCGGGGACAGGTCTGGGGCGTCTAATCCGAGCAGCGGTATGGTCAGACGACTTGAGCACGATGCTGATTGACCAGTCGGATGAAATGGAAACACAACTCGGATCGGAGCAAGCACTCGCCGTCATCCGGGGAGCGATTGAGGGGCGCTGGCCGGAGCTGTATCGCGGGGGACGTTACGCAAAGGCGAGTCTCGCAGGACCGGTTGGTGAGCTGCGGGATCTCGTAGCTGGCCTCCGGCCGAGCTTGTCAGATGGGAAGGATGGTGAAGAGTCTGGCGTCGACGTGCTCAGCGATGGGTTCAAGTCTCTGTTTAGCCTGGCGTTCACGACCGCGCTCATGGATGTGGAGAACGGTATCCGATCGGGGGAAGCGAAGGGATTCGATGGCGACGCCGTTGCATTGCCGGTTCTGACGTTGCTCTTGGTCGAGGAGCCGGAGAATCACATCTCGCCACACCATCTCGGCAGGGTGGTCAAGCAGCTCAAGGCCATTAGCAGCTCCGAGTTCTCTCAGGCAATACTGACAAGTCACTCGCCATCGGTTGTTCGGCGCGTGGATCCCGCCGCAATCCGCTACTTCTGCGGAGGTGAGCAGGTGAACGATGTAGCGGTCCACTCGCTCACGCTGCCAGACGACACAGAAGAGGCTGGCAAATACGTTCGCCAAGCAGTGCGGGCGCATCCGGAGTTGTACTTTTCACGACTGGTGATTCTTGGTGAGGGCGCATCCGAGGAGATCGTCATTCCGCGGCTCCTCGCGGCGAGCGGGATTGAACTCGACTCAGAGCAGGTGTCCGTGGTTCCGCTGGGAGGCCGACATGTCAATCATTTCTGGCGCCTGCTCGATGATCTCGGCGTCGAGTACATCACCCTGCTCGACCTTGACCGATGTCGAACAGGAGGCGGATGGGCTCGTGTCAAGTATGTGATCGAGCAACTCATTGCGCTAGGCGTAAGCCGTAAGGCTCTGCTCGCCGTCACAGACGGCCACGGCAATGAGGCTGTCTTGGAGGAGGACGAGTTCGCGAAGTTGAGCAAGCGCGACGATACTGATGAGGAGTTGGATGCGTGGGTGGATGACTTGATGCACTACAACGTGTTCTTCACCGCGCCGCTCGACATCGACCAGGTGATGCTGTGGGCGTTCCCGGATGAGTACAAGGCCGTATCGCTATCTCAACCTCGGGTTCCGAAGGACCCCCAAGAGAAGACGGAGTACCGGAAGCGGGCTGCTCTGGCCGTGCTGGGCGAGGAGGGCACTCCCGAATACTACAAGGGAAACCTGAGATACTTCGCGTGGTACAGGGCGTTGTTCATCCATGGCAGTAAACCCGGCGCGCATATGGCCGTGCTCTCTACAATCGAAAGCGACACGCTCCTCAAGAGATGCCCCAAACCGCTCAAGGCCCTCATCGACTCGTGCAAGCAGAAGCTCGATCATGGGGCACCAGCGTCTTCGGATGAAGCCACATGAGAGTTCATCCAGATCAGTGGCGGCCAGTCGATGTAGACGAGCTTGAGCCCGCGGCTGAAGAGGCGGTACGCTCGGATCGAAGCCTGCTCGTGACCGCGGGTCCAGGAGCGGGCAAGACGGAGTTGCTTGCCCAACGCGGTTGCTACCTACTGCAGACTGGGCTTTGTCCTGCGCCCCGGAAGATCCTCGCGGTGAGTTTCAAGGTCGATGCCGCGGCGAATCTGGCGAAGCGCGTCGCCAAGCGTAGCGGCAACGACGCACGCCGATTCCACTCGATGACACTCGACGCGTTCGCTAAGGGACTTGTCGAACGGTTTCGGATGGGTCTACCTCCTGAGTATCGTCCAGTGGAGCGATTCGTACCGCGGATGGCGGCACCGCGAGACGCGGAACTAGCAGAGTTCCTTCGAGGATTGGACCCTCCGGAGGAGCTCGGGGGTCGTGCAGATCTGGAGGGAATACCACGAAACGCGTTCTATCAGGCAGACCTTGCCGGCTGTTCGCTGTCCTGGCCGGAGGAGGAAAGTACAACGCTCAGACAGTGGGCGGCGAGCGAGTACTGGCGGGAGGTGATCAGAGGTTCAGCGTCAGAGTCCGGGGCACTGACTTTCGCGATGATCTCAAGACTGAGCGAGCTTGTTCTCCGGGCGAATCCGGGTATCACAAGCGCGCTGCGCTCCGCGTATCCGTTCGTGTTCATCGATGAGTTTCAGGACACGATGCCGTGGCACTACGACATACTTCGTGTCGCGTTCCTCGAGTCGGATGCACGCATCACGGCCGTGGGCGATACGAAGCAGCGGATCATGCTGTGGGCCGGCGCTCACCCCCGAGTGTCGGAGAACTTCGTGACGGAGTTTCGGGCTGACACCAAGGAGTTGCTCCGGAACTACCGCTCAGCGCCGGAGCTCGTTCGCATGCAGAACGAGTTAGCGCGGCTACTGGAGGAAGATCCGACCGAGTGCGAGCCGGCTGGTGAGCACGCGGAGGATGGTGTATGTCAGGTGCTCGACTGCGACGACGCCGAAGCAGAGGCGAAGTGGATCGCCGATCAAGTCGAAACTGGAATCGAGGCTGGTATGTCTCCGGACGACTTCTGCATTGTGTGCCGTCAACGGGTTGCGATCATGTCTGCACCGACGTTGGAGGAGCTCAACAGCCGTGGGATACTCGCGCGTGATGAGACGGTGTATCAGGACTTGGCGGACGAGATCGCAGTGCGGATCTTGGTGACGAGCATCCGGGCCGCGCTAAGTGGCCGGGATCCCGATGCGTGGTGCGAGCTGACAGCCCACGTTCGTGGCATTCATGGATTGTCTGACGATGACGGTCGCGCTGAGCGAATCGCCGCAGGAGTCATCGCTGAGGCAAAGCGACAGTTCTGTGATGATCCCTGCGAAGAGACCGAGGTATATTCAGCGTGCGTCGCCCTGCTCGCCGCGATCGATCAGCGTGCTCTACAGGAAGCAGTCCCCGCGTATTCGCGTAGCGGGTGGCTCGACGAGGTAGTCAAGAAAACAAGCGCCCTGCTCGCACGAGATCGGGGAGCTTCCGCAGATTGGGCGGAGGCGGTGGCACGATTCCAGGGAGCGCGGACCGTCAAGGCAATGACGATACACAAGAGCAAGGGGCTGGAATATCACACAGTAATCTTCATAGGGCTGGAGAGTTCAAGTTGGTGGGCTTATGCGCGCCAGGAAGAGGAGGAGCGTCGCGCCTTCTTCGTGGCGTTCTCCCGTGCGATCGATCGTGTAGTCTTCACATTCGCCCGTCAGAGAGACTCCGGTCGAGGTGTGGAGACACAAAGACGTACCGAGTTGATGACGCTGTACAACGCGCTCGGGCAGGCTGGTGCAGTGAGCTTGTCTGTGTGAATGCAATTGGACTGCCAAGTGGTCGGAAAAGATACCGCCCCTCTTGCAGCTATATGGCACCTACTCGATTAGCTCATTCGGTGCGATTACCACGCCAACCGGTACGACGGGTTCTCGTCGATCGACTGCAGCCGATGCAAGTAGGTCATGGTTGTCGTGACGTTGGCGTGACCGAGGAAGGATTGCACGGCGGTCAGTTCGACTCCGCACTCAAGCAATCGGGTTGCCGCAGAGTGCCTGAGCGAGTGGGGTGAAATGCGGCGCTTGATCCCAGCGTCCCGCACCCTACGCCGGACCAGGTAGTCAATGTCGCCGGGTTTCATCGGGATATCGGGCAGGCTGTCGCCGGATCGACTGACTTTGAGCAACAGGGGCCCGGTGTCGGTCTCATCACGGCTGGACCAGTCAAGGTATGTACGCACCGAGTCAGTCACGGACGGCACGACGCCATGAATCCGGTCACGCTGGGCCTTGCCGCGGATGGTGAGGGTCACATGCCCGCGTTCCTCGCCAAAGAAGCCGCCGGCGGGACGGGATGACCAATCACTGGGGCGGGCATGTGTCAGGTTCAGCAGTTCGTCTTTGCGGAGACCATGGTGAAGTGCGAGCAGCAGGATGGCACGGTCTCGCAGCCCTCGTATGGTCGAGAGGTCGCAGGTTGCCAGCAGACGTCGGACCTCGTCCACGGACAGGATCTCAGTCTGCGATTCCTTCGAGACTCGTGGGACTGGCACGACCGCGGTATCGGCAGGATTAGGGCCCGGTTCGCGCCATCCTCTGGCAGTCAGGTATTTGAAGAATGAGCGGACCGTGGACATGCGACGCCCAACGGTCGCTGCTGAGCAGCCGTCCTCAATCATCCGATCTCGATAGGCCATCGCATCCTCAGGCGTCATATCGAACAGCGTCTCCAGTCCCGGGTAGCTCATGCGATTCAGCAAATCTTGCAGGTCACGGGCCCGAGCAACACGAGTCCGCTCTGCCCGAGCCGAACGGATGTAGGACAGAATTTGGACAATGGGTGACTGATCGTGAAGCGATGGCAGTGCATCGCAGTCAATGGTGATGAGTTGATCGATCATGGCTTCGACTCCCGTTAAATGGCGAATCTGTGGTCGCATAATCCCCGTTATCCGTGCAGACGACCACACGCTCAGCAAGCAGTGCACCGAGCATGGACGTCCGCCTGACTAGGTCAGGCTTTACGTGACGACGGAATTACGCAGAGAGGCTGGTGGTTGACGCTTCTGCTGATGGAGGAAGGGCCTGGGATGGTGGAGCCGGCTCCGAAGGCTCCAGTCCGGCTTCGGCTACTGCCTCATCACCAACACCCGGGTTTGTCTCTGCGTCAACCTTTTGAAGAAGGGAGGAAACCGCTGCAATTTGTGGTAGACTCATTGCGATTCTCCATTGAATCGGCCCCCGGTTGTAGCCGTCCAAGCAGGCCGGGGGCTTTCTGTTTTTGTGTCCCGCCGTCGAAGTCAGACCACCCGTTCCGACGGGGCCGGGATCAAGCATCTGGATTATCCTACTGGAGCCTCACTCGCGGTGCAAGACGAAAATCTATGGTTTTATTGAAAAAGGTACAATCACCGATACACTCTCGGTGGAGGACCTTCCATGCCGAGGAAAAAAACGAGAGATCCGAAGAATCTGGTTCTACTCCAAGTCGAACTCCCGCGCGACCTTGATCGACGTCTGCGCCTCGCCTGTGCAGAGCGCAGAGCTGAGCAGAAAGACCCAAACACACGCACGGCGATCACTGTCGCAGCACTGCAGACCTGGCTTAAGCGTGTGGGGCACTGAGCATGACCTGGCATGCCAGTGGTCCCGGGGACTTTCCGGGGCATGAGTTTTTGTCCCGATTGGCTATTCGGCAGGCGGGTTTGATGAGTTACAAAAGAGGACAGGCAGCAAATAGGGTCTGAATGACGTTTCTACATTGTCGGTTGGACCTCAGCACATCCATCCTCATTCGCCAGTGGTGCCCGGTTCAGTTTGTCGCGGTGCATGCTTCCCTTATGTTGAGGGCAACACAACTCACTTCGGTGGATAGCTGCTTCGATCGACACTGCTCCAGCACCTCAGGCAAGTGCAGACTCCGTCGATCCCTCGGCCTGCTTCAATACCAGTTGTGTCGCATCCTCTGACAGATCAGGCGGATAGCCGTGTTTCGCGAGCAGTCTTCGGACGTTCCGACGGAGCCCGGCTCGGACGGATTCACGCTGTGTCCAGTCGAGCTTGGGCATTCGCTTGACCATCTCCGCCAATTCGCGGGCCATGAGGCGAAGCGTGTCGGACTTCATGACCTCGCGCGCTGATCCATTCTCTGTGAGTGCATCGTAAAAGGCGGTCTCCTCCTGCGAGAGTCCTAGTTCCTCGCCGTGTTTCTGCGCATCGCGCAAGTGTTTCGCCAGGTCAATCAGCCACGTGATCATTTCTGCGGTCGTGAACGCCTTGTTCGTGTACTTGAGCATCGCATCTTCGAGCGCCTCGCGGAACTTGCGGCTCTGGACGATGTTCGTTCGCTCGGTAATGCGAATCTGATCGTTGAGCAGCTTCCGCAGGGTCTCCAGGGCGAGATTCTTCTGCTCGAGCGCACCGACACGATTCAGAAACTCATCGCTCAGGATGTCGAGACGGGCTTCGTCGAGCCCGGCGACCGCAAAGAGGTCGATCACTTCATCCGCATCGACCGCGCCGCCAATCACCTGCCGCACCGCCGCGTTGATGTCGCGCTGCCGTCCTCCACCGGTGGGACCGGACTCATCGACCAGCCGCTTCTGGATCATTGCACGCACACGCTGGAAGAACGCAAGGTGGGGGGCGATCGCTTCCGCTTCGGGCCGGGGCACCGCCAACGCAAAAGCAGCGGACAGTTCCTTGACGAGTTTTCGCAGCCGCTTCCAGCCGTCATCCTGTCCGAGCACGTGATCGATTGCGCCGAGGTAGATCGATAAGGCATCCTGCGGATCGGCATCGAGCGCCGTTCTGTAGTCATACAGATGGAAGAACGCCTGCAACTTCTCGAACGCGGCCTGCATCGCCGGCACCGCTTCATCCTGCACCTTCTTGACCGCCTCCCCGGTTCCGCCTGCCTGCGTGTAGGTCGCGAGCGCATCGGCCAGTTGATCGGCAAGCCCCAGCATGTCCACGATCAAGCCACCGGGCTTTTCGCCGTACACGCGGTTGACGCGCGCGATCGCCTGCATGAGATTGTGCCCTGAAAGCGGCTTGTCGAGATACATCGTGTGCGCGCACGGCACATCGAAACCCGTCAGCCACATGTCACACACGATGGCAACGCGAAAATCGTCTTCGGGGTTCTTGAATCGCGTCGCGAGACGTTTGCGACGAGCCGACGTTCTTCCGTGCTGCTCGAAGGGTTCACGCAGCGGAGCAACTCGTTTCTCGTAAGCCTCATCGCTCTCGTTCTTACGCTGGGGAGGCAGTCCTTCCGTCATGACCACCTTCATTGCGCCTGCGTCGTCATCACTTGAATGCCAATCGGGCCGGAGCTTCTTCATCTCTTTGTAGAGATCGCAACAAATCTCGCGGCTCATGGTCACGATCATCGCCTTGCCTTCCATCGCAGCGCGCCGGCTCTCCCAGTGCTCGACGATGAACGCAGCCAGCCGTTCAATGCGTTCCTGGGCACCGACGAGTTGTTCAAGCGGGATCTTGATCCGGTCGGTGATGTCTTCGCCGGACTCATCGGCCGCGGCCACCTGTTCGAGCGCTTGCTCGGCTGCCTTTGCCCCGGCATCATCAACGGTGAGTTTCACGATGCGGGCTTCGTAGTAGAGCGGCCGGGTAGCGCCGTCCTCGACCGCCTGGCGGATGTCGTACACATCCGCGTAGTCGCCGAACACATGCCGCGTGTTCTTGTCATCGCGGGAAAGCGGCGTCCCGGTGAAGCCGACGAACGTCGCATTGGGAAGCGCCTCGCGCATCCACCGCGCCCCGCCATCGACGAAGCCGTACTGGCTGCGGTGCGCTTCATCCGCCATGACGACGATGTTCGAACGCTGAGAGATTTCGCCGTGCGCTTCGATGAACTTGAAGATCGTCGTGAATATGACGCCACCGGATGCTCGATCGAGCAGTTGGCGAAGATGATCCCGACTCTCAGCTTGCACCGGATCTTGACGCAGCAACTTGCGACCGGTCGCAAATGTGTCGAACAGCTGGTTATCGAGATCGTTCCGGTCGGTGACCATGACGATTGTCGGGTTCTTCATCGCCGGATCGTGGATGAGCGTGCCGGCCAGCATGAGCATCGTCAGCGACTTGCCCGAGCCCTGTGTATGCCAGATGACACCGCCGCGCCCGTCGCCCTCGGGCTTGAGGTGTTCGATCACACTCGACCGCGCACAGCGGACAGCGCGGAACTGGTGATACCCGGCGATCTTCTTGAGGACCTCGCCGCGTTCGCTCTCTTCGAAGACGACGCATGAGCGGATGTAGTCGAGCAATGTTGCAGGATCGAACAACCCCTTGATCAACGACTCCAGCGTCGGCTCGCCGCCTTCCGGCGGTCGCCACGGCATGAAGCGGTCCGGTCCGCCGGTGACCGAGCCGACGCGCGTCAGCAGGCCATCAGAGGTGACCATCAGCACATTGGCGGCGAAGAAATCGGGAGCCGTCCCCTTGTACCGTTGCAACTGGCGGTACGCGGTCATCCAGTCAGCGCTTTCGCTCGCCGGGTCTTTTAGTTCGATGACCGCGATGGCCAGGCCGTTGAGAAACACCGTCAGGTCGGGGCGGATGTGCTTGCCTGACGGTCCCGTGATCGTGAGTTGGCGAACGACGAGGAGGTCGTTGTTGCTCGCGTCGTCAAAATCGATGAGACGCGCCCGACCGCCGCGCGTCTCGCCGGATGTCTTGTCCTTGTACTCCACCTCGACGCCGTCGAGCATCAATGAATGCAGCCAGCGATTGTTCTGGATGAGCGAAGGATGCGGAGGACGACCTATCAAAGACAGCACGCTATCGATCGACTCGTCTGGAAGATCACGATTCAGTGATTGAATGGCGCGACGTAGCACAGAACGGAGCGCCACGGGCGCAATGCTCTCAACCTCATTGGTGAGATCCGGCCCGTGCACAATGGGAATTCGCATCGCTTCGAACCAAGAGGCGGTGGCAAATTCAGCGGTCGTTTCATCCATCGGCATCCTCCGCGATCACTTCTCCTTCAGAGAACTCCAGAGAGTCGTCCTTGTCAGGTGACGCAATGAAGGCAACGAGGCTTTGGCGATAAGCCTCCGGTTCAAGAAGGCAAAGCGCGTGACTAGCCTGAATCGGGGCTTCCTCGATTTCAATGTCCGGGTACTTGTCATCCAAGAACGCATCGAAGTCGGAGTAGTCTCCGTAACGAATTCGCTTCAATGGGTATCGCTCGGACTGTTTGCGATGAATGCGGTACAGCAGGCTGGCGGCAGCATCAATCGCGTGTGCTGTGACAATCGCGTACTCCGCATCCAGAATAGCGTCCAAAGCATCGCGGCCGTGGGGCCCGAGCCCCTGGCTGTTTCGAAGCGCCACGACACCGTTCGTCATCTGGTTCAGCCCCCGGATGAGGTCGACGACGCCGGTTTCAACCCGATCGTCCGCATCAAAGTCCGCAGGCGTGAGTTTCATCACCTTGAGTGTGGCTGCCATCACTTGGTTTGAGTTTGCGTCAGGCTCAATCGACACACCACGATCGGTGAGAATCGTCTTGCACACCGTTTCCAAGAGTCCACGGCAATGAGTAAACGCGATGCCGGGATCGTTCGGTATGGATCGCTCCACGACCTGAATCGACGACATGATCTGTAAGGAATCTGAATAGTCGTTCAGTAACTCACGGCAGCCTCGCATCTGAAATGGCGTATCGGGCGCGCTTGCGTTCCCGGAGTCGGTAGTTGCGAATGATGCGGTATCTACTCTCCTTTTGAATATCCTCAGCCTCGTCAGGGCCCCCTTGACGCGCTTAAATGCCATCCGCGCCCCCTTCCACGTTGACGCGAACCGCTCCTGAGATCAGCTTGGGTAACAGGTAATCCCGCATGCGCCCAAGGGCGCGGCATTCGACCATCGTTTGGGCGTGGAGGTCGTACAACGCGCCGATCACGGTATCTGCCGCAGTGAGCATTTCAGATGAAGGAATAACGACTTCGGCCTCCTGCAAGTGTTGCCGTTTGATATGTCCCATCGTGGTCGCCTTGCTTGCCGCGATTGCACGAAACCACGGTAAGTGATGTTTAATCCACAAGAGGCAAAACCAGCCCGGGAACCGCGATGATGACACCTTAAAAAGATGCTGATTCAACCCTCCAATTCCACCGAACCAGAATGTGGCTTCGAGAGTGCCAGACCAAGAGAACAGCAGGTCTCGGTCGTGGATCACGTAGTCTTCGGGCACATCGCCGTTTGCCCAACTCGCCCCTTCTGTCGATCCCTTGCGCAGCTGTGCAATCTTGATCACAGGAATGTCGCGACCGTCGCCTCTAGGCGGGTGTTTCTGCATGGCCAGACCATTCAGGAACGTAGCAATCTTTGCGATTGCCTTCACTTCCCACCCTTGCGGGATGGGGCCGAGTTCAGAGTCCTGGAACTCTGTCGGCAGTGTGTCGAAGACATCCTGCGGGATGGAGGGGAACGCGGTCGCGCCTGCGGCCTTGGCTTTCACCGGCTCGAAGTCCACGAACCACGCTTGAAAGATCGCCCGCGCCAACTGCTCCATCACCCCACACGTACGACGATTCTGCTCGATCTTGTCATCCAGCGAGCCGAGGGCTGCCGCTATCGCACGTTGTTCGCCGAGATGCGGGAGTTCTGTCTCAAACTCGCAGATTCGGCCCGGTGAAGTGTGCCGCACCGTTGAACCTGACGCTGTCGCCAAGATGTGATGCCTGTAATCGTCTGCGCATAAACGATAAAACAGAAAGCGACTGTCGGCCTCTACGCCTTCCTTGATCTGGACAAGGCCGATGCGCTGATTATGCAGATATCGTACCGCATTCGAATCCGGGATGATGGCAGGGTAGCCTAACGTGTCGCCTGCCTTGCTGAGATCGGTCATCGTGACAATGAGGTCACCCGGATGCAGAATGTAATCCTCCGGTATGGGACCGTCGTAATACTTCGCCTTATCCGCCTGAAAGCCGCCTCCGATTGCGAAGTTGCCGGGAGTTACGACGATGTCGCATGTCGGGCTGTCGACGAAGTGTCCGCCTTTGAAGGCGAAGCCGTGCTTCACGTCGATGAAGTCACCGAGTTTGGTAAGAGCATCAGATGTCATTCGCCTCGACTCCGGCCAGGCTGTCGCGGATCTCGCCTGTCAACCGCTCCCCCTCCTCGAAGCACTCTTCCAGTTCCGCAAGCAACCGTGGGTACTTATGTTCGAACGGCTCGCCATCATCTTCGACTTCTTCTGCGCCGACGTAGCGCCCGGGTGTCAGGACATGACCGTGCTTGGCAATGTCATCACGCTTAGCGGACTTGCAGAAGCCCGGAATATCTCTGTACTCCCACTGGCCGTGTTCCTTCTCATCCCACCAGTCCGGGGCGGGTTCGCCGCGCCACTGGCGGAAGGCGTAGATGATGCGGCCGATGTCCGAATCGTGGTTGGGATCGCCCATGCCATCGGCAAGCATTGATTCCCCGTCGTCTCCACCCGTCAGCACGCGGAGCGTGCGCGTCTGCATCGTGCCGAGTTTGCGGCCGTCGATGAAGAGTGTTTCGCCGGTGCGATCTCTCCCGCCATCTTTGAGGTTCCTGCCAGTCTTGTCTCGGGTGAGGAACCACAGACTTACCGGGATGCCTGTTGTGTAAAAGAGTTGCGAAGGGAGAGCGACGATGCAATCGACAAGGTCGGCTTCGATGATCTTTTGCCTGATCTCGCCTTCGCCGCCGGAACCAGATGACAGCGAACCATTGGCCATGACGAAGCCGGCCACGCCGCCGCCGTGCCCGTTGGCCGGGGCCATGTGGTGGATGAAGTGCTGAATCCACGCGTAGTTGGCGTTACCGTTGGGTGGTGTGCCGAACTTCCAGCGGACATCATCGGCCAACAGCTGGCCGGACCAGTCGGAAACATTGAAGGGTGGATTGGCGAGGATGTAGTCGGCCTTGAGATCGGGATGGAGGTCTTTGAGAAAGGTGTCGTTGTGCTGCTGGCCGAGGTTGGCTTCGATGCCGCGGATGGCAAGGTTCATGTGGGCCAGTCGCCATGTTGTAGGGTTGGATTCCTGGCCGAAGATGGAGATGTCGGTGGTCTCGCCGCCGTGGGCGTCGACGAAGCGATCGGACTGGACGAACATGCCGCCCGAGCCGCAGCAGGGGTCGTAGACGCGGCCGTTGTAGGGTTCGATCATTTCGACGAGCACGCGGACGATGCAACGTGGCGTGTAGAACTCGCCGCCGAGTTTGCCTTCGGCCTGTGCGAACTTGCCGAGGAAGTATTCGTAGACGCGGCCGAGGGTGTCGCGGGCTTTGGATCGCTCGCCTTTGAAGCCGATGTTGGCGATGAGGTCGATAAGGCCCTTCATCTTCTCCGGCGCGATGCCGCGACGGGCGTAATCGCGCGGGAGTTTCTTATCGAGCTTGGGGTTGTCGCGTTCGACGGCGAGGATGGCGTCGTCGATGAGTTTGGCGATGTCGGCTCGGGTGGCCTGGTTCTGGAGGTTGTCCCAGCGCGATTCCGGAGGGACCCAGAAAACGCGCTCGGCGGTGTACTCGTCGCGGGATTCGAGGAGAGGCTCGATCTGCTCGGCGGGGATCTTGTCCCTTTCGAGTTCGGTGCGCAATTCCTCACGGCGGGCCTCGAAGGAATCGGAGATGTACTTGAGGAAGAGCAGGCCAAGCACGACGTGCTTGTACTCGGCGGCATCGACCTGGCCGCGCAGGGCATCGGCGGCCTTCCAGAGTGTGTCGGCGTAGTCCAAGTCCGTGTTTCCGCCGTGATTTGTCGTCATTCTGGCAGAGTCTCCACTGGGCAGGTAGGAAGTCTGGGAGGGCTGCAGGCGGCCCCTTCACGAAGCATGCCACGAATTGCTGGATACTTGCGGGAGTATATCAGGCTCAAGGGGCGAGTGGGGAAGCCGAAGGATCAACGCGCCGTTAGGCCCCTCCCGGAAGTAGGGGTCCCTTTCTAGTCCTGCTCCCCTTCATCTTGCGAAGCAACCGCCCAGATCCGCTTGAGAGGGATCTCGGCTTGCAGATCTTCATCCAGACGATCATAGTTGGCCAGGAACTGGTCGATCAGGTCGTTCTGGTCCCACATGCGGACCTTGAAGAACAGCCGGGGCATCTCGCGCTTGATCGTCGGCTTGAAGCCACCCCAGCACACGAGCAGGCCCTGATCGGCCCCGACGTTCTGCATGGTGCCGACCAGTTGATCCAGCACCGGCCGTTCCAGCGGGGAGTCCTGGCTCTTGACCTGCACACAGATCCGTGGGTTGCCGAAGCCGAGCGTGTCGGGCGAGGCAAGGATGTCGATGCCGCCGTCGGCCCCCTTGGGGCTGTGGTGGGTGGTGAAACCTTGGGCCTTCAGGATGGCTTCGACGAGGATTTCCAGACCATGCCCGCTGTACTTGCTGTAGATCAGTCGGGCGATCTGGTCACGGGCGATCTGCTCGATGTCGAAGTCCTCTTCGACCGGGTCGGGATCGTCGCGTCCATTGCCACCTCCGCCTCCTCCTCCCGGCAATGGGGCAATCCCGACCGACTTCCACCCGTTGCCCTGCATGGCACGCACCCGATTCTCGATGTCGTTCCGTTTGATCTGGCAGATCGTGGTGAAGGCACCGAGCGAGTTGAGGATGTCCTGGTCGAAGTTGGTGCGGGGGATGTCGGTCTCCAGCCACTTCACAGTTCGGTAGTGGTAGTACGGATTCTCGCCTTTGGGGTCATGGGTGTAGTCGCCGGTGATCTCGCCGATGTGGACGGTCTTTCGTTTGCTGGGGACGACCACCCAGTCGCCGGGTTTCATGCGGTGGCTGAAGATCCAGATCTGGCCTCTGTTCTGGATATGGTGCTGTCGTTTCTGGTTTGGGTATGTTTCTTCGAGGATCTCAAGCAGGGTAGCACGATCCTTGACCTTGCTCAGATCGTGATTGAATCGTCCCCAAGTGAGGTAGATTCGGCAATCCTCAAGGAATTTGGGTTCGTGTTCGCCATGTCGGCCGGAGCGGGTCAACCAGAGCGCCATGCTTTCATCTCCTTCGTATCCTGTCGGGGCGGGACCCGAGCCGTCAACACCGAGCCACATGTACGACCGGAGGCATCCGGTCTGCCTCTATCGTGGATCTGATAAGGCACAGCATCCACGAGGAACTACTTGGATTGTATCTTGGCTGCGCGGAACGACTTGTCGCAGGCGGTGGCATTGTATGGCAGATGGGAAGACCGGAAAAAGAGGATTCTGAGGCGTCAGAGATCCAGGGGCAGATACGCACGGCTCCAAGGTCGCCAGCAAAGTGATATGACGCAGACACGAAAGGCATCCGGCAACACACCTTGCGGACCAACTCGCTCTGTGGTACGATACCGCACGAGTTTCAACATTCTTCAACTCGAACGGATGCCGAAGGGAGACTTCCGAGCATCAACACAAATCGCAATCTGCACCCGCGCGATCAGGAAGTAAGGCACCTCTACGACGAGGACAAAGCCAGCCTTGAGATAGTGCTCAACTCGACGATTATCGACGATATACAGAGAGGCTATCGCCTCATCACACTCTCCCAAGTACTGGATCTGCCGTTTCTACCCCGGCGATGGGGTCGGCCGACGATTTCACGCCGAGCGGTATATCGGTGGGCTTATCGTCAGGACAATCGTCTCGAAACACTCGGCTATCGGCCGCTGGTCACCACAGAGCCGGCTGTGCTGCGGTTTCTGCACCGGCATGACCTTCAGGTTGCCTGACCGACACGAAGGGGATGTGTCATGTTTGAATCCCGATCTATTGCCGAGCGGATCCAGGCAGAAGGGTACATTGCTGGAGCCAGAAAGCGGCTCGAACAGGATCAGCGACCACCTGCGACCTGCATTGAAGATGATCTAATTCGGCGCGAGCGTCTCATACCAATCAGCGAGGTGCCGGACCTCATCTGGATGCCGCGGCGTCGTGGTAAGCCCTTGACTCGCTATACGATGTACAACTGGATCAAGGGTGGGCTGGAGGTCTATAAGGCGGGTCAACTCGCGACCACGGCTGGGGCGCTTCGTCGCTTCATGCGGCAGCGCGCCGAAGACTGGCGCGAGCGGCAGGTAGGATAAGCCGGTTTATCCCACTACCTGCGAATCAGGCTCTCTGCCAGAAGCCACCTCCCAGCAGGCCTTGCCATTTTACTGATGGTATGCCCTCCATCGTCGTTCGATCCCAATGGCCGCTGGTGACAGCGCTCGCAACAACCGAGAGCAAACAGTACGCCTTCCCCGCATACTCGAATCCACGTCGTCGTAAATGAACGAATACGTCGCGGCCCTTGGACTTGCTGCTGAGCGTCGCACCGGGCATCGGCACGCGCGTGTCGTGGCCGAAGTGGACCGCAGCCGTCATCGTGTCGCCGTGATCCTCGGCATCAGGCTTGCAGCGTGGGGCATGCGTCCGCAGGTCGGCGTCGTTGGCCAGTTCCTCGGCACGCCGTCTGGCCCGCGTGGTCAGGTTGCCCTCGGCGTTCGCCTGGAGCCGCCAGGCGATTCGCTTGACCAGGTAGGCCTTGTGACCGGATCGTGTCCGTTCGCCGAAGACCTCGATGTGCTTCTTCCGCAGTTCGGTCACGGTCATGCGCGTCAGCGCCGCGATCTCCTTTTTCACGTTCATGGAGCCGCATTCCTTTCTCCGGTTCCGTTAACCGGACGGTCCATGAGGGCAACCCCGGGCGCACGGTCAAGGCATGTCTGGCAGGATTCTGCGGCGTTCTCACGAGCGGGAGATGTGGCGTCATTCGCCGATGTCGAGGCGGACTCGCGCACACGAAGAACGCCTCGGGCGAGGATCGTCAGGATCTCGCCGCGGCGCTGGGATGGGGTCATGGCAGCGGGGTCGTCCAGCACGTCGGGCATTGCAGGCTCCTTGCGCCTGCCTGATGGCAGACGGGGATATGCCCACAACGGCCTTCGCATGGGGAGGAGGCGACCGGTTCGCTGTCTGGCGGATTCGGTTTCGTCTACTGGTTACTTACCCGGCGCGAGTTCGAAGTGTCGGTGGCGTCCGAAAGCAACCAGACTGTAACCCCCGTAGGGCGACTCAGAAGCCGGTTTGATGCCATGCGGCCGCATCTGGGGCACTCTCGGCATCAGGCCGGTCGACCTTCGTTTTACTCTGATCGAGAAGAGCTCTGACGCGGCCCGCGACTTTGCCGAGGCGGGCAGGCGGAATCGCCTGAACGTGAGCCTCGAGGTTGTCAGCCGCGATCCTGATGGTATGGCCCCGTCCGGTCTCATCCTTGCGCAGCTCTCAGACCGTGAAAGCTCCTGGCATGCGGACTACGTGGCCAGCGAGCAGGTAATAATCTGGCGGTGGTGTTGCCGCTGGGTCAGCGCGGGCGCGGACTCCCGTGTCCTCATATCGAGTACCCTCGGTGAATAGGTGCGCGGGTTCTGCACCCACTAGATCTGCAGCCAGTTCGAAACTGCTGCGCTGTACTCCTTGACGAACGTCCCTTCGCATCTCAGACGCCCGATGTTCTCACGGCGAAATCTCCAACTGAGCTTTGACCAATTCGCTGAATGGCTTCCAGTGCGCGCCGTCCGCAAACAAACCCTGAAACTTATCCTGCCAATCTGGCTGCATGAACTTCACAAACGCGTCTGTCTGCTTCCTCTTCCTTGCGGCAGTTACAGTAATGCGGAGATCGCCATTATCATTCTCGTCCCCTTTAAGTCGACGATGCACACACACAGCTTCCATTCTCACCAAGGATGCCCCTCGCGTGTAAAAAATGAAACTGTCCCTCGCTGTATAAAGCTTGAAGTCACCATCCTCGACGATTCGTTTGCGCGCCTGTGGTAGTTCGTCCATAAAACAGTATTTGAGCTTCGCCGCAAGGGGTACTGCATCGTGTTGTGCCAAATTATCGCGAACGGTTTCCCACTCCTCATTTGAAATCAGCGACTTTATCTCGTCCCGATCAAGAAGCACCTTGACCTTGGCTACCCTGTCGTTCGGCGCGATGCACGCCAAGTACAACTCCTTAAAGTCATCCCAACCCAAGAATGCTTGAAGGTCACTGTTGTATAGCCAAATCTCGCCCTCCTCGCCGTCCGAAAAATGCATGCGCACATAATCACCACAGTCTCGGATATGGCTTTCAACCACCGCGTTCGAGTTTTCGCAATAGTACAGCCAGCACAGCGGACAACCGATCTTGCGAAGCCCCGTCCTGATGATCCTTAGCCTAGGATGGCCAGCGCACCATACAAAAAATGTTCCGGTAATGCGCCGAAGCGCAATTCCACCTAGTAATCCTATGGCTATTCCGACCAGGAGAGCCTGCCATTCCGAAACAACGTTCAGCAGCCATTCCAGCATGTGACACATCCCTACGGGCGATCAGCGACGAACAGATGGAACCGCCAGTTCATACGCTTATGAATGTATGAAGTACTCATTGAACGAAACGCATCGCGAATCATTGTCCAGCGATAATCAGGTTCGTGTCCTAAGTGGTCCAGCCAACCCGGCGATCTGTACGCTCGCGCCTCAGCACGGAGGTCGTCAATACGCCCAAACAACGTGCCTGCGCACAATCCCTTGGCGAGGACGCACAAGCGGTACATCACAAGCGTGAACTTCCGATTTAGCTGGGAGCATGCGTTCCCTGTACAGTCCAAATCCAAGACGATTATGCGCCCCCCCGGCAGAAGCAGTGCCATCAGCGCCTCTATCAAGGTGGGTAGATCATCACAGTGGTGCAGCACCCTGTTCAGAATAATGGCGCTGCAAGAACGAGGCGGAATCATCGAAGGAAGATCTTCGACCGCTGCCACTCTATAGTCGATCCGGCTCGTTCCCTCGGACGCCTGAGCCTTTCGAATTGCGACAGACGACACATCCACAGCGAGAATCTGCTCCTTGCTCGACGTCAGTTTCCGCGTGAATTCGCCCGTCCCACATCCAGCATCGACGATCATTCCAGGCATTGATGGCAGGTATCCGAGTATCGTCTCGTCGTAGTATCGTGCCGTCGGCAGAGATATACCGTGCGCCGTAATGGTGTCGTAATCCCGTGCTACCAGAGACTGAAAATCACTGTTACTCATCGTCGTTTTACTGAAGTCGTTCAAGAATCTCGTTGGAGTACGCAGACCGGTAGTCAAACTCACGTGTGATGACTCCCTGTTCTCGAAGAAGCGAGTAAAGATGACGCCATTCGTCATCACTCATCTGCCCGAAGGTAACCCCCTCTGGAAGTACATACGGCCGAAGGGAGCGGACTGCCCGAATTTCATGCTCTCGATCCAAGCCATTGTTTTTTGCCATCGCTAGTTCCGCAATTCGCTCGGGTGGCCCCGACAGAGCGTCTTGCCAAGCGGCTCGCAGTCCCCCGAGAAATGAGGCGAGCTGTTCAGGGTGCTCCCGCAGAAAGTCTTCGCGGCAGAAGTAGACATTGCCGTAAACAGCAACTCCCTCGTCGGGGGCCGCGATAGTATTGACGGCGTAGCCTCGTTCTTCCGGTATGAGAAGATCGTTGGTCAGATATCCAGGATAGACGTCAATCGCCCCCGAAAAGAAAGGCGCAAGATCGAACTTTACGGGCACCTCAGTCACGTCGTTCTTGCTGAGTCCAGCCTTTGCGAGCAGTGCCCTGTAGACGGGCTCTACATCGGTCCCGTACTTGACGCCAATCTTCTTGTCTCGAAAATCGGCAATAGACTGAATGCTAGACGCCTCCATGGAAACAAAACCGACAGGGGATTTCTGGTATTGCACCGCAAACGCCACCAGAGGCACACCGTTCATCCTCGCCATGAGCACCTGGTCAGCCCCGGCTACGCCCACTTGGTCCTCTCCAGATGCGACCAACTTGATCGAGTCGAGTTCGAAGCCTCCAGGTCGCGTCTCAACCTGCAGACCGCGTTCAGACCAGACGTTGTCATGTTCAGCAAGAAGCTCGCCGGCCCAACCTGAGTACCAGAGCCATTTGAGACGGAAGTTGATTTGGTCAGGATCACGTGCGGTCTTGGGCCAGAAGGCCACAGCAAGTACGACACCAACGACAACGGCAACGGTAAGAGCAAGGACTGCGACAGGTTTGGTCTTCATAGGTCACCTCGTGTTCGTTCGGAATAGCTCCATGGGACCGCGAAGCGCTCGGCAAACGCGACGATGCCATACAAAATAAGGCTCAGGAGGGCACATGCGATGATGTACACGAACATCGCGGAAGTGTCCACGTGAAATGATGCCAGCATAATCTTGAATCCCAATCCAGCATTCGCCGACGCGAATTCCGCAACAATGGCCCCGATGACAGCAAACACAATCGAGATGCGCAGAGATGGGAAGAGGTAGACCATGCAACTCGGGAAGCGCAACCATTTGAAGAGCTGCCAGTCTGTCGCGGCAAGTGATCGGAACAAGTCGATCTGATCCGGATCGACTTCCTTCAGTCCCTTAACTGTGCTGATCAAAACGGGAAAAAAGCAAATCAAAGCGGACAAGATGATCTTCGGCATCAGGCCTGCACCGAGCCAGATCACAAGGAGCGGCGCAATGGCGACGATGGGGACGGTCTTCATCGCAATCACATACGGCATCAATGATTTCTCGACCATCGCGTATCGCGCGAAGCAAAGGGCCAATAAGAATCCGCCTACGCTCCCCAAGGCAAAGCCAGATGCGGCCTCAATAGAAGTAACCCAGAGGTCGTAAGGAAATGTCTTGGATACACGGTCAAATGCGGAAACAAGATCCGCGGGTGATGGCAGTATATACTGCGGGATTCGAAGTGCGGACGTGGCCACCTGCCACACCACAAGGAAGATCGCGAAGACGAGCGCCGGCAGCCCAATACTCGTCAGTCGAATTCGTAGGCGAGATGTCACTGCAGCCCTCCCTTCAAGGCATTCCGCCCGTTCGCGTGGACAGCATTGCGAACCGAAGACAGGGCCTCAAGGAATTCAGGTTCGATACGCTGCTGATAGTGCCGCGGCCGATCCAGCGAGATATCGATCAACTGGGATACTGTCGTTGGTCTGGGGGCCAAGACGGCTACGCGGTCGCAGAGAAGCACGGAGTCTTCCAGCGAGTGACTTACGTGCAAAACCGTTAGCGATAGTGACTGCGCGACGCGTTGAGTAAGCTGAAGGAGGTCTTCCTTGACCACTTCGTCCAACGAGATAAAAGGTTCATCAAGATATAGGAGTCTGGGCTCACTCATCAGTGATCGAACAAGGCTAACGCGTTGCTGCATGCCGCCGGACAGCTCGTGAATCGGCCGGTCAGAGAAATCAGCAACACCGGCTAGGTCAAGAAGCTCCATCGCCTTCGCTTTGCTCGGTGCAGGAGGATCGTCGGCGATCTGGGAGGGGAGGAGAACATTTTCCAGAACGTTGCGCCAAGGCAGGAGAATCGGGCGTTGAAAAAGAATTGCTATGCGCCGCTCTGCCCGTGCCTGCGCAGGGGATGTTCCGTCGATGACAATGCTGCCAGATGTGGAACCCGTGACCAAGTCAGCCGCTAGTTTGAGGATGGTCGTCTTGCCGCAGCCCGAAGGGCCGACTAGGCCAAATATCTCGTGGCTCGAAACGTCAAACGAAAGCGAGCGGATCACCTCGACGGAGATCGAGGCATTCTCGTATGCAAAGTGCACGTCGTCGAATCTCAAAGCCGTCTCAGGCATCTTCACCACGCTTTGTCATTGGCAGAGTCACCGGTCAAGTTCGTCCAGGCCGGACTCGGGCCACAGTTCAAGAAGTCGGCCCGTCGCCAGTGGTGAAGGCTTGCTCCTGCCTTGCTCCCAGCGGTTCACGGTGGAGAAGGTTACGCAGACCTTCCCAGCAAACTGCTCCTGCGTGAGGCCAAGCCGAAGGCGGAGTTGCTTAATCTTCTCAGCCAAAGCCTTGTCGTCCTTCTTGGTCATCCAGTCTGTCCTTCTGGCGAATCGATTGGCCACACTCCGAGAGGCCGTACTCTATAGCATCTGACATGGCCTTTGTATGCTGCCGCTGGTCCGCTGTCAAGAAGCACTTCTGCGGCTTCGTTTAGGCCCGACCCTGCCGGAATCCATACGCACGGCGGTTGCCCGATCCCGCGAGTTCGAAATCTGCGCAGGGTTCGGGCTGAACGGACCTGCTAAAAAGCGGGTTCTGTTCAACCGAGAGTCAGAGAGTTCGCGTGGGGAATCCCGGCCGCCGGAACGGAACGTGTACCTTCCGCCTCGGACCCCGGTTGGCGAATGGCGAATCAGAGAGCGCGGGCCGGCGGGCGGAATCGCCCGTAAGCCTTTGCCAGCAACGGATTACGGCAACGCCCGAGGGCGATGGCTCTGGGCGCTTCTGCTAACTGGATTGGCCGGGTAAGTTCGGCCAGATTCTTGAAGCTCCCTGAGTTGGACTCGAACTGTCACCTACTGGTTAGCAGGATACGTGCTATTTGCCACCAAAGGGTCGATCTGATCGGCATGCTGCAGAATCCACTCAATGTCCACTGCCACCCTGCTGTGAGGCACCAACACCGCTCCATCACGGCATGCTGCCGTCTGCAGTGCACGCGCGTATTCACGGAACTGCCTGGCTTCCTGCCACTTCTGCACGCATGACCGAAGGTGATCCGCCTTGGCTGCCTCCTCAGCCGCACGACGTTTACGTTCCTCCCGCAGGCGCTCCTGCCCTTCCCACCTTCGCCTCTCCTCGGCACGCTGCTTGGCCTGTTCGGCAGCAATCTGACGTGCTCTCGCCCGCTCTTCAGGAATCTGTATGATGGCTTTCAGAATCGGATCCAACGAATCCTCAAGGCGTCTCTATCTAACAGGAAGCGGACTGACGCTGCGTCCGAACGATCACGCCTCGCTCATCGAGGCGAAGTGTTTGGGGGTCGAAGGAGTATCCGAGATGCCAGCCAGCACCAATGCCGTTCCGGCATTTCATGATGCGGACAGTATGTGTGATCTGATCGAGATCAGTCAGACTGTAATCCTCAAACCGCCTGAGTGTGACGGTTTTCGGATTGTCGTGGCGCTCGATCCAGAGGATACACTGCGAGAACCGCTGCCACGCTGACCCACCGGCCAGATCATCAAGCGTGGCAGGCATCCTGCGGTTGCCACTCTTCCGGTGACTCAAAAGAATGAGCGAGGCTCCATATCGATCGAGTAATGGCTTCACTGTTTGCATGAATCGCTGCGCATCTTCCCAAGGCATGTCACTGGTTACAGCCGCAGTGATCGGATCGACGATGACTATACGCGCCCCTTCGATCAAACGTGCCTCGATCCATGCCACCAGACTAAGCAACATCACGGGCTTGTCCGGGGCGTCGTATATTTGTCGAGCAAAGCGATCTTCCCATGCGGAATGTTCGAAGTGAATTGCCCGAGTCTCGTCAGGACGCTCATGAACCATGTTCAGATTCGTGAGCCATGATGCCCCGACACGCTGCGCGAGCGCTCGTCGAAGATGGTAATGGCGAGATTCCTCCAACTCGTAGATTGCAAACGGAATACCCAGGTCGAACCAGTGGGCTAAGGCTTGTAGCACCCACAGGGACTTCGTTGCACCCGACTCCCCTGCGATGATCGTGACTGTGCCCGGAATGAGTGCTTGTGCCCCCTTCGTCAGGAACCTCCACGGCCACTCAATGGCCTGTCGCTGTCCACTGATCTCAGCTTCAAGGACGGCTCCCAACTCCGCAGACGGCCCACGCGACGGCGCCTGGTAGGCAGCAATATCCACGTCGTCCATCGTCGCACCAGCATTCCGCCAGGCACGGACATCCTTGTACGGTGCAGGGGGACTGAAGACTCGCACTGCGCCTACAACCGGGACGAGCCGTGATGCGAGCCGGTCAGCAGCCTTGACAGTCTGCGTGGCTGCCCTACTTCCGCTCGGGTCGACGTCGTGAACAATCCACATTTCTTCCCGTGGGTTTGCCGTGAGGAAGGCAGTGATATACTCCTCGCTCTGACGGCTGTTGTTGTTGCCGCGCCCAATCGCGTCAAAGCCCATGTCGAGTACCGCGCAGCAGTCGGTGGGACCCTCGCATATCACGAGCGCGCCCTCGCCACTCAACCCAGTTGGAATGAAAAGCCCATCATGGCCACCTGTCTCTGCGAATTTGGCTCCCGACTTCGCGTGTCGCAGGCGAATGCCGACGATGGAGCCCTTGGCGTTTCGCATCGGGAAACTGAAGGCTGCGCTCCGCTCGCACCAACCCACTCGAAGGCGGCGGAGCGAACGAGCCGTCACTCCCAGTGCAACTGCCAACTCTGACACTTGCTGATCGGTGATGGCTACTGCGTACTGCTTGGCCATAGTCAGCAGCGAGTCTGATGCCGGCATGCCAGATCCTTTTCTTCGCTCATGGTGAGTGGTCTGCTGGGATCCGCCACAAGCATTCTCATCCCCCTTCGCTTCACGCAGGACGTCGGCCAGAGGTGTGCCAGTCCGCAGGGCCCGAAGGTCGAAGAGATCAGCACAGAGTTCGCAACGGTGGCACTTGAATCGCCAGACGCCATCCTGGTCCTGCCATTTCGAACCAGCCGGTTTCCTACCAGAGCCGCAGGCCGAATTGACGCACGTGTACTTGCGGCCCTTACGAATAGAACCGGCAGCAGCCAATTCGCGGTCAAACTTGACTTCGTTACGACGCATTGCCCGGATCGTGTCAAGGTGGTAATTCATTACAGGTCACCCCGTGCCAGTGGATCCACCGGCTCAGCGTCAAGAATGCCAGCCGGCTCGGCGAACATGTCCCAGTGTTTGACAAGTGCCTCTGGGGTGGCAGACATTGTGGGCCACTTGGCGCGGTAGCGTTCCAGCCTCTGCTCGATCTCCTCAGGCGTGGCGCGCTTAGACGTCAGATCGTGGACGACCCTACCGATGCGCGAATGGTCCGACTTCGTGACCGGGTTGAGTTTGAACAGTCGAACCACGGTATCCCAGATTGGGTTGCGCCGATGCGCAGCAATAACTCCGTCCCCTCCGTTAACTCCGTTCTGTAGGCCACTCTGGGTGACGCCTTTTCCGCGCCGAGATGACGCCCTTTCCGCATTACTATGACGTCCTTTCGGCTTGCGAAGGGTGTCATCATGCCGACGCCCTTTCTTGTCAGATACGGCGTCACCATCGTGACTCGCTTTATCACTCCAAGAGGTGTCACATGATCTGGCACAGTTTGCGGGAAGATCGTCGCCACGAGAGTGATTTCTGTCGATGTCTGTATTCATGGGAATCTGAAAGCGATAGATACTCGTGTTGCCACGGCCTTTTCCGCTTTCAATCGACATGATGTCAGCCGTCTCAAGTCGCTTTATTGCCCGCTGCACCGTTCGGCGACTAAGACCGGTCTTGGCCATGAGGGTCTCGATGCTCGGCCTGGCTTCACCGGACTTTTCATGCAAGTGAGACAGAATCCGGCACAGCACAAGCAGGTCGGACCTCTTCAGACCCGAGATGGCGGCCGAGGTGAGAACCTGGTGGGCACGAACGCTCATATGCCGCCCTCCCTTCCTTGAATAGTCCGCTCGCCTCGCTGTCGAAGGTCTGACGGCAGACCGGGGTCTGCTGTGTGATGAGCCCTCTGTTCCTTCAAGCGCCGCAAGCCAGCCTGGGTGGACGTTGCAATGAGCAGGTTGGACGAGCGTGATGCCCGCTCAAGTCTAATGAGCCACACCATCTCATCGATTCTTCGTTGTGAGGCGGCACACGAGACGGACTGCCGTTTTGTGGATACCATTTCCTAGTTCCAATCTACGCCTGCCGATCGGTCCCTAGCCGCGACGGGCGTTTTTCTTGTGGCTACAGACGTTCGAAGTGGCGTAACCACCTGGATTCGCAGGCGGACGAACGCCGTGGCCGTTTTCGGCGCGGATTGACTTGTGGCTTCGAAGTTGCGGTCGTTCTGGATGATCGCCGCTCTTCGAATGAAGCGATCGCGGCGCACGAGATCCGCCAGCGCGGTCTTTTCGCACCGGGAGCAGCGATGTTGACTGCCTCCAACTCCCCCGCCGCGATAAAGGCGAGAACTTGATCAGGTTTGACACCGAGGCACCGCGCGTATTGCGGTGGCGTCAAGGCTCGTGTGTCGTGACTATAATGAGGGTTTACTACAGTGCTAGCGCACCGCCTTCCGCGGAGGATACTCAGGATGATCACCTACCTGGACTCCATCCTCTTCGCGAGAGCAGCAGCGGTTTTCTAACACACGACGGAGGGCTACAGCAGAGGCCGACTCCGGACCTGCCAGTGCCTCGGTCGCCTCAAGGATCTCAAAGAGGTGCCAAGTAGGGATTTCTGTAACTCTCATGAACCATCATTCATCTGGCGATGGATTTGTGTTGTCAATGAGCGCTCGTTGGACATAATGTCCAACAAATAGGGTCATTGATACCCATCAAAGGGCGTTTTTCACTTGAAAAAAAACTGTTGATGGACACTTGATGGACGTTCATTCCACGTACTTATCAGCGATCCGTCTGACCGCATCCACGCGGTATAGGTACTTGGAAGATCGCTTCGTCCGATAGGACGGAGGAATCTCAATCCACTCACTGTTACCGTGAGATGGTCTCCAGCGTTCAAGGGCCTTGCGAAAGGCGCTTGCCTTCTCTATCTTGATTCCGAAGTGTGCCATAAGTTCCTGCGCACAGAGCATTCCCTGCTGTGTAGATTTGGGGATGGCCGGTTGCCTTGTGCCTGCACCACCATAGTTACCATCTTCCACCTCACTCATGGACTGTGGATTGCCCGGCAATGGGTTTGAGGCAACGCAAGCCGCCTGCCGAGCCTTGAGCCGTCTTGTGGACGCCTGGGCCTCGCTGACTTTTCTAAAGATCGGTGATGGACCGTCAGTCATGACAACCTCGATAGCGTCTGATAGTCCGGCCAGCAGGTCTTCATGGGCTGCTGTGTCGATATCATGCGCAGTGGCAACATGGATGATCTCCAAGGTCGCGGTCTCCAGTTCGTCCATCGCCTCCCGACCTCTTGCCATCAAGTCAATCACGCCGATCTTGGTCAGTGCATCAGGGTTCGTCCGCTGCTCGATCAGGACCTGACGCCACTCCATGTGAACTGCCATAAGCATTTCACAGGCATGGTCAAACCTGCCCATGGCAGCGCTCGGATCGTCTGGCTTGTCGCTCAATAGATCACCTACTTCCGAGACGGGCCGATCCGGGCCGGTCGTCGCGTAGGTGATACCACGCCCGACCCGGGTCGTGCGTCGGGGATCAGCCGACTACCCGTATGAGACCATTCTACTCGTCCGCATCACCCCCGTGCTCCCCACCTTCCGGCCAAACCCAGTCGTGAATCACGTCGGCAATGTCCTGCAGACGAGCATCCTCGCTATCGTCGTGTAGCCACTCACGGTACTGCTCCGAGATGTGACCGCTGGAGTGGCCCATCACGTAGTCCAGCGCGGCCTGGTCTTTGGCGCGACCGCCGATCGTCTCCGTGAGCCTTCTAAGGGTGTACAACCCGGCACCCTCGGGGCCGATCTTGAGGGAGCGTCGCAGAGTGGTGAACTGGACGCTGAAATAGTCTGTCCGCGACGTTCTTGTCACCCTGACTACCGGCAGGCCGCGGTTTGTGATGAATACGAGGCCAGCGTGTTCCCGGGCAGCGGGTATCGGTCGCTCACCGACCACCTGCCGGAGGGCTTCTACGGTCTCAGGCCAGAGTTTGAACCGACGAGGCACGCCTGTCTTTGCACGAGCGTGGTCATAGAAACCATGATTCCAATCGATGTGATCCTCTTGGAGTGTCGAGCAATCGGACGCACCAAAGCCACCATTCACGCCAAGCAGAATCGCCGCCTGGAGACGGATATCGCCGGCTCGGTCAATCAATCGCCGAACTTCGCTCGCCGTGAAGATCCGAGCAGGCTGCTTTGCACGATGCCTGCGCACCACGTCCTTCCCAGGCCTTTGGAAACGCTTCCCATATCGAGGGAGGGTCGGGATGATACCTTCCTCGAATGCGAACCGGAACACTCCCTTGACTCGACCAATCTCGTTGGCACGCCGGACTGGTCCGTACCTCTTCTTCAACGCTGAACCAAGTGCAGCGAAGCGCTCAGTCGTGACGCATGCTGCGGGAGTGGATTTGCCGAACGACCTCACGACCAACTCGCAGGTGCCTTGCCAGTCCTGGATGGTGCGGGCAGAAATAGCGCCACACGCCAGATCCTCTGACTTGACCGCCATGAACCGGGCACAGACCTGGGCCACAGTGAAGCCCTCGGTCTCATCGAGTTTCTGTCCTGTGGCGTGAATGGCGTCCTTGTGGCGAAGCCATTCGGCCAGGGCTCCATCGGGGTCATCCAGGGAACCGAAGTAGTGTCTGATGCCTCGTACAGTCTTGTACCAGCGGTTGGTTGGCAGGTGAGGCGACAGCGGAAAATCCTCGCGGGGCAAAATGCCCGCAAAGCGTTCCATCCGTGATTGCTTCTGTTTTGGTTCGATCCTATGTTTCGGCACTGCTGACCTCCGTCCGGTCGTGAACGCCTACAAGTGTCAAATGAAGTGTCAGACAGGATACCGGCGGGCCAGCAGATAGCAAGTAACGCCTATGAGAATAGGCACTTGGAGAGGTGCCAGAGCGGTTGAATGGGCCGGTCTCGAAAACCGGTGAGGCCTCCGGGTCTCCGTGGGTTCGAATCCCACCCTCTCCGTTTTCAAACTCACACCTGGCCCTGAATGCGAGTAGGGGCACGCTGCTGCGTGCCCTGCTGTCTGCGTCACCCTCGCTCTGAGTGCTGAGGCTCGGGCCCGATCGAGAAATCGGCCTTGACGGGATGGGTGGTTCGAGTTACATTGATAGTGTGATCTTGCGAGACAAGGACGCCAACTCGGGATGGACGTCTCGGCCCTGCGCTGCCTCCTACGACGTACGCGGCGACGTGGATCGGGACGCCGATGTCGACTCGACCGACAAGTCGATCGCACAGAGCAACTACCAGGGCACCACCAGCGGCTTCAACGATCTCACCGCCATTGGCAACCGCAAGGGCTACGCGGGCTACGAGTGGGACGGCGTAGTCAGCATGTACCACGTCCGGCACCGACTGCTACATCCGGTCCTCGGACGGTGGACGCGACGCGATCCGCTCGGATACGTCGATGGAATGAATGTGTATGAGTATGTGGGGGGCTGGACGACAGCAACAGCAGATCCGCAGGGCCTCAATAAGGAAAAATGCGACGAGATACCACCGGGCAGTACACAATGCAGTATCTGTGGACCCGAAATTGACGACTGGTGGGCGGATGAACTCACAGCAAACTACCACGAGGTATGGCTTAATAGAGAGCAAGGTTGGCGACATTGGTTTACCGATCCGTTCTTATGGCACATATGGCAAGGCAGGGTCGCTCCTGGAGGAGAATGGGATTACAAAGAGAAGTCCTTCGCGTGGTCCTGTGTCAGACAGAATGGAACATACGCCTGCGCGAGTCCTCCGTGTGAGAAGAGCGCAGAACTATGTGGGACGTGTGTACATACGGGAGTTCTTGGCAACATGAACTATGGGTTTACAGGCAGGGCAAATGGATTCTCATGTACAATGCTCCTGACCGTGGGGCATGCCGATAAATGGCCATGGAAATCAGATTCTAACTGCGACCAAGCGTCCATCTGGGCAGGATGCGTGCTCTATGATCGAATGAAGCGAGACGGCAATGTAAACGTTTTGCCGAGCGATGTGTGCGATGTCATGAAGGAGTTTTCATTGCATACTCTATGCGACAGGCCGAATTGCTCATTGTGCCCCTGCGACCCATATTTTGAATGGTAGCCTTGAGATAACTCGCTTACTGAAATGCAAGCGATGTTCAAGCCAATAGCGTGGACTACGGCACTTTTAATTAGGATGTGTGGATGACAAAACGCAGCGCACACGAACATGGTCGCACGCATACACGCATACTGTCCATGTCCCTACAGATGCATGGAGCAATACTAGCAGTCATGTACATTGTTTGTATCTGGGCGATCGCAACCACCTCGCGGGGATGCAATATAGCAATAGTTGATCGCTGCGCCTTTGTATTCATGATCGGCGCGATCTTATCAATTGGCGCCGCAATGCAGTACGCTGGCGCAGTTCGCACGAAGTGCCTGCTATTAGGCGGTTATGTGTTGGCTAGTGCGTTGATCATTTCATTAGTAGTGATCCCATGGCCACTTACTGTCGCTGTTAAGAACAATGAAGGTGATCTCTTGAGTCTCGAACGCGCGATTTGCGATGGACAGGAGATATCCCTTCCCTATAGCGCAGGTGGACTAACGGTGTACTCTATCGAACAGTGTGGCGCCGACATTACGAGCTATTGGCTGAGCCCGCCACACAAGAGCGTTGTATGTCTTATTCACGCAAGAGCTGCCGCAGCAAGAGAAGAGTACACGTGGCTAACGCTTGTTAGCCTTGGAGAGGAGTGGCAGCTTGCGTATGATTAGAGCCTACTTTCAGACCTATTCACCGGCAGCCAAATAGCTAGGTGGATCAGGTCGTACCGGACCGTCTCCTCCAGACAGCGAGCCGGGTGCTGATGGCGCGCTGATCAGGCCATACTCCACGCTGGGCAACACGCCAACGTGTGGGACAGTGTGAGTACGAGTTCGACCAGAGGACGTGCCGCGACAACTGGCGGATCGTGACCACCTTCCGGGAAGACGACACGAGTCCGAAAGAACAGTTCGTGAATCACAACGCAGGCCTTGACGGGATGGGCGGATCGAGTTACATTGATAGTGTGATATTGCGGGATAAAGACGCCAGCACCGGGTGGACCTCGCAGGCAGACGCTCTGGACGAGGTACGCTATTACTGCCAGAACTGGAGAGCAGACGTGTCTGCCATCGTGACCTCCGGCGGCTACATGGTCGAGTGGATCAAGTACTCGCCCTACGGCATCCCCTTCGGCCTTCCAGGCGGTGACACCGACTCCGACGGTGACTGCGACGCCACCGACATCGCCCAGATCCAATCATGGATCGACGCTTCCACGTATGACGTGCGCGGTGACCTGGACCTGGACGGGGGCAGCAGCGTGGATGCGACCGATAAGTCGATTGCGCAAAGCAACTATCAGGGAACCACCAGCGGCTTCAACGATCTCACCGCCGTCGGCAACCGCAAGGGCTACGCGGGCTACGAGTGGGATGGTGTCGTGAGTCTGTACCACGTCCGACACCGTGTGCTGCATCCGGTCCTGGGACGATGGACACGACGAGATCCGCTGGGCTTCGTCGACGGGATGAATGTGTATGAGTATGTGGGGGGGGATGCCGTCGATCTCCTAGATCCGCTAGGACTAGGTGATGGAAGGGCATATTACTGGACGGCGTGGCCACGCTGGGTGCCATGGGGGCAGAATATATCACCAGTAGAAGGGTGGTCAGCTTACGATATACACCACAGTGACTTCCTTGGCTACAACTACGCAGAACTGCCTAAGGAAGTAGACGAATTCGAGGATACAAGCGGACCCATATGGTTCAACACTTGGAGTGCAAAATGGGGATATGGCGGTACTGTCGATCCAGATGATTACATCTACAACTGGCAGGTAGATAGCAATCTTGGCTTCTGGGTGCATACATGGGAAGCCAGTTGGATGTGTCCACAGGATCCCGGCCTTATTGAGGTGGAAATACACACTCTTAGTACGCGGCACGTGTTACTAGAAGGCGAGCAGGTGGTAGTATATTCCACCAAGTTCGAGGACGATGGGTATAGCCAAGGTGATTCATGCCATGACATAAAGTACACCGTTAGCGCTTCATACAAGAAGCCAGGGATCAAGACATCGGGATCGAATCGCTTTGTTCGGCCCAAGCGTGGGCGAGGCACAAAGCATGGGGAGGTACTCGGTGCTCCAGATACGCAAAGCAGTGTAATACTGCGATTCTGTTGCGAAACAGGGAACCCTGACATATGAGTGCCCTTAATGTCAGAGGCGTATACTAGACCAATTGCGAGGTATTATGAATGACCATCCTATGCAAACCCAAACTGGTTCTGCTCTGTGTCATCGCGCATGGCGCCTTAGATTGCTACCATGCCCTGGGTCAAGACATGCTCCAAGAGGATTATGTCATCAACCCGCCTAATCAGTGCTACTGCGAGGAGTTCGGATGGGCTGTGTCCATCTATGATGATACTGCGGTCGTGGGCGACTATGCGGCATACGAACTCGGGCCTCAATGTGGCGGGGCCTGGATCTATCGGTACCTCCCCAGTTCTGGGTGGGAACTGGAGAAGACCCTTCTCCCTCCAGAGGGCGAGGCATACGGGAGATACGGATATGCCGTGGCGGCCGGTAGGAATCTGGCCGCCATTGGCGCTTTGAATTACAATGAGACCGGACTGGTGTTCTTGTATAACTATTCAAAACAGAACGGATGGACGGCGGGAGAAGTCCTAACGGGTAGTGACACACAGAGCGCAGATATGTTCGGGAGCAGTCTCGATCTATCAGGCACCACACTGGTTGTTGGCGCGCCAGGACACGACGGTAATGCGTCTAGTAGCGGGGCGGCCTATGTCTTTGAATGGACTGAGGGGGCAGGATGGAATGAGACTGCCAAACTTGAACCTTCGGACCTACTGACTAACTCGTTGTTTGGCACTTCAGTAGCAGTCTCATGCGAAGCAGTCGCAGTGGGCTCTGACCAACATCATGGACTGGATGAGCGTCAAGGGTGTGTTTATGTCTTTGGTCGTGATGCAGACGGCAAGTGGATTCAACAAGACAAGCTCTATGCTCCAAACGGGAGAATCGGCGACTATTTCGGTGATTCTATCAGCTTGGATGGCAAACAGCTGTTGGTTGGCGCACCATATACGCGTGATGATCCTGAACCCGGATTTGCGTACATGTGGTTACCCTCTCACAGTGATGGGTGGGAACTACTGCAAATGCTGAGTGCGAGTGGTGTAAGTTCCGGGGATAAATTCGGTGCAGATGTAGCAGTTCATGATAGCACTGCAGTAGTCGGGGCACCTTATGATGATGAGAACGGGCAGCTAGCAGGAGCAGCATATCTCTTTTACCTTGAGGATGGTGGATGGGGTGAAAGGGCAAAGCTACTGCCGTTTGATGCGATGAGCGGTGATTGGACGGGTGCACGCATATCGATCCACAGAGGAACGGCCATCACAAATGCTAACAGGCACAATGGCGAGAAGGGGGCTGTCTTCGCTTTCCACGACCTCGCCCCCCTCTCCCTCGACATCGAAGGCGACTGTCCCGGCAAAATGCGCATCACCATCTACGGCGCCAAACCAGACGATCGACTGGCGCTCCTCTATGGCACAAAACAAGGCAAAACCGAAGCCCTGCCTTACTGCCCGGACCTGTTTGTCAACATCGCCAATCCGATCGTCGCCGCAGTTGGCCGTGCTGATGGCATGGGACAACTGACCGTCACCGGCAAGGTGCCTGGCAAAGCATGCGGCCGCCTCATCGTGCAGGGTGTCGACCTCACCACCTGTGAGAAGACGAAGGCGACTTTGCTCGAGTAGGCTGATAGATTGTGCATACCACGTCCCTTGGCCGCATGGCTGGTCGAATCAGTAGTGTTGGTTGTCTGCCCTGATTTGTCTGACCAACGAGTGTATGAGCAACAGCGCCCATACAAGGCGCGATGCGTGTCCCGAGTCCCATGGTGAGTCCCAAATCCGTGTATCAAGACGGTAAGAAACCGTGCAAGACCAGCAATTTCCGGAGGTTGTCGATCTCGTCGGATGAGCGGGAAGTCAGTGCTAACTCCAGTGGTTGCAACAGGTTACGGATTCGATCCTGAGAGAATCCCACCCTCTCCGTTTCCATTCCGGGTAGCCCCCGGCTCCGCCGGGGGGATGATGCGCAAGCATCTCCCCCGTCATTCCGGCGCAGGCCGGAATCCATCCTCTCTTCATCCCCCCCGCCACCACCAGTGGCGTCTTTGTTAGCCCCCAGCTCCGCTGGGGGTCGGCGAATGGTTCCGAAGGAAGCATACAAAGGGGAATCACCGGTCACGAATCCCATCGGCCCGCTATCCTATTGGCCCCGCGTGTAGTCACCGGGGCTCATCAGAGGCTGGGACGCTGCACAAGCCTGTATCCACCTCCGCTCAGAAGGGTAGATGAACATGCGATTCGGGAATTTGCCGGCATACACGCTTGCGACACTGACTTGGGTACTGGGTACAACGACCGCTGCAACCCCTCAGGCGACTCCATCTGACGAAATCATCAGCGGCGAACTCGGCCGGGAACTGGATGAGATCCTCGCCGGCTATGCTGCCTTCGGCTTCAACGGGGCCGTCCTCTTTGCGGACAAGAACGAAATCATTGTCCAGAAGGGCTATGGCAAGGCCGATCGAAAGAACGACATTCCCTACACGGCAGACACACTGTTCGACACGGCCTCATTCACCAAGCAGTTCACGGCAGCAGCCATCCTGCGGCTGGAAATGGATGGCCACCTCTCCACCGACGATCCAATTGCCGAGCACCTTCCGGGTGTGGGAGAAGAGTTCGCCGATGTCACAATCTACCACTTGCTGACCCACACTGCCGGCTTTGCCCGCATGGGTCCGAGCGGATTCGGGCCTGATCTTGAGACGGCTGTCACTCAATACTTGAATACGAACCGTCCTCACACAGCAGGTGAGCAGTACGAGTATTACAACGGCGGCTACGCGCTGCTGGCCGGCATTGTCGAAACTGCCGGCGGCATGGACTATCGCGACTATTGCCGCGCGTTCCTGTTTGAGCCGGCCGGTATGACATCGACTGCCTTCTGCCAGGATCCCGATCTTGACCTGGCACGCGTGGCCCACGGATATGAGGACGGTCAAGACATCGGCCCTGCCAGTACCCATTCCTACGGCTGGGAGTATCGCGGGATGGGCGGCGTGCTCACCACCATGTCCGACCTCTACCGCTGGCATGTTGCATTACAGGGCGATGACATCCTCAACGCGGGTGCGAAACAAAAGTACTGGACGCCGAACATGGCACAATATGCCTGTGGCTGGTTCATCCTGACGACCATGGAAGGCTTTCCCTGGGCTCCGCCTGGAGTTAACTATCATCGTCACGGCGGATCGGTTGCAGGCTCGGAACTCGAAGTGATGCGCTTCCCTGATCGCGATGCCATCATTGCCGTGGTCACGAATACCGGGAAATCTCGCCAGTCATCACAACTGATGTATAACATCGCCTGTCGCCTGCTCACAGATCGGTATTACCTGCCGACGCCGCCGGAAACCGTCACCTGGGCGCCCGAGCGACTTGATGCCCTGGCAGGTACGTATGTGCTGGCCGAGTCGGACGGCCGTCTCCGCATCAAGCGCGACGGGCACGGCCTCGAAATCGTCCCGCTTGACCGATCAGCGTTGAGCGTCCTGACCAGAGTGTCGCAATGGAGCACCATGCAGACTGGGCTGGCCAACCTGGCTGTGCAACTCGTACAGAGCATCGATAGCGGCGATACCACGCTCATGGCTGACATCATGATGGATCGCATTCCCAAGAACTGGCCAAGCCGGATGATTGACGACTATTGGCCGTCGCAAAGAGAGCAGTGGGGAGAAGTGCAGTCAATCACGCCCATCCAGACCCGCACGATCGGGTTGAAGCGCGTGGAAGTGATCCTCATCGCCGACACGCCCAACGGTCCGTGGCCGATCCAGGTCATCTTTCAGGGCGGGAAACTTAATATCCTCAACCTCGAGTATGGGCAACTGCCCGGGGCTCGACGATATCTGCCTTCGGCCGATGGCCTGTTCGTGACCTTTGACCCGACCGTGCCTGTGCAATCGATGATCCCGACGCTCGAATTCGCCACGGTCGAGGAGACCGGTACGCAATCAGTGCGCATCAGCACAGCCGATCGGGAATGGACGGCCCGTATGCAGGACTAGCCCATATCCGCACAGTCTCCCTGCCGGGTCCTCCGCTCAAAGCAGCGTTGATCCGGCCTACTACCTCTCTTCACCGCCACCAGTGCGCCCGCCAGTGGCCCGGCTTGATCCGGCAGCGGTACGACGGCCACCGCCTTCGCCTTCACCCAGGCCCACGACTGGGCCCTCGCCTGCTGCTGCGGCGCCCGACGTCCTGCCGCCTCGACGCTGCGGCTGCGCCTGCTGCCCGCGCAGCATCCGGTGCAACTGCGCGACGAGTTCATGAATCTCACGAACCTCGCCTCGCATCTCATGTACAGCATCTGTCAGTTCATCGACCCGCATATTAAGATGCTCGATCTGGCCGAACACGTCGCCCATCTCCCCCTCGGGATGTGTGCCCGCATGACGCTGCCGCTCATACTCGTGCTGCAGCTGCTCGGCTCTCATCTGCATTTCTTCAGCCTGACGCATGAGATCCTCAGCCTGATCCATGCGGCCGATCGCTGCCAGATTCTCTGCTGCCTGCTGCAGATGATGCGTCTGCATCTCCATGCCGCGCAACTCAATCTCCAACTCATCCTGCTGCTCGCCCTGTGCGTTGGCATGTGGATCATGATGCTCGTGCAGGACAGCCAGATGTTCCTCCAACTGGCGAATATGCGGCTCCAGTTCCATGACCAGCCCCACATCACCCTCGTGCCGAGCCCGTTCTGCCTGCTCAACACTACGACGGAGTTCCTCCTCAACCGCACGCTGCTGATGCTCAAACTGCATCTGCATCTCGATCATCTGCATTTCTTCGCGCACTCGATCGGCTTCCATCTCCACCTGATGCAGTTTGTCGAGATGGCCGTTCTCTCGCAGATTCTGCATATGCATTTCGAGTTCGTGCAGGTGCTGTGTTAGCTTGTCGCGATGGAGATCCATCTCATTGGTATGGAGGTGCAGGAGTGCCTGCCCGATGGAAGCCGCCTTCGCTTCCAGTTCGGCTGCCCGCCGTTCCTTTCCTTGCCGCTTTGCCAGTTCCAGTTCCTCCAACACGGCTGCCAAGTCGGCCTCGTACTGCTGAACCTGCTCGTCACGGGCCGGCCCTTCCTGATGCTCGGCATGGGCATCCTGCGCGCCTGCCTCATAGCCGGCTGTAAAATGTGCATCCTCCGGCGACCCGCCGCCGGAGCCGTGACCGATCGCAATCCGCTCCGAGTGGGTCTGATGTGACGCTTCAGGTGCCGGCGGTTCGGCCAGGCCGGCCATGATCACAGCCGATGAAAACGCGATCGCAGTAAGCGAACCTGTTGTAAGATTGTTAAGCATCATGTGTATGTTCTCCTTGTGATGGAGCAATCTGCTCGCTCCGTATGCTCAAATGACTTCGTACCTTCTGTGCCTATTACGTTTCTATTGTGAAAGCGACCGAGATCGCTCAGCAGCCAAGTCAGTCACATCAGCCAACTGCACGCCAAGTACTGCAGCCTGATCACGAACCTCATCGCGAACCGATTCGAGATGATCAATGCGAGCAGCAATGACAGCAATCGTCTCCTGCACTCGTTGCTGCAGTTCAGGGTCCACATCACCTGGCAATACCGCAGCAGCCGGGTCGTCCCCACCAATCCCGATCGACAACTCGGTCATGGCCTGCCTCAATGCCGACAACTCGGAATCCAGGGCGTCCAACTCCTCCCGCAGCCGGTCAATTGTCGGATTCCCGGCCGTGCCCGACTCCTCGCCGGTCCTGTCATGCCCGCCGGAAATAATCCCGCCTTCAAGAGGAGTCGAATCGTGCCGACTCAATGAGTCATCAACTGTCGAAGTCGTCGCCGAGGTACTCAGGCCCGGGAGGATGGCCATCAGTGCCACCAGCAGACCCGCACCGGCAACGAACTTGCCGATCATCATCCGGCGGTTGCATCGCGCCGATAAACATCCCCCGTCACTGTGCCCACATAACAACCGGTGAATCCGCTGATGCAAGTCGGAGGCACTGTGGCCCCGCGATCGCTCCTGCACCATGGCAGCTGCCAGCGGGCTGACACGTGGTCCCCGCCACATGGATCGGCCACGGCTGGACAGCCAGCGTGCAACCTCGGTCAGACCGTCAGCCAGGTCAAGCCCGGACCCCAGCCACTGCATTGCCTGCCGGTCGGCCAACTGCTCCGAGAGTGTCTGGATCCGCCGCCGGGCCACGAAATTCAAGGGCTGGAAAAACAACAGGCACTGCAGAACTCGTGTAATCGTCTGCCACACCGGGTCGTGCCGTGCCAAGTGTGCCAACTCATGAGCCAGCACGGCCCGACGCACCGGCCGCGTCATGTCATGCAGCACGCGATCAGGCAGACAGATTTCAGAAGTCGGCCACGACAGCGCCAACGGGACCGTCAATCGGTCGCATGATGAAAGGTGAATCGTGCGCGGCACGCGAGCGTCAGCCAGCAGTTCATCAAGCAACGCGCGGGGTTCACCATTGCACAGCCTCGATCGTGCATGCAAGGCACATCGCAACGCAGCACAATCACACAACAGACGAATTAGCCCTGCAAGCAGACAGATTCCAAAGAGCGCAGCCGGCAGCGCGGCAGGTGGCAGTTGCCGAATCAATGCGATGATGCTCCCCAGAACACCATCCGCTGACGGCTTCGTCATCATCGGCGCCGCTGAGACGTCCGCATCGGCATCCCCAACAGCCGCAGAAAAAGCAGAATCATCGGCCGGTATCTCTGACATTCCGGCTTCCGAGTGCTGCCCGCCGACCGGCATCCCGTGAGTTGCTGCTCGTTCACGATGCGCAGTCGCCGGCTCGCTGCTGCTCGAAGCAGGATCCTGTGGCAAAAAGTCAAGCGTGAGAAACGCGCCGGCATCATGTGCGTGGGATTGAGATGGATCGAGTGGTATGTCAGAAGGCTGAGCCAAATCGCCGATTGTCGGGAACGCCGTCGCCGGATCGCTGTGGGCGCGTAGCCAGGGCCCGGGAACGGCAGCACGGTCACGGTACAAACCGACTGCCGAGGCAGTCACCAGCGATCCAACCAGGGCAGTCTTCCACAGGGCCTGTTCCATATCGGCCAGTGCCTCGCGCCGACGCAGAAGCGTGACACTCAAAGCCCACACCAGCCCGAGTGCAACGGTGCTATGCAAGAGATATGTCAGCAGCCAATCAAGAATGAGGTTAAGCATGAGGCTTCCGACCTCCCCCCTGCTGCTGCCTGTCCGCCTGATTCAACTCACGTCGCTTCGCGTCCACCAGCCGCCTGAGTTCATCCACCTCCTCCGGATCGACCTCGCTTTCGTCGAGCAGATGACTGACCAGGGCCGTGACACTCCCCCCAAAGAGCCGATCGGTAATGTCGGCCGTCATCGATCGCTGTACCTGATTGGCATCAACCTGTGGGAAATAGATGTACTGCCGGCCGTCCTGTTCATGCCGCACGAGTCGGCGGTCCTCCATTTTGCGAAGCATGGTGGCAATGGTGGTCAATGCCAGCCCGCGCGTGGGCAGCAGTTGGGCATGCACCTCAGCCACGGTCGCACTGGCCTTCTCCCACAGCACATCGAGGATGGCCAACTGCAGATCACCCAGGCGATGGAGCCTGCCCGGTGAAATCGGAGGTGAGGGGGTGTCGCCACCCGGTCGGTTCGATCGATCTCTTCGTGGAATAGCCATACCCCTTCTTTCGCGGATCGCATCCTGCAGTTGCAGGCGAATCCCACATTTCTACCACCGCGGTAATACTACCCCAGTAGTAGATACTGTCAAGCGACAATCCCGGCAAAAAAAAGCAGGCATAATCAGATGCCTGCCGCCCCACCAAAAGCCCACGGATCAGAATCCGAGGGGTCCTCCTCCTCACCACTACCACCCCGCCGCCACATCCCGTCCACCCTCTCTCCCCAAAACGCAACGACCCCGCCTGGGGTGTATCCCAAGCGGGGTCGTATGCAATGTATCGTGAAACAGTTGAAGAAGAGACCAACGCACTTCGCGACTCGTTACCGGGCCGCTATCCCGATCCGGCACGCCGAAACGTGCCATCACAGGGCTAGAGATGGACTGACAATTTGCAGGCAGGATCTCTCCTGCTCCGCAACTAAGGTATCCCTTAGAAAGGAGGTGATCCAGCCGCAGGTTCTCCTACGGCTACCTTGTTACGACTTAGTCCCAGTCACCGAACTCACCGTGGGCACCCCTGAATCGGGGCGACTTCGGGCGCTTCCGGCTTCCATGACTTGACGGGCGGTGTGTACAAGGCTCAGGAACGTATTCACCGCGGCGTAGCTGATCCGCGATTACTAGCGATTCCACCTTCATGGAGTCGAGTTGCAGACTCCAATCCGAACTGGGGCAGCCTTTTTGCGATTTGCTCCACCTCGCGGTATCGCTTCGCTTTGTAGCCGCCATTGTAGCACGTGTGCAGCCCTGGACATAAAGGCCATGAGGACTTGACGTCATCCCCACCTTCCTCCGGTTTGACACCGGCAGTCTCGCTAGAGTCCCCGACATGACTCGCTGGCAACTAGCGACAAGGGTTTCGCTCGTTAAAGGACTTAACCCGACACTTCACAGCACGAGCTGACGACAGCCATGCAGCACCTGTGCACGTTCCACGGTAAACCGCGTTACGCATGTTTCCATACGCTAATCCGTGCATGTCAATTCCAGGATAAGGTTCTTCGCGTTGCTTCGAATTAAGCCACATGCTCCACCGCTTGTGTGAGCCCCCGTCAATTCCTTTGAGTTTTAGCCTTGCGACCGTACTCCCCAGGCGGTGCACTTAACACTTTTGCTTCGATCCGGATGGTGTCAGAACCTCCCGGATCTAGTGCACATCGTTTAGGGCGTGGACTACCGGGGTATCTAATCCCGTTCGCTACCCACGCTTTCGTGCCTGAGCGTCAGCAATGGCCCAGCGGCCTGTCTTCACCTTCGGCGTTCCGATAGATATCTACGCATTTCACCGCTCCACCTATCGTTCCGACCGCCCCTACCATGCTCAAGACCGGCAGTATACCAAGCAGTTCCTCGGTTGAGCCGAGGGATTTCACAAGGTACTTACCGGTCCGCCTGCGCACGCTTTAAGCCCAGTGATTCCGATTAACGCTCGGGCCCTTCGTATTACCGCGGCTGCTGGCACGAAGTTAGCCGGCCCTTCCTTTGGGTTTGGTCATTGGTTCCTAATCCCTGACAGTGGTTTACACCCCGAAGGGCTTCATCCCACACGCGGCATTGCTCCGTCACGCTTTCGCGCATTGCGGAATATTCGTTACTGCAGCCTCCCGTAGGAGTCCGGGCAGTGTCTCAGTCCCGATGCGGCGGGTCATGCTCTCACACCCGCTACCCGTCTTAGGCTTGGTAGGCCATTACCCCACCAACAACCTGATAGGACATTTCCCGCTCCCAAGGCGACCGAAGCCTTTCATCCACAACATTTAGAATCGTGGATCTCATCCGGTATTAATCCAGGTTTCCCTGGGCTATCCCGAGCCTCGGGGTACGTCAGAAATGCATTACTCGCCCTTTCGCCACTATCCGCAAACCGAAGTCTGCTTCTCGTTCGACTTGCATGTCTTAGCCATGCCGCCAGCGTTCAATCTGAGCCAGGATCAAACTCTTCACTTGGTATTCGTTGTATAACCCATCAGCACAAGGCCGATGAGATCCACTTCGAAGAAATAAAGGTTTGCCTGTTGTAACTCGGCATGGATTCTCTTGCGAAAACCCACTTCGAGTCGGTCACCACAACAATGACTTGCATCATTGTCGTGCCACCGGGCGGCTAACCCGGTGGGGTCGATCCGTATCCCTATTTCAACACGGAATACGGACCGTGAGGCACAGAGCTGTGATCTGTGCCTCATTGTTCTCAATATCATTGAGAGGATCTTGCGATCAACCCGAGACGTGTGTGCGTCCCGAATCAACCGTCACATCCTCGCGGCGTCCGTTCTTCTTCAACTGTTCACTTTTCAAAGAGCAGGTCATTTGCCGGGCTATCCTTCCCAGTTTCAAGTGGAAAGGCATGGCGGCAATACACCAGTCGCTGTGAGTCGCTAGTACCCCCAGCGAGCGGGGCTATAGTACCAACACCCCTTCGGCTGTCAAGCCGGGCAACGTCGTTTTTTCACCCACTGGGTGTCCCAGAGACCGATTCCAGAACCCGGCAGCCGCGATCTACAGTGCCCAAACCCCCTCACAGCACCCACACCAACCACCCCGAGATGCACCCAGCCGTGAGAGGCCCCGTACCAGAGCCCAGCGTAACGCCAATCAATACAAGCGCTTAACGCCCGCAAACCGACAACCGGCCCAGCCCCAGCCAGATCGCCGGCCACAATCTGACCGGGATTCCCGTGCAATCGGCAATCCGATGAGCCATGCACGTGAGAAAGCGGGTTCTTTCATCTCAGCCGACGCCGACCCATTCGAAACCGCCACATTCCACTGGACAGCGCCACCGATTTGTGGTAACTTGGCCTATGCCCGACGAATCGCCACCCACAAAGCCGCCACCGGTGGTGGCGGTAAAAAACGGAAGCGTGCCAATCGGGAGATTGGCGATCCGGGTGCCTCCGACGAGCCGCGCACGTGAGTAAGCGGGTTCTTGCTGCTTTCCGATGAATCATCTGCCTGTCAGGACTCGGCGGACCTCGTCCTGACCTACCACGCGGCCTCACAAAGCCGCCACCAACAACGGTGGCACGGGCAGGAACACTGTCGAACAGGAAACAAGGAGTTCACTGCATGATACATTCCAATGCACAACTCCATCTCAAGCGCCTCTTTGCCGCAACGCATCTGACACTCATGGCTGCCATAATTCTGCCAGCCCTACCCGCGCTCGGCGATGACTATGCCATCATCCCTATTGAGCGCGACAATGAGTGGTCATCTGCGATCGCCATCAACAACCTGTCTCAGACCGGGGGTGCCATGCAGGGTACGTTTTACGGCGAGCCGTTTCTCTGGGACCGTGGCAAGTACACACTCTTGGGAAACATGGGGCCGACAGGTGCCGGTGTGTTTGACGTGGCCGATTCAGGCTTTGCGACAGGCTATTACAAGGACCAGATGTGGCTAGAGACTCCATTCGCGTGGGAGCCGAGACTACGAGAGGTCCACATTCTGCCATTCATAGATGGATATGACAGCGCCGAGGCTTACGGTGTTAATAGCGCGGGAATCGTGGCAGGTACAGCCGGAAATGCTGTGGCCGTAGTGTGGACCGATGGCGTCCCAGATACGCTGCCGGGTATAGGCGGTTGGGGAGAGGGGGCGAGGGACATCAATGAAGCCGGTTGGATCGTCGGCTGGGCGGCTGATGATCAACTTGTAACCAATCCAGTCTTGTGGACGGACCGCAACACGGCACAGGACCTGGGAACATTGGGGGAGTGGTGGTCATCTGGTAAGGCATACGCAGTCAGTGACTCTGGCCAGATAGCGGGGTACTCAAGAGCCCCCCTTGATGAGCATGCCTTCCTGTGGCAGGATGGTGAGATGTTTGATTTGCATGATCACCCGTGGCTGGCAAGTTACGCGAATGGGATCGGCAATAACGGAGAAGTGGTGGGTGTACTGATTGAGAGCGATTATGACCCTGAAGTCACAGCGTTCCTTTGGCGGGATGGAGACGGAATGTTAGAGTTGCGGAATATGCTCCCGCCAAAGTCGAACTGGACCAATCTGAGGCAGGCGCTTGACATCAATGACTTTGGCCAGATTGTCGGCTACGGGTATCGAAGCGATCGGAACAACTACAACCACGGCTTTCTAATGACGTCCGTGTATCCCACTTTCACGTTGGATCAACCGACTCCTGGCACTGCAGGTGAAGTCAATACCATCACGGCACGCAATCTGACTCCGGGCAGCAAGGTGTACTTCATCTACGGCATGGTCGGTGGCGGTTCGATCATTCCACGCTGTGAGATTGTGGAAGCAGCGCTTCAGATCGACGATCCGGTCATAGCAGGCACAGCGACTGCAGATGCCAACGGTGTAGCAACGTTAGTCGGCAAGGTGCCGAGCAAGTGGGCCGGTAAGGAGGTCCTGATCCAGGGGCTGGTGTCGAGTGAATGTGATATCAGCAATTTAGTTGTTGTGAAGTTTGAGTGATGAGGAATTGCATTGGACCGTAGGGTGGGGTGAGCGTTCCTCGCGAAAGCCCACCGGCAAGGACGTGTCTCCGACGAGCCGCGCACGTGAGTAAGCGGGTTCTTGCTGCTTTCCGATGAATCATCTGCCTGTCAGGACTCGGCGGACCTCGTCCTGCCCTACGACGCTTTCGTCATGCTCGCGCACGCGGGCATCCAGGGGGAACGATCCTGTGTGTGCAGAGCTTCCATGCCCAGCTCGACTCAGAAATGTTCCTGCTGAATCTCCCTGGATTCCTGCGTTCGCAGGAATGACGAGTGAGGAGGCCCGCTCCCTCACGGTCGCGGCTCGCCGATCCAAGGACTCACGGGCGAGACGCCCGTGCCAGTGATTGCTCACACGCCGGCAAGACTCTGCTTCGTGGGGGTATCTGCCGGCCCGCCGGCTGTCAGCTCGAGCATGCGGTTCAACGAGACCAGCGCCCACTTCCGCGCATCATCATGGACCGAGATAACATTTCGAGCCTGGCCCTCGGCAAGCCCATCCAGGACCCACAGCAGTCGCTGGGGGCTGATGCGGTACATCGTCGTACACAAGCACTGGCACCCGGAGAGCGTCTTGACTGAAATGTCACGGTCCGCCAGCTCATTGGCCACCCGGTTCACCAGATGCACTTCGGTCCCGACGGCCCAGGAAGTGCCCGGCTTCGACTTCCGGATCGTGTTGAGAATCTTCTCCGTCGAGCCTGAGTAATCTGCCAGGTCCACCACTTCCTGCATGCACTCCGGATGCACAATCACGTTCACATCCGGATCTTCGCTCCGGCTCTGTTCCACGTGCTCCGGCCGAAACAGCATGTGGACTGAGCAATGGCCCTTCCACAGTAAAACGTCTGCCTCCTCCATCTGTTTGATGGTCAGCCCGCCTTCATCTGCCATCGGATCCCAGACGGCTGTTTGAGCGCTCTTACGGCTGTGCTTTGCATCGACCTCCGTGACAAACCCGAAGTTGTGGGCTGTATTGCGGCCGAGGTGCTGGTCCGGCAGGAACAGGATCTTGACGCGCTGCCCTTTGCGCAGTTTCCGGCCGCCGCCGGCCAATGCCCACTTGAAAACGCTGTCGGCGTTCGAACTCGTACAGACTGCCCCCCCATGCTGCCCGACAAACGCCTTGATGGCAGCCGAGGAATTCATGTACGTGATCGGGATCAAGTGCCAGTCCGGAGAAGAACCCACCTGGTCATCCTCCGACTCAAACTCAAACTGGAGCGAGTCCTGGAGCGTGTCCCAGGCTCTGCAGGTCTGTTCGTAATTGGCCATGTCTGCCATTGAGCAGCCGGCACTCAGATCCGGCAGGATGACCTTGACCTCAGGCGGCGTCAGGATGTCAGCGCTCTCGGCCATGAAGTGAACGCCGCAAAAAACAACAAATTCAGCCCCGTTTTCCTGCACTTTTTCGGCAGCCAACTGGCTCAGTTTGAAGCTATCTCCAGTGAAATCAGCATGTTGGATCACATCATCCTGTTGGTAGTGGTGCCCAAGGATGATGAGCCGCTTGCCCAGCGCGCTGCGGCGTTCCGTAATGCGCTGCGCAATCTCGCTGTCTGAGATTCGGTCATATTCGGGAGGTAGTGCCGGCTGCCACAACATGCTGTCTTCTCCGGTCCGAGGGGCCGTCTGTCGGTGTCCGCTACTGAATGATAGTCCATTTCTCCGATCAATGTTCCTGGGAACATGCATTGCGGGGCCGACCCGAAGCAATGACACGGTACCCGTACTGGTCGTACCCAGTACAGTCGGGTATACCCGATCTTGTACCGAGTCGCAAGTTTCGGCCCCTGCGTTCGGTTTCGGGCTTGTGGATGGGTCAATCTCGGCTATGATCGCCGTGGTCTGACAGACGGCCCAGTGGTATGCAGTCACCCCGGTTCCGCTAGAATAAGTGATTGCAAACCCGTCTCTTGTCACGACCATGCGGGGATCAGTCCTGAGGGGAACACGATCACATCACGGCTCACGTGAGCCGGCAAGCAGAAAGCCCAGTGGCGGCCAGGGACCGGCCGGATCGGACAGCGTTGACAAGGAGGTCTCTTTCAGGATGCGACTTGCCAGACTCACTCTCAACGGCTTCAAGTCGTTTGCCGATCGTACCGTTTTTCGGTTCGATGACCCCATCATCGGGATCGTCGGCCCCAACGGGTGCGGCAAATCCAATGTGGTCGATGCGGTCAAGTGGGTCCTGGGAGAACGGTCTGCCAAGAGTCTGCGCGGCGAGCAGATGCTCGATGTGATTTTTCGGCGGCACGACCCATCGTCCGCCGGCCCCGATGGCCGAGGTCATCCTGTCATTTGAAAACCCCCTCGTCGACGACAACAGCGGGCAGCGCGAACTGGCCGTCAACACCGACGTGGTCGATATCGGCCGGCGCCTCTACCGCGACGGCAAGAGCGAATACCTCATCAACAACCGCATTGCACGGCTGCGCGACATTCGCGAACTGTTCATGGACACCGGCGTCGGGGCCGATGCCTACTCCATTATCGAGCAGGGCAAGGTCGATGCCATGCTCACCTCGAACCCGATGGAGCGTCGGACCATCTTCGAAGAAGCGGCGGGCGTGGCCAAGTTCAAACTCCGCCGGACGGAAGCCATGCGGAAACTCGAGCGAACGGAGATGAACCTCGTTCGCTGCCGTGAGCAACTCGACTCGGCCGAGCGGCGGCTGCGTATTGTCCGGTCACAGGCCAACAAGGCACGCCAGTTCAAGGAACTCGATGCGGAACTCCGTGATCTGCGCACAGCCCATGCGCTTGATGAGTATCACGACCTCCGCGAGACCATTGCCGGCCTGACGAGTGAGCTGTCCGAACTCGGGAGCAAGCGCACCGAACTCGGGAACCGGCTCGCCGAAATCGAGGATAACAAACAGGTCGCAGAACTTGACCGCCAGAAGCTCAGCCGAGCCCGATCCGAGCTTGATCAGGACCGGTTGCAGCAGACCGCTCGGCATGACCAGGCGGTCCAGCGTCGTGAGATGACATTGACCGCACAGCAGGAGGCGATTGCCGAACTCGAACAGGATCGCAAGCGTCGTGAAGACCTCGATTCGCGCTGTCACCATCTTGCCGATGACCTCGAAGAGCAATCAGAACTGGATACGCAGCTGGCACAGGCTGTTGAGGAGTCCGCATCGCTCGTGTCGCAATGTGTGGCCCAGCGCGATGCGTGTCAGTCACAAGTCAGTGCCCATGCCGAGCAGATCGAGCAGGCTCGACGTGACCTGGCGGGCATGGACCGGGAAAAGACCGGGCTGGCCGTCGCGCTCGAATCCGTCATCGAACGCATCGGCACGATTGACGAACAGTCAGACAAACTGGCCGGCCGATCTCGGGCTCTGGCCGAGCGCATGACCGAGTGCGAGGCACAGATTGCTGACCTGGATACCAAACGGCAACATCTTGAAGAATCACTCCTGACCAGTGAACAGGATCTTCTCGGGGCTGACCGTGATGCTGAATCGCTCGACGGCACCCAGCGTGACATCAGTCGACGACTGAGCCGGGCAGAGCACGAACAGGCCCGCATGGACTCGCGACGCCATACGCTTGAGGAAATGCAGCAATCCGGCGAGGGACTGACTGATGCCGTGCGGCAGGTGCTTGAGGACCGACAGTCGGGCGACAGCCCGTTTGCGGCGGTTCAGGGCGTCCTGGCTGATGCGATCACGGCCGACATGGAATATGCCCCGGTCCTCGAATCGGCACTCGGCCCCCTGCTGCAGGCACTGCTCATCGATCGAGACGATCTCAAGGCGATCGGATCGACCGATCTGGCAACATTGACCGGGCGTGTCACATTCCTCCCGTTGACACCCCGCGACCACCGGGGTCGGCTGTCCGGCGCCCGTGCCGGTGATCTGCGTCACATCATGCGGGCTGCACGACGCGATTCCTATCGACGCCTGCGGTCCGGGACCCGGCTGCGCGCGGCTGATCTGCGTGACCTGTCATTGTTCCCGGCTGCACACCGGCCCAACGCTCGATTCAAGGATGGCACCACGCGGATCACAGGAGCAATCCGCCGTGCCGCGCGACAGTTGAACCTGTCGGTCAGCGCGCTGGCGGATCACATCGAGATCACAAACGCCGATGCAGCACCGTTGGTCGAACAGTTGCTGGCCGGGATCTTCGTCGTCGAGACGATTGATGCAGCCCAGTCATTGATCGGGCATCTTGGGCATCGTGTCGGGTCAGATGCGCACCAAGTCCGCTTCGTGACGCGAGCCGGGGACGTGATACACCTTTCCGGTCATGTCACTGCCGGCCCATCGGCTGCCGAAGGCAGCGGCGCCGGACTGATCAGCCGTCGGACTGAACTGAGCGTGCTGGCGGATCAGATCGAACGGCTCGATCGCGTCATTGCGTCCGAGCGCGAGGCACTGGCTGACATTGATGAGAAGGCAGCAGCGATCGACGCACGTCGTGCCGCCGCTCGCCAGCATGCGTTTCAACTTCGTGCCGAGCGGGACAAGAACGAACACGCCTCCGAGCACCTCAAAGCGGAGATTGCACAACTCAGACGCGAAACAGCATCCATTGCCAGCGAACTCGAGGCGATCGGCATTCACAAGTCGAAGATGCTCGAGGAGCAGGCCGACCGCGAGCGTCGTATCGAGTCATTGTCGCGCCTGATTGAAGAACAGCAACTGGAACTCGATGGTCTGGAAGCGAGCACGGGCGAATTGTCGGAAGCGCTTCTGCGAGCGTCCGAATCCGTGACGTCAGCGCGTGTTGAAGCCGGCCAGACTGCGGAGCGGCGTAATGCGGTACAGCGTGAACGGCGTCGGCTCGAACTGGCACTCCAGGAGGCCCGCGGGCAATGGCAGGTCCTCAAGGACTCCATGAAGCATCGAGAATCGAAACTCGTCGAGTACGAGCGCACGATCGACGACGCTGCCTTTACGATTGAGGAAACACAGACCTTCCTGCAGGATTCCGAATCCGATCTGGCTGGGCTGGCCGAGCAGCTCAAAGACATGCAGAGCCGGTGTGAGCAACTCGGCGAGCAACTCGTCGGCGTCCGCGAGCAAGCCGGCGTCATCGAACGCAACTACCACGCGCTCGAAGTCAGCAAGCGCGAGGCCGAAGTCAAGCGGGAGCACCTGGAGCAGCGCACCCAGGAAGATCTCGATTTTGAACTGGCTGATGAGTATGTCGCGTACAAGGTTCGCCGCACCGCTGACGACTTCGAACCGATCGACCGGGCCTCCACGATGCAGCGCATCGGTGATCTGCGTGAGACCATCCGGAAACTCGGGAACATCAACCTCGATGCGATCGAGGAAGAACAATCACTCGAACAGCGGAATGAGGATCTGGTCAATCAGGTTGCCGACCTTGATCAGGCCCGTGAGCGATTGACCGCCCTGATCGATCAACTGAACGTCGTCAGCCGCGAACGTCTCGAGCAGACGTTTGAAACGATCCGCGAGAACTTTGCCGGCAAGACCGGCACCTTCCGTAAACTCTTCGGTGGCGGGCGGGCCGACATCGTCTTCATGCCGGATGAGAACGGCAACGTCGATTGGCTCGAATCCGGCATCGAGATCATTGCCAAGCCGCCCGGCAAGGAGCCGCGATCCATCAAACTCCTGTCCGGCGGTGAAAAGACGATGACCTCGGTGGCTCTGCTGCTGGCCATCTTCCAGAGCAAGCCGAGCCCCTTCTGCCTGCTTGATGAGGTGGATGCCGCACTTGACGATGCCAATGTCGAGCGCTTTGCCGGCGTCCTGTCATCGTTCCTCGACCGAAGCCACTTCATCATCATCACGCACAACAAGCGGACCATGCTGACCGCCGATCAACTCTATGGCATCACGATGCAGGAGCGTGGCATTTCCACCCGTGTCGCGGTACGGCTCGATCAGATCGGTGAAGGCGGCAAGATTCACAAGTCCGCGTTTGAATCAGACACGACACCGGAACCCATTGAAGCAGTCACACCGACTCCACCGGCCGATCCTGTACCGGCCAACGGCTCCGGCAAGACCAACGGCACACGCAAAGCAGCCTCGCTGGCAGATCTGCAAAAGACCGCCGTCGAAGTGCTGCCACCAGACACCGGGCCGCTGGTTCCGGAGTCGGATCAGATACCGGCCGAGTCCCCATTGAATAACTGATGTGAATCATGCGCATCCTGGTTGCCCCCGACAGTTTCAAGGAGAGCCTGTCGGCAACAGACGCTGCCGCTGCGATCGCTGAGGGAATTGCGCGCGTCGATCCATCCATCACCGTCGACCTCTGCCCGATCGCCGACGGCGGCGAGGGGCACCGTCCGCACCATGATCGAAGCCACCGGCGGCACACTGCACCGGGCCCGTGTGACCGGGCCGCTCGGGATGCCGGTCACGGCCGAGTGGGGCTCGTTCGAAGCGGCAGGGGCACCCGTCAAGACGGCCATCATTGAGATTGCAGCGGCGGCCGGGCTGCATCTGATCCCAATGTGCAAACGCGATCCGACTCACACAACGACATTCGGCGTCGGTCAGTTGATCGGCTGTGCAGTCGAAGCCGGTTGCGATCCGATCATCATCGGGCTGGGAGGATCGGCCACGTGCGACGGCGGGGCCGGCATGGCCCAGGCTCTCGGATGCTGCTTCACGCTGGATGGCGGCCAGGTGGCCGACGTACCGATGACAGGCGGTCTGCTGTCACGGGTAACCGATGTGAACCGCAGCACCATCGCTCCCGAGTACCGTGACGGGCAGCGGCTGCTGGTTGCCTGCGATGTGGACAACCCGCTGTGCGGCCCGCGCGGGTCGGCAGCCGTGTACGGGCCCCAGAAGGGCGCCAGCCCGGAACAGGTGACAACACTTGATGACGGTCTGCGCCATCTGGCGTCCCTGATGCCCGATATCGATCATGACTTCCCCGGGGCCGGTGCAGCCGGCGGCTTCGGCTTCGGCTTCAAGGCATTCTGTAATGCTCGCATCGAGCGAGGCATTGATCTCGTTCTGCAGACGCTCAACTTCTCCGCTCGGGCGGCCAGTGCTGATCTCGTCATTACCGGCGAAGGGTGCATCGACTCGCAGACAATGCACGGCAAGGCGGTTCACGGCGTGGCACAAGCCGGCATGCGCGCCCGGCACGCCCGTAATCGCGCTGGCCGGCACCGTCGGACCCGGAGCCGAACAGACGATTGACGAAGCCGCCGACGCCCGCCTGACTTCATACCATTCACTGACAACCGACCTTCGCCTCACGACTGATCAGGCACTGCAGAATGCCGGACCGCATCTGGCAGACCTCGCTGAGCACGTTGTTTCAGATCGGCTCCGCACGCACTGAGCCTTGCCACTGGGTACCACGCATGACGAAGCATCACCCCAAATCGAATGCACGCATATTGATGTCAGTGCTGGCAGCGCTCGTCATGACAACATCGCCCGGGCTCCGTGCCCAGGAGTCTGCTGCACCGCCCCAAGACTGGAGACTCACACTCGGCCGCACCGTTCGCACCATCCGACAGCGCGTCCCGACCGTATCCCGTGTTGTCTTTGTCACAGATGAACAGACCTACCTGAACGAGTTGGGCCGCTGGACGCTTGATGCCCGCTGGCCGGTGCTGTTCGAAGATGATGTGTATGCCCCCATGTTCATTCGGCGCTTCCAGCCGGCTGAGATCCTGCTGGCCGACCCTCTGCCAGATTCACCGGATTGGGGCACGCTGAGTCGCGCCGATCGCGAATCACGAATCCGATCCGTCATCGACACGACCTGGACCACATCAACGGATGAAGATGCAAACCCTGCACCGCCCCGTCCAGCCGGTCTGGTATTGACGAGTCTGAACGACCCGGCCTGGTGCGCTGCCGTGGCACTCGCTGCCGATCGTGGCCAACCGCTGGGCTCCCTCGAAGGTGGCTACGCAGGCCCCTCGGCTGCCCTGCCCCACGACCGCTTTACCGACCTGGCACAGAAGGTCGAAAGGGCAGTCAAGGATACCGGTCGCTCATACCACAAACTTGGCGATGACGTCGATGCCGTCACCATTGCCCGCAGCATGGCCGGCCGCTATCGCTCGACGGCCGACCCGGAATCCGATCTGCTGGCTACCACTGATGGATTGTGCCGAAATGCTGACGGCACACGCTGGGCTGTCACCGGCTGGCTCTTCGGCACACGCGAGTTCACCGTCTACCAGGCGATGTGCTCCATCTTCCTGACTCATCACTCCTCACTGCTTTTCAATACGTATCCGCAAAGCGAGCCGTGGAATGTGTACGGCATGAGCGAGCCGGCCCAGGCGATGCGCACGGCTCAATTTTCCGTGCGGGAATGCGTTGGTAGCGACGCTCAACTTGCCGGCTGGCACGGCCTCCGCCCTGAAGGGCTCCGTAGCGACCTCGTCATGGTCAATACGAAAGGTATGCGAAACTGGGCAGCCATGAACGGCGGAACCCGCGCCTATGCCCAGGACATGCCGGTTCTCGACTTCCCGACAGCCGTCTACTTCATCCACAGTTGGTCGGCCATGTTGCCTGACAAGACCGACACGATTGCCGGCCGCTGGCTCAATCACGGTGCCTATGCGTATGTCGGCAGCATGTCCGAGCCGTATCTCCAGGCCTTCCTCCCACCGCGCTTCATGACAGCCCGCGTGCTGGCCGGTATGCCCTTTCTGGTGGCTGCGCGCCAGACTGAATCGAAACCGTGGAAGGTCAACACGATCGGCGACCCGCTGTTCACGGTTGTGCTGCCGCAGGCTTCGCCGGGTCGGCTTGATCCGGGCACCTGCCCTCTGGAGGATGACACTCTGACATCGCTGACCGACCTGCTCCCGAGTCACGCCACGCTCTCTGCATTCTGCCGTCTTGGGTCGATCCGTGATGTGCTCGATGAAGCCCAGCGCATCCTGGATACCGAAGGACCGGATGCACTCTCGGCACTCGAACTCGACATGATCTGGGCACGGGTCGTACCGGAACTCGATGACATGGATGATCCCGAAGTCCTGCATCTCCTCGCACGACTGATCCGCAAACCGCATGATTTCGTTGATGCTGCCAGGTTAGCCCGGCGGTACCACCAACTCGGCATGGATGATGAAGCAAACAAACTGGTGATCGCCGCCAGACCGACTGCCAAAGACGGATACTCCGGCACACTGCTGGAAAAAGCGCTTACCCAATGAGTTTGAGGAGTTTCCGCGGCGATTCGCAAGCACAGGTGGCCAGACTCAGGCGTGCGGCCTCACACACGGCGACCGTTCGGGCCACATCACGCGGCTCAAGGGGAGCCCGATGGGGATCGAGGGCCCGCTCGACTTGATCGGCCACCAGTCCGGCCGGCTGCGGGACACGACCCGATGAACCCGGTGAATCCAAGTCAGCATGATCCAGCACCGTGCCCTGTGGATCACACCACTCAAATCGGTCGTCGGTAATACGCAGGCTGCCGTTTTCCCCGAGGATCGTCACGCCGCGTGACCAGACGGCCCCCATGTTCGAGACGTGAATGCAGGCACACCGATTCTCAGCAAAGCGTGCATTAAGCGTCATGCACCCTCGCAGTGCCCGAAGGGTCTGCGGCGCTTCGGTCGGCGTGCCGGCCGGCGTACTCATGGCTGCATCGACCATCTCAATCTCGCCGCACATCCGCTCGACCATGTCAACGGCATCCGTCAGCCGGGCATACAACGACCCGTGCGACGGGCGGCACCGCATGGTGACACTCATCGACCGCACCGGGCCGAACTGCTCACGAACCTGATCGAGCAGCGCCATGGCGCGGCCGCGCCGCATGAGGGGCACCAGCAACGCTGATTCGGGAGCCGGCTTGTCGGTGCATTCGGAAATACCCGAGGGCAGCGGCTCAAGTACCAGGACACCTGACTGAGCCCGGTTCAGGACACCAGTTACATCACCGGGATCGATTCCATCAAGTGTGAGCAGCAACAGCAGATCATGCTCGACATCCTGCACGCACTGGCGCGGGTCATCGAATCCCGTAGCACCGGCACAGGCCGACCCGACCTGTTCGAGCAGCCCCGAAACGGCACCACTTTCCGGGCAACCGAGCCCGGCAATCTGCAATGAGGCAGCTGCTGCGATCTCAGATACCAATGCTGCCTGGTCGTGCCGGCACCACACGAGGCACCGCCTCGGTGTCTTCGAAACGGGAGCCGATGGTTTATCAGCCTCCACGGTCGTAAACAGATTGTCCTTGTCTTGTGACTTGGCCATGATGTGTGCAGCATTGTAGTCGCCAGCATGACGTGGCGGCGGAGGCGACTCGACCGGAAACTCGAGCCATCGAGCACGGGTCGTGTCACGCTGTCGAAGGATCTGAGCAATATTGAGGGGAGGCGTGCTCTCCTTTTTCCGCCCCCGCCAGTCCTATGACCGTGTACAATACAGGAAGGGACAGAACACCGGAAACACGCACTGAGGAAAGGACGTATTCCCAGAGCAAACAAAACACGTCGCGGGCAGGCGACCGCTCGTACAGGCCCGGCAGTCCTGGCTGTCCGAACCTGTGCGGGAGGAAAGTCCGAGCACGACAGGGTACGGCGGTGGGTAACGCCCACCGATCTGCTGGTCGAGGATCAGGGACAGTGCCACAGAAAACATACCGCCGATGGGTGCCGACGAGACGTTTAGCCGGCATTACAGGTAAGGGTGAAATGGTGCGGTAAGAGCGCACCGCCCGGCTGGTGACAGACGGGGCACGGCAAACCACGCCGCGTGCAAGGTCAAGCAGTCTCCGCACGCCGATCTCCACCGTTGCCGGACGGCCAGTCTGGCCGGACAACGACTGGGGTGCGTGACGATTCGCCCGATCGGAATGGAGACGGGTAGACCGCTGCCGGCTGCACAGCCTGTTGCAGTTGGCCCGACGCCGGCAACGGCGTTTGGCAGAGAAATGGTCGCCACAGTTAATATCACCATGTGATGCTAACTGCACAGAACTCGGCTTACCGCCCGCGACCGACCTTCTTTCATTGGAACATCCCCCCCGGTTAGCCCCCGGCTCTGCCGGGGGGATCGTTCCAGTGGAACCATGCCGTACCGCCCACTTCCTCACGGCCGCTCCCCGATGTCCACAATCGAACAGGCTGTGATGGGATCAAATCCCAACTCTTTGGCTTTCTCGATCACTTCCGGTGACTCCGATCCCGGGTTCAACCACAGTTCCCCGACATCGCCACGGGCGGCCAGATCATCCAGCACCTCCAACACCAGTGCCGGCGGCAGATACACGCTTGCCCGATCAATCGGCCCGGGCGCTTCCGACACCGTGTGATAACAGGTGATCCCTTCGATCACCTCTGCCTTCGGATTAATCGGCACCACCTCATGCCCCTGGCGCTGATACGCCCGCACTGCCTTGTTGCCGAACTTGTCACGATTCGTCGATGCTCCAATGACCATCACGCGCATAACAGAATACCTCCTCGTTCACATTGTATGGTGAGGCGGGCGTGTTGCCTGGCAAGCATCTCAGTGAAGGCTGCGCTCAGTATTCCCGGCTCGAACGGGATGAAATACCGTGAGATTGACAGAATTATCTTCCACGAAAGCCTGAGATCGAGTAAATTGAAGATTGGAGGCTTGCTCGGGCAGAGTCGTCGTGCCCGGGCTGTGAGGACACTGTCAGGATTCATCATGACGGCAACATCGGCACTGACAATCTCATCAAATACTCTCGCGCATGCAGAGTTGGCCATTGACAGCATACTCGGCATACCGGCCGGCATACCGGCAACATGGGTAATCCCCGACAGCCTGGTCGCGCTCGAATGGGGGCCGCAGGTCGATCCAGATGACACCTGGTGGACAGGTGGCGGTGCTGAGGCGTTCAACGTCTTCTTCAACTCCAACTCGGATTGCCCGGCCATTCCCACACCGTACGACGATACATGGGAAGGCTATGTGACATGGTGGGAGGCGGCGTCACAGAGTTTCAGAACAACCGGCTTCAGTATTGATGATGTTCTGGACGACTTCGCCGATGCGGGTTTCGTCCTGGCTTGCTACGGGCCGACGTTGCAACATGGAACCGGCTCAGGAAATCACTACGTCTTCGATTCAGCAGCGCTCCGTGCAGATGACGTCGACAACGATGGCAACGGCTCGTATTACTGCATCGATGACACATACCAGTTCACGCCGCTCAAGAATACATTTGTGACGGAGGCAGGCTACCATCAGGTCTCGCCGTTTGCCCCGCATGCATCGCTCTTGCTGGACTCGGAAGTGTGCCCTGACTGCAACTAATGACAGAATGTAACACATCGCTGGAGGGGCCGAAAGACCCCTCCAGCACTTCGACAGGAATGAGGTATGCGATGACACACACTTCGATTGTCCAACACTGTAGGCCTCTTTGCATTACGGCTTCTGTGTTGTGCATATATTCCTGTGCTTGTGCTGTGTCTGCACAGATTGACTTTACTTACGCCATTTTCGACCTAGACGAGGACGGAGGAGAGAACAGTTTTGCTCACGGGCTAAACTCTTCGGGCGTTGTTGTTGGCAATACTGGCATGACGGACGGCGGTGGATATCGGGCCTGTGTATGGTTTGACACTGACATCACCATTCTGGAGAGTCTTGCAAATGTGGATGATCATGCTCAGGCTATCAACGAGCTGGGCGATATCGCAGGATGGGGCCAAACCGAGGCGTACCTTCACCCATTGTTATGGTCAGATGGTGCCATGTATGAGTTGCCGGCATTGGGAGGGATCGTTGCATACGCGCGCGACATCAACGACTCCGGATTGATTGTAGGAGAGTCCGAGTACGAACCAGACAATCGATGGGTGCATGCCACGTTGTGGGAGAACATGCAAGCCATCGACCTCGGCACCTTTGAGGACTATGGAGTAAGCACAGCACTGGGAATTAACAATCGCGGCCAGATTGTTGGGTATTCCTGGAAGGAGTCCATACACCATAACCATGCGTTCCTGTGGCAGGATGGTGTGATGACAGATCTGGGCGCATTCGGCTGGCCTTATGATGAGAGCGCAGCAAAGGACATCAACGATGCGGGCGACATTGTGGGGCAGGCTGATGACACCGGCGGCCATGGGCATGCCGTCCTCTGGCAGGATGGGCAGATACGTGACATTCACCGGCCCGGCTACGGCGATGCCTCGGGAGCGCTGGCCATTAACAACGTCGGCCAGATTGTGGGCTGGGTCGGGTACACTGTGTTCTCCTCATCCGGTGCCATCTGGGACGCCCAGCATGGGCTGCGTGACCTGAACGACCTCGTTCCTCCTTTTAATGGGTGGATTGTTGAGACGGCTCGGGACATTAATGACGCCGGACAGATTGCTGCAGCAGGACCGATCAAAGGGACCGGGCGTCTCAACGATCATGCCATGTTGCTATCGCCAGTGTATCCAACGATCGACTTGTCCGAAGCGCAGCCCGGTGTTGCCGGTCAGAGCAATACGATCACAGCGGCCAATCTAGCGCCGAGCACGAAGGTGTACTTCACCTGGGGGACAAAGGGCGGTGGCACGATCATTCCCGGCTGCAACATTCAGACCAACGCGCTGCAGATTGACAATCCGAAGGTCGCGGGGACTGCCGTTGCTGATGCCAATGGAGATGCGGTCCTGCAGGGCAACGTGCCTGGCAGTGTGAGCGGCAAGTGGTTGCTGTTCCAGGCGGTGGTGCCGGGCGAGTGCGCCATCAGCAATCTGGTCGTACAGAATTTTGAGTGAGCGAGTCTCGTAGGGGCACATTGCATGTGCCCCTCCCCCCGACGAACCCACCGGCAAGCAGCCGCTGACTCCATATCGTGCCAGGACTCGGACGGACCTCGTCCTGTCCTACTACTTCCAACAAGCCGCGCACGTAAGGGAGCGGGCCTTTGCTATTGTCCGATGAATCGTCTGTCAGGACTCGGCGGACCTCGTCCTGACCTACTACTAGCGCATCATCATCCCCCCGGCAGAGCCGGGGGCTAACAGGAATGACGTGTGAGGAGGCATCACCTTTCCGGGCGGGACACGCCCACGGATTCCTATCCGTGGGGTACGGTGATGATCCACCAAAAATAGAAAGACGCCCAGACAGGGCGTCATGTGCGAACGTATCAATGTGTTTTGATCGGTCGCTGCACAGATCTCAATGACTTAACCCTTTTTTCCAATTGCATGCTGTCTGACCAACAGTACAATGAACCGTGCACAGGCAGCGGCCGACCCACACGGCCCTGAAAAGAAGGATGAGAGGTCACACCGTGATGAGCCGAATCACCACCTGTCGGTGCACATTTGGAAACACTGTCATTCACGCTCTTATGCTCGGTGCACTGATTGGTGCATGCCCGCCTTCTTATGGGCACGCACAGACGCTATCTCCCCCCACTGCCGAGCCGCCAGAGAGCATCTCTCTCAACCAGCCCCTGTTTGTCCACAATCAGGGCCAATGGCCGGACGAATCCGTCCACTTCGGCCTCTCAGCACAAGGCATCGGCATCGCGCTCTATGACAGTGCCATTGCATTCAATATGCGCGCAGCCGACTCAGAAGCATCGCAATTGACGCTCACATTCCCAGGTGCACATACCGTGGAACCGACGGGAATCAACCTCTTGCCCACCCGCATCAACTATGCGGTCGGCGGTAACGGCCGGCAACCCCGATCTGGTGTGCCAACCTATTCAGGAGTCGTATACAGCAACCTATATAATGGCATCGACCTCACGATTTGCGCAGGTTCAGACGGCCTGCTCAAGTACGAGTTCCAATGCGAACCCGGGGCCGACCCATCGCAGATCACGTTTCAATATGACGGACTCCAGGGTAGCCTCTGCCTCGACGAATCCGACGGCAGCCTCCTGCTCGATACGGCAGCCGGCACGCTCACCGATGCACCACCTGTCGCCTGGCAGACCATCGACGGCTTGCGCACCGACATCCCACTTCACTACGAACTGCTTAGCAACGGCTCATCCTACGCCTTTTCACTTGACGCTGATGTCGACCCAGCGCACCCGCTCACCATTGATCCGGTGCTGGAGTGGATGCTGTATCTGGGAGGATTCTTCGAGGAGTCGGCAAGCGATGTGGTGGCAGACGGTACGAATGCAGCGTTCGTTGTTGGTACGACTTCCTCGCAGGACTTTGCAGGCGGGATCAACTCCTTCCATGGGGGGGATACCGACTCGTATGTCGCGAAGATTCTCCCATCCGGGAGTGTCGAGTGGATGACGTATCTGGGTGGGAACGACAGGGAGGGCGCATCGGGAATTGTCCTGGATCCATCCGGCAACATCTTCGTGTCCGGTGGGACCAGTTCGTCTGACTTTGAAGGGCGGCTGAATGACCTGCACAATGGCGCGGACGTATCTGATGCATACCTGGCGAAACTGCAGGGCAACGGAACTGTCGAGTGGATGATCTATCTCGGAGGGAGTGCCGGCGATGGTGCCGCGGCGCTCGCCATGGATTCATCAGGTGCACTCCACCTCGTCGGCGCCACATATTCAGACGACTTCGAAGGCAGGATCAACAACCGCCACAGTGTGGACGACACACACGATTCATTTGTTGCCGTCGTTCAGCCGAACGGGATCCTCAAGAGGATGACCTATCTCGGCGGCTCTGAGCATGATCTGTGCACCGACATTGCGTTGGACGAACTGGGCAATGCGTTCATCTCCGGCTGGACCTTCTCCAAGAACTTCGAAGGGATGATCAACTCGCCACACGGCTATCAGGACGGGTACATTGCCAAACTTGATCCCACCGGCACAATCGAGTGGGTGACGTACATCGGCGGATGGCTCATTGACTACGCCCGGGCAATCTCGCTGGACGATACCGGCGCCATCTACACGGCGGGGCACACGAACTCAAACGACTTTGACGGCCGTCTGAACGATCTGCACGGGTACGACGAGGGATTTGCCGCGAAACTGACCCCTTCAGGACTCATCGACTGGATGGTCTACCTGGGAGGGGACAGCAATGACACCGTGTACGACATGGTTCTGACTGACACCGGCCATATGCTCGTCACCGGAGCCTCTCACTCCGAGCAGATAGAGGGACGCACCAACACAAACCATGGCCAGGATGACGCCTTTGTCATCGACGTCGGCAGCAATGGTGCCGTCGAGTGGGTGTATTTCATGGGCGGGGAGGCCGGCGACATCGGGCACGCTATCACGCTGGTCGAACCGAAGATGGCCTATGTGTTGGGAGAGACCCGGTCGATGTTCTTCGAGGGAAGACTCAACTCACTTGATGACGGCGTCTTGCAGGATGCCTTCCTCACCAAGGTCAGCCTGACGCCTGCGATTACGCTCACTGCAATCACTTCCTGCCCCGAGCCCGGCCCCATCCACATCGAATGGAGCAACGCCACCCCTGATGGCCCGGTCGCACTCATCTATGCCCGCAATGAAGGCTCGGTGATCGTGCCCGATGGGAATCCGTGTGCCTGCACACAACTCGACCTCGGCGCTCAGCAGATTCAACTCGTGTACCACGGCACCTCTGATGCGGCCGGCTCGGGAACGCTGAATGCCAACGCACCGGCCAGCGCCTGCGGCGGCTCCCTCCAACTGCTCGACCTCACCACCTGCCACGTTTCGAACGCCGTACCCGTCGAGTGAGACACGCCCACGGATTCCTATCCGTGGGGTACGGTGATGATCCACCAAAAAAGAAAGACGCCCTGACAGGGCGTCACGTGCGAACGTATCAATGTGTTTTGATCGGTCGCTGCATTACGCAAGGCAATGCAGCGGCGACCCCGCTGGGTTCAGCATCCGCTCGCTAAGGCAACAGCTCCATCAATGGCGTCTTTCTATCGTTCTTCTTTTCGGCTTCTCGGGCCGCTTCAATCAAATCATTGAGCCTCGAATCGAAAACTTCCTGTGGAATCTTACTCTCGTCAAACTCCTTGAGCACACGCTGCTGGGCGAGCCGATCGGAGTTGACGATGCCTGCCTTGCTCTGCAGCATACGCCAGGCCTTCCGCCGTTCCACGCAGAACAACACCATATGCCGGCTCAGCCCGATCGGCTTCAACTGCCCCTTTGCATCCTCAACGAGCGTAAACACGCCTTCCTTGGGCACATACGAGCGATGCGATGGGTCCAGGTACCGTCGATGCACGACGTCCTGCTGGCTGACACGCCACAAGATGTCGTCCAATGCGATCATTCCATCGGTGTTCCCATCCTTGATCTTGTAGAAGTGGTTCCGGAAGCGCGATTCAGTCACGGCCCAGTTGGCAATGGTGTACTTGTACTCGCCGCCGCCGGCTGCCTTCTTCAACCGCTTGACCCACCAATCGCGGTCCTCAGCCGGATTGCCCTTGAGACTCAATGCATCGGTGTAGGCCTCGCCCAGCGACGGATTGAAGACAAACTCAGGCAATCCACGACTGTCCCGAGACAGTTTCGCCTGACCGGTTGACAGATGGTCACCCACCCCGTGCTCCGGCTGACAGGTCGTGTAGGCCTGGATGAACCCGGTGCCGCGATACGTCATCGCATCGAGCAGGGAAGCATACAGGGCACTCGAGTTGGCCATTGACACCTGGGCCACATATGGCGAACCGTGGCCGCTCGTGAACGTCTCAGCCACCCCCTTCATCTCGGTCATCTTGCCCTCAGTTGCAGGCCCGAACTGGTTCATGTCAAACCCGCCCGGCATCGGCGAGGAGTCGCTGTTCTGCCCACCGGTATTCGAATACACCTGCGTATCGAGCAGCAAGATCTGGAGGTTGGGCCGATTCTGCAGCACGGCCTTCGACACATTCTGGAAACCGATGTCGCCGAATGCGCCGTCGCCGCCGATCGCCCATACACGTGGCAACTCGTTGATTTCGGCATCGGTCATCAACGTGTCGGTAAAGTGCGTGAACTGGAAGTACTCGTTCTTATCTACGCCTTCACCCGACAGGAGCCGCCGTGCGACACGTTCCGGGACGACCGAGCGACGGGCGTGGTCATACATAAACGACTCGGCAACGAGCCAGCCGATCGTCGCCCCATCCTGGAACAGTGAGTTCATCCACGGGTACGGGTGCGGATTGCTCGGGTGCGTCGATCCGAACACGGTGTTGCAACCGGTCGAGGCGGTCATGGCCATCACGCTCATGCCCTGCACCTTGCCGCCGTCCACGGCCTGAACGTCGCGATGGTTAAACGCATCCTGCCGCAGGACGAGCCGCAGCGCATCGATCAGGTCGGCATCGGACCCCTTGAAGTGTTCAGCGATCCGCTCATCGGTATCGGCTTCATTCTCACCGCCATAGCCCATGATCATGTGGAGGATGGTCTTGCGCAGATACTGGTAGCCCGCTTTGTCGCTGGCGCTGAGCTGCCCCAGCATCTCCAGGCCGCGTTCCTCCAGTTCGTCAGCCAGCGAATCCATGCGATCCGCCTTGGCGTGGAAGACCGGGCGCAGGTACGCCTCGGAAATCGTTGCCAGAGCGCGCAGGATCGTCTTTTCGCCACAGCCGGCACAGGCACCGTCACCGGACCGCAGCGCCTCATAGTTGTCACGCACCATGAGGTGATACATGAGTGCGGAAGTCCGCGATTCTTCGGGGTGCTCGGGATTGAATCGTCCCAGGTATTTGCTCTGGGTATTGGGCAGCAGGTCGAGGAAAGCCACGCCGCTGGCATGCAAGCCTTCGAGCTGCTCGGTCTCATCTTCCATGACCAGGGCACCGTGGTCGCCGCACTGCTCGACACATTCGCCGCAGCCCTTGCAACGGTCGTTGACAAAGATACCGAAGAGCCCGCCCTGCCCGTCCTCCTTCGTTTCGAGAACCTGGAAGATGCCGGATGTCTTGGTATAGGCCCACGGGACACGTGAAAACACCTGCTTGAACTGCTCAACGCCGGCTTTGGCGATCGTCTTGTTCTCCTCGAACCACGGGTCCTGCCAGACCAGGTCATCGACCTTCTGTGCCACGATGTCCTGGAACGGGATCGCGTCTTTTACCTTCGGGCCGGCATGCTCGCGCATGATCTGGCGCGCTTCGGCTTCGATGTTCGGCAGATGCGGGCGGAGGTGCTGGCGGACCTGTGCATTCTCGACATAGGCATACAGGGCCGTATCCAGTACCTTGCCGACATCCTGGGCCGTGTTCGGAAGGGCGGTATCAGGACAGGCAGTGATGCAGTGCATGCACTGGGTGCAGTTTTCGGGAATCCAGACCGGAACCTGGCGTCGGGAGACGTACTTACTCGTCGTCTCGCCGGTGGCGGCTGCAATTGCGCCGGTGGCAGCGTGCGGGCTCGAAGGCTGGTTGTAGCCGTAGTCGCTGCGGAATTCCGAGTCGTACAGCTCGCGCGACATGAGCGGCGGTCGCAGGCCGTGGCCATGGCCATTGCCTCCGGGCGACCCGTGCGGCCCCTCAGCCCGTTCCGCGATCGCTTGCTCTGCAACCTCCTGGTCGGGGTACAGCAGGTCTTCACAGTTGCACGTCAACGGCACGAGACGCTCGCCGCGCATGGATGAGGTATCCGGTGCATTGTTGTCGCCGTTGGGCACCTGGCGAACCTGCTCAAAGCCGGCCTGCATGACCTTCATGTTCGAGCTGACGACCTTGGGACCGAATCGGGCAAACTTCTTTTCATACTGATCAGCCACGATCTCGAGGAACTGCTTGTCTTCGATTCGGTTGTCGCGCAGGAACGTCGACACTCGGAAGAATGCCCCGAGGAAACTGTTGCCCTGCATTCGGTAGATCAGGTCCGCCCGAGGCGACAACTCGCGTGCGATCTTAAAGCCGTTCAGCACGTACAGCCGGATTTCATTGTCCATGATCCACTGTCGGTGCTTCTGCGGGATGCGCTCCCAGACCCGACGATCGTCCGTCTCACCGCTCTCCCAGACAAACGCGCCGCCCTTCTCAAGACCGAGCAGGGGATTCGTATGCGTAAAGATCTTCGGATCGCAGCACAGCACGACACTCACATGATGCAGGTCGCAGTTGGTACGAATCCGCTTCGGCGCAGCCACGAGGAAGTAATTCGTGGGGGCGCCCTTCTTCTCTGACCCGTACTTGGGATTTGCAGAGACGTGCAGGGCCTCGAACTCGGGATCGTCGGCATGATCGCGCTGCGCAATCACCTGCCCCATGTCGCCGAGCATTTCTGAGAGGTTCTTGCCCGTCGTGATCATGCCCCAGCCGCCGATGGAGTGGAAGCGAATGGCAATCGCATGGTCGGGCAGCAGGCTCGGCGGGTGCTCGATCGCGGAAACGACGTTGTACGGATGGTTGATGCCGACGTAGAAGAACGAGGTGCCGTCTGATGCCTTGCGACCGTCCTGACGGGCAATTTCGCCAATGACGAACTCGTAGGCACCGAGAATTCCCTCGGGGCGGAAGTCACGCGAGCCGAGCCCGTAGACTCCGGTGTAAATGCGAGGCATCTGGTGGGGCGTGATCGTCGGCACTTCACTGTGGGCTGCGCCGCGACTGTTCTCGACCGCCTTGCTCAATGCCGTTCTGATATCCCGGGCCAGCGGGCCGTCGCCGGCGAGCTGGTCGTCGGTCCGCTCCAGCACGATGACGCGTTTCTTGCCGGCCAGAGCCTTGACCAGTGCCTGCTCCGGGCATGGGCGCAGGACGTTGATGTGGACCACACCGACCTTCTCGCCCCGATGTTGCTTGATGTAGTCCACGGCTGCCTGACAGTTCTCGGCCGCCGACCCGATCGCGACAAACGTTGTTTCCGCGCCGTCGTTGTTGTACTCGCTGATGAGGCCGTAGTATCGGCCGGTCAACCGCCCCCACTCCTCGTAGGCCTGCTCAAAGAAACCGAGAATGTGCTCGGCAAAGTGATGACGCCGGGCAGCCACGCCACCCATGTAATGTTCCTGGTTCTGCACCGAACCAAGCAGCGCAGGATTCTTCAGGTCAATGCACTCGGGAACGCGACGCCGCTTCGGCCCGAACAGTTCGCGCTGCGCATCCGTCGGGCAGTCGATGATGTCATCCGAGCGCCCGAGGAACTCGCGGAGCAGTTCGGACTCGCACTTCCGGAAGGTCCGTTCGAGATGGCTCGTCAGGAAGCCGTCCTGCCCGTTGATGCCTGGATTCAGCGACAACTCATTCACCCGCCGCATGATCACTGCCTGATCGGCTGCCTGCTGGGCGTCGATGCCGAATGTAATATTCCAGCCGGTGTCGAACGCAGCATAGATATCGTCATGCCCGCAGTGCACGTTCAGCGCGTGCTTGGTCAGCGCTCGGGCGGAGACTTCGACGACCATCGTTGCGAGTTTGCCCGGCGCGTGGTAGTACTGCTCTAGCCCATACAGGAGTCCCTGCCCGGATGTGAAGTTCGTGACGCGCTTGCCGGTCACGGCATAGGCAATGGCCCCGCCCTGGGCCGCATGCTCGCCCTCGGTCTCGACGGCTACCTTGGCGTTGCCGAACACATTCAACTCACCCTTGGCAAAAGAGAGTTGGAAGTTCTCACCCATTTCGGTGCTCGGCGTGATCGGGTAGAAAATGCCGGCATCGGCAATGCGGGCCTCGGTGTAGTACGAGACGAGTTGGTTGCCGTTGGTGGTCAGACGAATCCCCGGATAGGGAACCGGCCCATTCGTCGACGCGGAACTCTGCTGGGCGGAAGCGGGGATCTGCGGATTCGTGGCAGTAGTCATCGTTCAGCAACCTCCTGGGCTATGCTGAGAAACCCGGCGGCCGGCCGGGATGGGTAGGTCGTCTCGTCTTGCGTACACGGGGATCAATGAGGCAGGGAAACGGTGCGTCAATCCCTGAGCCCTCGGTACGCCCGAACCATATCATATCAGATTGCAGACACGCGGATCGGTCAAGCAGGAATGCCCCCTTCGGGACCGTTTGGGGAATCGGCCCGATTCCAGCGTGACCGCAGTTCTTTGCAGCAAAAACGCGTGTTCGTCCGATCCAATCACCATGCCTGCAATTCGCCCAGGACAGGTCGTTGCCCTCTGTGTCGTTGCCCTGCTGACGCTCGGCATCGTGATGGTCACGTCGGCCGGCCTGTCGGTCGATCCGGCTGCCCGTCAGCCGCTGCTGTCCGTCCTCACCGGGCGGACGACGATCTATGCCGCCCTGGCGATCCTGATGCTGGTGGCTGGCTCGCGGGTCAATCTCCACCGCCTCGATCCGGCCTGCTCATCACGGCGCTGGTGGCTGCAGATCCCTCCCTGGCTGTTCGTGGCCTCAGTCATCCTGCTCGGGCTGGTCTATGTCCCCGGTATCGGCCGCATGGTCAACAACTCCCACCGCTGGATCTCGCTCGGCGTGGGAGCCTTTTCGATCTCCTTCCAGCCCAGCGAATTTGCAAAATGGACCCTGATCATCGTCATTGCCTGGTATCTCTGCCTTGCCGGACCCGCGCGCGTCTGGAAGTTCTGTACCGGTCTCGTCCCGGCGCTGCTGCTGATCTGTATCGTCTGCGGCACGATCGTCCTGGAAGACCTCGGGACCGCCGTTCTGATCGGCCTCGTTGCAGTCAGCCTGTTGTATCTCGGCGGTGCCCGTGTGGCGTACCTCGTGTACCTCAGCCCTGCAGCGCTGGCCTGCCTCTACTGGATGATTGCCAGCAGCGAGTATCGCCGAGCCCGGATTGAGGCCTTCCTGCACCCGTTTGATGACCCGGAAGGGGTCGGCTACCACATCATTCAGTCCATGGCTGCCATCATGGATGGCCGCATCACGGGGCGCGGCCTCGGGCACGGGGTCCACAAATACGGCTACCTGCCGGAAGATACCACCGACTTCCTCTTTGCCATCATCTGCGAAGAACTCGGCCTCCTTGGTGCGGCCCTGATTGCCACCATCTTCCTGACCCTGATCCTGGCCGGGATTCGTATCGCCCAAAAGCAACAGACATCGTTCACACGCCTGATCGCCATCGGCATCGTGATGACCGTCGCCCTGCAGACTGCGATGAATCTGATGGTCGTGACTTGTCTTGCCCCAACCAAAGGGATTGCCCTCCCACTCGTGTCGGCCGGCGGGAGCGGCTGGCTGTTGACCGCCTTCAGCCTCGGCCTGCTGATCAGCCTCGAACGGAAACCGGCTGAGCAGAACGTGGACGTGTCCTGTGCATGTGAGCCGTCTGTGAACGAGATCGCCGCCGCCGGATCTCTCAGTGTCTAGCAGCCCCCGTCATGGACAGGCACGTTTCGACCTCCAACGATCAACCACTATGCGACATGCAATGATCATGGCAGGCGGTAGCGGAACCAGGCTCTGGCCCTTGAGCCGGCAGGACCGCCCGAAACAACTCATCCCGCTAGTCAACGGCAAGTCACTGCTTGCCCTTGCCACCGAACGGATTGCCCACTCCATCCCCCCGGATCGGCAGTGGCTGTGCACCGGGGCCACTCACGCACCCTATATCAGTGAAACGCTCGGATTCCCACGTGAACAGATCATCGGCGAGCCGATCGGTCGCGATACGCTCAACGCAGTGGCGCTGTCGGCCGCAGTCATTGCCCGGCAGGACCCCAATGCGGTCATGACCGTGCTGACAGCCGACCACTTGATCGACCCAGTCTCCGAGTTCACCAACGCGGTCAATCTCGGGTATGCACTCGTCGAGAATGACCCACGAAGGTTGATTTCCTTCGTGATACAGCCCGATCACCCGCACACCGGCTTCGGATATGTGGAAAAAGGCGATCCGGTCGACGAATCCGCCGGCGAGGTTGAGTCCGCTGCTGCCTGGAATGCGATCAAGTACACCGAGAAGCCGGATCTTGAAGTCGCCCGGCAGTTCGTGGCCTCGGGGCGACACGGGTGGTCCAGCGGCATGTTCTGCTTCCACGTTCAGACGTTTCTCGACACCTGCCGCACGCTTCAGCCGGTCACCTGGGAGGGTATCACTGAGATCGCGGCAGCCTGGGGGACCCCACAGCACCTGCCGGTCATCAGTCGCGTCTACCCGTCACTCAAAAAGATCAGTGTGGATTATGCGATCATGGAACCGGCGTCGAGGGATCCCGACATCCCGGTCCTGGCCGTCGACATGAATGTCAACTGGCTCGATGTCGGGTCATGGTCCAGCCTCGCAACCACGGTGGCCGAAACCGACCGGGAGCATCACAACCGGGTGCGGGGTGAAGCCGTCCTGAGTGAATGTCGCGACATGTTGGTCATCAATGAGTCAACTGACGGGCATCTGGTCACTGCCATCGGCTGCCGCGACCTGATCGTCGTTCATACGCCCGACGCCACCCTCATCTGCCCCAAGGACAAGGCGCAGGATGTGCGAACGCTTGCAGAGCGGGTTGCGCAGCGGTATCGCTGATCACCGGGGGAAAGGGCCGTCTGGCGAAAAACGGCCTTGCGTGACGATACATCTTCAGAGGATCGGCCAATCAGGCGGCTGATCAAACAATCTCGCCATGGAGGGCGGACAGCCGTGACTTCTCCCGATACCCTGCTCGCTGATGCCGACCGCACGAAGCGGAATCGGGGCCTCAAACACCCTGCTTCCAGTTCTGCGGACGTGACAGCTGACTCGGACGCGCGGGAACCGTCCCTGTTTCCCGCTCCCGACCCGGCATCCGACTCGCCGATTGCCGCCCCTGACCCTCCCACAGCCACGACCTGCCCCGATAGCGAAGATATGGCCAAGAAGAAATCAGCAGCAAAACCGAGAGAAGGGACGCCTGCCGGCTCCAGAACGAAAGGAAACGCCCGAAAGGGGCTGACGGCCGAAGCCATGGCAGGACGCCAGCGGGAGATTTCCGTCTCTGAGTTCTTTGCCAAGAATCGCCATCTGCTCGGATTCGATAACGCACGCAAGGCCATGCTGACCACCGTCAAGGAGGCGGTTGATAACGCGCTTGATGCCTGTGAAGACGGCGGCATCCTGCCTGATCTGTTGGTCGAAGTCCTCCAGACTGATGAAAGCCGGTTCAAGATCACCGTGCGCGACAACGGCCCGGGGATTGTCAGGAAACAGGTCGAGAATATCTTCGGCAAACTGCTCTACGGCTCAAAGTTCCACCGCCTCAAGATGTCCCGCGGCCAGCAGGGCATCGGTATCTCGGCTGCCGGCATGTATGGCCTGATGACGACCGGCAAGCCCGTTCTCATCATCTCCAAGACGCGAAAAAACAAGCCGGCACATGAAGTGCTGCTGCGCATGGACACGAGCAAGAACAAAGCGGAAGTGATTGCTGACACTGAGCACCCCGAGGATGATCAACTTTTTCCGCACGGCCACGGTACACAAGTCACGATCGAACTGGAAGGCCGGTATCTCAAGGGCCGACAATCGATCGATGAATACCTGGAACAGACCGCCATTGCCAACCCGCATGCACGGATTGAGTATCGCAGCCCGACCGGCGAGCGGACCGTGTATGAACGGACCGTCGACGAACTGCCGCCCGAGACCGTGGAGATCAAGCCGCACCCGAAAGGCATCGAACTCGGCACGCTGATCCAGATGCTGGAGCGCACCTCGTGCAAACAACTCGGCGCGTTCTTCAAGAATGACTTCTGTCGCGTCGGGCCGGCGGTGGCAAAACAGATCTGCGCCAAGGCGAAACTGACGGACCGGACCTGGATCAAGCAGGTGGAGCATGATGACGCGGAACGGCTGTACAAGGCCATTCAGGACGTCAAGATCATGGCCCCGCCGACCAACTGCCTCAGCCCCATCGGCACCAAGACGCTGTTGGCCGGCCTGCTCAAGGAAGTCCGGGCCGAGTTTTATGCAGCGAGCACGCGCCCGCCGGCGGTGTACCGAGGTCGGCCGTTTATTATCGAGGCAGCCGTCGCGTATGGCGGCGATCTGCCCAGCGATGAATCGGCCCGCATCATTCGGTTTGCCAACCGGGTCCCGCTCCTGTATCAGCAATCAGGATGCTCGGCCTTCAAGTCGGTCCTCGAAACGAACTGGCGCAACTACGGCCTGAGCCAGCCGCGCGGTGCCGTCCCGACTGCACCGGTCGTCGTCATGATTCACATGGCCTCGGTCTGGGTGCCGTTTACCAGTGAATCAAAGGAAGCCATTGCCGACTACGACGAGATCCGCAAGGAGATGCGTCTGGCACTGCAGGAATGCGGCCGCAAACTCCAGACGTATCTGCGGCGTCGGCAGCGGATGAAGCGTCAGGGCGAACGCCGCAACGTGTTCCTGCGGTATATCGGTGAGATCAGCAAAGCCTGCGAGTCGATCACCGGCACGGAAGCGAACACACTCTACGAGGCACTGATGCAACAGGCGGAGCGCAAGACGGCCGAGGCCGATCGCGTCCTGGATGATGAGGGCAATGTCATTAACGATCCGACCGATGATGACGGCGGGCGCAAACTCGCCGGCGACGACGGCGTTGTCATTCGGACTGACGTGATTCAGTCCTCCGATCTGGAAAACGAGGATGACGACGACTCCGGCTCACTGTTCAATGGCAATGGGAATGGCAATGGCAACGGATCGCGCACAAAGACGAAGAAGAAACGCCGTAAGAAAACACGGCGCAAAGGCTGACGATCCCGTCCAGTGTTAGCCCACGGATCAGAGGGGGGCGACAATGCGACCCTGTTAGCCCCCGGCTCCGCCGGGGGGAGGTTTAGGGTAGTCTGCGCCGCAAAAGATCCAATTCGGCTTCGTACTCTGCCGGATCTTCCAGCGTCTCAACGATGAGTGCCTGAAGAATCCTCTTGTACTTTCTACGGACCGTGTTCAGCAGGATCGAGACATGGGTTGCGTCTCGAGCATTGATCCTCGCTGCAATCTCGTCGTTGGTCGGGCGCTTCGACGGCTGTATTGACGGAGACGACACTTCCGGGTGCGCGATCTCAAAGGCCTGCCAGTGGATCTGCTGGCCTGACGCCTCGCATTCCGCTCGCAGCCGGTCCAGGGCACCCTGAAAGATCGTGATCGCCCATTCCTGCTCGAAAGCCAGCCCCGGCTCGCCATCACCGGATGCCATCATTGCGTCCGCTCCGGCATGTCCTGCGCTCAACATGTCAAGACTGCAAGTGCTCGGCTCTCTTCTTGACGCTCGATTCAAGTCGATTAAGTAGTTCTTCAGGGCCTTGAGCACATAGTTACGGAATCGGCCCTTGCCTCGGTCAGCACCCCGATAGAGATTCGGCTTGAGGAGACGATCCGTGATGAATGCCTGCGTGAGATCCTCAGCCTCGTGTTCAGAGTACCCTGATCTGCGAAGAAAAACATAGATTGGGGACCAATATGACTCCAACAGTTCCGTAAGGATAATTGGATCGTCCGGCGCACTGCGAATGCGCGTCCACATGGTCGTCTGAAACTTGGCTGTCTTTGGGAGACTCATATCCTGCCTGTGAGCGATCGTGTGCACCGGAGAGAGCGGCCTTGAACGGCTTACACACACAGTATACTTGATTCTGCACCACAGCAAAGAGAGTAAATGACCAAAGACCACAATATTCTGAATCACCTGATTCGTGATCTGCTCGCAGATGAGGAGGGCACAAGCCGCGATTCACCACTCGTCGATCTGCCCGGGTATGAGATCGGCGCCTTTATTGCCGAGGGCGGGTCAAGTGTTGTTTTCAAAGCAGTACAGACGAGTTCGAGTCAGGTCGTCGCCATTAAGTTCTTCAAGCGGCATGCCATGGACCGGGCCGCCTTCGAACGATTCAAGCGCGAGGTTGCTTCCATGGTCTCACTGGATCATCGTGCCTTTCCGCGAGTGATTGACTGTGGCGAATACGACGGTTCGCGATTCATCGTGCAGGAGTTTATTGAGGGCAAGCACCTTCTCGACTACGTTGACGAGCACGGCTTGAAGGGCATGGATCTGGTCCGACTCGTCGTGAAGATTGCCCGAGCCGTCGAGGCAGCCCATGCGGCGGGCATCATCCATCGCGATCTCAAGCCTGAAAACATATTGGTTAATGAACGGGGGGAGATCGTCGTAATTGACTTCGGCATCGCTACTGCTGCTCCAGAGGTGCGCGGCTTCACTGAGCCACTGACTCAGGAAGGGGCGGCCGTCGGGACAGTCGGCTATATGTCCCCGGAGCAGGCACGAGGTGAGTCTGATCTGACACCGGCAAGCGATGTATTCAGCCTGGGTGTCATCCTGGTCAGACTACTGACGGGGACATTCCCGCATGATGAATCTGGCAGCACCCACGAGCGGATCGCCCGGATCGGGAAAGAGGCGGCACGAATCGGGTTATTGGAGGGCGTTGAGCGGCAGGCGGTATTGCGTGCGATCCTGAACAAGGCACTCGAACTGGAAGTCACTGATCGCTATGCAAATGCGGCGGCTCTCGCGAATGATCTTGAGGCGTACCTGGGAGGAAAACGAGTCGCAGTAGCGCCCACGGAGCGCGGTGGTCATGGCTTTCGATTGGCGCGCTACCCGATGCTTGGGTTCATAGTTCTGCTGCCGGTGATTGCACTGGCCGGTCTGAGCGTGAAGAGTATCATTGATGTCAACTTAAACAAGTCATCCGAAGCCATTGCAGCCATTGAGTTTGAGAAGCGTCCAGCAGAATTCTCGGGCAAGGGTGTGCTTGACGAGTCGCTTCCACTCGTAGGAAATGCGGAGAACAAGGACCGCTTTGGTCTTTCCGACATCACCCCTGAACAGTGGAAGGAACTCAACGCCATGCAGAGGAAGCAGATCATAGTGACCAAACTCGCCACATATGGCATTCTGGCGATGGGCGCTGTCACGATGGCCCAGCAGCCATGTGAGATTGTGCAGTTGCTGGCCAGTGACCCCGACGATGGTGACCGCTTCGGAGAAGCGGTGGCGCTCGATGGGAACCGGATTATCATCGGCGCGTGCGAGGACGACGAGTTTGGGCTTGATGCCGGGGCTGCTTACGTCTTTGACTTCGACGGCAACGAGTGGCTGCAAACAGCCAAACTGCATGCGGAGCCGCCAGTGCCTGGATCGTACTTTGGTACGTCAGTTGACATCCTCGGCGACCGGCTGGTGGTGGGCGGTATCGCCGAACACGCCTATGTGTTTGACTATCTGGAGGGTGGTTGGGAACAGACACAGACGCTACGCCCCTCAGACGGCACAGTTGGCGATCTCTTCGGACACCGCGTTGCACTGAACGAGTCATACATTGTCGTAGGCTCATATCGACATAGCCCGTTACACCACTGGCAAGGTGCCGTCTACGTATTCCGGTACAACGACTCTGAGTGGATAGAGGATGAGAAACTCCTGACCTCAGACGCCGACGGCGAGGAACAGTTCGGTGTTGCCGTCTCCATTGCCCGAGACGCAGATGTCATTCTGATCGGAGCCCCATATGACAGCGTACCGAACTGGGCATCCGGATCGGCATACATCTTCCGTCATGTGGAAGGTAAATGGACAGAGGAAAAGAAGCTGCTCTCAGATCCAGTATACACGACCGGCTACTTCGGCTCGTCCGTATCGATCTCTGAGACAGGCGACACGGCCGTTGTCGGAAAGCCTTGGGGAGATGAGTACTACATTGATGCTGGATCAGTCCATGTGTACCACTATGACGGCAGCAGCTGGTCGGCGGAAACTAAACTCTTTGCCTCTGACATATCCGAACATGACAACCTCGGTTACTCCGTTGCCATCTCCGGCAGCAATATCCTCGGCGGAGCCTATTTCTATGACGCCGTGGGAAAGACCTATTGGTTTCGGTTTGATGGGTACGAATGGGATGAGGCAGCAGATTTTCAGGGACATGATACCCGACAGAATGGTGGCCTGCTCGGCTATAGTGTGGCAGCAGATGGCGACATTGCGGTCGTTGGAGCTCCGCTGCACGACCCTGGCGTGCGAGCCGGCGCAGTATACGTGTTCGATCTCGACTGCCGTGGGCGCCTTGCCATTTCACCTGAGCCGCTGCAGGCGGTCGAACCGGCCACCTTCACCATGACAGGCATGAACCCGAACGCACAAACCTGGATCGCCTATTCAACAGCAGGCCTGGGCGCTTCCTATATACCTCAACTTCACATCGTTCTCGATTTGGCGGCTCCCAAACAAGCCTTCGGACCAAGACTGGCGGACTCCACCGGCTTTGTCGAGTGGCAGGCCGTGATGCCCTATGTGAATCAGATTCACAATGTCTGGTTCCAGGGATGCCAGTATGAGCTGCTCACGAACGTGGTCGAGACGCAGGTCGTTCCATAAGAATGCGTTGACACAACCCGCCGTAAGAGACATCGAATGGGAGTCGCCCTGTCGCATAGGGGCGGCTCCCACTGGCTAATTCACTGCCCCCGTCGTCAGACGCAGGAACACGTCCTCCAGATTCACCGACTGCGGCCGAATCGATCGAATCCCGATCCCGGCCCCGACCAGCACCTTCGGGATGGCCGTCGTGCCGGCCTGATTGTCTGCCTCACTCTCGTCTGTCAGCGTGATCACCAGTTTCCCGTTGACCTGCTGACACGATGAAATCAGCCCGGATTGCTGCAGCACGATCGTCGCCCGGTCCGCCTGATCGACTTCAAGTTCGATCAAGCCGTGCAGCCCACTCTTTCGGACCGCCTCTTCAATCGAGCCGCTGAAAACAAGTTGCCCGGTTTCAAGAATCCCGATCGTGTTGCACATCTCATGTAACTCAGACAGAATGTGCGAACTGATCATGATCGTCTTGCCCATCCGCCCGAGTTCCATCAGCAGGCTGCGCATTTCGATCCGGGCTCGGGGGTCAAGTCCGGAGGCCGGCTCGTCAAGCAGCAGCACCTCGGGATCGTGTATTAATACCCGTGCGATCCCCAATCGCTGCTGCATCCCGCGTGACAGGCTGTCAACCATCGCCTCACGCTTGCCCGTGAGATCGGTCAGTTCGAGCACATCATTTACGATGGCCCGGCGTTTCCCGCGGCGTAATCCGTACGCAGCGCCGAAGAAGTGCAGATACTCCTCCACCTTCAGATCGTGATACACGCCGAGGAAGTCCGGCATGTAACCGATGCGGGCACGGATCGCATCCGACTCGGTCGCACAATCCAACCCACACACACGAGCCGACCCGGAATTCGGCCGCATGAGACATGCCAGCAGTTTCATCGTCGTGCTCTTGCCGGCCCCGTTCGGCCCGATGTAGCCGAACATATCCCCCTGCTCCAACGTGAGCGTGAGCCCGTCCAGCGCCACGGTCGACCCGAATTCCTTCGTGAGATTCTCAGTTTCGATCATGGCCATCGGCAATCACTCGCTCACATCGTTGGTTCAATGTCCCCTGGCAACCCCATTGCTAGTCCGTTTGTACACGCACCATCCCACGATAAAACGTTTGCTGCTCGAGCAGGGCATTCGAGCCGATGCGCCCAAACTCAAGGTCGGCCTCGCCCCCCTCATACTCAACAATCAGGCAGGCGAGGTCCGGGTCAGCCTGCTGCGCAAGGAGCACCCGGTCGCTGATTGCCCCATGCGGCCAGGAGCGGAAGTGTGAAAACAGATTCGCTGCGACATCGAGCGGCGAATCAAGGTCAATGTCGTCATCTTGAAGATCCCGGCGAGAAAACGTCCAGATCCCACTCATCATTCGATTCGGCTGTACTTCCTCATCGGAAACATGCTGGAGGACCGCGCCGTCTTCGTGCAGTTCACCATACACTATCGAGCCCGACGCAAGGAATACCTGGTCTTTCCAGACAACCATCGCATTGCTCAGTGTCATCTCGGCGCCGCTGTCGGTATATGAAAGAATGAGCGTGTCAGGGTCCACAGAATCACGAACCACATCCCAGCGAGGGAGGTCTTGCCGATCCATATTGCCACGGTCCATGACCCAGCGCACGTTGGCAACCGGCACAGGCAACGAGGAGAGTTCGCAGCCGGTCCCACGATACTCCATCCCGACCGGGACGCCGGCCTGGCTGCTTAACATATCCTCCTGCATGCCATAGAGACTGTAACTCTGATACGACAACGGCGTGAGAAAGCGACCGGCCCCCTCGCCGCGCGGCTTCACGCTCGTCATTGCCGAGCCTGAACTGAACAGAGACGTCACGCCGGTGACAAACGGGCGGCGCCATCCCGGCTGCTCATCAATAATCCGAACGCGCCGGATCTGCCATTGCGTCCCGATCCCAGACGACTGAGCCAGGAAAATGAGGACGCTCGCTGATCCGACCCAGAACACGACCGTCCCCCATGACCACGGCATCCGCTTCATTCGACGCAGCACATACCAATCAATCGGGCCGATCAGAGCGGCCAGTGCGATCAGGCTTGCAATGATCCAGGCAAACACATCATGACGAATCTCAACATCTTCACACGTCCGTTCGACGAGTCGGTTGAGCAACCGGCGCATCGGAAGTTGCGATTCAGGCAGCGCATCCTCCATCCCATCCCGAGTCCACCATGATGATCGGTCGCGGCCGCCATCATCCTGCTCCAGAAGTTCCCGGCCCCACATGTCTGCCAACTCGCGCAACGGTTCAGCAGCATTGGTCACATGCCACCAGGCAGCCGCTCCAGCCAGTCGCTCCCCGCCCCGAGAGAGTGTCAGCGGGTCCAACCCGAGCACGATGATCGTTCCATATCCGTACCGCCCCCAGACGACGGCCCCCTCATGTTTCAGATCACCTGACGATTCGATATCGTGGCGGTCCATCATTCCCTCATGAGCCGGCTCGATCGCCTGCCACCCGGCTTTGATCAGTTCGTCGCCAAGCACGATCCGCCGTTGATACACCGTCCCCCCCCCAACGCCCGCCAGATCAGCGACCATCTCCGGCAGATCAATCACAGCCCGGCTGGCCGAGGACAAATCCTCCGGCTCGATGGCATCCCACTCAATAACCGGATCATCCGGTATTACATCATCGGCTTCAGTGTCGAGTCTGACATCGTTACGATCAGTGATCTCGATATGTTGTATCGCACCGCTTCGCGCCTGCAGCTCGGCCTGATTCTGCAAGAACTCGCCCCAATGAGGCCTGACGATTGTCTCTAACGATTGACGAAGCAATCCTTCGAGATCTGAACCGCCATCTTCCGTCTCAATCTCACCGATCGTTAGATCGAGTAAACCATCAGGAAACACGGCCCGGAGCGCCGGCTCGCCGCCGACGGCTTCGATGATCAGGCTGCCGCCCCGCATCACCCACTCCCGCAATGCTTCCGCCTGCTGCTGATCGAGACCATTGGAAGCCAGATCGCCGGCCACGATCAACTCGATTGACTCGAGGCCGGCCCAGGTACGGGGAAAGGATGCAGTGTCCATCTGGCCCAGATTCAAGTCCGAATACTGACTCGGTTGCCAGATCCACCCAGTCGTGCGGATCGATGACTGGCCGAGCACGAGCCCATTCGTGCGATCCAATGCCTCACTGATCAAGTTCGTCTTGACAGCCATCCCACCCAGCGGACCCTCCGTTGACGCGATCACATGCCCATCCCGGCTGATCCGGCAGTCCAGCGGCACGGCAGTGGCCCACGAGTCAATATAAATAGTCGTCTCGGACCGGTCCGGCGGGGTCAAGGTCATACGCGTCGCGAGCCGGACATCATGAATTTGGTCGTGCCGATACTGGAGTGTCACATCGGCGTTAAACGATTCGGTGAAGTTCGCTTCGACATCGTCCAGCTCAACCCATTCGATGATGACGCGGAGCGCCGTCATCTCCCCCTGCCGAAACCGCCCCATATTTCCTCCCTCGAGACGCAGGACCGGAACCAGGTCCGCGCACGTCGTCGAGGAAGCAGTCAAGGCCGTCAGCAGCCAGAGTATGGGATACACGGCCCGTCGACAACAGGCCGCTGCACCCGCAACGGGTTGACCATCTGATCTCAACACGAGAAATCCGGACCTCACTTCGCACGCAGCCGCTAGATAAACGCCCGTCGGCTATAGACCCACCATTCGACGGTAATGACTGCCAAAGCAGCCAACAGCAGCCATGGCCACAGCGGCTTCTTCTGCAGCCCATCCTCACCCCGGACCGTGCGAGTTTCATCGGTCCCGATCCGAAGCGTCGGCGATGGCCGGACGTTGCTTTCCAAGTCACTACCCATATTGACCGCAATATACCGCGTCTGCTCCTCTTCCTCATCGCTTTGGCGAAAGGACAGGGCATACAACCCCGCCCGCTCCGCTCGATACGTCGTCATCGCAGGGTCTATGGGAGTCAAGACTTTTCGACCGGCACCGGCACCGGCGCCCCCTTCATCCTCTGCCTGTGAAACGAGGCGCATGGCAATGTCGGTGGCGTCGCGCGGCAGCCGAGCCACCACGGTCTCACCGGGTTCATATGGCTCGCTCACAACCATCTGGCCGCTGTGCCCGAGGTAGTTCACCGCGTTCTGCACGAACTTCAACATGTTCTCGTCAAGCATCCAGTTCGACTTCAAGAACTCGAAGGGCAGGATCAGACAGTGCGCCCCGCCGTGGACATACTCCACCAGCAACGGGCCGAAGGCACCGTCAACCAGGACGTGCGCCTCGGTGGGCACTGACATCGGGTGGTACGAGTGGACATAGAGCGGGTTGAAGTTGACCCAATGACTCACCGGATGCTGTTCGTCCCAGACCTGGGCCCCGTCCGGTTTCTCCTCAGTCGATGCCTCAAAGCCGTCAAGCCCTTCATACGAACTGAAGATGAGATAGCGCCCGGCAGGCAACTGTGCCGGCAAAGCCACGTTGTCCACGATCATCATGTCATAGGTATCAGGCTGCCCGCGGTCGGTCGTCATCATCTCCTGGAATCGGGGGGCCGGGATCATTTCGACCACCTCGACAAACGGGACGCCCTCGACCGCCGTCGGGATGAAAAACGACTTCGCATCAACCAGACCAACGCGCAAGCGCTTGGCCTGCGGAACGACCACGAACGCCTGGTTGTCTGCTTTCAGGACGTCGTCCAGGTCCAACGACACGCCGATCGTCACGCCGCGCGCCTGGACCAGCGGAAACTCAACGCCGGTCATTCCGGGGCGAAGAGTCAAGGCTGCCCCACCCGGCTGAATCGGGGCGTCGGCCTCGGCATCGTCTGATTCGGCCGGCCCCTCAGCACCCGTATCCTGCCTCGGATCCTCCTGATATGCAGCCGGTACTTCGATCCGTTTACTCCCCACCAACTGATCCCCGACCGAGAACAGAACATCAACAAGGGCCGGCGTCATGCGATAGTTGGCAATGCGTGCATACACCACAATCTCAGACAGGTTCGTCGGCGCGCGATCCGCACCAAACTCGACAATCCCCACGTTGCCCAGCGCAGCCTCGTCACCAATCGGCCGGTAAAGCACCGTGTCTCGCGTCACCAGATCCGACAGGTCCCGAATCTGCCCATCAGAAAACACGATGAGCGTGGCCGGCGGACCGATTGGTTTGTCTGTCTCCGGATCCGTGTTAATCGTGTAGGCCCGTGCCAACTCAAGTGCTCGCGCCAGCGATGTCCTTTCATGCGTCGGGCCGATACTCTCAATCGCCTCAGTCAGTTCAGCCTGGCTGCTGGTAAAGGGGCATTGGACACGCGCCTCCTGCGCAAACGAAATGATCATGACCTGCTCGGCCTGTCCGCCGCGCGAAAACAAGCCGCCCGTGCGGATGTTCTTCACATACTCGACGGCCTGTCGTTTTGCCTCCGCCAGTCGAGTCGGCTCTACGTCGCGAGCCGTCATGCTTCCGGAACGATCAATCAGAAGGACCGTGCGTGAACTCGATGTGGTAACGCCTGCCCATTGCGGTTGCGCCAGCGCCAGCAGCATCAGACATAATGCAAGCAACTGGAGAAACAGAAGGAGATTCATACGCAGGCGCTGAAACGGCGCATTGGCCTGCAGATCCTGCACCGATTGCATCCACAGCAACGTCGATGGGATCGACACCTCGCGCCGTCGCAGTTTCAAGAAGTACAGCAGGATTAACGGGGGCACTACGCAGGCTGCTACGATTAATGCCAGTCCCGGGGAGGCCCAGGTCATGCACCACCTCCAAGTCCGTGCGGATCGTCCTGAGTCTTCATCGCAGTAACCCGCGCATTCGTAGATACTCCAGGACCAGCGTATCCATCGACATATCAGTCCGCAGCAACATATGCATCATCGCCCGACGAATGCAATAGTCCCGCAATCGGCCACAGTATGCGTTCAGATTCTCCTCGTACCGTTTCAGCAGGGCAGCCGACACCGTCACTTCCGACAGGTCGCCGTCCTCGACGTCTCGGAGTTTCAAATCGCCGGTCAGGGCATTCGTCCCGCCGGGATCAATCTCCTGCGGGCTCAATGACTGTAAGACGAACGTATCGAAGCCGCCGCCGATCAGGTATCGCAAGCCCTTTTCGTAGCCGCGCTTGAAAAGAAAGTCTGACAGAATGATCATCACGCCCTTACCCTCGCGCGACAGTGCCAGTGATTTCATGGCAGAATCGAAATCCGTCTCACCCTCAGGCTGCAGGCCGAGAATCCACTCTCCCATCTGTCTCGTCTTCTGCCGCCCGCGAAGATTCGGCAAACGGCTGTTCAGGCCGGTATCAAAACTGGCCAGTGTGACCCGGTTGTGATTCACCAACCCGATGTATCCCAGTGCCATGGCAAGACGCTGGGCAAAGATCAGTTTGTCCGGCTCGCCGTAGTCCATCGACTGCGATGTATCCACGACGAGGTAGAGCGACAAGTCCTCTTCCTCAAGAAACAACTTAAGAAACAGCACGTCAAGTCGACCGTAGACGTTCCAATCAATGTAACGCAGGTCATCCCCCGGGACGTAACTGCGGTAGTCTGCAAACTCAACCGACTGCCCACGCCGTTTGCTGCGGCGTTCGCCCTGAATCTTGCCTGCAAAGATCTTGCGTGACATGACGTCAAGTTGATCGAGCTTGGCCATCAGTTCCGAATCAATCAGATCATCGATCCGCGTGGGGCGCTGGACCCGCCGCGCACCGGTCATCGTCGTCGGCATGACGGCTCCCCCGCCGGATGATTGACTCGGCGCCTGGCTCATCATGACCGTGCCTTCCTGTTTCGCCCGCCGAACAGCCGACGTCGCGTATTGTTCGCCCCTCCGGAACTACCCGGCCCCGAATCCTTGCTCAACTCATGCGGGACAATCGACAACAACTCGCCGATCACATCATCGCTTGACACGCTCTCGGCCTCGGCCTCGAAATTAACCATCACCCGATGCCGCAATGCCGGGCGAGCCACGGCCTCAATATCCTTGAATGAGCATGCAAAACGACCGGCAACCACGGCACGCACTTTGGCACACTGCACCAGGGCCTGCACACCGCGAGGACTCACACCGACCTTCACATACCGGTTCGTCACACTCGGGGCCGACTCCGTTCCCGGGTGCGTTGCCAGAACGAGCCGAATGGCATAATCCTGCACATGGTCTGCCACAACCACCCCGCGCAGTAACGTCTGAGCCTGCAGGATGAATCGCCCATCAACAATCGGCCGGACCGTCGGCATGGCCGTACTCGTCGTCCGCGTCAGAATCTCGGTCATCTCCTTACGATCCGAATACGGCACGATCATTTTCAACAGGAACCGATCCAACTGCGCCTCCGGGAGCGTATACGTACCCTCCTGCTCGATCGGATTCTGCGTTGCCAGCACCAGGAACGGCCGAACGAGATGGCGGGTCGAACCGCTGACCGTCACGGATCGCTCCTGCATAGCCTCCAGCAAGGCTGCCTGGGTCTTGGGCGTGGCACGATTCACCTCATCAGCCAGGATGATCTGCGCAAAGATCGGGCCCGGACGAAACTCCATCGCCCGCCGCCGCGTCGTGTGATCCTCCATCAACACATTGGTACCCACGATGTCAGCCGGCATGAGATCCGGCGTGAACTGAATCCGATTGAAGGGCAATGTGAGAATCTGGCTCAGCGTCGAAACCAGCAATGTCTTGCCAAGCCCGGGCACCCCCTCCAACAGGACATGCCCGTCAGCAAACAGAGCCACGAGCGTCAATGAGATAATCTCATCCTGCCCGACAATCACCTTTCCCAACTCAGTGCGCAGTGCCGAGAACACCTTCCGGAAGTCCTCACAGCGCTGGGCCACTTCGCGCGCATCGCCCAGTACCGGCGTCAGATCGGGAAGTGATGCAATTCCCGTCTTGTCGTCAGTCGATGGGGATGACGAAGCAGCCGACTGCTGCGGTGTCTGCGAAGTTGGTCGGGCGATTTCATCCGACATAACAAACACGATCTCCGAAGGGTGATCCGTTTCGAACACCCCGAATCTCTACTGGTCCGTACGGTGTGCGGTCATTCGCTCCCGCCCTCATCCGACCCATCAAACCGCTGCTTCCGTTGCTGCTCGCGCGCCCGGCGCTTCGCATCAAGCAAGCGCGAAGTGTGCGGCCCCTGAGCCGTGCCCTGGTCGGCACCGCTATCGGCCGGCTCGGCTCGATCGCCGCCCGACTTCCGGATCCGGCCCGCATCGCGGTCAGCCCCCGGCTCACCGGCCATCTCAACGACAGACGGCCGGCCCGAATCCGACTCGTCCGCCTCAAAACGGGTGCCGACCACCCCAGCCTCCGAGTCCTCCGGTGTGCCATGCCGACCGGTCGATGCCCGGGCTGACAACTGGTCGCTGACCTGCCCGCGCGCTGCTTCAAGCGGTCCATTCCCTCGCCGGCCGACGAGGCCCGTGGATTCATCAACTCGCGGACCCGCCGTCGCATCGCTGCATAATCAATGGCAAGACGCCGCGTCGCCACATCGAGGATCAGGAGCGAGCAGGCAAGAATGGCAGCCAGCGTCCAGAGATCGGTAAACGACTCCGGGCGCGGCAGCGATTCACGATTAAACAGATTGGCACTCCTCGGGTCGATCGGCAGATCACGGCCACCGGTCATCTCGGCCAACTGCGTCAGCAGGGCGCTGTTATCCGTCAACGTGCGAAACTCCGGGCTGTACGGGACACTCAGGCCGGCCTGGGCAGCATGTCGCAGACCGTCCTCTGCCTGCCGCATCAGGTTCACGACCCACGTCCCCGGCTCGTTGGCCGTGAACTCACCCTGCCCTCTGCCGGGCCCGGTCTGATACACGGTAATCGGCTGCGTCTTCCCGCTCGGCGAAACGACGACGGCCTGTACCTTCCCAAGTCGTGCGAAACCGCCTTCGGCCGTCAAGGCGCGCACTTCGACAATCCCCTGGTCCCCTTCGTTGCGCGTTTCGAGTAACAGGTCACTCGGCGCTGACGGCCGCATCGACCAGCGCACCAACTGCTCCCAATATTGCCGATAGCCCTGCCATGTGAGCCACGAGTCCGACCAGCGCGTGGCCGCGTCCGACGTGTGCGCCACGGCTTTCCCCAGCCCATACTGCCAATAGGCAAGGATCGGATCGCTCTCCTTCGATGAGATCACTTCAGGGTCATATCCCGGGCGCGGCGTGGTCAGTACATACCCATTGACCACCGGCAACGACGGCATCTTCGCTCGAAACGGCCCGGGCCTTGACGTGAACTGATGATACACCGGCAGACCTTCTTCACTTTCCTCGACCATCGAGCGACGGATGACCATCGCTTCTTTTGTGAAGATCCGCGGGATCTCGCTTTGCTTCGGTGCGTAGTACTCACCGCCCGTTGATTGGGCAATCCACTTCATCGTCTGCGGGCTGGCATGACCGCCGGCCAACACGGTTGAGATGGTGATGTTCGCTGCCGCGAACTGATTGACCAAAGACGTCGGGGGCTTGGACGGATCGCCGTCGGAAATAATGATGACGTGCTTTTGCCCTGCGTCGGCCGTCTTCAACGCAGCCAGGGCCATCTGCATCGACGGGGTGAAGTCCGGCATGTCCCCCATCTGCATCTTCTTGGCCGCCGAGATCGCAGCCGTCTTGTCACCGACCTCCTGCAACTGATATTCCCACACGCAGCCGGCATTCCCGCCCGCGCCACCGGTAAAATCAATAATCCCGGCATAGTCAAGACGGCTCAGCGCATCAATGGCCGCAATACACGATTGCTGCCCGATATAGTTCCCCGAGGGTATCTCACTTGAGTGCATGATGCACACGAGTGCCCCGCGCGGCATCCGGTGCGTCTCCTTCGGCTCCAGTTTCACCGGCAGGGCACGTGAGACCGCTGTATTAATCCACCCACCGGCCCCGAAACTGTTCATCCCCCCGAGCATCATGAGCCCGCCACCCACATCATGCACATACTGACGCAATGCCTCGTGGGTCATCGGGCTGAAGGCGTGGGCCGGCACGTTGGCGAGAATCACACTGTCATAAGCCGTGAATCCGAGAAGGTCCGCCGGCGCATCCTGCGGCAAAACCGACTCGACCAGAATCTGTGATTCGCTGAGTGCATCCCACAGACTCGTCACTTCATCCTCATCTTCGTAAATCAGCAGTACCCGACCTTCCCCACCCACAATCACCACGGAGTCAGCACGGTTGTTCGCAGTCCGAATGTCGAGCGTCGGATCGTCGGCCTGAAAAAACGCCTCGATACGCTGCACACCCTGCGTCGGCATGTTCAGCGTGACCGGCAGGGCGTTAACACCGGAGCGCAGGGTCACGGACCGACCCATGCCCTCCGTCTCAGGATCAAGATCAATCGGGACGCCGTTGATCTGAACGACGAGCGTACCCGTCGTCTCACGATTCGCGCGCAACACAAGTTTGACATCAACGTTCTGGCCCTGACGTGCCTGGGACGGGGCCGTGATCCGATCGAACATCACATCATCGGTGTAGTCATACGTCAGACGTAAGACATCAATTGGAATGTCATTGGCCCGTGCGATCTCAGCCGCTGCCAGCAGATTCCCTTCAGTCTCATTGCCGTCGCTGACGAGTACGAAGCGCGTCGCGGTGTCACGCGGGGCAATGGCCAACCCGAGCTGTACCCCCTCCTCCAGATTCGTCGCATCACGCTCGACGACCACAACGCCTGCATCCTCAAACAGACTCAGCATGTCAGGCATGATCGACACCCGGGCTGCCTCCCCGATGTTGACCACCCCAAGCCGATCAACATCCTCACGACCGAGTAACGTTGCCTCAGCAAGACGCCGGACCGCTTCCGCTTCCTGCTGCGGCGAAATCGACCGACTCCGATCAATCAACAGGATTACCGTCAGCGCATCGGACCGCTCCATCCACTTCGGCTGGGCGGTGGTGGCCGATATCACCAGAATCAGCAGCGCACGAACGGCGCAGACGATTGCCCGCCGCACTCGTGACATGCCCGTCAGTCGGCTCCAGCCGATCCAGGTGACGGGGAGTATCAAGAGGGCAAAAAGCAATGCTGATGGATTATCAAAATGAATCCCGGAATCGAACATCAGCACTCCTGCGACCTACCCACACCCGACGCCCCGAGGCGAGTATGGTATAAGGCTGATCGCGGACTGTCCCACGAGTCGCACTTCGGACTGCATTTCATTAAACCAACCCGGACAACTCCATACACGGAATTGTCCGGAAGTCTGTACTTCAAATTGCAGATTTGTCGTCAAGATCGTGTCAGGTAGCCGTGACGGCAGCCGGAATCGGCAGATCAAAGTCCTTCAACTGACGTTTCGATCCCTTTGCCAACCCGAACCGCTGCTCCATGATCTTGTCCTGAAGCCGCATCAGACCCTCAATCAGTGCCTCCGGGCGTGGCGGGCAGCCCGGGACATACACATCGACCGGCACGACCATGTCCACACCTTTGACCACGTGATACCCGTACTTGAAGTACGGCCCACCGCCGACGGTACACGCCCCCATCGCAATCACATACTTCGGGTCCGGCATCTGGTCATACAGGCGGCGTAGTCTCGAAGCCATCTTGTACGTCACGGTGCCGGCCACGATCATGAGATCCGACTGTCGCGGCGTCGCCCGAAAAGCCCCGGCCCCGAACCGATCAACGTCAAACCGCGATGCCCCGAATGCCATCATCTCGATGGCACAGCACGCCAAGCCGAACGTCATCGGCCACAGGCTGCTCTTACGAGACCAGTTCACGACCAGATCCAGGCTCGTGAGCAGTACATTGTCCTCAAACCGATTCTCAATCCAACTCATCGGATCGCTCACCTGTCACAGAAGTGGGCCGGCATCGACCCACCCCAAAAAAGACCTCGTTATCCGACACAAATACTCGTCGGCACCGATTCTACCCGCCTGCCGCGGTGACTCCATCCCGGAGTACCCAACATGGGCCGTGCCGTGATGTACGTCCTCGACAAAGCCCGAGCCCAAAAACAAACCCGGCCCTGCAAAGCACAGGACCGGGTGTTGAAATCGTATCGACAATCGGCTTCCGGAATCAGCCGCCGCCGCCTGAGCGGACGACCTTGCCGCCGACCAGAATGGGAACTTCCGTCTCGGCAATGTCAATGACACGCGAGAAACCGACGCTCCCGGTCAGGCTCACGTACCGCGGGGCCACGATCGTGCTCGACAGCTGCTGGCTGCGAACTCGAGCCGGGGCAAACGGGTACCCGCCGACCTGACGGTGGAGGTAATCTGACGCGTTGATCAGCAACGAGCCGCGGAAGTACCGGATCGAACCACCCTCGCCGCCGTTTCGCTCCCACTGGTAGGGGTCCACGATCGTTGTGAGGATGTCGATCAATTCGTCAGCCAGTTCGTCCTCGCTGGAGCGCTGAATCTGGTTCTGACGACCCGAGCCGCTGCCCTGATTGTTGAACAGACTCTGGCCGCTGCCGCCACTGCTCCCGCCTGAACCACTGCCGAAGTTCTGGCTGCGGGACAGGTCCATCTGCGGGGCATTATCAAAGCCGGTCGGCTCGAACAGCAGTTCGCGTACCGGGTAGATCATGACGTACTTGTTCTTGTTGAGCATGTCCTTCGTGCCGACTTCGACATACCCCTCACCCAGGATCCACGTGGTCTCTTCCTCCGTGGCCTGATCCATGACGAGTTCGAGCACCGTCAGCAACGGCGTCGGCTTCCGCAACTGCAGCGTAATCGACTTCTCCGGGTCGAGCCCTTCCGATGAGAAGTCCTCGGCCCACTTCGCCAGAATGTCGATGTCACCCATCTGAGACAGGAACTCAACGACGTTCTTCAGTGGAATCTCGTTGAACTCAACCGTCTGCAGGTAGTTGCTCAGCAACTTCCCATAGACGATCGCTTTCGACTCGCCTTGCGGTGCACTGAGGGACGTACTCCCGACCTGTCCCAGGGCGGTGCCGCCTACAAACATCGCTGCTGCTACTCCCAATGCCAATCGTCGCATCTCAGACTCCTTGTCCGCAAAGTCGAGTGGTCACTTCATTCAGTCATTATCGGCCGGCCAGTGCAGGCTGGGAAACCATGCTCTCAGGCATGCTCCAGCCCCTTGTACCGCCTCACACCATTCTAGACGGCCACCTGCCGGCACACAGGCACAAAAAAACGCATTCCCCCCAAAACCTCATTCCGGTACTGCGAATCATCGACCCCAATTACCCCCCAGTCTACTGCCCATCAGCAAAACCTGCACGCAGCCCTCCAGAACAGCCGCTGAGCCGGCTACCAGTCACCGCTCAATCCGGTGCCTGACTCTGGGCCAGCCGCTCCATTCCCTCAAGCATCTCGACGACCGCCAGCAGGGTCATGGCACTCGGCTCCGGACGCAGCGACCAGCTCGAAACCCGTTCACGGACTCCCCCCAGCGCCTGCTCCGCGGCTGCGACGCAGTACGTGTCACAATCGCGAACCGAGAGTTGCATGAGAAACCTCGAAGCAAGAGCCAGTTTGGCAATGTGCGACATTTGCTCTGCCGGCTCCTGAGTTGCTCGTTCATCCGCCGCAATCGCTGCCAGGCCGGCAATCCACCGCGCGTTGGACCAGTCCGGGATGCGTCGCTGGGAAGCCCCTCCGAGCCCAACCCGCACCCCGCCGACCAGATCCAGCCCCATCGTGTCAGCCTGCTCGGCCGTAATCTGAGTGAGCCAGACCTGCTCCGCGAGTCGGCTCAAACTCGCCATGACCTCATGCTCCAGTTTCTCAGACGAGCGCTCCACAGCCAACTCAGCCAGCACCAGCCAGGGCATCAACTCAGGATCAAGATCGTCATCGGCTGCCGTCCACACGGCCTGATTCACAGCCCCCGACCGCAGGGCCAGGGCACAGATCGCCAACTCCTCGGTTGGAACGTCAGCCCGGAGGCCGAGCGCAGGTTCGATCACCGACTGCACGATCTCAGTCATCCGCGCTCGTGCCCCGGAGACTTCCTCCGGTGTCAGTCCTGCAACCCGCCCGTCAAGCGCCTCCGTCGCGAGCAGCCACAGTGCAGCCTGCCCCGGCGTGCTGATCAGTGAGTCAGTCTCACCATCGTCAGCCTTCTCCTCATCACCGGCACCGCCTGCGTACCACCCAACCAGTTCACTGGCAAACTGCCGGGCCGAATCACGCATCGACTGCTTCTGCCCTTCGAGTTGTGCGTATCTGGCCAGCGCATAGGCACAGAGCAGTTGATCAGACACCGAGGCTTCGAACGGCTTGTACACATCGAGTTCAGGCTCGTAACGACCCAGCAGTCGGACCGGCCGCTCCTGCCGCACTTCATCCGGGAACTGCTGTGCCGGCCTCTGGTCCGGGAACTGCCCGATGTGGAATCTTCGACTCAGCAGATGACTGCTCACGTCATCAGCAAACTGCATCAGCGATGCCACACGCACCTTGTCGGCCGGCACGATTCTGGAGCCCCGGTACAGAAACGTCGGGGGATCGCCGCGCCGTGCCTGGGCCAGGTGTTCGACTTCAAACAGCCAGACTCGGGCCTGCCCGCTCTCGAGGAACTGGTCGACCTGCTCCAAACCAAGTGACAAGGCCCCTGCCAACTGGAACAAAACCTGTGAGGGGTTCAAGTCGTCTGCCAGGTACTGACCGGGGAACATCCCGGCCCGCTGCCCCCCCACTTCGAGGATCACCCCATCCAGACCCGGCCGAATCCGATCAGATAAATCGCGCAGCCCGGAGGCACTGATCCGCCTCGGCGCGCGGGCGACCTGCAACTCGACCGTGGTGGGCGAAATGAGAAACCGCTCCTTCCGGTCCTCGCGCTCCACCGCATCCCCCTGCGATCCCTCGGCTGCCACCGCGGCCCGTTCCATGACCTGCCGGACCACATGCCCCAGACATTCGGCCGGCACCTCCGATTCGAAAGCCCAGCGCAGGTCGGCAGCCTGCCCCATGATCCGGCCGTCCCACCGAAGGGCCATCCAGGCACCGCGCCCCCCTGCCGGCATCCCCAGTTCGCTCGGGCGCTCCCACTTGGCGATCCGCTCGCAGATCTGCTCATATACCTCGACGACCTCAGTCGCAGATATCGGAGCATCTGCTGCCTGACGGTTCGGCTGCTGCATACACACGCCTGTGGCTGTCACAGATACCGAAATCAACAGGCCCACGAGCCACGATATGAAGCCAATTCGCGACACCTTCTGCTGCCCTTTCGCAACATCCCACTACAACCGGAATCCCAGAAACCACCTCGGAGCCGGCCCAATACACCGTGACACGCCCCAGCCCTGCATATTCTCGGACTGAAACAATTCGTGCCACACCCGGCTCAGGATTTGATACTATGAATCCTGGACGACCGGAGAATCAAAGACATGAACCGACTTTTCACCATGACAACTCGCAGAAAGAAGATGCTGCTGCTCATCCTCCTGAGTTTCGCCGCCCTCTGCTAGCACCAATACTCCTGCGCAATGTACGACTCCAACGACGCCCCGTGATGCCTCCTCACATCGCGGGGCCGGTTGTTTTTGGGACAAGACAAGCATCACCGCTGATCCGTCCCGTCCTGGGATGGCCCGGCAGCCACCACGGACGCAAGCCGACGATTCAGGTACACAAACCCCAACGCACCGATCGACCCGATGCCGGCCCAGAACAGGAAACTGTCGTGGTCAAGCGCCCGCATCGAGACAAAGCCGCCGATGGTTATGCCTGAGTACAAGATCCACCCGACATAGGCCCCGATCAAGCCCCTGATCCCCGTCAGCGTGACATGAATCGTCATGTACAGCCCGGCATTCCGAGTGCTGGAAAAGTCATTGTGCCCGATATTCCATGCCAGCGCCCCGCCGCCGAACCCGATCCCGCGCATCGCCTGGGCGGCAAACAGCAACTCCGGCGACTCCCATCGGCCGGCTGCGTAGGTCAACAGATGGGCCGTCACGAACACCCACGAATGTATTGAACGGAATCGAACCACATGCATTCGGTCAAACAATCGGGACCACAACGGGACCACGAACGGGATGATGATCAAGGGCAGGGACTGCGTACACACGATTGACATGGTGTAACTGAGGTTGAAGCGGCCGGCTGCCATGTCCACCAGCGGTGCCTGAACGGCCAGATTGCTCATGCCCATCACGAACATGCAGACCATGTACCCGCGAAAGGCTACATCATCGCGCAAGACCCGCATCATCGCGCCGACGGTCGTCCCCCATTCTGCCAGCAGGCCGAAGGGGACCATGCTGCCGGCCCGACGTGATTCCCGATCAGCCGACGGCTGCCCGGAGATCTCAAACGGTCGCCGAACCCGGATGCGCGAAAACGCCCACATGCCTCCTAACCCACACAGCATCGCTGCCGGATACACAATCCGGAAACTCTCGACGTTCGCGTCCATGCTCCTGCCCAGCCCGAGCGAAACGACTGACACGATGATCGTCTGAATCGTGATCAACTTCCCGGTGACCGTCGCCCGACACGCCCGCGGGTAGTTCGCCCGCCAGATGACCGACCGCATCGTCACCACGCCGGCCATCAGCATCCGAGCGAGCACGACAGCGACCATGAAGGGGTAGACCCCCCAGTGGTTCAATGGCAAACAGGCAATCAGCCCGATCAGGGCAATGACGCCGGCCTGCATCATGACAAGTGCCTTGACCGTCTGCTGCCCGTCAGCCAGGCGCGTCCATACCGAACTGGTCACGTTGCTCACCACAGGCGCTGCGGTCACGGTGGCCAGCACCCATCCCGGTGTCTCCGGGAAGGCCTTGCGGGCAATCACACCGGTCACCGCCCCTTCGACCATGCACACCGTGATCGGCCAGGTCGTCACACCGAACAGTTCATACCGATAGTTGCGACTGAGAAAAGGCGACATCGAACCCGGAAGATACGAGCCCAGGAACCGCACAATACCATTTGTCGATTCACGCCCGGGCATACACCCAACCCATGCTTCCTCGCTCACGCGGCGACAGACCGGTTGAGGCGATCAAGCGCATCTGGACAGGCGTATCGCCTGCCTGGCGCATGACCGACTTGGCCGGATTCATACTGAACAACCATGACATACCCTCCGCGTTAGCCAACACGCACCGCTCGCTTCCAGATGGGCACATCCTGCTTGAGCATATCAATGAACGCATCCATCGCCTGCAGGGCTTCCTTGCGGTGGGCCGACGCGACCCACAACCGGAATGAGCAGGCACCCACCGGGACGAGCCCCCGACTGTGTGCCACCCGCATTGCGATCAGTCCGTATCGGTCGATCAGTTCACGGCAGATCCGCTCCATCTGACGGCCTGCCATCGGCTCATACGCCTCATATTCGAGCCCTTCGATCGGCCGGCCATCCTCCTCGCTGCGGACAATACCCTCAAACACGACCACCGCTCCGGCCCCCTCAGGTCGCCAGGAATCAACCCGTGCACCGTCCAATGGGCCGTCACGTACCTGTACCTCAACCGGCTCCCAGCGCTCAGCCACCCGACACCATCCCAACCAGAGCCAGCTCATCCGTCGGGCTGATTGGCTGATCCGCCCCGGCAAACTCGTGATTCACAGCCAGACGACAGGCCGGCAGGCTTGCTGCCAAATCCGGGTACTGTGCGCCGAGGAGTTGTGTGACCTGCTCGCTGTTCAACGCCACCCCCTCGGGCACGGTGATCGTGACCTCGCTCCGAGCGCCGGCCAACCGTGCCAGCGGCCCAAACATTTTGACGCTCAACTCGATCCGGCTCATGACGCTCCATTCCACGGACAAAAATGGCAGACCGGCGCGGGTTGCTCACGACTGCCGTCACTGGCATCGTATAGTCTTTGTGACGTCATCGCTCGGTCGCCGTGTTCACTCAAACCGCAATTACTCATGCCAAACTCACACAACACGTTTCAATTCGACGCACCCAATCCTGCCCTCACTGCCTGGCTGGAGGCCGTTCACCCAATCACCGGCTCGGAACGGGTCGCGTGGTCTGAGGCACATGGCCGCATCCTGGCCGAGCCGATCCGCACCGATCGACCCAGCCCCCCATGCTCAGTCAGTGCGATGGACGGTTATGCCGTGCGCCTGGCTGATATCGCACCGGGCAAAACCCTGACCGTGGCTGGTGAGGTTCGTATCGGCCATGAGCCGCCTCCCATGCCGAACCTGCCTGGAAGCGCACTTCGGATCGTCACCGGTGCCCCGGTCCCGGACGAGGCGGATCTCGTCATCAAACGCGAAGACGTGAACGAATCCGACAGCACTCGAATAGCGCTGCCCGAGGATTGCTCCACCTTTACCGCCTGCCTCCATATCCGCACCAAAGGCGAGAATGCACCGGCCGGAGCCGAAGTCGTGGCAGCCGGTGCCGGCATCACGTCGCCGATCGTTGCGGCTCTGACCGGTTTCGGGATTGCCAAACCCACCGTCATGCCTCGCCTCAAAGTCGCCATCCTGACGACCGGCGATGAACTGCTCCCGGTCGAAGGATGCCCATCCCCCTGGCAGATCCGGGATTCGAACGGGCCGAGCCTGCGGGCACTCGTTGAATCCCAGCGGTGGATGACCGTCCAGACTCAGCAGCACGTTGCCGATCAGCAGGAGGCCCTGACCCAACGGCTGGCTGAGGCAGTAGCCGAATGTGATGCCGTGCTGCTCACCGGCGGCGTCTCGATGGGGAACTACGACTTTGTCCCGGCAGCCGTGCAAGCCGTCGGGGGTCGGATTGTGTTCCACAAACTGCCCATTCGGCCGGGGAAGCCGATCCTCGCAGCCGTCGGGGCCGGCGGCCGGCCCATCATCGGCCTGCCTGGGAATCCGGTGTCCGTCCTCACGACCGCAACCCGACTCGCACTCCCGGTACTGGCAAAACGTGCCGGAGCCGTCGGCATACCCACGCGCAACGCCCCCACACTTGTCCGGCTGGCCGACTCGGCACTCTGCGACAAGACGCTCGGCCTGTGGTGGTACCGGCCGGTCCGACTCGAACGAGACGCTGATCCCTCATGTCCAGTGGCGCACCTGGCCGAGACGCGAGGGTCCGGCGACTTTGCCGCAATTGCGACCACCGACGGCTTTGTTGAGATACCGCCGAACGAGACAGGACCGGGCCCGCGACGATTCTGGCCCTGGCAGTGATCCCAATCGCCCGCCGCCTCTATCATCACACTGCTATGCCAAACGACGCTGACTCACAACAACGCCTCACGCACCTCGACGCCGACGGCCATGCCCACATGGTGGATGTCTCCGACAAAGCGACGACCCATCGAGTCGCGATCGCATCGGCCACCGTCGTCACGACCCCCGAGGTCGTCGAACTCATCACGCACAACAAACTACCAAAGGGCGATGTCGCTGCGGTGGCCCGCATTGCCGGCATCATGGCTGCGAAACAGACCAGCAGCCTGATCCCGCTGTGTCACCCGCTTGAAATCACGAACGTGTCGGTCACGATCACGACCGATCAATCGGCCGGCCGAGTCAACATCACTGCCACGGTCAAGACGACCGGGAAGACGGGCGTCGAGATGGAGGCCCTGACGGCAGCCTCGGTGGCAGCCCTGACGGTCTATGACATGTGCAAAGCCGTGGACCGCTCGATGACCATTCTCACGGTCCAACTCGATGAAAAAGACGGCGGGCAGTCCGGCCGATACGAGCGAACGCGGTGACGGATTCATCCGCAGAAAGATGAATAGGGTTCACACCCGAACCTTTGTCGCATATACTGCGAATAGCAGATTAGCCCACCAGAGCGTCTGAAAGCACAGGCAGACGACTCTCAGCCAAGAACTTGCACTCGCGCGACGACAGCGGATCGCGGAACCGGCCCACGGGGGTGATTCAGACGTATACTCCGCCTGATGAACTCCCACAGCACGCTTTTTGCATGATGGCGCACGGTTCTTGCCGAAAATCTGTGTTGTGCGACCACTTTAATGTGGAATGCAGGCAGACTGGCCGACAACAGGTGCATTGGGATTGATTATTATTGGAACAATCCCCCACTGCCGGTCTGAACCAGGATCACATTCGTCACCCGGCAGCGCAGCATCCAACAATCACAAAGAACAGGCTCCTGTGCACTGAGATACGAAAGAGGCCGCACGCCATGAGTCAGCAGACACCAGGGTGGCCGACTGAATCCCTGCAGCACTCAAACCGCCGCGTATTTGCAACCGTCAGCGCCGCAGCCGCCCTGCTGGCCATCGCCTGGTCGCTTCCCGGCAACAGTGCCATCGGGCAAAACCCGTCGGCAGGCGGCATTGCCCGTCAGGACCCGCGCGACGAACCTCGGCTTCAACTCGATGAACCATACTGGGATTATCAACCGGACGGGTACCCGGCCATCAGTACGCCAAGCAAGGCACTCACGCTCAGTTTCCTGACGCGCGGCATGGTCGAAGAAGTCCTCGTCAAGGAGACACAAGTGGTCTCGGCCGGCGATCTGCTGGTCAAACTCGATGACCGTGTCCAACAACGATCCCTTGAAGCACAGAAACTGGCCGCCGAGGATGAGACCGGGGTGCTGACTGCTGAACGCAGACTCGAACTGGCGGAGTTTGATCTCGACAACGTCCTTGAAACCGAGCGTGCCGACGCGGCCGCCCCGCGCGAAGTCGAGCGAGCCAAAGCCGAACGAGCGCTGGCCGAACTCAACCTCCAATCAGCCATCCTCGATCGCAAGACGAATCAACTCGTCTACGAGCGCGACCTCGCGTTCAGTGATCACTACCGCATCACATCCAAGATCAGCGGCATCGTGGCTCGCATCGACGTGCAGGAAGGCGAATCGGTCGAAGAACTCCAGCCGGCCATATCCCTCGTCGCGATCGACCCGTTGTGGATGGACGTGGCCGTCCCCATTCAACTGGGCATGTCGCTTAAGCCCGGCGATACGGCCACCGTCCGATGGCGCGACCTGCCGAAACAACCTGAAGCGGTCGGTACCGTCCTCTGGGTGGCCCCGATCGCCGATGCCTCATCAAATCGGATCATCATTCGGCTTGAAATCCGAAATCCGGACCTACTCCCAGCCGGTCTGCATGCGATGGCAACATTCCCGCAGGCCGATTCGAACCTGGCCAAAGGGCCGTCGTCGCCCTAGCGACCGGTCACAACCGAAGCACCCGCCCCACCGGGCAAGGCGAAACCAGCGAACACGACCCCCCATTCAGACACAGATAAAGGAGCTCCCGTGGCAGATACCCCCAATCAGGCAGAACAAGCACAGCAGCCGACGACCCAGGACGGACGCCGTGAAGTCAAACTGCGAATTGACGAGACCCAGATGCAATCCGCGTATGCCAATACGTTCCGGACCGATGGCAGTGGTGACGAACTCATCATCGATTTCGGCGTCAACCGGAGCGTACCGGGTCGCAATGATGAAATGGTGTTTACCGTCCGCCAGCAGGTCATCCTGAACTGGCGCGGTGCCAAGCGGCTCGCCCTGAATCTCTCAAACCTGATCCGGCAGTACGAGGAGCACTACGGCGAGATTGACGCCAACCCACGTGTTCGGGGCAACAAGAATGGGCCGGCAGCAACCGAGGAGTAGACCCGGGAACAGCACGCCCTCGTATTGTGTAATCAGATCACGCCAACGGTCACACCTGCAGGCGCCGCATACTCATGGACAAACAAACGACAGCCTCAATTTCCGCCTCATCGAGCACGAGCGCTCAGACTGAGTCCGCGGTCTCATCGACTCAGATCGAGGCAGGGCTGGGCGATGTCCGTGACCTCGAGCAGTTCCTGTCGGAACTCATCGAGCGACAATGCCGGATGGTCGATGCCTGCGCCGGGATCGCACTGCTCAAGCCAACGCGCGAACAATCGCAGGGAACAACGGCGCGGTGCCTGCCGGACCCGAACGCGATCACGCTGACGGCGCGCGACTACAAGCGGTTGACCGAGATTGCCGTCCGTGCCGCCCAGAAGAACGAAGCCATGTCGGAACTCCTGGCCGCGTCGAAGGGCCTGCTGACCGATGCGCCGGAATATCGCGTCCTGGCCGCTCCGCTGCGACTCATGGGGCGCCCGCACGGGGCGTCGGTCTGTGTGATACGAGATGCACCGAGTGCCGACCTGTCAGCAAGACTGGAACGACTGGAACTGTCAGCCCTGATGTTTGAGTCGTTCCTCTGGCGAAAGCAGGCGTTTGCGGAAGCACAGTCGAAAGTCCAGTTGCGCGAGACCCTCGACTTGCTTGACAAGTCTCAGCAGGGTCACAACGTCACCGAAGTCGCCTCATTGTTCTCACATGAGTTGCAGCGGCGTTTCGGCTGCACCCGCGTTTCCATCGGGCTTGTCCATCGGCATGCCATCCGACTCGTGGCCCTGAGCGGCTCCGAGGACGTTGATCGCAAGAGCGAACTCGCTGAGGCACTCGAAGCGGTCATGGAGGAGTGTGCCGACCAGGATACTGAGATTCGCTACCCGCAACCGGACGACGCCGACCCCTCGGAACGCCGAGTGGTCCGCGCCCATACGTCCTTGAGTGAGCGCTTCGGCCCGACCGCCATCGCGTCATTCCCGCTCCGTATCGACGGCGGGCTGATCGGCGTGGCCGTCATGGAGCGTGAGGCACAGGACCCGTTTAACGATCACACGCTCCGACTGCTGCGACTCGTGGCCGAATACCTCGGGCCATCAATCTGGACGCGGCGCATGGCCGACCGCGGCGTACTGGCCGTGTCGCGCGATCGCACGCTCGACTTGGCTCAGACGGTCGTCGGACCTGAAAAGACCGGGGCGAAACTCTTTGCACTGCTCTGCCTGGTCGTCATCCTCATCGGAACGGTGCTCCCCGTTCGTGATCGAGTGGTAGCCAACTGCGTGATCAATGCGGACCAGCGACGGCAAGTCTCCCCGCCGTTTGAGGGGCAGATTTCGGAAGTGCTCGTCGAGCCGGGCGATGTCGTGACACGCGGCCAGCCGATGATCAAACTCGACATGCGGCAGATTCAGTTTCAACTCATCCAGAAGCGGAACGAACTACGCAAACTCATGACCGATGCCGATGACCAGCGCACCCAGGGCAAGACCGCTATGGCCCAGATGAAGGATGCCGAGGCACGCGGCGTCGAGGCTGAGATTCGCCTGCTGGAGTATCAACTCGAACAGGGCACCATTCGTGCCCCGATCGACGGCGTCGTCACACACGGCCGACTTCGTGACATCATCGGTGAGGTCGTCCAGCCGTCCGAGCCGCTCGTCGAGGTCGCCCAACTCGAATCGCTCCGGGCGATCCTGCTCGTCAATGAGTCAGGCATTGCCCGCATCAAGGCTGGTCAGATCGGTTCGCTTGCACTGACGTCACGGCCGGCCGACAAACTTGAGTTTGAGGTGACGCGCATTACGCCGGCCAGCGAACTGTACAACCAGGAAAACGTGTATCGGGTGGACATCGAACTGCAGGAGAACCCGGACTGGCTCCGCCCCGGCATGGAAGGCAAAGCGCGCGTCAAAGGGGATCGCTCGAACCTGTTGATGATCTACGCCCGCCCCATGATTGAAGCCGTCCGCATGAAACTCTGGTTTTGAGGCACACCACCCCCCATGGCCCAGATCAGCCGCACATTCAGTGAACTCTGGTACCGCGTCGCGGACTTTACGCCGCGGCTCAGCCCTCACCTCAATGTGAGGCGACACACGTACCGCAACGAGACGTGGTTTGTCCTGGGCGATCCGGCATCGAGCAAGTTCTACCGCTTCAATGCGGCTGCCTTCCGCTTCCTCGGGCTCCTCGACGGGACACGAACCGTTCAGGAAGCATGGGACGTCTGCAACGCCCAACTCGGCGATGCCGCCCCCACCCAGCAGGACTGCATCGATCTGCTCTGCCAACTCCAGTTCTACGGCCTGTTGAAAAACGAACTGCCCATCGACGCACAGCGACTCGGCGAGCGATTCGATTCCATCAAAGAGCGGAAGTTCCAGGAACGATCCGGGCGCTATGTCTTCTGGACGATCCCGCTGATCAATCCCGAGTGGATTCTGGAGAAGTATGCCAATGTGGCCCGGGCCGTCTTCAGCCCGACCGGTCTCGTCCTGCTGCTCGTCCTGCTGTTTTTTGCGATCCGGGCGATCATCCCGCGCTCGGACGAGCTGTTCAGTGCGTTTAACAACATCATTGCCCCGCAGAACATCATCTGGCTGAGCCTCAGTTTCATCTGCCTGAAAGTGATTCACGAGTTCGGGCACGGCTTTGCCTGCAAGGCCTACGGCGGCCGCGTCACCGAGATGGGCCTGTTCTTCATGATCGTGCTGCCGATCCCGTTCTGTGATGCGACGGCCAGTTGGGGATTCCCGAACAAGTGGCACCGCATCATCGTGAGTCTGGGCGGCATGATGGTCGAACTGGCAGTCGCCTGTATTGCGGCCTTTGTGTGGGCCTACACCCCAGCCGGGGCGCTCATCCACACCATCGCGTACAACGTCATGTTCATCGCCTCGGTTGCCACCATCCTGTTCAACCTCAACCCGCTGCTCCGTTACGACGGCTACTACATCCTGGCCGACCTGCTCGAAATCCCGAACCTGGCCGTCCGTTCACAGGAACTGCTCAAGTACCTCACGAAGCGATACGCATTCGGGCTGAAAGGCGAAAAGACGCCGCCGCTCCGTTCGAAGTCCGAGGGCGCGTGGATGGTGACCCATGCGATCTGTGCCTTTCCTTACCGGATGCTCGTCATGCTGACGATCGTGCTCGTGGTGGCCGACCGGTATTTTGTGATCGGCCTCCTGCTCGGTCTGTTCGGCTCGATCGTCTGGTTCATGGTCCCGGTCTTCAAAGGATTCTCATTTGTCATCAGCGAACCGTCGCTCGAAGTGGTGCGCGTGCGGGCCGTGACCGTGACGTTTGCGTTCACGATCGCTGTCATCGGGTTCTTCGGGTTCGTGCCTATGCCGGCCAATGTGTACGCCAGCGCTGTCGTCGAGCCGCTGAACCATGAAACGCTGCGCTCCCCGTTTTCCGGATTCGTCACAAACCTGTCGGCCGCCGACGGAGAGTGGGTCACCCGGGACCAGCCCCTGTGCTATCTGTTCAACCCGAAAATGGAGACGCAGTATCTGACGGCCAAGTCGCGCCTCGAAGTCGGCCAACTGCGCAGGGATGCCGCGCTGGCGGAGTCGCCATATGTCTATCAACTCGCCATGACCTGGCTCCCGGTGGCCCGGAAGTACTACGAAGACAGCAAGACGATGCTGGCGAGCATGACGATCCGCGCACCGTTTGACGGCCAGTTCGTTGCCCCGGATTTTCATACGACCGAGGGTGCCTACTTCCAACGTGGGACGCCCATCGGCACGGTCTCGACACTCGATGACATGGTCATCCGCGCCTACCTGACGGACGCCGATATCCGATGGCTCTTCTCGGTCGCCGACGATGATTCAGATATCATCGCGCAGGCACGCATCTACGGCAACGCCGGTACGGTGATCCCATTGGAGATCACCTCACGCAATCAGGCCGGCAGTCGAACACTCGAACACCCCTCGCTGGCCACCGGCACGCGCGGCGGCGTGATCGCTACCGATCCGACCGATCCGACCGGCCAACGAACACTCGCACCCGTCTGGCGCGTGACGCTGTCCATGCCCAGCGCGGCATCCGACGCCAACAGTGCACCGGACCAATTCGCAGCACCGCTGCCGGGTACACGGGCTGTCGTCCGGTTTCAACTCGAAGCCGAGCCGCTGGCGCAGCAGTGGTGGAGACGAATCCTGCAGTCCATCCGAAGCCGATTCGAGTTCTGATCGGAGCCCCCATGCGAATCGGCCAACCCCAATCCGAACGCAACCGTCCCGGTCAGGATACCTGGATCAGCCCGGATCAGGCACTCGGGAGCGATCCGTCCAACATGACGGCAGCGCCGCCACCTGATGACGCGCCGGCACCGACCACCCAGCGTCTCTGGCGACCGCTTTCTTATCAGGCGCGCAACCCGAAGGAACGAAAGGGCTTTGATCGCTTCGGCGATTGGTTCACGGGAGCCGTCCAACGCCGACGGTGGAAGCAGCACGTGCTGCGTGCCCAGGCGCGCAAGGTGGTCGAACTCTCGGAATCGTTCCACAACCACTCCGAGCGTGCCTTTGATCTGGAAGTAGAAACGGCGCGCGAGGCTGCCCGCCGTGGCCGCCGTGATCCCGAATCGCGGACCCACGCCTTTGCCGTCGTGCGCGAGGCCGTCCGCCGGACCGTCGGGCTCGGCCTGTATCCCGAGCAGGTTATGGGCGGCTGGGTCATGGAAGACGGCTGCATCGCTGAGATGGCCACCGGCGAAGGCAAAACGGTCACGGCCTGCCTCACCGCAGCCGTCCAGGCATGGATGGGATACGGCGTCCATGTCGTGACCGTCAACGACTACCTTGCCAGACGCGATGCCGAGTTGAATGAGCCGGTCTATCGGCGACTCGGGCTGTCCGTCGGGGCCATCCAGGACACATCCGAGGAAGAGCAACGGCGGGAGGCGTATGCCTGTGATGTGACCTATACATCGGATCAGCAACTCATCTTCGACTTCCTGCGCGATCGCCTCAAAGCCCCGCTGCAACCGCGCGTCGTCTCGCTCCTGCTCGAGGAAGTAAGCGATACGAACCCGAACCCGCGTTCACAACTCTGGACCGAGCGCCTCGTCATGCGTGGCCAATACGCCGCCATCATCGACGAAGCCGACAGTGTCCTCGTCGACCAGGCCACCACCCCGGCCATCATCGGCGTCGAGGGTGGTGAGGATGTGGCTGCCGACTACTACCGCGTCGCAGCAGAACTTGCACAGGAACTCAAACGCGGCGCCCATTACGAAGTTGACGTGCGTCAGCATCGCGTGGATATCAATGACGATGGATTGGAGAAACTCTCCGAACTGGCGGACAAACTCCCGCCCTTCTGGGCCGGCCCGCGCCGACGAGAGGAACTCGTGACGCAGGCGCTCGTGGCGGCCGAGCTGTTTCATCGTGAAGACCACTACATCGTGCAGGATGATGACGTCAAGATCGTCGATATTCACACCGGCCGCGTCCTCGAAGGTCGACAGTGGCAACTCGGCCTCCATCAAGCGGTCCAGGCCAAAGAGAGCATCCCCATCACCTCGCCGCGCCACACGATGGCCCGCATGAGTTATCAGCGATTCTTCCAGTTGTATCGACGCCTGGCCGGCATGACCGGGACCGCCTGGGAAGTCCGCAATGAACTGTGGAAAACCTATCAACTCCCCGTCGTCCGTATCCCGACGCACAAACCGGTGATTCGCGTTCACCGGCGTGATCGACTCTGCCCCGATCAGACGGCCAAGTTCAAGGCCGTTGCTGATCGCGTCGAGCGCCATCACAAGATTCTGCGCCCGGTCCTGATCGGGACGCGCAGCGTCGATGCCTCCGAGTTGATGAGCCAACTGCTCACCGAGCGGAACATCCCGCACAACGTGCTCAATGCCGTGCGGCACGAACAGGAAGCCACGATTGTCGCAACAGCCGGGAAGAAGGGGGCCGTGACCGTGGCAACCAATATGGCCGGCCGCGGCACCGACATCATCCTGGCCCGCGGGGTCCCGGAACTCGGCGGGCTCGTCGTCATTGCGACTGAACGGCATGACGCCCGGCGCGTCGATCGACAACTCTTCGGCCGATCCGGTCGACAAGGCGACCCTGGGCTCGCCGAGACATTCGTGTCACTTGACGATCAACTGATCAAGACAGCCGGCATCCGCATACTGGCCAGGCTGCTCAAGGCCGTCCCATCACTGTCGGTATTCGGGCTGCACCGACTCCTCTGGCAGCAGGCCCAGTTCGCTGCCTCGCGCCGACAGGCCGTCTCGCGCGAAATGGTCGCCAAGAGCGATCAATGGTTCGACCGGGCGCTGTATTACCACAGTCGGTAGCACGACCATATCTCATTCGTCACCATCCCTCCCGTGCGCCCGAAAAGCCCCGTGATAGGCGAGTCTTCAAGCGTATCGCGGGGTACATGCCACCCACGCGCTCCGCTTCACTGCGTTTCGCGTCGCGGCTAACTGCTCGGAATGGACATTTCCTGCCAGACCGTCCGGCGTATCCTTCTGCATCATGATTCACCACCTCTTATGCGTCACGCTGGCAATAACGGCCGCTCAGCCTGCCCTTCTCCCACTGCCACCCGACCATCCCAACATCATCCTGTTCATCGTCGATGACCTCGGCTGGCAGGACCTGTCCGTCCCGCTCTACAACGACACGCCGACCGAGTTCAATCAGCGATACCAGACGCCAAACGTGAAACGCCTGGCCGAAGTCGGCATGCGCTTCACGAGTGCGTATGCCTCGGCCCCAGTCTGCACGCCGACGCGCACGAGCATCATGACCGGCCGCTCGCCGGGTCAGTCACACATCACCTACTGGACGCTCCACAAGGACCGCGACACATCGACCGGACACCCGACACTCAGACCACCGAATTGGAACGTCAACGGCCTCCAATCCGACGATGTCACGCTTCCCAAACTGCTCAAGGAGAAAGTCGGCTACCACACCATCCATGTCGGCAAGGCCCACTTCGGGGCCCACGACACCTCGGGTGCCGATCCCACGAACCTGGGCTTCGATGTCAACATTGCGGGACATGCCTCCGGCGGGCCGGCATCCTACTACGGCACACAGCACTTCACCGTGGCAGGACGGCAGGGCAAACAGGACCCGCACTCAGCCGAATCCGTGTGGGACATCCCCGGGTTGGAGAAGTACCACGGCAGCGACATCTATCTGACGGAGGCGCTGGCGATCGAAGCGTCGGCTGCCATCCGCGATGCCGTGCTGAATGTGCACAAGCCGTTTTATCTGAACTTCGCACCGTATGCCGTCCATGCCCCCATCATGCCCAACGAGCGCTACCTCGATCAATACCCGCCCGATCTAAACCGCACCGAGGCAGCCTACGCAACCATGGTCCAGACCTATGACGCAGCACTCGGCGCCATTACCGAAACGCTCCGTGATCTCGACATCATTGATGACACCATCATCATTTTCACATCTGACAATGGCGGCCTGTCGGCCCATGCGCGAGGCGGAGATCCGCATACTCACAACGCCCCCTTGCGCAGCGGCAAGGGCTCAGCCTACGAAGGCGGCATCCGCGTCCCGCTGATCATCGCCTGGCCGGGCGTCACCGAGCCCAACAGCGAAAGCCATATGCCCGTCATCAGCCATGACCTGTTCACGACCATCCTCATGATGGCAGGCATCGAAGCGTTTCGAGTGCCTTCCCTCAAGAGTATCGAAGGACAGGATTTCACGTGGATTCTGCGCGACGAAGTGGTGGATTTCGAACCCTACGCGCTGTACTGGCACCAGCCCCACCAGTGGGGAGTATCCGGCCCTGGCATCGAGCCATTCACAGCGATCAACCTCTTCGGGATGAAACTCATCTACTTCCATGCCGGCCCGCGTTTTGAACTGTACGACCTCGATGAGGACATCGGCGAGACCAACGATCTGTGCCTGATCGACATGGATGAAGCCGGTTTTCTCGCTGCCTGGATGGATGACTGGATCAAGGAAAAGAACGTACAGATGTCAATCGACAAGGAAACCAATCAGCCTGTGCCCATGCCTTCGGATGCACTGAACCAGTACCTCGCGCCTGAGAAGGCAATGCTCGAGCGGGCTGCCAACTGCGTCCCGTCACCACGCCAGATCGCCTGGCAACGACAGGAATTCGCAGCCTTCGTCCACTTCGGCATCAACACCTTCACCGATCGCGAATGGGGAACCGGCACCGAAGACCCGGCCCTCTTCAACCCGACCGACTTCGACGCTGACCAGTGGGTCCGCACCTTCAAAGAAGCCGGCATGAAACAGGTCATCCTGACGGCCAAGCACCACGACGGTTTCTGCCTCTGGCCATCGGCCTACAACCCGGACCACACCGTGAAAAACAGCCCATGGAAGAACGGCACCGGCGACGTCGTTCGGGCCGTCTCCGATGCATGTCAAAAACACGGCCTCAACTTCGGCTTCTACCTCTCACCGGCCGACCTGTATCAGATCGAATCTGAAAACGGGTACTACGGCAATGGCAGCACAGCCGTCTCTTCAACGATTCCAACCAGCACTTCTCCACATGACGGAAAGAAGTTCGAATACACGGTTGACGATTACAACCGCTACTTCCTCAATCAACTCTACGAACTGCTCACCCAATACGGCCCGGTCAATGAAGTCTGGTTCGACGGCGCCAATCCCAAGCCCGGCACCGGCCAGACGTACAACTACGCTGCCTGGTATGACATGATCCGAACGCTCGCGCCGGAAGCCGTCATTGCCATCAAGGGCCCCGATGTCAGATGGGTAGGCAATGAAGCCGGCAAGGGGCGGGAAAGTGAATGGAGCGTCATCCCGCTGGACGGGCCGCCGCAAACCGCCACCTGGCCCGACATGACCGCCGCCGATCTTGGAAGCAGGGACAAGATCCGGGATGCGAAGTACCTCCACTGGCACCCGGCCGAGACCGACGTGTCGATTCGGCCCGGCTGGTTCTACCACGCATCACAGGATGACCAGGTGAAATCACTTGATCATCTGCTCGACATCTACTACGCCTCGGTCGGCAACAATTGCAGCCTGCTCCTCAACGTCCCGCCCGACCGCCGCGGCCTCATTCACGAAAACGATGTCGCACGACTCACTGAGTTCGGTGACATCATTCGAACGACGTTCTCGAAGGACCTCGCGCGCGGCGGATCCGTCTGGCAAGAATACGGCCTTGATCCCAACTTGGGAGAAACTCATCCGCCGTCCGCCATCCTCGATGACAATCACGACGCCTGGTGGGCCACGTCTGATTGGGAGGGGCCACTCCCAAAACTGATCATCACACTCCCCGAACCCGTCACATTCAATCGCATCATGCTCCAGGAACACATCGCCAACGGCCAGCACATCGAGAAGTTCGAGATCGATTCGTTGTTGTCCACGAATGAAGATGAAGGCTGGCACACAGTCGCCAGCGGCACCACCATCGGCTACAAGAAACTCATTCGACTCGATGAACCGGTCACTGCCGATCGCATCCGTATCCGCATCCTCTCCACCCGAGTCCGCGCCACCCTGTCCAACTTCGGCCTGTATCTCGAATCGTCGCACTAACGCCCAAGCCCACGGATTCCTATCCGTGGGGTAGAAGGCAGTGCCGAAGTCGCGCGGAACCGGACCCCACGGATAGGAATCCGTGGGCTTGATCAAGCGCTCCCCGTCGCGTCGCGGCCACCCGCCTATGCTGTGAACTGCGATGCCTGAATCACCTGCAACACTCCGACGCGTCATCACCATTCTGGCAATGATCTGCGTCATCGCATCGATCACGATCCGTATCACCGGGCCGTCCGACATCCACGACCAGACACAGCCCAAAACGCTGTCGTACACCACCGACATCCTCACGCACTCGACGGACCTGGACCATTGGATTCTCCCATCCATCCAGCAGCGCGAGCCGGCCACCAAGCCACCGCTGTATAACTGGCTCGCCGTCCCGTTCGTGGCCGTGTTCGGCCATCAGTCGATTGTGGCCCACAAGGCTCCCAGCCTGCTGACGTGGCTCGCACTCATCGTCATTTTGTACCGGCTCGGCCATCACATCGACCCTGCGTTCAGACTGACCGGCCCACTGGCCGTCATTGCGTTCGTCACAAACTATGCCTGGTTCAAACTCGGGTACCTGGCCCGCCCGGACGGCCTGCTCACGCTGTGGCTCGTCATCGGCTGGGCTGCGGCGACCGCGCTGTCCGATCCATCACGAACTCGGCCCCGATTCCCGGCGGCTGATCATGTGGGCAGCCACCGGGCTGGCAGCGCTCACCAAGGGACCGCCGGCTCTCCTCATTCCGGTCTATGCCGTGCTCCAGCACTTCATCACCAACCGAGATTCAAGCGAGCATGACAAGGGTGGCTCGATGCTCCGCACTCCCTCCTTCTGGATCTTCCTCCCGATTGCCATTCTCCTCCCGGCTGCCTGGCTGGTACTGGCCTACATCCTCAACGCCGATCACACCTACCACATCATCATCCGCGAGGAAGCCGTCGATCGATTCCTGGGAATCGGAGCCGAGGGTACGAAGTCCGGCCCGTGGGACTGGGTTCGAACCGCCCCGAACATGCCATTGTTCTTCCTGCTCCGCTTCCTCCCGTGGTCGGTCCTGTTCATCGGGGCAGCCATCGACCTGCTGGCGCGACCGAAAGGCGATCCAGGTACCACCCCAATCCGAGGCCGGCCGCAGGCCACGAACCCGGATGAGGCACCGGCACGCCCCTGGATCATCGGGGCATTTACCTTCACGATCCTGGTCGTCGTGTTCTTCACATTCTCAGCCGGCAAGCGGGCCGACTACATTGCGTCGGCCTATGTCACCGGATCGCTCGTCGTCGGCTGGTGGCTCGTCCATCGGGGATTCCTCCTCGCCCGCCGAGCCCCGTGGATCATCCCGTGTGCTGCCCTGATCACGCTCACCGGACTGGCCGTCAATGACAGCGTGTGGAACTTCTCTGCCGTCCACCGCTTCAGCGATTGTGCACAGGACTTCACAACCGTCGCCCGTCGCATCATCGCCGATGACGGCGTTGATGAGGCCCCCATCGTCTTCTACGACTGCAACCGCGGGCCATTCCAGATCGTCCAGGTCTTGATGGGCTGCTCACAGCCGGACGCCGCCGAGACAGACGAGGAATCGACGATCACCCCGTTTGACCCGAGGCCGGGGCCGGTCACGCGCCACGACTCGCTCTGGGTAATCACACAACCAGACTCGCTGGCGGGGCTCAGTGCTCGAACCGAATGCGCCGGCTGGTCGTTCATCCCGATCCATCTCGGTGAACCGGCATCAACCTCCGACTCCTCGGGCCCGAAGCAGCTGGCCCTCTACCGGGCCGACCGCACGGACCAGATACCGTAATCAACAGCAAAAAAAGCCCCGTGATGTGTCGCTCCGAACACATCGCGGGGTACCTCTTGACATTCAACATGTGCAAATAGTTCGCTCAGCGATCCATCGGATCGGCCGGCCCGTCCATCGAATCCGAACCGATCACCCCGGCATGCCCGGCTTCCTCAACCGTCACCTCGCCGGCCTCATCATGTGGGCCGAAGGCAAACACTGCAGCCGGCAAGCCCGGGAATCGCAGCAGTGCCTCTTCCCGGCTGATCGTGTGGGCCAGCAGCGATCCATCAAGGCGCATGATGGTGTACGTCGGTTCGGGATAGCCGGCATGGATCTGAATCCGATACTCATGGCTGACCAACTCACCGAGTACGGACGCCCGATCAGCCGTCACGGCCGGGCTGTCATCGTCGTTGACGATATCAAAGCCGAACGTGCCATCCTGAAGCAGGGCGTGCGGGGATGCCACCGGAGTACCCTCCGGGTCGGCCTTGCCGCGTTGTGGCGAAATCACGCTGGCGGTGAACATGAACCCGAGGATCAAGGCGGCTGCGATCACCGCCCGCCTGAAAGCCGTCACACTGCCATCCTGTGTCGTCTTTTCCATATGTGTGACATCGGCCTGATCCCTGCCCAGGTTTTGCCATCCCATGAAGTCCACGAACAGCGGGCCCCAAAAGGTTGCCGCCGCGGGAGCAATGCCTACAATCGGCCGCGTCCTGCAGGGAAACCTCGGTTTCTCAGTCGATCACCGTATCGACCCATAAGTGACCCCATCGTCTAGTCAGGTCAGGACGCCAGGTTTTCATCCTGGAAACACGGGTTCGAATCCCGTTGGGGTCGCTTTTTTCATTTTTGCCCCAGCCGCCACATCCGTCAGACACTTCACGCCCCCCGGCACAGCCATATGGCATGTCACCTCGTCACACGGCAGGGCAGGCGGCGGCCCCACTTCTGTCATCGCCCGATAATCTGATGCCCTTCGCGTTCATGATCACAGACCCGAACCTCCGATAACACTAAACAGGTCTGGAGAGAGATGATGCCATGTTGTGGGACATAGAAAAAACTGCCCATACGACGATCAACCAACCGTCGTGCGAAGATGATGATGAGGTGGTGACACCGTGTACATCGTGGCCATTATCAATCAAAAAGGTGGGTGCGGGAAGACCACATCGGCGATCAACCTGGCTGCCATTGCTGCGGCTCAGGGGCAACGATGCCTCCTGGTTGACATGGACCCCCAGGCACATTGCAGCCTCGGTCTCGCCGTGCCGGAAGCGAGACTCGAACACACGGTTCTCAATCTGCTGATCGAGGATCACCCGACAACCAACTGCATCCATGATGTGACGTGGAATGTCGGGACGTCGCTGGACCTCTGGCCGAGTTCCGTCAAACTGGCGGCCTACGAAGCGCCCGGTGGCTTGGCGATGCGCCTTCCCGATCGCGATCGACGCCTGTCAGCCCCGCTCGATGCGGTCCGTGATCACTACGACATTGCCTTCATCGACTGCCCGCCGAGCATCAGTCTGCTCACATTCAATGCCATCCAGGCAGCGACACACATCCTGATTCCAGTCGAGACGAGTTACTTCTCGCTGCAGGGAGCCGAGAAACAGGCGCGCACCATCGAAGCAGTGAGCCGGCGGCTTGAAAAGGACCTTCCCTACAGACTCGTGGCCACGATGTACGATCCGCGCCTGCGCCTGTCGCGCGAGATCGTGACCGAACTGAGGAAGCGCTTTGCGGCCCAGTTGTTCGAGACGAATATCCGCTATTGCACGCGTCTGCGGGAATCATCCTCGTTTGGCCAGCCGGTCGTTGAATACGCGCCTCGCTCGCGCGGCTGCTCCGATTACACGAGGCTCTGTACCCAACTCCTCGACTGGTGCACCCGGCCCGGCGATTCCACGCAGCACGAGACCCGGCCGCCGATGACCGTCACCCATGAGACGCCGACCGAGACGCCGGCGGCTCCCAATGGCAACGGTCAGCACGCTGCGCCCACCCCGGCAAACGGTCATCCAGTCAGGCACACAGTAGCCAAGGCAGCGCATGATCACCCAACGCCGACCGAAGTGGTCAGTGCCGGGGCCGTGAGCCTGAATGTGTTCGGCACGTGCCGGAGTACTCCTCGGACCCACGACAATCGCGTAACCGCCCCCCCATCGGCAGCAGGCAAGAACGGGGAAACGGTCCACATCCCGGGACAACGCGCTGCAGAACTGGCCGCACGTGTTCGCACGCTGCTGCATACACAGGAGTCGAGGCAGCGACGACTCGCACGCGATGAGGACATTCTCAATGCCCTGTCCGAGCGATCGCGCAAGCACGGCCCGGCCATCCGCGAGTTGAAGCCGCCCAAGGCCATTCTCGGCGTCCGAATCACACGTCAGGGCGTGCTGTTCGTCTGCCCTGCCAACAACCCCGAGCAGCGTGCCTACATCGCCGGTGACTTCAATAACTGGTCCCCGGACGCAACGCCGATGAAATACAACACGCAACTCGGTGTCTTTGAGGCGTGCCTGAAACTGACACCGGGACGGCACGCCTACCGCTATGTCATCGATCACGAATGGCAGACCGACCGACAGAACCCGATGTCGGAGCCGAATGAGTACGGCAGCCTCAACAGCGTGATTGAGGTCGAGTATCCCGTCGTCCACACGACCCGATCGGCCAGATCATCCGCCAGGAGTTCCATGCAGCCTGCCTGATCGCACCGGAGAGTGAAGCGCCTATATGGATGACAACAAGAGCAACTCCCTCCAGGACGCCATCGACAGTCTTGCCGACCAGTTCCTCAATCAGGACCACCATGTGACTCCTGCATCGCAGTCTGTGGGTGACAGGGGGCTCGACGCATCGCCACCGGACGCCCACACGCAGCACCGGTGGGATGCCCACATCGCAGCCACGCCCGCCGCTGCCCACCTGAACGCTTCTCAGCACTCAGATGGTGCAGCCGGCCTCTCATTCGATGTCCTGTTGATCGGGCACCTCCCGGTCCTGGCCGGCGCCTGGGTGGCGACGGCCGTCCAATACCTGACCGATCACACGACCTCCGACAAACGCCGACTCGCATTCATGAGTGCTGAAAACGAGCGTGTGGCCCGTCTCGACCTGTGTACCCCCCTTCGGACGGACCAGCCGGCACCCGACCTGGGGATTGACAACAACGGCGACGGTGCCGCAGCAGGATTGCGAACGCTCCGACAGTCCGTCGAAACGCTCCGACCGGAAACCGATCGGTGGCTCGTCCAGTTGGCCGGCCCAGATGATGTGATCGCACTGAGCCCCACACTCAACATTCGTCGCATCATCCTTCTGACCGGCGCCGACCAGGCGGCCATCGTTGCAGCCTACCGACTCCTGAAACGAATGGCAATGCTTGCCGGCACCGAGACCCGGCTCCCGCAGTTGGCGCTTCTGACAGCCGGCTGCAATCAGAGCCGTGCTGAAGAGGCAATCCAGCGCCTCAGCAATACGGTTTCCGCATTCCTCGATCAGAATGTCGAACTCGTCGGGACTATTGAAGCGATCCGATCGACCCGCATTCGCTCGCTCTCTCGCTTCGAGATGCACGGCGACTTCACCACGTGGCTCACGACCGATCTTGCGCGAATGGAGCCGTTGGAAGTGACCGTTCGGCCTGATTCACTGTCGACGCGGCTCAATACGAATGGCCACTCCCATCCGCCACCGGTCCCGCCCAAAGCAAATGGCCACCCGCCGAGCACGCCGCAGCACGGGCGCATCGTGGTCGAGAATGCTCCCTCGCTGCGACGATCAACAAAGAGGGAACCGCTGTGTACGCTGATCGCCGGCCTGCAGCCGCTCCCCGTGACCTGCCCGTATGCCACCGGGATCGAGTTCGCCGTCGATCAGACCGGCCTGATCCATGTCCTGACGCTCGATTCAGCCCATGACGACAGCCCGGCCATCGAACGACTCCTGGTAGCCGGTGACTGGGCACGCGATCATGCAACGCTGCTGGGCCTGCTCGACACCCGGCTGTCACAGACCGAGCCGAAGGTCGTTCGTCATCTATTGATGACGAAACTCGGCCGCCGCCGACACCTGCTCGCCGACAGCCACATTCGATGTCATCTGCTGATGACGCCGGAGCAGACCGGCGGGCCTCGTTGTGTGGCCGTCCCCCTGTTCTGATTCAAACCGTCTCATCATGGCATCCCGCCTGAAAAAAAGCCCCGGGTGCGTCACGCTGGACAGACCACGGGGCTTCTCAGTTCACTTCAATCGCTTGATTCGAATTATCCTCCGCCTGCAGGACCTGCCGCGGCCCCGGTCATTGCTTCAATGGCGTGCTTGGCCTCGAACTCAAACGAGAATGCATCCTGCATCCCCAGTTTGCCGGCCATCGTCTGGCCGTTCACCTTCGCGTCATACACGATGGCGCCGCCCTCAGTCGCAATCTCAAAATGGAACTCGGCGGTATCGGCGTTGTAGTGCCCCTTGCTGATGGGGCGAGTCCCGATGTAATCCGAGGTCACCGTACCGTGCACCTGCCCGTTCTCTCCCATTTCAAAGATCATGGTAAACGATGTGTCCGACATGTTTTCCTGACGAACCACATGGCCAACCCAGTTGCCGGCGACCGGGCCGCCCTTGATCGGCACCCAGGCCACCTCAGGCTCGGCCGGTGCCGCTTCCTCTTCCTCCTCCTCCTCGGGCAACTCACGCGGCAGCAAGGTGTCGGCGCACGCGAGGTTGTAGGCCAGCACTGCCGAGCAAACTGCTGACTGCACCAGGTACTCCGGGACGGCATAGCGCATGATGTCGTGCTGGGTGTGATGAATGAACCCGTAGTCGGCCCCTTCGGCACCACCGCTCCCAGTTTCCATGAAGAAGAAACCGGGGATGCCCGCCCGCACGAACGGGGCATGATCACTGCCGCCGAACCGTGACATGCGCTCGCGCACATTCAGGCTCATGGGCAAGTCGGGGAATGCTTCCTGGACCGGGGCGATCGCCTCCGCCAGCATCGATTCCATACTCGCGATGCAACTCACACCGCCGCTGTAGTTCGTGCCGCCGTCTTCGATGAATGCCGCTGAGATATTGGCCTTCTCTGCATCGCTCAGGCCGTCAACATATGCCTGAGAGCCAAGCAGCCCCTGCTCTTCAGCGGACCAGAGAATGAACTTGATGGTCCGCTTCGGCTTCGCACCGGCCGCCATCAGCAAGCGTGCCGCTTCCATCGCCGTGGAACACCCGGTCCCGTTGTCCTGGGTGCCCTGGGTGCCCGGTCCATCCCACGTATCCAGATGCCCGGACACGATCACGACTTCGTCCGGCAGTTCCGTTCCGGGAATCTCGGCGATCGTGTTGTACAGCGGGATCGGGCCCTCAGCGAAGTTGTGTTCGAGATTGACTTCGACCGTCACATCCTCACCGTCTGACAGACGGCTGTTCATGACGTCATAGTCAATCCGCCGAACTGTAACGGTTACATCAGTCGGCAAGGTATCCATGGTCAGGTCGCGCCACCCGGATTGCCCGCCTGTCAGCACAATGTCATTTCGTGAAGCGACGATCCGGCCTGCAATCCCAGCCTCTTTCAGGGTCTGCTGGATCTGCTCGCGGAGTTGCTCACGCGCCTCCCGGGCCTCGCGCTGCTCATCGGTTTCCTGCTCCCGATTCCGACCGCGCCCATCGTCGTCGAGGCTGCTGCTTACCCAGAACCCAGGCACCGGGCAACTGGTCACGGACCGCCTCCAGTTCCTCGAGCGTCTGTGGCTCTTTGACGACCGTGCCGACCACCGGGCCGTCGGTCCCGGCCGACCAGGCTCGGGCCGTCAACTCGAAGTCGCGCTCGATCGGCTCCAACATCCGGGCCGTGCTCGGTCCCCGATCAAAACGAACGGGAATCTCACCCCACTTCTGCAGATGGGCGTTCAACCCGTATGAGCGAAAGCGATCCCGCGTCCAGGCATGAGCCCGATCCAACGCCGTTGATCCGGTCAGTCGCGGCCCGATCTCCTCTGATAAGTACGTCAGATGATCCCAGACCTGGGAGTTGCCCTTCCCTTCCTCAATGACCTTGTTGATCACATCCGGGTCCCCCTGGGCCAACCCAAGCGAACACACACACATGATTGCCGACAGGAAAACGACGCCGTATCTCGACATAGCCAGAACTCCCATTCGAAGACAGATCCAATACGGAACACCGCGGGGTGGAATGATAAGCGCACTAAAGGGCACCGAGCCGCCGACTCACGACCTTCGACTCGGTCACACACAGAGCCTTCAACCCGTACACCCATTCAACCGGCCGGTTGCACCCTTCCTGCCCTGCCGGATCCGATTGTGGCTGCCAGGGCCGGGCGTACCGGTATTCCCATTGCATGGCCAAAAACGAAAAGACCCTGCCGGCCAGGATTATGCCGACAGGGTCGAACGGTCATTGAGATGCCTGCGAGTCCAAACCGGAAACCGGCATCGTCTCATCGTGCTGCATGCGGATTACGGCACGCCGATGATGTCGATGTCATCAAGGTACCAGTAGTCCTTCTTGCTATTCATGCCGGCTTCAAAGACAACCGAGAAATCGGATGTCATGTTGTAGCCGCTCAGATCGAGATCGTAGTAGTGATACTGGTTGTCCGAGACGGAGTTCGTGAACGTGTACACGAGCGAGTAATTCACGCCGTCTTCACTGACCCAGACATACGCCCGGTCAGATGACTCCCAGGAGCGGACCTTCGCCCAGAAGGTGAGTCGGGCGTCAGTCGCGCCGGCCAGATCGACCACGCGCTCCATGTAGCCGCTGTTGCCACGCATGCGAACATGCCCGTCGCCGGTGTGCGGGCTTTCACGCTTCCAGCGGAGCCGAACATCCCCGCCGCCGAACCAGGAGCCGACCCAGTTGCCCGTGCCGCCGGAGAAGCTCCGCGACTCAAAGCCGTCAAACGCCAGAGACTCCGGATCGCCGCCGCCGCCGGGATCCGTCACGGAAATGGTCACGGTGTCGGTATCCGTATCACCCTGGTCATCAGTCACGCGCACCATGGCAACATAATCATTCGGCACGGTGTACTCAACCTGGGCATACGGGCTTGCGCCAGTCGATTCGTCGTACACGCCGTCGCCGTCGTAATCCCAGGAGAAGTCGACGATCGTCCCATCCGGGTCATAACTCGACGAGGCGTTGAAGTCGACCAACAGCGGGGCATCGCCTGACAATGGAGTGGCTGACAGATTCGCCACCGGGGGCTCGTTGCCCGGCTCAGTGACCGAAATGGTCACGGTATCGGTATCCGTGGCTCCCTCGTTATCAGTCACGCGGACCATGGCAACGTAGTCGTTGGCCACGGTATAGATGAACTGCGCGTAGGGGCTTGAGCCGGTCGACTCGTCGTAGGTTCCGTCGCCGTCGTAATCCCATGAGTAGTCGGTGATGGTCCCGTCCGGGTCATAACTGCCCGAGGCATCGAAGTCGACCTGCAGCGGAACATTGCCGGACAATGGAGAGGCTGCCAGGTTCGCCACCGGTGACTGGTTCCCGGGGTTGAGCGAGGTCAGCGACCCATAGACGTTGATCCGGCCGTAGCCGTAGGTGTTGTCCACCCCGCCGGACCCGAGGTCATCACAGCCGGACTTGAGCGCGGCTTCGACCTCGTCGGGGGTCAGCGAGGGGTCATAGGACCAGATCAAGGCAGCCAAACCGGCCGTCAGCGGGGTTGAGAAACTGGTGCCATTGACCGATGTGTACGAGCTGTTGCTGCTCGAATTCGTGGTATAGACACTGACGCCGGGTGCCACGAGATCGACAAACTGGCCATAGGCCGAGAAGTAGGCTCGCGAATCACCCGAATCGGTCCCGCCGACGACGATGATGTCGTCATTGTCGCGGTTGCCGTACGTCAGGTTGCGGCCGTCGTTGCCGGCTGCCCAGACGAGCAACCCGCCAATGGACTTGACATAGGTTGCGGTCGTGAGATTTGATGATGTATCCACACCGGAATAACTGACACTGGCAACCCGGTCGCCGCTCTCGACTGCCGTGCGCGCGGCATGTTGGAGTGTGGACATGTACGCGCCGCCGCCACTGCTGTTGCTCACGCGGAGCATTCGGTGGCTCAGATCCCAGCCGACGCCGGCGACACCAACGCCGTTGTTGCCGTTGGCCGCAGCACAGCCGGTGGTATTGGTCCCATGCGGGTGGACGGCCCCGATGTTGCCGCCCTGTGATTCCCACTGGCGATCCACTGCGTTATAGCCTTCAAGGCGATGCTGTTGGAAGTCCTCGTGGGTCGTTCGGATCCCGGTATCGCAGATACCGACACTGACCGACGGGTTGCCGGTGTGCAGCGTCCAGCCGTCGCACGACTGCATGCGGTTCGAGTCATGGTGCCACTGATTCCCGAAACGAGAGTCGTTCGGGCAGTCCAGCGGATAGATGATCCAGTCCGGCTCGGCATACTGAAACAGGCCGGTCTCCATCAGCGACGCCGAGACGTCGTTTTCAGTCTTGTCACGAGGCACAAAGATGATGTACTCGTCAGTCTGCAGGACGTAGTCACACAGGCCGTACTGCTCGACAATCGTCCGGGCCATCGTATCACGAGCAGCAATCTCTCGGTTCGTCAAGCCCGTATCCTGCCACGCGTCGGCCTGAACCGGGCGAACAATCAGCCGACCGGAGAACTCGGTCTGACCCATGACCTCCTGATATTCGATGATCTTGCCCCGTTCGGAGCCGAAACAGGTCCCGGCCGTCAATGCGAAAGCGGAGGCTGCCACCAGCATTCGCCTGGCGTGGGATGAGCCCGAGATACTCGGTGTGGTCCAACGGTGTGTACCCATGCTTTCAATCTCCTGCATACAGTGCTGTCAACTCTCTACCGCTGTCTAACCCGCCACAAGAAAAGACGTGGCTTCTTCAAACGACGAAGCATCGTTAACCAGCGACCCAAATCATCTCAAGAACAACAAGTGAGCAGTCTCGGCTAGCGCGCAGTATCGCAGCGCGCAGAGGCCCTGCTCGCTGACACGATTCCACGCGATCACATGGTGATCGACTCCTGTATCACCCACAGAAGCCTCGTCTCTCATTCGAATCTCGCACCTTCGAGATTGCAACACTTGATTCAACGCGGCCGATCCGGCCCGGTGTGAACACCCAAAAAGAACCCCACGCTGCCCGAACGGCAACATGGACCAGTGCAGGCTACCAGCCAAGCCGAAACCTGTCAACCCCAAAACCGGCGGCACGACGGTGCTGTTCCCACGCTTGGAAAAAAGAACCCACAACACCATGAAAAGTCACGCATTGTGCTCTGGCCCGCAAGAGCCTGTAAGCCTCAGGCCAACAGGAACTTCAGCGAGACGAGGCGGGCGATCCAGTACGGCCGAGTTCGCTCTGAACATGGTCGGGCCACTGGTCGAGAAAAGTCACGACCCAATCAAGCATGGCTCGAAACTGCGCCGGCTTCCACCGCTTTCTCCCATCAGACAACATGCATCGGCTGTGCTCAATGTCAACCGTGGCAGGCATCGATTCAAGCAGGAAGGTCATCATCCGTGGCGTAATCACGTCATAGGCAAACCGCTTATCACTGCTCTTGACATGAAAGCGCTTGCTGAACTCAGACGACTCAAAATCAATGTCGTCAAACCCGAACGCGCCGGCCAGTTTGTCAAACAATCCCTCCGGCCTGATCAGCAGTGATGGCACATCAAGAAACGGCAGGTGAAGGATAATGTAACTGAAGTGGTACGTTCTCGTGCTTCGACTCTTGCCAGATCCTGATGTGACCTTGTAGGTAAAATCGCCCATCTTCACCCGGTACCTGTTGCCGTCAATCTCCACCGTGCCTCGCATCGTGTTGAAGGCAGAGCGGCTGTGACCCTTGCGGAAGATCTCGAAGTGCGCGTATTCGTCATCGTGGCGACGATCACGGTGCGGGCTGAAATCGAACCCGAGTTCTGCTGCCAGAAGGGAGAGTTCCTGACGCCGCTTCTGCTCCGCTTTCCACGCGAAGTAACCGCAGACCAGCGCGATCGCAAGGACGCCGATGATGACAAAGATCTGCAGTGGGCCATCCATACTGTGAGTCCCCTCCTGCTCTATTCGATCAGGGCACGCAGCCGTGCAATGCGCTCAGTCAGTGGCGGGTGTGTGCTGAACGCGCTGTTCAACTCATGCCCCTTGCCTTTCTGCACATGCTTCAACGGGTTGACCATGTACAGATGGGCCGTTGCCCGGTTCGCCACTTCCAACGGCTCGCGGCAGGCACCGAGTTTTTCCAACGCGGATATCAGCCCGAGCGGGTTTCGCGTGAGTTCGACAGCCCCGGCATCAGCAAGGTACTCCCGCTCTCTGCTGACTGCAAACCGAATCAGCATGACCACCATCGGTGCCACCGCCGCCAATACCAGTGCCAGCACGAGTAACCCGATGGCCAGGATTGCCTGGGCCTGCCCGCCACCGTCACGACTCCGTGATCCTCGGCCGCTCATGCCTCTACCGAACCAGAACTGGTATCGGGCCACCTGGAAGAAGGCATCACAGGCAAAGACAACCAAACCGACCATCGTGGCCATCAACATGGCAAAGCGAATGTCGAAGTGCCTGACATGGCTCAACTCGTGGGCCATCACGCCGGCCAGCTCATCACGACTCAACTGATATCGAAGCCCTTTCGTGATCGCCACGGCTGCATGATCCGGGTCGCGCCCGGTGGCAAACGCATTCAAGGCCGTATCGTCGATGATATAGATTGCCGGCATCGGGATCCCGGCTGCGATTGCCAGTTCCTCGACGACATTGTGCAACTGCGGATCGACCTCTCGAGGTATCTGTACGGCACCCGACATTTTCAAAATGGCATTGCCGCCCCCGTAGAAACTCCACAGCGCAGCCAGGACCGCAACCACGACTGCTGCCGTGGCGCCGACCACAAGCGACTGAACAGGATCAACCTCGCCCCCTCCCCGGCTTCCCAGCAAGACGAGCCCGGCCATGAGCATCACGGTCACCACGACGACCACGAACACACCCATGCCGATCATCAGCACCACGCTCTTGCGCTTGTTGCTGCGGATCAGCGTGTTGAACGTCACGTTGGCCGGATAGGCTCGAGACGTCGGGCCGGAGGATGGGCTCGCCTTACGCATCGATTCAGAACTCGACCTTCGGGGCTTCGCGCTGCTCGGGCACCTCGATCTCAAAGTACTCACGATCGCCGAATCCCATCAGGCTGGCAACGATCACGCCCGGGAACGTCTGGATGGCCGTGTTGTACTGGGCGGCCGAACCGTTGTAATGCTGACGCGAAAACCCGATCTTGTTCTCGGTGCTGGTCAGTTCCTCCTGCAACTGCAGGAAGTTCTGATTCGCCTTCAGATCGGGGTACGACTCGGACAGCATCATCAGGCGTCCCAGCGCCTGACTCAGCTCGCCTTCGGCCTTGCCCTGGGCAGCGATCCCGGTGGAGTCGATGGCAGCAGCACGCGCAGAGATCACCTGTTCGAGCGTCTCCTTCTCGTGGGAGGCGTAGCCCTTGACCGTGCTGACCAGGTTCGGGATCAGGTCGTATCGACGCTTCAACTGCACGTCAATGTCCGACCACGCCTGATCGCACTCGATCTCCTTTCGCTTGATCCCGTTGAACAGCGCGATCATCCACAGCAGGATGAGTACAAAAAGGCCCGAGAAGGCAAGCGCAGCAATTGTCATTGGTCCCACAAGATTCTCCTTTCGGATCGCTCGCTCGGCCTGAATGTGCCCGGGAGCCCTGGGCCGTGAACGCTGCCACTGGGCCGGGCGAGCTGGTTCGATCGCCGCATCCCCTCCCTACACCATAGATTAGGCATCATCCTGTCGTTCTATCGGAAACTCTGCCTACCCGTCCGGAATCATGGTCGGGCAGACATGCCACTGATGCACATGCCGAACACCTGGGTACAATCGAAGCAGGACGCTGGCGCAGGGTCAGGCCGGTCAGAGGGCCCGGTGCAGGCCGACAAGGAGGTATGCCACCATGCAGCAGCCGCAGAGACATCTTCGTGTGGATCAGATTGATTGGTCGGAAGTACTTTATTTCCCAAGACTTGGATCAGCCTTCCGGCTGGCGGTTCAGCCGAATCGTCTGATCATGGGCCTGGCAATTGTCGTCATTCTGATGATTTCCGGTGCAGCATGGGACACCGTGACAGGCCGAACGTGGGATGCGCCGGCCGAAACGGCAAGCGCTCCCGGACTCCGATGCGCCGGCAGACGATGCGGTCACGAACGAACAGGATTTACTCGGCCGACCGGACACGCTGGGCGAGTTCGAAGGAGTCTGTCTGTCCATACGCACTCTGTTCCAGGGCTTCACAGAGGGAATCGTCACACTCGATCCGATGTTGATCCTCGGCTCCGGGTCGAATCTGATCACGGACCTGCCGGCCACCCTCTGGGCCGATCACCCGGCCTTTGTGCTGATCTTCGGGCCATGGTTTGCACTCGTCTGGCTCGTGGGCGGCTGCATGATCACCCGCTCGGCTGCCTGTGAGTTTGCCATCGTGCAGTTCATCCAATGGCCCGAGGCCCTTGCTTTTTCGCTGAAGCGCTGGCTCCCATTGGCCGGCTCCGTCTTCTTCCCCGTCATCGCTGTTCTCCTGGGGCTGGTCGCCCTGGCCGTGGGCGGCTGGCTCATGACGCTGCCGGGCCTCAACATCGTTGGCGGCGTCCTCTACGGGCTGGCCCTGTTCGGCAGTTTCGTGGCTGCGCTGTTGATCCTGCTGACGGCCATCGGGTCCGGCATGTTCGTCCCGGCCGTGGCCGTCGAATCTGCCGATGCCCCGGACGCCCTGGCACGGGCCTACTCCTACACGAAGAATCGCCCGCTCCATCTGCTGGCGTATCTCGGGATCGCATTCCTCATCGGGCTGGCAGGCTATCTGGTCGTGGTCGTCGTTGCCACGCTGACCGTCTGGTTTGCAGCGACCGGCTCCCAGTGGTTTGCCGACGTGGATCCTGTCCGGATGACCGGCCCCGTCGACCTGTATCACCTGCTCCCGAATCTGAACATCGAAGACGGCTCCCCGAAGACCTCCATCGTCGCTGCCGACCTGATTGCGCTGTGGCGGACCGTGGTCGCAGGCGTGGTGGCCGGCTTTGCCGTCAGTTTCCACTTCTGTGCCTGGACCGTTATCTACTTCCTCATGCGGCGGGCAACCGACGGGCAGGACTTGGACGAAATCTGGCAGCCGGGCCTGATTGGGGGAACCGTGGCACCCGAACGGCCATCAGCCGACTGAACCTGCCCCTCATTCCCGAACATTCCGAAGGTTCCACGCGGCGTCTGCCGATCCTGACTGTGGAGCACGCCCTACCAATATCCGGACCATCCATGAGCAGCATCACCCACCCACACACGATCGTCCATGTCACCCACGAAGCCGTCGAGAAGATCGGGGGCATCGGCACCGTTCTCGAAGGCATGATCACGAGCCCGGTATATCGGGAAGCCGTCGGGCGCACCATCCTCATCGGGCCGATGGGCGGCCACCACTTCGAGAGCCCCATGCGCCGTCTCGGCTCCCAGGTGTCGGTGCGGTACAGTTCGAAGGACGGGATCGACACGCAGATGTGGGGGCGACGATTCCGACCGCTCGAACGAGCCTTTCAGACGCCGATTGCCTACGGCACGAGACACTACGAACTAGACGATGGCAGCGGCCGAGTCGGCGAGGCCGAAATCGTCCTGTTTGACCTGTCGAACCCGAACAAGATGCTGCTCAATGAGTTCAAGACCCGGCTATGGAAAGAGTTCGAGATCGACGCGGCCCGCTTTGAAACCGACTGGGGATTCGAAGAATACTGCCGCCTCGCCGAACCGGCCTTTTATGCCGCGGCGGCATTGCTTGATGATGAAGAACTCCCGGCCGTGCTCATCAGTCATGAATTCATGGGCATGTGTACGGCCCTCAAAGCCGTGCTCGACGGCAAGCAGTTCTTCCGCACCGTGTTTCATGCACACGAATGCTCCACGGCCCGCCGGATTACCGAACACCACCCCGGGCATGACACAGCGTTCTACAACATCATGCGCCAGGCGTCTGAGCAGGGACAGTTCGTCACCGATGTATTCGGGGATCAAACGTCCATCATGCGCCATGAACTGATCAGCCGGGCCCATCATCTGGATGCATCACTCGCCGTCGGCGACCCGACCGCCGAGGAACTGCACTTCCTGAGCCCGAAGATGAAGGCGTCGACGGTGCATCTGGTCTACAACGGGGTTCCCAGCCTGACGGTCAATCACGAAGTCAAGGCAACGAGTCGGCAACGGATGGACCGCTGGGTCGAGCGCGTCACGGGGCGGCAGGCACAGTACATCATGACGCATGTGACGCGGCCTGTCATCAGCAAGGGGCTCTGGCGCGACTTGAAAGTGGCTTCGTATCTCGACCCGCTGTTGGAGGGGGCCGGGATGACCGGGCTGCTGATCATCCTCACGTGCGGGGCTCCGCCCCGATCTTACCAAACAGTCCAGAAAATGGCCCGCGAGTACGGCTGGCCCTTCAACCACCGTCCCGGGTACCCGGATCTTGTCGGGATGGAGCAGGACCTTTACGACGTCATCAAGCCCTTCAATGCCGGCCATCGTGCCATTCAGGTGGTCCTCGTCAACCAGTTCGGCTGGACCCGACAGACACTCGGGGACGCCGCCGATGAGGAGATGACATTCGGCGACTTGCGGATTGCAGCCGATGTCGAGTTCGGCCAGTCCGTCTACGAACCGTTCGGGATTGCGCCGCTTGAGCCGCTGGCCGCCGGTGCCATCTGTGTCCCGAGTTCCGTCTGCGGGTGTGCCTACTCATATGAACATGCAGCGCGGCAACTCGGGCTGACTCCGGAGGACCTTCCGAATGTCCTGATCGCAGACTACACCCAACTCGAAGGCGACTTCACGATTCCACAGTTGCTGGACATGACGCGCGACCAACGCGACGTTATCGAAGAACACGTCGCCGAGAACGTGGCACGCACCCTGTTCGAACGCCTGCCACGGACTGATGCCCAGCGCACGAGCCTTATTGAGACAGGCCAGCAGATCAGCGAGGCCATGGGCTGGGACGCCGTCCTGCGTGACAGTTTGCTCCCGATCTTTGACGATCTGATCGCCCGGCCCCACCACACCCCTCATGTGGATGTGATCGAACAATTGAGTTCGGGCGTGGGGTGAGCCGCAAGACCACTCACGCGCACGAGGCACTGTGGCGTGACCCTCCAATGTGATCGAAAAAAAGAGCGTGCCAACTTACTCAAGTTGACACGCCATTGATCGTGATCCGGTCTGTCTTTCGACAGTCTCAGTCCGTAGCGGGCACATGAGCGCACCGCCTCAGTCGGACTGGTTGAGGTATCTCGGTTCTGATTAGTTATCTGACAGGGCGTTGCCCAGGAGACTCTGCTGCTCCTCAAAGCCCTTGCCGGCCCACTTCTCTGCACATCCGTCTGAGCAGAAGCCGACCATGCTCTTGCCCAGGTCAGCGGTGGCCACCTCGGCGTTGACAGCCATGCCACACATCGGGCAGACCTTGTTGATTGACTTGATCACGGCCACGTCGACCGCTGCGTCTGCTGGTTCTTCTTTCTTACACCCGCTGGCACACAGCAGGCCCAATCCGAGGCCGGCTGCGCACACAGATAGGAGGATTCTCCGCTTGTGAGTCATTTCTAAATCTCCTGTTACTTTGAGTAGTCCGTATCGTGCAAATGATCCTTCCCCTCCCGTTTCGAGATTCTGCATCAGTTGTCTGACAAGACTGCATCAAGAAAACTCTGCTGAACGTCGTGTCCGAATCTGCGATCCTCCAATCTGCTCCACTGCCCTGAGCACTCGTCCGAGCAGAAGCCGACTTCGGACTCATCGAACATCTGTGTGGCAACATCAACATTCACAGCCTTTTTACACATTGGGCACTTGTCATTAACTGAGCTGAGCGCTTCAGCCGGAACATCAGACGAGCCCGACTCCTCCCTCGAGCACGCACCACCAAGAAGCAATCCCATGCCCAGTCCGGCCGCGCACGCAGATAGGAGGAGTCTCCGCCTGTGAGTCATTTCCAAATCTCCTGCCGGCCTTGAGTTACCTTCAGAAAACGGCGTCTGCCGGTTCCTGGAATCGGCGAGTCCACCACACCCTCTCTCCCCACGTTGTTCCACAGGCAATGGTACGGGCCCCCGTGCCGAATCGCAAGCGACGACCCACAGGTACGGCTTGGGCCTTATTTCTAAGAACACGGCGGCACTGATTCTGCGTGATCCCGGCCGGCGGGCCGGCAGTCAGTCGACTAATGGTGCTCGCTTCGGCTCACCCGGCCTGCGGGGGTAGGCTTTGGGCGTCTTCCCGACCTTCCGGATCACCACGATCTGCCCGGTCGATGTCTCCTGAGTATGTACATATTCTGCACGCAAATGCTGCAGCGCTACCCGTGATTCACTGACTTCCTGCGCCGCCTGCTGCCCCTTCACGGCCAGCACATACCCGCCGATTCGGGCCAGCGGCACCGTCAACTCGAGCAATACCGGCAGCCGACCGACAGCCCGGGCAGTGACGACATCAAACTGGTTCCGCAGCGGCCCTGAGTACGAAGCCAGTGTCTCGGTGCGATCGGCCACGACCGTCACATTGCCCAGTTCCAGGTCACGGCTGACCGATCGCAGGAAGTCAGCCTTCTTGCCGGTCGCCTCGATCAAGGTCACCTGCACCTGTGGCATACAGATGGCCAGCGGGATCCCGGGTACCCCCCCACCGCTGCCGACATCAGCCACAGTATCAGCGCCAAACTGGTGGATCAGCGGCAACAACGTCAGGCTGTCGAATACGTGACGGATCCATGCTTCATCCGGGTCCCGAATCGCCGTCAAATTCATTCGCTGCGTCTGATCAAGCAGAAGGGCCAGGAACTGCCCGAGTCGGTCCAGATCGCCATCATCGAAAGCGATTCCGAACGAATCGGCAGCCTGCCTGAACTCATCGGGCACGGGCACGGGGCTGATCATGGTCACGACTTAATCCAGTCCGGCAAGGGAGCAACAGCAGCGAGAAGAACAGGATTCACAGAATCGCACCGGGCCATCCTTCAAACTTGAAGTGCCCGTTTTCGTGGAACAGTTCGCCGTCTGCCTCGATCGTCCCGCCTTGGCGCAGATCACAAACCATGTCCCAGTGCAGGGCTGATTTGTTATTGCTGCCGGACTCGGGATACCCCTGCCCGACGGCTGCATGGAATGTCCCGCCGATCTTCTCATCAAACAGTGTGTTTCGCGTGTACTCGGTGATTGAATAGTTCGTCCCGATAGCAATCTCACCGAGATGTCGGGCACCCGGGTCCATGTCGAGCATGGCAATGAGGAAGTCCTCACCTTTGGAGGCTGAGGCATCGACCACGATCCCATTGCGGAACTCGAGTCGGATTCCCGTCACTTCGCGCCCCATGTTGACCGCGGGGAACGTGTAGTACACGACGCCTTCGACCCCCTGCGGGCCGGCAAAGACTTCCCCATCCGGGAAGTTGTCCTCGCCGGCACAGTTAATCCAGGTGGCCCCGTCAACGTTCACGGTGAGGTCCGTCCCATTCGGGGCGCGGAATCGAACTTCTTTCTTCTGGTTCAGCCAGTCGCAGGCCCGCTTCTGCTGTTCGCGCAGGTGTCGCCAGGCAGCCGCCGGATCGTCCAGATCAAGTTTGCCGGCCCCGTAGACAAACTCCTCGTACTGCCGCAGACTCATTTCTGCATCCTGAGCCGATGCCTGCGTGGGGTATTGCGTGCCGACCCACCGGAGATCACCCTCTGCAGCCCGGTCGAGAAATCGAACAAAGTACGGCTCACCGGCCCGTGACAGACGTGATTGGCGGGCCGGATCGACTCGGCTGCTCGACCTCGTATTCACATCGGCCCAGAGTCCGATCTGTACATCGATTGCCTCCACCATCTGCATTCGCAATGGCGACAGGAAGTCCAACTGCTCATCCGATGCCTGTTCAAGGAAGATATCGGCCAGTGCCTCAGAGCGTGGGATCCAGAACGGGTGGCCGCCGGCTTGAAGGGTCTTTTCGTAGACTGCCTCAATCATCGGCATGGCAATCGGATCGGCCGAGATGCAGACCAGATCCCCCGTCTTCACCTCCGATGAGTAGTGCACCATGATGTCTGCCAGTTTGTCAAGTCGTGGATCGCGCATGGGACTCTTTCCGCTCATGAGTATGTCACCGGGCTCAACTGCCGCCAGCCGCATCTGTGATGATATGCCAGGCCAACTTCACATCCTCCAGGGTCGTGTTCGTCTGGCCGATGCTCATTCGCAGGACATACCTGCCTGACAGTACCGTATGGCTCAGAAACACGCGACCCGTTTCGTTAACCCGATTTAGCAGCGCCTCCTGCTCGTCATTTGTTCGATCCTTCAACCCGAAGCAGACGAGGCCGAGTGACGGGCGGGTCACGAGTTCAAAACGGTCGTCGGATTCCACCCACTGGGCGAACTGCGAGGCCCATTCAATGTGATTGCGCAGGCGACGTTGAAGTTCAGACACGCCGAACAGGCGCAGTACGAACCACAATTTCAGTGATCTGAATCGTCGGCCCAACGGGACGTGCCAGTCACGGTAGTTAATAACGTCGTCCGTGTGGGCCGTTTTCAGATATTCCGGCATGATCGTGAGCGTGCGGATCAGGCGCTCCGGTTGCCGCACATAGAACACATCGCAATCGAAGTTGGTAAACAGCCACTTATGGGGGTTGAAGCAGTATGAATCGGCCAGGTCCAACCCGTCAGCAAGGTGTCGGAACTCCGGGCAGATGAGTGCAGAGCCGGCCATCGCACCGTCCACATGGAACCAGATCCCGTGTTCCTGACACACCCGGCCGATTTCAGCAATCGGATCGATCGCCAGCGATGACGTCGTCCCGAGCGTGGCACACACCATCGCCGGCTTCCTCCCCGCTGCCAGGTCGTCAGCGACCATGCGGGACAGTGCAGTGGCATCCATGGCAAACGTCTGAGTATCACTCGGGACGATCCGCACCGACTCACGTCCCAGGCCGGCAATCTTGACGGCTTTTTCGATTGACGAGTGGGCCTGGTCCGAGACGTAGACCATCAGGCGGCCTTGATCGGCGGCCCGTGCGAGTCCTATTTCGTTCCCATCCCAATCGAGCGTCTGTTCGCGCGCACACAGGACGGCACACAGCGAGGCACTGGACGCCGTGTCCTGAATCACGCCGGCCCCCTTGAAGTGCTGCGGGAGGCCCATCAGGTCGACCAGCGAATCGAGTACGAGCGTCTCAAGTTCGGTCGCCGCCGGGCTCGTCGCCCACATCATGCCATTAACACCCAGGCCGGCTGAGAGCAGTTCCCCCAGGATGGCCGGGTAGGACACATTGGCCGGGAAATACGCAAAAAAGCGTGGTGACTGCCAGTGGGTCACGCCCGTCAGGACATGCTGCTGCACGTCGGCCCAGACAGCATCCCACGTTTCCGGCAAGTCCTGCGGGCCGGGACACCCTGCTTCGATCGCCTGACGAACGGCCCCGGGCTGGACCGTTGATCGCACCGGATACTGCTGCACCCCCTGCTCGAGGTAGTCTGCAATCCAGTCGATCAGTTCATGCCCGGCCTGCCTGAATTCAGTGCTCGACATGCCCCCGGCTGCCGGCCCCGGTCGCTGTATGCTGTGCTCGCTCATGCGCTATCTTACCGAGCGGAATGGCTGAGTGATCCATTTGCTGCGGTTGGCAAAAAAAGCAGCGACACGCCTGAGTGCCCGGGCGTGCCGCCGTCATCAATCACGTTGCTGCTTCGTGCATGGCACACGCTTAGCCGCAGCCATCCCCAGCCAGCGCCTGGAAGAGCATGAGTTTGTGCCCATCCGGATCATAAAACGTGGTCAGTTTGACCATGCCGGGGTACTCGACGATATCGCCGTCAAACTCGACGCCGCGCGATTCGAGGGTGCTGCGGGTGGCCTCGATGTCCTCGACGCCGAACGTCAAGGTCGGCCCGCCTTTGACCTCGACCTTTTCAACCGGCGAGAATCCGATCGTCACGCCCTGAGCCGGGCTTGTGACCTCGGCCCAGCCGACCGAGTCCTCGCGAAAGGCCAACTCAAAGCCGAGTACCTCCTGGTACCACTTGAGGGTGCGATCCATGTCGCCGATGCCGTAGGCCGCCGTGATCCCACCGTTGAATCCAAGTCCATCTGCCATTGTGCTTCTCCTTTGGTGTCCTTGTACTTCATCATCGGTCGGTGTAATTCAAGCACGCTCCTTGCCCGACCGACCGAATGACAGTAAAGTATACTAAATATAGTTTCTCGTCAAGCGAGAAAACGCTTGGAGACGGTAATTAGCCGATTTCGGGCCTGTCAGGGCGGATAATGGCCTGTGAGCGCATCATCAACCTGTTTCATCGTCGCTGGGCCGTCCGGGTCCTGGCCATGATGCACCGCTACCGAACATCTGTCGGCGGGGTTCGATTCGTTATGCTCACCACCGATCTCAGCGTCAATCGCGAGTCGCTGCGCGACACGTTGGATGTGCTGATCAGGGAGCAGGGCTGGGTTGCACATCATGCAGGCTACGGGCACCCGCTGCGGCCTGAGTATGTTCTGACGGCATCGGGCCGGGCGATCGCACACTGGTGCCATGAGTTCGTACTCCGGGCACAGGCGATGCCTGACGAGCAACAGGAATTGCTGTACAACAAATGGTCGATCCCGGTGATCGGAGCCGTCTATGACGTCGCTCAGGCTGAGCCTGAGGGGGCCAGGTTCAGCGCGATCAAGGCACACCTGCCCGGTATCACGCCACGTGCCTTGACCACGGCGTTGAAAGACCTGTGCCAGGCCTCGCTGGTCTCGCGATCGGTGACCCCCGAGTCATACCCGCCCCGTTCAGTCTACGGCCTTCAAGCCCCTGCCATTCCGATCGCCGAGCATGTGGCATCATTGAAGGACTAATCTGCTGGGTGCCCGATCTGCCCGGCACCGATCAAGTCGGACAGATCGTGTACGCCCTGCCGATGTTTCCACTTCTCCAGGCCGTCGATGACCCGCAGTGGGCTTTTCGGGTCGGCAAACAGGGCCGTACCCATACCGACTGCGGTCGCACCGGCCAGGATGAACTCTGCAGCATCCTGCCAGTTCATGACGCCGCCGTAAGCAATCAAGGGAATCCCAGCCGATCGGGCTACCTGGTGGTAGACGTCGTAGACCATCCGCACTGCCAGCGGGTGGATGGCCGGCCCACTCATGCCTGCCCGGCCCCGGCTGATCAACGGTTGCCGCGTCTCCACATCAAACGCCAATGACGGAAGCGTATTGATGAGGCTGATGCCATCTGCGCCGGCCCCGATCGCTGCCTCGGCCATCGAGACGATGTCAGGTGCCGTCGGGCTGAGTTTCACGATCATGACGGTTGAGCCAAGAACCGCACGAACGGAGTTGAGCAATCCGGTCAGGGCCTGCGGGCACGATCCGAACTCCAGACCGTCGGCCGTGTTGGGGCAACTGACGTTCAGTTCGACGGCTGGTATGCGCTCGACTGCATCAAATGCCTGTGCGACAGCCACATAGTCGTCAATCGAGTTGCCGGCAATCGATCCGATAACGGGGCACGGGCTGGCCTGACAGGCTGCCACCTTGTCACGGAGAAACTGATCGAGTCCCATGTTGGCCAGGCCGACTGCGTTGAGCATGCCCACGGAAATGCCGGCCACGCGCGGCGGGCGGTTCCCTTCGCGCGGCAACCGCGTGATCGACTTGGTAATGACGGCCCCGATGCGCGACAGATCGAGCACATCCGACAGTTCGTCAACGTAGCCGCAGGTCCCTGCAGACAGGACGATCGGGTTTCGCAGGTTCAGGCCGGCAAGATCAGGCACGGTATGCCCCCTGCTTTCATGCAACCCTTCAAGGCACCGCTCCCAGGTACCCTGACTCGGTCGTGCCAATGATAGCGACCGACTCCCACGCTGCACCGGGGCGCGGGATACGATACAGCACAGACATGACCCAGGTACCTGACGAACTCCGTCCCAGGCGTTCCACTGATCGGCCGATGTCGCTGCTCGATCGGGTGGTCACCCGTCTGTCATCCTCCAGTGAGCCGGTGCCGTTCGAGCGTGATTGGCTGGGGGTTACATCGGCCCCGGCCCGGGTCTTGATGGCCGACAGCGACTGGTTGCCGGATGCAGCGGGTGAGGACTATTGCCCTCGCTGTGGGTCATCCATCGGAATCGGTGAGTTTGATGGGACGTCTTGTGGATCATGCCGGCACTCGCGCCTGCCGTGGGGCCGCCTGATTCGTCTTGGCCGGTATGAGGGAGACCTCCGCGACTGGGTACACGAGATCAAGTTCAAAAGGAACGACCATCTGGCCCGCGCGTTGGGGCGGGAACTCGGCCGACAGTTGGTGCGGGCCGGTATCGGGTCCGGGGATGTCGTTCCCATCCCGACTCCTGCACTCAGGCGGATCCGGCGAGGGATCGATCACACAGCCGGCATTGCCCATGGCGTGTGTCGAACCGGCGCGTATCGGATCCGACGGCATCTCAAACGATCGTATCGCCCGGTCCAGCGAGCGGTGGCGCCCTCGTCTCGACGCTCAAATGTCAGCGGGACGTTCTCGGCACGGCGCCGGTGGCTCGGAGCGGGCATTCCAGACCGGGTCATTCTGATCGATGATGTCATGACCACCGGCGCCACGATGCGGGCAGCCTGTCGTGAACTCAAGCGTGCCGGCGCGAAACAGGTCGTGTGTGTCGTGCTTGCGGTGGTTGATAACCCACAGCGGCAATGACCGATGCTGACTTCAGTCGCAGTGATCATTGATGAATTGGCACTGGGTTCTTTTTCTCATGTCCCTGCAATAAACGTGGCGTATGAATCGTTGAAAAAGGGCGTTCGAATTGTCTGCGGTCATCATGGCTGCAACACTGTCGGCAGTAGGCTTTCTCGTGGAGGACATCCGGGGTGCCGTTGGGAGGACGGCTGGACCATGGACTTCGATTCATGGCACGGCCGGGTGTATCGTGCCTGCATTGTGTGTGGGCACGAACGAGTGGGCCTCGGCTCTGCCGGGCCACCTGAACACGACACGAGATACCGTTTGCAAGGAGATTTACCCCTATGAAACGAACAGTCATATCTATCCTCAGCCTGGTCCTTCTGTTCACGCTGACCACCGGACAGGCACTGGCAGAAGATCCGGCCCACATGGTTCGGCTGCACGGCGTCATCGCCGAAGTCGGTCCGCATCACATCCTGCTCCACACCGATCGAGGTGACGTTGCCATTGATGTGAATCGTGCGACCCGAATCATGCGCAACGGCCGTCCTGCCCGCCTCGGCGACCTGCAGCGCGGCGATCATGCACGGGTCCATGCTGAGGTGATCAGGCGTGACGGGCGTCGCCACTTTCTGGCCCATGCTATTCACGCCCGAGGAGAATAATGACGGCGAGTGCGGCGGCTTCGATTGGCTGGACCTGATTCGAGTCGGTTGGATGCATGCCGCCCACGCCAACGATGAATGCGATATGACCGGAGCGCTCGACCTGCCCTGATGTGCTGAGCCTGTGAGAACTGAGCGTCAGCGCATCACCGGAGCGGCAGGTATGAGCAGTCCGATGCGACCGACCCTGGATCACCCGATCCGGGGCCGGTCTGTTTTTCTTCGGGGAGGGCGCGCACACAGACTTCTGCACCGTGGCAAGGATGCCGGCGCACACCGACAGCCGAGGAGATGGTGCTTCGTGCTGGCCGACACGACGGACAACACGATCGACCCAGACTCGTGGCCGGTGCATCAGACTCGGTTGTACGACAGAAAAGTTCGAGAAACAGATCAGCGAACGCGTGACCGTGCGGCCCCGGGGAGATTCACGACCGTCGGGCTGAGTTCGCTCTCATCACCGGCCTTGCTTGATCCCTGCGGGTCGCGCCCACTCTGGTCATCAGAAGCAGATCGCGCATCGTCACCGGCCCCTGATTGGGACGCGGCGAGTTGACCGTCTTCGACCCGTGCCTTCATGAGACGGCCCGGCTTGAACTTGACGCATTGCTTCGGCGGTACCTCGACCTTTTGCAAGGTCTTCGGATTCTGGGCCTGCCGAGCGGCGCGGAGTTTGACTTCGAAAACGCCGAAATCACGAAGTTCGACGCGCCGACCTGCTGCCAACTCATCGACCAGGGTGTCAAGCAGATCCTGCACAATGTGGCGGACCACCGGGCGTTTGTACCCGGTGCGTTGCATGACCTGATCAACCAACTCCTTTTTCGTCACATTCGACGGCTGCTGCTGCATCTGGACCTCCTTCATTTGCCGATCACCCGGTTGCCTCTCAGTTGGATCGGGGCAGTGGAATGGGGCGTTCATTGCACGCCAGGCACACGCCATTGCCCTGTATGCTCGAAGCCGCCGGAACAGGAGGGCAAGCAACAGCCTTCACGCAGGATTGATGCCTGTCGTCTCGACCGTACAGATGCTGCCCAACCACCTCAAGAACCACATCCCGCGTCTCAAACTGGATCATCCAGTTGATTCTACCTCAGCGATGCCTCATTTCGAGAAACCGCTCATCGTAACCTTCTACTCATTTTACCCATATTAACGACGTGGCAACCACCCGGTACCGCTTGAAATCCGGGAATGCCCAAGAGTACGAATCCGCCCATCAGTGTCGTAGACACGTTCAAGGTGCTCGACATAGGCCCACTGCTCGGCTGGGAACATGACAGGCCGCCCTGCCCCGAGCCTCGAATCATTCCTCCCGAACTCCCAATCGTCTCGCCCGAATCCGGCCACTTGCCCGGCAATTGAAATCTGCTCGTTCAGGCGATCACTAGCAAAAACCAACACCGGACTTGTCGGACTGTAGGTTTCAAACAGACAAGCGGCACTCAGGGAGACATCCGAATCGATTCCGACTGACGAGGGTCCTGCAACGGGATCGCGCGCGTCGTGAGGAACCGTAGTACACCCCTGAATCAAGCACACACCGATACAAGCAAACGGCAGTGAGCAGCCGTATGATCGACGGACAACAGACTGTACAATTCTCCCGAACTCCATACCTGATCTCTTCCCAGCCTCCGAGTCTCATCATACATGACTTGTGGAGGATGTGAAGCCACAATCTGGTTCCTACCAGACGTTTATGAACCATATGGCAAAACCTGACATCCCCTATCGGACCTATAGGCTCAGATCGCATGGAACTCCCCGTCATCGACAACACGCACCCCGATCGCTCGCCTGACCGGCTGACCAGACTCGTCAAGACGGCTGAAACGGAACTGGCGCTCACCCACTGCGAAACGACAGACCTGAGCGGGGCTCAGCTGTTCGTGTGCCCGGAACGGCCACGCATCTACGATGCCAATTTCGCAGCAGGTATCACGGCGGCCGGCCCTGAGGATCTCAGACCGCTTCTGCAGGAGATCACGGATCACTACCGCAGCCTCAGCCTTGACTGCCACCGGCTGATTCCGGCTCACCAACAGCAATGGGATGCCGACGATCAATCGGTGCTGTCGGCGCACGGCTATGAGGCGGAAGAAAACCTGGTGATGGTCATGGATCGAGTGATTCGACCACCCTCGGTGCGGGATGACCTGCAGATTCTTCCTGCCCGTGCAGCCGGCCGGCAGTATCGTGCCTACCAGACAGCGGTTCATGGAGCCCTCTACGCGCAGGAGGTCGCTGACGGGCTGGCGGCGTGTGCGGTGGACGTCCTGGACGACAGCCGACTCGACATGCTCGTTGCCCGTCTGAACGGTCAGATCGTCGCAGCAGCCGGCGTGATGACGCTCAATCAAAGCGGCGTGATCTGGGATGTCTCGACCCACCCGGAGTACCGCCGGCAAGGGATCCAGCGCACACTGCTCGCTACGTTGCTGGACCATTGCGCCCGCGCTCAGCTGCTCACGCTGGCGCTCGAAACCGAGCCCGACAATCAGCCGGCAATCAGCCTGTATGAGTCCATCGGCATGGTCCCGGCTTGCACCTACCATGTCTACCGCCGTGCCGGCAGCACGTGACACGATGCGACGAACCAGATGCCTCTCTCCCCCTGACAGCGACCAATCACATGACTGACACCGGGTATCAACGAACGCGTATCAAGATCTGCGGGGTCCGTGATCTCGAGACGGCCGAGGCAGCAATCTCAGCCGGTGCCGATGCGGCTCGGTTTCGTCTTTGCCAACGGGTCGCCGCGGCAGGTGTCATGTGATCGGGCTGAAGAGATCGCACTCGAGATGTCGGTGCCGGTGCCGATCGTGGGTGTGTTTCGTGATAATCCGCGAGACCAGGTTCTGGAGGTATGTCAAACAGTCGGCTTGACGATGGTCCAACTCCACGGCCGGGAGGACCCGGCGTATGTGGCTGAGATCGCGCTTGACGTGCCGGTGATCCGGGCGTTGCCTACAGATCCGGAGCAGGTCGCCTGCTGGTCTTCAAACCCGGACGTTGAATACCTGCTGCTGGACGGCCCGAATCCCGGCTCCGGTGAACCGTGCGACTGGCCCGGGTTGGCAACGATTCTGGGCGATGTCAAACCGACGAAACCGATCATCCTGGCCGGCGGATTGACTCCCGACACGGTTGGAACAGCGATCAAGACGGTTCAGCCGTTTGCCGTTGATGTCTCATCCGGGGTCGAGTCGTCGCGGGGCAAGAAGGAGGCCGGCCTGATCGGTGCATTCTGCCGGGCCGTGGCACAGGCCGATCTGTCTCAACATGACCACTAGGTCGTCGGCCGGAATCAGTTGCGCACGCGCGATGTCACGAGCAACTCGCGATCTCGATCGTGCAGCCATTCCCCTTTGAATCTCCAGACCGCTTGGTTGTCGGTCTGCTCATCGGCATTTGAAGCGACTATCTCACCCGGCATTTCGACCGCAATCCGCAGCCCCTCTGAGTTGAGGTCCTGCGTGTACTTCAGATGGCGCTTGTGCCAGTCATACGCTCGGTCGAATGCCCTGGCCTGCGAATCCGTGTACCCGCAGTAGGTGAGCAGGCCGAGTGTGATCCGGCCATCCATTTCGACCTCATAGGCCTCCGTGATCGCATCGATGGCATCCTGGCCGGCTGTCGTGTCCCCGGACTCGAGGATGTCATTGATCCTTGAATAGTCGAACTCCTCGATCGCCGCCAGTAGATCGTCACGGGTCCTGAGCCACCCATCGGGTGGGTCGGTCGGAGTGATGGTTTGATAGGCTCGACGTGCCATGGCGAGTCGCTTGAGGGTCTCGACTCGGGTCATGACTTCCAGGAGTCGAATCCGCTCGGAATCGCTCAACTCATCCGTCGCTTTGGCAGCCAGGCCCTCGGCATCCTCCTTGATCAGGGTCTCGGTGGTGATGTCCTCCAGGTAAGCCCAGTCGCGTTTGACATACAGGCGTTCGAAGTGGTAATACACGCCATCCGGCCGCACCTCGACGACGAGGCTTGTTGGGAACTCCAGGTAGAGATCCTGTTCGCCCGAGGCCGGATCGGAGTAGGTGCCGGGCAGGTCTTCTCCAAAGGCGATGCGGCGCAGGGCTTCCATGCGATACTTGACGGAGCCGTCGGACTGATCTTCGGTCCAGCGGCGCGTCCTCCAGCCGTAGCGATTGGGCGGCACCCGGCCGACATACAGTTCCTCATCGGTGTCGGCGGTGTAGTCAAGGAGAATCGTCACGGCCCCATCCCGATCGACCTTGATGCGTTCCTCACGCTCGACACACCCGGACAGCATGATCCCAACGACCGCGATCACGAGCGCGCACTGAAGCCGGCGCCGGCCGGCCGGCTTGTCCTGCCGAAGAGGATCAGTCATCTGGATGGCTCCATTCCAGCCCACAGCGGGGCAGGTGATGTGCAAACACCGGGACAATGATACCGGTCGGAGTGGGGTGCGGTTTGGGGTGGGCAGGCCGGGAGGTGGGATCTTTACCTGGAGGCTGGGAGCCGCTACCCTTGCCCCGAGAGGTGTGGTGCAACACTGTCCGTTTTTCCCATCACCCCCTCCACACCCCTTTTCGACGACCGGGATGCCACAGATGCACGAGATCCAAGCCCTGCTCTCGCACGGTATCAGTCTCCCAAGCGTCCTCACACTTGCCACGCAGGCCAATGGAACCGGTGTGGAAGAGTCACCGGATGTCTTCACCCTCGTCATTCATATGTTGACGTATCTGACAGGTGGCCTCGGGATCTTCTTGCTGGGCATGAAGCACATGTCCGAGGGCCTTCAGGCGGTGGCCGGCGCGAGTCTACGGCGGATGATCAGTGCCGTCACGAACAATCGCCTGATGGCCGCCGGGGTCGGCACCACGGTCACCTGCATCGTCCAGTCCAGTTCCATCACAACCGTCATGGTGGTCGGATTCGTCAACAGCGGACTGATGTCACTCACCCAGGCCATCGGCGTCATCATGGGCGCCAATATCGGCACCACCATTACCGGCTGGATTCTGGTCCTCAAGGTCGGCAAGTACGGCTTGCCGATTCTGGGTGTGGCCGCATTCGTGTATCTTTTTGCACGGAAGGATAGATGGAAGTACAGTGCAGGTGCCGTGATGGGCATCGGCATGATTTTCTTCGGTCTCGAACTGATGAAACAAGGCGTGGGGATCATCGAGGAGATCGAGCAGTTCAAGAAAGCCTTTGAGATGTTTGCGGCCACCTCGTACATCGGTGTGCTCAAGTGTGCGATGCTCGGCTGCTTCCTCACGCTGCTCGTTCAATCGTCCTCTGCCACGCTCGGCATCACGATCGCGCTTGCCTCGACTGGCGTGATTGACTTCCCGACGGCGGCCGCACTCGTGCTCGGCGAGAACATCGGCACCACCATCACCGCCATCCTGGCGTCGATCGGCACGACGACCAATGCGAAGCGAGCTGCCTACTTCCATGTGTTATTCAATATCACGGGCGTGTTCTGGATCACTTTACTGTTCCAGCCGTACATCTGGCTAATTGGTGAGGTGCGGGAGGTCCTGGCAATCTTCCTGCCTGCCTTCGGCGGTGAGGATCCCACCGCCTCGATTGCGCTCACGCACTCAGGATTCAACATTGCCAATACGCTGTTGTTTCTCCCCTTCGTCGGGTTCTTTGCCAGTTTCCTGATGAGAATGCTGCCGGACCGGGGGATCAAGGAGAAGCCGCACCTGACGAGCCTCGATGTGCGCATGCTCGAAACGCCGGTCCTCGGGGTCGAACAGTCGCGGACGGAAGTGCTCCGCATGGGCACCGGTGTCAACAAGATGCTGACCTGGATTGGCGAAGCGGTCACCTCGTCAGAGATCGAGGAGGACAAGATCCAGACCATCTTCAACCGTGAGGAAGTGCTGGACAAGATTCAGCATGAGATCATGGAGTTCATGACCGACATGCTGTCCGGGAACGTGCCGCATGCGATCAGCGAGGAGAGCAGGGAGCAGGTCCGTCTGGCCGATGAGTACGAGTCGATCAGTGATGTTCTGGTCAGCATTCTCAAATCGCACCTGCGGGTGCGCCAGGCAGATCTCGCCTTCAGTGCGGAACAGGACAAGCGGCTCCGGCACGTCCACGATGAGGTCGCCAAGTATGTGTCCATGGTCACCGACGCCTATGCCAAGCGGAACAAGGGCATCATCACAAAGGCCCACACGCACGGTCGAGCGATCAACCATCTGGTCCGGGAAACGCGCCATTGGCATCTCGATACGCTCAGCGACGCAAAATGTGACCCATTGGTCAGCATGTGCTTTACCGGGATTCTCCAGTCATACCGGCACATCAAGGATCATGCGCTGAATATCGCTGAGACGGTGGCCGGCGAGAAATGAGCCTGTGGCGGCCTTTTTTCGGCCTATACCGATGGCAAGACGGCTCTCACAGGATGCAGGTCACCTGAGCGCATACCATTCTGTACGCATGACTCAAGAGGGACTTCGTTCGATCTTCTCCGTATCAGGGATGGGTGAATCAGATGGGGCGCCTTGCCCTCCCCCGGCGCTTCCCGGCACGTCCATCGTGAGCAACACGATGGAGGAACTGGCCGAGGCGTTGGGACAGGACCTACTGGCGCATAGTCTGAACTGCTATCGTTTTTTCGGTGACTTCCACCTGGCGCTGAGCGGCCGGCCCGACGCCGGCCCGGTGTATCGCCACCTCATGCTCGACCCGGTCATGCGCGGGATTCCCTGGCGTCGATCGCATGTCTGGCTCGTCGATGAGTTCGGCGTCGACCCGGTCGATGAACGGGCTCGATGGCGACTGGTGCAGGAGGTCATCGGCGATCATGCCGGTGTGCCGACCTCGCAACTGCATCCCATCCCCGGTCTGTCTCGCCGAGCGGCTGACGACTATGAGTTGGAAATTCAATCGGCCCTCGAATGGCGGGAGCGCGGCCAGGACCGCCTTGACTACGTTTTGCTCACGCTCTCGGGCGACGGCACGGTGGCCGGCCTCAGGCCGGGATGCTCGGTCTTGTCGGAAAACAGACGCCACGTCCGCATGATTCATCAGGACGACAACGGGGATGCAGATGGATTCGACCACACCATCACAATGACGTACCCGATGATCAACGCGGCCCGCTTCGTGGCCGTGATTGTGGCCGGGGCGGAGAATCAGCCGGTGATCGACAAACTGGTGGCCCACGCCGACAAACAGGGGTCAGCCGATGCCTGCACGTCGTTGCCGGCTCTGGGGCTGAACCCGATCGGCGGCGAGTTGCGCTGGTACGTCGATCGATCCGCCTGCCCGACGTCTCGTTAACGAAGTCAGAACCGGAATTTACCGACCGACAATTCCGAAACGATCCGGCACAGACCCCACCTCATGTGTGCCGATACGACAACGCACAGCCGCTGCATACGATGCCCACTATGTCGGAACCAAGACCAGACATCCAGACGAATGTAGATTCACCGGGAGCGACAGACTCGAATCGATCCTGCATCATCGGCATCGACCTCGGGACGACCAACAGCCTGGTCGCAGTCGCAGACGATCACGGGCCGCGCATCCTGAACGATGCGGGCGGCCATGCCATCGTGCCTTCCGTCGTACGTTTTCCTGAAGGATCAGCAGGTGAGCCGATCATCGGGCGTGAGGCCCGGGCCCACCTGGTCGAGTTCCCGGCCGAGACGGTGTACAGCGTTAAGCGCCTGATGGGCAAGTCGGTCACGGACGTCACAGGTGATTTGGAATACCTCGGGTATCAAGTCGTTCAGGGCGAACACGACACGGCCCGAGTCCGGATCGGTGACCGAATTATCTCGCCCCAGGAAGTCAGCGCGCTCATTCTCCAGAAACTCCGTGAGGTCGCAGAGAACGCACTTGGGCATCAGGTGCGCGAAGCGGTCATCACCGTGCCGGCCTACTTCGACGACGCTCAGCGGCAGGCCACCCGCGATGCCGGGCGCATTGCCGGTCTCGAGGTGAAGCGCATTGTCAATGAGCCGACGGCTGCGGCCCTGGCCTACGGGCTGGGACATGGGAGCAAACAGGAGACGATTGCCGTCTACGACCTCGGTGGCGGCACCTTTGATATCTCGATTCTCCAGATCATCCCGCATGAAGCAGCCGAAGACAGCACTGATGACTCAGCCCAGCTGGATTCCTTCTTCCAGGTCGTCTCGACATCCGGCGACACCCACCTCGGGGGCGACGATGTTGATCGCATGATCGTCGAACTCGTCGAGCGCGAAATCCGTGAGGAATTCGGCATGGAACTCACGTTCCCGCCGTCCACACGACAGGCACTGCGCCAGTTTTCCGAGGCGACCAAGATACGGCTGAGTGAGTTTGATCAGGCTGAGATCCAGGTCGATCTTGGTGAAGAGCGCGTCTATCAGCGAGTGCTGCTGCGCGATGAGTTTGAAGGGATGATTCGGTCGTGGGTCGACCGCTCACTGGCGTGCTGTACCCGGGCATTGCGCGATGCGGGCATGAAACCGGATCAGATTGATCGCGTGGTCATGGTCGGGGGCTCGACACGCATTCCGCTCGTGCGGCAGATGCTGGGAACGTATTTCGATGCCGAGCCATATACCGCGCTCGACCCGGACAAGGTCGTCGCACTCGGGGCTGCGGTGCAGGGCTCGATTCTGGCTGGATCACATACAAACGCACTCCTGCTGGATGTGATACCGCTAAGCCTCGGGATCGAGACGATGGGCGGGGCGGTTGCGAAACTCGTGATGCGAAACAGCATGGTCCCGTGCCAGGCCAAAGAGATGTTTTCCACCTCGGTCGATGGCCAGACCTCGATCAAAATCCACATCCTCCAGGGTGAGCGGGAGATGGTGGCTGACTGCCGGTCTCTCGGTGAGTTTCACCTGCGCGGCATCCCGCCGATGCCGGCCGGCATCCCGAAACTCGAAGTGACGTTCCACATCGATGCGAACGGGATTTTGAATGTGTCGGCCGTCGAGATGCGCAGCGGCAAACGGGCTGCCATCCAGATCGTGCCGAATCACGGCCTGGCACGGGACGAAGTTGATCAGATGGAACTCGAATCGTACAAATTCGCGCGCGAAGACATGAAGTTGCATCGTGTCGTCGATCTGCGTGTTAATGCGGCACTGGATATCAAGTGGATCAGTGAACGGATGGGCAAACTCGGCAATGCGATTGATGATGATTATCGTGCAGCACTGCAGCAGCATCTTGATACGCTGACCGATTTCATTGAACAGAGTGAGGATGATCCACAGTCCGTTGATGCCGATGCCTTTTTGAAGGCCAAACAGTCACTGGACGAGGCCTCGGTTCGGCTGCATGAAATCAGCATTGCGCAGTCCCTGCGTGATGAGCGGGCCACCAGCGCACAGGATTCAACCGATGAATCAGGATGAACTGGATCGGTGGATCACGCTGCTGAATCGCCTGTGTGGGCCGGTCCTGGAACCACTGGATCATGATGAACAACTCAGGGATGCGTTGAGCAAGCCGGACAGCCTGGCCGGCCCGTTGATTGCATATTGCCTGTCACCAGATCGGCGAGCCGCGCACATCAGCAAGCGTGCAGCGTCAGACGTGAAGACGGCGGAACCCGCTCCCTTACGGTCGCGGCTCGTCAGAGAGGCCGGCCGATTGGCTGATGTGGCCATGTGGTGGGCGCTGTTTGATCCGCAACTCAACGTGGCCCAGTTCACGGATCTCGACGCGGACGGGCCGCTGTTTGACCCCCAGATCGGCCGGACGTTTGCGACGATCGAAGTGTGGACGGAAACGGAACTGGCAGGGTTGCATGCACTGTGGCATCACGCACAGTTGGATCAACGACATGCGGCTGATTCCCGGCAGCGGATGGTTGAGCGAATCACGCGAACCGTGCACTGGCATATTGAGAATACGCAGCCGGACAATGCAACATGCCACCCGTGGGCAGTGCATGTGTTTCTGCTGCACGGCACGCCGGAGTCGCAGCATTTCGCTGAAACGCAGGTGAGTAATTGTCTGGTCTCGAATGCAAAGCCGGATGTGTTAAGCGCGTGGATATTAAGAGATGCGGCCGAAGGGCTGACGATGGCCCGCAGTTGACGTGCAGATCAGATCATCATTGCGACAAGACATCCCCACCCCAGGCAGATGTAGGCAATCCCACAGAACACGGCCATGCTCGCGTACACTCGCTGCGTGGCGCGTGACTTGTCAATGAATCGCTCCTGCTTGCTCGCGACGCTCGTAAGTATCGCAGCCGGCACGACGCAGAGACACAGATTCCAGAACACAAACCCGAGCGATTCCGGCTCGAATCCTGAGATGATCGTGATGATCGCCGTCATGACACTGGTCGCAATGCAGGCACCCAATGGGATGCAGATCCCCATGATGGTCACGACCCATGCCGCCGGACTCCAGTACGCCTGCTTGATAACCAACTTCACCGTGGTGCCGCACTCCGGGCACTTCGTCGAGGTGCAGCCGCGCAGGTTGTAGCCGCACTTCGGGCACGGCTCGTCTCGCTCGGCGAGGAAGGCAATGAGAACGGGATCGGCCTGGTCCGCAGGCGTTTCAGGTTGTGGCTCGCCTGAGGTCGTCACTTACATCTCGATTCGCGGTGCAATCCGTTCGGTTTCGCTGCTGAGTTCGAAAAAGTCCTCGGGCTTGAAACCGAACATGGATGCAATGATGCTCGTCGGGAACATGGCACACAATTGATTCATCTCGCGGACGTTCGCATTGTAGAAACGCCGGGCCGCTGCGATGCGGTCCTCGGTGTCTGCCAGTTCCTTCTGCAGTGCCAGGAAGTTCTGATCCGCCTTCAGTTGCGGATATGACTCGACGAGCCCGATCAGGCGGCGAAGGCCGAGCAACAGGGCCACCTCATCGGTTGCCTGTGAACCGACCGGGCCACGGTTGGCAGCGGCCGTATTGCGCAAGGCCGTCACCTGCTCCAGCACATCCTTCTCATGGGCAGCGTAGCCCTTGACCGTCCGGATGAGGTTCGGGATCAGGTCGTAGCGGCGCTTCAGTTCGACATCGATATCCGACCACGATTCCCGGATGTGCTGTCGAATCCGAGCAAAGCGATTGTAATTCACAATCAGCCAGATGAGGACAATGAAGAGTACGACGCCGATGATGATGAGTGTGGGGACCATGTCAATCCATTCTACCGGCGATTGAGTGCATGGAGTGTCACCGATTCAATGAAAGGCGACATGTTACCCGTTGGACGCACCCAGCTGCTTCAAGAGAGTCGGCTCATCCATGATCTCAATCTCAAGTTGCACGGCTTTCTCATATTTCGACCCGGCGTTCTCACCTGCGATGACGAGATCCGTCTTTTTCGATACGGAGCCGGTCACTTTCGCACCGTGCTGTTCAAGGATTTCCTTGAGTTCGGTGCGATCATAGTTCTCAAGTGTACCGGTCAGCACAATCGTTTTTCCGGCAAAGGGGGAACTCGGGCCGGTTAAAGCATCATCGGCAGCCTCAACGTAATCCCGGCTTGTCAGATCGACCCCGGCATCCTGTAATCGCTGCAGTGTCTCCTTGCCTTGTTCAGAGTGCAGCCAGTCATGCAGCGTCTGGGCCGTCACCGTGCCGAAGTCGTAGAGTGCTTCTATTTCCTCAACGGTGGCTGTCAGCAGGGCATTCACATCCTTGAAGTGCCGGGCAAGCGTTCTGGAGGCACTGCTTCCGATGTGGCGGATGCCGAGTCCGGACAAGACCCGCCGCATCCCTCGTTGTTTCGCCTGGTCGATACCGACGAGCATGGCATCAACGCTCTTTTCCCCGAGTCCATCAAGTTCAATAAGCCGCTCGCGATGATCGGTCAGGAGGAACACGTCTGCAAAGTGCTCCAGCGGGATGCGATCCGGGCCGCTCGTGGCTCGAATCAGATCAATCGTCTTCTCCCCCAACCCGTCGATATCCATCTGCCCTCGGCCGACAAACCACTTGAGTTTCTCAGCAATCTGGCCGGGGCACTCGGGATTCACACAATAGATTTTCGGCCCATCCTGCTCGACCGGACCTTCACAGACCGTGCATTTGTCGGGCGGGTCGATGGGAAGCGCATCCTTTGGCCGTTTCGACGCTACCGGCTTGACGACTTGCGGGATGATCTCGCCGGCTTTTTCGACGAACACCGTATCATTAATACGGATGTCCTTCCGCCGGATTTCCTCGATGTTATGTAAGGTGGCATGGGACACGGTCGTGCCGGCAATGAAGACTGGTTCAAGTGTTGCCCGGGGGGTCAGTGTGCCGCCCTTGCCGACCAGCCAATCCACCTTTTTCAGGATGGTCGTTGCCTGCTCAGCGGGGTACTTATAGGCCATGCACCAGCGCGGGCTCTTGCTGGTTGCGCCGAGCGCTTCCTGTTGTGAAAAGTCATCAATGCGAACGACGACGCCGTCGGTGCCCATCGTCTGATCGTGTCTGGATGCCTCAAACTCCTTGATGTGAGCGAGAACGGCTTCGATTGAATCCACGACCGTCACCGTGTTCACCAGCACTCCCATCTTCTGAATCCAGCGGGCCAGTTCGCTGTAGGATGTTGGCAATGCCTGACCGGCAGCGGCTTTCATCTCCCCTTTGCCGTGCGCTGTAAAGCACAGACCGCGTTCCCTTGTGTACTTCGGATCAAGCGACTTCAACGTGCCGGCGGTCATGTTCCTGGGGTTGGCAAATTCCGGTTTGCCCTGCTCGGCCTGCCGGGCGTTCAGTTTCTCAAATGCAACCAGTGGCATGTACACTTCGCCGCGTACTTCAAGTACAGCCGGCGGCGTCTGCGTCTTCAGTTCATCCGGGACTGTAGAGATGGCCCGAACGTTGTTAATAATATCGTCACCTTGAACGCCATCCCCGCGTGTCACAGCCTGGACGAGTCGCCCGTTCTCATATCGCAGGCTGACGGCCACACCGTCAATCTTCGGGTCCATGGCATAGCGTACAGCAACGTCGCCCCCGAACAGGCTTCCTCCCCCACTTCCTCCCCCACTTCCATCGGCCTTGGCAAGCAGGTCAGCGACCTGTTTCGCCCACTTCCGCACAGCCTCCTCGTTGTACGAATTGGAGATCGACATCATCGGGATGGCATGGCGGACGGTCTCGAAGCCTTCGACCGGCTTGCCGCTGACACGCTGGGTCGGACTGTCGGGTGTGACCAGATCCGGGTACTGCTGCTCCAAGTCCTCGAGTTCTTTGACAAGTTGGTCATAGAAGTAATCTGCCAGTGACGTACTGGCATCCTCGTAATACTCACGGTCTGCTTCGGCAATCTGCTTCCGCAGTGCCGCGACCCGATCCTTCACATCTTTTGGAATCCGTGTCGCCATCTGCTGTACTTCCCGTGTTCGTGTGGCAGGCAATTGAATCCTGCTGCATACGACGATACCAGTATCAAGGCTGAAATATCTGCCCTTACATGAGCGTAATCGGGTCGACATCGACGGCCGTCTGCGCATCAGAGCGAACGAGTCCCCGGTTGCGGGCCCCGGCCAGCACCTGTTGGATCGCCCCGGCCGACTGGGACTGCAACTCGATGGCAATGCGGAACTGGCCGGCAATCCGGCCCAGCGCACATGGCATCGGCCCATGCACTGCGACGGCACGCTCAGGGTCGTGTGATGCCTGCTTGCGGAAAAACGCTGCCACCTTCTCAGCCCGCTGCTGTGCCTTTTCGAGTTGCTGATGCCGCACGACGATCCGTGCCAATCGCGAGTATGGCGGGAGGCCTGCCTGTTGCCGGTCCGTCAGTTCCTGTCGGCCGAATGTCCGGTAGTCCTGGGCGGCAGCGAGGCGCACAGCCGGCGCTTCCGGCTGCCAGGTCTGGACGATCACCGTGCCGGGGTGCTCCCCGCGACCGGCCCGGCCGGCCACCTGCGTAATCAACTGGAACGTGCGCTCAGCCGACCGGAAGTCGGGGATGTGCAGTGCCGCATCAGCGTTGATCACCCCGACCAGCCGCACATCGGGGAAGTCGTGGCCTTTGGCCAGGATCTGCGTGCCCAGCAGCACTCGCGCTTGCCCGGCCCGAAAGGCATCCAGAACCTCATGGTAATCGGCAGCACGCCGCATCGTGTCCGAATCCACCCGTCGAAGCGTCGTGCCCTCTTCCAGATGATCCGGGAACAGCCGACACAGGACCTCCTCCAATCGCTGCGTCCCGACCCCAAGCGATCGCACCGTCCGATCACACATCGGGCACCGTTTCGGCACGCGCTGCTCGGCCTGGCAGTGATGACACTGCACAAATGCACCGGCCTTCAATGTCCGATCCTTGTGCAACACCATCGCTGCATCGCATTCATCACAATACAGCACCCACGCACATGGCGCCGACGGGCAGCACACGAGGTTCGCATAGCCGCGTCGATTCAGAAGTACGATGGCCTTGCCGCCGTCCTCGAGTACCTTCCCGAGTTCTGATTGGAGTGTCGGGCCGATGAGTTCGAGCGTGGTGCGATCCTGGCGTGAGCCGGCCGTCTCTGCCAGACGCAGATCAGCAGCCATGTCAACGATCCGCGCCACGGCAGCGTTCATGCCGGGCACGCGCTCCGGGAGTCGATGCCAGGTGTACAGGCGTCGGACCACGGCGTTGTGGCAGGTTTCCATGCTCGGGGTGGCGGACCCGAGTACGACAACGGCATTGAGCATCTGGGCCCGTTTGATGGCCACGTCGCGCGCATGGTATCGCGGTGCCTGGTCCTGCTTGTAGGAGGAATCATGCTCCTCATCGACTACGATCAGGCCGACCGGGGCAGGATCGGGAAACGGGGCAAAGACTGCCGACCGAGCCCCGACGACGACACGGGCGTCGCCTTTCTCAATGGACGCCCATTGCTGGTGGCGTTGAGCACTGGTAAGACCGCTGTGCAACACGGCCACATCATCGCCGAGACGCGCCCGAAAGCGTGCCACCGTCTGCGGCGTCAGTGAGATTTCCGGAACGAGCACGATGACCGATCGCCCGGCCGCGAGCACGGCATCAATGGCCCGGAGGTACACTTCGGTCTTCCCGCTGCCGGTGACACCGTAGAGGGCATGGACGGCAAAGTCGTGAGCAGCAACCGAGTGACTGATTGCTTCGAGCGCACCGGTCTGCCCATCGGTCAGATGGAAGTCCGGGGGCCCGGTGGCTGTTCCTGCTGATTCTGACGAAGCATCCTGCCATGAAGCCCGGATTTCGGAGCGTGTGACGATTTCGAGGAGCCGGCGCTCGACCAGTTTGGTGACGGGCGAGGTCGTCGACCCACCGGCCCGAGTCACGAGATCGCGCGGCTCGATTGATTGGCCCTCTGCCAATTGGCCTGCCTGCTCCAGAATCGCTTTCTGCAGCCGGGTGAGTTTCTTTCCTTCAACCTCGAAGGTCCCGGAATCCAGACAGGCTCGGCCGGCCGGCGCGAGCCGAACGACCTTCCGCTTGACCCGGCCGGTCCCCTTGCGCACCGAGGCCGGCAGCATATTGGCAAGTACCATACCCAGTGGGCAGCAGTAGTATGAGGCCATCCACGAGCCGAGCCGAACCAGTTCGGGAGAGAGGCAGCCGGTGTCTTCGAGCACACGCAGTATCGGCTTGATGCGATCGGGGTCATAGCCGTCGGGAGCCGCATCGGCTGTGCCGACGACATACCCCGGGGTCTTCGCATTGCCCCGCCCCAACGGCACGAGGACACGCTGACCGATCGCCGGCGGCCGCTGCCCGGATGTGGCCGGCACGCCATAGGTGAGCCCGCCGATCACATGATCGACGCCGCGCTCGGGTGCGACTTTCACATACGAGGTAAACGACTCAGGGTGTTGAAAGAGTGTCGTCTGTGTCACGGCGTGACGATACAGCGGTCGCTGAGGCACAGCCACCGAGATTGCAGGATCGTGCACAAAGTTGCGTGGTGCTCAGGCGAGCAGACCCCGGCATGAAGGTGGATCAGGACTCGGGATCAGACTTCTGGGCCGGCTCCTCGGTCACCATTTCGCCGCTGGACTCGGCCAATGCGGCCTCTGCGACGGCCGCCTGAATGTCAGCCAGGATATCCGACTCGGTCTGAGGCAGCACGTCTTCGGGAACCTGATCCGTGGGGATTCCGCCCTCTTCCGGGCTGAGTTGCCTGAGTTCGAGGCCGAGATCACCGAGTTTCTTGGTCACTTCGTCAAGACTCGTCGAGCCGAAGTTCTTGACACCCAGCAGTTCTGCCTCTGTCCGGGCACAGAGGTCGCCGATGGTCGAGATATTGAGCACCTGCAGGGCCTTGCGGGCTCGTACCGATAGTTGCAGTTCGGAAACCGGCTTGCTGAGCATGTATTCCTGCGGCGTGCCCTTGAGTTTTTCGTAGACCGAGCGGCGGACGACGTCATGCTGCTCTTCGAGCCCCTGGCCGAGTCGCAGGCCCTTGGTGGCCAGCATGTCCTTGACCTCCTGGAGGCTCGTTTCGCCGAAGTTCTTGGAGCCGAGCAGTTCGGCCTCGGTGATCCTCAACAGATCGCCCAGCGTATTGATGCTCATCTTCTTGAGGCAGTTGCGGGCACGGACCGAGAGTTCGAAGTCTGTGACCGGCGTTTCGAGCAGGGCACTGCGGGCCGTGAGGTTCTTCTCGGCATCTTCATCAATCTCCATGTCAAACGAGGACTCGATGTCCTTCATAAAGAGCTTGGCACGGGGGTGATTCGGTTCGGTGTCAAGCACCTGGCGCAGGCACTTCTCAGCACGCCGATAACTGCCCTGGTCGTCGTAGCAGATGGCCAGGTTGACGAGTGCGTTGATGTGGGCCGGGCCGCTCCCCACGTCGATGCAATGCTCATACAGCGAGATCGCCTCGTCGGACTCACCCACGAGATCGAGGCAGTAGGCCAGACGGAAGGCAGCGTCAACGTTCTCGGTGTTGAACTGCAGCGCCTTGCGGTATTCGTTGACGGCACCGATGCGATCGCCCACCCGTTCGGCGTTCTCGCCGGCCACCATGTGCGAGCGGCTCGTATCGTCATCGCGCTTAACCGTCTCGCCGGTTGCTCCAATGAGCATTTCCATCACGTCCTCGGCCATGGTTCCATGCCTCCGTCGCGTTTCGTACCTGGTTTCATCCGCTGTCGTAGTAGAGATATCGCCCCCCCCACGTCCCGACAGAGGCAAGTGTATGCCGGCTCATGAAAAAAGGGAAACGGAGCACCAATTCGGGCCTGCAGGTAGCCGTCTGCCTGCCGTCGAATCAGGCTAGAATACCCCGGCAACCCCGCGCCACCGGGTGCGAACGGGGGCCCAGGACTGTATCGTGCCGCGCCGTTGGAGCACAGAGATGATCCGAAGGGGCGGCCGATGGCCCAACGCACGGTTCACTACGAATCAGCATTTGAGCACTTCCTGCGACTCAACCGGATCCCGTATGTGGCTGTCGATGAGGCGAAGAAGACCCTCTTACGGCCCAAGGCGGGCCCGGCCGGGCATGCCCTGACCGATCCCAGCTTGGGCTCTGCCAAGTCATTTGACTTCCTCGTCACGGCCGAGGCCTCGAAGTGGCTGGTGGACGTCAAAGGGCGACGACTCCCGCTGTCACGCCGTCATGAATCCCGCAGCCGGGCCCCGGCGTCTCGACCGATGCGGCTCGAATCCTGGGTCACACAGGCCGATGTGGATGCGATGAACCGGTGGGGGCGTGTGTTCGGGGATGGGTTCGAGGCGGTCTTCGTGTTTGTGTACTGGTGCTCGGCCCAGCCGCCCGATTCATTGTTTGAGGATGTGTTTCATCACCGAGGCCGGTGGTATGCGATGAGGGCCGTTAAGGTGGACCATTATCAGCGGGTCATGACCACGAGAAGCCCGAGCTGGATGACGCTGCATGTGGCAGCCGATCAGTTTGATCGCATCAGCCGCCCGGTGAGGCAGATGCTGGAAAAATGACGGATCGGCCGGAACCAATGACGAGTTCGACACGTTGAACTGGGGGAAGGCGCACCTGTTTGCTCCCAGGCTGAGGGCTCATATGCTCATGGCAGCCTGTTGCCGATGGCGGTTTTGTGACAGCACAGGCACCGGCCGCCATCCAATCGACTGGACTCGTTCACGACGAGTCACCGCACGCGATACTCAACATATCTCCAGACAAGGAGCATGACACATGTTTGCATCGAAGCGATTGAAAGGCCTGCTTGCACTGAACCTGGCCTTGCTCGTTGTGTTAGTCGCTGTGACCTGGGCACCCGGGATTGCCACTGCCGGATCGGCCCGTGGAGCAGCACCCGTTGGGGATTTCATCATGGTCGGCGGGCAGCTCAACGGGGCCACCAGCAATGCCGTGTACGTTCTGGACCAGCGCAACGGGGCACTGGCAGGCTTTTTGTATGACCGCTCAGCCAAGCAACTCAAGGGAATTCAAATCCGCAACATCGGCGACGATGCCCGGCGGTATCAGCCCGGCCGGTAAAACTCCACGTTGCCGGATTTCCTGAGACATGCTTCGTCTCTCTTCGGATGAGACGACCGATACAGAGAGGTCAAGCGAGAATGAATACGAACCAGAGCGATCACATGCCGAACACGGAAGCAGCCCGCCCGGCACTGCACGGGACGGAACGCAAATCCCGAGAGAACCGGATCCTCGCATCCGTTCTTCTTTCATGCACAGCGATTCTGATGGCTGCACTGATCACCATTCAGGCCGGCCACCTCACCTCCGGCAATGCCGCCCATGCAGAGATGGCAACAACCGGCACAGAGTACACACTGATTACCACACAAGGCGGCAATGAGGAGATGCTGTACGTGCTCGAGGCACGGACCGGCAATCTCCTCGTGTACGAACCGAGCGTCTCGGGGATGCGGTTGCTGAACCTGATCTCAGTCGGGGACTTCACGCAGCCGCCGGCCCAGGCACCCGGATCGGGCAACTGACCGAGCCGCCGGTCATTGCCCTTGCCACACGGTGCATCGACGGGTAGTCTTTCACGCACCCCGGGGCATTCATCCACCAGACCTCGGGGTTTCATCGTGTCGCGCCTGATGGATGGGCCGACACTCGTTGCTGTTTGAGACCGCAGAGTGACTGTCAGGACACCCTGCGGGCGTATAAAGATCCTCCTGACGACATCTCGCAGTGATTCCTCCCGGTGGGGCCATCGTCGACAGGTCCGGACCCGGAGTGGACTGTGCGCCGTGGCCGGACTCAGAAACGAGCGTCGGCCATGGGGATCGTATATCCGGATGCCGTCCGTGAGTGATGACCTAACGCACCGGCAGCAACGAGAGTAGTGATTCATGCCCATCGTCCCGCTCCCGATATTTGAAAAGGAAGCCGACCCGAAGGCCCGAGGGTTGACCGAGGCGCAGGCAGTCAGCCTGGAGCCGCCGGCCATCCCGGAATCGGTCGTCGTGCGCTACGGCTACATGCGTCAGATCGCAGAATACCCGTTCGATCTTGATTTCCTCCCGAACTGCCATACACGGCTTGTCGTGAAGTCGCCGCGTGGGACCGAACTGGCCGATGTCCTGTCTCGGTCATGCAGCAGCGACTCCTGTGGCAACGTCCTGACGCATGACGACATTGAGGGATTCATCGAACAGTCCGGCGGGCGGAAGTACCCGTTTACGACGAAGGGTCGCGTGGTCCGGCTGGCCACCGCAACCGATCAAACGAAGATGAAGGAACTGGAGGGGAATAAGCGCTACTTCCTCACCCGCTCAGGCGAAATCGCCGATGAACTCGGCCTCGAAATGAAGTTCATTGAGGCTGAGCCGATCCTGGGTGAAGAACGTTTGACGCTGTACTTCAAGGCGCATGATCGGGTCGATTTCCGTGAACTCGTCAGGCTCCTGGCTCGCGAGTTCAAGACGCGTATCGAGATGAGGCAGGTCGGGGCACGGGATGAGGCACGACTGACCGCCGACTATGAGCGCTGCGGCCAGCATTGTTGCTGCCGACAGTTCCTCAAAGTGCTCAACCGGGTGCCAATGCGAACGGCGAAAGTGCAGAAAGCAACGCTCGACCCGCTCAAGATCTCCGGGCGCTGCGGGCGCGTCATGTGCTGCCTGCTCTATGAAGACAAGACGTACCAGGAGTTGAAGAAGAACCTGCCGCATCGCAAGACTCGCGTCGGTACCGCGGACGGCCCGGGCATCGTCATCGACAGCCAGATCATTACGCAACTCGTGCTCGTCGAACTGGAGCACGATCGGTCCCGGATCGCCGTCCGAGTCGACGAACTGCTCGACCCTGAGACGTGCCCGCCTCCCACAGCGCTCAACGGATACTCGCCGCGATCCTCCGGCGGATCAAAGGGCACCGGCTCACGCGATCAGAAACGGGACGCACGAAGCGAGGAGCCCAAAGACGCAGGGTCCTCGACCACCGAACGCAAATCAAAACCCGCTGGGCAGGCAGAGTCGAATGCCGAGGGCGATGAGGCCGGCCAGAATGACAGGAAGTCCGGTCGCAAGCCGCTGCGTCGAGGCAGAGGGAGCCGTGGGCAATCACGTTCACGGCGAGACCGCCAGTCCCAGGGCAACGATGCAGCAGCCCAGCAAGGTGACACGTCGGCTGAACCGGCGACGGGTGGCGAGGCCAACTCACAACCGCAGTCCGATGCCGATGCCATAGCCCCTGACAGTCCCGACACCGCACAGGATCAGGCCGGCAGCGACACCTCTGCCGGGGCTGCCAAGCAGGATGGTGACAAGTCCGGAGAGTCCGACTCATCGAAGTCACAAAAACCAGGGCGGCGTCGAAAGCGGGGCGGTCGTGGCGGACGGAAGTCGCGCGGCAAGCGACAGGGCAAGCGCAAGCACCACCGTGGCGGTGGTGGCAGCGGCGGTGGTGGTGGTGGCGGTGGAAGCAGTTGAGATGCCCCAGCCCGCCCCTCCATATCCCAAGTCGCGGCTTATTTGATCGTGGCCAGCGCCCGCGCCCTTTGTAACGTCGCATCGAACATGCCCGTGGTGAGTCGGCCGGTGAACGTATTCTGTTGCGAGACGTGGTATGAGCCGATCAGATTCACGCTGCCGAACGCAACCGTTGCATCATGACCGAATGCAGGTTTAGGTTTGGCCACAGCGATGCCGCACTCGCGGCCGGTTGCCAGCACCGCATTCCAGGCGATCCCGCCCAGCGCTAAAATGACACGCACAGATTTCGACAGGGCCCCCCACTCCTGAACGAGATACGGCCGACAGGCAGACAACTGGCCGGGTGTCGGCTTGTTTCCCGGTGGCGCACAGCGAAGGGCTGCCGAAATGAAGACCCCGCTCAGTTGCAATCCATCCTCACGACTGATCGACTCGCCCTGACTTGCCAGGCCGGCACGATGCAGCGCTGCATACAAAAAGTCACCGCTCCGATCACCGGTGAACATGCGGCCGGTTCGATTCGCCCCGTGCGCCGCCGGTGCCAATCCGACGATCCACAGCCAGGCAGCCGGATCTCCAAAACCGGCAACCGGCTTGGCCCAGTAGTCCCAGTCGGCATACGCCTTGCGTCTGACGCGGCCGATCTCCGCACAGTACGAGCATAAATCCGGGCAGCGCGCACATGATGCAATCGCAGTGCTGATCTCGCTCAATCGACGAGCGGAACAGGAAGACGACCGGCTCGATTGTCGTGTGCGCTTCTTTGCCATGGGCTGACTGGGGACGTGCCGTGACGGTCGGCCGGCACAGTGCGTACAGCGACGGTGTCAGGCTGACAACCACTCAGGATTCAAGCGTGTTCTTGAACTTCTGACCTCGCTGTTTGTAGTGCGCCCAGGCACTGTCCCGGTCTGCGAAGTCACCGGTGTAGTAGTTGATCCGCGACTTGCCGATCTCGATGGCGTCGCCGTCGACGAGCGTGATTTCACCCTCGATGCGTCGGCCGTTGACCAAAAGACCGTTGGCACTTTTCATGTCCGTGGCGATGTAATCGTTCGATGAAGCGTCGAAGCGAATCTGGACATGCTTGCGCGATACGAGATCATCGACGATCTGGATCGGGCAGGATTCATCGCGACCGATGACGACGGTTCGCTGGCCCATCGGGTAGTACGCGCCTTCGTTCGGCCCGGAAACAACAACGAGTGATGGCATCTGGCAATCTCCTTTGGTAGCATATTCTCCCGAGGTCAAGCCCCCAGGCAAGCCGTGCCAAGCCCGCCCAGCTCAGCGACGGCGATCCCCCTCGTATCGCCACCGCATGAAAGCACTGATCGAACAGGCTCGATTGCTGCACCGGAAGGACTCGACGAACGGCAAATGCGGTACGACTACCATCCGCTGCGTCGCGCGGCTCTACAGTCTGACGGACCGCTGCGTCTGATTTCGGAGGGACACGTCGTATGCACACGGTCAATCTCAATCATGCGCTGTCTCAGATCGAGCAACACTGGCAACCACACATTGTTGGTGAACTGAATGATCAGCATGTGCGCTTAGCCAAACTGTCCGGCGAGTTCATCTGGCATGCTCACGAGAACGCCGATGAGCTGTTCCTCGTCCTTCACGGCCGATTGGAGATGCAGTTTCGCGATCGGACCGTCCGCCTTGACGAGGGTGAGTTCATCATCGTGCCGCGCGGTGTCGAGCATTGCCCGCGCGCCGATCAGGAGTGTCACGTGCTGCTGTTCGAGCCGGCCGAGACGCTGAATACGGGGGATGTGACCAGTGAGCGAACGGTGCGCGATATGAAACGGATCTGAGAGTGCCTCACTTCCGCTCTGTCACAATCGGCCGTCCCCGGGCCAGCGCAGGTGCCTGCGTCGTCGACTCATCATAGAGCCAGCGAGCCTGCAGCGCATCCATGTTATACAGCAGTACCGTATCGGCATCCGATTCGAACCGATCTTCTACAGTACACGTCTCGCCGCTGTATCGTGCCACCCGTGACAGACGCACGCTGTCGATCTGGCCGGCAAAGTGTGACGTTGGGCGGCCGGCCGGGTCTACATCGGCCCCGATGGCCAGGGCAAACGGGTTCGGATTCCGTGGGCCGGACCGCTGCACTGACTTAATAAGATGACCATCCAGATACAGACGGACTTCGGTCCCATCGTAGACCCCGGCAATGTGATACCACTGGTTTGCCTTGAGTACCGGTGCATCCGCTTTCACTTCGGCATACGAACTGCCGAGGAAGATCGAGAACGACGGGACTCCCCCGTTAACGAAGAAGCCATATTCCGACCCCTCGGTCTTGGCCAGTAACCCCGTGCGATCCCCAAAGGAGTCGGCCGTGAAGCGACACTCGAGCGTCATCGGCCCGTCGGGAAGTTCAAACAGATCATTGCCGACGAGAAAGACGTCATTGCGGCCGTTGAGTTGTGCCACCATCTCGCCGTCGGGCATCGCCGGTCGCTCCAGCAACGGCCGCATCGGGATGTCAGTCCTGGTTTCGGGAATGCGGAAGCGGCGCCCCCCGGCCAGGTAGTCAATGTTGAGTGTCAACTCGGCCGGGCGGAATGTTGCATCGAGTTCGTGATCGGCCCGCATGGCATATACCACGGCCTCATACGTTGCTCCCGGCTCGATCGTCGTGTGCACATGCGTCGGCGTGAAGGCCCATCGACTGTCGGCGCTGCCCGGGGTGATCGTAACCTCGATCGGTTGTGATACCGGATTGGCCACGACGGCAGTCACTTCCTGATTCACGTCGCCCCAGGCATCCAGCATCACGCGCTCGCCGAATCTCGGCCGCACCGCTGCGAGTCGGGCACTCTCGCGGCTGACCTGTTCCGTGACGGAACGCGGGTCCATCACCTCACCCACCGGCACGGCTGCAACGGCAATCTGATCCTGGCGCACCATGACTAAGTGGAACTCATGCAGATAGCCGGCATCCGGGACGGTGCTCGACTGTGCCCCGCCGACGGTCGCCAATGTGATGTACTCGATCCCATCCTTCGGCCCGGCGTAGTACATGCGATGAATGTGCCCGGCAAAGACGGCACTCACATTGCCCGCCTGCGCGAGGAGCGCGTGCACGCGATCCCAATCCTGACCATAGTTTCCCTTCCTCCACCGGGGATGATGCAGGAAGGCAAACACATGATCCGCATCCTTTGCTTTCTCGAGCGTCTCCTCGAGCCAGGCAAACTGGGCGGGACTCATGCGTTGACAGCCGGGCTTATTGAAGTTCTTCTCCCCGGTGATCGGGTTTCCCTCGTCTGAGTACAGCGAGATGAACCAGCAGTTTTTATGTTCGAACGCATACCAGAGCGGGCCGAAGTGGGTTTCGTAGTCTGCTTCATTCTCCCCCTTCGGCTTGATGCCCTGCCCGCGCCAGTACACATCATGGTTGCCGGCTACCGGGAACCACGGCATGAGCAGGCCGTCCATCACCGAGGTGTACTCCTTCATCTGCCTCATCCATTGCATGTGGCCGGTGTACCCGGCAACGAGATCGCCGACGGTCATGACCAGGTCCGGTTCAAGCAGATTCGCATCGGCAACGGCCTGTTTGAGGACTTCGATCCCGGCAGCAGGCCCGCCGTTCCGATCGCCGAAGATGGCAAAGAGGAATGCATCATCCTCGACCGGCAGCTTCAGCGTCTTGCCGTCGCGCGTCGTGAAGAAGCGTGCGGCATCAAACGTGACCTCATGGGGCTGCCCGATCGTCGGGCGAGTCTCGCCCTCAGCCGGCGCAGCCGGTGGCTCCTCGCTGTTCTGCGCACAGACGATGCCCGTCGAAATTGACATCACAATCAGGAAGAGAAGGCCAATCCGGAGGTTTTGAGAGTGCATCATGCCACATGGTACCGGCCTGAGAGGCCGAGTGTACACACGAGTACCAGACGATTACTGATAGGATTCCCACTGGCGTCAGGATGTGGGGGACGCAGACCGGTCAGTTCGACGGTGGAGGTCGCCGCATGAAAAAGGCAGCTTGCCCCAGATACGCGTCATGTCGTTTCAGATACCATTGGGGAATGGAGCGCGTGCGATTTCCTTGAGTCGGCCCACTGCGGCGGCAGTGTGATTGCCCTGGCATGGAGTTGTATCTTGTACATGGATCCGGCCATTCGCGTGCTTGTGGCGCTGGCATTGGCCATCATCGTGATCGGCCTGGTGCTTCGACGTTTGCGGCAGCCCCATGTTGTCGGATACATCATTGCGGGTGTCGTTCTGGGTCCGTCCGGTCTTGGCGTGGTGACTGATGTGGGGGCGGTCTCCCGCCTCGGGGCCTTCGGCGTGCTGTTGTTGGTGTTCTTCATCGGCATGGAGCTCCCGCTTCGGAGTCTCGTGGCTCGCTGGCGGATTCCGATCGTTGGCACGACTGCACAAGTGCTGCTGGGTATTGCCTGTGTCCTTCCGCTCGGCCTCGCACTCGATTGGACGACGAAGCGCACGCTGTTCATCGCCTTTGTGATCAGCATGAGCAGTACGGCTGTCATTCTGAACCTCCTGCGCGAGCGATCTCAGCTTCACCACCCGCTTGGCAGAGATGTCACCGGGATTACGGTCGCCCAGGATCTGGCCGTCATCCCCATGCTGATTGTGCTCGGACTCATGGCCGGCGACCGCCCGAACATGACCGAACTCGTGCTGCAAGGCGTCGGAGCCGTGGGGGTGTTCTCTGTGTTCATCTTCGTGGCCCGGACCGGAGAATTTAATCTGCCGTGGGCTCACCATCTTCATAATGACCGCGAAATGCAGGTGTTTGCTTCCTTCCTGGTCTGCTTCACATTCGCACTGGTGACCGGGATGATGCATCTTTCAGCTGCGCTGGGGGCGTTCCTGGCCGGCATTGTGATCGCTGCAGGCAAGCAGGCCCACTGGGTACGCGAGCATATGGACCCCTTCCGCGTGGTCCTGGTCGGCCTCTTCTTTGTTTCGATCGGCATGCTCATCGATCTCCGCTTCCTGCTCGACAATCTGACGACCATCCTCATACTGACTGCCGTCGTCTTCGTCACCAACACCCTGATCAACTCGGTCGTGCTTCGAGCAGCAGGTCACCGCTGGCGCCCAAGCGTCTACGGCGGCGCGCTGCTGTCTCAGATCGGAGAATTCAGCTTTATCCTGGCTGCGGTTGGATTGCAGAATCAGATCATCTCAGAGTATGCCTACAGCACGACGATTGCCGTCATCTGCCTCTCGCTGCTGTTGAGCCCGGCTTGGATCTCGTTGATCAGAGTCCTCCTGGGTCGACACGTCCTCGCCCATCAGATGGGTGAGGACAAGGCCGGGGCTGCTTCACGTACTCATGAACCGAATCAGCCGGACGCGGAATCCGCACGGTAGATCGCACACCCCTGCTCAGCGTGGGGCACTCGCTGGGGCCGTCGGGCACTTACTTGGTCCGAACCGCACGACGTCGAGCCTTACTCTGATCCGGCAGCCCGGACGGCACTGCCGTCACGTGTCGCTTGATCTCTGAAACAGTACACAGTGCCTCGGGATCAAGCCGCTCAATCTCAGACAGCAGTGCAGCCACACCCTTCCGACGCTCGACGACGAACAGGATCTCCACCGGGGTTCCCTTCTCACCGGCCCCCTGAAGCTCAATGACTGAGTACCTGAGCGCCCGTAGCGATTGCCCAAGTGATACCTTGGCGTTCTCAGATACGACTCGAACCAGTTCGATCCCGATCGCCAACTTCGACTCGAGCCAGACCCCGACGAGATTCCCGGCCCCGAATCCGGCTGCATAGGCAACGGCAAGATACCACGCATCCAGTCGAGACAGTACCTGCCCTGCGGCCACGATCCAGATCAGCACTTCCACAAAGCCGATGCACGCAGCAATCGCAGCCCGGCCACGTATCAGCAAGATCGTGCGCACCGTGCCCATCGATACGTCTACAACGCGGGCAATGAAAATGGCAGGAACAAGCAACCACGGGACGATCTCTAACGATTCCATATCTGCTCCATACTTACAGATGACTCGGGCAAAGCGTGCGTCAGTATAGAGGCCTGCTCAACTCCGGCGGTCGCAGCACCACCCCCATCTTGGAATCCCACGATACCAAGCGGCACGCTCACACGATAGCATTTGCATTTCTCGATAGGGGATATTAAGAAGTGCACTCTACCACGGCTGGGAATGCGGAACCGGCTCACGAGAACGCAGCGCCGTGTCCAGCATCCTGCCGTCGCATTCGACCGTCATCTCTCGAGTCACGATGCAGTCGCGGTACTGACCGGGTCGGTCAATCTCAGCACCCTCCCACACGACCGCCCGGCTGAGATGAGCCGGCGCGCTGATCCGAACGCCGATGCCGACGACTGAGTCCTCGAGCACACAATCGGGATGCAGCACCGCTGTCCGGGCCACGAACTGCGTCACCTCCCGACGCTGCAACTCAAAGAGGTTGCTGACCAGAATGTCATCGGGAGCGGTCATGTTGTTGTCCCAGGCGATGGTCGGGCGACAGCCGATGCAATGCCCGAGATCAAGCAGTGTCTGAATCGCATCGGTGATCTCGACTTCACCACGCAAGGCTGAAGGCGGGGTTCGCTCGATTGCCTCCAGGATGAGTGGCGAGAAGAAATACACGCCGCACGGCTTGAGCATGTTCCACGGCGTCTGTGGCTTTTCCTGGATCCGCAACAGGGTGCCGGACCGGTCAACCTCCACCGTGCATTCATTCTGAATGAGCGCTGCATCGCGAACGGTTCTGACTGACAGAATCGCTGCTGCACCGCTCCGAAGGCCATCAAGCCCGAGTGATAGATTATCAGGAATGAAGTACGTATCGCCGAGAACCAGGACAAACGGCCCGTCGAACAAGTCCGCAGCGCACGTTACGGCATCAGCGATCCCGCGCGGGGCAGGCTGTGTCACAAACGTGACGGCCAGTTCGGGCGGCGCATATCGGTTGACCGACTCGACAACCATTTCAGATTGATGCCGTACCACGATGATGACAGTACGGATGCCGGCCTCGTACAGCATGCGCAGGTTGCGCGCCAGCAACGGCTCACCGAGAATGGGAATGCATGCCTTCGGGTACCGTCGGCCGAGATCACCCATGCGCACACCGCTCCCGGCAGCCAGAATGATCCCCGTCACATTGTGCACCGTTTGTTGTTGGTCGCTCTGAGTCATCATCGCCGCTCATCTGGAACGAGGGAGGCATTGAAACGCGATCTACAGGCTCCAGTCGGATCCGCATCGCTCGCAACACTCCCACGGCTCGCGGGAATGGAACGCACGTCTGAATGATCGGTATCGTTCGCCTTGCCAGATATCCTCGAGGGGTGCCTCATAGGCGTTGCCCAGAATGAAATCGTCGATGCGATCCCCGGAACTGAACGGCGCGACGCAGCACGGCAGCATGGTGCCGTCGGCTCTGACATAGATCGTGGTGAACGGCCGGTAGCACTCCTGCCACGGCTGCTCGCTCGAATCGTCGTCTGCCGAAGTCCCTTCGATTGTCAGCGTGGTTGGCGCCTCACCCCCGGAGGCATCAAGATGCACGCCCAGTTCGGAGGCCAGATTACGAGACTCCTCCAGAATCGCACTGATGCGGGCGTCGTCGTCGTTGAAGATCGACTCCTTCATGAGGGCCGTACCGGCACCGAATGAGACCATCCGCTGGAGATACACTTCATCCGCACCGATGTCTGCAGCCAATCGGATCAGCTCAGGCAGTTGATGAATGTAACTCCGAAAGGCCGTCATCCACATCGACACGCGCGGCAACTTGCTGCCTGCCTGCGTGCGCAGTTCCAGCAGCCGCCGTACATTGTCAACGATTCTCGCATGCTCACCTTTCGGCCGTAGCTGCACAAACAGGCCGGGGTCAGGCGTCTCAATGGAAATGCGCAGATCATCATGCCCGGCGTCAATCAGCGCCACGGCGTTGCGCTCATCAAGCAGCATCGCGTTCGTATTGAACACCGTCGTGTGATCGTGCGCCTTGGCAAGACGAATGATCCCCAGGATGTCAGGGTGACACAGCGGCTCTCCGAGCCCATGCAGCACGGTCCGGATACCGCGCGGGACCTGCCCCAGCAGCATCTGCACGCGATGCACGGGCATGTCATGGGCGCTCGCATCCTCATGGAAGTGCGTCCTCGGGCAGGATTCGCAGCCGAGATTACAGCGGTTCGTTACCTCAAGATAGACGGTAGCCACGCGGCTCAGGTCGATCGTCGGGCCAAAATGCATTGCAGTCTCCTTTCGCCACCTCCTACTGCGCACAAACAATCACATTGACCCGCTTTGCCCAAGACGCCTGACCGCCATTATAACCAAACACCCATCTTCCGCCAGAGCATCTGCAAGGCAAATGGCAAGATTATTGATGATCCGATCAACCATGAACACTCCAGAAAGTCATATCAGCCCTTTCCAGAGTTGAATGCACACCTTTTTTGTCATCGCTGTCAGGGCGAACGGCCGTCAACGTCTCATCCATCGCAGGGAGTGATGTCAACCCGGTTTTGGGTCGGCACTATAACTGCTCATGGCCGCAAGGCCGCGCGCCACACAAACTTCCCAGCGCACAGGAGGATGTGGCTCAACAAAGCACAGGAACACTGAGATCGGCTGTGCATGGGCAGTGCCACCAGTCGCATCAGTGCCCCATACTCACAGGTTTGGCCAGATGTCACCCACCACGAGCGAGGGCATCAGGGTCCCATGAATGGAGATTGAATATGCTGCTTCGTACATTGCGCAACTCACTGTACCTCTCGATTCTGCTCACCGCCGTGGCGTCAGCCGCACCGCCCAATGCAGCGCTGTACCGCGTCACGGACCTCGGTGCCGTCGGACGAACAAACGTCGCCTGGTCACTGAATCAGGTCGGCGATGTGGCAGGCTGGTCACGATTCGATGATGGAACCTCGGAGGGCTTTCTCTACAGCAGCGGCATGCTCGACTATGTCGGGTTCATCGGGGGAACCTCGGTGAGTAATGTCGCAGCAGTCAACAACCTGGGGCATGGGATCGGCACGTCCGGCACGACCCACGAGGACCGGCGCGCGTTCATCTGGAACGGGAACCACCGGACGAATCTCGGGACGCTCGGCGGTGATCACTCACAGGGAAACGGCATCAACGATCTCGACCAGGCAGTCGGCTGGTCGAAACTGGCTGACAACTTCTCCACCCGGGCATTCATCTGGGATGATGGGGTGATGTCGGCATTGCCGACGCTGGGCGGTGAACAGGCATCGGCACGTTGGATTAACAACGCCGGGACGATCGTCGGAACTTCGACCGATGATCCGAACTCGCTTCAGCAATACGGCGTCGTCTGGCAGGACGGCCTGATTGCCCCACTGCCTCCGTTTGGGGAAGCGAATGTTCCGTATTACATTCACGAGAATGGGAACATTGCAGGCTTTGCTCGCCTTCCGGATCTGGGCGGTAAGACACGCGGTGTCATCTGGCACAACGGGGAGATCGTCCTCACATTGGGCACGCTCGCCGATGGAACCCCGTTCGAGGGAAGTGCCAGCAGCGTCGCGTACGGGATCAATGACCGCGGGGTGATTGTCGGCATGTCGATCAATGCGACCGGCGATGGCTACGTCCCATTTGTCTCTCGACACGGCGTCATGATCCAACTTGACGATCTCATGCCGGAACCCTGGGTCGCCACCAATGTCGGACCCGGAGCGATCAACGATGCAGGCCAGATCGCAGTCGAAGCAGTCAACGGTGACGGCACCTCACATGCCCTGCTGCTGACCCCGAGAATTCAGCTGAGCAGGATCGCAGAGAGGAAGTGACACCCGTTGGCGTGCATCGTCCTTCGCCGTCGTTGACACGCTGACGTACTGATACTGTTCCCGCGTTGCCATCTACATGACGCACACGTGCCACTGTCGGTGTTGACGCAGTGGCACGTGAAGGCGGATCCATGGATCTCTGTTCATTCGGCTGAGAGACTCAGCGCAAACGAGGATGAAGGTCTGATCGTCGGCCAATGGGCAGCTCGCGATATGAGTGGGGCCAGGTCGAACGAACCGATCTGGCTCGCTGTGAGCCGAACCGACGAAGGGTTCGCAAACGTACCGCTGCTCGATACAAGGAACGTATCTCGTCTGACTTGAGCCGGCGATCGGACGGCTGCGCATCGACGGTTCCGACGACACGAACTCCCAGTGCGCGATGGGCAGGAAGAGGCTGTTACAGTCCGGATGACTCCCGCGCTATCATTGCAGCATGGTAAGTTGGGAGATCCTATTCGAAGTGCTGATCATTCTGGGGGCGGCCTTGATCCTCGGCACGCTGGCTGAGCAACTTCGGCAAAGCGCCATCCTGGGGTACCTGATTGCAGGCACGCTGGTCGGACCGAATGTCCTGGGATTCGTCGATCAGATCGACCATGTACGGGCGATCGCCGAACTCGGTGTGGCATTGCTGCTGTTTACAATCGGCCTGGAGTTCTCATTTCGACGACTCATGCTCCTCGGGCGCGTCGCGTTGCTTGGGGGAACACTCCAGGTGGTGACCACCCTGGCGATCGGCGCAGGGATCGCTGCTGTCTCGGGCCTCTCGTGGCAAGCGTCCCTGGCTGTGGGGGCGATCGTTGCTTTGTCCAGCACCGCCTGCGTACTCAGGCTGCTAACCGAACGGGCCGCGATTGACAGCGTCTACGGGCGAAACGCACTCGGCATCCTGCTGCTGCAGGACGTGGCCGTCATCCCCATGATGATCCTGGTCGTCATCCTGGCCGGGGGAAGCACCCTGTCCGAGGCCGTGTGGATGCTCAGCCGAACAGTGCTGCTCGGGGGCCTGCTCGTTGCAGGATTCCTCATTCTGTTCAACCTGATCGTCCCGCACCTGCTGAGTCTGCAGCAATGGTCGCGCAACCGCGAGTTCCCGGTGCTCCTGGCCATCGTGCTGGCACTCGGCTCGGCCTACGCCGCACACGCCGCTTCGCTGTCACCGGCGATGGGTGCCTTTGTCGCCGGCGTCCTGCTGGGCGGCACTCCCTTTGCGGCTCAGGTTCGGTCCGATGTCGGATCACTCCGCACCGTGCTCGTCACGTTGTTCTTTGCAACAATCGGCATGCTCAGCAACCCGGCCTGGATCCTCAATCACTGGGTCGCAGTCGTCGTCGCTGTGTTGGTGATTGTCATCGTCAAGGCCGCCGCGGTCTGGGCCATCCTCCGCAGGCTGGGGGTGTCACACGGGATGGCGGTCGCCACCGGTCTGGCAGTGGCTCAGGTCGGCGAGTTCTCCTTTGTGCTTGCAGAGATCGCCCGCACGGGTACTCATCCACTGATCAGCATCGATACATTCCATCTGGCTGTGTCCTCGATGATTCTGACCCTGTTTCTCACACCATTCCTGGTCACCAGTGCCCCCCACGTTGCCAGACTCGTCGAACGGTGGTGCCGGCCCCGATTGTCGCGCCGCGAACAAGGACCGTGCGATCCCGACCCGGGCCCGTTGCCCTCATCGTGTTTTATCATTGGCTTCGGACCAGCTGGGCAGGAGGTCGCCACAGCGCTTGCACATCTGCAGACGACTGCCATCACAGTCATCGAACTCAATCGCAGAACAGCAGCCGCCGCCCAACAACTCGGCCTTCATACACTGATCGGTGATGCCACACACCAGGACGTCCTGCAGCATGCAGGGATCGCCCGGGCGAGCGTCATCACGGTCACCGTGCCCGATCCCGCTGCCGCCCGCGCAATCGCACACGCCTGCCGGCATCTGGCTCCCGAAGCGGTCGTCATTGCCCGTCTGCGCTACCACCGCCGACGCTTGGAGTTGGAACTGGCCGGTGCCCACGAGATTGTGGACGAAGAGGAGTTTGTCGGGCGACGTCTGGCAGCGATGACACTGCGTCGCATACGAACCGACCATAGATCCCCCGATTCGCATCCTGATGATCATTCTGACCGTGACGACTTCAGCCTGTGATCCAACAGACCGCGCCGATGGCCTGCAACCGATCCAGCGATTTGTTTCCATGAACTCGGCACGTGACGGCTGCGCCTGCTGACCAACACCAGCGCAGCGCGCACCGTACCAGACCCGGCAGGACCGGGCCGATACTGGCACATCAGACAGCCTGCCGTTTGACCGGCCAACCATCAATAATCCTCATGAAAGCAGCGGTTTTTCCCCTGAAACACCCCAAAAAACGGACAAAGCCACCAAAGGGACTCGAGCCCTTGACCTGTTCCTTACGAGTCACTCCAAATATTGGCGCAACCATTTACACCACATCACGTTACAACAAGCTGAGCGTGTCGTTCCAGTCGATTCTCCAGTCACCTCGGCTCGCCTCAATTGTGCTGAGCAGGAGTTGATGGAATTGGCTGCGCTGTGGTTGCATCTTCCGGCGTCGATTCGCAGAGCGATGCTTGAGGTTGTGCAAGTGGTTGAAGGATCGAGTGAATACGCAAGCGATCTAGCGTCCTGACCTTTGCTTAACCGCAAGATGTTTCAGAGTGGTTTTGCCGAGGATGGTTGCCGCGTCGGCGGTCCAGACGAAGGGCTTGGCGTTCTCGTTGCGTGCATCGAGATAGTTCAACGCCGCCGACTCCAGGGCGGCCACGCTGCGGAACACGCAGCGTCGTAACTGCCTTTCCGTCAGGTCCGCGAACACCCGCTCCACCTGGTTCAGCCAGCTGGCGCTCGTCGGCGTGAAGTGCAACTCGTACCACGGATGACGCGCCAGCCAGCGCTGCACAGCCGGCGTCTTGTGCGTCGCATAGTTGTCCAGCACCAGGTGGACCGTCGTGTCCTCCTGCTCGGTCTCGCAGATCACTCGGTCGATCCACTTGAGGCACTTAATAAACTTCTGGTGACGGTGACGCCGGTGACACTCGCCGATCACCACGCCCGTCTGTACCATCAACGCTGCAAACAGGCTGCTCGTGCCATGCCGGTAGTAATCGTGGGTTCCTCGCTCCGGGTGGCCGGGCCGCATCGGCAGCAAAGGCTGGCTGCGGTCCAGCGCCTGTATCTGGCTCCTTTCATCGATGCACAGCACCATCGCATTGGCCGGCGGATTCATATATAACCCGACAATGTCTCGCACCTTCTCGACATAGTTCGGATCACGCGAGAGTTTGAAGGTATCGGTCCGGTGCGGCTGCAGGTTGAAGGCGCGCCAGATGGAGTTCACCTTAGTGCGCGAGATGCCCGAGGCGGCGGCCATGGAACGCAGGCTCCAGTGGGTCGCATCCGGCGGCTTCTCTTCTAATGTCCTCCGCACCACCTCGGCGATCTTTTCATCACTGATGGTGCGTGGGCCGCCCGGGCGCGGCCGATCTTTCAGTCCCGCCAGACGTTCGGTCAGGAAGCGTTTTCGCCACTTGAGAACGGTCTGCTCACGCATGTCGAGCTTGTCGCCGATGGCTGCATAAGTCCAGCCCTCTTCATCCAGCAGAATGACCTTGCAATACTCTCCTTATCGGCACAATCATAAGCGCAACTGTAGTACTAGCAATGATGGCAAAGAAGTAGGTTGAAGTCAAGAAGGCAAAGCCGACAGCAGCGTTCAATGCGTTCACGGTGAACGAACAGCGCTCGTCCTACTTCCTCGACATCCACGAGAAAGGGCAGACGGGTATGCCAGTGTATTCCTTAACACGACCGTCCTGATTGCCGCATCATCGCTGGACGCAGTCGCTTCATAAGTCAGGCAGCCACATCACCAGGGAATCCCCTCTGCGCCATCCGCATCAATCCTGTTTCCCGGGCCTGACTGCTTTGGCCGATCTAGTGATTCGTACGCACCAATGTCGACAATGGGCAGATTGGAGAACGCCGGATCACTATGAACCGTGCCGCTGTCCGACTTGATCGTGACGTCAATGAACCGAAGGGCTCGGATGAGGTCAAGCGGTGTAAGTTCATCCAGCGTGTGTCCGTTGGCATCAAGGTCGAGGGTGTCGTAGGGTACAAAGTTGTTGTTGCCGGCGTCAACACAGGGTGAGAGCGGCAGTAGCCTATAGTCGACTGCCCCGACATTCCTGAACTTCGGATCAGCACAGATGTTCGTGTAGAGAGGATCAGGGCACGCAGGATCCGTAAAGCAGCTGTACTCAATCAGCCACAGTCCGCTCCCATCGATTTGGGCCCCAAAGTGATTGCCTGCGGAATCCTCGTTTTCCCAGAATATGTTGTTTGCCGCCATCATCGTGCCAAAGCCGGTCCAGATGCCCCCGGCAACGCCTGATATGCCGAGCGCCTTGTTCCGGCTGAGCGTGCAGTTGACAATACGATGATCCCCATCGCAGTTGATCGCAACGGCGCCGCCCTGAAGGTCGACGGTGTTTTCATGAAACAGACAGTTTGCCACCTCGGCTGTCTGGGCCGTAAGACTCCACGAGCTAATGGCCCCACCGTTATCGAAGGCGTAGTTGTTCCTGAAGTCGCAGTTGTGGAAAGTTGAATCAGAGTGGTTCACAGATACGGCTCCACCCCCGCCGGTCAAAGCAATGTTGTCTGAAAACCGACACCACTGATAGTCAACGACGTTCACCACCGGGTCTGCCTGGTGCCAACTTCCGCCGCCGGCACCGGATGCATCATTGCTGATAAAATCGCTGCTTGTGACCGAGGCAGACCCCAGGTACGTCGCCAAACCTCCCCCAAGAGTCGAAGCATTCGATACAAATGTACTTGCATTGACCGTGACCGGCCCGGCCTCCACATAGGCTCCCCCACCCAAGTCATTGACGCCGTCCGATGTGCTGTTTCCATCAAACACACAAGATTCGATTGTGACACTCGGACAGGCATATGAAAACAGACCACCCCCCAGCAGTACGGTGTTGTTTCCCCCAAACATGCAATCGGTAACGGTGGTCTCCCCGCTGTCTGACAGTATGCCCCCACCCACCAGTCCGCTGCCATTATCCTGAAAGTGGGTGCCTGAGACGCTGATGTCGGCGCGCAGCGTGGCAATGCCACCTCCGCCGCCTTGCAGAGCGATTCCCGTATGTGGTGCTTGGTTTCCGGTGAAGGTGGATCCATTAACCATCACCTCAGCGGGGGCATCCTCGATGTAGAGTCCTCCGCCGTTTCCCGTGGTGGCCGTATTGAGCGTAAAGTCTGAATCCGCTACATCAAGTGGGCTTGCATCGCTGCTGCTGACTGCGCCGCCGTTTGCAAGGCTTGTGTTGACGTCAAACGTGCATACATCGAGTGAGAGCATTGATGCGCCCGTTGTGTAGATCGCACCGCCATCCCCACTCGTAGCGCCATTGTTGGCAAATGCGGAGTTGCTAATGATCAGCGACGACTGATTCGTATTCGCGATGGCTCCGCCGTCGGTTTTAGCAGTATTGAAGAGGAAATCGCTCCCGGAGATCGTGCTCGCGGCCTCGTCACGCAGCCGGATGCCGCCGCCTCTTCCGCCGCTGCTCGTGTTTGTATCAAAGATCGTAGTTGATATGGTAAGATCGGCGCCGCTGCTGAAGATCCCACCGCCTCCGAATGCTGATGCGTTCTGATCGAAGAGCGAAGCCTCAATCACGGCTGAGGATTCCTCGTGGTCCGGGACATTATCAGCGATGTACAGTCCTCCACCCTGGCCTCCAGATATGGACGCTGTATTCTCGATGAACGCCGTATTGACGATGTCCAAGTCCGCACCGAAGCAGTAGATCGCCCCACCGGCCCCGTTCGGCAATGTAACAGCACACCGCTCGAAGAAGGAGTCTGTGATGGTCAAGTCCGTTTGTGATACAGAGACAGCACCGCCGTACGTCGTTGCTCGATTGTCCGCGAAGACAGTTCCATTGCGTATGTCACATGTGCCGCCGTAATGCAGATTGAGCGCGCCCCCGACCGATGCTTTGTTTGCGGAGTCACCAGGCGCTGTGCCGAACTCGCAGGCGTCAAACACGCTCATGCTTGTCCGGCCCGATTGCTTCACGGCACCGCCACCGCTTGCCTCATTGCGCTTGAAGTCACATTGCACAAATGTCATGCCGGCGTCACTCAGGTGGACGGCTCCCCCTCCCGACGTGGTTGTATTCTGGTCGAACTCGCAGTTCGTGGCGGATGCCGTACCTTCATTGTCGGTCACAAAGATGGCACCGCCATCACTGTCGAAGACACCCCCAAGGCCCCGATTGTCCCAGAAGTAGCAGGACTCAAATGTAGCGTCGGAGCGATCCAGCATTGCAGCACCACCATGGCCTTTCGTCCAGTTGGTGGTGAAGTAGCAGTTGATAAACTGTGGATCGCATTCCAAGCAGTACACAGCCCCGCCTGAGTCATCCGTCTTGCAATACCTGATGGTAAAGCCCTTGATCACCGGATCGTCCGGGCCGTCGCCCGTGATGATGAAGGCCCTCCCGTCCAGGCCCCCATCAATGAACGTGAGGTCCGGCCCATCAACGGATTCGATTGTGAGCGCATGACATGGCACAACGATGTTCTTGTTGCCACAATCACCGCTATAGGTACCCCTCTTCACCTTGATGGTGTCGCCGGCGCTTGAAGCGTCAACCGCCTCCTGGATGGCATCAAAGGGATGGGCTTCTGAGCCGTCCTCAAGAGGATCACTCTCCCAGCAGCTCCCATGGCCGGGGTCGCCTTCTGCATTGTCATTGACCCACCATGTCATTTGGGCTGATGCTGTGCAGGCAACAAGGGTAAGGACGGCAATCTGGGGGAGGATGAGGTGACTTCGCTTCATGGGTCGTCTCCCGACTCGTTTCGGCTCAGTGAGCGTGATCATCACTTGGAGTACTCAGGAGTGCATGCACATGGTGGCAACTCTCCGTGAGTACCTCTGGCAGCTACTTCATGCCACCGGACACAAAAGCACCGGAAGATCTGAAAGTAGTGTGACGGGTATCGAAAAAAACCGCTCGCCCAGGCCGGAGGCCGCATGTTCAGAGGGCGAGCGGGTGATGATCTGTGATTCAGTTGGCGGGTGTCGACGCAGAGGGAGCAGCCCAGCCAGTGTTATGCTCCCTTGCTATGGCACGAGCCGGATTCTGGCATCGCAGGGCATATCAAGTGTCACAGTCTGTGTGTTCTGGAAATCCATTGTTGTGATGTGTCTGAACGTCGTGGCCCTTGATCGTGTCGGGGGTGTGCTGCGGTGCAGCAGGCCCCTGACTGGTTGCGGGAGTGGCGGCTCAAGGCTCAGAAAACTTTAATCAGATCTGCGTCTTCGCCCGAGGAGTCATTGTTGCTGTTTCGAGCATCATCGACGTTGATGATCACGCCAAGATACCAGTCGCCGTTGCTCAAATCGTCCGGGAGTGTGATGTCTAGCACCATCCGCCGCGAGGTCATGGCTGGGACCTCGAGGTGCTGTTGGTGCGACTTCAGGCGCAGGTCAGAGGACGTTATCCGATTGTCACTTGATACATAGATGCCGACTGTGGTCCACGTGCGTGCATAGTCCATCTGTGAGTAGTTGCAGATGACATAGTTGAAACCCTTGATGGTATCCCCGGGAGAATAATGCCAGTTGGGGGCCTTACTGCAGACGGCCACCAGATCCGGTTCATTCGGTCGGTATGCCTCCATGTAATCCGTTACATCGTTCATCATGGACCCGGTCATACGAACTGCATATGACTTGCGTGAAGTACTGTTTATCATTGTTGCAACCACATATCGATCGGGGCCTGAGCGGTAGTAACATGAGCTCCCGCTTTGCCCGCCCCACAAGTAGTTGTTGAAGCGCACTTTATGTTTGTTGGGGCATCCGTCGCCAAATCCATACCGGTAGTACATCTGGGATCCGTCATAGGGCGATTCGCCTGGATATGAAGGATTGTGCATGGTATTGTTTTTGTAGAAGGAGCAGCCTGAACTGTATCCGTAGCCATACCAGCCGGTCGCGCCTCCGACGGCTCTATTCAACCGGACAACAGCAAGATCATACTTGGAGTTCCCATCCTCTAACCAGCCGTTCCATGAGAGGAAGCGCCTGGCCTTTGCCTCACCAAACGGGTGAATCCCACGGTCATAGGCCGGGACGACCGTGAGTGATGTGACCGTCCCGCCACGAGCATCGTCATGCAGCATGTGACCCGCTGTCATCACATGATATGGGTCGATCAGTGTCCCAGACCCCTGCCCCGTATCACCGTTTGGGAATGTGACGCTGATGCGGACATGAGCGGTCCATGGCCAGGCAGTCGGGTCAGCCACCAGTTCATTCTCACCAAATGCAAGAAGGAGTGACAGGTCGTCTTCTGCCAGATAGGGAGTGCCGGGATTGGCGATCGGTCCTGAGCCCGGGATGCCATAGAAGCTGATGCCATCATCTCCGGAAGGAGGCGGGGAGGACGGGAGAACGTACATCTGTCCCGTTTCCAGGTCGCCGATAACCAGGTCGCCTGCATCATCGTGTAACGGTATTTCCAAGGGCTGACTGGAGGTCACTTCCGTTGGATCCTGCGGACTGCCCCAGGCCGACACCGAATGGCAGAGTGCCGCCCCAATGGCTAGGGAGACTGCGATTCTGTGGCGGGTGAGGAAGCGTGCTACGTAATACACCGCTTCTGACTGCGCTTTGAGATGCATCATTTCAGTCCTTTCCATGAGGATGAATCAGGCTGGCAAGGGAGTGCTCAGTCCATATTCGAAGTGGCATGGCGTGCATCATTGCAGCGCTCACTGTGGAGGTGATCTTGGTCCATTTCACTGCCTCCGATAAAGACCCTCTGTCTGGTCTTCTCAGTGAGCGGACATGAAATTTAAAATTCGTGGCGTTCGACGCGTTTATGCTTGAGCAGAGTCAGGTATTATGCTACTCTGACTGTGCATGTTCAGCGATGATTCCAGGAACATAACTCACTTGATTCAACTCACCCGAGAGGGTGATGCTGATGCTCAGCAGGCTCTCTTTCAAGCCATTTACGGCGAATTACGGGTGATCGCGGCTCGAATACAACGTGACCGCAGGACTGATCGAGCCCTGCAGCCGACGGCCTTGGCTCACGAGGCCTATCTTGTGCTGGAGAGAAGGTTTCCGCCACCGCCCAAAACAGTGCCGGAGTCGAGATATACGTTCTATCGGAGCGTCGCGTTTGCGATGCGCACAATTGTCCGCGATGAGTGGCGACGCGCCAAATCCCAGAAACGGGGTGGCGGCAGACCGCCGGTCCCGCTTGACGCAGTTAGTGAGCACGCCTCAGAGGAGGCGTCGCCTCAGAACGCCATTGACATGCTGATGCTTGACGCGGCCATGAGTGGACTGGAGCACTACAACCCCCGGTGGTTTGACGTGGTGCTGCATCATTTCTATGGGGGCCGGACGTTCACACAGATCGCGGATCTGATCGGGGTGAGTGAACGGACGGTCAGACGAGACTGGACGCTGGCCCGCGGCTGGTTGAAGCGAGCACTCGGAGCCGAGATCGGTGACACACGAAGCCTCGAACTTCCTGACTCCTGAGCAGCGGGCTCATGTCGACCGTATTGCCGGAGAAGCACTGGATGAGCCCCTGGCGCACCGTGCGGATTTCGTTCGCAGACACTGCGGCGATGATCAGGTCATTCTGTGCGAAGTCCTGGCCCTGCTCGAGCACTCAGACGAAGCCTCGGAGAACAATTTTCTCGAGTGTTCTGGTGCGTTTCCGCCACTGCCACGCACAGGAGCGGTCCTGAATTCTCCCGATCATGAGGAATGCATTGGCTCTCAGTCCGGCTCCTACGTCATCACAAAGATGATCGGTGAGGGTGGCTGCGGCAATGTGTACCAGGCTGAGCAAATTACACCGATACGGCGGCTGGTGGCAGTGAAGATTGTCAAACCGGGGATGGATTCTGCACGGGTCCTGGCTCGATTCAATGCAGAGCGACAGGCGCTGGCCCTGATGGACCATCCCTCTGTTGCCAAAGTCTTTGACGCCGGCACGACCGATCGCGGGCTACCCTTCTTTGTGATGGAACTCGTTGACGGCGTACCGATCACGACCTACTGCGATGAACATCGGCTGTCGCTGCGGGACCGTCTGACCCTCTTCTGCCGCATGTGTGATGCCGTACAACATGCACATCAAAAAGGCGTCATCCACCGGGATTTGAAGCCCGGCAACATTCTGGTTGAAGCCCGCGATGGGATCCCGGTCCCACGGATCATTGACTTCGGCATTGCCAAGGCACTGGACACCCGTCTGACCGATCAGACGCTGCAAACGGAGGCTGGGCTGCTGCTGGGTACGCCCGAATACATGAGCCCGGAGCAGGCAACGCTGGGCGCCATCGACGTCGACACCAGGAGCGATGTATACTCACTGGGAGTGCTTCTCTATGAATTGCTGACCGGGAGCCTGCCAGTCAGCAGAAGCACGATTCGCGGTCTCCCTATCGAGGGCGTTCGCCAATTACTGCACGAGCGAGAGCCGTCCAAACCGAGCGCCCGCCTTGCCTCTATGGCTGAGGGACGTCGGTCGCGCTCCGAAGCAGACTCAGAGACGATTCAAGACATCTCATCTGCCAGACAGTCGAAGCCGGCGGCGCTGGTGCGTGCCGCACGAGGAGATCTGGACTGGATTACGATGCGCTGTCTCGAGAAGGAGCCGGATTGCCGGTACACATCGCCTGGTGAGATTGCCGGTGACATCCACCGGCACCTGGCCGGGGAGCCGGTGCTGGCGGCCAGTCCGAGTGTTCCATACCGGCTGAAGAAAGTGATACGCCGGCACCGCGTCGGCGTGTTTTGGGGACTGCTGACGGCAGGCACGCTCATTGGCGCAACCATAGTGTCGACGACGCTGGCTGTGAAGGAGCGACGGCAGCGACATCTGGTCGAGCAGCGCGAGGGCGATCTTCAACGCGTCTCCCGCTTCCAGTCATCCGTGCTGTTCAATATCGATCCGGCGCGGATGGGGCGCACCATCATTGATGATATGCGCACCCGAGTCCGAGCATCACTGCAGTTGGCTGGACATGACGAATCATCAATTCAGGACATGCTTGAGGGCATGGAACGAGCGTTTCCTTATATGGACGCCACGGCTGTGGCCGCCGCCATGCTCGAACGTGATGTATTGCTCGCAGCAGAGCGGGCCCTCGATCAGCAGTTTCAGGGCGATCCTCTGCTCGGGGCGGCCCTGCGCCTCGATTTGGCACAATCGTATCGTGCCATTGGCCACTATCAGCAGTCTCTTGATACAACACAGAAGGCGGTGCAGGCATACGTTAATACGTTGGGTGAACACGACCCCCTGACGCTGGCGGCGAGCAGCGCCTTGGCACGCTGTCTCAGTGATGTGGGGCGGTCAGAGGACGCTGTTCATTTACTGGAACCTGTACTGAAGATGCAGGAACGTGTGCTGGGACCACGGCACCACGACACGCTGACGTCGCTTCATATCGCGGGAGGCCTCTCTCATGACTTAGGTGAGTATGTGGATGCCGAGGAGCTCTTCCGGAAAGCAGTAGCCGGCCGAACTGCAACGCTAGGGGCCGGCCATCTCGACACGCTTGCTTCCATGACCGGGCTCGCTCTGTCCCTGCAAGATCAGGATGAGTTTGAAGAGGCCGAGCAGTTATGTCGACAAGTTGTCCGTCTCATGGAGGGCAATCCAGCCGTGTCTGTTCGCGATCGGCATATGGCAAGTGTTCGTCTCGGCGCGGTGATGGGCGACCGGGGCATGTTTAGTGATGCCAAAGACATTCTCATCAGTGCTGTGGAGCGCATGCGAAAGGATCTCGGGATGGACCATCCCGTGACCCTCACTGGATTGGCGGAGTTGGCCTCTCTTCCCTACACCGCCGACCAAACCGAGGAAATCGAGGCCATGCTGGCGTCAGCGCATGAGTCACTTCAGGACGCGCTCGGGTCTCATCATCCGCGCACCCTGGAAGTGCTCTTTCAACTGGCACGCAATACGACATATGGCGAGCGTGCACTCAGCGAGTTACGGTTTCGACAAGCCATGGAGGGATACCGGGCCGTCTACGGGCCGGACCATCCACGGGTCTATGAGTGCATGGTCCAGGTGGCCAACTATGTAGGCGCCCAAGGTCGATTCGAGGAAGCAGAGGGTCTGCTTAAGGAGGCACTCTCGGCCCAACGGCGCATCCTGAGACCGGATCACACGAATACTCTTGCCACGGCCAACAACCTCGGATTCCTGTATGCCAAGGACGGCCAATTTGAGCAGGCACTGCCTTACTTCCGCGAGGCACTTGAGGGATACGAACGAGTGCATGGCCCATCGCACCGGTACACTGCAACGCTCAGGTACAACTGCGGCGAACTCTTGTATCAACTCGGGCGCTACGAGGAAGCGCAGCAGCCTCTTCAGCAGGCATGGCCGGCCCTGCTGGAGACCCTTGGCCCAAGCGATCGCGTGAGCATCATGGCACTGCAAACGTACATACATACGCTTATTCTACTCGACCGTCAGACGGAGGCTGTTGAGGCACTGTCGAAAGCGATTGACGCGCTGGAGTCAGCGACACTTTCATCAGATACACGTGCGGATACCTGTGACCGAATGGCCGAGTTATACGATGACCTCCACGAGCAGTTTCCAGACAGCGGATTCGGACTGCAGGCAGAGAACCTCCGTCGCCGCGCAACGGTTCTCGGGCCGTCCCAGTGAGTGCGGGAACCGCGTCCATGCCGGCCAGCTCCATCGCCCTGCATTGGATTTACCCGGCTCATAGAAGTGGTGGAGCTTATGGTCCTGTGCCGCGACACGAGCGGGCAGAAGTGGGTCGGCAAGTTCCTGCCGCGTGTCAGAGCAGTTGCAGGGCTGGGCAGTGGGGTCAGCTACGGGTTCGGCGATGATCTCTCCCAGTTGCAGATGGTGTTCGAGGAGACTGCTGCAGCATTCGAGCAGCGACGCGCCAGGTGGTCGTGGTGATTTGCTCGTTGCAGCATGGCCGGAATCGACATGCCCCCTTGTGTCTCAGTCAGTCTGCGGACGCTGCCCATTCCTTGTGATGAGTACGAAACAAAGCGTTTTCTCCGCGACAAATGCTCCCCTCCCGCAGAGATTGACGGGTGAGACCCGCCCGTTGACAGGCGCGGCGGCACGAGGGTGAACTTCGATTCCCGGGCATCTTGCCCTGTCCAAGGGCCCGCTATAATCGGCCGTCGGCTTGGCCCCCTGTGACAAGTCAAAATACGCGAGCGTAGCTCAATTGGTAGAGCGTCAGCCTTCCAATTTGAATTTCCACGACTTTGAGACTTTAGAGACCACGTGCAACTGCTTTAAATACAGATAGTTACGGCCGAATGAGCGATTGCTGATCGGACGAACAATTGCCCTTTGTCGTGCAGAATCGAGCAAAATTGTAGTGCAAAAAAAATTCACTACTGGATAGTGCAAGGCTCTGAATTCTTCCCCCCACAATCACTCCTTCCAGTCCCCGAGAAGCTCATTCAGTCGAGCGCGATGTTCTTGCGTGTGAGATCGAATACTCGGCGTGCGCAGCAACTCGAGTATCGAGTCTCGGTCACAGCCGCCGTACTTCCACATGATCCATACGAACTCAACGGTGTAGTCTGGTGTCAGCTGTAGGAGAGAACGCCTGGCAGACTGGATCTCGCTCTTGTCGGCCGGTCTCCACTTTCCGCCGTGCTTCGCAAGCAAGTGAATAGCCTTCAGCATGTCCCGCGTGGTGTCGGTGTCCACTTTGTTTGTATTGGGGCTGTAGTTCACGCGTGGGATATCGCTTCCTCTGCCCAGCCATATACAAGTCATGGCCTCAATGCATCGCGAGATGGCAGAGCAACCTCCGGTGGCCGGGTCATTCGGATCGATACCCTGTGCCAGTAGGCGCTCCATGATCTCCACTCCCTTGCCACGGTTCAGATCACCTAGCATCTTGACTGCCACTGGACCGTTCAAGCGCGACCGGACTGGTTTGAGTTCGAACACCTCAAAATGCCCACCAAGTGCAGCAAGTTCGAGGGCCGAAAGACAGCCGTCTTCATCTTCATATGGGGGCTCAGCTGGACCGCTCGGGCCTTCAGATAGCGGGTCAGCATCAGCCCACAGCAGAAGCGACACCCACTTCATGTTGCCGTCAAAACAGTGATGACGAAGGGCAATGTCCGCCTGCTCTTGTACTGATTCATCGCGCAAACGGTACCTCTTGTAGACACCCAGGGCTGTCCTGACTCTGTTACACAGGGCCCGTGCGAATGGATGGCGTGCATGAATATCGGCTCCATGATCAATGAAGAACTCCATGATCTGTGGATCACAAGTGTCAAACACCAAGTCCATGTCGATTGCTGCTGCGTCGAAGCCGTGCTCGACGAGAAGCTGGACGATGTCAAAACGCCGGAGGGCCAGCGCCTGTTCCATCGGGCTGCCATCACCTTCCGGCTCCTGTATGGCCCCTGCTTCCAGTAGTACTTGGACTAGGCTGTGGAAACCACGAGCTATAGCGTATTCCAACGGAGATTTCGGGCGCCTTCTCTTCGGTGGTGGAGGCGGCATATTCACGGTTTTGCCGGATGCCACCCACCGCTGCACTTCAAACAATTGGCCAGCTTTGCACATTTCGATCAGCGGTGTGATCTCTTCACGACTGGCGGCTCGCGTAGATCCAGTGGGGGCATTGTCCATCGCTCACCACCCTGTGTGGCCTTGGCGTGATCGTGATTCGGGACCAAGATCTTCATCGAGGATTGACGGGGGGCTAGGTCTTGATGGATCCAGCCGATCTGCCTGTCTGGTTGCCCATTCAACCCAATCGCCAAGGTCCAGATTCGTTTCTACGTGTGGGTTCCCAGCGCAATACGTCTGGACTGCATTGATGTATCCTCGCAGTCTTCTGGCGGCATCCCAGTCCGATGCATCGCGCATCAGCTGTTCGACTCGGGCTTGCTCGATTCTGTGTATTCTCTGTTTCTCGGCTCGCCTTTGTGCTTCCTCCGCCTGCCGTCGGTTTTCATGCCATCGACGTTCCGCTGCAACACGCTCCTGCTCTTGCTGATGCCTGACCCGATTTGCAGTCCGGATCATACCTGCAACAAAGTCTCCGATCCGCTCCTCAAGCTGTCGTTTCTGCGTGTCTCGCCACACTTGCTGAAGGCCGGTTCGCCAGTGCCTGTTGAAGATGATGCGCAGAGCAAGGCGTCCTGTTGGCGCTCGGGTTTGCTCAACCCGGCTATGACAGAACGTATATGAACCCGCGAGATCGCATTCCTCAATGCTTCTTCGGTGTGTTTCCACCTGTTCCGAGATTTCGAAACCGATGGTGATTCCGTCTATTGTCGCCCACGGTCCTGAGGCAATGGTGTGACCAGCGCCTTCTACTGATCGGATTACGGCATCCAAGATGAGCAGGGCTCGTCGAAGTAGTGGCTTCGAGACTGAGACTCGCAGTACGGTCCCGGTCGGCGGCACCAGTATCTTGTTGTCATCTACTTCGGCACCGTGGAGCCGATCCCTTGCCTGCCGCACCAAGTCATGCGCTTTGCGAAAGTCGCTCAAGACTTCGACCTGAAGCGGCGCTTGAATGCCTTGGTCTTCAAGGGAGCCCTCCGCATCGCCGGGCAATTTCTCAGGAAGGAGTATTTGCGCTTCTCTTTCCACATCCGGCAAAGGAATCTGATCAGGGCAGCCGCCATGATGCTTCTTCGCCCAGTAGCCCCGAGGTGGCCTGGGAATGTCGTATTTGCGACAGATTTTGGTAAGACCAACATCGGATAGCCCGTATTCGCGAGCAATATGCACCATCGGCTGTGACCACACCAATTCGTATAAGTCCTGCCTTGAGATAGTTCTGGTACTCATGGCTGCCTCCATTCATGTGTGTGGCAACACAGAATACATGAGATGCTTCAATCACTGTGTCTCACTGGCTTGCACAGCCAGAATCTCATACAGCGCAGTACCGCCCGGCGTACTTCGGAGCTCATGACGAACCAATCGGCTCTCGTTGCTCACCAGGCTCATATTAGGGCTGCGAACCAAAGATGGAGCTTCGGTTTCGTCGTTGGGCAAGTGAAAACCAGGAAGCATGGCCGCAAATGACGCCCAGCGACAGGCTTGCGGTGATGTCGCGACATCCAAACGTGCAGACAGGGCCCCAGATTCACCCATCTGGATCATGCTTGCACATGGATGAATACCGCAGCGTGAGGTGGCGCGGCCAATCTACGCAGTCTGACCACGGGCAACGCGAGTCAGGAGCCGGGCAGGTATGGGTGTTTCAAGTTGCCACACGATGCTCATCGGCCGACTGCCCTCGTGACTCACGTACTGTGCGGGTCCAAGAAATGCATACGGCGATGCGAGCCCACCAGGCAATCTCTTGTGCTCGCGCACGAAGAGGATCGGCGTGTACCCCTGCGCGCGATGGTGGATATATCGCTGGCCGGTTGGCGACTCCGCAGACGTCGTGCTCTGTGACTGCCAATGGAAGAGACGATCGCTTATCGCATAGTCCTCGTACATCGTGGTAGGTGAATATGCCTCCTCCGTTTTGTGCAGCGTCACGAAAAAGGCATCGACCTTGCGTTCGGGCAAGTGCAGCACGCCTTCCCTGAAATCAGGGCGCAGATTCATCTCCCAATGACCGAGCCCGGCCAAGATTTCGTCACGCGTGTATGCGGCATGGATGGCCAGCGGACCCGCCAGGTCTGAGATGAGTTCAGTCATCCTGGTTCGAGTGTGCGTCAGTCTGTATTGGAAGATTGTCCGGAGGTCCGAAATCGCAGTCGGGTTGTCGCGTAAACGTGCCTCCGCGTCATGCAGTGACAACGTAGTACCATCACGACCCCATAGCGTGATATGAAACATCGACAGACGACGAAGCTCGATGGCATCGAGATGATCGATCGAACGGGCATTTGCCAGGTGGTCGGTGAGGAACGCGATTTGACGGGGATCATCAATGTGGGCAAGCCGCCGTATGCCCTTTGCCAGCTGGGCTTCATCGGGGCTTTCAATCCTGATACCCTGACCCGAGTCGGCAAGGAGCCGTGACCACAGGCCACGCTTTAACAGCTCGTCCAGCGTGGTATCGAGATACTCGAGTGCCTCACGAATCGCGGGCGCACGCCCAAGGTGCCGAGCGAGATCGCGCAGATCGTTCAGCATTTGCGGACGTCGAAGCTGCAACGATTGTATCACATTGTCGAGTACACGCTGTTGCGCGACACGCTCCATCTGGATCGAACAACCAGCCGGAAGATGTGGGAACCCGTTCTCGATTTCGCGATCGAGCTTGCCCGTCGGTTCTGTGCTCATGGCACGCAATCGCGGTGCGAATCGGAACTCGCGACGTTGTGCGCCGATGAAGTCCAATACCGTCAAACAGTCTTTGTCATCGTGCAGTCGGAGGCCACGTCCGAGTTGCTGAAGATAAACCGTCAGGCTCTCAGTTGGTCTGAGGAAAAGAACGGTGTCTACCTCGGGAATGTCAATCCCTTCGTTATACAAATCCACCACAAAGATGACGTTTATCTCGCGACGGATCAGGCGATCTCGTGCCGACCGACGGTCAATTTCTGGACTGTGGGCCGAGAGGGTGAGTGCCGGAATGCCGTGTTCATTGAAGAAGCGGGCCATGAACTGGGCGTGCGCCACGCTGACGCAGAAACCCAGACAGCGAGCGGCAAGCGGATCGAGTACGATCTCGCGAAGTTTGTCGACCACCAAGCCGGCACGAACATCATTTCCCGTATACACACTATCAAGATCCTCGACGCGATACCCACCACGCTGCCACCTCAGAGCGGAAAGGTCGACGGAATCAGCGACTCCGAAGTACTGGAACGGGCATAGCAGTCGACGATTGATTGCATCTGGCAGTCGGATTTCAGCGCTCGGCTCACCTCCGAACCAGTGGAGAACATCGAGGGCATCGGACCGCTCCGGCGTGGCTGTCAGTCCGAGCAGAACTCGTGGCCGGACATGGTCAAGAAGCCGGCGGTAGCTGGGAGCCGCAGCGTGATGGAACTCGTCGACAACCACGTAGTCGTATCGCTGAGGTTTTCGACGCCAGAGTTTACGGCTGTTATAGCTCTGTATTGAACAGAAAAGGTGATCATGCTGCTCAGGTTCCGATCCACCCACAAGCACATCACCGAAATTCTGGTCCCGCAGCACCGCACGATACGTGCCCAACGCCTGTCTGAGGATCTCCTCGCGATGAGCAACGAACAGGATCGACGGGCGGCCGTTACCAGACCAACTACGATAATCGAAGGCGGCGATCATGGTCTTGCCAGTACCGGTTGCCGCTACGACGAGATGACGGTGCTTTTTCTGGATTTCACGTTCGGCGGAGAGAGCATCGAGAATCTCCTCCTGGAATGGGTATGGTCGGAGATCGAAGGTAGGCATCTCACCGATAGTGATCGAACTAGGCTCACGCTCACGTCGGATTGCATCCTGAAGCCGCGGAAATGAGTTGTCGTCGAATGCCTCGAACTCTTCATCGTTCCAGTAGGTCTCAAACGTCGCAATGATCTTCTGCCAGAGATGCGGAAGTTCGTACTGGCTGATCTTGCTCGTCCACTCCAAGCCCTCTGACAACGCCGCTTTCGAGATGTTTGCAGATCCGATATAGGCACTGCCGAAGCCGGTAGCTCGGTGGATCACGTATGCCTTGGCATGGAGGCGCGTTCGAGCCGTGTCGTACGACACCTTGACCTCAGTATTCGGAAAGGTGCGTAGAGTCTCAATGGCTTTGGGGTCTGTGGCGCCCATGTAGCTTGTTGAAATGACGCGCAACCGCGGGCCATCATGACTTGGCCTACTGGTCAGTTGCTTGAACGCATCAAGAAGCAGCCGCAGGCCGCTCCACCTGATGAATGAGCAAAGGACATCGACATGATCTGCTGTGGCGATCTCCTTGCAGAGCTGCGACGCCAGGGAGGGGTCTATTCGTGTACCGGTCAAGAGGGCAGATCGGGCCAGCGGTGTGTCCGGTCGTTCAGGGCTATTCGGCTTGGTATGGATCGCAAGCAGCCGGCGGAGTGGATCAGCCAGACTCAATCGCTCTGTCCCGTCAGGTCCGAGTTCCTCTGACAGCGCGTCGATGATCTGAACGAGGAGACGCCGGCGTCTCTCCGAGCTCTCACGCCCACGGACGTTGGACAACGATGAAGCCAACAGGTGTTCCAGATACTGAGCGATAGCCGTGTGTGCGTCATCCGGGTCTACTTCATCTATCACCGCCCGGTACGGACTCGATAACTGTTGGACTTGGTGCTCGAGCGCATGCGACAACAGATGGTCGTACAGACCAGAAACAAGCGGACTGGATTGATCGCCACTCGTATCCACGTTGCTCAGTTTACTCATTCAACTGGCCCATCTGTAGGCGTCCAAGTGTTGACTCCGCCGACAGAGAACATTGACCCTCGCCCACTTCATAGCGAGGGAAGTGGGCACGCTCCCTAAAGTGCCATACAGCAGGTATTTGCGACAGCAGCCGTCTATCGATCCAGCGCATTCCCCGGAAGCTCAGGCAGCGTGGTTCTGACCGCGAGGCTATTCCCATGCCACCCAGGGCCCGTTGACGGGTTTGCAGTCAGAGGTTGAGTCTACGCAAGGCACTGTACAACAAGGCTTTACGCGAGATCACGAAGCGACCGGGGTGCCCAGCGGGGTGGTCGGGAATTCTGACGACTTTCAACTGGAGTTTGTAGCTCAAGCGTGGCCCGAATTGCCCGGGGCGGGGCGGGATCTCACTGAGACGATGCTCTGTGATGTTGGGCCATCTCGTACCCACAATGATGCTCGTCATCATCTACCATGGATCCGACGAGGACTGGGTACCGATGTGCCACCCACCGGTCTCCTGATTTGTTGAATGGCCTTGCGGTACAACATGCGCAGGGATCCGACGTGATTGCTACTCAGGTGGCTGTAATACCTCTCTTCCCACGGTGTATTCGACCTTGTGGACACCATCTTCATCCGCGGGGGGCGTCAACGAGATGAGCCAGTCCATGACGTCTCCATCGTTCAGGTTGGCGTTGCGCTCGAGGTGAGAGAGGAGGTCCTCTTGTCTGGGCTGTCCAAAAACCACGCGGTAGAGCGCCAGGCCACGCTTCAACCTGCTAAGGCGGGCTTTGTCCCTGCTGAACGGGAGCAGCGGAACTCGTCGTTCCACGCGGGCCTGCCCCTCCTCGAAGACCCAATACGGCACCAAGTCCGATACACCAGAGGGCCGATCATTCTCAGCCAAACTGAACATATGCTGCCACGGGTCGCCGTCTTCATGCCAGGACGACAGAGATCGCAGACCGTATCGTTCAGCAATATTTTTGCGGACAGCGTGGCACTTGTAGCGATGCACGCGACCTTCGCGCTGTTCGAGGTCAACCGGATTCGATGGCAGGTTCCAGTGAACCACCGCATGGCACCACGTGTGGAAGTCCAAGCCCTCCTGGCCAATGGAGGTGGAAGCAAGGATAAATGGCCGGAATGGCGAGTTGAACGTGTCACGGACCGCGTCGGCTCGAACCAGAGCTTGGTCGTTGTCGTCACGGATGTCGGCAAATCGCAGGGCAAAGCGAGTGCGTGTGCTGAAATCGGAGACCTTAATCTCGCTACCAGCGACACGGAGTTCATCGACTCGCATCTGTGCCGTCCGCAGCGACAGCGACGCCAGAAAATGCGACGCCACTTCACTCACGACCTCATCGGCATCATGCCCCCGCAGGCCGAGGGATTCGGGAAGAACGTGGACAGACTCGTCCAGCATCGCCTGGATGTTGCCGTCCAGATTGTATTTCAGTGTGCGCCGCCAATATGACTCTTCCCCCGTCCCCCTGAGCATCGCGATGGTTTCTGGCATGTTGAAGAGCGATCTGAAGCCAGAGGCGATCTTCGCGGCGGACGACAACATGACGGGGCCGTCCAAGTCGACCGTTGGGGCGATGCGCGACAGCGCACGTAAGGCGCATGTGCCCGGTGCCGCCAGCGCGATTTCGGCGATGACTTCGGCCAGATCGGCGGGACGGGGGCCCAGCTCCAGCTCTCCTTTCATTGCTTCGACGAGGTGGTCGACATGGTCGTGAAATCGCGTGCCGGTTTCGAAGTCGGGCGTTGCGGCGCGCCATCCGTCGTAACTTTCACACCATGCCTTGATGGCAGGCTTGGCTTCGATGAGCGCCAGTGCTGCCCAGTACCACCTCTCGTCAGGACGAGTTCCCTCTTTCCCGGCGGGCAGCGCCTTGAGCAGTTCACCACAGACAGCCGTTGCCTTGGCGAGCAGAACGCTCAAATCGACCGGCTCGCCCTTGCCCTGGTCAATCGCAATACGAAGTGGGTCAACCATCCTCGCCAATCTTGGGCATGGCATCATCCAGGCGATTACCGGCATGCCAGTGAGCCTGTTATCAGCCGAGGCCCTGGCAAACCGCAGCAACGGCTTGATGCGGTCGTAGAGCTGGCTGTGTCGAAAGTCGGGGGACCCGACCATGCGGCGCTCGGCTTCGTAGGAACACACTGCCGCAATCGCATCCGGGACAGCAGTCCACGCGGAGAACACCAGCGCCTTCGTTGCCTGGCTCATCCCCTCATACGGGCCAGAGGGCCTCGAATAAGGCATCGATGCCGGCATCCAGAGCAATTGCCAGAGGCCGCGATCAATGGAATCCGCCACGAGCGCGCGCATTCGAGCATTGCCCGGATCAAGCTGCTTGTAGGCGTCGATGGTTTGCTTGCGCAGCAGATGTCCGTTTGGCGACCGCATGCACGCAAGTAGGTCATCCGGAGGCTTGCTCGCCATGCGGTCGAGCCGCCGCCGGATATCGTAGTGCTTCAGAAAGTTCAAGAGATAAGGTGATGACTTCCAGTACTCCGTGATGTCTCCTGCGCCCACGCTCCTTGCTGCCGCATCGGCGAATGCCGCGTGGTGCAAGTCTGTCGGATGCAGGGGCGTATCCATCGGCCTTTCGGCGAGCATGGCATTGCGATCCCGGGTGGTATCGACTCGTTCAGTTCGACACATCACCGCAAGCAGCTTCCTTCTGAGCTGCTCAGATTGCGATCGGAGCAATTGGTGGTCCGGCGTTGGTTCCTGCATGGTCTTGCGACGGACCTCAATCAAGCCTTGGGCTCGGGCAAGTGTCTCGTCGTCGTTGTAGAGGAACTTCAGCGTGCGTACAAAATCAGGGTAGTGGTCTTCATCACCCATCTCCGCATCGAGCGTGAACATCTTGTACGGCGTGGCTGACAGCAGAAGAACTCGCACCTCTGGATGATCAAACAGGGCACGCGCCAGCAAGGCAGCGTCATCCTCACCATCCAGGAGATGTTTGAAGCGCTGGAACTCATCGAGAATCACGAGGTCTGGTTCGAGTGCGGTGAGGCATACCTCGGCAAGCGTGCGGCGCAATTGCCCAATCAATTCGAGACGCACATCGTTCTCTGACCGTGAAATCCGATCGGTCGGTCGATACCGATGGAACACTTCGCAGCATTCTTTGAGCCTTTCGTACAGCGTGCCGTCCGCGGCTACAGCGCGTCGGAACGACACCGCCAGGTCGCGGTCAATGTCGTCGGCTCCGATATTCCGGCAGCGGCTGCGCCAACTGTCCTGCCTCCGGGTAGTTGCCTGCAGCATGTTCAGCAGACCATGACGAAGGCGTTTGCGACGCTTTCCTTGAGCCCAATGCATGCCATGGAGCATGCGATAGATGATGGCTCGCTCCTCAGCGTGACCACCCCGGCTACGAGCGTGTTCAAATGCCGTGCCTGGGGTCAGGCTAAGAAAGTTCACGGGGTTGCTGCGAAGCGAATGGACCTGCCTGGGCAGATATGTCAAACGTGTTGCAATAGCGAAATCGCCCGCCCCAGATACTTTGAGACGGTTGATATTCTGGCTGGCAATGGCGGCGTTCGAACAGACATAGAGAACATCAATGCGCTTGTCCGGGACTTCCGCCTGCAAGTGCTCGATGGTCTTCGCAATGATCCCTCGTGCGACCAGCGTCTTGCCCAATCCGACTTCATCTGCCACGAGGAAGCGGCTCGTGCCGCCGGAGCCATAGAACCGGTCAAAGACATAGTTGACGGTACGCCGCTGGAAGTCCTTCAGGCCGGCCAGCGCCTGATCGGCACGAGATGGGTTGCTTGCATTACCCATGACGTGCCTCCAGTGCTTGCTCGAACACGTCCCACAACTCCATGAACCGAGCTGGAACGACCTGCTCGCCACCCTCCGTCGAGGCCAGGTCCTGAATCAGTCGGCGAACCTCAGCCAGCCGATCCGGCGTTCGGCAGAATGTCCGGGTGAGCTCTTCGAGAAGTGGGATGTCATCACCTGCGCCCAGAGCCGTCAGCCACTTGGCGAACGTGCCCCCCGGACCATCGCCGATCTCACCACGGCCAGATTCATCGCCAAGCAGGAGCAGCAGATATCGAAGGAACCCTTCCTCGTTATTGATGATTGTCTGAAGGATCGCGGCCTCCCGATTGGCGGGCACGCCTTCGATCGGCAAGTTCAAGACGAAGCGGCAGCCCACCTCCGGATGCGTGGTCCGGAGTTCGAAGGCAATCAGTCCCGTGACCGATGCTGACGCGACGCCTTCGGACAGAACCGAGTTTAGCGCCGCCTCCTGCAATACGACCGCATGATCGGCGCTAACCGTAATAGGCCACGCTCTGGTCGATATGATGCCATCAAGCTTCGGGATGATCCCCGAGAGAACCAGACGATTCTGACCGTCCGATTCTCCTGCCGTGCACTTCACCTGGAACTGGGCGGAAGCAAGCGTATCACGCGCCGCCTCCATCGACCGTTCAGCGGCCTGTCTTTCCATGTCGACGGGCTGCTCCTCGCCGGGCGTGAAGGGAACCAAATACTCCCCGAGGCCGTCTTCGCCAATGAGCTCCAGTGCGCCGCCAACGGTATCCGTTCTGCCAACGATCTCGACCAGCAACTCGATGTTGTTCTCCGCAAGAAGGGCTGCGTCGGTTGCGTTGGCGGAGCCCATGACCAGGTGTGTGTAATCCTTGTAGTAGCGGCGTTCGAAGATGTAGGCCTTGGCGTGCAGTCCTGTCATGTCAGAGGCCGACTCCGACGGCGCGTCCTCCCCATCTTCAGTCTCTGCAGCCTGATCGAGGTGCATCGCATGGCCGAACACGTTGACGACAGCCCCATCAAGCGATGCCAGAGTCTCTGCGCTTGTGATCAGTGCTACGGGCTCGTCGGACGACTTGGCAAGCCGCCTCAGGGCGGCTGCGCCGCAGAAAGGCGAAATCACTGCCATCTTTAATGACGGCTCGGGTTTCCATCCGAAACCCTCCAGCCCGGGCACATAGAACCGAGGGGCATACTCGTCGAATCCCGCTGGCAGTTCCCAATCGACCTTCCTGACGTCCTCAGCGAAACGCTCAGCCTGCGAGGCGCGTGCATCACCGACCGCCGCCACTGCCAGGTGTGGAAGCCTTCGGATCAGTTCCGCCAAGGGACGGTTCTCGCCACGAGGACGGCCCCCGACGACACCTTCAAGCTGCAGCGTCAAGTCCCACGATCTGTCCGCAGTGAGATTCCGGGACAGTATGACCAGTCGCAACAGGTTTCGACCGCCCTCGACCGGGGTGAACCGGATCAGCCACAGCTTTGGGTGGAAGACCCCGCCGTTGGGCGAGGTAACCTCCACGGTCATCGGTTCCAGCAGGCTGAACAAGGTGGTCGCATGGCTCGGGACCGAAATCCTGCCCCGTTGAACGTAGGCGGTGATCTTGTCCGAATGCCGCCGAATCGCTTCCATCGCGTACATCGCATCTCTCTGTGCGGCCTTGCCGTCTCCTGCCATCAGTGCCAGGTGAACCGGTGCCTGAAGGAGCAGGCTCGGGTCCATGGAGAACGTCGTGGCGATGGCCTCGGCGAAGGTGTGCCCCGGCGGCGGGGTCAAAGCCGACGTGTAGATGCTGCGCACGTTGGGGTTAAGCATTGCCATCCTCCTCGTTCAGGCCCCGGTACAAGTCTTCGAGGAGAATGCTGACGTTTGGCCACCGATAGAGCAGTCGTCCCACGCCACTCCGGCCTCCCCATTGGTCAAGTGCCCGCTGGTTGCGGAATCGCGAACGTGCGCGCTTGAGACTGGTTTCCCGCACTTGAATGGTCCGCCTTGCGGATTCGTCGTCGGCTAAGTCGAGTGAACCGTCCTTGAACATTCGTGCCCAACTCTCGACGAACGCGCGAGTCCTGGCCGTGATGGTGTGACCGTGATCCATCGTCAGCGACCAGAGCCTGGCAAGGTCCCAGTCCGCAACTTCTTTATGCGCAAGGCCTTGGTGCCATTCCTCAAACGCCTGCCGGTGCTCATCAATGCGATCCGCCCAGTTGCGAAGCTCGGCCAGCAAGATGTTGTAGACCAGAGAGGCCCCGTGCATCACCTCTGAAAACAGGCGTGCATGGTGCAGCAGTTCTTCCTGGGCAGGACTGAAGCCAGCGTAATCCGGATGCAGCCAAGGAGCCTCGACATCGGCCGGCTCGCAGTTGCGCGCCAGATGCGACAAGAGGCTGTCGGGGTGACTGAAGTGAATTCGATCCAGCAGGAAACTGGCCTCTTCCCTGGTCAGTGCGAAATCGATCTCGTCCGGAAAGCCCTCCGGGGGTCCAGGGATGCGAGGGTGCCAGGTCTGTCCAGCCAATTCAGTGACCTCGCGGTCATCCCCTCGTCGTGTTCTTTCACCAGCCTTTTGCTCGGCGGCATCACGTGCCCGATAGACCTCGCCGATTCGCCTGTGGTACTCGTCTTGCGAATAGGGCACAGTACGAATTCCCCATGTGCCAAGGCCAGCCCAGTAGACCGAACTCGGCAGGCGCTTCACGCGTCTACCAGCTGTGCGACCGAAAACGCCAGCCAAGTCATCCGACGCCATCAGTGGTTCGATTAGATTCCGCTCCGCAGTGTCTGCCCGCTGGGCGAACTCGCTGGCAGGAATACGCTCTTCCTCCAGCCCCATGTAAATCCACGGAACGATGAGCATGTACCGAAGCCGCGTTTGGATTGTGCTGGTGCCGGGGAAGAGCTGATCGGCGAAGCTGTCTCGCACGCCGCCGAGGCCAAGCTCGTCGCGGCTTTCTCGTTCCTGGAACAACGCAAGAATCCGCAGTGTGCGGTCCCTCGCCTCTGAGTCATGATCAACCCAAGCAAGTAGCGATGGCATCTCTCACCCTCCCCAGTAGTTTCCCTGCGACTGCCTGAGTTCGTGCCTCACTTCTCCGGCAAGGTTCACAGCGTCGCAGATGTCACTCTCAGAGTCGTGTATGCCCATCACCAATGCTATCCAGAGCTGATCTGGTCCTCCACGATGTCCTTGGCTGTCAAAGTTGCCAGGAGTCAGCGATACCATAGGCTGATAGTATGCTACCCTACTGGCGGACTACTGCTTTCAGTGCCTCGTACTCAGAACTTCAGCGGCAATACCTCACTCATAGATTGCTTGCTGATCACAGCTTGGATGATGATCAACGAATAGTGCACTGGGCGTGCAGCAAGTAATTTGGAAGACAGAAGTGTCAGAAGATGATCAACGCGCAATACTGAAGCTCCTCCAGGAAGATGGTCGGCCCCGGGCGGCTCGATGGCTTGCGTACGCCCTGCAGATAACTCGCTCACGCGTTAATCGGGAACTTATCGCGCTCCAGCGGCAGAATCTGGTCAAGCTGAAGGCAGGTAAGTGGGCAGCACTCCATCCGCGGCCGAAACAGCCTACAAATGCTCCGTTGCCCCCCTGCGCACCAGGTACTGCAGGGGGCTCACATCCCAAAATTCCGGCAAACTCGCGATGGAACCAGTTTCGTCGGTTATGCCTCTACTACGCCGAGTGCGTCCGATTCGACGAGCGGCCGTACATCTCAGTCTACTCAAATGGGCGGGGCTCGCAATGGGCACCACTTGAATCGGAAGTGAACTGGCAGGCGATCAGTTCCTGTCGTACTACCTCTGTTCTCGCCCTGGATGAGGCAAGGAAACTTGCCAGTAGCAAACGAACGGCCCGTGGAGCTCCAGCAATTGTCTTGGGCATCGGAATTGACGTCTTCAATTTCGACCACTCTGGCTTGAACAGCGATGAAACCAAGCCTCGTATACTGACGCCGATCCTGTTCGTGCGGGTATGGCCGGAGGTTACCCAAAGCGCCATTCGACTCACCGCGATCTTGCCACCGGAAGTTAATCAGTTTTGGCTCAAGCGACGGTTTCCTCAGCGGGACCGGCGGCGTCAAGTCCTCGACGGGCTTGGCGTGCTGCCAGTCGTTTCATCCGGTACCGACGACGATGTCGAAGATAGCGGACCCGTGGTCGTGCCGTCGATTGACGAGACGATGTCCAAGTTGTTCGATTTGACAAAGCCGCGGTGGCGCGAGTACCCGAATCTCGCGCAACGACCGAGCAGTCCGCCGCTGGAGAACGTGAGCGAGGACGGTATCTATAACCGGACCTTGCTCATGGCCGTTCCGTCGCTGAAGTATGCCCAGCGACTGTATGGCGAACTCCACCGCCTGGCGTACAAGGTCACGGATGAGGATCTTGACCGGACGGCTCTAGCGAATCTGTTTCCGCACGATCCATCCGCCGATTCGCCTCAGCCGGCGACCGTGCCAAGCGATGATCACTCCTCATCGCCGCAGATCGTCGAGCTGACGCTGATGAACGAGGATCAGCGAACCGCGGCGGAAGCAGCGATGCATGAGCCGCTTATGGTTGTCACCGGCCCTCCGGGAACCGGAAAATCCACGGTTGTTCAGACCGCTCTTGCGAACTTAGCCCTGACAGGCTCCACCGGGCTATTCGCCAGTCGAAATCATCAGGGGCTCGAAGCGGTCGAGCCGAAGCTGAATGCGCTCGTGGATCCGGAACAGATCATCCTTCGACCGGTATACCCGTTCGAGGAGAAGTCGAAGCGATTCGAGTGGCAGGTCCTGATGTTGAAGCTGCTGTGCAAGCCGCAGCGAGATGCGATCCTGAACGAGCGAGACTCTGAACGGATGCGGCTGAAGACGTTGCTTGGTGAACAAGCTGCCGACGAGGAGAGAGCCCTTCGCCTACTGAAGTTGCGGGACCGACTCGCCGAGGCGAATGGGGAATCGCACCGTCTGCGGACCGGTATGCGACCGGCCATCGCGTCCTTGACGGAGACTGCTCTCACCGCACTCCCTGTGCTCCCCATGAACCGCTTGGCACGATGGCTCGACTGGATTGGCTCAATTCCACGCCCAGTTCACAGAATCGTCGACGCCGTCGGGGTGCCCATCATCCGGTTATGGGCGAAAAGACTCATCTCGACGATCCCAGATTCCTCACTCCATGCCGTCCTAAACGCGACACTGGGCGGCCGCGACGCAGATGCGCTTCGTAGTGCCCTGGTCGAGTGGAAGGTACTCGCTGAACTCGTGATGGCTGAACAATCCGCTCGGGATGCCGAAGTAATGATCCGGTCGGATACGCCGATAGAGACTATCCGTGAGCAGCTATCACGTCGCGGCGAGGAGTTACGGGCTGGCGCGGCCTCGACGCTTCAACTGGTCGCCGAGGCCGCTGGCGGCGATCTTTCTCCAGAACGGCGCGAGGAAATGGCGAAGCTGAGGGCGGGTCTGCATAACCGCGGAAATGACTTGAGCTCTGATGATCCGCTAGTCAGGGACCTGGCACGAGCGTTCCGGCGGGCCATGCCCGAGTTCATCAAGAGCTTCCCACTGTGGGCGGTGGCAAATCTCTCGATCTCGAAGGCAGTTCCCTTGACACCGGCTCTTTTCAATCTTGCGATCATCGACGAGGCGAGCCAATGCGACATACCCTCAGCGATCCCGGTGCTCTTTCGAGCACAGCGAGCCATGATCGTAGGCGATCCGATGCAGCTCGCGCATGTTACGCAAATAGGCCATGAAGCGGAGATGAATGTTCGGCGGCGACTCAGTCTGCATGGAATGGAAGTTGAGGATCTCACTTACGCCGCCAATTCATTGTTTGATGTGGCGAGCACTCGCCGCGCTGCCTGCAGAATAGAGCTGCGCAGTCACTATCGGTGTGACCCAGACATCGCCGCCTACTGCAATGACACTTTCTATGGGAAGACACTCTGGGTACGGACGAGCTGCGACGGCCGACTGTTGGGAAGATCGTCGGTTGCCGGTCGGACTGGCTGCCGGTGGACGAACGTCGAAGGTAAGATCATTCGCGCCGCGAACGGATGCTACTGCCCCGCCCATATGGAGTCCGTGATTCTGGAATTAGAGAAGTTGCGGGACGCACGTTTTCCCGGTTCGATCGGTGTCGTCACACCATTTCGGGTTCACGCCGATCGCCTGCGTGATCTTGTGTACCAGCGCATAGAGCAGTCGGTCCGGAGTGACTGGCGGTTCATTGTGCACACGGCTGACGGATTCCAAGGGGATGAACGGGATCTCATGCTGTTCAGTCTTGTCGGAGGCGTGGACATGCCGGAGGGATCACTTAACTTCCTCAGGAATGGCCCGAACCGGTTCAATGTCGCCGTAAGCAGGGCGCGAAATGTGCTGCACGTTATCGGAGACGAGCGATGGGCTGCGAGCTGCAGCATACCATTCATTACTGAGTTGTTGCGCCGATGCCGTGGTAGTGCTTCGAAAGATCGTGTTATTAGACAGGACCTGATCGGTCCAGTATGGGAGCCGCGGCTCGCCGAAGCGCTGCGTCGGAGGGGGCTCCCCGTCGAACAGCAGTACCCGGCCGCCGGGTATTTCCTTGACATCGCTCTGCTTCAGGGAGAGATGAAGCTCGACATTGAGGTGGATGGTGAGACCTACCACCGTGACCCGGTGACAGGTGAACGACGACTTGATGATGTCTATCGAGACGCCGTGTTGCGGGCCCTCGATTGGCAAGTGATGCGATTCTGGGTTTACGAACTGAGGGAGAACCTCGATGGATGCGTCAAACGAGTTCAACAGGCCTTCGCCAACGTCGATGCAGGGGAGCGGAGTGAGCCTGCCACCATCTGATTCGATTGACCACGATGAGCGCCGTGGTCCCATGAGTCGTGGTGCCTTGTTCTGGGTCGGGCTTGTGTGCCTGGTACTGTTGCTTATTGGAGGCATTGCAGGCCAACTTATTGGCCTGCAAAGCATCGACGCCTACTCCCAACTGCGAGGTCGGCTAGCATCCGCAGAGACGGAGTACCAACGAATCACCACGGAAACAGTCGAGGCGAGTGATGCTCTCGCCCGTCTCAAGGCGGAGCGTGCCCAGGCGGAAGGTGATGTGAAGTCCTTGCAAACACAGCTGGCGGAAACGAAACGAGCTGAGCAACTCTCCCGAGATGCGTCCAAACAGGCTCAGGATGCCCTAGCGGCATCTCGTGCGGCCAGGGAAGAAGCCGTACAAGAGCGTGACGCCGCACTGAGTCAGCTCGACCAAGCAACGGACAATCGGAAATCGCTCTTGGAGAGCATCGCGACGCTCCAGGCACAGGAGGCAAACCTCAAGAACTCGGTCGATTCGCTATCTGGAACCCGTGCAAATCTCGACGCGACTCTGAACTCACTTGCAAAGGAGACGGAGTCACTGAATGAAGTAACGGCCATGGTCGATGCGAAGCGTGAGGAGATTCGTACCCTTTCACCCAGGGCGGGGATGCTCAGTGAGCAGGTGGAGCGGCTCCAGCACCGGCAAGATGCGATCATTGTTGCTGAAGCAGAAATCACAGCGCTCCAACAGCAGCGTGACAAGCTCACCGATGCGATTGCGAAGCTGAATACAGATCGTGACAGTTCCCGGACTGAGCTCGATGAGGCCCGAAAGGAACTCGCGCAGTCCCAGGCGTCATCCACTACAGCGAAGGAGATGGTCACCCAGTTGAAGGACCAGATCGAGCAGTTGAGAAACGAACAGATACGGATTCAGCAGGATATCGCCGGTCTCTCGGGGACGCGAGATTCGCTGAATGACTCGATTTCGCAAGAGCAGACCGCACTAGCGAAGCTCACCACCGAAATCAACACTGCTTCAAATAGACTCCAAACCCTACATGCCTCTCTAGATGACATCAATGACCGCCTTGCCGGTCGCCGCGCATCGCTAGCCACCCTTGATGAGCAGGTATCGACAGCACAGGATAACCTGAAATCGCTTCAGATCGAATCTGCTCTGGCCAAGCCGGCGGCCGATCGTCTGACCGATCTCCAGACGACCATAGCGGCCCGTGAGGAGGAGCTAAAGAGCCTGCAGACGAGAGTCTCGGACCTTCGGATAGCAGAGGAACAACGACTAGGAACCCTCCAATCGCTACTAAAATCCTTGCAGAGTATCTTGAATACCAAGCAAGCAGCAGAGACACCAGCATCGGGCGATGATGTAGCTACCGAGGATGGAGGTTGATCATGCCGAATCTGCTTTATCCCTATCTTGTCGGCGTAATCTCCACCGTGGTGCTTCCGCTGGCTGCGCTGATCGCATATGTGTGGTCGCACATGGCGTGCCGTGAGTACGAACGACTCCGAAGACGTTTACCACTAGCCGTACGGTACGAGGATCTCCAGGACAAGGTCACCGATCTCCAGCGAGAACGAGACGCCCTGCAGGAGGAGTTGTTCGCCGGCCGCGATACACTCGACGAGGCGCAAAGGGAACGTGCCTGGCTCGATCAACACCGGCAGGAGGTCGAGGAGATGCGTGCTGAGCAAGCGCAGCTAGAACAGCACCGCGTCGAGTATGAAGAGACAATCAGGAAGCTAGCGGAGGCGAGCGAAAAGCTGGACGTGACAGTTCGCTCGAAGAAGGAAGCAGAATTTGATCTCGAACAGAGGCAGTCACAGATCGCGGATGCAACGAAGAAGGAGAACGACCTCGCGCAACAGATAGTTCAAGCGGCTCAGCGGCTGAGAACCACGGAGGACGATCTGCGGAAAACCCAGAAGGCGCTGCAGAAAGTTGAAGAGAGCCGGCGTGGCGCGCAGGAGAAAGCGGCTCGCGCCAGAAGCGAGAGCGCTGAGCTTGAAGGCCGATTGAACCAGATGAAGCAAGAGCGGAAGGATCTCCAGGCAAAGGTGAAGTCGCTCGCCTCGGACATCGAGAAATATGACACGAAGGAAGCGAGCTTGAAGTCGAGTTGCTCAGCCCTCCAAACGCAGGTAGATAGCATGTCGAGCTGGCTCGATGAAATGCGTGCGGAAGCGAGAATCAGGGACAAGCACATCGCGACGGCAGACGAGGCGCTCAATGAGCTGCTAGAACCTGTGTTTGACGGTTCGGAACTCGCACCTGCGAACGAATGCGAGGACGAAGATGAAATGCTCAAGCGTGTCGAGGATTACCTGGAGTCTCATCGACTCCGGTTCCCGCGGCGAGTTATATGCGCACTTCACACGTCGCTGAAGGTAGCGGATCAGACACCCCTACTGGTGCTAGCTGGAATCAGCGGTACTGGCAAGAGCCTTCTTCCAAGACGATACGCTGAGGCGATGGGCATTCACTTTCTAAACGTTCCTGTGCAGCCGCGATGGGACGGGCCACAAGACCTTACCGGCTTCTTCAATTACCTGGAGAACCGATACAAGGCAACGGAATTGATGCGTGCACTGATTCAGTTTGATCCGTACACCACCGATTGGACCGAGCAGGACAAATTCACCCCGCTCAATCCGAGGATGTTACTCGTGCTTCTTGACGAAATGAACCTCGCGAGAGTCGAGTACTACTTTTCGGAGTTTCTTAGCCGGTTGGAAACCAGACGAGATATCGACCACAAGTTCCTCGGTGATCGAGCGAAAGCGTCGCTGTTGCTGGATGTGGGCGATGTAGTTCAAGGTACAACCCCAAGAACATTTGTCGATCGAAATGTCATGTTCGTCGGAACCATGAATGAGGACGAGTCGACTATGACCCTCTCGGACAAAGTCATCGACCGCGCCGGCATTCTCCGTTTCGGCCGCCCGAGCAGGCTGGATGCTCCCGAGGACAACAATGCTAATCCCTCGAAGCTCCGCGCAAAGACGTTCCTTGCGAGGTCAACTTGGGAGCAGTGGATCGAAGAGGGACTCCGTCGTGAGTTGCCAGACGATCTGAATGTCTGGATCCTGCAGGTCAACGAAGCCCTCGCCCGCGTGGGCAGGCCGTTTGGTTATCGCACTCGCGACGCGATGCTCGCGTACGTTCGGCAATATCCAGACCAGAGCGATGAAGGTCGTCGCCTAGCATTTGCGGATCAGGTCGAACAGAGAATATTGCCAAAGATACGCGGCCTTGATTTATCCGAGGACGGCGTGGACGAGGCCATCCACGGCATTGCCGAAGTCGTTAGGAGCCTTGATGACCAACCCCTTGCGCTGGCGATCGAACAAGCACAGAGTCCCTCTACAGGCCACCTGTTTGCGTGGAGTGGAGTCGAGCGAGTGGACGACGCATGAATGATGAGGAAGCCAACGACAACTCGTCCGAGGTTCGCGTCGCGGGTGGGCCGACGGGACGCCTCATGCTCTGGGTGCCATACAGCGTCGCTCGAGCACGGCTACGACGGAATCAGACAGATCTTCCCAGGCGGTCAGTGTCAGAGCGTGACGCGGTATTCGAGCTCCCTGCCCTTGCAAGCGATGAGCTGAAGACCGATCGTGAAGTCATTGAGTTATACGACAATGATGGGTGCCCGCTACGGCATATTGAGCTCGCTTTGGCCACGTCAACACTCTCGCGCCGAAAGGACAAGGCGAGCCCGGAGGATGTAGAGAAGAGTTCAGACGCAAATGAGTTAGCCGACGACGTTGAGCGGTTACTCGCATTCCATATTGAGCGATGCAATGAACTGCTCTTCCCGACCAGCGGAGGAGCTATAAGTCAAGCGCGAAGGTTGAATGGGCTCACGCGTTCAGACTGGCGTTATGCGCGCAAGGTCTATTGGCGGGCGGATGACGAAGAGGGACCACTTAGGATCATTGTGAGAATCGCCGAAACGTGCGCTCCGCTCCTTCAGAGCGTCTGTGAACGCCCTCGCCGCGCACTCAGGAGAGTTCGGGAGGCGTCCAGATTTGATCGCGTTCAGCAGATGGACGATGCCTGCATCAGGTGGCTGATCAGGCGGCCGGGAAGGACACTTCTAGAGAAGGCAGGACCGGAACGGAAAGTGCTCGCCGTTCAACGCATCGAAACGACCGATACACCCGAGAATCGCGTGATTCGCGATTTTCTGGAACGGGCTGTGAGAGAGTGCACTGGCTACCTCAGAGAGCACGGCCAAAGGCGTGAATCACCACGTGTGAGACTCATCCGCAAGTTCCGTCGTTGGTTGATTCGATGGCTGACTACAACGCAAATAGGCGATGTTCCCCGACCGGTCGGTTTCCCTCGACCGAACTACGTATTGCAGTTTGACGAGCGATACGCCCCCCTCTGGTTTTGGTATGAGCGGCTCCGTCGTCAGCAGACTGGCGTCGACGAAGCATGGCGATGGCGACGACGGATCTTCGTTGAGCATTGCCGCCTGGCGCTGGCTGAGTGCCTCAGCCCCCTTGAGAGCAAGCCCACGATTCTCAAGCGGCTCTACCTCACGATAGACCACAACCGCGGGAGCTTTCTAGACGAGCAAAGCACTCTCGGCCCGTGGATCGCAGGCAGTAGGGGCCGCCTTGTCTATTTGCTCGGCTCAGAGGAACTGTCGAACGCGGCCAGTATTCTGGAACTTCCCCCCGGGACAATCTCATCGATTGCAGACTTCATGCTAGTCGAGGTCGATGCGCATGCTTCAAGTGCTGGAAGCAGGCAGCTAGGAGCGGTTTTCGCGGAGTTATACGAGAGGGGCCACGACCCAAGAGCTGCCGAGTACCTTGCCATGGAGACGGGAGGGCACCTCGACCGGATCGGGATCGGACCCGAGCTGCCAATAGCGGTGCTGCTCGGAATAGGAAGTGGCAATGAAGAGCCGCAGATCTGGCAGAGTCGCACGAACGGCGGCCGGCGGTGCATAGGCGTTGCGATGCCGATGCCTCCTACGCCCCGGTCATGCGATCTCGGTGCCGTAGTAGAGCACTTCGAAATGTGAGGGAGCCGATCACGGAGATTTGTGCATGACTAACTCGACCGCACGTGAGACTGCCCACGGCATTGCGATTGGCGCGGCGGATGTCGCCGTCTCTGAAGACGGTCGCGCCGCTCTCGGTCGCTACGTTTCCACCCCTCCAGCCGCATTGCTTCCGATGGTCCGTGGCGAGCGGATGGAAGCCGCATCGTTTGATCACCTCGATCCACAAGGACTCGGAATGAGATGGCCTCCAGAGGCTCAAGTGAGCGCAAAACAGGGGTCCGCCAGATTGCCTGCAGCTGTCGCTTGGCTGCTACTTGAGCAGACCGACTCTCACTGGCGGTGGAGGTTGCCAACCAGAGATTCGAGAAGACGGGAAAGGCGAGATGTTCTTGGTGATCCTGCCGAGGCCCTTGCAACTATCGCTGCAGCAAGCATCGGACCGATGGGACGGTTAAAACCTAACACGGCACTCGTCATCCCTAATACGCTCGATCTTGACGGACAGGACAGATTACTACGACATCTTCGACTGTGCGGTGTGTCGCCGCTCCTCCTCTGGCGGCCCGTCGCGGCAGCGCTGAAATGGCTCTCACTATACGGCGACCAGCTCCGGTCACTCCCCCAGCGACATGAAGAGTCGATAGGTCAAATCCTGTGCGTTCACCTTGGACTCGATGTATTTGAAGCGGATGTTCTAGAGATTGTCCCTCAGCGGCACCAGCAATGTACGTGGCTGCTGCCAGCCCGAAGCCGCCCTCGAATTCGAAGCCTCCGTGAAGTGGGGCTTCTCGCAGTCGAGCAGGCCGTGGGAATGGGTGTCACTTCGTTAGAGGGGTGGAGGACGATGTGGGGCACACCATTCCTCCGCGACGATCTCGCAGAGCTGGATTTGTCTTTCAGAGAACAACGCTCGGAAAGCCTAGCTCCGAACGCTTCGCCTGAACTCAACTTTGAACAGGCCGGACGCCACAGCCAGAAGCCAGTTGGGAGGCTTGCATCGATACGGCATGGCGCAACCGGCGGTAACGGCCTTCTTCGACGACCAGAGCTTGCGTTGCCACACGGTTTTTCGGTTCGTGAGTGGATCTACGAGGTACGGAAGCTCGTCAGTCACGAATTCCTACGAGGTATCGTGCTGACCGGTGAGTTTGCTCGACCTAACGAGGAATCTTCCCCACTGATCGAATCACTGCTCACAGGTCTTGCTGAAGGAGTCGGCACCGCAGTCCGACCAGTATTGCGAGAAGGGCCGGCTGATGTGGCTGGCGCTTTGCACGCAGAGGGTGCGGCAACTTTCCTCAGCCGCCACATCGCAGGACAACCCACCTACCTGGATAGTCTGCCAGAGATAGAGACGCTCGTACAGCGGCAGGGAGAGCCGTACTGGCTGAATCTAATTGAGCAGGTGAAGAAATATGTACTGGGCGGAAGGCGCTGCAGATTCGAACCGCCTGACCTAAAGCTCAAGGTTCAAGCCGAGGAGCGGCGCCTTACTCTTAAGGTCGGGCAGGAGGGATATCCAACGGTCCGCCAAGTATCAAAAGACTTCCGTTCCGCCCTCGATAGCGACGTTGAGGTCGGTCTAAAAATTGAGATAGTGGCAGCGCAGGGCAACCCAAGAGTAGAGGTCATTCCTGTAGATCGTGCAGCATTGCGAGGAGAGCGCGTATACCTCCAATGGGAGCGAGCTGTGGACACTGGAAAGACCCGCAAGGAAGTAGAGGATGAGGAGCCACGGACAAATCCTCGTCTGGAGCAACGTCTTGCTAGTCGTGAGTGCTGGTTAGGCAGCTATCAACAGAAACGGACCTGCGATATTGCCAATGAGGCCCTGCGTCAGCTCGAGCGTGGAAATCGTATTGGACAGAAGACGCTGGCGTCGCTGCGCGACGCTCTACGAGAATCGGATAAGGAGCTCGCACATGCCAAGCGTACCGTTCATGCGACTGCATTCGATAGCGACGGCCAGCTTGCACCCGCAGTCCCTGGGCAGCAGTTGGCGCGATCCCTTCTGGACAAGCTGGATGAGTCACTCGCACTCACTGCCGCGCGAGCCCTGCCGCCGGATGTCTACCGTGTACTCGGCTATACGAGTGCTAGCACAGCAAATCTCGTGGACATTCTCAAGGCCAAGCTCCGACGCTTGGCACAATCCGATTCGGAAGAGTTGCAAGCCTTACTCATTGCTTACGGCAATTGTCTCCGTGATCCTGGAGATATTGCGTTGTTCGCGCAGTCTATGGAGAAGAACTTTCGGTCTGGCAGACCCAGCAGACCAAGTGACTGGATGAGAGCTCTATGCCGAATGCTGATGTACCGGCCAGATGCCGCGAGGGATATCGACTCGGATCTCTGCCTTAACCTAATAGGCCATTGCTTCAAGATCGCGGTCCAGCAGATCAATGATATGAAGGCAGCCAAGATCCGATATCGTCATGCAGCCCTGTGCCTCGCATACATCCTGAGGCGGCGAAGATACGACGAGACATTTCTTCCGCCCGATGAAGAGCCGGCGGTCGAGATGAAGTCCTTCCTGATGAAGGCTGCCAAAGGGATGAAATCAGGCAGAATAGAATGCCATGGTGGTTTTGTTGATCTTCCCGCCGTGACCGAGATCATCGTTGACTACATTGATCGTCGTGGCACTGGCATTCTGCTCCTCTTCGACTGACCTGCCCACCCGGCTGCTGGTACTCAGTCATCAGGTCAGCAGTGAGCCACGGACACGGGGTGTACATCGTTGATCATGGCATCTGCGCTCCCTTTCGGATAACACCGATTATCAAAGCGTACCAGCCCATCACACCCTCCCCCCACACTCCGGGCAGTACTTGGCCCCGCGAGGCAGGGAGCTGCTGCAAACTGGGCACGAGCCGCCCGACCTGGCACGCCGCGGATTCACGAGCAGGATCAGGAGAGCAGTGATCACGGCCACAGATGTCCCGGTCAGGAAATGTTCACGGGCTGTCCGAGCGATCTCGATCACGCCGGCCTGATCCAGCCAATGGGTCACAGCCCACAGGTTGGCGAGAATGACGATTCCAACGGTCAGAACGATGACCACGAGTTTTCGAATGCTCAGTGACATTTTAAAAGGTCCTTTCCAACCTCCAATATAGCACGACAGCAGAGAAGGCGCAAGTGCAATCTGGACAGCAGTTTGCGCCCTAGTGCGTAAGTGGCGCGCCCCGGCGCACTTAGCGCAGGGTTGAATCTCTGGTTTCTAAGCCGCCAGCTCGATTCAGATGCGAGACCTGCCCAAAGAAGTCCAGAGCTCTCGCTAGCACCGGGGAAGAATCGCGGCCAGAAAGTATCGGCCGCGAGTAAAGATAGGGGAGAAGGGGAAGGTTCAATCAGAGACTGTCAGTTCGGATGACAGGAGATTCAGTTGAAGATCTGAATCTACCGGCAACCCTCGTAACCAGCGACTGAACTGCTCAAGCATGAGCCCGGCAGCGATATTGGCAGTGAAGATCGTGCTCTTGGCGGTGCACGATCCGGCATACGCCTCGCTTGCGCCAAACAGTGTGCTCGGATAGTGAGCTCGGCTGGGCCCATCGGACGCAACCAGAACTCGCACAACTTCGGCGCTCATTCGGCCGTCTGCATAGAACTCAACCTGATCGTTCACTGATTCCCAGATCAGACGCCGGATCTCGATCGAGTCCACGCAGTTGAACACCACGTTCCTAATCTGCATGCTTCGGCGGAATCGTGAGGGAGTCTCGTAGACTTCAATCTGACCATTGACCTGTCTGCACATGTCACCGGTGGCTTCCACCTTGAGTCGCTCCAGATCAGATTCCAGGAATCCCTGCGGTGCCAGGTTCACCTCTTCCACACTGTCGAAGTCGATCAACTGGAGCCAGGGAACGCCGATGGCTGCCAGTTGCAGCGCCACCTGCCGCCCTACTGCTCCGACACCAATGACAGTGGCTCTACATTTTGCCAATCGGTCCGGCGGAACAATGTCACGTTGTCTGAGATCTCGGTCCATGGATCACCTCCTTTCTGTCAATCCTCGTTGGGTTTCATGATAGTGAGCACCGGTTCGCCTTGGTCGCCGGGGCCACACATGGCCTTCAATGTCACCGTCTCCTGCTTCCGTGGTTTTTGCAGGAAGATCACTTGGTACAACAACGGCTCATTGCCGGCTCTGTGCCTGCGAATGGCTACATACAGCATCCACAGGACGTCATTGGCCCGGCCACGTTCCGACTGACCCAGTTCCCGGGTCTCGTCGGTCGGCGTGATGTACTCGTGCCAGACAGCGGCTGTGCAGGCTACTGGGATCACAAACCCAGTCTCTTTGGCCCATTCGGTCAGATCGACCAGGACCCCGTCCTCCAGTGCCTGGGCCCGTGTGTAACTGAAGATCACAGGCATGTCGTCAATCGACGACGGTTTGTTGTTCATGTTGTTCTCTGTCATGGGATCACCTCGCTTTCGTACTCGAGGTCCAGTTCCCATTCAGGTTCTTCCAACTGCTCCAGGAGCTCGACCTCAGACTCCGGGTCGAGCTCCGACTCAACCAGGCCCCAGCACATCCGGTCTGTCGGATCAGGCTTGACATTGGCGTCATACTCGGCTTTCCAGGCCTCGTGATTCGAGCCTTCGAAGGCAACGGAGTAATCCACCAGCACCGGCACCAGCATCTCACCCCTTGGCCCGATGTTGAAACGCAGCCTCGCATAGGTTTTGCCACCGCAGGCCAGGATGAACATGACCGCCCAGTCACAATGTCCGAACACCCGGGCAAAGGTCTCTTCATCAGTACTGCTTGGAAACGGCGAATTACCCGGATGAGTATGACACCAGATTCTGGAGAACTCACCAGGCTTACGGCCCTGGTCCACCTGGTCTTCGAAGAAGTCGGCCACTGCGACATCGTCAAAGATCACACTGACACAGGTGGTTTTCTGTTTGACTGTCACGAAGTCAATCACCAGCAACGGATCACTCGGGCTGGTGATACCGAATCCCCCGATCTCAGTCTCACCGTGGTGACAGAACCAGTACAGCTTGGCCCAGGCAGCAGGTGTGAACCGTAATACCTGAGCCAACTCCCCGGATTCATCACGCTGCACAGGTCGGTGCGCCGGTTTGTTGCTCTTTTGTGGCTTCATCGCTTTCTTGGCTTTCGTCGTCATCGGATTCCTCTTCTTTCTGTTGGCATTCAGGACACAGGCCTTCGTCCATACACGAATAGCAGCACTTCTCACCACACCCTTCGCAGGTGGGCAGACAGCCTTCACAGACCGGCTCCTCACAACTGGGACAGGTGTCCAGGCACCCGCAGCAATACGAGTTCGAGCAACTCGCGCAGGAGCTGATGCATTCGTCGCAGAAATCCCCCTCACAAGCCTCGCACCAGTGACGGCAGTCCTCGTTCATCACGTAGCTACAGGACGTACACGGCTCGCCCTCCCAGTCCTCGAGCTTGACGTAGGGCGAATCCGGGTTGTAGGTGGTGAGAACACATTTCACGATCGAGAAGAAATCACTCAATCGTCCATCGAGTAGCGCGTTGCTGATGGGATACATCGCATCGCCCACACAGAGCCGGCCGCTATCGATATGGGGATGGGTGATGTCCTCGTTGGCAGCCGCCGGGTTCGGATCCAGGGCCTCAATGTAGAACCAGCGAATCGGTTCACTGCGCGTGATCTCATCGATCAGCAGATCGATCCGGAACGGTCCCAGATAAATGCCTTCGAGCGTGATTGGTTCCGTCGTGACCGAGATACGCATGTCTGCGGTGTCGTACTCGACCTCCCCGTGCTCATCCTGGGCCGCAAGCAGCTCCTCATAGAGTTGCCGGACGGTTGGAGCAGGTCGAACCGACTCCCTCAGATGTGACCGGACCGTGTCCAGGGCATGGATGGCACTGTCCAGGGCAAACACACAACGGCGCTGCAGTCGTGGGATGGCAAGCACGTTTCCGCGCGACCTGGCAGTGCGAAGCAGTCGATCCAGACGGTACGCATGGGTCAGCAAAGAGCCGGCACTTGCCTCGGCACCGCTCGTACTTCTGAGTAGCGTTTGTCGGTGCTGTTCAAGATACTGGTCGTGCAGCACCATGGCAGCCTGCACCAACACATAGGGTTTTCGTTTCATGGCAAATGGTGTCCTTTCGTATGGGTGGTGGATGAAAAAGCAAGGGACGCCCATGTTCGTATGAGAACACAGGCGCCCCTCGCACAGATCAACTGAACCCGGCGGTTCAGCAGCCCGCTCCCTCGATCTTGGTTGGAGTGATGGAAACGCGGTCGCCTTCAGCCAGTTGGGTGTCACGTGTCACAGGCTGGCGATTGACCCGGATCAGATAGTCTTCCGGCTTGCAATCAGGCATCTGCCGCTCAAACAGGTCGATGACAGTCAGACCCTCCTGCACATCGATGTAGTCAGCAAAGCCGGATCCGTTGTTGTTAATGAACATGATTCTCATTGGAGTATTTCCCTTCAGTGATTGGTTGTGAACCGTTGATTCAATACGTATGCGGTGTTTAGATGATGATGCGAGTTCTCCCTGGGGGAGCGCGCACCGGTGGCATGCAGCAATCCATGGATTGCCTCCTTTCGATCTTGTGTTGTCGTTTGGTTGTAAATGTGAGGGGACTGGTGTGATGGGACGGTCTGAATGACTATCCTGGCACTACAGAACTGAGCGCTCACCAGTCAGCGGGATGAGACCTCTTCATTTGGAAGCGAGCATTTCTTTGACTCGTGCTCGCCATTGGCTGAACCAGTCAACCAGGTCAGCGCCGTTGACCTGCTCATCGGATTCGAACTCGGGCCATCGGTCGATGGCCTCCTGCAGCAGACGTTGCATTTGAATGGGAGTCGGTGACGGAGTTCTCTTTCTATCCTCGTCAGCCATGGCAGCATCTCCGAAGACATCTGCCGGTGGTCTGACAAGAACAGCTTCCCGAGCAGTCTCGTGATCTGACGCGATCACTTTCCACCGAGATACCGACGCGCTCCGGCGAGATCCCCTGCTCTGCCAGTCGAGTGAGTACTGCCTGCCGTTCAGCAGGATCGAGTTCGAGCCAGAGTCGACCGGTCCGCTCAATCTGTGTGGGCGTTGGTGAGCCAATGAAGGCATCGAAGCCCGAGCAGCGGTGTGGCTGGCCGATCAAGAGCCCGTCCCGTGTCATGGCCACTTGCTGGAAATGCCCGAACCCCATCAGTTCATACAGTAAACTCCGAGTCGGTGACATGGATCTGAGCTTGTGGCGGATCCGTCGCAGCAATGGCGAGAATCGGGGTGGTCGATTGGCAGTTGTCGTCATGGTGGTTGTCCTTTCATATGTGAATCTGTGTGCGCATGAAAAAACGCCCTCCGACGTGAAGGGCGCTGTTGTGAGTATCCGGGTTGGATTACGGCTCTACATGGGTGCGAGCGGTCCCGGCCAGTATCCCGGCATCATTCCCGGATCAGCGAGCAGTTCCGGATTCATCAGGAGCATGTGTTGCAGATCGGCTGCCTGTTGCATGGGATCCTCTGGATTGGGTGACGGCATGTCGTATGCGATGTCTGGGCTTTCGAGAAATGTGTCATGCATTGCGACAATGTCATCGAGTGACATGGTTGGCTCTGGTGGAGATGGATCTGGCGGTGATTCCACGGGTACCGCTGGTCCGTCGGTGATGTGCTGGGGTGCTGGCACTGCCTCAGCGTTCAATGAAGGGGTTGGATCAGGCATCTGGTCAATTCCAATCCGCGCATTGGCTGCAGCCTGCATCATCTGATTGATTAGTTCCTGGGCCATCTCGGCTGTGAGGACCGAATCGTTGTACGACGGAACTGGCTCTGGTGCTTCGTGCTGAACATGTTCGATCCGTCCTCGGGGCTGTGGCATAGGAGCCACATGAAAGCCATCGAACCAGTTGGGCGATGGTTCATACGCGGCAGGGTCAGGCCAGTGATGAACGACCACAGGGTCGTATTCCGTACGGAATATCGGGCTGCCCAGCACCGGTCCCGGATGTGGCAGACGGGGTGGTTTGAACGTCAAGTCATCAAGCGTTGGATCATCCGAGATACTGACACTCGGCCGGATGCCGTACTCTCTGACTTTGCGTGGCAGTCCGCGAATGTACAGTGATTGTCGAGATTGGCCGTGATACCGCATGCGATGCTCCCTTCATGGAAGCATGCTACGGATGGGTCAGACGGGGTGTATTGACATCCTGGTGATCTGGTGATGACACAAGCCCGAATACGCACATGAACGTGTTGCTTTCGCGAGCAAAAGTCGGTCATTTCAAGAAAGAGCGGTCGATCTACCACAATCTCCGGCTGGCCGGTGGCCAATCCGTGGTTCTCGACGAGGATCTGCTTCGCGATGACCGGTCCTGGTGCAGGCGGTACTGTCACGTGGGAATGATCCCCAGGCACGCATTTCAATCAGTCAGAAACTGAGAGTCTGCCGTGCGGAAGTGTTGTCTGTCAGGGAATAGAGGTGTGGTGGGGTTTATAAAGGTTTTGGTTGAGCACAGCCCAGCATCATTCCTATCAGCACATCCATCGGATATACTTGGGCAGGTAGCCGCTGTGTGATTGACGTAGCCAGAAAGGGCACATAGGAGGGCCGTTGGTTGAGCATATTCTGATTTGCAGCCATGTAGATGACCGCGATCAGGAACGAAGTCCCGGAGGTGGATGAGTGTTCTACGCACACTCGAAAGCAGAGCAACCCGAAACTGAATGGGAGCCACTAGTAGACCACCTTCGCAGCGTCGCAGGGGACGATTTGGAGTCTCCTGACGGTGCCTCCCACTTCGCATCCGTGTTTCACGCTGAACAGTGGGGACGCTTGCTGGGACTGTGGCACGACATCGGGAAGTACGCTGCGGTATTCCAGTCATATCTTCGACAGGCATGTAGCGAACGCGCGGACCACGAGCACGCTCCCGGAAGAGTAGACCACTCCACCGTCGGTGCGCAACACGCGGTCAATGCCCTGCCTCCCGGGATCGGCCGCTTGATTGCATACGCGATCGCGGGGCATCATGGAGGATTGCCCGATGCGATCGATCCAGACGGGGGACTCAGTGGGCTGGATGCACGCCTTGGTAAATATGAACCATACTTCGAGGACGCATTGAGGCGTGCGCCTGCATCAATCCGCGATCAGTCGTGTCCTGAGCCTCCCGCGCTCGATCTCGCCGGCAGTCGTCAACAACGGGCATTCCAAATCGCGTTCTTTGGGCGTATGTTGTTCTCATGCCTCGTAGACGCAGATTTTCTTGCCACAGAGCGGTTCATGGCAGCCGATCGGGCTCAGCACCGGCCTGACCAGAGGCTACACGCGACGGAACTGATTGTCCGGCTGGATCAGGCGATTGCTGCACTCCCGCTCGACGCATCGCCCGGTGTCAATCGATGCCGCGCCGGATTGCATGACGCATGTATCGCGTCCGCAGCGCACGAACCCGGCCTCTACTCGATTACCGCTCCGACCGGCAGTGGAAAGACCCTGTCATCACTGGCATTCGCCCTCCGGCACGCCGACCGCCATAACCTGCGTCGCGTCATCTATGTCCTGCCGTTTACGAGCATTATCGAGCAAAACGCCAAGGTCTTTCGTGACGCTCTGAACGACTCCGACGGCAGAATCGTCCTCGAACACCACAGCTCGACCAATCCCGACCACGAAGACACGCGGTCCCGCCTGGCGTGTGAGAACTGGGATGCCCCGATCATCGTGACCACCAATGTTCAGTTTCTCGAATCGCTCTTTGCGTGCCAGACATCACGGGGTCGCAAGCTGCATCGGATCGCCCGGAGCGCAATCGTGCTTGACGAGGCCCAGACCCTACCCGTGGAGATGCTCAAGCCCACGCTCGCTGCCATTGACGAACTGCGCCGAAACTATGGTTGCACGGTTGTCCTGTGCAGCGCCACACAACCGGCGCTGATACGACGCGACGGTTTTGACATCGGCCTCGACCACGTGCACGAGATTGTCCCCGATCCGGCCGCCATGGCCCGCGACCTAGAGCGTGTCCGTGTCGAGCAGACGGGCCTGGTCGACGACACAGATCTGGTCGAACGCCTGGCTGACACGGATCGCGTTCTGTGCGTGCTCAACACCCGCCGTCATGCATCCCAAGTCTTCAACATGCTCCGCGATCGTTTGGGCGACGGCAGATGCTGGCACCTGAGCGCCGCCATGTGCCCTATCCATCGCCAGGAGGTCGTTCGAACTATCCGCGAGCGCCTTGATCGCGGCGAATCCTGCCGCGTCGTAAGTACATCGGTTATCGAGGCAGGTGTGGACGTCGATTTTCCCGTCGTCCTCCGGGCGATGGCAGGTCTGGACTCGATCGTGCAAGCTGCCGGCCGGTGCAACCGCCGGGGGAGGCTTGACTTCGGTCGCGTTGTCGTGTTCGAGACGGATGTCAAACCGCCGCCATACATCAAACGCGGTGCCGAGTCGACGCGCGAGGTCTTGTCCAAATACAGTGACCTACTCTCGAACGATGCGATCGAGTCCTACTTCAGGCTCCACTTCTGGCGGCACAAGGACCGGTGGGACAAGAACAACGTGCTTGACTGCTTCCGGGACCCGGCCAGGCTGATCTTCAACTACCGCCAGGCTGCCCATCGGTACCGGATCATCGAACAGACACAGGAATCAGTAGTGGTCCCGTTCGATGATGCGGGCGGGAAGATCATCGACGCGCTGCTGGGCATCGAGGCCAGGCTGGATCGGGACTTGCTCCGAAGAGCACAGCGTTACACCGTGAGCGTGTCCGATTGGGCTGCCAAGCACCTGATCGAATCCGGCGCGTGTGTCCGGCTGGACAACCGCCTGCTCGTGCTGTGCCGCCGAAGCATGTACGACAACTGGACCGGACTGGGCGACGGCACGCAGTCAGGCAGTCCGGAAGACCTGATTACATGACACAACACCCAAGTTGAAAAGGAGGTCAATATGGCATTCGGCTCCTGTCTCAAAGTGTGGGGGGACTGGGCCTGTTTCACCCGGCCGGAGATGAAGGCTGAGCGCGTCAGTTACGATGTGATGACGCCGTCTGCCGCGAGGGGCATCCTCGAAGCGATCTACTGGAAGCCGCAAATCCGGTGGGTCGTCGATCGCATCCACGTACTCCGGCCGATCAAGTTCATGAATCTCCGGCGGAACGAAGTCGGGTCCCGAATCCCTGCGGGCACCGTTGCGTCGGCCATGCGGTCGGGCGAAGGCCGCCTGAGGCTGGTGATCGAAGAAGATCGCCAGCAACGGGCAGCGATGATACTCCGCGACGTCGCCTACCTGATCGACGCCCGCATCGATCTACTCGATGAGACCGAACCGATCGGCAAACACCTCGACCAGTTCACCCGCCGGGCGCGACGAGGCCAGTGCTTCCACCGACCGTATCTCGGCTGCAGGGAGTTCGATGCTCAGTTCGCGCTGGTAGAGGACGACCCACCACAATCCAACTTGGCCGGCACGCCCGAGGGCAACCGAGATTTGGGCTTCATGCTGCACGACATCCACTTTGACGAGGGAATGACGCCGCGCTTCTTCCGTGCTGTGATGCGCGACGGAGTGATCGACGTTCCCGACTTCCACAGCGAGGAGGTGCGCTCGTGATCCTCAACGCCCTCGTAGATTACTATGAGCGCATCGCCAACGACCCGGATCAGGAAGGCGTAGCCCAGTATGGGTTCAGCGAACAGAAGGTTTCATTCTGTGTTGTGCTTCAAGCCGATGGCTCACTCCACGCCATTCAGGACGAGCGCATCGAAATCGGCAAGAAAAGGACCCCGAGGGCATGCCTCGTGCCCGGACAGGCCAAGCCCACTGGGTCTGGATTAAACCCGTGCTTCCTCTGGGACAATGCCCAGTATCTCCTAGGTTTCAAGCCTGATGACCCAAATCCGGGGCGGACTGCCGAGGCGTTCGAAAAGTTTCGCACACGTCACTTCGAACTTGAGTCGGAGATCGATGACGGTGGCTTCCGGGCCGTGTGTGCCTTCCTACGGCGCTGGGACCCTGCTGGAGTCACATCTCATCCCGACCTGGCAGAGATCACCGGCCACTTCGGCGTCTTTCGCCTCGTCGGCTCCAACGGCTACGTGCACGACTCCAGACCCATCCTCGATTACTGGAAGAACAGGCACTGCCAGCCGATATCAGACATCATCGCACCGTCGCTGATCGATGGGACCGTCGGACCGATCGCCCGCATCCACGAACCGAAGATCAAGGGCGTCAGCGGCGCACAGAGTTCCGGTGCCACGATCGTGTCTTTCAATCAGGATGCATTCGAATCCTACGGCCTGACACAGAGCCACAACGCTCCTGTCGGCGAAGTGGACGCGTTTCGTTACTGCAACGCTCTGAACCGTCTGCTGGCAGACCGCGGCGTCCGCATCGGTGATGCCACGGTCGTCTGGTGGTCTGACGCGCCAACGCCAATGGAGACGTTTTTCGGAGCGGCGTTCGATGACAAATCGGCTGAGGACGAGGAAACCAAGCAGCGAATCGGCGCATTCCTCAATCGCCTGCGTCGCGGAACTGTCGGCGATGACCTCGGCAACCTCGATCAGCCATTCTACGTGCTCGGCCTGTCGCCTAACGCTTCGCGCCTGTCAGTCCGTTTCTGGCTTGCCGGCTCCGTTGGACAGTTTGCCGAGCGTCTGGGCCAGCATCTCCAGGACCTGGAGATCATCGGCGATGATGTACAAGGACCACCACTGACCATCCGACGCATGGTACTGGAGACCGCGCCACCTAAGAGCGGCTGGCCGGACGCCGACAGGGTATCGCCCGTCCTTTCCGGCGAGATTGCGCGGGCCATCCTCGTCGGCAGCCCCTATCCCCGTTCGTTGTTAGCCGGCGTGCTCAGGCGTGTCCGCGCCGAGGGTTTCGCCGACCGCGAAAAGCGAAAGGACTGGCTCGCCGCAACACACCGGCGAGCAGCAATCATCAAGGCTAGTCTCATCCGAGAGGCCCGCCATGCGGGCCAGAACAAGGAGTTGCCCGTGTCACTGAACAAGGACCATCCCAGCACCGCATACCAACTTGGCCGACTCTTCGCCGCACTCGAAAAGGCACAAGAGGACGCACTTCCCGGCATCAAAGCCACTGTCAAAGACCGCTACTTCGGATCGGCGTCGTCCACACCGTCCGCGGTCTTTCCGCGCCTCATCCGCCTTAACCAGCACCACATGGGCAAACTCGAATCCGGTTGGCGTATCAATCGAGAGAAGAACATCGGCCAGATCATGGACAAGATCGATACCTTCCCCGCGCATCTGCCCGTCGAGGACCAGGGCCTCTTCGCCCTCGGATACTACCACCAGCGGCAGGACTTCTTCACGTCCACCAAACCCGAGCCACAAGAAGCAACCACCTGACCGAAAGGAATACCATGTCATCACTCAAGGAAGCCATTGGCGACCCGATCACCAACCGCTACGACCTCGTCTACTTCTTCGAGATCATGGACGGCAACCCGAACGGCGACCCTGATGCCGGAAACCTCCCACGGGTCGATCCTGAAACCGGCCAGGGACTCGTCACCGACGTCTGCCTCAAACGCAAGATCCGCAATTACGTCGGCCTCAAGCGCGGAGAGCAGCCGCCATACGACATCTATGTCAAGGAACGCGCCATCCTCAATGCGCAGCACGAGCGCGCCTATCAGGCCGCTGATCTCAAACCTGAGAAGCGCAAGATGCCCAAGGACGAACAGAAGGCCCGCCAGCTCACTGCGTGGATGTGCGCCAATTTCTTCGACATCCGCTGCTTCGGCGCTGTGATGAGCACCGACGTCAATTGCGGCCAGGTCCGTGGACCGGTCCAGTTTTCCATGGCCCGAAGTGTCAACACCATCGTCACGCTCGAACACTCCATCACGCGCTGCGCCGTCACCACCGAACGTGAGGCCGAGGCGCAGCAGGGCGACAACCGAACAATGGGCCGCAAGTTCACAGTTCCCTATGGCCTGTACCGTGTCCACGCCTATGTCAGCCCTCACTTGGCGGACCCTGACCGCCATGGCACCGGCTTTGGTGAACACGATCTCCAACTGCTCAAGGAAGCACTCAACAACATGTTCGAGATCGACCACTCGGCAGCGCGGGGCCAGATGAACCCCGTCTGCTGCATCGCGTTCCGACATGACAATCCCCTCGGCTGCGCCCGCTCCGACCAACTCTTCGCACGCGTTGCATGTGACGTACGCGACCGCGCAACCGGGCACGGCCAACCGCCCCGAGGATTCGAAGACTTCACACTGACGATAGACGATTCAGACCTGCCCAAAGGTGTGACCTTGGAGAGATGGATCGCCCCACCGGTTCCCGCAGCTCAGCATGACTAGAGCCGACCCATGTTCCCCGAATCAGACCTCCTGCCAATCTCCGCCCTTCAGCATCTGCTGTTTTGTGAACGGCAGTGTGCGCTCATTCACATCGAAGGCCTTTGGGCAGAGAACCGATATACGGTCGAAGGACGACACCTGCACGAAAAGGCGCATGATCCATCTCGTGATGTGAGACGCGACATTCGCATTGCCCGGGGCCTGGCCATCCGTTCGTTCAGACTCGGATTGAGCGGCATTGCAGATGTCGTCGAGTTCCATCCTGACACGAGCCTGTCCGACAGTGGTGACCGGCGTGCCCGGGATGGCCCAGCGACACACATCGCGCCCTCCGGGCTGCGCCCATTCCCGGTTGAATACAAGCGGGGCCGTCCCAAATCCCATGATGCCGACCGTGTCCAACTCTGTGCCCAGGCACTGTGCCTGGAGGAGATGTTGAATGTCGCGGTCACTGACGGGGCACTGTTTTACGGCCGCACACGCCGGCGGAAGGCCGTCAAAATTGACGAAGCCCTGCGATCGCTCACCGATGACACCGCACGCAGACTCCACGCGCTGATCGCGTCGGGCGTTACACCCCGGACAGCCCGCGCGCCGAAGTGCAACAAGTGCTCCATGCTGAACCTGTGCCTGCCTGATGGGACCGGACCGGGCCGCTCTGCGTCCCGCTATCTGCAACGGTCGTTGGCTGCGTCGGCATCAGGCCCCGCCTCTGAGGATGACGACCAATGAAGCAGCACCTGAACACGCTGTTCGTAACCACCGACGGTGCATACATCGCCAAGGATGGTCAAGCGATCGCCGTGCGCATTGAGCAGGAGACGCGACTTCGTGTTCCGATCCACCACCTGGGCGGAATCGTCTGCTTTGGCCGGGTCAGTTGTTCCCCGCCGGCCATGGCTGCCTGTGCCGAGGCCGGTGTCGCTATCACCTACATGACCGAACACGGGCGGTTTCTGGCCCGTGTGAGTGGATTCACTCCTGGCAATGTCCTGCTGCGGCGGCAACAATACCGAGTAGCCGACGATTCTGACGGCAGCGCCGACATTGCCCGATCATTGATTGCAGCCAAGATCGCCAACTCCCGGTCGGTTGTACTTCGGGCGATTCGCGACAACCCGCACTCGCCTCACCGATCGACGCTACAGGCTACTGCCGCTCGCCTCGGTTCGTGCCTCGATGATGTCATTGACTGTCCAAATCTGGAATCGCTGCGCGGGCTGGAAGGCGACGCGGCCCGTTCATACTTCGATGTGTTCTCGAACCTGATCACGACAACGGAGAAGGGCTTCCTGTTCAATGGCCGGAGTCGGCGTCCGCCACTTGACAACGTCAATGCCCTGCTCTCGTTTGTCTATGCACTACTCACTCACGATACCCGCGCTGCATGCGAGGCGTCCGGCCTGGATCCTGCCGTCGGATTCCTGCACCGTGACCGGCCCGGCCGGCCGGGACTGGCCCTCGACCTGATGGAGGAACTCCGGTCGTTTCTGGCCGATCGCCTGGTGCTGTCGCTGATCAATCGACGGCAGGTGCACCCACGCGGTTTTACAGCCACTGAGAGCGGAGCAGTACGCATGGACGATCGGACTCGAAAGACCGTCCTCACCACCTATCAGGAACGGAAGCAACGGATGATAACACATCCGTTTCTCCGTGAGAAGACCACTGTCGGCCTGATCGTTCACCTTCAGGCCCGTCTGATGGCACGCTACCTGCGAAACGAACTTGACGCCTACCCGGCGTTCATCTGGAAGTAATCTGTCCATTGAATGGGGGTCCGTATGTTTGTACTCGTCAGTTATGACGTATCAACGAAAACGAAGGAAGGACGGCGTCGCCTGCGTCACACCTCTAAAACCTGCTTGGACTACGGCCAGCGCGTACAGAACTCGGTATTCGAGTGCCAAGTTGACCCCGCCCATTGGGCTAGTCTCAAACAGCGGCTGCTGACAATCTATGAGCCCAATGAGGACAGCCTCCGCTTCTACTTCCTAGGAAAGAACTGGAAGCCACGAGTCGAGCATCACGGGGGCGCGGATTGAAACAGTGCATTATCAAGTTTCTCCGACTCGTCCAGTTATCGCCCCCATCACGGGGGCGCGGATTGAAACTTCTTCGGTACTGAACCAACTGGGCGTGCATATCATCGCCCCCATCACGGGGGCGCGGATTGAAACCTTGCACACTACGTCAGACAGCGTGTTGGCTACCATCGCCCCCATCACGGGGGCGCGGATTGAAACCACGAATGAATCGTTGTCCGCGTCCGCACTCAACCATCGCCCCCATCACGGGGGCGCGGATTGAAACCGCGTCCCGGGAACGCTGAGGCCGTATGGTTTGATCGCCCCCATCACGGGGGCGCGGATTGAAACATAGGGGCCGTCATCAGATGGCTGCTGGCAGATATCGCCCCCATCACGGGGGCGCGGATTGAAACATTGTCCAGTATCAGCACCCGGCCTTGCTCGCACATCGCCCCCATCACGGGGGCGCGGATTGAAACCCACCATACCGCTGCCCCCCATCACCTGGAGCCAAATCGCCCCCATCACGGGGGCGCGGATTGAAACTACTGTGTCTGGTTGACCTCAGGGCACCTGAGGCAATCGCCCCCATCACGGGGGCGCGGATTGAAACAACTCACAGGCGAGCGTCGAGGCAGCCTTCGGGACATCGCCCCCATCACGGGGGCGCGGATTGAAACTTTTCAAGCCGTGTCACATCGGCGTTGGCGTCTCATCGCCCCCATCACGGGGGCGCGGATTGAAACCGCGCGCAAACTGTCCACCCGCCCCCGCAGCCGGATCGCCCCCATCACGGGGGCGCGGATTGAAACATACTGCCCGTTGTCGTGGCAGTGCCTAGTACCGTGATCGCCCCCATCACGGGGGCGCGGATTGAAACGATGGCCTGGTCGGTCTTGTCCGGCAGCCACGCCATCGCCCCCATCACGGGGGCGCGGATTGAAACAATGCTGGGGGGCCGGATTTGCACCGGCCTGTCCAATCGCCCCCATCACGGGGGCGCGGATTGAAACTTCGACCGAGTTGCAATGACGGTCGTGCCCGTTCGGATCGCCCCCATCACGGGGGCGCGGATTGAAACAACCATTACGCCGGGACGACTCAAGCAGTCGGGAAATCGCCCCCATCACGGGGGCGCGGATTGAAACAATGGGCCGTCACCGGCTCGAACGGTGTGGCAGCATCGCCCCCATCACGGGGGCGCGGATTGAAACTGAGTAATGTCACCCCAACCCCATATGTGCATGGATCGCCCCCATCACGGGGGCGCGGATTGAAACCACCTGTGCCTCATGGCAGCAGGCCCCACCCTGGATCGCCCCCATCACGGGGGCGCGGATTGAAACGGACCGGAACGGGTCAGCGTTTACGCGCCCCTCCATCGCCCCCATCACGGGGGCGCGGATTGAAACCCATTTGGGCGCAGGCGACGCAAGGCAGAGAAGATATCGCCCCCATCACGGGGGCGCGGATTGAAACTATTCCAAGTTGTTGATATCCGCTCAGGCCGACATCGCCCCCATCACGGGGGCGCGGATTGAAACATCTCCTGGCACACCACCCATAGCCGCTGTAGTGATCGCCCCCATCACGGGGGCGCGGATTGAAACCATGACTCCATATCTGCCACATGACTCGGAGGGGATCGCCCCCATCACGGGGGCGCGGATTGAAACATACCCCACGGCTCCGGCGTTGACCTTGACCGGAATCGCCCCCATCACGGGGGCGCGGATTGAAACGTTGTAGTCGAAGCGAAGGTGCATCGACATCGCCATCGCCCCCATCACGGGGGCGCGGATTGAAACTACGGTCAATGATGATTGATGGTGACCTGCTGGCATCGCCCCCATCACGGGGGCGCGGATTGAAACCGTTGTGGTACGGCCTCTCTCCGAGTTGGTCGGATCGCCCCCATCACGGGGGCGCGGATTGAAACACCTGGTTGAGCATAATCTTTCCAGCGCCACGCATATCGCCCCCATCACGGGGGCGCGGATTGAAACAAGTAGCCAAGATATGCCCGTACCCGAGGCCAACTGATCGCCCCCATCACGGGGGCGCGGATTGAAACCAACCTGGGGTGGCCGATGAGATTCGGGCAAGTCATCGCCCCCATCACGGGGGCGCGGATTGAAACATGAAACCCCACTCGTTTTGGTGCTCGTAGTAGTATCGCCCCCATCACGGGGGCGCGGATTGAAACCAAACGCGCATGCCCGATCGGGTCGAGTCCGGCTTGTACCGAGTGTGGTAACGATATCACACGCATGCCGTGGACAGCTCAGTGTCACTGACTGGCACGTGCTCGGCCGTGCCTGCATATGGATCGCAGCATCTCCATCGCCTGAGGGGCCACGCTCGGATCCCGAGATTTGGCCAGCGCGATGAGCACTTCGAACTCCCGGAAGACATCCCAGTTGTGCTTGAGCAGGGCGTCCCGCCAGCGGTCCGGGCCGGAACCAGCAGTGGTCGATGCGGGGACAGGATCACCCACGTCCGATAGCGTCGTTGTGTCGGGGGGCAACGGTGTTTCAGTGGCGGTATTCATGAGTACTCCCGGTTACCGACAGGCAAATGCGCTTTGGCTGGCTCATTCTAACTCACTTGATTGGCAGCGATCAGGCACCATCGAGCCTGACACAGCGTGGCAGGGATTGTCACAAGCGGTCACAGTCTGTATGATGAACCGAGGTCCACTTCCGGGCCGCCGGGCGGGCTGACATTCGATGGGCCGCTTCCTTGAAGGAGGGAATCGTCATGCGAATCTACCTGACTGTATGCGTGTGCGCTGCCCTAACTACCTCAACTTCCGGTCAGACAAGTGTGTACTTCACTACCGACAATACAGATCACGGCTTCACGCGCGCATGGCAGGGTGGCATCGAGCAGTACAACTTTGAGTGGGCAACTGACAGTGGACACGAGCAGATCATCTATGTGGATGGAGACTTCATCCGGCAGGCCAGCTTCTTTGCTGATGGGTTTGATGATGGAGCCGAGTACGATTTAGCTGGGAATCCAACCGGAACTCTCTACCACTTCGACAACAATGGCCAGATGGTATTTGATGCCGGCTTCGATGGAACAAATGTCTACACTGTCGACTTTGCCACCCAAGGTGAGGTTTGGGTATGGGACAAGGATTACACCAATGGGAGGTTTCTCTTTCGAGCTGACCACGAGAATCACCCCGTTTATGGTATTACGTGGGACGGGAACAACCAGACACTCTGGACCTGCGGGTGGGGCGACGGACGAGTCAGACAGTGGGACATGTCAGGGGAGCTTGTATCTGAGTTCTCTGTCGGCTTTGACAGTGCGCTCGCTGCCTTGGCATGGGATCCGGCTGGCGACACGCTCTGGCTGAACAACACATCGATCAACGAGAATCAGCAGTATGACAAGGCAGGAAATCTGCTGATGACATATCAATGTGGGGCCTATAGCGGAGGTGAGATCTCTCTTCCTTCACCAGACTTCGATCTTGCAGTCGGAACCTTGATCGGCGGTCAGAAGGGGCAATTTGACGTCACTGGTGCAGAGCCCTCCCAGCGAACTGTCCTCGCGTACAGTCTGACCGGGTTCGGTGAGTTCTACGTACCCCCTCTGAATATCACACTTGATATCGATAGCCCCATACAGGCGGGCAACCCGAAGAACACGGACGAGAAGGGTTCGGTCAGTTGGACACTCCCGATCCCCAAGAACGCGCGGGGCAAGGATGTCTGGCTTCAGGCGGCTCAGTTTGATTTGAAGTCCAATGTCGTCGCGACGTGGGTCAACTGAGACACCCCCTTTCACCCCCAAATCCACCCTCCGCCGGGAGACCCGGGATAGGCCTCGCTGTTAAAACGCCTGAGCCCCGCGTCTCAGCAAATCGCCGTGCACCGAAAACCTGGTCAATACGGCTCTTATGTGTGCGACACCCCCCATTCATGGCCAAAGGGGCTGCAAAGGATGGGCCCATTCGGAAATTGAACACATCAGTTTCGGAGGGCGTTTCCCTTTACAATTGACCCCCGCGCCGAACAGGTGATGGGAGTATCGATTGTCGTCAAGAATCGTGCAAATCCTTCATTTACTGGCTGATTTGCTGCTCCTCCAAAGCCTGCCAATCCGCCCCACTGGCATCGAGGTCCAGGTAGCGTTTCCTGAACGACGAGTACCATGCACGCTCCTTCTTGCTGCTGACCACATGATCGATCATCGAAATAAATCGATCCAGAGGCACAGCTAGGAAGGTCCCGTCACCCTTCTTCAGCAGCTTCTGATACTGGCGAACCGCACACCAGCACTGTTCATCCTCGCTCGGTGCGATCAACATGTGATACCCATGCCTGAAGGAAGACTGCTTGTGATCACGCATGGCAATTGCCAGGAGATGATTGCGCCACAGTTGGTTGTACTGAACAGCAGAGAGGCTGGGCCAGGATTCTTCAGGCCATGGAGAATCCGGCAACTCAGTCCAATATCGGTAGGACGGTATGTCGTAGGCCTTCTGGCTGAACGGCTCAGTGAGTTTCGTCTCGATGCCTACGAATGCCCGAGTCCGATCCAGGTGCTCAAACTCCACGTATGCATCAAAGGCTGACCTGTCACACAGGTATTCATTTCGTGGCTCAGGGGCATGCTCGATACGAATGCCAGTGACCTCATCAACCGCATGTGGCATGACCTGTCGAAAGACGCGCGTCGCGAAATCCAAATCATCAATCATCAGTCCAAACAGATTGAAACACATGGGCTGACTCGACAGCATGTTGTGCAACAGCCTGTATTCCTCCACGGCTCCGCTCTCATCACGTAGACGCTGTCTTGCCTGCTGATGTATTCCTTCGTCCAAGAAGTTGAGTCCACTCTGGCCGGCTTCGCGCGTGAGCATGTTCCCATACACCCGTTTGCTCTTTGAGCCAGGCCCGGTCCCGGGCTGCACTCCCAGCACGGTGTGCCGGTACCAGCTCTGATGGAACCGCATTCTGGCTGTATAGGGAGGGTCGCCAGAGGATTGTGGCCCGAATGGCATATCGCCTCGCCCTGAGCCGGCTGCCTTGGACTGTGAAGGAGAATGGCGTTGATCGGAAGGGCCGGAAGTCTTGCTCAACTGGTTAGGAGAGCGACCGACATGAAATGTGAAGGATGCTGTATCGTCCTGCTGATACTGGATCACGCCGATCCGCTGCTCCAGAAGCTCTGCTTCCCGTCTGTCGGCTCCCTCGCACTTCCCAGGCCAAACCAGCCAACGCTCCGGCTCACAGACAAATGTGATATCCTCACCCAGCACAGCAGTATATAGGGCCTCAAACTTGTCTCGGCATTGATTCAAGATCTGGGTAAAACCGTCGATCTGTTCGACAAGACGCTTCATGTGACGGGCCGACTTGAGCTCAATCAGCATCGGGCAGTGGCCGTTTTCCAGTGGTCGGACGGCCAGTAGATCACACACCATCTTCAGTGAACCGGAAGTGATGCACAACTCATCCGTGATGAACCGGACATCTTTGAAGGAATCATGACCCCCGGTAGAGGAGGCAAATGCTGCCATGTGACGATGATTGCGATAGGCATCGGCGATCAGGAATGACTGGAGCAGTTTTTCAGGAGTCGGACGGCCTTGAGAAATGTTAACGCAGTATCCGCGTAACTTCTCATCAAACGATTCCTGCAACCTGGCCGCCGAAAGACCCCCCTTCCCTCGTTGCGGCCGATCTGGCAACAGGCCGACCATTGTCACCCCTGATGCCGCAGGTCGGAAATGCACTTGGCCCGCCTTTGAACGAGCCAGATCCTCAAGATGAACACGAATGTCATTGGCACAGGCAATAACCGGGTCGAGCTGTGCCGGATCTACTGAATCCACCGGATCCTCCTGCCGTGGATCAATGCTGAATGGCCTGTCTGGTAAGATGCATGCCCGATCGTAGGATTGCTCTGCAATCTGGACTGACAGAAAAACAGCCCGTGGCCTGAACAACTCGACCACGGGCAATCTGGTTTGTGCCGCCTGCCCGCAGGCATGACGACACATGTCCAGAATATCGAAATCGGAATCGTGTGCAAGGGCACATGCCTGGTGTTTTGAAAAGTCCTACAACCGGCAATTCAGCCCAGCAGACCCACCAGCCGCTCATCCTTCTCCTTCCTCCCGGGGCTTGAGTCCATCCTCCATTCATCGACCTTGTTCGCCAGTTGGCGAAGCGAGGCAGTGAATCTGGTGGAGAGTCTCCATCCAGACTGACCAGGGAAGTTCGAGTTCATCCAGGTATGGTGCTCGATCAGGCCGAGCCGTGCCAGTTTGGCTCGTGTTCGCTCCAGTGTGCGCCTTGAGACACCGTACTGCCCCTGCAGATGGGACAACGATGAGACCAGACCGCTCTGGCCTTTGAGCGCCAGCAGAATCCGGGCTGCCGCATGCTGCTGATTCATGTTGCCGGGAAACAGAAGTTCAACAATGTCAACCAGATCATGAACATGACGGATCTTGCCATGAGAGAATAAGATCCTGCACGGAGTGGCATCTTTCAATCTGAATCACCGTGGCAAGCATGCTGTATCCTGCCCCCAAGCCCCATCTCATGTCGCAGTTCATATCGCTCCTTGCTGATCCTGACCGCGTGCTCTCGCAGCCCGCTTCCAAATGTCCGCTCGATGGTCAGGATGGTCATGAAGGCTGAGACGTACATGTCGTTGAAGATCCTCTGGAACCGCCATCTGACGCCCTGTCGTGTCACATGAAATGTCTTGTGGATCTTGCCGCCGTAGGTGCCGGTAAGCACCATGTGGCTGGGTTTGCCGCACTTCAGCTGGACTTCCAGGTCCCGCGACTGCATGAGCTGTTGCAACTGCCTCAGGAACTCCAAGTCCTTTTCAGTGAGCTTCATGCAGATTCACCAGTGTGATCATGTGCCCATCCTGCTGGATATCGATCAGCCTGGCATGGGCCATGAAGATGATGGCTATGAAGCGCCAGATCCGGTCCAATCTGGCGTTTTGTTCCAATACAGGTATCTCGTCAAAGGAAACTTCGAACTGGTCCAATTGGGCCTGGATATGGCTCTGATAGCGACTCAGGTCAAAGCGAGGGAAGCAGCCGGCCAGAAACGTTGCCTGCTGAATATCACAGCCAACCAGATCGTCCAGTGCATTCGCGAGGCCTGGTGAGGAATCCAAGTCGATCGGCAAGCCACCGACAGGCATGGACCGCGGCACCGGCTCTGCATTAGCCACACATGTCCTGTACTGCTTCTTCCTGACCCGGTGCTCTGCCATCTTCTGTCTGAAATACGTTGCGTCAAAGACCCGGGCATCGAAATGAAACAGAGATCTGACATCGCTTCCACAGACACTGCACCGGTATCGCGAGACACGAAGCCGCACACTTCCGCCACATTCCGTGCAGGTCTGGAATGCAATCACTGGGTCAAACTCATGGCCACACTCCGAGCACTGGCACCGGCCCTCCCCTACTGCCCTCAGTACTCTGCCTGCGCATTTCGGACACGCTCGATCCCACAGCATGACCTCGTAGTAGAATCGCCGAACCCGATTCACATACTCCTGTACCAGTGCAGCCAGTTCAAAGGCCATTACTACGATGTTCATTGTCTCCCTCACCCGATTGTGGTGCATCGATGATTGCGGGGTCGCATGTAGCGGAGGGTGTGGACTCGGCCACTGCCAGTTTTGGTCCCGTGCTCTGATCCTCCGGAGTGAACTTCCTTCCACAGGCCTTGCATCTCCAGATCTGGCGTTTACCCAGTGTCTTGGTCTTCCGGAATCCCTTTCGGATCAGTTGGTTTGAGCCGCAGGATTGACATTCCGGTGCGTTTGATTCCATTCAGTATCACCTCATGGACTATATTGGCGAGGCCTCATATATAAAGCCTCGTTACCACTGGCGAGTGCATTCAGTATTTGCACGCTGGAATAGATATGTATGCACACCTCAGCTGTCCCGAACCCAGGCTTCCCAGCGCAACATTTATATATTCAGGCCTCTTCAGGTACCGTATGAACCGATTCACGTTCCCGGACTGGGGCCTGTTTGCAGGCCTCTTCCACACGCTGCTGCCAGACTTCATGCTGGCATTCACCTTCTTCACTGCACTGATCTATGCGGTGCTCGGAAAGCGGTTTGATCGAGGCCGGACCGCTGCTGCCATGGCGATTGCACTCGGCCTGGCTCTTTCAACCGGGCTCGTCTGGTGGGAGAGTCAGCACGGCTACTCAATACGAGACCTCGGACCTGTCGCAATCATCTTTGCCGTCATCATGCTCGCGCTCGTTCTCTTTCAGGCCATTCGGCACCAAGGCGGATCATTTGCAGGAGTGGCGATTGCGCTTGCTATCTGCCTGCTGATCCTCTGGGTGCTCGGCCTGGGACTGCCTGCCCCTGCAGAAACCGTGGGCTCCGTGTTCCTGCTGGCACTGGTCTTCGGGATCATCGCGTTCCTCATTCATCATCATCGATACTGCCCGCCAGAGACGTTTGCCGAGCACTCCTGGTCTCACCGCTTGCCCATTCCAGACCGCACCGTCGCGCAGACACCCGCTCGTGCAGAGCAACGATCAATGTATAGTGACATCAAAGAGATTGACACAGACAGACGGCTCGGTCGCAGGCTCTGGCGTGACCTGAAGATCCTGAGACGGTCATCAGAGTTCCTGAGCAGGAGTGACCCTCCGGATACAGAGCGTGTTGACTTCGTCCGCCAGATCCGCAGATTGCTGCCGGCCGAAGGCTGGCTCACGGACCGATTGGCACAGTTGCGAGCCAAGGCATACCGAATCAGGAAGGGCCATGTCGCCAAGCTGGAAGAAACCAAAACGCTCTGTGAGCAACTGCCTTCATCGGCACGGAAACGGGCATCCCAGGATCTCCGTGCAGCATATCGCGAAATGGTCGGCATTGACCAGAGACTTGAGCGGCTCGATCGTTCAGTTGCCGAGTTCGAGAAACGGATCCGGCTGCTCACAGCCGAGGCTGAGCGAGCCGCACGCCAGTATGAGTATCAGAAGGTCGAAGATCTGCTCAAGCGGGCTGAACGGTTGCAGAAACACAATGCTCACCTGCTCAAGATCATCGAGCGGACCGAGGAGAAACTCACCAGAGCAGCTCGCAAGGTCGCACTCCAGGCACAGGAGGTGAGCCGTGCGTGATGGTCGGCGCACCTCGTTTGGAAGACCGCCTTGGCCCGGATGAACCACCATACCGATCACGCGGCGAAGCCCAGATCGGACGCCTGCTCGACCGTTACAGCATCCCCTTCTACCACGAGCAACCGAGGATCCTCCTGGTCAACGGCACCTACCGCTGCTGGAAACCAGATTTCACATTGCCGGAGTACAACAGCATGGTCATCGAGTACGCGGGCATGCCTGACGTGCCGGACTACATGCGAAGCATTCGAATCAAGGAGTCAGCGTACCGGGACAACGGCATCCCGGCCCTATTCCTGTATCCGGACGATCTGACTGGCAGGGATTGGGAGGGGAGGGTGATGGAGAGGGTGCTGCAAAGCGTCCCGTATCCTCATCACGACTACACGCTATGACGCGGTCACTGAGTTGATGTTCGCAGCCGCATGAACGCTTCGCGTGGCGTCGCATAGCCGTGGGTTTCCAGAGTTCCGATCGCCGAGAGCAATGTCTCGTTGAGCTTGAATCCTACATCAAACGGAGTCAACTCTCCGGCCTCCTGATACAGCCTGGCTGTTGCTTCCAACTCGTTCATTGAGCCTGTCACTCTGCGATCAAACGCCTTCGCGAAGCGCACCGAATCAGTAGACGAAGCAATGCAGTTCGTGTAGAGGAAGCCCATGTCATCGGCTGTCATGAACTCACGGATGCTTTCGAATGCACGGCTGATGAACAGGCTCTCACTGGTGACCCCACGCCCATGCATCACGACCGAGTAGAGCGAGACCGTATTGCTCAGGAGGATGTACTGCACACGATCCACGGTAAACAGCCGGGCCGACCAATCGGCGAACGTATTCTCATCCACTGGGGCTGCCTGCAGCTGGCCTGCCTTGATCTTGGCGTTCAACCGTTGTGACAAGCGGAATATCATTGTTCTTCGAACTCTCTGCTGCGCTCCATGGGTGATTAGACAACACGACGCATCAATCGTCTGCCTCTTCATCTCATTCGTCCTCATCGTCCCAGTCCATGTACTGCGGCGGACTGGCCCCCACCTTCTGCGTTACCTTCGGGTACCGGCCGCGAGGGATATCTTCGTGAATCGCCATGACGGTGACCTGATGCCACCAATCGTCTCCGAAGTCAAACCAGTAGGCGAACGGCTCGCCAACCTCCAAACCGAGGGATCCAATGGTCGTGCGTTTCACAGTGCCGGCAGGCCTGCGACCACCCGCCTGATCTTCCATCGCCATGGGCAGAACATAGCGCCGGGCCTTTGGGTCCATCATGCGTGTGCCGCCTACCTGAAACTCATACATGTGCTCGTCGGATCGGTTGAATGCCTTGAAAATGACGTGATGCAGCTGCTCGAGCGTCTGATCACTGCGAATCTGCACGGTTCGCGTGACCACCGGACTCTCCTCGAAGAACGACTGGGTGACGGGGCCGCTGATCAGAGCAACCTCGAGTTCAAGAAGGCATACACTGCTGCCGTCGCCGTTCGTCATTGTCGAGTTCCTCTTGGCCATCGTATGTGTAGATCACTTGAGAATCAGTGGCTGAGCAGTTTACTGCCCGCTGTCTGTTCGTCAACCTACGCACTGTGCTCCTATGCGCTCGTCACGCCGAATCGCCATGGAACTTGTGGTGACTGACCCGTTCCGACCCGGATTGAGGAAGGGGTCCTTCGGCGGCCGGAGCCGCAGGTCGGCGTCGCATGCCAGTTCTCGAGCCCGCTCACGGGACCGGTCCATGGCTCGCGGCCAGATCACCCTCCCGGGGTGGGTCCCTTTTGCACGCCGATTACCATGCGTAAACGGGAGAATCTGCCGAGAATCCGGCGTCGCCGGAAGGCGGAAATGTGCGCTCGGCAATGGCGCGTTCAATGCCGGCGGCCATGATCTCGATGAGTTCCTGACGGCGCTGGCCTCCACTCATGGTCTCGGCGCACCATGATGTATTCCGCCGCAGCGTGGCCGTGGCGCTTCTGCGTCCCTGCATCGACGTATCCTCCTCGTGTCACCGCTCCTGTCAACGGGCTGGTTGCACACGTCAATATCTGCGGGAGGAGAGAATTTGTCGCAGGGAAAGTGCGATGTGTCGCATGCATTACAAGGAATGGGCAGCATCCGCAGACTGACTGAGAGACAGGGGGGCAGGTCAATACCGCCCACGCTCCGACGGGTAAGTCACCATGACCGCTTAGCGCGGCGCTGTTCGAATGCTGCCGCGGTCTCCTCGAACACCACCTGCAACTGGGAGAGATCATCGCCGAATCCGTACCCGAACTCACGGCCCAGCTCGGCGACTGCTCTGATCCGCGGCAGGAACTTGCCAGCCCACTTCTGGCCGCTCGTATCCCGGCACAGATCCATGAGCTCATGCGCCACTTTGCCCATACTGTCGTATGGCTTCGCTTCATGCCATCCGATCTGGCTCACATAGTCCGTGCCGACCTCAACGTAGTGCAGGCTCAGGTCGATCGTGCCGGGAATGTCAAATCCGCCGAGCATCTCCGGTGCGGTGGTGACGCGACGATACCCCTTGATCAACCGTCGGCACAGCGCCAGATCGCAGCCTCCGCGCAACCGGGGCTTGCCACGGGTGAAGAACTGGGCCGTGATCTTCGCCTTGTACCCGTCCAACAGCTCGGCGGACGCGTTCTCGTCACCGATCCATGCCGCCAGAAAAGCACGGTTCTCCGGGGCCAGCTTGTACAGATCATGCACCAGTCCGCGCAGTTCCCCACTCTCCATCTCTTCGAGCGCGGAGGAGATGTTCTTCCAGAGGCGAGGTTCGGGCGTGGGTTTGGGCATCGAGGAATGATACCCTTGCATGCGAGTTGGGTGCTGGCCGGAAACCCTTGGAACTGTGCGATAGCCAAAAGAACATAGGGATCTCTACTAGCAGCATACACTCGTTACCATTTGCCCAGTCACCAAGCAGGACTCTGACAGAGCGGGTCGACTATAATGATCGCAGCAGATCTCAGCCGGCCCGTAACCTCCTGAAATGGCTGATCTTGGATTGGAGGTGGCTCGATGAGCACAAGTGACTCAGGCTCACATCCGAACTGCCCGCATGGCGGCTCAGTATACGATTACTTTGCTCTCCTGGGTATAAGTGAACTCGCAGACGATACAGAGATAGAAGACGCTATCAACCGAAAGCGCGCTGAGACTACTGATCCCGATATCACGCTTCTTCTCGACAATGCACGCGACGCACTGCTGGTCTCACGATCTAGACGGCTGGAATACCTCAGCAGACTGGAAGAGCATCGCCAGTCACAAGCGTGTGGATTGCATCCGGGCCGCACACAAGACGCCACGACCGTACCCGTAAAGCAATATGTTTCGAAAGCGATCGGCATCGACCAGCACGCCCTCGTTCGAGATCCATCATGGGCAGTGGTCACTGCCGGATTCTACCACGGCCAGAAAGCACCGCAGGCCCTGCTCGCCGGCGACTATCCTCATCGCCGCAAGGCACCTCTAGCGAGAATCCCTTGGTTCACTGAAGTAGTTGATGAGAAGCAGCTTAAGGTCCTCTGCCAGGCAAGTACGCCTCTCAGAGTACTTGGACCAGGCACGCATCGCCGGTTCACATGGCCTACCAAAACAAATAAAACGCTCTACACGCTCGCTTTCTCTGAAGAAATTAGTATCGGCGCTAGGCTCGGAGTGCGCGACCGACAATACATCGATGTGGAAGCACGCTATACCGCCTCAATCCGACAGCAGCATTCACCGCCAAGTGCTGAGCCCAAAACGAAGAGTGAACACTACCCACTCGGGTTCAATCCAAAGGACATTGCTCGTGCGTTCGTGGCAGGGGGACTGTATGGGCCATATGAGGAACTGACGGATGAAACTCATGAACTCCTTCGCTATCACTGGTTCCCATTATCACGATTATCACTCCACTTAACGCAGTTAATAGATACGTACACAGACAGAGTAGATACCACCCTGCGCGAGGTCGCATCGTTGTATGGCCTTGTAATCAACAATCTATCACTACACTTTGAGTGCATCGATGTACCCCCCCAAAAAACAGCACCCTGACAGTCATAGTGCTCGCGAGGCAGTACACCAGCAGTCAACTGTGTGTTGCTTAAATACATTAGTAGATTGCATTAAGGCATAGCATGACAGACGAGATACTAACTCCGTACTTCGGCTTTGAAGTTGAGCATATTCCAGATGTACTGCTGGACGACTCACTTCTCGGACAGGAGCGATCAGACAAACTACATCACTTCCTAGCCTCTTGGTGTGCCTTTGTTGGCGGACTCAGGGTCTCTAATGATGTGTCGTACGGACTTTTGTATCTGTGGGAGCCTGAACTGTCGTCAACGGACAGCAGACTCGTCGGCCTACCTAACTACTGTGATCAATCAAGCAAGGGGGGAGCGTGCCGACCGACAGAGACACGTGATGGCTCTGATCGCATACGGGTCTTCTTTGTTGGCCGGTGCCACTTGGGCGATGCAAGAGGTGCGCAAACCGAGCGCGACTCTGCACTCCGACAGTTGCGTGCATCACTCATTGCGATAGGCTTCGAGCCACGATTACTGAATTCTGAGCAGATCGCCAGCCTGCTGATGCCGCAAGCCTTGAGTGCGGCGGAAGTCTGTCAGAAGACAGTTAGAGTGAGTATCAATTCGAAGTACGTACTGGAGCACTACAGCGGGGACAGGGATTGTCCGCCTGGTCAAGGACAGATCCACATACCTGCAGAGGACCTATGTGACGATGATCTGAAGCTAATCAGAGACGGGAACTTGCCGTGCACTCTTCCTTGGTGGGGACCTGCAGGGACTTTTTTATCCCCCTTTCGCACTATGACGGCTTCAGTGATCGCGCCTGTACTGTTGGCAGTGCTGATCAGACCGGTGCCTCACAGCAAGATACGAGATGAAACACATTGGCTGGAAGCTTGGGCATGCCGCCTTGAGAAGTGGGCCGACGATCAACGGTCACCACGAAGAACGATCCAGCAGCAGGAATTCACTTCAAGAGGAAGCGGCATCAGCTCGTCAGATAGCTCCAGCCATTCGACGTTCAGTGGAAGCAAGAGTAGTACAGGCGCGACGTCAAGGCAGGAGCAGTCAGGTAGGAGCACAACGACGGGGCAAGGTCCTACGAGTTTCACAAACAAAGATCCTCTGGCGAGAGCGATGGCCCGTGATATGGCCGCCAATGCACAACGTCTTCTAGAGCCATTCAGGGTATCTGCGCTGGTGTTTGCACGTGATCTGACAGCTGCTCAGCATGTAGCCCAGTCAGTAGCAAACTGCATTTCCGCAGAGACTCCACTTGACCCTCCACCTGGTGAGACATCAGTGAGACGTTCGCATGCCGAAATCCGTGTCATGGCCAATGAAGGCAAGTGGGAGAAACAAGAACTCAAGCGCGCACTGGTGGAGCTCAGACAACTGGATCCAGGACATGAGGTGTTCACTAGCGGAGATCTTTCAACACCTACTAATGCTCAAAGACTGTCATATCTTTGTGATGCAAGGGGTGTCGCGACCGTCTTTCGAATTCCCGTCAGCGTAGGGAGCGGAGTTCCTGGGATCTCGGTTCGTCAATCGCCGCCAATGTTTCATCCAGGACCGATGACGCGACTCGTGTCTGCAGACCACATCCACATAGGTACGTTACCGAATGGCGCTGCAGAATCACTGCCTATCAGCGTTTTTAACAGGCATGCGCTCATTACGGGTTTTACGGGCACTGGCAAGACTGTGACCACGATGTATCTTCTGGATCAGTTTGGTGCCGGCGAGCCTGACCCAGAAGTATGTCCGCATCGAATCGCGGGCACAGAGAGGCGCGCACCGATACCATTTCTGGTCATCGAGTCCACGAAGACAGAATATCGCCAGTTGATGAGACGTCGCTATCCGTGGCGCCAGGTACAGGTCATTACGGTCGGAGATGAAAGCAGTCGACCCCTGCGCCTGAATCCGTTTCAACTCCTTCCCGGTGTCCGCCTGGAGTCTCACATTCGGAGGCTCATGGCCTGCTTCGAGGCGAGCATGAGCGAGCACTTCGCCATGCCCGCGCTTCTTACCAACGCCTTGTATGAGTCATATTGGGAGACTCTGCAGCTTGAAGAGGAGGTCCCGAGGCGATCTGAGCTGGCGACATATGTTGGCAAACCGCTCTCTGAGGCCCCAGGCGTGATGTACCCAACCCTCAGGCTCTTTATCTTAAAGCTTGAAGAGGCAGCAGCCAAACTTTCGTATCAAGGAGAGCTCAAGGGCAACGTGCTCGGTGCCATAGACGCACGAATACGACATTGGATCACGGAGGGAAGCAGCAAGGCAGCCATGTTTGACACCATGAACCCCCTCGATACGGAGTTACTCTTCAACAGCCCGTGTGTTCTCGAGCTTGATGCGCTCAACGAGAAGGATCGTGCATTGCTCACCATGTTCGTATTAGTGTTTCTGCGCGAGTACATGGAGTGTGTGAGCCGGGGGACGTTGACACCGGAAGTACCTTCCGCCTTTGCTGGAGCGCAGATTGATCATGGCGTCAGGCACATTACAGTCATCGAGGAAGCCCATAATGTGATGGAGAATCTGTCTCGTCCTGGTTCCACGGAAGTTCAATCCGGCGAGCGGTACTACGCCGTCCGCAGTCTGGCAAACATGATCGCAGAGGTAAGAGCATACGGAGAGGCGATCATCATTGCCGATCAAAGCCCGAACCGCCTCGCTGCCGATGCACGCCGGAACACAGCCATCAGTCTGACCCATCAACTTCGAGACACCGACGATCGCGAAACCATCGGCAAGGCGTGCCTGATGACTGACGGGCAATTGCGGTATCTTGCGAAGGCGCCGGTCGGGATGGCGTCATTCTATGCGGCAGGAAGGGAGGGCCCGACCTTTGTGAGAGTGCCAGATTTCAGACGGCTGGGCTTGCAGAATCCTAAATCGGCGCGTTGGGTATCATTCGAAAGCGACGACTCTGCCTCGGCTGAGACGGAGCGAATTGAACGGGAGATTCGACAACGGGCTGTCACGTGGAAAGCTGGTAAGGTGTGACCGAAATGACTGACTCCTACGGCGAAATGAGTGATACCTCTCGTGCGCACCTGCAGGAGCAAATGCGAGAGAAGCAAGCCGGGGTCGCACGTGATGACAGGCTGCAACGCGAGGCTGAGGCCGCCCTGCAGCAACGACAGAGCGATTATGCAAAGGCACAGGCTACCCTTGCCGATGCCCGAGAACGACTTCGCATCACTCAGATTCGGTGCGAGCATGAGACGCCAGTAGAGCAGCAGGCCAAAGTCGACGTCAATCACATTCAAGATCAAGCGCATGAGAAGTTTGACAAAGCAGTCGAGAAAGCTGAGGGGATCGAGAAGCAGCTTGAGGAAGCGCGCTGGAAGGGTGACAGTGAGCGTTCGAACAGTCTGCGAGACGATTTGAAAAGAGCGGAACGTGATGTAGAGGATGCTCGAAAGGAGACGATCGAGCTGCAGGAAAATCGTGAGGAACTGAAACGTCAGCGAGAAGAGCAGCTACGTGTAGAGCGGGATGAATTGACACGTGAACATGCAGAGGCAGCAGCGAGTGTTCAACAGGCAGAAGCATTGAGAGAGAAGCAGGCCGAGAAACTTACTGATGCGAAACTGCACGATGCTCTTGTCAAGCTTGAGCATCTTGAGTCTAAAACAGAGTTTGCAGAGCTGAAGGAAGAGCTTGCACGACTGAATGGTCTTGTCAAGGAGAAAGAGAAAGGAAACCTGCAGGTGGTAGCCGACACGATCAAGAGTGTCCTTGAAAGCAAGGCGGGTGCAGCCTTGATGGTTGCAGACCCGATAGGCTACGTCACGCTGTACACCACCAGCGCAGTCTTGACACGGATGCTCAGTAAGTAGAGCAGCAGCGTTATACTGAATGATCAGTGTAGCGCACAGATCTCCGGCGGAGATTCAGTGTAGGCAGCGACGAGATGGCCGGAATCCGTCACGTCAAACGCGCATACTCCGTCTGTCGCTATGGGAATTGCATTCTCTTCCTGTGACATCAGGTCCCAGACGATTAGCCGGCGCTCCGTGCCTGATCGGCCGGCACACGCTTCCAAACCCGGGCAGAGCTGTGCATCGATTAAGCTACGAGTGTGCTCCGGCAGGGCCACTCGCTTAGGAGGTAACGACCAGTCGTCTGTATCCCAGATGACAACCCATCCACCCCGGCTGTATAATGCGGCAAGTCGTGAGCAGTCTGATAGGACCGCAGTGCAGTCTGGCCTCGTATCGAGCAGAGGGTGTGGACCGGTTCTGTCAACCACATCCCACCAGTGATATGGCATTGCACTATTGGATACCACCAAGCGGGACCCAGCAATCTGAACATCCTCTGGCTTGGCTCCAATACTGAATGCGTGTTTCGGCGTTTCAGTCTCTGAATCCCAGACGACTACGTCGCCACCGGTATCCACTGAAACATATAGGCCGAAGCTCTGCATGTACGCTGCCCACTTGACCTTACTGCTATGCAGCAGTAGATCGGGAGTAGGTCTCAACTTATACTGCTTGGATCGAGACCACGGGCACCACCGCACACCAAACCCCTCAGGCGAAGTGTATTTGTCGCAGGTTGAGATCAGCAGTCTCTCATGATCTACATCTATGTCATGAACACCCCACAGCAGGTCTGCGGTGAAGTGGGGCAACAACCTGATGTGCTTGAGCTTCTTCGATAGCGCTACATCCCAGAGTATGAGCTCCTTGCACAGTGGCGAATCCAGAGTTTCTGGCGTGAGTAGAACAGCAGATGCGTGGCCAGTTGCCAATACCCCTTTGCACACTGGAAGCTTGGCCTTCGAGCCACCGATGAGAGAGCGAAGTCCCACTGCATATCTCCTTGCATATCAGACTAGGCATGCGAGATTCACGAGAAAGCATAGCGGCCCTGAGCGGCGCCGGAAACAGCATTACCTGTCAAGCGTACATGAACCTGCTCAATCGGCTCAACTCGAAGATGTCAACGGCATACCAGCAACTCGAGTGGTGCTAGTGGCCCGTAACTTGCTGTTTACCAATGAGATAGGGCCATTCGCATGCTTACAGGCTTCGAAGTTGCAAGCCCCTCACGCCAATTGGAGGGGCTAGAACCAAAAGTTGTGGATGAAGGCGTGAATGAAAAAGGCGGCGTACTCTGGGTTTGCAGATGTAGACCCCCAACGGCCCACGCGGGCCAGGAGTACACCACCATGACAGAGACTATGACCGGCTCACTGCCATTTCCAATGACCACCGGCAGCATGACCGACCACACCACCGCTGGCGACGTGCTGGGCGACATTCTGCGTCAGGGGGCCCAGCGGCTGCTGGCTGAGGCCGTCGAGGCCGAGGTGGCAGCCTGGATCGAGGCCCGTGCTCATCTGGTCGACGAAGGCACCGGCCATCGGCACGTGGTCCGCAACGGCCATCTGCCCGAACGCACGCTCGTGACCCAGGTCGGGCCGATGACGGTCAGACAGCCGCGGGTGCGGGATCGCCGACCGGCGGGCGAGGCCGAGCACTTCACCTCCTCGATTCTGCCGCCGTACCTGCGCAAGAGCAAGGCGATCGAGGAACTCATTCCCTGGCTGTATCTGAAGGGGATCTCCACCGGCGACTTCGGCGAGGCGTTGCAGGCCCTGGTCGGATCGCAGGCAGCCGGCCTGTCGGCGGCCACCATCACCAGGCTGCTCGAGTCATGGCAGCAGGAACAGCACACGTGGTCGAAGCGGCTCATTGAAAGACAAGCAGTATGTGTACGTCTGGGCTGACGGCGTGCATTTTAATATCCGGCTGGAGGAAGATCGGCAGTGCATTCTGGTGCTGATGGGAGCCACGCCGGAAGGGAAGAAGGAACTGATCGCCGTGACCGACGGCTATCGCGAGAGCGAGCAATCATGGAAGACGCTGCTGCTGGATCTGAAGTCGCGCGGGCTCGCGATCGAGCCGAAACTGGCGACCGGCGACGGGGCCCTGGGCTTCTGGAAGGCAGCGCTGCCGCAGGTGTTCGGCACGACGCGGGGGCAGCGCTGCTGGGTGCACAAGACGGCCAACGTGCTGGACTGCCTGCCCAAACGGGTGCAGCCGCAGGCCAAGCGGATGCTGCATGAGATTTACATGGCCGCGACGAAGCGGGAGGCGGAGCAGGCGTTCGACCTGTTCCTGGCGACCTACGACGCAAAGTACCCGAAGGCGACGGCCTGCCTGGCGAAGGATCGCGACTTGTTATTAACCTTCTATGACTTCCCGGCCGAGCACTGGATCCACCTCCGGACGACCAACCCGATCGAAAGCGTATTCGCGACGGTGCGACTGAGACACCGGCGGACGAAGGGCAACGGCAGCCGCCGAGCGTGTCTGACGATGGTATTCAAGTTGATGCAGAGCGCCTCGAAGCGCTGGCGGGCGTTGAACGGTCCCGCCCTCATTCCCGATGTGATCGCCGGCGTCGTGTTCGCCGACGGAATCAAACCCACGGAGGTCGCCGCTTGATCATGTCATTTATGCACTCTCAATACACAACTCTTGACAATAACCCATGCCGCTGCTGCCCCCGCGAAGGAGGATACCTGCATGGTCATCGGACATGGATTGGCTTGCCACGGTAGCACGCTTTTCTCTTGGCCGTGTTTCGGCATTGACTGAGCTTCACGATTATAGTAGGCTGATCGAGTGAAGTGCGATATCGAGCAAGTGGGAACTCAGTGCCAGGGGTTATGCACCGCTGGAGGAATGGTTGATGCATAGCGGCATCACGCCACGTTTCAGAGACCATGGCGTGCTGTCGTGACTGCCAGTGTGCGTTCAATAGGTTTTGGTTGCAGGGCGAAGGAGAGTACCGTGATTAGCAGAGCAGTGGGAGTATTCTTTTGCATATGGTGCGCCGGATGCCAAGCGATTGAGTGCTCCTGTGACTGCACACTTGAAGCGAAGTACGGTGATGCAGTAAGCATGTCGCACACAGATCGCGCTTCAGTCGCATTTGTGGATCGAACTCGTGAGGCACTGGTGTGGTTGAGATACGCAGAGACGCTGGCACTACTCGATCGTAGGGTAGAAGCCGTGAACGCATGTCAACGGGCGCTCGAGAATGATCCGAACGTCTCTCGAGCACAACTGCTGAGAGATGTCATGATGGCTGAGCTTGGCTTGGCGACTCCCGCAGAGCGCTTTGGAGACGACAATCACGATGGGGCACACTTGCCTTGCGAGTCGCTGCATACTCTGTATCTGAGTGAGCAATGGCCGGACTTGCTGGCAGCGGCACGACGCGAGAGGCTGACGCATCAAGGTCGGACCGAGGAGGTTACAGCGTTGGCCTACGAGCTCGTCGCGATGATGCAGCTCGGAATGACTGACGAGGCAGTACTTACGGCAGGTCTGCTACGATATCAGGCAACCGTGACTCCTGGGCTTATTCCCGCATTGGATGATCAGCATCATCCGTGGAACTATGTAGTCGACCCTGAAAAACACCGCCGATCAGGCGATTTTGAACCGCGGGTGGTGGTTTGGCCAACGCAATAGGTGCCAGAGCCAGGCGAAGTTGAGCTGGAACGTCTGTTCGACGCCACGTGCGCATCGCAAGAGCCGAAGCAGCTTGCGGAAGTTCGCTCCCGCCGCCGCCAGCACCACGTTGATTGCATCCCCGGCCAGGCCCTTGAGGTAGCAACGTCCCAGACGACTCTCCGATTTCGCGTGCCCAATCTTCGGTTCGATCGCACTGCGTCGCTTGCGACGCTTCCGTTGAACTCGCGTCGCCCGCTTGCTTCCACGGCCGGCAATGTGTACCGCCGCCTCGCCTTCGTAATCGTGACCCCGATATCCCTTGTCAACATACGCATCAGTCAAGCGCAACGCCAGTGTTTGATTCGACACGACATAAGGTCGCATTCAGCGTATGACCATCGTACGGGTTCCCTTCGCACAACATGGCCGCCACGAACCAGTTCCCTCGATTCGTCGTCGCCAAGGCCACCTTCTGACCAAACTCATAGCGCCTGTGCGCCTTGCCCTTGCTGATGCAGCACACCTCCGGCTCGTGCAGCGAATATAACTTGTTCGAGTCGCTCGGTCGTTGATCGATCAACCGTTGACACCGTCCCAGCAACATCGACAACTCTTCATCTCGGCTCGATGGCGGTGCTTTGCGTTCGATGTCACGGACCAATCGCCCCACGTACGTCCGGAGTTGACGCAACGACCGACGCATTCGCTTGAACTGCTTCGCGTGCGCGTATCGACCGGCCTTTACCGCAGCCCGTTTGCCCACTCGAACATACGACTGGCGCAGCACGATATCGCGTCCCTTGGCGGCCCGAACCAGCTTCACAATTGACCGGTACAACAGCTTCGAGTCGGTCGGGTGCGTGATGTTCTTTTCCTGCACCGTCGTGTCCACGTTCACATGGGTCAACTCACGTTCGCTCAATCGATGGTGTTTCACCGCCACCTCGATGGTCTGTTTCAACAACTCATTAAGTTTCGCTTCACCCACACGATTTCGCCATTTGGTCATCGTCGTGGGATGAATCGGACACTCGTGCTGCAAGTGCGTGTATCCGCAGAAATACTGCCAGTACGGGTTCTCCACCCAGCCGCTCGACGACCGACTCGTCCGATTCGTTGAACGCGTGTTTGAGGTAGATCAGGCCGACCATCAAACGCGTGGCCTTGGCCGGGGCACCCACCGACTCACAGAAGAACTCGCCGAACGATTGATCGAAGTGATCCCAGTCGACCTGCTTCGATAACTTGATCAGCGGATGGGTCGGATTGAGCAGTTGATCGAAATGAGATTGGAACAGGAACAGCTCATCATCAGGCTGGGCTTGGGGCTTCATCCGTGACTCCGAATTTGCAAGGTTTCGGAACGTATCCCTACAATATCCTGCAAAGTATGCCACATCCCGAAGCCACTTTCAACCTGGATTCACCGATCAAATCGAATTATTCAGGGGCGACTACTTGACTATTGAGGTCAAGTAGCGTGAGCGCGAAGTTGAGCAACAGGCAGCTGCTGAAGAGAGCAAGAGATGAGATTTGTGCCACACAACTGGCACATGTCGATGCCATTCTCGCAACCGCGAAAGCTGAGGTGCCAACGTAATTCGCAAGCATCGTCACTGTGCGAGCGGCATTAAGAGACGATGACACTTCAAGGGCTAAGTCTCACGGTTGCTTCTGTTTGCTCTAACACTCAACCTGCTGACGACTCTGCCTTCGTGACGCGACGAGAATCATCGCAGGCATCAGAGCCGTTGAGATCCGGTAGGGCATTAAGGGAACATCCACCAGACCAGCGATCTGAGCATGTTGAAACCGTTGAAAATCATGGGGATCAATACACAGAAGATCACCCAGACAACAAGAAGTAGCATGATGATTCGCAAGAGCATACAGCACCTTCTCCACCATTAGAGCGGATGGACCTTCCACTTCAGTCTTTTGAGATCAACGACGGCGCGTGATCCCAGATGAATGATCGATTCACAATGGTCGCGTTCGCCAGGGATCGGGATCCCTAACTTCGTGAACGATTCGGGCCGCACGACGGAATCGTATTCAGCACTGATCGAGAGGTTTCTGGATTCGCCGCTCTTTCCAATGCCCCTCCCTGATGTCATTGATGTCGATGCCGATTCCATGAGGCGTTGCCCGAATAGGGTCGAGCCGTACTCGTTGGTCTCCTGATCGGTGTTGCGCAGAAATATCTTAACAGCGCAATTGCTCAGGAGGTTGGTGACAGACTTCTCTTGGTCGGTCTGTTTGAGTAGTGCTGGGATATTCTGGCAGGCGATTATGTTGGCATGGCGGCTCTGCCGTGATCGCTCGAAGAAGTCTGAATCGCCCTTGCCTCCCCCAGCTGTCATGTAGACCTGGAATTCGTCGCAGAGGAAAAAGCTGTTGCGCTGCTTGTTCACTCGCTTCAGAACTTCGCGGAAGAACTCCAATTTGATGAGTGTGCAGATCGTGCGGCTCATGGCCTCTTTATCAGCGATCGGCATGTGCACGTACAGCACGCGACCGTTATCGATCATATCTCCTATGCGTTCGGTCGACTGGCCGCCGAACACGGTGCGATAGGGTCGCATGAGGAATGGGTCGATCATGTTTGTGAGTTGTGACTGGACGCTCGATCGTGTTCGGTCTCCGAGCTGACTCCATTCCTCGAAGAAGTCGAGGCAAGGATCGATGTCCAACGATGGATCGTCGAGGGGGAGTTTGCCCAGTCGTTGATCTATGGCGTCAGGGCTGGATGCTAAGCGTTGAATGTCTCGGAAATTAGGCGGCTCACTAGTCGGATTGGTCATTCGTACTAGCGCGATGGCATGGCGGAGGAATTTTCGTGCCGAATCGATCCAGAAGGTATCCTGAGTGTTTTTGGTTCCCAGAACCTCCAAAACGGACGCGAATCGGGCCGCGAGTTCCAGTTCGTCATCATCGGAATCGAACGGATTCCAGTAGATCGTGTCGCTGAGCGCTGCCGGATCTACGACCATTAGATCGCCGCCGCGACCGTACTTTCTCAGTAGGTCGCCAATCTTGTTCTTGAAATCTCCCTTGGGGTCAAGGATCAATCCGCCAGGGGGCGCTTCAGAGTCCTGCTCAGAAGCCAGCAATCCATCCATCAGGGCGTTGAGGACACAGATTGTCTTGCCGGTCCCCGGTTGGCCAAAGACGATGGCATTTTTGTGCAAGTCGTCCCAGCGCCAGTCAAATGAACCCGCACGAAAGCCCTCGTTCGATGCCTGCACGGGCGACTCATCCTGAGACTGCTCGGCATTGGGATCTTTGAGATCGCGCGGCTGATAGTCCGCGGTCTGCATGATTTCTTTCAGCGCCTCGCGGACTTCGACATATGCCCCCCAGCCCGATCGTCCCGAGTACACCAGGACACCAAGACCGATGATTGTACCAATGAATCCCATCGTCGCCACGCCGTGAAGCGGTCGCAATACAGCAAACTGCGGCCAGTTGGAGAGCATGCCGATACCCATGCACGTCAGACACGCGATTCCCAGCATAGTCGTCGCACGATACACATTCTGTTCCCGAACAACGACCTTGCGCGCGAGCAGTTCGATCTGCGGGGGTGCTTCAACAAACTTCCATTTTTGCATTGCGATGGAGTACCGTTCGCGTGCGTGCAAGAGTCGAGACACCGCGTAGATCGCGGCGGCAAAGAAGCCGATCGTCAGAAGAAGGCGGAAGGTGTTGTTCGGCGTTTGGGGCTTGAAGGGAAACACATAGATTCCCCCGGCAATTCCCAGGCCGGTATAGAGGGGCTTGAGGAACAGCCGGCGTAGCTCCAGCACCTGATCACGGCTCGGCATGGATGATTCAACGGGCATCGGCTACTCTTCGTCGACCGGCTCGATCACCAGGGTTCCTTCATCGTCGAGAACGAGCTTGACTTTCTCGGCCCCAATCTGACGTGCAGCAAGCAAACCGTCTGCGAGCATCTCGTCGATCACGCGTTCGAGTTCGCGAATTCCAAACTCTTTGAGCTTATCGCTCTTTGACATGGCGTCGAAAACCAGTTCAGGCGCAACGTACTCCAATTCCAGACCATACGCCTGGGCCGACTTGATCATCTTCAGCACGGCGATCTCAGCAATAACGATGCCCTCAAGAGGTTGGAAGACATACACCCGGTCGAACCGCCCCAGCATCTCCGGCCTGAAGATCTTGGAATCGCGCAGGTGCTTCTTGACGGCATCGGCTCTCTCCTGTAGGTCATCAATCTCATTCTGAATCTTGCCGATTGCTTCGTGCTCAGCATTGCTTGTGAGGACGATTATTGACTGGGTGAAATCTGCCTGCCGCCCGGATCCCTGCTCAGTCAGCCGACCATCTCCCATCATCTGTAAGAAAAGATCAAAGATGCCGCTCCATGCCTTCTCGATCTCATCGAAGACAATCAGTCGCTTAGGATTGTTCAAGACAGGTCGGGTCAATTGCCCACCCGATTCTGCCCCGACATAGCCAGTGGGGGTGCCTATTAGTCTTGTCTTACCTTCGGATCCACTGAATTCACTACAATCAAAGAGGAGCATGTTCTTTTCATCTTCGAACAGGTAATTCGCCATCGCTTTACACAACTCAGTTTTGCCGGTTCCAGTGGGACCGAGCATGAGCAGGTTGGCAATGGGTCGTTTTCGTTTTTCTTTGCCCCACTGCAGTCGAATCAGGCGTGTAAGATCGTCGATGACATGGTCTTGTCCCTTCACCCAACCTTTCAGGCTGGCCATCATTTCCTTCTCATCAATCATGCGAGCGGCTTCACTCTTTTTCGAGTCAAGCAGATCTCTGAGCTTGTCCATGTCAGTCATTCGTCCCAATAGGTCATCCACGATCCACACTCCACAGGGCTTGGATTAGTCGCGTCGCGCCCTCAGTGGGCGTTTCCGGATTGACAAGCGTGGCATACTGATCTCAACGGCACGTTGAAGATCCTCACGCAGGCGACTCTTTATTCGAGCATGCACACCATCAAATCCACGCTCATCGGTTATCAGTTCTACTTCTTCGGCCAAAATCTCAGGGTCGATCCAATCGAGTTGTACCCGGTACTTTTGGCACTCCTGCTGCATCAGACGACCGACGACAAAGGCGCGCTCCTCCAGCGTGAGCGGAGACATGGGTAGCGTCAGGTGGACACACTCGGCCACTGATTCTGGTATCCCAGTGTTATCGATGATCAGTTTGGAGGCTCGGGTCTGCCAGTCGTCCTCTGCTGAAAAGTCATCCACGATGGGCCCCAGGACCCGGCCAATCTTCCTACTCAGGAAGAAGACCAGACAGTGCTCGAAGCTGATCAGCACACTTGACGCGGGATCCACATATTCACCACACTGAAGAATGTACTGTAGCCCGGTCAGCACTTCTTGATGGGCTGAATCGGCGTTTTCCAGTATGATGGTGTGAAGCGGCTCCTGCCGAACAGCTGTGATAAGACGTCCACTGGTGGATCCATGCCCGAAGAGATCTGCTGTGCCGCTGGCGGCATCCATGTATTCCCGTCCGTCCAGGAACAGCACACCACCTTCGGGATAGAGATGACGGCCGATCGCTACCGCGAGCAACTGCTTGCCGATCCCGGGTTGTCCGGCGAGCAAATACATGCCGAGGACGGCTCCACCGCTATCGGGGCGCTTTACCCGGACCATCACGGCGCGACGAAGGTCGCTCATGATCTCGTCAATCACTCGATCGTGGCCGATGACCTCGTTTCTCAGTTTGCCCGCCGCCATTTCGAAGTCGATCTTCGTCGTGAGAACGGAATACGTGGAGCGATTGCTCTCGTCAGTCGGAACAGCATGGTCGCCTTTATTCATCGCTGCGGCCTCAGCGACACCACCCGGCGTCTGCTCACCCGTCAACGCACAAATGAAGTTGAACGCAATACGGCCGGGCGTTACCTTGTACCATTGCTTGGCGAGCTCAGGTTCATAACGAAGGATGTAGATCCCAGCGGCGCAAGCGGCTGCCCCTACGGTCAATACAATGACGACCCACTGACCAATCGGCGAATTCACCAGTCGTAGCATGACGAACGCCGCAATAGCGCCGATGATCAAGAGTCGAAGAACCGGATTGGTCGTGCCCACTTCTCGTTCTTTCAATCCGGAGCAGCTCAGACAGCGCCGACGACAAGGACTACCACCCCGATGGCGGCGAGGGTCGCGCAGATCTGGAACGGAGTACTGAGTTTCCACAGTTCCTTGATGTTGTTCATGATCTCATTCATGGGCTTTTGGCTTGTTCGATCATACCGCTCACTCGTTATCTCGCGATGAGCGCGACCGGCTGGGTTTCGCCAACCGCCATGGCTCTCGCGAAATAGTCGCCTTCACTAGACCGAAACGCAACGGTCACGCCACCGCCGCCATCCACTACTCCGGTAAGACTGATACTGCTCTTCGATCCGATGGCGACGGGTACGGTCAGTGTAGCGCCTGCATGGGTAATGGGAACTCGCGCGAAGAACTCGCCATTAATGGATACGTCGACGATGTCTCCGTCCTCCTGGCAGCTGTCGTACAGGTATAGCTGGTACAGATTGGCGCTGTCGTTGAGCAGCAGGGCCGACATTCCTGGCGTCAGCGTTGGAGGGGCGGTTTGCAAATCTGGATCGGGAATCACAGGAACATCCTGTAGATCGCCGAAAACTTGCGCCGCACCCGCATCGTTGCCTGAGCGCACCATCGCCTTGACCTCTGCCGTGTCACTCAACAGCGGTTTAGCCACTTCAATGATCGACTGGTAGACCCACCGCCCGCTGTGCTCGACTTTCCGAATCAGTGGCTGACCGGTCTTGAGAATCTCTGCTTCGAGTGGCTCAATGTGGTTCGCGTAATTACCGTAACTGTCTTCAGTGCTCCCACTGGGGCCTCCGAAAATGGCCATAGCCAGCGCGACAGCCAGAGCGGAAAGACCGATTCGTTTCGACCATGTGCCCAGTCGCTCAGAAAGCACGCTCGGCTCACCATTCGATTCACTGTATCGCTCGGGTTGGCTGTCGCGGGTCGGCGTTGCCGACGATGCTCGCACACGCGCGACCGGCTTGCGGCCCACCTTAGTGGGCCGGCGGTGAGATGGTCCATTGGATTCGGGCTGTGGTCTTCGGGTCGACATGTTCTGCTTCACCAGAAGGGTGCTTCGACGGTGCCTACTTGCCATGTGTCGGAAAAAAACTTGATAGTTACCTTGCCCTCACGATCGCTGTTTTCATCTCGGTAAAAGAGCGAATAACCGTTCTGATCGCCGCTGATGGAAGTGGGTTCACCCAGATGTTTCATCACATCATCGATTGTCGCGTTGGGGATGGACTCCAGGGCAGCCCAGTTGCCCGGTTCCAGGAAGAGCAAAGGACTACCCGGGCCGATCGGAAGATGGTCTAGCTTCCATTTGTCAACACGGTTATTCTTGAACGTTACCGTGTAGTATTTTTTGGACATAACCGCATCCGGCTTCTTATCGTACTCCCAGGTCCCCGGAGGGTCCGTTGAAAGGTCGTAGTTGGCCGGTTGGCCGAAGAGGTTGCGAATGGTTACACGTTCCTGCCCCTCGCGGATAGTTAGCCAGCGTTTCCAGTCCCAGGGCGTTGGCGAACCGGACACGCTGAGATTCGATACGATTCCTTCTGCCTCGTCTGCCTCCGCAACAACTGTTGGTAAAGTATGGATCGGTGACTGATCCGTTTTGGTTGAAGAACCACCAATAGTCAGCGCGCCGGCAACTACGGCCGCGATGCCGCACAGTCCGCCAGCTACGAATGCCGTTACAATCTGATTACCCATGCTCTGCCCCAACCCATAGAGATCGGAATGTGCGTGCTCCATCGTCACGCTACGGAGGGAATACCAGATTATCGCAGATTCGATGGGGCCTGTCAACTGACTGCCATAGCTCTCTCAAAATGACGGAGGTGTCGGTTTGCTTTCCGTATCTACAAGGTGCCCAGTGATTGAAGTCGCATTTCTGAGGCGATCAGGTCCAACCGTGGGCCGCGTTGCTGCGGACGGTTCGGAAGAGCGGTGGGAGGTGTGGAAGAGGCATCGCCCATTATCTGGACCCGCTGGTCCACATAAACCCTCTGGTGGGTGGCGGTGACTGTGTGCTTCAGCAGGGTTGGGGTACAATAGAATGAAGCGCCAGAGTGTTGCGAGAGGCCAGCTATCAATCTCAACATGTGTCACGATGTTGGAGTGAGCACTGCCACAACGGCGTATGCAAAGGTGACACACGTGGTACCCGAACCGATCGTCGGAGTTCGCAATGGAACCTGCGGAGCAGCCAATACAATCACTGAAACCTGATCGTGCCACCTTGGCGGTGCGAATCGTCTCTGCGGTATTTGCTGACCCGGGTCTCGCCGAGGCGGTTCAAGAGCTGAGCCCTCAACGGATTGATCGCTGGATTGAGGCAGGCAAGGCTGGTCTGGCGATGCAGGCGGCCGAACACATCGGTGCCGGTGACGTCTGGAATGCGGCCGACCTGGCACTGGTCTCACTTGCCCGCGCCCTGCGAAGCGTGGGCGAACCAACTGAGGAGCTACCAAACCATGAGTAGTCGAGGGCTGAGCAAGGAGGAGTTGGAATCCCGTCATTTCGATTTGCGGAACGAGAAGAGCGAACTGGATCAGGCCGCGCAGCACAACGAGCAAGAGTTGAGCCGGCTCAACAGCCGGGCAGACGGCATGGGCGGCAAACAGCATCAGGTTAGGTTGTGGGAAACCCGAGCCGAAAAGAACCAGATCGGAGCCGCACGCTCAGAGAATGCTGCGGAGCTGGCTGAGAACGAGCAACAGCTCCATCAGGCATACGCGGATGAGTGGATGCGCGAGAATGGGATGCACCGCGGCTACAACGAGGCTGAGTTGTCGGCTCATACGCTCGACAACTCAGATAAGGATCACCGGTTTGTTCAAGGGCTCAAGGATGCTGAGGAGCATAATCGCAAAAGAGGTGTATATGAGAGCGCCGATGGTCCAGCCGGAGCGATTGGATTGGCAGGCGCAGCCGTGCACGAGCATGGTAAGAACAAGGGATGGTGGGGGAAGGCCAAGGACGAAGCCGGGGATCTGGAGGTGGCCGATCCGAGTCCGGAGAAAGACGAGGGGGGAGTAGCCGGCCCAACCAAGGACTCCGGCGGCTCTCTCGGCAAGGCAAAGAGCGAACGAAGTGATGACTCGATCAAAGTGTCCGAGAAGGACGAACGAGAGCCGGAGCGCTGACTCAGTGAACAACACCGAACCGATACCGTCGGAGCCAAGTTTCGACCCCGTGTTTGCCAGTCGTCTTTCCCGCCGAATGTGTATTCCGGAGCGTCTTCGCAGCGTCAATGATCCATCAACGATCGTCGTGATCTGGATCAACGGTGACATTGGGCGTTCCGTGGCAGAACAACTCGCCCGTGAGCTCCGATCTCCGGATGGATGCATGCTCATCGACGGTGGCAGCCTGGCGATGATGCTTGGTGACCGCGCACTACCTGACGCTGATCAAATGGCTGTGGAGTTGGCCTGTGAGGCGGTCGACCGGCATGCAAACTTTGTGCTCCTTGCGGAAATGGCCCGCAGCGTCGATTTTGGCCCACTCGTCCGCGCGCTCATTGCCTCGAATCGCCCACTGTCGGTGGTTTGTGTTGGTGAGAGTGCCGAAGAATCCGTTCAGCAGAATCTGGAAGGCATCCTCGCGCCCTGGTGCGATAGCTCTATTGTCAGGAATATTTTCTTATTGAGCGAGACTGGGGCGTTCCAGGAACTCGAGGCGACGCCAGGCGCGAAGTTGCGGCAAGCCGTTGCTCACTTGCTCAGCGCACAACGATCCGCAGAAGCGGTCCCAGAGGAACTTGAAAATCAGGCGCCAAATCCATCCACCGCTGAGGTAGTGGCGGCGTCCCCTCCGGCGGGAGTACCTGGCGACACGCCGGTCGACGACGATGCCGATGAGTTCGTCGAGGTGAGTAGCGGCGGTCGGGTAACGCGCATTCGCCGCCCAAAAAGGAAGTCACCCAAGACCGTTAGCAAGGCAGCGACTGCTGTAGCAGCAACGACCTCCGCGATCACGGATGCATCTCCGGCGTCGTCGCCCCCAAAACAGCCCCCAATGCCACCACAACCCCCAACGACTCCCGCACCCGCCGTACCTGTAGACGAGAGTGCTGTTCGCCGGCGGCGCGAGCAGATTGATCGTATCAAGAAAAGGAATGCGTCATCATGAGTGAACGGATGACGCTCATTGCGCGCACTGGCGACGATGAGACAGTTCATGAATTGCCAGACGGTGGCACGTGGCAGGTGCGAATCGGTCGAGGAAGCACGTGCGATATCAGCGTCGATCACGTGGATGTCGACCCCGAGCACTGCCTGGCATGGGCACAGGATGACAAAGTATTCGTGGAGGATCTGGGAAGTCGTGCTGGAACATTCGTGAACGATTCGGCCATCGAGTTTCCGGCCAGACTTCGCGCTGGTATGGCCTTTCGCGTCGGAAGCACTTTCTTCGAATTGAAGATCAGCGCCGAAGCTGCACCCGCGGTACCAGAGCCATCGTGTGATGGGGACCGAGCCGCCCAGCAGCCGGTCCTCACGGATCAAACCGTCGTTTTCCAGGCGTTGCAGGATGACACCGAAACAACAGCACCACGTCCCAGAGCAGTCAGACGCGTTGCACTGTCCGGCGAACACGTTGAGCTAGGACGTGACGTCGATGGACCAGGTCGCATCGAGGATGTGCTTATCTCGCGCCGGCATGCAGAGTTGCGCAAGCAGGATAATGCCTGGGGAATCCGGGATATTGGTTCGACCAACGGTACCTTTGTCAACGGCGAGCGCCTTGATCGTTGGCGGACGCTGCAGCCAAACGATGTGGTCTCGCTGGGATCTGTATTGCTGCGCTATACAGGTCGATCACTGCGGCCGATCGACAGCGACGACGGTATCCGAGTTGATGTCCTTCAGTTGACCAAGACCGTGCGGCATCGTGACACAGGCAAGCCGCTCACTTTACTGGACGCGATCAATGTCAGTGTGCTTCCTGGCGAGTTCGTCGCGATGCTAGGATCGTCTGGATGTGGCAAATCGACGTTTATGGATGCGATCAATGGACGCCGCAGGGCCACTGAGGGCCAAGTGCTGTTCAATGGCCGAAACCTCTATGAGGAGTTTCCCTCGCTGAAGTGCCGCATCGGTTATGTTCCGCAGGAGGTGATCTTGCATCGCGAATTGCCGGTGGAGGACGCCCTCAGGCACGCCAGCCGCCTCCGTCTTCCAACGGACACCACGACCTCGGAGATCGAATCGGGCATCAGCACTGTGCTCAAAAAGGTGGGTCTGGCCGAGCGGCGAGGCACACCGATAAACGCGCTCTCCGGCGGACAGCAAAAGCGTGTCTCGATTGCCATGGAATTACTCAGCCGTCCCTCAGTGCTCTTTCTCGACGAGGTCACCAGTGGCCTGGACATGAAGACCGAGAAGGACATGATGAAGTTATTTCGTGAGTTGGCGGATGATGGCATCACGATCTTCTGCATCACCCACTGCCTTGACAGTCTCGCTTATTGTCATCATGTGGCGTATTTCTTCGATGGCAAGATCGCCTTCTTTGGGCCGGAGCATGCCTTTCGTGACTACTTTGACATCAAGTCGAACACGGAGGTTTTCACGCTCGAAGAGAACGCGGACGCCGCGCAATGGTGCATCCGCTATGAGCAGTCACCGGTCGCGCGGAAACTGTTGCACGCACGGCTTGATGGAATTCCGCATGCAGGCAATCAAGATCAGCCGGTCGCGGTCTCACCTACGGCCGGCGCCGAACGGAGCCGATTGTCGGCCGAGCGCCTTGGTGTGCAGACGTCAGCGCTGGCCCGACGCTATGTGAAACTTCTCCTCTCCGATCGTCTGACTTTGGGCGTAATCATCGCCCTGTCACCGATCACAGCCGGGCTGATCGCCGTCGCATCGGAGGACTGGCTTATCACCGGCGGCTTCCAGGCACGCACCGTGGCGTTTATGGCAATCGTAACGAGTTTCTTCCTCGGCCTCTTTACGTCAGCACGGGAAATCGTTAAGGAGCTGCCCGTATACATTCATGAACGCATGATCGGCGTCGAAATCGTGCCTTATCTGGTGAGCAAGGCTGTTCCCCTTGGAGTGATCAACGTGATCCAGGTCACATGTCTGATATTGATTCTCCGGAAGGCGACGGAGTTTGCGGAGGTTGGCAGTGCCATTCAAGCGTTCGCCGTACTGCTGCCAGTGGCTATGGCAGGGACATTGCTGGGCTTGGTCATCTCAGCTTGGGTTCATCGAATCGATACGGCGGTAAGCCTGATGATTTTTGCAATCGTGCCACAACTGCTCTTTGCAGGGAACTTCGCCCCACTGGATGGTGCACGCAGGACGAGTGCAACTGCTCTCATCACCAGCTACAATGCTTTTGACGCAATGGAGAACATGATCGTCAATCCGACAGCAACGACTCCCCCAGGGCAGCCTGGCGCGCGCAGAGGTCGATACACACCGCCGCCAACACCAGCGCCACCGCAGGCGACTTCATGGGTGCCGCAGGTGCTGGTCATTTGGGGCCAGTGTGCCGTGCTCGCAATTGTCACGTTCTTCCTTCTACTTCGACGGGACGGACCCGGATCGATCAACAGATTTCTATCGGGTGCCGGACGTATCATCCAGGCACAGACTACCGACGAACGAGTGAACCTCAAGGAGTGGTTCACAGGTGCTGGCGCTGGACTGCGTAAAGGATAGGGAATATAGAGACGCGCTGCGCGTCTTGACGTCATGGCTGACGATCACGAGGAGATACCGACATGCAGCCAGGATCTACAGGACCTCAGCGGTCGGGACCGAAGCGAAGCAAACCGGCTCCAACGAACCGTAACGCGCCCAAACCGATTGGTACATCGCCGCAAGCGGATTCGTCCGGCGCGGCGGAGAGATCCATCGGTTCTGGAGGGCCTGGACGGGTGATTAAGCGAGTGCTCATCGGCGCTGCCGCGGTCCTTGTCGGTTGGGCGATCTTTTTTAGTGGTGGAGAATCCGACGGCGGTAAGATCGAGCTCATCACCGGCACCAACGCCGTACTGGCTGCGATCAATGACATGCAGATCACGGACGCCGAAAAGGCGCCGCTCATTGCGCAAGCGGAGCAGCAGCGGCTTGAAATGTGGCAGTTCACCGTATTCCCGAGTTCATCCGGTTCTGGCGAGACCTATGCCGTCTTCACCGATCTCGGCGCCCATACCTACTCCATCACCAACTCGACCCAGACATTCCTCCTACCGGCTACGATGGGGTCGCAAGGTTTCTCGTTCACGGCCAATGCTGACAACCAGAACCCCGGCATGTACACCAAGTGGTTCACGCCGCAAGGTACATTTCCCTATGACATGCAGGCCGGGGACTCATACCAAGTGCCCGTGAGGTAGAACTATCATTTCGCATCATCTTATCAGAAAGGACCTCCAATATCCCATGGCTCACAACTCCGCGCCAGGCACATTTCGATATCTTGCTTTCGGGCTCGCCAGCCTGCTCGTGATGTCGAGCCTGGCGGCATTGGGATGCTCAACGACGATTTACCATCGCCCCGGGGTGTCGGCGGTCGACGATGGATCTTTTCAACGGTATTATAGTGCCACGCCGCCAGCCGTCTTGGACGCAGCGCTCGACGCGTTCCTTGAGTTCGATTTGCAGATTGCAGGGCGCGATAATAGCAGTGCCACAGCGCGTCTCGATGGTGGCGGTATCGTCACCGTGAGTGTGCGGGGGGAGGGAGTGCAGACTCGGACACGTGTGCTGATTACACCAGGTGCCGACAGATCCCTTAGCCTTGCCCTCCTGGACGCAATCGAGTATTATCTTCACGAAGAATGATCCGAAAGACAGACAGAACCCTGCGTAACAACGTGAACGTCGGCACCAGTGTTGGATCGGTGCAAACGAATACTGCTGGGTATTACCGGAGATATAAGAATGAAGCTGATTCACGGGTTCTGGGTACGAGTCGTGGCAGTGTCGCTACTGACGATCGTTGGAATTGGGGTCATCCCGGGATGCGAGTACGCGGAGGGGATTAAGGACGCAGTCCTGTTTTACCAAGACCTCTCCGGCGAGGCTCAAGCGGCGTACGACAAAGATATAAGATATGGCCCCCCGAGAGGTCAATTGAATGCCGCCCTGCAGGATGCGACGAACTGGATCAAGCTGAAAGTACCGAACTTACGGCTCGATCTTGATTCTGGTACCGTGGCCGTGCGCGATGTGGAGTATCTCATGGCCATGACAGTGGCGGAACCGCAAGGTTCCATGGATGTCATTAATGTTTCCGCCGCCGAATTGCAGGGCTATGTGCAGACCGTGTTCAATGATCTGGCCGGTTCAGCCCTATCTGATGATTTCGTGTTCTTCAACAGTACGAGCGATTCTGTAGAGAAAGCCATTCAGGACATATCGGCCGGTACGCTGAGATCCACCAGCCTGCACGCTGAAGACGCTGGGGAGTTCCTCTCTGACGATATTCTGGTGCTCTCATTTGAGTTTGCGGCGGAGGCGAGTGCTGTGAAGAACCAGGATATCAAGGTCATTACTTATATCGTGACGCCGACGATCAAATGGGGGAAGACCGGAGAACGACTGAGCGGTGGATCCTCCACGTTCCGGACAAGTGTCACATGGACAAAGAACCCCGCGAGTGAAAGCGGCACATGGGATCCTCCAACCTAACGGAATCATCATATGACCTACTGCCCCCGCCAAATCCAACACCTTGTCTATGCCTCTGCGGTGGCAATCTCCTTGGCCGGGTGTACCACCAACCATGTGGGCGATTCTGTTGCAGGACCCGGTCGAGCTGCTGATGATGCATTGCCAGCGGCCGCCTATCCGGATGTTGTTTTTGTTGATGGTACAGATGGATTCATCGTGAGGCGCGGCGACCCTGTCATCACCCACGGGGAGTTCGGGCACATGCGTGTCCGAATTCCCCTGCGATCAACATCGTCACAAGTCCGCACACTACGATACAAGTTTACATTTGTTGACAAGGATGGTTTCGAGTTTAATCAGAATCCACTGTGGCGTCGCATTTCGATTGAAGCGCGGACGGCCTTCGAACTGGTCGGTGAGATTGTCGATTCACGGGCGGCGGATTTCCGGTGTATCGTCGGCACATCTTGAGCAACTTGAGCAAACGGACAGGCGAGAATCGGCGCCTCGCACGAGAAGGACCCGAGATTATGGCAGTAGAACAATCACCTTTCCGTTTTGCATCCCACTCGCGCCTCCTACTTCTGATTCTGCCGATCGCCATCCTCTGCAACCTCTCTGTTGCTCAGGAGCAGCAGACCAAGGAGAGGAAAAGGCGGAGAAATGCAACCGAGGTACGCGAGCATGAAAACGCTGTTACCGCGGAGAAGGGTGCATCCGCCTGGGTAGACGCGATGGAGGAACTCAACGACCCCACGCTCCTGTTCGTCTTCGGGCTCAAAGACGGCACCGTTGATCAGCAGATGGGCCTCTCACTCACTGATGATGAGACCGCCTACTGCTCCTCCCTTGCGAGTAATATTCAACGCCTTATGGAGCGGGCCTACCCCGATACCGATGTGCTGCGGCTGGATCGCAAGGAGATAATCGATCAGTCAGTCCGAGATGTTATCACCGCGAACTCAACGAATCCGGATTTGGCGGTCTTTGCGCTCGTTGACGAATTTGATGCGGACCTTACTATCTGGGCGAGGTTTGTCCCCATTGAAAGCGGAAACCAGCGCGTCATATGCGAGCTGCTGGACCGGCGAGGACGATCGCGTGCCGTTTCGGACAACTGGTCACTTAACCCGCGCGACTTCAGCGGTTCCGGTCAAGTCGCGGCCGAGATGTTCGTGAAGATCGCAGAAACCGCGTTGAACATGACCCGGCGAATTGCGTTGCGACACACTTTCCTGCTTCAGGGTATCGAGAATGACCGAATGCTCCATGACATCGCAGAGGCAGTGAAGAACAAGATTGACGGTGTGACGGGCAATATTCGTCCAGTGTTTAGACGAGCCGGAAGCGAGTCAATGGGAAAGATGGAGATTAGATACGCCGGAGATTTTTACGATCTCAGCTACGATCTTCAAGATCTTCTTCTTGAAGATTTCGGCTACAATGTCGATTCATTATCCTCGAACGACGGTGCCATTGTGCTTGCGCTGACCCCCACTCAAAATGCGCCGTCTTGGAAGATACTCGCTAATCCCAACGTAGCTGATCCGACAGGCCTGCGCGGCAAGTTTAGCTCGCAGTACACTAACAAGGGCGCCCCTCGCGTGGCGGTGATTGTGAAAGAACGAGTCTTCGTGAATACCCACAGTTTCGCCGTTGTCCCGGGTGGCACGAACGTCGCCCCGAATGCCGGACATCCAGATGCTGGCGACGACACGAAGCCCGACGACCCGGACGCTAAACCCGCACCGGACCCCACTCACCCTGTGCTCCCGTACCCAGTGAGCGAGCAGACGTGGGAAGTGCGATCGTACGACGCGATGTCAACTTCGGCTCGCGAGCTTGAGGATGCTATCGGCGGAGTGCTCAACGATCTCAATATGACGGTCGTCGATGGGACAGCAGTCCACAATGCGCTGCGTCGACAGCTACTGGTAACGCTCGATACGGCACGACCCGTAGGTAACGCGGACAAACCACTGGTGGTGAGCGATGCCCAGATGCAAGCGGCGCTGAGCAACGTCGACGCATGGGACATGCTCGTCGAAGTTAACCTGACCACTCCCGATGCAATTGAGGCTCAACCGCCTGGCCGCCAGAGCATCACTGCCCGAATGACCGATGTCAACTTCCATCTACTCGCCACACAACGATGGTCGCCGAACAAGGGTAGCAGCAGCCGAGCGCACCCGGTCGACCCCGCTGACACTGACGCCGTCGCTGAATTTCTCGCTGGCAACCTCGCCTTGGATTTCTATATTAACCACCTGGGCGAAGCCGCCACGATTCCGGTGTTTCTCGAGGACGTCCCGGACTATCGAACCGTCGAGCAGATCGCGACCATTCTAACACGCATGGTTCCGGGCGTGCTCTCCGTCAGCAACTCCCGTTTCGACTCTGTTCGCGGTGGTGGTGCAATGCAAATTCGATACACCGGTTCTTACCAGGATTTGCTGAACTCCTTCCTCGCTAGGACCCAGACGCTGCAGGTGGATGTTGACACCGAGCGGGCAACGCCAAACGAACTTGTGCTGCGCTTCAGTCCGCTGCGTACCGGAGGTTGAAGACCTATAGAGTGACATGAGGCACGAGCGTGGACGAGACGTCCCCATCCAAGCCGCCCAGTGGCATGAACAAGAAGCACCTGCTCATTGGTGGCGTTCTCATTGTTATACTCATCTTGGTCTTCCAAAACCCCGGGCCATTTGTGGGTACATGGACAGTCGACTCAGCAATGCTGGCAGACGAGATTAATACTCAGCTCGCGAGCAGAGGACTTCCGGCGATGGTCCCGGCGGGGCTGGGGAATGATAAATTGCTGCTGATGTTGGGCCTTACCGGTGTTGAGATCGAGCTGAAGGATGATGAATCGTGGCAAGGCCAGTTATCTAACGGCCTCGGACTGTTACCATGCGGCGGAACATGGACCGCGTCTGGCGACGACATCACGCTCGACCAGTCGGCCTCTGGGCAACCGTCGATCAGAGGCCAGCGCGTCGGGCGTAACGTGTTCTTCGAATTGCCTGTGCGTGGGAACGCCATGATGATTCCATTCACCCGCTGACAGTCGGCTCACGGGACTGGCTGAGCGTTTTTGGAGTTTCCTATTGCGGCAGAGAGCAATGGATCGAGGATTTGAATGAGCGAATATGAAGTATTGAAGCGGGGTGACCGGCTATCTGATCGGTACGTGCTTGAGCGTCACTTGGGGCGGGGCGGCATGGGTACCGTTTGGCTAGCCACCGATGAAGAGCTTGACGGGCTCCCAGTTGCAGTGAAGTTACTACTGCCTGAGTACGCCCAGGATGCCCAATTCGTTGCCAGCCTCAAGGATGAAGCCAAGAACTCGATGAAATTGGCGCATCCTAATATCGTCCGTGTTTTCAATTTCCACCGTGATAACGGCGATCCAGGCTGGACCTATCTTGTCCTCAAATACGTTCCAGGACGAACCATGAAGGAGCTTCTGGGCGATTCACCGCAGGGCCTGCCGGTGGATCGCGTTTTGCGGTGGGCTGGCCAGCTTGCCACCGCCTTGGATTATGCCCACGAGGCAGGCATGCTGCATCGTGACCTGAAGCCATCCAACATGATGATCGACGAGAATACGGACAGCGCCCTTCTCATGGACTTCGGCATCTCGCGCCAGCTCGACCAGACCATCGCAGCACAGTCTGGTGGCAGTTCGATCGGCACCCCCGTTTACATGAGCCCACAGGCGCTACATAACAAGGACTCGGCTGCCAACGATATCTACTCCTTCGCCGCGATGCTCTACGAAGCGCTTTCTGGCCGACCCCCATTCACCGGGCCTGATATCGAAGAACAGATTCTACGTGTGCAGGCAAAACCTATTCCCGGCATTCCCGACGAAGTGAATGAAGGCATCCTCGCTGGGTTGGCGAAGGAAGCAGAGGCCAGGCCCGCTACCGCGACCAATTTGGTTGCGATCATGAATGACGAGTGCAACGACACGATCTTCACGGATCCGGTGCCCCCCGCTGACACAGCGAGGTCCGCCCACGAATCGAGCCGGGAGGCACCAGCATTTGCACCGCTCCCGATGCTGGTTGCGGCGCTTGCCATAGTAGTCGTGGGCGTGGCTCTCGGAGCCGTACCAGCAATCTCTCATCCGATTCGATCACTGCTCGGCTCTGGCAAACCTGCGACACCATCGGCACCGGGGCAGCCACCGGTCTTGACCCCCAGCCTGACCAAACTCTGCGCGTCATGGAGCCGACACCGGATTTTGTTGCGCCAGGTGCCGTCAAACCAGAACCGCGAGTATTCGCGGGTGATCCCAACACGATGCGGCCGGATGGTACCTATGTGCTGCACTATTTCGTCATGAAACAGCAGACCGGAAGAGTGCAGGAGATTCTCGCTCATCCCAATGTCAAACTCGATGTTGTCCGACAGACCGACGGCTACACCGCGCTACACATCGCTGCTCAAGTCGGCTCTGCCGACATGATCGCACTGCTTATCGACGCCGGGATTGACAAGGAAGCGCGAGCCTTTGCGCCGGAGGAACGCCCAATACATGTGGCCGTCCGGGCTGGCGCCATCAGCGCGGTCAAGAAACTGGTAGAACTCGGGGCAAGCGTCAACTCACTCGACGGCGGACGCAATACACCTCTCCACATCGCCGCTGAGCGGAACCCAATCGACCTGACGATGATCGAACTGCTACTGGACCTAGGTGCCGATCGCGACGTTCAGAACATGAGCCGCAAGACGCCGGCCGAAGTGATCCGGGACACAGGGACCGCGGGTGCGGAGGCCAGAACGCTTTTGACGCCCTAAAACCGAGTGCCACGTTGTCCCACATTGCGGAGATTGAGCGTGCCCGAGAACCAGCTTAGGAATCACACTTTGACTATCTATGCCGACCCACCCTACGAGGGCCCCGGTGCCTCCGATGTTGCCGGGGTGGGTGGCCAGTTAACGAAGGATCCGGAAGGCGGTATCACGACTGGTCACGTGTACTGCTCACTGAAGGAACCAGGCGGGGATCCCACGTTCTACCATTTCGGCCCGCGATCGGCGCTGCGTGATGAATCCAAGGAAGTGTCCAAGGCCACGACGGTGCATGGCGTACCCGGGGTGATTCACGCTCCGGCCGAACCACGCACCGGAGCAGGCGGAAGAGTCGCCGGCTATTCACACCCCGATACCAGTGGTACGCCGCAGTACGAAATCGCCATCTCGAAGGACCAACATCATCAGATGGAGAGATACTTCGATCAGGAGATGCAGAATCAGCCCGATTATCACCTCTTGGCGCCAACCGAGCGAACTCAGCAATGCACAACCTTTGTTTTTCGAGGCGCAAAAGAGGCAGGTATTGACGAAGCATCGAAGATCGAGGGTCGCTCACCGAAGGCCGTTTCCGAAAACATTAGGCGAGAACAAGAGCGGCAGGCGCGACTCAAGTCACTCAGAACCGAACAGTCTTTGCACGATGAGTGCGAACAACAAATTGACCGCTCCTGCGACAGTGAACGAGTCAAGTCGCTGCGTGGTTCATGCCACTCGGCCCCGAGGCTCGAGCCGAAGCGCGAACGGGACACATGATGTTCCAATGGCCACTCGGTCTGTTCCACTGATTGCACTTGAATCTGTATTTTGGGAGATGCCTCGTGGTTTTTCGTTTTTTCAAATGTTTCCCAAGCGCGAGACACTGGAAGATCTCAAATGCCGTATGCATGTTGACCGGCCTCTGCATCCTGATCCTGGGCACTGCCGGGCTGTCCGGATGCGATGCGATGACCTTAATGCCAGGCTCGACCTACCCCGCAGTCACGGACTCACTGCTCGAGGGCGAGTGGATTCTCAATGCCGAGGTGGAGAGTTCCGATGAAGCCGAGGATCCTCAGGATGAGATCCGCGTGAGCATCACTCGTCTTGCCAGTGCCGATATTCGTAAACCCGATCCACTGGGATTCGCTGGTGGCAGAGCGACACCTGAGCCATCCTCTGAATCATCAAACGAGTCCCTCAGCTCCATCATCCAGAGTTTTCGGCCCGACACCCGATACGTCGCCGTGTTTGAAGCGGGTTCTCGAGACGACGACGAGAATCCTCCCGAGGAACTGGTACTTTGGGATCCGCCTGAGATCAGGTTTGTCTTCGAAGTGTTGAAGGCTCGTGACTCTGAGTACTGCACTCTGCAGCCCTCTGCGGCTATGACTTGGTCGTACTGCTCTCTTGGAACAATCCCGGTCCAACGGACGCTGCGAATACTGCGGGCTGCTGATCGAATCGAGCTGTTTGCCCACTCAATGGACTTTGTCTGGGTCCCAGCTACGTTCGGCGGACACTTTCGATTTGATCCTCCGGCTGACGCGGAAGGTCCACTTCTGGTCGACGAGTTTGACGACATCATTCAGTTCTATGAGGGAACGGATGCTTCCGAGTGGCAGCGAATCGCAGTGCTCGAACGGGCAGATGTGGATCAGCCGACCGAATTCATGGACCCTCGAACACATGAGGATTCCGAAACGACTTCAGATGAGCTTACAATCCCGGTGCGGGAAAAGTCGAAATGAACGGGTCCCAGAAGGCCGATTTGACCACAGTCGCCATGGCGAGTGCGACAACCGCGACCCACAACGCATCTCGGAAGACAAAAGCACCGAGCCAAATGGCAAACGCCGGTGCAATTCCGGCCATCCAAATCAAGTCGAAGAAAAACCGCAATGGTTGGTCGGCTGCCAACGCAAGGGTATCGGCCAACATCATCAGATACATCAGTCCCAGCAGCAACGTAATGGCAGTCTTACACCAAGCCAATCCTGAAGTCCTCTCGCTTCGGGTCGCGCTGATACATGGATCATCCAGCACACACGTGCTACTCGGTAGGCGACCCTACTGACAATAGTACAACCCGCACCACGTCGCCACCTTTTTGTTCTCATCTCACCCTCTCCGCTTGCGAAATACCGATCTTTGCGGCCACAGTATACAGACCATGTGTGGGCCTACGACTTCGTGACAGCCCCGACGCATGACCATTGCCCGTTCCGGATGCTGACGCTGGTTGATGAGTTCAGTCGTGAATGCCTGGCGATTGACGTGGCCAGGAAGCTGAAGTCGGATGATGTGCTGGAGCGATTGGCCTGGCTGTTCGCAACACGGGGTGTTCCGGAACACATTCGTTCCGATAACGGTTCCGAATTCACTTCGAAGGAGGTGCGGCAGTGGCTGGCGAAGATGGGTGAGAAGACGTTGTTCATTGAGCCGGGGAGTCCGTGGGAGAACGGGTATGTGGAGTCGTTCAATGGGAAGCTGCGTCACGAGCTGCTGAACGGGGAGGTCTTTTATACGCTGAAAGAGGCAAAAGTGCTGGTGGAACGGTGGCGGATCCACTATAACACGGTGAGGCCGCATTCGGCGCTGGGGTATCGACCCCCGGCCCCGGAGGCGGTGAGAGTGAAGGGGTTGAATGGGATGATCGGGCTGGCCACGATGTTGTCGACGCCAGTTGAGCCCTGCTCCGCTCCGCTGCGCAGGCCTCAACTGGAGTGGCATCTCAGCACCCGTGGCACCCAACGCCGTGAACTATTCTTGGAGTTGTTGTCGAAGTTTCTTGGCCTGCAGCACTTGCGTGGACGTGGCCGGGACGATGATGGGTGGCCGAGGAGGCGGGTCGTTCTTCTTGTTGGGCCAGTGGGTCCGCGTCTTGGGTCGGCGGCGGCTGATAGGTATCAATGACGGCGGTTGCCAGGTTGGCCAGCACCTGTTGACAGTGACGTCGATCCCAGGCGACGCGAATGGCATGTCGAACCAGCCGCAAGGCGCCGGCGCACGAGGCCCGGGATGGGGCTGTTCCATGTGACGCCAGGCGTCGTCGGTGAACCACGCCCAGCACGAGGCTGCTGAGGATGGTCCATTGGAGTTCAGCGCGGGCATAACGGGCCGATCGGCTCAGCATCTTGCGACGGGCCATCGTCTGCTTGAGGGAGCGATACTGCACCTCCACGCCCCAGCGACCCCGGTACAACGCCCATGCCTGTCGCGCTGACAGTTCCGACGGTTCCAGCACGCTGGTCACCAGCATGGTCGATCGCTTCTTTCTCGTTCGTCGCAGCAGACGCAGCACCAGCGGCGGCTCCGACTTGCATGAATCAGGCCAGAGATAGACGGTGTGAGCGCCCTCCCGTTCCATGTATCCGAGGCGAGTTAATAATCGCAGATTGCCGGCGGCGCGAATGAGGAAGTGGCGACCGGACTGCCGGATCGAGTGCAGCAACTCGAACCCGGTGAAGCCGGCGTCACCGATGAACAACGTCTACGGCGGCGTGTCGTGAATCATGGCTCGCAACTGGTGCCGCTCGGAAGCCGTGGCCCGGCCGATGCGCCAGTCCCAGGGCAGCCCGATGCCCAGATGCCACAGCATGGTCACCATCGCCTGCGGTGCCGTCTGCTCATGGGCGCCGATGCCGAAGCCGGCACGGTTATCTGCTGTTCGTGGCAGATCGAACTTGGAGCCATCCACCGCCAATGGCACCCAGCGGCCGAGTCGCCAGTTCGGCTGTCGACACAAGTGATTCCGCAGCTGAGCGACAAGTAGAGCAACGAGGCGATCACTGACACCGGCCAACGATTTAATAAAGCCGCGATAGGTGATGCCGACGTTGCCGAAGGATGCATCCAGCGCTGTCAGCGCGTCGCGGGCGACGGCAAAGCGGTCTGCCAGCGTGTGGGCATTGCTCCAGGCCATGAACAGGGCCGTCAGCATCAGCGTCTGATGACTCCAGGTGGCGTGTGATCGAAAGCGTGGCAACGGGTCGAGCACTCGGGCCGGAAGCACGGCCTGAAGAGCTGACAGCAGGGGATGGCGGGAATACGATGACGGCGCAGCGACAGACGATACCGACCGACTCCTTCGGTACATAACGACCTCCTTGTCGTAGTGCGACGCGCGTCTTTGCTTCCACTATCGGCGAGGAGGCTTTTTTGCCCCAAAAATGGTCCCCATTTATCAATCACCGCACCTGATCACTTGCCACCATCAAATCGTTCACGGCGTTGCGTGCCACGGTGAGGACGGCCTATGGAGAGGGCGGTGAAGACATGGGAGACCCGGATGGGAATCTTGGCGTGGGTCACGGGGCCAACCGTGCTGCTTATGCCATGCGGGCCTTGATCACGATGGCCAATGACCTCCAGATGATCTACGACCAGCACCTGTACTATGAGGACATTAACCAGGTGGATTATAGTGGAACCGGCGACAAGGGCGTGCTTATTGGTCTTTTCGACAGCAGTGCACCCTGGCCGCAGCCTGACTCATGGAGTATGACCGAAGTCGGGCCTATTCCCACTTCCGGCTACATGCTTGATCCCCTTGGGCCAATAATGGCGTGGCAGTACTATGAAGCCGAGGGAGGTGAGTGCACCGTTCCTGTAGATCCTGAAGAACTTTGGGATGAATCGCTCGCAGATTGGCAAGATGCAGCATATGAAGCTGAGAATCATGACTTCTATCTAGAACGGGTGTATGACGATCTGGATGGGTACGGCGCAGTGCTGGCCCTTTATGGTACTTCCATCCAGCGTGAAAAAGGAGATTGCAGCGATCCGAACATATTTGATTCGCTGGCGCTTTACGCCAGCCGCTTCCTGGAGGAGAATGTGAATGATGAATCTCCGGCAACCTTCTGGACCATCCTGGACGGCTTCTACGATGATGCCGCGGCTGCCTATTACAACGGCAGTTTTGATCCGCACCCGGATGAATCCGACAACTGCGACTGACAAGTGACCTGCGAGAGCGGATGCCATCGCATCCGCTCTCGCCTTCATTGTTGAAACATTTATTATGAAAAGCACACTTATTACAACAGTTGTTGTGGTATTGGCCGGCATGTCGGCATCTGCCCAAGACTACGCGATCTTTGAACTGCCTGATGCGGGGAGAGGATCCTATGGCCAGAAGATCAACACTTTTGGTGAAGTAGCCGGTGACTGTACAACAGGTCAAGAGCCCTTTCATGCTGCCCGATGGACCTACGATGCCGGGTGGACACTCGATCTTCTGGATGTTGAAAGCCGCTTCTATTCTCGCGCGCTTGACATCAACGACCTGGGTGAGATTGTCGGGCGTGGTTCGATGGAAGGGGGTGATGATCTTTGCACTCCTTTTGTATGGCGGGATGGTGTGACGACCTATCTTCCCACACTTGGGGGCGTGAACGGATGGGCCAAGGGCATCAACAACGAAGGCCTGATAGTCGGCAGGGCGGAAGACGCCGACCGGGCACGCGCAGCCATCTGGGACAATGACCAGGTGATCGATCTGGGAGGCCTTTCAGAATTGAATGCCCGCGCAAATGACATCAACGACAGCAACTGGGTTGTTGGTCGGTCTGATAAGGATCAACCCGGATGGAACCGGGCAGTCATCTGGAAGTATGCGTATGGTCAGGTGTATGAGATTGTTGATATAAGTGATGGCTATATTAGTGAAGGGTTTGCGATCAATGACCGTAACGAGATTGCAGGAGTCGGTAACACCTACCACTATGCGTTTTTCTGGGATGAGTTCGGATTGCGATACAATATCCACACGCTCGGCCAGTTCGATGGGAGCGAGGCCTACGACATCAACAACACTAGAACCTATCCCTAAACCTCTCGAAGTAATAATAAGGCACAGGCGAAGTGAAGAAAGCCTGCGAACAACATGGTCGACTTCTCCCAGCGAATGCACAAGCGACGGAAGTGTTGAATCCATGCAATCGTCCGCTCCACCCTCCATCGCTTCTTATACCTCCGAAGCGCTCGCCCGTCCTGAGTCTTGTTTTCAGGCCGCCGATTCGAGCGATGCGGCGAGATCAACTCCACTCCCTCATTCGCCAGTTGCTCATCCAGCTGATCGCTGTCATACGCCTTGTCGCCGATCACCCGTTGCGGCATCTCCTCGGTCAGCATGAAGTCGAACAGCCCCTGCACCAATCGGCTTTCATGCGGCGAAGCCGACATCGTGTCGACTGCCACCGGCAGGCCCCTGGCATCGACCAGAACCATGATTTTCACGCCCTTTCCGGCCTTCGTGGTGCCAATGCCATCGCCACCCCCGCGCGCCTTGCAGAAGGTGCCGTCAACAAAGCTCTCATACAACCGGTACTCGCCGCGCTCTTCCACGCAGCGACCGGCATCACGCATAATCTGCTCAAACACACCTTCCTGCACCCACTGTTGAAAGTACCGATGCACCGCACTCTTGCTGCCGAACCGCCTCGGCAGGTCCTTCCATTTAGCTGCCGTTGTCGAGGATCCAGAAAATGCCCCCCGACCGCCTTGCGTTTGTCCAGCGGCGGTCGCCCTCCCAGCGGATTCTTCGGCGGGTCGGGGATGCGCTCACAGATCCAGTCCAGTTGTTCCGATGTCAGTATCAGTGCCATGCAACATTATACCGACACTAACATAATGGGTTTAGGGATAGGTTCTACTCAGGTCGTAGGTGCTGTCTATAATGACTATCCTGACATCTGGGCCTTCATTTGGACAAGTGAAACAGGGATGGTGCTTCTGCAGGACTTGCTTCCTGCTGCAGTATCGCCGCTTTGGAGCCATCTTGCTTCGGCCTACGGCATCAACGACCTTGGACAGATCGTCGGCCTCTGCGATCGAGGCGTCTACAATCGAGCCTTCATCATGAGTCCGGTGTATCCGTCGTTTGACCTGTATGAGGCCATGCCAGGTGTCGCCGGCGAAGTCAACCAGATTTCAGTCTCCAATGTCACGCCGGGCACGCGCGTGTACTTCTGCTGGAGCGCGCAAAGTGGCGGTCGTCTGATTCCCGGTTGCGATGCGACGGTCAATGCGCTGCAACTCGAAAGCCCGGAAATCGCAGGAAGCGCGGTAGCAGATGGAAACGGTGTCGCAACACTGAAGGGCAAGGTCCCTCGCAAATACGCAGGTGATACGCTGTTGTTCCAGGCGGTGGTACCGGGGGAGTGTACGATCAGCAATCTGGTGGTGCAGAAGTTTGAGTGATACGGGGGTGCCGCCAGCGACTTTGGTTTCCGTCCCCTTCTGCCCACGAGTTCGGTTTTGCCGCAGGGTCCGGATTGGACGGGTCTGTTAAATCGTGACTCCCTGTCAACCAGAGAGTCAGAGAGTTCGAGGCGAGAATTCCGGCCACCGGATTGGAACGTATACGTTTCAACTCGGACCCCGGTCTTCCGGTTTCGAACCAGAGAGCGCGGAGTTTTGGCCGGGTGACCCGTAAGTCTTTGGTTGCAACGACTTACGACAACGCCCGAGTGCGCGGGCTCTCGGGCGTTTCTGTGAACTGGATTGGCCGTGGAAGTTCGGCCAGATTGTTGAAGCTCCCCGATCCGAACGGTTTTCAAACTTGGCTGATGGCGAGACGCGAGGATTCGGGCTTCAAAGCCGTTAGCCGGTCCATCCCGAGGCCCAGAATCAGGCCAAGTGGTCCACCGTCTGGCCCTGCGCGATCAGGACTTCAGCCTGCCTAGCTTGTTGACGATCTGCTCGGCCATAAACCGCTTCCTGATCCCACTGGTTCCCCCTCCGCCAGCACTACCACCACTCTGACTCATGACCTTGTCCTCCATCTACCTGTTGTAGTTCTCGATCCAGATCCAGGCGTCAGTACCACTCTAGAACTGGATCAGAATTAGGGGGAAGGGTCAGTTGCGCGGATCATCGTCGTTTGATCCGCGGAAGGGTCGCAGGGAAGAGAAACCCTGGCACGGCGGCCCGCCGACGATCACGGCAACGTCCTTGGTACCGAGCTTCCTCGCCATCGTGGAGGGCCGTATCTCGCGGATGTCGCCGCATAGCACCTCGGCCCACTTGCTGTTCGCCGCAGTGGTGTCCGCCGCATCCTGCAGAAGGTCGATCGCACCGACGGTTCGGAACCTGCTGCTCTGCTGTTCCATGCCGTGGGAGAGGCCCCCTGTGCCGCAGAATAAGTCGATCACGTTGTAGACGTTTTTCACCGATGCTCGGCTGCCACGTGTGGTGAGTTTCGCTTTGGGGGTCGCGGTGGTCATTTGGCCCTCCAGCGGCTAATACCGTCTCCTGCACTATGCGCGCGTCGGCAGAAGGGAATAATAGGCACCGAGATTTGGTCATATGGTATTTGTATGGGTAAAATCTCTGTGATACGCCAAGATATAGGCTATATCATGCGGATGGTACTCTAGATTGGGGTTGCCGAGCAAGCGGCTGAACCAACCCGGTGCACCGCACCCGAACGCGCGATGTTCGGCTAATCATGCACAACTCTTGAAACTGGAACCCGAGAGCACCCATTGCTCGGACCCCCGCTAACCGAGAGTGGAAGTGCGCATCCAAAAGGGGACCAGTGTGCGCAGGTAAGTAGGGACCACCTTGGGTTGTAGAATAACGCCTGGGCAGGCGTTGTCCATTGTTTTTCCCCATCGGGCAGGGACGTCCGATAAGGTGATCATGCGGTCGCGGCCGGCTCACCTCCCTTCCGCCTGTTCCGCTTCAGGCTCGTCTGTTCGTAACACTGGCTGAAAAAGCCGAACAGATGGCCGGTACATACGTCCCGCGGCCAGCCATTCGGCAATGACGCGATCGTACTCGGCCTTCGAAACCTCGGTGCCGTGCGGACCGAGGTAGACACTTTGCCCGTTGAGATAGACAACGGCCTGGCCGGATGCGCGATGTTTGCAGTAACTGGGGACTTGCTTGCGACGACGTTTCGGCATGGTGCAGCGCTCCTATTCGCTCCAAGACCAGTATGTACTGGTCTAAGAGGCGATTTCGTGCTGCATCGCCGACCACCGGCGGGTACGCTAAGTATCGCGTTCAGCGTACTTTACGTGAAATAGTGAGCGAACAATCGTGTTCGGTACGCCAGAGTCCGCTCCGTAGTCAGACGCACCATCTGTCAGAATGCTCGGGTGCAGACGTTTCCGGTTATGACTATTGGGTGGACTCGGTCGGTCACTCGATCTGGGAGCATGCCTGGACCGCCGTCTAACCCGAGTGATCAGCACATCCGCCCGTCTCAACCTGTTGACGATCAGGCCGGTGCGTCGCCGGTCGTCTTTCGGCGGGCTGCTGAACCATTACGAGCGATCCGCCTGATGAAAGACGAGAGAAACGGGCCGGGAACGACAATTTGGACCGCCTCCGGCGGTGGACCACTTCATGCGAGTGAACGCTCGTTCAGTAGCGCCTCGTCTTCTTACGTGACTGCACTGCCGACATGCTCATCAATCTGTTCCTTGCTTTGACCTGCCTTCGGCGTCCTGTCGCCATCATGTTGACTCCCGCGTCGTGATCTGCCCTCGCAGCGCGAAGCGCTTCGCGATGAAGAATAGCACGGGGTACAGCAGGAGCTCCGCGATGAAACTCGTCGCTAGACCGCCAATCATGGGAGCCGCCAGGCGACGCATCGTGTCGGCGCCTGCCCCGCTCGCCCACAAGAGCGGGAACAGACCAATAAACGTGGTCATCACGGTCATTGATTTTGGCCGAATGCGCTGCACCGCCCCGTCGTGAATGGCGTGCCAGAGATCAGTTGTGGAGTTCATTCTTCCATCTGAGCGGAAGCGCTCGAAACTGTTGTCCAGATACAGCAACATCACCAGACCAGTTTCGGCGTCCAGTCCTGCGAGCGCTATTACGCCGACCCACACTGCAAGTGACAGGTTATAGTCCAACAGAAATAGCAGCCATGCCGCCCCTACCAAACTAAACGGAACAGCTAGCAGCACGATCATGACGCGCAGCCAACTGCCCGTCGCCACGTAGAGCAACAGGACAATGAGGACTGCGGTCAGTGGTATAGCGACCATGAGGCGTTCTCGGGCAGCCATCATGTACTCATATTGCCCGGACCAGATAATCGTGTACCCCGGCGGCAGGGACACCTGCCTGCCCACCGCGCGCTGCGCGTTCGCGACGTATGTTCCCACATCGATCCCGGCAATATCGACGAATACCCAGCTGGTCAAACGTGAATTCTCGCTTTTGACCATGGGAGGACCTTTGTGAACAACCATGTCAGCCAATTGCCCCAGCGGGACTTGCGCGCCGGCCGGCGTCGCAACAAGTGTCTGTTGCAGCATCTGCAAGTTGTCGCGGAGTTCGTGTGGGTAACGAATGTTGACTGGGTAACGCTCAAGCCCTTCGACGGTCATGGTGACATTCATCCCGCCCAGCGCAGACATGATTACATCCTGGACATCACCGATCGTAAGAGCATATCGAGCAATCTCATCCCGATTGATCTTGATGTCAAAGTAGTTGCCTCCCACACTTTTCTCCGGAAACGCGCTCACCGTATAAGCGCCGGTCCCCTCAGCAGTTTTCACCACGTTTGCCACCTGATTTGACAGGTCGGCGAGCGTGCGCAGATCTGGTCCCAGTATTTTGATGCCCACTGGAGTCTTGATGCCCGTCGAGAGCATATCGATCCGGGTCTTGATCGGCATTGTCCACGCGTTGGTTAGGCCGGGAATCTGAACTGCGTCATTCAGTCCCGGAACGTGTATTTCCTCGCCCGTCTTCGGATTTGGCACTTCATAGCCGTAGATCAGTTCATTAAGGCTGATCGTTCGTGTCGTGTCACAAAACAACTCAGGCAGCCACGAAAGCCAATCGGGCCAGTCCGAGTAGAATCGTTCGATCGGTCGAGTGCGCCATCGCTCTTTGTCCCGGTGCAGAACAATCGTTGTTTCAATCATGGATGGCGGCGCGGGATCGGTTGCCGTATCCGCTCTGCCGATCTTGCCAAATACTGTATCCACTTCCGGAAATTGCATGATCAACTTGTCTGTTTGTTGCAGCAATTCACGAGCCTTCGTCATGCTGATTCCAGGATCAGTGGTCGGCATATAAAGAAGATCGCCTTCCTCAAGCGGAGGCATGAATTCCGTTCCGAGCCGTTGGAAAGGAATCCATGCGCTGGCAATCATCAGCATGGCAAGCAGCACCGTCAGCCACCGATATTGCATGACGAACACAAAGAAGGGGTGATATATTTTCTGGAGCAGTACGCTCACCGGATTTCGTGCTTCAGAGTAAATCTTCTGGGGAAGGATGATTAAGCCGACGCCAACAATCCAGCCGGCAATCAACCAGATGCGGTAGTCTTCAAGTTGCGGCAAAGGCACGAATGCCAGAATGGCCGCTGGAACGAGAATCACTGAGGCGTACATCGCCCACCGAAAACCGCGAGGCCATCTCTTCGGAAGCGTGCGCTCACTGATGAAGTAGATCATGAGTACCGGAATAATGGTGATGGCCAGAACCGATGCCGCCCCCATCGCGAAGGTTTTCGTGAGTGCGAGCGGGCGGAACAGCCTGCCGGATTGTTCACCGAGAACGAATATTGGAAGAAAACTGACCGTGATAATCAGCAGGGAAAAGAACAGCGTCGGACCCACTTCTGCCGCCGCAGAACCGATGACACTGACGCGTTCGCGGGGATCCGGCTCGCGTCCATGCGCGGCCGTGAACCGTTCCAGGTGCTTGTGTGCATTCTCCACCATGACAATCGACGAATCCACCATGACGCCGATTGAAATCGCGATTCCGCCAAGGGACATAATGTTCGCGTTGATGCCCAACAAGTACATGATTGTCAATGTCGTCAACACGCCGGTGGGTAACACAAATGCGGCCACAAATGCACTGCGAGCATGTAATAGGAATACAACAATAACGAGAGAGACTACAAGTACCTCCTCGATCAGGGTCGAGTATACCGTGTGAATGGCACGCTCGATGAGGTCGGAGCGGTCGTAGGCAATCTGAATGGCCACGCCGGCGGGCAGGCCGGCTTCAAGATCAAATAGTCTGGTGCGAACTCGTTCGATGGTTGTCTGTGCATTCTCCCCAAATCGCATCACGATGATGCCACCTGCTACTTCCCCATCTCCGTTCCACTCGGCAACTCCTCGACGGATTTCCGGTCCGATGCGCACCTCGGCGACATCCGTCAGATAGATGGGAGATCCCAGACTGCCTGTGCCGAGGGCGATCTTTCTGAGTTCTTCAAGCACCCTCTCGGATCGTGCATCCTCTACGGTCAGTCCCTCGCTTCGGGCACGATTGATTTCCTGCGGACTCAATGTTCCAAGGTAACCGAGTCCGCGCACCATGTACTCGGTTTCGCTTTGCTCGATCAGGCGCCCCCCGACATCAATGTTTGAGCGGCGCAGCGCCATCTTGATGTGTTGCAATGGAATGTTGTAGGCAAGCAGTTTTACCGGATCGACGACAATCTGGTACTGCTTAACGAACCCACCTATTGGTGCCACCTCGCTCACGCCCTCGACGGCCGTCAGTTCGTACCGCAAATACCAGTCCTGCAGTCCACGGAGATCGGATAAATCCTGCTGCGGACTTACCAAAGGCATCCCGTCCACTGGACAGGATGCAAAGCCGGGATTGCTGACGATCGGCACGACGGTGTCCCGTTTGGCCTCGGGTACCATTCCCAGTGACTCGTATCGTGTATTGGCCTCTCGGTCTGCGTAAACCACCTTCGGCTCGGGAAACACCCGGTGGTGCTCCAGGCGTTCGCTGATGGCCTCATCAACCGCTGGATCGTCGCGGTCAGCGTACCAGACGTCCTGCTCCGGGTCGTGCCACAGGCCGTCGGGATGATTCGTGCAATAGGGGCCGGTGGTCAGGATATACTCATAGATCCAGCCGACGCCGGTGGCATCGGGGCCGAGTTGCGGGGCGACGTCGTCGGGCAGACGCGAGGCCACCGTGTTAAGTTGTTCGAGCACCCGGCTGCGGGCCCAGTACAGGTCGGTCCCGTCCTCGAAGATAATGTAGACAAACGACGAGCCAAACATGCTGTAGCCACGAACCACTTTCGCGTACGGCACTGCCAGCATGGCCGTGGTCAGCGGATAGGTCACCTGATCTTCGACGATCTGAGGGGCCTGCCCGGGATACTCCGTGCGAATAACCACCTGGACATCCGAGAGATCAGGAATGGCGTCGATTGTGATGTGGCGAGCAGACCAGAGGCCCCCAGCCACCAGAAACACAGTGAGGAGGAGCACCATGGTCCGGTTGTTGACGCACCAATGTATGAGTTTGGCGATCATGGATCATTGGCCTCCCTGCACATTGCCGAGATTCCTGGCCGCTTCGTCCAGTTTCTTAAGATACAATTCCGGGTCTTCGTGAAAGCTGCTGATACATTGCGCACAGCAGAATTTCAGTGTTCTGCCTTGATACTCGATCGTGACCGGCGCCCCCATCGACCCCAGTTTGCCGCCGCTCACAAGGCAGAAGTCAATCGGGTAGATGTCACCATTGGTAGCGGCCGGCGCCTGCATGGCTTCTGATTCCATTTCCATCGGCGCTGGCTGGTGGCCGTCCATTGATATCGATTCCTTGCCGTGAGTATCGAGTGAGGCCTTTCCGGTGACGGGTAGCGCTTTGCGCTCATCAAAGCACTCGAGCATCGTCGAACCGTAATACGGGTTGCGAACGTCGCCGGCTGGCTGCAGCCAGATCGTTCCGCCCTGCCCTTCGCGATACATCGGACAGTGCAGCACCTGAACCTCATGTTCAAAACTCGGCGGGACTCCGGTTGCCATCAGCAGCGATTCCAGTGACGTACTCACCTCAGCAAACTCGAGTCGAGCATCCGCGATATCCGTCACATCGATCAATTTCAGCGCGCCGGCGCGGGCAGTCGCGACGTCGTCCCCATATGTGTGCCAGAAGTGTTCGTCGGCCGGAATCGTCAGTGTGACTAGCGTGTCAAGCGCCGCTGCCACTTCGCGCGTGCCCCGCGATACCGTCCTTCGTGTTCGCAGCCAACGAGTCGCCAATGACAAGGTAATGAGTCAATGCCCGGTTGAGCGCATCGGAAACTGGAACGGGCAGATCGTCAACCTCGCTCGTCCCGGCCAGTTCGGCTGTCACCTTTTGTTCAGAGGCAAGGTCGCCCCGGATCATTTTAGCCAGAGCCTCGCGGATCTTCGCTTCAGAATCGATTAGAAACTGCCCAGACGTAACCACCATCTCACCGGGCTTAAGGCCTGAGATGACTTCGATCATGCCGTCACCGGTCTCGATGCCGAGACGGACGTCGCGCGGTTCAAATTTGCCTTCCCCCCGACTGACGAATGCGACCTGCCGCTCACCCGTGTCAATGACCGCAGACCGAGACACCAGTGTCTTCTCTGCCGCCAGCGTGTTCTCCAGCTCGACGGTGGCAAACATTCCTGGCTTGAGGATGCCGGATTCGTTATCAAACTCCAGGCGAAGCTGCACTTCGCGGGTTTTGGGATCAAGGTATGGGTAGACGTAGATCACTTCGCCCTGAAACTTCTGGCCGGGGATATACGGGAGCTCCATGGATGCCGTCTGGCCCGCTCTCACATACGGGAGTTGAGACTCGTAGAGGGTGACCATCACCCACACTCTGGAGAGGTCGGCAATTCGAAAGACCCGCATTCCGGGATCAACCTTCATTCCCTCGTTCGCGTGTTTTTCAATGACGACGCCGGTATGAGGACTGCGAATGGTCATGGACTTAGAAGGGTGGCCGGCCTCCTGGAGCGCGGCAATCTGCTCATCGGTGATGTCGTAGTACTCAAGGCGGGTTCGTGCGGATTCCACCAGATCGACCGCACCCTGCACAGCATCCGGCGAGATCTCGGAGGTAATCTGCGCTTCACCTTTCAGTGCGAGCAGATACTGCTCCTGTGTGGCGTACAGTTCCGGTGAATACAGATCAAACAGAGGCTCTCCCTGTTCAACACCAGCACCGATGAAGTCAACATAGAGCTTCTCAATCCAGCCGGCGACCTTGATATTTACATCTCGTACCGCCCGTTCGTTGTAGTCGATGGTACCCACGGTCCTGATCCGCTTGGTTAACGGTCCGGTGATCACGGGCGCAATACGGACCCCCATGTTCTGAACCACAACCGGGTCGATTGTCATTTCGCCGGTGAACTTATCCGGGTCAATCGGAGTGAGTGCCATGTGACAGATTGGACAGTCGCCGGGCTTGGGGAGGATCACCCACGGATGCATGCCGCAGGTGTAGTACTGCACCTGACCCGGATCCTCGGTCTCGACGCTTGCCTGATTCTTCGGCTCAGGACCCAGGCCGACAAATCCGATGGTGTGTGAAAGAGCGGATCGCAGTGGTACTGCAAACATAACACCTGCGCCGACGGCGACGACAGCGAGGCTCACGGCTCCTACCAAAACCGGCCAGCGAATCGCCTTAGGGATACTTGCCTGAGTCATTGTGCCTGCTCCTGATTTTGCCGCGTCACATCGGCCCCGATCGCACGTTCGAGGTCCGCAATCGCTTGTTCCATATCAGCCAGGGCCCGGTGGTACATGATATCAAAGCTCAGCAGTTTGCGCCAGTTGTCGATCAATGTCAGAAAGTCGACGCTGCCGGCGCGATACCCACTGGCTGACGCTTCCACTGTTTGTCGTGCCTGTGGGACGATGACGTCGCGGAACATCTCGATGAGATCTCTTTTGGCTTCGACGCGCAGGAACGCATCATTGACCTGGAAGGCGATTCGGTTTCGCACGGTGGACAGGTCTGCCACTCCAACCATTAGACTTTCCAGTGCTTCTTGCTCGGCTGCGTCATATTTCGCGTTCCAGAGGGGTATGTTGATCCCGAATCCGAACCACCATTGATCCTCTCCATCGGCAGCCCTTGACAACCCGTGATCGGCGACGACGTTGTAGTTTGCACTGACGGTCAGATCCGGGCGACGGCTGAGTCGGGCAAGTGACTGCCGTTCGCGAGCCTGCTCGATCCGTTCATACACCTTGCGAACGGCGGGATTGTCCCGCGCGGCCCCGGCAAGGAAGTCGTCAAGATCTCCGATGATATCCCGCAAAGCAATCGGTGCCGGTTCTGGGATTGCAGCGTTCGTTGGGCGGTCGAGCAGTTGATTGAGCATGCTCCGAGCGGTCGCATGGCGCTGTGCCAGAACGATCAGTTCCTGGTCCAGATTACTCAACTCCACCGAGGCGCGCAGGACGTCAGACTGGGTCCGTGTTCCGGCTCGGTATTGTGCCTCGGCGATCTCTTTGAATTGAACCAAGAGGGACCGGCTTTCGCCCGTAGTTTCGATGGCCCGTATGGCAAAGTAGTAACTCCAATACGCCTGACGCGTATCGGCTGCCACCTGCAGTTCTGTCTGTCGAAGATCAGCCAGCGCCATGGCCACGTCCTGTTCTGCAATCCGGCCGCGAGTTGCCAGTTTTCCGGGATACGGGAGCCGCTGGCTCACACCAGTCATGACCGTCACTTCCCCGGATGCGGTCTGGGCCATCTCTCCGAAGGGTGCCATCTGAAACATGGGATCGTCGAGCGCGGTGACCTGTGGCAAACGGGAACGTAATCGTTCGACCGCGTGTCTCGATGCCCGAATCGCTGGGCTGCGCTGCAGGGCGAGGACCACGTAGTCTTCCGCAGCCATATCGGCGGTCAAGTCGTGCTTGCCGGGAGCCGTCCCCTCATCAAGGGTGGCCGCTTGGCTGAGTAGCGTGTCAGGAGAATGGAGTGAACCGGAATTCGAGATGTGCCATTGTGCAGGATTGTCATCACGCCAATCCGAATAGCGGGCACCGTCGAGGGGTGAGGTGCACGAAGCCATGTACAAAGAACAAACGCCGAGCATTGCGCAGGACAGTAACTTGTGGGATTTGGTGTGACTCATGATACTCTTCTACCACGCAAAGTGATCCAGTCCGTATACCATGGCACCGCCCAGGAATCCGTTCGTGGCCATGGCAAAGGCGCCGACGAACAGTGTGATACGATACCACGACGTCAAATGCGATCCACGATCATTGTCACGGTTGGCCATACTGCAAAGCGTCATCACCAGGATTGCCCAGAGCGCTGCCGTAGTGCCGATCCAGCGGTGTGCCGACAACATCCAATCCGGATCATGCAGGCGGAATCCGGCAAAGGACCAACCAAGGGCTGCTGTGAGAGCCGCCATCACTCCACCGAACAGGACGCAGAAGCGTGCCGCATCGCCAAACCATGACCGACCGGTTACGATCAACATTAGCTCAGCAAGCATAGCGCTCAGGAACAGGGCAATCGGAAAATGCACCGACGGCAGATGGAATTTGCCTAGCCAATTCACAAGTTGCAATCCACCGGATCGTTCGGCACCGTTTTCGCCGTGCGAGGTATGGTCATGCTCCTGTGCCTCGGATTCGCCACGCTCGGTGGCTCTACTGTTGTGATCCACATCGTGCTGATCGTGGTCATCCCGGACAGTACCGTGTTGTGTCCTGAGAACCCCACTGTCCGAGTCACCGTTCTCTGATTCCCCAAAGAACCCAGCTGGAAGATTCTGCACATAGGCGTCCGGGTCGCGCTCAAACTTTCGTTTGCACATGGCACAACAGAAGTACACTCGTTTTCCGTTATGCGCCGTGTACAGATCGGGATCGGCCACTTCATCGGTGAGAACGGGACACATGCTGTTGGCCGGGGCGGTCTGTGCACTGCCAGGGCTCGGTTCCTGGGCTCCGCCAGAAGACGGGCCAAGTGTGAGGAAGACGACGGCTGCCAGCAGCACGCCAAGTGTCAGGGCGCACCGGTCAAATCGCTTGAGACAAGCACTCATGAACAACTCTCTTCGTGAAAGGCTGTATGCAGGAAGTGTCAGATCAGCCGCCACCGTGATCTTCGTGGTTGTGCATTTGCCCGCCCTCATCAGATTCGGCTCCCTGCTTTTCGTGGCTGGCAACCATCATCAGATACTTGGCGGGTTTCTTTTCGAACTTCTTGATGCACCCTTTGCAGCAGAACCGGACCAGGCGATTTGCTGCTACGTAATCGATCGGCTCACCCATCATCCCACCCAGAGTTTCTCCCGACACGACACAAGTTTGCATCGGATACGTTTCCAGCTGTTTCTTGATGACCGCCTGGTTGAGTGTGTCGAGGTATTTCTCGCTGTCCTTCTTGAATTTGGACACACACCCCTTACAGCAAAGTTGGACCAGCCGATTGCCGAACACGATGTCATATGGATCTCCCATTGCACCCAGTTGTTCCCCCGAAACCAGGCAGGTCTCCATCGGATATAGCGGCGTCTGCTGCTTGATGATCTGGTCATCGATCTTTATCAGATACTCTTCCGTGTGGGCCTTAAACGTCTCCAGGCTCTTCTCATCTGTGAATCGTATTTCACGACCATGGAGCAGAAAGACGACCGGCTTGTCGATCTCAGCCAGCGACTCGCCGTTCACCACATCCTCGGCCAGTGGGTACGGATCGCCGATACGCTTCTCTGCCGCGTTTTCTGCCTTCTGCGCATGCTGATTCTCATGGGCCTGGTGACCGTGATCATGGTCCTGGGCAATGGAGGCACGGGCCGACAGAGCGGCAATCGAAACGGCGAGAGTGAACGTGAGAATCTTCCGTGGGTGCTGCATGTCAATGTCCTTTCGGTATACAAGCGGGTGTTGAGTCACAGATGGTCATTCTGCGGCATGACATCAGCCACAAAGTCCAGTCTGTACTCTGGTCCGACCAGGTCACGAGGCCGCTACCGGCCCTGTCCTGGAGGATGCGTTCACCTGACCAAACGAGAACACCTGTCGCACTGGTTCCATCAAGCGTTCTTTTTCTGTATTTTGAACCATCAACGCGGTCGGCTCGTTCGGTTTAGTAGGAAGATCGTGGCCAAGGCAATGCGATACGGCTCATGGGATAAAACGAACAGATTGATGTCAGAGGAGTTGCCATGCGACTGAGTCATGAAGAGAGATCATTGCCCGATCCGGTTTGTGGTATGGACTTGAGCCGCAAAGCCTCCGTCGAGGAACTGGAGTACAAAGGGCGGGTGTACTATTTCTGTGCCGATGTGTGCTGCCGTGCTTTCAAAGAACAGCCTGAGAAGTACGTACAACAGCACCGCCAGCATGGGATCCGGTCAGAGTGATCACTTCGGATCGCCATATCCCGGGCCCGGTCTATTGATGCCAGGGGCCGAAGTCCACATTACACGCGCGGAGTGAGATGCTGCCTACCGCGTCGGCCGCTCCCAAGCGGGCATCGACGGGTTCAAGTGCTTCGCGTCGGATGATCGCAGTGGCTTTGACGTGGCTCATGGGCAACTCCATACTGGACCCGCTCCTCTCAGGGAGCCGGGCTCCTGTACACCAAACGGGCAGCACGCCACATCGGTTCAATCCCCGCTTTTTTTCGTTTACGTTGAACCAGGCAGTCCGTCAGGCCGTTCGTGTCAGTAGGAACCCTGATGCTCATCATCCTGACAGGCATCTCCTGAAATCACATGACCGGCCAATGGTCAGAGAGGAGCGATCATGAAGAAGGACCATGAAGAGGCGATCATCATCGATCCCGTCTGCGGCATGGAGGTGAGCCGAAAGACGGCGCCGGAATAGTGTGTTTACAACGGTCGCGTTTACTACTTCTGCGCACAAGTGTGCCGCCAAGCCTTTGAGGAAAACCCGGAGAAGTACATCTATCTCCTTTGTTCACAGTACCGGCAGGAGTCGTGAGTCTACAGTTTGCTACATCTTCGAATCCATATACCTGTAACTCTCCGCCCGCGGACCAGGACTCCCAGTGACACAGGACACCACGAAAGGTCATGATTCACATTCGACGTCGTCTTCGACGGACGGTAAAGTGGTTGATTCCGTATGCGGGATGACGATCAGCCCCGACAAGGCGGCCGACTCGATCACGCACGCGGGGCACAAGTTCTACTTCTGCAGCGCCCACTGCGCCAAACGCTTTCTAGACGATCCAGATTCGTTCTTCATGACGAAGCATGCCCCGGAAGAGCACAGGGAATCCGAAGAGTCACCGGACCGTGCGGACAGGGACACCAGACAAGATCAGGTTGCCGGCGGCGCGGCCAGGAAGTACACCTGTCCGATGCACCCCGAGGTCGTACGGGACAGCCCGGGCGCCTGTCCCAAGTGCGGCATGGCGCTTGAGCCCATGACCGCAGCTTCAAGTGACATCAAGGAGGATGATGGTGAATTGCGGGACATGAACCGACGATTCTGGGTCGGTGTGGTGCTCACGGCCCCGGTGCTTGTGCTGAGCATGGGGCAGCACATTCCCGGCTGGCCGGTCGATTCCTGGATCGGTCACGAGGTCTCCCGATGGATCGAATTGCTGCTGGCGTCGCCGGTGGTGCTGTGGGCTGGCTGGCCGTTCTTTGTCCGGGGCATCCGGTCGATCATCTCGAGGAACCTGAACATGTTCACACTGATCTCGATCGGTGTGGCGGCCTCGTGGCTGTACAGCATGATCGCCACCATCGGTCCGGGTCTGTTCCCGCCGTCATTCCGGGACGAATCGGGTGCAGTCGGCGTGTATTTTGAGGCAGCCGCCGTCATTGTGACACTGATTCTGCTCGGCCAGGTGCTGGAACTCCGTGCCCGTCGTCGCACCAGTGGGGCCATCAGAGCGCTGCTGGATCTGGCGGCGAAGACGGCCCGGCGCATCGACACAGACGGGAATGAGGAAGAAGTCGCACTCGAAGACGTCCAGATCGGTGACAACCTGCGCGTTCGGCCGGGCGAGAAAGTACCGGTTGACGGCGAGGTGCAGGACGGTTCGAGCACCATCGATGAGTCGATGATCACGGGTGAGCCGATGCCGGTGCGCAAGGAACCTGGCGACTCCGTCACCGGCGCCACCGTCAATCAGACGGGCAGTTTCGTCATGACAGCGCGGCGAGTCGGCAGCGATACGCTGCTCTCACAGATCGTGCAGATGGTCGCCGACGCGCAACGGAGTCGCGCGCCCATTCAGCGGATCGCTGATCTGGCTGCTGCGTATTTCGTCCCGGCCGTGCTGGCGATTGCCGTGCTGACTTTCATCGTCTGGAGTGTCTGGGGACCGGAACCGAGAATGGCGTATGCCATTGTGAATGCCGTGGCCGTGCTCATCATCGCGTGCCCGTGCGCCCTCGGGCTGGCAACGCCGATGTCGATCATGGTCGGCGTCGGCCGAGGTGCCCAGGCAGGGGTGCTCATCAAGAACGCTGAAGCACTGGAAGTCATGGAGAAGATCGACACGCTCGTGGTCGACAAAACCGGCACGCTCACCGAAGGCAAGCCAAAACTCGTCCATGTCGAGACCGCGGCAGGATTCTCTGAAACCAGCCTGCTGAAGCTCGCCGCATCTTTGGAACGAGCCAGCGAACATCCTCTGGCAGAGGCAATCGTGCGTGGTGCACAAGAACGAGAGGTGGACTTGAGCGACTCTGACGAGTTTGACTCTCTCACCGGCAAAGGCGTACTAGGGGCCGTGAATGGGCAATCGATTGCACTCGGAAATCGCGCGCTCCTGGAACACCTCGGTGTTGAGCCTGGGAGTCTGGCTGATCGTGCCGAGTCACTCCGAAGCGATGGGCAGACAGTGATGTTTGTCGTGATTGACGGACAGGCTGCTGGATTACTTGGTGTGGCCGATCCGATCAAAGAGTCCACTCCCGAGGCTGTCAGGGTGCTGCACGAGACAGGCATCGAAATCGTCATGCTGACCGGGGACAGTCGAACCACGGCACAAGCCGTTGCCCTGCAACTCGGTATTGACCGGGTGGAGGCCGAGGTCCTGCCGGATCAGAAGGCTGATGTGATCAAGAAGATCCAATCAGAGGGCAAACGCGTTGCGATGGCCGGTGACGGGATCAATGATGCTCCGGCACTGGCACAGGCCGATGTTGGCATCGCGATGGGAACGGGCACCGATGTGGCGATTGAATCTGCGGGCGTCACCCTGGTGCAGGGCGACTTGCGTGGGATTGCCAAGAGTCGACTTCTGAGTCGCAAAACGATGCGGAATATCAGACAGAATCTCTTCTTTGCCTTTGTGTACAACTGCGCCGGTGTGCCGATTGCAGCCGGGATTCTGTATCCGGCATTTGGAATTCTCCTGTCGCCCATCTTCGCGGCGGCGGCAATGACGTTCAGTAGTGTCTCCGTGATCTGCAATGCCCTGCGGCTACGGCAAGTTGATCTTTGATCTGTGAGCCGGTGTTGATCCGTATTCTGCGGCCGGTCATGTGCGACCACGTGAGTGTGAAGTATGACGACGATTGGAACGAAAACAGAATCTGCTCATCGGGTCCGTGGCCGGATTGGTATTCGCTCCGCCTTGTTGCTGGCTGTTGATGCGGTCATGCTTCTCGGACTTGCGATCCTGCTGGGTATTGACTACCAGTGGGAATTGGGAGCGCGCCTGCGTGAAAAACAGGTGGCCATGACGGAGGAAGCAGCCCTTGTTCTTGTTACGGTTCAGATGCTCCAGAACCAGGGGAAGGAGGCGATTCAATCGTATGTTGATCAAGCCTGTGCGCAGATGCAGGAGGGAGTATCGCCGGGACACCATATCGCGGTTCGTATTGGCGGCTCGGTCATTCAGGCTAGGACGCATCACCGGGCCTCCCCGGCCTTTGCTCATGCCATGCAACTGGCCGATTTGACGGCTGATCATACAGCGGAAGTTCAGGGGGATACCATTCTGGTCGGGTCGCGGGGCAATGACTCTGTGCACGCCTATGTCTCGGAGTTTTCATCGAATATCCGCAAGGCCGTGCGCTGGCAGCTGCTCTCCCGGGCGGGGGGATTGGCTGTTGTTGGACTGGCAGTCACGGCGATCGTCAATCTCGTCATCGTGCGGCTCGTGACGCATCCAATCGATCGGCTGGTACGGACCGTCCGTCAGATCGGTCATGGAAGATTCGGAGTGATTCCGCAGGGCTTTTCCATTGCCGAACTGGACTTCCTCTCAGAGGAAATTGGTCAGATGAGTCGATCTCTGGCAGAGACGGACCTGTATCGAAAGCGACAGATGGACAAAGCCAGCCGGATCCAACAGCGTCTTCTGCCGGCCCCGGATCATCTGAAGTCGACTGGAATTCACTTTGTGCATCAGCCGGCAGATGAAGTCGGAGGCGACTTCTTTGATGTGAAGGTCGTCGATGAGCAACGGCTCGTTATGGGAATCGGCGATGTGACCGGTCATGGCGTGCCCGCAGCCATGAGTGCAGGGATGCTCAAGATGCTGTTTCAGGAAACCTGCGATGGGTTCAGCACGCCGGCGGGTGTCTTGAAGGAGATTAACCGCCGGTTTCATAGCATAACCTTGGATGAAGACTTCGCTACGATTCTGATCGCGGTGATTGATCGGAGTGAGGGACAACTGCGGTATGCCAGCGCAGGGCACGAGTACGGCTACGTGGTCCACGCAGGAGGCACACTGGTCAAGCTTGCCTCGACCGGCACGTTGCTTGGGATTGCCCCGGACACCGAATGCGGCGTGGTCGAGGTGGCTATTGAGGCCGGGGACACCATTGTGTTTCTGACCGATGGTTTGGTGGAGACCATCGCACCGGATGGGAGCATTCTGGGCCGACGAGTCATCCAGCAGGTGCTGATCGAAAGTGGGCATCGGCCCTCACATGACATTGCATCAGAACTGTTACGCATAGCCAGGTCGCACCGTGGCGACTCTGCCCAGTGCGACGACATCACAGTGACGATCATCAAAGTATGACCTGCTCAGCCCTTTGCGGCACCGCGACGCGATCCTCGGAGACGGTACAGATCCTCCCGCGAAAAACCGAAACACCCCCCGATTTCGCAAGAAGTCTGATCGCCGCAGTTATTTGTCCACCCCTGCCTCCAAATCCGAACAATAATGCCAGCCATGGAACCAACGACGGACTCCAATTCGTTCAGAAGAATAGGGAGCACCGGGCCGGAGCCGGTGACGCAGGCTCAGGCGCGTCGTTTCAGGCAACTGGCCTGGCCCATGCTCCCACTGGTTGTACGGACGGCCCAGTGCCTGACTCGCCAGGCGGACCGGGCTGAGGACCTTGCTCAGGAGACCATGATCAAAGCCATGCGTGCTATTGACACCTTCCAGGACGGCACCGATATGAAAGCCTGGCTGCTCACGATTCTTCGCCGGGTTCACATCGACCACCTGCGCTCGCAGCGGAACAGGCCTGCCCAGGTCTCTCTGAGCAGAATCGAGTTGTCGGATGACTCCGATGATGCACGCGGCGAGTTTGATGAGCACTGGGAGCATCCGGAGGAGTTGATGAGCCGCTTCCAGAATGAACAAGTGATTGAGGCGCTGCATTCATTGCCTGACGCAATCCGCTGGACTTTGCTGCTCGTGGATGTGGAGCAACTGGACGTCAGCAGTGCTGCTGCGGTCCTGGAAGTACCTGACGGCACCATTAAGAGTCGGGCTCACCGTGGGCGGGCGATGCTCCGTGACAGGCTGTATGCTCTGGCGTGCCACAGAGGCTGGGTGGCTGCTCCGGAGAAGACATCATGACGACTGAACATGAGACAAATCGACTCGATCAGGTCACGTCCAGTCGACTGGCACGACTGGCCAACCGGCCGGTGGACACTTCGCATCTTGAAGATCAACTGCAAGCTACTCTACGTGCAACTGTCGAGCCCGATCCACCTGCCCGCGCGTTGCGCTTCCCACAGTGGATGACCGCGGCACTCAGCGCGGCGGCTGTCGTCGTGCTCGTGCTGTCAATCGGCTGGATGCTGTTTCAGAAGACCGCAGCACCTGCCGTTGCCGCCCCGGCCGATCTGGCTCAGATTCATTTCGACATAACACGTGGCCTGTCTCCTCATCTGACTGTATCAACAGTGGATGAAGCCAACCGGTTGCTCGCCGAGCAATCAAGCGGGGCCCGGCCGATGCCCAAAAACCTGCCCGGGCAGATCATGTCCTGTTGCCTGCATCAGTATGCCGGCACCACCTTGACTTGCGCATTGATTGACCAGGGCGGCCAGTTGATTACTGTCGCGCTCGCAGACGGGCAGCAATTGAAATCGCCGTCCGGCGAACGGATGGTTCGCGACGATCGACAGTTGACGGTGCATTACGCCAATGGGATCACCATGGTTATGGCCCACGAAAACGGCCGCTGGCTGTGCGTGATGGGCGAGGCGTCCAACGAGACACTAATTAGGATAGCCGCCGCAGTTCAGATGTAACGGACGACTTTGTATTGAAGAATCACATGGGGTGCTGCTATCCCAGATCAAGTACCTGCTTCACCCATGCTAGGATAGCCATCTTCCCCCCCTTCACCGCCCCGAACTTCCCCAGCGGGCACACCAGGGCCGGATATGCCAGTTTGCTGGTCGTCCAGTCGCCCGCCCCCCCCGTTTTCTTCCTCGGATCTAGTCGGGCCAATCGTCGGCGACCGCAGCCGCATGAACCGCAGTAGTCGTGCCCGTCCTCGGCCTTCAGATCACTGCCACGACAGGGCTTGTCATTGACCGGCAGGCCGTGAATGGTGGTGCAGTAGCAGCAAGAGTGCCGGAAGTTGATTACGTGAATCGGGGCCGGGCCACCCCCCCTCACCCAATCCACAGGATCCCTCTCGTCTCGTACACCGACTTGTGCGGCACTGCTTCGCGCCCGATCGCTCTGCCCAGTGCCATGATGGCCGCCACGATCCCATCGATCTTCTCGGCTGACCGTGACTTGTCCGGTTTCATGTTCCCGGCTGGATCGATCTTCACCGACACATTCGACGCCATCCAGCGGACCACCGGGTTGTCGCCGTGATGGAGCACGCCGCGATTGACGAGCCGCTCGAACTCCTGAGTGGGGGCAGCCATCGACAGGAAGCCCTGGCCGAACGGGACCACCTCGAACCCGTCATCAGCCAGGTCCTGGCATAACTGGGCGCCCTGGAACAGCCGGTCGGCAGCCACCTCCAAGATCTGGTACTGCTCCCCGACCTCGTTGACGCGTTTGCGGATGTGCCGGTAGTCGGTCTCGTCGCCAGGCGTCAGTTCAATGTAGTCCTGATTGGCCCATGTCAGGTACGGCACCCGGTCGCGCCGCTCACGCACCTCGGCATTCTCACGCGGCACCCAGAACCACCACAGGGCCCGGTAGCCTTCAACTTCAGCGTCCGAGTCATCATCGTTACCATCCTCGGCCTTGTCCACGCCCCCGATCGGGAACAGCAGGCACAACGAAGTCAGATCAGAGGTCGAGCCCAGATCGAGCCCGGCCCAGCACGGCTGGTTGGCCAGTGATTCGGCATCGAACGCACCGCCGCAGGTGTCCCATTTGGCCAGCGACAGCCAGCGGACGTCCTGCTCGGTTCGGATATTAAGATGCAGCCGCTTGAAGGTGTTTTCATATGCCGGGGAATCAACGGCCCGCCGGCATTCGCGCTTCAGATACTCCTCAGAGATACTGACGCCGAGATTGGGATTGGCCTTCTTCCACACGTCCGGATCGCGCCAGTCGTCATCTCTGTTCGCCTCGTAGATCACCGGCAGGAACGAAGGATCATCGATGACCCCATCCCGCACCTTGCAGGCGTAGTCGTACCGGTCATTACATATACTTGGCCGGTCGTAGTCGGCGGTCGTGATGTAGATGATCAACGGTTGCCTTCGCGCGCCCGTCGAAGTCACCAGCACATCGACCAGTTCCGGTGTCCGTTGAGCATGCAGTTCATCGATGACGACACAATGGCTGTTGTAGCCGTGCTTCGTGTTGGCATCGGCGCTGATGGCCTTGAAGCAGGAGCCGGCTTGCTCGATCGCGATCGACTTGGCATAGATCCCACAGGCACCTGCCAGCACCGGCTCGTTGAGCACCATCTGCTTGGCCACATCGAACGCTAATGCTGCCTGATCACGCTCCGCAGCAGCGCAATAGATCTCGGCACCCGGCTCGCCGTCGCAGAACAGCATGTACAGGCAGATGGCCCCTGCGATCAGGGTCTTGCCGTTCTTCCTCCCCACGTATATGAACACTTCCCGATACCGCCGCGTTCCGTCGGGCCGCTTCCAGCCGAAGACGTTGGCGATGATCCCTTCCTGCCACGGCTCCAGGATGAAGGGTTGACCCGCGAGTTCCCCCTTCACATGCGTCAGGCAGGAACTGAAGAAGTCGAGCGCGTGCCTGGCTGCCTGTTCGTCGAACACGCACTCCCCTGATGCTGCATGCGGGTCGTAGCCCGGGACCAGGTCGATGGCCAGATCGGTCGTGTGGTCATCGGTGGATGCCGCCTGCGCAGTCGCCCCTAGGGGGGGGAGGCTATCCGATGTTGAGGAACTTCGACTTGTTGTCATGGTCTGATCCACCCCCGTCTGAAGAAGCGCCCGTGCTCACGTCGATACGAGACCGTGCCGAGGGAGTCAGGCCGAACTCGCCGAAGAAGCGGTTCAGGATGCGGGCACAATCCTGGGCCACCGTCACCTGCGGGAACTTCTTCAGGTACTTGACCCGGCCGTTGTCATCCCGCACCGGGTACGACTCCCCATGCTCGTTGATGAACTCCTCGGCCTTCCGCCAGCGTCCCCACGTCTGACACAACACCACCAGCGCGTGCCCGTCGATGAGATACAGCACACCCATGTCATGCAGCAACGGAACCAACTGCTCCCACGCTGCCTTGGCGTATTCGCTGACCCAGTCCGGACACTCGGGAACTCCTCGCTCCGGTTCCGGTTCATTGCGGTTCGCTTCGCCACGCCACGAGCCGCGCAGACGGAGCAGGTGCGTCGGTGTCGGCGGCGGTCCTCGTCGTCCCATGATGATGTTCCTCCAACCCTGATCCGATCTTTTTACCTCAAAACTCGTGACCAAAGAAACGTTGCTAGACGCGGTGGTATACGCGCGAGACCTGTACCTTTCCGACCGGCCTACCCCCTGCCTCCCCCCCTGTCGCGCTGCTCTTGGGCCGTCTTACGTGCATGACAGGCCCGACATAACGACTGCAGGTTATTAACATCAAGTCGTTCTCCCCCGTCGCGCAACGACACGATGTGATCCACTTCGGTCGCCGGTGTCACGTCGTCATACCGCAGGCAGTGCTCGCACAACGGATGCCGCGCGAGATACATCCGCCGCAGTCGCCGCCAGGTCCGGTCGTAGCCGCGGGCTGCGGCGGCTGGGTCGTGGCGTGTTGGTGGCGACGTCACGCGGCCCGTCCGGCCCGCCTGACCCGCCTGACCGACGGTCGCGCTTCACCCGCTGGAGATGTGTGGCCAGTTTCCGTGGCATGATGCCGCACCCCCGATTCCGGTCCCGCTCCCCCTCCCCTCTATACCGAACGGATTATAAACACTTCCAGTCCCGGGTTCCAGTAGTTTGCCATCGAAGAACCTGCTGATTCACGGCGAAAAGCATCGTTTTCGACTTGCCCGGGGCCGATTGGCAGCCCCTCATGTGTCTATAGAGCATACCAAACAAAACCCATCCGCAAGGAGCCGAAGCCATGACCGCCGACAACGACGACAAGCCTGCCGGAACCGACCACGACGCGCTGTTCGAGACCATCGCCCGGGAGATGCTTGGAATCGAAACGCTCGCCACCCGCAACAGTGATCGCCTCGACTTCCACGACCTGGCCGTCTGGTCGATCGCCGCGGCCCTGAACCGGGCCTTTGTCGCTGGCTACCAGCAAGCCGTCATCGATCGAGGCGGTTCCGGGGACGACCACGCGTCTTCCGAATCCGACGAGTCGAATCTGGTTCCGCCCGCCTTTGCCTGCCCGCAGTGCGGTGAACGCGACATGGACCAACTGATCTGCGATGAAAACGGCGAGGACATCGCCTGCCGGTCCTGCGGCACCAACTACATCATCACTCAACTTGGCTGAAACCCCAGCCTCATCATCGAGAGGAGCAGCGCCATGCGCATCACACGAATGGACATCGAAAGCACCTGCGGCACCCGCTTCGCCGTCATCGAACGCAAGCGCGGCAGCGACCGCATCACCGTCACATTGCTGACACCGGCAACGCCCAACGGACGCGAGCACACGTTCCCGGCTCGGGGCCATGAGGACCAGCGCTTTTCGATGGCGGAGCTGGTTCAGACGACGATCGACGGCCATCGCGGCACCAACAGCATGATCCACGATTACCTCCGCGAGCTGGAACGCTTCGCGGATTGACCTCCTCTTTTCCACCTTCATTTCCCAACGAAAGGAAATGCCATCATGAAGAAGAACGACATCACAATCGGATCGGTCTACACCGCCAAGATCACGAACCGGGTCGTGCCGGTTCGCATCGATGCCGAGAACCCCCACGGCGGCTGGGACGCCACCAACCTGACCACGAAGAAGAAGGTCCGCATCAAGAGTGCTGCCAAACTCCGTGGCGAGTACCAGGAAGGTGCGAAGGCGAAGGACGCACCACGGGCCACGACGGCGGCCCCTGACGCCAAGGGCAAGGCCAAGGCGAGCGGCAAGGCCACCACGAGCAAGGCCACGCCCACGGCCACCACCCCCCAACGTGGCGGCAAGGCCCAGAAGGGCAAGACCGGCAAGGCACCACAGAAGAAGAAGCGGACCGGCATCCTTGATGCGGCGGCCACCATCCTGTCGGCGTCGAAGGAGCCGATGGGATGCAAGGCGATCGTCGAGCAGGCGATCGAAAAGGGCCTGTGGTCCACCACCGGCAAGACGCCAAGCGCCACGTTGTACGCCGCCATCATCCGCGAGATCGCCAAGAGAGGCAAGGATGCGCGGTTCGTCAAGACGGATCGCGGCCTGTTCACAGCAGTGCGGAAGGTGGGCTGATCGATGGCGACCCGAAAGACACAGAACCCGCACCTGGAACACGGCGAGCTGACCCGCATCATCATCGGCACCGTCGGGGCCTACACCGAGTTTGGCCCTGGCGTCCGCCCTGCCGACGCCCCGGAAGGCCGGGGAATCGATGCCGGTTTCCTGGCCGCCAAACTCAACTCGTGGGGCATCACCATCACCAAGACCCAGGCCGCGACGCGATTGAATGAACTGGCCAATGAGGGTCAGATCGAGCGCGTGAGCCGTGGCCGGTACGAAGGAGTCTGATCCATGCCAACACGCGACGAGACATTCGCCGTTGCCGATGGCCACCTCATTCGATCGGTGACGCCCGCACGCGGCCGACCCTACGTCCACCGTTGCTCGCACGACTCGTTCCGCGAAGTCCTGTGGGCCGGTGAGGATCTGGCCTGCGGCGGCTTCACGCTTGAGGAGATCGCTGCCCACACGAACCTGCCCTCGACCCAGGTGGCCGTCGCGCTTGCCTTCCTCAAGGAACGGGGCTGCGTCGAGACGCGCTACCGGCGGAGTTACCCGGCCGACCGCCTGTTCTACGAGGACGGCATGACCGAGTTCTGGGCACTGGCCGAGGAATCGAAGAATGGAGGTCAATGAGCCATGATGACCGAAGGCCAACTCCAGGACCTGCTTCGCGATCTGCTGGAAGAGCTCATGTTCTCCCGCGACGATGCTGACGATCCGCTGGCCCATCTGGCCGAGCGCACCGCCGGCATCAAGCAGATTCGCACTTACGACGACGCCTGCTTACTGACCATGGACAAGGGCCTGGTCGTCGAATGTGATGATGGCGCTGAGTACCAACTCTCCATTGTTAAGAGCAGGTAGTTTCACACATTCTCCACTTCACACGCATCGGCACTCGCCGGGGCTTTCTCCCCGGCCACAGCGTTCGCATCTGATGGAATCCGCTCCGGCTTTCCGCCCGTGAACTCCGTCCAACGCTGCACAATCACATCGGTATACGCCGGATCGATTTCCATGAGGAACGCGTGCCGATCCAGTTGCTCGGCCGCGATCAAAGTCGAACCCGAACCTCCAAACAAGTCAATGACGTTCTCACCGGGCTGCGATGAGTATGTAATAGCGCGCGCCGCCAGCTCGACCGGCTTCTCGGTCAGATGAATCATCTTGTTGGGATTGACCTTCTTGATTGACCAGACATCGGTCACGTTGTTGGGGCCGTAGAACTTGTGGCCCGCGCCTTCCCTCCATCCATAGAAACACCACTCGTGGTCACCCATGAGATCCTTGCGCGTCAGGACTGGATGCTGCTTGTGCCAGATGATGGCCTGCGAGAAGTACAGGCCGCACGCCTTCAGCACAGGCGGGTAGTTGCACAAGTTGCCGTAGCCGCCCCAGCAATAGAACGAGCCGCCCGGTTTCAGCACCCGCGCCAGGTTGCCGAACCACGCGTGCAGCAGTAGATCGAACTCTTCATCGCTGACGAAGTCGTTTTCCAGCGGTCTATCTTTGGCCCGCATCTTGCTGGTCCTCTTGTTCTTCGCCCCCTGCCGCGCGACATCGAACGACTGGTGATGCATGCGACCCGACTTCGATGCAGGCGGGAACGATGAGTTCCCTGCTGCGATCGCGTTGTTAGATCGTGGCTCCACTCGCACATTATACGGCTGGTCACAGTTCGCCAAGTTAATAACCGCCCCGTCCAGCAGTCGGTCCACATCGGCCTCGGACCCGCTATCGCCGCACAACAGCCGGTGGTTTCCGAGCACCCAGAGATCGCCGGGCTTCGTGATCGGATCATCCGGCGGCTCCGGGGCTTCGACTTCCATGACGTCAGGTACACCGCCCGCATCCCCGAGCAGATCACGTACCACCCGATCCAAGTCCGGCATCTCGAAATCCAGATTCGACGCCAGGTCACGCAGCACATCGAGATCGGCTTCAGCCAGGCCCGCCAGCGGATCGAACGTCGCCAGCAGTTTTTCGGCCTCGGTCTCGTCCACGTCCAGTATTAATACCGGCACCATCTGGTCGCCATCGAGTTCGGCCCGCAGGTGGCCGTCGATGATCTGGACGCCATCGGCTGTCTCGCGGGCCAGCAGTGCATCGGCGAACCCGATTTCAGCCAGCGCCGCGCGCATGGCGGTTCGCTGCGATTCCGGGTGCCGTCGCCAGTTCTTCGGATGCGGCAGCAAGTCACCGGCCCGTACCCGGCGCAGGTCCACGATGCGGTCGCGGAAGTGAGAAGTTGTCACGTCTGTTGTAGATTCAGTCTGTGTCATAGAGTAGCCCCCGATTTGTTGTTGTTAAGTGTGAGAGTTAATATCAGATCACATACGCCCCCCGATTCCCCGATCGCCCGTCTCAACGTCACGTAATGCGGAACGGCCCGTGCCTGCAGAAGGCGACGAACTCATGTAGCGTCTCGGCGCGGCCTGCGACGCAGTCGATTGGATTCGGCACCACACCGGGTGCGGACTCGACCGGGCACTGCGGCACCTCCGGGGTGGCGCGCTCGACCGCATCGGCCAGCGCGTCCGCATCTTCTGGCGTCACCCACAGCGACTCATGCCTGTCGTACCCAAACCGCTCCGGCTCGTAGTCCGCCACGGCCACCGACTGCTCAGCCTGCGTTCCCGACGATGACTTGCGAACCGCTCCAGCCCCGCAGCCAGCCATAGAGTGGTCGGCCCGTAGCGTCCCTTCCGCGACCCAGCCGAACTGCCGCGCCAGCAACAGGATCGCCTGCCACACCGGCTCGCTGGCGATGAACTCGACGCCGAGCTCGCACGATTGCAGAACGAATGACATGTGGATTACCTCCCGTTGATGACTACCGATCTGCCGTGTCCCGATCACCACGCCTTCCCCGATCACCCGTAGTCCGCCCCGTCACAGGCCCCCCATCCAACCCCCCCCGATTGCCCGTGATGGCCCCCCCGACTGCCCGTGATTCCCGTACGCGATCCCGCCTCCCCCGATTCCGTACCCACGGCGGCCCCCGTTGGCCCGTGTCGCGCCCGGGCGAGGGTGGTGGTAGGGATAGGCCAGGCGGGGGAACGGTGGCACGGGAGGCGAAGGGGTGAGAGAAGCACCTTGGAGGCAGACGATCGCATCATGTTGATAGACACGACTTGGAAGTTGCCGTATTAACTCTTGAGTAACGGCTCGAGTGCCTGCGTGCGTGACGATAGTGACGATCGTGATTGTTTTTTCATCCTTCGCGCACGAGGGGTATGAAGGTGAATTGCATAGGGGTGAAAAAACCGTCACGATCCCCACAACAATCACGCGTGCGAGTCTGTGTTGGCTGCGTAGAGTTTCCATCGTGCTCCTTTGTTCTTTGGCCAGGTCGGATCAACGTCCAACATCAGACCGTCCTTCACTCTCATTCGTACGGTGCTCAGACGTTTCCCGAGCATTTGGGTAGTGGGAGGATGGCCAGCGCTCGCACCAGTGAGGTTCTCAATTGCATTCCGCATCGAGACCGCTGCTTCAGGTTGTGGCGGCGTGTTGGTTGACGGGTAGAGCCTCGTGATGATGTCGGATGCTGTCAGGCCGGAGTTGGTTGGATCAAACTCCTGCCACGCTGCCAGCAGTTGCGACAGGGCGTCCCCGGCTGCGTCTGCGGTATCCAGGAGCCGATCTCGCGTATCACAAGGATCCGGCAATCCAGCCACCACGACCGCATTCCTGATAAGCGCCGACCATTCCTCGAAACTGCCAAATGCAGATTGCACCGAGCGGGGCCTTCCGGCCTGGCAGTAGTACTTCAGAATCACCAGCCCGTGGTACAACAGCCGTGTCCGATTTCCCCGCACCCACTCGAGGAGTTCAGGATGGGCAAAGCCGACCCGCTCCTCGGGGCGCTCAGTCATTACTTCCAGCCGGATGTGCAGGCACCGACGTGCAGTATCGGCGGCAATGGCAATGTTGTTCCCCGTCCCGAACCACACGGCTTCGATCGGGAGTTCGACTAACTCGCTTCTTCCCAGGACGCGGTCCTTCCACACCGTTGATGTCAAGACCCGATCCAGTGCATCATTACCAAATGTCCCGACGATGTTGTCAAGCAGGACACAACGGTCCCCGGCCAGGGCGATGGAGGTGATCTGCTTGCGCATCTCCTCGCCGCCCTTGATGTAACTGCTGACCGGCATGTCGTGGCCGAAGACGATGTTGGCGATCGTCTGGACAAGCAGTCCCTTGCCGGCCCCGCGAACGTTGGCATCGACCAGAAACAGCGGAGCAGGGCCGTGGAAGGCGTAGCGTGACAGCAGGGTAAGCAATGCTGCCAGCCATACCGCCTGGTCGGCTTCAGATTGAAACCGAAAGTCACATACCGCATGCATGATGGCTTGAACGGCGATTTCAACCTCCGTCGATCCCACCTCGTCGGGGAGCGGAGGAATCTGAGCATTCGGCACGAGCAGAACACCTGTATCCTGGTCGTACCCTGCCTCCTGACAGATGGTCCCGTCAGGGCGGAGGAATGGTGTGTCTGCCAGCCCTCGCAGCGGTCTGATATTTGGCCACTCCCCGCGATGCAGAACTCCTTCGACCAGCCATTTCGTGGGATGTACGAGAACAGGCTTGTCACTGTCTGTCGCGACCTTTGCCGACTGGAACTGCGCATACTTCGTCATCCGTTCCCGCAAGTTGGCGGACGGGACGATCCCGGTGATACACGATCCTTGGTGGCGCTTGATCTTGCCTGGTTGTGAATCCACGCGAAGGACTCGGACCAGCACCGGGCCACGGCGATAGAGACCCGGATCTGCTCTCAAGGCCTCAATGGTCTGGTCGATGGCCAAGTACTCCTCAGTGGAGATCAGAATGTATGGCCGGTCGGTTGCGGGCAATCCGCCGGACGTCGCGGGTGCGGGCTTTGTATATACCGGCTCGTATCGTGACACGCTCTCCGCTATCTTCTGTACCTCGCGGTCGTCCAGTGGCGGCTGACACTGCTCCTGATTCGTCTGGTGCAGCGCGGCGAGAATCGCTGATTCACTCATGCCCCGGCGTCGCATGCTGCCTGCCATGCTGGTGAGCGTTGCGTTTCGATTTCCCTCTGGTATGAGTGAGCGATCATCCGCGCCCCCTCCGCTCTGCGCCTCAGAGGCCCTGCCTCGATTCGCCGCGATTCCGTCCAGAATTTCGAGCAGCCAGCTCGGCGGTTCAGTCAGTTCTTCTGGCGGCCAATCCAACCCCGACCCTTCCAGCCATCGGTACGTCTTGCCATCCACAACTGATGGCGGCGCAACGATGTACCCGCCATCGGCCCGCACATCGACGTGCGGTGCAACCTTGCTCGCGCTGTTGCGGTAGGTCCGCCCGTTCGGAGCCCGGAAGATATGGTGCCGTCCGCCCCGGGGCGTGATCGAGGTCGGTGCGTTTGCAAGCTCCTGTTGCTTGTCAACATCATCTAACAGCCACGAGTTGTCCGGCCCGTCGACATCAATGACGATCAAGCCGTCGGTACGGATAGCAATGTTGGCATCTGGATGCTGCCCCCACCATTCCGCGATCTGAGCCTTATCTGTAGATGCATCTAGCAACCCGTGTTCTGTGATTGGTTTCTTTGCTCCAGAACGGCACGGGAATACTGGGTGACCTACATCTGCGTAGCGCATCGCAGCAGTGAGCAGGTTGCTAGGCTCCGGCCTGATCATGAGTCACCACCCCTCACCGCCACCGGCCGTTCCTTTCTGCTGACGGTGAAGCGGCGATCCCCAAACTCCCGCTGCAGGTGGCCGACGAAGATCTGATTCAACGCCAATCCAACCGGGCTCGTGGCATCGATGACCGCGATTCGCTTCTCGTGCTCCATATGGTAATGGACGTCGAGCCGCAGCCGGGCCACGCCGTACAGCCCCTCGATGGCCCCAAGAGCCAAGGTCAGTAAAGCGTCGACATCGGTCATGCATACGGTGTCATCAAAGGAGTAGCGATAGACGTCTCGAATCATGGTGAATGACCCCCCGAAGTAGGTTGTAAAACACTCCCCTACTAGATAACTACGCAAAACGCATCTCGTGTTGGCGCGATCAGTCGGTAATTTCGTTGAATCCGCGCGCGATGAAAGCGGTACGCAATTCGTCCTCATCAATGACCAACTGATCACGACTAATCTCGGCCCGTTGTCGGCTCGCATGGCGCGACTTCCCGTTCATGAGGTCGTTAGCAAGACGCTGACTCGATGGTGGGAGATCCCCAATGAGATCGTGTACGTCGTATTCCAGGTCACGATCGCGACCATGCGGACGTGCAGGCACCGTCTCACGGAGAGGACACTGCCTGCCGTCCGAATCGCCGACGTACTCGTCGAGGCTGACGATTGCTTGCGGCGGGCGGCGCTTCTGGGCGTGCCACTTTCTGGCGATGGAAATCAGTTTGGAGTGAGCCACCCTGTGGCAAAAAGAGGCCGGTGTGCCGCGGGATGGGTCGTATCGCGGCCAGGCCCGGATGATCTCTGCCAGTACTTCCTGGCTCATATCTTCGGCGTCCCACCCAGGTGGAAAGCGGCGAATGCGCTGCCTGATGACGTCGTTGATCACTCGTATTAAGGCATCGTCCGGGAGTTCATGCATGATCATCTGTTCCGTGCCCATCCGTAATTCCAGGCCAGTGCGAAGTGTGGTGCTCGAACGACTCGAGCACATTAACTCGTATAGCCCGAAATTGCTGCATGGAAAGTGGCGCCCCCGGTTTGGACACGGTATTGACGGCAAAACAGCTTGCAGGATGATTAAGTCGCCGACTTAATCACTCTGCAGGCTTCAGGTCTATCGTGGACTTGGGGACATTGTGGAGAATCGTACCCCGGCGGCCCAATTTTTTATGATCAAGCCAATTGACGGCAGCATTGTACGTGCAGCCTGTGGTACTCATGCGATCGATGATCAGACGTCGCCAATTTACGTTTCGCTCTTCACGCCTGTCAGCAGTCCCGTGCTTCTTCTGAAAGGCCCTCTCCCGATCAGCCTTCGCCTTCCGATCCCGCCTGACATTCTCCTCGAACGGCCTCACGTTCATTCGCTCTGCGATCCGGCCGATCCGATAACAGCAGGCACAGGCCGTACCGACGTTGCCTTTCTCGATTGCGGGGCGGAGCTGATGCCGAATCTCAAGAATCAGCGAGTGTGCGTCTTTGACCCTTGACGGCGCATCTTCGGGCAGCTTCTCAAGACCGTTGCGGATGTGCGTCGGGTACTCGCGTCGCTTCTTGCTTTGGAACTTCTGAACCTCAGGTGGCTGTGAAGTGTCGGCCTCCGGAGGCAGAGGGGCTGATTCGAGATACTCATCCAGGATCCTACCGGCGACCGACTCGGCCTCGGCGATGTGCCTGTCCAGATTAAACATGTCATGTGCTTTGTTCTGGTACTCTTGGAAATCCTCGCGCGACTGGACCTCTTTGGTGACCTTCGTATCCCGGTAGATTCCAGGGTAGGCCGAGGCAGTCTTCTTCTTTTTCCGGGCCTTTTTCTTGCGCGCCATCTGCAGCTCTCCTCGCGTTGAAGATGAGCGACATACACGCCCCCAACAGACACGCGCAGGAGAACGACAGCACGGCGCGTCTGCAGAAGCGCCTGATCCGACTCTGATAAGTGTGTGATTCTACTCTGGTTGATAATCTGGATTCAGAGCCGTCAAGACACACGGCCCGCCACCTGCTCCCACATCATTCGCTGCTGCCCCCAGTCCGCCACCGCTACGATGGGGCGCAAGTCCCGCTCCGTGACGAGGTCCCGGCCCTCATCGACCCGTGGCAGCGACAGAACCGCCTGCTGGATATCGGGCGCAAGGTGCAGCAGGTTCATCACTTGCGTCACACGGGCCCGGGTGATCTGACCCAACCGTGCGATCTCCGCGTAGTCGGCGATCTCACCGGTGGTGATCAGATGGTCGAAGCGGATCGCCAGCGCCATGAGCCGTGTGATCCGTGGCAGACGACCGGGAATCTCCTCGGGCACCGACGACGATTTACCCACCGCGGCCCGCTTACGGCCCCGCTGCCCCGTCCGGAAGTGCACGTCGAACTCGATGGTCACGGATGAAGCGGATTCGTGTGTCATGCCGCCGCCTCCTCTGTGGAGGGTTCAGGAATGGGCTCGGCCGCCAGCGCCTTCAGCCCCGCGGGTCGGAACGTGACTGCCACTTTGCCCTGTGCCCCGTCGTAGTCGATTCGCTCCACCAGCAGGTGAATGATGCGGGCCTGCTCGGCTGGTGATAGCATCTCCCACACCGGCTCAAAGGCCGCCAATGCCCGAGCGGCCTCGATCTCATTGACCGCCGTGCTGCGAACGGCAATCAGCTGCTCGTTCACTTCTGTCAGTCTCCGTTGCCCGGTCTGGATCTGCTCGTGAAGGTCCGCCAGGCGTGCCGTGGCCTTGACAGCCTGCCCGCTCCCTCCCGACTCGACTGCAACCTTGTTAAGTCGTTCTTCATCGCTCTGGACCTGACGCCGCAATACCTTCTGTTCCTGCTCCAGTCGCTGTATCGATTCCTCAGCCTGCTGCCGAGCCTGCTGGACCGTGGCTGCCACCAGGAGTGGGTCCTGACCAATAGCCCGGATCTGCTCCACCACGAACCGCTCCATTTCGGCCGCCGGGACCGACTTGGACGGACATGAGTGCCACCCCCGTTTCTGCGCATTGAGGCACACGTAGTACCGGTACCGCTTTGCAGCACCACTGGGCCCCTTCCGCTTCGAGGTATAGGTATGCCCCATCGAGCAGCCGCAGGGGACGCACAGCAACAATCCCTTCAGCAGCGCCCCGTACTTGTTGCGGACCGAGGCACCACCCGTCCTGCCGTTACGGGCAAGGATCTGCTGCACCCGCTTCCACACGCTCTCAACAACGATCCCCTCATGTTCCCCTTCGTAGACATTGGCCTTGTGCCGTACCTTGCCGAGGTAGACGACATTGGTGAGCAGGTTCCGCAGGCTGCACTTGTTGAAGTCACGGCCGCCACGCTCCCGGCCTTTCTTCGTCACCCACTGCTTGGTGCGCCAGCCCCGCTCGTTCAGGATGCGCACCACCGGCAGCAACGCCTGGTGCTCCACATACAGGTCATACATCTGCCGGACCCGGGCCGCCTCGTCCTCGTTGACTTCGAGTCGATTGCAGGTCCGATCGATGTCATAGCCCAGGACCGGGTGCCCGCCGGTCCACTTGCCCTTCCTGCGCGTGGCGGCAATCTTGTCCCGAGTCCGCTCCGAGATGATCTCACGCTCGAACTGCGCGAACGACAACAGCACGTTGAGCATGAGCCGGCCCATCGAGTTGGCCGTATTGAACAACTGGGTCACCGACACGAACGAGATGCCGTGCTTATCGAATACCTCCATCATGCGGGAGAAGTCGAGCAGTGAGCGGCTCAGGCGGTCCACCTTGTACACCACCACGCAGTCGATCTTCCCGGCAGCGATGTCGGTCAGGAGTCGCTTGAGGGCAGGCCGCTCCATGTTGCCGCCGGTGAATCCGCCGTCGTCGTAGCGGTCCGGCAGGCACACCCAGCCTTCTCCGACCTGGCTGGCGATGTAGTTCTCGGCCGATTCACGCTGGGCATCGAGCGAGTTGAACTCCTGCTCGAGTCCCTCCTCCGTGCTCTTGCGCGTGTAGATGGCACACCGCACACGGGTCCGAGCATCCGCAGTGTCACGGTTCTGGCTCATGTACCGGCCTCCTTGCCATTGTCCTTCGGCGTGGCGAGCCCGAAGAACAGGTAGCCGTTCCAGTGCGAACCCGTCACCGCCCGGGCCACCGCCGACAATGAGCGGTAGATGGTGCCGTCGTAGTCGAACCCGTGTGGCAACACCCGCACCTGAACCGTGCGACCCCGGTACCGTCGTGTCAGAACCGCCCCCGGCGTCGGCAGGCGCTCATCGACCACCGGAGCTGAGAGATGCCTGGTACTGGTATGCGTGTTCTTCCCGTTCGCTGTCATTGCCAACGCCACGCTCGAGCCCGATGCCGGTGCCTGCACTCTCAGGTCGGCATCGTCGGCGATCTCCAGTGCCCGCTGCCGCGCACGCTCCGGCAGCCCCCTTCGGCATTGGCCTGCACCCGCCACAGGATCCGCCGGATCAGGAACGGCTTGTGCCGCGAGGTGGTCCCCTCACCGAACACCTCCGCATAGCGCCGTCTCAGTTCCGGCACCGTCATGTCACGCAGCTCGCACTGCAGGCGCGTGATGTCCGGCGGCTTGCCTGTCTTCCTGCTCTGCTTCGTCATCGTGTCCGACCTCCGATCGTTCATCAGATCATGCATTCCATTGCCTCCTCTCTGGCGCTCTCAGCAGCGCTAACCGCAAAGAGGGGAGTCGGACGATCAGGGTCGGCATGCTCGCCAACGTCAAGGCATGTGGGCGAGGATTCGAGCGGGTTCTGGGAAGGGCAATCGGGTGCCGGACCGGCTCGTGCCGTCGCCTGTAGCAGGCGCAGCAGGCCTCGGGCCAGGATGGCGGCGACTTCGCTTCGGATGTCCTCGTCACTCATCCATCGCGAATCGGTCGGATCGTCGTTGTATTCATCATCGTCGCGCAGAGACATCCCTGGCACGCTCCATCCCCCGATGGTGATCGGGCCTGTAGTACGGTTGGTTGTGTGGAGCGGAACGATGTACGTGTGTACGGCCGTCGCCCGCTACTGTTAACCTACGCAAACGGAGAATGGAAATGGCGCGATGTGCAATGAATCAAACGGGCCGGTGAGGGTCATGTCGGGTTGCTGACACCGAAGACTCCCGATCAACATGCAGACTGAACAACTGCATCCGGGAGCGGCAGATTCGCAGTCATGTACCGCACTGCATGGAAGGCAGCCACAGCCGAATCGACTGAGGTTTTGGCCAGTTCATGAGCAGGGTTCATCTCGCACCCCCGAGCCGATCCCTGCTGTTAACCCAACGAGGCCGTCAACCAGAGAGCGAGAGAGTTTGAGAGGTTCGGCCACCTCAAAGAGCCAAATCGGTAGGGTTCGCCTCGTACCCCGAGAATCTGATTTCAAAACCGAGAGCGCGGCTCCAAACCCGGACCGGTAGCAAAGCCTTGTGGTGACACGACTTTGTGCGAGTCCTGAGGCAGGCCAGGTAGAGAGCCCCTGCCGTTAACCAAAACGCCGCCACGAGTTCGTAGCGGCGGGGCAAGCTCCCCCAGTTGGACTCGAACCGGCAACCCAGTGGTTAACAGGCAACCCAGTAAAGATCATATTCTGTCGTATAACTGCTGCTCTTTTCACCGTGCAATCTGTCCCTCACCCCACATCCAACCACGTCAACAGCTCGATCTCGGGGCCTTTGACGGTCCTGAGTTTGCTAACAACCCTCTGACACACAGCCGTCGCCGAGGGCGAGGTCGCCAGAACGACCAGCCGATCGAAATCAGAGCCCTGGAGTTTGGTGATGTTCTCCCGCACATCTGACTTCCCGGTCTCGATCTCGACGGCGATGCGCTCACCGGCGCGGGTGGCCAGCAGGTCAACGATGCCATTCCCATCGACAGCGTACTCTCGTGTCACCTCGTACCCACGGCCCTCGAAGAACTCCGCGGCCTTGCGGATCCAGAACAGGTGCTCCAGGCTCTGCTGAGGATCAGAGCCGGGGTCAATGTCCTTGTGTCGGCAGACAGTTCGACCGAAGTCTGTCAACTGGAACAGCATGATCTGGCCGCATCGGGTGGCGATGGGGACCGGTTTGATGATCCCGGATTTGGTCAGTTGCTGTCGAATGGCATTGCCGCGTCGGCGCGACAGGTGTAATCGTTGATAACGAGACACGGTGGTGGAGAGTGGTTGAGCGGCGACATCGGCCAGGAACCGGATCTCGTCCGATGTCATCTCGTGTTGTTCGGATCCTGGTGGTGGTGAATGTGATGATGGATCGATCTGAGTCTGTTTCGATCGTCTCTTTGATTCCGATTCCGATAATCGATTATGCACATTTCCTATGGGGGATGGTGGGTGGGGATTCTTCGTCGATACTTGCTTTGTATTTCTATCTGACAGCGGAACTGCCGGAATCCCTTCTGGTTGACTCTCTGCAGCCCTATTCTGGCTGGAATCAGTGGAACAACCGGCCATTGCCTGGTGGACCATTTCATCTGTGACAGAGCCCTCTTTGATGGGGCATCGGACGGTTCGGATCAGGAACGGTTCCGGGAACTGGTCTGCCAGACGAACCACAGCTGTCCCGATCGGAAGCGTGTTGAGCGCCTGCTTCTGCTCATCGGTCAGGTTCATGGCCCCGGATATGGCCCGCACATCAGCCTGCAGTTTCTGGCTCAGGGCCATGGTGCAGTACGAGTTGGCAAACGCCACCTTGCTCAACAATGACGCAGACTGGTCCACGAACACGTACCCCATGCCGTACTGGCGGATCATTCTGATCGAACTCTCCAACACGGACTCCTTGGCGCCGGCCTGCTTAGCCAGCAACAGATTGTGGGCTTCTTCCAGCACGATCATGTTGGTCAGTTTCGATCTGGGGCCCTGTGATAATCGATAGCGGTACAGGTACATCGTGAGGGCTTCAGAGAACATGACACGGTCAGACGAGCCAGACAATCCGTCCATCTCCAGGACCACATCATGACCCAGTAGTTCCAGAACCTCTGCATTATTCTGGGTATCCACCACCGATCCGAACTCGCCATATGTCAATGCCAGCAGGATCCGTTCTGCCGATGCCTGCCACATGGCCGCCCTGCCCTTGAGTTTCACGGTCCGGAGCCACTGCAGGAGTTCCACAACACTGGGCCAGTGGGTCTGCTCGGTGGTGCCAACACCGGCCTGGCGGTACAGATGATCAAGACCGGCGACCAGCAGACTAATGACCCCTTCACCGCCGAGATAGGCGCCGGCAATCACATCCACAATCAGCTTGATCCACACACCTGGCTCGCAGCCCGGTGGCGGAATGAGTGGATTGAATCGCAGTGGTGAGATATCCCTTCCCACGGTATAGACGCGCAGCTTTGGGCATAGGGACAACAGGTCGCGATAGCCACGTTTCCAGTCCAGTGCCAGGATACGAATGCCGCGTTTCATCATGCCCAGCATGAGCATGAACGTCAGATTCGTCTTGCCTGACCCGCTCCGGCCGGCCACCAGAACGTGCTCCTTGAGCCTCGCACTTCGCAGTGTGAACGGGTACAGATCGCGGTCGCCGTAGGTCACGGACCCGACGGCAATATCACCCGACTGGGCAAACGCTTTGTCAGGCGGCGGGAACGGGGAACGGTCATGCTCATAGCCATGTTGCAGACGCCTTGCTGCCAGAAGTTCCAGTGTCTGTTCAATATCAGAACGGCCATCGGCATCCTCGGCTAAATACGCTGCGTAGATGCCATCGATCCGTTTACCCATGACCGGCTTGAGCCGCCGGCAGAGCTCCCGGACCCGCTCCATCACAGGCCATCACCGCCGGGATCCAGATTGAACGATGGGTCATTCAAGAGTGCAAACTTCCGAGCCGCTGCCAGGTACTGGCCAGCGGTCTCAGGGACCATCTGTCGGAGTCGCCATACGTCGCGCCACAGTGCGGTTCGCTCTCCTCGTTGCTCCGCATAGAGCAGATGCAGACGTCGTTGCAGCATCTCCCGCTGCTGCTCATTGGGCCAGCCGCCTTGCTCAAAAGTACATTCGTAGAGTTCGTTGTAGGCAGCGCACTTGGAGTGCTCAATCTCGAGCAGATTGTGGTGATAGACGTCAAAACGCTGGTTCACCTGATGGATGATGTCATCGAGCCCCATCCAGGCGGTAGAGACCTTGTCCTGCATCAAAGCGGTGGCAGGATCAGATTCAGATCGGGACAAGTACCCCCCTCCATGGGTGATCAGCTGTTCCACGGTTTGCGGTCCGTCAGGTGTTCCAGACGCTCCCGGAGTCCGCTGGGAAGAAGTCATGTCGTAGATCTCGTAGGGCTCTGGTTGGGATGCCGGATAGGACGGATGTCCGTACCGTCGATAGCCACGGCTGATCACGTCGTACGGGACATACTGACCCGGTCGAAGGGCCAGTTCGTAGGGTGTGAGTGTGCGTGTATCCATCGTAAAGGTCGTCATGCTGATCATCTGCTTTGAGGGGGGAGGTCGTCTCTCCTTGAAAGTGGTGAATGCAGCCTGGTTTATAAACCTTTCGGTCCCCACCACTACTCGACGGTGGGGACATAACAGCACCCAGAATCGTCATTGCAAAAGCGCAACACATAAATACTCAAAGCCACCTTCTTTTGCGCCGGAGGTGACAATTCACATGAACGAAAAAGAACATCTGGTGCAGGCCATTGGCGAGCATGCCTGGGACGAAGTCGGCCGATTGTCGAGCGAATTGATCCGTGCAGAATCGGAGCACAGGGAGCTCGTCCTGGCCGAGCTCGACTACACCCGCTGGCTGGCCGAGACCTGTGAGGTCAGCCTGGGCTGACCGGGCAGATACAGCACACTTCGGACTCGGACTCGGGCTCGCATTTACCCTCATAGTCCCAGAGTCCGACACACTTTCTCCCACCTAAGCCACTGCCAAATAACACCTTGTCACACTTGACCCTACCCCAAGTCCGACAGGACCCAAATATCCCCAGTTCCAGTCACCCGCTTCCACACTCACGCGCTGCCCACCACGCACCACACAACCCTCACCATGCCTCTCCCCCGGCCCGAAGGGCCGGGCATCGACCCAATACATCCTTGTTCTTCATCCATCCAACGCATCCTCATCCGGCCATCGAGATCGCGCAGCGATCCTTCCAGCCGAGCGTCCTGAATACACATCCTCCGCTTCTTCAGCCCTGTCATCCCGTCCCCATAACCATCACCATTCCCGCACTTCTGAGACACCCACCGCCCCCCGTAACCGTTCCCAGTGACCACACCGCCTGCCTGATTCTCAGCCGTACTCGCACACCCTATCGGCACAGCATCCGGCACGTTGCCCATGATCAGAATGCACCGCCCACGAGTCCGACTCATGTGCCTTCCCGTCCCTCTGCCGGCACCTCCCCCCCGCCCAACCACCATCAGCGGGCGGCTGAGCGGCAGACGCGAATGCCGCCCAACACGAGCCCCCTCACACACCGTGGGGGCGAGTGTTCAAACACCTAACCAATGCACCCGGGATCTGACCATTCTGCACAACCCCAACACAGCACGTTGACTGATCGCTGCGGCGGGCTTCCGCTCCCTGGAAAGCCCGCTGCCGTGGTTCTATTCAGTGTTCATTGAACCGACGGATCGGCGTTGCCGGATCCGTTGTTCGAGCTGTTCCAGCTCGCCTCTGATCCTGCGCGCCCGCAGGTACAACCGTGCCATGAGCCACATGTCATGGTCGCTGATGTGGTCGAGGTCGAGCAGGCCCATCCTGAGGTATTTGAGCACCAGGAACTTGGCCCTGGACGGCACCCGCTCACTGACAATGCTCTGCCGAATGACGATGTCACGAAGTTCCTCTCTGAGCATCTGGGCTTTGTACCGGGCTTTGTCAAAGGCAGGTACCAATCGCTGGAAGTCAACTGTCCCGAATGCACCGAACTCAATGCTGCCGTCCTCGTTGTACTGTGGCCTGATCCAACCGTTGTTGTGCCGCACCGGCAACTGCAGGATGGGACCGAAGAAGTTCAGATAGACCTGGCGTTCGAGTTCGACTGGGTCAGCCAGTTCCTCGTCATCCAAGCCTGGCACACTGCCGTACTGATTTCGCTGTTCTCGTCGCACAAGTGCCGAGTCAGGGACGTCAATGGACTCGATTGTTGTTGTTGTTTGTTTCATATTCGCGCCTCCGGGCGTGACCACTCACAGGCGGTTCGCCCACAGCGTACGCGAACCGCTCTGTTTGCCACCACGCGTAGGGCCGGCAAGCGGACCCGTGGATAAAGCTTTCGGTCACCCGACCGAAACGCTTTACCATGGCGGGTCTGCGTGGCCCGAGAGCGGAATTACAATGGAAGCCCGCGCGTTGGATCACCACTTTATCCCCTCAGACAGAGCCCACATAGCTGCTGTCTCGCGCTACCCGCAGAACGATGGGAAGCTACACCAGCAGCAGCATCCTGACTTTGACGTTATCCTCGATATTCCACCCCATCCTGCACCCGTCCAAGACATCGTTGATACTATGTGCCAGACACGCTGCGAGGCTGAATCGTGACACAGTGTTTTCTGACATCTGATCTGCACGGCCATGATGACCGGTACGAGAAGCTGTTCCGGGCCATCGAATCAGAAAAGCCGCAGGCAGTATTTCTCGCCGGCGACCTCCTGCCATCGGGGGCAGCCCGACACGATGGGCCGAATGGCTGGGACGGTGACTTCATCAACGACTTTCTGATCGCCGGCTTTCGCCGGCTCCGGCACAGTCTGGGAGCACAGTATCCTGACGTGTTCCTGATCCTCGGTAATGACGATTCTCGAAGCGTCGAATCGGCCATGTGCGGCAAGCACACTCATGATCTATGGCATTACGCGCACAACCGGAGGCTTGTGCAACGCTCGTATGAAGTGTACGGGTATTCGTATGTTCCCCCGACGCCCTTTCTTCTGAAAGACTGGGAGCGATACGACGTATCACGCTTCGTCGATCCAGGCTGTGTTTCGCCGGAAGAGGGGATCAGATCAGTACCCGTTCCAGCCTCAGAAACTCGCTACGGAACCATCGCTGGCGATCTTGAGAATCTGATTGGGTCTCGTGATGTCCGTAATGCAGTGTTTCTACTGCATACGCCTCCGTACCAGACCACGCTGGATCGAGCCGCGTTGGATGGAAAAGTTATCGATCATGTCCCGCTGGATGTTCATGTCGGAAGTATCGCGGTTCGCCGCATGATCGAGCAACGTCAACCACTGGTGACGCTGCACGGTCACATTCATGAATCGGCCAGACTGAGCGGTTCATGGCGTGATCAAATCGGCCGAACGCACCTCTTCGGTGCCGCACATGACGGGCCTGAGTTGGCGTTGGTGCGCTTTGATCTGGACGATCTTGCAGGGGCTGCTCGTGAGCTGATTTGAGATGTGCGAAGGAGGCCTCACGAGGCCGAGGAGATAGCCAGCTGCTTGGCCGCATCGGTTACGGCTCCAATCTTGGATGCGAAGCTGCTCTGGTCGGCTATGTCCTGATCGGTCACATAATGGACATCGAGCAGACCGTCGGTCCGGTATCCGGTGCGCAGGTAGTTGGTTTCTGCCAGTGACCCGCTCCAGCCGTCGAGCCAGGTCGCGAGCAGGTGTCGTTGCCGCTCGTCACCCGCGTCGTGAATGATGAGGTCGATATCGCTGGCCGGTCCGGCCGTCGCATTCTTTGTACTCCCGATGATGTAGATAGCCTTGACGCCAAACCGGGTCACATCCACCAGCCGTGCGATCTGCTCAGCCATGCGCAATCGCCAGCGCCAATGTTGCTCAGTCACTTGACCACCGGGCCGTGTTGGAGGGGAGACTGGCCCGACGGGCAACCCCGGCTCATCAAGCAGACCGGCAGCCTGCTCCAAGTCGGCATTCATGAGCACCCGCAACACCAGGCCCCCCGTCTGCTCGGGGACATCGATCACATGGATTGTGTCTGCCAGATGGCTGTACTCCGGAACGAGGCCAGGCAGGATATTCTGCGAATGGGTAAGAAACGCTTCGTTAAACACGATTCCCCCGTCATCGGGATACAGCGGGAGGTATCGGATTCCGGCTTCAACAAGATCCTGAAAGAAGTGCGTACCAAACGACAGTTCGGGAATATAATTGCCCTTTTGCCGTGCAACCTCTATCAAAACGGCAGCATTGTTAATATCCGAGTACGTGACACTGACCCCGAGTCGGATGTCACCGCGACTTCCCCAGCGACCTGGCCCAATGAGAACAAACTGTCGTTTCGGGAGGACCTGGTTCAGCCGGCTGACGGCGCGACCGACAGATCTCAAATGCTGTATATCTGAAATCTCGCTGTAACGAGCCGCGTTCACGTACACGATGTGGGTAATATCCGCGACGCGCCCATTGGATATATGGCGATTCGCACTGAAGATGAGGCGGTCTCTGGGAATATCCTGCGGGATCGGCGCAGGCGCATCCTCGTTTGAATAGCTCTGAGCACGACACTGGACCAGGTAGAGGTCCTCTCCATCGTGGGCGAACTCGATATCAACTGGCATCCCGATCTTGTCTCGCAAAAGGTTAAGCATGGCCCCGAGTTGCTGAACGAGGCGACCTTCACCGATCAGCCCCTCGAAGGTAATGACAAAGTCATCATGCGACCAGTCAGGCTCGAGAGGAAGCGGCGGCCGAATCCGGTCCTGATCGACCATTGATATAACCTGTCGGACTGCCGGGTACTCATCGCCGTACTCTCGCAACAGCTGCTCCACATCGATTGTCTCAAACGAGTTCGTCTTCAGATTGATGACATCAATATGCTTTGGTGAGTATCGGACAACTTCGTCGGCGGTCGCATTGGCTCTCAGGCCCGGCTGACCTGGGGCCAGCAGCACCGGGTAGTCATCACTCATGCGATCCACGGCACGAGTTCCCAGGCCGGGCACGAGGCGCACCAGCCCATCCTCGCGGTGAATCCTCGGGGACCAGCGGTATTCATTGTTACTGAAGGCCACCCCGGCGCATGCCGGGAGAAAGTAATGTCCAACGCGGCGTCCGACGACTTCCTGGATCAGGATTCCCATTTCCTCACGAAAGTCAAGTAGATTCCGTTCAGCCCGATACTCGATTGGGTCCGGGCTGAAGATGGAGGCGTAGACCTCGGCGATGGCATCCTGAAGTGCTGCGAGCCGCTGCTCTTTCGTTCCTTGGTTAGCCAGGAACAGACTCTTGTATTTGCCGGAAAAGGCCGCCCCGGCGCGATCTTCGAGTAAGCTCGAGCTGCGGACGATAATGGGCCTGTTGTCAAAATCATCGAGCGCCGTCGCAAGCCCCTTGAGCACATCGGATGTGAAGCGAGAGTTCTTGAAGACCTGTACAACGTGCGGATAGTCCTGCCGCACCCGTTCGATTTCCATGTACTTTGTGTTATATAACTCCTCGAGGTTGTTGTAATGAATAAAGTCGAGTACCCCGTCTGAGGCTACGTACCAGGTTCGAGGCGTTTTAAGGTTAGACAGCAGATTTGTATTGTCCGTTGATCTCTTCAGAATCTGGGTGGCAAGAAACAGCCCGGCACCCTTTCCGCCGAGCTTTCCTTGACTCCTGGCCGGGTGGATGACACGCTGGGTCAGTTCATAGAAATCCCTGACAGCCACAAAGTTCTTGGCGACGTTGATGAAATCCAGCGAGTCGACAAAGAAGCGGCGAAGCAGGGCCACCTTGAGACTCGTTTGTACTGCAATAGGGAGGGCGGACTCGTCAATTCCCGCGCTCTCGAAGCGCTCAACGGCTTCTGACAATTCCGCCAGACCGGTGCCTGGATTCTCGAGCGATTTGATGAGAACGGTCGACTTCTCCTCGTTAATCCACTCCTGGATACATTGGACAATCTCAGCCTCATTCAGATTCTCAGCGGCAATATCAAAGGTACGGCGGGTCAGATCACTCTCATCGAGCAGTTGCCAACGTTCCATCGGGCGGTTTTCATCGGGCTGTTCATCCTCCCGGGACCGGGTCTGTCCCAGATGCGTCTGAAGCAACGGCTCTGCATCGGTCACTCCATGCCAGCAGAGGTTGTTGATCATCTTTCGCGTAATACGATTCAGGAGTCGCGGATCGGTCCGTTGCAGAAACTCGAGAAGGATACCCCAGGGTTGCGCCGTAGTCGGTGCCTCGAGCGCCTGGTGCAGGCTGGCGTGTGCCACGCGGAGCCGCGACTGCATGATGTAAAGGCCGATCCGCTCAACGATGGCATTGATGAGCCGCCGCTCTTCCAGTAGGAATGGGCCTTCACTCTCGGCTGGTCGTTTCTCAGTGTAACAGACTGTCAGGTCACCAACCGCCTCACCTTCGATCGAAATATCCGCGCACTGCATCCACTCAGTCGCGGTGAAATCGGCGGGGGTGTAGGATTGACCGTTGACGACTACCTTAGCACGGCAGACTTCCGGATACTGCCAGCCCGGGGGGATGGCTTCGATCAACTGCTGAAAGACGTTCTCGGGCGGCTGATCGCGCCGGTTCAGAATCTCATCGACCCGGTAGAGACAGTTCAGCTCCTTGGCCCGCTCCTGCAGCGACTGGAGGATCTGCTTGATGGAATCGTCGGATGTGGGCATACGGGCCTCTTTGCCGCATCAAATCAGGAGACAACTGGAGTCACGATGACGCCGCGCCCGGCCCGGCCGTCAACGCGGATTGTCAGCGGGCGAGTCAGCGGTACATGGCGGACCAGGTCGGTCTCGGTCGCGGCCGGCTGTTGATCGAGCCATGGCCAATTGATACCCGGGCCGGAGTGATGCGGGATCATAAAGTAGGAGACTTCGAAACTAGACAAGTTATGAAAAAAGTGTGAGCCCTGGCTCAATTCGATGGCCATTTCCGGTAACGTCGCTTCAATGATGGCGCCGGCATTGCAGATCTGTCCCCAGTTCACGGGGATGCCGAGCCATGGATCAGAACTACCCCAGCGTCCAAAGCCGATAAGCAGATACGGTCGGCCTGCCCGTAAGAGGCTGGTGTTGATGCCATCCAGCTCGCGCGCGATGACCGGCGTATGACGTGCGTGAAACGACTCCGGCTTGACATAAACCACGTCGGCGATCTTATCATTGATGCCGTTTCCGAGTACCCGCGTGGAAGCCGCCAGCAGATTTGGCGCCTGCATGTCAGAATCAGAGATATCGACCGGTGTGCTCGATACGACCATCGGCCTGACCTGAAGAAATCCGAGACGCGCCCTTTCCCCGCTGCCCCGCGGCGGAAACGTGAGCGCAAACTCAATTTCGACCGGTGCTGTGAGTGCTTCCTCGCAGGATTTCAACATGCGTGTCACGACGTCATTGAGCCGGAATAACCTCAGTTGGAGCAAGGGAGCGAAGTTGAGAACGCGAGGACCGGCACTCCCGATCCCAGGTGAGAGTCGATCGGACTGAGCCTGGTAGGTCGATGCCACGTATTCAAGCGTGTCGTCGTACTCCGCGTCGGACAGATCCGCCTCGACCAGATACTCCGCCTCAGCAATCGGGTCGAAGACAGGAGGCTTGCCCATGTTCACTGCCCAGAACGTGTTTTGCGTGTTGCGAATCTGATCCTGAACCGACGCAAAGGGCGGCGGCAGGTTGGGGCGAGGAGGAGCATAACTCCATGTGATCCCTCCGTCCACAATCGTCTTGCCCAGACCGAGTGCGAGGCTCACCACACCTTCATCAGGTCTGGAGCGCTCCGAGGGGTAATAATTATACGAGCGACACACTCCGGACAGATGGGGGTAGTATCGGTCCCCAAAGCGCCGTCCCACGACCTCCTGAATCACGACCGCCATCTGCTCATCGTCAATCGTCTTGTCTGTCGTTCGGATGTAATTCTTCGCCCCGCGAAAAAAGGTGGAAGACCAGACGAACTTCACCGCTTCAACCAGTTTGTGAAACCGCACCGACGGGTCCGACTGGTTATTCGGTGTCATTTTTGTTTCGTAGACGCCTGCAAAGGGACGGAACATGGCATCTTCGAGAAGGCTCGATGATCGGACTGCCAACGGTGTGTGCACTTCTTCCGTGATGGCGCGCAGATCACCGGTGATCTCGGTCGGAAGAGACGCCTGCTGAAAGGCGTGCGCGATACGCTCGTCAGGCAGGTCAGACATCGCCACTTCACGAAGGTCGTTCCGATTGAGGAAGTCTCGAAAAACGCTGGTCGTGATAACAGTTAACTGAGGGACGGAGACGGTGATGTCGGCGTCCTCAGCCGGCGCCAGTGATGTGTCAATGATGGCCTGCGCGGCCGCCAACCCATGCGCCTTCCCACCAATCTCCCCATCGCCGATACGCATGATCGGCTCACCGGAAACAAAGAACCGGCGGTCGAAGTGGGGTATCGAGCCGGGCGTTATTTCCGTCAGGCTCATGGTAATCCCTTTCAGGCGGCGCCGGGGGGCGCTACTGTCATGATCAGAGCCAGCCGCGATCCCGACAGGCCCGCACGACTCGGTCAATCGCAATCAGGTACGCTGCGTCACGCATATACAGTTTCCGGCGACGGGCCAGATCACTGACGGCTATGAAGGCAGAGGTCATTTTCACATCGAGTTTTCCGAGCACTTCGTCTTTGTCCCAGTAATAGTTCATATTACTCTGGACCTGCTCGAAATAGCTGCAGGTGACGCCCCCGGCGTTTGCCAGCAGGTCGGGAATCACAAAGATGCCGCGATCGTGCAGGATCCGGTCCGCCTCAGGCGACGTCGGACCATTGGCTCCTTCTGCGAGCAGCTTCACGCGATCACTGATCGTACCGGCGTTGTCGCCTCGAATCTGATTTTCGAGGGCCGCCGGGATCAGGATGTCAACATCCTGCGAAATCCAGGCATCACCTGGCAGGACTTCGTAGCCGAGTTCCTGCGCCTTGGCCTTATCAATGCCCCCGAATCGGTCAGTGATCCCGAGAAGTTCGTCAAGTTCGATGCCGGCATGTTTCATGTACGCATACGTGGTCTGGTCTGTCTGATCCCAGCAGGCCACGCAGGTCACCTTGCCCCCGATCTGCGTGTAGAGCCGAATGGCATGCTGTGCGACATTCCCAAATCCCTGTACGCTGGCGGTCGTTTCACGGGCATTGATGCCCAACTCCTTCAGGGCTTCCCGGATGGTGAAAACCAGTCCGAATCCGGTGGCCTCGGTGCGGCCCTGCGAGCCGCCCACCCCGATCGGCTTGCCGGTGATGAAACCGGGTTGATGTGAACCGTGAATGGCCTCGAATTCATCAAGCATCCACAGCATGTGCTGGGCCGAGGTCATGACGTCGGGGGCCGGAACATCAAGATTCGGCCCCATGTTCCGCCCCATCTGCCGAACAAAGCCACGGCAAATGCGCTCCTGCTCGCCGGCTGAGAGGTTGTGGGGGTCGCAGATCACGCCCCCTTTGCCTCCACCGAGCGGGATATCGACCACCGCACACTTCCAGGTCATCCACATCGCCAGGGCACGGACCGTATCAAGCGTCTCCATTGGGTGAAACCGAAGCCCCCCCTTGGATGGTCCCCGCGCATCGTTGTGCTGCACCCGGAAGCCGCGAAAGACCTGGATTCTGCCGTCGTCCATTCGCGTGGGGATGGCAAAAGAGAATTCTCGCAGGGCATTGCGCAGCAGTTCGCACGCCCCTTGATCGAGTTGGAGCACATCGGCCACACGGTCAAACTGCGTCTGAGCCATCTCAAACGAACTGAACGGTTTCGTCATCACGGTCATGGTGGTCCCTCAATGATGGCCTGCCCGGATCGTATTGCCCGGGTTTGTCGTCATTGTACAGACCATCCAAGAAAAGACCTGCGCCGGAGTCCGTCTGTACCACATTTCGCCACCGTTTTATCAGAAACAGGATTGTCCCTGAGTCCGATCAGTCGGCACGTGGGAGGCTACCGGAGGGCAAATTCGACACTACGGCTCAGCCTGAGTCTTGGGGTCCGCTGCTGCGATGATCCCCACTCAGATACGACGCCCATGGAATCCTCAGTATGCGAATGGGCAATCAAGACGTGCCATTATTCAAGGCTCGTAATCGAGCAGCCCACACAGTACCTTCAATCCTGCCTGCAAGTACGGATAATGTCACATGCCAAAGCCGGACCGCTACTCAAACCTCCCTCACCACATTCGGGCAACTCAGCGCCGCCCGGACGATGGCTCCGCGGACCTCGCTGTTCTCATGAATCAACTGCACCAGCGCTTCTGCCAGTGCATCTTTGTTTGTTTGGTTCATTCTCTCACCTCCAATGTATTTTCATCCACGCAGGCGTACCTGCCATGGTCGCCGATGATCATGAAATCCAGGAGCGGCACATGCAGAATCTCCCCAGCATCCTTCAACCGCTTCCACACCTCGACGTCCTCCCGGCTTGGTTCCGGATTCCCGCCAGGATGGTTGTGCAGGATAATGATCCTGACTGCACCGTTCAGAAGCGCCCCCATAAAGATCTCACGGGGACTCATCAAAGCCATGTTGGCTGTCCCGATCGCCACTGTCTCTTCCCCGATGAGACGGTTGGCATTGTCCAGGTCCAGCCTGACCAAGTGCTCCCGGTCATACTTCTGCAGTGTCCTGTAATGTTCGGCCACTGCTGACGCACTGGTCAATGGCTGACTTGGTTCTCTGATCCGTGTCCGGACCACTTCGATTCGATATGCATTTCCGATTTTGTTCCACCTCCGATTGACCCGTATGTACACACGGGCATCGCTCAGGACCAATGCGATGCCTGTGGTGCCCGTGTTATTACTCGCAGCACTTTCGCATCTGCTCGCCTCAATCATCCAGTTCCGCTACTAGCCGCTGAACAACGGCCTCCATTTCAGCAACACGTTTCCTGAGTTCCTCGATTTCCCGTTGCTGCGCAGCAATCTCGGCATCCTTCTCTGCACGTAACTTTTCGAGTTCCTGCTCTGTCCTGGATCGCAGACCCTTCAATGCCGCAGTATTCACTGTGGTCAGCCGGTACAAGTCGATGCCAGTGCCATCCTTCGTTGCCAGCTCCAAGGGCACTTCCTCTGCAATGAACCCGACCTGACGCTCACCTGAAGCCGCATCATCTGCCAGGGTGTAGACGGCCGGCCGCATGGCACACACAGCATCCAGCAACTCCAGGATTGCCTCATTATCCAGATACTCGATATCAGTCTTGTATTGTCGAGAACTGCTCTGGATGAACGCGGATGCATGAATAGGACGGTAAGCAGAACCGGTCTTGTTCATGATGGACATGGCATCATCCAGGCGGACTTCAATCCCACGCTCTGCAGAGAGGCACAAATCGCCGGCATTACTCATCGCAATCGCACCGGATGTTTTTCGATCAAAGGAGTACACGCGGATATTCGCATCGCCGTCGCGTCCCGGTTGAGAACTGATTCCGCCCAGCCGAACATCCAACCGGTCTGACGGTGATGCTGTGCCAATCCCAACCCTGCCATCATGGTAACTGATGTTGTTCCCATTCGATTCCCATCTGCTGCCGGCCGGAGGGCTCGTCCATTCTCCCATGCCATTCAGATACCTGGACCTGTCTCCGGGATAGCCATTGATCTTCCTCGCAGAGATGCCAACCACTTTGTCATCGGTGATGGCACCGTTCTCGATCATTGAAGTCGAGATGCCAGAGTCTCGAATGGAAAGTGCCACATGCCCTGTACTTCCGCCTCCGGAGAGCCCGCTACCCGCAATCAGAGAAGTTATGACACTACTCCCGGCACCATTCCCACCTGGTCGGGTCCATTCCCCTGCGCCGTTCAGGTACCGGGTTCTGTCTCCGGGGTACCCATCGATCTTCCTGGGGGACACATCGGCAATCTTGGAGTCAGTGACTGCTTCGCGATCGATCATCGACGAGGTGATCGCGGACGATGGGATATACAGAGTAACCTCCCCGAAGATCACACGACTCGACAAGCCGTCGCCGGCACTGACTGGTGTGCCGCCGCCGCTTCTGCCGCCACCCCCACCTGGCCGCGTCCATTGTCCGGCACCGTTCAGGTATCTCGAACTGTCGCCCGGGTACCCATCGATCTTCCTGGGGGACACGTCCGCGATCTTCGAATCGGTCACTGCCTCACGATCAAGCATTGACGTGGTAATGCCGGACGATGCAATGTACAACGTCACATCACCGGAGTCTCCTCCACCGTCCAGTCCCCTCCCTGCCACGATACGGCGAATCTCGCTGGCTGCACTCCCATCGGCCGTCGCTGGTGACAGTGCCGGTGAAACCATGAGCAAGCCATTGGCGAAAACGTATGGATTCAGCAGAAGCACATGGTGAATCAAGACAACGTCACTGGGTCGACCAGAATCAGCGCCATCCAAGCCGGCAGCGTTCCTCGCCATGCTTGTCTGCTGCACCAGATGGCTTGTCAGAACAGTCACAAGAGCGAGTATCACACCTCGCCGACTACTACTGCACAGAATGGCATGCAGGCGTGCTGCAACTGGGAGAATACTCAAGTGCCACATCCTTTCGCTCCTAACGGGTATATGGACTGATTCGTATGGCCTCATTGGCGCTCAATACTAACCACTTGGGATAAGTAGAACATAGCGAAAAGCAATCTTCAGGCTGGATCGGATCCAGCGTTGAGGACTCGCGAGTCATTGGGCGGATCGGAGAAATCCAGAAGGTCAGCAACGCTTCAGTCCGGTTCCTGTCACTGGAACCCCTCCTCGGCCCGCAGCCCAACCTACCTCTGGAGCACATCGATTGGGTCATTGCCGGAGGCGAGTCCGGCCCCAAGTCACGCCCCATCCAGGCAGACAGGGTCAGAGACATCCGTGACCAGTGCCAAGCCCGGAATGTCGCCTTCTTCTTCAAGCAATGGGGCGGGGTCAACAAGAAGAAGGCAGGGCGAATGCTGGATGGGCACACCTGGGATGAAGTGCCGGCGCAGTAGCACACCCCTCACACCCCTCAAACCGCTCACCCACCCGAATTCCCCACTCTCAGACCGTCTCCTGCCATCAGGTCCCGGCAGGGGGGCAGTAAATTTCCACTGGAACTCTGCAGTGTGTATGTATATGTATGTCTTTGTCTTTACTTACTTACTACTCTGCAGCGACGACGCTTATAAACCTGTTGATGCGGTGATCTCAGGCCTCGCGTCACCACCGAGCAGTGGGAACGATTTCTCGAATACACTACCCAACACCCCTCCGGGAAGTTCCACTGGAAAACTACTCCCCCCCTACTCAACCGAAAAGTATATAAAGCCCCCCTTCCACTGGAGACATATGGAGGTGCGTTTCCAGTGGAAAATGTCCGATCAAAGATCGTCAGCCAGATCCAGCACATGGTCCGGCATGCAGTAGTCCGGGACCGCCGGTTCCTTGACGATGAGCAATTGATCCGCTCAGAGCAATTGGAGGTGCTCGAAGAGATCTTCAACGCCAATGTCCGGGATACCGAGATCCGGGAACTGTCGAGCCACTTTGCTCCGGTTCTGAGAGGCGATCATCCCTGCCACCTGGCAGTCTGGGGTAAGACCGGCACTGGAAAGACACTGACCTGCCTGTATTTCCTGAACCTGCTGGCTGAGATGTGCAAGGGCAAAGACATCCAGATCCGGCACGAACATCTGGACCTGTCAACTCCGAGACCCTGCTTTCGGGCACTGAACGACCTGGCATGTCTCTTGGGCGCGTCCAGGCGTGTCAAGAAGGGCATATCGCTGGAGGAACTCATGGTCCGGATCGAAGCCTCGCTGGCCCGGTACAAGGGCATTTTCGTGCTCTTTGTGGATGAATGCGACCATGTCCGGCGAGACCGGGACACGTTCATGACCTTCCTGGTCAGACGACTCCCGCAACAGATCCCCAGCAAACTCATCCTGGTACTGACTTCGAATCGGCTGGACTGGCCCGATCAACTGGACCCCCGTGTGAAATCGTTTCTCAAGATCAATGAACTGATCTTCAAGCCCTACGATGCCGTTGATCTGCAACAGATCCTCGGGATCAGGGCTGACAAAGCCCTGCTGCCCGGCATCCTGGCTGCTGGTGTCATTGAAAAGATCGCAGGCCTTGCCAGTCGGGACCACGGCGATGCCAGGAAAGCCGTCGCACTGCTTGCCAAGAGCGCCTACCTGGCTGAAAAAGCCGGCACCAGCATCACCATGGCGCTCGTTGACCAGGCAGTCTCCGAACTGGACCAGGACCGCTACCTGTCACTGCTCAGGACAGCCCCGCGCCAACTCCAGGCTGCCATGGCGGCTGTGATCCATGCTACCAACGGCAGCGATTCAACAGTAGGAACCGGCGAAGCCTACGACTCCTACCGATCCTTCTGCACCCGCACAGACCTGCCGCCCCTCACAGGCCGGGCCTTCGGAGACCTGCTGAACGAGCTGGACACGTATTCCCTGATCCGGACCCGCATCCTTTCACGCGGCCGCTACGGGCGTTCCCGCCAGATCACACTCGATCTGCCTGAGAATGTGATCACCCGCATCAGTGAAACGCTTGATCAGAACGCGGGACTTCCGAGGTAGCAAGAAAGTGGTGGATCACTCCACCACAACCTCTTCGACTTCCTGCGACCTCTCGATTATCGCTGCGTACGCCTTTTGCAGGCAGTAGATCACAAGCGGGATCTCGTTCCTGCTGAATGATCCACTGGATTTCCATTCGCCGTTGCTGTCCTTGTACCGTCTGGCAACTGTTGCCTTGACCATGGTCGTTGCTCGACCATTGATGGTCACGTCGTTTTCAAACAGAGCACAGCTGATCTGGCCAGCTCGAAACTTGTCTATTGGTTCTGCCATTTTCGTTCACCTTAGACCCGCAATCTATCCGTTACGGGCCTCTTCTCGCTAGGCAGAAGAGGGCCGATTGGTTACGCTGTGCACTTCCTATTGGCAAACCTATCATCCTTGAGATTTGATCAACGCTCTGGCATCATCCATGTCGCCTGACCAGTACGTTCTGCGGAATCTGCCGCACACGCGCTTCAACTCAGCGAGCACATGATCAGGTGACACCATAGGCTTACGTCGCTTGCTGGCTATGCGATACCAAGAGAGGAGTGCCCGGAGTTCAAACGCAGGTGATTGCATTTCCAATGCGCGTCTCCGTGATGTTTGCAGACACTCTTCAGCACGCTTCAATCTTCGCGGTCCACACTTCGCAAGAAGCTCTCCTCGAAGTCGCCACAGCTCCGATTCGGACACCCGCTCCTGAGTCTCATGCATGATACTGAATCCAGCCTCCACCGCCTTCAGGCCCCGTTCAATCAGATCAGCCTGCAGGCACCGCTCCGCAAGAAAGCCATACCAGATCGGCTGACATATCTTCAGCCCGCGACCAGCCCACTGTGCGATGCTCGCTTCCAGCACTTCTATGCGAGTCCCGTCACAATCAATAATCGCCTCGGCGAGACAGTGTGCAATATTGGCCATGATCATCCGCTGCACCAGTCCATGCTCACTTGCTGTGGCGATCGCTACTTCAGCGTGTTTCCTTCCCTGGTATCCGTCACGTAGAAGGCAGTTCAGGATAGAAGCTCGACAATAGGCCTGCGCAATGCTGTTTGGTCCTGCTCCTCCATCTGCCAATGTGATCGCCTGCCCTACTCTGTCCCGGCCGTTCGCTACCGGAGAGATACACCATTCAACGATTGCCATCCTCGATAAACAGGATACTCTTGCCAAGCATCCACTCAGTCCCTGAGCATCCAGTAACTTATCAATCAATCTCATGCCCTCTACATGCAGAAGGAACGCATCACAAGGATGCCCGATGTGAAAGGTCGTGACCCACTCCGTCTCATAGGCCGCCAGCTGCATCTGCGGCACCATTTCGACGCTTGGATGCGACAGCAAGTACTCCGCGCTCCTCAGCGCAAGCCGCAAGTGCCCCTTCACCGCAGCGGTGAACGAGACACCCGAACCGGCTTGATAAGCGAGCCTCCCCTTTCCGGCGCGTCGCGCAAGGCGGGATACCTTACGCAAGGCTGATTGTGCTTCTGGATCACTGAGACCTGTTAGTGATGCCTTGGTCTTGGCAAACTGCTGATAGAATCGTATAGAAAGATGGGTTCCAATATGCGATTCGGGCAGTTCATTCAGTAGCCTTTCCACTCGATGTAGCGCCCTCAATGCGTCAACATAACACGACTTCATATCTGCCAAATACGCTGTCTTCAACCACCATTTTGCAGCCTTAGCATAGGTTTCGTGTCCCGCCTTCTCATAGTGCCTTGCTACCTCCTGTGCATTCTGTCGGCGCACTTCCTTTGGCAGCAGCGCCGAATGTTCTACTGCTCGCAAGTGCTGCTTGCATGCGCTTAGCTCGCCTATTGAAGAGTATATATGCTCGTAAATATTGCGTGATCCAAACTGATATCGCCTGGTTGGAGCAAGGCTGAAACCGCACACAACGCCCCGTTGCATCAAGATTCTCAGTGCTTTGTCTAACAGGTCATGATTAATCTCACCTTTGCCCTCATGATTGAACACCATGCCATATAATTGATGGTGGTCAAAGCTACGCCCGAGGATTGCAGCCATCTGGGCAACATAACTAACTGAGAGCTCTGTGGTAAATTCCGCAGATCGTACACGTACTGTACGGTTGATCTCCGTAAGCACTTTGCTGTACCAAGTTGCGGGCGGTGAATCGCCAAGCAAAGTCTGCACGATTTCCGCGGGACTGCCCTTGCACTCTTGCACAAGTTGTGACACATCGCCCTTTGCACATGGTAGCTTCCTAGCACGCAGTATGCGAGAGATTAGCGTTCGTGCCTGCTTTTCTGGCAGAGGCTGAAGAAGCAACTGCTGAGCAAAGTTCTTATCTGATGCCCATGCTAGTCGTCGACGACAACGAAAGCTGATAATGACCATCAGCTGGCAACTGCCTTCCTCCATTAATTGTATTCTGTTGACCAGTTCTCTCACCAAGGTAGCAGTAGCACTATCAGCACAATGAAATGCGTCCACCACTACGATGGTTGGGCACGCCTTACCAACTGCTATCAGGAATTGCGACACACGCTCAATGATGCTGTCGCGATCCTTTGCAGACTGTCCTTCACGATCTCTCTCTGCCTTGGTACTGAGCGTGTCGTGTAATCCACCGAGTATGGTAGAGGGGTCGGAGCCGTACTGTCGAGCAAGATCATTCACGGCCTCTCTCAGACCATTTCCTGTACCCGATTCTAAGCTGGCAATAACATGGCGGATCATGCGCGACACTGGGGCGAATGGCGTCACGTCTCGTTGATCGCGGCACTGACACACAAGCAACTGTTGATGACCGGCATCTGTCTGTATCTGCAGTATGAACTCTTTTAATAGGCGAGATCGACCCATTCCGAGTCTGCTCGAGACACACACGACTTGCGGACGCCCTTCCTCAGCGCTGTGTAGTGCCCTCTTTAATAACCCAAGTTCTTGATTCCGGCCAGTGAATGTGGGTTGGCCACTAATTCTGCGTACATACGCCATATCTGTGACCGGGGCATGCAGAACTTGGAACGTGACTGGCTGTGTTTCGGGATCTGCATCATCGGAATGTAGCCGGATGGCAGTGACTTCAATGTCATCGGGTAGCAATGCCTTCGTCTGTCCGCTCACCATAACGCAGTCAGGCCGCGCATGTTTCGTCAATCCCCTGGGTAATGGGAATTTACTATGACTTATCCTCGGCGGCTCGCCTTCGTGAGTTCCGCGCACAATCTCAGCCATGTCATCATGGATACGACTGTGCAGTAACAGCCAAAAACGTGGATGACTCGCCTGATCCGGCGCTTCGAGTCGCATCTTTCGAAAGGCGCATGACATTTCAAGTGACATCTCAAGGGCAGCCAGAGCATGGCGTTCAGTTCGACGAGGGTAGCCGATAATCGAACGAATCGACTGCGTGTCGCTTGAAAGCCGAACTAGGCTGTGACGGCTTAGAACTCTCCTGCATTCTTCTTCATAGCGATCCAGTAGTTCAGCCCCTACGTCTCCGGGCACACCCGCAGGCATCTTGAAGACACACGTAAACTCCGTAATCTCCCAGCGCTCAGGTATCAGATCTGGAGCAGGAACTTCAACTGCATGCCGTCTTCTTCTGACTTTGGTTGGTTGCTTGTCCTGGTTCTTCGCAGCACCATGCGACTTAAGCGTCCGTGCTCTTGACACATCGCCTGACACACCGTGTTGCCCCCGATGACTGTCCCGGTATATGTGCGATCCCGCAGACTCTTGGTGATTTGCCTGTGTGCGAGACCATTCCTTGAGTTGTTCTCGTACCCACCGTTGGACTTTATGGACGGCAGGTGTCTTGTTCGAGGACACAAGCACTACTTCACTTCGTGATACTCCGCTGTTTGCATATAGGCTTGTCCCAAGAAACCAGACACCGTTTTCGTGTGCGACGAAGGGAAGGCCTTTGATGAAGTCAACATCAGTTGTCTTCTTTCTGCGATAATCGTAGAACGTGAAACGATCACTTCCGGTTCTGAGCCTTGATAGTTCGGATATAAAGGAGCGGTATTTGTACCCGCCGGCTACTCCCTTCTTGAATAGCTGACGACGAAAGTCATCATCGACAGGAAACACACCAGCACTAGTTCGATGCTTTCTGTTGAAGTACTGTGCAGCCCCGATCCCACAGAGTGATAGGAAGAACTTCGACGGTTCTTGAGGGTCCGTCGGGAAAGTGACGCCGCCCAAGTACTGATCCGATTCATACAGGTGGATGGCGCGAGCCGGACAGTCGATCTCGACTCGCACAGCGTTTTCGTTCTTTGCCGCCATCAGACGATCGCCTTTCACAATCGGACATGCAAATCATCGCGGATCTGCAACAGGGTCCGGGCTGTCAGGAAGGCTGATTGAAGTTCTACATGCGCTTTCTGTAAGTGATCTATGGTGGCCATGTGTCCCAACTGTGCTATCGAGCCATGACACGACCGTCAATGTCCGTCAATGACCGTCAATGACATGAGCATTTCAACATTCACCCTTGCTGCTCCATGCAATTCGTTGCATGCTACATCTGGCGACATCGTGTGCTTGTATTTGCAGTACGCGTGACTGCAAACCAAGCCACCGGGTTAAGTTCGCTAGCAGATTATACGCGACAAGGAGATCCGCAAATGCCAGCCCCGGCCCGAAAATCAGCAACGACCAAGCAGGCCATGCCCAAAGCCAGCAAAAAACACCCCTCCCCTTTCGCCGACTTGATGCCACCGCACGGCCCCCGGCCCCCCATCATCGCCAGCGGAGCAGCGGACGACGACCCATTCGGCCGCGTGAGGGTCTACACGTTCGTCGACGGCAAGCTCAACATGGCCAGCATACCACTGGAGCAGGTGCTCGCACTTGAAGCAGTGGGTTTCGATTGCAATCTCAACTTCGTCCAAGGCTCCTTTTGCGTCCTCAATAGCACGGGCGAGCGCTGGCGTCATGTCGGGGCGCTACCGCGGATTGGCAGCAAGCGCATCCAGCTTCTGATCGCCTTGATGCTGCATCCCGGGCTAATGCTCCGGCCCTATCAGCTCGCCAAGTTGGCTGGCATCAACAGCGAGTACCCCGAGGTTCCGCTGGCCGCCAGTATTGCGGCTCTGCGGAAGTACCTTCTCAGAGAAAAGGGCAGTGAATGGTACATCAGGACGGGAAATCCACTGAGTTACGGATGGAGCCCCTCGCGTTCTTTCCTGCTCCAGTTTTGGGAGTCTGACCTGGACGTCATGATCAATGGCAATGGCGGTGATCTGACCGCGTAGCCTCTGTGAGGCAGCAACATGCCTCGCCATACTGGTCGGCCGGATCATCCGGCTGCCACTCATCCGCCACCCACAACTCACCCTCACCGGCCACACCCCGGGACTATTCCCACGGATCCCTCTCGAACTGAAAGGCCCCACCCATGCCCCGCTGCACAGCGAAACTCAGAGTCGCTCCCTGGCCGGCGTACTCACCCAAGAAGAAGTACCGCATGCGTGTCACATCGGTCCGAAAGCTCAAGAGGCCTGCCTCCTTGCAGGTGACACTCGAGCATCTCGATACCGGCCAGCAGGGACGGACGGTCGAGTCCTGCCTGCCGTTGCCCTGCCATCCCCAGGGACCCACAGCCGAGTTCTTCGCTGCCTGCGGCCAGGACGTGCGAGTCGACGCGGAACTTGAGATCCGCGACTGTGTCGGCCGTGTTGTCAAAGTCCGCTTCCGAGTCTCAGAGACCGGCCCAGCAGAGCCTTCTTCCTTCTTCCCGGAGGATCGTGATCATGGATCTGAACAACCAGCAACCAGCGGCCCAGCCACCTGCCCGACCAATGCCGAAACACCTGGCATTCCTAATCGGTGAATGGGTCAAGGCCGCGGTCATCATTCTGGCCTGGCTGATCGGGCTGTCGGCAGCACTCGCTGCCGGCTACATCTGCCTACGGGCATTGTGGACTGCCATTGAACTGGCGCATCATGCGCTGGGGATCTGAGGATCATCACGATGGCAGACAGCATGCAACCGGTCATTCGATCGACAGACAACGTCATCTACGACAACGATGGCACCGAGATCCTGCGCATCACGGCATCTGAAATGACTATCCAGATGCCGGATGGCACCTTGGAGCATCGCAAAAAACACGAAAACCTCATTTTGGCAGACGGCACTTCGTGGAACGCTGCCATGCTCTACGCGCAGCCTCCGGTGCAGATCGGCGCCTGCGCCCAATGCCGCAAGCCCCCCTACTCCTTTCCCTTCCGTGCCAAGCCCTCACACGGCCTGGTCCGACTCACACGCGCCAAAACCTGTCCGGACTGCGGCACACTCACCTGTCCAAAACACCGGACTCGATGTTCAGACGGCCGCTTCCGCTGCACTGTCTGTGCCCGCAAGTGGCGCTTGCGTGAGTCAATCCTGGGCCTCTTCTTTGTGACGGAACGACCATGAGAGGCAACCAGGGACATACTCAGCAGCTGTGGCAGTTGATCACGCAGTACAACCTGGATGCTCGTCATCCCGAGTTGGCCCGTGCCAAGCGACTGATCGAACTTGACCTCCTTCACAACGACTTCGCCCGCGATCTCCTGCTCCAGGTTGATCCACTGGTTCAGAACGCCATCGATCACCCCAATGTCCTCAAACGCCCTCCTGAGGAAGATGAGATCTACCCCGACGGACCTCCCGATCTGAGCATCGGCCACCTGGTTGATCGACCGGACGTCCGATTCGGTCTGAAGATCCATGACCGGCCACGGAGTGTCCTCATCAGTGGCAACTCAGGCTCCGGAAAGACCACGGCTATATTGGCCATCATTCGAGGTGTCGACGAATACAACCGCCGCAACCCTGACAACCCGGTCACGATCATCGTGATGGACAAGAAGGACGACTACATCCACCTGCCGGATCAATACGGACCGCAGTGGAAGCTCCTGAGTGTCTACGACGATCAGACACGAATCTCTCTGGCAACTCCTGCCGGAGTTCCCCCTGATGCCTGGATCAACGCCATCGCGACCATCTTCTGTGCTCGCGCGGGTCTCCATGCCGCTTGGACATGTCTTGCCAACATGATCCGCTTCCTGCTGGCGGTCATGAATCCCAGTCCAACGAACACTCTCATCTGGCCCAGCCTGCAGCTGATCCTCGATGTGGCACTGGCCGCTCCGCTGAAACTGTGGGCATCAAAACCTCAGTACGAACAGTCTCTAATTGGGCAACTCGATGCAATCACTCAAGCGACCCGTGTCTTTGACTGCTTTGACGGCCTCGGTCTCGAACGTGACATCATCCGACCTGGGAACCACCTTGTGCTTGCTATGCCGATGATGGCACCGGCCTGGGTCCGGCAGTTCCTGATGGACGTCCTGCTGGCCCAGTTGCTCTACGGGCAGATCGCCAACAACCGCAAGATGGCGCGAACTTCGATCCTGGTGGTTCTCGATGAGAGTGACCAGGATGCCACTGATGAATCCGACCGCCGCTTCCCTGACGGGCTCTCGATTCTGTCACAGTCATTGAGACTCGGACGCGAATATGGATTGATGTATGTCGTCGGCCTGGGTCGCTTGGGTCACGCCAGCAGGTTCGTGCTTTCTGAACCTGTCTATCACCTTTTATTCAACCACAGCGACGCATCCTCTGTGCAGGCTGCACGGCACACGCTCGTCCTTCCTGCAGGGGCCGAACAGATGTTCCCGGCACTGCAGCCGGGCTATTGCATCGCCCGTGCTGCGCAGAGCAGCTGGTCCCATCCCATGATGGTCAAGATTGACGAGATGACAATGAACCGTGATCTCCGTCCCACGCAGTATGACACGCATCCAATCATCCCTGCCAAACGACTCCGTGCGATGCCGGATGTTCAGCAGGCGTTGAACGACTTCAAAGGCCAACGTCTTCGTGAGACTCCGAAGTCTCAGAACAGTGCACCATCAGACCTGGCCGAAAAACTGCTCGATGAGATGACACGCTCCCCATGGACACCGGTCGCTCGCCTGTGGGACTCGATCGGCTACAAGCCATCCTTTGAACGGCAGAACAAGATCCGCAAAGAACTCGAGCTTCACCGTGTTGCCGAGTTCGAAGAGATCCGTATGGGCCGCGCCAACCAGCTCCTGCCTCTCGCGACAGACACGGGATACGCGCGTCGCAATCGTAGAGCGCCGAAGAAGACAGGCCGAGGCGGCATCGCCCACCAGCACATCTGCCACTGGATTGCCATGGTCGGTGATCTCCACGACATTCAATCACATCTTGAGTGGATTGTCACCGGCACGACTCATCCGGTCGATGTGGCACAGCAGCGAGACGGCAAATGGCATGTCTACGAAGTCGTCGTCACGGCCCACGACAACCTCGCCAGTCACATCCGGGCATGCTTTGTCGATTCCAATGTCATCGAAACGCTCACCATTGTGACGCTGCAGAAGAAGATCAGCAACAAGGTACGCAAGGCGATCACGTCGGATCCCGCAACGGCCCCGTTCCTGGACCGGATCACATTCGACGTTGCCGAGACCTATATGAAGGAGTTGTGGCCATCATGAACAGTCGGCGCATTGTGGGGATCGCAATTGTCATCCTGCTCGCTCTAACCGCTCTCGTGTGGTTGCGTGGAGAGGGACGCAATGACTTCGACCTCAGGACGGTGGTCCCGTTCATGCGGTCCAGGAGCGACTCCCATGTTGGAGTCAACCTGTACGACTACGCCGGTTTGGCTCTCCTGATCATGGCAGGGCTTGGTCTCGCTCGCCTCAGCTTCAGTCTTCGCCAGACAAGCCACGATCCTTCACCTCGCCCGGCTAGGCGCGACGATGATACCGATCCCGATGACATCGACCACGACGTTGTTCCGGAGGACACAGGAATCCATCCCTGATACCAAACCTCCTACAGCGGCAGCATTCTCTTCTTAACAGAGCCATCGAATTGCCGGCAGCTCTCCCTATCGGCCATCATTCGGTGCTCACTCTCAGGGCATCAACAAGTCAATTGCCTTACTTTCACCCCGCTAGTCTCCAGCAACTCCATTGGAGATGCTGCCATGGCCAACTACCCACAACGACAGTCTCCGCCACCGATTGTGCCGCGTGATCTTGAGCGCCTGTATCCCCAGCCGCCGCAACAGGTGCCGCCGCCTCCACGAAGGAGGTTCCGGTGGTGGATCGTACTGGTTCCACTGACCATTCTGCTGATCGTCTGGTTTACCGGGGGCGTCGAACCGGCATTCAGCTGGGATGACATCATGCACTGGCTGCACGTACACGACCGTGATCGCTATACAAGGCTGGCCACCCTCGGTGTCGTCCTTGTCGCCGTTGTCCTGATCATCCGGATTCTAAATCAGAAGCACGACGACGAGGGCTAACCGACCGCTTGCCAACACATCAGCGATTGCTAACTCAGACGTCACCGCCCTCCGTGGTCACCTGAATTGCATATGGAGTGCTCAAGGTAGGCCGCACGTTTCTGAGACGTTCGAAAGTGAGTTCGTTATGACATTGATCGGAGTGGCAACCCACAAGGGCCACCGTTCCAAGCTGGAAGATGCCGCAGTTGCCATGCATATTCAATCTTCGTTGACCGGACTGGATCAATCGTCACTTCCTGTCCTGATTGTCTGTGACGGGGTGGGCGGCAACGTCTGTGGCGAGGTGGCGGCCCGGCTTGGAGTATCGCTTATCTCTCAAGTCCTGGCAGGCTACTTCTCCGCATGCGGCAGCGCAACACCTCCGGATGACATACTTGATCTTCTCGCCCATGCACTCGAAGCAGCGAACTCCACAATCAGTGAGCAGTCCGCGAAGGAGCCGCAGTGTCACGGCATGTCAGCGACTGTCGTCTGTGCCGTGGTGGTGCGATCCGTGCTCTACATTGCCTGGGCCGGTGATTCCCGGTGTTATGTCTGTCGCGGTTCCACGATCCGGCCAGTCACACAGGATCACAGCGAAGTCCAGCGTTTGATCGATGCCAACTTGGTACCAGATACCCAAATGGCACGCCTGCATCACCCAATGGCTCACACGATCTATCAGTACCTTGGCCGCCAGCGAGACTTCAGACTTGGCACGCGCATCGTGCCCCTTCGTCCTGGCGATCGGGTCCTGCTCTGCACCGACGGCCTGACCGATGTGGTGACGGATCAGCACCTCGCGACACTGGTCTCGCAGGCTGGTAGCACCACCCGTCTGGCCGACGTCCTGGTTGATGAGGCTCTCAGGTCCGGCACCCACGACAACGTCACGGTTGTCCTTTACGAGCCCCCAGCCTCAGCGCTCCATAGCGATCTCTATCAGCGCACGCTCGTTCACGGCTACGCCGACGAGCTTGCATTCGCCCTTCACACCCAGCTGCAAGGAGATTCTCAATGAACGCAGTCCACACGTCTTGTTGCCCCAAGTGCCGCCAGTCGGTGTCCATTGACGCCAACTACTGCCCACGGTGTGGCGAATCGTTGCCTAAACAGTCACAGCTCGCGGATCTGCACGCTGAAGCCGCATCGTCGAATCCTGCCACTGACACCCACGATCAAGTGGATGCTCAGATGAGCACTTCTGGCGGTGGTGTCGCTACGACTCCATCCGCTGAATCCTCGGGCCATACCCAGCCGGATCCGTCTCGACAGCACGACCAGCACTACGCCACCGGTTCAGAAGCGCACAGCTCCGACCGCCAGAGTCAAGCTCCTTCCAGCCGCCCGTCCTCCGGGGTCGCCATGATGCCCGGCGAGAATCCCGGTCAGACCCACCAGCAGTCTGGCGCACAGCATTCCGGTGCCGAAACTGCTGAGTCGGCTCCAGCTCATGCCCAAGTGACCGACACCCAGCACGCACCTGGCACAGCCGCCTCGCCTCCCATCGGGCAACGGCAATCGTCAACACCGCCGCCTTCAAACGGCCTGCTCCAACTGCGCATTGTCAGGCCCACCGGGCATACTGGTGCCACCGGCATCCCAGATGGACCGTTCACCATTGGCAAACAGCCTGACTGCGACCTGGTGATCGAGCAGGACACGTATGTCTCTCGCCGGCATGCTGAACTCGTTCGATCCAACGGGTCGGTCATTCTCAAGGATCTGGGAAGCTCTAACGGGACCTATCTGCGTCTGACTCGGCCCACGGAACTCATGCCCGGTGATGAGATCCAGGTCGGCACGACCATCATCCGTCTCGAGCCCATTGAAAACAGCTGAGAACCCATCCAATAGGAGGCTTGCTCCATGTCCAGAATGCTCCGTGTGGGACAGAAGGTATTGGGCCGGTACAGGGTGAAAGAGCCTCTCGTCTCCGGAGGGCAGGCCAATCTCTATCGGGGTACTGATCACCAGGCTGGTGTCGGGGTCTTCATCAAACAACTCAAGGCCTCACCGCATCAGAACGGCTACCAGGAGGCCCTGGGCCGCTTCCAGCGAGAAGCCAATCTCAATATTCCCAGCCCGTATGCCGTCAATCCATTGGCATCCGGAGAAGCAGGTGACCAGCACTTCATCATCTTCCCCTGGGTCGATGGAGTACAGCTCAATGAATACCTTGACTTGCACGGTGGGCAACTGCCTTATGAACAAGTTGCCAGGATCATTCGATGCCTGGCCGAGTGCGTGAAGGTGGCCCACCGCCAGGACATCTCTCACCGGGACATCAAACCGCACAACATCCTGATCACCACTGACGGGACACCTCAACTGATCGATTTCGGCATTCTGCGCGACGCCAGTCAGCAGACTCTTGCCGGCACAGACGAGTTCATCGGCACGTTGGCCTGGATGGCTCCGGAGCAGATCCGGTCGCCCGGTTCCGAAGATCATCGTGCCGACCTGTATTCCCTGGGCGCGGTCATGTACTACGCCCTGACCGGAGAACCGCCGATCAAGGGTACCAAACCTCATGAGATCGCACTGAGCATCTGTCAGGACCAACCAGTACCACCTCACTCACTCGATTCGTCCATCCCGGCATTCCTCAGCGACATCTGCATGCAGCTGCTGGCCAAGGACCGGAATGCTCGCATGCAAAGCGCCGAAGACCTGATAGAAGCCCTGCACCACGGTGCCGGACAGCGGCCACGGGCACCGCTCACATGCTCGACATGTGGGAATCCGCTCGACTCCCGGACCCAGTTCTGCCCGGTTTGCGGAGCCAGGACCGGTCACGGCTCATTATCGGCGAGGTGCCTCGCATGCGGGCTCGTGGCAAATGGTGCAAAGGTCTGCCCATCATGCGGCCGTCGATTCAGTCCGGTCGATCACCGCCTGACCTTTCGGACCGGCCGCTTGTCCGGCTTCGTGTTCCGCATCCCGCAGGGATCCTACAGCATTGGCCGTCATGAGCTTGCAGACAGGGATGAGTGCCTGTCGCGGGTCCACATGCACGTGATCTGTGACAACGGCTCGGTCCTGGTGCAAGATGCCGGAAGCACCAACAAGACCTATGTCAATGACCGGGTCGTCAATATCCCCACCCCCATCACCGCGGGCCAGCCTGTTCGCTTGGCTGGCAATGCCGCCATCTACACACATAGCCACCAGATACAGAAAGGACACCCGTAATGGGCACCTTTTGCAAAACGTGCAATACTGAGAATCCACCGGATGCCCACTTTTGTTCCCAGTGCGGTCTCAACCTCACACAGGCAGGCGCGGACAGCCAGACTCGTGTCATGCATACTTCGGAAATGCCGGTCATATCGTCAGCCGAACGCCGCATGATCTTCGAACGAACCCGGCGTGCCTTCGGCACTGAGGATCTCATTCCCCATACCGGGATGCTGCCCGTGATCGATCGGTCTCAGCGCGAACTGACCTTCATCATCGCGGATGTGTCGGGCAGCATGGGTGCGAAGTTCGATCGCGAAACCACCAAAATGGAAGCGTCCATCCAGGCACTTACTCTCTTCATCACCAACAAAGCCAAACTCGATCCCGACGACGAGATCGGCGTGATCACGTTTACGAATTTGGCACGGCTCCTGCACCCACTCTCCCGTCTTGCAGAGCACAAGGCCAAGATGATCACCACGATACAGTCTCTGAAGGACGGCAGTGGCACGGATCTGGCGACCGGACTCGCTGCTGCCTCGAGCGCATTTGAATGGGCCCGCAACGGCGTCGTTCGACGAATCATGATGTACACCGACGGTCAGGGCGGCGATCCAGTCACAATCGCGGAAACACTCAAGGCCCGTGGGGTTGTCATTGACGTCGTCGGCGTGGGAAGCAAACCGTCAAATGTCAATGAGCCGCTACTGAAGCGAGTCGCATCGGTCATCGAAGGAGTGGTCCACTACCGGTTCATCAAGGATCACAACACCCTTGATGCCCACTTCACTCGTCTTGCAGGCAAAACCGCAACATCCGTCCACTAAGCCTGGAGGGAAGTGCGTCCCATGATCATCATCCCCTTTTTCAACGAGCCGGTGAACGCCCTCAGCCTGCCGTTCCTGGTAGCCGTGTGGGCCATCGAAATGTACCTGTGGCTGTTGCTGGCTCGGGTATGCCTGCGACCGTTTACCGCCTACCAGGGCACCACGCTCGCGATAGCCCTGACCGAACTGACCAATCCAGTGCGGAACACCACTGACCGAATGCTCCGCTCAGTACGAATCACAGTCGCCCATGACTGGGCGCTGTGGCTCATGGGCTGTTGTGCCCTGTACCTGGCACGGTCAGTTCTCCTGCAACTTGCTCTCAGCATCCAGAACCACATCGCAGTATAAGAAAGGACAGACATCCAATGGCACAAGCAACCACTACTCAATCTGACCCTCAGGCTCCTGTGCAATCGTTCCGGGCCGGTAGCTGCCAGGCCTCGATCTGGGCCAACGAAGTCGAGCAGGACGGCCGGACTGTCACGCGTCACTCCGTGAAGTTCCAGAAACGCTATCAGGACAAGTCCACCAGTGAGTGGAAGAACTCGGATTACTACTTCCCGAACGACCTGCCTGATCTGCAATTGCTCTGTCAGGAAGCCTTCCGCTTCATTCGGCTGCGCGAATCCGATGGAAACGGATCAGGCGAGTAACAGAATCCTCCACGTCACTCAGGCCCCGTTCACAGGAGACCAGCAAGTGGCATCGTCACGTGACATCAATACGGCACACAACGCTCTGGACGTACTGAACCAGCGTGCCGAACAGTGTCAATCAGTTGGCCATGCTCTGATCGAGACCCGGCGCCGTCTGGTCTCGGCGTCTCCATGGCAGATCATGTTCATCCCCACCGACCATGAACGCTGTCGCGGCCGTGTGATTCGAGCGATCCAGCAGGCACGCCGACAGGTACACCGACTCCAATTGGAGTTGCTCAATCCTGATCTGATTCGACTCACAACCGAGCTCGACAGCATGACCCGAACCTGCTGGCGTTGTCCGCGCACCAACACGCGACGTCTGCGTCAAGGCCAGCCGTTCACATGCCGCCTCCTTGGCCGCGGGACCGACCAAATCCAGGGCAACTACCGCTTCCACTTGAACGCCAAGGGAGAGATCGTTGGCCAATGATCCCGCCAACTCGCGTTACGGTCGCATCCACAGCCTCGTGGATGTGGGAGTCCTTGCACGCCAACGCGTGACTGTGATTGGCGCCGGCAGTATGGGTTGCCCACTGGTTACCCAGTTGGTCCGCCACGGAGTCGGGACTCAACCACCTGGCCGCATCTGGATCGTCGATGGTGACGTGGTCTCGCTGCGCAACCTGGTTGGGACCGAGTACCGCGAGTCCCATGTCGGGACCGGCAAGGCTGCAGCCCTGGCTGGGATCGCCCGAGAGATTGACCGCCGTGTCAATGTGTTCTACTGGGACCGCATGCTCTCTGTCACAAACCAAGCCGACGTAGAGCAGTTGGCGCGTCAGTCAGACCTCCTATGCCTGGTGGCTGACAGCTTTGATCTGATGCTCCGCATCGCCGATCGCTGCCACGAGCACTGCCCCCAGGTCATGGCCGCCTTCGGAGCCCATGCCGACTGCGCAGAGGTCGCCTTCAGCATCCCGGGAAGAACCCAGGCACTTCGGACAACACTCGGCCGTGAGACGCGCACAGCCATCACGCAGCCCCAGGCCCTGGGCTGTGACACCGCGTTCGTGGTGAACTTCGTCGTTGCCCTGTGTCTGCAACTGCTGATGGGCCACAGCGCACACCGCCCGATTGTCCCCATTCGTAGCGATGCCCCGCTCTATCTGATCGGACTTCGTCGTGTCTGGCTGTTTGAAAACCAGCCGCCTGATGTCATCCGCTCTGTTCTATCGATTGGAACCACTCCAACTCCGTGAAAGGAATTCAACATGTCGCGCAATCGCAGAATCCCACTGTCTGACCTCGGTTCGTTGGTGCCAGCACCTGATCCACTGGCTCCGCAGACTGACAGGATCTTCGGTATCAGCAGCCCGATAGAAATAGTCTTTGAGAAGTCGAGTCCACAGACAGAGGCCGTACCGTCCAAACCCAAAGAGCCCAAGAAACCAGACAGACCGCAAGTTGTGCAGAAACGCAAGCGCCGCAGCAAACCCACGGTTCACAAACGGCCAAACAATTGGTTCGACTGATCCGAGACCGAGTTGGCGAGATCGTTCCCACCCCGCTGTGCGCCCGTCTGGTATATCCAGGCGGGCGCTTTTCATTCCCCGAGGCCATCAACATGGTGCCTAACTATGGGCAGCCATTACAACCAGTTCCGCCGCGACCTCACCAACCACCTTATCGCACAGGATACACAGGCCACCGATTCCTTCACTCTTGATAATCTCCTCACTGCACATTCCACATCGATCCATGCAGCATCACCTCCGAGACGGGCTTCGTCTCATCCACCAAGACGAAGCACGTGGGCAGCACGGCAGTACCTGCACAGGGAGGAATCAATGGTCAATCAGATTGACGACAATCCTCCTCATCTGCGACAGGCAAGATTATTGTGAGCACAGAATAACAAACCCTCGGACTGCGGACCTCCTCCCCATGAGTGAATGGCTTTCACTGGAACAGATCCGAAAGCAGCAGCGCATGCGCCGTGAGCGTGTAATCGATGCGATGGAATCAGGCGAGCTGCCATTTGAACGAAGGGGTCGCATCCGATATGCCCGCGTGTGTGATGTGAAGCGATGGGAGGAACTGCGGCTCCGAGCAGACGCTCCACCAACCAGAGCAGAAGTGCATCACGATCTACTGGATCTTCTCTAGTTCGAGACTCTCGCACCATGCAGTTCAATCAAGCTGAGAGGACTTCAGCCGTCGCCTTACCCACTCAACCACTGCCTTCAGCTCTGGCGAAACGGGCTTCATGTAGCGATCCGCCATGTCAGATCGGGCTGAATGGCCCAGCCAGCGTTTCATATCGCCAATTGAGCATCGAGGCCGAGACCCAAACTCGGTTGCGCCTAGGTGCCGGAGTGAGTAGAAGCCGCCCAATGTGCTGTTGCTCTCACCGATCTTCACGCGCATCTTATTCCACCACTGCTGTACAGAATCGGCCTTTCCATGCACGATTGGTAGCCCATTCCTTGTGGTGAACATGAGTTCGGCGGAACGTCGGGGAGTCACTCCCAGATATTGGGCAATGTACTTCCACACGAGAGGTGGCGTCCTGCCATATCTCTCTATGCCAGTCTTGCCACGGCGCATATCGTATGTCGATCTGTCAATTTGCCCTACACGCAGCGTGGCCAGATCCCTCTGCCCAAATCCTAATCCTATTGCAATCCAGATCATGGTTTGACCACGCAAGTCGGCGACTTCAATAAGTGCCTTCAACTGTTTCAAATCGGGAAGGAGGAGTGGGCGTGTTGGAAGGCCATGCAGAATGTCAAGCGAGTTCCAATTCCACTGAAGCACCTGTTGCCCATGCTCTGGTCGGCCCGCACGGTTTACAAGCTGCCTGATAACCTGCATCCGACGACCCACTTGTGATTGTGAGTAGCCCAACTCCACGATCCTTCTGTTGAAACTCTCAACATCTCCCATGGAGAGGTCTGCCAAAGCCATAGACGCGACTGATCCCTGGCCGTGTAGCTCGTTCACGAATTCTAGAAAGTCGTGCACGTGCTTCTTCTTGTCGGAGTACACATCTGGGTCAATTGTGCCACGGGCACGAGGTCCTTCGGGGTCTCGGACACGAGTGCGCTCGTATTCAAGCAAGCCGGTGGCAATCTCGACGAGGCTTCCGGCCCGCACGTTGCTGGTAGTCGTTGTCGCCGATTGCCTTGGTTGTGTAATCGTATCTCTCCGCTTTCTGCCAGCATGCTGCTCCCGCCCCACGCCAGATTGATCCAGAAGCTCGGACAGCCACCTGTGGTACAGAACCCGTGCCTGTGACTCCTCGATCATGCCGAATCGCTTCTTGGTCGGTACGCCTGTGTCAGGGTCTCGGTAGTTGGCGTGCCAGCCGATACCACGGCATGTCGTGAAACGAAGCGATGGAGTTCGACGTCTCTTGTGCTTTGCCATGTACCAAATCTCGCTATAATCCGACCGCTGGAAATGTAGTGCGATCGTGCAAATTGTAGTGCATGTCCAGCGAAAAATGTAGTGCAAAACCGCTTTAGCGGGCGTAGCTCAATTGGTAGAGCGTCAGCCTTCCAAGCTGAATGTTGACGGTTCGAGTCCGTTCGCCCGCTTTTTCTGCAATCAGTACACTCCAGTTACGAGCCCACGCCCTTCCTCACCGCGATGGGCGTTTGTCGTATATGCACCATCCCCCTGTCTCGCCATACTACCCCGGGTCACCCAGCGCGCCCGACAGTCTCTTCTCCAGCGCCCGAGCCCGAGCCGCCTGGGCCATTTCCGTGCTGACGATGCGCTTGCCCAGCGGCGCGAGCGCATGCTCAGCCAGTTTGAAATGGATGATGCCAAACGGGATCCCGATGATCGTCACGCACAGCAAAAACCCAAAGACCGCGTGGATCAGGGCCAGCAGGAGCCCCGCAGGGAACCAGATCACATTTGCACACCCCGCACCCGGCCCCGCCTTCTGCCCGATCATGTCGGCACGAATCGCCTCCCGGCCAAGCGGCCAGATTGTCAAGCCGGCAATGTGAAAGCACGCAATGCCGAACGGGATCCCGATCAGGGTCAGGCATAACAGCGCACCGATGAGCAGCCATTCAATCGTCACAATGAGACCGCCCCCGAATACCACCCACAATAGATTGATCGCAAACCGCATAGTCACACCTTTCGACGCTGGCCGGCCGGGACACCTCGTGTCCGGAGACGAACTGAGTTGAGTCGTCTCGCAACGGCTTTTCCGACAGTAACGCCATACAGAGCCGGTACGCACATTGAAAAACAAAGGTATTCCGGGATAAGAAGATAGGCACATCTGCTAATCTGTTCCGCTGCGAGCCCGGGATTCAGAGTTCTCGGACGTTCAACAGCCGCTTAAAGCAGCAGTCATCACCCTGAATTTCCACCAAACGCGGCGATCGGACTTGGTGCCGGCAACACGAAGTTGGCCTGGCCCGTATTGAAACACGAGCCTGCAAGAAGAAGGAGGCTCCTGGTCGATGATGAATGGAGTACGGCCAGACTGTTTCGAGACTCGTGCGAATGTGCTGAGTGTCGATGCCTGCGTATGATGTACCTGCATACGAGGCCGGGGTGATCACGCAGAAGCCGGCCAAGTTCCTGGAGGGCAAGGAGATACGACCGGATGTCCACGCACAAGGGCAGCAGTAGTAGCCAGAGCCAACATGGCGACAGCAATCAGGAGACTCCCACCATCGACTGGGAGCACCTCCGTGCCATGGCACCGTATCCAAAACAGGCCTTTGCATTCGTGCAGGAAGGCCTGGCGTTCACCACGCGCCACGTCCACGGCGACCCCTCCAAGAGTGAACACGAGGACCGCCACGTGTCTGGCCAGCAGTTATGCGAAGGACTCCGCGATTATGCCATCAAGCGATACGGCCTGATGGCTCGCAGCGTGCTCAACCACTGGCGCATTGAGCGAACAGACGACTTCGGGCGCATTGTGTTTGCCCTCATTGACATTGGGGCCATGTCGCGCACCGACCGAGACTGCCTCGATGACTTCTATTCCGTCTACAGTTTCGAAGATGCGTTCAGCAACCAGCGGGTTATCGAGTCGCTCGGGCATAACTAGTCCCTCCCCGGCCCCCACAATCGCAAACTCGAAAAACGCGGTGACAGCCGATTTGTCTTGCCGTGCACTCACGCACTGCTAGCCTTATGCCATCATGGGCAAGCGCAAGAAGGCCAAATCTGACCCGCCTGAGAAGCAAGCAGCAGCCCCTGAGACATCGAGCACCAGGGTGTCTGACACTGATTCGCCCGATACTGGACGCGTGGATCAGCTCCACGACCTGCACCTGTGGCAGTTCCAGGCGATTCGTGATACAGCCATCATTGCCGGCATCATCTTCATCATCTGGCTCGGATACTGGCTGCAATCGGTCACGGTCCCACTCCTCATCGCGCTGACACTGGCCTACCTGCTCGAACCGTTGGTCGTCAAACTCTGCGACCGGTTCAAGGCAAACAGGCCGGTCGTCGTCGGTGGGATGCTGTGCGTTATCTGTCTCGCGTTCATCCTCTTCCTCGCATTAGTCCCCCTGCTCTTCGCCCAGGGCGTGCAGTTGCTCAAGCAGTTGCCGGATCATATCGCCAGCCTGTACCAGTTTGCGCTCGATCACATTCCGGAGGATCAGCGCGCCACGCTCACCGAAGACCCGGAGCAACTCCGCACAACGGTCAGTACCTGGCTCGATACGAATCTGGGCACGCTGGTCAAGGCATCCGTCCAGACAGCCGGCGATGCACTCGGCCTGATCGCAGACGTGATCGGTTCCGTCGTGTACACCGCTTTTGCGATCTTCCTCGTCATGTTCTACTTCTTCTTCTTCTCGACCGGGTGGGGCAGGCTCCAGGACTACATCAGTGAACTGTTTCCCGAGGAGCATCTCCCACGGGCTTATGAGTTGACCAGAAAAATGGATCTGGCCGTCAGTGGCTTCGTCCGAGGCCGTGTGGTGATCAGCATTATCATGGGCGTCATGCTCAGCGTGGGCTGGGCCTTTTGCGGCGTCCCCTACTGGCTGCTCATCGGCATGCTCACCGGTGTGCTCTGCATTGTCCCCTACCTCGGCGGCTTGGGGATTCCGGTGGCAGTCATCCTCCTCTGGCTCGGCCAGTCCGACCTGCCGGAGGCACAACAGATGGCCTGGTGGGGGATCATCATCTGGCCGGTGCTTGTGTTCACCATCGTCCAACTGGTCGAGGCCTATCTCCTGACCCCCATGATTGCCGGCAAGGCCACCAACCTCGGCCCGGTCTCGATTTTCGTGGCCGTGCTGGCCGGCGGCATCGTCATGGGGATGTACGGAATGCTGCTGGCCATCCCGATTGCAGCCTGCTTGAAAATCCTCGCCATCGAGATCATGGTCCCTCGAATCAAGGAATGGGTGCAGGGCAAGGCTGAAGACATCCTGCCGATCAGTCGTACTTGAAGCCCCTGCCCCACCATTGTCCATTCGTCATGATCTCGTACACAGGTATCCCCACCCCCCCTCGGAGTTGTTTCCCATGCGAGTCGCCTTGACCGGAGCATCAGGTTTCATTGGCAGCGTCACCGCGCGATGCCTGCATGAAAACGGGCACACCGTCACAGCCCTGGTCCGGGCCACGAGCCGCACCGACCACATCGAACCGTTCGTGGACCGAATCGTTGTCGGGGATCAGTGTGATACTGCCTGCTGGCCGAATCTGCTTGATGAAGCCGAGTGCATCATTCACAACTCCGTGGATTGGGAGCCACTCCGTTCTGACCAACCGGATCTGGCCAGGCACCTGGACACTAATCTGCGTACGTCAATCCGCCTGCTTCATGCTGCAGCCCCGCGCCAGTTCATCTTTGTCAGCACCGTCGGCGTACACCATGACATGCGACCGCGCTGGCAGGGCCTGATTGATGAAGACCATCCACTGCGCCCTTCGAGCCTGTACGGTGCCTACAAGGCCGCCGTCGAGGCACATCTGTGGGCCGCTCACTACGGCAATGGCCAATCTACATCGGCACTCAGGCCATGTGCCGTCTATGGCATCGATCCAAATCTCGGCCGCTCAATCGGCTACCCGATTATCCAGCAGATTGCAGCCGGAGACCGGTTTGTGAAACAGGGCGGCGGCAAATTCGTCCACGTCGAAGACGTGGCTGCAGCGATCGTCGGCTGTGTCGGGAATGAGGCGACGTCAGCCCAGGCCTACAACTTGGCCGACTGCTATGCCCGGTGGGCTGATCTGGCTGTGATGGCATCCGAAATCCTGGGAGTCGAGGCAGCCGTCGACCTGAGCAGCCCGGCCTCATCTGCCAACCAATTCAGCAAGGACGCGGCCGCAGGCCTTGGCGTTTCGCTGGACAGAGGGCACGACGGCATCAGAACACATATGAAGGAACTGACAGTCCACATGAAGGATGCCGGGGTGATCTAGACACTGGCAGCCGACCGTGCCGCTAGGGATTGTCGCCGGCCGCTGCGGAGGCATACCGACTCGGTGCCACCTCGACAATCTGATTGACCCGCCCAGGGCCGTTCAGTTCGCGCAGCCCGACGCGGACCTGTGTCAGCGGTTCCTGCTCCGATGCGGACGGTCGACCTGACCGCTGACTCTCCGGCCGGCTGATCTGAAAACGGAACATACGAGTCGCACGATGCCCGGGCTGCAGGTTGCCGATATCGGCACGTTGATACGGGTGCCCCTTGGCCAACGCAAACGCCTCCAGCCAGACCGGCTCATCAGAGTCGTTGGTAATCTCCTCCGTCACGATCAGGAACTCAGTCCCATCGGGGGCCGTCGCATAGTGGTGCGCTGCCTGCAGGATGATCCGTCGATACCCGACCTCAATCGGTGCTGCCAGACGAAGACTGGGTACGCCTTCCAGCCCGGAGCTGGACACCGTCGCCTCGACCACGAGTTCCTTGGTCCCGGCCAGTTCAAAGATCGGGGTTGCAAAACTGAATGGAATGTCGACCGTTTGACCGGCCGGCACGGAAAACGACAGCACCCGCTGCTTGTACTTCCATGATTCAGGCTCATCAATACGCAACTGCCCGGCCAAAGTCGTCTGCCAGGGATTCGACAGGTGAATGATGTGATCATGCACCTGGGTCCCGGTATCAACAAAACTCGGTGTCACGCGAAAGCCGGCTCGAAACATGGCCAGCTGAATGTCAGCCCCGTCAATAAACATCGGCGTGCGGCCGATCGTCACCCGGTGCTCACCATCAATCAACGGCAGGTCCTCGGTGTTTCCAACAAGATCGCAGGACTGCACACGGCCGGTGCCAAGAAACATCCGGGCCTCAACGGCATCGGCTCGATCCGATTCGTTCCACAAGCAGATCGTACCCTGTGAAGGCTCATCGCGATCCTCATAGATCACTGCAATCACGCCATCCCCCAGATCAAGTCGGCCGACCGGGCGACGACCTGAAAGATGCTGAATGATGTTTCGCCACACCGGATAGGCCGGCGTCGGTACCGCCTGTGTACGTTGCAACCCGATCTGCACCCACGGCTGGCGCACAGCCAACGTCACATTCGCCTTCGGCGACGAGGCGATGGTCTCAGATGAGCCGGAAATCGGGTCAGGCCCATATGACGCCCCCAGACGCTCCCAGATCAGGCAGGCCTTGCGCGTTAAGTCCGCGGCAGCCCACGCCCACCCATAAAGCCGCACATCTGCCGAGTCGATCAATACCTGAATGTCAGTCGGCCTGTCAAGAACCGTCCCCACCAGGTCTGCCGATGCTGAAGCATCAAACGCATCCGGGATGATCAGCTGATACCCGCATACCGATGAAGGTATGGGATTGGACAACGCGTCTGTGTTGCTGAGACGATTGCCCGACGACGGTACACCGGGCAACTGATAGTCCGACGGCCAGGGAATGAATACCCGTGGATCAGGCACCACTTCAGAGATTCGCGATTCAAAAGCGTCAAGCCGATCCGGCACATCCGGCAGCAGATAAGACGTCGAGTTTACAGACGAACCGATTAGCCAACCGGGCACACGCTGACCAAAACCGATCAGAAGCGGATCAAGAAATGACCACGCATCACCGTCGCCGGCGGAAAGCACTTCAAACACGTTCAGTGACGACAACCCCTTCGAGGACAGTTGGTCGGCCACCTGAGTCGGGAACGCAGTCAGGTTGAACGTGAGCTCATGACCGAGCCGAAGCAGACGATCAACTGCCGGCTCGAGTCGTGCTCGATGAGCCTTCATATGATCGGCCTGCAGGGACATGCCGTACACGGGAACGACGATCGAGCGGGCACCCAAATCGTGCAGGAGATCCACCGAGCCGATCCACGACAACTCCGGATCGTTATCTGCGACCACGCCGAATCGATTCGACCCGACCGCAACATTGGCACCCCGCTGCGGCACATACGCGAAGTCAACATACGATCGGCCTGCCAGCGTCTCTGATTCCCACACCTCCAGGATCACCCGATACCAGCCGAATCGGCTCACGGCCGGCGACCAGAGGATCCGCTTGTCAGTCTCGATATCCGTCAACGTCGCTTCCTCGACGAGCGTGCCGGTCTGGTCCAGCACCATCAGACGCCCGGTCAGTGACGCGGCACTCGCATCCTGCACAAGAATCGTCAGTTCAACCGGGTCAGAGGCTGCCACGATATTCGAATCCGAGGCCGCCAGTTCGATTCGTGGCAATCGTGTAATGACAACGTCATTGAACCAGGCACGACCGGCAACATCCTCGTGCCGGACTTCCTGGGCAAAACGCTCCGGGTCCTGCCACTGCTCCGGCTGAATCAAGAGCAGGTCCACCTGAATCCAGGCGGCGTTCTCGAATCGGCCGCTCAACGTGAGGCGTACCTCCGACCACACGCCCTCTGACGCTGCCGGCAGAGTCGAAGCCCGACTCGCGTCGATCGGCCGGCCCTTCTCATCAACAAAGCAGGCACGGATCATGGCTCGAGCATGGACAAGATCCTCAGTCCGAACCTGGGCGCGGAGGCTGTAGTCCGTCATCGGGATAGCCGCAACAACACCCTGTACGAGTCGGATCCCCGAACTCCCGCCGCTGATCGCGAGCCGATACGAGCGGTCAATTCCCCCCCCTGCTACCGGCTCCGGAGGATCAAACTCACAGAGTCCATAGTTCCACTTCGGGTACCCGTGCTCATTGATTCTCACCCAGCGGTCCGGCACCGGAAACGGGTTGTCCGGCTCATCGAAATCAAACGAGGCCACGACACGCTCGAGCCGGCTGTAGGCAAAGCCGTCCTGAACCGACTTGGCAGGAGCCGGAGAGTCACCCTCAGGGCCGGGCCACGAAAAAGCAATCGCAGGGGCAAGGCCGGGCTGACAAAGCACACTCCACGCGACGACGAGCAGTGCCAGCCGTCCGCCCAGCCCAATCGACGGAGTGACAGCGTCGCGAGACGGGACGTCAACCGGCCGGCGTCGGAGTGCATGACTGATGATTCGGCGCAAACACATCTGTATGGGTTATCGACCTCGTTGGCGTGCATCCTTCAGTTCACCCGATAGAGAAGGTGGAATGACCAGGTTTGTCTCAGGTATTTCCGGCTTGCTCCGCTCAATCGCAGCAATCGCTCTCGTCGCGATTGCAGCCGTCTTTACCGGTCTGTATCTGCACTATCGAAATGAGCAGACCGCCTACCAGCAACAACTGCAGCAGGCATTGGATGTCTCTCGTCAGCGCGTCGAAGCACTCGAGATGATGGTCGAGCGCCTGACCTCCGTCCGCAGGATGGCACAAATCATTGTCACAGACCAGCATACAGACCCCGTCACCGGGTCGGTACTCTTCACGGCCCTGTTGATCGCCGAACTGGATGAGAACGGCCGGGTGTGCAATCGGTCACAGGTCACCATCCCCGGCCGGATTGCGTACTTTGAAGGTCTGGTCGTGAAGTTCGAGCCGGACTGTGTGGCCACAGCCGAGCCGTTGCGGGGCCACTCGCTGGCGTTGCTCAGGCGGGTGTACTCGGAATCGCTCGCTCCGGACCAGGGATTCCCATTGGATACGCCGGGGAGTATCCCAGGTGCCTATCGCACACACAGCCCCGCAGCAGCCGAGTTTGAGCAGATGCTCTGGTCCCGCTTCTGGACGCTGGCCAACGACCCTGCCATGGCAGCCGAACTCGGCGTCCGCGTTGCTCAGGGAGAGGCTGTGTACAAGCCGATGCTCCCGGGCCGTTTGTACGAACTGACCATCGACGCCATCGGCGGGCTGAACCTCGAAACGCGCCCGCTGCCCGAAGCCGTGTCTGAAGTGCTGGCCGCGGCATCAGGATGACGCCGTGAGTACGTGAAGGGGGTATCCGTGGAGTAAGAAGTATCTCGCGCTCCCCTCCCCCTCCGTCATTCTCGCGCACGCGAAAGTCCATCCTCTCCCGTTAGCCCCCGGCTCCGCCGGGGGAATGATGCGCAAGCATCATGCTTTGCATCGTGCCGTGCCCCCTCCTCCGTCATCCCGCGCAGGCCGGGATCCATCTTGTCTTCTCTCTACCGCCACCACCGGTGGCGGCTTTATTCGCCGCGGGTGAACACACCCGGGGCAGACCAAGCGGGCCTGCCGCATCACTGAATCACAAAATACTCCCACCGCAACTCGAACCCGAACCGATCATGCTCCTGCTAATTGTAAGCGATTTCAATCCATAGCCTTCATTTGCCTACACTACTGATGATGGCAAATATGAGTGGGCCGCAGGCTGACGGATCGAGTTCGAACGAGGCACAGATGCGCTTCGTTCAGATCTTCCCGTGCATCAACTGCGGGTACGACCTTCAAGGATTGACGATCGACTCCAACTGTCCGGAATGTGGCGGACCGATTGCCAGATCGTGGAATCAGGGACTGTTGCGGTTTTCCGATCTCAGGTGGCTGCGGCGTGTTCAGCGCGGATTGATGCTGATGAGCCTCGGTTTCTACGCCCCACTGCTCGGTGTTCTCGCGTGCGGTGTGTTCGGTGTCATTTCGTTGAAGACTTCGATCTCAGCGAATGTTCTGAATGTGATCTGCCTGGTGTCACTTGCTCTCAGCCCGGTGACGTATGTGACTGGGGTCTATCTTTTCACGGCTCCTGAACCGGGAACATCATCCTGTACTCAGGGCAAGCGCATATGGGTGAGATTCAGCAGCATCTGTGTTCCCGTTGTCGGCGCTGCTGGCGTCGGCTTGTGTATCCTGGCGATCCTTAATCAACTCGCGATCCAGGCGCTGCTTTATCTCTCCGGTGCGTATGTGTGCATTGCTTGTGTCGCAATCCACATATGGATGTGCCGATCACTGTTTGCGCACCTTGTGGGCCGGAGCCATGGGCCGACAGCGAGCAAGACGAAGCGTGTGCAGAGAAGCATTCAGAGGCTGTATTGGAAACCTGCCATGATCGTACTGGCTGTCGGCGCCACTGGATTCGCGATGGTGCTGTTGCTGGCACTGATCTGGCCGGGGCGGGTGAATGCGCTTATATTGAGGAACATGGCCGCGTATCTCGCTTTGGCGTTCGTGCTTGCCCTCTTCCTGATGTCACGAGTCTCACAGGATCTGGAGATTGCAGTGCGACACGAGAGGGTAATGGCTGCACAAATGGGTGATGAACGGGCTGCTATTCGGGACGCGGCGCCGCCTGCGCCGGAATAATGTCTACACTGGATTCCAGCCAACGGCCGGCATGAGCGCGCCTCTTCCGTCCCCCCCGCCACCACCGGTGGCGGCTTTATACGCCGCGGGTGAACACACCCGGGGCCAGTGAGCCAAGCGGGCCTGCCGCATCACTGAATCACAAAAGACTCCCACCGCAACTCGAACCTGCACCCGCCGTGCAGCCATAACAATGGTCAGCGGTCGCGATCACATGCCCGATCAGATCATCGGCCGTCATGTCCCACACTCGGGCACCCTGCCGGCCCTCAAGTTCCAGGTCCAGTGCCTGATTGAAATCACAATCGTACATCCGACCGTCCGGGCCGACGTTAATATGATGCCGACACATCAACGCCGCCAATGTGTCTGTATTGAATGCCTCAATCAGCAGATTCATATATGATTCGAGTTTGCCGTCGCGCTCCAGTTCATGACGCCAGCGCTTGATCGGCATGTTCGTCATCGTCAACAGGGTGTTGAACACAATACCGAACCGCTCCTTGAGTTCGCGCTTGTAATCATCTTCCAATGCACACTGGGCCGGCGGCAGTATCGGGCCGACCGGATTGTAAATGAGATTGAGAACCAGATTCTCAGCTGACCCGTAGCCGACGGCATTCAGTTGCTGCAGGCCGGAAATAGAAGCGTCGTACGCGCCGTTGCCACGTTGGGCATCAACATTCACATCAAGATAACACGGCATGGAAGCGATCACTTCAACGCGGTGCTGTGCGAAGAAGCCGGGAATCCACGAGTAGTCCTCCTGCTCGCCTTTCCAACCGGCGTAGTCAATCAGCGTCGGATTGCAACGGGTGATGATGTGTAGCCCGGCACCGGCAAAGGCCTCGACCATCCAGCGAAAGTTGTCGTTCATCTCCGGCGAACCGCCCGTGAAATCAACCGTCTTGAACACTCCCTGGTCGACTGCCCAGGCCACGAGTCGCTCGGCCGTCTCCCGGGACATGTTCTCCTGCTCGCCGGTCCGCGACGGTGACGATTCGACATGGCAGTGATTGCACGCCAGATTGCAGCGACGCCCGATATTGATCTGCAGCGTCGTCAATGACTCGCGCGTGAGGGTCGAGTTGAATCTGGCAGCGAAGTGTGGGTGATCCAGTATGGGAAGCGTCAAGGGCATGTTGTTCGAGACTCGCTTGTCAGGAATGGCTCATTTTCCCGCCCCCTGCTACGAACGATTCCGGTGAATCGTTCACGATAATATGGCTGGTCCTCGTGTCCCAGCCTGATTCCGGGCGGCCTTGCCTCGTACCCGGTGCATGATCCGTATAGGCTAGTACCAGCCGGGCCGACGCGACAGCCCGCAAGCAACAATCTTCGAGCGTGAGATGGGGCCTGATCATGGGGATGCTGTGGGAACTGCTGCGACTCCGCCTGCTGGCTGGGCCCGGTCGCCGTCGGGGGAGGCGCAACGCATATCTGCGCTGGCGTTCCGAGACAGCCTACGGTCGCTGGGAGGAAGATATCTCCACGCAACACAAGCGACAGGATCTCTTCCGGCTGGGAGCGTGGATCCGTCGCATGCGCCGAAACCACATGTAGGAGTGACCCGCTCATGGCAGCAAGCAAGCGTGTTATCTACCTCGACAATGCAAGCACCAGCTGGCCCAAAGCCCCGAATGTGGCCTCGACGATGGCTGACTACCTCAATACCGAGGCTGCCAACCCAGGCCGAGGCGCCCATGCCATGGCACTGGCCTCCGAGAAGATGATCGGCGATGCCCGGGCACTGATTGCCAACCTCCTCAATGCCGAAGCGCCGGAACGCATCGTCTTCGGGCTGAACGCGTCCGATGCATTGAACACGGCCATCTTCGGGGTCGTTGATGCTGCATCTCGGGATTCAGACACCCGCCCGCACGTGGTCAGTACCTATCTCGAACACAACTCAATCCGTCGGCCCCTGAACAGCCTTGAACAACGCGGCATCATTGAACTGACACGAGTCGAGGCCGATGCAAACGGGCTGCTGTGTCCTGATGCGATTGCGTCGGCCGTCAAGCCCAACACGGTGCTCGTCGCGTTTACTCATGCCTCCAATGTTCTGGGGGCCGTGCAGCCGCTACCGGAGATCGTTAAGGCCGTGCGACAAACCCCGGCCGGCGAGAGCGCGCTGGTATTGACCGATTCGAGTCAGACCGTCGGGGCCGTCCCGATTGATGTGCAGGAATGCGGCGTCGACCTGCTGGCCGCCCCCGGCCACAAGGGGCTGCTCGGGCCGACCGGCACCGGACTGCTGTATGTCTCGCCACGTGCCTATGACCCAGACCGCACCGACGATGGCCGCCCGATACGCATGGTCAACTTCAAGTCAGGCGGCACCGGCACCGATTCAGCCACCCCCACCCAGCCGGTTGAGTTGCCGGTCTATTTCGAGGCAGGCACGCCGAACACGGTCGGGATTGCCGGGCTGGCAGCCGGTGTGCGGTATGTCGTGGAACACGGCGTCGAACAAATCTGGGACCATGAGCAACGACTGGTTCGTCAACTGGCAGACCTGCTCAGCAGTGATTCACGCATCACCCTTCACGGCTGCAGCAGTCACAACGACTCAAACATCCCACGAGTCGGGCTGCTGAGTATCACGGTCGCCGGCGTTGATCCCGGCGAGGCATCAGCCTGGCTCGACGCAACGTATGGCGTGGCCGTCCGACCGGGACTGCACTGCGCACCGGGTGCCCATGAGTCGACCGGGACGTTCCCAGCCGGCACGATTCGCATCAGCCCGGGGCCGTTTACGACTGAGCAGGAGATTGAGATTGCAGCCAGGGCCGTGCGCGAAATGGCCGACAGCATGGCAGTGTGATCACGTCAGTTGACCGTTGCCCCAGTAGCCGACAGGGCCATCCCGAACGAACCGACCAGGAAGGCCAGCCAGCAGGTCCAGATGAATGCACGGTGCGACTTGGCCGGCGACATCGGCTTGAGTACATGCGTCAACAGCGGGGCACACACGATCCCCAGCATCGCTGCCTTCCACCGGGTGTTGATCCACTTGCCCCATCGCTTGGGTGCCGGCTGTTCGTCTGACGGCAGGCGCGCAGATTGAAATGACATGCGGCGAAGGCGGTATGCCAGAACGCCGGTCAGTGCCAGCATGGGGACCAATGCCCCGACCACCGGCGTCGAACCGAGGATCAGCCGGGCAGCCCCGAGCATGATGACCAGCACCACGGCTGCTGCCACGAAGCCACGTTCATAGGACCCGGCCCCCCCGACAAACTCACCCATGTTGTGGACCAGCCAGGCCCCGGCGGACTTGATCCGCTGCGGGATCAACCGCTGCAGCACTGCCAGGGCAACCCTGCCGTGATTCCGCGACCGGGCCGATGACGAATCGGCCGAGTAGGACTCACGATGGGACGCAGCCTCGGGTGCCACAGCACTGCTTGACTGCCGAACTCGTCGGATCGCCGCGTCAATAGCCACTGCCGTGTGCGGGATCCCGGATGGGCGTCCAGCCCGTGGTGATCGGATTGTTCCGGATGCAGGCATCGTGCCGTACCTCGCTTATGCTGATGGAGTCCTGTCAGGACCGTGATCTCAGAAGAAGAGCCATTCAGACACCTTTTTGGGAATCATGACGACTGCATTTCAGTGGGTTATCAGGCGTTCCGAAACCGGCAAACCGTCGCTTCCTGAGCGAAATGCTGCCCCCTGAAACCACCGAGGCCATATCATGCAACGGTGAATCCTTATGGGTATTGGCTCAATCCTTGTCGAACGCGGGATTATTTCCCGTGAGCAACTGCAGGAGGCCCTTTCTGCGCAGACCGAATCGGGCGAGCGGCTGGACCGCGTGCTGGTGCGACTCGGGCATTGCTCCCAACGGCAGGTCCTCCATGCCATCGGCGAGCAGTTTGCCATGCCGATCGTCGACCTGACAGAGGTCAAGCCCGATTCCGAGGTGCTGAAGTCGCTGCCGGCCCAGATGGTCTACAAACAGAACTGCGTCCCCATCGCACGCGATGACGGAACGCTCCGGATTGCCACCAGTGATCCCTTTGAACTATCCGCCTTTGACGAACTCCGCCTCCTCACCGGGTGTGCCATCGAACTCGTACTCGCTGACGAACACGATCTGCACTCCTTCATCCGCGCGCACTACGGCGTGGCCGGTGACACGCTCGACGCCCTTTCCACTGACTTCGATCTCGATGCACAGCAACAACGCAACGCATCATCCTCAACCTCGAAGCACACTGAAGATCAGATCGCTGAAGATGAGTTGGAAGCGGCGCAGCAGGCATCGGTGATCAAACTGGTCAACGATCTCTTGATCGAGGCTATCGCCGAGCGGGCCACGGACATCCACATTGAACCCTATGAACGCTCACTTGAGGTGCGCTACCGAGTGGACGGCGTCTTATACAAGCCCGGTGTGCCGGCCTCGATCAATCGGTTCCGCAATGCGATCGTCAGCCGAATCAAGATCATGGCCAGCATGAACATTGCCGAGAAGCGCAAGCCGCAGGACGGGCGGATCACGCTGCGGCACAAGGGCAATGAGTACGACCTGCGTGTGTCGATCATCCCGATGATCTTCGGCGAAGGCGTGGTCATGCGTATCCTCGACAAGTCAGCCGTTCTTTTCGGCCTGCCCGACCTCGGCATGTCCAGCGGCGTACTCGTCGGATGGGAAGCGCTGATCGAGCAGCCGCATGGCATTTTGCTGGTCACCGGCCCGACCGGTTCCGGCAAGTCGACCACGCTGTATGCCTCACTCAATCAGATTGTGAGTGAGGAAATCAAGGCCGTCACCGTCGAGGATCCGGTTGAATACAACTTACATGGCGTCAATCAGATTCCGGTGAATCACAAGATCGGGCTGACATTCGCTGCCGGCCTTCGCTCGATCCTGCGACACGACCCCGACGTCGTGATGGTCGGCGAAATCCGCGACCTCGAAACAGCCGAGACGGCCATCCAGGCATCACTGACCGGCCACCTCGTTTTCTCAACCCTACATACGAACGATGCACCCTCCGCAACAACTCGACTGCTTGACATGGGTGTTGAATCCTACCTGGTCGCCTCCTCGATCGAGGGGGTACTGGCACAGCGGCTGGTTCGCCGCCTCTGCCCGGAATGCTGCACTGAACTGCCGGAACCGCCGGCCGGGCTGCCCAGAGATGTTGCCGGCCGGATCGGTGCTTCGTATGTCGCCGAGGGGTGTCGTGAGTGCCGACAGACGGGCTTCCGCGGTCGAATCGGACTCTTTGAGTTGTTCAGCATTGATGATCACACCCGTGACATGATCATGGCCCGTGAGAATGCATCGCGCGTCGCCCAGGATGCAGCCAAGCGTGGGACGCTGATTCGACTCATTGAGGATGGCATCATCAAGGTGGGAGAGGGCACCACCTGCATCTCTGAAGTTCTGCGTGCATGTAAGTCATAATAAGCCGATGCGACCCATGCCCGCCCCCCGAGCCCTTTTCCATGTCTTGTCAGGCAGTAGGAATTCATTCCTACTGCATCAGCAGCCCGCTCCCTCACGGTCGCGGCTTGTAAGATTCGGGCCTGCGGCCCGATGATGGACGGGCGAGACGCCCGTGCCACCGCGGAGTGGAAAAGATGGATTCCCGCGTGCGCGGGAATGACGAGTGAGGAGACATGGCATGATGCCCGCGCATCATCATCCCCTCCCGACAGAGACGCGGGCGAACAGTTTGCAGCACGCGTTAGCCGCGACGCGGAACGAAGTGAAGCGGAGCGCGTTCCCACCCAAACCACGCTGTGCCACCGTTTAGAACTTCCGCTCCTCCGGGGCATCACTCAGATTAATCGGGCTGTCGTCCTCATCGCCGTCAAGCGGACGGACCGCTGACACACGGGGCTGAACCGCCTGTAACGTGTCATCGTGCTCATCATCCTGATCCACACGGTACCCGAGCGAGAGCACGGCCACCCGCGATTCGCCGGCATACACCCGGTCACCAACCTTGACCATCGGCTTGACATGCTCAGGCCGAGGCAGGATCAACTCCGTCGTCGAGCCGAACTTGATCATGCCGATCCGCTCCCCACGCTGTACCTCCTGGTCCGCCTCGACGGCACACACAATGCGGCGTGCAATGGCCCCGCTGACCTGACGCACGCCGAACAACTCGTTGGCACGCTCCATCACGATCAGGTTCGACTCGTTCACCTTCGCAGATGCTTCGGTCCGCGCATCGAGATACTGGCCGGGGCGATGGATCGTCTCACGGACAACGGCATCACACGGTGCCCGATTCAGGTGCACATCAAGAACACTGAGAAAGATACGGATACACAAGGCCGGCTGACCGCCGGTTGCTTCGTGCTTATCGAGCTTTTCGATGGCTTTGATCACGCCGTCGGCCGGACTGACAAAGACCTCCGGGCGCGTGCCTTCGGGAACACGACGCACCGGATCGCGAAAAAACAGGGCAACACAAATCCACGCCACCCAGAGAAAGACGATCAGCGACCACCACGGCAACAACAGCAGCGCAAGACTACAGCCGGCTGCGAGCAGCGCTGCCCCACCCCACTCCCGGCGTCCATATCGCGTAAGAAGCATAATGGCGTATTGCGGTCAGGCGGTTACCCGCTGGCCTTGCCGACAAAGTATCCGATAATGCCAAACAGGAATGTCCCGCCGGCAAATCCACCGACGTACATCCAGTACTGGCCCTGGATCGGCTCGACAAAACCGGCCAGAGTACCGGAATGGCTGGTCATCAGGATCAGGCACGTAATCAGCAGACAGGCGAGCGCCCCGATGGCAGCGCCGATCGAGAAGCCGCTCCAGCCGCCGTCATACACCTCGACAACAGTCGGCATGATCATGGCCCCGGCACCGACCCCGCCGGCATCCATCGCACCCTCATCACCGCCGCTGTCAAACAACCCGGAGGCACTGGCAGGCATGTCAGCATCCTCCTCGGGATACATCTCTTCCAGCGTATCAAGCCCCAGGCTCGTGTCATCTTCCTCGCGGGTCAGGTCCAGCAGGCCGGAGCCGGAGCTGCCTGAGTCGAGGCTGAACTCGACCGACGGCGGGGCTTCGCTGATGTGGGTCAATTCAGAGGGGTCCGTGGCATCCAGTTCGTCGGCATCGAAGATCGAGACGCCGGTCCCGGAACCGGACGAGACTTTGGAGTCCTCAAGGCCGAGGACTGACTCCTCCTTGAGCTCGATGGCATCGGCTTCGCCGCTGTCGGCCAGCCCGATGACATCGCCGCCCGGCCCGACCTCACCATGCTCGTCATCGCGGCCACCTGCCAGGAGATCAATCTGCTCGACCTTGAACATGAGCCGTTCTCGGTCGCGAAACTCCTGAATCTGGCCCGACTTGGCCATTTCGGTCACTTCGTCAGCGGACTTGCCAAGCCTCTGTGCCGCTTCTTCCAGCGTGTAGAACATTTTGGCCATCGTCGGACTCTCCCAAGCAACTGGAAACCAACCATGTACGATGCATCAAGCACCGGGTGCAGACTTCCACACCCATACCGCCCTCTCCCACACTCCCGTCTGCCTGACTCTCGGGCTGCTGATGGTCTGCTACTGATCGCACACAGTCAACAGGGACAGTCATTTCAGTCGGCATGCGTGCCGGCGAGTACAATCAGCACCGGGCAGGAGCCCCTGGCTGCCGATCGCCGCGACACGCAGGAAGGTGGGCGGTCTGCAATGTCAATCAGTATAGGCACTCACCGGGCCGGTTGAAATGGTCCGAATATACAGGAAAACAGACCCTCGGCACAGCCGAAGTGAGCCCATGTCCCAGCCGACTGCTTCCAAACCCGATCCATCCCCCCTCACGCGACCCAGCCGACCCGAACCCGTGCTGGCCCACGAGATCAGTTTGGCCCTGCCCGGATTGCCCGATGCCATGGTCGGCCGACGAATCCTGCATCTGAGTGACGTCCATATCCGGCGGTATCGGCCTCGATTCCGGCGCATGATCGCCAGGTGTGCCCGGCTCAGACCCGATTTCGTGTGGATGACCGGGGACTACATGACCGTTCACGGCGACGAACAGGCCGCCCTCACCGTCATGGCCGATCTGCTGGACGTCTTCGAGCCGCCAGGTGGCATATTCGGCTGTTTCGGGAATCACGATTCGGCCGCGTTCAAGCGGCTGGCACTGAAGCGATTGCACCGATGTCACTGGCTCGAGCACGAGGCCGTCACGCTCCCGGAATACGGCATCACGCTGATGGGGACATCGACGCCCTGTGATGTGCTGGCCTGCATCATGGCTGCCCGACAGGCTGAACAGACGGTCGGATCGGCTGCTGATTCCTATCGCATCCTGCTCGGGCACGAACCGGGCATTCTCATCACCTGTGCGGAACTCGGGATCGAGTGGACGCTGGCCGGTCATACCCACGGCGGCCAACTCCGGTTCGGGCTCCCATTTGCACTGCACAACAGTACCGATATTCCCGGCAGCCACTCAAGCGGCATTTTGCGCTGCCGCGATTCTGTTTGTACCATCAGTCGAGGACTCGGAGAGAGTTACTTCGACGTGCGCCTTTTGTGTCCCACGCACCTGCCGATGTACACGCTTCGGCGAGGCCCACTCCCCGGATCGCATTGCCGCCGTATGGATTGTGTGCAATGGTGGTAGCAGGTTGACTCGCCCCCTCCTTGTCCGTCAGTCCCGAGAACGTAGGGTATCCATCTTCTCCCACCTCCGGTTACCCCCCTGCCGCATCCGACAACGGGTCGTTGGTCAGTCGTACCTCATTGCCAACCCGGATCAATCCGGTGGGGCGGTCCAGTGCAGCCAGTTGCTTCACCAGATCATGATCAGTCAGGCGCTCGATGATGACTGCTACCCTCGATGAATCTTCAGGGTCCAATCGCAGGCGGGCTTCCGGGTCCGTGTGGACCGTTTCCCATCGCATGACCGGCCTGGCTGCGGCCAGCGCAGGTGATTCATCTGCAACAGAATCAGACGGCTCGACGGCGGCCGTGTGATCGAACACAGTGCTCCCGTCATTCGGGGCGGGTAGACCTCCTGGGCTGCTGCCCCCAATCCGGAAGACCATCGCCACACTACCGACCACAATGGCCAACACGCAGACGCCGATCACGGATCGATTTCGACGGTGCACACGTCGTCGCCGTGCCGGCTCTGCTGCAACGACCGTCTGGAGTTGGCCCAGCATGTCGCCTCGGCGAGACAGACCATCCGGACTCAGCGCGGTTTCATTATCCGGGTGGGGATCAGCGTGATGGTTTGTCTGTTCAGTCATCTGCAAACACCTTTCCAGCCCGGCCTCTGAGGTCTGCCACCACCCGCCTGATTCGACCGTCTACCGCTGACGGCGTGAGTCCTGTGGCCCGGCTGATCCGGTCGAGGGTCCAGCCGAGTTTGTACCGCATGGTCAGTAATCTCGCCCCCTTCGAGTCCATGCTCCCGAGTTCCGCGCGCAGCCAGGCCAACCGCTCCTGCAAATCCGCCGGTTCATCGGGTTGCGGCCGACCGCTTGGCCGATCCCGGGATGACGTGGATTCAAACGTGCGCTCGCGCGCGCGTCGTCGCTGTTCGGCCCGGATGCGATCGATGGCACTGCACCGAACAAGGACGCGCAACCAGGCCCGGAGTTCAGTCTCATCCTGAAACGCGACCATGCGGTGGATCGCTCGAACCATGGCATCTTGCACAATGTCAAGACACATGGATTCATCACACTTCGTACTGCGCTTTGCTTCGGCATACATCGGCTCGAACCACGCATTGTAAAAGCGAGCAAACGCGTCGGTGTCACCCGACGCGATCGCTGCGGTATCCTGCTCGATACTGAAGAAGTCGCCTTCTGCCACCGGCAGTGCTCACTTGAAAGAAGTCGGAACGGCATCTGATGATAGTGGCTCACGGCGCAGTTGGATGCGTGTGATGCCATCGGCGTGCCCTTCTACTTCCTGCCCGGGTCCTGGTCCTGCGCCCCTTCGAGGATCATGATTCGGGTGCGGTAGGTATCTCGTTCGGCCTCAACGTCACGAAGACGGGCAGTCAGGTTCTCCAATTCGGCAGTGATGGCCTCCAATCGTGCCTTGCATCGCTCAAGTTCCATCATCTGACCGCGGAGCATGTCATCGCGCTCGGCGACGGCGCGCTGTGACTGTTCCAGAGCAGATCGAGCCTGATCCAGTTGCCGATCGGTGTCCGGATGCGATGCCGCCCGACTGCGATCGAGCCCTTCCCGCAACTCGTCAATCACGGACTTGACGGCGCTCAACTGCTCGCCGGTCCCGCGGGCGATCAATAAGCCGGTCGCATCATGGAATCGCAGGACGGCAGGCTCTGTCCGGGACGCCTCATCGGTAATCACCGACATGGCGGTCTCGATCGCGGTCATGACATCGTCGGCTCGATATGCCTCGCCGAGCAGATCAGCAATGGTGAGGACCACTGAGGTCTGCGGTGCTTGCCTGTTGTACCGCGAATCAACGATGACTCGGAACACTGGATTGCGAGCGGCGCCGGCGTAGTTCGTACTGTTCTTGACGACCGGGACGGCCATGACCCGAATGCGCAGGTCTCCGTCGGCATCGGAGTACTCAAGACCATCGAGCACATTGACGGCTCGTGAGATGTCGACGGAATACAGCTGCATTGCAGGGATTGGAATGGTCTCGGCACCGGTGTCAACGACCATGTTGGCTTCTGGTTGAACGCTGCGCAGTGCGTCGACAAAGTCAGCCACAGTGCCACCCGGAAATTCGAGATCAAAAACAGGGAAGGCACGGACTTCATCGCCCTGACGGCCTTGTCCCTGCATCTCCTGCCCCATGACACCGGCCGCTGTCAGGAGGAATCCGGCTGCCAGTACGGCTACCAGGAGTCGGCCTCGACTCAACCGCGCCAATCGCATACGTCCTTCATGTGTCTCTGCCACGTTACTGCCTCCTGTGTTTCAGTTGCTTGATCCGTTCGTTACACAGGACAAACGTCACCAGTCACTGAATCTCGCGCCTGAAATGTCAATTTGGGCTGACTTCCTCCTGTTCGACACTCGTCTGCATCAATCGTTACCGGACGCACGCCGCCCTGGGCGGACTCCCAGTGCCATCAGAGACCCCCTGCAGCAACCTCAGGCCGCACAAGTAATCTGTCGGGCAGAGAGATTTGCAAAAAAACTCGTCATCGTCGTGACAAATCATGGGGCATCGTGTAAATTGCATCCACTCACGGAGGGTTGGTCGCCAACAACGGTGCTGATGTCTACTCGTTGGCCGCAACCAGAATTTAGTTTGAAGTTGATTTGATACGCAGGACTTTGCATTCGCATGTGGCCCTCCGTATCTGATTTTCCGGAGCGAAGTACATGGTTCGTGCGAAGATTACTCGGCTTGTCAGGTTTCTAATGCTTGCATGCGGATCGGCGGTGGCCGGTCTGGCACTTGGTCATCAACCGCATGACCCGATTGACTATCTGCTCATTTCGCCGGAGTTTGCCATTGACGGCTCAGTGTTTACGGCCCAGTTGCGCGCCGACAGTTGGGGGCATGCACTGCCGGTCGGATCGTCAGACAGGGGCCTGACGTGGAGCCCGCTTCCCAATGGCATGACAAACTTGTCGACATTCAAGACGGCCTGCATGTCCCCGTCGTTCGCGACGGACGGTACCCTCTTCTACTTCTCAGGCCAACAGGGCTTGTACCGCACTCACGATCGCGGCCTCACCTGGCAACAGGTTGGTCTTGACACGCTGAACAGCCCGGTCACCCTCTCAGCAGCAGCCGCAGTACCGGACGGCCGGCTCATCCTGTATGCAGCGTGCGATGCAGGCGGACTGTTTGCATCAGACGATCTCGGCAACACATGGACGCAACTGGTGGCCGAGGACACGATCATCACGGCTCTGGCTGTGTCCCCTGATTTCCGGTCTGACCGGTCGGTCATCATCGGCGATGCAGACGGCCGAGTGCACACCTCCAGCGATGCCGGCAGGACGTGGACCAGCCTCGGCCGGATTGCGACCAGTAATGGGATTAACGAGATCACGATCGCCCCGAACTTCGAGACGGACGGCGAGTTTTTCATTGCCACTGATGCATCAGGATTACTGCACACGATCGACCATGGCGAGACATTCGCACGAATCGACTCGGGCCTGCCGAACGATGTGTTCACGGCCGTCACGCTCTCACCGAACTATCAGAACGACAACATGGTGTTTACGATGACCCGGGGCAGTGCCGTCTACATTTCGACGGATCAAGGTCGGACCTGGACCCATCACGATGTCGGCGTTGACCTGTCCGATCAGACGAAGCGTCATTACCGCGTGCTGAAGGTCTCCCCGAACTATGCCATTGACGGCACGCTCTTCGTCGGGGCATTCGAAGGGCTGTACCGGAGCACCGATCGCGGGCAATCGTGGCACCACATGCCAACCCGCCCCCCACTTCTCATCACCGGCATTTCGACGTCACCCGATTTTGCCACGGATCGTGCCGTGGCCATTTCGACCTACGGCAGCGGGCTCTATGTCCTGCGAAGCCAGGGTGCATCATGGGACAGCGCCAACGTCGGGATTGAGAATCCATTCTGCTATGGAATCACGTTCGCCCCGCGATACGGCGGCGGGCGCGACCTGCTGGCGATCCATCGTGAGAAACTACTCGTCTCCCAGGATGACGGTCAATCGTGGGACATTCAGGCCGTCTCGTTCCCGGGCGGTCTGCAGAGCAGTCACCACATTGATGCGTTGATCCATAGCGAGCGCGTGTTCCCCACGGTGATGCGCGCATCCGCTACATACGCCCAAGACGGGCTGGTCTTTATCGGGACCCGACATCATGGGCTGCGGATCTCGGATCAGATACGAGGCACATGGCTTCCGGCCCGGTTGGGACTGTTGCACATTGCCTCAATCGCACCATCGCCGGCCTACCGGACCGACTCGACCATCTTCGTGGCCACGAATGACGGGGAGATCCTCCGCTCGGTCGATGCAAGTCTGACATGGGAACAGATCGGCTCGGGGCTTCCATCCGGGCTCGGTCTGGTCAAACTCGATGCGTCACCGAACTTCACGATTGACGGCATGGTCCTGGCAGGCACCTCGCGCGGCCTCTATGTGACACAGGACGGCGGAGACTCGTGGCATACGGCCGGGAGCAATGTGGTTGTCACAACGCAGCCGACTGAGGCGGTCGCATTCTCTCCAAACTACGGGAGTGGTCGAGGGGGCATGCTGGCCAGCGTTCGAGGACACGGGCTCTATCGGTTCCTGGAACGGACCGCCGTCTGGGAACAGGTGGCTCCGGAACTGATTGCCAACGGCTATCAGATCACTCGGATTGCATACTCGCCGGACTTTGAGCAGGACGGGACGATCTATGCAGCCGCCGGCACCCACATCCTGCTTTCGACTGACAACGGCAAGAACTGGCAGTTGGCCGACATGGGGTTCCTGCGAGTCGAGGACTATGAAAGCAGAACGATCAATCTCTTCGGTGACTGGTCCACGATTGAATCGCCGGATGCCAGTGCCGGCTCGTTCGCAGTGGGATCATCGTCTCAATGTGCGATCCACATGGTGTTTTCCGGGACCGGGGTCTCGTGGCTCGGCCGACTCGACCCCACGCTCGGAACCGCCGATGTGTATGTTGACGGCCAGTACTACACCTCGGTCGATCAGTACAACAGCCTGTCCGTTCCTCTGTATCCTGTGCTGTCGATCACCGATCTGCCGTATGGTGAACATGAACTGATGATCATCGAATCATCGAATTCCGGCGACGGCGGGCTCGCACTCGATGCCTTTGATGTGTACACGCAATAACAACAGCGTACCCGTCAGGATGCGCTGTCAGTCGCGATACCAGTTGCTTCCTGTCCAGACGATCCTGCCCGTTTAGCCGTTCGGGGACGGAGGCGGGGTCTTGTCCGGCTTCGCGCCCTGATCCGGGGTCGGCTCCTCGGATGCCTTCTGCTCGGCCTCTGCCTTGCCCCATGCCTCTTTCTTGTACGGCATGTATTCGTCGTTGAACCACTCGATCCACTGATTCGTGTTGAAGCCGAAGTTCACGCGCTGGCCATAGTCCTGCTCGGCGAGCCCGAGCAGTGCGTTGTGGACTTCCATTCGATGAAATTCAACCAACGCATCCTGGATAACCAGCAGCGACCCTTCATTCAGCGCGGTGAGTGTCGGATCGAAGCCGGCTGAAAAGTCACCGACGACCGGTGTGAGATCGCTGACGAAGTACCGTTGCTGACCGACGAAGATCCATGCGAGTGCCCCGGTGGCTTCACCGCCCCCGCCGGTGGCTGCTCCGCCGCCCTGGGTCTGGATGAGCAGCGGGATTGCTTCGAAGAGTTGGAGTTGGCCGGCCGCCTGCGCGCCGCCGGCAATGATCTGCTCGTTGCCGGATGTGAGTGCCGTGCCAACCAGCCACATCGTGTCTTCGTTGTAATCGCCCGACGGCAACGCACTCAGGGCCCGTTCTCTGAGTTCTTCGTCCCGATCATAAATCGACATCCAGGTCAGCACCGACTGGCCGAGTTTCGGGTCGACATTGGTTTGTAGATGTTCAAACAGCCAATCCTGTACATCCTGATCCTCGCCGCGCAATGCCTTGACCAATGGCGGGATGGCAGCCGGCTGCGTGTACTTTGCGAGTCGGGCCATGCCCTCGTTGCGGATGCTCTCGACTTTCTTGTTGCCCAGATAGCGGTAGCGAATCCCGCCGATTTCCTTTTTGTACTGCCGTTCCACCTGCTTGTAGGCCGCAGTCGTGAGTCCCGGCGGGATCGGCGGTATGACGAGCACACTGGCCGGGGCCCGAACGCTCGTATTCAGATTCACATTCTGGATCACCGGGCGCTGCACGGTACCGGGGACGGTGATCGTCTGAGCAAAACCGGGGGTTGCGCATGCAGCCACAGCAGCAGCAGCCGCAGCCGCAACGGTGGTGATGGTCAGCCGACGATCAGAACGGGCTGAAAAGTGGGAAATCGTCATATTCGGGCTCCTGTGCTGTGATTCGACGCCGGGGGGGAGGGCGTTTGGCAGGTGTGTGAGTGGTAACCGGCTCCCTGGCTTGTCTGTGTGTGTGCATGCACGTATAACCAGCCACCTTTCCAGTATAAGTGATGCGCCGGGTTATGCCAGCCGTCACTTTGCCGGAAAGAACCTTTTATGCTACCATCCGCCCACCCTTTTCCGGACGACTGACCGGGAGAAAAACGGACCATGCTGGCTGAATTGGCACAACAGATTGCTGAAATGACCGGGTACCCAATCTGGCTTATCAGCGTTGTTTTCAAGGTTTTGATCATCTCGCTTGTCTTTTTCCCGCTGATCAGCGTCATTGCTGTCATCGCGATCTGGGGCGAGCGCAAGGTGGCCGGCCACATCCAGGGGCGTCTCGGCCCCAAGCATGTCGGCCCGTTCGGCCTGCTGCAATCCCCAGCCGACGGCATCAAACTTCTCTTTAAAGAAGATACCGTGCCCGGCGATGCCGATGGCATGCTCTTCCGTCTCGCCCCCTATATCGCCTTTGCGCCCGTGTTCGCGGCCTTCCTCGTGATCCCGTTCGGCCCACAGTTCGTCTTCGAGGCCACGCTGAATATCGGCGTGCTGTATCTGCTGGCCATCCTCGGCCTGGAAGTGATGGCCGTCATCATGTCCGGCTGGGGCAGCAACTCGAAATGGGCCATCTACGGGGCCATGCGCGAAGCCTGCCAGATGGTCAGTTACGAGATCCCGCTCGGGGTGGCCATCCTGTGCGGCGTGCTCGTGGCCGGAACGCTGAACCTGAGCGAGTTGTCATATCTCCAGGGTGGTGGACTGCACACCTGGCTGATGTTCCACAATCCGTTCATCTTCATCGCGTTCTTCATCTACTTCATTGCCAGCCTCGCGTCATCCAAGCGGGCCCCGTTCGACCTGCCGGAATCCGAGTCCGAACTCGTGGCCGGCTTCCACACCGAATACTCCGGTCTGCGTTGGTCGATGTTCTTCTTTGCCGAGTATGCCGGCATGTTCATCATCGGGTGCATCCTCGCAGTCCTGTATATGGGCGGCTGGAACAGCCCGCTCGGCCCGTGGGACCCGGTGTACATGGCCCTCGGGTACGACCCGGTGGCAAGCGGCCAAGCATATCTGACCGGGCAACTCACCGGCATCACCAACTGGGGCGATCTGTCCGGCGAAATGGGTCTCAAGGGTGGGGCGATCGGCCTGTTTGCCCTGAACTCGTACTGCACCGTCTGGGTGATCGCCAAGGCATCGTTCGTCATCCTGCTGCACATGTGGATTCGATGGACGCTGCCGCGAATCAGGATCGACCAGGTGATGCACGGGTGCGTGAAGGGATTGCTGCCGGTGAGCCTGGCGATGTTTGTCGGGACGGCAGTCTGGCTGGCCTTGATCGGCCCGACGGCTGAGGCACGGGGCGTGTACAGTTCGATCAGCGCAAACGTGCCGAATCTGACCGGCGAGGTGATGGGGGTTCAACTCGTGGCCCAAATCGTCCTGATGCTGGTCGGGCTGGCACTGTTCGGGTTCTACTGTGCGGTGGTTGTGTGGTCGTTTATTGTGCGGAAGCGGGCCCCGCGCAAGGGGATTTTCGAGGATGTGATGCCGGTCGGCAAGGATGTCGCGTTCACACGCGGGCCTGGATATGTGCCGGACGACGTTCGAAATGCCGTGACCTGAGGGATTATCGCAGGGACTTGAAACGCCGGGGGCGTGGTGCGTATGGTTGCAGGCTTTTCTTCGTGCGGGGGTGGGTCACAGGATTGGTTGGAGGAGGCGAGGAAGAAGAGCCGGATCGGCGGCAGGCGGGTGGATGGACGGATGGGTGAGTGGATAATTTGGATGGCCGATTTCCGACGAGACGAGATGACGCAGGCATAGCTCAATTGGATAGAGCACCTGACTACGGATCAGGAGGTTGGGGGTTCGAGTCCTCCTGCCTGCATTGAACGATCACGTTCAAATCGACGATCGATGAGTAGGGGCACGCTGCCGCGTGCCCTTTTTTTTCGCGCATCCATCAATCAATGTGTATGTGACGTTAGCTTCGTGTCAGGACTCGGGTGAAGACCTCGTCCTGACCTACCCCCGTCTTCCCGCAGCCAACGGTCGCGCGGCTGTGTCGAGTACGAACACGAGACACTGCACCTCCACACGCCTGCGGCGTGTCCCCACGGCCGAGCCGTGGGCTCACGGAATCAACTCATACGCTTCCTTCTCCAGCCCGAAGGGCTGATCGTTTGTAGCCGGGGGTCAAGCAAGTCGCATCGCGACGACGCGTGCCGACCCCCGGTGAGGAGACGCCCGGACAGCAGAGCAGTCTGAAGGACTGCTCGTATGACATAATGCCCACACTGCGACCAACCGTCGCTGCTATCTGAGGGGAGCAGGGCATATGCAATGTGCCCTTACGCTCGGGTCCGGTAGCACTTCATGTCAGGACTCGGATAGGGACCTCGTCCAGACCTACTGCCGTTATCCCGCGACCAACGGTCGCGGCTTTGTCGGGCGGACGCGCGCCGGATTTGCCTCATCCCTCCCGACTCACCATTGCCAGCGAGATCAGACCGGCTGCGACGACGATCGCCATGCACAGTCCAGCAGTCGGATCTCCGGTACTACAGAAACCCAACATGCCAAAGCCGCAAAGCGCGATTGCTGCCAGTGACAATGTCTGACTCGCCCGTTTCATTGTCAGCCACTTCATTCAACGGCCTCCTTTCATCACTACGAGTCTGTCGCATCGAAGTCATGTAATCATAAGCGCGTATTACGAACGTGTGCCACTGCTCTCGTTGAGCAGTGGTTGTTTTTTTCGCGGACATTGATCACGCTCACCCCTTCAGGGTGATGAGATTGAAGACGTCCACCTTCCGGGCGTGGCGCTCGTCGAAGCGTTGCTTCGACTCACTTCACACCCGGCTAAAGACTTCGCAGACCTTCGGCCTGGAGAGTGCGAGCGGGACGCCCGTGCCACGATCGGGGAAGAATCCGCTTGCTGACGCGCGCGGCTCGTCGAGCAGGGGGACCACGACCGGCGGTCGCGGCTTTGTCGGGAGGACGCGCGCCAGCGTGTCCTGCTAAGCCCAGATAGAATGCAATGTGACTGACGAGCCGCTGCACACCTCGCTGCCGCCGTGGGATGACCTGATCGAGTCGATCGGGCCGGCGTCGTTGCTGGCGGTCATCAACCGGCGCATGGGCACCCGGCTCATGAACCGATATACGCCGGAGGATGTGCTTCAGGAGGCGCTGTTGCACGCATGGCGTTCCCGTGATCGTTTCGAGTGGCGCGGCGCGCGGGCCTTTCGATCGTGGCTGCTGACGGTGATCGACAATCGAATCAGAGACCTGGCAGACTTGGAGACAGCCCAGAAGCGCGGTGGCAACCGTGCCATCATGCGCGAGGCAGATCTGGGCGGCGCATCGTCCGTCGGGCTTCCGGAGGCGATGGGGACGACGACGCCGAGTCGAATTGCATCGTACCGCGAGCAGGCTGAGGTCATGCGGGTATCGGTCGAATCGCTGCCCCCGGAACTCCGCGATGTCGTATGGATGCGGCTGTTTGAGCAGCGACCAATCTCCGAAATAGCAGCGCAACTGGGGATTGGCGAATCAGCGGTCCGGCACCGACTCAGGAAAGGCTCGGAGTTGTATCAACGTCGTATGCTGCGCGAGTTCGGAACACGATCGCACTCTGCGGGCCCGGAATCCGCGACGCACAGCGACACAGATTCCTCTCCGTGATATGTGTGAACGAGAAAGCGCCCAAGTCGACGTCCAAGGCTGACGAGGAACTCCTCGACCAGATCTTTGCGTATCTGTTGGAGGCGACCGAACAAGGTCGGCGTCCGGACGTCTCTGACATGCTCAGCGGTTTTGAGCACCTGCAGGACAAGGTGGACGCCCTCCAACGTCTGGCCGAGCACGTTGCCCCGTGCCATCCACGTGGGAACCCGACCATCAGCGGGTACACGATCATCGGCCAGTTAGGTCGTGGCGGGATGGGGTCTGTCTACCTTGCACAGCGTCAGCGGCTGGGAGGTCGGCCGGTGGCCCTGAAGGTACTCCCTGCATCGACAGCGGCCTCCTCGCGCGGGCGCGGTCGCTTTCTGGCCGAGGCTCGATCCCTGGCCAAGGTCAGGCATCCGAACATTGTCACGATTCATGATGTGATCGACGACGACTCGACCATCGCCTACGCGATGGAATGGGTCGATGGTTCTTCGCTTGACAGTGTGATTCGTGAGCAGGCGGATCGACAGTCCGATCTCCTCGGTTCGCGCTTCAGCGGCCTTCCCGCGAGCGACGGCTCACGGCGTGACTCGGAGTCGTATGCAACGAACGTGTGCAGGATCGGCATCAGCATTGCCAGGGCGCTGCAGGAGATGCACGATGCAGGCCTGCTGCACCGTGATGTGAAGCCGTCGAACATCCTGATCCGTACTGACGGAACCCCGATGCTGACCGACTTCGGTCTCGTGCGCGACGAGGACGTGTCGATGCACACGCAGGCAGGACAGTTCATCGGGACGCCTGCCTACGCGGCTCCGGAACAACTCCGCGGAGATCTGACCTCACTCGATGCTCGAACTGACGTGTACGGCCTTGGTGTGACACTGTACCACGCTTTGGCGCTTCGGCGCCCGTTTGACGGGCGGAGCAGCGTGCAGGTTCTCGCGCGAATCGAGGCTGGAGCAGCCGCCCCGCTGCGCCGGATGCACTCACGCATCTCGCGCGACCTGGACACGATCGTGGCCAAAGCGATGGATCCGAACCCGGCCCGCCGGTACGAATCAGCCGCGGCGCTGGCACAAGACCTGGAACGGTTGCTGCGGCTCCAGCCGATCCTGGCCCGCCCGGCCGGCCCGATACGCCGATTGATCAAACTCGCCCATCGCAATCGTCGATCACTCATCGGCGCCGTCACCGGTGGGCTTATCTCACTGGCGATCGCCGTGGTGGCCGTGGTCTACCTGTTCCTGGTGCCCCGCTGGGTCGAGCGGGATATGCAGGAAGCCCGGACCCGTTTTCTGGGACCAAACATGACGACGAGTTTGTTCAATCGAGTCTACGGCGGGTGGGTGAATGAGCGCACGGTCACCAGCGGGCACATTGAAATGCTGACGCTGGCTCGTGACCGTTACCACACGGTGCTGCGCTGGCAGCCATGGCACCGAGTGGCGCGCCTTGAGACGGATGCGGTCGAGGCTGTTCTGGGGCGTGAAGGAGGTCTCGCCGACCGTGTCGCCGGCAGGCTCAGTGAATCCTGCCCTCTGACTGCTCGGTATCTTGCGATTGATTCCACTGACGAAGGCTTCCCCGAACTGTCGGATGATGAACTGCGCCGGGCGGATCAGGAGGATATCCGCTTGCTGGGGCTGGTTGGCTGGGTCAGCGATGATCCACTCACGGTGATTCGGACGTGGCCGCTGCTGGACGCACAGTCGGAGGCCGACCCACTTGTAGACGGTGGCCTTGGGTATCTGTACCTGATCACGGGAAGGCCCGAATTAGCATATCCAAGGCTGGGAAGAGCAGCGCACGCGTATCCCGACCTGGCGTACCTTCAGGTCTACCTGGCGGACGCCGCGGTGCAGTGTGGGGACTATCGGCGGGCCGAAGTATTGCTTGATGCAGCCGAGACCATGCCATTTGACGATAACCACGCAACGATCGCGCGCATCCGGGGAGATCTGTACACGCTGACGGGACGATTCGACGAGGCGCGCATGATCTACGAGACCAGGGAGCCATACTGGCTGGGTGGGAATCCGCTCGCGTGGAGCCGCTACGCCTCCCTGATCGAACAGACCGAAGGCATCGAGAAGGCAGTGGTGACAGCCGCTTCAAGAATGGAGGCCTTTGATCGCATGCGCGCCTATCAGGTTTTCTATCTTGAACTGGCTGATCGGTGGTGGAAGTCGCACGCGGCAGACAGGCGGCGCACTCGGCTGGCTCACCCCGACATGCTGGACACGACGACCAAAGTGATTCTGAACGAGTACGCCCACGCGCAGATCCGGTTGCGCGATTGGCCGGGGTTGGTGCGGCTGTCACTGCCCGGCACGACGGTGGCCTCGTTTCCTTCTACTTCACCCACGACTGCCCCCGACCCCGATGTGCCCATCGAGGCCCTCGATCTGTATGGCGTCTGTGTGCGGCTCGGCCTGCTGACACACATCTGATCATCGTCCCCCGCACATGCCATTTGTTTTTCATTATCTGAGATTCAACGACGGTCGGTGCCGGGTTCTCCTCTTCGTCAATGTGGGCGCGGCTGCCTCTTGGTGTATGAGGCAATCCAGGTAATCCAGGCAATCGTGACAATCCCGACAGGGCGTCCGGTTTGTCTTTGTGACTACATTGTTAAGGGAGTACAGAATCATGCAGAGTCGAGTGCGGATTGGGCAGATGGTGATCGTGGCGTTGGCAGCCGGGATCGTAACCACGGTGGCACCCACATGGGGGCAGGTGATTAACGAAGATATCAAACTCCTTCCGAGCGACGGAGAGCAGAAGGACTACTTCGGCGAATCTGTTGCCATCGATGGCGGCGTCATCGCCGTCGGTTCGATACTGGGAGACGCCAGCGGCACTGGTTCGGTATACCTCTTCGACGCATACACCGGCGCGGAGATCGCCCGGTTGCTCGCCAGCGATGGAGCAGTGAGAGACTACTTCGGTCGCGCGGTCGCGATCGACAGCGGCATCATCGCAATAGGGGCTGAGGGAGACGATGACACAGGCGAAGACGCTGGATCGGCATACCTGTTCGACCTGACGACTGGTCAGGAGCTATTAAAGCTGCTTCCGGATGATGGGGCAGCGTATGACTATTTCGGCGAATCGATCGCCATAAGCGATGGTATCGTGGTCGTCGGGGCTCGCAACGACGACGACAACGGTGCAGAGTCTGGTTCGGCATACTTGTTTGATGCGTCTACCGGAAATCAGCTTGCCAAACTCCTTCCAAACGACGGTGCCGGGGGAGACCTCTTCGGCCACGCCGTTGCCATCGATGGTAGCATCGTCGCCGTGGGTGCGAGCCGTGATGACAATACCGGCTCAGCGTATCTATTTGACGCGGATACTGGTACCCAGATTAGCAAACTCATCGCAGATGACGCTACGTGGGATGGCCACTTCGGCCTCTCGATCGCAATCGGCAACGGGATTGTGGCCGTGGGTTCCATTGGAAACGGGCAACGGCCTGGAGCGGTGTATCTCTTCGATGCATCGAGCGGATTTCAAACTGCCAAACTCGTTGCACTTGACAGCGGCGGGATCGAGGACCGGTTTGGCTACCGCGTTTCCATCAGCGACGACATCATCGCCATTGGGGCTCCATCCGACGATGACAACGGCTATCAATCTGGTTCGGCCTATCTTTACGATGCATCCAGCGGTGCCGAGGTCAAAAAGCTGCTACCAAGTGACGGCACGGAGAGCAATTGGTTCGGTGCCTCCATTTCGATTGACAATGGGATCGTTGCAGTCGGGACACCTCGTGATGATGATCTTGGTGCCTATTCCGGTTCCGCGTATGTGTTTGATCTCGATTATCCCACACTCTCCGTTTCCCCCGACCCATTGCTTGCCGGTCAGGATGCCACCTTCACTGCTGAGAATCTGAATCCCGACACCAACTCCTATCTTGCTTACAGCCTGCGTGGACTCGGCAGCACATTTGTCGGGGCGCTAAACGTCACACTTGACCTTGAGCGCCCGGCACAGGCAGGCGGGATGGTGACATCAGACGGGGCAGGCACGGCCCAGTGGGTGCTTCACGTTCCCAATGCCGGTGCCGGCCGGGACGTCTGGTTCCAGGCGTGCCAGTTTGAACTGACGACGAACGTGGTGGCGTCGCATATCGAGTGAGTGAACGCGGTTCCTGATGTCATCGCAGTAAACCGAGTCCTTCCAGAGATCGCACCCCAATTCGAGCCCGTGGTCACTTCGTTGCGGCCGCGGGCTCCTTTCTCTTGGTGGGTTGCCTGTCATCATCGAGACAGAGAACGCTGATGTACGACCAGGGTCCATGTCCTTCGATGCGGCTCAGTTAGTGCTGTCAGGACTCGGATAGGGACCTCGTCCAGACCTACTCGTCGGACAATCGGGCACATGCAATGTGCCCATACCGTCCCCCCGCGACCAGCGGTCGCGGCTTTGTCAGGAGGGCCCGAAGCATTGTGTCGACTTTTTCACGATTTCCTGTCCCCTGCTGCCGAGCGCTCAACAATACCACCCTGTGAGGAGTGTTCCTGCGTGACCGATGCCACGTCCCATACAACCACGACGACTGCCACGGATGTGTTCGAGATTCTCGTACGCGAGCATGCCGACATGCTGACTGCGTATCTCCATAGCCTCGTGTCCGAACACAATGCCGTGGACGATCTCTTCCAGGAGACCATGCTCGTTGCCTGGCGCCGCCTCGGTGATTTCGATCGTTCACGGCCTTTTGGTCCCTGGCTCCGCGGGATTGCTGCCAAAGTTGCGATGCAGCACTATCGACAATCAGCCCCCGCACGGGCCGGCCAGGTGCTCGATCCAGCCATGCTCGATGCACTCAATGACCAGCACGACCGACTCGGGGCACGCACAAGTGAATCGTTCAGGGCCCGACTTGATCAACTGCTCGATTGCCTGCAGCGGCTGCCCGAACGGATGCGCGAGACGATCGAACTGGTGTATGCACGGGGCCTGCTCGTGCGTCAGGTGTCCGAATCCGTCCAAGCCAGCGAGGAAGCGGTGAAGAAACGCCTGCAACGCGGGCGCACACTGCTGGCAGAGTGTCTGCACGGGCACTTCGACGGCCGACCGGGAGGAGGAGCCTCATCGCCATGAGTGAAAGGCACCCATCGCAGCAGGAACAGAAGGACTCGCAGACCGCTGCGGAACAACGGTTCATGCACGGCCTGCTGTCCTATCTGCATCGTCAGGATGACGAAGCGCGGGAGGCGCGCATCCAGCGCGTGATGCACGCAGTCACACAGGAATCCGACAGTACACAGACGCCGTCCGTACTGCGATTCACAACGACGCTCTACCAGCATTGGAAGTCAGTTTCAAGTCTGGCTGCTGCTGCCATCATCGTCTTTGCACTCTTTCTCTTCAGCACCATACTCCCGACGGGGCCGTCGGCATATGCCGTCGTCCAGACCTCGCTCAGCGCTGCATCTACCGCCGGTGCCCATCGATATAACATCTATGCCGCGTTGCCTCACGAGGAGAACATCGGCGAGACGGCGATTGCCACGCTTGACATTGCCGATGCCGATCATCACGTGTTCATCCTGACCCGACCCCGCGGCGGGCAACTCGTCACCGGATGCAATGAGGACGGGACTTGGGCGATCCGTCGTGACGGAGCCATCGAGCGGTATCGCCCCGGGATGGCACGACCACGCTGGGCAGCGATCGGGCAAATGACCATCTTCGCATCCTCGATCGACGATCTGATTGATGAGTTCGGCGATCTATATGACTTCACCTTCGGGGCTGACGACGCAATCGAAGGGCAACCGACCGTGTCGTACACGCGAGTCACCGCCACCTATCGCGACCCGGAGACGAGCCCGGACAGCCCGGCCCGATTCGAGTTCTGGATCGCACCCGACACGCAGATGATTCAGCGCCTCGAGATCTACTGGGATCTGCCGACGCCGCAGGAGCAACAGACACTTGGCCGAGGCGAGCGAGAAGGTCGAATGCCGCGCCCGACCCGGCCCGCTGGGCGAAGGTGCGAACGCGGACCCGCTCAATCGCAGACAGCCGCCTGACCGGCGTCCGATGGACGCACAACCGCCCGGTGATCGGCTGCAGCGCAGACCCGAAGGCGAAGGCCCGACACAGGAGTTCCGCGAGGAGTTCATGGGCTTCCTCGATGGCCCACCCCGCTTTGATCGCCAGGGCGAGCAGCGCGCCCATCAGCCGATACCCCCACGACTGATTGTCTACGAACTCGTGCCCCCCCCCACCGACTTCACACCCGGCTGGTTCGATCCTGAGACCCATCAACCTGCTCCGGACGGCGGTTGAGTCGCGCACGTTCGTGTCGGATGCATCCCGTTCCCATCGATTGTGATGAATTACAAAGTCTCCTGTCCCCTCCGTGTCGCGTTGTGACAACTACTCATGTTACAGCGACGAACGCACAGCGTCACGACACCACGTACTGACAGGAGTGATACAAATGAACCATGAACGGACTCGGAATCGTGCAGCCCTGCTGGCCTGCGCCGGCGCGCTCACACTGTCCTGTACTGTTGCATACGGCCAGGACCGGACCTACCCGATCATCGATACAAACCAGAGTGCGTACTACAACAATACGTCAGTGCTCGGATCCGCACCGTTGCCGGGCGAGGCGTTTTACGGCCAGGATGCACAATACATCGGGCTACAGCCGTGGTACCAGGACAATGGCGACGGCACCGTCACCGATCTCCATACGGGACTCATGTGGCAGAAGTCACCGGACTTCAGTACGCTCCGCAACTGGAGCGAAGCAATGGCCTATGCCGAGAGCCTGACGGTCGGCGGCTATGACGATTGGCGCGTGCCGGACATCAAGGAACTCTATTCGCTCATCGACTTCAACGGCTGGACGTTCGGGGGAGTCCCGTTCATCGACACCGACGTCTTTGACTTCGAGTTCCCGGATCCGAACTTCGGCCTGCGCGACATGGACTGTCAGTACCTGACCAGCACCATCTATGTCGGCAGCACGATGGGCGGCAACGATACGGTCTTCGGCGTTAACTTTGCGGACGGCCGAATCAAGGGATACCCGAAGGACTTCGACATCATGGGCCATGAGTTCGCCCGGTATGTGCGTTGTGTCCGCGGCGGTGACGGATCCTATGGCGTCAATAACTTCGTTGAGAACGGCGACGGGACCATTACCGACCTGGCAACCGGCCTGATGTGGATGCAGGGCGACAGCGGAACCGAGTACAACTGGCAGGATGCGCTGGCATATGCCGAGAATCTCTCCTTTGCCGGCCACGATGACTGGCAACTCCCTGATGCGAAGCAACTGCAGAGCATCGTGGACTACACCCGTGCCCCGGACGCGTCTGATCCCGGGCAGCAGGGCACGGCGATCGACCCGATCTTCAACGTGACGGAAACGGAATCCTACTTCTGGTCCGGCACGACGCATCTGGATATGCCCACACCTGAACAGGCGGTGTACGTGTGCTTCGGGCAGGCGTGGGGATACATGGGGAACCCGCCCTTTGGCGAGTGGCAGAACGTCCACGGGGCCGGGGCGCAGCGGAGTGATCCCAAAGATGGCGACCCGAACGACTATCCGTATGGTCGTGGTCCGCAGGGCGATGATGTCCGGATCTTCAACTATGTGCGATGCGTCCGACCTGCCGGCACGACACTCAGTGTCTCGCCCATGCCTCTGGTTGCCGATCAGACCGGCCAGTTCAGTGTCTCAGATGCCCTTCCGAACCAGTCGGCCTGGCTGGTATACGGCTTGCGAGGCAGCGGGGCGACTCACGTGGCATCGCTGAATACCACGATCGACCTTGCCGGCCCGAAGCTGGCCGGGTCAGCACTGACCGTCGGGGCCGATGGCACTGCGCAATGGAATCTGAGAGTTCCCGCAGCCGGATCCGGCCAGTCTGTCTCGGTTCAGGCCATCCAGGCAGGCAACAAATCAAATGTGGTCTCGACCCAGGTTCAGTAGGCCGGCCACAGGTACGAACCACCACGAGACGGGCTGATGCTCGATCGAGATTGATCGGCCCGCAAAGCCTGACGACCACACCCCGCCTCACGGCAGGGTGTGGCTGTCGTTTTCGATCGCACCTGATTCGACCGTGCTGCTCGATTCAGGAGGGATGAGCGACGCACGCAGATTCTCGCATATTTGCCAAGTGCTGCATTGACAAACATGTGCAGACTCTGTCTAATGCAGGCTGGTGCTATCTTGATTATCGGTCGGAATCCGGAAAGAGCAATTCACGCAACGCCGGCCGATGTAACGGATGTGTGCAAGGGGTAGCGCTACCGCACCCTTGCCACGCGGCTCGTGTCATATCAGGCAACGGAGTTTGGCACACTGAAATCAGTGTCGCGATCGTATTTGCGCATGCTCGTGACCGGTGTGTGCGACCGCTAACAGTCTTCTCCTTCTCTTCCTCTCATCCACTTCTCTTCAAAGGAGGGAAACATGCGTACTCACAAGGCAGCGTTTTGGGGGATCTGCGGCGTATTGGGATCGGCACTTTTCGCCTCAGGGGTCGCACTGGGCCAGTACGAGACCGATTTCGAGGGCATCGTTGCGACTCCCGATGGCACCCTGTTGACCGGCCAGGATGGCTATTACCTTCCATCCGGTGTCGACTTTTTTGCCTACACCTATGCCGGTAATGTTCTGGGAGTGCCGAATAATCCGGAGGGCTCAGCCCAGTTCGTTGCAGGTGTCGGGCCGGGCGATGGGACCAATTATGCGCGCGCTCAGCGGGACATGACCTGGGGCACAGGCATCTGGGAAGTCACGTACGATACCTGCGGCATGTACCTGGGCTCGGGGACGACGAACAACAATGTGGGCAGTTTCTCAGTCCAACCATACCCGGGAAGTCAGAGCTACATCCACCTGCTGTCGTGGGTGGATATCAACAATCCGGTCAACTGGAACGCCTTTTATCTCGCCTACAACGCCGACGGTTCAGCCCACACGCAGCCGGGCAAGTCACCTGGGACGGAATGGGAAGGCCTGGAAACCTTCCATTGGTACCGCTTTGGGACGGTCCTCGACTTCGACACCAACAAGATTGCCTATGTCTGGGTGACGGATCTGAACACCGGCGTCAGCGGTGGGTACGCACCCCTGGATTGGTATCTTGAGGGTGGTGAGGTCGGTGGTACGCCGACCCCGACCGGCTTCCGATTCTTCGGTGGTGGTGGGACGAACTCGAATAACGGGACGGCCTGGGACAACTACGGTGCCGTCTCGGCCGACTTCCTGTGCACACTCGAAGGCGACTGCCCCGGCCCGGCCACGCTGCATGTGTACGGAGCCACCCCGGGCGGGCGCGTGGCCATCGTCGCCGGCACGAAGCCCGGACCCTTCACCAATCCGAGCAGCCCATGCGCTGGAATCACGATCGACATCAGCCCGTCGTTCCTGCCGAACTTCCCAATGATCGTCAATGCCGACGCGACCGGGCATGTCATCCTCAATGGGAAACTGACCTCGAAACTGTGCGGCAAACTCCTGGTCCAGGCGGTTGATCTGACAACCTGCCAGACCAGCAGTCTAGTCAAGAAATAGTAATTGGCGCTCAATCTGTTGTGACGCCTCGTGATGTCCAATCGCGTGACAGCAGAACGTGATTGATCTATAGAGCGTGTGTCGATCCTCGATCGGCGCACGCTCTCTTTTTAATCGAATCGCCGAGTGTATTGACAGAGTCACGAAACCAAGGGTTCACATTTTGATCATACTGAGGGTCCGCCACTCTGAATCTCCGCGATGTGTGGGCTGTGCAGACAGACAAAAAGGCAGAGCATATACCCTGATCCCCAACTGATGCCAACTTTCCTGCAGAATTTGGATTGACAGGCACTGGTCAATCTGTTCTAATCACGCATAGAAGTGTGTTTGCTGGAGGGGATCCGGCCGTATCACAGCGGCAGCACCCTCCAAGAGTTCAATTGAGCATGAGGTATGCGCCGTGGCTGCCTCATCGTCGAGTCATCTTTTTTTCGTGTTGCGATTTGAGAAGTTGTAGTGTTCACCACGTCGTGGGGGGAGCCGGGAATGTGCGCGCCAAACACATTCCGACTGGTTGGGAGAGTTACCCAGGCAGAACATCTCCATTGACTACCTGAGAAGGAGAGGAACATGCGTACGCATATACATGCGCTCCTCGGCCCTGCGATCGTCACCGGCATGGCCCTATCGTTGGCCGTGCCGGCAAGCGCCCAGTACAGCAGTGACTTTGAAGCGCTGAATGCGTCAGGGAACGGCGTTTTGCTGACCGGGCAAGACGGCTATTACATCCCGGACGGGACCGACAGTGTCGACTTTTATGCCTTCACGTACAACAACAATGGGATTGGATTACCCAAGAATCCTCGCGGGGGCGCGCAGTTTATTGCGGGCAGCGGGCCCGGAAGCCCGACCTTTGCTCGTGCCCAGCGAGATATGACCTGGGGCAGCGGCATCTGGGAAGTTTCCGTCGATGTCTGTTGCACCTATCTCGGCTCGGGCGAATCACAGGACAATCTTGGTAGTTTCTCACTTCAACCGTACCCGGGAAGTGCCTCGTACATCCAGCTTTTCTCGTGGATGGATCCGACGAATCCGGTTGCATGGCGGAGCACATTCAACGCCTATGACGAAAACGGGAACGGGTACAACGGCGTCAGCCCGGGGGAGGGGTGGCAGAACCTGAAAATCGATCACTGGTATCGGCTGCGCACCACACTCGATTTTGATCAGAACCGCATCCTGCAAACCTCGATCGCAGATCTGTCCACCGGCGAGACGACCTCAACGTGCTTCGGCACGATGTATCTGGAGGGCGGGCGAAACGGGTCCGCTCAGCCGACCGGGTTCCGCTTCTTTGCCGGCGGTGGGGTGCCCGACAACGTGACGGCGTATGACAACATCGGCATTGAGCCGACCGGCCGGTCACTCTGGACCTGTATCAATGGTGATTGCCCGGGCCTCGTCTCGATCAGCGTGAGCGGCGCAACGTCTCGCGGCGATGTGGCTCTGGTTGCCGGCCTGACCGGCGGCCAGTATGTGAATCCAAAGCCTCCCTGCCAGGGGATCACGATCGATATCAACCCGCCGTTCCTCAATGGCTTCCCACGCGTTGAACGCGCGTCGTCCGACGGCAAGGTATTCATTGCCGGCGATATGCCGCGGAATCTGTGCGGTCGTTTGTATGTTCAGGCCGTGGACCTCACAACCTGCAATGTATCAAATGCAGCCAACAAGTAACATATGCCATGTATGACAATACGATAAACCGTATCAGCACCGGGGACTTGAAGGGAGTTGCACAATCCCCCGGTTTATCCTGATACATGATCAATGCGTGAGTTGGACCATGACTGTGTGACTCACTCATACCCACTGTCTTTTGTACCGTTTCTTTAAACAGAGTTAGAAGGAGACCATGATGAATTTTCTGAAAGCAATTGCCTGCACGACCGCGGTTGCAGGACTGACAGCGGCCGCCAGCGGCCAAGTGATGTGGTCGGACGATTTCGAGTCATATGCTGTCGGCAGTGGCATCCTGGGACAGGGCGGCTGGACGACTTGGGATGGCACGCCCGCGTGGGATAGCCTTGTGACTGATGCACAGGCATTGTCAGGGACAAACTCCCTCGACGTCGTCGCCGCCTCGGATACGGTGTATCCATGGATCGACGAAGGCCTGGTGATGACCGAAGGCCGGTGGCGCGTGACCGCCAACACCTACGTGGCCACAGGCCTTGATGCTGTGAATGATACGTACTTCATTCTGCTCAGCGAATGGGCCCCCAACTATGACTGGCGCGTCCAGTTGCACTGGGATCCTGACACCGACACCGTCATCGCCGACTTCGATGTGGCCTCCGCGCCGATCATCTACGATGAGTGGGTTCCGATCACGGTTGAGGTTGACCTCTTCCTGGATACCCACTCGATCTGGTACGGTAACACCCTGCTCATCGACAACCTGAGTTGGACCGGATCCATGAACGGTGGCGGGATTCTGCAGCTCGCAGCCTGCGACCTGTTTGCATATGACGCTGTCAGCAGCGTGTACTACGACGACATGTCCGTCGAGTATCTCGGCGACAGCGGCCCGTGCCTCGATGTCACCTGGGACAACAATAACGCCGGCGGGACCATTGAGTTCTGCGCCACCGGCGGGATTGACGGCCGTCAGGTCGGCATCTTCTACTCCTTTGACCCGACTGCGTTCGACGGCTTTGTTGCCTGTTGGGATGATTGTCGCGGCCAGGGCGGCAGTGCGGTCCAGTGTGGCCAGATCTGCCTCGGCTCCAGCTTCAAAGACCAGATTGGTATCGGGAAGTTTGTCGGCGACACGTACTGCAACTCGGTCAAGGTTCCCTGCGCTGCAGGCGGGAAGACCGTGTATCTCTACGCTGTCACGGTGGGAGCAGATGGCAAGATCTGCGACTCTGCGGTGACGGCAATCACGTTCAACCCATGCTAACATCAGCAGTCTGAGCACACAGCCTGAGTTGTGTGTGCCCGACTGTATCTGAGACTGAAGCAGCAACCGGACCTCGTCGCACCCTGCGGCGAGGTTCGTTGTATTTTTGCAATACCCCATATGTCCCGAATGTACCTGAACGATCTCATGTTGACACAAGAGCACGCACGGACCGCAACACATCCAGCCGTCACCAATCAGCGACTTGCTCCCACACCCGCAGGCCCATGCAACACCGTTCATTAAACGACGACGCCGGCCGCTTCCGGCCGGCGCCGCCCGCAGTGGGCGTTTCCCCTACAAGAGGGGAAGAGGTGGGTCTCGGTATCGTGCGCCGACGGCCGGGCACGTCTCAACCGAGTCGGAAGACTCCTGGACACGCCCGCCGACGCCACAACGGAAGAGAGAGCATGGTTACTTCGGATCCTTCTGCTTCCAAATCAACTTGCCGGCCTCATCCTTGTCGAAGTTGCCGACATGCCAATCAGCAAGAAGCATATTCGCACCACCCGGATGCCGATAGTGTACCTTTTTCTCACGACCCTTGAAGGACACTCCCGTCCCCTTATATTCAGCATCAAACAGTATGACCGTTCTGTCAGTCGCCCATATCTTTTCTAACTTCAGGAATGGGAGGCTATTCGACTCCAGGCCGCTGTTGAAACGATAACTCTTATAGTACGCCGGCGCCGAGGTGTCCACTTCAGGACACAGTTTGATATCTGTAACCTGATGCAGGACTTGCTCATCCCTCTCCTTCTTGATACCAAGATACGGGTCGAGTGCATCATACCAACAGATTACATCCGGATTGCCGTCATCTTCATGCGGCAGCGCATCGTAGTCAAGTACATATGTATTGAATGCGACGCCGAACTGTCTGAGTTGTGACGTGCACGTCGCAGCGCGCGCGCTCTTCCGTGCCTGCGACAATGCCGGCAGCAAAATGGCAATCAGCAGCGAGATGATCGAAATCACGACGAGAAGTTCAATCAGTGTGAACCCGCGACCACGTTCTGCGGCGCCACGGTGCCGAACGGGCACGGTGTGGACTGGCTCTCGTGAGGATGAGTGCATGATCTGTCTCTCTTGACTGGACTCGGTCTTGCTCGAGCTCACCACCGGCGGTGCGAGCGGCAACCGATGCGTTTGATGAAACGGCGGGAACCGTGCTGTCGCACGGCCCCGCCTGCAGTGGGCGTTCCCCTAGTTAGGGGAAGAGGTGGGTCACAACATTCGAGGTTCGGCACGTGGCCGCCTCATACGTCTGGAAGTACACCTTGAGTCCACTTCCTTGACGAGGGACAAACACGACGGCCTCAGCGTGGCCGCCTGCATCAGCAACCGCCCGGGCAATCTCCTTGGGCTTGTTCAAGGACAGGAACACGCCCTGACACCCAGGGACCTCGGTGCTGCCTGTCTTCAGCCCATACAGGAACACCTGCTCGGCCCCCGGAGTGGCCCCATCAACGGTGAACGTGTTGTCCGCATTGCTCAGGCCCGGATCCGGCCCGCCCAGCGTCAGGAAACTGATTCCTGTCGGCACCAGGAGGAAGGCGCGCGTGTTGCCGTTGTATGTGCCTCGACCGGAAATGAAACCGGCATCGCTGATCGAATACGCCTCTTTGAGGTTCCAGCCGGAGTTCTGGTCAATGTAATCGTTGAGCATGTACATAACACCGTTCTCCCACAGAAACGCCCTGTTGGAGCCGGCATCATTCTCAGCCCAGCCAACGACTTGATTCAGGTTGTTCACGTGCCATGCCTGGCTGCGGGGCCCGCCGACCGTGCCCAGATCGGTCACGACTCCGTTGTCCCACATACACGCGTGAGACGGGCCGGCTGCCGTATCGCTCTCACCGACAACGACGCCGTTGTCATTGACGCTGAAGGCACGGCTGGTCGGCCCCCCAAGTGTCCCAAGATCAGTCATCGCACCACCCGAATAGAGATACGCATGCTTCACACCACCCGGAATGTAACTGTACCCTGCGACGTCACCTTGCGCGTTTAGACCATGAGCCCAACTGGAGACGCCGCCGAGCGTGCCCAGATCATTCATGACGCCGTTCTCCCACAGAAAGGCACGCACTGCCCCGCTCTCGATGTCAGCCCAGCCGACAATCTGCCCGGCTTCGTTGATGTTGTAGGCTGAACTTTCCTGTCCCCCGAGCGTCCCGAGGTCCTCAATACTCCCGCCCACCCAGCGTGTTGCATGCTGGAACCAGTAGTCGATATCTGCACGACCGCAAATCACGCCCTGATTGTTAATGTCGCGTGCATTGCTCTCACGTCCCCCGAGTGTACCGAGGTCGGTCATCAGTGTGCCGTCCCAGTAGAACGCATGATCCGTGCCGTTGACGTCATCGCTCCAGCCGACGACCTGTCCGTTCTCGTTCAGGCCGCGCGACTCGGAATCGTTGCCGCCGACCGTCCCAAGGTGAATCACGTTGTAGTTCTGGGCAAGTGCCGCAGCCCCGCCAAGACACAAGTGTGTTCCAAGCAACGCTGCAAACACCGGTCCAAGTCCCACTGCATGTCTCTTTTGCATCTCCCAATCTCCTCTATCTGTTGGGGAACATTTCATATTGGCAACTTCGGTTGCTACATCATCCTGTTCATAAGTGGCTACACAGCCGCCCGACGAGATTCAACCGACTGCCCGGCCGGCGAGGACTCGTTCGCACACACCGAGTCCTCACCCTCAATCACATGTTCATCTTCATTCCCGGCCGTCTTTACGCTGACCGCAGGTCGATCCTTCTTGAACCAGTCCATCGCTGCCTGTGTTGCTCGACCGGGGTTATAAAACAGGTCAGCAGTCATGGCATGTCGAACGTCAGAACACTCGCCCTGGTCAATAAGCGCTTGCTCGACGGTCTGAACAACGTCAGCCGGCTGCTCAACGACCATCCCACATCGGCGCCCCCATGTCTGGAGATCGACCATGGCATCATTCGCTGCGAGCGCCCGCTTAATCAGTTTCGGTACATCAAGGAACACGATGGGGCGGTCCAGCAGTGCGTACTCACTCGAAACGCTCGAAGCATCCGTGATCAGCAGGTCAGCAGCGTGAAGCAGCGGGATCACATCGGCATCACGAGCCAGCCGTGTGTGCCCAGTCTCGATTGCAGCCAGACGCTCGGGCCAGTTGATCTTCTTGTTCTTCGGGTGATCATGAGGCTTGATCAGCAGATCTACCTGATTGCGCTCCGTCAACGCTCGGATTACGTCCTCACCCATTGTTTCGAGCGAGTTGTGGCGCTGCCCGGTCGGTGCATAGAGCACCACGGGACGCTCACCGGTGAAGCCGTAGCGTTCCAGCACGTCGCGACGATCGAGGGTGCCGTCCACCAGCCGATCCGTTTTCATGAATCCGATGTGGAGGGCACGCGGGTCATCAGCAGCAAGATGCCCTGCCTCAGCAAAGCGATGCTTCATATACGGCCCGACGAGGAAGTACGCATCTGCACCCGCATTGTCACCACGCACTGCCTTGTTGCGGAATGAGATGCCGTGAAAGATCTGCACTCGGCAACTCACATGCTTCGGCATGATCATCTTCGTATTCGCGGCAAAGAGCACGTCATACGACTCATCACGAATCGCATCGACCGGCTGCACATGGTCCAAGTCGATCTGCCCGGCAAACTGGTTATACAGAGCCTGCTCGTCATACTGGTATGCCTCACTCCGGCTCTCCCGAGAGCGGAGTCCGCCGGACAACGTGATCCGGACAGAGGAGCCGAGGGCGCGCAGCCGTTGATAGAGCGGCCCAAAGCACGCAAAATGGACTGGTGCGTAGCCGGTAAACAGGACTCGTGTTGGCTGTGTTTCAGACTGCATAGGGTTCGAAATCCGGATGGCTCGTGTGGGGTTCTGCGCTCGCAGTCATCGTCGAATCGTCCGACGCTGATACGTCCTCATGCCGAAGTGGCTTGCGATGGCACCGCGGCCGTTCTCTGCTTGATCAGCCGGGCAAGCAACGACTTCGCCTTGCCCTTGATGGGGTGCCCGTTGCTCCTGACGACTGTCTGGGGGGCCGGATGGCCCGATCCGTTCGAGACGACACGAATGTGCCCTCCTTGACGCACGTGCTCGTCGCTGATCGTCGGCCATACTTCACTCGTTGCCTTGTCGAGATCCTCTGGGTAATCAATCTCAACCCAGCACAGATCCGAGATGTCGACTGCCGAGATGTGGTTCGTCTTGGCAATAGCATCAACAGCAGCCGGGGCCCAGCACGTCACGTTGCCGGCCGTCACAATCTGCTCTGCAGCATCCATGAGCGGCGCAATGGCATCCTTCCCAAACTTGAGGATCCCGACGTTCTCCCCGCTGACTGCATCCTGCCTCATGGTCTTGCTGAGGCCGCTCACACGACCTGAAGACAGACTGATCTTCATATGTTCGTCCTCGTCGCCCGAGGTCGAGTCATAGGCCAAGACCGAGGATGACACACTCGCAACGCGAGCGATGATCTCTGGGTGAGCCAGGACGTCACTGTTCATGAGCACGAAGGGGGAATCCACCCACTCGCGCGTCAGCCACAGTGAATAGAGACTATTCGTCTCGGCATAGATCTCATTCTCAATGTAGTGGCACGAATCGCCGAGGTGCTCACGGACGTATTCGGCCCCATGACCAACCACCACGCCGATCCGGGTAATGCCGAGTCTGGTCAGCGCATGGATCTGATGTTGAATGAGCGTGCGGCCCCCCACTTCCAACATGCACTTGGGCTTCCCATTGAGGATCGAGCCAAGTCGAGTCCCTCGTCCCGCTGCGAGAATCACTGCCTGTACATCACGATCTGGCATTTCGCACATCCCTTGTTGTCTTAGCGGACACCGGCCGTCCTGGGCCGTTGACCGGTGTCAGTGGAACTACGTGTTGATTTGTTTGGCAACTGAGCCGGCTGGACAACCTGATTGACAGGAGTCTTTGAGCCGCGGACTGCCTGGCGCCACTCTGCCGGGCTCCCGTCAAAGACGATCCGCCCCTTCCGCAAGCCGACGACGCGGTCAAAGCGACTCAGGCAGATTGGCCTGGTAAAGGCCATGACCAGCGTGGCTGCCTCCTCGTCGGCGACGTTCAGCATGGCCTTCACCAGTCGGCGTGCCTCGCGTCGCGGCATACCGCCAGGGATGTCGTCGCCAAGACGGACACTGGCCGGCTGAACTAACTCGCGGGCCGTCGCCAGGATCTTGCGTTGCCCGGGGGATAGATGGGTCGAAGCGATCTTGGTGTCAAGCCCTTTGGGGAGCCTCTTGAGCAAGGAAGCAGCACGGGTTACCTTGAGGATCGCCGCGAGCCGCTCATCATCCGGTGACAACTCATTCGTTCTCAGCAGTTCGGAAATGCGGAGCGGTGACCAACTGGGCGTTTGCCCGACGATTGAAACCTGCCGCTGCCGTCTGGCTGTCGACACGGTGCTGAGATCGACATCATCCCAAAGCAGCGCGCCTTCCGTCGGCGCGAGTGGGCCTGTAATCAGTTGTAAGAGTGTCGTCTTGCCCGAGCCATGGTCACCGAGTAGAGCAACTCGCTGACCTGCTGGAATGATGAGCGACACATTGCGCAGACGTCTCCACTTGGCATAGCGTCCGACACCACGGACGGTCACACCGTGCAATACGAGCCCCTGGCTCAGTGGCGACAGTGGCTGCACCTCAGTTTCCTGGTCGTCCTCATCGCCCTCGGCAATCTCAAGCACTCGGTCCAGGCAGGCGAAGATCTTGCCGGTTCTGGCACCCTGGCGGGCCAATTGAACCATCGGGCCTCGCATCATCACAGCATAGAAGATGAATAGAACGACATGCTCCGGCTCAATGCGACCGGCCGAGACGCCGCGAACGCCGACCCACAGACAGGAGACGACGGCGATCCCGAACACCGCATGGGCAATCCACGTGGTCGTTCCCTGGGCCTTGGTGATGGCAGCCTCGTGCACAGCACTCGACTCACTCGTCTCACGAAAGTAGGCCGTATCCGCCTCACCTGAATCAGCCAGATGGATCGTGTTGGCCAACTGGCCTTCCTTGACACGGTAACGAGCCGCCCGGTTGTATATCAGCGATGCACCGCAGTAGGTAATGATCAAGATGGCAACACCGGACGCCGCAAAGAGTGCCCCGAGTTGCAGATCCATCATGAGCAGGACGCAGCTGACGCCGATGAACATGATCCCGTTGGTGGCGACATGAACGAGAAAGCCTTTCATGCCGGTCTTGATTCGTGCCGTGTCACCGATCAACCGGGCAATCAAGTCACCACTCTCAACGCCCTCGTTCACGAGGCCGCCTCGATCCAAACGCATGGCAGCATGAACCGCACCGCTGCGTAGGTGATGCACGAACCCGATCGCGAAACGGGCAATGGAGAGACGCTCACGATGATCAACAAATCCGAGCGTGATGATCATCGCCAGGAACAGCATGGCCGCGGCCAGGACCGGGCTGACGCCCAGCTGGTCGCACCAGGATGCCCAAACGTCGCCACCGGTGCCTTCGTTGGCCGGGACGTGAATAGCGGCGGTCGTCGTCCCCGATGCAAGCCACGGCTTGAGGACCCACTTGAGCGGCCAGGGCAGGGCGATGCGAACGGCCACGACACAGAGTGCAAAGCAAATCCCGTAGATCAGGACGCTCATATGTGGCCGCGCATAGGGGGCCGAACGAACACACAGCGTCCACCAGTGGCGGAAGCGGCTGAGGCCGGTTCGGGATGTGCTTTGGTCCATCATCATGGTGACGAGTCACGGGTGCCAGTTCTGTGAGTTGAGCCGCTTCTATCGAATGGCCGCTTGCAAGCAACGAAAAAGCCCACACAGCGGTCGTGTGGCCCTATGTGTACCACACCCCTGGCAGGGCGGTCAACGGGAAACATTGTGGGGGTTCGTCGATACTCGTCTGCGAATGCAGATGGGTTAAATAAGCACCGAGATGGCTGTTATCAGCAATCGCCGCAGGCACAGTGCGCCCGGCAAGAAACCGGGAAGCAGCGTTGGGTGACTGATGAATAGCCCCCTCTTGAGGGGTGTCCTCAACGCGGCTCAGTGCACACGGGACCTAGTTGTCCTTAATGATCTGATAAATGATCTGGAGGTCTGCTTTGCTGATGATCCCGTTGTTGTCCATGTCGGCAGCGGGATTGAAGATGACATCGCCCGCGATGGATCCGCGCATGTCGTCGGCCATTCTCAGATCAGCATACGTGACCTGTCGATCCAGATTGATGTCGCCGGGTTTGTCATACCCGATCGCTTCCAGATCGATGGCATTGACGGCCCCGGTATAGGTGAGGTCGTAGAGCGCAAAGTTCAGGCCGAATGCGTCCAGTACGACTTGCCCATTGGCGAGTCGATCCGTGTCGGGGCCGCGGCCATCGGCATGGCGCACAGCATTCATGATGGCGTTCTGGTCTGCTTTCGTGACTTCTCCGTCCCCGGTGACATCGCCGAACTGCAACCCGAACCCAACGTCAGTCCAGACATAGTGCGCGATCGGATCCTGCTCAAGATACGCCGTGCCGAAAAGTGCATTCACTTCCCAGTCTTCGACCTCAAAGAAATCGTACAGGTCATCGTGGTCGCCGTCTGCCCACGCGCGAACGAGGTCGAATGACGTGCCGGGGCCGGGATCGCTCCCAAACTGTGCGGTGAACTGCATGTCAAACAGGAACTCGAGCAGACTCACATGATTTGAGGCATCCAGGTCCAGCGCCTGCTGAGGCTCACCGGTCAGCAGGGCGGCCCCCTCAGGGGTTGCTGCGCAGACGATCGAGAGCATGGTCACGTCAGACTGGAAATCATGTTCGATCCGAAGTTCGATGAGTGGGTCATACTCGCCGGAACTGCTTCCCCCGAAGGCGAAACTGTACGGCGTAAAGACGTGTGATCGGTGCAGGAACCGGCCTTCCAGGAGCCAGACATCACCCTCGTCAAAGGTATCAGGCGATGGATCGCCGAACGTCTGCGTCACCTGGTAGTCCTGGCACCCGCACAGTGAGAAGTGGACTTCCTCGCCTGAGCGTTCGACATACGGCGGGGTCAAGAGTTCTCCATCCAGATCGGAGCCGATGAACGCGATTGACTGACCAAGAACGCCGCGTGGGCGACTACCGAACCTGGCTACGTTGCCCATGTACCGATTGGCGACATTCTCAACTTCGCCGCCGGTCTCCAGTTCATCGTCAAGATCAAGTTCAAGGTAGCCGTAGACCGGGCTGGGACCGTATTGGAAGGGGTCATATGTCGGGCCGCTGAGTCCGATGGGGCCTGGAGGCTGAACGAGTCCATCGAACAGGAGATCGAGCCTCCAGATGCCGGCGTCATCGTCCTCAGTCCATCGCCCCTTGTAGGGATCGGTGAGTGGCGTATTCGTGTTCCAGAAACCATACCGGACTTCACGAATGTCCGGTGCGATCGTCAACGGATTCAGGTCGCCGTCGGCGAGGAAGTCGGTACGCCGAAACACCGCGTCACCCTGGCTATCCCGATGGATTACGGGGTCATCAGCAGCGGCCGTCATCACCACGCCGAACATGACGGGCCATGCTGTCAGGCTGCAGAATGTGAGGCGGCGCACGCTCATGATGATTGCTTCTCCATGATCTGCTCATCAAGTTGATGGCGTTCAATGCGGTACCGCATGGCACTTCGCGTCATCCCGACCAGCTTCGCAGCCTGCGTCACGTTCCCGCGAGCCTGTACGAGTGCTGACCGCAGCAGATTCTTCTCCATCTCTTCAAGGTGGATGGGACCACTCGAAAAGTCAAATGTCACACGATTCTTCGATGACACCTTCAGGTTCTTTTCCTTTGCCTTGCCGAAGCCTCCGTTATCGGCCTCGCCCGAAGCACTGATCACAGTGGGCCTTGAACCGGGGCTGATTCCGAGGTCGGATGCTGTGATCGCAGTGTCCCGAGCCATCAGTGCCGCCCGTTGAATAGCGTTGGCCAACTCTCGAATATTCCCGGGCCAGGAGTGGTTCTCGATCGCAGCCTTCGCGTCGGCAGCGATCGTGAGGTCAGGCCGGCCGACTTCTTTTCCGTAGCGGCTGCAAAACGTCTCGGCCAGCAGGAGTGCATCCCCTTCCCGGTCGCGCAGGGGCGGCAGTTGCAGGGACATGACATTGAGTCGGTAGAACAAGTCCTCTCGGAATGCCCCGCACTGCACCTTCTCTGCAAGGTCCGTTGATGCTGAGGCAATCAGTAGCATACTTGACGAATCCGCCCTGCTCTTTGGATCATCTGACGGCTGTGTCGGCGTGTCCTGGGCCCGTTCGATGACTGCCAGAAGTTTCGATTGCAGGGGCAGCGACAGTTCAGCAATGCCGTCCAGAAAGAAGGTTCCGCCTCGCGATGTTTCGAAGAGCCCCTGGCGCAACGGCTCGGATCCCATGTAGGCACTGCCGTCTCGGCCGAACAACTCATTATCGATCGTACTGGCAGGCAGGGCGTAGCATCGGATCTGGACCAGCGGGCCGCTTCCAGCCCGAATGCAATGGTGGATGTGCCGGGCCAGACTCCCCTTGCCGGTGCCCGTTTCGCCGGTGAGCAGTAACGTCACGGCACCCGTCTCAGACATCGCAGCCCGTGCCGCCATTCGTTCGGCAGTCTCAAGGGTTTCCAGCCACGCACGACTCGACCCGGTGAGTTCGTTTTCCAGTCGCGCATATCGCTCGACCTGCTCGTATACGCTGAGTCGGCCACGCATGCGACGATGGTCCAGTGTGCGTTCGACCAGCAGAAGGAGTTCCTCAAGTGACAACGGTTTCTGGAGGTACTCATCTGCCCCCTGCCGCATCCCGTCCACGGCACTCTCGACCGTGGCGTAAGCCGTCATGATAATAATGCCGCCGTCGAATCCTCGATCACGCAGCGCTCTGACGAAGTCCAGACCGTTCTCTGAGCCGAGGTGCAGGTCGGTGATGACCACATCCACTTCCTGATCACGTGCGGTTCTGAGCGCAGGCTCGATGTGCTCGGCCTCAAACACGCGATGGCCGACCTTCTCCAGCGCGCGCCGAATCGATCGCCGAAGCAGCAGTTCGTCGTCAAGTACGATGATGCGTGCCATCAGTCGCGTTGCTCCCCGTCCAATTCACTCCGGTGGGCGACCGGGAGTTCCAGTCTGAATTCCGCACCGCCAAGTCGCTCTGATCGACCGACATCGACTCGCCCCTGATGCGCCTGCACGACATTGCTGACAAGAGCCAGACCACAGCCGGTTCCGTGTGCCTTTGTCGTAAAGTACGGCCGAAATACGTGCTTGGCCACCTCCGGCTCAAGCCCCGGGCCCGAGTCCGAGACCGTGACGCGCCACCAACCGTTTTGAGCAATATGTTCGGCCCCGATATGCACGGTGCCACCTTCGGCCACGGCCTCAAGCGCGTTTGTCGTCAATGCAACCAGTGCCTGTTCGATATGCGCTGCATCAAACGACGCCTGCTCCGGAGCATCACTGACGTCCAACTCCAGATCAACTGACTTGGCCTTGGCCATCGGCAGGTGTGCTTCGCGAACGCCGGCCAGGACCGCCGCAGGTGACTCCATTCTCGTCTCCAGCGAAACCGGAGTCGACGACCGCAAGAGTTCATTGAGCCAGCGCTCAAACCGATCCACAGTTTGAATGATCAGCGTTTGATCCTCGTAGAACTGTGATTCCTGATCCAGTTCGAGTCGGGTGGCCTCGGCGATGCTCCTGATCCCGGCCAGAGGATTGCGCAGATTGTGAGCCAGCGTGCGCGTAATCTGACCGAGGGTTGAAAACCGCTCCTGCACCACTGCTTCGGCCTGCATTTTGGCAATCGTCGCTGCCATCTGGTTCACTTCCTGTGACAAAGCCCCAAGCTCGTCGCGTCCAGTCACGGGGATCCGATACTCAAGATTCCCCAACGAAATCTCTCGCGCGGCTTGTCGCAACGCAAGAACCGGCACGAGAATCCACCGTCTCAGGAGAAGCAGTGCCAGGGCACACACCAGTGAGGCAGACAGAAACGAGGCGAGAAAAACCCGATTGACAACGGTCTTGCTGTCATGGCTGTGCCTGATGGCCACGTACAGATCCTCGTTGAGTTGCTCCCGGATCAGATCGAGGACGACCTCCAGTTTGGCATATTGCTCCTGCGCAGCATTGACGAGTTCGCCGGATTCTTCCTGTCCCAGCTGCTCGACTGCCTCATCAAAACGATCTCTGGTCATCTGCAAGTGCCGTGTCAGAACCCCCACGAGACCCGTCCCGGCAAACCGGCGAAATGCCGGCGACTGTTCCAATGTTCGCACGGCTAACTGCACCTGTTCGCTGTGTTGTGCAAACCGGTCGCGATCGGCAGCCCCGATCGATCCGCTTGCAAGTCCCCCCATTTCAACCCGAAAGCCGCTTTGTATCCGGTCCAACGTACCCAGATAGGACATCAAAAGTGACTGCGCACCGAGGATGTCGCGGTCGGTTTGTGCTACCGCCCACGATGGCACCCCAACGCTCATGACGGCGACCATCACAAGCAATGAGGACAACACGGTCAACTTTGCCATCAGACTCATGACCGCTCGCCTATTCGGAATGACTGCTCATCTCATTATCCAGCTGCCATCATGGGTTATATGTCCACTGCCAACTTGCCTGCTCTAAAGGCTCGGTTGCCGCCAGTACCTCCCCACTGACAAAACCCACCTGGAGTTGGCCGTGCCGGCCAATTGCTGGGAACCACTCCCGCCCCCGCCCATACGGTGCAGCCGCGTCGCCCGGCGGCGCAGAATAGTGCGCCGTAATGCTCCGCTCAGCCGCGACGGCCCCATCCGTGTCCCAGACCAGCGGGAGAGATGGTACCTGAAGCACCAAATCGTCCAGCCGCACCGGTCGGGTCACCCATATGCCATTAACCGTATCTTCTGCCCGGTCCAGCCGCAGATTCATCGAATAAGACACAGCCTGCGGAGGAGTCACTGCCCCATCCCGGCAAGCCGTATCTGACTGCAACTGCACCGTTTCGTTGACTTCCGGGCACGCCATCACGCCAAGCTCTCGGGTCGACATGACCATCCGAGAACTCGGCCTGCTCCAGAACTCATGAATCTGGTACTGAGACTCCAAAAAAGTCTCTAATCGGAACTGATCTCTTGACAACCCAGGGGCTGTTTCGTCGTCACCGCGATCCATCATCACCACCGGGCTGGCAAATGCCTCGAAGTCGAAACACACACTCCGGAGGTTCATCTGGCAATTGAAAGCCCGCGAGCGACTCCGAACTGACACGAGTGCCGGGAGCAAGAGTGCAATAAGAACAATGGTAATTGCAACTGTAACAAGCACTTCCAGCAAGGTGAACCCGCCCTGGCGCGTCTGAATCGTATTATGCGCCCGCTGTGGCCGGTTCATCTGACACCCCGTCCAGCTCGATCGGTCTGTACGTTGGGACTCGGTCGTGTTCGTATGCGTGTTCGTGTTGCCGCGTGAGAGATGGTACTTCAGAGACCATATTAATGGGAATCAGGCAGACTTCAAACACGAACCACCCCATATCAGTAAAAAAGCCACAAACAGCGTGCAATATACTCAAACCGGACCGTACCTGTGATCCTGGCGAGCCTCGCCCCGGAAACCGGGGGTCTCACGATGTCTCCGTATGCTCCGATAACCTGATGGAAACAGCCACAGCAGGGTGCCAATGGACTGCTGATATCTTCCCTACTGCGCCTTCCTGCACAGTGAGCAAACCGGCTCAGATCCCTCTGTCACCACCGATCTCCCGCCAGGGATGGTGCCTCGGCCCGGTGTGATTCTCATGCGGCAAGCCGATACACTCGCCCAGTAACCACCCGACACAGGCACTCGAGTGATCGCGAGGCAAAGCAGCCGTTGAGCCATCCACTGATTGACATCATCACCTCGCCGGACAAGCTCGTCAGGGATAGGAGTCTCGACGAGTATTGCACTCATGCCGATCAGGAAGCCCTCCTGGACGCAATTGAACATCTGGACACGTTTCGCCGCTCATGCGATAACCTGTACGAGCGCGTGCGCGCGCTCTTCTTCCTGTATGCGATCCACCGCTACTACCTGCCGCAGCACAGCGGCTGCAGCCATCACCTGATCCCGGTCGAGGGGGTTGAACTCGTCTTTGATCGCCGATTTGCCGAAGCCATCGACTGCTTTCAGGCAGAATGGGAACGAGTCGGCCCGAGTGATGCGCTCAGCAGTGCATTGGCAGAGGCCTATCACAAACTCGGCTTCCAAACGCTGGCAGACCAGGTTCGACACAGTGTTCGTCACTCTGCAGGGAACCAATGGATGTTCCAGGTGGCGTCGCCGGCTGATCATCTGTTGAAGATCAGACCTGAGTTGATGGATGCCGGCGCTTCCCTTGTCGAGCGGACCCCGGTCCGGATGGATCTGTCGCACAGTGGCTGGAGTGACATCTTCTTTCTCGGCATGGATTACCCAGAGGGTGCTCGGGTTCTCAACGTCTCCGTTGACCTCGGCGTGCGCGGCCGAGATTCTTCCCCTCGTCCGCCCATTGAAACGACCTTTCGGCTGATTGACAAACCGGTCTTGCGCCTGGTGAGTGTTGACCTGCAGGCTGAGGCTGAGATCGAGACGGTCAGTGAAGTCTTTGACTTTGCCCGCGATTATCTCGGGCTGTTGAAGGCAGCCGTCATTGCAGCCGGCCTCATCCCGCCGAGCCTGGAGGGAACCGCATACGGGATCGAGGACGTGCTCGCTCAGATACTGCCCACAGACAAGGCTGACTCGTCATGTCGGCCGTGCGGCATTGAGATCGTCAGTCAGGTGAACAACATTCCGCGCGGGTCGAGACTCGCTGTATCGACAAATCTGCTTGCGTCTCTCATCTCGCTGTGCATGCGCGCAACGGGGCAGATTGATGCACTGGAAGGGCCGTTGGCTGAGCCGGATCGCCGGCTCGTTGCAGCCCGTGCGATCCTCGGCGAATGGCTCGGTGGGTCCGGCGGCGGCTGGCAGGACTCAGGCGGACTGTGGCCGGATATCAAACTGATCGAAGGGTGCGAAGCAACGCAGGGGGATCCGGAATATGGCATCAGTCGCGGGCGACTCCTGCCGAATCACACGATTCTGAAGGATGACATTTCTCAAGAAGCGCGACACGCATTGCAATCCAGCCTCGTCCTGGTCTACGGCGGGATGGCACAGGACGTCGGGCCGATTCTTGAACTCGTCACCGAGAAATACCTCTTGCGACTGCCTGAGGAATGGCAGGCCCGCGCCGACGCAGCGCAGACGTTTGATGGCATTCTGGAGTCACTGAGGACCGGTGATATCAAGAGGCTCGGCAACCTGACCACCCACAACTTCCTTGATCCGTTGAATCGCATCATTCCCTGGGTGACCAACGAGTACACGGAACGGTTGATTGCCAATGCCGGCGCACGCTTCGGCTCTCAGTTCTGGGGCTTCTGGATGCTCGGCGGGTTGTCAGGCGGTGGGATGGGCTTCATCTTCGACCCCGCCATCCAGCCGGCTGCAAAGGACTACATGCAACAGATGATGCGTGAGGTTAAACATGACCTGCATCACGCGCTGCCGTTTGCCATGGACCCTGTGGTCTACGACTTTTCCATCAATGAAGTCGGCTCAGTGGCAGCGTTAAACAGGATTGAAACTGATGGCTCGAACAGGCAGTTCGCAGCCACATCAGCATCGGCTCCGACGGCCGAACCGGCAGATGCGAAACAGTTAGGCAGACTCCTGGATACATGGGGCTTCGATCGCAAGGTGCACGAACAGATTCGATCCGATTTGAAGGCCGGTGTCATCGGCCTGGCACAGAATCGACGTCCTGCAGATACGGTGATTGAGGATGCGAGGCCGAGCGACGTCGTCGACATGCGTGGCGGTCATCATGTAGACAGGCATCGTCAGGTCGGGATCGATCTCCTGCGGGAAGAGGCCGTTGCCGTGGTGAGCATGGCCGGCGGGGTTGGGAGCCGCTGGACCGGCGGGGCCGGCGTGGTGAAGGCGCTCGACCCCTTTGTTAAACTCGGTGGCCGCTTCCGCTCGTTTATTGACATTCATCTTGCCAAGAGTCGTCACATCGGGCAGACAGTCGGCACCGCTCCCCTGCCGCACGTTATTACATCGGGCTATCTGACATATGAGCCTTTGCGCGGGGCTATCGAGTCGCTGAACGCGAAGTTTCAGGATCACACTCTTTTGCTGTCGAAAGGCACGCCCGTCGGCCTGCGAATGATCCCAACCGAGCGAGACCTGCGCTTTGCGTGGGAACAGACCCGGCAACAGATCCTTGATGATCGTCAGCAAAAAGTTCGAGAGAGCTTGAACGCAGCCCTGATTGCGTGGGCCAAGTCGATGGGTGAGGCGAGCGACTACACGGACAACCTGCCGTTGCAGTGTCTGCACCCGACCGGGCATTGGTATCCGGTGCCGAACATGCTCGTCAACGGCGTGCTGGCATCACTCATGCAGCAGTATCCGAACCTGCAATACCTCATGCTTCATAACATCGATACCGTCGGGGCAGATGTCGATCCGGCCTTGCTTGGGCTTCATGCACAAAGCGGTTCCTGTTTAACCTATGAAGTCATCACGCGTCGTATCGAGGATCGTGGCGGCGGGCTGGCTCGTATTGATGGCAACCTGCGGATGGTCGAGGGCCTGGCGTTGCCGACCGACGACGATGAATACAAACTGTCATATTACAATTCGGCCACCGTCTGGATCGACATTGACCAACTACTTGCAGCGTTTGGTGTGGGTCGGGATGAGGTGCTGGCAGGGAGTCCGACGGTTCAGGAGGCCGTTCGCGCATTCGCTCAGCGCATGCCGACGTATGTGACATTGAAGGATGTCAAGAAGCGCTGGGGGCATGCCCAGGAGGATATCTATCCGGTGTGCCAGTTCGAGAAACTCTGGACGGACATGTCTGCATGCCCTGACATTGCCTGCACTTACGCACTCGTCTCCCGATTCCGCGGCCAACAACTCAAAGACCACGCCCAACTCGACCCCTGGCTCCGCGACGGCTCGGCAGCCTATGTCGATTCGATTTGTGAGTGGGGAGATTCCGATGTAGGTCAGGTTGAAACCTGACCTTATTACACGGATTGACTTGGAGGGGTGCCTCTCGGCAATACCCTTCTTACACAACCCTCCCCTCCAGGTTGAGTCACACATCAAGGTCAGGTTTCAACCTGACCTACGAGACTCCGCCCTCCCCCCCTACTTCCGTATCTCCCAGTCAGACGTATCCGGTGCGCTGCCGACCTTATTAACAACGATGACGGACCGTACCAGGTTTACTGCCAACCCTGCGATGCCGAGTACGACGAGCGTGCGCAGGAACCATGTGGCCATGGGCGTGGCCCAGGCTGGGTCCAATCCGGCAATGCCACTACACATACCAGCCAGCACCAGCCCGTACACTGCCAGCAGACACTTGAACTCGGTCGGGCCGAGTGTGGCCAGTGTAAACTCACCCGTCATTTTCGCGCGGATGTTGGTGAGTACTGCCGTGGCATAGATGCCCAGTATGCCGGCCACGCCGAACCAGACCTGATCGCACGAGATCGCCATCCCGAGAATCCAGTAGCAAAATGAGAGCGGGTCGGTGAAGTGGTCCAGCAGTTCCCCGCCGTTGCGGCACTGGTTCGTCGTCCGGGCGTGCGTGCCGTCCACCATGTCGGCCAGGTGATTCCCGATTACCCCGGCTGCCACGAGCAATCCGCCCCACCACTTCGATGTGGAGTACGCAAAGCCGAAGGCAGCGACAACTGCCACGAGATGCCCGGTGACGACGATCGCCTCCGGTGGAATCCAGCGCGGGATATGCAGCAGCCGATACAACGGCTTGACGGCCGGCGTAATCAGTGGATCGAGCAGACTGTGGGAGATGCGTTTGGACATGTGACACCCTTGCCAACTATCACACTATAGTCGGCCGGCTGCCGGTGTCGGCATCAACGACGAAACGGGTCGGTCAGTTGTGGGTGATTACGAACCGCCCTTTGACCGTGGGAAATGCTCGCCCTGCCAGCTGTCCGGGTACTCGGCATCGTCCAGTTGCATGGCCGCAGCCGTCGGGTAGAGCGGCTTGAACGTATCGCACATCACCACGAGTTCCTCGGTGAACGTCTGGTCGAGTGTCGACTCGACCGTGCCGGGGTGCGGGCCGTGCGGGATGCCCTGCGGGTGGTGCGTGATCGAGCCCTCGCCGGTCCCCTTGCGGGCCGTGTACTTACTGTCCACGTAGTACATCACTTCGTCAGAATCGACGTTCGAATGGTTGTACGGCACCTTGATCGCTTCCGGGTGGAAGTCGAGCATGCGCGGGCAGAACGCACAGATCACGAAGTTGTGGGCCTCAAACACCTGGTGCGTCGGCGGCGGCAGGTGGTGCTTGCCGACGATCGGCGAAAAGTCGTCGGTGTTGAAGCAGTACGGGTAGTAACACCCATCCCATCCCACGATGTCGAGCGGGTGGTAGTGGTACTGGTAACTGTGGACATTGTTCACTGCTTTGATCCGCACTTCAAAGTCGCCGGCTTCGTCAAAGGTCAACGGCAACTGCGGGATGCGCAGGTCACGCTCGCAGTACGGCGCATGCTCGAGAAACTGCGAGGTCTTCTTCGAGAGATACCGCGGCGGCGGCAGGATGTGCGAGGCGTTGACGCTTTCCATGCAGATGAAGCGTGGCGGCGGGGCGTCGGTGGCTGCCGGCTTGTCGAACTCGATGCGGTAGATCGTGCCCTTCGGGATCACGATGAAATCGTGTTCGCGGAACGGCAGCGTGCCGAACATGGTGGAGACGGTGCCGGTGCCATGGTGGATGAACAGGCACTCATCAGCCATCGCGTTCTTGAAGTGGTAGTCCATCCGCTCAGCAGGGACACACGCAGAAAACTCGCAGTCGGCGTTGCCGAACAGGACTTTCCGGCCGGTGACGGGATCGCCTTGTGGGGCCAGGTTCATGGTCTTGAGATGCCGCATGCGCATGACATCGGCCTCGACGTACTCTGGCTTGGTCGGGTAGAGGCACTTCCAGCCGCTGACCTGGGTGGGCGGGTTGATGTGGTACATCGTGCTCGTCGGGCCGACAAATCCCTCGGTCCCGAAGACCTCCTCGGAGTAGAAGGCCCCATCGGGTCGACGGAACTGGATATGGCGTTTTGAGGGCAATTCGCCCAGTTTCGTATAGAAAGGCATGTCAGGGATTCTCCCGGTAGTGCAGTGCGTACTTCGTTCGAAATCGGTGTATTTTACACGGCTTGCAGGGCGGGTCACTTCGGATTGCCTTTGTCCACAAACTGATCCGCATGTCGGCGTATGCGGTGAGTTAGCCCCCGGCGCTGCCGGGGCGAATCCGCCGTCAGGACTCGTTCCTCGTCCTGACCTACTCCCCTGAGCACTGAGCCTCCCTCACCCCCTCCCTTTCCTCCTCAAAAACTCCCCACACCCGACCGCCTCACCTTCCTCCACCACCTCGTACTCATCCACCACCACCCGCCCACGCGCAATCGTCATCTTTGCGAACCCACCCAACTCCATCCCCTGATACGGCGACCAATCGCACCGTGACTGCAACGACCGCCAATCCACAGCCTTCTTATGTTCGGGGTCGATGATCACAATGTCCGCATCATACCCTGCCTGCAATGATCCCTTGCGATCACCCAAGCCCATCAGATTGGCAGCGTTCGTCGAACACAAGGACACCAACTGGTTCATGGTCAGGCGCCCGGTCTGCACGCCGTGGGTGTACATGATGGGCACCATCGTGTCCAGTCCCGGCAGCCCCATCGGGATCTTTGTGAAGTCCCCGCCCCAGGTGTCTTTCTGGGCACGGGTGAAACTGCACGTGTCCGTCCCCACCGTGCTCAGGATTTCGTGCGCTGATCCGGCTGCCTCGAGCGCTGCCCACAGCCGTTCCGAATCTCCCGGCTTTTTCACCTGCGGGCACGATGCAAACACATGCCCATCCTCCTCCCGCTCAAACACGGAGTCATCCAGTACCAGATACTGAGGGCACGTCTCACCCGTCACGGGCACTCCCCGCTTCCGTGCTGCCTCGATCAGATCCGCTGACCGGGCCGTGGACAGATGGACCAGGTACAGCGGGCCGCCGGTCACCTCGCTCCACAGGATGGCCCGCTGCACTGCCTCGGCCTCCACGTAATCCGGCCGGGTCATTGCATGCAATCGTGCCCCGTAGCGCTGCATCAGTTCCCGGTCATGTCGTGTGGCAACCAGATGATCCAGGACTTCCGGCGACTCTGCATGTAATAAAAGCATCCCCCCCAACTGCTTCATCATCCGCAACGTTTCCAGTATCCTCCCGTCATCGCTCCGCAACCCCCGCTCCTCATATATCATGAACTCCTTGAACGTCGGGATCCCCAGCCTCAGCATCTCATCAATCTGATGCAGATGTGAATCATCGGTAAGGCACATGTGCCAGGCATAATCGACGAGACTGTTGCCGTCGGCGCGAGCAAGCCAGGCATCGTGGGCCTGCTGGAGTGTCTCGCCCGGCTCCGGGGTGGCAAAGTCGATCAGCGTGGTGATGCCGCCGCACGCAGCCGCACGCGAGCCTGACTCGAAGTCATCGCAGGTCGTAATCGCATCACTGATCTTCAAATCCAGATGCACATGCGGGTCGATACACCCCGGGATCACATCCAGGCCGGCTGCCTCGATAACGCGACCGGCCGATCGCCCAGCCAGTATCCCTGCCGGCACGACTTCCACAATCTCACCGTCGCGCACGCCGATGTCACCCGGCTGCGAACCGTGGGCCTGGTGAAGCGTTCCGTTCAATACGACAAGATCAAATTCCATAGGTTTGTGCCTCAGACTGCCATGAACAGCAGCATCCCGGTTGCCCTACCTCAGATGCTGATCGTATGCTGGAGATACGTTGTCACGATACGCCACCGCTCAGCAGAAGCGAGAAGACCATGCCCTCCCAACTCAGGAAATACATCGATGCTGCCGCCGGCCGCACCCAACCGGATCTGGTTCTCAAAGGTGGCCGCATCGTTAACGTGCTGTCGCACGAAGTCCATGAGGGCGATGTGGCCATCGTGGGCGAACGGATCGTCGGCATCGGGGACTACGACGGCCTTGAAAACGTCGATCTGGGCGGCCGCTGCATCTGTCCCGGGTTTATTGACGGCCATATTCACATCGAATCGTCGATGCTCGGCGTCGATGAGTTTGCCCGGCTCGTCTCGGCCCGTGGCACCACGGCCGTTGTTGCCGACCCGCACGAAATCGCCAACGTCCTCGGGGCTGAGGGGGTCCGCTTCATCCTCTCCTCGAGCAAACACTGCCCGATCCATGTCTTTATCACGGCCAGTTCCTGTGTCCCTGCCTCCCGGTTTGAAACTGCAGGCGGCGAACTCGATGCACTCGATCTCAGCCCGCTATTCCACGACAAGTGGGTCATCGGGTTAGCCGAGATGATGAACTACCCCGGGGTGGTCGCCGGCGACGACGACTGCCTCGAAAAGCTCGCGATGGCCAGCGGCCGAGTGATTGACGGCCATGCCCCGGGGCTCCGTGGCCGCGACCTGTGTGCGTATACGGCGGCCGGCATCATGAGCGATCATGAATGCACCACCCTCGAGGAGGCACAGGAAAAACTCCGGATGGGCATGCACATCATGATCCGTGAAGGCAGCCAGGCTCGGAATCTCGATGCACTCCTGCCGTTGATCACACCGGAGACAGCTGACCGGATCATGTTCGTCACCGACGACCGCGATGTCGACGACCTGCTCGAACACGGTCACATGGACCATATTCTCCGGCTGGCGGTGGCGGGAGGGGTTGATCCCATCACGGCCGTCCGTCTTGTGACGATTAATACAGCGCGCTACTTCCGCTTGCACCATCTCGGGGCCGTCGCCCCGGGCCGAGCAGCCTCGTTGACGATCGTGGACGATCTCGAATCGTTCAAGGTGAACCGCGTGTACCAGGCCGGCCGACTCGTGGCACACGAGGGCCGATCGTGCGACACGCCAGATGTCAAGAAGAAGACCATCTCGGTTCGCAGCAGTGTCAATGTGCAATGGCTCGAGCCGGAGCAGTTTGCCATCCCGGCCCCCGAGGGCACTGACGGATCACAGTGTTCGATTCATGTGATTGAGGTATCTGAAGGTCGGATCGACACGACCCACAGCGTCGAGGACGTACAGGTCACCGGGAATCGTTTGCAGACGCATCCCGACCGTGACCTGGCGAAACTGGCCGTCATCGAGCGGCATCAGGCCAGCGGCAATATCGGTTTCGGATTCGTCAGGGGTTTCGGCTTGAAGGCCGGGGCATTGGCCTCGACGGTCGGTCACGACTCGCACAACCTGCTGGTGGTCGGCACCAATGATCACGATATGTACTCGGCCGCCGTGCACCTGGTCAAGATCCGCGGCGGCTTCTGCGTCGTGCGCGACGGTCGAGTTCTGGCCGATGTGCCCCTTCCCATTGCCGGTCTGATGAGCGATCAACCTGCAGACATTCTGAGCAAGCAACTCCAGGACCTCCACCGGGCGGCCCATTCACTGGACTGCACGCTCCGCCGGCCGCTCATGGCGCTCGCGTTTCTCTCCCTCTCAGTCATCGGAGAAATGAAAGTCACCGACCAGGGGCTCGTCGACGTGACACAGTTCAAACTCATCGATCTGCATGTAAAGAAGTAGCCCGTCAGCCCGCGCCTCTGTGGGGGGGGTGATGGCCGTCCCAACGCAACCATGGACGCCCTACCCTCCTCCACCCTGCAGCACTGCTGTCAGCCGATCAATGTTCGCATTCATCCGTGTCATGTAATCGCCCGACTCGGCGTCGCTCGGCTGCTCACAGGGATCAAAGACGACGCTGACGACCCCCAGATCAGCAGCCAGCCTGGACGACACCGATTCCAGCGGTTCCGCCTCCCACAGCATGACCGTCATGGTCCTTGATCCGCCAGCCTCATCAATCACCGACTTAACATGCGCCCACTCCTCCTCGGTCGGCACCGTTTCCGGGTCGAGTGCCAGGTTGTGGACATCCAAGTCATAGCGAGCCGCCACATAGTTATACGCTGGATGCGAGCAGAGAATGAGTGCCTCTGCAATCGCCGGCGTGATCCCGGTCAGGCGCTCATCCAGGGCCATCAGATCATCGCCGACGGCCTTCAGGTTTGCGTCAATATCGGCCGATGCATCAGGCAGGGCACGCTTCAAGGCAATCGCGATCGCCTGGGATTGCACGGCTGCACTGATCGGGTCCACCCACGTGTGCCCGTCCACACCTTCATGGGCATGCTCACCGGTGGCACCGTGGCTATGTACCGTGGCCTCAAACGACACCCACCGATCACGGAACCCATCGGCCGTGCTCACCACCCGGCTCAGGGGCAGGCTTGCCAGACCGACCCACTTCTCAAACTCAGCGCCGTTGGTCACGATCAAATCAGCCTGCTGATACTTCGTGATCACCTCACGGGGCGGCTGCCAGAAAATGGCATCCTCATCAGCAGGCAACGGGCACACCACGCGGATGTGCGCCCCCCCGATGCGCTCAGTCAGATAGGTCATTGGGTAAAACGTGGTGTACACCGTGAACACTCGGTCACCGGTCGGCTCGCCCTCAGTCGTGCGCTGTGCCTGATCTGCTGCCTGCGGCACCGCTGTGTCGACCGGCTCCTCTCTGCTGCAACCGGGGAACAAAGCACATACCAGGCCGAGTATCAAGACACACTGCGTCACATGAATCCGACTCATACGGCGACCGGAAAATGCGATTGGGTACTGCATCGGATGAGACTCCCACCTAAGAGACCAGATGTACGAGGTCAGGAAGCGCTTTGGCTGTACCTGTTGCCGCTCCCACAGCCAGGATCACACTGAGAAACAGAATCAAACCCAATTCCATGGCATACAGTTTCAATACGGTAAACCGGCTGCACCCGATCCGATTCAATGTCATAAACTCACGCGATCGTATCCGGGCCGACAAGAGCATGACCAGCACGATCAGCATCATAGTGGACAGCCCCAGAATCACGGACAGGGAATCGAAGAGCGCCTGAATCCGAAAGACAAAGGCCATCAGATCACTGATCACCTCCGAGGGAATCACCATCTGATAGAGCCGCTTCTGATTCACCTTGCCCTTGAGAATCGTCCCGCTTTTCGCATCCGTCGGCCACACCAGGACAGCAGTCAGTGGCAGGGTTGACGGGTCTGCGTGCGTGTGAAACGTCCAGGCATTCTCGGGGGTCACCTCGTTGTATTCCATCAGCGCGAGCGAGACAGCGACCAGTTCATCGGTCTTGCCGATCACCATCTGCGGGTCAAGCGGTTCGTTCACGACGTCCTGATGCCCGTGCGAGATTCCCTCAAGCACCCATGCAGACTTAATATCCGTAAACACGGCCCGATCATCCGGTGACCCCGTTCGTGCCAGCACACCGGTGACATGCATTTTCAATGCCGACGGCTTGGCAATGTCGTACAGGTCCACCGGATCTGAAAACAGCGAATCGCCTGCCGACAGCCCGAGATCCTGTGCCACGTCCCATCCGACGACCGCATCCCCGATCAACTGCGGAAGTTCTCCGGTCGCCGGCTGCATCCCTCGTACAGAGAAGTAGTCTGCCGATGTCCCGACCACCGGGTAGCCCTGGGCGGTAAACCGCACACTGATCGGCACACACACGCCGGCTGCCTCACGGCTGATCGATTCGAATTCTCCGTATGGCATCGGCTCGAGTTCGCTATGCCGGAAATACAGGGCAGCCAGACTCAGGTCAAAGCGGTTCCCGCGGGCCCCGGCCAGTAACGGCGTTGCCTGTGCGCGAGCGCGCAGATCAGACTCATACAGTCCGATCAGCATCCTCGTCGTCATCGGGATGCACATCGTCACGGCCAGACAGAGCGTCAGAATCACCGTCTGAGCCCGGTTGTAGAGCACATGGTTCCACGCCAGCAGCCAGAGCCCGCCTCTCATGACACATCCCCCTCCCGATCGGCCGCGATGACGCGCTCGGTGCCCATGTCACCGGCCAGTTCAGCCATATCGATCGTCTGGTTGAACCGCTCGAGGTAGCCGTGATTGTGGGTGACCATCAAGAGCGTGGCTCCTGACCGGTCTGCCTGATCAAAGAGCATGTCGAGCGTGATGCGGGCTGTGTCCGGATCGAGGTTCCCGGTCGGCTCATCGCAGATTACGAGTTGAGGTTCGACGACGAGCGCCCGGCAGATGGCCACCCGCTGCCGTTCGCCCTGGGATAAGCGTGATGGTTTGCGTTTCAACAAATGCCCGATCCGCATTTCATCGGCGAGGCGAGCAGCGCGCCGACGCACTTCGGTCGTCAGCAGCAGCCCGGCCGGCCCACCGTCCGGCGTCTCCCCTCGATACTTCCGTGGGATGCCGGCCCGCGCTCGGGCGGATGCGATGTAGTATGGCAGCAAAATGTTGTCGCCGGCCGAGAGGTATTCCAGCAACTCAAACTCCTGGAACACCATGCCGATCATCGAGACTCGAATCGATCGCCGTTGCTCGTCTGACAACTCCGACATCTCAATCGGGCCGAGATACACCGTCCCGGCATCGGGCACAAGGATCCCTGCGATCAGATTGACCAGTGTCGTCTTGCCCGTTCCGCTGGCGCCGATGCAGGCGGCACGCCCACCCTGCTCCACGACCAGATTCTCGATACTCAGACGGAAGCCGGCCGACACACCGACAGCACCCGCTACTCCCTGAGCGTGGCGACCGCCGTCGTACTCAAACTCAACATGCCGAAGATGAACCATCGGCACCAGATGCTCGGAATCTGTTTCCTGGATCTGCGAGGCAACGCTCAAATGTCGGTCCCTGACTGCTGAAGTGACTCGATCAACTGGTCCATCTCATCCCCGGCCGGCACCTCCGCAGGAGTCGTGGGAAACGGGTCGGCATCCACACGAAACTGCTCGAGAATGTTGCTCCCGGCAATGCGCCAACCGTTCTCAGAACTCACCACTGTGTATTCGGCCTGATACTGGTTGACGCGCGTATGCGTGTGCCCCCAATGATAGACCTCGCCCTCAACCTGCCAGCGATAGAGGACCTGAAAACCAACGCGGTCATCCGGAGGCAGCAATCCGATATTCTGCACGGATTCCTCCATCGGTGTCACGCTCTTGACTCGGCTCACGGCTCCGCCGTGCTCCTGCATGATCAGACTTCGATAGACATCGTTGTACAGCGAGTCCAACAATTCGCCGTCAACGCTTCGGGCCAGTGCATCGTAGATGTCGCTCTCTGTTGAATAGTCAAATGCACGGTAGATGTTCGAGTGCAACGGGTGAAACACCGCCAGCGCTTCCTCGTCACTTGGTAGGCCGGTTCCACTCAACACGCCCGGCAGCGGGACGAACAGCCACGACGGGAGCATGCCCATCACGCCAACCCCGCCGACGAGTACCACAGTTGCCAGACCCCCGGTGATAAAGAGTCCCTTGCCCCATTCATGCCGAACGACTCCGACCATGATCAGCACAACGAGCACCACTGCTGCCAGCACCACCGGAACGCACAGTCTCGCGTTCGTCGCCGTCGGCGGAGCCGGGACCGCCATGAAGCCGCTCGTCGGCGGTCAGTCCCGATGCGTGCCAGGTGTACTCCGGCTCGGCCTGGGTGAAGTCAATCATGGTGACGACGCCCTCGGCGCTCAACTGCCCCTGGAGCGCCAACGGCGGGCGCGGCTGCCCGGGTTCGATTTCGGCCAGCATGTCGGGCGGGTACCCACCCCACACCATCGACACCTGCTTCGGGCTGGACTTGGCACTGTAATGCACCACTTGCCGAACCCGAATCAGACCTCGCATCCCCGTGATTGGAAACAACGGCAGCAACTCCGTGCCCGGCCGGCTTACTTCAAACTCCCCGAACGTCGGAGATACATCCACACCGTCAATCGAGACGCGATTCTGCGTCCGGTAGAAGTTCTCCAAAGCGTCGCGTACACCGGGCTCTTCAACCGGGTCCAATGCGCCGGGATCCTCGCGCGGGGTTTCGCACACCTCGTCGATAAACGCCAAGTTCATGATGACGCTGAACACGACCTCTTGATCAGTAATTGATATTCGGATGTCTGCGTGCGCCCCATCCTGCGGGTGCACCCCCGCCACAGCCCCCATCAAGAGCAAACCCAGCGCGATCCCGAGCATGCACAACGGCACTCGCCGATAGACGGAGCGGACTGTAACTCGCCCCTCAAGCCCAAAGATCTGCGTGCGGAGACCACGATCGCCGTCCGGCCGGTACCAGCCCGGACTCATCCACCACCACTTTTGACTGCCCCGTTGCCTCATGTATACCGCCTTCTCGTGTCCCCTCGCAGGCCATCATACGGTCAAACCCCCGCCAGACCCCACAACAGCCTGATCTCAGTGATTCGGAGCCCGGGGTGAACCCTCATCCTCCTCAGTGGTATCATTGCCAGCGTCGGGAATCAATGACCGTGGTGTCGGTGCACCCGCGGGCCCCATGTTGTACCGCTGACCCGACCATCGTTTCATTGTTCTGAGCATGACGCGTGGCTCTGCTCCCTCGGTGGAGCGCGGCGCATGCCGGCTGAAACGGATCCAACTCGCTGCAACGATCGTGGTTCTTGAACCGTAGACAGGATTTCAATACTCATGCACAATTCAACACAACGACACTCGAGCAGGCTTGCCACCCCGTATGCATCCGTGTCAGCCTGTGGCGTTGCCACACTGCTGCTCGGGGCTGTAATCATGACCTCGATCGGGCAGCCGGCCGCTGCGACCGGCCCTCGCTTCATCTCAGAGGAGGAAGCGCCCCCCACTCCGATTACGACGGCATTATCTGAGTTATCTGACGATGTCCGAGTGTACAACGACCACATCACGACCCTGGCCAACCCGTTCTTCGAGGGCCGCGTCCCCGGCTCCGACGGCATGGAGTATGCCAAGAACTACGTGGAGTACTACTTCAAGCGTGCCGGGCTTGTGCCTGCCTTCACCGTCGAGTCCGAGGGGGGACCGGCGAGCTGGAGACAGCCCTTTGACCTCGGGAACGACGTCGAAGTGACCAGCGAGAATCTGAGCGTTTCCAGCGGCGGCGCTGAGGCACAGGAACTGGCTGCCGGCTCTGACTTCAAGATCATGACCCTGGGGGGAACCGGTGATGTCACCGCCCCGGCCGTCTTTGTCGGATACTCGATTGATAATGGGCCGGACGACTACTCCAGTTTCGGCGAAGAGGCAGACCTGACCGGCAAGATTGCCGTCATGCTCCGATTCGAGCCAATGAACGATGAAGGACAAAGCCTCTGGTCCGGCTCCGGCCCGTGGAGCAACAAGGCCGGCTTCCGCAACAAGATTCGCGCTGCCCGTGACCGCCACGCGGCCGGCATCGTCATTATCAACACGCCCGGTTCCGACGATCTGCGAGCAGGGACTCTTGACTCAGCCGTGGGGAATCGCTCGATGGCCGATATCCCGATCGCCCTGATGAGCACAGATGCCGGTGAGCAGCTCATCAAGAATGCGCATCTTCCTGAAGGCTCTTTGACAGACCTGCGGAAACGAGCTGACAACGGCGGCCCATCTGTCCTCGACCTTCCCAACACGCAGATCACGATTGCTTCTCAGATCGATCGCGTCGCTCAAAAGGCTGAGAATGTCGGCGGGCTGCTGCCCGGTCGCGGTGACCTGGCCGACCAGTACATCGTTGTCGGGGCCCACCTCGATCACCTGGGCATGGGATACTTCGGCTCACGATCCGGGGCCGGCAGGCTCCACCCCGGCGCGGATGACAATGCATCCGGGAGTGCCGGCGTCATGCTGATGGCTGACAAACTGGCACAGGCCTACGCGGAACTCCCCGAGGAAACACCGCTGCGCACCATCTTGTTCCTCACGTTCAGTGCTGAGGAATCGGGTCTCATCGGGTCGCGGTACTACGTGAACAACCCGATCGTGCCCAAAGAACAGCACACACTGATGATCAACTTCGACATGATCGGCCGCATCAAGAACGATCGGCTCAGTGTGTCCGGTCTTGACACGGCCGAAGGACTCGGCGAGTGGGCTCAGCCGTTTTTCGATGACTCCGGCCTCGAAGTCGTGACCGCCGGCGGCTTTTCTGCAGGCAGCGACCATGCCCCCTTTGCATCGGCCGGCATCCCTTCGCTGTTCGGCATCATTGCCGACTTCCATGCCGACTACCACACGCCCGAGGATGTGAGTTGGAAGATCAACCGAGTCGGGGCCGTCAAGACGGTCAATCTGTTCACCGAGCTCGTTTTTGCCGCCGCCCAGCGACCCGACCCATTTGCGCCTCAGGACGCGAATGAACGCCAGGCCGAGCGCCGTCGCCAACGTGAGCAGCAGCGGGCAGAGGCGAATCAGGACGGTGATGAAGGTGAGGCCGATGAGCAGGCCCAGGCCCAGCCGGCTGCTCGATCACAGCTCAAGGTCACGTTCGGGATCGTTCCCGGCAACTACAACGATACCGAAGCGGGCATCCTCGTCGGGGATATCACGCCGGACGGCTCCGCTGAGAAGGCCGGCATCAAGGCCGGCGACCGGCTCGTCACGTGGGACGGCAAGGAGATTGACACGATCCGCGACTGGATCGTGATGCTGGCAGAGCACAATCCCGGCGACGAGGTCGAAGTCGGTCTGGTGCGAGATGGCGCCACGCTCACCGTCAAAGTCACCCTCCAGGGACGAGGCCAGTAACACGACCACACCGGCCGGAGATGTAATCCAATCAGCGATTGTGCAATTTTTGGCTGAATCGCATGTGAAACACATTAGATTTCGACTATCTGGGTTCAGGCAGATTGGCCAGTCCCATAAACCAGCTTTCTTCTCGCAACTGCCAAATCGCGCTTTGCAGAACGTTGAATTCGCATTACAATCTGCATACGAGTCTTTCTGAAGACCGAGGCGCAGTTCTCGGGATAGGATGACTCCCGGAGGGTCGTCTCAGATTTTAGAGCACTATCGGACCCGATCGCGAATGGACGCGATCTGATCCTGCCACTCACGGCACACCCATTCATATCACCAGAACGGTGAGGAGTTTCCCAAATGGAGAGAAAGCGTACTATCCTTACAGGCATCGCAGCATTGCTGGCAGTTGCCACCACGTCATTCGGACAGGAAATCGACAAGCAGCCTGATTTCGGCGCTTGGTGGCACCCGCTGAGCAACCACGGTTCCTACGCGTATGCCAGTGACTTTGTCTGCCCGGACGGCGTCACAACCGTCGGCCAGATCGGCATCTGGCTTCGTCGCGAGTCCGGCGGAACCGGCTCCGTGATCGCCCTTCAGATCTGGGGCGACGCTCCTGGTCCCGACTCCAACAACATCATTGCATCAACCGACGACTTCCAGATTTCAGACGATGTGCTGACGCTGTCAGTGATTGATGTGACATCACAGAGCTCGGATCTGGTCCCCGGCGACCGCTACTGGGTCGTCGCCACCGGCGCGCTCCGTGGCGATCCCGGCTATGACTCCTACCAGGTCGGCGGCCATACGCAAAACAGCGTCTACCCCGACAACGGCACCTTCTGGTACTCGAATGACGCCAACGGCATCAACTTCGACGGCCAGGGCCTCACCCCGCAGATGGCATTCCAGATCTACGGCGGTGGCGGAATGCACCTGACGGTCGTGGGCGACTGCCCCGGCACGAACACGCTGACCTGCACTGGTGTCACCGCGAATGCCAAGTGCTACTTCGCATACGGCCTCCGCGCCGGCTCCACCAACGTCCCCGGTTGCCCGGGCCTGACTGTTGATATTGCCGGCGGCAAGCTCGGCGGTGTCTCAACAGCAGACGCCGGCGGCGAAGCCGTCCTGCGAGGCAACGTTCCGGCCAATGCATGTGGCCGCGTCATCGTCCAGGCCGTCGATCGTGACGCCTGTGCGGTGAGCAATACTGTCGGCATCTGATCGTCCGATCAGATTCGTCCGAACAGGACAGACTCAAACGTGTGGCCTGCCGTCTCCACAGACGTGCAGGCCACCGTTCTTTTTCAGACGGTACGGCCGGTTTGCTCACCGTCGAGGCCGCGCCATCCGATCTGATGACCGGGTGCAAATGCTCGGAGAGAGCCTCGGATTCGGTTGAACTACCCGGGCTTGAGGCATATTCTCCCGACCACGACGCACCCCGCCCCGCGGCGCGCTGTCAGCGATTATGACCGGGTAGGTACCGAAGCGGTCAAACGGGCCAGACTGTAAATCTGGTGGCATTAGCCTTCGCAGGTTCGAATCCTGCCCTGCCCATTCATTTCCACGCCCCCCACCCGTTTCCACCCCTTCTCCACCCTGTCCATCGTGCCAGCGCGCTGTCTCTGCGTGGCGGTGCCGACGACTTCGGCTCGATCGTGAACAGAATCTGTGACCTCGGATTCACATGCGGCGTCAGCGACGGCAACCAGCAGCGCCAAATCGGTCACTCGACCAAGCTACCGGGATTCACGCTTTTCGCGCCGAGCGCTATGACGTCTCGAGAGATGTGGGGAATAACACCTATTTTCCGCCTCAGCGGGCTTTTATCTCACCCCCGCAACTTTCCCGCCTATGCTATGACCCCAACAGGGGCTGCCGGTTTTTTGCGTAAACCGTTGCAAGACAACGACTTACGCCGATTCATGCCAGCAGTTTTCCGTGCCTGAACGTCCGGTAACACACGAACCGGCCACCCCAACCTACTACTGACCGAACGGATTGCGACTGATGCCAACTATCACTCACGACAGCCAGAGCCTCATGATTGACGGTCGCAGAATCTGGCTGACCAGCGGCATGATCGACTACTTCAGGGTTCCGACTTCGCAATGGCAGGACCGACTCGACATGGCTGCCGACATGGGACTCAACACAATCCTGGTTCGCTGCCCGTGGGCCATCCATGAGCCGCGCAAGGGCGAGTACTGCTTCGAAGAGAATGCCGATGTCGAGCGATTCGTGTCGATGATCGCCGATAGCGATATGAAGTGCATCATGCGTGTCGGCCCCTATGTCGGGCATGATCTCGATCTGGGCGGGATGCCGTCCTGGCTGCTGGCTGAGTCCGGCCTGGCGCTGCGACAGGGCAATGCAGCCTTCCTCGAAGCCACCAGCCAGATGGTCGGCCGATTGCTCCGCATTCTCGAGCCACATTCCGGGTCCAAGGGCGGCCCGATTGTTCTTGTTCAAGTTGAGCACGAGTGGTATTGTGGTCACCAGAAGGCTGCCGACGACTACTTGCTTGAGATATCGCGCTTCATCCGGGAGCATGGCTTCGACGTCCCGCTGATTAACACGAACAACCTCTGGCAGGTTCGTGAGGAGACGATTGATACCTGGTCCGGTCGCGATGAGATGCTCATGCATCTGCGGCAACTCCGATCGATTCACCCGTCTCAGCCGCTGATGGTGGGCGACTTCTGGACCGGTGAAGCGGACTGCTGGGCCAACGAACGACCGGTTCCCCCGTCACCGGCGCATCTCATGCATCAACTCGGCCAGGCCGTGTCCGCCGGTGCCCAGTTCAATCTCAGCCCGTTCCACGGTGGGACGAACTTCGGCTTCTCAGGCGGCCGAATCTCTGGCCACATGGATCGGTACGTCACTGCTTCGGCCGACGGCCAGGCACCACTCAGCGAGGCCGGTCTGTCCTCAGACTCCTATTGGCTCCTGAGACGACTCTGCACGTTTGTCTCGAATTTCAGCAAGGTCTTTTCATCACTCGACCCGGGGTTCGTCTCCGCAGTTCAGGCGCTCGAGCCGCCGACTGACGGCAAGAAGAGCAAGGCAGCAGGCTCTCCTGTTGTCCACATGAACGGGTCACAGGGCGGCGTCGTAATGGTGTTCGGCAACCCCGAGAAGAACCATCAGTCGTCCCACATCCTTCTGTCGACAGGGCAACGACTCCCCGTCGAACTTGATAACCAACCGCTCGCATGGTGTCTCTTGAATGTCCACCTCTCGGGTCGGTCACGGCTCGACTGGACCAACCTGAACGCCTTTGCCATGGCCGGCCGCAACATCCTCATTCTCTACGGTGCGCCGGGACAGCGCGGGATGATCAGTATTAACTACAGCCTGCTTGAAGTCGAAGTGCCGAAGCGGCAGGCTCCCGTTGTCGAGACACACGAAGAAATCACACTCGTTATCTGCAATACGGCGGCAATCGACACCACCTATGTGCGCGACTCTGAGGCACATGTCGGCATCAAGGGTTTCGATGACGACGGCGACCCGCTGCCGGCAGAGGGATTCCGCTACCGATATGTGGTCGATCAGGAAGGCGAAGTCACGAAGAAGGCCAATGGCGTGGTCCCCTCGCGTCCCTCTCCAATCAAGCCGCGCAACTGGATGGCAGCACCGATCGACGACTACATCAGCGGGACTGCCCCGCGCTATGCCACCATCGACGGGCCGAGTACGCAGGAACAGTGCTCCGCAGGGTCCGGCTACGGGCTGATTCGAGTCACACTGCCCAAGGGGACCGGCAAGAAGACAAAACTTTTGTCGCCGCTCCTGGGTGACCGCGTCCATTTCTTCGTCAATGGAGAACTCAAGGCGCTCATCGGGCGAGGGCCCGGAGCCAAGGACCAGCCGTTTGATCTGACCCTTCCCTCAGGTCAAACTGAACTCGTCGGTCTCATTGACAACCTCGGGCGCTATGCCGGCGGCAACGACATGCACGAGGGCAAAGGCGTCGTTTCCCATCTGTACGAAGTAGCGACCTTCAAACTTGGTAACCCGGAGATTGTTCAGTCTGCCCCAATCAGGCCGTTCGACACCCAACCCTATATTGAAGGACTCTCCGACAACGCTGCAACCTGTGGCAATGATCTCTCATGGACCTTCACCCATCGCCGCAAGTCCGATCTCATCCTGGATATCAGCGGGGCTGCGTGCCAGGCGATTATCCTTCTCAATGACGCTCCCATTGCCTTCTATTCCGGTCAAACAGGCCGGCCGAAGTTCCAGATGGTCCTGAACAATGACATCATCAAGCGAGGCCAGAACCAACTCCGGTTTGCCACTCTTCAATGGCCTGAGGAAACGGATCTGGCCGCAGCGGTCAGCATGTTTGAGATCAAGTCCGTGCTCACTGACTCGGCTGCCTGGTCGTTTGCGAAGTGGGAATGCCCGAAGGATCGGGAGTTCACCACACCGTCTAAGACGGCGCTGAAATCCATGTCGGGACGGCCCGCGTGGTTCAAAGCGAGATTTACGCCGAAGAAGATCGAAAGCCCGCTGTGGCTTGAGTTGCCGGGCCTGAGCAAGGGCCAGCTGTTTATTAACGGGATGAACCTCTGCCGATACTTCGCTGCGACCCAGACCGGCAAGGTTGTGGGGCCGCAGAAGCGGTACTTCCTCCCGAGTGCCTGGCTCAAACGGAACGAGGAGAACGAACTGCTCATCTTCGATGAGCACGGGCGCGACCCGTCCAGAGTGCGCATCGTTTCGTGCGATTCAGCGTTTTAGTCATCCACGGTGCTCACGGCCGACGAGCCCGGGTGCTGATCAGGAGTGCCCCGAGCAATCCGAATACCAGCGACGATCCGGGAGATGGAATCTGGTCGGCACCCTGCCGTTCGGCTTCGGCTGACGTTGCCACAACAGACGGTTGCCAGGATTCGAATACTTCAGATCTGCCGTACCAGCTCCTATCGACAGTGACCGGCTCGCGACCCACCAGGCTGGCGAGAACGTCTCCTGCCGACCAGACCGTGTCACGAAGGCCGTGGCCGATCCCGCCGGGGCCTTCCCCGCCCATGATGATGTCGCTTCCGAACATGATCAGGTGAAACTCATTCGGGTCATCCTGATTCGTCGCAGCCTGCCAACCGAGATCACGGTTCTTTTTCTGCCCGGGGCCACCGGTCGGATCGGATGGCTGATCCTCCACGAATCCGAGGATCATGTCATCGCCAAGACGATCCCGGAGGTGCATCCCAGAGAGGTCTGCCTGCCCCTTGCCCACCGGCAGGATCTGCTGGTGGGATTGGAGCAAATCGCCGGCGGCCGTACCACTGACGGTTGTCACAATCGTAATGAAAGCGGCCAGTGCAAGTGCAGGCCGGCTTGTGTGCCTGAGGTGCATCCGCAGCGCTCCTACATTTCCGTCACGAGTCGGGCAGAGTTCAAAATGCGCCAACCCGTCCGGCGAAAGCTCGGGAATCGTGCCATCGTCCCCGTGACGATTCGAACCTCCTGCTCATCGAGCATCCATTCCTCATTGACCCCCGTCCAGTCGGCAAGACGCTGACGACGGAAACTCTCCATCACCAACGCGCGTTCACGGAGTGACCAGTTCTCCAGTCGATCCGATATCTCGTATGCCTTGTTTGTCAGGATCGCCATCGGCCGCTGTTGCGACTCTTCCGGCAAGTGGCGCAGTGCGATATTACATCCGAACACGCAGGACCAGCCGTAACTTTCCAGCACCTCCCCGGCCGGCCAGTCCTCCGGGTCGGTCACAGCCTCCAACTGTTCGATGATCATATGCAGGGCATCGTCGGCACTGACCTCACTCAGCGCCGTCCGGGATTCCAGCAGCCCTGATTCACACAGGCGAATCAGGCCGGCAAAGCGATCATCGCCCACCTCATCACCCATCTGCGAGTAGTGTTGATGTGCCTGCTGCAAATCAGTGCATGAACGTTGAGCGTACTGGATCGTGTTCTCCGGCTCAATCCCAATCAAGCGCCTCGCCGTCTGACCGCGAACGTAATATGAGAATGCAAGGTTCTTGTCTGACGCCCGATCGTCTGTCCCATGTGCCAGGTAGTGTTCGACCACTTCCGTCGCCACCGATCTGGCTTCCGTCAGATTCCACAAGGTGTAGTGTGCGTTGGCCAGGTTCGATTGCAGGCGCAGCCGCCTGGCCTCTTGAATCGGCGTCTCGGTGAGCCCGCGGCGTACGGCCTCAAGGGCTTCGGCATATCGCCCCAACCCGTCCCAGCCGCCCAGTTCTCGGTTGCAGGCAGCCGCCCGCTGCTCCGGCGATTCCGCCTTTGCATAGGCGTATCTTGCAAGACGAACAACCCGGCCGAAATCACCGGCTTGGTAGGCCTCCCACGCAGCACGATCGATGTCGGCATACGAGTCCGATGCGGCTTCTGCCTGTGCCCGGGCCTGGGAAGCCTCGCCATCGAGGTCCCAGCACACCTCACCGGCTTCGCTGTCACAGTCCGGCGGTGGATTCGAGGCCGGGGTATCCCGTTGATCAGAAGCATTCGCAATCGGTTCTGTCCAGAGATACCGGGCCACTTCATCGACCCGCCAGTCCAGCAGCCGGGCCAGCCGAACGGCAATGCTGATTCGAACGTCCCCACTGCTCGGGGCGAGACGACGAAGATCACTCACACCCAATGCATGGGCAACCTGCGGCCTCGTCCAGTTGCGATAGTACTGAACCAACCGAATCAGCCATTCGAGACGACGACGTCTGTTTCCTGAAGCAGTCATGGCTTGGGTCTTCTGGCTGTGAGGCAGCCCCTGGAACTCACGGAGTGACGACCCGGGCCAACACTGTGTGCACCCAGAGCGCACCAGCGGCAGCCCAGTCATCCAGCCCGGCCTTTTTTCCGACCGGTGGCTCAATGACAAGCACTGCGACAATTCTCCCTTTCAGCCTCTTTCGTGTAATTCTGGAAGTTCTGCAGAATCTGGATAATCCTGCCCATCCCGACGGGCGTCTGACTCAAATCAGCGCCGGACTTTGCGCAGGAAGTCCTGAACCTCGGGGATGGCACCCTGGAACACGAGGTAGCCGTTGTACGGCTCACGGGTCGTGATCTCGTCACCGATGGGGGTGAGCATCATGCGACGCACCTCGTCGCGGTCGTCGGTCTGGCCCAGCACCCAGCCGAGTTTGATGTAGGCCACCTCGGGCAGCATGTTGGCCCCCGGCACGACGCCGAGTTCCATCATTTCACGACCGGTCTCGTAGACATACATCTGGACGTAGCCCCAGAGCGTCTGGACGGTCATGTAGATATGGACACCCTTCTCCTGAGCCCGTTTCAGGGCTGGATACAACGGTTTGTTCACATGCCCCAGGCCGGTGCCCGCAATGACGATGCCGCGGTACCCGAGTTCCACCATCGCATCCAGGAGATCCGGGTGCATGTTCGGGTAGTAGTACAAAATGCCGATGCGCTCCTCGAAAGCCGGCGTTATCGTGACCTCGCGGTCAGATCGTCGTTTCCGGTAGTCCTCCCGCAGTGGCTTGAGCGTTTGGGCATCGATCATGGCCAGTGGAATGTCGCCGATGGTCCGAAAGGTCGAGCGATAGGACGAGTGCATCTTGCGGACCCGGGTCCCGCGGTGAAGCAGGCCGTACTGATCCGACGTCGGGCCGAACATGCAGACCATGACTTCGGCAATGTCACCCTCGGCTGCGGTTTTCACGGCATGGATGAGATTGAGTGCTGCATCAGATGACGGCCGGTCGCTGGAGCGTTGAGACCCGACCATAACGATCGGGACCGGGGGGTTCTGGACCATGAAGGTCAGTGCAGCAGCGGTATGGTGCATCGTGTCCGTGCCGTGACCGACGACAATCCCATCAGCGCCCTTCTCGATCTCCTGCCCGATGCGCTTGGCCAGCGTCAGGTATTGCTCCGGCCCCATGTTCTCGCTGAAGACGCCGAAGAGTTTCTCGGTGGTGAGATTGCAGATGTCGGCCAGTTCCGGGACCGAGCCGTACAGTTCACCCGGTGAAAAAGCAGGGATGACGGCACCGGTGCGATAGTCGAGGCGGCTGGCAATCGTACCGCCGGTTCCCAGGAGTGTGACGTTCGGCTTTTCGGCATCGAACGGGAACTCTTTTTCCGGGATCTTGTAGTTGGCCACACGCCGGCCGATCTCAGTCATCTTCGTGATCGTGTCAGCAGCGATCCCGATGTTATACCCGGTATCAAGTTTCAGCACAATGTGGTGATCATCAGCAGTTTCGGAGCGAGGGAGAATGATGCCCTGGAAGCGGCCGTTGGTCGACTCGACTTTCACATCGCTCCAGACGCACACGTTCTGTGCATTCAGAACGTTCAAAGCCGGCCCGCGATATCCATCGCACGTTCGCGGGACGGCGTTGGCAGTTACATTCGGATCGCTCATCAGACTCTCCTGGGCCTCGTCGAATCGTGTTCAGTTGTTCGGGGAAGCGGGAGCAACTGCAGTGGCAGCCGCCTGCTGCATCAGTGTCCTGCACAGTTCGGTACCGGGAATGCAGCCGAGCAGGGTATCCATGAGGTGTCCCATGAGATACCGGCAGCGTGCCTCCTCACTCGGAAACGGACGGCCGACACCCTTCGTCATGTCGATGGCCCGTGAAATCGTGCCGACCACATCATCAGGAGCGGGCGGAGCCATCGAGAGATCGGCCAGCGTGTCGGTTACCAGTTGTGCAGGCTCATCCATTCGTGATCGATCGGCACGGACATGCGGTACCATGCGTTTGATCACCGGCAGAATACCCTCGACCGCCAGACGCTTCTCAGAGACGGCACGGAAGACTTCATACACCACATCATCGGTGAGCACTTCAGGGTCAAGGCCGGCCCGGCGCAGGGACGTGAAACGTTCGATGAGCACAATGGCTGCCAGCGTAGGGCTCGTCCTGAGTTCGGAAACGAGGCGATCGAACAGGGGCGCACACGGCGAGAGTGCCAAGCGCTCAATCAGGACCGGGGGGACACCCAAATCCAAATACCGATCCTCGCGAGCCCAGACATACTCCGGGAGTTGGGCCGCAATACGGTCCACCCGCTCGGGGGTGATGCAGATCGGCGGCAGATCAGTGTCCGGGTACATGCGCTCAGCACCCGGCAAGACGCGTTCAAAACCGTTGGTCCCGTCTTTGTGGGCCTGTCGCGTGTCATTGGGGATCCCAACCGTTGCCTCGTGGGCACGGATCGCAATCTCATCACAGGCGCGCTGCGTGTCTGCCTGATCGCCCCAGACGAGGATCAGCAGATCGTCCGGGTCGGCACTGACGTGCTTCCGCAGGTCGCGCCAGTCCGTCGAGTGGATCAACTCTGAGGCACTGTCCGAATGGACGATATTCGGGAGCCGTGTGAGGCAGGCAATGACGCGCACCCGATCGGAGAACTCGCGGGCGAATGTCGTGTGCTCCTGGGTCTGCTCATTCATGAGGCCGGCAAACTTCTTGAGCGTCACGCACCTGACCAACAGACGACGATCGATGAGCGAGTTCAAAGGTCGATCGGTGTGTCGGTGAATGATGTCGGAGACATCATGTGCATACCACTTGAACGTCTCAGGCGTCACCCCACGCTCAAGCAGCATGTGCCGAATATTGAGCAGGCTGCACTGCCGCATCGCTTCGTTGTAAATCAAACGAGGGATTCGTGGGATCTGCGGAACGCCCTTGATCTCGACGCGAGTCCCGCCACGGACACTGACATTCACATCCTGGCGGGTGGCGCCATAGCCGGTCCGGACCTTGCGCGTGCTGCGGCACAGTTTGCGGATGATCTGGCAGACCTCGGCCACCTCCTGCGGCGTCTTCATCTCCGCTTCGGTCACAACTTCGATCAGCGGCATGCCGAGCCGGTCAGCGATGTAGGTCCGATCATGACCCACATCGGACACTTCGCGGCAGGAGTCTTCCTCGAGGCCGAGTTGGCGCACGTGGATGGTGCGGTCCTTCCCATAGGGCATCCAGCCGTCGACGCCGAGGATGGTGGTGCGCTGGAATCCGGTCGGGATGGAGCCGTCGAGATACTGCTTCCGCGCGATATGGATTTCGCTGACACGGTTCAGTTGGAGCAGGAGCGCCAGTTCAATAGCAATGTCGAGGGCCTGATCGTTGAGAAAGAACGGCGGTGTGTCATCAAACTCGTAGGTACAAACAGTATGATGGTTCAGCCGGTAATGAATGTGCTTGCGGGTCTTTTTTTCCATCAGGGCGGTACCGTCGTACTCGCCGAGTTCTGAGAGGGTCGGGCGCATATGGCGGAGGATCTCGGCGTCGTACTCGTCGCTGTACTGGCCGGCCGGGCAGCGGCAAAAGAGTTTGGTCTCGGTAAGGAGTTGCTGATGGACCTCCAGGCCGCACTTCAAGCCGATTTCAGCGTAGTGCTCGGGTCCCATCTGCTCGAATGGGGGGAATGGGTTGAATGGAAGAGGCATACTCTCTCGCACCTCCGTCGGAACAAGGCCGGATCAGGGTGGTGTTGAAATGTCCCTGGATGGGCCGATTTCGGCCCTCACCGGGGCTACAACAGACTCTCAATGCGGCCATGATAGCATGCGAAGGGGGCAAGTGCAGGGGGACAGGGCTGCGTAGGCGTGGGGGCACACTGCCACATGCCCTCCTCGTGTTTCCGCGTGGCACGACTCGGCCCTGTCTGTGCCACTCTCGATCCGTACTCACCCCCCTTTGTGCATGGTTCCTGTGGAACCATCCCCCCGGCAAAGCCGGGGGCTCACTGCGCGTGGCACGACGGAGCATGACCCGTGTCTGCATTCTCTGATGTGATTCACGCTTGACTCGGATGGGAATCCGTGGGCCTGGATCGGGCCTGAACCGGAGTGAAATCAGGTCGCTGCGGCACAGATTGCCGGCACTGTACAGGCAACAACAATGGCTGCCTGAACTGCCTGGATGGCCTCTTTGGTGGCCTGCCCGACGACGTCACCGCTCACAATCTGATCGATCCGTTTTTTGCGCTTGCGCAGTTCCTTCTTGGGGAGTGACTTGCTCAGCAGACCCGAGTGATGGGCCAGCGCCAGCAGAATGACCGTGCGCGGGCTGATGTCAGTGTCGTCTGTGAACACGGCATGCTCAAGTCGTTCAATCAGTTGCTGCTCGGGCGCATGGTCGATTTCCGGGTAGATCCGGCGGTCGAAGATCCACAGGACCTTGTCCTTGTCGGCTTTCAGGATGCCGAGGTCAACGAGGCCGGCTGCCACACGATGCTGGAGTTCGCGGTTCGTGAAGCGCGCGACCCAGGTCTGCATGGAGCCGCGGCGTTTGGCAGTTGCGATCTTGAACAAACATTCATCGAGTACGGGATCGCCGATCGGCTCTTTGCTCAGGACGTCGATAATCTTCCGCTTCGGTTTGACGGGGTCGAGGTCGATGCGTTTGGACAGCATGAGTTCAGCGAGGATGCCGCCGGCTATCGCATGGCTGTACATAGCCCCACTGACAAACGTGCCTTCGTCGTCGCGGAGCGCCAGCAGGAGGACTTCCTCGTGAAGGAAGAGGTTCGTGACAGGTCGATCGGTTGGCAGTTCGTTCATCATTGGAGACAACTCCTTCTGATGACTTATACCGGGCAGGCAGGGTGATGACATGTCCAGCAGCGCAGAATCCGGGACATTCCGCACGCAGCCCACAAAGCACCGACCGGTGGTCGGTGGGTGGGATGTGATCCGGCCGTGCCGATCTCGCGTTGCTTGATGGCCACAACCGGCTTGTTTTGGGTACAGCAGGCGTAGGTCGGCTCACAGTCCGACGACAGGAGTGCACCCGGCCTGGCGGGGAGTTGACCGGGTGCTGTGTAAGTGAACTGCCGGAATGTACGTGTCAGTTCTTCGGCGCTGACAGTTGAGGCACCTTGCGCGGCGGGCCGAAGTCGGCATAGAAACAGGTCATGATGCCGAGGCTCTCGGGACAGTACCAACCACCCTGATCCCAGCACTCATAGCCCGGCCTGAACTCGCCGTCGGGGGGCCAGTCGTCATTCCACTGGATCGGCCCCTGGCTGCTGCCACTGTCGTCCTTGCAGCCCCAGAGCATGGGTTGGGCACAGGTGGCCATTGTCAGGGTTGTGCCGTTGTAGTCGTTGGCGAGCATGATGATGTACGCCCCGCTGCCATCCATTGGGAGTTGGTTGTACAGACCCGTGCCGCACAAGAAGTCCATGGAATCGAACCAGTAGTACAGGCCATCGCACTGAGGCACGACGCCAAAGTCCCAGATGATCCCGCTGTACAAGTTGCTGAACGCAGGGCCGGTGCAGGTCTCATCAAAGTCCTCGGCCGTCCAGAGCGCGACGTAACACGGTTCGCTCGTGCCCGGCCCCTCCACTTGCCAGAACCATGCAAACTGATGGCGCTCAGATGGAAGACCGGCAGTGCCCTCGACACAGGTCATGTCATTGGCAGCATAGCAGTTGTAGTACCACGAGCCGCTCCAGTATCGGCCTACGCCGTTGCCGCAGTACGGGTCATACCCACCATTGAAGGCTCCGTCGGTGGGTTCACCGGGCATGACCCGGCGATCAGGCTCGAAGCAATCAAATGCGAGTTTGGTCGGCGGGCAGCCACTGGTGAGTACGCCGGAATCACCCACCGAGTACCACGGACTCGTCTGTCTGCCATCCGGTGCGATCCGTGCCACACGGAGCGGCTGGATGCACTTGCCTTGCTCCAGCATGTCTCGTTGATGACCGGACTCCTGTGACCAGGCCGGCAGGACGGTTAGCGAACACGCTGCCAGCACGGTGGAGACGGTAAAGTACGCGTTTCTCATGATTCACCTCAGAATTCCTGTCCAAGTGGTTCAATTGCTTGCACGTTGGCGATCAGGTGTCCGGCCCTCGGAGAACCGCTGCTGCGGAACAGCCAAACCCCGGCCTTCATGCCACTTAGTCACGGCAACATGCCATGCGCAACGTGCCTGGCCGACAATTCAGAGGCTGTTTTCAACGGATCTGGACAGACTCGGGCCGTAGTGAGGCAGGAGAACCGCGATCGGCACTTGTAGAAGTGCAGGCAAGTGGCCATAATAAGATACAGAGGTCCAGTCTTGTGGTACACCAGCCTGGCTATTCCGATGACGACGTCGCGGCTGCTGCCGGAGGCGATGCCGACAGCCGGGACGTCATTGCACAGGCAATGGGCCCGTTGGTTCGCATGATGGTCATCGCTCGCCTCAAGCCGTCGCGTGATCAGTGGCATGTCATTGACGATCTGTCACAGCAGGTAATGGTGGGCGTGCTCACCGGGCTCGAACGGCTGGAGCGCCGGACGGTCCAGGGACTCAAGGCCTATGCATCCCGGATTGTCAGTCACAAGGTCGCTGACTATCTCAAGCAGCCGAGATCACCTGAGGCAGTCAGGGGTGAAGCGAGCCCGGCATCACCGCATGGGAATGTGCGCTGGTCAGATCGCTCCTCCATGATCACACTCTGGCGCCTCGTTTCAGCAGGCGGGCCGTCGCCGCGCACCCGGTATGAACAACAGGAGACGTTGAGCCAGATGCTGTCGGCACTGAGCACGCTCAAGGACTCGTATCAGGAAGTGATCACCCATGCGTTCTTCGATCAGATGCTCATGTCTGACATTGCCCGGATGATGGGGATGTCTCGCCCTGCAGCATCGATGCTGCTGATACGCGCCATCAAGGCGCTGCGGCAGGAAATGTCGAATATTCCCGGTCTGACAAGGTTGGCCTCTGATGGATCCGCTTGAGCCGAGCACCCCATCCCGGAATCACGACGACCGTGACCGTCTGGCCGACCGGATCGACGCGGCCCTGCAGGATCTCTGGCAGGGTGATCCGACGAGTCTGGATCGTCTCATGCTGGAGCACAGTGACGATGGCCCAGACTCCGGTTCGCACAGAATGGGTCACCTTGTGTCAGAAGCCACGGCCGAGGCATCATCGCCGGGCGATCTGCCGGCGGGGCAGGTAGTGGATGGGTATCAAATTGTCGGCGTGGTCGGGCGTGGCGGAATGGGCACCGTGTACAAAGCACAGCAACGCGAACCGTCACGGCGGGTAGCGTTGAAAGTCCTCGACGGATCAGCCGACAGCAGCGCCCGGATGGCCGAGGTGTTCCGACGCGAAATCCAGACGCTGGCACAGTTGCGCCACACGTCGATTGCCACCATCTACGGGGCCGGACGCACGCCCGATGGGCGACCGTACTTCGCCATGGAGTATCTAGACGGATTGAGCCTGACAGAATATGTGAAGTCATGCAGCCACGACCACAGGACCATCCTGCGCACGTTCATCCGGGTCTGCCAGGCAGTCGAGTTCGCGCATAGTCGCGGCATTCTGCATCGGGACTTGAAGCCGTCCAACATTCTGGTCTCGGCAGACGGCGAGCCGCACCTGCTCGACTTCGGTCTGGCACGAATGACATCGGCAGGGGAACAAGCGACGCTGCTTCGGGAAGGAAGTCTGGTCGGCACGCTGCCGTATATCAGCCCGGAGCAGGCATCAGGGGACCCACAATCGGTTGACGAGCGCAGCGATGTCTATGCACTCGGTGTCATGCTGTTTCAGTTGCTGACCGGTCGGCTCCCCCATGCCATCGACGGGAAGACGCCATATGAAGTACTTCGGACAATCTGCGACGAGCCGCCCACGCGACTGGCCGAGATTGACACGACCCTGAGAGGTGACCTCGATGCGGTCGTGCATCACGCGATGGCCAGCGACTCAGCCCAGCGGTACCAAAGTGCTGCACAGTTGATCGATGATATTGAGCGGTATCTTCGTGGCGAGCGCATTGTGGGCGGGCCCGCCGATGGGAGTTGGCAGAGTGTGCAGCGTGTGTACCGGCGCCACGAACGGGCACTCCTGGTCGGCTTCTTTCTCGTTCTGCTGGTCGGCTCTCTCGCCGGCGCATTTCTGTGGACGGACAAACTGAATACAGATCGTGTCGAAATGCTGCGCTGGCGGACCGTCCTGGCGGGGTGGGCCCTCGACATCAATGATCAGCGATCGTACTCCAACATTGTCGAATCGAGCGAGGACGCTCTGCAAGAGGGCCGGATGCTCCAGTTTCGCATTGATCTCTCCAATGGGCTCAGTCCGAAGTCTTTAGTGCTGAGCATGGCTCAGGAACCGCAGGACCTGTCGGACCCGATGCACTTGTATCCGAGCGCTTACTGGGCTCTGTACAACGAGATGGATGCACGAGATGGCGAATCGCAACAGCAGCCTCTGCATGGGCTGCCATACGATAAGACGTACCGGCCGACGCCGGCCCACGAGTGGTATCTCTGGTCGTTCGCCTTTGCTGACCTTGACCGAGCACTCGAAAGCGCACAGGAAGCGTATCGACTGTCACCACAAACGGCTCTGTATCGAGCCCGACTCGGCTATCTCAATCTGGCGTTGGCGCTTGCTGAACGGACCGATCCCGACCTCCGCGAGACCTACTTCGATCAGGCCTACGAAATGGGGCTGACGCTCCGATATGACAGACTTGCAGTGCGCGGCGGCTGCATGCTGGCGGCTGAAACCTGTCTGCGGCGTGGGCAATACGCGCAGGCCAACGAAGAGATCAACATTGTTATCGAACAGCATCCCGCGTTGCGTGCCGCCTATCAGACCCGCGCCATTGCGGCGCTGTGTCTCGATGATCCCGACTACGAGACTGCATTTCGAGACTTTACGACGTCGATCGAGCGATCCTATGGTGCCTACTCGTGGACACGTTACTGGCGGGCTACGCCGGCCTGGATTCTCGGGCGGTTCACTGTTGCAGAATATGACTACCGAAGTTTTCTGGCCCAGGAGTCGTGGATTTCGTATGCCCATGCCAGGATGTATCTTGTGCAAATGGATCATGCAGCCTCATTGCGGCAGCGAGGACGTCTGGCAGAGGCAGAGTCCATGGAACGGACGGCCCGTGAGTTTTTGATCGAGTCCTGCGAAGCACCGGCGCAGTCGCGCGAGCACGAGTGGATTCAGAAGATCGTCTCCTGTCTGCGAGGGACTGCGGCGGGTGATATGACGCCTGCCGAGCTCGTTGCAGACGAACAGGCGAACAAGACAACGGAACATCTGTGCGAAGCCTATTACTATGCCGGTGAGCGGTGTCGCCTTGAGGGCCGAGTTGCCGAGGCGATAAGGTATTTCCGTCTGTGCGTCGAGATGAACATCCCGCTGGATCCGAATGTGTATCTGCCCAATCCGATGAATGAGTGGCATCTGGCACGGTGGAGGCTCAATACGATGAGCGAGGAGGAGGGTCGATAGGAGCGATTTGTGGTCGGCTGTTTTCATGTCGGCAACGGGGGAGCCGGGCGGGACGAGCGTTGCGTGGGATTAGGGAAAAGTAGGTCGGCTCGAAGTCCGACGACAGGAGGGCAAAGAGCCGACAGGAATGCGGTGAACTGCCGGATGTATTTTCCCAATGCGAACCGGATGGGCCGAATGGGCGAATACACTCACGACGGCACCGACAAGCACAGGGACAATTGAGGTATGATGACACGGAAGGATGCGACAGGCATGCAAAGGGGTTTCTGTGCAGATCTTCGGCAACGGCGCCACCGGGGTTTCTCGCTGGTGGAGTTGGTGGTAATTGTGGTAGTCCTGGGCATGGTGATGGCCGGCCTGGTCATGTTCCTGGGTCGGGCACGGGATGGCTGCGGGAAACAGATGAAGTGTGCCACGCAGTTAAAGCTTATTTACCGGGCATATGTCATCTGGTCGCAGGACTATGGCGGCCGATTTCCCATGCCAATGGAATTGAACCGGGAGTTGAGCCTCAACTCCCACAATCCCGGCAACTCAACCGCCAATCTGCACTCGTACATGATCTACAACAACTACTACTCGCCGGAACTGGTCATCTGTCCCAGTGAGGCAAACGGGTGCGTTGATGTGCCAGAGGAGTTCGACTACTTGTCGGCTGACCCGAGCGGGGGCGAGACGACTGCGTGGTGGGACGTTGATTTCCGCTGCGATATTGAATGCGAAAGCGGTTCGTGGTCGAATGTGAGTTACGCGAATACAGAATTGAATCCGGGCTTTGCTCACGAGTGGGACGCAGACACCCTTGGTTCGACATTTGTCATTTTCAGTGATCGCGGGCCGAAGGATGGGAAGAGTGATCCGAAGTCGCCGGCGTATCTGACCCATGGATCACGGACAAGATGGCAGGGGAATGTGGTGTTTGCCGATGGTTCGGTCAAGTCGCTGACTGAGCGATCAAAGAAGGGGCAGGAGTTTGCCTGGCCCGAGTGTACATGGGTTGATTCGTCGACGGGAAAGAAGATGCCGGACAATCTGTTCCTCAGGGATGATGTGGTGAATAAGAGTGATTCGTGGCTGGCTGTTTTCACATCGGCGACGGGGGAAGATGCGTCGGGTGGGACGAAGGTGGCGTGGGATTGACGGGATCTGGAGTAGGCCGGCTCACAGTCCGACGACAGGAGGACAAAGAGCCGGCAGGAAGGACGGTTATCTGCCGGATCTTCCGCTCAGAACCGCGTTGATCCGGCCTACGGAGCAGTGCCGATAACGCGTGTACTGCTGACGAGCAAGTCGTTGGCTGATTCCTGTGGCCGGTGGATGAGGACCTCCGGGTACCAATGCGGACATGTTGCTATTCGTCGGCATAACCCTCTGAGTCCGACCCAGTATTCCCAAGCGCGCTAAACCGAATCCGGGTGCAGACCGATCCTCGATGATAACTGCGATTGTATCCGGCCGCCCGATCATGTTGCGCCAGCCATGTGGGGGAGACGCCCGGGGCAGACGCCGTACGTGTGGAGCCTGCGCTGATGGTCTTAGGTTTTCTGAAGCAGAGTCAGAGTCCGATAGCGATCGACTTTGGATACTCAAGTCTGAAGGTGCTTCAGGTCTCCCCAGGGGACGATCCTGAGGTCATCGCTGCTGCCAACGTCGAGATTCCCGAGTCCGTCCGACGCGATCAGGCCCAACGAAACGAGCATCTGGGCGATACGCTGCCGGGCCTCTTACGTGATGGTGGGTTTCGCGGCAAGACGGCCATCTGCAACATTCCATCCTGGCAGACATTCGTACAGCACATGCGGATCCCCAAGAGTGAGGGTGCCGGCCGAGATGAAGCGATCAAAGCCGAGTTGATGAACTCGGTCGCCTGCAATCCGGAACATGTGGTGATTCGTCACGTCGAAGTCGGGGCAGTGCATGCCGGCCAGGATATACAAACGGAAATCATCTGCTTTGCCATCGGGCGCGAACTTGTCATGAATCAGGTGGACCTGCTGCGGAAGTGCCGGCTTGAGGTCGGCGGACTCCATGCAGAGCCGCTCGCGGTGCTTCGTGCCTTCTGGCACCTGTATCGCCGCGAGAATGACGACCAGATCACGACGATGTATGTGGACATCGGGAGTGCCTGTACGAAAGTGATGATCGCGCACGGCCGGACGCTCGTCTTTACGAGGACCATGCCGATCGGGGGCCGTCAGTTCGACCAGGCCGTCTCACAGCATCTGCACTGCGACTTACCGACGGCTCGCATACAACGAATGCACGAGGCGTCGACCTTCCACGGGCAATTACATGGGACATCGCAGGGAATACCGTCGGCACAGGTCGGGGCTCTGATGGCTCAGACGATGTCGTCGTCGATGAATGCCGAACCCGGCCGCCCGGGTGATGCCCCACTGTCTGCAGGTGCAGCACCACCGACCCACGAACCGAGCGCGCAGGATCGTCGGGCCGGCCGCAGCCCACGAGAGTTCCACGATATGAGCAGTGACGATACCCCGCCACCTGCTGCTGACGCCCCTGAATCCATTGAAACGGGGAACCTCATACAAAGCGCGCTGCACGATGTGCGCGAGAGCCTGTGTGAGGAACTTCGCATGTGTCGCCGCTACCACGCCGGCGTCCATACCCAGCGGATGCTGGATCGGCTCGTTGTGGTCGGTGGTGAGAGTCGAGACAGTCGCCTGTGTGCGACGTTGGCACACGCCGTCGGGGTTCAGACATACCAGGGAGACCCACTGATCCGAGCCCGACTCACAGACGACTCCCGGCTCACAGGGCTCGAGTCGATACGAGGCGTCCCCGAGTGGGCCGTGGCCTATGGCCTGAGTCGTTGCCCGGCGGAGTAGGAGACCGATCCCGATGAGCCGGCAGCACTGCCAGGCTGATCGGCAATAGACGCCCAAGCACTTGTACCCGACATGGGGGGACACCATGCCAACATCCAATTTCCTTCCGGAAGATTACGTCTCGCAGCGTGCTGAGCACCGGAGCAACACGATCGGACTCGCCTTGTTCATTGTCATCATGGTCGCTGTCGTAGCGGCCTTCCTGGTGACGAATCAACAATGGAACACCGTGAAGCAGGAACAGCAGCGTATTAACGTCGCCTACTCCGACGCAGCACGGCAGATTGAAACGCTCAATGAGATGGAATCGCAGAAGCGCCAGATTCTTGAGCGGGCCGAGGTCACTGCGGCCTTGGTCGAGCGCGTGCCACGGTCAATTCTGCTGGCTGAGTTGATTAACCGGATGCCGCCGCCCATGAGTCTGATGTCAGTGGAACTGCACAGTATCCGAATCAAGACACCACCGCCCCAGAAGGCCAAGAAGAGCGAGGGAGCGACAACCGTCCTCTCAATCAAGGACAAGGCAAACCAGCGGATTCCCACGCGCTCCGAGGAGGACGATGCGAGGGCAGTGGAAGTCCCGAAGTATACGGTCGCCATGACAATCATCGGATTTGCGCCGACTGATGTGCATGTCTCGGATTACCTGCGCGGCCTGACGGATTGCTCGCTGTTCCAGGCCATTCAACTCAAGTACTCGCGTGAAACAAGTGTCGGCGATCAGTTGCTGCGCAAGTTCGAAATCGACATGGAGTTGAATCCGAACGCCGATGCAAAGGGATTCGAGCCGCTGAAGTTGCGACGGGGGTTGAAGGGCGGCATTGATCCCACTCCGATCAACCCGCTCCCCATTTCACCTGAGATGACCGGCGTCAAACTGGGTGATGAGACACCGTCAGACGGCCCACACGGATCGGAGGAGGTGAAGCAATGAAAATCGGACTCCGAGGACTCTTCTTTGTAATCATACTGTTGTCCGTCCCTGTGGCTGCCTTCAAGTTTGTGTTCCTGCCGCGCAACATCGAGATTGCGCTGGCCAAGTCTGAGATTCAGGATAAGCAGCAGAAACTCGAGCAGCTGCGCGAAGCCGGCAGCCGAATCAATGACCTGGAAACAGCCATTGCGGCACTCAAGGAGGCCGTCACGCTGATCGAAGCCAAGCTCCCACCGGAGGAGAAGGTCGACGACGTCGTGCGGCAGGCCTGGGAGATTGCGCGCGGCCATGAACTTGTAAACAAGGGCGTCCAACCTTCTAAAGTCGTGCCGGCCGTCCGCTATCGAGAACTCCCGATCGAACTCGATCTCGAGGGAGACTTCGACGGCTTCTATGCCTTCCTCCTTGAACTGGAACAACTCCCACGCGTCACCCGAATCAAGGAAATGAAACTGGAACGAGTGGACGAGGACCTCGGTATCGTCCATGCCAAGTTCGTTCTCAGTGTGTACTTCCAACCGCTCGCCTCGAAGACCTTGCTGGCAGGAGCGCCCGAATGAAAAGTTACGATCAACAAGACGACTCGAGCATGATGTCAGACTCAATGCCCGACCATGAACAGCAGACCAACCCGGTCTTTGTGGCCGGAAGCAGTGCCGGATTCGGTTCATTCGGCGATGACGATGATGACGTGAACCTCATGAGCACCGGCTCAGGCCGGCGGCGGCTGCGCGAGGGAACGCTCCTGCTGCTCGTCGTGCTTCTGATTGCCTCAGGCATCCTCGTCGGAATGAGATGGATGGGGACACGCGGCATCCAGATTGATCAGGATGTGGCAATCGAAACCAAAGTCGATGCATTCCTGCAGGCCTATCAGGATTCGGTTGACCAAGCGAACAATCCGGATGCAGGCGGAACCCAGGCTGAGATCATGGTGAACAATCTCACCGATGATCGCACGGCCTCGCAGGTGCCGCTTGAGGATATCCGATTCAACCCGTTCGTCCTGCATGTGCCCGGCGAGGATGTCACGACGGACCCGAACGACGGGCAGGATCCCGATGCACGGCGACTGCAACAGCAACGAGAGGCCCAGCGGCGGCTGCAACTTCAGTATCAGGCCGAGGTCGACCGCATGATGCTGGGCAGCATCCTCGGAAGCCCCGGCCGCTTTGTCGCTCAATTGGATGACAACATTGTCCAGGTCGGCGACATGGTCAATGAAGGGCGATTCCTCGTGACCAAGATTTCTGCGACCTCAATTACGCTACAGGCAGAGCACTTCGAATTCACCCTGACATTGGGTGAGTAGCAGGCCAAGTCGCTCAGGGGAGGAACGTGTGAGTTCTTTTAACCTGAAACAACTACTCAGTGAACTCGGGATGGATGACGCAGACGCTGCTGATCAGGACGACTGCGAGTCCCAGGATGTCGCTGTGCCGACAGACGATGCCCGTTCGTCTCAGCCTGACCAGGACGATCCGATCCTGGCAGACCCATCTGCTGCGGCAAATGATGAAGAGGCCCCGCACGGATCGGGCGACATCATGCCCATCGAGGAGCGACCCCCCGACGCTACCTCAGCGGAACTGCCCGCAGGCGATATTGCACTACCGACTCCCACACCGGACGAGCGCGATGCCGATCCGGATTGTGCACACGACCAGCGCGACAGGCCCACTGAAGACCCCGGGTTGTCTGCAGTCCCGGTCTTTATTCGCAAGGATCCCAAAGAGTGCCCGCGCCCGCCGGACCCAAATGGGGGCGGTCTGGCAGATGTGGCATCACGTCCTCAGACATCTGGGACGGCAAGCCCGAGTGATGGCACGATTCGACCGGACGACGGGCTGACATTGCTGTGGTCACCGGCCACCGAGGACGACGCGGAGCCGATGCCGGACGGAACCGGGCGGTTCGGCTCGCTCTTGCAGCAGCGCGGGATCGTTGCGGCAGACCAGTTGGCCACGGCGAGCCGGGTCATCAAGCAAAGCGCCGGGCGGAGTCTCGCTTCGGTGCTGCTTGAGATGGGGGTTGAGGAGGAGCCGCTCCAGAAGACGCTGGCCGAAGTGAGTCATCTCGACTTCGAAAATATCGAACCGAACGAGGGGTACCATCGCGGCTCGGTGAGTCGGCTCGGCGTGGACTTCTGCAAGCAGCACATGATCCTGCCGCTGCGGAAAGAAAACGACCGACTCGTCATCGGCACCGCCAGCCCGGAGGACGTGTTCCTGCTTGATGAAGCGCGGCGGCGACTCGGGGTCCCGAAGGTGCGCCATGTGCTGGTGACCCGTCACGATATTAATCTGGTCCTGGAGATCCTGTCCGAAGACGACACCGACGAGGGCTTTGAGGTTGACGAACTCCTGGCCGACATTGAGGAGGACGACGTCAAGACCGTCGAGGAGGAAGACGAGGACCAGGTTGAGTTGGAGCGCCAGGCCGGTGAATCACCGGTCATTCGGTATGTGAATTACATCATTCAGACGGCCATGCGCGAAGGCGCTTCCGATATTCACATTGAACCGGGCGAGAAGAAACTCAAGGTGCGCTTCCGCATCGACGGCATCCTCGTCGACATGATGAAACCGCCTTACAAGATGCACGCAGCCCTGATCTCACGCTTGAAGATCATGGCCAACCTGGACATTGCCGAGCGGCGCCTGCCGCAGGACGGCCGCATCCGCGTCGTCGTGAGCAATCGGAAACTCGATCTGCGTGTCTCGACGCTCCCGACCGTTGCCGGCGAAAAGTGCGTCATGCGTATCCTGGACACCCGCTCGATTTCGGTCGGACTTGATCAACTGGGATTCTCAGAAGATGCGTTGATGATGTGGCGTCGTCAGATCAAGCAGCCGCACGGCATCATTCTCGTCACGGGACCGACCGGCTCCGGCAAGACGACCACCCTGTACTCTTCATTGAAGGAAATGGATGCCCAGCGGCTCAACATCTCGACGGTCGAGGATCCGGTCGAGTACCACCTTGACACGGTGAACCAGGTCCAGATTCATGATCAGATCGGGATGTCATTCGCCGCAGCCCTGCGTAGTTTGTTGCGACAGGATCCGGATGTCGTCATGGTCGGCGAAATCCGGGATATCGACACGGCAGCAATTGCGATCCAGGCATCCTTGACCGGTCACCTGGTGCTCAGCACGTTGCACACGAATGATGCGCCGTCGTCCGTCACCCGACTTATTAATATCGGCGTCGAGCCCTTCCTGGTCGGCGCGGCACTGAATGCGGTGCTCGCTCAACGGCTTGTGCGACGGCTGTGTCCCGAGTGTCGAGCCGAGGCCGAGCCGAGCGAGGACATGGCCGACTTCCTGTCGATGCAGGGGATCAACCTGGCCACGCTGTACGAAGCACAAGGGTGCGATCGCTGCCGGCAGACCGGCTACAGCGGTCGATGTGGCATCTACGAACTCTTGATGCTCGATGACTCAACCCGCGACACGATTGCACGAAGTCCCAATGTGTCGGAATTCAGACGAATGTGCGTCGAACGCGGCATGGTGACGTTGCGGCAGGACGGCATGAGCAAGGTTGCCAAGGGAGTCACGACTGTTGAAGAGGTCTTGCGGGTCACAGAGGCCACGATTTAGTCACGGCTTATCGGATGATGCAAATCCTGCAGGCAGCCCTCACAGTCAGAACATCCTTCCCAACCTCTGCCGATCGCGGGTCATGGGCGAGGCAACGTATGCCGATCATGCTGACAGGCATGACGCCGTCATCGATCGCTGACTCTTCACTCGTTCTAAACGGGTGCCATGATCTGGGGAACAAGGCCGGGCCAGAGTCCGGCGGTACAGGAGCCTTGAAGCATGGATTTGGACACGATTCTCAGAGCCGCTGCCGAGCATGACGCATCGGACATTCACATCGTGGTCGGGCACCCGCCGCTGGTTCGTGTTCACACGATCATCCAGCCGCTGGATTATCCTGTGGTGACGGCGGAGGGAGCGGCACGCCTGCTTGAGGCCATTGCTCCTGAGGGCGCCATCGAGATCTTCAAGAAACAGCAGGATGCTGACTTCTCCTACGAGGTGCTCGGGCTCGGGCGTTACCGCGTCAATGCCCATGTTCAGCGGAAAACTGCTGCGCTGGCACTTCGTGCCATCAAGTCGCAGGTCCCGCCGCTCGAGTCCTTGAATCTGCCGGAGGTCATCGGCCGCCTGACGTATCTGCCGCGCGGGCTCGTCCTCGTGACCGGGGATACCGGCTCGGGTAAATCAACGACGCTCGCTGCCATGATTCAGGCCATGAACGAGCGCTACCGCAAGCACATTATCACACTCGAGGACCCGATCGAGTACGCCTTTGACTCACATAAGTGCGTCATTGAGCAACGCGAACTCGGCAGCGATATGCCGAGTTTCTCCTCCGGCTTGAAGCACATTCTGCGTCAGGATCCGGACATCATTCTCGTCGGTGAGATGCGAGACCTTGAAACGACGGCCCTGGCGATTACCGCTGCCGAAACCGGCCACCTGGTGCTCAGTACCCTGCACACGGTCAACGCCTCGCAAACGGTCGAACGTATCGTTGACATGTACCCGGCCGATCAACAGAACCAGATCCGTTCGATGCTGGCCAATACGCTGCAGGCCGTGGTGTCTCAAACACTGTTCTCGCGCATCGACCACCCGGGCATGGTGCCGGCCATTGAGATTATGCTGTGCACCCCGGCCGTTCGAAACATCATTCGTGAGAACCGCTCGTATGAAATCCCGAACGTGATCGACACGAATCGAAACCTCGGGATGATCAGCCTTGATACAGCCATTGCCGAGTTGTTCTTCAACGGCATGATCAGCCGCGAGGACGCCATTGCACAGGCTGCGTATCCCGACAAACTTGAGCGAGCCCTGGCTGCGTAAGACACCTGGATGGTGGTGATCCCGCACTGACGACAGGACACAGCGAATGCCGTTGTACCGCTACCAAGCACGATCCTCGTCTGGCAAAGTCCAGTCCGGCACACTCCCGGCTGACTCGGTCATGGCTGCATCGGCCCTGATCCGGAATCAGGGTCTGCGCGTGGTTCAGATCAACCCGGTTGGAGCCAGTCGCGGCAAGGCAGGGCTGTCCGGGCTGCTCAAAGCCCTCAACTACTCATCAGGGCCGTCACAGCGTGATGTGCTTGATTTCACGACGCAACTGGCGGTCATGACGCGAGCCGGTATCTCGATCCGGGCGGCGCTGGAGGGAATCGCCGATCAGGTAACCAACCTGAAGTGGCGTAAGATCCTCCTTGACATTCGCCAGGATGTTGAATCAGGACGCCAGTTCTCCGAAGCCATCGCCAGGCACCCGAAACTGTTCAGCCCGCTGTACGTTAACATGGTTCGTGCATCGGAGATGTCCGGCTCATTTGCCAAAATGCTTGATCGCATCGCAGCCTATCTGCAGCAGCAGCTTGAAACCCGAAAGATGGTCATCGGGGCCATGATCTATCCCGGGATTATCGGCTCCATGGCAATCGGCGTTACCGTCTTCCTCCTCACGTTTGTGCTCCCTCGCTTCAGCGTTGTCTTTGAGGGCAAGGAGGATCTCCTGCCGGCCCCGACCGTGTTCCTTATGGCCTTGTCCGCCACCATGGTCAACTACTGGTACATCTTCCTGGGAGCGGTCCTGGCGCTTCTTACCGGACTGATCCTGTTCCTGCGTACCCGATTGGGCCGGCTGACGTTCGACCGAGTGAAACTGACGGCTCCAGTATTCAAGCGGATGTTCCGAGCCTTGTATATTAATCGGTCCCTTCACACAATGGGGGAGTTGCTCGGGGCCGGTGTCCCGATGCGTGAGGCACTGCGAATTACCGGTGATGTGGCCGGGAACATCTACTACAAGCAACTCTGGCGTGCCGTCCACTCATCCGTCGAGCAGGGCAAAAAGATTATCACACCACTGCAGAAGTCGACCCTGCTTCCCAAGGCCGTCGTCCAGATGATCGCAGCAGGGGAAGAGGCCGGCAAGCTGGCGGAAGTGCTTGATGAGGTCGCCCAGTTTTATAGCCGTCTCCTGCGAGATGCAATTCGCACCGTCACGAGTATGATTGAACCGATCATGATCATTCTGATGGGTTCCGTGGTCGGTTTCATTGCGATGGCCATCATTCTGCCAATCTTCAAGATGAGTTCACTCGTTAAATAGGCATGATGACTGACAGCCGCGCCATGATCGGACGCTCCGGGGACGAGCAGCACACGGATCAGTGCGCGCCGCATGCGCACCCTGGGGCGAAGGACCCGGGCTACCGGCTTCACACTTCTGGAGACGGCATTAGCCATCGTCATTGTCGGGACCGGCGTCCTGGCGATTATGTACGCGCAGCAGGCATTCCACCAGCAAAACTCATGGTCCAGTAAGCTGGCCACCGGCATGTATCTGGCCAACGAGATTCGTGAGATGACCTTGTACATGCCACGCTACGACCCCATCACGCAGACCAATACATGGGGCCCGGAGAGCGATGAACTGTACCTGGAGGACTATGACGATCTGGATGACTTTGACGGTCTTGCCGGCAGCGGCGTGATCTTCAGTGGTGACAGCGGAAGCGGCCCGATTAACTCGATGCGCGACGTCATCTCCGATATGCCCGGCTGGGCACAGTCGGTCCGCGTCTACAACGTCGATCCCAGTGACATCAGTGCCGACGGCAACGAAGCCCTTGATGGGACTACCAGCATGATCCGCGTCGAGGTTTCCATCACGTATCAGTCTCAGGCTGACAATGAGCCGATGGAGATCTGCAATATGTCCTGGCTCAGTGCCAAGTGACCTGGCCGACGTACCGACGAACCACCGTCGGCAGCCAACCCACAGAGTCTCGTCTCGAGATCAGGAGTGGTGACAGGAACAGCAGGAGGAGGCAGGGGAGCAGTCGACGATGACCGTACCGCCGCGCACATCCAGATCGAACGCACGCCTGACCGCACCGACAGCGGGGCGTGGTGTGACACGCGCACGGACGGCCCGGCCGGCCCGTCGCGGTGTTGCCTCCGTGCTGGCCATGATGTTTCTTGTCATTTTCGGATCGCTGGCAGCGGTGATGGCGGTCGTGGCGCAGGGGAACCTGCGCACGGCCCACTCGCACCGCATGGCAAACCGATCCATGTCGGCTGCCGAAACAGGACTCACGTTCGCATCCCGACGGCTCTATGAGGCCGGCCAACGATTCATCGTTGAACGCGGGACAGTCGATTCCGGCTTCGGCCAACGTCTGTGGGACGGATCATGGGATATCAGTGACGGCGAAGTCACGATCCTCCCGCCCGAGGGGTTCTCCGAGCCGGTGCCGGCTGACAGCCTTGCCAGCGCCCTGATCAATGCCCACGCTGCCGATGATCACAACATCTACTTCAGCGAAGAGGAAAAGGGCCTGTACCCGGGCATTGACGCCCAGGGCCGACTCGTGACCCCTGCCATTGCCGTCGGTTCAGAGGATAACGCGCCCTACTTCAGAATCATTTACGAACCGCTTGTTGATGGCCGATACATCCGTGTCACATGCATCGGAACCGATCAGGACTTGACTCGGACCCTGCAGTCAGACTTCCTGGTCACGAAGCGACTTGATGCAGCCATCATCTCGCCGTCACGAATCATGATCGGGAAGAACGTCCACATCGACGGCCCAATCGGCACCCGCTACGGCGAGGATCCGTTGGATCTCGAAGAAGAAAACGGGCACCCCATCGTACTCCGATCGGACTTCCTCGATCTGGACGACGCTCTCGATGCCGAGATTGTCGCACTCGTCGAGGCTGTGGCTGAGTACGATGTCGACTCGGACAATCGCCTGCGCCCCTCACACCCAAGTGAAGCCGAAGGTCTCACCGAAGCCTACATGGTTGATTACGACCAGGACGGCTACGTGGACGACTACGATCTGTGGTTTGACTTCTACGATGAAAATGAAGATTCAATGATTGCCTATGACCCGACTCGGGCCCTTGAGGTCGGGTACGGCAACCTTGATATCGAGTTCCGCGAGTTCGACGGCAGCCCGATTGATGAACAGTTGACGGCGCTCATCGACCGCTTGAAGCCGGACCGCAACGATGACGGCGTTGTTGATGAGGCCGATACGACATTGGGCTATCTTGACGGGGTCATCAACTTCCTCGATGGGTATGCCAAACTGCGAGGCACTCTGCTGTTCAAGACGAGCAAGTCAGCCTGGGAGTCGGCCCAGGGAAATATGGATGTGCAAACAGTCCTCAACGGGCCGCTGTCGAATCAGGAGCCAGGCGATCCGACCATGATCTTCGAAGCACCGGACACGATGCTCTACGACCTGACGTCCTCCGACTTCAGTAACTCACAAAGTGCGCTGAAGGATGCCACTGCGTCGTCACGAACATTCGTTGAACAGGTCACGGCTCAACTTGGTCACGCGCCGGAAGATCACACCTGGCGCGGCGGTGATGACCAGCCGGACTACCTGTCCGGCGACCTGGCCGACTGGGAACAGATGCCGTATGGCTCCGTCGGGTTCTACGACTGGTACAAGCGACCCGTCTATCGCAACCTGACCTTTGTTGATGTGAAGATTCCGATGGGCTGCAACGGGCTGTTCGAGAACTGCACATTCGTCGGCGCCACCTACCTGGAAACATACATTGACAACCAGCACATCAACTGGAACTTCCTCGGGATGAAGGAGCAGGTCGGCACCGAGTACATCGACAAGTACGACTATCAGCACTGGGACCCGCCGCTCACGATCAACGGCAACCCCGTCTATGACACGCGCCCGTTCTCAAACAACGTCCGCTTTGATGGCTGCACGTTCATCGGGTCGGTCGTCACCGATCCGATCACGAGTTTTACGCACGTTCGGAACAAGGTGCAGTTCACCGGCAACACGCGGTTCTCCCTCGACGGCTCTGAGATCGACGGGACGAACCTGACGCAGGAGGAGAAGGACAACGCGCTGAACGACTTCAACACGAACCTGTCGGAACTCGAGAAGAGTTCGCTCATGGCCCCGAACTTCTCCGTCGATGTCGGCAACTTCACGAATGCAGAGGAGCGCGTGACGCTGCAGGGAACGATCGTCACCGGTGTCCTCGATATCCGCGGGAGTGCCGAGGTCATTGGCACGCTGCTGATGACGTTCCGACCCGTCCGAGGCGAAGGCGTGCTGTACTACGGCGGCAGCCCGGCTTCCTTCAATACGACCATCGGCTACTTCGGGCCCGACGACGGCGACGGCGAGGGGACCGACCCGACACCGGAAGTCGGGTACGGCAACATTATGATCAAGTACGATCCGGACATCCCATTGCCCGATGGCATCATGGCTCCACTGACGATCGGCTATGTGCGCGGCACCTACGTGGAAGGCGGGGCCATATGAGTACCACTGCACAGGCACCATCACGAACAATCGACCGCCCGCCACCCGCCGAACGTGTGCTCACGCGCCCGCAACAACGACGCCACCTGGCCGGCTTCAGTATGATCGAGGTCCTCATCTCAATCTCGATCGTGTCCGTGCTGATGACCTCCGTCATGTTCTCACTGCAGGCATCATTCCACGCCTACCAGGAGACAACCGAGTCGGCGTCGCGCGACACGATTGCACGACTGACGATGAACGCGCTTCTTTCAATGGTTCGCACCGGGTCGGAGTTCGGTCCGGTCCCGTACAATGTGATCACCAGCCCCATCGTCGAGTCGGACTATATTGAGTTCATCACGGCGCGCGGCGACTATGTCCGCGTTGAATACGTTGAGGATGACACGACGCTCTACGTTGTGATTGACCCGGACGGGGAAGCGCAGCGGGAAGTGCTGGCCAGCGGCGTCCTGCCCGTCTATGACGAAGAGACGAGACTCCCGCCATTTACGCTTCACTACGTCGTCGGGCCCCGGCTGTACCGAGTCACCATTGATCTGATGTTCGGCGAGGATTCGGCCGTCGACCTGTCACAGGAAGGATCGATGACCGATCCGATCCGGCTCGTCAGTTCCGTCATGCCGCGAAACAACTGATTGACGGCCCGCCGCTGGATCACAGGTCATCACAAGGGGCCTGATCGTTCAGACCTCTCGTGCGATATCATCGTCATCAGGCGGCGCAGCTGCCTGAGCGGTATACCGCGCACGCAATGCGGTAATCCCCTCGATCGAGCCGACCACGGTCAGGTAGTCGTGCGTCATGAGAATCGTCCCGCCCTCGGGAACAAATGTCGCATCCTCGCGATGGACCATGACGATCAAGCACCCTTTCGGGAGGTTGAGATCGCGCACTGCCACGTCGATCATGGGCTCCGTCTGAGAATCCTGCAACAGTGTCAGCGTCAGGGAGTGGTCACTGCGCAACAGGGTGTGCCGGAGTTCCTGATCACCACGGGCCGCGATCCACTGTTCGAGGAATTCCTCCTGATCAACCTGCTCTGCGAGCGAAGCGAGCAAGCGCAGATGCTGACCGGGATCGCCGGCCGGACTCACGAGAAAGAAGATGGCTGAGATCGGCTCGGATTCTTTGGTCGATCCAAAGGCCTCATCGGTCATGATCGTGATGGCCGGAACGATGCGAGCGATTGCCATGTACGGTCGCTCGATCCCGGCAACGCGCGTATGAGGCAGCGCCACCCCACCGGCAACCGGCGTGGCGCCGACGCGTGTCCCCTCCATGAAGCCGTTCCGCAACATTTTCGGATCCGCCCCAATGGTTCGGGCCAGATGGTCAGATGCCAGTATCACGAGATCCTCAAAGCGATACCCAGGCCCGCTCTGTAGCACGATGGAACGGGCCACCACTTCCTCGAACGGATCGGTTGCACGAAGCCCCTTCTCCTTGAGGATGCCGCGCAACTCGCTATCAAGCGCTGCGTACCGCCGCCGCCCCAACCGCTCAAAGATATGAAAGATCGCACCGTGACGCACGACCCGCGGCCGGCCGTAGTACACATACCACCCGGCCCCGGCACCGATCAGCAGAAACGTCAGCCCGATCGGAAGCCATCCCATCTCCCCAATGAGCCAGAACGGAACCACAATGCCGACAATCTGCATCCAGGGATAAAACGGCGTCCGGTAGCCCGGGTCATACGAGTCAATACGGCTTTCCCGCATGACAATGACGGCCAGGCACAGCAACGCAAATATGAGCAGTTGAAATGAACTGGCCAGTTTTACCAACTCGACCGGGTCAATAAAGAGCAGAAGCAGCACGGCCGCGACGGAAACGAAGATGGAGAGGACCGGGGTGCCGCGGCGGCCAAGTTGTCGGAATCGAGCCGGCAGCAGATGGTCCCGTGCCATCGCCAGTGGGTAGCGGGATGAACTCATGATCCCGGCATTGACAACTGATGCAAAGGCCAACAGTGCCGCGATCACGACGAAGAACTCCCCCCACTTCCCGGCAAAGGTCCGGGCGACGGTGGCAACCGGGGTATGGTCACCGGCCAGATCACCCGGCGGCTGCACCCCCACCATCACAAAGGTGCCGACCGCGTAGATCACCAGGACGGTCCCGAATGAAAGCATCACCCCCAGCGGAAGATTCCGTTCCGGGTTCTTCACCTCTTCCGAGACGCTGGCCACCTTCGTAATGCCGACATAACTGATGTAGACCATGCCCGCAGTCGCGAGGATTCGATCAAAACCCTGCCCGAAGAAGTTCTCGAAGTGATCGATCTGAACGTGTAGCACGCCCTTGCTGCAGAACCAGGCAAGAATGGCCAGCAGGAAGAAGACAAGCCAGATCTGGGCCCGCCCGCTGCTTCGCGCCCCCATAAGGTTGAGGACGCCGAAAAGGACAGCCAGGAGGGCCGCAATCGGTTTGGTCATGTGCATCGCGCTGTCAGGCAGAACCAGGACGAGATATGCCCCCATCCCCACGAGCGCAAAAGCCGTCTTGAGTACCAGTGCTGCCCAGGTTCCGATCCCGCCGATGGTCCCGACCAGTGGCCCGAGACTTCGATCGAGGAAGTAGTAGGCACCCCCGGCCCGAGGCATGGCCGTCGCTAACTCGATTGCACTCAGCATCGCCGGGATCATGGGGATCGCAGCAATCGCATAGGCGAGGACGATGGCACTGCCCGCCTCCGCCACGGCAAACCCGGGAAGGAGAAAGAAGCCGGCGCTCAGCGTGGTGCCGGTGGCAATGGTGTACACGCCCAGCAGCGACAGTTCCTTTCGGAGACGCTTCGGACTGTTGGGGGCCTCGTGGGTCATTCGCTCCGTTTCTTTCGTCCTCGTGACTGGGGAAAACCACCGGAAATGGATCAAACAGGATGCATTTCAATCCACATCGGAAAAACGGCGGCCTACCCTAGCGCGTTTCGGGCCATCAAGCGTATCCGGAGGATCAAGCAATGCGTGCTATCGTGACCGCCAAACAGGGTGAACCGGTCCATGAGAATATTGAGTTCCGTACCGACTGGCCTGATCCACCCACCCCGCTGCGTGGAGAGGTCGTCCTGCGCTGCGAAGCGTCAGCGCTGAATCACCTCGACCTGTGGGTCGGGCGCGGCATCCCCGGCACCGAGCTCAAGTACCCGAGGGTCGCCGGCTCTGACGCCTGTGCCATCGTCGAGGAAATCGGCGAGGGTGTCCACCCGTCATGGAAGGGCCGCCGTGTCATTTTCAACGCCGCCATGCAGAAACCGGACATCGCGCTGCCCGGCGTCCGCCCCGTCCAGCCGGATATCGAGATGCGAGGCGAACAGAAAAACGGCACCCTCTGCGAGCGGTTCGTCTGCCCGCTGTCACAGGTGACGGAAGTCGGGGACCAGATGGACCCCATCGAGGCTGCGGCCTTCGGCCTGACCTTCCTGACCGCCTGGCGCTGCCTCGTCACCCGTGCCCAACTGCGATCCGGCATGCTCGTCCTGATCACCGGGATCGGCGGCGGCGTTGCCACGGCCGGGCTGAAAATCGCACACCACTTCGGCTGTCAGGTCATTGTCACAAGCACCCATGCCGAGAAAATCGAGCGGGCCAAGACACTGGGGGCCATCGACGGCATCCTTGATGAGGGCCAGACGTGGTGTGACCAGATTCGCCAGATGACGAACAAACGCGGCGTTGATATCGTCCTCGATTCAATCGGGGCAGCCACCTATCTCAACTGCATCCGCTCGCTGGCACGCGGCGGGACGCTCGTCACGCCCGGCTGTACCTCGGGAGCCAATCCGGAAACGGACCTGCTGCGCATCTTCTGGCTGCAACTCAATATCCTCGGGTCAACGATGGGCGATGCCCGCGAGTTTGATGAAGTCACCTCGCTGTACCGCACCGGCGTGCTGCGACCGGTCATCGACTCGGTCCACAATGCCGAGGACGGGGTCAAGGCCTACGAACGGCTCGAATCAGGTCAACAGTTCGGCAAGGTGGTGGTCCGCTGGTAGCGCCCGGCACCGGCCACATTTCTGATTCCACGGCGGAAAAAACTGCCTGAGCACGACGGGCCGCTAGTATTGGGGCCGTGTGACCGGCCTCGACATTGGTACCGCAGCGGGCCGTGTCGTGTGGCACGCACGGTGGTAGTGTAGAATCCACTCAACAAACTTGAAAAAACAGGGCGGATATGCCCAGGAGGCTCTCAATGGCTGATACACCGATTCCCCCGAATGGTCCTGAGGGACAGACAATTCAGGGCCAGACCGGCGAGCCGGGTCAGGTCATGGTGCAGGTTGATGAATCACGCGCCCACATGGCCTACGTCAATGCCTGGCAACTCAATGCCGGGACCGATGAAATCGTCTGCGATCTCGGGGTCCAGATCCCGCGAATGATGGGCAACCAGCAGACCATCAGTTTCCAGGTGGGGACCAGAGTCGTCCTGTCGCCCAACAGTGCCATGCGATTCGCTGCGGCCCTCCAGCAGGTCATTGCCCAGCGCGAACAGCGGATGGCCCAGTCGCAGCAGCAGGGTCAGACAGGCGGCTGAACCCTCTGGATACAGAGGACCGACACACCGGACACTTTGGTGAGGAAGTCGCGCGCGCTCATGGCTACTCAGACTGACAGGTTGGCGGTTAATGGCGGCACCCCCGTGACGGACCAGATGATCCCGCTCGTGTGTGTCCGACTGGAGGATGATGAAATCCAGGCTGCCACCGAGGTGCTGCGCAGTGGTGCCCTGCGCGACGGCTCCCACTGCCGGCAGTTCGAGACCGCATTTGCTACCGCAACTGATGCCAAGCACGGTCTGGTCTGCTCCAACGGCACGACTGCCCTCCAACTCGCATACGAAGCCCTCATCCAGCCGGGCGATGAAGTGCTGTGCCCCGGGTACACCTTCATTGCCACTGCCTCGATGCTGCTGGCCCGTGGGGCCGTGCCCGTCCTCTGTGAGGTCGACCCGAATACCTTCAACATTGATGTGGCCGATGCAGCATCGCGCATCACCGATCGCACTCGTGCCATCGCCCCGGTCCATCTGTATGGCAATCCGTGTGATACAGTCGGCATTGCGCGGCTGGCGCAGGAGCATGGGCTGCGCGTGATTTACGATGCAGCCCAATCACACCTGGCTCGGGTTGATGACACAGGGCTCGGTGCATTTGGAGATGCCGTCACTTATTCGTTTTACCCGACGAAGAACATGACGACCGGCGAGGGCGGCATGGTCACGGTCAATGACCCGGAACTGGCCGAGCGGATCGCTCTGATCCGGGATCACGGGATGATGCCGGGCAAGCGGTACCACCATGTGACACTGGGTTACAACTATCGCTCGACCGATATGGCCGCTTCCATCGGATTGCTCCAGTTGCAGAAACTGCCTGAGCGAACGGCTCGGCGGCAGCAGGTTGCCGGCCGGCTGATCGAGTTGCTGCAGGATGTGCCGCAGGTTCGCGTACCGCATGCAACTTCTGATTCATGTGAGCATGTCTACCACCAGTTCACGATTCGGCTGGCGTTGGAACAACTGTCGTGTAGCCGCGATGCGTTTGCCGAGGCGCTCAGAGCCGAGGGCGTGTCGTCGGCCGTGCATTATCCGAAGGCACTGACCGAACAACCGGTGATGCAAGAGTATCTGGGTGCCCGCCTGAAGTCGTTGCCTGTGTCCGAACAGCTGGCCCAGGAAGTTTTGTGCCTGCCGTGTCATCATGGATTGAGTGATGCACAGGTCAACCAGGTAGGCGAGGCTGTGGCGAAGGTGGCCCAGGCGTTTGCTTGACGGGAAAAGGGGTCGGTGGCACGGGCGTCTCGCTCGTCCCCTATCATTGGGCCGCAGGGCCGAATCTTACATGCCGCGACCGTGAGGGAGCGGGTACTGACTCCGACATGCCGCGCACATGGGAATCCACCGCGAAGCGGTGATCGTATGTAGCCGGGGGTGAAGCGAGTCGGAGACGAGCGCCACCCCCGGAAGGGAGCGCACAATACACACCTCTCCTCACCCCGAAGGGGTGGTCGTAACACACTCCGACAAGCCGAGCGCGTGTCAGCAAGCGGGCTCCTCTCCCCGGTGGCACGGGCGTCTCGCTCGTCCCCTATCATCGGGCCGCAGGCCCGACTCTTACGAGCCGCGACCGTGAAGGAGCGGGCACTTCCTCTCACTCGTCATTCCCGCGCACATGGGAATCCACCGCGAAGCGGTGATCGTATGTAGCCGGGGGTGAAGCGAGTCGGAGACGAGCGCCACCCCCGGAAGGGAGCGCACAATACACACCTCTCCTCACCCCGAAGGGGTGGTCGTAACACACTCCGACAAGCCGAGCGCGTGTCAGCAAGCGGGCTCCTCTCCCCGGCGGCACGGGCGTCTCGCCCATCCCCACTTCACAAGGTACCACAAATGAGTGTGGCTGTCCAGAGGAAATCTCATTTGAATGTGGAGACACATGTATGACGATAAGAACCCGCTTACTCACGTGCGCGGCTCGTCGGAGGTGATGAATGACGTAGGTCAGGACGAGGTACGAGTCCTGACACGACATGCGGCACGATGGCACAAAAAGAAGCCCTGCGAGCAGTGAAGCGCGCAGGGCAATCATAATCATTGGGAAGATCAGCCCGTCATGCAGCGCCGGCGTTCATCGCTGCCTTTTCGTCGTTCGGCTGGGGGGCATCAGCGCCATCATCATCCTGCAACAACGGGGCCGGGATCACCGGGGCGCCGGGCTCCTCCGGGTCGGGGATCGGCTTGCCGCGCTCATCGGTCAGCGCTTTCCCCTTCATATCACAAATGATCGGGATCGGGTGCTGCTTCATATGCTCATCAAGCATTGCCTGCAGCCGATCCTTGACATCCTTGTCCAGTTTACTCCACGCGCCACGGCCCCGACACTTCGGGAAGGCTGAGCAACTTAACCAGGGGCCTCGCGCGCCGGCACGAAGGTACAACGGCTCGCTGCACTTCGGGCATTCCTGATCGGTTTCCAGCGCAGGCGGCTGGGGAGCGACCGGCTGGCCCTTTCGATCGAGTTTAATAATCCCATCGCATTCAGGGTACTTGTTACATCCGAGGAACGGACCGAAGCGCCCGCTGCGCTTCTGCATCGGGCCGCCACACTTCAAGCACGCCACATCAACAAGTTCCGCTTTGGCCGGGTTGCCATCACGGTCGATCGGCGAAGCGTAATCACAGTCCGGGTATCGTGAGCAACTCAGGAATCGCCCGTTCTTGCCGAACCGATAGACCGTCGTCGCGCCGCACTTTTCGCAGGTATGCGGGGCCGGCTGGGTTTCGGCTTTCGCATGGGAAAGGCTCTCGTGGGCCTCCGCCAGCCGCGCACTGAACGGCCCGTAGAAGTGCCGGAGCACTTCGGTCCAGTCAAGTTCGCGCGATTCGACCCGGTCGAGTTCATCTTCCATATCACGCGTAAAGCCGACGTTAAGAATGTCAGGGAACGCTTCGATGAGTTTGTCGGTAACGACTTCCCCGAGGTCGGTGGCAAAGAACCGGCGCTCGCGCTGCTCGACGTACTTCCGGTCCTGGATCTTCTGGATAATCTCAGCATACGTTGACGGCCGGCCGATCCCCTCCTCCTCGAGCGTCTTCACCAACGACGCTTCGGTATACCGGGCCGGCGGCGAGGTGAACTTCTGCACCGGGTCCAGCGCAAACGGGGCAACCGTTTGATGCTCGGCCACCTGCGGCAGTACCTGTTCATCAGCAAACGTCGGGACGCCGGCAACCTTGTAAAACCCGTCAAAGACGAGGCGACGCCCGGTCGTGCGGAACACAACCTGACGGTCGTCAGTCGGGCTGAGCAGAATCGACGTCAGGTCCCACTTCGCATTGACCATCTGGCAGGCCACATACCGTGACCAGATCAAACGGTACAACTTCGCTTGATCCGGCTTCAGCCCCGAGGCGACCGCATCCGGGTGAAGTGAGACATCAGTCGGCCGAATCGCTTCGTGGGCCTCCTGGGCCTTCTTGTTTGAACTCGTGTACGAGTTGGCACTCGTGGGAAGGTAGTCGTCGCCGAACTGTTGGCCAATGTACGAACGGACCGAGTCGATCGCTTCTTTGGACAGATGGGTGGAGTCGGTACGCATGTAGGTGATGAGACCAACCGTGCCGCGCCCGGGGATATCAACGCCTTCATACAACTGCTGGGCAGTCCGCATCGTCCGGCGTGCCGCAAAGCCGATCCGGGTCGAGGCTGCCTGCTGCAGTGTCGATGTGATAAACGGTGCCGGGGGGCGGCTTGTCGTGCGCTTCGTTTCGATCGCACCGACGGTATATTCCGTCCCTGGTTTGCAGTGGCCGACGAGAACGACGCGTGTGGCTGCCGGCCCCTTGCCGCCGGGCACCTCGGTCTCAACCCGCTTCTCGATCACCAGTCCGATTCGGTCGGCCACCTCACAGGCCCGGTCAGCCGTCGCCAGTTCCGGCTTGCTGCCGTCCAGTTGGAACAGTTCCGCTCGGAACGAGTGGTGGTCAGCCAGCCAGGCGTTTTGAGCCTTGACGGTCGGCTGATTGCCCTTCCCGTTCTTTGCCGTCCCCTGATCCGAGGCAACGAACTCCTGCCAGGCCTGGGCCAGCGACGAGACCTGATCGCTGTCGATGGCAAAGGATCCCGAAATGGTCCAGTACTCATCCGGGATGAACGCCTGGATTTCCCGTTCGCGCTCAACAATGAGTCGGACGGCCACCGACTGCACGCGCCCGGCACTCAGCCCACGGGCCACTTTCCGCCACAACAGCGGCGAGACCTGGTACCCCACGATGCGATCAAGAATCCGTCTGGCCTGCTGTGCATTGACCCGATCGACGTCGATCGGGTGCGGGTGCTGAAATGCCCGTTCAATCTCAGATTTCGTCACTGCGTTGAAGACGACGCGCTTGGATTGCTCGGCCGGGATCCCCATCTCCTGAGCGAGATGCCAGGCAATGGCTTCTCCCTCTCGGTCGAGGTCCGTTGCGAACCAGACTTCCCTGGCATGCCCTGCCAACCGCTTGAGATCATTGATTGTTGATTTTTTGCCTGGGAGAATCTCGTAGGTCGGCTCAAAATTGTTTTCGAGATCGACACCCGGAACCGGCTGCTTCTCACCCTTGGGGGCCTTGCTGGGCAGGTCACGGACGTGCCCGACGGACGCCATCACGACGTAGTCGGTGCCGAGATACTGATTGATATTGCGGGCCTTGCTGGGCGACTCAACGATCACCAACTGCTTGCCGTCCATCTCCTTTACGGAAACAGACTTGCGCTTGGATGACGTTCGGGTGGACCCTTTGCCAGACTTCGATTTACGTGTCGTTTTCTTCGCCATAGGTCTGATTGATCATCGGTTCCTTGTTGAGGCCTGCTTAAAGGCGTTTGCTTGATGGAGCCGGTCTGCCGGTGAAGTTCATGCTCTGCCTGGCATCTCACATTCAGACAAGGAACCGCATCATCTCCTGCCCACGAGTCTTCATGCTCGCAGGAAGTCATACCGCCCCGGGCACAAACATATCGGCCCGGCTATCTCCCCCCTGATCGCTATGAATCTATAGGTGCCGGCTACCCAGGGGAAACAAGGCTCCGGTTACTCCTCTCAGCAAACCGTCCCAGGTGCTTCCCTGACCCCCGGTTCGCAATCTCCCCCCCGGGAGTTCGGCGACATTCAAGCAGTTGAGGCATCAAGGTCAAGCGGACGACCACGTCCGGCTTGTCAGCCGGATGCTCGCTCCTGCAGGTTCTCGACCGCAAATTGCACAGCCTGGCCGGCCAATTCAGACGGGCTGAGATCCGAAGCAGGGAGCCAGAGTGAGGGTGTGAGAACCCGAAAACGCTTCAGCCACGTGCGCTGTTTCCGTGCAAAACGGCGGGTTTCGATCTTGATCCGCTCAATGGCCTCCTCAAGGGTGCAGTGACCGGCCAGATGTGCCAGAACCTGCTTGTAGCCAAGTGCTTCGCTTGCCTGCTGACCCAGTAGGCCACCATCCTGCAACGCCCGCACCTCCTCAAACAAGCCATCTTCGACCATTTTCCGGACACGGGCATTAATGCGCTGGTTGATCTGCTCAGTCGGCCAATCCAGGCCGATGAGCACCGCATCCGGCCTCATGCGCCCCTGATCCCCCCACTGCTGCTGCAGTTCGGTGATGGGCTGACCGGTCTGGGCATGGACCTCAATCGCCCGGACCATCCGTTTTCGGTCGTTTCGATGGATTCGTTCCCCCGCCGCCGGGTCCACCTGCCTGAGCCTGGCGTGGAGTTGATCATTTGACAGATCATCCAACTCAGCCCGGAGTACCGGATCCGGCTGTGGGCCCTCAAACATCCCTTCCAGCAATGCTTTGACATACAGATTCGTCCCACCCACCACGATCGGCCAACGCTGTTGCTCGCGCAGCCTCGCAATCGTCACCTCCGCCTGCCGGACCCAGTCATGGACCGTGAACGGCTCAGTGGGATCGACGCAATCAATCAGATGATGGGGGACGTTGCCGCGTTCTGCCACAGTTGGTTTGGCAGTCCCGATATCCATGCCTCGGTAGACCTGCATGGAGTCGGCGCTGACGATTTCCCCACTGATCGTTGCGTCGCGCCCGGAATCCACAGGCAACGGCAGGTCGTGTGCCAGCCGCAGTGACAAATCAGTCTTGCCGCCTGCAGTTGGACCGACAATCACCACGATCGGAAGTTGGGCGGTATAGTTCATCTGTTGCATCTCACACCTGTGTCGTATGGTATGTGGAAGCAATCCGATGGTTCATGTGTTTCACACGATTGAAGGCGGATACTGCACCGAGGAGTCATACACGTGTGCCTGGCCATTGAAGGAAACAACCGATGCGATCCCCCGGACTCATCATCATGAATAGTCTGCTGGCTGCCCTCCTGCTGACGGACCCGGCACTGCCCAACCCAATTCCGTGGCAGGAAGCGCCGCCACAGGAGGAGGGTCAGGAGGTGTCGGCTGACGTGCTCCAGCACGCCTATGAGCAGGCACAGGAATCACAGGCAACAGTACCGGACAAGCCGTTCGACGATGAGGACGTCACCACGTTCCTGGACGGCTCCCGTCGCATCCGGAACCGGTTGTACACCGACGGGACGATCCGTGACTGGTATCGACATCTGCTTGACGTCTATCTGCCGGCAGAAGAGAACTGGGCCGACGGCCGACCGATGATCATGTGGATCCACGGCGGTGGCTGGCAGATCGGGTACAAGGACGATCTGCTCGGCCTGTACGGCTACATTGCGAGGCAGTTTGCCGATCGTGGGATCGCGTTTGTCAACATTAACTACCGACTCAGCCCGCGCGTGCAGCATCCAGGGCACGTCGAGGACTGCGCGGCAGCCTTTGCCTGGCTCAAGCAACACGCTGACGACTTCGGGTATGACCCGGCCCACATGTTCGTGTCTGGACACTCGGCCGGCGCTCACCTGGCAGCCTTGTTGTGTACGGATGCTCAATGGCTCGACCCCCATGATCTGAGCCCTGCCGATGACGTGGCCGGGTGCATCCCGAGCAGTGGGATTTACGACCTGGCACGGCTCAATACCATGATTGCCTTTGAAGATGGCGAGGCCGGTTCCGCAGTCCGTGGGGGTCGACTTCGACTTGGCCGGGGCTGGGTCAACCCCTTCCGTGATGAGGACCTTGCCAATGCCTCCCCCACCACGCAGGTCCGGGCCGATACCCCCCCGTTTCTGGTGATTCACGAGGAAACGAGCTTCGGCAACTACATGGAACGTGAGGCACGCGCCCTCGGGGCTGCGCTGACGGACTCGGGCGTGGAACACGAGATTGTCGAGATCCCCAATGAGAATCACGTCTCCATGCTGATCGACATGCTCCGGCCCGACAACCTCGCCGTCGACCGGATCCTGGCCTTCATGGCCCAATGTATGGAAGCGGATGACCCGGATAACATGGAGCCGTGAGACCGTGGCTGACTTGCCCAACGTCGCGGACTGAGGATAATGTGCTGTCATCAGGACAGGAGAACCGATCGTGGCGATGACTCGTCGTTCTCGTAAGATCCTTGCCATCGTGTCCAGCCTCGTGATCCCGGGGCTCGGTCAGATCGCGATTCAGAAGCGGACGGCCATCGGCCTCGTCCTGTTCACCGTCGGCGTGCTTATCTGGATCGCAACGGCGGGCGTACCCGGCTCGCTGTACATCTGTGCCGTCGTCCACCTGTGGTCGGCTGTTGACGCCGCCATCTATACGCGGAAGAAAAAGGGCACAGGCAAGGGATCGCAGGCCAAAGCCACGTCGAAGTCAAAGAAGAAGCGGCACTAGAATCGCGCTGCCAGGGGGAGCGATGGAAGCGGCCGAACTTGCGCGCACACGCAAATCGTGTGTGGTCCGAGACACCGGGCTGCTCATCACGGTGATCTCAAACACGAGCCACGGTGCCTGGCCCATCCTGCGCGTCATTGATGAGGCATTGGGACTGAATGCCGGCTGAGATTAACCGCCGCCCGCGCCGTGTTCAGGTTCCTGGTATGGCGATGCCTCTTTATACCATTCGCTCGTTTTGCCTTGGTGAGGGCCGCACCGCTCCACCAGATCGGCCTGTTCCTGCTCAGTCAGGTCCAGTGGATTCGTCATCGCACCCTCATGCGCCTCATCAACATGCGACACCGCCTGGCAACCGGGGACGGCCACTGCGACCCCGCTCTGCGTCAAGGCATAGCGCAGTAACTCACTTGCTTTCAGGCCCGGTATCTGGAACAGGGAGCCGCCGGCATACACCTTCATCGCAATGACGGCCACGCCGCGCTCGACGGCCACCGGCAGGAAGTGCTTCACAAATGACTGATGCTTCGTGTCGATCGGATTGATGGGGACCAAAGCCGTGTCAAACTGCTCGCGCGTGATCGCATCGTTCAAGTACAGCGGGCTCACGTGGCCGGTGATCCCAAGATGCCGAATCAATCCTTCATCACGTAGTTTCAGCAGGCCCGAGTAGACAGCCGTATCACCGAAAACGGTGTCAACATCATCGTGGACCGCGTGGATCTGCAGTGTATCCACATAGTCAAGCTGGAGCCGCTTGAGTGATTGCTCCAGTTCACGGCGAGCACCGTCCGCAGAGCGCTCCAGCGTCTTGGTCGCGACAAACAGATCCTCGCGCGCCAGTCCGGATGCCTTGAGTGCGGTACCGATATAGGTTTCCGATTTGCCATTCCCATATGAGGGCGCGGTGTCGAAGTACCGGACGCCGTATTCGAGCGCCTTGTTCAAAACACCCACCGCATCCTCCTCGTTCAGCCGGACGATCGGGAACCCGCCGAACCCAAGTCGCGGGACGGTTCGCCCGGTTCGGCCCAGCAGAATCTGCGGGATGGTGCGCGCTGCCGCTGCTGCGTCGGCATCCTGCTGAGCCGCTGTCATGACTGATGCCGATAGCGTGCGGGCAAACAACCCGCCGGCAATAGACCCGGCACTGATACGAAGGAAGTCACGTCGAGATTGCTGATTGTGAGTGGTCATGCGATGCGCTCCCAACCGGATGAATGATCCACACCGATTGTACGGTGCCCGGATTGGCGGGGATGTGAAAAAAAACCCACGGATGTGTCTCCGAGGGTTTGGAATGAGTGTCGTGTCAGCATGTCGGACGAGTCGAGTCAGGGGTCGATATCATCCGGCGGCAGCATCGACTGGCGCTGATCGGCTGCCTCGATTGGTGATGGTGTCGTCGCTGCCACAGACGCTGCGCCACCCCAGTCGCACGCTGTGGCTTCGCTCCCGGCCCGCATAATGGGCGCGCCGGCCACCATGAGCACGAGCACGCCGACGGCAGAGAGAAACGCAGCAGCAGGCCGACCCAGGTAGGGTGTCGGGACGAGGCGGTCGGTGACGGCAGAAGGCTGGCCAAGCCACGGCAGGCCGGCCAGTTTCAGGTAATACCACGCGCTGATGGCACTGTTGAGACCCGCAATCACAACCAGCGGGATTTCGCCGGCCGAGACGCCTGCTGAGAACAGATACAACTTGCCGAAGAAGCCGATCAACGGCGGCAGACCGAGCAGGGACAGTGAACAGACGGCCATCGCACCGGCCAACCACGGGTGGCGACGGGAAATTCCCGACAGATCATCGAGCGATTCGAGATCCTGGTGGCGCTCAGGGTCGTGAAGACACGCCAGGACCAGAAAGGCGCCCAGGTTCATCACGCCATAGGCCAGCAGGTAAAACACGACAGCCCCGAAGCCGTTGGATGTCAGGATGCTGCTATCGGCTGCGGCGCCGGTGCCGGCTGCCCACAGACCCGGGCCGGCAATGATCCCGATAAGCACATACCCACTGTGCGCGATCGAACTGTACGCCAGGATGCGCTTCACGCTGCTTTGCAGCAACGCCATCGTATTGCCGACCGTCATCGTCACGACGGCAATCACCCACAGTAGAACGCGGAACGCCTCGGGCCAGGTCTGCCCATCTTCACCCAGCCCGACAATCATCCCGCCGAGCAACATGATCGAGACGAACCCGGCTGTCTTGGGGACGAAGGCAAGGAATGCACTGACCGGTGTGGCTGCGCCTTCATACACGTCAGCGGTATAAAAGTGCATCGGGACGGCTGCGATCTTGAACGAAATACCGACCACTGACAGGATCACGCCCATCAGGCCGAGCACGCTGACCGATCCGGTTTCCTCATACTGCGCGACGAGGGCCGCGCGAATCTCATCCAGGTGCAACGAACCGGTGGCACCGTACAGGAGGGCAAAGCCATACAGGAAGATCGCGGCGGACAGCGCGCCGAGGAAGAAGTACTTGACGGCGGCTTCGTGCCCGACATTCTTCATTCGGCTGCTGGCAACCATGACATAGGTCGGCAGGCTCGTCAGTTCGAGTGCGAGGAACAGCCAGATGAGGTCGGTGGCGCTGGTGCACAGCATCAGGCCGATCAGCGACAGCAGGAAGAACGCGAGGAACTCGCCTCGGGTTGTCAGCAGTGGATCAAACTTCAGGCCCTGTGCCAGCCTCGTCTCGAGGCGATCGTCAACGGCACTCATGCCCAGCAACAGCAGCAGGCCCATGATGCATGCCGCCGGTTTGATAAACTGAGCCAGTGCCGGCACCGGCAAGCCGGTCACTTCCGGGGCATACAGGGATAGCAGAAGTGCAATGGCCAACCCGAGCCCGGTGATCCAATGGGTCAGGCGGCGCCATTGCGCCTGCGGTGACAATCCAAGCAGAATCACGATGCTCAAGGTAATAAACAGGACGATTTCAGGCCAGAGACTGGCAATTCGGTCGGTCATCATTGTCCCAGGCCCTCCTTCCGGCCGAGTTCGGAAGGTCGATTGTCTGTCGTATCAATGTCTCGACTCATCGGCTCTGCCGATGCCAATGCGGCCTCATCATCCTCCGCAGGCGGGAGCCCGGGCGGCGCCCCGTCAATCAGGAGGGCAGCATGGCGTGTGTGAGCCTCAGACACGGCGGAGACCATCTGCTCGATGGGGGCTGCAATCGGCGCAAGCAACACACCGGGCTTCACGCCCAGTACGATGCAGGCCACTGCGATCGGGACGAGGACCAGCACTTCGCGACCGGTCAGATCCTGCGGCAAGGTCGGGGCTGCGTGGTCGTCCCCTTTATCATCATGCCCGTGATGATGCGTGTCAGGCAACTTCAACGGGCCGAACAGGACGCGGCCGGCCAGATACAGCAGGTAGATGGCAGCCAGGATCATGCCGAAGCCGGCAATCGCAGCATACATCGGTCCCAGAGTGCCGGGGTTCGCCCCATCGCCGGAGATAAACGTCCCGACGAGACACAGAAACTCACCGATAAACCCGTTGAGTCCGGGCAAGCCGACACTGGAGAGGATAAAGAAGACGGTGAACGTGGCCCAGACCGGCATGACCTTCGCCAGTCCGCTGTAGTCGTCCATCGCTCGCGTGTGGTAGCGTTCGTAGATCATGCCGATGCAGAGGAACAGCGCCCCGGTCGACAGGCCGTGGTTGATCATGTAGGCAACCGAGCCGCTGATGCCGATCGACGTCAGTGCGATCAGGCCGAGCACGCAGAAGCCGAGGTGGCTCACCGATGAGTAGGCAATCAACTTCTTGACATCGGTCTGCACCCAGCAGATCAGCGCCCCGTACAGGATGCCGATGATGCACAGGACTGCAAGCAACGGTGCATAGGTCGTGATTGCCAGCGGGCACATGGGGACGGCAAAGCGGAACAGGCCGTAGGTGCCGAGTTTCAGCAGCACGGCTGCCAGGACGACGGAGCCGGCCGTCGGGGCCTCGGTATGCGCCAGCGGCAGCCAGGTGTGCACCGGGAACAGCGGCACCTTCACTGCAAAGCCACAGCACAATGCCAATAGCACCCACCCCTGCTGAGCCGCGGTCATATGCTCACTGCAGAAGGCCGTCAGCGTGGCAATGTCAAACGTCCAGTTGCCAGTGCCCTCGGGACTCATCTGGTAGGCCCAGGCGACATACACCAGCCCGGCCAACGTGATGATCGACCCTGTAAATGTGTAGAGGAAGAACCAGATCGATGCCTTGGCCCGATTCGCACTTCCATACACGGCAATCAGGAAGTACATCGGAATCAGCGTGAACTCGAAACAGACATAGAAAACGATCAGGTCGCGGGCGGCAAACACACCGAGCATGGCCGCCTCAAGAATACACAGCCAGGCAAAGAACTCCTTGGCGCGCTGCGTCACGGCCGTAAACGAGCCGAGGATTGTCAGCGGCAACAGGAACGTGGTCAGCAGGATCAGCACGAGCGAGATCGAGTCGATCCCGAGTGACAGATTCAGGCCGAACGTGTCGTACCAGGCAATCGACATCGGCATCTGCATCAGACCGGCGTCCTGATAGTTGAACTGGACGGCAATCACGATGCTCAGCAAGAGCCCGACGAGCGTACCACACAGGGCCAGCGCCCGCGCCTGTTTTTCAGGAGCGGCCGCCACGGCGATCGCCGTCACCAGCGGAATGAGCAGTAAGGCCAACAGCATGGGTCAGGTCACTCCCACTTGAATGAGCCACCACATGATGGCAAGCACAGCACACAATCCGGCAGCCATGCCGAGTCCGTAGCCATGCAGAATACCACGCTGCATCGGCTTGATGGTGGAACCGATGAGCCGCGGGATGGCACCACCCAGGGCCACCAGCCCGTTGATAATGATGGTGTCGCCGATGAGATAGAACACATAGCCGGCCATACGAAGCGGCTTGCGAATCAGAATGTCATAGCCTTCATCGACATACCACTTATTCTCGAGCAGGACCGCGATCGGGCGGACCCGTTCCTTGAGCCGGTCTGCTGCCTGACGATTCAACAGATGGAAGTACCAGGCAATAAGGATGCCGACCAATCCGATGACAGCCGATACCGCCATCATCCACTTGTGCGGGTCAGCCCAGAAGCCGGCTGCCTCCCCGGCAGCATGACCGTCTGCCCCATGTGACGCAGCCAGCGATTCCGTGACGGCATTCCCGGTCGAGGCGTGCATCATCCCGCCGAACCACCCGTGTTCTTCGCCACCGAAGACGCCAACGTATCCGGAGAAGGCAGCCCCGAGGGCGAGAATGGTGAGAACAAGGTTGATTGCCCAGCCCGGTGCATGGGGATGGAAATGCTCGGCCTCATGCCCGTGGCCGCCATCATCGTCTGCATGATGCTCGTCGCCCGGTTCGTACCGCTGCGGGCCGAGAAACACTCGGAAGAACAGGCGGAAGGTGTAGTAGGCCGTCAGCAACGCGGTGAACAGCCCCATGAACCCGAGTATTGTGAAGCCGTAGCCGGGTGTCACGAACGCCTGTGCGAGAATCGTGTCCTTCGAGAAGAAGCCGGACAGGAACGGGAAGCCGGCCAGTGCGAGGCACCCGACGAGCATGGTCCATGTCACGACGCCCCAGCCCTTGACCTTTCGCAGGCCGGAAATACGCCGGATGTCCAGTTGGCCGGCAAAGCCGTGCATGACGGCCCCGGAGCCGAGGAACAGCAATGCCTTGAAGAAGGCATGGGTAAACAGATGGAACACGGCCCCGGTTGCGCTGAGCACGCCGATGCCCATGAACATGTATCCAAGTTGGGACACCGTTGAATACGCAAAAATCCGTTTCATGTCGTACTGGGCCATGCCGATGGTGGCCGCAAACAGGGCTGTCAGACCACCGATCCAGGCAACGGTCGGGAGCGCATACGGGCTGAGGACGAACAGCGGGGCCAACCGGGCGATCATGTACACGCCGGCCGTCACCATCGTGGCAGCGTGAATGAGTGCCGACACCGGCGTCGGGCCTTCCATCGCATCCGGCAGCCAGACGTACAGCGGCAACTGGGCACTCTTGCCGAACGCACCAAGCATGAGCAGGAAGGGGATGATCTGAACCGAGCCCGAGACGCTTTCCGGCGAGTGGCCGCTCAGTGCCTGAAAGAGCGGGGCGAATTCGACCGTTCCGAACTCCATATACGTCAGCATGATGCCCAGTGCAAAACCGAGGTCGCCGATCCGGTTGACGATGAACGCCTTCTTGGCAGCGGCCACAGCCGACGGTTTCTCGTAGTAGAACCCGATCAGCAGGTAGGAGCAGAGCCCGACGCCTTCCCACCCGAGATAGAGCAATACCAAGTTGTCAGCCAGAATGAGGCAGGTCATCGCAAAGACGAACATGCCGATGAACGCAAAGAATCGCGCATATCCCCGGTCGCCGGACATGTACTCGCTGGCATACAGGGCAACCAGCGTCGAGATCCCGGTCACCACGAGCAACATGATCGACGTGAGGGGGTCGAGATAGAACGCGAAATCTGCCTGCAGCGATCCGCTGGCAATCCACTCGAAGATCGTCACCTGCAGCGTGTCGTGCCCGATCCGGCTGATCACGGCCACCGACGTGACAAACGACAGGAGCAAGCCGAGTACGCAGCACCATCCGGGGATCTTGCTGCGCTTCGGGTCGTAGCGACGCGTAAAGGCAAACAAGCCGCAGACAACGGCTGCCAGGAGTGGGAACAGCGGGATGAACATGGCAAACCACGGTCCGGCAGCAATGGCCTCCGAGACCGCAGCCGCACCATGTGACGCAGCACCGCCCCCGTGCGCGGTCGCCGGCACGAGCAGGACGCTCAGTTCGCTCAGCATGGGTTGCATTGATTCAAGCGTCACAGTGACGGATCCTCTTAGACGGTTTGCATGACCACACAGGCATCATCAGCCCCTGCGGTCAGCCACTCATTTCAGACCAGACCTCGGCATCGAGACTGTTGCGTCTTCGATACAGAGCCACCACCAGCGCCAACGCCAGGGCAGCCTCAGCAGCCGCCACGGTCAGCACGAAAATCAGAAACACCTGTCCCTGGATATCCATGTGGTACGCGCCGAAGGCGATCATCGCGATAGCTGCTGCCTGGAACATCAGTTCCGTACACAGAAACATGATGATCAGATTTCGTCGAGTCAAAAACCCGATCAGCCCCAGTGCGAAAAGCACGGCACTGACCAACAGGTAGGCATTCAGAGAGATGATTGAAATCGGCTGCACGTGACCGTGACCTCCGTCTTTCTCACTTCAACTCGACCGTCGGCTCTGCGATCCGCAAGTCACCGAGCCCGGTCGCACCGGCGGCTTACGCGGACCCGGTGTCCGTGCCACCGGCAGGCGTCATCAGGGGCTGTATCTTTCGAGACAGAACGACTGCACCGAGCATGGCCATCAGCAGAATCACACCGGCAACCTCCAGGCTCGCCGGGAACTCGGACATGAGCGATAACCCGAGCCGCTCCACATTATCAATCTGGAAATCGCCGGGCAGGGTGACCAATCGGCCGGCCCCGGACTCGGCTGAGGCGGAATCCTCGCGTGTCAACCAGGCTTCGCGGTCATTGCTCTCAATCCAGGCGACCGTCTCACCGGGTTCGAGGGTGCCCTGATCTGCCAGCGCCCGCTCGGCTTTCTGCACCAGTAATGCAAACGCGGGGTCTGACTCCACCATTCGAGCGGCTGCCTGTGCATTCATCACCGAGGACGAATCCAACTGCCCGGTCCCACGGTACATCAGGCCCAGCAATGCAGCCAGCATGATGAAGCCTGCAGCCACGGCCGCTACCGGTTCGCGCGCGCTGAGGTCATACGGGGCCGACTCATTGGCTTCCTGCCCCTCTTCTGCGGCCTGCTGTGCAAACATGATCACAAACAGGTAGGTGACGAGGATGGCACCGGCATACACGATCACGAGCGCAAAGGCCATGAACTCTGCAGCCAGCAGGACCAATAGCCCGGCGGAGGCAAGGATCACGAGAATGAAGTAGAGGGCTGCATACACCGGGCGCGGATGGGTGATCATCCGGGCAGCGCCGGCTGCAGCCACAAAAGCCAGTACGATAAAGAAAACACCCGGGCGTTCGCCGACGGGAGGGTCGGCACCCTGGGTCACATTCAGAACAGCCAAGAGTGCGGCCCCGAGCGAGGCTGCCCCGATCAGGCCACCCAGCAGCGCGAGTTGTGATCCGCGACGCGGGAGCATGAGGAGAACCCCGACGGCTCCGGCGACACAGGCGGCGTAGATGATGCCGGCGTTGAGCATTGCGCAAATCCACCCTGCAGTTGCAATGTCAGTACCAAGTCAGCCCGGTCGCAGCTCCGGCCGGCTGTACAACACAACCCCGATCGGAACCCGACTGCCATCGTCTGCCACCCCAACAAAAGGGCAGCCTACACAACCATTTTCAAAGGCGACCACGGACTCCGTCTCAGGCGAGTACGGTACGCGAGCAGCCACGGGATCGCAACCAGTCGTTTCCCTATTTCAGAGACGAGCCTGAGCCTGATCCATACGGTCGACCGACCCCGATCCGACGGGACAGGCTGCGCTTCACGGTCGAGCCCAAAACTCGACACCGATCGCGGAATTGTGACCCGATTGGTATGATTCGGCATGGCCGCATGTGGGTTCATCATGCCGAGCCTGCTAAGGTAGTGGCCCGTTTGATGACCTGTGTGCCGTCATGCTGTTGCCCCTCCCGCAGGGTGCCACATGCAGCCGGAAAACACGCGAACCCTGACCTCAATGACCTGGAATCAGAGCATGATCATTCGACACGATCCCGAGCGACAAATTGACCTGGACCTCGTCCGCTGCACCGAGAACGCAGCCTTGTGCGCCTGGAAGTGGTTTGGCAAGGGCGATAAGAACAAGGCCGACTATGCAGCCGCCGACTCGATGCGCGGCATGTTTCAGTTGGTGGACGTCAAGGGCTACGTCGCCATCGGTGAGGGACGAAAGGATGATGCCCCGGGTATTTTCACCGGCGAGAAGATGGGAACCTGGTCCGACCATGCGATCCCGCTGGCCATCGCAGTCGATCCGATCGACGGCACCACGCTGACGGGCAAGGGCCTGCCCGGTGCCATCTCCGTGATCGCGGCCGCATCATGCAAGACCCCGGATGATGATGCGACCAAGCTGTTCCCATCCATCCCCTCGTATTACATGGAGAAGATCGCGTTCGGGCCAACCGTTCGTGAAGGGCCGGGCAAGATCAAGATCGATGCCCCGATCGACGAGAACCTCGATGTCATCGCCTTCAAGCTCAAGAAGCGCGTCCGTGACGTCGTGGCCGTCGTCCTGGACCGCCCCCGCCATCAGCACATTATCGAAGGCTTGCGTCGGGCCGGCTGTGGGATCCGTTTGATTTCCGACGGCGATGTGGCCGCAGCCATTGCCCCGTGCCTGCCGGAATCCGGCGTCGACCTGTATCTCGGCATCGGCGGCAGCCCCGAGGCCGTTATTGCTTCGGCAGCGATCAAGTGCCTCGGCGGCGAGATGTATTCACGCATGTGGCCGCGCGATGAAGAGGAACTCACTCGTCTCACGACCGAAGAGGGTGTCACCGAAGATGACTTGAAGCAGGTCTGGACCGTCGATGAGATGGCCAAAGGCGATCACGTTATCTTTGCTGCCACCGGGATCAGCGACAGCCCCATGCTGCAGGGTATCAAGCACCGTGGCCGACACTGCATCACGCAGTCGATCCTCGTCCGTGCCCGAAACCGCACGGTCCGAATCATCGATGCCTTCCACGATATGGACAACAAGACGGTCCGCCTCGGCTCCTCCGGCGAGGAAGTCCGGATCTGATTTCTCGCCTCAAATACCCCATTTTGAAGCCAATAGCCCCACCCGGAGTATTTCGGGTGGGGCTTTCAATTCGGCGCCCTACAATAACTGTGCACATCTCTCAACTGGAGACTCACTATGGGCTGGTGTTCGAAACATCATCAAGCGCTTTGTCTGCATGGTTACCACGCATTACGACGCACCACCGGAATGTGCCTCCTCTCAGTTATCGCCCTGGTACTCTGGGGGAGTACGCACACGGCGCTGCACGCACAGGAAACAGCCGACGAAGTCAGTTACGACAAGCCGGTCACCGCCGATACGTACCTGTACTTCGACATTCTGCTGACGGACCTGCCGCTGATCGAAGGCGAACTGCCGGAACTGGAGAACATGCAGGGCATGTCCTGGTGGCGCTGGGGCAACGGTCGCTATGTCGCCTGTCACCTTGATGCCGCAGGAGCCGAGGGATACCTGCGTCCGGAGTCCCGCGAGAACTGGGACTGGGCCCTGACCCCGCTTCAAAACGCTCGGTTGATTCTCCGTGTCCCGAAAGCATTTCGTGACGGATCGAGCACGCTGCACGGCACGGTGAACTTCCCGATCGACGAATCGGATCGGCTCGAAGGCCGATCAGCGGTCCGCGTGAAGTTTGCATTGCCCCTGGAACAGTCCGACCCCGCAAGCCGGGAGACGTTCCACCGGTCAAAGGAGGAGTTCTACACCGGCCTGGTGAACCGTGGCGTGCCCGGCAGCGCGTGGTTCCGCCACCAGTTGCGCCAGGCCACTGCCGAGCGTCTTGGTCAGGACGACGATGAAAACCCGCAGGTCGTCCCGAACTGGCGGCCGTGGCGCGGGGGGCGCACGAGCGAACTCGAAGATACCTTTGCGATTTTCTCGGGCGGCCGGGCCATGAGCGAGAACCTGCAACTGGACCGCTTCGTGCAGGTCGATGATGCCGACAAGCCGGTCCCGGCCGTCGATGTCAGCACGATCGAGGGCATCACAATCGAGGAGATCGAGTGGGGCCCGCTGCTCGAAGGCATCGAACCCACGCCGGACTTCCTGGCCTCGTACATCCCGGCCGATCAGCATGCCCTGTTCTTCCCGTCGTTTGTCGCCCTGACCCGCATGGTCGATGAGGCGACCGAATACGGCACGCCGTTTCTCCGATTGCTCGAACCGCGCTCCGAGGATGCTCAGACGCAGGCCCGGTATCAACGGCAACTGTGTCTGGAACTCAATGACCTGGCCCGCCTGATCGGGCCGTCCGTCATCCGCTCCGTTGCCATGACGGGATCGGACCCATATCTGCGCACCGGGACCGACATGGCCGTCCTGTTCGAAACAAATGCGCCGGCCGTCATGTTGAACTATCTGGCCGCACAGCACCAGGCTGCCGCGCTCGAGAACCCGGAGTTGGTCTCGGTATCTGCCGTGGCTGACCTGCCGTACCCATGCCGTGCCGCCACGAGCCCGGACCGGAGTGTCAGTTCGTATGTCACGCAGTTATCGGACACGGTCGTCGTCGTCTCGAACTCCCTGGCACAGGTGAAGCGGATCGCATCAGCCAGTCAGGAAGGGCAGAGCGCTATGCTCGCCTCTCTTGACGAGTACACATTCTTTCGGAATCGCTATGCACCCGGCAGTGACGGCGAGACAGCCTTCCTGTTCGTGTCCGATCCAACGATCCGGCGCTGGTGTGGGCCGCGTTGGCGCATTGCCAACTCGCGACGAATCCGAGCCGCCGCTGTGATGAACGAGTGGCAGGCCACCTACATGTCCAGGATTGCCACGGCCGAGAATCCTGTTCTGGCGGCGACGCCGATTGAAGCCGGCCCCCTGCTTCCCCCGCAGCAGACTCAGACGACCTGGAACTGCGTGGGTATGGCGTCGATTCCAAGACGTACAACACGATCGACTTCCTTACCCCGATCGTCGAACTCGACACAGACTGGGTGATGACGCACGAGGCCGACGGCTATCGACAGTGGAGGCAGCGGTATCTGCGAAACTGGAGTCAGAACTTCGATCCGCTCGGCATTCGGTTTATCGTCGAGGATGATCGAATTGTCGCCGACCTGACGATCATGCCCTTGATCGCACTGAGCGATTACGACGATATCACGCGATTCATCGGCGATGCTCGAATTGACCCGAACACCGGCGATCGTCACGAAGATGCCCTGGTGCAACTGATCATGGGATTCGACCGCGATCAGAGTTGGCTCCGGCAGATGGCAGGCGGCCTGTTCCGAGGCCAGCCGGACGCGATCCGGACCAACCCCCTCGGCTGGATCGGCTCATCCATCTCACTCTACATCGACCGCGATGCCTTCTGGGACGCGGCATTCAACTCGGATGATCCGGAAGACTACATCTATGACAACTACGGGCAACTGCCGATCTATCTGTACATTGAGGTGGCTGACAGCCTGAAGTTCTCCGCGTTCATGCTGTCACTTCGGAGTGTGGCCGACCAGATGATGCCGGACATGATCGCCTGGGAATCGCAGGAAAAGGACGGGCTCGAATACGTGCGCATTACGTTTGCCGATGAGGACATGCCGCACCTGTACTATGCCGTCAAGTCGCGCGCCCTCATCCTCTCCCCCCGTGAGGATGTCCTGTTTCATGCCGTGCAACGGCTCACCGCGCGGGCGGGCGGCGAAGTGCACGAATCGGTCGGCGAGACGATGCCCTGGCTCGGGGAAAGCGTCTGCGCCCAGGTGTCGGGGGACATGCTCGATTCGCTCGATCTGATCTTCTGGGATCAGTATCGGGAGCGACTTCAGGAACGCTCCTGGGACAACCTGTACATCCTCAATGAGTGGCGACGGCTCTACGGAGATGTTGATGCACTCGCACTGCATGAGGACATCTGGGGTACGCGACTGACCTGCCCCGGCGGTGGCGAGTACGTCTGGAATGACCACCTGTCCAGTTACGAGTCCACGGTCTACGGTCACCCGCTTGAACCGTTGCCCGGCCCGGGTCTGAGGGAACTTCTCGGCCATATTGAAGCCGGAAACTTCGGGATTACGTTCGAACACGACGGTCTGCGCGGTGTTACTGAGATCCGTCGCTAGCAGATGGCGCACGCTGACAACAGTTCCCAGGATACCGCACCGTGAATGAATCGCTCACAAACCCGCAACGGATCGTGGTCGGCATCACCGGTGCCAGCGGGGCGGTGTATGCACGTCGCGTCATTCAGGAACTGTGCCGGCTGGGTATCGAAGTCCATCTGGTCGCCACCCGGAACGGCCGACGCCTGCTCCATGAGGAACTCGGGATCGAGTCACTCGACGCAGCCGGACTGCTTGGCACTGCCCATCGTGATCAGGCAGCAGGTTTGATCACCGTCTACCCGATCGACGATGTGGGGGCGGCGATCGCCTCCGGCACGTTTGTCCATGACGGCATGGTGATCGTCCCCTGTTCAAGCAACGGCCTGGGCATGATTGCAAGCGGCCTCGGGCCGAACCTGCTGTACCGGGCGGCGGCGGTGACGCTCAAGGAGCGCCGTCGGCTCGTCCTGTGCCACCGGGAGAGCCCGCTGTCATTGGTTGATATCGAGAACATGCGCCGGCTCGCATTGGCAGGGGCCATCGTGGCTCCTGCCAATCCGGGCTGGTATCTGCAGCCTCAGTCACTTGACGATATCGTGGACTTCGTGGCAGCCCGCCTGCTTGATCAGTTGGGCATTGTCAGCCATTCACTGTCGCGACGCTGGGGCGAGGACACACCGTAGCGATCAGCCGGCATACTCGGCAGCGAGTTCGGTACGCACACGGTCCAACAGTGCATGGGTCGCGCGAATCCCCTCGACCTCGCTCAGGCCTTCTCCCTCGTATTCAATCCCGACATACCCCCGATAGCCAGCCTCCAGCACGATCCGCATCATCCGAAGATAGTCGGTATGCGTTTCATCGCCCTGCTCGTTAAAGTCGTTCGTCTTGGCACTGACGGCTTTGGCAAAGGGCATCAGTTCGCTCACGCCCCGGTACCGATCGTACCAGGCATCAGCCTCATCACTTCGCGACCAGTCAAGACAGAAGTTGCCGAAGTCCGGCAACGTGCCGCACCCGGGCAGCCCGACAGACTGAATGACGGATGACAGCCATTGCCCGTTTGATGACAGACCGCCGTGATTCTCCACGATGACGCCGATGTCATGCTCAGCCCCGAACTCGGTCAGCCGGCGGAGGCCGTCGGCGGCCAGATCACGCTGCTGCTCGTAGGTGCCTTCAGATGCAGCGTTGACGCGAATGCTGTGGCATCCGAGGAATCGGGCTGCCTCGACCCAGCGATAGTGGTTCTCGACTGCAGTCGTCCGTGCGGCATCGTCCGGATCGCCGAGCCGACCCTCCCCGTCACACATGATCAGCACACTCCGGACATTGGAATCAGCACACCGCTGTTTCAGTTCCGTCAGATAGCCGGTATCCTGTGCCTTGTCCTTGAAGAACGAATTGACGTACTCCACGCCGTCTATCCCGAACTCGCTCCGGGCAAACGCCGGGAAGCCGAGATTGTCAAGCTCGCCGGAACGGAGCATCCGGTGCAATGACCACTCTGCCAGCGAGATGCGAAACAACGGGGTCGAGCCGGCTGCGTTGGATTTCATATCTGCATGTCCTTGTGTCTGGCAGCCCCACAGTGAAAACAGGGCCGCCGGAGCGAGCACGGCCGGCACTGCAGTACCGACCGTAGCATGTCGCAGGAAGTCGCGGCGAGTCAGGTTGGATTCGAACATCCCTGTATCCCCTGTGTCTCTGTGAGTTGCGACAGCCGACCTCCGGGATCGCAACGTCAATGTCCACCATCATGAAACAAACTGGGCTGCGTATTCGCCGGCACAGTGCAGGGCATCCTCGACTTTCGACGGATCCTTGCCGCCTGCCTGGGCCATGTCGGGTCGCCCCCCGCCCCCGCCGCCGCACACTGTGGCAACCTCGCGCACCCAGTTGCCGGCCTTGAGCCCTTTGGCAATCAATGCATCCGGCACCCAGGCGAGGATGGCCACCTTGCTCTGCTCGTGATCGGCTGACATGATCAGCATTGCCTGCCTGTCGGACGAAGCAGACCGAATCACATCCATGGCGGCGCGCAGTGTCTCAGCATTCGCATCATCCAGCACGCCGATACAGACAGGCCGATCTGCGCAGGTCGATGCGAGCGCCCGAGCCTGCTCGACCACGTTGGCGCGACCCTCCTTGTCAGCCTGCTTCTGCATCGTCCTGGCCTTCTCCTGCAGGACCTCCAGCCGTGACCGCAGGCGATGCTTGTACTCAAGCGGGACCACCGTCTGATCGAGTTCCTCGACCAACTCCGCCAGTTCAATCGGCAAACGGTCCCCGGTGACCACTTCCAGTTGGGCAAGCCGCTCTGCCAGGGCTTCGGCAGCAGCCTGGGCCTCGATCGCCTCGGAACCGGTAACGGCCACGATCCGCCGAACCCCTCTGGCCACGGATTCCTCCTGCGTGATAGCCAGGCCGACGATCTCGCTCGTACTCGGCACATGCGTCCCGCCGCACAGTTCGACTGAATACGTCTGCCACTGTTCGTTGTCAGGATCGGCTCGAAGTTCGGTCACCGGCCGACCAATGCTGACCACGCGCACCGGGTCCGGGTATCGCTCGCCGAACACAGCCCGCAGCCCGGTAATCCCCTGGGCTTCATCCAACGCGACATCTTCGGCAAACACATCGAGATTCTCAGCAATCCGGTCGGAGACGGCGGCTGCGATCCGTTCGAGTTCGTCCGCTTTCACCGCCGAGTTGTGTGCAAAGTCAAACCGGAGCCGATCCGGCGCGACGAGCGAACCCTTCTGATCAACCTGATCACCAAGTACCTCGCGCAGCGCAAGATTCAGCAGGTGGGTCCCCGTGTGATTCCGCATGATGGGCATTCGGTGTGAGCGGTCGATCTCAAGTTCCACCTGGTCTGCCACACTGAGCCGGCCCTTCATCGCACGCCCGATATGCAACACATACCCACCGAAGACCTTCGTATCCGTCACGTGAAACTCGGCCGACCCGTCGGCGGTGTACATCCGGCCGACGTCCCCCACTTGGCCACCCATCTCGGCGTAGAAGTTCGTCCGATTCGTGATCACGCCGGTGACTTCCGACGTGGTCGTCGTGGCCGAGGTATGCTCGTCGAAGTCGTTCCCGTTCCAGATGGCTTTCACGCGCGCCAGGATCCGTCGGCCGTGGAACTTGTCCTCGTCGATGGTCGGCTCCACGTTCAGGTGCTTGAGCCGCGCAATCTGGTCCCCTTCAAGTTGCAGATTCGTCCCGGCCTTCCCGGGGCCGCGTGCGCCGGCTGCCCGGGCTCGCTGCCGCGCTTCCTCCATGAGTCGCTCGTACCCGTCCAGATCGACGCTCAGCCCCCGCTCCTCAGCCATCACCTGCGTCAGATCGACCGGGAAGCCATAGGTATCGTGCAGTTTGAAGGCATCATCGGCCGAGATGGCCCGGGCATCCTCATGCGTCGCCGCTCTGGCTGCCTCCTTGAACAGGGTCAGGCCGCGATCCAGTGTCCGCCCGAACGACTCCTCCTCGTCCTTGACGACTTCGATCACACGGTCGGGATTCCTCCCGAGTTCCGGGAAGACCTCGCCCATCGAATCCACCAGCGGCAGAACCAACTGATGGAGGAACGGTCCGGGGACACCAAGTGTCTGCCGTGCATGGCGGACGGCCCGGCGCAAAATCCGGCGCAGGACATACCCGCGTCCTTCGTTGCCCGGCATGGCCCCGTCGGTAATCGCAAACGTCAGGCAGCGCAGGTGATCGGCAATCACTCGATAGGCCACGTCAATCGGGTCGGTGAGCCGACCGCCATAGGCCCGGGCGCCGCTTCGCTGCTCGATCGTCATGAACAACGGGGTCCAGAGATCAATGTCGTAGTTGCTGGCACGATTCTGAATCACACGGGCGATGCGCTCAAACCCCATCCCGGTATCAACGTGCTTGGCCGGCAAGGGGATGAGCGACCCGTCGTTCTGCCGATTGTACTGGATGAACACGAGATTCCAGATCTCGATGGCCTGCTCGCTCCCGGTATTCACCAACGGACCGCCGGACAGATCGCCGGTGAAGTCATAGTGAATCTCGGAACAGGGACCGCACGGCCCGGTTTCGCCCATTTCCCAGAAGTTGTCTTTCCGATCCCAGCGGGTGATGTGGCTTGGGTCGATATCAGTCACGTCGCGCCAGAGTTCCTCCGCCTCGGTGTCGGCCGGCAAGCCGTCTTTCTCATCACCGCCGAAGACGGTCGCGTACAGCCGATTCTTATCGAGTTCCCACACCTGCGTGAGCAACTGCCAGGCCCACGTGATCGCATCCTCTTTGAAGTAGTCGCCGAACGACCAGTTCCCAAGCATCTCAAAGAAGGTGTGGTGATAGTGGTCCTTCCCGACGTCCTCCAGATCATTGTGCTTTCCGCCTGCCCGGATACACTTTTGTGTATTGACAGCGCGATTGAAGTCCCGGGTGCCGGTCCCGAGAAAGACGTCCTTGAACTGATTCATCCCGGCATTGGCAAACAGGAGGGTTGGATCATCGTGTGGCACGACCGGCGACGACGGGGCAAACGTATGGCCGTGAAGCTCCACGAAGAAGTCGATGAACTCCTGACGAATCTGTGCGGCTGAGCGCATGGGCATGGTGCAAAGGCTCCCTGTGGTCCGGTATTCCGGTGCCCGGCTGCCGCCGGGTCGCTTGTGATATCAATCGGCTCGAAAGGGCAAACCATAGCAGTCGTCACACTCCCGGGCTGCCATCCGGTAAAACAGTACGGAACCCAACGGCCGGTATCGACGAACAGACCGGTATGAGCCGGGCAACCGTTCAGGCAACACCCACGATCGACATTGGAAAGAGCCGGCAATGGGGCTGGTGGTGGAAAGTCTCTCTCGGACTCCTGCTGGCCTGCTTCCTGTGTACGAAACCGCTGATCGACCAATGGCTCACCTGGCCGGTCCAACGCTGGTGGATGCTCGTCTGGTGGCCTGGGGTCGCCGTCTGGTCCGTCACCTGTATCTGGCTGTTTGCGGTCGCCCCGATTATGGACGCTGCCAACCCGAATCGGGCCTGGGCGTCAGAACCGGTCAAACACGTCACGATCCTCCGTCAGTTCACCTGGGCACCGGCTGCCCTGATCGGTCTGTCAATCCTGGGGCTGGCCGTGATCCTCCCGTTGTGGCACTACCTCGACTCGAACCGCTGGGTCTGGGGGCTGGCACCGTGGATGATCATTCTCATCCCCTGCCTGATCGCCTCAATCGTGTACGGCCTGATCATGAAGCGTACCCTTCACTTGCGCGTCGAAGCCGCTGCTTCCTCACGACGAATCTGCTTTCAGTGCGGGTATGACCTTCGTGGCAACCTGTCGAACGGGCGATGCCCGGAATGCGGCTATGACTTCGGCTGAGCCGGTTCCTCTTGCTCCTGCTCGCTCGGAGGGAGTGGTCGTCTGACCAGCCAGAACACCAGCGCGAGGCCGAAGACGATCATGAACGTGCTGAGCAACTGCCCGCGACTCAGGCCCATGATGCGCTCGACCCCTTCATCGGGCAACCGCCAGATTTCCGTCACGATCCTGAGGATCCCGTAGATGACCAGAAACAGCGAGCCGAGCACGCCCGCGTGTTTCGGCTTCCAGATGAGCCAGATGAGCCACAAAAGCCCGCCGAGTACGAGTCCTTCGGCTGCTGCCTGATACAACTGCGAGGGATGGCGTGACGGCAACACCGGTGCCACGACCTCGATCACATATTGATTGCCGTTCATCACCGCGCTGTACACCGAAAGGCGCATGCCCTCGAGCGTGTGTATCAGCGAATCCGGAAGTTCCATGCCCTGTGCCCGGAAGTCGCTCGCCATGTCGAGCGGGGCAGCCCAGGCAGCCCGGGACGAGTCGAGGTATCGGGCGGCCTCCGTGACCTGCCGGAGTTGATCAACCCCCCACTCCTCGATGATCTCCTTCGGGAACTTCACTGCCAGCGGGAAGTCATCTGCGCACACGACGCCACGCAACTCACTGTTGATGAAGTTGGCAATCCGGCCGAACATGAGGCCGATCGGCGTAACCAGGACGCCGAAGTCGAGCAACTGCAGTGCCGAGACGCCGTGCCGCCTGCCATACCAGACCATGGCCACTGTGACGCCGATCACGCCCCCATGACTGGCCATCCCGCCCCGATGAATTGCCAGCACCTCCCAGTAGGGAATCTGTGAATCAAACGTCCAGAGTGCCTGCGGGCTGTAGAACAACACCCAGCCGACCCGGCCCCCCAACAGGACGCCGAGGATGGCCGTGATCATGAAATCGCCAATCTGTTGCGGCGATAACGGCACAAGCCCGCGACGGGCCCACGCGCGGGCCAACAGCCACGCGACCAGAAAGCCCGCTGCGTAAGCGACCCCGTACCACCGAATCCCGAACCCTTCGCGGAACTCGATGACAAACGGATCAAGGCGGTGGAAATATGCATCGGCAAGGAAGTACATGTGCGTCATGGCCCGTCATCTTAGACCGGTATTGTGCGATGACATGGAATGTGGGAAGTGGCTCAGGTCCTGAGAGCAGCCGGCTTGTCTTGCCGCTCTGGTTCGTCACCGGTCAATGATTCACCGTCCTCATCGGCCTGGTCCACCTCGGGAAGAAGCGGGCGGTCAAGTGATCCGAGTGACGGCCGGACAGCCAGGATGCGCGGGAAAAAGGCGTCGAAGCGGATCATCTTCGGGCGGGATGCCGGCGAGACCAGACCGCGCAGGAAAAACAGGGTCCCGAGACGAGCCACACCGGACATCACGAATACGACATGATACGACCCGATCACTTCGCCCATGACGCCGAGTACGGTCCCGCCCAACAGCGAGCCTCCGACCATGGCCAGCGCGTTGGCAAAGTTGAATACGGTCAGAATGCTCGTGCGCTCATGCTCGGCAATGTGATCGAACAGCAGGAGGAACGTGGCCAGTTCGTACCCCGCCCAAATCGCACCGGCAAAGACTTGGAGGACCAGCAAGTAGACCAATTGGTCGGAAACGATCCAGAAGGCAGACAGCGGCACGATGCCGACCCCTGAAAACCACAGCAAGGCCGACGCACCGTAGCGATCGGCAAAGCGGCCGAGCAGGGGAAACGCAATGATCTTTGATACAAAGGCACCGGCGATCAGCATCAGATATTCCATGTAGGAAAACTGGAGCCGCCCGAGCATGTACGGGGTGAAGAACGGCCCGGAGACCTGCACACACACCTGGACCGTAATCATGTACCCTAACAGGCGCCCGTCGGCGGCACTGCGCACGCGCCCCAGCAACTCTTTGAAAGGAACCATGCGGTAGTTCTTCGGGATCGGCTGGGGTTCACTGTGGCGCGACAGAAACCAAGCCGATATCAGCCGACACATGGCTGCCGCCAGAAAGAGGAAACAGAACACCGTCAGCGTTCGATCCTGCTGCTTCCCATAGTGAAGTGACAAGCCGGCAACAGCCAGCCCGATTAGCACGGCAACCTGAGCAAACCGACTTCGCAACGCGAAGTAATTGGCTCGAATCGGCTTGGGGACCAGCGTCCCGATCCAGGTGTTCCATGCTGGGCCGGTTGACAGGTTTGCCGCCCAATACAGCGTCACGATCAGCAACAGAACCGGCGCGGAAATACGACCGTGCCAGGCTGCATACCCGAGCGGGACCAGACTGAGGCTCTGAACCACCGCACAGATCAGCACCCATCGTCTCAGCGACCCCAGCGCCCGGGCCATGCCGGGTGCCATCAACTGCAGCACCGATCCCAACAGCATGGGAAGCGTGGCCACCAGGCCCGTCACCACCTCCCCCATGCCCACGGCCAGCGCAAAGGCTGCGATGTACGCCTCACCGAGTCCGACGGTGAAGCTGTACCCCACCGCATCCCCGATACTGGCGCGCAGATCTCGCCTGACCTGTGATGAAATCTGATCTCCGGATGGCTTGCTGGACTGGACCATGTGCTGCGTCATATCCGGCGCTGCCGGCACCCCGTTGCCATGTTTCCGATTGATGTGAGTAACGACGTGACCAAACGGCCGCAATGATAGGAAGATCAGCGGTCAGGACACCGCACATCGGATCACACTTGTTGACTGATTCACAGCGGTTACGTGCAGGCAGGAAACTCAAATTCACTCAGGAATCCCGGGAGGACCGCAGCGAGACGCTCAAAGTCACCGGGGCAGTTGTACACCTGGGCCGACAGCCGCATATACCCATGCCCTTCGAAGCAGGTAAACGGCACTTCGAAATGGTGCTGATCATACAGCCCGGCCATGAGCGGGTGCCCCTGCAGGTGATCCGTCAAGGCAAACCGGTCCGGCAACCGCACCAGCGCGAAGTAGGCGTACATGCGCTCAGCGGCAGCGGCCGATACCGGGCATGTCGTTCCCAACTCACCGGCCACCAGGTCCCGCCCGTGACGAATGAGCGCGCGATTGTGCGCGCGGACGCGCTCCATCCCGCCGATTTGTTCAAAGAAGTCCAGGCCGGCCGGAATCGACAGGTAGGACGTCGGGTCGTAGGTCCCGACCCAGTCAAACTCTGCCGGGTACCCACTCCCATGAAACAGTGATGTCACCAGCGGTTTTACGGTGCTTCGATGCTGCGGGGCTACGTACAACGCTGCAGCCGTCTTCGGTGCAAACGCCCACTTGTGAAAGTTCCCAGCCCAGAAGTCAGGCACCAACGCCGGATCGCCCTCAAGATTCACCGGCAGCACGGACGGCACGTGGGCTGCATCGACCAGAACGGGAATCCCGCGCTCTCGACAGGCTGCGATGATCCGATCAATCGGGAACATGAGGCCGGTCTGGGAGGCGATCCAGTCGACAACGAGCAACCGCGTGTTGTCCGTGACGGCCTGCATGACACGATCGGCCACTTCTGCCTCAGGATCAGATTCATCCGTCGGCAGCGGAATGTGTTTCGAGATGAGGCGATATCCCCGACGTTGCGCATCATGTCGCAGCGTGTTCAGGACACCCGGGTAGGCTTGATTCGTCGTGACCAGGTCATCGCCCGGCCCAAGATCGAGTGACTTGACAACGGTATTGACGGCCGTCGTGGCGTTGGGCACAAAGGTAATGCCGTCTGCTGTGCACCCGAGAAACTCGCCGACCCGACGGCGCGCCTCGGTGAGCAGTTTCGGCAAGCGGCGCCAGAGAAACTCGCCGGGTTCACACTCCAGTTGCCGACGCAGCTCCGATTGAGCGTCCAGCACCGGCTTGGGGGTGGCCCCGAATGAGCCGTGGTTCAGAAAGGTGACATCCGACCGCAGCAGCCAGTGGCGGCGGACCTCGTCCCAGTCAGGCCCCCAGATTGCGTTGGATTCAGGAATCGCCGTCGCCTCCCTGTGTTCCGTTGCCGTCGTCGTATGTGACCATCTCCACGTCCGCTTCGGTTTTGTAGAACGCCAGATCAGGCCGCCGCGACCGGTGCCCCTCCAGGGTTTCGGTCCGCCAGCATCCGATCCAGTGATTCGGCTTGATCTCGTGCAGGACATGCACATCGCCACCCGGGGAGACGGCCATATCAGGCGGGGGCTCGTGACCCGGCCACCACGGGACGATGCCCGCATCCAGTTTCTGAAACTCCTCCGGGCTGTTGACCACGTCACTGATCGTAATCAGTCGGTCCCGCATTTCGCCGAGTTTCGGAATCGAGTTGAACAGGCCGCGCGTATATGGGTGAATCGGCTCCTCGAACAACTCAAACACGTTCGCATACTCGACGACCCGCCCGGCATACATGACACACACGACGTCCGCATTCTCAGCCACCACCCCGAGGTCGTGCGTAATGAGCATGATCGCCATATCCCGTTCGACCTTCAATCGATCAATCAACTCGAGGATCTGTGCCTGGATCGTCACATCGAGCGCGGTCGATGGTTCATCGGCAAGCAGCAACTTCGGCTGGCAGGCCAGTGCCATCGCAATCATGACGCGCTGTCTCATGCCGCCGGAAAACTGGTGCGGGTATTGATCGATGCGCCGTTCCGGCTCCGGGATTCCAACGTCCTTGAGTGCATCAAGGGCAATCTTGCGGGCCTCGGACTTCGAGACTTCCTGATGCAGGAGGATGGCCTCCATGATCTGATCCCCGATGGTGTACACCGGATTCAGGCTCGTCATCGGCTCCTGGAATATCATGGCAATGTCGCTGCCACGAATCTGACGCATCTCAGGCTCGGACAGGCTCAGCAGATCCCTGCCCTCAAACAAAATCGAGCCGCGATCATACCGAGCCGGCGGCGACGGGTTCAGTTGCAGGATGCTCATCGCCGTTACCGACTTGCCGCACCCGGACTCCCCCACTACGGCCAGTGTTTGCCGCGGGTAAATACTGAGATACGCACCGTCCACGGCCTGGATTCGGGCACCGACGGCATTATCAAACGACACGGCCAGATCCGCAATCTCCAGCAGCGGCTTGGTCGCCCCCGTATCGGGGGCGGCGCTGGAATCGGTCTGGGCTGTTATATCGGGCATGGCTCGCTGCTCCAACTCGCATTCACTCATTCATTGCTCAGACGGCTGACGCCTTCTTCAGTTTCGGGTCGATCGCATCGCGCAACGCATCGCCGATCAGATTGAAGGAGAACACGGTCACGAAAATCAAGATGCCGGGGAAGATTGCCAGCCACCAGTAGAACACACCGATGTCCGGGTCAACCGCTTCGTTGAGCATCTGCCCCCAACTCGGGTTGGGCGGTTTGATGCCGAACCCGAGAAATGACAGGCCGGTCTCAATGAAGATCGCTGCTGCCACACCGAACGACGCCGAGACGAGAACCGGGGCGACACCGTTGGGCAGCATGTGCTTGAACAGAATCGATCGCAGCGGCAATCCACAGGCTTTGGCGGCCTGTACATAATCCGATTCACGCAACCTGAAGAACTCGGCCCGAATGAACCGTGCCGACGACATCCAACTCGTCAATCCGATCACCACCATCATTGCATAGAGCATGTACGGCCCCCATTCAGGCGGCAGAAAGGCAATGATCGTCAGCAACAGGAACAAGCGCGGGATGGCCATGAAGATCTCAATGATCCGCATCCCGACGACATCCACCCAGCCACCGAAGTAGCCGATGATGGCACCGAATACCACACCGATGATCACCGCGATCCCGGTGGACACGAAGCCGATCGACAGGGCCACTCGTGTTGCCATGATGATGCGGGCAGCCACGTCGGCACCCGAGTCCTCCGTCCCGAGCCAATGGATCGGGCGTCGGGTCGTCATGTCCTGGAACACGAGGCCGCTGTTGGCATCAAGCGACACCGTGTAGTTGACCTCTTTCTCTTTCGTGCGGCGGTTCGTCTTGATCCCGGCTGCACTGAGTTGGTCCACAATGTCACCGAGTGTCTCTGCATCGCGAAGTGAAACACGAGTCGGCTTGAGATTGTGCGTCACCACGATCAGACGGCCACGCCCGCTCTCGACGAGCCCGCCATCCGGCACCTCGTCAACCAGTTCGGACAGCGGCGTGTTGAGCGTCAGGCTCGAACCGGGGACCCGGTCGACGAGTCTGATGCCTGCCTCCAGGCTGTCATCGTTCAAGCACAGCACATCGCAGGCATCGGAGCCGCTTGATTCCATGAATCGAAGTTTCGGCGCGAGCGGCCCCTGCTTCCGCGCATAGTTCTCGCTCTCGAGATAGTTATGCGGGTTCGGCGGAAACAGTGCCCAGGTGCCCTCCTCTGCCTTGACCACAAAGTCATCATAATAATCCGTTGCATCGAGTTTCGGCCGATTCAACGTGCCGAACGCCGATCCCCCGATGACACACATCAGCATCCCCAGATAGGCCGCACGCAAGGCCGATCCCGTGCGTTCGCGCCCGAACGCATCCTGCCGCCCGGTGGCCAGAATGTACGCCCCGTACCCCAGCCCGATGATGCCGAAAACGCCCAGAGCCCCGAAGCAGGCCCACCACCACCATGCAGGCAGGCCGATCGTCGTGCGTCGCTCCCACGGGACGGCCAGCAACCCCCACACGATCGGGAGCACGGAATAGGCCAAGAACAGCAACAGCGTCACCGGGTTCGACTTCCCTTCCGAGCGACGTAATGAACGACGCCAGAAAATCAACCAGACGGCACCGATGAAGGCTGACATGAGCGACCAGTCCACGATCGCCAGCGACCGGAACAGCGGGAACACGAGCTCCGTGGCACCCGGCACTGCATCGGGACCCGTGACGGGCGCAGCGGCCACATACGGCCGATGGTTCGTGATCATCGGGGCGAATACGGCAATGAACGCCAACACGACCAGTACCCAGGTGGCAATAATGGCCGTCGCTCGCTTACGAACGTCGTCCCAGATCGCTTCCCAGTAACTCTTGGAATCCTGGATGAGCAGTTCGGTTGCTCCCAGTTCCAATGGGTTAACGCCTCGTTCGAATTCGGATTTACTCTTGCCGCTCATGTCGCTTGCTCGTATTTCTTCACCCGGCAGCGCCGGTCTCACACTCGGACGGGACGTGACGATCTCTGCGTCGCCTTCAGGTGTCTGAACACCAGGTCAGTTGTATGTAATCCGCGGGTCCACGACCGCATACACAATGTCTGCCAGCAGGAGGCCCGTGAGGTTCAGCACCCCGAAAATAAGCGCCAGCGTCTGCACGACGTCGTAATCCCGGTTCGTCACCGCTCGAAAGGCAAACATCCCCATCCCCTCGATGTTGAATATCTTCTCAAGGATTACGGAGCCTGCAATCAGGGCCGGCAGAATCGTCGCAAAGATCGTGATGATCGGAATCAGGCTGTTTCGCAGCACATGCACGATAACGATGTTCCGCATCGACACGCCTTTGGCACGAGCCGTCCGAACATAGTCCATCGTGAAGTTCTCTAGCATGGCTGCTCGCATCTGCTTCGACAAATACGCAAACCCACCATAAACGATACACCCGATCGGGAGGATCAAATGCCAGGCACGATCGAGCAGTCGTGACGACAGCGTCGTCAACTGTTCATACTCGACGCTCTTGAGCCCCCCCGTCGGGAACCACTCAAATCCCTTGCCCCCCTCGGCCAGATACCCGATGGCCAGCGTCGCGGTCAAGACATACGGCACCGACCACATGGCCAGCAGCGCCACGTTCGACCCGTGATCAAACATCTTGCCGCGCTTCAATGCCATCATCATGCCGGTGGGGATGGCAATGATGTAGATGATGGGAAACGCCAACGCGTTAATTCCAAGCGTGATCAGGATGCGGCCCTGGATCTCCGATCGAACCGTCGTGTGTGTGGTGAGCGAATTCCCGAGCGGGAAGTCAAGCACGCTGATCGTGTGGCTATACCGTCGTATCTCTCGGTCCGTCGGGACTGAGCCGAGCGGCACCGATGCGCCGCTCATGACGACATGCCTGCCGACCGACTGCCCGTCCATTTGCGTTGGAAGGTCCTCAGACTGTGTCTCGCTGAGCTGGGCCAGGAATCCCTCATCGTCCTGCCGATACACGTCGTAATCCGGCTCCTGCACACGCGTGGCACCGAAGAACTGATACCACTGCCCATCCGATGCTGCCTGATAGATCTTGGGGGAGATCGGCGTCTTCGGCTTCAGGATCGGCCACCCGTCGGGCGTCCACTGCCAGGCATCAAGCGTGGCCTGAACGTCAGCCGTCATGCGTGTCAACTGCGATGCCTCATACGCAGCATCCGGGATCAGTTTCGCCTTCCCGCGCACAATGACATGGCGTGGGATCGGCCGGCCGTCCACAATCTCAGGCAGTTTTCGTAAGTACTTCGATGTGACGACGGCATTAAACGCTGGATCATCCTGGCTCTGAACCGTCCATCGATCAACCGGCTGATCCGGCGTCAGTTCAAACCAACGCCCGTCACGCTCATAGATAAGAGTCTCGGGATTCGAAGGGTTCTGCGTGCCCGGGGCCAGGTAGACCGGCCTCCCGTCGTAGGTCCAGGCCAGCGCCTTCACATCCACCTTCCGCGGGTCGGTCGCCGAGACCACTTCATCGGCATCAAGCGGGTCGATGGCCGTCACCGTGCAGTCGGCCACGATGTGACCCGGCACCGGGTATCCCTGATCAACCTCGAGCAAGGCGATCGGCAGGTCATCGTGATCCGTGTCCCCGAGCACCGCGCCAAAGTCGGGACTCGTCTGCAGGATCAGGTCGTCATTCGGTTGGAGATCGCTGACCACGTACCACGTGCCGGTTGTCGGATCGATGGCGTAGTACGATTCGACCGTCGTGCGATAGGTGTAGAGGGGTTCGTAGTTGCTCGTCCAGGCGCGGGCTTCGCGATCAGAGTAAAACAGGCCGCGCCACCACCGGAAGTACTGCTGATACATCGGCAGGTTCAGTCCATACCGCTTCTCATACCACTCCCGCATCTTCTTCTGGCCTTCAGCATCCTGCTGCCCACCTTCGCCGAAGGCACCGGCACCGGGTCGTCCGGGGGCACAGCGTGCAATGCCGAAGACCATCACCGTGATTCCGAACAGTGTTGGAATCATGATCAGCAAACGCCGAATGATGTAGTTAACCATCGGGCAAGTTCCATCCTTCGCCGCATTCCATCCGAAGCCGACCCGGCATCGTTTCTCGAAAGCGGTATACAACGACCACGGCGTCTCATGTGCTATGCCGTGGCCGTTGTTGTGTCCTACTTAGGAGTCGGTGTCCCAACTCGCAATCTTGTGTCACTGCAGGATGGTGTCAATCCTGCATACCTCAAACTCCGGGTCACCGTACCTGCAGATCATCCGGAACGTACCACTCGGAATAGTACAGCCGGAGCGGGTGCATCAACACGTTTTCGAACCGTCCATCAATAAAGCCCATGCTCGGCCGGTTGAACAGAAACGTGTACGGCTGCTCTTCGTGGAGAATGGCGTGGACCTCGTGCCACAACGCCATCCGCTTGTCATAATCAAGTTCCTGACGAGCCATGTCCATCACTTCGTCGCACCGCCCATTCCGGAAGCCGACGTAATTCGACCCGCGGTTCTCTGCTTCTTTCGAGTGCCAGATTTGATACGGGTCCGATTCCGGGCTCCCGGTCCAGGCCAGGAACACCATTTCGAAGTCACGTTCGGTCAGGCGTTGCTCGAACACAGACCAGTCGAGACTGTCAAGCACCACATCAATGCCGGCCTGCTTGAACTGGTCGGCCACGTACCGCTGGAATCGAGGGCCGAAGCCGGAGCCTGAGGGAATCAGGAAGGTCAGTTGGAAGGGCTCGCCGACGCCGTCGCCGTCGAAGTCCTGATCGAGAATCCCGTCCCCATCCGTATCACTCCACCCGGCCTCTTCAAGTTTTTCCTCGGCCCAATCCGGATCATACGGCCAAGGCTCGATGTCGTTGTTGTACTGATCCGACTGGAAGTAGAAGGGACCGGTCACAATCTCCCCGATCCCTTGGCGCAGTGTGTCGATCACTTCCTGGCGATCGATCAGCATGGTCAGCGCCTGCCGGGTCAGTTTGTTTGACAACTTCGGCTTGCGGTTGTTGTATCCGATGTAGCCGTACCCACCGAGCGGTGAGAAGTAGTAGATCGACGAGCCGCGCTTCTCCAACTCCTCAGAGTCTTTGTACTCGGCCCATTGCTCTGCCGTCGGGCCGATGAGATCGACCTTCCCGGCACGAAAATCCTGCCAGCGTGTCAAACCGTTCTTGATGAATCGATAGACATGCCGATTGAGTGCCGGCTTCGGTCCCCAGTAGTTCTCGTTCCGCTCCAGAACAATCTGTTCGCCTTTGTCCCACTGTTTCAGCACCCACGGACCGGAGCCGATGCACACTTCGCGCATCTGCTCGTTGTACACCTCAGGAGCGGCATCACCGTAGATGTGCTTGGGAAGAATCCAGTACCCACCACAGATATCCAGCGCGAGGAAGTACTTCTTCTTCATCTTGAACTGAACGGTATGCTCATCAAGTGCCGTCCAACTCGCTATATTGTCGGCGACATAGGAGCGCGTGACCGGGGCATCAATCTTCTCATTCATGATCAGATCGAACGTGAAGATCACATCTTCTGAGGTCACCGGGTGCCCGTCGGAGAAGCAGGCGTTCTCAAAAAGATGGAATGTGATCGTCAGACCGTCCTCGCTGATCTCCCAACTCCGGGCCAGGCCCGGCGTCGGGCGCAGCGTGTCAAGGTCCGTCCAGATCAGCGACTCAAGAACCTCACGGTAGATTCGTGTGGCATACGCATCACGACTCACAAATGGTGTGAGGGTTCCCGGCTCGGATCCCCAGACATCAATCAGCGTGTCACCTTCGGTAAAACTGCCCGGCAACTCACCGTCGGGTGCCACTTGCCATTTCTGTGCCTTGCCTTCACGATTCACTGACTTGCTGGCAGTGCTGAACGTCGCATCGGGGAACTCGTCGTGGACGATCATCTTGCTGCCGTCCTGCTCATCGGTTGCCTCCTGGGCGAACGTCGTCGTGCAGACGCCTGCCCCGATCAGCACCACTCCAAGCGCACCACGCCAGCCCAGTCTCATATTCCTCATCGCTGCTTGCCTCGTGTTTCCGGTTTCACGTCTGGTCATCACCGCTCCTTCAATCCTGTTTCTAGCCCCACCCACGATCCATTTGAAGTAACCACACTCGGGCCTGTGATGGCTTGGCCCACGTCCAACCATTCTCGTCAAGAGAATCATCTCGGCGGCAGCGATACTCAGGCTGTCGGGCCGGGCGTACTCCCCGGCTCAGTCGACCGAATCACCTCGTCGCTGCCTCCATACTGACGCCGTTTGGGGTCCAGTGATTCCCTCAGGCCTTCCCCGAGGAAATTCAGCGCCAGGAGGGTGGTCCCTAACAGTACACACGGCCAAAGCAGAAGCCACCATCGGGATTCAACCGGATTCAATTGGCTCAGCCCATCACTGGCCAGATTCCCCCAACTCGGCAAGGGGGGCCGAATCCCAATCCCCAAAAAACTCAGAAACGACTCCTGTAAAATGGCTTGCGGGACAGTCAATGTAGCATAGACCACAATCGGGCCGACCAGATTCGGGAGAATGTGCACGAACAACTGCCGTTTCACCGGTACGCCCAGGGCCCGACTCGCCTCCATGAACGGTCGATTCTTCAAACTCAGCACCTGGCCGCGAATCACTCGAGCCAGAGTCAGCCAGCTGACCCCACCGATGGCCATCAACAGCGTCAAAAAGTTGATCAAGCCCCGATGCGATGTGCAAAATGACGAAAGCCAATTGATGGGCCCTGGCCACCAATAGTTGGTCTTGATCCACCACCCCTCATCTGCCAGGGCATCCGTCACGGTTGCGTACGAGCCGCCGGGTGCATCGGCACCGCCGGCCTCGGCCAGTTGCTGAATCCGGAATGCCGTATGCTGAGCCCCATCCACCAGCCCATCCAGGGCCACCGCCAGCAGGACGACCAGCAAGATGTACGGTAAGCCGTACAGGACATCGACCACCCGCATCATCACGGTGTCCGTCCGCCCGCCGGCAAACCCGGCCACCATCCCGTAGAGCGTGCCGATCACGACGGCCAGGATGGCCGCTGCAATTCCGATACCGAGACTGATCGCCCCGCCGGCCAGACATCGGGTCAGGAAATCTCGACCGAGTTGGTCCGTGCCGAGCCAGTACCGGGTCGACGCTGCCTCTTCCGAATCGTCGATCCTGGCAGTGTGCTGTTCGAGACGGGCTGTCTCTTCGTCATCCATCCCGGCCCAGAAGGGCGGGAGCAGGTAGGCATCAAGCGACTGGGCGTTGTAGCGAGGCTGCTGCCCGCCGCCGGCCGGATCGGCCGTCCCCATCGAATACGGCAGCGTCCCGAGACACGCGAGCACCATGAGGGCCAGCACCACCCCACCGAGTATGCCAAACAGGCGCACGCTCAGCAGGGGCACTCTGCCGGCCGGTCGGGATGGGGAGGGATCGGGTCGCGCCATGTACCTGCGATCTTAGCAGGTCGAATCACCGGTCAGTACCGATCGGCGACACTTTGCGGACGAGGGCCGATGCGTGACCTAGAAATCGACCGGATCGGTCATCATTCTCCGCAGGTGGGCCTCAATGATGATGGATCGGCGCTCGAGCCGCTGATCGATCCGCCGGCGGAGCATTGACAGGTCCTCAGACAGCTGCTGGTACTCATGCTCTCGCTGCTCCTGCCGTACATCGAAGTGCGCCTCGACCACGTTCCGCAGTTCGTTGGCAATGATGTCCTTTGACAGGGTATCTTCTCTGACGGTGGCCTGCCGATACTGCATGACGAGTTCATACGTCCGATTGGAGTAGTTTCGATCCTTCAGGCGCAGGTCGTAGCCGGTTGGATCCTCCTGATACAGGTCGATCTCAGGCTGCCACTTCATCATCGTCTTGCGCAGTTCACGATTGAATACTTCGTCCGTGGCTTCAACCTGCATGTCTTCAAGCCGGCGGTAGACATCGGGACTCTCATAGTCCCGGGCGACGGTCATGACGGTACTGATCAGGTCGGCGGTCAGCGTTTTCGGCTCGGTCACAAAAAGCGGTTCATCTCGTTGACCGGCACCGGGGACTTGGCCGAACGGCAGCCTGTCATTCGGTTGGCCCGCTCCCTGGTCAGACTGGTTGGGCTGGCCGTTTCCACCTGGTGGGTTGCCCCGGCCACGGCCCCCGGGAGGGCCCCCGCCGCCATTGCCTCGCATCCCCCCCTCAGGTCTGCCATTCTCCATGTCGTGAGGTCGTCCGCCCTGCTGGCCGGCCGGCCGGTTCCCGCTTGGCCGCATGAACCCCTCGCCATGCCGGTCGCCGATCGGCTCGCCGAAGTGCCCCTCAACCAGACGCAGGATCATGAAGGCCGTCCGTGGATCAACTTGCTGCCCGTTGACTCGAACCTGGATCCGATTGCCCTCGGCCGGGCGCACGAACTCGATCTCCAGATCGAGGCGCTTAATGACTTCCTCCCCTGCCTCCCCCACGGCCGTATCAGTCTCATCCGTATCCGGCGGCGGCGTCTGCCCCTCAGCGCTCTGAGCCTTAACTGGCTCCTGGGCGGTTCCTGTGGAAGGGCTGCGCGCCTTTCGACGAGGCTTGTAGTGCCCGTTTTCATCAATCTCTTGCTGCTGCGTCGGCTCGTCCTGAATCGACACCGCGGCTGCTTGAATGTCCGCCTCCTCCTGTGACGGCAGCGTACACAAACTGCCGGCCCAAGCCGAACCGTGACCAATCCCGCCGATCCAGATCAGACCGGCGGTGATCATCGTCAAACGTGTCGTTCGGCTCATCCGCTCGCCACGACTGCTGTTTCGCATGGCGTTCATCCTTTCAGCATGCTGCTGCCAGGGTCTCTCAGACAGAGCGATTCAAGGCGGCTCTCGCAGGGGCGTATCCCTGCCCGCTCGGCAGCGGCACGTGCACCGCGCTTTGGCGTGCTAGAAACTATCCAGATCGGTGTCGAGCCAGTAGGCCGTGTCCTGCGCCTGCCGGGCCGTCGAATTCATCATGTATGTATCGGCCCCACCGCCGCTCCAGGCCGACGAGGAAAGCGACTTCGTTGCCGAAGCCAGCCGAGCCTTGATCCGTGAGGCTTCCAGCAGGATCGAATCATCGCCGTACATCTCGTTTGATGCCAGTTGCAGGTCCTGATCTGAATCCGTATCAATCGCCCCATCGTCAGTGATGGGCGGCTGATCGGTATTGTCGGCTGTCGCTGTCAACTGATCATCGTCCACCAGAGTCTGATCTGCAGACGGGAGCCATCGAAAGATCCCGGTCCGATCCGCCACCACCGCCAGCCCGACGGCTGCGACCACCACAATGGCTGCTGCGATCGCGCCATATTGACGAACGAATGAATACAGGGGGGAAGCGGCTGTGTGTCGTGTAGAATCGGCCGGCAAATGCTCGACGCTTGCCAGATACACCCGATCCAGCACATCGTCCGGGACACGGTCGGACCTGAGAAGTGCCCGCACTGAGTCATCCAGTTGCTGCAACTCAGGCTCCGGGGTGTGTTCCTGGCCGTCAGATTGATTGGTTTCGTATTGCTCGTCCATGCCTTGCCATCGCTTCCTTCCGCCCCGTTCGGTTGCCTGTTTCTTGGTCAGTCATCGTCTGAATCGGGCCCAGACTCTGTCTTCTACGCACGGTGCTCCTGTTCGAGTGCATCATCCGGGTTCTTCGTCTTCCCCCGTGATTCCAACAGGCTCTTGAGTTTTTTCAACGCCCGATGCTGTCGAGCCAGGACGGTCCCAATCGGCTGCCCGAGTTCATCAGCAATCTCCTTGAAACTCCAGCCGGCCCGATGCCTCAGTTCCAGGACGAGCCGGTCGGCCGGCCCGAGTGTCTCCAGTGCCTCACGCAGCGCCTCGCGATCCTCCCGATCATCCTCATCAGCGACCAACCTCAATGTCGGAGTCACTTCGGGGGTCTCGTTTTTCGGGCCGGCCTCTTCCAGAACACCCTGCTCACTCGGGGCTGCCTGTCGCTTGCGACGCCGCATCTCGTCCCGCAGCCGATTCATGGCCACTCGAAAGATCCACGCGTCGAATCGGCCCAGTTCGACGTAGCCGGAATCCGAGCCGAGTTTCTGAGCCACCGTGCAAAAGACCGATTGGGTAATCTCCTCAGCCAGGTCGTCGTCACGGCATTGCGAGCGGATCAGGCCGTGCACCCGCGACCCGTAGTGTTCTACGATGTCACGCCAGGCAGTCTGGTCGCCACCTGCTGCTCGCTCCAGGATGGAGGTATCCAGGCTGCCTTCCATAAGTCCTGCCACCTTGTATAACGGGGCCGACACCGCGGTATTGCACGTTGAATACCAACTGCCTGTTGTACCGGTGTGGTTATCCTACTCACGGTCTGGTATGAGGGAGTGACCCTGCATATGCCGGAATCCACAAGATCACACCATTCGACACCATATTCTTACAGTACCCAATCCCTCGTGAGCACCGTGATTGTGTGCTACTTCGTCCCATTACTGCTGCTGACTTCAAGCGGATGCACCGGCGGCGGGGCTCGAATCCCCGAAGGCTGGCAGACTGAGACCGTCACTTTTGACCAGTTCAGCCTTGAAAACGACGTCGCCGTACCGCTGGAGACAGGCCCATCAGATCGCCCCGGGCGGCTTCAGATCATCATCTGCTACGGCTCGCTCTTTTCCGACCACACCGCATTACGGCTCGTCAGCACCAACCATGACACCGTTTTCTGGGATCCTGCAGGGACTTACGGGGTGCGATCTGAAGAGGTGGCCCGGCAAAGCGACCTGCTCATTGAAGGCACTCCAGGCCTGGAATCGTACTGGGGGTGGCGTCAAAGCCCGTGCCATAACAAGGCCATCGAGATCTTTGAATGGACGGTACCAAAGCAACTCGACACGGATCTCGACCAGATCCTGCGCGATGGTCTCTCGGACGACGATCCCAGGGGCTCTTTTTCGACGATGAGTCACGGCATGCTGTGCTGCGTTTCCGTGAGTGGGTTTCTCAAGCGGTTCACCCCGGGATTCATTGAGGTCCCGCGCACGATGTTCTGGCCACACGAACTGGCCGCCCAGTTGCGCACGCAACGCCCGGATGCGGTTTTCATCCTCCGTGCAGGTGAGGATTACATCGAGATGGGGCGCCCATAAGGGGATAAAGGGCACTCGTGACTTGGCAGGATCGCGCTCAATCTGATCCAGCATGTTGCCTTCAGTACGGATTCTTTGCGAAAAACGTCGTTACAGACTGACCCGCTTTTCACGTCACAATCCCAGCCTAACCAACTGCCAAACATGAAGTTACGGCAGTTATCATCTACAGAGTGGGCAAGTTCAGGTACTTCCTGGCCATATTTCCGCTCATCTGTACTTATTCCACCTTTTGAATACGCCGATATCCCGTTCACTTCCCCTTTGGGCCGAAGCGTGTGTGTTGAGCACATGACATCAGCCTGGACAGGGGAACGGACCGAAGCGTTGGATGCACGATCAACCGGCTAGCCCGTTCATCCAGCCGACGAACCACACACGGTTGGGTATGGCTGACACACCGTCAGACTGATTACTCAGACATGGAAACCTGGCCCGCGGAGACTCATAGCCAGTCCAGCGCGAGCCGAACTGTGAAACAGGAGTACTGATTTATGAAGACCAAGACTTTCGGCAAACCGTTCATGACCGCATGCAAAAAGGGTACGTCTCCGTGGACATGGGTCCAGAACTGTGCCAAGCGCAACCACTGCACCGAGAACTACGTCTGGAATTGCCTGTGCAAGGAAGGCTATGCCTTCTGCAAGAAGTTTAATGGGCACAACTGCTACTTCCCGACCTTCCAGTGCAAGTGCCCGCGCACGAAGTCACGAACGACCGAGTTCAATTTCTGGCAGTATGCCGTTTACTTCTGCATGCAGCAGGGCTGGGTGACTCCTGAGCAGGTCAATGGCTGGTCGAACCCGCAGATGTTCTACTTCTGCTGCCGCCAGTTCAACAAGTTCTACACGAAGCCCAAGAGCTTCAGCGCCACGCGGAAGTTCCACACGCCCACGACGTGGTGCACGTACACCCAGACGCCCAAGTCATCCACAACCAGGAAGACCACGCGTCGTCGCACCACCGGCCGCAAGACCGGCACCACGACCCGCAACTACAAGTTCTCGCACTACAGCAAGCGCAAGGCTGCGTAAGCGGACGCGAGTTCCAAGCCAAGGAAGGCTATTCCAACGGCGGTTGCATCAAACGGTGCAGTCGCCGTTTTTTACTGTGCCGATTCGGGCAAACTGCCAAATGCACTCCTCAGACGATATCGCCACTCCTCATACCAGCAGTACAACACCGGGACGACAAACAACGTCACGAGTGCCACCACCATGCCGCCGAAACTCGGGATGGCCATCGGGATCATGATGTCCGAGCCGCGTCCGCTCGAGGTCAAGACGGGCAACAGTGCCAGCACCGTCGTGGCCGTCGTCATCAGGCACGCTCTGACACGCAGCCTGCCCGCACTCACCGTTGCCTGACGGATTGCCTCGATCGACTGCGGCCGCGAGTCTGCAAACGACTGACGTAAGCGCGTCGCCATCACCACACCGTCATCGGTCGCAATGCCGAACAGTGCCAGGAAGCCGACCCAGACGGCCACACTCAAGTTGATCGGCCTGACTTGAAACAGATCACGCATACTGACATCAAACACATCAAAGTCGAGGAACCACGGCTGGCCGTACAGCCAGAGCATGAGGAATCCCCCACCCCAGGCCACAAAGACGCCGCAGAACACCATGATCGTGACCGGCACCGATTTGAACTGGAAGTACAGGATCAGGAAAATCAACACCAATGCGAGCGGCAGCACAAGTGCGAGTCTCTTCGAGGCACGAATCTGGTTCTCGTACATGCCGGCAAACTCATAACTCACACCTTCCGGGACAACCAATCCCCCACTGTCCCTCTGCTCCTTGAGGAAGGCCTGTGCCGCTTCGACCACATCCACTTCGGCATATCCCGGCAGTTTGTCAAACAGCACATATGCCACCAGGAACGTATTCTCGCTCTTGATCACCTGCGGACCACGCACATACTCGATTGCTGCGAGTTCGGTCAGTGGGATCTGACGCCCATCCGGGGCTGCAACGAGTACCGTACCGAGTGTTTCCAGACTGTCGCGCAACTCGCGCATGTACCGAACACGGACCGGGTATCGCATCCGCCCTTCCACGGTTTGCGTCAGCATCTTCCCGCCAATGGCAACTTCAATGACCTCCTGGACGGCCGCGATCGAAATGCCATACCGGGCAATGCGCTCCCGATCGATGTCAATTTCGAGGTACGGCTTGCCCACGACGCGATCGGCATTGACGGCCTCTGCGCGGATGGATGGAACCTGCTTCAGAACGCGCTCCAGTTCAAGAGCAAACGCATCGATCGTCTCGAGGTCCGGCCCGTATATCTTGACAGCCATTGGTGCGCGAATCCCGGATTGCAGCATAATGAGCCGTGTCTCGATCGGCTGGAGTTTCGGTGCGGACGTCGTGCCCGGCAAGTCAGCCACCTTGACGATCTCATCCCAGATGTCCTGCGGACTCCGAATGTGAGGTCGCCAGGTGCGGAATGGTCTCCCGTCACGATCCGGTATCAGGTTACCAGCATAATCTCTGGCAAACTCGTCTGAGGCCGGGTCATACCGGTAGTTCACGCGCCGACCGTGCTCGTCCTCCCGATATTCCGACTGATAGTTAATAACCGTTTCAACCATTGAGATCGGGGCTGGATCGAGCGGGCTCTCGGCCCGGCCGATCTTGCCCACTACCTGACTGACTTCCGGCACCGAGGCAATTGCCTGATCCAGTTTCGACAGGACATCCATCGCTTCGCCGATCGAAGCGTGGGTACTCGTCGTCGGCATATAGAGGAATGAGCCTTCATCCAGCGCCGGCATAAACTCCTTGCCCAATCCCGGGAACTTGTGCGCCACGGTCACAACAGCCTGCCTGGAACGAAGTGAATCCGGCAGCCAGCGTCCCACGACCCGATCAAAGCCGAGCCAGATCGTCACACCGACGACACAGACGATTGCTGCAGGAAGCAGTGTGGCCAACTTGTTCCGCAGCCCCCAGCGCAGAATCATCGGGTAGAGATATCTGAACAGCAGGAATATCACACCGATCGAACCGGCCAACCCGGCCACGAAGATGAGGTTTCGCGTCTCGCCGCGCTCAGGCCCCAGCGGCTCCCATGCTCGTGCGAGAAACACGGCCACACCTGCCAGAATGACGAGATTCACAGCCCCATCGAGTAACCGGCGAGGCACGTCAGGCAACAGCGTTCGCGCAACAATAACCGCACCAAATGCGACGCTGAACAATGCCACGAATCCATAGCCCCAGGCAATCCATACGATGACACCGGCCACTGCCAGCAGAATGCCGATGCTGCGACGGACCCATTCACCCCGCATCCGCAACCCCATCGTAAGGTGTGCCAGCGCTGGTAAAACGAACAGGGCGATCAGAATGCTGGCAATCAACGCAAAGGTCTTCGTATATGCCAACGGCTTGAACAGCTTCCCCTCAGCCCCCTCCATCGTGAAGACCGGAAGAAAGCTAACTACGGTGGTCATGACCGCTGTCAGCACGGCGCTACCGACCTCGGTGCTCGCCTCTCGTATCACCATCACAGGTGATTCATCGGGGCCTGCCGCATCGAGCCGTCGCAGGATATTCTCACAAAGAACAATTCCCATGTCGACAATGGTGCCGACCGCGATCGCGATTCCCGACAGTGCCACGATGTTCGCATCGACGCCAAAGAGTTTCATACACACAAACGTCATGAGGACGGCCAGCGGGAGCATGCTCGAAATCAGGATGCTGCTGCGCAAGTGCATGACCATGAACACGACAATGAGGATTGTCATGATAACTTGCTGCGAGATGGCCGTCCCGAGCGTCCCGAGTGTTTCGTAGATCAACCCGGTCCGGTCATAAAACGGGACGATCGTCACCTGTGACATCGTGCCGTCCTCCAGAACCCTGCTCGGCAGGCCGGCCTGGATGGATGCAATCTTGTCCTTTACGTTGCGAATGACGCGAAGCGGATTGTCACCATACCGAACGACGACAACACCCCCGACCGCCTCAACCCCTTCCTTGTCGAGTCCCCCACGGCGAGTCGCCGGGCCGCGCGTGACGTGCGCAATATCCCGGATGTAGACCGGCACATCGTCCCGGGCCGTGACGGCGATGCTTTCAATATCCTCAGGGCTGTTCAGAAAGCCCAGGCCGCGCAATACATACTCAGCCTTGTTAATCTCGATGGTTCGGGCACCGACGTCAATGTTACTTTGCCGGACGGCATTGAACACCTGATGGAGCGTCACGCCGAAGGCGCGCATGGCATCCGGATCGACGTCGATCTGATACTCCTGGACATAGCCCCCCACTGACGCCACCTCGGACACCCCATCGGCTGCCAGCAACGCGTATCGAACCGTCCAGTCCTGAATGCTGCGCAGTTCCTGTGGATCCCATCCGCCCGTCAGATTCCCATCGGGATCACGACCTTCAAGCGTGTACCAGAACACTTGCCCAAGTGCGGTCGCATCAGGCCCGAGGGATGGCGAGACGCCGTCAGGCAACGTTCCCGCAGGAAGGCTGTTCAACTTCTCCAGGATGCGGGTACGAGACCAGTAGAACTCGACATCGTCCTTGAACACAACATAGATCGTCGAGAACCCGAACATCGAGTAACTGCGAATGTCCTTGACCCCGGGTACGCCCAGCAGGGCCACCGTCAGCGGGTACGTGATCTGATCGTCAATGTCCTGCGGGCTGCGGCCCGGCCAGGCGGTGAACACAATCTGCTGGTTCTCGCCGAGGTCGGGAATCGCATCGACGGCTACCGGATCACGAGGCAGACCCCAGAAGTTCCAGTCGAACGGCGCCACCATCGCACCCCAACCGACAGCCAGGGCCACAAACAGAATCACGAGCAACTTCTGTTCGAGACAGAAGCCGATTGCTCGATCGATCAACGAGGAGGTACCAGGGGTACTCATTGCTCACCTCCCCCATCGTCTGATACTGCCCCGGTATTCACCGGCTCATACGAGCCTTCGAAACTGCCGCAGCGGAGCATCATCTCGCCGAAGTACGGGTTGCTGATCGTCTCCCCGTCGCGTTGGACCCAATAGGCCCCACGATTGTCAAACGCCATCGGGCAGTACGCTTTGTAATACGTCCGGTCGCCTCCATGCCCGAAATGTTCGGACAAGCCGATCACAGTTTCGGACAGGACATCAAAGTGTGTGCGTGCCGATTCGATGGTGTCAGCAGGGACAGCGAACACCGAACTGTCAGCGGACGTGAGTGACTGAGTCAGGCGGTTCAACCAGCCAAGTGCCTCGCCATGCATCCCGACCGTCACGGTGCGCTGGATGGCCGTCCGGATCTCAGACTCGGCCTTGAGATACTGATCCAGGTCGTCGGTAGCAAGTGCTTCCTGAGCACTCAGATACCCTTCATATACCGGGGACAGACTCTCCAGGAAGGCGGCCGGCACCTCGATCGTCGTGTCAGCCTCGTCTGCCATCTGTGATGCAGCATCATGATCCATCGGGTTCATCATGCTCGGCTTGGCTGCAATCTGCAACGCACTGTCGATCTTGAAGGCCCCGTTGACAACGACACGCTCGCCCTCTTCGAGTCCCTCACGAACAACGTAGTAGTCACCGGCCCGAGCGCCGAGGATGACCTCACGCCCCTCGAATGACGGCTTCTCCGAGTCGGGGTCCTGTACATAGACAACTGCGCGTGCCCCCGTGATGAGTGGTGCAGTGGCTGGAACCACCAGCGGCGGCGCCTCGGTACGCGGCTCTTCCACATAGTCCATCGTCTCTGCCGGGACGAGTGCCATCCCACACACATCACAGGTTCCCGTTTCGTCCTTGACGACCTCGGGGTGCATCGGGCAGATCCACCGGCCGTGCAGTCCGCTGTCAAAGACGACACCCGTCGTCCCCATCTTCGCACGCACGACGGCACGAGCAAACATACCCGGCTTCAGGCGCCCGGTGTCGTTGGGCACATTGACCCGCACTCGAGTCGTTCGTGTGTCCTGATCGAGCACCGGATTGATAAACGTAATACGGCCGTGAAAAGCCTCACCGGGGTACGCCTCGGTCGTGAACTCCACGTCCTGCCCATAGCGCAGCCAGCCCAGTTGTGACTCATATGCCTCAAGATGTAGCCAGACCGTACTCAGGTCGGCGACCTTGTAGATCGGCTGCCCCGTCGTGACATACTGCCCTTCGGTCGCCATTCGTTCCGTTATCACACCGCCCAGCGGGGCATACACGGTGAATCGCTCTGCAGATTCCTCCTCCTGCTCCAGCTGGGTGATCTGTTGGGCGCTCAGCCCCCAGAGTCGCAACTTGTCGCGCACTGCCTGGAGTTTGATCTGATTCGATCGTCTTACCAGATCACTGGTGGATTGCTGATTCGAAACTGCACCCAATGCCTGCCTGAGTTCCTCCTGGGCTGCCACGAGTTCCGGGCTGTAGATTTCAACCAGGTGGTCGCCTTTTTGAACCTGCATGCCGGTGTAGTCGACAAAGAGGCGGTCAAGTCGACCGGGAACATACGCGGCGATGGTTGCCAACCGGGTCTCATCATAATGAATCTTCCCGACCAGACGCACCTGACCGGTTGGGAAGAAGCGGGCCACCGGGGCCGTCTGAATCTGTGCCAGTTTCATGGCCGCCGCCGACATGCGCAACTCACGAGGCCCGGTATCCCCTGCCAGGTCTGCAGGCATCGGTATTAAGTCCATAAAGCAAATGGCGCACTTCACATCCGGATCGGTCGATCGAAACGTCGGGTGCATCGAACAGTAATACCACTGTGCAGCATCTGATTCGCTGTGTTCGTGTTCAAGGTCAGCACCGACGTCTCCAGATGCCTGCGCCGTGTCCGACGGGTAGACGTAGCGCCCGAGCCAGAATCCACCTGCCAGGGCTGCCACGATCAACACGATGGCAACGACGGCCGCGATGGATCTCCAGACAAAGAGCAAGCCGAGCAGGGTGCCTTTTGCAGCAGCGCGCAACCGGATTCGTATGTTGTTCCACAGACTGTTCATTGGCCCGTGTCCTTTCGCTGATCATCCTGCAGGAGGCCGGTCCCGACGAGCATGTCGATCTCGGAAGCAGCCACGGCACGCTCAACCTCTGCCTTGTCCAACGCGAGTTGAAACTCAAGGAGCGTCTGTTCCGCATCGAGAACATCAAGGAAGCCGGACTCGCCGTTTTGAAATGCCACCAGAATCGCTTCCATTGACTCGGTGGCACGCGGCGTGAGTACATTGCGGTAGAGTTCAATGGTTCGGCAGGCTTCGCGCCAGCGATAGTGAGTCTGCTCAATTGACGTTGTGAGGTGCCGTTCCTGCTCAGCCCGCCGATGTGACAGTGCCAGGCGACGAGCGACCGCCTGTCGGGCGCCGGCGTCATACTTCTCCCGCCAGATCGGCAGATTCACCGAGACCGAGGCCATCACCGGGTCTTTCCCGGACTCCGGCATGGACGGGTTCTCCGCTTCATCGACCACCGTGTACATCAGCCCGAATGTGAAATCAGGCTTCCCGTCCAGCCTGGCCAACTTCATATTGATGCGCTCGCGCTCAATCAGCTCCGTCAGTGCTCGCAGTCCCGGGTTTGATACCATGGCCCGCTGAGTCAGATGTGACACATCATCAAGGTCCGACCCGCCGTCAATCCGAGACGGCCATTCCACGACTGCATCAACCTCACGATTGAGCAAGGCGTTGAAGGCTGCAACGGCCGGCTGTTGCCGATCACGCAACGACCGTACCCGCTCATCCATCTTGCTCAACTGCATCTGAATGCGGATCAGGTCCGGGTGCGTGGCACTGTCGACTCGATACCGTGCCGTCGCAATCTGCTCGACCTGGAGCAGCAGTTCGACGGTCTCTTCGGTCAGCTTGATTTCCCGATCGAGTCGGTACAACTCGAAGTACGCTGCTGCCACCTGGTGTCGAAGTGACAGCCGTTGCTGTTCCAGCCGGTAGTAGGCTGCCCGCGCGGCCCGTGCTGCTGCACTCTCTTTCTCGTGCAGTTTCCCAAACCAGGGGAATGTCTGGGCAATGGACACCTGATGCTGCATCGGCCCGACGCGCGTCTCGACCTCCTGCAGATACAGACCATACGTCAGCCGAGGGTCCGGCAGCGCAGCGACCTGCGGCAGTTGCTCCAGCGCAGCCTGCAGGTCTGCAAAGGATGCCTTGAGGCCGGCGTTGTGCAGTGCTGCATACTGCTGATAGTGGGCCAACTCCGGATGCTCCGGAAGCAAATCGCCGTCGTCGGCCGTCGACTCGCCGCTGCGTACATCTTTCCAGGTGGTTGCCAGGCGGCCATACACACTGTCAGGCTGATCCAGTGCTGCAGGCCTCAGTGCATCCGATTCTGCTGACAGTGGCCCCGGCTGACAGCCGGCCAGCCCCGTGCACGCCGCTATGAAACACACGCCCCACCAGTGATGCCGTCTGCGCTCAGACACCAACCTGGATATGACCCTTGTGGTCTTACTCATGGCACTCTCCAACCTCTCCCCCCGATTGTTTCACCGGAAAGACACCTGATTATCAGGTTATCGGCTCATTTGATGCGTTCTGGATTGCTGCGAATACAGTAGGAAACGTGCGAGGTATACACGACGCGTAGCGGTCACAAACGGACCTGCCCTCGTCAGTACATCGGGGATGCGCGCACGTTCCTTGTTGGAGATTGAAATCAGGTGAGCCAGGAGCCAAGCGTGGCGAATACCAATGCCTTCAGTCGGGCATCGGTCACCGGGTGACTCCTGAAAGAGACACGGGCCGCGCTCAAACCCGAACCGAGTGGATGTCCTGCATGGACAATGTCGGTCGAGCGTACCAAGCCGTCAGACAGCAACATCAGACGCAACTGATTGCTGGTCGAGTGCCGGTCAGGGCTTGGGGATTGTGGCCGTGTGGGGCCGGGTACCGGGACTGAGGGTCGGCGTGAGATGCCACATCGACACACATGGGCCGATCGTCCCGGCTCTGCCTGGTGACACATGACATCATCAGCGGCGGCCTCGGCCGACATTGAGCGTTGTGTGCCGCAGCACGATGCCTGAGATGAGGGGCTGGGTGCCCGCTCTCGACTAGATGGGCCACAACAGGCCGGATCATGCGCCGACCGCCCGACTTGATTCGAAGTTGGCCCCAGGCGCGGGGTGCCCTCGTCCAGCAAGCCAAAGCCGGCTGCCGGTATGGAGAGGATCAAGAGTGCCAGAGCCATCATTCGCATAACAAGAATCTGAATATCATTGATCAAATATTACCGGAATCGGATGCCACTGCCGGGCAACAGCACCTCATCATACGCCCACACCCCCAGGTCTGTTCAACGCACTTCGGTCAATCCGTTACGGGGCTACAGCCGAGTATTGATTCTGACCGATGAGAGTGTAGCCGTTGCGGCCATACACCGGAACGAAGCCGTATTTTTCCATGCTGTGAGCATGCTTGAATCAGAGATTATCGGATGCCCTCAGACCTTGATTCCATTCTGCAACTGGACGTCCCCATCATCGTCAGGATCTCCGAGCGTCGGATGCTGGTTGATGAGGTTGTGGCATTTGCCCCGGGCACGATTCTGGAACTACCGAAGTCGGCCGATGAAGACCTTGATGTGCTGGTCAACAACGTCCCGATCGGGCAAGGCCAAGCGGTCAAGGTGGGTGAGAACTTCGGCGTCGAAGTGACCTATGTAGGCGATCTCAAGGCCCGCATCGCCGCGATGGCCGGGCAGCAGGAGCCGGCTGATGACGGCATCCCGGCTGGGTTGTTGGATGATGAATCACCGTCACCGGTGGGTGACCAGGAGGCATCGCCGGAATCACCAGCCGACGGTGACGCTGACGAAACCGGTACGGATGCAGAGAGTGAAGCACAAACCTCGGACGCTGCTTCGGCTGCCGGAGAGAACGATGCAGCGGCATGACAGGCCCGCCTGCGCGTTCAACTGACATACCATTATCCAACTCGATACCAGACCCAAGACTATCTCACGGGCAGGAGGCGCAGCCGTGACCCTGACATCACAACGACGGCCACACGCAACCATCTCGCTCTCACTCCGGTCGATTGCCGGCTGCAGCATGGCCATTGCTGTGTTGGCAGCCCTGTCAGGATGCGTGGCGATGCCCACGATTCACCGGGTTGAGAACCGGTCACTGGCCGTCGAATACGTGGCTGAGCATGACCGGATCATCAGCGTCGAGCCGGCACACGGGCCGAACCTGCTGAAGCGCGTCAACTTCTCATTGAGACGACATGCCAAAGGCAAGGAATCGCTGATCGGCGGCATGCACCTGCAATGCCTTGATGCCACTGAGCCGGGACTCGGGACGGACGATCCCCCATGTGCTTGCTGTGCGCATGAAGTGAAGCCGGCAGACTCGACCACCACAGTGTGGGACTGGGACTCGGCACTCGGGCCGGCCTACGTCTCATCGCTTGCGGCCGATGCGTATTGGGCCACCTCATTGAAGCCGATGGAGACCGGTTCCGGGAGCATGACCTGGGAGCGAGGTCTGGCCCTCAACTCAGATTCATCCTCGGCCGACGCGTCATACGCGGTGACCAACGTCGGTGATACGCCGCTGGCAATCCGGCTGGCATCGTTGGCAACGGTCGGCCGCAATGCCGTCATCTGGATCCCGGTGCCGGCCGACGGCCAGGCCGTCAGCCTGGACGGCCCGAACAGTGTCGCCACGTGGGAGCAGATCGCCACCGTGCGTGGCCGCTGGCTTGAGATTCCGGCCGGCGGGCGTGCCTGGAAGGGCAAGCCGCCGCAACACCATTTCGGCCCGAATCGAGCCGGCAGCGCCGGTCATAGCCGTCTGGACACAGGACTATTGGTTTGTCCGGGTGCTGCAACCGAACCCCGGGCAGGCAACGGCGGATCACCTGATTGACCTGCGCTTTGATCACGGAGCCTGGCTGTTCCATGCTCGGCTTGTCGGCCCGGAAGCCCACCCGGGTCCGGGCGAGGCAACCGATCTGAATGAACGCTGGTTTGTTGTCTGGGCTCCGAAGATGAACATCGAGGCAGTTGATGATGTCCTGGCACAGGCCGGCATCACGTGGGAGGCACCCGCGCCGGTGGTAGCAGTCGAACCGGTTGAAGAGCCTGCCACCCAGCCGGAGGCAACGCCCGAGATCGTGGTCCCTGCCGACGATGGCACCGACAGCGAAGGCGATTCCGTTGAGGAACTCATCGACATCGAGGACATTGTCGGCGGCTGATGACGAGTGCGCCATTCTCTTGGAAAACGTCGGGCAATCAGGCCTGAGCCAGATAGGCCGCCAACAGATCGCGAGCCGATTCCAGATCTTTCCGATGCACCATTTCCGTGACTGTATGGATGTAGCGCGTCCCGACCGAGACGGTAATCGCCCGCGCGCCGGATGCCGCTCGCTGGAGTGCTGCTGCATCAGTCCCGCCACGCGGCAGGATTGAACGCTGCCAGGGGATCTTGTTCGAGCGTGCGACCTTTTCAAACTCGCGCACGAGTTCGTGGTTCGAGATTGAGGCACTGTCCATCATGGTCAATGCCACGCCATCACCCTGTTTCGTCACGCGGTCAACCTCGGTCACGCCCGGCGTGTCGCAGCACAGGGTCACGTCGATCCCGATGCCGACATCCGGCTTGACGGTATATGCGGATGTGATCGCCCCGCGCAACCCGACCTCCTCCTGCACGGTGAAGACGCAATGAATCTCGCACGCATGGCCGCCGGGTTTCCCCTTCTTTTTCTTCGCTGACGCGAGTTGGCGCACTGCTTCAATCCCGAGCCAGCAGGCAACCCGATTATCCATCGCCTTCGAGACGCATGTGTCGCCGGCCTCCATGAACGGCTCATTCATCACGATCATGTCGCCGACTGAGACGGCCTTCTTCACTTTGGCCGCACTCATCCCCAGATCAATAAAGAACTCAGAGGTGTCGGGGACCTTCTTCCGATCCTCAGCGGACGCAATGTGCACGGGCTTGCCACCTGGGTTCATGATCGCCGGGATGTCCCCGGAATCCGTACACACGAGAACACGCCGCGAGAACAGATTGCGAGTGTCAAAGCCGCCGGCCGGCTGGACCCAGATGAATCCCTGATCATCAATATGCCGCACATAGAAGCCGATTTCATCCATGTGGCAGGCCAGCATTACGCGCAGCGGGCTGGTGCCCTTCTTGCGTCGCACCGTCCGAGTCGGCTTCCGCACACAGATCAGCGACCCGAGCGGGTCAACGGTCACCTCATCGAAGAGGCCTTTCACTTCAGACTCGATCAGGGCACGCACGCGCTCTTCGCGACCGGGAATCCCCGGCGTTTCGCACAGACGCTTGAGGAGATCGGTATTCATGGCTCATCCACCTTCCGGCTATGATGGGTGTGGGATACATACGGCACGCAGTCCGGGTAGGATAGCCCCACGCACCGGCTGGGCTCCTCGAAGCAGCCGATTCATCAAACGACCGGAGATCGCATCGGCCGATGACATGGATTGCTCCCGGAGGGCGTACAGTCATACCCCGCACGCAGCACAAGGATGCAGGAGCGCAGACGATGGCCTATCCAAGCCCTTTACGCAAACTCCAGGAGCAGGCAGAGGCCGCATTCCTCCAGTACGGCAACGACCCACGCCCGGACGAGGGGGCGCATCCGGTCGAACTGGCGGCCACCTACGGGGAAATCGAGGCCGAGTACGCCTCCATGCGGAAAGCCGTCGGACTTCTGGACCTGTGCCATCGTGCAACGATCGAAGTCACCGGGACTGAGCGCCATGACTTTCTCAATCGCATGGTGACCAACCAGATATCCGCAGACACACCCGGCCGGGCTACTCGTGCCTTCTGGCTGAATCGCCAGGGGCGCATCCAGGCAGACCTCATGGTGCTTGACGTTCCTGACCGGCTGCTGCTGGATGTTGACATTCACCAGGTCGAGTCCGCGGTCCGAACGCTCAATGAGTTTCTGTTTGCCGAGGATTGTCACATTGCTGATGTCACACAGTCACTGTGCCATCTCGGATTGTGCGGCCCCGGTGCTGCGGCCTTGCTTGATGAGACGATGCCGTCATCATCGGATTCAAAAGACGCCTCCCCGGCAGCGGCCGATATGAAACCGGGTCAGATTGCGCTGCGCCAGAGCCCGGGTCGAGCGCAACCGATCATTCTTGAGCGGCGCGATACGGTCGGCGACGTCGGCTTCCGACTTCTGGTGCATCCTCAGGATGTCATGCAGATTCATGAGACGATCGTTGAGGCTGGGCTCAATGCAGGATTGCGCACCGTCGGCTGGCTGGCATACAACATTGCCAGAATCGAGGGCGGGACGCCATTGTTCAATGTTGACTTCGGGCCCGACACGCTGCCTCACGAGACCGGCATCCTCGACCAGGCCGTCTCCTTCACCAAGGGCTGTTACCTCGGTCAGGAGGTTGTGGCGAGGATCCAGAGCCAGGGCAAGCCAAAGCGAGTCCTGCGCGGCCTGAAGCTCGAAGGGCAGCACATGCCGATCACCGGCTCCTATGTCTGGAACGTCGATGATCCCAATGCCGACCCGATTGGCATCGTGACCAGCTCGACTCCCAGCCCCATGCTCGGGGATACCGTCATCGCCTATGCCATGCTCAAGACCTCGGGAGGCGATGCAATCGACAGCACGGTCTATGTGCAGGCTGAAGGGCAGGTCTCGAAAGCCCGGGTGAGCCCGCTTACGTTCTGGCCGCGCCCGGAAGCGTAACGATGACAACTGCCGCGGGAATGTACGTCCAACGGCGATCGGGGGTGCCGTCCTCCAGCCATTCCAGCCCCGCATGCCGCTCATTCCATCGGAATATGGTTCTCGTCCAGGACACTGATCTCGGCAAACGATGACAGACTCCGCTTGTGGTTCGTGATCAGATCCTCGACTTCCGCTTGCATATCTTCGTTGAAGCCGATGCGGACCGGCCCCCTGAGCTTCGTCTTAATCTGTGCGTTGATATGGTGCAGGATGAGCGTGACCCCGGTGTACACTCGATGGGTGACAACGATTTCAGCCCGAGCATACTTGTTAATACGATCTTGTATCTCGCCCCGCTTCTGATGGAGCAAGTCAAACCGCTCGCTGAGTGCACTCAACTCTGCCTCGAATATCTTGAGGTGCTTCGCCTGGGTCTCCGACAATCGGGCCCCGGCACGGCGCAGGGGGTCAACTTCGGTTTCAACGCGCTTGATCCGGCTGTTTACCTGCGTCCGAATGGCATTGATCTGCTGCAGCAACTGCTCAAGTTCCGGGATGATCCCGATGATGAGGGTCGTCGGAATGTTGCCGTCGGATCCGATGTTCTCGAGATTCGCGCCGCCTCGCGCAAAGACTCGTCCCCCGATCAGAGAGCCGCGCTTCAGCAGCAATGACCGCCCGATATCGAGTGTACAGTTAATAATCTCACGTTCGATCGTCACATCGCCGCTGACTTTTCCAATGACGCTATCAAGGTAGCGAGCGGTCAGATCGGCACCGATATTAATAACGCCCTTTTGGCGCCCGGCCATCCCGTAGCGAAAGACGGCATCACCTTCCACGTGGACACCGGCCGCTTCCACCAAGCCATTGACCGTCAGGCTCCCGGTGCACCGGACTTCGAAGCGATCGCGAATGCCCTTTTGTACGACGACATCCCCGTCAAACTGCACATGCCCGGTGTTGAAGTCGACGAATCCGGGGACTTCGAGCAGTTCGAGTACGCGCAACGAGCGGCCGTCATAATGCAGCAGGCCTGAAATGGTGGCCGTCACATGGCCATAGCCATCCACCTCGACCGTGTCGTTCATGTGGACTCGAACCGGTTGTCCTGCCTTGGCCGTCATCACAATCCCGTTGACCGTATCCCCATCGACCCCGGCTGTCGGTTCATGGAGTGTGCAGATTCGTTCACCGGCCGTCACGGTCGGGCCCTGGCGCGACTGATAGAAGTCAATGCGCTCGCCCTCTTCCTCTGCGTCCGCTGTTTCATGGGTCTGATCCGTCTGATCAGAATCGTCGCACGCATCGGAATCAGCCTCGGGCACGGCTTCGTCGCCTGCTGCCTCGTCAGTATCCACGACCGTGGCCGAAGTCGACGGCTGCGGGTTGTCCGGATCAAAGCCGCGGCTCCCACTCGATCCATCCATCTTCGCCGTTGACCGGCATCTTGCCGGTGGCGATCACCACTTCCAGACGCTGCCGGTTGTCCTCATGATACTGGGCGACAGCCTTCTCAATGGCCTGAATGACGTGCTCGGAGCAGACCACCTCGGCGTTTCGAGCCGCTGAGATACACAGATCGGCCGAGACAGCCTCGCGCACCATGTTCGGCGGGATAATGAGTACCGCCTTCATGCGCGAGTCCTTCATGCGGACCGAAATGCCTGAGAGAGTTTGTGTACTCATCGTGTCATGCTCCATCCCACAGGAAGCGCGGTCCCCCTGTCTCGACGTGCCGACCGGTTCCTGCCATCAGAAAACGCGGATGTGATGCGGTGGTCACTGCGGCGTTGACTGTTGCTGCTGCTGTGGCGTTGTCTCTTCGTCCTCTGCCGTCTCCATGTCACACCGTGACAGCGTCTCCTGAAGCCGTTGCGACAACAGATCCGGAGTAAACGGCTTGGCGACGTAGTTGTTCACGCCTGCCTGAATCGCCTCCACGACTCGGCCTTTTTCCTTCTCACAGGTGACCATGATGATGGGCGTCGTCTTGTCTTTGGCACGGAATACCTTGACAAAGGACAGCCCATCCATGTTCGGCATATTCCAGTCAACCAGCAGCAGGTCAGGTTTGAATGCCCAGACCTTGCTCAGTGCGTCCTGCCCGTCGCACGCTTCCTCAATATCCGAATGCCCGAGTTCGGTCAGCACCGCCCGCTGGATACTGCGCATCGTTCGCGAATCATCAACCAGCATTATTCTCATGATCCAGCACCCCCACGTCTGCGTGCATGGTCCCCGGGTGCCCCCGGCGATGTCAGCGTGACGCCGATCTTGATATTGCCGCAATCCGTCCCACACCACATCGTCTCACGCAGACTGCGCGACTCGAGATCCTGGTCCTCATCGGCCGGTCCTGCGTGTTCCCAAATGAGTCTGGGACGAGCGATCTGCATCAAGCAGCCGGGCATGCCGGCCTTCGTGTTACCCGAGGTAATGCTCATCAACTCAGTCAGGGCGTCCGAGAAGTCGTCATCGCACGTCCGGTGCGGCTCGCCGGTAAAGAGTCGTACCAGTGCCGAGGCGGTGTCCTCGTGCATGGATAATGAGAAGCGGCCGTGAAAGTCACCGTCAAGCCCGGCCTCGACGCCGATAACAGGCCTCGGGGTATCAGAATCAATCCCACCGGCCAGGACTCCATGCACCTGAAGCATGGTGTCCAGAACCTTGAGGACGGACTGAGCAAACTCAGTAGTTATCGGTGATGGCTCCATCGTCGTGCGTCCAGATCAAGAGATTCAGCGCGTCGATGAGCCGGCCGATGGCGCATCCAGGAGGCCGGGAATCGCCTCGAATCACGGCTGCCCGTCCGACACAGCAGACAGCCAGCCGGTATTCACAACCGGACACATGCGACCAGCGCTTAAGCGCGCGTACCCGCATACCCAATCGGCAGGAACGAGGCCGTGGTTCACCTCAGACGATACGACCAACTCACGTGTTCCAATTACCTGGTCAGGGACAAGCGCCAACGTTCCGGTTCTGGACCAGTCTGTGACAAGTACCTCACTTACCGGACCATTCCTACCGTGCCCCGACACATCCTGGACCGATTCCAAACGAGGCATTTCGCATGGCGATGGCTCAGAAGCAAGGCACAGACGCCGAGCACCAGGGCTCGGATGGCTGCTCCCGTGACCGGCACCCTTGAGACAACGCACGCACGCAAACCCGGCCGACAGCGCGAACACGCGCCCATCGGCCCGGCACACCAGACATCGTTCAACGGCGGTCGGCTGCATGAGACTGACCCTCACACCGAACCCGGGCTCGTCAGGTCTGCCCGGCAGCCATTGTGTACTCCCACCCCGCGCGACAGCCTCGGAGCACACAGCACTCAACCCCAAGCCGCGCCCAACGAGGTTTGTTGCCGTCCCGCTGGTTGAAAGACCCGGCGCGAAGGCAAGTGCTGCCTGCTGGGAAGCGGTCATGCCGTCAACTTCACCCGGTGACACCGTGCCCATGGCTACTGCCTGACGACTGACTGCATCAAGATCCAGGCCGCACCCGTCATCGCGGAATCGCAACTCAAGCCGACAGCCCTGGCGCGCAACCGCCAGCCGGATCACCCCGACCTCCGGTTTGCCGACAGTGCTTCGGATGTCCGGGGCCTCGATCCCATGCGACGCACTGTTCCGAAGCAGATGCGAGATGATGCTGTCCAACGAGAGCAGCAGTGACTCGTGCACTTCGATGCCCACCCCATGAACCTCGAGTCTGATCCGCTTGCCGGTCTCGGCACAGAGTTGGTGTACATGCTGGTCATACCGTGGGACGAGACTGCCGAAGGGCCGGCATTGGGCATGGACGGCCGTTCGACCGATACGCCGTGCTCGCCCTTGGGCGTTGCGAAGATCACGGTCGACCACCCGCTTCATCCGCCGGTGCCGTGCAACACCGGGATCGTCACGGTCAGCCCGGCGAAGGGATGCGCGAAGCGAATCGAGGCATTTATCCAGATTGAACGACTGTGATTGCAATTCCCGCAAACGCTGACGGTCGACGCGCACATACGAATCGCCGACCTGCGTTGCTGCCATGTGGGACGGTGCGGCCGACGCGTGCTCACCGGATGAGGTCGCGATGCTGCGGCGGAGCAATGCGATCGAGCCTTCGACGGCCGTCAGTGCATCCTGCTCGGTCTGCTCCCCAGCGCCCCGCAGTGCATGGAGCAGTTCCTCGGCACGATGCAGGCTCGATACCACGTCGTCGTAATGCAGGAAGGAGGCTGATCCCTTGAGTGTGTGCAACTCATGTGACAGTCGTTGTACCAACTCGGGGCGGCTCCCGTGACGACGGATATTGTGTACACACTGCTCGATTGCAGATGACCGCTCATCGGCCTCAGCCCTGAAATCACCCAATATGTCCGTGTCTGCGTGCTGCACAAACTTGCCCGTCATCTGACAATCCCATCAGGACCGCTGTGTCGTCGAATGCACAGGGCCCTTATCGGCCCTGGTCGGCGCGGAGCGATCGCTCCCCCTGTTCATGTGATATACCAGATCGGACCATCGCCATCGACAGTTCAGGATGATTCGGGGCTGACCGAGGCGACCGCAGAGAGGGGAATCGTACTGCCGGGATTCCGGACCTGCCGCACCAAATGCTCCTACACTTCCCCCTATGGCGTGCTCGTGCTGGAGGTCCAACGCGATGCCCTGGCAGTCACGGCACACACCTCATCAAGTCAGGCTCAGCGATCCGCCGGCTGGCCCGGACGGAACTGGAGGCAACAGCGATGAAACTTGGAGTTATGGCCGCGCTATTCACCGGCATGAAATTCGACGAAGCCCTGGATTATTGTGCCCAACTGGGACTCGATGCGATCGAGTTGCCCGTCGGGGGGTATCCCGGCAAACCATTCTTCGATCCGAAGAAGGCAAACAACAGCAAGAAACTGCAGGAGGAAATCTGCGGCAAACTCGCCGAGCGGGACCTCACCTTGTCGGCCCTGGCCGTCCATGGCAATCCGGTCTCGCCCGTTAAGGCTGAAGCCAAAGAGCATCATGCCGCGTTTCTGACTGCCTGCCAACTCGCCCCGAAACTCGGCACTGATATCGTGGTCACATTCTCCGGATGCCCGGGGGGAAGCGATCGGGACAAGATGCCGAACTGGGTCACCTGTGCCTGGCCGCCCGAGTACGGCGAGATCCTCAAGTACCAGTGGAATGACGTGCTCATCCCCTATTGGAAAGAGCAGAGCAAGATGTGTGCGAAACTCGGCATCAAAGTTGCCTGGGAAGCGCACCCGGGGTTCTGCGTCTATAACCCCGACACGCTGATACGACTCAGTCAGGCCTGCTGTGCCAATAAGCGGTCGCCGAACCTCGGTGCCAACCTCGACCCCTCCCACTTCTTCTGGCAGGGGATCGATCCGGTTGAAGCGGCCCGCGTCCTGGGCGAGGCCGGCCTGCTGTTTTATTGCCATGCGAAAGATACGGAAATCGATCCGCACCAGGCGCGCATCAACGGCACGCTCGACGCCCGCTCTTATGGTGACCTGAAGAACCGCTCATGGGTCTTCCGCACCTGCGGGTACGGGCACGGCGACGACTTCTGGAAGCCGTTTGTGACCATGCTCAGGCGCTACGGCTACGACGGCGTCCTCTCGATCGAACACGAGGACTCGTACATGTCCGTCACCGAGGGATTTGAGAAGGCCGTCGAATACCTCTCCTCTGTGATCATCGAGGAGCCGCAGGGTGAGGCCTGGTGGTTCTGAGATCGCGGTCCCAGCACTCCAAAAATGAAAAGCCGGACTTGTCGTCATCACAACGACAAGTCCGGTTTGTTTTTACGCACACAGAACCTTATCCCTCGGTGCCCAGCCCTGTGGTCACACCTGATGACTCCTTCTCATCGTCATCACCGGCATCACCTTCGGGGTTCTGGAAGTCACCTTCCGCATCGGCGGCGACCTCCTCGGCCACCGGTGACGGATCCTGAACCTCGACCGCGGTGTCGGCATCGGCTGCGATCGTGGCGTCCGACTCTTCGACGACTGGTTCCTCGACAGGCTCGACCTCAGCCGCCGGGGCGGCCGTCTGCCAGCGAGCACTCTGCCCGAAGTCAGAGACCGGGGCAGCAGGAACCGGCGCGATCCGCTTCACTTGAACGGACAAATGCCCGCGGAAGCCGGTACCGGCCGGAATCAAGTGACCAAGCAGCACGTTCTCCTTGAGCCCTTCAAGGTTATCAACCGCCCCTCGCAGGGCTGCCTCGGTGAGCACCTTGGTCGTTTCCTGGAACGAGGCACCTGACAGCCAGGAGCGCGATTGCAGCGAGGCCTTCGTGATCCCCAGCAGCAACGGACGGGCCGTGCACTGCCTGGCCCGCTTCGCCTTGGCCCCCTTCTTCCCGGCTGCCTCAGTCTGTGCATTCGCCTCGCGAATGTCCGTCTTGGGGACCAGCGCACCCACCGGCAGTGACGTATCGCCCGGATCAGTAATCTTGCCGTACTGGGAGGCTTCGGTGTTGTGGGCCTTGAAGACGTGCTTGTCAATGACCTCATTCGGAAGCAGTGACGTGTCGCCCGGGCTTTCGATCAGCACCTTGCTGAGCATCTGCCGGAGCATGACCTCAATGTGCTTGTCATTAATGGGCACGCCCTGTGCCCGGTACACATTCTGGACTTCATCCAGCATATATGTGTAGAGGGCATCTTCACCCTTGATGCGCAGGATGTCATGCGGCACGAGGGGGCCCTGGGTCAACGGATCACCGGCCGTGACATAATCACCGGTATGGACCAGCAGCATCTTGTCCTGCGGGACATGGTGGTCCTTCTCGAGACCCGATTCCGATGTCACGCGGATCGTCATCTTGCCCTTGCGCTTGTCGGAGAACAACTCGACGCTGCCGGAGATCTCCGACATCACAGCCGGTTCCTTCGGCTTGCGCGCCTCGAAGATTTCCGTCACACGCGGCAGACCACCGACGATGTCGGCTGAGCCGGCCACGGCCGTCGGCTGACGAGCCAGTTCCTCACCGACCTTGATCGGGGCTCCTTCCTCCACCATGATGCGGGCCTTGGCCGGCAGATAGTGGAAGTCGAGAATTGTGCCCTCTTCATCAGCCACGCGAATCTGCGGGTGCTTCTCGCCACGGTGCTCAATCACGACCAGGGCGGTTCGGCCACCACCGGCGGCCTCCTCGCGCACCGTCTCGCCAATCTCGATATCGTGGAACTGCACTGCACCGGACTTCTCAGCCAGAATCGGGGAACGGTGTGGATCCCATTCGACGAGCAGCTGACCCTTCTTCACCGTGTCACCAGGTCGGACACGAATCCAGGCACCATACGGCACCTTGTACTTATCAATCTCGCGGCCTCGCTGGTCACGAATGATCAACTCACCGTTTCGCTTCAGTGCAGTCAGCACCTTGCTCTCAGATTCATCGAGCACCTCGACCTCATTACAGTCGCTCAGCTCGATCTCGCCGGGTGCTGCGGCCCGGAACGTCGTCTCGGTCAGCGTCCGTTGTGCCACACCACCGGTGTGGAAGGTACGCATCGTCAACTGCGTGCCCGGCTCACCAATCGACTGGGCTGCAATAATCCCGACTGCCATCCCCGCCTCGACCGACATGCCGGTGGACAAGTCCATCCCGTAGCAACTGGCACAGACACCGCCCGGCGTTTCACAGGTGAGCGGCGAGCGAACCTCGACCGAGTCGATCCCGAGATCCTCGATCTTGCGCGCTGCATCGGCGTCAATCACCTGGTTCGCACGAACGATCACTTCGTCGGTCATCGGATTGATGATCGTCGAGCAACTCGTCCGCCCGTAGATGATCTCGCGCAACGGGACGTCGATCTCCTCACCCTTATAAATCGCACGCTTCGGCACACCGTTGCGCGTGCTGCAGTCGCTCTCGATAATGATCACCGACTGGGCCACGTCACACAGTTTTCGTGTCAGGTAGCCGGAGTCAGCCGTCTTGAGGGCCGTATCCGCCAGCCCCTTCCGAGCACCGTGGGTCGAGGAGAAGTACTCAAGAACCGTCAACCCTTCGCGGAAGTTCGCCCGAATCGGTGTCTCGATAATCTCACCGGACGGCTTACTCATCAGACCACGCATACCAGCCAACTGCTGCATCTGACTGATGTTGCCTCGGGCACCCGAGTCACTCATCAGAAACACCGGATTCAGATAATGCCGCCCCTTGCCGCTGTCCAACGGCAGTGGGTTGTCATTTTCATCCCGGCGATCGTTCTTCAGTGTCGTGATGAGTTCCTTGGTCACCTGTTCACGACAATGAGCCCACAAGTCGAGCAACTGGTTGTACCGCTCACGCTCGGTAATCGCACCGGCATTGAATGCCTTCTCGACGCGATTGACCTTCTTCTGCGTTGCCTCGATCAGGTCATGCTTCCGATCGGGAATTCGCAGGTCGGTCACGCCGAAGGACAGGCCGGCCAGGGTGGACTGCTTGAATCCGAGTTCCTTGAGTTGGTCCAGCAGATCAAGCGTTGCCCCACGGCCGAGCAGCGTATTCGTATCGTCAATAACACGCGAACCACCCTTACTGCCGAGTGTGCAGTTATAAAACGGCATTTCGACCTGGAGCATGTCGTTGAAGATGCAACGCCCGACCGTCGTCCGTACCCGACGATTCTTCGGGCACGGTTCGGCATCCCCGCGCTGCGAGGAGACGACCTGGGTCTTGTAGGACGGCAAACGCACAATGATCGGCTCATGCAATCCAATGATGCTGTGGTCGTACGCCAGCATGGCCTCAACCGGATCCTTGAATCGCCGCAGGTTCTCATCGTCCACGCCTTCCTCACGAATTGTCGTGATGAAGTAGACGCCGAGCACGATGTCCTGAGTCGGCGGCATCACGAGGCGGCCGCTTGCCGGTGAGAACAGGTTGTTCGAGGCCAGCATCAGCGTATGGGCCTCGGTCTGTGCCTCGACGGACAATGGCAGATGGACGGCCATCTGATCGCCGTCGAAGTCGGCATTGAAGCCGGTGCAGACCAGCGGGTGAACCCGAATCGCGTTCCCTTCCACGAGGACCGGCTCGAAGGCCTGGATCCCCATACGGTGAAGCGTCGGGGCTCGATTCAACAGCACCGGGTGCTGGTAGATCACTTCCTCCAAAACGTCCCAGACCTCCGGATCGCGTCGCTCGAGCATGCGCTTGGCCGACTTGATCGTGTCGGCGTACCCATGCTCTTTCAGTTTCCGGATAATGAACGGCTGGAACAGTTCGAGCGCGATCTTCTTTGGCAGACCGCACTGATGCAACTTCAGTTCCGGGCCGATCACGATGACGGAACGGGCTGAGTAATCAACACGCTTGCCCAGCAGGTTTTCACGGAAGCGCCCCTGCTTGCCCTTGATCATGTCAGTCAGCGACTTCAGGGCTCGGCCGGATGAGCCGAGGACGGGGCGCCGACAGCGGCCGTTGTCAAACAGCGCATCAACCGCCTGCTGCAGCATGCGCTTCTCGTTACGGATAATGACCTCCGGCGCATTGAGGTCCATCAGTTTCTTCAGTCGGTTGTTCCGGTTGATAATCCGGCGGTATAAGTCGTTCAGGTCGCTCGTGGCAAAGTTGCCGCTTTCCAGCAGGACGAGCGGGCGGAGGTCCGGCGGAATAACGGGAACGACGTCCATCACCATCCACGCCGGGTCATTTTCCGACAACCGGATCTGCTCAATGAGTTTCAAGCGCTTCGACAGATCCTTGATGCGCTGTTTCGAGCGGCACCCATCCAGTTCCTCACGGATCTCAGCCGCCTCAGCAGTCAGATCTGATTTCTCGATCAGTTCGCGGACGGCCTCGGCCCCCATGCCGGCACGAAAGGCGGACCCATACTGCTCAAACGCAGTGCGGTACTCGTCCTCCGTGAGCATCTGCTTGAGTTTGAACGGCGTATCACCCGGATCGAGGACGACGTAATCCTGGAAATAGATTACCTTCTCCATGTCCGAGGTCTTCATTCCGAGCAACGTACCCAACCGGCTCGGCAGCGCCTTGAAGAACCAGATATGCACGATCGGCGACGCGAGATTGATGTGGCCCATCCGCTTGCGGCGGACGCGACTGTGCGTCACCTTGACGCCACAGCGGTCGCAGATGATGCCCTTGTACTTCGTCCCTTTGTACTTGCCGCACGCGCACTCATAGTCCCGCTCCGGGCCGAAGATGCGCTCGCAAAACAAGCCGTCGCGCTCGGGACGGTAGGTACGATAGTTGATCGTCTCGGGCTTCTTAACTTCACCGAATGACCAGGAACGAATATCGTTCGGGCTGGCCAGCATGATCTTGACGCTGGTGAAGTCATTAACTCGATCGTAAAAAGTCTCAGCCATTGAATCTAACTCTCATCCCTAGAGTTAATCGTCATCTACTGTTTGATCCGTCGTCATGTGCCGCGTGCCGTCACGCTGAACACCGATTACTCGTTCAACTGCGGCCATAAACCGAGGTCAATCGTCTCCGGGCACTGCTCCGACAATCTCCGGGCGTCCGCCCGGTACGCCGTCGCCAGCAGGCCCCGAGCCTGGTCATCCAACCCCCCGACGATCCGCCGTTGCCGATTGACCTTTCTGTCAATGCCGGCCGGCACAAACGAGTCCGTCAGGCCCAGGAACCGATAGGTCTGAGCAATCCACTTCTCCGGCTCCTCGCAACACGCTTCATACTGCAACACGAGCACCCGGGCCTTCTCGACCAATGCAAACAGGATGTCGAGTTGTGCTGCATACATCCCGTTCCAGAACGATTCAGCCCGGAGGGCATACCGCTTGATCACCTCGCGCCGTACGCTCGGGGCCAGCATGGCACCGAACCGCATCTTGAACTCGTGATTGAAACCCGATTCAAATCGATCAACCGGATTCCGCACCATCACGAGGATTCGAGCCGCCGGGGACAGTCGGTCAAGGTTTTCCAACGCATACGGGTGAGCGAGATAGTTCGGGGTCCACTCCCCGCACTGCTTGCCTTCCGGCCTTGCAAAGGCTGCGTGATACGCCTCAACATCCTGATCCGTCAGCGGGCGGTCCAGAAAGTGCGTCAGGTAGTGCATCTCCTTTCGGTTGAACCGATTCGTTGCCACGTCGGGGTGCTGTTCAATCAAACCGGTCCACCACGACGTACCGCTTTTTTGTGTCCCCACACCGATGTAATCCGGCGGTGCAATCCGGAGTCCGTCCCGGGGGGGTAGATCAGCCAGGGTCCACGCTCGCGCCTGCCTTCGGACCGGAAACGGTGCAATCCGATGCCCCAGCCCGAAATACTCAAGTCCACAGCGGAACCGATCGGTGACAGAATGGTCCGCAACGGCCATTGATGCGTTATCACTCCCATACCTGTGTCAATACCACACTGTGATGAAAAGGCAAAACGAACGCTGAGCCGGTCGTCACATCGATCGGTCACGAGCCGGCCACGAGGACTACAGCAGAACTCCTCCCTCGAGTTGGCGTTTCTCCATCGTTACGTTCATTCCGAGGCCGCGGATCTCATTGCACAGCACGTCAAAGGCGACCGGCATGCCGGCCTCCAGCGTGTTATTGCCCTTGACCATCGATTCATAGATCTTCGTGCGGCCCTCAACGTCATCAGACTTCACCGTCAGCAGTTCCTGAAGAATGTAGGCAGCGCCGTACGCCTCAAGACCCCAGACTTCCATCTCGCCGAATCGCTGACCACCGGTGCGGGCCTTCCCGCCAAGCGGCTGCTGCGTGATGAGTGAATACGGGCCGGTTGCCCGAGCATGAATCTTGTCATCAACCAGGTGATGCAGTTTCAGCAGGTACATATACCCGACCGTCGTCTTCTGCTTGAACGGATCGCCGGTTCGGCCGTCGTACAACTGCACCTTACCGCCCTGCGGCATGATGGACAGTAACTCATCTTCCCGCGGCGGCACGTGCTCCGTCTCGACTTCACTCAGCCGCGTCCGGACATGCTCATTTGCCTCCTCAATGCACGCGTGGACCTCATCTTCCGTGGCCCCGTCAAAGACCGGTGTCACTGCCTGGAATCCGAGCACCTTGGCGGCCCATCCCAGGTGTGTCTCGAGAATCTGGCCGACGTTCATACGACTCGGCACGCCGAGCGGGCTGAGCAGAATGTCGATCGGCGTCCCGTCCTCGAGGAATGGCATGTCTTCTTCGGGCACGATACGGGCAATGACGCCCTTGTTGCCGTGACGACCGGCCATCTTGTCGCCGACTGCCAGTTGACGCTTCGAGGCCAGGTAGACCTTGACCATCTCCAGCACGCCGGCCGGCAACTCATCGCCGCGTTTCATGTGAGAGAGTTTTCGCTGCTTCTCACGCTCCAGCGCGGTGATGCGCGGCTTGAACTGGCCGTAAACCACCTCAACGGCTTCGCGCACACTCTTGGATCCCTTGACCCATTCAACACTGAAGTTCTCAATCTGCTCGAGAATGACTTCAGGGATATTGGAAGCGCCAACGGTCTGCCGGGTATACGGGTCCACCGTCGGGGTGCCGACGATGTCGTTGATCTGGCCGATCATTTGCTTGAAGAGGTTGATGGCCCGCTGATCCATGTCCGCTTCATAGGCCGACATGTCGTTGGTCAACTGCTTCTTCTGGTCCTCCGTCATATGCATCCGACGGCTGAAGCGCTTCGTGCCGATCACGATCCCCTCGGTGCCGGCCGGCAACTCGAGTGAATCGTTCTTCACGTCTTCGCCGGCCCGTCCGAAGATGGCATGCAGGAGTTTCTCTTCAGGGCTGAGTTCGGTCTTCGACTTCGGGCTCACCTTGCCGACGAGAATGTCATTCGGGCCCACATAGGCCCCGACGCGGATGACGCCGTTCTCATCGAGGTTGCGCAGCATCTTCTCCGAGACATTGGGAATGTCGCGGGTGAACTCCTCACGCCCGAGTTTCGTTTCACGAATCTCCAGGTCGTAGGAATCGATGTGGATCGACGTGAATGTATCGTTCTTCACGAGGCGCTCACTGATGACGATCGCATCCTCGAAGTTGTACCCGTCATAGGTCATGAAGCCGACGAGGACGTTCTTGCCCAACGCCAACTCACCGATGGCCGTCGAAGCGCCGTCGGCAATGATCTCACCCTTGTCGACCGCCTGGTTCAACTGCACGATCGGTCGCTGATTCAGGCAGGTGCGCTCATTCAGACCGACAAACTTGCGAAGGTGATACTCGTCCGTGTTATCAACCACGATCAGCTGACTGTCCACATAGGTCACGATCCCGGCATTCCGGGCGGTCACGACCATGCCGCTGTGCCGGCCGACGTCCAGTTCCATACCCGTGGCAATCACCGGCGGCTCGACCTTGACCAGCGGCACGGCCTGTCGCTGCATATTCGAGCCCATCAGCGCGCGGTTCGCATCGTCATGTTCCAGGAACGGGATCAACGATGCCGACACGCCGACAATCTGTTTCGGGGCAATATCGACGTGCGTCACCTGGGTCGCATCGACGTGAGACAGATCCCCCTCAACGCGAGCCAGCAGTGAGCCGGACTCGAGTTTGCCTGAGAGATTGATTGACTCGGTCGGGGTCAGGACGGCTCCGGTCTCTTCATCGGCACGCAGATACTCAACGTCGCCGGTCAACTTGCCGTTCTTGACGGAGCGGTACGGCGTGAGGATGAAGCCATACTCGTCGATCAGCGCATAAATACCGAGCGATGAGATCAAGCCGATGTTTGTGCCTTCAGGCGTCTCAATCGGGCAAATGCGGCCGTAGTGGCTGATATGGACGTCGCGAACCTCGAATCCCGCACGCTTCCGGTTCAAACCACCGGGACCGAGCGCCGACAAACGGCGTTCGTGGGCAAGCATGCTCAGCGGATTCGTCTGATCGACGACCTGTGACAATTCCGAACGACCGAAGAAGAACTCGATCGAACTGCTGATGCTCTTTGTGTTGACCAGATCGGCAATCTTGGACATCTCGCTCGGATCGCGGACACTCATCCGCTCCTGGATCGTCCGACGCAGTTTCAGGAAGCCCTTGCGAACCTCTTCGACGGCCAACTCGTCAAGCGTCCGCAGGCGCCGGTTGCCGAGATGATCAATGTCGTCGGTCTGCGCTTTCCCGCGAGCGCTCCGAAGATCGAGAATGTACTTGATGACCTGCCGGAAATCCTCGCCGCGCAAATGCTGGATCGTCTCATCGACATCCATATCGAACTTGCGGTTAATCCGGAAGCGGCCGACCCGACCGAGTCGGTAGCGGTTGTCATCAAAAAACTTCTCGGCAAAGAAGGTCTTGGCCTTGTCGATCTGCGGCGGGTTGCCCGGGCGCAGCCGAGTGTAGATCTTAAGCAGGGCAGCCTCGTGCTCGGACACTTCACCGAACTGGTCGAGCGTGCCCTCAGCAATCGTGTTCAGCAGCAGTGGGTCCACTGAGCCGGTGATAACACGTAGTTTCTTGAGGCTGGATTCCTGGATCGGTACCAGCGCCTCGCCAAGCATGCGACCGACACGGACCAGTTCCTCGCCGGTCTCGGGATCGACCACCGTCTCGGCAGCATAATGCTCTTCGCGCAACTTCGCCACCGACAGTGACTCGACCTGATAGTACAGATCGATGAGCGTGTCCGTGGTGCTGCATTCCTCGTCGAGCGCACGGAGGAACGTCGTGGCGGGAATCTTGGAGCTCTGGTCAATTCGCATGACCAGGACGTCCTTCTTCGTCACCTCGAGTTCAATCCATGAGCCGCGCTCAGGAATGATTCGTGAAGAGTGCAGTGGGCGGTCCGCTTCTGCCGACACAACACCAAAGTCAACACCAGGTGATCGATGCAACTGGTTGACAATGACGCGCTCAGCCCCGTTGATGATGAACTCGCCGCCGCCCATCATGATGGGCATCTCCCCGAGGTAGATTTCCTCCTCAGGGACCTCCGACGTGTCCTCACGGATCAAGCGAACCGCAACACGGAAGGGCATCGCATACGTTAAACGTAATTCACGACACTCGTCCGGGGTATACCGCGGCTCTTCGAGCGTGTAGTAGAGATACTCCAAGCGGGTCTTGCCGTCGTAACTCTCGATCGGGAAGATCTCGCGGAGCAACGCCTCAACGCCAATGGCAATGTCTCGATCATCCGGACCGAAGTCCATCTGGAGAAATCGCTCGTAGGCTGCTCGCTGAACTTCGACCAAATCGGGGGTGGGAAGACCGTCGCCACGCTTGGAAAAATCGCGCACCTTCATCGCCGACATGAATGTCCTCGACTTCGTACACTTATCGACCGAACCTGTACCGGGCCGGTCAACTCGGTTGGCTAATCAGAAATACGAACTGTCCTGGGGATCAACTCTGGATCACGACCTCGCGCCTGTCCTGTACAGTAGGCCACGTGAGGCTACAAACCCAATGCCGCTTCACAAAAAAAACGAGCGAAATCTGAAATAGTTATTCAGTGATACACTTATCTCTTCTTGCGCACTCCGGCCCCCTCGCGTGGCTGAATCGACGCTGACCCCTGCCTGACGAGAACAATGCCAAATGACTCACACACTCAAGATCAGAGCCGTTCCCGGAGCGAAAGCCGACCAGGTGGCCGGGTACCATGGCGACCGGCTCAAGATCAGAGTCTCAGCCCCCCCGGAGGGTGGGAAAGCCAACAAGGCCATCTGCAAAGTTGTCGCACAGCACCTGGGACTCAAACCCAGACAGGTCACGGTGGCTGCCGGTCACACCTGTCGTGATAAAACACTCACCATTGAGGGAATTGACGGCCACACGCTGGCCGATCGCCTGAATCCGCCCGAGCCGACGACATAAATCACGCGGAATCACGGATTATCAACACTCCTGCTGTAATCTCCCGCACGCCGTATCTGATACAGGCATACGATCACCGAAGTGGTGCCATGACACCCTTCCAAAGTGTGATTCAACGGACAAGTTCACAGTTATCGGATGAGAACCGAGGATACCCAGGCAGATGACTACCGACCAAGTTCAGCAGCGCATTGAGCAGTTCACCACTATGGCTGAGGCCGACCCGACCAATGAGATGGCCCATTTCAGTCTCGGGATCAACCTTCTCCAGGCCGGCCGACACGATGAGGCCATCCCCTCGCTGGCCCGGGCAATCGAACTGAACCCCGAGATGAGCAAGGCCTACCAGTTGCTCGGCGAGTCGTTCAAGAAGGCCGGCAATGATGAAAAGGCCGCCGACTGGCTCAAGCGGGGGTATGAGGTGGCTGCCCGTCGTGGCGATCTGATGCCGAAGCAGGCCATGGAGCAAGCCCTGATCGAACTTGGGGTCGAACCGCCGGCCGTCGAGGAGGCCGCACCTGCAGAGCCGCTCCCGGACGGCTCCTTTGTGTGTCACGCAACAGGCCGAGCCGGAACGCCACTCGAAAAGCCCCCCTTCCGAGGACGGCTTGGCGAGAAGATCCACGAGTGCATCTCGAGCGAAGCGTGGCAGGCCTGGATCAGCCAGGGCACGAAGGTCATCAACGAACTCCGTCTCGACCTGTCCCGCGAGGAACACCAGCGCATCTACGACGAGCACATGCTCGAGTTTCTGTCGCTGAGTGACTGGGCGGCAGAGAATCTCTGAGGCGATCTCCCCAAAACATACAGGTAGATACCACGCCGACCGGATGTCGTGCCGATGACAATCTGTGCAACCGCCCGCGGTGCGCTCGGAACAACTACTTTAATTGAAGCAACGCCCTCATCAGTGCCTCAGGGCCCGCGATGAGGAGGGGATCCTGTACAAGCCATCCGAATCAGAAAGGCATTCTTCATGCATATTCCGATGTTCGGCCGTCGATCATTGCCCAGATTCACATCGTGCGGCTCACCCGCTACCGTCGTCCCGGCCCTGGGTTTCGCAGTCATTCTGGTCGGATCGACCGTCGTTCCGTCCTCGGCTATCGAGTCGGAGCAGCCGAATGTGACCGCCGAAGTCAGCGGCCAGCATGAACCGCACGGCGGCATGCTCCGCTTCCCCGATGTCAGCGATTCGCACATCGTCTTCATGTATGCCAACGATCTCTGGCTCGTGCCGCGGTCAGGCGGCATGGCCCAACCGCTCGCATCACCGGCCGGCCAGGAGCAGTTCCCGAAGTTCAGCCCGGACGGTGACTCAATTGCCTTTATGGGGAACTATGACGGCAATCGCGATCTGTACACCATTCCGGTCGGCGGCGGCGTGCCGTACCGCGTGACCCACCACCCGGCCGGCGAGCGCCTGTCCGACTGGACGTCCGACGACCAACTGCTCTTCTCCGCTGGTGGGCTGTCAGGCCTGAGTCGGGTGCAGCAGCTGTTGACCGTCAGTGCCGACGGCGGCCTGCCCCAGGCACTCCCCATCCCATACGGGGCCGTCGGGTCAATCAGTGAAGACCGGGCATGGCTGGCCTACACGCCGGCCTCGCGCGACTTCAGAACCTGGAAGCGATACCAGGGTGGCCTGGCGACCGACATCTGGGTGTTCAATCTGAAGACGCTCAAGAGTAAGAAGATCACCGACTGGCCTGGGACGGATACCTCACCCATGTGGCACGGTTCGACCGTCTACTACGTGAGTGACCAGGGCCCATCGCACAAACTCAATATCTGGTCCTACGACACGAAGACGAATCGTCGCCGGCAGGTCACCAAGTATGATGACTGGGACGTCAAGTTCCCCTCAATGGGACCCGGCGAGAACGGCGAAGGCGAAATCGTCTTCCAGCACGGGGCCAGTATCAAACTGCTTAACCTCAAGACAAACAAGCCGCGAACAGTCAAGATCACCGTGCCCGGCGATCACACGGCCATTCGCCCGCAGCGCTTTGATGCAGCCGAGCACATCCAGTCGTGGGAAATCTCGTCAACCGGCAAGCGCGCAGCCGTTTCCGCCCGCGGTGACATCTGGACGCTGCCGGCCAAAGAAGGGGCACCGAGAAACCTCACGCGAACCAGCGGCGTCGCTGAGCGCGACCCAGGCTGGAGCCCCGATGGGCGTTGGATTGCCTACCTCTCCGACGCCACCGGCGAGTACGAACTGTACATCACGCAATCTGACGGCAAGGGTGAAACGAAGCAGTTGACATCCGACGGCAGCGAGTATCTCTACTCCCCGTTCTGGTCTCCTGATTCAGCCATGATCCTGTACTACGCCAAGTCCGGGACGCTCTACCTGCACACGATCGAAACAGGTGAGACCGTGACAGTTGATCACGACCCCTGGGCCGAAGGGCCTTCGGTCTCCTGGTCTCATGACAGCAAGTGGATTGCCCTGTCGCACCGCACTGAAACCGCATCGAATGGCTCGCTGTGGCTGTACAGCGTGGACAGCGGTGAAGTCACCCAGGTGACCACCGGCATGTTCAATGATCGCGGGGCCGTGTTCGACCGCAAGGGCGACTACCTGTACTACGTCAGCGATCAGACATTCAGCCCGACCTACAGCAGCCTTGATACCACATACATTTATGAAGACACCGGAAATCTGCTGGCCGTCCCCCTGCGTGACGACATTGGCCAGCCCTGGCCACCCAAGAGTGATGAGGAGGCCTGGGAGGAAGAGTCGGACGATGATTCGGGCAAGGCGGATGATGCCGACCAGGACGATGGTGGGAGTGCTGATGACAACGGCGACGCGCCCGGTCCGGACGACGGCGTCTCGGGCACCTGGAAGGGCCAGGCCCACATCCCTGAAGCCGGCCCGCTGCCGTTTACGCTGACGCTCGAGTTGGCGGAGAATAACAGCGTCACCGGTCGGCTCGAAGCCGGCATGTACTCCGGCTCACTGAGCGGCGAGTACTCGCCCTCAGACGGGCACCTGTCGTTGACGCTGACACTGTCCGACGGCATGACGGTCGCCATGGATCTGGTCATCACTGACGGATCATTGGAGGGAACGGCTTCGGCTGACGGTGAACCGGTGCAGATCACGGCCGAGCGCTCCTCGGCCGGCGACTCGGATGACGATGCTGATAAGGACACAAGTGACGACGATGAGGCGGATGAAGATGCGGACGAAGCCATCGAGATCGATCTCGACGGATTCGAGTCCCGCGCGTTCCGCCTCCCGGTCGGCAACGGGTCCTTCGGTGCCCTGGCCGTCAACGACAAGAACCAGTTGATCTACGCCCAGCGCGGGCAGGGACTCAAACTCTTTGATCTGAGTGATGATGATCCTTCGCCCAAGACCATCGCTGACGGTGTCATGGGATACACGATTTCGGCCGACGGCAAGAAACTGCTGACCATCGCCGGCCGCTCCGGTGCCAGCATTCGCAATGCATCGCCGGGCGGATCGGCCGATCGGGTAGGGACCGACGGCATGGAAGTCACGATCGACCCCCGTGCCGAGTGGAAGCAGGTGTTCACTGACGCCTGGCGCATCCAGCGCGACTTCTTCTACGATCCGGGGATGCACGGCGTTGATTGGCAGGGTGTCTACGAGCAGTACCTCGGCATGATTGATGACTGTGCCACCCGCGACGATGTCAGCTACGTCATCGGTGAGATGATCGGCGAACTGAACGTCGGCCATGCGTACTACTTCGGTGGCGGCGGCGAGGATCAACCGAGCCGAAACGTCGGCATGCTCGGCTGTGATTTCGATCTGGTAAATGGCGCGTACCGCATCACCCGTATCTACGAAGGCGGCCCGTGGGATACCGATGCACGAGGCCCGCTCAGTGCCAACGGCGTCAACGTCAAGGAGGGCGACTACCTCCTGGCCGTCAACGGCATCCCGATGGATACGACAAAGGACCCCTGGGCAGCATTCATCGGGCTGGCCGGGACGGTCGTCGAACTGACTGTCAGTGATGAACCGGTCCTCAGATCTGCCGAGGAACTCAAGGAACTGGCTGAAGCCGAGGCTGAGGCTGACGACGATGCCGATTCCGATGATGATGAAGGCGACGATGAGGATGAGGAAGAGGATGAAATGTCCGGGCAGCGTGACGTCCTGATCACACCGACCTGGAGCGAAGGCACCATGCGCTATCGTGCCTGGATCGAACGGAATCGGAAGTATGTCGAGGAGCAGACCGACGGGAAGGTCGGGTACATCTACGTCCCGAACACCGGCGTGAACGGGCAGAACGATCTGTACCGACAGTTCTTCGGGCAGATTGACAAACAGGCCCTCATCATCGACGAGCGATGGAACGGCGGCGGTCAGATCCCGACCCGATTCATCGAACTGCTCAATCGCCCGATTACCAACTACTGGGCACGGCGTGACGGCAAGGACTGGCCCTGGCCCCCCGATTCACACCAGGGCCCGAAGTGCATGTTGATCAACGGCTGGGCCGGCTCGGGCGGCGATGCCTTCCCACACTACTTCAGACAGGCCGGACTCGGCAAGCTCATCGGCATGCGGACCTGGGGAGGCCTCGTCGGCATCTCCGGCAACCCGTCACTTATCGACGGCGGATACACAGCCGTCCCGACCTTCGGCTTTTATGATCCCGACGGGACCTGGGGCATCGAAGGCCACGGCGTCGATCCGGACATCCCGGTACTCGATGACCCGGCCCTCATGCAAAACGGCCGCGACCCGCAACTCGATGCAGCCATCAAGCAGATGCTCAGCGAGATCAAGACCGGTGGCTACAAGGCACCCAAACGGCCCCATGGGCCGGACCGAAGCGGCGTCGGTATCCTCGAAAAGGATAAGTAAACCACAGGTGACGCCCACTTGAAACAGGCCCCGTGATATGTCGCCCCTGGCATATCGCGGGGTTTTTTACTGCCCGATCCAATCACAACGATCCGCCAATGCGCTGTGCAACAACCGCGCTGCCACCACCCGCCGGTAGCGCGACGTGGAGCGCAGATCATCAATCGGCGACACATCCGCATCGATTATCGGCAACCAGGCATCGGGGCCGGCCATCGGTTGTTGAGCCGACAAAACGCCTTCAAGAGCCGGGCACCGTGTCACCGTCGGGGCCATGCTGTTCATCACCACGCGCCACGAGTGATCGGCCGAGTCCTGTGTCAGTGCCAGCCCGACTTTCGTGATTGCCTGGGCCTGCCGAGTCCCGATCTTCTCGAAGTACTGGATGCGATAGCGGTGACGACGTAACACGATGGACTCGAGAATCTCATCGGCTCGTGCCACGGTACTGCGGTAGCCGGTGTAGAACGTATCCAAAGACACACGGCGCACGCCGGCCGTCGAGCGCAACTCGATCGTCGTGTCATAGGCCATGAGTGCCAGCACCCCATCGGCAGCCGGGGAGCCGTTCATGATGTTGCCGGCCCACGTGCCGCGCGTTTGTATCTGTAACGACCCCACCACACGAGCGGCCTGCTTCAGCAATGGAAATGCCTCGGCGGCTTGCTCACTCTGCACAACATCCCAGTAGGTTGTCAGCGCGCCAAGTCGCAGAACGTGATCAGCACAAGTGATCCGGCGAAGTGGTGTGACACGCGACAGATCAATCCAGATCGTGTCATCATGCTCATGGGCGCGCTGCGGCCAGTCCACCAGCAGATCCGTCCCGCCGGCCATCACCCGACCTGCAGTGCCGGCATCAGCCAGCATCGAGCATGCATCCGACAACGTTGTAGGCATGCACACTCTCACGGGTTGCCCTCCTCATTGGAAGACTGCTGCCGGGCCTTGAGGGTGGCCTTGATCCCTTCGCAGATTCCACGATACCCAGTGCACCGACACAGATTTCCTGCCAATGCCTCCCGCACCGACAAGTCCTCAGGGTTCGTATCATCGAGCCATCGAGCCGTCATCACGACGCCGGGTGTGCAGGCCCCGCACTGTGTGGTCCCATGCTCATGCAAATGCGCAGCCCATTGCTCATCGGTCCCCTCGACAGTCTCCACCGACCGGCCGTCGACCTGATAGGCCGGGACGAGGCAGGAATTCACAGGCAGCCCATCAAGTAAGACCGTGCAGGCCCCGCACTCTCCTTCACCGCACCCCTCTTTCGTGCCGGTTAACCCAAGACGATACCGGAGCACATCAAGCAATCGCTCATTCACCTGAACGTCGAGCGAATACGCCCGGCCGTTGATCGAACATGCAATCGGAACGGTGCCATGTGCGGTCTGATCACTCATTCGGCACCAGCAGTTCCATGAGCCGCTCAGGCGTCATCGGTACCACCGTCGGGTTCACCCCGGTCGCATCGGCGATTGCATTGAGCACTGCAGCAGCCGGCCCATCCATTGGCAACTCGCCGATTCCTTTGGCACCTTGGGCCCCATATGCATACGGGTTCTCGACGAATCCGACATCGATATTCAGCGGCACATCACACGACGTGGGGATGATGTAATTCGTCAACTGAGCATTGGACATCCCCCCTTGCTCATCCCACAGACACTCCTCACTCAGCGCCCAGCCGATCGCCTGCACGACTCCGCCTTCAATCTGACCGCGTGCCAGCCCCTCGTTCAACACCGTGCCGATCTCCTGCACGGCCACGAAGTCTGTCACCGTCGTCACGAACGTGCGCAGGTCGACTTCGACCGACGCCACATACGCAGCCCAGGCATAGGTGCCATAGGCCGATCCGGTATACGTCGCTTCATCCCAATGCACGTCCGGCGGCTTGCCGTAGGTCGCCGACCCGATGATCGGCTGATGGTCCTCGGTCTGGGACACGACTATTTGAATCGCCTGTTTGAGATGCGCACCCACCGGGCGTTGATCACACGCGGCTGCCTGCATGACCCCGGCCTGTAGATCATCGCAGGCCTGTTCGATCAGGAAGCCGACCACCATGGCCGTTCGCGAGGCGACCGTCGGCCCGCTGTTGGGTACCAGGGCTGTGTCAGCCGGTGCGATCACAATGTCGTTCGTGTCATACCCGAGGCGTGCTGCGGCAATCTGCGTCAGCACCGTCAGCGCCCCCTGCCCCATCTCGGTGTTGGCCACCTGCACTTCGACCCGGCCGTCTGCCAGGCCGGCCACATTTACCACCGAGGCAAGATCGACCTCCCCGCTACCGGTGAAGCCGGCCCCGTGATGGAAGGTGGCGATCCCAATCCCACGGCGTCGATAGGGATTGGACGCATTGAAGGCCCGGTGCGCTTCACGCAGCCTGCCGTAGTCGGCCCGTGAGAGTGCATCGTCCAGCAGGCCAACACGATCCGTCCCATCGTTGATCACCTGTCCGGTGGCCGTCTGCTGCCCATCGCGGATGAGGTTGATCCGTCGGAGTTCGGCCGGGCCGATCCCAAGTTGCCGGGCAGCAGCATCCATATGCCGTTCATTGGCAAAGTGTGATTGCGGGGCACCGAAGCCGCGAAAGGCGCCAAACGGCACCCGATTCGTCATCACCGCCTGCCCGTTGATCCGCACGTTTGCACACTGGTACGGGCCGGCAGCGTGAATCACGCATCGACTTAATACGACCGGTGACAACGTCACATAGGCCCCGGCATCGAGTCGGATATCAATATCCTGTGCAAGCAGTCGGCCATCACGGGCAAAGCCGGTCCGGTGCCGAATATGGGATGGGTGTCTCTTGGTCGTGGCGGCGAGGTCCTCACCTCGGTCATAGATCATCTTGACCGGGCAGCCGGCCTTGAGTGTCAGCAGTGCCGTGTGCAACCCGATGATTGACGGGTAATCCTCTTTCCCACCGAACGCCCCGCCCGTGGATGCCTGAATCACCCGAACCTGCTCAGCGGTGCGATTCAGCCCGTGCATCAGTGCATTGAGAACGTAATACGGGCACTGCAGAGAGCCGGTCAAACGCAACACACCGGCATCATCCTCCCAGGCAACCATGCCCTGCGGCTCAATGTACACATGTTCCTGAGCCCCGGTTTCGTATACACCCTCAATGATGACATCGGCCTCAGCAAGTGCCTGCTCCACGTCCCCTTTGTTCACGGCGATGTGTTTGAACACGTTGTCCGAACCGTACTGAATCTGACTCTGCGTCGGCTCAGCAACGAAGTCGAGGTACGGTTCCTCCGGCTCGATCTCGACCCGAACGCTCGCGACCGCTCGCCGCAACTCGTGTCGATCGGGGTGAGCCAGGCACAGGATAGCCTCATGTGCATGCCGAACCTCACTCGCCGCCAGGATCGGCATGTCGCGCTCGATCATGGCGACCTCATTCGGCCCGGGGATGTCTCGATGATCAACGATCACAAACTGCGACCAGTCAATGTCGGTCCCGAAGTGGATCGCCTTGATTCGTCCGCGTGCGGCCGGGCTGCGCACGGTGGCCCCCCACAGGAACCCCTCCAGCGGCAGGTCATCGACATACCGTTCCCGCCCGGTCAACTTTGAGATTCCCTCGATGCGCTTCACGAATCACCCCCCGGCGCTGATTCGTCATGTAGGCCCAGTCCGACCGTCAGTTGACTTACATTCGAGGCACCGGCAACACCCAACAACAGCGTCTTCATGACGAGGAACTTCGAATAGTCGACGGTATGGGGAGCGGTCGGTGGGGACTGCCCATCAGCCAGCGTCACGTCCTCATTATTAACAATTCGAATGGTAACGGCTCCGTCATCAAACAACCACGCTGATGGGTCGTCTCCCGTTTCAGTCAGGCTGTATTCCTGCCCCTTGATTCGGCCGGTCATTGTCATTCGGCTGTCGTGTCGCTCCAGGACAAACCCGTCATGCGTTGATGATGCACCATAGGTGTCTCTTGATGAAAAGAAGACCGGCTTCATCAAGTACGGGCCGTCATACTCAGGACAAAACGTATCGCAGTTCCCGCAGTGGTTGCACCAGTCGGCAAAGTTGGCAATCTGGGTGGCACGGCGGAGACGAAACGGCTTGTACTTCCCGGAACAGGCAATCGAGCCGTCGGGGGCCACTTCAAGATCGTAATACCCTTCGTCGATCTCAGGACTCTCATACGCGAAGTTGGCAGCATTGGGGCAGACCGGAATGCACTTGTCACATGACAGGCAATCAAATAGGACCAAGTGTGCATTGATCCGGCGTGGTGCCAGGGTGTTTCGTGAAGCCCGATAGCGCTCGTCAGCCCGACAGGCCTCGGCAACCACGGGTGTGTTCAGCCAGGCAGCGGTGCCGACATCACCCTCGGCGGCGTGGCGCTTCCCATGCACATCGAGAATGAAATCGTCGATGCAGTCAGCCCCGACGGCCCGCATCGCCTCAGTCAGCCGATCAAGATATGCCGGCAACCGAGCATACCCACCTGTCTTGAGCAGATCCGTGCATGTTGTGACCGGGACGAATCCGCATGACACAACGTCGGCCGCATTGTGCCGATCAACGCCGGCTGAGAATGAAATCGGTAGCGCTGCGCCCACCTGCCGGCGAAACGTCTCTGTCAGCGACATCGTAATCACGTGCAGCGGCGGGCCCGACAGGTACATCACATGCACGTCATCCGGAAACGGGACACCGGAGTTCAACACTTCCAGCGTGTTGGAAAACTTCACGCCGAACGAGCGCCCCTGCTGCCGGGCAAAGCATGCCAACCGCTGGGTCAGGTCGATCCCTTCGACGAGAGTCAGTCCGGAGTCGTAGGCCTGGGGATTGACTCGAATGTTCCAGTAGCCCATGACATCGTGCAGCAGGTACTCGAGCCGTTCGGAGCCGAGCATGGGCGGGTTCATCTTGACAATGACATCGACCCCGATGTCGCGGAGCAGGAACTCGCAGATCTTCTCAATCTCGTCGGCCGGGCACCCGTGGAATGTGGACAGCGTAATGCTGGAACTCAGGGCACAGGGATACTCAAGGTCGCGGAGGGGGCTCATCTCACCCGGAATCTGCGTGCGGAGCCGGTCAAGACAGGCTGATGCATCGCGCATCGACTCGATGAAGTGCCGGACCGGATCAGAGGTAATGCCGGCCAGGTCATACCCGACCGACATGTCAAAGATCGTGGCGGCCCCGAGAGACTGATCAAATGCCGGCCAGCCACCGGCTTCATCATGCCCGAGCACCAACCCGGGGGCCTCGCGCAGCATGTGGATCAACATCGCGCCCTGCACATACTGGTCCAGCGATTGCGCCAGCCGGAGCTCCTGGGACCATTCCACGTTGTAGCCGACGTTCGGGACGTTGATGCACGGCCGAGGAATCTCAAGTTGATCGTTTATCTGTACCGTCTTGAGTTCGAGGATCCGAGAGCCGGCCAGCCACGACAGCAGCAGATTCTGGGCCATCTGGGTGTGCGGCCCGGCAGCCGGCCCAAGCGGATTTCCAGCCGTCTGGCCATGCAACTGCACTCGCATGTCCGGATGCGGCCGTCCCGACTTGTCCAAACCCGTGTACCAGGACCGCTGCGGCAAATCGAAGACGCTTCGACGCTGCGCATATTCGAGCCGAATCCGCTTCAACAGCTCGTCAAACGGTGCTGGGTGTAAGTCTACCATCAGGGCCTTCTCTTCGTTCCACGCTCCTGCGCTACTACTGTACGTCGCGACCGTCATCGGCTCGACCTGTCACCCCGTCACTCGCCGACCTGACTCGGTCACACTACACTGGTCCATGCCGGTCCGGTTCACCGATTCCGAGTTCGTCTCTGCGCTCACGTGCGTGAACTGCGGGCGACAGTATCAGCCCGGGGACACATCGTCCATGACCTGCCTGACATGCGGGCCCGTTGATGGCATACTCGATTTCGAATACGACCTTGATGCCGTCGCGCAATCCTGGCAGCGCACCCCACTGCACACACGCCCCGTCGGGTCGCACTGGCGGTATCGCGAATTCCTCCCCAGTGCGCAGAATCGAGTCCCTCTTGACTGGGCCGTCGGCTGGACGCCGTTGATTGCTGCCGACCGACTCGCATCCGAGTTCGGACTCAAGTCGCTTGTTTTCAAGGACGAAGGCCGCAACCCCACTGCATCGTTCAAGGATCGAGCCAGTTCGGTCGGCGTGGTTCACGCACTCGCACACGACGCCCGTGTCGTGGCCTGCGCATCAACCGGCAACGCGGCCACGAGTCTGGCCGGCCATGCAGCGTTGGCCGGTCTGCCATGCATCATCTTCGTTCCGGAATCCGCACCGCGCCCGAAGGTGGCACAAATGCTCGTCTACGGGGCCACTGTGCTCTCGGTGCAGGGAACCTATGACGATGCGTGGCAACTGTGCCAGTCTGCCTGCGAGGAGTTCGGCTGGTACAACCGCAACTGTGCCGTCAACCCGGTCCTGGTCGAAGGAAAAGCGACCGGCGGCCTGGAGATCGCCGAACAGACTCAGACCCGATTCGGGCAAACACCGGACTGGGTGGTAGTCAGCGTTGGTGACGGCTGCACGATTGCCGGCATCTGCAAGGGACTCAGCCGGATGCATTGCCTCGGGATTTCGGACCGTCTCCCGCGCGTCCTCGGCGTGCAGGCCCGCGGGGTCGAGCCGATCAAGTACGCCTACGAGCACGGCTCACTGCCCACCTCGCCCCACGGTTCCACCGTGGCCGACAGCATCAATGTTCCGGTCCCGCGAAACTGGAAGAAAGCCGTGACCGGCGTGCGAGAATGCAACGGGCAGTTTAATGCCGTCAGTGATGATCAGATCCTCAATGCGATCCAACTGGCAGGGAAGCACGGGGTCTTTTCGGAACCGGCAGCAGCGGCATCACTGGCCGGATTGCTGCAGGCCGTTGACGACAGCATCATCAGGCCGGGAGAGTCCGTATTGGTGCTCAGCACCGGCAGCGGGCTGAAAGATACTGAGGCAGCCATGAAGGCAGCCGCGAATGCGACCCTGATTCCTGTTGAACCGGATATTGAGAAGGTCCGGCAGGCACTCCATGACATGACGAAATCGGATGCGAGAATGAACAAGTGACCATTGATATGGATGACGCACAATACGAGAACCTCCAGCATGCCATCGAGTGTTGCCGCCAACGCAACATCGTGATCCCGACATTCGCCCAGTTTGTCAATCCGCAAGGCACTGTTCCCGATGCCATCAAGAATCGCCTGGCTGCCATCGGACTCAACGATCTCGATCCGGCCAATCTCTTTCGCATCACCTGGCACAACGAACCGGTCGAGCAGGGCGGGCAATACGGCCCGGTCAACTTTCTTGAGTTCCCACCTGAACTGACCGGCGTCGAAGCGCGCATCATCGGGATGGTCGGACGCTGGTTCCCGACCGGCGCTCACAAAGTCGGGGCAGCGTTCGGCTGCCTCGTTCCTCGACTCGTCACCGGCCGCTTCGATCCCACGAAACACAAGGCAGTGTGGCCCTCGACCGGCAACTACTGTCGTGGCGGGGCATTTGATTCAGCACTGCTTGGCTGCGACGCCGTGGCGATCCTGCCCGAACAGATGAGCCGCGAACGCTTCGAGTGGCTTGAGCACATCGGGGCCGAGATCATTGCCACGCCCGGCTGTGAATCGAACGTCAAGGAAATCTACGACGCCTGCCATGACATTCGACGAACCAGGCCTGAATGCATCGTCTTCAATCAGTTTGAGGAGTTCGGGAACTCCGTTTGGCATTACCATGTCACCGGCCGCGCCATGCACGAGGCCATCCGGGCGCTTGGCGATCCGAGGCTCAACCCTGCGGCCTTCGTCTCAGCCACCGGCAGTGCCGGCACCATTGCAGCCGGCGATTACCTGAAACACACATTCCCGAACCTGCGCATTACAGCCGCCGAAGCACTCCAGTGCCCCACGCTCTACCAGTTCGGGTTCGGCGATCACCGCATTGAAGGGATCGGTGATAAACATGTTCCCTGGATCCACAATGTCCGAAACACCGACATGGTCACGGCCATCGACGATGAACAATGTATCAGCCTCTTCCGCATGTTCAACGAACCGGCCGGCAGGGAACTCCTGGCCCAACTCGTACCCGAGAGGCTGATCTCACAGTTGTCATTGCTCGGGATCTCCAGTATCTGCAATCTCATATCCAGTATCAAGACTGCCCGGTACTACGGCTTTGGCAAGCACGATTGCATCGTGACCAGCCTGACCGACTCGGCCGACATGTACCGCAGCAGACTGGCCGAACTCAACGCCGATCGCGGGCCCTACACACATGAGCAGGCGATTGCAGACCGAAGCCGCTGGCTGGAGGACATCACGACCGACCACATGCGCGAACTCTCCATGTTTGACCGCCAGGCACTGCACAACTTCAAGTACTTCACCTGGGTCGAGCAACAAGGCCGATCCTCCGATGAACTCAACAAACTCTGGGACCCCGACTTCTGGACTCAGACCTATGCCCAGGTCGATCAGTGGGATGAACTGATCGCCGAATTCAATCGACAGACCGGCGTCAGCACCCACACCTAGCCGCGAACGACACCATGCCCAGTACAGCCTTTACCAACGCGCTGCTTTTCGATTACACCGCTCAAACGGTGAGACGAGGCACCCTGTGCCAATGTGACGGGGTGATTGTCGAGACCGGCCCTGATATCGAGCCGCAGGACTCAGATGAAGTCGTCGATCTCGATGGTGCATTGCTCATGCCCGGGCTCGTCAATGGTCATACCCATCTCTACTCCGCCCTGGCACCCGGCATGCCCCTGCCGGCTGCCACCCCGACGAACTTCCACGAGAAACTGAGGTATGTCTGGTGGATCCTCGACCGAGGGCATGACACCGTCAGTATTCGCGCCAGCGGGCACATCGGGTCCCTTGATGCGCTGCGCTGCGGCGTGACGACATTAATCGACCACCATGCCTCCCCTTCCTCGATTGAGGGATCGTTGACAACGCTTGGCAATGCCGTCAATGAGGTGGGCTGTCGCGCAGTTCTATGTTATGAAGTGACTGATCGCAACGGCCCGGCCGGGGCAGTCGCAGGCATCGCTGAAAACGAACGATTTATTACAGCCTGTCAGCAGAAGCCGAATGGCACACTGGCGGGCCTGGTCGGTGCCCATGCATCATTCACCGTCAGCGATGGGACACTCGACGCCTGTGCCGATCTGTGCAGGCGGCTTCACGTCGGACTCCACATCCACGTCTGTGAAGACCCCGTTGACCGACGATTGAGCACGCAGCAGTATGGGGCCGCCCCGCTTGATCGCCTTGCACGAGTCGGGCTGGCCGACATGCCCGGCAGCATCCTGGCCCACGGTACCCATCTCACAGACGATGAAAGGGCCCGGCTGGCGACATGGAGTCGCTCTGTCACAGTGGCTCACGCCTGCCGATCGAACATGAACAATGCCGTCGGCTATACGCCGATTGCAAAGCATGATCCAGACATGGTGATGATCGGCACGGACGGGATCGACCAGGACATACTGGCCGAATGCACAACTGCCTGGTTCAAGGCCCGTGATGCGCATCTCCCATATGACCCGCAATCCCTGCTCACGATGCTGGCCACGGCAGCCCGAAGTGCGGCCACAGCGCTCGGCGTGCCGCTCGGGACGCTCAAACCGGGTGCTGCTGCCGACCTCGTCGTAACAGACTACCGGCCGCATACACCAATCGATGACTCAAACCTCGGGGCTCATCTCGTCTTCGCCCTGAATGCACGCCACATCACGCACGTCATGGTCAACGGCCAATGGAAACTGCGCGATCAGAAGATCATGACACTTGATGAATCGACTGTGCGCAGCGAGGCGCAAGGGATTGCCGGCGAACTGTATCGGCGCATAGGATGCACCTGACAGCGTCAGAACGGCCGCTCGCGCATGGTGCAGGCCATGATCGCCTTGGCAGTGTGCAGCCGATTCTCCGCCTCCTGAAAGACGATCGACTGCGGCCCGTCGATCACGGCATCCGTCACCTCAGCCCCTCGATCTGCCGGCAAACAATGCATGTACACCGCCGACGGCTTGGCCAGTGACATACGCCGCTCATCACAGATCCAGTCCCGGTACTGTGCATTCCGTTCGAGACACTGACGCTCGTTTTCAGTCTGTGCCTCCGCGCTTGACAAGTTCAGCCGCTCGACCATGAGGTCATAGACCCCCCAACTCTTGGGATAGACGACATCCGCGTTTTCAAAGGCGGCATCCATATCGTGAACCATCTCGAACGACCCTCCCGATGCTGCTGCCCCTTGCTTGGCTGATTCGAGCGTATCCGGCATCAGGTCATACCCGGAAGGGTGGGCCAATGTGACATTCATGCCATAGCGCGTCATCAACGTGATCAACCCCTGCGGCACGCTCAACGGCTTCGCATACGAGGGTGCATAGGCCCAACTGACGGCAATCTTCAACCCCTGCAGATTGGTCCCGAACCGCTCGCGCAACGTGAACAGGTCAGCAAGCGTCTGCGTCGGGTGATCAACATCGCATTGCATATTAATAATCGGGACGTTCGACGCCTCAGCCATCTCACGCATGTATCGGTTGCCGGCCCCCGGAATAAGATCGTGACGGACACAGATCCCGTGCCCCATCGCAGCCAGAATGCGCCCGGTGTCGGCAGCCGTCTCGCCGTGGCTGATCTGGCTGTGGGCCACATCGAGAAAGTGGGCATGCCCGCCCAGTTGCGTCATCCCGGCCTCGAACGCGTTCCGGGTTCGCGTCGACTTGTCAAAAAAGAGGAGATATGCCGTCTGATGGGGAAGCAGCAGGGTCTGTTCACCCCGATGGAATCGCTTCTTCAACTCGTCGGTCACTTCAAGCAACAGATCAAGTTGCTCCAGCGTCAGATCACGAGTCTCGATGTAGTCCAATCCCTTGAGAATGTCTGGGACGCTGTACGATTGTGACATAACCGGATGTCCTTGCACGATCACATTGAGCAGTATGACTGCCCGAATGTCGCGTAAAACGCTGCTGCCTTCACCAGATGATCAATCGGCACCGAGTCATTGACCGTATGGGCCACCTTCTCCGGTGCCGGCCCGAACCCGACGCATGGTATCCCGTGCATCCCGGCAATGGACACCGCATTCGTGCTGAATGTCCAGCGCCCAACCCTCGGCTTCCGACCGAACAGGGTTCGATACGTCTCAGACGCAGCCCGCACCTGCCGTGCATCCTCCGGTTCGCACCAGGTCGGGAAGTAATGATCCGTTTCGTACACGAGCCCCGTGTAACTCGGTTTCCGGTACCGCGGCACCTCGATGGTGGCAGGCACGCCGGCTCGCTTCACCGCTTTCCGCACCTCGGCGAGCGCAGACCGGCGTGTTTCACCGATGGTCAAACGACGATCCAGATGAAGGTACGCCTCGCCCGGGACGGCACACCGGCTCGGGGTCTTGCAGTCAACATAACTGACCGTGACCGTCCCTTTGCCGAGAAACGGATCATCAGCCAGACGATCATTCAGCCTTTCAATTTCGCCCGCAATCCGGGACACCCGATAGATCGCATTCACGCCCTTATGCGGCATCGAGCCGTGACATGACTTCCCTTTGCAGGTAATGCCGATCTCCATTCGGCCACGCTGCCCGCGCAACACCCGACAATCCGTCGAGTCGGTCACGACCACCGCATCCGGCCGAATCCCATCCTCATTGATGATGTACTGCCAGCAGAGCCCGTCGCAGTCCTCCTCCATCACCGTGAACGTGAACAACAGACAGTAGTCGTCGGCGCTGATACCTAGATCGCGCATGATCGCACCGGCATACACCATGGCAGGAATCGCCCCGCGCTGGTCGCCGGCCCCTCGGCCCCAGACTTTGCCATCGGCGACCACCGCTTTGAACGGGTCACGCTTCCACTCGCTGCGATCCCCCACTTCGACCGTATCGACGTGGGCATCCACGGCCAGCAGTTTTTTCGACTTCGACAGTCGTCCGATCCGGGCCAGCAGGTTCCCCATCGGGTCCGTCCAGATCCGATCGAACCCGCCGACGGACTCCAGTTCCTGTCGAATCCGATTGATGACCGGCCCCTCGCTGCCGGAGAACCCTGGGATCGCAACCAGATCCTTAAGGAACCGCACCATTCGGGAGCGGTACTTCCCAGCCTGTCTCAGACACGAATGTGTTCCAGCCATAAGTGCATCACCCATCTCACGCACAAAGGAGTTGGACGGGCGTCTCACCCGTCATCCTGCCATACAATCGCCTGCAAGATTATCGTCGGTGGAAGGATAGTCCAGTGCATCCTGGGCATGAGTTGGCCACCAGTTTCGCAGCAAATCTGACCGATCAAGGCAAATGAGTGTTGATGCACTGCCTCGATCTGTCCTGCTGATGCCTTCAACGGTGGAGCGTACCGACCAATGCCCGAGCCGATTTCCTGTACCATCAACGGGTCACCGTTCACGCTGAATCTGAATGATCTCGACGACGTCACCCGCGCGCAGATCACACTGCTGGATGTCCTGCGCGACCATGCCGGTATCACCTCGCCCAAGAACGGATGCCAGCCACAGGCCCAATGCGGCTGCTGCACGGTGCTCGTCGACAACAAGCCGCTGCTGTCTTGCACACTCAGGCCGGAACGGTTCAACGGCAAGGAGATCACGACGCTCGAAGGACTCCCGGAAGACACGCGGCAGTCCCTGGCCAACTCATTTGTCTCACAAGGCGGGGTCCAGTGCGGCTTTTGCATCCCCGGCATTGCGGTTCGAGCCGTTGCCCTCTGTGCCAACAGCAACAAGCCCCCGTCACGCGATGAGATTGCCAAGTCACTTCGTCCTCACCTGTGCCGCTGTACCGGCTATCAGCAGATCATTGATGCCATCGAACACTTCGCATCAGGACAAACCGACGAGGCCACGTGCCACTCTTGTACCGGCAATGGCACCTGCGTCGGCAGTGCGCTGCCCCGGTACGAGGGGGCTGCAGCCGTCCTGGGCGACAAGCCGTTCGTCGATGACATGACCGTCCCCACTATGCTCCACGGCTCGGTCCGTCTCACCGATCATGCCCGGGCCGGGATCAAGCGAATCGACGCATCCCAGGCGCTCCAACTGCCGGGTGTGCATGCCGTACTCACAGCCGCAGATGTTCCCGGCGACCGCGTCGTCGGCCTGATCGAGAAGGATTGGCCAATCCTTGTGAGCGAGGGCGAAATGACGCGCTGTGTCGGCGACATCCTGGCCGTCGTCGCAGCCGATACGCCCCAACTGGCCCGCCATGCTGCCGATCTGATCCAGGTTGAGTATGACCCGATCGAAACACCGGTCACGGACCCGCTGGCGGCACTTCAGCCGGATGCACCACTCGTGCACCCCCACCGAAAGACGAATCTGCTCAGCACGTCAGTCCTCAAGTCCGGCGATATCGAATCAGCCTTCAAATCATGTGCCCATATCATTGAGGACACCTATCACACGCAGCGCATCGAACATCTGTACCTCGAACCGGAGTCCTGCCTGGCCGTCCCAACAACCGACGAAGCCGGCCGGCCTGACTCGTTGCACGTGTACTCGCAGGGACAAGGCGTGTTCGACGATCGACGCCAGATCGCATCGGTTCTCGCGATCCCGGAAGACTCAATCACCGTCGAACTCGTCTCCAACGGCGGCGCCTTCGGTGGCAAGGAGGACATGTCGATCCAGGCACAGACGGCACTGCTGGCCTGGGCAGTCGGCCGGCCTGTTAAACTCACCCTCACACGATCCCAGAGCATGGCCATTCACCCGAAGCGCCACCCGATCTCGATGTCCTACAAGGTCGGCTGTGATGCCGACGGCCGGCTGCTGGCGGTCCAATCGCACATCATCGGCGACACAGGGGCCTATGCCTCCGTCGGGGCGAAGGTGCTCGAACGTGCCGGCGGCCATTGTGCCGGGCCGTATCGTGTCCCGAATCTCGATGTCGAAGCAAAAGCGGTCTACACGAACAATCCACCGTGCGGGGCCATGCGCGGCTTCGGTGCCAACCAGGCAGCATTTGCCATCGAGTCGCTGCTCGATCGGCTGGCAGAGCAGGTCGGCATCGACGGCTACGACATCCGTGATCGGAACATCCTCGAACCCGGCGATGCGTTTGCCACCGGCCAGCTTCTGGACAAACCGTTCGGCCTGCGTCAAACTCTCGAAGCGGTGCGCGAGCAATATAAGTCTGCGAAATATGCCGGCATTGCCTGCGGGATCAAGAACGTCGGCATCGGCAACGGCATGCCCGATATCGGCCGAGCAGCGCTCACGGTAAACGATGACGGCACGATTCACATCCGCACCGGCTTCACCGAAATGGGCCAGGGATTGTTCACCGTGTGCGTCCAGTACGCTGCCGATGTCACCGGATTGCCGCCCGACACGTTCACCGTCTCAACTGATACCACCTTCGCGCTCGGCTGCGGCCAGACGACGGCCAGTCGAGCCACGGTGCTGGCAGGCAATGCAATTCTGGATGCCGGGGCACAACTGCGAGCGAGACTTGACACCGGCACGACGCTCGACGATCTGGCAGGCCACACCTTTATCGGTGAGTGGATCTGTGATGACACGACGAAGTTCGGCACCGAAATGGATCGACCGGGCGGGCCCAAGACACACTTCACCTATGGCTTTGCCACGCAACTTGCGATCCTCGATGAGAAGACCGGTCGGCTGATCAAGATGATCGCAGCCCACGATGTCGGCAAGGCAGTGAACCCAACCCAGTTAGCCGGCCAGATCTACGGCTCGCTGCATATGGGAATCGGCTACGCGCTGACAGAGGACTTGCCGGTCGATGCCGAGGGTCGGCTGATTGCCCGGCGCATCAACGACTGTGGCGTATTGCGAGCCCATCAGATGCCGGAGATGGAAGTCATCATCGTCGAGGAACCGGAGCCCGACGGCCCGCACGGAGCCCGCGGCGTCGGAGAGATTGGTCTCGTCCCCACTGCCCCCGCGATCGCCAATGCGATGTATCAGTTTGACAGAGTCGCGCGCCGATCATTACCCATGACCGATTCACCCGCAGCACACGCCCTGAAGAAAAGCGGCAAGTAGCGTCACCGGAACCGGCAACGCGCTACAGATCAACAACGCCGTACCGCGCGCACAACTTCGGTATCGCTCCATCACTTCTCCACAAGTGCATGAGTCGCCGCTCCACCGTGACCTGTCGCAGCGGCGGCAGCATGTGCAGGCCGTGATCCACCATCCGAATCGCCTGCACGAGATCGTCTCTTTCAATGTGTGCGCGTCGCTCCCCTGCTGCAAACCAGCGGGCCACCCAGCCGGCCATCGGGGCCATCATGAGCCATGCGGCCAGCCCGGTCTGCACCGACCAACCGTGGCAGGCTCGCCCCAACCAGGCGCGCGACAGCAGCCACGTCCGCATCCACCGCGTCATCATCTCAGCCACTTCAGCAGCGCATCCGTCCCGTGCTTGGCGGATCACGTCGATATCCGCAAACTGCACGGCCGTCGGCGAGCCATGGAGTGCAGGCACCAGCCCCGTCCCCCGCTGAAAGGCTCGGGCCTTCCCCGCATGCCTCAGCGCAGATGATACCCTTCCCCACATGGATGCCTGTACCTGACCTGCAAAGCTCACATAATCACCGACCGCATAGACGAGTCCCCGCAGCAACTGCACGTCACTGGACGCCACCGACCCATACTCAGTTTCAACAGAAGCAGCCGAATCAAGAGCGCCCACAGTGAACTCAGATCTGATGAACGATTCAATGGTTCCGGCAAGCAAAGCCAGTCGAGCGCTCCAGGCTAAGTCGGCGGCAGTCAGAATTGCATCGCACCTGGAAACCAGGAGATCAATCTGCGCATGCTGTGCGGGTGTCCCTTCCGCCCAGAACACTGCTTCCGGTGAGCAGTGCATCCCAAGCAGATACCTCGCCTTGGCCAGCAGCCGGATTCCCGGCCAGGAGGTCTGGATCGGATCTCCAACGGACTCAGTGACGGCATGACAATCAAATCGCAACGACATGCGGAACTGCCCATCGGAGCATGGCACAATCTCGAATGGGTACAACTGACACGTCAGCGGTTTCGCATCGACCCCATATCGTGCGTGAATCCGGCACTGGTTCTCGTCATCAAGAAACTCGCAGGCACCGTCTGCCGTTTTATTAAGATAGACTCGACCGTCTCTGATCACCGTCGGGCGGTGGGGCAACTGATCGGACCAATCCTGCCGATCAAGGAGCCGCTGATCCGCCGCATCAAGCTCGACGACGAAGTGCCGGCAGCAGGTCCCGCACCCGTCGCATGAATAGCACTGATGGGCAACCGGCGAACCCTGTATGGTCAACGGGGTCCGCCGGTCTGCTGATGAGTTCGTTCGCTTCGGCATGGTTCATTCTAGAGAGACTGTGCCGGTACGATCGGATTCGTCGCGATTTACGGGAAGGTGTAATCGACGAGGTTGCTGACATCGCAGTTGCCGTGCTCGACCGCCTGCATCAGTACCCGCTTGCCGTGGGCAAACGGCGGGACAAAGGCCGTCAACTCAGCCACGCCGTCTGCATCGGCGACCACAATCCCGGCAATCGCAGGATTCGCGATGTGTAACTGGCTGCCGGGACAACCCGGGACGTTGACCAGACCGTCAACAAAGCCGCGGATGATGTGAATCCGCTCAAACGGGGTGCATCGCTCGATTCGGAAGGTGTTGTCTACACCGGCGATGCCGGGGACAGGTTCAAACAGATCGAGTCGTGGTTCTATCAGCGCAAACGCATGCGGATCGTCGGCGAGGCCTGTTCGAATGCCGTTCCCGACGACCGTGAGAGGTATCCATATCACATCCCACGCGTTCGAGAAAGAATTCGTCGCGACTTCGAGTACCCAGCCGTCGGCGCCGAACGTGCTCGCGTTCAGGTCTGTGCTCGATACGGTCCCGAACTGGTCAATCTGCCACATGGTGGCGACTGCGGTTCCCGGCCCGTTGTCGCAGGATCCGACGACAATCTCCCATTCGTTCTGGTCATATGGATGGAGGACGGAAAGGGCCTGCCCATTGGCATAGCCGGGCAACTCCCTCAGGTCGACCAGCTCCCACCTCTGGGTCGCATCGTCGTAGTACCAACTGATGGCGTGCGTGTTCCCCTCCGCATCCTCGTATGATCCGGCAATCTCTCCGCCTTCTTGCCCCAGGTATTCACCGTCAAAATCAACGGCCTGCCCTGTGACACCGTCTGAGGGCAGCGGCAGCCGCCCCACGCGCCACCCTTGGCCAGGCTCAAACTCCCAGATCACCGGCTGCATGCGATCCACTGCATCATACGAGAAGCCGGCAACAATCCACAGAAGTGAGTCAGCGCCATCGACCGAGTTTGCCTGGGCCTCAGCACCCCGAGACAGCGAGGGCAGCCCAGTGATCTGCCAACCCCCTTGATCATCAGACTCCCAGAAGACTGCTCGCTTGACTCCGACGTTAGTTCGCGACCACCCAACGCCGAGTACATTGCCGGAATCATCGGTCCCGGTGGCAATCTCTTCACCTGTCTGGCCGCCGTCCAGCGTGGGAAGGAGCGTCCCCACCCAGTCTTCTCCGGGTAGCCGCTCCCACCGTGCAGGGGCAGGAAACTGGCCTTCGTCATAGAACGCACCGGAGGCCACCACCTTTCCCGTCGGACTGCCGACAATCGTGAGGTTGTAGGCCACACTGTTCGCGTATCCCAAGCCCGGCAGACCGCGCACTTCCCATATTCTCCCCTCATCAACGGATCGCCAAACCGCAGCCTGCCAGGTACCCGATGCAGTACGTGCCTCGCCGGCCACGCGGAGGTACCCGAGGTCGGGATCACTGACGCCGCCAAATGCACGACTCGCGTTGCCATCCAGTTCCGGCAGAGCGGTAAACCGATACGTCGTCTTCTTGGCCAGTGCCGGCAAACAGAGTACATCAAGCAGCGCCAACGGGAGAATGACGATCAGCACTTTTCGCATGATCGCCGCAAACCCGGACTGTGTATCTCGTGGAGCGTACATCACTCGGTCCCCTTTTATCCTTCAGCAGCAGGTAATTCGCATCGAAACAGATTCCACGTTACAGATCAAGATGAGCACATCACCATCTGTACTACGACAATCACCTGGCGAGTCCGGCAACGCAATTCGCGATCTTCCTGAAAAGAACCACAGTCGCAGGCTCGGTCAAAGCCGGCGACGCGAGGGCGGAAGACCCGGCAAGGTGCGTGGACACCTCACGCCGCCTGCTCCCCGCCCGGCAGGGCGCACGAACGGAGCCGGCGGCTTCAGCCGCCGGTACAGGACACCCCCAAACATCACCGCCCGGAGGGCGGACGAACATCAACTCATCCCGTAGGCCGGGTCAACGCCGCTCGGGAGGGCGCAAGACCCGGCAAGGTGTGTGTCCACCTCATGCCGCCTGCTCTGAGATGCTTCGCATCTTGAGCCGGCATACAAACCTGCTCCCCGCCCGGCAGGGCGCACGAACGTAGCCGGCGGCTTCAGCCGCCGGTACAGGACACCCCCAAACATCACCGCCCGGCAGGGCGGATGAACATCATCTCATCCCGTAGGCCGGGTCAACCCCGCCCGGCAGGGCGCACGAACGTAGCCGGCGGCTTCAGCCGCCGGTACAGGACACCACCCAATCGTCACCGCCCGGAGGGCGGACGAACATCAACTCCCGTGCATGCTTCGCCCCCCCACCGTTCATTCACTATTAAAGATTCCCGCGCCGCTCCTGCTCCAACTCCAACGACTCAAACAAGGCCTTGAAGTTGCCCTTGCCGAACGATTCACTCCCACGGCGGGTGATGATCTCAAAAAACAGCGTCGGCCGATCTTCGATCGGCTTGGTGAAGATCTGCAGCAAGTACCCCTTGTCATCCCGGTCGACCAGGATCCCAAGTTCCTTGACCTTGGCGCGATCCTCTTTGATCTCACCAACGCGATCCCAGATGATCTCGTAATACGTGTCCGGCAGATGCAGAAACTCGACGCCGCGACGCCGCAGTTCACCCACCGAGTTGATGCCGTCATCGGTCCGGAATGCGAGGTGCTGCACGCCGGGCATCCCGTTGTGCCAATCGAGATACTCCTGGATCTGGCTCTTCTTCTTCCCGGGGGCCGGCTCATTGATCGGGAACTTGATGATCCCACGGCCGCTCGACATCACCTTGCTCATCAGCGCTGAATACTCTGTCGAGATGTCGGCATCATCGAAGTGCTTGAACATCGAAAAGCCCATCACTTCCTCGTACCACCGCACCCACTCGTTCATCTTCCCTTCCTCGACGTTGCCCACGGCATGATCGAGAAAGCGCAGGCCGCAATCACCCTCGCGATTGATGCGGTTCACCGGCGGGTCGATCGGCTCAAACCCAGGGAAGAACTTGCCCTTGTACTCAGAGCGATCGACGAAACTGTGCCAGACTTCGCCGTATGTATGAATCGCGGACTGGCGAATGGTTCCATAGCGATCTTCTGCCTCGCTCGGCTCCATGGCCCCGTTCCCACCGCGCGACGTCGTGGCTTCATAGGCTGCCAACGCATCCTTGACGCAGAAGGCAATGTCCTTGACCCCGTCGCCATACAGACTGACGTGCTTGCAGGCCGGGTGGTCCGGGGTTAGTGCCGTGGTCAGCACGAGACGGATATTGCCCTGCTCCAGCAGGTAACTGGCATGCGTGCGGCACCCCGTCTCCAGCCCCTTGTAGGCGGTAATGTTGAAGCCGAAGGCTGCCGCGTAGTAGTACGCTGCCTGCTTGGCATTCCCCACGTACAACTCGACGTGATCGACATCGATCAGCTCGAGAAACCCGTGGCCCTTCGGGGTATCGGTATCAGGATTGCCTGTCTTTGCGGTCGTTGTCACCGGTCTATCTCCTCATAGTCGTCCGAGGTGTACTTCTAGTTGCATTCAGTAGCATATCATAAGGCACAATGCGACTCAATCAAGTGTATATTCGTCTTGATTGTCACTACACAGAATAATATGATGAGGAATAATCAGACCGCCGAATATACTTCCGATCAATAACAGCCAAGCCGCTCCCGAAATCAGGATTCAATACGTCGCGCCACAGCCGGAAGGTCTCACATGGCCCGCAGCCGCAAGAAAAAGCAGACGAACCCCACGTCCAACGGGAATGGGATGTCGCACGACTTTCACCCGGACGAGACCGACCAGGCAATTCTGCAGTACCTCCAGCACAACGGCCGAATGACCAATGCCGAGCTGGCAAGCCGGGTCGGGCTCAGCCCGCCGAGCACGCTGGAACGGGTGCGAAAACTCGAGGATCGAGGCATAATTCGAGGCTACGTGGCCTTGTTGGATCCCGTGAGTGTAAACCGAGGGACCGTCGTGCTCGTGTCTCTGACGCTCAGAGAGCACGGCCACCAGCCACTTGAAGCGGTGAAAGAGGCCCTGAACTCACTCGATGAGGTGCTCTCAGTCTGGCATACCGCCGGTGATGACGACTTCGTGGCCAAGATCGCCGTGCCGGACCTGGCAGCCTACGAGCAGTTCGTTTCGCGCCGATTGTCAGCAATCCCGCATATCAGCCGGATTCGCTCCACTATTGTGCTCAGTACGTGCAAGGACAGCACCGAATTGACACTCGACGGCCCCTCTGATTGACGCAGACCGTCCCTGTTGAGCAGGAAAAACGATTATCGGTCTTTCATGCAGGAGAGAACCGGCTGGTTTTCCGATACAGGAATTAGTATGAGCGGATTTGCCGGACCAATCTCAGCCGGCCTTGCCGGCACCACCGGGGCACAGAAAACTACCAGTGCAGCCCGGAAGAAGCAGGAAGAGGAAGAGGCTGAAGCCACGCGCAAGTTCGATGATGCGTTCGAGTTGCAGGTCAAGGGCGTCGAAACGACCGATGCCGTCCGCTCATCCGACGAGCACCCATCGCAGCAGACCAAGGATGAAGAAGACGGCACACCGCACGACATGAACATGCAGCAACATGTTCCCCCGCCCCATGTACTGGGCCCGCCATCGGCACAGCCGCCGGGCGAATCGCTTGATGTCACAGGCTGAAGTCCAGGCGATACCAGCCCTTACGGGCGGTCCAAACGCACCACGAGCAGGCCGATCAGCCCCTCGTCAGTCTCGATCTCGGCCTTCGTCAACGGCTCAGGCTTGCGAGTCGATAACAGACCCCCTGCCCTGAAGGCCTCTCCGTGCTCATCACTGAACTCGTGCAGCGAAACGCTGATGCTCGCCCCGGCTTCCAATCTCGGGATCTGTCGGACGTACCGCTCATTGATCCAGAGGTTAAAGTCCTTGTAGGAATGGACCGTATGGTTGACCAGTTCGACCGTCGGACCCTCACGATACACCATGACTTCAATCGGATTGAGCAAGTCGGCCGTGTACGGGTATGACTGCCCCTCGTGCAGTTGCGTGGATTTGCCCGCACACCCGACCTCCACAGACACGAAAGCAAGTACGCCTATCAGCACGGGCAGTGAAGCGATTCCCGCTCTCAAGGCGCGCCGGTCAGACTGGTGGGCAGTAAGGTCCTGTCGGATTACGGGCATATCAGACTCCTTGCGTCGTGTGCTGACACAGTCGATCGGGCACGATTCGGGACAATGATCTGCCCGGGTGCAGCAGTATCGAGCGTTCGGCATACAGTATCGAGCAAATGACGCCCGTACCAGCACGATTCTCCAGTGGGCCGTCCCGATCTGCCGTCGGGGGTACCCTGGCATTCCAGCGATCCTCTACCCGTATGACTCAGACAGTTCGAGCACCATCCTGTACCCCAACCCTGCCGCCGGACCTGAGTCCGGTACGCAAGGACCCGCATGTTCTCGACGCACGGATTGCAGCAGTGCTCCCGGCCATGGACGCCCCTTTCTTTCAGGCAGGGCTGGCAGGCTATTCCGACGCGGCGATGCGGCTGCTGGCCAGACGGCACGGCTGCCCGCTGTGCGTTACCGAAGCGCTGCTGGACCGCCTTCTACTGGATGGTGGCAAAGGGTTGCTCAAGGCCGACCTGCATCACCTGGCCCGCACCGTCCCGGATGGGGCCGCCGATCACCCGATAGTCGGCCAGATCATCGGGACTCAGCCGGATTCGATGGCTGCTGCAGCCGGCATACTGGTTGACTTCGGCTATGACGTGATCGACGTCAATCTGGCCTGCCCGGTGAAGAAGATCGCCCGCAAGTGCCGGGGTGGTCATTTCCTGGCCAACCCGCAGGATGCGATTGCGGTTCTTGATGCCGTTCGACGGGCCGTACCGCCTGAGATCCCGACCTCCGTCAAACTCCGACGCGGCTCGGATGACTCTGATGAATCAGTCGACCACTTCGACACAATCTTCAACACTGCATACGACCTCGGCTATGCCTGGACCACCGTTCATGGCAGGACCGTGTCTCAGAAGTACAATGGGCCCAGCAACTGGATGTTCCTGCGCCGGCTGGTCGAACGTCATCCCGACAAACTCGTATTCGGGTCCGGCGACGTCTGGTCGGCACACGACATTTTCAAAATGATTGCCATGACCGGAGTGCAGGCTGTCTCAGTAGCGCGCGGCTGCATCGGGAACCCGTGGGTGTTCCGTCAGGCACGAGAGTTGATGGCCGGGCGCGACCCGCAACCGCCCACCCTGACCGAACAGCGGCGAGTGCTCGAAGATCACTTCGAACTGTGTCTTGCCGAACATGGCCCACGGATGGCCGGCCGACTGATGCGAAAGTTCGGCATCATGTTCAGCCGCCATCATCCCACGCCTGATACCGTAAAGCAACAGTTTATCAACGTCACGAATCCCGACGATTGGCGTCGGGTTCTGGATGACCACTACAACCCTGATTCCACCGTGTCGAACCAATCGTCTGGAAGTTAAGTCTGCATCTGCTGTGTGTGAGTGATTCGTGCCCATCCTTCATATCGTCATTCCGGTGTATAACGAGCAGGACACGCTGGCTGAATGCCTGGAGCGCATCCATGCTGCAGCGATACCGGCCGGTTGGCAGAAGCATCTCATCATTGTCGATGATGCCTCGACCGACGGCACCGCACGAGTTCTTGAAGTCGTGACGGAGGCGACCATCGTCGCCCACACGGTCAACATGGGAAAGGGAGCCGCCCTTCTAACCGGGTTTGACGTGATCCTCGGAACCCTGCGATCGTCGGCAGACCCAGGACACGGTACCCCCGCCACCCCCGCAGACGATGCGAGCGACCGGCAGCACCTGGTCATCATCCAGGATGCGGACATGGAATATGACCCGGCAGATTATGCAGCCCTGCTGGCCCCCTGTATCAGCGAGCAGGCGCAGGTTGTCTATGGCAATCGCTTCGGATTACATCGCTCCTTCAACCGCTTTCGCGAGCGGCTGCATATGTGGGGCAATCGACTGCTGACAATGATCAGTAACTTCTTCACCGGGCAGCGTGTCCGGGATATGGAATGCTGTTACAAGGTGTTCGATCTGGATGTGCTGCGACGCCTGCGCCCGATGCTGACCGAGCCGGGGTTCGGGATCGAGCCGCAGATGACCGCAGCCGTTTCGCGTCTGGGCATCCGCATTGTTAACGTGCCGATTCACTACACGCCTCGCAAGTTTGATGAGGGAAAAAAGATCAAATGGTCTGATGCCGTGTGGGCGTTGCCGGTGATGTGGCGAGAATGGTGTATCACCAGGCAGTACCACCGCACGCAAGGAGGCGGTTCGTGACTGATTCATCTGAAGAGAACCCGATGTCTTCGCCTTCAAGCGATTCGCCCAAGCGACTGACGCCGGCTCGGGTGACAGTACAGATTATCGGCTTTGCCATCGGATTGGCAGTGCTGATCTGGTGTATTAACAACGCACGGCGCTCCGGGAATCTAGAGGTCCTGAACTCAGCAGGCTGGCGTGACGTCCTGCCCCTGATCGGCTGCACCTGCATCAGTTTCATTGCCAACGGGGCCATTTTCTGGGCTTTGATCCGACCCGTGCAATCGCTCGGCCTGATTGATCTGCAACTTGTCAACTGCGTCGTGAATCTGTTGAACTATGCACCGGTGCGGCTTGGCCTCATTACCAGACTTGCCTATCACCGACGCGTCGATGGGCTGTCCTACCTGATGCTGGTTGCCTGGTATGCCGCGTTCGCACTGCTGTACTTCGTCATGCTCGGCTGCCTGATTGCTGCGTCCGTGCTCCGGCCTCAGTTTGATGTCATCTGGTGCGGCATCTTCTTCGGCCTGTTGATCATTGCCGGTGCGGCCGTGTGGTATGTGTCACAGCACCATCTCATTACGAGTCGACTCCGGGGAGCCGATCGGCTGTTGGCCTATCCGATGACCATGGCGCTGGCCATGGGACTTCGACTGATTGACGTGGCAGCGTATGTCGGCCGACTCCATTACTCGTTCGAGCTGCTTGAGACGAAGATCAGCCTGCACGACACGATCACCCTGGCACTCATCAGCATGGTCGGCAACTTGTCACCGGTCGGGGCGCTGGGCATCCGAGAAGGAGCGGTTGCGTACTTCGGGCCGACACTGACAAGCCCCGATCTGGCAGACCAGGTGAACGCAGCCATTCTGATCGACCGGGCTGCCGAAGCCGTCGTGTTCGTCCCACTCGGGCTGATTGCCGTCTGCTGGATGATTGCCGTCCTGCGGCGCCGGCCATCGGCCTGATCAAGACAGGGCAAAGCGGCTGAATCGGAGCGGCCCGCGCGTCGGTCGGCCGGTCAGTCGATCAAACATCAATACGCACAGGGACAAGACGCTGGCTGACACGATCAGTGACAGGGCAAACGGAATCAGTAAGACAAGAGTCATCTCCATGCCGGAGAGGCTCAACTCGGGAATGTCAACTTCGTAGTGATAGTGGCCGGCAAAGTCGAAGACACCGGGACCGAGGACGGTGCCCATCCAATATAGCGGGTTCAACCAGAGCACGGCGCTTGTGACGACCGTATACGCCCGGCCTTCGCCATCGAGCCAGAGCACCATTACGGCCGATGCCATCATGGGCAGAATGATCCAGGCCAGAAAAAGGACTCCCAAGTTGAGCATCAATGCGGTCCCTGTGCGGCGACAGAGCATACTGCAGCACAGCCCGGACGTCGATGACAGCAGGACGCACATTACGCCGAGCATGACTGCGTGAATCAGAACCGTGCTCGAGACGAAGCGGGACGGCAGGAACAGGAACAGATGCAACCCAACAAAGAGAAGCGGAAGTGCGGCCTTGCACCATACGCCGGCCAGTTTGGACAGCAGGATCCGCGCGGGCTGGGCCGGAGTACATAACAACGGCTCCCAGGTGCGGGACTGCTTCTCACTCGTAATCGGCAAAGCGCTCAGCACGGCACTGAGGATGAGCGCCAGGAGAATCCCCGTCCAGATCACTGCCAGATTTGCTTCCGGATAGTCCCACGGCTTCCCCCAGACATAAAACCAGACCAACAGCAGCCCGACGGCACTCAGCGCCACGATCCGCTCCCAGCGCCGGCGAAAGAGACGGGTCTGCATCTCTCGCAGCACCAACGGGTCCAAACGCTCAACCATAGCGTGCGCCCACCGTACCACCGCCCATCGAGCACCGCCCCGCGATGACTCAGCCGCTGCCTCTGCATCGTGATGATCGTGATGTTCGCGACTCGGCACGCCGACCACATGCTCGACTTCGTTGCGCTTCGCTGCTTTCCGCTTGCTTCGTGAGCCGTTCTCCTCCTCGGTCAGGCTGCCGCGCCGCCTGACAAGGACAACGGACAGGTACATCAACAGCAAGGAAAAGACCACATGCACGGCAAGTGATGTGAGGCACAGGGTCGGGGACGCGCCCACCATATCAGGCATTCCCCCGGTGACCAGATCCTCCGTGAGATACGCCATTCCTGCGATCGGCACAAAGGCACCCGTCGCAAATGTCATCCATTCAACCGCGACCGACTCATCGACCCATCCCAGGTGGCTGAACCAGTCCGTCTCGATCAGGAGGCGACACCCGACCAGAAACGCAATCGGTAGCGCCAACCACCACAGCCCGATCCAGAAGTAGGACATCGCCACCGCGCGCCACGCCTTCTTCTCCCAGCATGACATCAGCAATCCCACTGACGCCCCGAAGATTGACGAGGCAAGGCACAGCAGTTCAATCTGCATCAGCTGCAGCAGATCGAAACCGCCGTACAGCCGCATGGCCAGCAGCAGCGGGATACTGAGCAGGACGAGCAGAAAGACGTGGGCAAGCCGGCTGAGCACCTTGCCGGTGACGATCTGAAATGAAGTAAGGGGCGTGATCAGCAGGACATGCAGCGTCCGGTCCTCGATTTCATCGCTGATCGCTGATGAGGTCAAAACGGGGCTGAGCAGGATAAAGGCCAGCAACTGCGTCCAGCCGAGTACGACCGACAACTGCCGCCCGACAAGCGAGCGTGCCTGCAGCTGCGAGGCTCGGCCTTCCGATTCGTCGAACAGCATCATGACACCGCCGTCGCCAGCCTGCACAATCGTCCACCACGCCAGCAGCATTACCACGACGGCAAACGTCAGGTACACACCTCGAAGCCAATACGTTCGGCGTCGCCGGGCTGACACCCGCAGTTCCTTGCCGACAATCGGATTGAACAGAATGGCCCGAATGCAGGACCAACAGACGTTCGGGATGGCTCGAAGTACATGCATCATTCAGATGGGGGTATTGATAGACCGTACCACAGCCAAAGGCCATCCGCTGATGAATTGCGAAAGCCCGACCGAAACGGTGCGCTCACCCTCGGCCTGTGTGAAGAGACCCTGCTGATTCAAAACCGACGTTAGTTATTAATCTGCGTGGTGATCAGGTTGGAAACGCGCTGCTGCTCTGCTGCCTGCACCCAGATGATCCGCGGCGGGCCTGAGCCGGGCAGCGGCTTGACCAGCGACGCGATCCCGTCATTGCCGACGGTGGCGGATCCACCGAGTACCGGCTTGGCCAATGAAAGAGTCACATCCAACTGCGGCACATACGTTGATCCCTCACCGGTCAGACTGTAGATGAAGTAGGCGGTCATCCCGGGCGTCATCCGCCCGCCGCGCAACTGGGCCTGGCTGCCATAGACCAACTCAGACACGTCGAGCATCGGGCGCGCCTCGTACCCGGTCTGCATCATGGTAACGAGACCGGCAAAGAGCTCCTGGGCCGTCGGCAGAATCTGCTCGGGAGGCAACAGAAAGCCATAACTCCCGGTGTCGCGCAACTCGATGTTGTACGTCATCATCCCGCTGCGAGCGCCGTAGCACCAGTCGATCATGGTGCCGCTTGACGGATACAGATCAGAGTACCACTGGCCGGGTCGGTAGTACTTCCCGTGTACGGCCAGGGCGGCATCGGAGATCGCGACCGCCATCGAGCGGAATGTCTCGTAATCCTCAATCCGCTGATTGCTGAAGCACCAGGGATAGAGCACGAGTTGGCCGTAACTGTGGATGTCAATGTGCATCGTCATGTTGGGACGATCGAGAATGTAATCCCGCAGTGCTTGCGTCTCAGGCTCGGAGAACGGGTCGGTGCCACGATAGAGGTCGCTGTTGGGATTCCCTGAACTGCCGACGCCCCCCCACTCATATTCCCAGTTCCGATTCAGGTCGATCCCGAAACTACCGTCACCGTTGTTGCGGCGATTCTTCCGCCACAACCGGTAGTTCGTCCAGGTATAGGAGTACCCATCGGGATTGGAAATCGGCACAACTGTGATGGCATAGGTGTCGACAATCGCCGTCAGATCCGGGTCGACCCCATAGCCGTCGATCAGTTGCTCGGCAATGTAGGTCGATGACATCGGCGTGACCCATTCGCGCGCATGCTGGTTCCCGTTGAACAGCACTTCCTCGCAGTTCGCCGACGCATTGAGCCCGCGAATCTCGATCCCCTTCATCAGCCGCCCTTCGATCGACGTACCGATTTCGACAACCGTAGCGATATCAGGATTGCGCGCTGCCAGCTCATCGAGATAGGCCATCACCTCGTCGTAGGTCTTGAAGTCGAGATACCAGTCGTCGCCCAAGATGGACTGCCCGCCGTCGTGCCCGACTCGCGTCGGCGAATGCAAACGGGCCCACTCGGCATCAATGAGTGCCTGCACGTCATCATTCAGCACAACCGCCGGCAACCTGGATTGACCCAGCAGGGTCATCTGTTCGGGTGACACGAGAATGTCAATCGCCCCGTCCGGGCCGACATGGTGCGACCAGATATCGTCCGTGAGCCGATCGACAATCCGCATGTCGGACGGCTGATCGATCCAGACCCGCACGAGTTGGTAGCCGTCAATCCGGGTCGGATATGGTTCCGGCACCGGTTGATCCTGCGACATGTCCTGTGCCACGGCACCGGCTGCCGTCATCAGCGCGATGGCTGAGGCCAGGTACGCTGTGCGTCCTATCCAACCCGTATTGCTGCGAGAATGCCCATTGCGACCCATCTTTCGGCTCCTTCTGTTCTGATCCGAGACATCACCCAGCACATGGTACCGCAAAGCGAGGGTCAGATGGGCCCCAAATCCGGCTGGATGGGGTAAAAAAGGGGACAGAAGGACGACGCTGGAGGACGAAAAGGGGTCGGGAGTCGTTTCTCGTGGAAACGACTCCCGACCCCTTTTCAACCTGAACACGGGCAACCGAGCCCGGTACAATGGGCGAGTTTTTCCGCAGTGACGGGCCTGATGACACGAGGGGGGCGGGTAGAGGTGTATGGACGCTATGGGCTTTCTGCTTGAGACAATGCGACTCGGTCTGACGAACCTGCGGCTGCACATGCTGCGATCGTTTCTGACGGCACTGGGCATCATCCTCGGCATCGCAGCCGTCATCTTGATGATGGCAATTGCCGAAGGGGCCAAAGTCCAGGCCCTCGAGCAACTGGAGATTCTGGGAGCACGCAACGTCATCCTGCGATCCGTCCAGCCGCCTGAAGATGCCTCAATGCTCGGCGGGCAGAACAGCAATACGAGCTGGATCAATGCCTACGGCCTCACCCGACGCGATCACTATCGGCTGCGTGAGACGTTTAACGGCGTGGCCGACTACATCGTGCCCATGAAACTCGTCGGCTCGACCATCAGCCACGACACCCGCCAACTGGGCAGTCAGACCTACGGCACGACGCCCGATCTGCCCCACTGTGCGAACTTTAATGTCGCCCGCGGGCGCTACCTGACCGAGGCCGACATCGAGGAAATGTCATCAGTCTGCGTCATCGGGCACATGGTGGCTCGCCAACTGTTCCCCTTGTCAGACCCCGTGGGCAAGACGATCCGTGTCGATTCGAAGTCCTTTCGCGTCGTCGGGGTCCTGGCACCGATCGGGCTGGCGGGCGGGGCAGGCTCAGCACTCGTCGGGCGTGATCTGAACCGTGACGTCCACATTCCGATGACCACCGCCGAAGGCTCGTTCGGCGACCTGATCATGAAGCGATCTTCCGGCTCGCGTGAGAATACGGCCATCGAACTCAGCGAGGTGTATGTCTCCTTCGGCCATGTGGAAAACGTCGTCCCGGGCTCAAAAGTGGCCGAACGCGTCATCGAAATCGGGCAAACCCGGCCGGACCGCGATGATGTTGAAGTCATCGTGCCCTATGAGTTGATCGAGAACGCCAAGCGCATGGCACGGACCTGGTCCAACGTCATGCTGGCCATTGCGGCCATCGCGCTCGTGGTCGGCGGCACGGGCATCATGAACATCATGCTCGCCTCGGTCACCGAGCGCACCCGGGAGATCGGGATTCGGCGAGCACTCGGGGCAACCCGTCATCACATCATCTCCCAGTTTCTGGTCGAAACGGGCGTCTTGTCGCTGATGGGCGGCGTGATCGGGATCGGAGTCGGAACCGGCTGCGCGATGGCGCTGCGCGAGTTCGAGACGACGGCACGGCTCTTCCCGACCATGATCACCGGTTGGTCCATCCTCGTGAGCTTTGCCGTGGCCTGCGGCGTCGGGATCATCTTCGGCATGTACCCGGCCAATGTTGCGGCCCAGATGGACCCGATCGTGGCCCTGAGACACGACTAATTCATGCACGACATCAATGAGAAATCACTCGCTCGGCGATATGCTCAAGGCAGCACATCACCGGGCTGTCTGGGGGGATGTGGGTGGTGAGGGATTGTGACCGAGTACCGATTGAGGAGCTCTCTGGATGCGTGATGCACGCTCATATGTGATTCAGGCCGTCGCCCGGCAGGTCAGGCGCTGGCCGGACTTGAACCCGCACGGGATGGGCGGCATCGAATCGGCGCTGGCAGACGTTCGCGACCGAAGAGCGGCACGCGCGCTGTATCAGGAGACCGTTCGCCGCTGGCTGACCCTCGAGTGCCTGCTCAACGCCCGGCTCAAGCGTGGGCTGCGGGAAATGGAGCCGGGGATGCAGGCGGTGCTGCTGGTCGGGGCCTGCCAGGTGTTCTTCATGGACCATCTGCCGGACCATGCCGTGGTATCGGAAGCAGTCCAATGGGCCAAAGAGCGCATTCGGCCGGGGGCTGGGAAACTCGTCAACGCGGTCCTGCACCGAATGATTGATTTGCGAGGTGAGTTGCCGGATTCGCTCGCACTGGCTGCGCCTGACACGAACACCACCGGCCGGACCTCGGAACACGGGCAGCCGGTCATCGATCTCATGATGCAATCGTCCGGTGATCCCCTGGTGCCAAGATCTGACGGCAGTATCCTGCGATTGACGGACCCGACGGTCCTGCCCACCGATCGACTTGAGCGGCTGGCAGCTGTCTGCAGTTGCCCGGACTGGCTCCTGCACCGTTGGCAGTCAACCGGCTCATCCCGCCGAGAGGTAGCCGAGCACGCACTGCACGGCCTTGTGCATGCGCCGGTCATTGTGCGTTGTGACACATCAAACGGTTCGGGAAATGACGTGCGCCCCCACCAGCTTCCGGGATTCGGCGTGTGGAGCGGGGCATCGGGATCACTGGGGACGACGCTCGATTCGACGGGCGGGACCATGTGGGTGCAGGACCCGTCATCATGGAAAGCCGTCGCAGAAGGGACGGCCGGACTCGAGGTTGAACCGGGGGACCTGGTCGTTGATCTGTGTGCCGGCACGGGAACGAAAACGCGGCAGTTGGCAGCGAGATTCCCGGGTGCGCGTGTGCTGGCCGTCGAGGTCCAGGAGGAACGGATCGACCAGTTGCACCTGATGGCAGAAGCGATGGAAGGCGGGGACCGCTGCGAGGTGCGAACCGCCGATGATCTGGATGGGTTTGAGGGTCAGGCTCGCGTCGTATTGGCAGATGTCCCGTGTTCCAACACCGGTGTGCTGGCCCGCCGGATTGAGGCCCGCTACCGAATTGATGAGACCAGTCTCCGTTCGCTGGTGGGGCTGCAGCGCCAGATTCTGGTCAATGCCATCCGCTTGCTGGCCCCGGGTGGGACGCTGGTTTACAGTACCTGCAGTCTGGAATCGGAGGAAAACGGGAGACAGGCGCGACATATCGGGGGCTTGCACAGGCTGGAAGTGGCACGGGAATGCCAGACGAGGCCGCACGGTCTGCCTGGTGATTGTCCCACAGCGTACTGTGATGGGGCCTATTATGCCGTCTTGCGGTAAACGGCAGGTGTGGTGGGGACGCGGATTGAGACAAGCGGCCTGAGCGGCCATTGACCCTTGTACGGAACGTTGTATGCGCAATGAATCTGCTCGAACTCCTTAAGACTGATCGAATCAAGGTCCCGTTGGAGAGTGCCGACAAGCGCGGCGTCATCAACGAGTTAGTGTCGAAACTGGCTGAATCAGGGGGGCTGAAGGACGAGGCTGCGGTCAGCCAGGCCGTCTGGGCTCGAGAGCAGACGCGAACGACGGGAATCGGCCAGGGATTGGCCATCCCGCACGCCAAGTCTGATGCGTGTGACCAGTTGATGCTGGCCGTGGGCAAGCCGGCAGAGCCGATCGAGTTCGACTCCATTGACCACCAGCCGGTCCGGCTCGTGTTCCTCCTGCTCAGCCCCCTGGATCGAACGAGTGAGCACATCCAGACGCTCGCAGCGATCAGCCGATTGATGTCCATCGAGGCATTTCGCGAAGCGGCCTATGAAACCACAACTGCCAAGGAACTGCTCAGGCTGTTTGAGAAGTACGAGTCCACCCGGACTTCGGCTTCGACCCGCTAAAGACCAATGATGACCGACCGGCCCCCCCCGACGCCATATTCCGGCCTCATTTGGCAGGTGGATCGAGGGCACGGTTGCAGGAAGGGTGAGCGGGCCAATGTTCGTGATGCTCAGACCATTGTGCCTGGTGCTCATGGCAGCGATGTGCGCCCCCCCTGCTCAACAGGAGACTGACCCAGGCGGTCGAGTCCAGTGGCCGGGCGTAACCGTCGATCTGGATCGGCAGTACGTCGATGTTGACGCGATGTCCGGCGTGCGGGGAGGGTGGCTGGAGCAGGTTGCCTGTACACTGGGGACTCGGGAGCACGAGTCGGTTGTGTATGTCAAAGGGCTGCCGAGCCGGATTCATGCCGGCCTGCTGTTGCTGGGCCTGGAGCCTGGGAAGCCGGGGAGGTGGACGCCCCGGGCGGACGAGTCTGGAATGCTCCTCGGGTTTGACGAGCAGCCGCCGGTCGGGCCCCGCGTGGCCGTGAATGTGGTATACCGCATCCCGGTACGGCCCGGCAGCAGCCTGGGGTGGTTTCCGGATCCCGTGATCGTGCTGGAGGTGCCGGCCAGCGTGTGGGTCATGGACTATCACAGCGGGAAACCGCTGCCGGCCGAGGTCGGCTGGGTCTTCGGCGGCTCGGGCATGTTCACCGACTATACCGGGCGTGAGCGGTATATCGCTGACGTATCAGGGTCGGTCGTAGGGATTGTGACGTTCGGCGACGAGATGCTCGGGTGGTCCCGCGTCGTACCGGATGCAGAGGATATTTCGGCCCCGGAGTGGGTCCCGAATGCAGCGGTGATGCCGCCCTTCGGCTCGCCGGTCATCTTGAGATTGCGTCCTCTGGACCCGATTGTGGAGTGAGCAGGGTGGGGGATCGGCCTTGTTTTTCTTCGAATACGTATGCGCCTACCGTCCCCCCCTTCCGGGCCGGCGTCGGCTGGACGATTGAAACAGAATCATGATGGAGCCTGCGTGTGCAGGCCTTGAGACACGAAAAGCGGAGCGAATCTGATGATGATGGCGGAACAAAAAGCAACGAACATTCACTGGCACGAGGGCGAAGTCTCGCGTGACGAGCGATTCAAATCACTGAGCCAGAAGGGATGCGTCCTGTGGTTCACCGGCCTGTCCGGGTCCGGCAAGTCGACCATTGCCTGTGCGCTCGAGTCGGCCCTGGTGAACATGGGCAAGCACTGCTATCGGCTCGACGGCGACAACATTCGCATGGGCCTGAACAAGAACCTGGGCTTTTCTGCCGAGGATCGAACCGAGAATATCCGTCGAATCGGCGAAGTGGCAAAACTGTTTGCCGATGCCGGGATCGTGACGCTCTCGAGTTTCATCAGCCCGTACATCGAAGACCGTGATGCAGCCCGGAAACTCTGCGACGCCGAAGGCCTGAAGTTCGTCGAGGTCTATGTCAAGGTTCCGCTCGACGTGGCGGAAGAACGTGATCCGAAGGGTCTGTATAAGAAGGCACGTGCAGGCGAAATCAAGGGATTCACGGGCATCGATGATCCCTATGAAGAGCCGCTGACACCGGAGATGGTTCTCGATACCTCGGAACTGTCGCTCGATGACGAAGTCAAGGCGTGCGTTGAGTACCTGCAGGCAAACGGTCTCCTCGCCATGTAAGGCCGACAGACGACCTGTCTCAACGGACGAGCCAATTGAGCGAGGGCGAGTGATGATGGTCACTCGCCCTCATCTCGTTTTGTTGCAGGAACATGGACTGAGGGCTTTGGAATATACGAATGCAGAAGTGGCACTGCCCACTTTGATCCATATAAATGAACGTGGCAAGAATCCTGTCTTTGTAGGTGGAGTGTGCTTTGATGAACCAAGGTAGTGGATGGGCTTTCGGGCCGGGGCGCCCGGCAGCAATGACGATTCTGTGTTGGGGCATCCTCGCATGCGTCGGCGTCAACCAGGTCTGTGCCGAACACCCCGGCACATCCTCCTCGGGTGCGTTCGGCACGGTGCGATCAGCATTCCCAATGCTGCCATCGATCGAGCCGAACCTTGCAGAACAACCGGCCGACGAGGCAAACATCGTCGATGAGGCGACGGAGTCAGCCCCACCCCCGGCGTTCGGGTCGAAGGGATCGTGGCGATGGGCCGTGTATGGCGGGGCAGGCATCGACCTGCGTCGTGACGGCGAGCAGTATCATGCCATCTTTGCTGCCTCGCACTTCCTGGCCGACGACTTCAGCGTCGACTTCGAGGCCACCGGCATCTACCTGAATGAACAGGATGGCCGACCGGGTTCGAGTGACGGCGTGGCCGGCAATGTGAACCTGCTGTTCCGCTGGCACTTCCTGTCCAAAGAGCGGTGGTCGCTGTATGCCGATGCCGGGGCCGGCGTGCTGCTGGCCTCCACCGAGGTGCCCTACGGCGGGACGAACTACAACCTGACCCCGCAGGCAGGGGCCGGGCTCAGCCTGGCTCTCGGCGACGGGCCGGAACGTCTGATGACCGGGGTGCGCTGGCATCACATGTCAAATGCCAGAGTCCGGGGTCAGGATGACAATCCGGGCCGTGACTCGGTGTTCTTCTATGCCGGGCTGTCGTTCCCGTTCTAAATGCGAAACGGCATACCGGTCAAGAAAGCCGACGGATCGCGGTCTGTGGGCTTGATTCAGGGGTGGGGTTGAGCCGATTGCATGTTCAGGGATGTGATTGCCGATCCGACCTGCTTGGTTATCGGTATATCATGATGCGTACCGGCTGTCTGAACCCATGCTTCCGCACGGGGGTACAGCACGGAAGTTGCTGTGATTGATACAGTTACAGATCAGAAAACCGCCACGCGAAGGGATGATGGAGTGAATCTGGAACATCTACGACTCGCAGGTCTGAGTGATGAACTGGCGTCTGAGCCCCGGCCAACCCGGAATCAGAACGTGCATTACCAGCGCACTCGCGAAATGACCATCGATGAGTTGCTGCTCGAAAACCGCGTCGTCTTCCTCATCGGGGAGATCAACTATGCCTCCGCTGCTCGGGTCATGATGCAGTTGCTCTATCTGGACAATCAGAAAAAGGGCCAGGACATCAACCTGTATGTGAACAGCCACGGCGGGACCGTGGACGACACCCTCGCGCTGTACGACACGATGCAGTTCCTCGCAGCAGATGTGGCCACCTACTGCATCGGGCGTGCGTACTCCGGGGCCTCCCTCATTCTTGCCTCCGGCGCAAAGGGCAAGCGCTACATGCTGCCGCATGCCAAGGTGATGATTCACCAGCCGCTGGGCGGGGTCGGCGGGCAGGCCGAGGACATTCGGATTCAGGCCGAGCAAATCCTCAAGAGCAAGCAGATGCTCGCCGAGATCCTGGCAAGCCACAGCAATCACACCGCCGATGAGGTGCTGCGCGACTCGGAACGTGATAAGTACTTCACGGCCGAGGAAGCCAAGGCCTACGGGCTGGTGGATGAGGTCCTGTCGTTTGATGCGATCAAGGAAAAGGTCGAGTCGTAACGCAGACTCGAAGCCTGACGACACGCGTTGCTGATATCCAGACACATGAACTGACTGAATGTGAGATTGATACCATGAGTAACCTGATTCCGATGGTTATTGAACAATCGGGTCGCGGCGAGCGGGCATATGACATCTATTCGCGCCTGCTCAAGGACCGCATCATTTTCATCGGCGGCGGGATCGACGATGACACCTCGAACCTCGTAATTGCCCAGTTGCTGTTCCTCGCCAATGAGGATGCCAAGTCGGACATTCACGTGTACATCAACTCGCCCGGCGGGTCAGTAACGGCCGGCCTCGGCATACTGGACACGATGACGTTCATCCCCTGCGATGTAGCCACCTACTGCATCGGACAGGCCGCGTCGATGGGCGCAGTCCTGTTGGCAGGCGGGACGCACGGCAAACGGTTCTGTCTTCCCAGTTCACGGATCCTGCTGCACCAGCCGTTGATCGGCGGCATCATGGAAGGCCAGGCAACCGACCTCGAAATCGAAGCCAAAGAGATGCTGCGATTGCGTGAGTTGTTGTACCGCCGACTGTCGGCGTTTACCGGCAAGTCGTATGAATCGATCGAAGCGGACTGCGATCGCAATAAATGGCTCAGCAGTGATGAGGCGATCGAATACGGCCTGGTGGACAAGGTGCTGGAGCACGTCGCCGTGCTCGGCCATACCGGTGCCGTCGAAGACTAAGCGTCAGGGACGAATCGTAAATGCACGAATCAGGACCGGGCAGTTCCGTCGGAGGTGGCGGAACTGTCCGGTTGTTTGTGTATCGGGGTGATCCGTGGTGCCGATCGGGAGATTGACGTACCGGGAGTCGCATCGTCCGCCCCCCACCCGGCGGAGCCGGGGGCTCACGTATCGCGTTATTGATCCAGTTGCTTGCGCGCTAGGTTCTCGGCGCCGCCGGCGATGACGAGTTGCTGTGCCGTGGGGCTCAGGGGAGGGAAGGTGAAGGATTGCGATGAACCATCATTCTCATTGGTACACGTGATGGTCGAGCGCTGATAGTCAATCGTGATCTTCGGCCCGGCAATCGTTGCTGCGTCAGTCACAGCAGCATACTTCGTGCGCAGGTACTCGGAAAGCGCAGCGCATTCGAGGACGATGAAGCCGTTGTTGAACGCGTTGCGGGCATAGGTCTCGCTGAATGATGCTGCGATGACACAAGGGATGCCGCGTTGGGCAAGGCAGGTCGCTGCCTGCTCACGGGAGGACCCGGTGCCGAAGTTGCTGCCGCTGACGACGATGTCACCGGGCCGGCAAACAGTCTTGAAGTTCGGGTCGTAGTTTTCCATGGCAGCGTCGGCCATCTCTTCGGGGGTCACGTTGTCGCGATACGTCATCTTGCCGGAGTAGATGCCATCGGTGTTCAGATTATCGACCGGCAGCCACAGAGCCCGGCCGGTCACCTGCGACGGGAATCCTTCAAGGATCTCGGTTTCAGATGTGGATGCCGCATCATCGCGTGAAGCAGCAGGCGTGTCGATGGAATATGCCGGTTTCGTATTGTCGAAGGTGGTCGGTGCGCAGATGTAGCCGGCTACGGCAGAGGCAGCGACAACAGCCGGGCTGGCGAGATAGGCCTCGGCATCACGAGAACCCATGCGGCCCTTGAAGTTCCGGTTTGTCGCACTGATCCCCACTTCGCCAGGTTCAAGCGTGCCTTGCCCCAGGCCGATGCAGGTCCCGCATCCGGGCGGCAGTGGCACGGCCCCGGCATCAAGAAGCGTCTTCCATGTCCCATCTGCAACGGCACGATCAAGCACCTCCGTCGAGGCGGCCGCAACATACAGGGTCACACCCTCGGCCACCTTCTTGTCCTTCAATACCGCAGCCGCATCCGCAAGGTCTTCAGTCCGGGCATTGACGCAACTGAGCAAGTACGCACGATTGACGGCAATCCGTTTCGCTTCGATCTCGGGCAGTGCATGCATGACCTTCACATGGTCCGGCCCGGAGACATGTGGGATCACCGTGGACAGATCAAGCGTCAAATCAAGCGCATACCGAGCATCAGCATCGGCTTCGACTCGGCTCTCGTACCAAGCGTCGACGTCGGCACGCGAGTACTTCGCTGGATCATCGCCCCGTTTGGCAAAGACGTCGGCACGGTCGTACAGGAAATCACGCAGGACGTCATCAAACGGGAACAGGCCGACCAGTGCCCCCCACTCCGTCGTCATGTTCGCAATGCTGAGTCGCTGGTCCATCGTGAGCGATGCCAGTCCCGGGCCGGTGAACTCAACGGCCATGTTGAGCACTTCGTCGTTATTGAACAGGCCGCACAGCGTGATGATGACATCCTTGCCGACAACACCGGGCTGGAGGGAACCGGTCAGAGTGACACGTGCGACCGGCGGGACTTTCCACCAGGTGGTGCCGACGGCCCAGATGCAGGCAGCATCGGTACGGACCACCGGCGTCCCCAGGGCATTGAGCGCCCCGTAGATGTTCGAATGCGAGTCACTGCCGACGCACATGGACCCGGGGGTGACGTAGCCGTACTCGACCATGACCTGGTGGCTGATGCCGGTGCCGGCCGGGTAGAAGTCGATGCCCTGTTGGCGTGCAAACTGTGCGATCCGGGCGTACTTGCCGAGGTTCTCCGGCGTCGTGTTCTGGATGTCGTGGTCGATCGCAAAGACCGGTTGCGATGGATCGTGCACCCGGGCAGCACCGATGGACTTGAACTTGGACATGACGGCCGACGTGTTGTCGTGGGTCATGATGTGCTTCGGCCGAATGGTGACGATCGATCCCTGGCGGGCGAACTCGGAGCCGGCGTTCAGTCCCACTGCGTATTGAGTGGCAATCTTCTCGACGAGGGTGAGGGGGGGAGTCATGAGATTGAGATTCCTGTGGTAATCAGTACAGGGAAGTTGGACGAAATGCTGATGATGAGATTATTGACGCGTGGGGATGGCAAAGGGAAGAGAACGGGCGTGGAAGCAGGGTGTTTGCCGGTGGGATACGCTTCCGGCAGCAGGATGAGGCCCTCACCCCCGGCCACTCTCGCGCTGGGGGGAGAGAGGGGACGAACGCCACTCGCAACGGGGCAGAGGACACGGGTCCCCTGACTGTACTCGTGCCACCCGTGAACCGGAGGTTCGAATCGATGATGACCGTATGTGCCGGGGCAGTGAAGACAACGTCACACGAAGTGGTGGCACAGGTGATGGCCAAAAAGATCTTCTTCGTCGTCGGGTGCCAGAAGTCGGGGACGACCTGGGCACAGGAGTTGCTCAACGGCCATGAATCGGCCGGCTGCTGGGGGGAAGGGCGGTTCATCAAGCTCGTGCTGGCCCCGATCGGGAAGATGATGGAGCAGTTCAACACCGGCCACAAGGTCCGCGGTGCATCGGGAGACACGATCAGCACGACCCTCGAAAAAGAGGACTTCCTGTCAGTCGGCCGGTCGGCATTGTGTGTCGTGTTTGCCAAGTGGGCCGGCGACCGGCTCGCACATCTGACCCATATCGGGGAAAAGACGCCCGAGCATGTCCTGAGTATGCCCCTCCTGATGGACGTCTTCCCACAGGCGAAGTTTGTCCATGTCATCCGGGATGGGCGCGACGGGGCTGTGTCAGGATGGCATCACAATGTGACGCGAGGGTCTGCCCAGTTTCGGCAGCAGTTCCCGACGTTTGCCGACTACGCAGCCTACTTCGGCGAGCACCATTGGGTGCGGTACATCCGAATAGCACAGGAGTTTGCTCAGATGCACCCGGATCGAATCCATGAAGTGCGGTACGAAGCACTGCAGACCGAGCCCAGCGTCGTGGTGAAAGGGCTGCTCGACTTCCTCGGGCTGGCTGCCGGTGACGATGATGTCACACAGTGCGTGGCAGCCGGATCATTTTCGCGCCTGAGCGGGGGCAGGCAGCCGGGCCAGGAAGACACCGGCTCACATTTCCGCAAGGGTGTGGTGGGCGATTGGAGGGAGATGTTTGACGAACGGGCCCGACGGCGGTTCGAGGAGGCAGCCGGAGGGATGCTGCGCGAGTTGGGGTACGAATGATGAAACGCGGGGTGATCGCAAGGCCGCTCTCTCACAGAAGTCGCTTATCCATATGAGCCGCGCGTCTCAGCAAGCGGGTATGGGTGAAGCACAATGAGAGAAGCCCGGTCCATCACGGTCGCGGCTCGTCGGAGGGGAACGGATACCAGCAGACGTTGGTGGCTGCCAGCGCGTTTTGGAGTTGCTGGGTGAAGTCGGCATGGCTGATGTTGACGACGCCGAACTGCTCGGTATGCGGGTTCGCCAGTTGGACATCCAGGAGCAGGTAGTGCCGGTTGCGCAGATGGGAGACGAGGGCAGCCAGACACACTTTGGAGGCATTGGACCCGCCACGCTGAGGCAGACAGAACATGGACTCGGCAAAGAAGGCAGCATGGATGGACACGCCGTAGATCCCCCCCACGAGCGTGTCCCCGAGATAGGCCTCGATCGAATGGGCAAAGCCGAGATCGTGGAGCGTGGAGTAGGCAGCAATCATCTGCGGGCTGATCCAGGGCTGGTCATCCGCCCGGCGCGGGCGTGAGCAGTGTCGCATGACCTGGGAAAATGCCGTATTCGACCTGATTTGAAAGTGTTTGCGACGAATCAGTTTGCGCAATGAGCGGGGGCAGTGAAACGCATGGAACGGCAGGACGGCCCGGGGGTCACAGCAGTAGAAGTTGTGGGAGCCGGTATCGGGGTCAGCCATCATAAACGCACCGAGGCTGTAGGCCCGCAGAAGGTTGTGCGGTTCGAGCGGGTTGGCACTGCGATCTGGTTTGGGAGGCGGGTGTGTCATACTGGGTAGAACCGGGCATCAGGGCAAAGGCCGGGCATGCTGTAAGCCATCTGTTTGCAGAATGTTTCGGTCAATCTTGGCAATTGTACGGTTGCCAACAGATGCCAGTTGGCTACAGTAGGTTGATTCTCGGCGATCGGTCCGTTCGGAGGGGCCTGATAGCCTGTACATGATGGAAGCGTTGTACCTCACCAAGAGCGGCATGGATGCGGTTGCATTGTGGCCGTCGGTGAGCGTCGTGTTTGATTTGAATAATGACGAAATACATCGAGATCTACTCAGATACGCGTGGTTGATGAAGTGAGATCTGAGAACGTAGAAGGACGGAGGATCGGATGAGAAGGAATGCACTGACAGGGTTGGGATTTGCGGCAGCGTTCATGTTCAGCGCCGTTGCGAGTGCCGATGTGATGCTCAACGAGATTCGGATCGACCAAAGCGGGTCCGACGTCGACGAATACTTTGAGCTGGCCGGAAACGCGGGCGAGTCGCTTGACGGCCTGTGGTACATCGTCATCGGAGACGGCAGCGGTGGGTCAGGTTGGGTTGAGTCAGTGCTTGAACTGACCGGCTATGCCATAGCAGCCGATGGATACTTCCTTACAGCCGAGGAGGACGATCCGTTTGGTGCTCCGGCAGATTTGCTGGTTCCTGACAATGAGCTGAATTTCGAGAACAGCGACAACGTCACCCATGTCCTGCTGAGGAACTTCACCGGCACAAAGGACATGGACTTGGATACTGATGATGACGGCGTGCTGGATGTCACCCCGTGGGACGCATGGGTCGACTCGATCGCGTTTGTTGAGACCCCAGGCAGTGGCGATCAGTACTACGGTGACAACACAATCGGTCCCGATGGCTCTTACGTTCCCGGCCACATCTACCGGTATCCGAACGGGACCGGCGACTGGAACATCGGCCAGTTTGATCCGACTGATGGCGATGACACGCCGGGCGAGGCTAATGTCCCGACTCCCGGCGCGTTGGTGCTGCTGGGTGCCGGCCTGGCGATCGGCGGCTTCCGTCGTCGTCGATGAGTGACGCACGACGCGCGACATGATTGCTCCACAATCCGGACTCCTCTGTTGCGGGGTCAGCCTGCTGAACCGGTGCGAACAGGCGTCCCTTCCATGATCAGCGGCTGAGACGGGCTGCGACAGGGTTTCGGATTGAGTTCATAGACTTTGGAAGTGCCGTACTTGTTCAACAAGTGCGGCACTTCCTTTTTTTGTGGTCAATGATGAGTAGAAGGGCCGGTACACGGCGCTGGAGCCCGCTCCCTCACGGACGCAGCACGTCGGAAACCAAGACGCGACGCTGTGCCGGCCTACGATTGAAACCAAACGGTGTATTCAGCAATAGGAAGATCGAGCGCCATGCAGTATCGTCGCCTGGGGAATTGCGGATTACAGGTCTCAGTGGTCGGCTATGGCAGTTGGCTGACGATGAAACGCGTCAGCCAATCGACCTCGGACGAACTGGTCCGGACAGCCTATGAGAGCGGAATCAACTTCTTTGATACAGCCAACGTCTACGGCAACGGCGAGACGGAACGGATTCTGGCAACCAGCCTCCAGGGCTTTCGCCGGGACACCTATGTGCTGGCCACAAAGGTCTACTTCCCATACGGCAACCACCCGTTCGAAGGGGTCAATGATCGGGGATTGTCGCGGAAGCACGTTTTCGAACAATGTCATCGCTCGCTGGCGCAGTTGCAGACGGACTACATCGACCTGTACCAGTGCCATCGTTTTGATGAGAACACACCGCTGGTCGAAACCTGCCGGGCCATGAATGACCTCGTGGTGCAGGGCAAGGTGCTGTACTGGGGGGTCAGCCAGTGGTCGGCCGACCAGATTCGGCAGGCGGTCGAAATCTGCAACGAGCACGACTGGCATCGCCCGCGATCAAACCAGCCGCAGTACAACATGCTCCAGCGTCAGTCAGAGGCCGAGGTCCTGCCGACATGCCGACAACTCGGGCTGGGCGTCGTGGCATACAGCCCGCTGAGCCAGGGGGTGTTGACCGGGAAGTACGCCCCGGCACATCAGCCCCCGACCGGGTCGCGCGCGGCGGATGGGAATCTGGGGCAATGGATGGAGAAAGTGCTGACGGCCGAGAATCTGGAGATCGTCGGCCGGTTGTCGAAACTGGCAGACGGCATGAGGATTCGAGTGTCGCAGTTGGCACTGGCCTGGTGTCTCAGGCGCCCGGAACTGAGCAGTTGCATCGTCGGGGCCACGCGCCCGGAGCAGTTGGCAGAGAATGTCAAAGCGGCCGGCGTCGAGTTGGATAAAGACGTCCTGGATCGGATCAAGGTGATCCTGGGCGAGTGATGAGTGCTCGGGTCGGCTGAGTCGATCGCAGGCTGTCGGCGGGCGAGTCGCACACCCCCCACAGCCTTCTCCGCCCCCCCACCTCTTTATTGATCGAGTTTCGCGAGTTCCTTGGCGATCAGTTCCATCAGCGTCTTTTCGGCCTCAGGATTCGCACCGATCTCGCGGTAGAGGACTTTGCCGTCCGGCCCGACCAGGTAGTACGTTGGTATGCCGGAGACGCCGTAGGCATCGGCCACGTCATCCCCGCCCAACAGCAGGCCACAGGAGTACTCGTGCTCCTTGAAGTACTCGACGGCCTTGGCCGGGTCATCCTCCCACGCATTGATGCAATAGACCGCGATGCGCTTGTCGTCTTTGAAGAACTCAGTGAGTTCTTCAAGGCCCTGCATGTCCTGCTTACTGGAGGTATCCCAGAAGTTGAGCAGCACGATCGAGCCCTTCAGCGCTTCAAGGTCAACGGCCTTCCCTTCGGCGTCCTTCAGTTCCCATAGCGGGGCGACCGAGCCGACGGCCAGCGGCCCCTGGCGCATGCCTTGCGGCGGAGCCTTGAACTCCTCTTTCCGATACCCGTCAGGGGTCACCACCTGAAAGTCGTCTTTCGTGAGTTCGACGGACGTGTCGAGTTTCGCCAGTGTGAGCGTGAGCGTCTGCGTGATATTCTGCTGACTGCTGACGCGCTCGACCTTGCGTGGGAGCTGATCGTCGCGGCCAAAGTACCAGGTTGCCTTGTTGATCCCGTCACCGTAATCCACATGGATCACATCACAGGCGACTTCATTGACTTCCTGCGGGTCCTGGAGGGTGAGCGTGCCGGCCAGTTCGGCCCCGAAGGGATTGTCGGTCAGGAACTCGCGCATGAACAGGACGTCAGTCTGCCGCAGCAGCATCTTGCCGTCCCCGTTTGTCGGAGCATACACATGGATCTTCTGCATCGAATCGACGATGTTGGCCGTCGTCCCGTCGCTGACGATCTCGAGCGTGAAGGTATCCATGTCCTTGAGGGCTTCCGGCATCACTTCGGCCGGCACCTTCATTTCGGATTTGATCCGGATCATGCTGTCGAACAGATCAGTGCCGCGGACAAACTTGGTCGCCCCCTTCAGTTTGAACTCGGGCATCATCGGGTTCGAACTGAGTGCCGAGAAGTTGAAGTCGTACTGCATGGCCTTCACGTCATGGATCGCTGTATCCGCCTTGCGCAAAGCCGCTGCCGCAGGCCCATCGGCAACGACCGCAGGCGGCGGCGTCTGCTGCTGTCCCGAGGACGATTCGGGCTGCTGAGCGTACAGCGGCAGTGTCAGGACTGGGAGCAGGACCGCAATGGACAATGCATGGCTTCGTATCATACGACATCTTCTCTCGTAATCACATCTGGAGGGGGGGTGGCATGGGACCACAATTGAGTCACAGGCCCAGGCGCTCGGCCTCGTTTCTGATGGCCTGGATGCAAAACGTGATATGTTCATCACGATCCACGCCGAGTTCGGCTATTCCTTGTTCTATTTCCTCACGGCTCACGGCTGCAGCAAATCGCTTGTCCTTCAGTTTTTTCTTGACGCTCTTGGCAGCCAGATCCGAGATCCCATTCGGTCGCACTTTGGCACAGGCCACGATGAACCCTGCCAACTCATCAACGGCAAAGAGTGTCTTGGCCAGATCAGTGTCGCGTGGCACACCGGTATAGGAGGCGTGCCCGAGGATGGCCCGGATGATCTGCGGATCGACGTCGAGTTGCTCCAGAGTCTTGACCCCGACGAATGGATGTTCTTCCCTCGTCGGGTGCTTTTCGTAGTCCATGTCGTGAAGCAGGCCGGCCACCGCCCAGATCTCGGTCTCATCGGGAGCATTCGCAGCGGCATACGCTGCACAACAGGCTGAAACGGTCTCCATATGCACGCGCAGGGCTTCGCTTTCGACCCATTCGTGCATGAGTTGCCGTGCTTGATCAAGGTTCATGATGCCGGACCAGCCTTTCGTAAACACCGGGGAGGGCGACAGGTTATGAGGGTAAGCCTGATTCAGTGTGCGGCCAACCGGAGCACGGAAGAACCAGGGTTACCGGGCCATCATTCATCTGCAACCTACGCCGAGGCTTGCACAAGGACCGCTTGGGCGTGATTGCTCAACTGAAACCGCCCTCTGAGCCGGGATGGGCGGAACGAGTCACGAATCGCGTTCTGCTCCTGAGGAAGGTGCTGCCCCTGGTACCATTTATGTGATGTGAGGGCTAATTCCGGCTCTGTGACATGCCGATTTGTAACCAGGTCACCTGCCTTTGACAGGTGTGGAAGTGCATCGAGAAGGTCCGATATAGGGGATGTGCGGCATGAGTCCGGACCAACATGACATTCCTTCAGGCGGGGGAGCGGGTCTGTCCCCTGAAGAGGTAATCTCACAGCGTTCCCACGAGCGCTTTGCGTACAACGGGAACATCGAAGTCTCGTGGATCCTCAACGACATCCCGCAGCCGCCGGTCATGCTGCACGGACTGAACGTGAGCCGCAGCGGAATCGGCCTGAAGAGTCGTGGCATGGTCCATGCCGGCACGATCGGTGCGGTCTTGCTGTCGGTGGGAAAGACCCCATCAATCCGCGGGATCGAGGTCGTGTTCTGTCAATATCAGGGGCACATGGAACACCTGATCGGTGCCAGATGGGCCAAACTGGCGCCCCAGTTGCGCTTCAGTATCGATCAGACCGAACAGGGGCCACGGCTTCGCAATGAGCGGTGGCGATAGAGCGCAGCAATCACTGCGTGCTCATTTGGAATCACCGTTGTTTCCGCGGGACTTCCACTGGGAAACTCGGCTCCGGACCAAGGTCTTTGACGGTCCCGTCAAACAGGGTCATCTTCCTGTTGATCACCCGGCCGTTGTATGAGTTATTCGGGAATCGTGCGCACAGGGCTTTGACCTCAGGGGTGTAGGTCTGGATGGCCGGGTCGATGACCGGCCCGAAGAAAAGCCCGACACAGACCAGGCTCATGCGCGGCCCGTGGTAGTAGTAGGCCATTTCGCCGGTGGTACGGAGCTGCATCACGGCCTGCTCAGCCAACTTCTGGGCTTCCTCGCGAGTGGTCTCCTGCTCGGCGGCATAGCGCCCGATCTGCAGCGTGTAGATCTCGTCATAGTTCGGGAACTGCTCGCGCACGTTGATGAGATTGAACTGGGGATAGTGCCCCATGACCTCCCCGGTACCGATCGGGCTGAGTGATGCAGCCTCAAATGGCCTGGCACTCCCAATGGCCACGTTCTTGATTCGTTCGAGATCGCGCTGTGCCGCTCGCGAGCTGTAGGACTCGTAGCGGCCGTATCGCAGCACGGACCGATCGGTTGTGGATTCAATCCAGGCATCACTCATACCGGAAATCTCGATGAACTCCTGCCTGATTCGTTGGGCCTGCTCCTCGTGCTGGTCACGGGAAAAGGTGGCCAGCAGAATCGACCAGTTATTCATTGACGATACGTTGGTGTTGCCGTCAGCCGAGTTGCTCTGTCGGCTTGAGTTGCGGCCTGATCCGGCGTCGGCTCCACCGCCCGCGTTCGCCTGCTGAGTGTCGTCAAACGGGTCGACGAACTCCGGGAAGTCAGTATTTGACGAATTTGTGTCACGATTTGAAGACTGATTGCCGCTGCAGGCAACGAGTGTCAGGAGAATGACGACCCCCAAGAGGGTCCGGATAACGGCGTGCGTTTTCGAATGGGATGTTTGGTTCATAGTGGAGATTCCGCTGTATACCGTTGCAGGACAGTCACCTACGGCTTCCGGCGCCTTGGGGATGCCCTATAACCTTCTGTAATTCCAGCACTTGAGTACAATTCTGGGTTTTCGAAAACCTTCAAGTTGTGGAGGCATCACAGTCGATAGATGCCCTACTACTACGTTGGTCACGTGGCCGCGGCAGGAGGGGTTGCAGCGGGTCGCAAAGCCTGAGTGGTGTTGGGTGCCTGGCACAGCATGATGCGCTTGATTGTGGGCTGAAACCAAGCCCGAAGCGCAGCAGTCTGGGTCAGCAGCAGCAACATCAACCGGATGATCTGTGCACAGGCTTTGCAGACGGAGTTCACCCCTTATGGCCGATTTCATCGCAAACGTGGGTTCGGAACGGATCGCGCACGGTTCACGCGTGTCGGGTCCGAACACTGGCATCAGCAGTCACAAGTATAGAGCCGATCAGGCCGAGTCGACGGCAGGAAGCCGGACCGGCCCGGATCGAGTGGAATTATCGCTGGAGGCACGCATGCTGCGGGTTCTGACTGAGGGAGATCCGGTGAGGCGAGATCTGGTCGATCGTGTCAAGGAACAGATCGCCTCCGGGGAGTACATGAACAAAGAGAAACTGGACATTGCCGTCGAGCGAATGATCGAGGATGTGCGCGAGGAGTTGTTCTAGCGCAGGCCTTGACGTCGGAAGGAGCAAGCGCCAGCCAGCGCTTGTCTGAGAAAGCGAGCGAGAGGGGCAGGTTGAGGCGGCGGTGAAAGAGCGATGACCCACGGCGTGTAAGACGTCGTGGGTCTTTCTTTTGGTCTGCTGCTCGTGAGGCGGACAAAGCCGCGAACGACGCTCACTTAATCGAACGTGATGCGGTCGAGCAGCCGCTCGAAGATGACCAGGTTCTGCGCGGTATCAGGATCCCATCGAATCCCGACGATTTCGTAGTGCTCGGAGATGCCGAAGTGGAGCATGGGCCGATGGGTGTTGTTGCATTCAAAGCGGATAGAGATGTAGCCCTGCTCTTTGGCCCAGGACTGAGCCGCCTGCATGAGTTGCGAGGCGACGCCCATACGCCGGAATTCCTTGATCACGCACACCATCCACGCAAAGTGGACGGCCGGCTTGAGTTCGAAGCCGATGTAGAAGCCTGCAGCCTCGTTGCCGACTCGCGCTGCGAGGCACAGGACGTTGTGTCGCCCGAGAAAGCGGCGAGTAAACGACTCGGGTTCGCGCGCCGGCCGCACCACCTGGTTGTGGAGGTGGGCCAGCAGATCGACGTCTTTGGGGTCGACTCGGTCGATGACGACTTCGTTAGCCATGATCGGCTCCCGTGGCATCCTCCTGGTCGTACATGCGACGATGGAGATGGACGATGGTTTTGGCCAGGATATCAGTTTCGAGATTGACACGGCTCCCGGGTTTGACGAGTCCGAGCGTGGTCAGTTCGAGGGTCGTTGGAATCAGTGCGAGTTCGAAAGTCTCGGGGTGGACGGCAGCCAGCGTCATGGAAACGCCGTCCACGGCGACGGAGCCTTTGGGGACGATGTAATCGAGGAGGTGCTCCGGCGGCCGAATGGTGATTCGGACCTCGTCGGCAGCCGTTTTGACATCTTCGACGGTGCCCACACCGTCAACATGGCCCTGGACAATGTGGCCGCTGAGCAGGGAATCCGGCCTGAGACAGGGTTCGAGATTGACGGCATCGCCGACCGACAGGGAGCCGAGCGTGGTGCACTCGAGGGTCTGGGCAATGACGTCAAAGGTGAAAATGCCCCGATCAGAGGTGCAGGTGAGGCACACGCCGCTGACGCAGATGGACTCGCCGTGGGCCGGGGCATGATCCCAGCCGGAGGCATCGATTTCGAGGGTCATGCCGAACGCAACGCGGGTTGCCGCTGCCAGTTTGGCCCGATGTTGTATGATTCCGGTGAACATGTCACAGGCAGGATAAGCGAGTTGACTGAGGCAGGCGAGAGGCAGGCGATTGTTTGGCCTGACCTTGACGCGGGCGGAGGGATCAACAATACTGCGAGGCTGCCCAAAGCGGGGTCAATCAGTGGCTTGCGTTTTTTTTGGTTCGCGGGGGAGGCCGAATCGGGACGTTGCCGAGGGGAACTGGCCGACAGAGTCAGTCCACGGCGTACTCCTGAGGGGTCACTGAGACGTTTTGCTGCTAGTATGTTGATCACACCCGCCTCCCTGGCGCGACCGACTCGCCAGCCGGCCGTATTATCCCCACTTGCGTACCCCTGTGACAGGAGGACTCCTGTGATTGATCGACCGATGTGTGCCAGACTTGTGGCCCTATTGTCGGGCGTGTTTCTAGGCCTGTTCATCGTACTGACCGGCGGCTGCGAGAGTCAGCCGGTCGATACGCGCTCCACGACCGACTATCTGGTTTCGCTGCAGGAGGCCGATGAACTTGAGTACAACATTGCCTGGCAGTCGGCGGTCGTCACGACCCCCTACGGTCAGGTCAGCGGGCTCTACCCGTACTACGACGTGGTAGTGACCACTGAAAACGGCCGCAACTTCATCGGGGCCGTGACGACCCGAGATGGGACGCCTGTCTGGGAATCGTCGGTCGGGGATCGGCTCGAACGATTGCTCGGCGTGGTGCGGAACGGCGACCAGTTGATTGCCAACACCCAGTCCGATCTGTATGTTCTGGACATCGGAAACGGCAGCGAGGTGACCCATCAGAAGTTCGGTGAGAATAACGTCGCGTCGACGTCACCGTTCATTCTGGGCAGCCTGGCCATTTACGGGACGCCTGACGGCCGCGTCGTGTATCACCACATGGGCACGGGAATCATGGCTGCGGCATACCGGCTCGACTCGGCCATCACGCACGCACCGATCTGGTTGGGCGATGCGATCGCCATGGTCACTCAATCCGGGACGATCAACGTGATCGACCCGGGCGAGAACTCGCGTATCTGGATGAATCGGGTCCGCGATCCGCTCACAGCCACCCCTGCGGTCGACAGTTATGCCATGTACGTCGCCGGCCGGGATCAATCGGTCTGGGCCTTCCGACTGGCTGACGGCAAGATGGTGTGGCGCTATCGAGCACAGTACGCCCTCAACGACGACCCGAAGGTCTATGACGAGACGGTGTATGTCTCGATCCCGGACTACGGGCTGGTCGCCCTTGATCATCGGTTCGGGACGGAGAAGTGGGTCTGCGAAGAGGTCGCCGGTGGGACGGTACTGACACGGAACGGGCAGGACCTGATCGTGTGGGACAAACTGGACAACGACCGAGGCTCCACCTTCTACCGGATCAATGGGAAAAACGGGAATCTGGAAGGGACGTTTACGACGACCAAGATTCACTGGGCAGCGTCGGACAAGGCTGAAGGCGGCGACGTGTACGGCGCTTCCCGCCGCGGCCGCATGATCAAGTTGGTGCCGTAGAACGTCCGGTGAAATCACGTGTTCCCCGCGATGCGCCCGAGCCGCTCATCGTGGGGTCTGATGGGGGAACGTGCCGTTACGGTACGGTGTTGAGCGTATGGCAGAGAAACTGATTCCAATTCGAAGAGCGCTGCTGTCTGTCAGTGACAAGACTGACATCGTCGCCTTTGCGCGCGCCCTGGCAAGCCGCGGTGTGACGATCATCTCAACCGGCGGGACGTCAAGGATGCTGTCAGAGGCCGGCATTGATGTCGTCGGGATCGAGCAGGTCACCGGCTTCCCGGAGATCATGGACGGCCGGGTCAAAACGCTTCATCCGATCGTGCATGGCGGATTGCTCGCGCGCCGTGACGTCGACTCCCATGTGGAGGCCATGAAGACGCACGGGATCGAGCCGATCGACCTGGTGTGCGTGAATCTGTACCCCTTCGAGCGGACGATGCGTCAGGAATCGGCAACCCGAAAAGAGATCATCGAGCAGATCGACATCGGCGGCCCGTCGATGATTCGTTCAGCAGCCAAGAACTTCGAGTTCGTGACCGTCGTGACATCGCCCGACCTGTATGACCGGATTGTCACGGAACTCGATGCACACGACGGCTGCACCTCCATGCAGTTGCGTGAGGAACTTGCTGCGGCGGCCTTCAGCCGGACGGCCGATTACGACGCGACGATTGCCGGGTGGATGTATCGACGACACAGCGGCGAAATCCTGCCGGACCAGTACCGGGTCAACATGACGAAGGTGATGGACCTGCGCTACGGCGAGAATCCCCACCTGAAGGCAGCCCTGTATCGTGACCCATCATCGCGCGGCCCGACGGTGGTGAATGCAGACAGGCTCCACGGCAAGCCGTTGAGTTACAACAATCTGAACGATGCCGCCAGCGCGCTGGCACTGGCACTGGAGTTACCCGAACCCGGGGCGGCCGTCATCAAGCATACCAATGCCTGCGGTGCGGCTGTTGGCAGCACGTTGTGCGAGGCATTCAACAAGGCATACTCAGGCGATTCGATGGCTGCCTACGGCGGAATCCTGGCCGTCAACGTACCGCTCGATCTTGAGACGGCCAAAGAGATTGCCGGCGACAAGAAACGGTTCTTCGAAGTGATTGTGGCTCCAGCGTTTGACGAACAGGCGCTGCACGTGCTGCAGGAACGCTGGACGAGCGTTCGGCTGTTGGCAGTCGGGAGTCACAAACCGTCGCCGTATCGGAAGATGGAGTTCCGTTCGATCCCGGGCGGGATGCTTGTTCAGGACCAGGATCTGCATCGGGTGGCACCGGCCCAATGGAGTCGGATGGCCGGCCCGGAGCCGACGGCACAGCAGGTGCGCGATGCGGAGTTGATGTGGTCGGTCTGCAAGCACCTGAAGAGCAACGCGATTGCCGTGGGTGGCAACGGGATGCTGTACGGGGCAGGAGCCGGCCAGATGGATCGCGTGACCTCGTGTCGCCTGGCGGTGCAGAAGGCGGGAGATCGGTGTGCCGGTGCGGTGGCTGCAAGTGATGCCTTCTTCCCGTTCTCGGACGGCCCGGAGGAGTTGATCAAGGCCGGCGTGAAGGTGATCGTTCAGCCGGGTGGGTCGAAGCGGGATGAGTTGACGTTATCGGTGTGTGAGGAGCACGGTGTGACGTGCCTGTTCACCGGGATTCGCCACTTCCGTCATTGACGGCTCTTCCGGCAGTTTTCTTTGCTGATCGGTGTCGTTTTGGCTTTGCCGGATACGCCTTTCTTGTTGTTGAAAATCACTCAAAACTAGCTGGATGATGGTGGCACGAGCCAGCCGTTTTTGTTAGTGTGTGGCTAGAGACAGGCCGACGAACGGAGAGCATCCTCTTTTGATCCTCTTCGGTGCGGGGGTCTGTTTCAGGCGTTGAGTAGTAACCGGGCCGAAATGCTCGAACCGACTCTTTTTACCCCACGGGAGCGGTCTTTGTCCACGGGCGAAAGCCAAGCCGTCATTGAGCGGAAGGCTGGGATCTGATGGCACCGCACCCACGTGATAGTGGGGTTCGAGCATTCCCCGATTCTCAATGCCGAACATCACCTCCGGAAACGAAGGGGTGTGAAAGGTCCGCTTAGTAAGCGGGCCTTTTTTTGTGCGTGCACAGCGGGTAGGACCCCACGGATTGAAATCCGTGGGCGTGTGTGGGCCCGATGCATTTGGAGCAGATTTCTGGTGAATAGGATGTGGGTGACTCTGTGACGCGAAGGAAGTATGGCATGAGTGATGGAGAGTTTCGGCCTCGCAGCCAGGTGATTGATACGCTGATCGCTTCGATTCTGTCAGATGAGCGGACGCGACATCTCGGCACCACCCATCTGCCGGAGCGCGATGCGATCATCGGGTTGGTGGAGGAGTTGAAGACGATCGTCTTTCCCGGCTTCTTCGGGCAACGGGAACTGTCACGGCAAACGCTGGCCGGCCACGTTGAATCGTCGATCGGTGGGCTGGCCGTCGAGTTGCATAATCAGGTGCTGACGGCGTTGCACTATGCTCGGGTGCTGATGGAGGAGACGTCTGCGGCATCATCAGCATCTGCCAGCGCGCGCTGCACCGGCTGGGCCCTCACGGATCGGCTGATGCTGAGGACAGCGATGTCGTATGCGCGATGACGGCTTCAGAGTGCGATCGCCTGGCAGCAGAGATCACGCATGCATTCCTGGGTCGGTTGCCGGAGGTTCGCCGTCTGCTGAGTCTGGACGTGCAGGCGGCGCTGGATGGAGACCCGGCCGCCGAGCACACGGATGAAACGATCTTCTGTTACCCGGGCGTGATGGCCATCATGGTGCATCGGCTGGCACACGAACTGTATCGACTCGACGTCCCCCTGCTGCCGCGGATCATGAGCGAGTACGCCCATTCGATCACCGGGATCGACATTCACCCGGGCGCGGAGGTTGGGGAGTCATTCTTCATCGATCACGGGACGGGCGTGGTGATCGGCGAGACCACGGTGATCGGAAAGCACTGCAAGGTGTACCAGGGCGTGACCATCGGGGCCAAGAGTTTCCCCAAGGACGCTCGCGGCAGGCTGATTCGCGGGGTGAAGCGGCACCCGACGCTGGGTGACTATGTGACGGTGTATGCCTCGGCCACGATTCTGGGCGGCGATACCGTGATCGGGGAGGGATGTGTGATCAGCGGCGGTGTCTTCCTGACGCGGTCGGTCCCGCCGGGCCACATTGTACGGGCAATCGGCCCGGAACTGGTCGTCCGGACGAATCCGGAAGCGAACGGGTTTGAGAGTCATGCTTCGGGGATTTAGAAAAGGGGCAAGTCGACCGCCCCTCTGCGCTCGGTCACCTCAACCGGCTTGACCCGGACTTGTTGCCGTCGAGACGACGACCCCAAGTCCGGCTTGTTCTACTGTCATGCATGGGTACACATGAAACACGCGTGATTGACCTGTGTGAGGGGGAGTGGTTGTTGCGCCCGGACCCGGGGAACGTCGGTCTGGCGGAGGACTGGCATCGGGTCAGGCACAATCCGCCGGCCTGGAAGCCGGTCACCGTACCGAGTGCCTGGCAACACACTCTGGGGCTCGATTTTCACTCTTTCGGTTGGTATCGGCGGACGGTCGCTATTCCGAGTGATTGGAAGTGGCAGCGGTCGTGGCTGCGCTTCGAGGCGGTGGCAACCGAGGCACGGGTGTGGGTCAACGGGTGCGAGGTCGGCCGACATATCGGGGACTATCTGGCCTTCGAGTGTGAAATCACCGGGCATGTCACGCCGGGCGAAGAACTCGACATCGTGGTACGGGTGGACGAGGTGATGGGACACATCACCAAAGGATTTCACGACATGCTCAGTGCGCATCACGGCGGCCTGTGGCAGCCGGTGGTGATTGTGGGCAGCGGGCCGGTGCATGTGATGCCGGAGGATGTCGGCCTGTATGCCGATGCACACACGGGTGGAATTGGTGTCACCGTGGGGCAAAGTGGAGAGGAGATACAGGTAAATGGGGATGCTGTGCGGGTTCGTGTGGGGGTGTGCAACTCGGCAGGCACGGGTGTGGCAGAAGGTGGCGGAGAGTGGGACCGTGCGGCGGAGACGTTTGAGTGTGAGGTAACGGTACCCAATGAGGAAGTGGTTCTGTGGCGGAGCGCTGCGAGAGAGGGGGAAGGAGAAGGAAAGAGGGCACATGCAATGTGCCCCTACGGGACAGGAGAAGACACGCCCCCCGGTCCTCTCCCTGGCAAGGAGGGGAAAGGACACCGGCTATCCCTCCTACCCTCGGGTCCGGGACTCATGGGAGTGCGGGTGGCAATCGAGTGTCGTGATGCGACATCCGGCCAGTGGGTCCTCAGTGACGAGGTGTGTGAGCGAGTGGGATTCCGGACCGTCGAGACGGACGGCCGACATGTCCTTCTCAATGGTGAACCGATCTTCCTGCGGGGGATGCTGCACTGGGGGCATGAGCCGCGTCACATCGCGCCGGCCCCGACGCCGGGGCAGGTGCGGGCGGAAATGGAGCAGTTGCTGGCAATGGGCTTCAACTGCATCTGCCTGTGCATGTGGTATGCCCCGCGGTACTTCTACGAGATTGCTGATGAACTCGGGATGCTCATCTGGCAGGAGCACCCATGCTGGCATTCGCCGATGGAACCGGAGTATCTCGATGAATATCGCCGTCTGTTTGCGGGATTCATGAAGCGGGATCGGAACAGGCCGTCGGTCGTGATCGTCAGTGCAACGTGCGAGCACCCGTGTTTTGATGGGGAATTGGCAGCCTGGTGGTGGGCGCGTGCCAAGAGTGAACTGCCCGGCAAACTCCATCAGGTGCAGACCTCGAGTTTTGCATGGTCAAACCCGGAGCAGACGGACCTGTACGACGAGCACACCTACGACAATAACGACCGGTGGGTGTGCTACCTCCACGACTTGCAGGCAGTGCTCGGTGAGATGGAGACGCCCAAGCCGTTTGTGATGGGTGAGAGCGTCTTGTTCACGTCATGGCCTGATCTGGATCGGATCGCGTGTGAAGGGCGAGCCGCGGCCTGGTGGAAGCCGACGTATCTGGAGTCGGGGCTGGCGTTTGAGAACTCGATACGCAAGCGATATGGGGAGGCAGTGCTTGATCGGTTCAAGCAGCAGGCGGATCGGTATCACCTGCTGGGACGGAAGTTCCAGATCGAGCGGTTTCGGTCGTATTCGAATCATGCCGGGCTGGTGACGAATCACTTACGGGATGTGCCGGCGGGCAGTTTCGGCTTCATGGATGACTTCGACCAATGGCGCTTTGGGCCGGCTGACATGCGGGGCTGGCTTGCAGAGGTGCCACTGATTCTGGAGACGCCGGGGCATCACCGAGGGTTTGCATCGGGTGATCGGGTGCCGGTCCGTGTACGAGTGTCGAATCTGAGCGGGCGACAGATCACGGGGGCTGGTGAAGTCGAGTTTGCCGGCCGGACCTACCGATTTGACGTCAGTCGTGTGGGACCGGGCGAGATCGGGCGATCGAATCCGGTCGAGTTGGAAATGCCGGCGGTTCAGAAGGTGACGCGACACCGGCTGACGGTTCGGCATGCCGGTCTGGAGGATGGTAACGAGTGGGACCTGTGGGTATTCCCATCGGTGGATATGGATAGGGAACGACGGCGTGTGGTCCGGCGGATGACCGGATTGCCGTTTACGGCCCCTGAGCGTAAGTGGGATGACCTTGAGAAAGGATACTCGCGGGGGTTTGGGATCGAAGCGAAATCGTGGACGAGCACGATGCCGGACGCAGCGACGTTGTTGCCGGAGGTCGAGGCGTGGGAGTGCGGGTCACCGATCCCGGATGGCGTGCAGGTGATTGTGACGCATCGGCTGACATTGGAGTTACTGGCATTCATGGAGCAGGGTGGGGGATGCGTTGTGTTGCTGGCATCGAAGGGTGCCGGCGGCATGGGGGCACGATATGAGTGGCTGTTCGGGGGCCGGCCGCTGGTGGTCGAAGGTGGCCCGATTGCGGTGGGTGCGAGTGACTGGGTGGTCGATCTGCTCGGGATGGACTTGACGAGATGCCATGCACGAGTGATGCCGGTTGAAGATTTGGGGTTGACCGATTGCATTGAGCCGTTGTTGCGGCTCGTGTATACGCATGATGAATCGTGCGTGAAGATGTACGATTTCGCATGGATGGCACCGGTCGGGGCACAGGGAGGGATGTTGATGGCGACGAGTCTGGATCATGGGAGCGGTGATCGGGATGATGGCCCCGGGCGGAATCACGCGGGACTGACAGATGGCCGGAATGTGGCCGGTCGGTACATGTTGAGGAAGATGGTTGCGTATTGTGTGAGGGACAGGGCAATTAATCGGCCTGTGACTCCGGTTGATCCGGATGCGTTACGGCGGCTCTGTGTGGATGGCGATTCATCTTCGGTATGAGTCAGAAAAGGGTGGTGACGGCATGATGGGTGACATCAGAAACCGAATCGACGTACTCGGGCTGCTCGGCCTCATCGTGGTCAGTCTGCTGGTCGTGGCAGGCGGGTGTGCGAATCAGAATACCGCATCACAGGATTTCGGGCTGCTGCAGACGGAGTATGAGACCGGCAACTACCAGCGTTCGTTGGACCGGGCGCTGCTGTTACGTCGGAAGTCCTCGGGGCAGGCCAAGGCCGAAGCCACGTACATTGCCGGCCTGAGTGCCTACCAGTTGAAGCGCGATCAGCAGGCCATCGGTTTTCTCGAGCCGATCGCGATCGGCCGCGCGCGGTACGCGACGCCGCAGATGGAGTCAAATGCCGCCGCAACACTTGGATTGCTCTATCAACGGGACGGGGAGTTTGCCACGGCCGCCGAGTGGTTTGAACGGGCAGCCGACGCCATGCAAGGCAGCGATGACCGGGCCGAGGCTCGATTGCATGCCGGGCAGTCGTACCAGGAGTTGGGTCGAGAGGCTGCCGCCCGCACGCAGTTCATCATCGGGCTGGGCGATGCGCGCAACTCGCAGTTACGCGAGGAGATTCAGTTCGAACTCGATGCGACGGGCTTTACCGTGCAACTCGGGGCGTTTCGGGAGTGGGACAATGCACAGGATACGGTCCGTGATTTCAATTCATCGTCGGCTGCCTCGGTGGGTTCGGGGACGACCGGGTTAGGCCGTGCCAGGCTCGAGGTGTCGACCGATGATTCAGGCCGGCCGTTGTATCTGGTACAGGTCGGGCGATATGGCTCGATGAAGAGTGCCACGGATGCTGCGATGCAGGCACAGGCATCGGGGTTTCTGGCCATGGTGGTGAAACTGGGGCGGTGAGGGCAGACGCGCTCCCCGTTGGGTCGCGGCTAACCGGACGTGGATTCCGAACCGTAAGGATTGCGTGACGACGATGCAGAAGCCGGGAGCGTATCGAGCGTTTGATCCGGAAGAGGAGCGCCAGCGGTTTCTGGAGGGGATTGCTCTGTTTAACCGGAAGGAGTTCTTTGAAGCGCACGAGACGTGGGAGGATGTGTGGAACATGTCCGTGCAGGACAAGGCCCGGTTCTACCAGGGGATGATCCAGCTGGCAGTCGCCCTTGAGCACATGACACGCCACAACCCGCGAGGGGTGAAGAAGGTGTGGCAGACGATGCTGGCGAAGTTTGCGGGCTTGCCGCCGGTCTACATGGGCGTGGACTGGCAGGGGTTGGTGGCGCGTGTGGGAGTGATTGTGCAGCCGGTGTTGGAGATGGAGACCTGGCAGGGGCAGCAGCCGGGCGATGTGGTGATTGCGTGGGACCCGGCCGACGTGCCGGAGATTGTGCTGCAATCTGACCCGTTTGAGGACGGGGAATGAACACAATCGGTGAGAGAGTTTTGTGCTGAGGTGGGATACCCTACCCAACGCTAAGACCTGGACCTGGCGTCAACGCCAAGTCCGGCTTGTTTCGAAATGGAAGTATTTCATGGCACTGCGGACGCATACGTGTGGCGAACTTCGGAAATCGGATGTCGGGCAGGCGGTCCAGTTGGCCGGGTGGGTGCATGCCTATCGGGATCACGGCGAGATCGTCTTTGTCGATCTCCGCGACCGGGCCGGCCGGACCCAGATGGTGTTCGATCCGGAATCGGGCAAGGAACTCTGTGAGCAGGCTGCGCGACTGCGGCGTGAGGATGTCGTCTCAATAACCGGGACGGTGTCGGAACGAACCGGCGGCGTGAATCCGAAGATGCCGACGGGTGAGATCGAGGTGATGGCTACCGGGCTGGAAGTGCTCAACAAGGCTGAGGCACCGCCGATCCTGCCCGATGACCAGGCCGGCGAGGCTGCAGAGGAACACCGGCTGCGCTATCGGTATCTCGATTTGCGGTCGCAGAAGATGCAGCACATCATCGGGACGCGGCACCGGGTGTTGCAGTTGATGCGTTCCTACCTGGCTGAGCGCGGCTTCTGGGAGATTGAGACGCCGTTTCTGTGCCGAAGTACGCCGGAAGGCGCGCGGGATTACCTGGTCCCCTCACGGATTCAGGCCGGCCGGTTCTATGCCCTGCCGCAAAGCCCGCAGTTGTTCAAGCAGATTCTGATGGCATCCGGGTGCGACAAGTACATGCAGATTGTGCGATGTTTCCGGGATGAGGACCCGCGTGCCGATCGGCAGGCTGAGTTCACGCAGTTGGACATCGAGATGAGTTTCGTCGAGCAGCAGGATGTGATGGATCTGATGGCCGGCCTGTACAGCGCCGTATGGCAGGAGGTTCTGGGTGTCGAGATCGGCGAGATCCCGGTGATGGCCTATGCCGATGCGATGGAGCGATATGGGATCGATCGGCCGGACCTCCGGTTTGCCGTCGAGTTGAAGGACATCGGCGATCTGGCCGGCAAGACTGATTTCCGTGTGTTTACGGAAGTGCTGAAGTCTGACGACGGGGTTGTCAAGGCGATTTGTGTACCGGGCGGCGCCTCGATGAGCCGGAAGCAGATCGACGGTCTGGCTGAGTGGGCCAAGCAGCAGTTCGGGGCCGGCGGCGTGCCGACGTGCAAGGTCGGGGCCAATGGGACGCTCGAGGCCGGCATTTCGAAGTTCCTGGGGGATGTCGCGCCGGACTTGATTCAGCGCATGGGGGCCAATGAAGGGGACCTGATCTGCTTTGCCTGCGGGACGTTTGCGATGGCGAGTCAGGTGCTGGGCGAGTTGCGCGTCAAACTCGGCCGGGAGTTGGGGTTGATCGACGAATCACAGTGGAAGTTCGTATGGATTACCGACTTCCCGCTGTTGCACTGGAACGAGGAGGAGGAGCGCTGGGATTCGCCGCACCACCCGTTTACCTCACCGGTGCCTGAGCAACTGGAGCAGTTAGAGAGCGATCCGGGCAGTGTGTTGAGTCGGGCCTATGACCTGGTACTAAACGGGTCTGAGGTCGCCGGCGGGTCGATTCGTATCCATCGCACCGACGTGCAGCAGCGTGTGTTCAATCTGCTGGGGATCGATGAGGCTGAGGCCAAGGCGAAGTTCCACTTCCTGCTTGATGCGTTGCGGTACGGGTGCCCGCCGCACGGCGGGATTGCGGTGGGGCTGGACCGAACGATCATGCATCTGACAGGGACGGACAACATCCGGGACGTCATCGCGTTTCCCAAGACGTTGACGGGGATGGACCTGATGACGCAGGCACCCAGCGAAGTGGACCCGGCCCAGTTGGAGGAACTGCACGTGCGGGTGGTGGAAGAGGAAGAAGGGGAATAACGGAGGGGGGAAGGGGAGGAAAGAGGGGAGGTCAGACCCTCATGATCGGCCCCCCGGGTGTAGTCACCCGGGGCTAATGCTTCGGCGCTTCGAAATCGTACCCCTGCGGAAGAAATATGGTGTGCGGGTTGCCCTCGGTGTGGTGGCCGGGTGGTAATTGTCTTGTATGTGTGGCATTGCCGGGATTGTGCGGTTGGATGGCGGGCCGGTTGAGCCGGGATGGCTTGATCGGGCAGAAGCGGCCATTGCGCACCGGGGGTGCGACGGGAACGGTCGGTTCGTCAGGGATGAGGATGAGCATCATTCCGTCGGGCTGGTCCATTGCCGGCTGTCGATCATCGATCATGAGGGCGGCCACCAGCCGATGGTCTCGCGCGACGGGCAGACGGCCGTCGTGTTCAACGGGTGCATCTACAACCACCGGACCCTCCGACGTGAACTGATGATGCATCAGGCGGTGGGGCGCGATGCGTTTACGACGGACCACAGCGATACCGAAGTGCTGCTCCACGGTTTTCGAGCCTGGGGCATAGACGGCCTGCTCGATCGGCTGGAGGGGATGTTTGCGTTTGCAATCTGGGACGGGCAACAAGGCCGGCTGATTCTGGCACGGGATCGGGCTGGCGAAAAACCGCTGTATTTCAAGCAGTTGGGGCAGACGGCCGTCGTATTCGGCAGCACGATGCCGGCGGTGATCGCACTGGCAAAGGCTGTCGGTGGATCTGGGGAGATTGAGGTTGATACGGCAGAACTGCACCGGGCGATCCGTCGTGGCTGGTGCGGTCCCGAGTCGATGCCCTTGAAGGGGTTTTGCACGCTTGGCCCGGGATGTTTCGCAGAGGTCGGGCGTGAGGCGGGATTGGGGGCACCCCGGGCATACTGGAGCCCCCCACTGCCAACGACCGGGTCAAAGCCGGCAGGCCGCTTGATGTGGAACAGGTCGATGCGCTGTTGCGCGCGTCGGTGGAGGCTCGGCTGGAGGCCGACGTTCCACTTGGCTGCTTCCTGTCAGGCGGGGTCGATTCCTCACTGATTGCCCACTACGCCCAGGCACGACTCGGCGGCGGGCTGCGGACATTCACGGTACGGATGCCGATGGGGTCCTATGACGAATCTGAGTATGCACGTGAGGTTGCAACCCATCTGAAGACGGAGCACCATGTACTCGATGTTCGGCCGAGCCCGGCCGAGGATGTGTGCCGATTAGTCGAACAGTTGGGCCAGCCGTTTGGCGACAGTTCGATTCTGCCGACGTACTGGGTGAGTGCTGCGGCCGGGGCCCATGTGAAGGCCGCGTTGGCTGGCGATGGGGGCGATGAGTTGTTCGTGGGATACGAGCGGCTCGTGGCAGCCGAATGGCTCGCACGGCACCGGAACAAGATGAAGTTCGCGCCGGTTCGAGGCAGGGCACTGGCCCGGTTCGGGCCGAAGTCGAAACTGAACAAGGCAGGCCGACTGCTCGATGCGGCCCGCTCACGTCAGGGATATCTTGACCTGGCGCACGTGTTCAGTGAGCGCGTCTGGCATGGTGTGGCTCCGGATTCGACGATTGCCGACGGGGATGCCCCGTCCGGGATTGAGGAAGCGTTGTCGTATGAGTTTGGCCACTCTCTGCCGGGCGATCTGCTCCGGAAGGTGGATACAGCCTCCATGGCAGTGCCGTTGGAGGTCAGGAGCCCGTTTTTGGATCGAGCGGTGATGGAGGCGGGGCTGGGAGCCACGGTTGACAGTTTGATGATGGGAGAAAGCGGGCGACGTCGTGAGCGGAAGGGCTTGTTGCGTGCGGTGGCAGCCCGACACCTGCCGAGGCGGGTGGTTGAGCGGCGAAAGATGGGGTTTGCCATCCCGATCGGGCAGTGGTTCCGCACGAATGAAGGCTCAATGCGGGAGTTATTGCTGGATGCACTGAAGCCGAGCGGGACCGAGTTGGTGGATCATGGGTTTTCGAGACGTGGTGTGCGCGAGTTATTGAACGCACACATGCATGGGCATGGATCGTATGAGCATTGCTTGTTCACGCTGTTGACAACGGTGTTGTGGTTGCGGTGGTTAAAGCGGATATAGGATTCAAGGCTTCCCGATGCGAGGACACATCGCGCTCCCCCCTCCCCCCGGCAGAGCCGGGGGATAACTGAGCGTCGCCCTCCCCCCCTGGCAGAGCCGGGGGATAACTGAATGAGGTCTGCCGTGGCATATGTCATCATGTTTCTTGTGATGGTGGGATTCGGAGGGCTCGGGTACTGGCGCGGCGGGCTGCGGCTGGGGCTGGGGCTGCTCCCCCTGGTGTGTGCCACGGTGCTGCTGTGGCTGTTCGGTGGGATCGCGTACCGGATTGATGCGTTTCGGAATATCGGCCTGGTCTGGCCCGGCTTGATCCTGATGTTGCTGGGCCTGGCAGCAGGATACACGGGTCAGTTCTTTCTACGCAGGAAGTTGCCCAAGGACCGGCACCAGTATGACCGGATTGCCGGGGCGGCCGTGGGCGTGTTTATGGCCGTCGTGATCACATGGCTGGGAACGGTGTACTACTGGGTTTACCAGGTGTCTAAGCAGCATGATGTCTCAAGCACGACAACGGGGCTGGCCCGCACGCTCAACGGCGGGTTTGTGCGGTGGATCCCGGGTGTTGGCAATGGCAGTGATGCCATGATGGTGCTGGTTGATATTGCCTCGGCCGATGAGGGGGTTCAGCAGATGGTGATTGCTGACCTGGGGCTGGACGAGTTGCGCGACCTGCCGGAGATGCAGGAAGTACTCAATGATGCAGAGATTGTGGACGCGATTGAGCGGATGCAGAATGGAAACGTGTTTGCGTTCATGACGTTGCAGAAGCACCCGCTGGTGCTGGGACTGGCAGAGAATCCGGATTTCATGGCAGCGGTGGAGCGACTGTCGTTGAAAGACATCGCAGAGTCGATTCGGTATGCAGAGGAAGGGGGATTGAGGAACGAGGGGGATGGGGATGGTGGCGGTGAGGGCGGAGGATGACGTGGAGGATCTGAGCGGATACACGGGTTCTCCCTCGTTTCACTCGGGGTAACCCGTGCCACCCTCGGAGTCAGGCGGAGCAAATACGGGTCAATCACTGAGCGACGAACCACGGTCGGGTTTCTAGGCTTGGGCCAGTCTAATAGTTGACCTGATGGTCGTTTTACACATGTTGCGTTTGTGAAGGATTGAATGATGAGAAGGCAGAATCTGTGCGCGGGGACAGCCGCCGCGGCGTTGACGATCGCTCTTGGATTGGGCGGGTGTGCCACGACGGCCCCAACAGGGAACTATGCCGGTTGGAGTCACTACAGCGCCTCGCCGGCTGTGATTCACTCGGACGAGCCGGCCATGCCCTACCAGTTGAACTATGACCAGGCTGGGCCGGTGTACGTGACCGGACAAGTCAAGGAAGTGTGCCAGAAGAAGGGCTGCTGGTTCGTTCTGACGGACGGGGATCGAGAGATCCGGGTGAAATTCAAGGACTACGCGTTCTTTGTTCCCATGAATGCGAACGGGCATATGGCCGTGGTCGAGGGCTGGGGGAATGTGAACGTCCTGGACGTGGAATGGGCCCGCCACCTGGCTGAGGAAGCCGGCAAGTCGCAGGCAGAGATCGATGCGATCACCGAGCCGGTGCCGACATACGAGATCGAGGCAACGTCGGTGTATATCTCGGGTTCCGGGCTGGATGATCCGTTTGATCCATAGACGGATGGGGAAGGCTGTTTGATACTGCAAGAGTAACCCGGCTTGTTTCGGGTTTTCGATTGTAAGCCCTGCCATGCGAGAAACTCGCATGACGGGGCTTTATGTATGCGCGTGAGGTGTGTGAGCATGAGACACCGTCACGGTGTTGTCCTATGCTGGCCAAACAGCAGGAGTTTCGGCTATGGATCGACTGATCATCAAGGGCGGGCGGGTGATTGACCCGGCCAACGGCGTTGACTCGACCGGCGATGTCGTGATTGAGGCCGGGGCGTTTGCCTCGGTCGGCGGTTCGGCCGATGTGGGCAAGGGGGATCGGGTGTTTGATGCGAGCGGTTGCATCGTGTGCCCCGGGCTGATCGACCCGCATGTGCATGCCCGTGAGCCGGGAGGTGAGGAAGCCGAGACGATCGCCACGTGTGCCGCCGCAGCCGTCGAGGGCGGGTTTACGAGCGTCTGCTGCATGCCGAACACCGAGCCGGCATTGGACCACGCTGCCAGCGTCAAGTTTGTCTATCGGCAGAGCAAAGAGGCACGGCGAGCACGGGTCTTCCCGGTCGGGGCCGTGACAAAGGGGCGCGAGGGGAGCGAACTGGCTGAAGTCGGGCTGATGAGTGAGGCCGGGGCGGTCGGGTTCAGCGATGACGGGACGGTGGTCGCATCAGCCGGCGTCATGGTCAAGGCGCTGAAGTATCTGGCCATGGTCGACCGGGCGCTCATGCAGCACTGCCAGGAGCCGACGCTGACATCGAACTCGGTCATGAACTCGGGTCCGATGGCGGTTCGGCTCGGGTTGATGGGCTGGCCGGCCGTGGCTGAGGAAGTGATTATCGAGCGGGACATTCGGCTGAATCGCCGGATCGGGTGTTCGTACCACGTGCAGCATGTCTCGTGTGCCGGTTCGGTGGAGTTGGTCCGGGCGGCACGGGCAGACGGGCAGCCGGTGACGGCCGAGGCGTCGCCGCATCACCTGCTGCTGACCGAGGACATGTGCGACGGGTATAACACGATGGCAAAGGTGAACCCGCCGTTGCGACGTCAGGCGGACGTGGATGCGATACGGGCCGGGGTGGCTGACGGGACGATCACGATCCTGGCAACGGATCATGCCCCGCATGCGAAGGAACTCAAGGCACTTGAGTTTGATGCAGCGCCATTCGGCATGGTGGGGCTGGAGACGGCTCTGGGGCTGTATGTCAAGGCACTGGTGGAGCCGGGGCTGATCGACTGGCCGAAGTTGATCGAGATGATGACGATCAACCCGGCACGATTGTGCCGTCTTGAAGGGTTACCGCACCAGTTGGGGACGCTGACGGTTGGTCGGCAGGCTGATGTGACGGTCATCGACCCGGCTGAATCGTGGCAGATTGACGAGAGCGTTTTTGCCGGCAAGTCGTCAAATACGCCGTTTATGGGGTGGGATGTGACCGGTCGAGCGGTCGGAACGTTCGTGGGGGGCCGAACGAAACTGGATCGGCATGGGCGGGGTGGAGAGTAACAAGAAGTGGCCCCACGGACGGGAATCCGTGGGTTTGGTGGGATGGGACGGGTGGTTTTTGGTTGACAGGGGCACGTTTTTGTGCTAATAAGAAGGTAGGAAAAGAGGCCGCTTGCAAGTGAGGGTTTGATGGCAGAGCGTGCTCACTTGCATGATTGACGCCACCCCCCGGGACGACGGCCTCCCTCGTGCGAACGAGTCCCACTGACCCCCCACCCCTGCACGAACGACCCCCCGACGTGCCTAGCAATGGGATACAGACCATGAAGAGAAGCGTGAAAGTTGCCTGTCTTGCCTTCCTCGGTCTTGCAGTCCTCGGTGGTTGCGAATCATCGGAGAAGGACGACGAAGCCGTGATGATCCAGGGCTCCGACCTGACGCTGGACGATGTGTCGACGGACGCGATTCTGGCCGATCTGACGCCGGAGTTGATCAATCTCCGCCAACGCCCGGTCGATTCTCAGGTTGACATTGCCCGTTCCATCAACATGGACTGGCGTCTGTTCTGGGAGGACTGGGGCAAGGTGATGCTGTTTGATCGGCAGCTGCGTCTGAACGAGCGCCCGATTCCATAACAGCAGCGCACAAGCCGTTGTTTGATCAGTCTGTGTATGCAAATTCATGAGCCGACACGAGCCATTCGTGTCGGCTTTTATGCGCGCTCACTTGCCGATGCAGAAGTTGGAGAAGACACGGCCCAGGACATCGTCGGGGCTGATTCGCTGGTTCAGTTGCCCGAGGGTGTCCAGGGCTGTGCGGAGGTCGGCTGCCACCAGTTCATCATCGGCATGGGAATGCTGTTCCGGGTCACCGGGCACCGTCGTTTGCTCCACGAGTGAACTGAGAACGTGCCGGGCAGCCCGCAGCGTCTGTTCATGCCGGGGATGCAACGCCAGCACGTCGGAGGACAGGGTCGTGGTCAGCCCGGCCAGTCGGTGAGCGATGGCATCGCGGAGTCGTGCGAGACTCTCGGGATCATGAACCGACACTCGCAACGCGGGAGGTGGGCTCGGGCGTGATGGTTCTTTTGTATCAGCACCCAGGTCTGCTTTGGAGTAGACGTGCAGGAGGCGCTGTGCGTGCAGGCCGGGGGGGCCCGGTAGCGATTCATCGGCAATGGCCGGTGCCAGGGAATCTGATGGTTGCAGATGGATGACGAGATCGGCTGCGGATACCGCCCGGTGTGCTGCCTGCTGCATGGCCGGGTTCAGCCCGGTCGGATCGGTCGAATCGAAGCCGGCCAGATCGGACAGGGCGATTTCGGGGGAGAGGGGATTGTGCGGGTCGAGATGCAGAATCTCAGTCAGGACGTCGCGCGTGGTTCCGGCCAAATGGGAGACGACGGCCCGGCGGCGGCCAAGCAGCGTGTTAAAAAGCGTGGACTTGCCGGCATTCGGGGGGCCGGCCAGCACGACCGAGGGGGTGGCAGCGAGTTTTTCAGATGGGATCGAGCGGTCGAGCAGTTGGGTGACTGAGTTGTAGACCTGCGTGATCCGCGTATGCAGATCATGCCGGGAGATGGCCACCACATCCTCCTGATCGGAGAAGTCGATGCCGGCTTCGACGAGTGCGAGACAGTCGGCCACCTGATTCGAGAGGGCGTCGGCGGCCTGCCCGAGTTTCCCCTGACGGAGCATGGCTGCGGCCCGGAGTTGGGCATCGGACTCGGCAGCAATGGTGGCAGCAACACCTTCGGCCTGCGTCAGCGTGAGTTTGCCGTTGAAGAACGCTCGGGCGGTGAACTCGCCGGGTTCGGCCTGGCGGGCACCGGCAGCGATGAAGGCTTGGGTGATACGTTGCAGGAGATCACGGTTGCCGGGCAAGAGGAGTTCGACGGATTGCTGGCCGGTGTAGGTGTGAGGTGACCGGTAGCAGGCTGCGAGACAAGGCAGTGAATGGGCACCCGAGATTGTGATACGGATGCGGGCGATGGCGCGGGTTATCTTGGAGGGTGGGGTGAGGTTGGAGATGGCTGCCAGTATGGAAAAGGAATCGGGGCCGGAGGCGCGGATCATGCCGCGCGGTGCGCGTCGGCCCGGCGGGGAGGCAATGGCCACGATGGTATCGTCGAGGGCGTACATGGGGGAACCGGTCGAGTATAGAGAGACAGCCGGCGAGCGCGACGTGCACCCGCTGGGATGTGAGATTATTCACCGTCGGTGAATACCCGGACAATCCGCGAAGCGCGGCTTGTCCGGCTTGGGCTTATCCGGCTTGTTTGTTGCGAAGATCTGCAGGTACGGGTTAATACTTGCGGCGTTTATTCTGCTTCTGCTTCTGGCGGTCCTTTTCGCGCTGGCGCTTCTGGCCTTCCTCGATGGCGCGCTGGAAGAAGCCCTGAACACCTGATTCGGCCTTCTTTTTCTTCTTCTTACTCGGTTTCTTACTGCCGTTGCCTGCCGTCTTCTTTTCCTCGTCCATCGCAGCGACATGGGCACGGATGTACCGGCTCTCGGCAATGCCGATTGTGCTGGACGTGATGATGTACAGGGTCAGCCCGGAGGGTGCTCGATACAGCATGATCGGGAACATGAGGATCATCATGATCTTCATGATTTTCTGCTGCGTTTCCTGCTCAGGTGACATGTTTGCCTGCGGCGGGGTCAAGTACTTCTGCTGGAAGTAGAAGATGCCGCCCATCAGGATGGGCAAGACGTTGATCGAGGAAAACGAACCGACGATCGGCCAATCTGCGAGGTTCGGGTAGCTCTTGAGGAATGGGATGAGGGTGACGACCGGCGCGCCGAAGTCAATGAAGTTGTCCGGCTTGGACATATCTGCGAGGAAGGACCAGTTGCCGAACAACTGGAAGATGCCGTAGAACGCGGGTTGCTGGCGCAGTTCGATGGCAAAGTAGAGGGTGGCATACAGCGCGACCCAGATCGGCATCTGGAGGAACATGGGGGCCATGCCGAGGCAGCCGGCCGGGTTGACATTGTGTTCCTTGTACAGGCGCATCTGCTCGGCCTGGAGCTTCTTTGGGTTGTCCTTGTACTTGGCCTGGAGTTTCTTCATCTCGGGCTGGAGGGTGCCCATCTTCTTGCTGAAGCGCTGCATCGATACCTGACCGCGCTTCGTGAGCGGGTGCAGGAGCGTGCGAACGCACAGGACGAGGATGATGATGGAAATGGCCCAGTCATGGACGCCGAGCCCGAACGATCCGATCGCGATCACCTCGCCGTAGATCAGTCTGAGGAAGGCCAGCAGGACATGGGTGAGCCATTGGAAGGTGCACCAGGCACAGCCAAGCTGGTAGATCACCAGGTCCTTGAGGTTGAAGTACTTGTAGGGCTGTTCCGAGGACAGGACTGAGCGTTTGAGTGGGCCGGCATAGCACTCAAGTTCCGTGGTATGCGTTTGTCCCGGCTCGATCCGGGTCAGTGGGCTGCTCAGGCGGGTGCTGATGAAACGATCCCGGAGCGCATCTTCACGGTCATTGATCTGGGCAAGGCGCTCCTCCCAGTATGGCAGGCCGTCTACCCCCTGATAACTGTGCGGTTCGAACCACCACGACACTCGGGCGACCCTGTCGAGACTGCGATCGGTTGCGTTGGCTGCGTCATCGAGGTGCGGGTACACGGCAAAGGTGAAGTAGCGGTTCGTGGTGGCGACCCAGGCCAGCGTGTGCCCTTTTTCGCCGCTTGTCTCGTTGGGCCAGAGTTGCTGATTGGTCGGATCAGAGTACCGTCCCTCCGCTGCCAGTTCCCGGTCGTTCTTGATGGCCCGGCTGAGGACTTTGGATCGGGCTTCGAGATAACTGGACTCGGAAGCCAGGACGTCGCGGCTGCTTCGTGGGTCGAGGTAGCCGAAGCGGAAGCGCCGGTAGTCGCCGTAGCCGCCGGGGACATAGGGCAGGTCGGCAGGCCCCCACTGCTCGACGCGGACGCTCAGGGCTGCATCCGTGTGGTTCTCGATCGAGTAGAAGACATCGATTCGGCCGTCCGGGGGCGCAATGGTGTAGGTGAGTCTGACGGTGGCAACCGGCTCATCGTCGTCATTGACCACGACTGCCTGGAAAGAGCCGGGGGCGAGCTGGGTCCAGTAGGATTCGGTCTGCTCGCTGCTTTGGGGATTGAGCGGCTGGCACTTGACCCACTGATCCTCGATGACGAGCCATTGGATTCCCATGACCGGGCGGCCGGTCGTCGGGTTTTCAAACAGTTGGTAGTTGAAGGTCTGCTGTCTGGTGGTGAAATAGTCACGGAGCGTGACCTGAGCGATGCCGGCCCCGGGGGCAAAGTCGATGCGAAGCGGGTCGGGCGGGGCCGAGCCGGCGGAGACCGCATGGATGTCGCCCAGTGGGTCGAAGGCCACGGGTGGGCCGGTACGAAGGTGGAGACCGGTCAGGGAGCCATCGGTCAGGGGTCCCGGGGATTGCTCGGGAGTTGATTGCTGTGATTCGGCTGCGTCATCCGGCTGAGATGCTGAATCATCGCCGGAGGCCTTGCCATCCTCGGCTCCTGCGGGCGGCGACTGCGGCTGCTGGTCCTGACCCGCCGTTGGCCTCCCGGTCGTGGGCTCAAGGCCGGTATCCGGGCTGTCGTCGGTCGTCTGCGAGGAAGCGGTCCGGCTCGCATCAGTCGGGCCCTGCTTGGACGACCCGAAGTTGAGTTGCGAAAGGGCAATCAAGCCGCCGATGACGATCACGCCGGCGGGGATAACGATACGGAGAATTGAAGATTTCTGCCTTGGCATAGGTGGCTATCGTAGCGGTCTGTCTGAATAAAGGTGGGATCAGTTGCGGGAAACGATTATTGGCCCGTTTCGTCGGGAGTGAATGGCGAAATGCAGGGAATATGGGACAGGCGGGCAGGGCGGTGTTTCGGAGCGGGAACCCGTAATGCGGTCAAACACGGGCCCATCACGGGGCTTGCCGGCGGCCAGCAAGTTGGAGGATGTCCGTGCCGGTGGGCAGCGAGGGTTGGGCCCCGGGTCGGGTACAGGCCAATGCCCCGGCAGCCGAAGCATGGCTGAGTGCTTCGGGGAAGGGGGATCCAGAGGCCAAAGCCGCAGCCAGGACACCACAAAAGGCATCGCCGGCAGCGGTCGTATCGACCGGGGTCACGAGGATGGCCGGCTGGGCCAGATTCACCCCCTGCCATCGGGCGATTGAGCCGCGTGAACCGAGTGTCAGGACAATGTCTTCGAAGTCGAGCGAATCAGGAATGACCGTATCGTCAGCAGTGATGCCGGCCAGGGCTTCGCATTCGGTTTCATTGACGATGAGCAAGTCGATGAGATCGGCCATGTTGTTGAGGATGGCAATCTCGTTCGGATCGGCCGGGGCGGGAGCAGCATTGAGGACAACGGGAACACCGGCCCCGTGTGCCAATCGAGCCGCTGCGCACACCGTCGGCAGTGGGACTTCCAGTTGCATGAGCAGGATGCCTGCAGACGTGATCCGATCGGCCCGTGCCTCGATGTCATCAGGGGACAACGTGGCGTTGGCACCGGGGGCGACCACGATGGTATTTTCGCCCTCGGATTCGTCATTGACGGTGATGACGGCAATGCCGGTCGGGACGCTGTCACGCTGAATGATGGCGGCCGTGTCAACGTGGTCGGCTGCCAGTGACGCGAGCAGACGGGCTGCATGGTCATCAGCACCGAAGGCAGCGACGAGCGAGGTGTCGGTTCCATAGCGTGCTGAAGCGACAGCCTGGTTGGCTCCCTTGCCGCCTTCGAAGGTGGCAAACGCGGAGCCGATGACGGTCTGCCCGGGAGCCGGGAAGGCCGGGGTATGGACGACCAGATCCATGTTGGCCGAGCCGATGACGAGGACCGTGTTGGTTGATTGCGGCATGGTCGATTGTAGGTGATTGTGAGGTGGTAAATGGAGCACCTGGTTTTGCGAGAGTCTGCGGTCTTGTGGGTTTATGTGCCTAAAGTTGAAGGTGAGAAATATGGCTCTCACCAGCGGGGAGCGGGAGGGCAAAAAGACACGGGTCGGCTTCGTCGCTAGCGCTACTCACCCGAGCCGTGCCACCCGTGGGCTTGCGCGGGTGGGAGGTTGGTGTTGGTAGGCTTGGCAGGCCTACGCTGTAGTGGGTAAAGATGGAGTTCTTATCTCCCAACCAAACGATTTCAAACACACATGATTGAATCTGATGGAGAGCGTCCGATGAACGATCCGCATGCGAAACCGAACAAGGCTGATCAAAACTCGCAATCTCGTCGTGACTTCCTGGCTGCCACGATGGCTGCAGCAGCAGCCACCACCGTGCTCGGCTCCTGCTCCGGCAGCGGAAGTACCTCCCGTGTGATCAGTGGGGACATCAACCGGTCGCTTCCAACATCCCAGCCGCGCGTTCCGGTCGGCGAGGGTGAGACGATTCGGATGGCCATCATCGGGACCGGGGGCATGGGTTCCGGTCACATGGGCGCCATCATGGGGTTTGCGAAGCGGAAAGAGGAGAACGTCCAGATCGTCGCGCTGTGCGATGTGAATCAGGTTCGTCTTGCCGCAGCGCATGCCCGGTGTGAGAAGGAACAAGGCATCACGGTTGATACCTACGGCAACTACCACGACGTGCTGGCCCGGAAGGACATCCACGGGGTGCTCGTCGCGTCACCGGAGCACTGGCATGCCCAGATGGCCGTCGATGCACTGGCTGCCGGCAAGGATCTGTATCTTGAGAAGCCGATGTGCCTGCGGTTGCCCGAGGCGTTGTGGCTGCGGCGGATGGTGCTGGCCAACCCGCAACTGATTTTCCAGGTCGGGACGCAGAAGATGATTTTGCCGAAGTGGCTCAAGGCACGTGAAGTGATCGCATCCGGTGGCATCGGCAAGCCGACGTTCAGCCAGACGAGTTACTGCCGCAACTCGAAGGACGGCGAGTGGCTGTATTACGCGATCGACCCGAAGGTGATCCCGGGCAAGACGCTGGACTGGGATGGCTGGCTTGGCCATCTCGGGCCTCGTGACTGGGACCCGGCGTTGTATGCACGCTGGCGGCGGTACAAGGACTTCTCGACGGGCATCGTGGGCGACCTGCTCGTGCACGAGATGACGCCGTTGATGATGGCCCTGGACATGGGCTGGCCGACTCGGGTCAGCGCTTCGGGCGGTCACTATGTTGACAAGGTGATGGAGAACCATGATCAGGTGAACCTGACGGTCGAGTTCGAGGGCGAACACACAATGATCGTGGCCGGCTCGACGTGCAACGACATCGGGCTTGAAGTCATGGTGCGTGGGCACGAAGCGAGTATCTGGATGAACAGCAATGACGTGCTGATTCGCCCGCAACGGCACTGGGTCGATGAGATTGATGAGCAGACGATTCAGTGTGGGAACATCGGAAACGATCAGGATCAGTTGCGCAAGAACTGGCTGGGTTGCATTCGGACGCGGAAGCCGGCCGTGAGCGGCGTGGATCTGGCCACGAAGATGATGGTGGCCGTCGATCTGGCCACGCGTTCGATGTGGGAAGGCCATGCATTTGCGTTCGACCCGAAGACGATGACGGCCTCGATCGCGTGATGGAGCAGATGATTCGGCTGGCCACGTATGCGATGGGCACCCGCTTCGAGATTCTGTTGTCGGGCGATGATGCCGTCGGCGTTCGCGCAGCCGGTGAGGAGGCGTTGGCACTGATCGAGGAATGTGATCGGCAGTTCAGTATCTTTGAGCGTGACAGTCTGATTTCGCACATCAACCGTATTGCCCACCGTCGGCCGGTTCGGCTTGATGCAGACACGTTTGCGATGTTTCGAGTGTGTCTGGCCGTCCACGAGGAATCGGGCGGGGCGTTTGACGTCACGGTCGGGCCGTTGATGGAGGAACTCGGGTTCCGAGGCGACTCGGAGCCGGCCCCTGCCGGCGGGCCCGCGCGGGTTGATATCGGCAGCGAGTGGATCGAGTTGGATGAGGAGGATCAGACGATTCACTTTGTGGACGGCAAGCGCCTGAAGTTGGACCTCGGCGGTGTGGCCAAAGGGCATGCACTCGACCTGGCACGGCAGTCACTGGTGGGCAATGGCGTGACGAGTGCGTTGCTGCACGGCGGGACGAGCGGGGTCGTGACGATCGGGTGCCCGGTCCAGCCGGGATTTGAGAACCCGGATGGGTGGCGCGTCGCAATCCGGTCACCCGACAAGTCGAAGGAAGCCCGCTACAGCCGATGCCCGTCGGTGGCCCTGAAGGATTCGGCCCTGTCGGTATCGGCTCAGCATGGGCGGGTCGCGCCGGGGGCAGACGGCACGGTGCGAGGCCATGTGATTGACCCGAGAGGAGACGGCACCGTGTCTCCGGCAGACATCGTGATGACGGCTGTCATCGGATCGTCAGCGTGTCAAGCCGATGCATGGTCAACGGCGTTACTGGTGACCGGGAGCACCGGGATGTGCTCGGAAGCGTTTGGCAAGACGGGGATGACGGGTCTGATCTGCCGCCCCGAAGTAACGGGCGATGAGGTGTTGCCGAAGTGGGCATTGATCGGATCGGATGGGGGAACCTGGCAGGAGTGCGTGCGGATTCCGGAGGCGATACACAGTGCCGGAAGTCCTGCAGACGCAGTTGTTGATGATGATGATGATGACGACATCAGTGTCGAAAGGGAGTGACAGGGTGACTCAGGGTTCATCACGCAGAGAGTTTCTTCATACTGCCGGCGGGACGATGGCCGCGATCGCATTGTGGCCGGGTGCCGAGTTGGCACGGGCGGCGTTGCGGGTGACCGAGCCGTTTACGGTCGGTCTGATCGGCGTCGGCAAGCAGGGCCGGGCGATTCTGTCGGAGTTGCAGAAGATCGAGCATGTGAATATCAAGGCCGTCTGCGATGTCGATGAGTCGCGTCTGCGTGGGGGCTTGCGGCGTGTCCAGGGGGCCGAGGGCTTTGCCGATTACCGTGAGATGCTGGACACAGTGTCTGACCTGAAGGCCGTGTTCGTCGCGACGCCGACGCACATGCACCGCGAGCCGGCGGTCCATGCACTGAGATCGGGCAAGCATGTGTACTGTGAAGCCCCACTTGCCTCGACGATCAAGGATTGCCGGGAGATCGCGATGGCAGCCCGTGATGCAGGCACCAGCGTCTTCCAGACGGGCATGCTGGGGCGGACGGACCCGGTGTACACGCTGGCCAACACGTTTGTGCGGGCCGGTGACATCCGGGACATCATCGGGATGCGGGCACAATGGCACAAGAAGACGTCCTGGCGTATTCAGGGGCCGGATGCTGCCTCAGAGAAGGCACGCAACTGGCGTCTTGATCCGGCTGTGTCGATCGGGCTGGCCGGCGAAGTCGGGACGCAGCAGTTTGATGTGATTCATTGGTTTGCGCGGCAGTATCCGGTGAGCGTGCGCGGGAGCGGCGGCGTGATGCTGCATAAGGACGGGCGGGAGATCCCGGACACGATCGTGTGCGACTTCACGTTCGCCGATGGGACGAGTTTCCATTATGATGCCTCGCTGGCCAACTCCTATGAAGGCGAGTACGAACAGTTGTACGGCACGAATGGGACGGTGAAGTTGGCATGGCGACATGGCTGGCTGTTCAAGGAGGCCGATGCCCCGACGATGGGGTGGGAGGTCTATGCAAATCGCCAGCAGTTCCATAATGAGGAAGGCATTACGTTGATTGCGGATGCGACGCAGTTGGCAGCCCAGGGGCGTCTGAAGGACGGTGTGGGATTGCAACAGCCGCCGTTGTTCTATGGGATTGAGGAGTTTCTCAGAAGCGCGATCAACGGCTCGCCGGTTCAGTGTTCTGCTTCGGAAGGACTGCGGGCTGCGGTGGTCGGGATTCTGGCCAACCAGGCTGTGATGACCAACAGTGAAGTGGCGATCGACCCTGAGTTGTTCAAGGAAGGATAACGAGTGATGTCACACGGCTCCTTCTGCCTGAGACGACTGAATCCGCTTCTCAAGGTCGGGTTGCTGTTTGTCCTGCTGACGTTCGGCCTCGGGCTGTACGCCTCGGCGAAGCACTTGCACGGGCATCATGAGAACCGTGATGGTCGAGCCGGGTTCAGCATGGACGATCTGATCGGTGCCTACCACGGCCTGGAAAAGACCGCCCCACTGCTGCGCGCGATTGAGAACGGCCACCCTTCGGAACTCGAAGGGGCCACGGCATTGCCCGAGGCCGAGCAGCAGATTCTGCTGAACTGGCTGCACAGTGATCGAATCAGTGAGGGCTATGACAATCTGGACCTGGGCGACCAGTCGCCTGCAGAGATCATTTATCGATCCTGCGTATCCTGCCATGCAGCCGGCGCGAGTGAGGGGGACGGGATCGGGGATGAGATTCCTCTGGAGTACTGGGATGAGATCAAGAAGGTTTCATTCACGACGAGTGTTGAACCGACCGGCCCTGAGATATTAACAATGTCGCTGCACACGCACGCACTCGGCATGGGGAGCCTGCTGGCGATAGTGCTGATCCTGGCATCGGGGACATCGCTGCCGAGAGGGTTCATCGGGTTGCTTGGCTGCTTTGCCGGCCTGGGGCTGTTTGCCGACCTCGTATCGTGGCTGTTCGCGAAAGAGAGTGTGGCCTTTGTCTGGTTGATTGGTGGCGGCGGCGCTGCCTTTGTTTCATGCACGATGCTGATGATGTTAATGATAATCGTTGACATGTGGTTGCCGGCGAAGCGTGACGTTTGATGGGAGACCCCCGCGGACACGAATCCGTGGGCCTGCAGGGGAGTGGACGGATGACCATTAGAGGAGATTGGCGATGAAGAGCGTGATCACAGTTGCAAGTATTTTCTTGTGTGTTGCAGGGATCGCCTGTGGACAGGAAAAGCAGGAGAAGCAGGAAAAGCAGGAGAAGCAGGAGCAACAGCACGAACAGGAAGGCGGGCTATTCTCCGATCAGCCGGGTGACCAGCCGGGTGGGTTGTTCAGCGCGGTTTCACAGTTAAGTCCGGCCGAGGTGGCGTCGGGGTGGCGTTGGCTCTTTGACGGGACATCCACGGATTCATGGCGTGGGTACCGGAGTGAAGCGTTCCCGGAGCAGGGCTGGTCGATCGAAGATGGGTGCCTCAAAGTCGCTGCCGGCGGGGGCGGCGGGGACATCATGACCAGGAATCAGTATGGCGACTTCGAGTTGATGCTGGAATGGAAGGTCTCGCCGGGCGCCAACAGCGGGATCATGTACGGGGTGACCGAGAAACACGGAGCCTCGTGGCAGACGGGTCCTGAGTATCAGGTGTTGGACGATGCCGGGCACAATGCGAAGCCGACGGACATGCACTCGGCCGGCGCGTTGTATGACTTATGTGCACCTTCGGCTGACAAGGTGAGCCGGCCGGTCGGTGAATGGAACACGACGCGCATCCGGATGCAGAACGGGCAGATTCAGCACTGGCTCAACGGCGTGAAGGTGGTGGAGTGTGCCATGGAGGGCGAGGACTGGGCCCAGCGGATCGCCGGCAGCAAGTTTAATGCGTATGAGGGATTCGGGATTCAGCCGAAGGGGGCCATTGCACTGCAGGACCACGGCAACGATGTCTGGTTTCGGAATATCAAGATTCGCGATCTGTCGGCCCCGATGCCTGGGGAGATCAACCTGTTCAATGGGAAGAATCTCAACGGCTGGACCTATCACCTGAACGGTGAGGCAATGATGACCGAGGTCTGGAGTGTGACCGATGACGGTGTGCTCGTGTGCAAGGGGAATCCCATCGGGTATATGCGGACAATCGAAGATTACACCAACTACGTCCTGAAGTTGGAGTGGCGATTCGATCCGGAAAAGGGTGCAGGCAACAGCGGTGTCCTGTTGCGCATGATCGGCGAAGATACGGTCTGGCCCAAGAGCGTTGAGGCCCAGTTGCACAGTGGGAATGCCGGCGACTTCTGGTGCATTCAAGAGTTCCCGATGATGACTGATGAGGCGAGGCGGAACGGGCGTAATACCAAGAAGACGCACTTTGCCGAGCGGCCGCTCGGTGAATGGAATGAATATGAGATCATCGTGAACGGCAGTGATATTACGTTGAAGGTAAACGGTGAGATCCTGAACCGGGCATGGGAGGTGCAGGAGACACCCGGAAAGATCTGTCTGCAGTCGGAGGGCGCTGAGATCCACTTCCGGAATATCCGGCTGGTCCCGATCAAGTAAGTACGTTGTTCGTTGAGTTGAGTCGATACCCGGACTTGTCGTTGAGGACAACGGCAAGTCCGGCTTTTTTTGTTGCGCAGCGGTCACATGATGCGCGCCAGCGCAATGAGGAGACCGAGGGCTCCCATGGTGGCCGTCGTCAGTGTGAGGATCATGAGGGCCGTTTGCATCTGCTTATCAAAGCCGTGCCAGGGCTTGTTTGCCATGGCCAACAGGCGCAGGAGCAGAGAGGCAGGAAGGCCCTTGAAGGGGAGCGACTTCCATCCGAGGAGGATGGACCGCCAGGAGGCCCGGGCGACGTTGATTGCGCTTTCAGCCTTTGCCGAGTTGAACAGATTGTCGGGGGCCGATGATTCGGATTGCTCAGCCTCAGTGGTTGCCGGGTCATCCGATGGTGCAGGTGCCTGCGGCTCATCTCCGGGCGGTTGGACCTGTTGTTGCGGCTGCTCGGTTTGCTGCTGCTGCGGCGGCGGCGGGGTCCCGGTTTCAGTCTTGGAGACTGTGCCATCTGCGATCATGTTCTTCTCGCCCTTGATGACAACGCCGTCAGACTCCTTTTGCTGGGCCAGTGAGACGCGCGTTCCCTCGAAGCCGTCGGAGGGCTTGGCTGCGGAGGAGGCGGGCGTCGCCTCGTCACCTTCCTGCCCGTCCGGCACCATCGACTCATCGCCGTAGGCAACCGCGTGCTCAATTGGGGGCCCGTCATCTTCTTCATCAACATCCTCGGGCGATGCAGCATCATCCGGCGGGGCCTGTTCATCCTCGCTGATGATGGCCTCCGCTTCGGCCGCAATGGTCGAGTCGAGATTGTCGATGTCAGGCGTCTCAGATGCAGCGGCCTTGGCAACGGCTTCGGCTTCAGGCTTGGCTGGGCCGATCATGTCGGACAGCGAGACGGCGTTTTCGGGCTTCAGCGGTCGCTTCTTCTTCGTCTCCGGCTCGGGTGTCGGTTCGGTATCCGGCGGAGTGTCCGGTGCTGCTTCCCCTGTGGGAGGAGTTGCTATTGGAGTCTCATCAGTGGGTGCTGCAGCCTGCGGTTCGGCTGTCTGGGGCGGCGGCTCTGATTCGGTCTGATCGGGTGCCCCATCGGTAATGGCAGCAGCGGCTGCTTCCGGTGGGCTGTCAGCATCCGGCTCCTGTGGCTCCCCCGGTTCATCCTGCGCGACGGCAGCAATCTCGGAGGCCACTTCTTCGGCATGGGATGCCGGCTCATCACCCATTGAGACGACGATTTCGTTGACGACGGAGTCGACCTCTGTCAACAGTTTGTCGACCTGCTCCTCAAGCGTGAGTTCGCGATCGGCTTCGGCCTGCACTTCGTCGAGGAAGGACGATGCGGAGTCAGTATTATTGGACGCATCCGTCATGGGTCCGTGTCCCTGAGCAATGGCAGGTGGATCAGCGATACCGGGCGCCTGCCGGCGCACTGATGTCCCTATGATCGACTCAGTACCGGACGGACTCCAGAGGTTTCGGCAAGGGGAACGGGCAGCGACGATGTCAACCCATCGGATCCATATCGAAGCGTTGCGTGCGGTGTTGCCGACCGGGAGCGAGGCACTGTTATCGGCTGACGAAGATGCTGATCCCGTGTGCGTGACGATTGAGGGGGACGAGTTTCGCCATGCTGCCAAAGCCAAGCGCCGACGGGTCGGTGACTCGGTGGTGCTTTTTGACGGCCGTGGGCTGGTCGCGCGCGGAATCGTGACGACCATCGGCTCACGAGCGATGACGGTGACGGTGCAGCGAGCGCGTGAGGTGGGTCGGCTTCGGCCGGAGATTGTGATGGCCGTCCCCCCGCCGAAGGGGACGAAGCCGGAGGTGATGGTGGATCAACTGAGCCAGGTGGGGGTTGGTGTGTGGGTGCCGTTGATCACCGAGCGGACGATTGTGAAGCCGCGGGATGGGAAACAGGAGCGTTGGGGGCGGGTGGCCGTGGAGTCGGCCAAGCAATCCGGGCGGTCGTGGGTGATGGAGATCACGGAACCGGTGCCGGTGTCAGAGTTCGGGGCCTGGGTGGCACGCGAGTACGGTACCGGGCCGGACGTTTTGTTCGTGGTGGCTGACCCGATGGGTACGAAGCCTCGGGAGATTATGGGTCAGGCAGGGTTTTCTGCTGATCGGATTGTGATGGTGGTGGGGCCGGAGGGAGGGTTGAGCCCGGGGGATGATGCAGTGATCGAGTCGTGGGGCAAGCCGGTGGTTCGGCTCCGAGTGGCACCGCATGTGTTGCGGGTCGGGACGGCAGCGGTGGTGGCAGCGTCGATCGGGCGAGCGGTGCTGTGGGGCGGGGCGTGAGCACGTGAGGGGGCCCGTACCCCGCCTTGGGCTCGAAGACTTGCACATGACGGGGCTTTGTGTGCGCGGCAGGATATGATGTCGACGATGAGTGATTCGAAGATGACATGCCGGCTGGTACTGGAGGATGGCAGCGTCTTTCAGGGCACCGGGTTCGGGCAGGTGACCGGGGCAGATGGCAATGGCCGGAGTGTCTGCGGCGAGGTGGTTTTCAATACAGCGATGAGCGGGTACCAGGAGGCGCTGACGGACCCATCGTATCGGGGGCAGATTCTGACGATGACGTCGCCCCATATCGGCAACTACGGGGTGAATCGAGAGGACGTCGAATCCGGGTCGGTGCAGGTGGCCGGCTTTGTGGTGCGGGAACTCTCGCCGATTGCCAGCAACTACCGCTCGCACGCCACACTGGCCGACTGGTTGGCTGAGCAGGGCGTGCTGGGCCTGACCGGGATTGACACGCGCGCGCTGACCCGTCGACTGCGGACGGCCGGTGTGTTGCGCGGGGTGCTGAGCAGTGCAGACAGCGAGACGATGCCGGATGCCGAACTTGTTCGGCTGGCACGGGCCACGCCACCGATGGCCGGTCGCAACCTGGCAGCCGAGGTGACGGTTGGCGAAGCCTGTGGGTGGAGTGAGGGGCTTGGCCACTGGTCCGGCTCATCGAGTGCCGCCGGTACACCGCAGGTCAAGGTGGTGGTGCTGGACTGCGGCGCCAAGCAGCAGATTCTGCGACACCTGACGGTGCGCGGCTGTCAGCTGGTGGTGATGCCGGCCGATTCGAGTGCTCAGGCGATCCGGGCCGAGGAGCCGGATGGGTTGTTTGTGAGTAACGGGCCGGGCGACCCGGCAGCCGTGACGGGGACGGTGGAGACGTTGCGCGAGGTGGCCGGTGAGGTCCCAACGTTTGGCATTTGTCTCGGACATCAGTTGCTGTGCCTGGCATTGGGGGCTGAGACATTCAAGTTGAAGTTCGGGCATCGGGGCTGCAATCAGCCGGTGCGGAATCTGTTGACCGGTCGAGTCGAGATCACGAGCCAGAATCACGGGTTTGCAGTCGATCCCTCGACACTCGAGTCGATTGATTGCGAAGCGACGCACATTCATCTGAATGATGGGACGTTGGCCGGTTTCCGGCATCGGAGCAAGGCGATCTTTGCGGTGCAATATCACCCGGAAGCATCGCCCGGGCCGCACGACTCGGCCTACCTGTTTGATCAGTTTGTGGGGATGATGACGAGTTCAGGAGCACGCCCTGCCGCCGTGCGGTGATCCGGGGGAGTTTAATCGCATTTGATGATTCCGACATCGATATTGAGAGGGATTCGTGCCCGTCGTATCCGGTGTACTATCCATTTGAGATTGGGAATTCTGACGGTTGGGTACGAACCGGTAGAGTAATGTGATCTCGGCTGATGCGGGGCTCGAAAAAAAGGGATAAGTTCACGGGTTCAGCGGGACAAAAAGGAATCACCGCCTATCCTTTGCGACTTTCAGGGGCGGGTACTGTGTTCGGGTGAGGGAATGAGCCACTCGAGAGTGAGGGTTGCGTCGATACAGTTTACCGGCTGAGTCTGCTCGGCCGGCTCAATCAATGGCACTGTCTCCTGCAGATCGACGCGCGGCAAGGGGATGCCATCTGCTGATCAATGAAACGAAGCACCAGGGCGATGCTCGCCCAGGCGTTCGGCAATTCGTCGTTTGTGAAGGGTATAGATCGACGATGTCCAATGAATCAGAATCAGTACCGGACCATCAGTCTCCAGCGGCGGGCTCGTCCCCACAGGAGACGCTCGAATCCGTTGTCATCCGCTTCTGCGGTGACTCCGGTGACGGGATGCAGCTGACCGGCACGCAGTTTACGAATACGTCGGCCATGTTCGGCAACGACATCGCCACGTTTCCGGACTATCCGGCCGAGATTCGAGCCCCGGCCGGCACGCTGCCGGGTGTGTCCGGGTTCCAGGTGAACTTTGCCTCCAACGACATCTACACGCCGGGCGATACGGTGCAGGTGCTGGTGGCCATGAACCCGGCCGGCTTGAATGCAAACGTGGCCGATGTCGATCCGGGCGGGATCATCATTGCCAATGCCGATGCGTTTACGAGCGGCAACCTGAAGAAGGCCGGCTACGCGTCGAATCCGCTCGAGGATGGAACCCTGTCGAGTTACCGCGTTTTTCCGGTCCCGATTTCGAGGCTCTGCGAGGAATCGCTGGCTGACACCGGGCTCGGGGCCAAGGCAATTGCACAAGCGAAGAACATGTTCACGCTCGGGCTCGTGTACTGGCTCTATGACCGGCCGATGGATTCGACGATCGACTACTTGAATTCATACTTCGGGAAGAAGAAGAACAAGCCTGAGCTGGCAGAGATGAACGTGAAGGCCCTGAAGGCAGGGTACTACCTCGGCGAAACGGGCGAGTTGTTTGTAAATCGCTACCACGTTCCCAAGGCGAAGTTGGCCTCCGGCACGTATCGCAAGATCTCGGGGAACGAAGCGACGGCGCTGGGGTTGATCACGGCCTCGCGGCTGGCCAACTCGGAACTGGTGTACTGTTCGTACCCGATCACGCCGGCCTCAGACATTCTGCACACGCTGTGCTTCTACAAGCACTACCACGTCAAGACACTGCAGTTAGAGGATGAGATTGCCGCCATGTGCGGTGCGGTCGGGGCCGCGTATGCCGGTGGGATTGCCGTCACCGGCACCTCCGGCCCGGGTCTGGCCCTCAAGAGTGAAGCGCTCGGGCTGGCCGTGATGGCTGAGTTGCCGGTCGTTATCGTCAACGTCCAGCGCGGCGGCCCCTCGACGGGCCTGCCGACCAAGACCGAGCAGGCCGACCTGCTGCAGGCAATGTGGGGTCGCAATGGCGAATGCCCGGCGATCGTACTCGCTGCCCGTTCCCCGTCCGACTGTTTTGACCTGGCCATCGAATCGATTCGGCTGGCAGTCCGGTATATGTCGCCGGTCATCCTCCTGACTGACGGATACGTTGCCAATGGGGCTGAGCCGTGGCAACTTCCGATCGTTGATCAGTTGGAGCCGATCGAGATCAATCACGCCAGTGAGTTCAACTACCACAATGATGAGTTGGATGGCGACGGGAACAACTGCTACATGCCGTACCTCCGCGATGAGAACGAATCGCGGCCGTGGGCCATCCCGGGAACGCCGAAACTGGAACATCGTATCGGCGGACTCGAAAAGGATGCGCTGTCAGGTAACGTCAGTTACACCCCGGACAATCACGAGCACATGGTGCGGCAGCGGGCCTCGAAGGTCAATCGTGTAGCCGACTCATTGCCGCCGACTGAGATTCAGGGCGAGCAATCCGGCGATCTGCTGATCATCGGCTGGGGCGGGACGTATGGATCGATCTATTCGGCCACGAACAAACTGCTGCAGGCCGGGCACAAGGTCGGCACGGTGCATCTGCGGTATATCAATCCGCTGCCGAACGATCTGGGCGACATCATCAAGCGGTTCAAGCGGGTGGCAATCCCCGAACTGAACCTCGGCCAGTTGTCGATCATGATCCGCTCGAAGTATCTAGTGGATGCGGTCGGTATTAACAAGGTCAAGGGCAAGCCGTTCCTCGTCGCAGAACTGGTCGAACAGTTGTCGGCACTGTTGCCGGCTCCGACAGCCGGGAGCAACGGCGTGAAAGAACCATCGGCTGGTTCCGGCAAGACCAAGAGCCAGGCAGCAGTTGCGAAGTAAGCACTGAACGACCGTACCCATACGGTCACGACATTCGGAGTCATCGGCCATGCGATGTGAGACGGCATCGCACCCACGGCAGCGCCGCGGGCTAACTTATTTGAGTATGGATTGACGGAATCATGACTACAGTCGAGCTACCGACATACAAGCCCAAGGACTTCGCTTCAGAGCAGGAAGTTCGCTGGTGCCCGGGGTGCGGGGATTACGCGATTCTGGCAGCGGTGCGCAAAGTATTGGCTGACATGAGCGCCCCGAAGGAGAACTACGTGTTCGTGTCGGGGATCGGGTGTTCAAGCCGGTTCCCGTATTACATGGGGACCTATGGGCTGCACAGCATCCACGGCCGGGCGCCGGCGCTGGCGACCGGGATCAAGTCGACGAACCCGGATCTGCAGGTGTGGATCGTGACAGGCGACGGCGATGGGCTGTCGATCGGCGGGAACCATTTGCTGCATGTCATCCGTCGAAATGTCGATGTTAACATCCTGCTGTTCAACAACCGGATTTACGGGTTGACGAAGGGGCAGTATTCGCCGACGAGTGAACGCGGGAAGAAGACGAAGAGTTCGCCGTTCGGCTCGATCGAGTTGCCGATGAAGCCGATCGCGTTTGCACTCGGGGCCGGGGCCACCTTTGTGGCACGGTGTACCGACGTGAATCGCGGCGGGATGAACCATATGCCGGCCGTGTTGAAAGCGGCGGCCCAGCACAAGGGCACGTCGTTTGTCGAGATTTACCAGGACTGCAACGTGTTCAACCACGCTGCCTTCTTCTATGCCACGGAGAAGGATGAGGCAGCGGAGCACACCGTCTATGTCGAGCACGGCAAACCGATGGTGTTCGGCAAGGCGCGCGACAAGGGCATTCGCATGAACGGCATGCGGCCGGAGGTCGTGAGTCTGGAGCACATCAGCGAGAGTGATTTGCTGTTCCACAATGAGAAGGAACTGACGGTCTCGCAGATCCTGGCTCAGATGACGCACCCGGAGCACCCGGAGCCGGTCGGCGTACTGCGCAATGTGCAAAAGCCCACGTATGAAGGCCAGTTGACGTTCCAGATCGACTCGACGATCGAGAAGTTCGGCGGCGAGGGGACCATCGAGGACCTGCTGTACTCGGGAGATACGTGGACGGTGTCGGAGTAGGCGGGCCGAGGTGCCCCGTTGTGGGCCACAATGTCATCCGCTATCCCGCTCCGATGACGGTTCGACTCTCTGCAGCGGCTCACGCCGAATCGGGCCGATGATAGAGTCGTACCCATCACCGGCCGTATCCGTGAGTGGAGTAGTACGCTCCTTTTCGGTGCCATACGGTCGGCCGCCGTTGTCATCACCATCAATGCCGAATGAATACACTGCAAGTGGCATCGCAGCGCAAGCAGACCCCACGGATGGGAATCCGTGGGCTTGTGGCTCGATCGTCTCAACCGGCTTGTTGTGGAGGGTGAGACGCTCCGGCGGCGCGCGGCAATAGTTAAATGAAGAAGCCCGCTCATCCTGGTGGGTGGATGGGCGGGCGGGAGGGAAGGAGGAGGCTCGGGAGCTGCCGGTCATAAGGCAGCAGCCCCCTGCTCACATGCTGGTTATTGAGTCGCCGAGTGGTTTGTCTATCAGACAGACGTTTTCATATTCACGCTGTTCATATGTCCAACCACCTGCCGCCGGTCCACATCGGCTCTCTTAAGTACGGCCTGCGTGATCACCTTTCCGATTACTCATCCTCGCCATCAGCATCGTTTGATTGTGATGATGATGATGATGAGGCTGCGCTCTTTCTCCGTCTCCGCGCGTACTCGGTCAGGATCTCCTCCTGCTCCTGGAGTTTTGCTTCCAAATCCGCTTCCCATTGGGCTCGATCACGAATCTGCAGGTGATCGCGAACCCCAATGAGGATGACCTCTTTCCCGAGGTTGGCTCGTTTGCGCATCTGTTCCGGGATGCGCACGCGGCCGGCTGTATCGAAGTCGACTTTCCTCGTCATGGGAAAGAGGAGTTCATCGAATTTCGCGGTCGTCGAATCGGTAACGAGGTCCTGATCGAGTTGGTCCGAGAGTTTCTCGAACAGTTTTTCGGTGTACAGCCGCAGGGTGCGGTTGGCCCCGAGGGTCAGGTACATGGACTGGCCGTCCTTCTCGGGATCGAGCGCCCCTCTGATTTCAGAGGGGATTGCCAGGCGCCCCTTGGCGTCGATAGCGTGCTCAAATTCGCCGAAGAACAGCACGATCGTTGCCTCGCTACTTCTTCTTCTACTTGTCTTCTCTCACCATCCGTGGCCGGTCACTGGCCGCACGCCCGTGTACATGTACTGGGCACGCGCGACACCGCTGTCGGTCGTCGTTGCAATCGGCCCAGCAATCCGCGCCGGACCGGCATCTGTCGCCGACCCCCCACCCCCAGGTGGTCGGTTATGAAAAAGGCCGTCCGTAGCCATGCAGGAAGTCGTCCGGTGACTTCCACCCACCGCAGTGGCTCGCGTAATCACGTCTTCAGCAGTCAGAAACTCCATCCCTGGAGTGGAGACTCGGCCCGGCGGCATGGGCAATCGAAGTCATTTCGTGTGCCCTTTGGCCGGTTTTTGTCGAGTTATTGGACTCGGCGTGCCGATCTCGTTTAATTGCTGAAGTACGACATACCTCAGTCGTCAGAGTGTTGCAGCGGTTTTGGGCGAATCCGTGCCACCCACCGGCTGCGCTTTCTGCTCCGAACCCGGCCCGGGGCCCCACGCTGCATCCTTGCGTCGTGCGTCCCTGGGCGCGTATGACACTCTACCCCATTTCGGCACACTGTGCAACACCACTTGGTCTCTTTTTACACTTTTCGTTCAAATTGCGCGCCGAGTGGGCCACTGGGCCACGGATGAGGGGGGCGATGTGGGGTGAGGTGGGCGTCGTAGTCGAAGTGGGCAGAGCCGTAGTGGGCAGATGGGCACCAGTGTGATCCAACGCGGAGACCCCACGGATTGGAATCCGTGGGCTTGCCTCGGGGGTGCGCATCGTTGCGCCTTTGATCGCGTGGGTGCGCATCTGGTCACTCTGTGTGATCCAGCGCGGAGACCCCACGGATTGGAATCCGTGGGCTTGCCTCGGGGGTGCGCATCGTTGCGCCTTTGATCGCGTGGGTGCGATTCTGGTCACTGTGTGTGAAAGAGACGGCCACACCGTCCGGTGCGGCGGCGTCGTACTCCTCGCATATCAGTCAAGCAAGTGGAGAGGCAGGATGGTGCCTTCGAATACGCAGCCCACCACACCGATCACTCGTCAGTGGCTCGAACGAGTTTGGCACCGACACGGTAGGATGCGCCACTCTTGAAACTGCAGGCCCGGCAGTACACGACCGCGGCATGCAACACGTGCGTTGTTGACTTTCCTTTGATGCGAATCCGCAGCCCATCGCCGGGGGCAAGATTGATGTGGCTTTCGATGGCAAGTCCGCCGGCTGACAGATCGATGGTGTTGGTGCGGAACGTATGGCACCCGGCCGGCGGGCCGTATTCAACGAGGACACTTCCCCGCCATTCGCGTCGTTCATGTCGACGGCGTTCCGGTGCATCGGCCTTCTTGTCAGCCGGGGCACCCTGCGGGAGTGTGTCCGTATGCAGATCAAACCAGTCGTCGGCCAGGTAGATTTCCTGGTCATCGATTGTCTTCAGGTCCTGGGCTTCGAGTATCTCGCCACGGCCCTTGACCGCCCGGCCGTTCTCGAGGACCAATGAACCGGGCAACGTCTGGCCGATGAGTCCGCTCGGATTTAGCAGCATTTCGCCGGGCAGCGGTGCGGGAGTCGGCTCCTCATCACGTCGCGTCTGTTGTCGTGTGCCGCCCTGCGCTGGATTCCGCTTCTGCAGATCACGACGTTGCTGGTTCATCGCGATGTCAATCAGAAGTAACTGCAGTTCCGGAGCCGAATCTGTCAGTTCGATCCCATACCGGCTCGTGTTCCCGGTCAGAGGTACGCAACGCCGGATGACCCCGCTCCCCTGGGCGGTTGTGTCGTCATAGGACAGCGTGATACTGACTTCATCATTCACGGCCGCGTCAAGGTCTCCGACCACGCCAAGACCAGTTGCTGAGACATCGACCACTCGAAGTCGACTTCGCTCGTTGATCGATCCGCGGACGGCCAGTTGTGCGTCAAGGTGCACGCGGTAGGCACCGCGGCGCTCGCCGTAGTCGAAAGCCGAATGCAGTTGAATCTCGCACACGAATTGCGGCTGCTCCGATACGACTCGTGCGACGGTGCCCTCTGCATGGAGAAAGCGGTGAGAGACAGGGTCGAGGTATCGGACGGTAATCGGTGTTTCCATGCCGAAGCCGGGGCTGCTCTCGCAGGAGACGATGATGCGCTTGTGATCGGACCCAAGTATGGTGGACCGCATCGATCGGACCAGCCCCTGGGCGGAGCGCCACTCGAGCCATCGGAGACCTGCATCCTCCGGCCTGTCGCAATCCCGGATTGTGGTTGGTGCCGAAGAGAGACTCATGACGTGCGCCCTGCCACTGATTCACGGAGGGAGTACTGAAAGTCTCCGATTGGCCGGCAATAAGTGCAAGGACATGTGACGTCACGGGGTTACTCGGACGATGGCTGGCTGGTCTGGACAGAGTTGTCAAGGTGTGCAGGTCAAGCCGACTGCGGAAACTGGTGAATCAGGCAGCGACCGACTGAGCGGGTCGGAGGAGGGTGGTGTGAGGGATGGATGCAGGTGCCGGTGGGTTCGCTGCGCTCGTGCCGCGCCCCCGAGCGATCGAGTTGAGAGCGCCTCGCCCCCCGGCGGAGCCGAGGGCTGACCAGTCGGCAGATTCACCCGCCGCGGTAGGTATAGAAGTACCCGCCGTCACGTCGGAACATACGGCCTTCCGTATCGCAGACCTCCTCATAGGTCATCTTGCGGGCGTGGCCGTCGCCGAAGACCCACTGATTCGTGGCTGCATCGCTCGGGTGGGTTTCATCGCCGGGCAGGACGTCGCCGTGCGCGCTGTTCTGGCATTGATACCATTCGCAGCCGTGGAATCCGACTCGCTTGACGTAGTACTCCAGGGGCGTGTTCAGTCCGACGTTGTTCGTGTCTCCGCACATTGCAAACATGTCCGGATGCTTGACCTTGTCCGTGCGGCAGGGGGTCATGTCGACACCCTGTGAGTTGTACCCATAGTACAGATTATCCTCGAAGCTCAGTCCCATGGACCCGCCGTAGGAACCGCGATCCTGCCCGTTGTAGGAGTACGACATGATGGCCATGCCATAGTTGACCTGGGACCAGGTGAGTTCTGAGATCTCGAATCCGGGAATCACCTCCAGCATGTATGATTCATCCGTGTGCCGATCTGCAGCAATGGGGCAATCCCACATCTCGGGCTTGCCGTCGGTGAACTTCGACAATGACCGGTACCATGAATTGTCAATGAGCTCGCCGCGGGTGTCGGCGGTGTACCCCGGTGCGTAGAAGTCATTAAACGTCAGGGCGTAGGCATGCTGGGCAGCGCCGATCTGTCGGAGTTGGGACAGGCAGGTCATTTCCTTGCCGGTACGTCGTGCCCGGGAGAGTGCCGGCAACAGGATCCCGATCAGGAGGGCCACGATGGAGATGACGACCAGGAGTTCGATCAGTGTGAATCCGCAGCGCATCGGTCGTGACATGGCGTACTCCATTCGATTCGGATCAGCAGATGGCCGAGTCATGGCTTGTACCGGCACGCCGAGTAGACGTGTGCACCGGCAGCCCCGAGATTTGTGCACCACGGTCATCTGATCCTACCGGAAGGGGGTCAGAAGGTCCATACGAATTCGTGTGTCTGGGCACGATGCGTGGGGAGGGATGGTCCAAACCACCCAAAAGAAGAAAAACTGCCTGTTTTTCCCATTATACGATTGGCACGCAGCGTAATCCCGTTCTCAATAGTGACTTACCAATTCAATCGGTCAACTCGATTGCGATCCTTGCCTCATCTTTCCGGATCAGAGCATGAGAGTCTCGGCTTTGACGCGGGAGATTTGCTGGCTCGGGGCCACGGCAATGCCCGATAATAATGACGGTCTATGATGCGGAGATAAGCACCAGCCCGCTCTCAGAATGACTGCTTCGCGCGGATCCAAACGGGTCCGGGTTCGGCCACGGTCAGGCCCAGCACTGCCAGGTATGTGACGACCAGGATTGTCGGGGCAGAGCGCCTGTCGTGATCTTGATGATGTATTGACAAGGCTGCAGGACGGCCGAGCGTGATCTCAAAGCATCGGTCGGCAGTGGTGGTACGGCTCACAGGGCGCTGCAGGCGGTTGGAACAGCAGTATGGCCCGGCAGTGCGTGGAAGGACGCGCTGCACCACACACAGATGGTTCGTTGTGAGTCCGGTCATTTGCAGCAGGATGAGAAAACGGTGGCCCGCCAACGCCTGCACGACGGGCGTTCACGGGTCACGGGAAGAGCTGCTCCTGGAAGGCATGCATCAGCAAGGCAGTCGAGCCCGGGCCTGAACCGCGCACTGAGAGCCCGAATGAAGCGACGCTTCAGTCACAGGCACGTCACGACCACACCACACGAAGCAGGCGGCAATAGGGCCAATGCCAAGTTCGGCTTGTGCCGACTCCGGTTGCTGTCAGTTGAAGGTGAACTTGACCAGGTTGCTCACGGAGCACGATGCCGGCTCGACGGCCTGGATGAGGACGGTCCTGCCACGGGCTGCATTGCGAACCAGCGCACGAAATTCAGCACGGCCGGTTTCATCGGCATATGCATGCCCGCCGACGGACACTTCAAAGATATCAAGATACATGCCGGGGCACTTGTGAATGCCGGTCTGCCCATCGTGCACGCCATAGACGAAGTAGGATTGGGCCCCTGAGGTCCCGCCGGTTGTCACGAATGCATTCACTTCGCCACTGTTCCCGGGCATTGGTTTTTCCAGTGCGTACCTCGGCCCACCGGGGATCAAGCCGGCCTCCTTGGCGAGGTAGGCCACCGCTCCCTTTGTCATCTGGGTGGCATAGGTGTAGTCAATGTAATCAAGGGTATCAACGGAATCGGACGCGGTGTGGTAGCGAGGATTGACCCAGAAGTCGTACTCAATGAGCAAGCAGGCCTGAAAACCGAGCCACTCAAAGGGGGCATGATCGCTGCGATCGAGCGGCCCTTCGTTGAACCCGGTGATCCCGGCATAGTCCCGCAGTGCTGCGATGAGAGATTCCTTATGCGGGTCGGAAGCCGGATACCCGTACAGGAGCGCCTGATCGCTGCCGTTCGGGTTATATGCAATCATGTCGAGCGAGATCATGCCCCGGATGTCGTCATTCTGATGCTTGATTGAATAGGCGTAGCTGCCGTTGAGCCCCTGCTCCTCACGATCGAATGCAATGAAGACGATGGTGGAGTCAAAGCGGTATTGACTCATCACGCGCGCCGCTTCGAGGATGCCGGCAGTCCCGCTGCCATTGTCATCGGCTCCCGGGTTGCCGACCGAATCGTAGTGTGATCCCACAATATAGATTTGATCGGGCGTGGTGTCGCCGGGCAGGATTCCGACGACGTTGTAGTAGGTGTTTCCGCTGTAGGTAAACGGGTCGAGCGCTGTATCGAGTCCGATGGCTGTCATCTCGGATTCGATGAAGTTCCGTGCCAAGTCATGATGCGGGCCGAACCCGCGATCGCAGCCATCCCATGTATACAACTCATCCCGGAGGTAGGTCGTATATGACACTTCGCTGATCTGATCGACCAGATCCTGTATGTCGTCGGCCTGGACGACTGTGGTGATGCCAAGGCCCATGAGTACCAGGATGATCGGGACAATGGACTTTACGTTCCGGTGCGTTGTAGTATGGTGCATGGAGGATGACCTTTCTGTCCGGGCATGTCTCGGCAAGGCCGTCAATGCTGACCGTTGCGCCTGCCGGCTGTCTGTGGGCAGTATAACGGGTTCTCCGAGCATAATGCAGGCAAAAAGTACGGAAAGATAAACTCTCATTTGCCTGCAAATGAAAGAAGCGCTGCATCAAATCAGCACGCAGGCACACAGTACCATCAGCAGGCGCTCGTGCGTGCACGAAAAACGCCCCGTGGTGCACGAGCGGCGCATCACGGGGCTTTTTTCGGACGTGTCGGACGTATTGGTGTTAGTTGAAGGTAAACTGGACGAGGTTACTCACTGAGCAGGACTCCGGTTCGACGGCCTGTAGCAGGACGGTCAGCCCGCTGGCAGCGCCTGGGACCATGGCCTGCAGTTCGGCCCGGCCGGTGCCGTCAGCCCAGGCATACCCGCCGATCTTAACACCGGAGATATCGACATACATGCCGGGGCACATTGGAACTTCCGTCTGCCCGGCCGAAAGACCGTAGACGAAATAGCTCCGGAGTGCGGCGGTTCCGTCAGTCGTGATGAAAGAGTTAATTTCACCCGCGTTCCCGGGGCTGGGGTCGCTGAGCGTGTACTCACCGCCGCCGGTGATGAGCCCGGCCGATTGAGCGAGGTAGGCCACGGCTCCTTTGGTCATCTGGGTTGCGTACCCGTAGTCGATGTAGTTCGGAGTATCGACGGAGTCGGAGGACCGGTGGTAGTACGGATTGCTGTTGACATCGTACTCGATGAGGAGGCATGCCTGGAAGCCGAGCCACTCGAAGGGGGCATGGTCACTGGCATCAAGGGGGCCGTCGTCATACGCGGTGATGCCGGCGTAGTCGCGCAGGGCATTGGTCAGCGCGGTCTTGATTGGATTCGATGCGGATCGGCCGTTGAGCAGCGCTCGACCGTACCCATACGGGTTGTACGCAATCATGTCGAGCGAGATCATGCCTCGGATATCATCGTTTTCATGGTCGAGCGAGTAGTAATAACTCCCGTAGAGCCCCTGCTCCTCGCGATCGAATGCAATAAAGACGATTGTCGAATCAAACTGGTACTGCGACAGGACGCGGGCCGCTTCGAGGACCCCGGCCGTCCCGCTGGCATTGTCATCGGCTCCCGGGTTTCCGACGGAATCGAAGTGGGCGCCGACAATGTAAATCTGATCAGGCGTGGTCTGCCCGGGCAGGACACCGACGACGTTGTAGTAGGTGCTGCCGTTGTAGTAGAAGGGGTCGAGCGTGGTGTCGAGGCCGAAGGCGGTCATTTCCGCCTCGATGAAGTCACGTGCCAGATCATGTTCGGGCCCGTACTTCCGATCGCAGCCGTCCCAGGTGTACAGTTCGTCGTGCAGATACGTCGTGTACTGCACTTCACTGAGCTGGTTGACGAGGTCCTGGATTTCGTCGGCCTGGACGGTCGCAGCAATCCCAAGACCGCCGGCCACCAGAGCCAGTGGGATGGCGCACGACGCGGACCGGGTCAAGGAGTGACGAGTGACGTTGGTCGAACGTGAGGAGCCGGTGCAAGTCATGGGGAGTACGCCTTTCTCTGGGTGAATCGGTATCGCGATGGAACCCGGCCGGTGTGTACCTCTCGGATCGCCCACTGCGAAGTGCAGGCATGTGAAGGCGCGGACACACCGCCGGCCACGCTCACCCATTCTAACCGGATATCCGCAGTAGATGTTCCAGAAATACACAGGAAGTCCAACCCGATTTGCGGGTCGTCAGCATCAAATGTGTCAAAACCAACGCGCTGATTGACACAGAGTTGCTATTGGGAAGGGGAGGGAGCAGGTTGGTCTGCGGGTTCCGGTCGACCCACGATAAAAAATTGGTCGATGCCGGAGGAGCGGAGGCGATTGACCAGTTGGAGGAATGCCGGCAGACGATCACCCTGGCCGGTGGCACTTGGGGCGACGTAGACGCGGCCATCGGGGAACTCGGCCTTGAAAGCCTGGGTGGCTGCGATGACATGGGACAAGGGAGCCGGCTGGGCATCGAGAAACAGGGAGCCGGACTCGTCCATCGTGATGCTGATGGCTTCGACTCGAGGGCCCTGGCCGGACAGGCCGCCGTGGAGCGTCGGCAGTTCGACGGGCAACAGGTGGGCCCGAACCATGAGCACCATCGCGTAGATGAAGAATGTGAGCAGGAGAAAGACGACGTCGATGAGCGGCATCATTTCGAAGCGGATGTCGAGTTGGGTGCGTCGGAGATGCATGGTGTGTGTCTCGTGCGTGATGGTAGGCAGCAGCGTACCGCTCCGTACACCGGCCTATGCTTCGTGGCTGTGGATTCAACGATTGACTACAACGATGCCGGCGCAGTGATCACACTGCTCAAAGAGGCAGGCGCGCACTGTCGGGGCGAGCGCTATCGGTGCGGCTCGGTCGTGCGGCTGCCGGCTGAGGGCTGGCTGCTGGCCACCGGCGATCTGCACGACAATCCGTTCCATCTCGACAAGATGCTCAACGCGATCCGGCTGGACAAATCGGAGGATCGTCACATCTATGTCCATGAACTGATCCACGGGGAACGACTGATCAACGGCATGGACTTCAGTTATCGCATGATCTGCCGGGTGGCCGAGTTGAAGTGCAGCCGGCCGAATCAGTTTCACCCGATCCTGGCCAACCATGAACTGTCGCAGATGACCGGGCGAGGCGTCAGCAAGGGGGCAGGGGACAGTGTCGCGTTGTTTCGTGATGCGCTGGACTTCGTATTCGGGGAAGAGGAAGCCAAGGCGGTTGATCAGGCAATCTGTGAGTTCATTCGCAGTTGGCCGTTGGCCATCGTGACGGAGCACGGCGTGCTGTGCGCCCACAGCGTGCCCTCCGAGGCGGCCATGAAGTCGTTTGATACGACCATCCTGGAGCGTGATCTTGATGAATCGGACTACGAGGCTCGGACCGGTTCGGCCTATCAGATGACATGGGGGCGCCGGCACTCAGCGGAACATCTGGACCGGCTCGCAGAGATCTTCGGCGTTGAGGTGTTTTGCCTCGGGCACGAACATGCCGAGACGGGATGTCAGCCGGTGGGGAAGCGCGGCATTGTGTTGAACAGCGACCACGAGCGCGGGGCGGTGTTGCCGATTGATTTGTCGAGCACACCGCTGCCGAGTCGGGATGAGTTGATGTGGTCGATGCGGCAGATTGCGAGTTTGTAGTGCGTATGAAGAAACCCCGCCATGCGAGGAGCGCATGACGGGGCTTTATGTGTCTCTGGGACGTAGGTGGCTACTTTTTGGCGGCGGCGGGTTCGACTTCGAGGAAGGGGCCTTCGAACTTGGACAGGCGGTTTCCCTTTTTGTCAAAGCGGGGGCGCATCCATTCGCGAATCAGTTTGATCGCAACGGGCAGAACCTCGTCGGCATCGGCCAGCGCAGGCAGCCATGCCTTGTCCCACTCGACACAGAACCAGCCGTCGAATCCGATGCCGCGCATGAGTTCGACAAACCGTTCGAGCTCGACCGTCCCCTCACCGAGCGGGACGAATCCGGCCCCCTCACCCACGATGAGGTCTTTGAGTTTCGCATAGCGGATACGGCTGTTGAGTGTGGTGACCGAGATGCCGGGGCCCTCGCCCACCGAGGCCGCATTCGCCACATTCCAGCAGATGCCGAACATGGGATGCTCGACGAACCGGGACAGTTGCCACAGTTCCTTGGCTCGGGAGAACGAGCCGGCGTTCTCGACGACCACTTCGATCTCGTGTTCCTCGGCATAGGCCATCAGCGTGCTGTACTGCGTGGCCACGCGCTGGACGCCGGTGTGTCGCTGCTCGCCGGGGTAGATGTGGTAGCCGAAGGTCCGGATGCGTGGGCAGCCGAGTCGGACGGCCAGGTCGATATAGGAGCGGCCGGTGCGGATCGCCTGCTCGATCTCGGCGGGCTTGCGGTAGTGCATGCTGAGGCTGGTGGCCAGGCAGGCAATGGGGACACCGGCATCGTCAAACAGGCGCCTCGTTTTATCCGGGTCCGTCAGCGCCGGATCGGATGCCAGGCCGGCCCCGCCGGGTCCGAGTGTGCGGAGTTCGATCCCGTCATAGCCGTATTCGCCGGCTGCCTCGATGACCCGTTGAGTAGGCCAGGTGGGGCAGGCAACGGCACTGAAACAGATGGGATTGCGCTGATCGTCAGTAGTCATGGTGTAGTCTATCTATCCGGCTTGAATCGGTTCGAGCACGCACGGGCGGGCAGAGCGGATCGGTGCGAATGGTATGGCCGGGCTGATGGGGGTCAACGTCGTGTCTGACTGGGAAGGGGCTGAGAAACCTGGTCAGTTGATACGGACGACGTTGCTGACGGTACACCGGTCACGGTCGATCAGTTGCAGGTACCCGCCACAGGCTGCTGCCGGTGCGATGGCATCAATGAAACCCGTGCCATCGGCATCCGAGATACCGCTGCGAGCCACTTGCAGGCGGAGCGCGCCAAGACCGAGTTGGGTTCCTTCGCACGGATTGCCGGGGGGGATCGTGACAACCCCCTCAACGAGTGCAAAGAGGAGCGTGACAGGGGCGTCGGGCGTCGCATTGGACCAGGCGATGTGAATTGGGCCGGCCTCGGGGCAGGATGAGTCGATGGTGAGGATCGGATCGAGGCTGGGATTGAGCCTCAAGAGGAAGGCATCACCCGGCGCGTAGGGACCGCCATGAAGCCCGTTGATTGCCCCCTCGAAGTCGTTCGACTCTGTGATGCCGGTGAGGTACAGGGTGTGGCCGTCGGCAGCCACGGCAACATCCCAGGCCTCATCCCATCCGCTGCCACCGAGATAGCTCATCCATTGGATGAACCCATCAGGGCTGACCTTGGCCGCAAAGCCGTCATAGCCGCCGTGCCTTGAGTTGGTTCGTCCTTCGAAGTCACTCCCGCTTGTCCTGCCGGCCACGACCGGGGCGTCAGAACCATCAATCGCGATTCCCGCTCCGACATCAACCGATGTGCCTCCGAGATAGGTCATCCAGGCCACAGAGCCGTCCGGCTCCACACGAGCGACATATGTATCCTGACGGGAGTCGTGGATTGAATTGTTCCGCCCGGCAAAGTCATCGGAGTCGGTCCATCCGGTTATGTACACGGTCCCAGTGCTGTCAGAGGCCAGGTCCCAGCCGGAATCATCACCTGAGCCGCCAAGGTAGGTCGACCAATCCAGACCGCCATCCGACTGGAGACGCGTCATGTAGGCATCGCCCATTCCGTAGGCGCTGTTGGTCCGTCCTTCGAGGTCGGTGGAGTCAGTCTCCCCGCAAATCACGGGATGCCCGCCCGGGTCAATACCCAGGCCGAGACAGTACTCAAACCCCGAGCCGCCTGTGTATCGCGACCAATTCAGTGTGCCGTCAGGCTGCACGCTGGCCACAAAGCCATCGTATTCACCCCCGAGATATGAGTTGATCCTGCCTTCCAGGTCAACAGAAGAGGTTGACCCCGCGACATAGATGGCGTCATCCGGACCCACCCCTGCTCCTGCGCAGTAGTCGCGTCCCGTGCCCCCGAGATAGATCATCCACTCAAGAACGCCGGTGGAGTCGAGCCGGGCCAGGAAGATGTCATTGACGATGCCATAGCGCTCATGGGCATTATTGATGTGCCCTTCGAAATCGAGTGAGGCAGTATCGCCGGTTACCAGAATGTCCCCGGTCGAGTCGATTGCAACCTGATACCCACTGTCTCTGCCGGTTCCGCCGAGGTAGGTCATCCACTCGAGCGTGCCGTCGGCACTGACTTTGGCAACATAGGCGTCTCTTCGATCACCGTGACGTTCATTGCTTCGACCTTCAAAGTCCAGCGACTCGGTCGAACCGGTGATCACAGACGATCCGTCGGGATTGACAGCCACTCCGTACCCTTCTTCCCAGTCAGTGCCGCCGGCATAGATCATCCACTCAACGACCGGGTCGATCACGAGCGGCAACGTCGGGTCCACCTCATCGAGCATGGAGAAGGTGTATGTGTTGTGGTCAATGACCTCGTGTCGCGCTGACAGCATCTGACGATCCGAGTTGTTGCCGGTCTCCTGCCACACGAGCAAGTCCCGATCATGCAGCGGACCGAGGGTTGTCTCGGCGACCAGACTGCCGTCCGTCTCGTCAAGGCAGAGGTCACCCTCGAGACCGTCAATGCGAACCCGAATCTGTTTGTAGTCGGCACCCGGCGCACAGTGAAACTCATATTTGAGTGTGCCATTTGGGCTGCACGTCAACGCCAGATCGATCCCTTCATACAGGTTCGGCCAGGTGACGGTCTCATACTGCGGGACGGCAGCGCACACACTCACGTCATCGACGATCATGTTGTAGTACGTCACGGCATCATTCGGATCACTGCCTTGTGGAGGCACGGGGTTCGAGCCCGGGAATGTCAGTGAGATTGTCACCCTGTCATCGATGATACCATTGCCGCGGGATGTCCCGGGACTGGTCAGTGAGATCGCACTGTCACGACATGCGATACTGAACATCGGACGATGCAACATGAATCGCGCTGTTTCGTCAGCGCATTGCCCCATGTTGGGGTCAAAGAACGTGCAGCCGGACCGTGTCTCGGATCCGATGACTGCAGGTTGTGCCCATGCGGTTCGTTCATCGGGTGCTGCACAGGATTGAAGCGCGATGCCGGCGACCATGGTGAGCGTACAAGCGATTCTGATTGGGAAGTACGGACGCATCATCAACTCCTTCTCGCCAAGCGATCCCTCATCTATCTTGCATGTGCCGTGCTCTGTAGCACCCGTATCCTACCTGATCGTGGCTTGGCTGCAAGGCTGATTTCTTAGAATGGAATACCCTGCAGTATGGCGTATTTGCACATGTGAGTATCCTGGTGAGGAAGGAACCCGGCTGCCGATGCGTCACAGGTTAAAAGCAACGACCGACCCGAGGGAATGATTCGGGTCGGTCGGCGTTCGGGGTCCGGTCCTGGGTGGATGCCGGGAGCCGGTGTCCGGCACGTCCCAGGCCGGGTTCGGTCAGACTGACCGAAGGAAACCAAAGTCGTCTCGCCGATGCTCCTTAGTCGTATGCAGCGCTCACGGTCGGCAGATCCTTGTTCGACAGCACCAGGGTGGTGTCGATACGGAAGTTCGACTGCGTGCGGTGCCGTTCGGCAAAGAAGAAGTCCAGCGGGTAGGTCTTGCCGTCTTCGAGTCCGAGGCGATCGAGTTCCACGACCTGCTGCACCTTCGCGTGGACTCCGCCGATGTCGATGACAAGATCATCATTGACATACACCCAGACGTCGTCATCGCCATAGAACGAAAAGACCTGGCCGCTGCCGGCGAGATAGGTGAACTCGGTGTGGAGTTCGAAGGTGAAGTGGAAGTTGTGGTCCGGTGCCCCGCCTGAGTTGCCGAGGAGTTTCCCGTCCAGCGGGAAGAACGCATCGGACATGAAGCTGTAGACCGGCTGTTCATCGGTCCCGCCGACCCGTTCGAGCGTGAGATTCAGCGGTTCGGACAGGTTGGTACCCGGGGTATCGCGGAACCATTCGCGGAAGGACATGGCCGACTCGATACCGCCGGGATCGACGGATGCGTAGACCCTGCCGGCCACGTCACCCTTCGACGGGTCATAGAACTTGGGATGGATCGGCTGACCGGCGGAGTTCTTCCACTGGTAGGCGACCTTATGCCCGCCGCCTTCAAAGACGGGTTTCGAATCGGCGTCGAGTGTATCGGACACGTTGCCCATGTAGTGCCCAAACCCGCTGGCCGGCTTCTGCTCGAAGTCGGTGTGCCCGCCTTCTTTGGTCTGCTCGATGAAGTCACGTGCCACACCGGCCAGTTCGAGGCGGTCCGGCGGGGCATCCTGGGCCCACGCCACGGAGCACGGCGCCAGCATGGCACACATCACAAAGAGTGCGGCTGGTCTGCCGGCAGACGGCAGGTGAAGTCCTCTATCCTGCTGCGAGCGGCCAAAGAATCCAAAGGTGTTGTTCCGAGTGCTGTTCATTGATGTCTCCCCTGCCTCGCTCCATCGGTTCCGGGCGGCTGCGAACTGTACATGCCCGTGTTTTCCAGTTCCCAAGAGCAGTCTCGCCCTGAACATACAGGTGCGTCTCCTCACTCATTTGAAACTACGATACGGCTGGGCCCGGCACAACAGGTAGGATGCGTCACCGCGGCGAGGTCTGCGCTCTGTGCCGGCTGTATCATCTGTACCGACCCGGGCCCTTTGTTGCAGGGCTGATCGCCGTCGTGTCGATGCGATGAACACTGGGATTCAATGACCAGACATCGCCACATATCACAGAAGCAGGAGGCGGATAATGGACGCATTTGTTATCGACGGCGGGCGGCGACTCAAAGGGGAGGTCACGATCAGTGGGTCCAAGAATGCCTCGCTGCCGATCATGGCTGCGGCGCTCATGACGGCCGAGCCGATCATCCTGCGCGATGTCCCTTGCTTGCGCGATATTGCCAATATGAGGCGTCTGCTTCATGAGTTGGGCTGCGAGACCACGACGGCAGAGACGGACCCGAATGAGATCGTTTTGGAATCAGACCCGGACGGGCCGAACCTCGCGCCGTATGACATCGTGAGCACGATGCGGGCCGGCATCTGTGTTCTCGGACCATTGACCGCCAGCCGAGGCGAAGCACGTGTCTCCATGCCCGGCGGGTGTGCGATCGGGGATCGCCCGGTCGATATCCATCTGCGCGGCATGGCAGCGCTCGGGGCTGAGGTATCACTTGATGAAGGCGATATCGTCGTCAAGGCGCCGAGGGGCGGGTTGCGCGGTGCCACGGTCTTTCTCGGCGGGCCGTTCGGTTCCACCGTGCTCGGGACGGCCAATGTCATGTCAGCAGCGGTGCTGGCCAAGGGGACGACGGTCATCGAATCGGCTGCCTGCGAGCCGGAGATTGTGGACCTGGCCTCGCTGTTGACGACGATGGGGGCACGAATCCGTGGGGCCGGCACACCCAGGATCGTGATTGACGGCGTGGAATCACTTGGTGGGGCTGAGCATCGGATCATGCCGGACCGGATCGAAGCCGGGACATATATGGTGGCTGCGGCGATCACGAACGGTGAACTGACGCTTGGCAACTGCCCGTATGACTGTTTGCTGGCCGCGGTCGATCGTCTGGAGCGGATCGGCGTCTCGGTGCGGCCGGCTATTGAGGGTCAGCCCGCAAGCAGCTCCGATGGCGTGACGAATCTGATGGCCGTCACTGCGTTGGACAGTGAATCATCGCCCTATCGACGCAGCCGTGTGACCGTGGAGTCGCAGCGCCGGTTGTCGCCGGTGCAGGTGACCACCCAGCCGCACCCGGGATACCCGACGGATTTGCAGGCCCAGTTGATGGCCCTGCTGTGTCTGGCAGACGGCAACAGCATTGTGACCGAGCGCATTTTCCCGGAGCGGTTCCTGCATGTGGCCGAGTTGGGTCGCATGGGGGCCAAGTTGTATCGGCAGGGGCAGACCGTCGTGGTGAGTGGGGTCGATCAACTGCGCGGGGCCCGGGTGATGGCCAGCGAATTGCGGGCGTCGGCAGGCTTGGTGCTGGCCGGCCTGGCAGCGGAGGGAAGCACCACGGTACACCGCGTGTATCACCTTGATCGTGGGTATGAGACGATGGAGCGGAAACTGTCGGCCGTGGGGGCTGAGATCAAGCGGGTTGATGAGGAGGAAGTCGCCGGCGGGTCTTGAGGCGCTCCCGGCGACGGGGTGGGCCAAGGCTCACAAAACCGCCACCGGCCCCCGGTGAATACGAGGATTATGCATAATGCAAGCGATTTGCGCTCTGCGTGGGACAACGAAGACACACTGACAGCGAACCTGATGTCTCTGGCTCTTTCCTCAGCCACGAAGTGGCGTCTGGGAAGTAGCCTGGGGCAAGTGAGCCAAGCGCCTCCCCCTCCCAGCGCGGCGAACGCTGCCCCAGGGAATGAGTTAGCACGACGATCCAAGCCCCCGAGAGGGGGCGAAGGATGTGACCTCTTATTTGACTCTCACTTTCCTGCGCCCCTGTCGGGGCTGTTTCGTCTTCTGTACCATCTACCGCGGGTTGCGCTCGTCGATGCTTTGGCGCATCTCCTCACTCCACCCGCGACTACTTTCCTGTGCCACGTCGTGGCTGGGGAAAGCGGACTGGGCGCACCACGGCAACCGCTCAAATCACCGCCACCACCGGTGGCGGCTTTGTGAGCCCCGGCGTATTCACCGGGGGGCTAATCACCCCTACTCCGTCATCCCGGCGCAGGCCGGGATCCAGGAAGATGTATGTGATCCATACGGTTTCCCTGCCGGATCTTCCGCTCAAAGCAGCGTTGATCCGGCCTACTACCTGTGGAGGCGGTGGGAGGAGGAAGAGAAGATGGATTCCCGCGTGCGCGGGAATGACGGAGGGGGAGGGAGGGACAGGAGTGCCAATCGGGAGATTGGCGATCCGGGGGGGAGACCCGGACAATCCGCGGGGCGCGGCTTGTCCGGCTTGCTGAAAGCCAAGCGTTTGATATGACTATGGGAGTGTGAGGACGGTGATGTTTGTATTGGTATAGATACAGATCTCGCCGGCTGCTTCGAGCGCATGGCGGGCAACGTCGGCCGGGGGCAGGTCCGTCACCTTCAACAATGCAGTCGCAGCCGCCTGGGCATAGGGGCCGCCTGATCCGATCGCCAGCACGCCGTTGGTCGGCTCGATGACATCGCCCTGGCCGGAAATGAGGAGGCTCGTTTTCAGGTCGGCTACGGCCAGCAGGCTCTCGAGTCGGCGGAGGATGCGGTCCGTTCGCCATTGTTTAGCCAGTTCAATGGCAGCGCGCAGGAGGTTGTGAGGCGACTCCTTGAGTTTGGCCTCGAAGCGATCGAGCAGCGCAAAGGCATCGGCTGCCGAGCCGGCAAACCCGATGAGTACCCCCCCACCGTCGGCCCCGACGCCTTCCAGTTTCCTGACTTTCACGGCATCGCCTTTGGCGATCGTGTTGCCGAGTGTGACCTGCCCGTCGCCGGCCATGGCCACGGACTGACTTGTGCGAACCGAGACGACGGTGGTCGCGTCAAACCGGAGTGGATTGTTTGGGTGAACGTTGCTCATTGGGTGGGAGTATAGTTTGGAAAAGGGGTCGGGAGTCGATTCTGCCGGAATCGACTCCCGACCCCTTTTCCCGATCACGGGAGAGACGCCCGTGCCACTTCAATGATGCGCGCTACGATTGGGCCAATATGGGTAGAAGAGCAGTCATAACGGGATTGGGAACGGCCACGGGACTCGGAATTGGGTGCGAATCCTTCTGGGAGGCCCTGGTCGAGGGACGTTCGGCAATTGGTCGGATCCAGGCGTTCGACGCCTCGGCATTTCCGGTCAGTTTCGGATCAGAGGTCGCATCAGACGCCTTCAACATCCGGCAGGTGGTGCCCAAGTCATACCGCAAGGCCACCAAGGTCATGTGTCGTGATATTGAACTGGCCGTCGTGGCTGCCGCACAGGCCGTCGAGGATGCCGGGCTGGTGACTAAAGGCACTGCCAACGGCTCAGACGACACCCCGCTGACCTACGACCCGGCCCGCATGGGCTGCCAGATCGGGGCCGGCCTGATTGTCGCCGATATCGACGAACTGACGGCCGCCTTCAACATTGCGAGAACAGACGACGAGACCCGGGCGTTTTCGTATGCCAAGTGGGGCAACAGCGGCATGAACGACCTGACGCCGTTGTGGCTCCTGAAATACCTGCCCAACATGCTCGCCTGCCATGTGACGATCATCCATGATTGTCGCGGGCCGTCGAACACGATCACCTGCTCTGAGGCCTCGGGGGCACTGTCGGTCGGCGAGTCGATGCGGGTGATTGAGCGCGGCGATGCCGACCTGTGCTTTGCAGGCGGGGCCGAATCGAAAATGAACATGCTCGCCCTGCTGCGACAATGGCACATGGAAATGCTGGCAGAAACCGATGCCGGTTTGACCGACGAGCAGGCCCAGGCAGTGGTTCGGCCATTCGGGACAGATGCGATCGGCTCGCTCCCGGGTGAAGGGGCTGCGTTGGCCATTCTCGAAGCACAGGAAACTGCGGTCGCGCGCGGCACGCATATCTATGCAGAGATCCTCGGGTTCGGGGCCGGCCAATCCTGCGACCTGAAGCGGTCCGGGCTCGAGCCGCATCCTGACGGTCAAGGTCTGCAGGGTGCGATCCGGCAGGCGTTGGCCAATGCCGATGTGACAGCCGACCGGATCGACGCAATCGTCCCGATGGGGATGGGTGTTGCTGTATACGACACGGCTGAGGCAGCGGCCCTGCGTGCCGTGTTCGGACCGAGTCGGCTGGAGCGGATCCCGCTGATCACAACGAAGCCAAACGTCGGACTGTGTGCTGCTGCTTCATCAGCGATGGATATTGCCGCTGCGGCATGTTGTCTTGATCGACAGATGCTGCCGGCTCGACTCAACGGCTCGGCCCCGATGCCGGGCCTCGAAGCCGACAGTTGTGGGGCCCGTGACGCTCAACTCGATCGCATCCTGGTATGCGGGTGCGGTTTTGCCGGGCAGAACTATGCAATGATCCTCGGTCGGGCCGGCTACCAGGACAGTGGTAAGGGGATCGGTTGAATGAGTGACAGCAAGCAACGAGTGGTGATAACGGGGATGGGGTGGATCACGCCGCTCGGTCATGATATCGAGACGGTATGGGCGCGCTTGATTGCCGGTGATTCCGGGATCAGCCACACTGAGCGTTTTGATGCATCGACATATCCCACGACGTTCTCGGCCGAGATCAAGGGGTTTCGGTTCGAGGATCATGTGAGCGATATCAGTCGCCATGAGAATGCATCATTGAACTCGCAGTACGCGCTGGCGGCTGCGACCCAGGCCTGGCGTCAATCGGGGCTTGACCGATGTGAGACACTGAACCGGCAGCGAACCGGAATCTATCTCGGTGCCGGCGAAGGCCCGCCTGATTTCGATTCGGCCACCGTCACGAACCTGGCCGGCTGGGATGCCGGTGGGGATCACATTGACCCACGGGCCTGGATGCAGGCAGCCGGTGAGCACATCGACAAGTGGAAGGAAGTGGCCCAGGACCCGAACATGGCCGTGATGCACCTGGCAACTGAGTTCGGGGTCACAGGACCGAGTTGCAACTGCCTGACGGCCTGTGCCGCCAGCACGCAGGCGATCGGGGAGGCAATGGAGTTGATTCGTCGTGGCGACGCCGACGTGATGATTGCCGGCGGAACCCACTCGATGATACATGCACTGGGGGTCACCGGTTTCAACCGGTTGACGGCCCTGAGCACGCGCAACGATTCGCCGCAGACCGCATCGAGGCCATATGACATCAGCCGCGATGGGTTCGTGCTCGGCGAAGGGGCCGGGATGGTGATTCTGGAAACACTGGAGCACGCCCAGGCACGCGGGGCTGAGATACTGGCCGAACTCATCGGCTTCGGGTCGTCGGCCGATGCGTTTCGTATCACCGACATGCAGCCGGAGGGCATCGGGCCGCGGGCTTCGATGGAGCAGGCTCTCGTGATGCCGGGCTGGAGCCGCATGGGCGCGGGGAGGACGGTCGGCCCGTGGTGCATTACATTTCGGCACATGGGACCAGTACCCAGGAAAACGACTCGACCGAGACAATGGCAGTCAAGGCCGTCTTCGGCGAGTTGGCCCCCGAGATCCCGGTCAGTTCGATCAAGTCGATGATGGGACACCTGATTGCAGCGGCCGGCGTCGTCGAGTTGATCGCCAGCATTCAGACGATTCGCACCGGATCGATTCCCCCGACGATCAATCTGAGTACGCCGGATCCGGAGTGTGATCTGGATTACGTGCCCAATGAGGCACGGCAGGTCGCCGTGGAGGCCGCATTGTCCAACAGTTTCGGGTTCGGCGGGCAGAATGACACGCTGATCGTGCGACGGTACAGCAACGGCAGGGATTAATGCACACGCGATCGGCTGAACCATTCAGGATGACCCGTGTCAGACACGGCAAGGTACGGCGGAAGCCGCTGCTGATCTGCTGCGCGGTCGTGATCGTGGCCTTGATCGGGCTCGGCTGGTGGATGTGGTCGAAGGCCGCCGCCAGACCGGAATGGTGGGCACTGCCGACCCAGGACGTCCGGGTTCAAGCCTCCGTAGCCTCTGATGTTGAGAACAGTGTGGTCACGGCATTGCACGAACATCGGGGATCAAGCGAGTCGGATCAGGAGTGGACCCTGCGCCTGACTGAGCAGGAAGCCAATGCCTGGCTGTCAACTCGGCTGCCGAAGTGGAGCGCGAATCAGTTTCCCGACAGCCCGGTCGGGGATGGCACCATCGGGCTCGTGCAAGTTCGATTCGAGCCGGACCTGATCCGTCTCGGGGTCCAGATCTACTTCGGATCATCGGATCACAATCCCAGCATCACGGAGGTCGGCGACGGCACCTCGGTGCCGGCTGAGCCGGAACCCGACGGCGGGCACATCATCAGCGTCTGCATTCGACCAGAGATGGTGTCGGACGGCGACAAGATGACGGTGGCGATCGAGGACTTCATGATCGGGCGTCTGTCACTGCCGGCATCGCAGGCATTCTCGATGATCGGCGATCTTCTTGCGGATATCCAGGACGTAGAATCGGCTGTCAGCGGTGCCCCGTTTACGCCGATGATACGATTAGTAGACGATCGGGCGGTTCGCCTGCTCGATGTCACGGTGCAGGATCAGTTATTGATTGTTCGACTTCGCACCGGCAACTAAACGATTCCGACGAATACTCGTACCGAGCAGCGTCTCGGTCTTCCTTGCATGAGTCGATACAATCCGAAGTGCGGATGCAAGCGCCATGCAACGAGAGGCGATGGGAGTCATCATGCCTGTTCGAATCATTCTCGACGACGTTGAGTTGGATCAGTCATGCAGCACGGTCGTGGATGCCGTGCGTGCAGCCGCTGCCGAGGCGGGTCAGTCAGGACGTCTCATCTCGGAAGTGATCCTGGACGGCCAGGTGCTCGGCCCGGATCAGATCGAGGAGGTAATGACAGGCCAAGCCGGCGGTGAGGTGCTCGAGTGTCGATCGACGGATGCAGCCACCCAGATCATGGAAGTCATCGAGGCATGCATTGATACGCTCGATCGGATCACGGCGGTCCAGCAGGAGGCCACGGGGCATTTTCAGTCCGGTCGACAACAGGATGCGCTGACGAGTATGACGGAGTGCATCGAGTTGTGGGATCATGTGCAGGATGGGGTAGCCAACATCCTGCATGCACTGGGCACTGATGAAGCGGCATACCGCCAGGCATCAGAAACCGGTGAGACGGCGATTTCAGCACTGACCGGGACGCTCCGGACGATTCGGCATGCTGCAGAGGCCGGCGATTGGGTGGCTGTGTCGGACACGATCGGGTATGAAATGGAGCCGGTCATCGAGGCCTGGCAGGAGATGCTGACGGAGATCAGCGGATTGGCTGCCGGCTTGAGCGGGTCGTCGTCGAACGATGGCTGAGTACTGCGTACTGAAGGCCGGGGCTGATTCCTCCGATTGAGATGACAGATGGGTGTGTCCGAATGGGCAAGAAAAAGGCAGCAAGGCAAGGCAGGGCACCCAAGAAGGATCAATCGGCTGTGACAACCACAAAGAAGACGAAGAAGCAAATCAGATCAGCCACTCCGATGGAGCAGGCCACCGCAGCCTTACAACGCGGCCAGTATTTCGAAGCAGAGCGGTTGGCCAACGAGTGTCTTCATACGGCCTGGGAAGAGGGCGACTTTGCCGGTCTGTCCCGCATCGCATTGCCGCTCCAGGAGGCGCGACGCCAGCGACGCCTGATGGCTGCCGAGGCCGGGATGATCCAGGTGATCGACGGGGCCGTTGAACCGGTACTCGAAGCGCTCGTGCCCGGCTGCTACATCATCACCCCGCCCAACGTCGGCGCCGATGCAAGGAGCCTGTCCAACTATGCGTTCGACAGCGGGATACCAATCATCGCCATCGCGCGCGAACCGGTGACGCAGATGGGGTTGCTGCCGGTCGTATCCGTCGGGCCGACCATTATCCGCACGCTCGTCAAGCAGCCCAAAGACGATGAGCACACGGTGGCCTGGTGCCTGGCAGCGATCGATTCGTTGACCGACGCAGCCCTCGACTCCATTGACGAGCATCGGTCTGCCCCGCGCCGCGTCAATAACCTGATGGATCTGCTGGACTCACTCCCCGAGTCAGAGGAGTTGCATCGGGCACTGGCCGAGACGGCCGCTGAGGCAGCGCGCGAGAAGACGATCGATTCCGAAGACGCTGATGCCACTGCGTGAGCAGGTCGCGTCTACGATGAATCATGAGTCGGCAGCGCGAAGTCCAGGATCATTATTTTCGATTGGCCCGGAAGGCAGGCTATGTCGCCCGCTCGGCCTACAAACTCATTGAAATTCAAGAGAAGCACGGGCTGATTCGTCCGGGTGACCGCGTCCTGGATCTGGGGTACTACCCGGGAGCGTGGCTGCAGGTTGCCTGTCAGGCGATCGGCCCGATGAAGCACGGCGGCTGTGTCGTCGGCGTCGATCTTCAGCCAAAGCCGAGCGCCCGGCCTCGTTTCTGCGATGACCGAGTGCTGGCCATCGAAGCCGATGTGTTTGCCCTGACGGCACCCGACCTCCTGGGGACAGCCGATCACGAGGCAGACGGTGGGCAGCCGAGCCCCCCCCTCTTTGACGTCGTGTTGTCCGACATGATGGAAGCCACGACGGGGCACAAGCCGACGGACCATCTACGGTCGGTGGCACTGGCCCGGCGCGTGCTGGATCTTCTACCCGAGGTGCTGGCTCCCGGGGGGAATCTGGCTGTCAAAGTGTTCGACGGCGAGCAGTACCGCAGCTTCCTGGATGAATGCAAGGCTGTGTGTGCGTCGGTGAAGTCATTCAAGCCGAAGGCATCACGGGCGGTTTCGAGCGAGATGTATGTGGTGGGCAAGGGGTATGCGCCGAGACGGGGGAGGTGATACGGCACCCCACGGATTGGAATCCGTGGGCTTTACCCGCCCTGGTTGGCTGTGTTACCCAGAGAACTCAGGCGGAGGAAGAAGTCGGTGGGGAACAGGCGTCCGGGGCTGTTAACACCGGACGTGACGTCCCGATGGAGCCGGACGTGGTCGAGGGGGATGCCCAGTTCCTTCTGGAGGCCGACGACGAGGCGGAGCAGGCGATCGATCTGTGCCTGGGTGAACGGCCGGCGGTTGCCGTTGCCGATCAGGCAGATGCCGATGGCATGCTGGTTCAACTGGTTTGCCTGGGGACCGAGTGCGTGAGCCCCGGCCAGTTGCTCATTCCAGCGGTAGCCGACGTGGAGTTCCCCGTCGCCCATGCCGTTTCCGTTACCGATCAGGAAGTGGTAGCCCAGGCCGTGGAGGCCGCGGGCCTGATGCTCGCGTGCCATGGCTTCGACGCTGCCGTGTGCGAGTCCGGAATCGTGGATGACGATGTCGAGCCAGCGGTCTTCTCGCTGGACGTCGACGGCCGTATCAAAAACGGTCCGTGGGCTCGCCTGGGAGACATCCATGGCTGCAAATGAACTGAGGGGAGGGGCCGGGGCCGGGTCGGTGATGACGAGGAAACCGCCTACGATTGTCATGGTGATCGCGAACGAAACCCAAACAACCATTGATCGTCGATGAGGCGAGGCCTTCGTATTCACTCACTCGCTCCTTCGCGCCTCACGATCGGCGACTCCCTTCGAACGTGCCCCTGTTACAGAATACCTCAATCGAGAGGCAACGCAACGGTCAGTTTGCGACATGCCATCGCACTACTATTGTCGGATTCCCGGCAGAAACTTCTACAGTCTCTATGAGTCGTTTCGTCGGTTGTCCGAAGATTGTTCCTTCTTTGCGGGCTGGGTAACGACATCGATCACGTCTGATGCGGTTATTGCTCAACCCCTTCACTAATGGTTGTGTCGCCCGAGCCGCGCTCGCAGGGCCGGCTGCTTTCGGCCGTAAATGTCGGTCTCAGACTTCGGTGCGTAGTTGCCCCTCATGCGGTCGTACTGATCAAACTGGGTGCGGTCTGCATCATCGTAGAACAGCGTCTTGGCACATCCGGTCATGGACGCCAGAATACACACGCTGGCTGCGAGCGCGCACGCACAGCGCAGCATGTAGTGGAATCGCAGAGGAATAAAGGAGCCACGCTCACCCGATGACACGAGCCACCCTCTCTGTGTTATAGGCTGCTGCTGATAGTGTACACGATCACACCCGTGCGGTCAGGTGGCAAGGGGCGGGCAAGTGGAGAAAAATAGGAGATGTGCGGGCCGGACGAGGCGGCTTGTCTGATCCGAGGTCGCTTCCGACAAGGAGGCCGAATTGGAGTCCCGGGCTGTGCAGCGGCTGTAGAATCGGATGCAGATGGCCCATCCACGTCACCCACCATCACGATACCGAGCCTGCACCGCCCTGATTCTGCTGTTGTTGTTGCTACTGCTGCTCGGTGCCGCGACAACGGTGGGTGTGGCGTGGGTGTGTGCGTCTTGGGATTGGCCGGGGCGGGAGTATGTGTATCACAAACTGCGCAGGACGGATACCGGCTGGGTAATCGCTGCAGCATCAGGCTTTGGCAGTGACATGCGAAACGCGTATTCTGCGCAGGCGGACTTGACCTTCGATAATGTTGACGACTCTGCCTGGCTCGTCCCGCCCTGGAGCGTGCTCGAATCACCTCCCGCAACGGAGATGGCCTGCGCGTTTGAGCAAGTTGCAGGGTGGCCCTTCCGCAGCCTGCATTGCCATTGGAGTGCAGCACATGTACGCCTGCCCTGGCGCGACATTGATGCATCCGGGGTGTTGGGTGGGACGCTGGCCAATGCACAGTCACCCAACAACCTGGCCACGCCCCTCATGTGGTATCGAGGCCAGGCACTGCCATTTCTCATCTGCCCGACGGGGTTTGTACTTGACCTGCTGGTCTGGACCGGCGTGTGGGCGTTGCTGATACTGCTTGGCCTGGCACCGTTTCTGGTGCGCAATGCGAGACGATTTCGACACGGCCGGTGCCAGCGTTGTGCCTACGACTTGCACGGAAGTGAGAGCAACAGGTGCTCTGAGTGCGGCTGGCCCATCGGCCGGCGGCTCCCGCTCATTACATCTCGCACGACGGTCACGGTCGGCCTGCTCCTTGTCGCGCTGCTTCTGACGGAATCCGCGATCGGCTATATGTCCCACCGGGCGCCCTGGGGGCCGCATCGCATTCATCTTGCCGCTCGCGACGGGGACATTGACAGACTCGAACGGCATCTCCGGTCAGGTACGACAACCAACGAGTTGATCACGAGCGGGCCGAGCGACCTGCATGACACGACTCCGCTCATGTGGGCAGCCCTTGGCGGCAGCGTCGAGTCTATTGAGGCCCTGGCGGCGCATGGCGCCGACATGGATGCATGCGACAAGAACGACTGGACGGCACTCCATTGGGCTGCAAAGTATGACAATGCAGACGCAGTGTATGCGCTGGTGCGGCTTGGTGCGGATGTTAATGCCGTGGATCGGTTTGGAATGAGCCCACTCGTGGTCTGCTGCTTCTCACCCTATCAAGAGCCGCCACGGAATGCGATCAGGGCATTGCTTGATCACCACCCTGATCTTGAGAGCGTGGCGTTCAGTACGTCGGCGCTCGGCTGGGCAGCGCGCAATGGAGCGGCAGATGTTGTCCGCATGCTCATCGATGCCGGGGCGGATGTAGACGGTCCTATTGCCGGTCCCTCGCCTCTTATGTATGCAGCCCGGACCGGGCACCTCGACCTTGTGATGATGTTACTTGAGGCAGGCGCTGACTACCGGGACCGAGACAAGGATATTGTGGAGCAGGCTGTGATCAGCGGTAATGTCGAACTGGTATCATTCCTGCTGGAACTTGGGGCACCTGCTGCGATCATGTACTCTGCGCGAGGCGAGGGGCTGCTCTTCGAAGCGATGTGGCGTCCTGACATCGAAATGATGGACTTGCTGATCGGTGCAGGGTGCGACCCGACCATGAAGTCCAATACCGGCGAGACCATTCTTTTTATTGGTGACTGGGCATCTGATGCGGAGTTGGCAACATATCTCATGACGCTCGATATTGATCTGAATGCGCAACAAAACAGCACCGACCAGACGGTGTTAATGCAAAGAGCAGGGGCCACCTGGGTTGACGTGGCGGCCGTTCGATACTTGCTGGCGGCAGGCGCCGACCCGATGATCATGGATGCTCAGGGGATGACGGCCCGCGATCATGCAGAGAGAGCGATTACGGAGTGGGCGATCGGGGGACAAGACACAGCGGAAGTTGAGGAGATAATACAGATACTGAAGGATGCGGAAGAGACGTGGTAGGCCCGCCCCACGGCCCTCACCTCACGAATCCGTGGGCTTGCCACGAATGGATGTGAATTTCAAGCCCAGGGATTCCCATCCCTGGGGTATGACTTGACATTCCATTCGTATCCTAACATAATACAAACATGGGCCCGAGTACCCAATCAGAACGCGCACCGCGTTATTGGTTTCACTGCATCAGCACGACCTACGGCACCTGGTTGCCGGGTGATGAAAGAGTCGCCCCTGAATAATTCGATTTGATCGGTGAATCCAGGTTGAAAGTGGCTTCGGGATGTGGCATACTTTGCAGGATATTGTAGGGATACGTTCCGAAACCTTGCAAATTCGGAGTCACGGATGAAGCCCCAAGCCCAGCCTGATGATGAGCTGTTCCTGTTCCAATCTCATTTCGATCAACTGCTCAATCCGACCCATCCGCTGATCAAGTTATCGAAGCAGGTCGACTGGGATCACTTCGATCAATCGTTCGGCGAGTTCTTCTGTGAGTCGGTGGGTGCCCCGGCCAAGGCCACGCGTTTGATGGTCGGCCTGATCTACCTCAAACACGCGTTCAACGAATCGGACGAGTCGGTCGTCGAGCCGCTGGGTGGAGAACCCGTACTGGCAGTATTTCTGCGGATACACGCACTTGCAGCACGAGTGTCCGATTCATCCCACGACGATGACCAAATGGCGAAATCGTGTGGGTGAAGCGAAACTTAATGAGTTGTTGAAACAGACCATCGAGGTGGCGGTGAAACACCATCGATTGAGCGAACGTGAGTTGACCCATGTGAACGTGGACACGACGGTGCAGGAAAAGAACATCACGCACCCGACCGACTCGAAGCTGTTGTACCGGTCAATTGTGAAGCTGGTTCGGGCCGCCAAGGGACGCGATATCGTGCTGCGCCAGTCGTATGTTCGAGTGGGCAAACGGGCTGCGGTAAAGGCCGGTCGATACGCGCACGCGAAGCAGTTCAAGCGAATGCGTCGGTCGTTGCGTCAACTCCGGACGTACGTGGGGCGTTTGGTCCGTGACATCGAACGCAAAGCACCGCCATCGAGCCGAGATGAAGAGTTGTCGATGTTGCTGGGACGGTGTCAACGGTTGATCGATCAACGACCGAGCGACTCGAACAAGTTATATTCGCTGCACGAGCCGGAGGTGTGCTGCATCAGCAAGGGCAAGGCGCACAGGCGCTATGAGTTTGGTCAGAAGGTGGCCTTGGCGACGACGAATCGAGGGAACTGGTTCGTGGCGGCCATGTTGTGCGAAGGGAACCCGTACGATGGTCATACGCTGAATGCGACCTTATGTCGTGTCGAATCAAACACTGGCGTTGCGCTGACTGATGCGTATGTTGACAAGGGATATCGGGGTCACGATTACGAAGGCGAGGCGGCGGTACACATTGCCGGCCGTGGAAGCAAGCGGGCGACGCGAGTTCAACGGAAGCGTCGCAAGCGACGCAGTGCGATCGAACCGAAGATTGGGCACGCGAAATCGGAGAGTCGTCTGGGACGTTGCTACCTCAAGGGCCTGGCCGGGGATGCAATCAACGTGGTGCTGGCGGCGGCGGGAGCGAACTTCCGCAAGCTGCTTCGGCTCTTGCGATGCGCACGTGGCGTCGAACAGACGTTCCAGCTCAACTTCGCCTGGCTCTGGCACCTATTGCGTTGGCCAAACCATCACCCGCGGTTCAAAATCGCCTGATCGGCGGTGTTTTTCAGGGTCGACGAAAGAGGCTGGCGGACGCGACATCACCGCGGGCATGTGGATGGCGATTACAACGCACCACCGGCCGACAGTCCCAATCGACAGGCGTTTCACTCATATTCACAGAATGTAATGCGTCGCCGTCCGGTGCGCTTATCAGTCCAGGCTCGGGAGGTGGCAGCAGAGGCGTTGAGGTCCAGCCTGATCTACTACGGCGTCGATGTCCTGGCATTGGCGATCGATAATCATCATTGCCACGTGCTCGCGCGTTTCCCTGATCCGGAGGCCCGACATTGGATGGGACAGGCGAGAAGATATGCAGCCCGCCAATTGTCAAATGCGAGGTTGGTTCGGCCCGGCGGCGTGTGGGCCACGCGCGACCAGTGCCTACGGATCAGAGATCACGAACATCAGGTACGGACGTTTTGGTACATTATGCGACATCGAGAGCAAGGCGCATACGTGTGGACGTCCGTAGCACGCGAGGAACCCCACGGATAGGAATCCGTGGGCTTGTCGGACAGTACCGGTAGTTCAAGCCCAGGGATTCCCATCCCTGGGGGGGTAGCAGCGCTGAAGCCAAGTTCACCCCACGGACCTCCCCCTCACGAATCCGTGGGCTTATTCGACCATATGCATGTATCAAGCCCAGGGATTCCCATCCCTGGGGTATCCGACCATATCACGCCGCCTAGTCGTCCTTCACTTCATACTCAGCGTCAATGACATCGTCGCCTGACTTCCCACTCGCACCGTCGGCGGTTGCCGTCGATGCCTGGCCGGCTGACGAATCCTGGCCACCCTCGGCGGCGGCAGCAGCGGCTGGGTCGGCAGCGCCGACATTGGCTGCCTGGGCTTCGTACATTGCCTTGCCGAGTTCCATCGATGCGCTTTCGAGTTGCTTCAACGCTGCCTCGATCGCACCCTTGTCATCGCCCTTGAGTTTCGATTCGAGATTGCTGACCGCTGCCTCGATGTCGCCGCGCGACTCGGATGACACCTTGTCGCCGTACTCCTCGAGGTTCTTCCGGGCGGTGTGCAGCACTGTCTCAGCCTGGTTCTTCAGGTCGATCAGTTCACGTCGCGCCTTATCTTCTTCGGAGTGCTCCTCCGCCTCGCGCTTCATGCGATCGATCTCATCATCCGACAGCCCGGACGATCCCTTGATCTCAATGTGCTGTGACTTGCCGGAGGCCTTATCGGTTGCGGACACATTAAGAATACCGTTGGCGTCGATATTAAACTCGACTTCGATCTGCGGCATGCCGCGCGGGGCCGGCGGGATCCCGGTCAGGTTGAACTGGCCGAGTTTCCGGTTATCCGAAGCAAACTCACGTTCGCCCTGCAGCACGTTGATGGTCACTTCGGTCTGTCCGTCGGCTGCGGTGGAAAAGACTTCCTTCTTCGAAGTCGGGATCGTTGTGTTCTTCTCGATGAGCCGGGTCATGACGCCGCCGAGCGTCTCGACGCCGAGCGACAGCGGAGTGACGTCGAGCAGCAGGATGTCCTTGACCTCGCCCTGCAGGACGCCGCCCTGGATTGCTGCACCGATAGCCACCACCTCATCGGGGTTGATGGAGCGGTTCGGCTCCTTGCCGCCGAAGAGTTCCCTGGCAATCTGCTGGACCATCGGGATACGGGTCGAACCGCCGACGAGGACGACTTCAGCCACATCACCGGGCTGGAGTTTTGCGTCCTGGATCGCGGTTCGGCATGGATCCTTGAGCCGATTGAACAGGCTCTCACAGATCGATTCAAACTTCGCGCGGCTCAGCGTTTCCTGAAGGTGCTTGGGACCGGATTGGTCAGCCGTAATGAACGGCAGGTTGATCGATGTTTCCTGCATCGTCGACAGTTCGCACTTGGCCTTCTCGGCTGCCTCCTTGAGGCGTTGCAGGGCCATCGCATCCTTGCGGATGTCGATCCCCTCCTTCTTGCGGAACTCATCAGCGACAAAGTCGATGATCCGCTGGTCGACGTCATCGCCGCCGAGGTGGGTATCGCCATTGGTGGACAGCACCTCGAAGACGCCGTCGCCGATGTCGAGAATGGAGATATCGAAGGTCCCGCCGCCGAAGTCGAAGACGGCAATCTTCTCATTGGCCTTCTTCTCCAGGCCGTAGGCCAGGGCCGCTGCCGTCGGCTCGTTGATGATGCGTTCGACCTTGAGCCCTGCAATCTCGCCGGCATCCTTGGTTGCCTGTCGCTGAGCATCGTTGAAGTAGGCCGGCACGGTGATGACGGCCTGCTCGACTTTCTCACCCAGATAATCCTCTGCGGTCTTCTTGAGTTCCTGCAGAATCATGGCCGAGATTTCCGGCGGGTTGTACGTCTTGTCTCTGACCTTCACCTGCACGAGTTCATCGGAGCCGCCCACAACCTCGTAGGGAACGCTCTTCTCCTCTTCGCCGACCTCATGGTGCCGCCGGCCCATGAAGCGCTTGATGGAGAAGACGGTGTTCCGCGGATTCGTCACTTGCTGGTGCTTGGCAGTCTGACCGACCAGGCGCTCGCCTTTGTCGGTAAAGGCAACGATGGACGGTGTGGTCCGGTTGCCGGAGGAGTTGATGAGCACTTTCGGCTCGCCGGCTTCCATGACGGCCACGACCGAGTTCGTGGTGCCGAGGTCAATTCCGATGATCTTGGACATCTTCCTGGTTCCTTTCCCGCGCAGTCGTACACGATAGGTGGGTGTGACTGCTCTATGGCATGGCGTGTCAGAACCGCAGTCGTCAGGGCGCAGAACACGTCCAGTGCCATCAGAGGGATGGCAAGTGACGTGCCACAGCCAGCACGCTGGAATACAAGGACTTACGACACAAAACGCCCTCGCTCACCCGCCGGATGAGCCAGACCGGACGCTTCCACCTGCCACTTTGGCGGTTCGCTGCCCCTGCCCGGAGGCACTCGACAGCAAGATTATACAAACAAAAGATTCTGCAAACCGTGTACTTTGTCCGGGCCGAGCCTGTGGGCTTGGGCGAATAGTCTGATGGCGTCGAGCGAATCGGCCAGCACGGGTCGGAGTCGTCACTTCCTCTTATGGCTGTGCGCTGTGCGACCGATAGCATAATGGTTAGCGCACATACCCTGTGTCGAGGATCAGTCTGCGCCGGCTGGCCGCCTGCTGGGCCGGGCGGCACGTCAATGGACCGACTGACACCCTCATCGGGATGAATGCCCTGGACGACTGACCCTGTTTCGCAACCTGCGTCGAGCACGCATTGGAAGAGTAGACATGCTGCACTCACGTGAAGCCCGGATCCGCACCTACCGAGTTGTTCCCGCATTGCCGGATGCGCTCAAGCCGCTGTTGGACATTGCCAAGAACCTCTGGTGGACCTGGACGCCTGACGCCGTCGCACTGTTTTGTCGCCTCGACCCGGATGCGTGGGCTGAGCACGCGCACAATCCGGTCCGCATGCTCGGGTTCGTCAGTCAGGAGCGGCTCGAAGAGGCCGCCCTGGATGAGGCCTTCTTGAATGAAATCTACAGGGTCCATACCCGCCTCGATCAGCATTGCACACGCCGCACCTGGTTCGCTTCCAAGCACGCAGAGAACTCCGGCGACACGATTGCCTACTTCTCAGCCGAGTTCGGGCTGACCGAGTGCATGCGGATCTACGCCGGCGGCCTCGGGGTCCTGGCAGGCGACCATCTCAAGTCAGCCAGCGAGTTGGGTATCCCGCTCGTCGGCGTCGGGCTGCTGTACCAGAACGGGTACTTCCAACAGTATCTGAGTCCCGACGGCTGGCAGCAGGAGTCGTATCCTGAACTCGACTTTGCCAACCTGCCGGTGGATCGGGTTCTGACCCCGGAAGGCGAATGGCTGAAGGTCTCGATCGACATGCCGTTCGGGCAGACCAGCGTCGGGGTCTGGAAGGTCCAGGTCGGCCGTGTCCCGCTTTATCTGCTGGACACGAATGTGCCGGAAAACAGCCCGGAGGCGCAGGCCATCACACGCAACCTCTACGGCGGAGACGTCGAGACCCGAATCCAGCAGGAGATCGTCCTGGGGATTGGTGGCGTCCGCGCCTTGACGGCCATGGGTATCCGCCCGACGGTCTGTCATATCAATGAAGGTCATGCTGCCTTCCTGGCGCTGGAACGCATCCGCATGATCATCGAGGAACATGACATCAGTTTCTCGGAGGCCATCGAGTACTGTGCTTCGAGCCATGTGTTCACCACGCACACCCCGGTGCCGGCCGGGATCGACCGGTTCCACCCATCACTGGTCGAACACTACCTCGGGGGCTATGTCGGCAGTTTGAGAATCGACCTGCCGGGCCTGCTCGCACTTGGCCGCGAGAACCCGATGAATCAGGATGACTTCTTCTCGATGGCGATCCTGGCAATCAATACCTGCCTGTGGCGGAATGCCGTGTCGGCATTGCACGGGCATGTCAGTCGGCGGATGTGGCGTCATATCTGGCCGGGCGTCCCGGAGGAGGAAGTCCCGATCGGCCACGTCACGAACGGGACGCATACGCGCAGTTGGCTGTCGCGCCCGATGTTCCAGTTGTTCGATCGGTATCTCGGCTATCGATGGCAACATGATCCGGCCGACCACGCCGTGTGGGAGCGGGTGGACGACATCCCGGATGAGGAACTGTGGGCGGTCCGATGCCAGCGACGAAGAACGTTGATCACCTGGGCCCGGGCCCGAATCAAGACTCAGATGCGACTCCGAGGCTCCTCGAACGAGGCCATCGAACAAGCGACTGCTGCCCTTGACCCGGATGCATTCACCGTCGGGTTTGCACGACGGTTTGCCACCTATAAACGGGCGACTCTGATGTTGCACGACCTCGAGCGCTTCATGCAGATGCTGAGCAACCCGGATCGTCCGGTGCAGTTCCTGATTGCCGGCAAAGCACACCCGGCCGACTCAGCGGGCAAGGAGTTGATCCGCAAACTCGTCCACTTTGCCAAGAGCAACGGCAGCGGTCGAAATGAGTGTCGTGTCGTCTTCCTCGAGAACTACGATATGAACGTGGCGCGCTATCTCGTCACGGGTGTCGATATGTGGCTTAACACGCCGAAGCGCGGCCTGGAAGCATCCGGCACGAGCGGGATGAAGGCAGCCATGAACGGCGTCATCAACTGTTCGATCCTCGATGGCTGGTGGGATGAAGCGTACAAGCCGGAAATCGGCTTCTCGATCGGCCGGCGCGAGACCTATGCATCCGACGAGGAGATCGACGGGGTGGACTCGGACAGCCTGTATGACCTGTTTGAGAATCACATCCTGCCCGAGTATTACAGCCGGGACCAGAGTGATGTCCCGCGCCGTTGGATTGCGCGAATCAAGAACTGCATCAAGACGCTGGCACCGATGTTCAACACGAACCGCATGGTGCAGGAGTACACCGACAATCTGTATGTGCCGGCACTGTCGCTGAGCAAGCAACTCGGCAGCAACGCGCTCGAAGGGGCGCGCGGACTCGCGCAGCAGATGCAGCGATACCGGAGCCTGTGGCATACGGTTCGCGTGGAATCAGTCGCCACCGAAACGACGAAACCGGTCGCCGTTCGTCAGCCGCTCCCGGTCGAGTCGATCGTGCATCTGGGCGAACTGGCACCGGACGAGGTGCGGGTTCAGGCGTATACAGGAACGGTGTCGCCGCTCGGTGACATTGCGAACGGCTCGGTGATCGATCTCGAGTACGTGGAAGATCTCGGCAACGGCAAGCACAAGTACTTCGGCTCGATCAAGGCCCAGCAATCCGGGCAGCGCGGATTGAGTGTCCGCGTCGTCCCGCACGATGATCGGATGCCGGTGGCCATCGTCCCGGGGCTGATCACGTGGGATCAACCGTTACCAGGCGGCCGGGATCAAAGCGGTCGGGCCGATGATCATCTGGGCGCGATGGCCATGGGGAACGACGGGGGACAGCATCACCATGCACACCAGATGGCCGACCAGAATCCACAGCAGCAACAGCAGCCGGCTCATGCCGGCTCATCCGGCAGCAGCGGCGGTGGCTGAGGTTGTCGGTCGACTGCCATGACCGGTGTGGCTACAGCGCCGAAATCAACTGTTCGACCTCGCCCGATTCGGGGAATCGGCCGGTATCGTACTTGCTGTAGATCTTGCTGCTGCCATCAACAATGACATCAAAGATGCCGTTGCTGCCTGCTGTGAGGGTGGCGTCGATGTCGAACGCCTTCTTGAGATCGGCCGCCAAACTGACGGCCTGTGGCTTGTAGTTTCACATTGCACAGTAATGGATGTCGATGGTCTGTGGGACGGCCATGATGTGGTGGTCCTCCGCGGCGGGGTTGCTGTGAACTCAAACGACGAGATCAAGGCACCATATCAGAAGGCGGCGGTTGTGGCAAGACATCGCGGAAGATGTGCGTGGGTGATTGCAGGCACGACCGCACGGATGTCCCGCAGGAACCCCACGGATTGGAATCCGTGGGCTTGACTCGGGAGTACGTCGGTTGCTGAGCATCAAAGAAATCAAACACCCCGCGCCGGCAGCGAGTTTGAATACCGGACGCGGGGTGCGGCGGGGTGTGTGGGGAGGGTGGCAAGCAGGATTTCCTGCGTCAGGATCGCCTTACTCGAAGGTGTACTCCAGCGGATTGCTGATGAGGCACGTACCCTTCTCATAGGCTTGGAGATGGACCGTCAGGCCGCTAGCCACGCCGGGAATGGGGACGGTGATCCAGGCATCGCCGAAGTAGTTGGCAACGGCAGAGCCGACCAGTTTGGGGCTGTCGAGTTCAAAATAGATGCCGGGGCAGCCTGCGATATCTGCCGTACCGGTCTTCAGCGAGTACTTGAGAACAACCGTTTCGCCGAAGGTGCATTCTGACACCTGGAACGAGTTGGGACCACCGGCGATGCCGGGAAGGGGTTCGTGGAGGGTGAGGTCGTAGTCGGGCGGTGGAACAAACACGACGGTATCATCGTTCAGGATCGTGGTGCCGACAGACCGACCACGAATCGCCAGTGTCGCTTCAGTGCCAAACAATGGTGCAGCCATGCCGGCTTCGGAGCTCACGAGGAGTTCGTCATTGATGAAGTAATCGATGGTTCCATCGTCGCCGATCACCCACGTGAACTTCGTCCACTGACCGAAATAGGGAGTCGAGTCAATTACGTGGAAGTTCATGTACCCGAGATGGAAACTTAGTGTAGATACATCGGACTCGCAACTGTAATTGATCTGCGGGAGGTTGTCGTGTGACCCATCAACGCCATCCATAAAATCCTTGGGCATAAGATCTGACAAATGCCACAATCCGCTTTGATGATATGCTTGAGGTTCCTCGCCATTGGCATGCATGTTGAGCCAATGTTCCACCGTCAATCCCCCCTGAATTTCAAACCTCTGGAGACAGGCGGCACCGCTGTCATACCACCCGTCGCCATTCGCGTTCAATGAGTACATTCCACGGGCCGGTCCACCTTCGTACAGATATGGCTGGGGATCGCCGTATACGTGCCAGGAGTCAGTGATGACACCATCTTCCCAGTCGTCAGAGAGTAGGACTTGACCATGGGCGAATGAGGACAGACAGCCGACAGCAACGGCCAACAGAGTAGTTCGGACTGATGAACGCATGATAATCTCCTTCTATCTGCAGATGCAGTGATAGTCTGCGCCCAGTGCCGCACACTGGGTCGCCAATGTTCTGTTTCAAATGCACTTCTCCGGAGGACGACGAAGTATGCAGGACGTGCTGCATTGCCGTCTGCCAGATGTAACGACGTGACATTCACATCTCCACATCGAAAACTCTTGTTTTTTTCGCGGCATCTGCTACGCTGTGCGGTAAGTCATTGCCTCATTTGACCTTGAACGCTGCAACTGCGGAGAGACCTATGCGGGGCGAAAAAACTACGGTTGATAATCTGGGCAATCTCATGCCCGAGGTCTATGACCAACTGCGCTTCGTGGCGCGCAACATGGTTGGGTATGGGGGGGCAGGCAATCGCACGCCAACGCTCGGCGCAACTGCTTTAGTACATGAGGCTTGGGCGCGATTGGCAGCCAGTGGAATCCAGCCGAATGACAAACAGCACCTGCTGGCGCTGGCCAGCCGCGTGCTCAGGCAAGTGCTGATCGACTATGTCAGAACAAAGGGCAGGCATAAGCGCGGCGGAGACGTGATGCGCTTGCATTTGGACGAGGCGATCACAGCCGCCCAGAAGCGCAGTATTGATCTGCTCGAACTCGATGAAGTCCTTACCAGGCTGGCTGACTTCGGACCACGACAGGCCCAGGTGGTTGAAATGCGGTTTTTCGGCAGCCTCACGCCCGATGAAATCGCAGGCGTATTGGGTGTCTCACGGCGGACCGTCGAAAACGACTGGGCGGCAGCCCGATCGTGGCTGTATGGCCAACTGTCCAGCGCGACATCGTAACCGGAGGTAGGATGGGGCGCAAGCGGGCAGTTCCAAACGTGTGAATTCTGCAAGATTAATTGCCGGCCGCATTTCGGGCGATACGGCCTGCTGTCGTTTTGGATGAACAAGAGACGATGCCGTCTCCTCCGCTGAAGGCTGCGTACCAGCCGACGGCTGCCGACCTGACCGTACTCCTCAATGGCAACGAAAAGGCAATCTAGTGACTCCGGAGCGTTGGGAACAGGTACTGCAGATTCTGGAGCGGGTTCGTCCGATGCCGGCATCCGCCCGTGATCAGGCGCTGGCAGACTTGTGCGGCGACTGCGAGGAGTTGTTGGATGAGGTCCGACGGCTCCTGGATGCGGAGGAAGTCAGCGTCGATGCACTGGATGAGCCGCTGCTCGGCACCGGGTTTGAGTTGGGGATGACGACGAATCACCTCGGGCTCGATGAGGCGAGCGACCCATCCGACACAGGCAGAATGCCGGGCATCGGGACCACCATCGGGCAGTACACCGTGGTCCGACAGATCGGCTCCGGTGGCATGGGTGTGGTGTTTGAAGCGCAGCAACAGTCGCCGCAACGACCCGTCGCGCTCAAGGTCCATCGCTACGGCACGCTGTCGCGCACACTGGCCAGACGCTTCCGCAATGAAGTGGAGATCCTGGCCCGCCTTGATCATCCGAACATCGCATCCGTGTACGAGGCCGGTGTCTATTACCCTGAAGGTGCGCGCGATGAGGCAAGTATGGGTATCCCCTACTTTGCCATGCAGTACATTGATGACGCCCAGTCTCTCACCCAGTATGCAGACGAACATGATCTCGATGTGCGTGCCCGACTGGCATTGTTTACCCAGGTGTGTGATGGGGTGCAGCATGGCCATCAGAAGGGCGTGATTCATCGAGATATCAAGCCGACCAATGTACTGGTCGGCTCAGACGGCCAACCGAAAGTAATTGACTTCGGCGTGGCAAAAGCGACTGACTCGGACCTTGCAGTAACAACGATGGCCACCGATATCGGCCTGTTGATCGGGACTGTGCAATACATGAGTCCCGAACAGTGCCGTGAGGGAGCGGACAGGTTGGCAATTGATGCCCGGAGTGATGTGTACTCGCTCGGTGTGATGCTATACGTCCTTCTAACCGGGCAGATGCCGTATGATGTGAGTCGGACTTCGATTGTGTCGGCAGCACTGGCCGTGTGTGAGGCGGAGGTGAAGCCGCCATCGACTGTCTCCAGGCAGTTGCGCGGCTCGCTCGAGGCCATCATACTGAAAGCGCTGCAGCGCGATCCGGAGCGCCGCTATCAGTCGGCCGGCGAACTCGCAGCGGATGTCCGAGCGTATCTTGCCGGTGACCCGGTTCAGGCTCGCTCGCAGACGGCTGTCGACAAGGTGGCGCGGATGTGGCGCCGGCATCCGACCGCGTTTGCTGTCATCGCAGGCTTGTCCGGGCTGTGTATCGCGTTCGGCATCGTTGCGGTTTCTGCCATCGCCTCATGGTACATGCTTACCCAGCCGAGTGCTGTGGTGTATGACAAGGACACGCAGACAGCAGTCCTGCTGACGCCAGCAGGCACGACTGTCCACGAGTGGCGTGGAGTAACCCAGACGATCGAGTACACGTGCCCGGATGAATATGGGGGAGAACGGATCGCCTTCGTCGGCTACGCACGTACTGCCGACACGCCGCTTGCTGGGCGAGTGTGCCTCTACTCCCTTAAACACCCTGCCACACCGAGGCTGAGTCTTCCAATCCCGATCATGCCACCGCCTCTGCGAGCCCGCTGGGAGCAGCAACTCGATACATCGCCTGAGGAGGATACGTTCATGGCCAGTCACTTTGTGCTGGCTGATGTATGGGAGGAGTTTCCCGATGACGAGCTGATCGTGACGTATACGCACGGTTCACAGTTTCCCAGCGTCGTTCGAATATACACCCTCGACGGGACGCTCCGATACTCGAGGTGGCACAAAGGACAAATCACAGGCACCTGGGACCCGGAGTCGCAATCACTGCTGTGCTTTGGGAATCGGAATGACTGGCTGCAGCAGGATCCGGTCTTTGATGGACTCGACATCTCCCCAGACTCGAACATGTTAATTCTCTGCTCGATCGCCCCCGATCTCGCCAGCGAACGTGAAATGACCTTTCTGAGTGATGACAACCAATATCTGCCGGACGTGAAGTGGTATCGATGCCTGCTCCCTCACAGCAGTTGGGATCAAATCGATCTGGAGGAAGTTCGTTCCGACATCCGGGCAGATGGCGCCCGCTCGTGGTATGCTTCAGCCCGAGTGAGGCCTCAACCCAAAGTCCGATCGACAGGGATCAGCCTGTACTTCAACAGTCACACCGGTACCCTGACGGCAGCCTTGCCACACAATGGGTACGAGGAGCTTTCTGAACTGCCGGACAAGAGTCAGTATCAGTTCGTCCCCTATCCAACTACACGTGAACTGCTGATCGAGGCAGAGAAGCGCCCGAGTGGTGATGCTCCGACTGCGGGCGGTAACTAGGCACTGCACCGGACCGTCTCCCGGTCAATTAATGAAGCCCCCGCCTCCTGATTGATTCAGTCAGGAGACGGGGGTGGTATTGTGAGCGCGAGACGCTACTTCTCAGCCGGGTAATGAACCCCCGGCCTGGTTCTGAGTCAGTCAAATGTCGTCGCCAGCGGATTGCTGATCTTGCACGTTCCCGTCTCATAGCCGACTCCGACGGAGCGCCCGGGCGATGGCCGGTGACGGTTGATGTGGCAAGCGCCCCGATCTCGTGCCGCCGCTACTCGCCGTTGTACCCATGCGGGTGATTCTGGATCCAGGTCCAGGCGGTGCGGACGATGTCATCGATATCAGTGTGCTTCGCCTGCCAGCCGAGATCTGATTTGATCTTTGCCGGATTCGCAAACAGGCGAGGCGGGTCGCCCGGGCGGCGCGGCCCTTCCTTGATCGTGATCGCCTTCCCCGTGACACGACGAGCCGACTCAATAATCTCGCGCACCGAATACCCCTTGCCGATCCCCAGGTTATAAACCAGCGGGTGGTCGGTCGTCAGCGCTTCCATGGCCACCATGTGGGCATCAATCAGATCCTCCACGTGAACGTAATCACGAACACATGTTCCGTCGGGGGTCGCGTAATCGGTCCCGAAGATTTCGATATGAGGACGCAGGCCCGCGGCTGCCTGCAGAATGATCGGGATCAGATGCGTTTCCGGATCATGATCCTCGCCGATCTCTCCGTTCGGGTCCGAGCCGGCCACGTTGAAGTACCGCAGCATGGCATACTGGAAGTCGCCACATGAGGCAGCGTAATCGCGCAGAATCTGCTCAACGAACAACTTGGATCGGCCGTAGGGGCTGATGGGTCGTTGCGGGCAGGTCTCGCCAATCGGGATGTGCTCGTCGCTCGGCTCGCCGTAGGTGGCACAGGTGCTTGAGAACACGAACTTCCGAACGCCGGCCTGATCCATCGCACGCAGCAGTGCCACGGCATCAGCCGTGTTATTGCTGTAGTAGTCCAACGGCCGCTCAACGGACTCGCCGACGTAGGCCTTGGCAGCAAAGTGCATGACACACTCAATCTGATTGTTCGTCATGACCCGGGCGACATGCTTCCAGTCCGCAAGTTCGTGGACGATCAGAATGGCCTCGCCCTTGACGGCACGGCGATGACCTCGGCTCAGATTGTCAACCACGACGACCTGATGGCCTGCCTTTTCCTGCAGGTACTTGACGGCATGTGAGCCGATGTACCCGGCCCCGCCGGTTACCAGTACATTCATCCGATCCGACTCCTCTGTATCATCTCGTGTCGTGCCATAGACCGCGTTCGACGTGCTAGTTTAGCAACTTGATGGCCAGGAAACCCCCGACTAGCAGGATCGTAAACAGGAGGCACAGCAGATTGAAGTAGCGGTCGATAAACGGCATCGCCTTCGGCCCGATGGCCCAGAAGATGCCGGCCACCAGAAAGAATCGCAACGCCCGTCCGACCAGCGACACAAGGAGAAAAGGGACAAAGGGCTGGCCGAACACGCCGCCGGCTATCGTAAAGACCTTGAATGGGATCGGTGTGAATGCAGCCGCAAACAGCACCCAGATCCCCCACTCATCGTACCACGTCTGAACCGTATCGAAATGCTCATGGCTGAAGCCGGGGACGTAGGTAAACAGGAAGTCGCCCAGCGCATCCCACGCTCCCCAGCCGATCACATAGCCGAGCACAGCACCGAGAACGCTGCCGATCGTCGTGATTGATGCAAACCACATCGCCCGTTTCCGCTCGCCGAGGCACAACGGCGCCAGCAGGACATCCGGCGGGATTGGAAAAAAACTCGATTCTGCAAAACTGAGCGCAAACAGGGCACCGGCTGCGTTCCTCGAGTGCGAAAACGACAGCACCCAGTCATACAACCGACGGTGCACGGCCCAACGCGGCACCGGCTTGGGAATCGGCTGGTCTGTCTGTGACTCAGAGGACATCATGGCCCAAGTGTAGCCGCCTGCTGCGGCATGACGTGCCTGTGGGACCGAAACGAATCCGGGCGACATGGGGCCCGACACCCGGTTTCGGACGCTATGATGTGGGGCTGATGAACGACGTGCGCGACATGTTGGCGACTCTGCTGGACCGCGGTGGATGGGTGATGGTTCCCCTGCTCATTCTCAGCGTCGTCACGGTCGCACTGTGCCTCGAACGCGCCTGGTACTGGCTTCGAATGCATCCCCCCGGCCGATCATCACTTCGACGAATCGCCGACCTGACAGCAGTCCTTCGTGCCGGAAGCAAGGTCCCGCCCGGCGACCTGACCGGTGCCCTGTCGCGGGCCGGCTCCACATCCGTCTACGGGCGCGTCGTGCAGTATCTCCTGGACCATGGCTGGTCGGAAAGTGTGGCCGTCGAAGCCGTCGAGCTGCAGCGCCCGGGCATGGAACGCTTCATGCCGACGCTGTCAACCATCATCACGGCTGCCCCCCTGCTCGGAATTCTCGGCACCGTCTCAGGCATTATTGATTCGTTCCGACTGCTCGGTGAAAGCCAGATCGTCACCGACCCGCGTGATGTGAGCGGCGGAATCGCCCAGGCCCTCCTGACCACCGAAGTCGGCCTGATCATTGCACTGATAACGCTCTTCCCATTCATGATCTACAAGGCTCAGATTGATCGAGCCCTCAGTCGGCTGGAGGTGTTGATCGCAGCAGGCCGACAGGGGTTTGCCGAATCACCTGACTGAGCGAGTCGACAGCCGGCCCGGTGCGACCCGGCGATGCAGATGCAGTGTTCGGAATCGGGACGAGGTTCCCTGCATCGGGCAATGTGCCGTTCGGTAAGAACAGAACGGAGTCTCAGCCGCGCAGAAAACGGTGGAATGGATGAACAGATAGACATTCAGTAAGCCACTTCTGCATAACTCTTTGAGTACTGAATCAGATGAGGATGGATTGATGCAGTGTGACCAATCACCGGATAGCCAGCCCGACCAACCCGCCGCAGCGGGCCCGCCGGACGGATCGGAATCGCGCGGCGTCTCCCGGCGCAGTTTCATTAAAACGATGGGGGTGTCTGCTGCCGCCGGGGCGGTTGAAACGGCCCTGGTGACATCAGCAGCCGAAGCCTCAGCAATGCAACGGCGCGACGATGTCGAGACGCTTGGGCCGCAAGCCGTTGCCTTGACGCTGTCGATCAACGGCACACCACACCGCGTCAGCGTCGAACCGCTCACCCCGCTGGTCGAAGTCCTGCGGTGGAATCTCGGGATGACGGGAACCAAGACCGCCTGCGGCCGCGGTGCGTGCGGGGCCTGCACCGTCCACCTCGACGGGCAGCCGATCGCATCCTGCATGACACCCGTGATTGATGCAGTCGGTTGCGAGATATCGACGATCGAGGGCCTCGGAAACGGCGACCAACTCGACCCACTCCAGGTCGCCTTCATCAAGCACGATGCCATGCAGTGCGGCTTCTGCACCCCGGGCCTCATCATGTCGAGCAAGGCCCTGCTGGCCGACACGGGCAAGCCGAACATGGAGACGATCCGCAAGGCATTGTGTGGAAATCTCTGCCGCTGCGGCACGTATCCCAACGTGTTCAATGCCGTCCTGGAGGCCTCCGGCCAACCGGTGCCGAATGACCTGAACACTGACAACGGAAAGAGAGGTGGCTGATGGCACGCACCTCTTCAGGTATACAGAATCAATCCGGCGACCTCGATGTCACGCACGATCTGCCCACCTCCAATCGGACGTACAACAACGTCACGATGGACGATGTGACGAGCCGCGTTGATGCGGTAGCCAAAGTCACCGGGCGGGCAAAGTACGGGATTGACCAGATTGCCGGCCCCACCCCACTCGTCGCGGGCTTTGCACGCTGCCCCTGGGGCAAGGCGGAACTCACCGGGGGGTCACTTGAGGCAGCAATGAATATCCCGGGGGTCGTCCATGCAGAGTGGACCGGGGAGGACATCGGGCGCGAATGCCAGTATCACGGCCAGCCGGTGGCCGTCGTGGTGGCCGAATCCGTCAGTGCAATGCGAGCCGGCCGATTAGCCCTCGGGCTGACCTGGGACCGCCGCGATTGCGATCACGATATCGAGTCAGCCCAACCTGAACCCCCAGCCCTGTCCGAGGAACAGGTGGAGGCCATCAACAACGCCCTGGAAAATGCCGACTTTGTCGTGGATGCCGTGTATTCCACCGCGGTGCAAACCCACAGTTGCCTCGAATCGCACGGGGCCACCGTCCACCACCAGGGCGAGCGGGCTGTCGTCTACGGCTCCACCCAATCGAACTACGGCTTTCGCGATGGGCTCGGCAGTGCCCTGGGCCTCCCGGTCGGCTCCATCGACATGCATTGCGAATACGTCGGAGGCGGCTTCGGCTCCAAACTCGGGCCGGGCAAAGAAGGCGTCTATGCCGCGCGTATGAGCAAGCAGTTCGGCAAACCCGTCTGGCTCTTTTGTGATCGTGATGAGGAACACCTGGACACCGGCAACCGACCCTCAAGCCGTCAGCATTACAAACTCGGAATCAAGACAGACGGCACCGTCACCGGCGGGCACATTCTGACCTGCGGCGGTGTCGGCGTCGGGGGCGGCGGCGGGGGTGTCTGCGGGCACCGCTACAACTTCGGCAGCGTGATTCGCAAACACGTTGATGTCTCATTCAGCGGCGGCGGTCCAAAAGCCATGCGGGCACCGGGCCATCCGCAGGGGATGTTTGCCGTCGAACTGGCAATGGATGAACTGGCAGCCGTGGCCGGGATCGACCCGCTTGAACTCCGCCGGATGCACGATCCGTCGGCCTTTCGGAAAGGCATGTACGCAAGAGGGGCTGAGTTGATCGGCTGGTCGAACCGCAAACCGAACGGCTCGCAAGCCGGGCCGATCAAAGTCGGCTATGGAATGGGGATCTGCGACTGGGGCAACTTCAAAGTACCCGCCCAGGCCGAGGTCGTCATCCATCGTGATGGCTCCGTCGAAGCACGCTCCGGAACCCAGGACATGGGCCAGGGGCAGCGCACCGTCATGGGTGTCGTTGCAGCCCATCACCTCGGCGTGCCCCTGTCGGTCGTGCAGGCCAAAGTCGGGTCAACCGAATACCCGCCCGGACCGGCGTCAGGCGGCAGCATGACAACCACCAATACCGAGCCGGCCATGCGCGTCGCTGCGACCGAAGCGAAGAAGCAACTGCTGGCACGCGTGGCCGAGCAGCAACAACTGGACGCTGACGATCTGGCCATCGTTGACGGCAACGTCGTGAACGGATCAGGAAAAGCGATCGCCAACTGGCGCCAGGCCTGTGCCATGCTCACCGGCCCGATCACGGCCCCGGGGTCCGTCGGCCGGTCAGATCCAACCTTGCGCGGCCAGGGCAACAGCGAAGGCGTGCAGTTTGTCAAAGTGGCCGTGGATTGCGAGACCGGTGTTGTGCGGGTGCTCGACATTGTGGCCATCCATGCCTGCGGCATCCCCGTCTGTCGCAAGACGGCCGAGAGCCAGATCATCGGCGGGGTGATCCAGGGCATCAGTTTCGCCCTGTTCGAAAACAAACTGCTCGATCGTCAGACCGGTGCAATGGTGAACGCCAACTTCGAGCAGTACAAGATCGCCGGTGCCGATGACATGCCGCGGATTACGCCAATCATCTGGGTAGACCCCGATGCCACGGGCACGCGCGGGCTCGGCGAGCCGCCGACGATCCCAACCTCCGGTGCGATTGCGTGTGCGGTCTTCAATGCGATCGGGGCACCGGTTCGTAGTTCACCGATCACACCGGATCGAGTGCTTCAAGCCGTGACCGACGCACAGGCACCGAAGGGAGGTGACGCATGATGAGTCACAGCGATCTCCTGATGAAAACAGAAATGGCCATGCCACGAACCCTCAAGCAGGCGTGCGAGGTGCAGTCCAACGGTCTGCATGACAAGAATGACATTCCCGGGATGCCCCTGCCCGTTCTCAAGGCAGCCGGCATCGATCTCATGGATCACTGGAAGGAAGGCCTGACGGCACCCGGGCAAGTCAGTAACCTGCTGGCATTGCGCGATCCGTCGTTGCATCGACTATCCGCCGATTCCATCGGGGCACTGTGCACGCTGTCAGCCATTGCAGACAGCACCGCAGTTCGCAAGTCTGCGCCGGTGATTGCCCAGGCAGCAGAGTCCACAGCCACCCCGCAGATTCGGAACGTCGCCACGGCCGGCGGCAACCTGTTCCAGCGACCTCGCTGCTGGTACTACCGCGCTCACCAGTTTGATTGCCTGAAAAAGGGCGGTCATATGTGCTTCGCAGTGGAAGGCGAGAACCGATATCACGCCGTGTTCGGGAACGGCCCGTGCCATATCGTCCACCCGTCGAATCTGGCCAACGCGCTGTCGGTCTGCCAGGCTGAGGTCCTCGTGGTCAGTTCCGCACAGGGGACCGAGGAGCCGCGGCGTGTGCCGATGCACCAACTGTTCTGCCTGCCGGAGGATCGGCTGAAGTCCGAGCACACACTCGGCCCGGATGAGATTGCCGTCGGCATTTCCTACCGCGCAGCGCCGCACAGTGCCCATTACGAAGTACGCGAAAAACAATCATTCGACTGGCCGCTGGTCATGGCGTCCGTGGCCCTCGACATGCGGGACGACGGCCGCACGATCGCCGCCGCACGAGTCTGTGCCGGTGGCGTGGCACCGATCCCGTGGCGCATGCCTCAGGTCGAGCGGGCGCTGGCCGGCATCAATGTGAAGGACACCCAGCGGGTGCGCCAGGCCTGCGATCTGGCGATCCGGGGGGCCCAACCGATGTCGAATAACGCCTACAAACTACGCATCCTCCCGGTGGCCGTGAGCCGAGCCGTCCGACTCGCAGTCGGGTAAATGATCAATGATGCTGAAGGCTTGAACATGGAGTTCCCGATCATGCCAACACATGATGATTCCCAACATGTTGCCGACCTGTCATCGACGAAGCCGATCCCGACGTGCGTCCACGTTCGTCACAAGATGATGTACGTCGACCAGAACCAGATGACGCCGGGCCGCGTTGACGATTCGAGTTCGACTCGGGTCTTCTGGTGCAACAAAACGATGGACCCGCTCGGGCCGGACGATCGCCCGGTGACACCGCGCCTGTGCCATGCGAATCGAACCTGCTATTGCCACTTCGAGGCCCCATAGCGTGACGCTCGACTCAGCATAGATACCCGACCTTGTATTATGCGCTGTTCAGCGATATAGAGACTCGATGCATAGGCTGAGGGAGTAATGGTTGACGCTCCACCGCTGGCCAGCGGTGGAGCGTCAGCGGCCGGCCGACAGATCGTCCTGACCTCGGTCCCGATGAGACCGCAGTGTAGCGTGATCGTCGGTCGGCCTCTTTCGCATCAACCCGAACAGTCGCAGGAGCTCCGCGGCCAGTCGCTGCCGGAAGCTCGAATCACAAGGAAGGGCCAACGCGATGAATCCCATGTCTCAATACCATCATCATACCGTCGTCGGAATCGATGTCGCCAAGAACGCCTTTGATGTCGCGGTGCTACAAGGCCGCCAGACCCAGCCGGTTCGGCAGTTCGCCTATGATCAGGCCGGGCTGGATCAGCTGGTGCAGATCCTGGCCCCGATGGCGCCGACTCGCATCGTCATGGAAGCCACCGGACGACTCGAGCGCCGTCTGGCTCATCATCTGCTCCGGGCCGGCTTCGAAGTCGCCATTGTGAATCCCAGACAGATTCGTGCCTATGCCATCAGTCTCAATCAACTGGCCAAGACCGATGCCATTGATGCAACCATCATCGCCCGCTTCGGACAGCAGGCCGACCTCCAATCGGCCGTATTACCCGAGGAATATCAACTGAAACTCCAGGCACTGGTCGCCCGGCGACGTCAAGTGCTTGATGCGATGACGCGCGAATCCAATCGGCTTGATCGCTGTGACGATCCGGAGATACGAGCCATGATTCAGCACCTGATCGATGCCTATGAACGTCAACTCTGCCGGATTGAACACCGCATCGAACAGGTGGTGCAGCAGCAGCCGGAACTGCAACAGCGAGCCGACCTGCTCCGTTCCGTGCCCGGGATCGGTCCGGTGGCCACCGCCGCTCTGCTGACAGGACTGCCGGAACTCGGGCAACTGAACCGCCAGCAAATCGCCAAACTCGTCGGGGTGGCTCCCTTCAATCACGACAGCGGACAGATGCGTGGCCGACGAACCACCGGCGGTGGTCGAACGCATCTCCGAACCAGTCTCTACATGCCCACCCTCGTCGCCACCCGACATAACCCGATCATTCGAACGTTCTATCGACGACTCGTTGACGCCGGCAAACCGAAGATGGTCGCCTTGGTCGCCTCCATGCGCAAACTGCTCACCATCCTCAACGTCATCGTCCGAGATCAGCAACCATGGAATCAAACACACAACACTTGACTTCGAAGACAGTCGCTATGAGCCATCGCACCGTCGATCAACTCCTGATCCACACCGCCGATCTACTGGATGCCGGACGCCAGGCTGCGCTGTGTCTGCTGTACCGGACACGCGGCTCGACGCCGGCCAATGCCGGCGCCCTGATGGTGATTGACGATCATGCCGAACTCGCCGGCACCATCGGCGGCGGGTGCATCGAGGCGGAGGTACGCAAACGTGCCTTTGCCCTGATCGGCGAGGGAACCGACGCCACCTTTGCATTTCAACTAGATCACGATTACGGCTGGGATGACGGCCTGATCTGCGGCGGCCAGGTCGATGTACTCGTCTGGCAGGCGCGCGATCCAGCCTCGCTGCGACGCATTGCACACGAATGCCAGAGTCGACAGACGACCTCACTGAGCATGGATGTGTCGGCACCCGACTCGCCTGCCGAGCAGCAGCGATTCATCCTGCATCTGCCGCCGAGACCGAGGCTGCTTATTGCCGGTGCCGGGCATGTGGGCAGCGCCCTCTCGCGGATGGCGATCGCCGTCGATTTCGATGTGTGCGTTTTTGATGATCGGGCTGATCTGCTCGAACGGTTCATTGCCGACCCCGCTCAACGAATCTGCGGCCCGATCCATGAGACGATCACAGACGAGCCGATCGACGATGAGACCTACATCGTCATCGTCACACGCGGGCACAAGCATGATGAACAGGTGCTGGAGGCTGTCGCTTCAACCGCAGCGCGGTACCTCGGGATGATCGGCAGCCGGCGGAAGGTCAAACTCATCTTTGACGACCTGATTGAACGGGGTGTACCCGAAACAACACTGCAACGTGTCCACGCACCGATCGGCATTGATATCAATTCAGTGACCGTGCCCGAGATCGCCGTGTCGATTGTCGCCGAGTTAATTGCAGAACGACGACAGCACAGTACCCCGCCGGTGCAAGGCCCGATCGACCTGAGCGTCTGAACTCCGAGATCCCTGCGCCCCCCTGCTGCTGCCGCCGCTGCTCCTTTGATCATCCTCATGCCAGACGAGCCCCGCAACATGACACAGGCACACACAGCCGGACTCCTCCTGGCAGCCGGGCTCGGCAAGCGGATGGGCTGCCAGAAGTTACTGATGCCCTGGCCACCTGATTCGGGAACCGGGCAAACCACGGTCATCGAGTCTGCCTATGACGGCTTGGCACCTCATTGCCCATGCGGCATGAGCATCGTGACCGGAGCCGATCACGAATCGATCGCGGCAATGCTCGGGGCACGGCCGGCGCAATGGGTCACAGGCGATTCGCACGCCCCCATGTTTCATTCGGTGCTCTGCGGGCTGCGTCAGGCGCTGGCCGACAGCAGTGCACAAGCCGTTTTCGTTCATCCGGCGGATCACCCGGTAATCGAGCAGCGCGCCGTCAGTCGGATGCTGAACGAATTGGACCTGTCGGGGCCATCCGTCGCGGCCGTCGTTATCCCGACCTATCACGATCGCGGGGGACACCCGATCCTGCTCAACCGGGCAGCCTGCCGGTTTGTCGTCAATCACGGTACACAGATTCCCGACCCGCCGAAGGGATTGCGCGGCGTGTTCGATGCGATGAGCGGCCGAATCACCCGTCTGCCCTGCAACGACTGTCCCTGGGCCCGAATAGATCTGGATACGGCCTCCGAATACGAGCAGGCCTATGCGCGCCGTGTCGCCGAACAGCATCAATGAATCGCCGATGAAGGGAATACCTGAGCAAAAGGTGGCTCAGGTGATATCAAGCCGGGCTTCAATCGTGCAGGAAAAGCCCTCATTCGGAACGAACCGGCCTTCATACGTCCCGTTCATTTCGTACTTGGAAAAGCCCTCAATCAAATGCAGCCCACTCCCGCTCGACTCGTCGTCGGTCATCGGCAACGACTTCATGGTGGAGCCGCCCTCGCGATACTCGAAGCGAACGGTCGCGAGGGTATCACACTGATCGATGATTTCCCATGAGATGTGTACTCGACCTTCCACCTCCGGCATCAGCACCCCGTGCCGGTGCGAGTTCGTTAACAACTCGTGGAGGATCATGGCCAGGGCGGTGGCCTGGCGCGGAACCACGGCCATCGGTTCCCCGCTCATGAATATGCGATGGTCGCTCCCCGCCTCGTCCTCGAACTGACTGGCAATCGTGTCGGCCAGCGTACGGAACGAGGTCGACTCCCATCCCGAGCCGGCCAGCATGCGATGCACCGTCGCCATGACCTGAAGGCGGTCCCGCAACGACTGGGCAAACTGCTCCGGCGAACTGGCGCGATGTTTGATCAGATCGATCAGGGCATCCAGGCTGGCCAGGTTATTCTTGGTCCGATGGTCAACTTCCCTAAGCAGGCGCTGCCTGCTGGCTGCCAGTTGCTGCGACTCCTGTTCACTCTCCCGCAGTGCCTGCTCCACCCGGCTTCGCTTAAGGGCCTGGCCCAACCCACCGGCTGCAGCCGTCAGAAAACTGACTTCGGCCGGCTCCCACCGCTGCTCACTGATGCAGTCATCAAAACCGATAAAGCCGACTGCGACCGCATCGATCAGGATCGGGATGATGAGAATGGATTTCACGTCCTGCACTGCCAGAAAAGCCTGCTCGACCTCGCCGAAGTCGCTGATACTTCCGTTGAGGACGTTCCCGGCTGACAACTCGCGCTCCCACCGCGCAAACTCGGGCAGCACGGGCAGATTCTGGAGCATCGGGTTGTCGATCTCCGGATTGATCCCGGCCGCACACCATTCAGCGATCTGGCTGACGAGTATTCGGCCCTGCCCATCGTCGTGCCGCTTGAAGTAGTAGGCACGGCTGGCGCGCGAGGCAGATCCGATCGCGGCCAGGAATGAATCAAAGTCAACAGGCTCAGCCGAGTGCATCAGGCTCTGAAGCCCTTCAGCCAACCCGGACATATGCCGCTCGCGCCGTTGCAACTCGAGCTCAGCCAGTTTGCGATTCGTAATATCAGAACCGACGAACTGATATTCGTGAATGCGGCCCTGCTCGTCGCGAATCGCATGCCCGTTCCATTGGTGCCAACGCATTTCACCACTCGGCAACGTCATCTGCGACTCACACACGGCCACGCTTTCATCAGCGAGCCGCTCGATCATGTCCTGAACATGACTGAGACACCCATCGCTTGACATGGCTGCCAGATCGGCCCCCATCAACTCGCTGCGATCGCGATGCACAACCTCACACATGACATCGTTGACAAAGGTGATCACCCGCTCCGAGTCGAGACGGCAAATGAGTTCGGTCTGATCGTCAACCACACCACGATACCGTGCTTCGCTTTCGCGCAGCCGCCGCTCCGCCTGCAGTCTGGCCGTCACATCATGAAGAATACAGTGCGTGCGGAGAAAGGAACCATCAGGATCCGTGCCGATCCGGCCATTGACACTGACATGCCGAGTCGAACCATCCTTACAGACCACTTCGAAGCAGGCCTCGTGGACGCGGCCGGCTTGCAGAAACGTCTGAAAGCGTTCCGGAAAAAGTTTCGCAGACTCACTCGTCACCAGGTCCGCAAACGAGCGACCGATCACCTCATCACGATCAAAGCCCAAAAGTTCCGTCCATGCCGGATTCAACTCAAGCAGTCGCCCATCCTCATCAAGTGACTGATACGGAAGCGGGCTTTCCTCATAATGAGCCCGGTACAGTTCCTGGCTCTCTCGCAGCGCGAGCAGTGTCTTGCAATGTGTCGTAAAGTCACTGACCGTTGCGAGACAGCCGATGTAGCTCCCCTCGGCGTCATACACCGTCTTCGGGAAAATCTGCAGGCAGCACTCGTCACGGTCCGGGGTGGCAAGACGAACCACAAAAGCCGCATCGCGCTGATCGACCGTGCAGTCGATACAGCACTGAGAATTAACCTGACAGGTCTCAGAGGCCAGAGGAAAGGTTGCAGTTAGGGGGAGCCCGACGAGCGCGTCCGGTGTCGTGTGCAGCAACGCCGCGAGTTGTTGGTTCACGTACGATACGAGATCGCTGCGGTCGACGATCATCACGCCGATATTCAGACCGGACAACAGGCCGTCGATGAGGTTCGGGGATTCGGTCAGGCCCGAGCAACATGCAAGAATGGTCTCGGGGGATTCCGGGACACCATGATGACCTGAACCACCATACGAATGAGCCTGTACTTTGGCAGCAGGCGCAGTGCTCATCCCATCAAGGATACGTTGATCCGCACCCTGATCATTACGTTCGGCAGAACTACTCACGGACAAGAAACACCTCTTCTACGCTGCATCACTATGCATATTGCCAGCGCGTTCTCCGTCCGCAGCAGAGTAGCAGGTCGTGATAACCAAGTGCGGTCAGATGAAAAAGCGTACCCGGTGCAGCCGTTTCTGAGCTCCCCTCAAGCGATACCCATCGAGCCACAGAAACACAGGGAGTACGATAGTACGGATGACTCAGATGAGCCACTCTCATCGGCAACCTGGCTGCAAATCATCTGCCCGATTCCGCTGACACCGATCCCCCAGGCTCACCCACTCGAATCGCCAGGCGGAAAGCGGCAGACTTGCAGGATTTGCATCCTGATGAGCCTGCGCCCCATATGATCATGCCAACGCGCAGCCCACACGAGAGCCAAACCCGCAAACACTCAGGATTTCCATGCAACGCGTCTCACACAAACCGGATTGCCGACCCCGAATCGCGATTACCGCAGGCGACCCGCATGGGATTGGGCCTGAGATCATCGTCAAATCACTTGCTGATTTGAATTTGCGTAAACAAGCACGTTGCTTCATTTTCGGCCCGCATGGTCAATTATACCGCGCTGCTGAATCCTGTGGTCTTGAGCCATTCTGGCACCGAGTGCGCTATGAAGCCGGCAATGATCTCCCGCGGTCGCTGGCAGGGCTGGCCGATTCAGCCGCACCGGACGTTATTGTCATCGACATCTCCGAGCCGGAACTCGAAACGCTCGGGCGCGACGACCCAATCATCTCGGCCCCGTCAGCGTGCGGCGGCTCGGTGTCACTCAAGGCCATCGAGGAAGCGGTGTCCTGGGCCTATGCAACGCCTCACAACGGGGGGGGGCATACGGCCGCTCATGCACAGCCACCGCTCGTCGATGCCGTCGTCACGGCCCCGATCTCCAAGACCTCATGGGCGATGGCCGGCATGAAGCGATTCCCGGGCCATACCGAACTCCTGGCCTCTCGCACCGGCGCCCGACGCCATGCCATGATGTTCGTCGCACCGAAACTGCGCGTCGTGCTCGCCACGATCCATATGCCGCTGCTCGAACTCGGAAATGTGCTGACGATCGGCCGGGTGTTCGACACCATAGATCTTGCACATCAATCGCTCGTGCAGGACTTTGGAATCGCCGATCCGAGGATCGCCGTCTGCGGCCTGAATCCGCATGCCTCAGAAGGCGGCCTGTTCGGCGATGAGGAGTCGCGACTCATCGAACCGGCCATCAGACTGGCCCGGGATCAAGAGATTGATGTGACCGGCCCCTGGCCGGCCGATACCGTGTTCAATGCAGCCATTGATGGGAACTTCGATCTCATCGTTGCCATGTATCACGACCAGGGGACCATCCCCATCAAACTGCTGTCGCGTGACCAGGGAGTCAACATGACCCTCGGGCTGCCAATCATCAGGACCAGCCCGGACCATGGGACCGCATTTGACATAGCCGGGACCAACAGTGCCAATCCCGGGTCGATGATCGCAGCCATTGGCCTGGCCCTTGATATTGCGAAACAACGCCGCACCTTTCAAACAACACCCGAACCGCAATCCTGATCCAGTGCAAACGGAGTCTCCGTCCCGTGGTGGTCAGATCGTCGATCGTACAACCGGACATGCACGTCACGGTCATGGGACTGGGACGGTTTGGCGGAGGAGTCGCCGTCACGCGCTGGCTCTGCGATCGAATCGGCTGCCGCCAAGTATGTGTCACCGACCTGCTCCGCCCCGACGATCTCACCGATTCACTCGCAGCAATCAAAGACCTGACCCAATCCGGGCACGTGCGATTACGACTCGGCGGGCACGAGACCGAGGACTTCTCAAACGCCGATCTCGTGATTGCCAACCCGGCGGTACCGCGACCCTGGGACAACCGCTACCTGGCCGCTGCTCGTGATGCCGGCGTACCGGTTCTCACAGAAATTCAGTTGCTGCTCGATCTGCTGCCACGTCGTGACCGGATCATCGGGGTGACCGGCTCAGCCGGGAAATCCACGACTGCCGCCATGATCCACCATGCATTGCGAGCCTTGAGTATCCCGTCGCACTTCGGGGGCAACATCGGCGGGTCGCTGCTGGCAGATGCTGCCAACGGCCGGATCGGTACGGGCGACTGGGTCGTGCTGGAACTGTCCAGTGCCATGCTGTATTGGGTCGGCCGGGAGAACTCACCCTGCCGCCTGTCCCCCCATGTCGCGGTGATCACCAATGTACTACCGAATCATCTTGACTGGCACGGGGACTTCGAACACTACCGAGATTGCAAAGCGAGCCTGCTGCTGTCCCAGCAACCCGAGGCAACGGCGATCCTCACCCCGCAATCGCAGGCTGCACTCGTGCCCCGGACCGACCCGGCCACGATGCAACAGTCGGTCATCGTGGTTCCTGAACCGAATGACCAACAACGGCACACGATCACACTTCGCATTCCCGGCGCTCACAACATGCACAATGCGCTGGTGGCATCGGCAGCCGTCGAAGCAGCCACCGGCGTCCCGGCCACCACGGTTGGTGAGCACCTGTCAGACTTTCCGGGATTGCCCCACCGGCTGTGCTGTATCGCGACCGATCACGAGGGCCGTCGCTTCTTTGATGATTCCAAGTCGACGACGCCGGACGCATCGCGACTCGCTGTCGAGTCGTTTGGCAATGAAGCGGCCCGTGTTCACCTGATCGCAGGTGGCTACAGCAAGCGACTACATCTCCAGCCGATCACCGCGCTGTCGGGACAACTGGCCGGCATCTACACCATTGGTACCACTGGATGTCAACTCGCACAGGAATGCCGATCAAGCCGTGCCGACAAAGCAGGCAACGTCTTTGAGTGTGCCAATCTCGACACCGCATTCACGACCGCTACCACGCGCATGAAGCCGGGTGACATTTTGCTGTTGAGTCCAGGCCATGCAAGTTGGGACCAGTTTCCAAACTACATCGAACGCGGCCGGCGCTTTGCCGAACTGACCGAGTCATGGCTGGCAAGCCGACAAAACGAGCCGGGACCAGGCACCGAATAACCCGCTAGGTGAAGTCAGCCAGCGCTGCCCGCAAGTCGTCAAGATGATGTCCGAACTTGTCGGAGCGCTTCACCGACGACCGGTAAATTGGTTGCCGTACCTGGTCAATACTCGCGGTGCGCGTCACGCGTTTCGACTCGTAGAACTTCAGACACGCATCGTCCCACGGCAGATCGCAGAACTCAAGCAGCGCCCGGGTCCAGTGCTCCGGATCGTCGACCACCTGCTCGTAGGGCACATCGAGTATCTGCAAGTCTGGGAGCACCTGCTTCCAGTGGCCCATGACCCGGCGATACTGTCGATACGCGACGGCCGTGTGCAGCAGATTGTTTGCGTAGCCGTGCACCGGGCTGAGCCTGGTGGCAAAGCAGGAAAAACACGTCTCGACCGGATGGCGTGTACAGTGAATCACGCGTGCCTGGGGGAACAACATCCAGATCAGACCGAGGTACAGGTAGTTATTCGGCAGTTTGTCAGTGACGTACCGATCCGCCTGGTTCATCGTGTCGAGATACTCCAGATGCTGACTCGTAAGCCGAGCCACCGAATCCGCATGCAGCTGCACGACTCCCATCGGAAACTCATCAACCGGAGCGTCCTGTGTGCCCTGCTGCGCGACTCGATCCGGCATCCCCATGGCCAGATTCGGGATCTCGGTCAACTCGCCGGCCCCGAACACATCCGGATGGCTCGAGAGTATCTGCTCGACCAGACTCGTGCCTGACCTCGGCATCCCCAGAATGAACAACGGCCGCTCTGATGTGCTCCCCGAGCGAGCCAGATCCCCAACCGCCTCCTGTGAAAACGTCTCGAGCAGGACGTCGATCATGCGGACATAGCCGGTCTCCTCAAACCGTGTCTGATACAGCCGATTCCCCTCGGTGTAAGACTCAAATGCCCGGTCACAATCGCCGGCCGCTTCGAGCAATTCACCCATTGCCATTGATGCCATCGATCGATACGGGATCGGGATCGACGGTGATTTGGTCACCCGTTCGATGACTCGCAGCCCGTCTTCGTACCGCTTCGATCTCTTTGCCAGTCGAGCAAACGTGAGGGCGCAATCCGGGTGGACCTGCTGCCCGGTCCGGACGGCCGGCTCGATCAGCGCCAGCGCATCCTCAGTTCGGCCGAGTGACTCGAGAATCTCGGCCTTGCCTGCCAGTGCGTTCGGTAACCCGCGCTGCGTCGAGAGTGCCGTATCGTATTGCTCGATCGCCTCATCGAGACGGCCGAGTACGCGCAGTGCCGACCCGAGGTCGGCATGTGCCGGCGCACCGGCCTGCGGCTGGATGGCCAACACCTGGCGGTAGTGTTCCAGTGCCTTCTCCGCCACCCCTCGCGTCAACCACGCATCGCCGGCTGCCTTGTGAAGCCGTATGTCACCCTGGCAGTGCGTCAGCCCGTCCTCCAAAACCCGACAGGCACCGGCGGCGTCAAATGAACTGAGAAAGAGATGCGCCAGCCGGCCATACGCATCGGCCAGTGCCGGCTTCAACTCGATCGCTTTTTGCAACGCTGCCACGGCCACATCCATACGCCCGGCAGCGGCAGCGGCCGACCCGAGTTCCATCTGGTTGTCTGCCACGTTGCCCTTGATCCGAACAGCCTTCTCCAGCAGCCCCACGGCTTCCTCGGCCCGCCCGGTTCGACGCAGCACATTCCCGAGCAGCCGCAGCGCATCCACATTGCCGGGCTGGCGCTTCAGAATGGTGCGATACATTGATTCTGCCATCGGGAATCGACCGTTACGGTGATGCTCCCAGGCAGCGGCCAGGGTGGCCGGCTGACGTGGCGACTGTTGGAATCCAGACATACACGCATCGTATCGGCAAGATTCGGCAGTGCGAATCTCACCGACGCACAACCCGGGACTGTCGGCAACGCCATACCCGACAGACTACACTCCCCCGCTCCAACCGCGTGAGCGCCAGGTGGAGGATTGAGACTCAACAATGCACGCTCGCACACTCCATGCAGACGTGATGCTCCTGGCAGCCTCAGCCATCTGGGGGGCTGGATTCGTCGCCCAACGGCTCGGCATGGAGCACTGCGGCCCGTCCACGTTCAACGCAGCCCGGTTTGCCATCGGGGCGCTGGTCGTCCTCCCGTTTGCCGTCCTCGTCCGCGCACGACCCGGGTGGCAGGCCTCACCATGCGACGACGGCCTCCGAGGCGGCCACTCACCCGCGGCTCGACAGGGTCCGGCCTCTTGATAGCCGGCATCGTCGCCGGGACCGTCCTGTTCATAGCGGCCACCTTCCAACAGATGGGCTTGCAGTACACCACTGCCGGGCGAGCCGGCTTCATCACCGGCCTCTATGTCCTGTTCGTGCCGATGCTGGCACTCACAGTCGGCTCCCGAACGCATCGCTGGACCTGGATCGGGGCCTGCCTCGCCACAGTCGGGCTCCTCCTGATGCGGATGGCCGAGGTTCCGGCATCTGAGGCCACCCCGGCCGGTGGGGCCGTGTCACCCGTCCTGATCGGTGACCTGCTCGTCCTGGCCGGTGCGCTGGCGTGGGCGGTGCATGTCCTGGTCATCTCCCGGCTGGCCCGTCGGCAGAATCCGCTCGCCCTGGCATCGATGCAGTTTGCCGTCTGCGCCGTGTTGTCGATTGCTGCCGCATGGATCCTCGACGCCGAGCCGGGCACCGGCCTCATCGCTGCACGCTGGGCCGTTGCCTACAGCGGCGTGTGTTCGGTCGGCATTGCGTTTACCCTCCAGGTGGTGGCCCAACGGCAGGCACCACCGGCCCATGCCGTCATCCTGCTGAGTCTCGAAGCCGTGTTTGCAGCCGTATTCGGGTATCTAATCCTGAGCGAACGGATGTCGCCGATCGAGGTTGCCGGAGCGTCACTGATGTTGCTGGCCATGCTGCTGAGTCAACTGGCACGTCCGAAGCGACCGCTTGTTGCCTGACGGCTCGGGTCGGCACCACTGCAGGGGACAAAAAAACACGCCGGGCCTTTTCAGACCCGACGTGCATTGATTCTCTGCGATGAACGATCAGAGGCGTTCCCCGGACCGCTCATCAAGGTTGTACTTAGCGATAGAAGTTGGTCGACTCGGTTTCCTCGACCGGACGCGTGATGATGCTGCTGGTCATGGCCGTCTTGAATCGGACGTCGCCGACCGCCACTGCCTTGACCACAACACGCCAGGTCGCCTCAGCACCGGCAGCGAGGGAACCAAGCGGCTCGAACTCGATCTTGGAGCCGGTGGCAGTCGCTGTCGTGGCACCGGACGCCGAGACAAACTGCATTTCATCTTCGAGGTTGCAGATGATCTTGACGCGGTTGGCCACAGCCGAACCCTGGTTCGTCACCGTGATGACATAGGTGACGTTATCGCCAACCCGAATCGGGTCGGTCGCATCAACGACCTCAAGCAGGATCGCCGGGATGCCCTGGTAATCCGTCTGTGCGGTGGCCGATACGGCTTCGGCACAGTAGGCCATCGCCTTGGCTTCGTTGCGAATCACGCCGATCTGATCGGTCCCGAATCGCACATTCACCGTCCGCGATCCGCCGGCCGGCAGGTTCCCGAGGTTCCATCGGACCGTGTTCCCGGTCAGCGTGCCGTTGTCGCTCGCACTGACGAAGATTGCGCCCCGCGGCACCACGTCTTCGATGACCGCATCACGGGCCACACCGTCACCGGTGTTCTTCACCGTGATCTCATAGGTCACGTCCCGACCGATGAACAGCATCTCAGGACCGGTCTTGGTGATCTCGAGCTTCGGCGCGTACGCCATGGTGGCGACCTCGTCGGACTTCGCCTCAAGCCCGCCGCCTCCGGTGGCAGTGGCCATGCTGGCAAACCGACCACCCTGGGCCGCCTCGACGTTCGCACGGAACGCACGGGTCTGCCCCGGGGCCAACTGCCCGACGTTGATGTTCACCGTCTGGTTCCCGTCGGTCGTCTTAAGACCGTTCGGTAGCCGATCCGTGATCTTCACGTCAGACAACATGCCGGTGCCCGGATTGGTCACCTCGTAGGTATAGGCGAACTGATCGCAGCGCAGCACCTCGGCCGGCCCGCTCTTGGTCAGACGCAACTGCGGCTCGACGACTGTAATCGAACTGCACAGCAGGGAGTTGTAGGTCACGGTGGCGCAACTGGTCACCATACCCTCTGCCGTGGCCAGACCCGTCACCCGAATCACGCGCATCTCACGCGGGCCGAGTGAGCCGATCCCCCACGAATACATCCCGTTGCCGCCATCCAACGCATCCGGATCGGAGTCGGTCAACCTGAAGTTTGAACCCAACTGATCCGTGACGACGACGTCTTCGAGCGTCACACTGGAAAGATTCGTCACGCGAATCAGGTACTCAAACGGCTGATTCAACCGAACTTCCCGAGGAACTCCCTTTTCGATTCCAATGGCGCTGGTCCGAGGATCACCCGTCGGATATGCCATCGTGACCCATTGATACTGCCGAGATTGATCGCCCGGCCACCAGAAGCCAACCTGTTGCGGCTCGGCCTTAACCTGCGGCTCAGCGGCCACGGCCGGTTCACTCTTGGCCACCGGGCGGCCGTCCCGATCCCACGGGCCGGTATCAATACCCGGTTGGTTTGCCTTGTCTGACGCTTCACAGCCCGCAATCGCGCACGCTACCAGGCCGACGGCCACGGCAGACACGAATGGGCGGATAGACTTCCAATTCACGATAGTGCTCCTTACCGAATCTGGAATAGACCAAATGCAAAACTGAATTTCATCCACGTTCGCAGGAAACCTGCGACTGACTTGTCTGATGGCACCTGTATCGTGCCTCCATCCACGGTCCCCACCCTGTGAGGGTCCGATACGAAATACTCTAGTCTGAACAGCGCCATCTATCTATCAGCAAGATTGCCGATGTCACTACCTGCGCAGACCGACTGGCTGATATGACCGCCGGTGGCTCCAGACAGTGCAGACTCAAAAGACCCGTACCTCGGCTGAAACGCCGAGGAAGCAGACCAAACCTCACAAAAGCAGTACCCTGTCCGGTCCGATGTGCTCACGGACTCCCCCACTGTTTCGTCCGATCCGGAACTCGGGTTCCAAATGACCCCGATCTCACCCAAAAAACACGCTCATTCGCCCCTGTCTCAGGTGTTGACCGGGGTCGGTTCGTGGGCGGCCAATGTTCAAGCACCGACATTCGGACCGTCGATCAACTCACAAGAGCCGCATGCACAGGCCCCCGGTGCAGCGGCCTACACTCACCTGCACACAAACAAATGAGTGCATCCCCACAAAGAGACCGGTTCATTGTGAGATCCCAACAGCATGGCCAAGAAAAAGAAGAGCGCTGCCGTACCCCGATCCAAAAAGACACCATCGGCTGCAACAAATGCGCGTTCACGCAAGACCCGTGATCGAGCGACCGTCAAGAACATTGTGGACCTGACACGCGGCATTGAACGGTCTGCATTGGCCGGCCGCGATCCCGGCATTGAAATACCCACACGGTCACTCTCAAATACTCGCTACAGCAAAAAACGACGTATTCTGGAGATGGGTGCCAATACCCAGACGCGAAATCTCTTTAACCTCAACCAGGCACGTAAGTTCATGCAGACCACGCTCATGGCGTCCGGCTGCAAAGACCTGGTCGAGGCCGGCAAAACGCTCTCACTTCGAGGTATGTACTACAAGTCACTGCACTCAATACCGGGTACCAAAGAGAAGACGTTTGCCGGGCAGGACGAGTCCGACCCCATCCTCGAAGACCTCGAAGTGACGCTCGGTGCCCTGCGCGAGGAACTGCATGTCTTTGCCAAGAAAGCCGGGACGATGGTCGGCAACATCACCGTCATCGACTCCGGTGATTCGATTGATTGCCGCAGAATGGGCTCCGGCGGGTATGCGATCCCCTCAATCGTCGAGCCGGACGTCGTCCAATTCAAGAAGTGCGAAGCAGACTTCGTGCTCCACGTCGAAAAGAACACCGTCTGGTCACGATTCAACGAGGACAAGTTCTGGAAGAAACACAACTGCATTCTCACCGAAGGCGGCGGCCAACCGTCCCGAGGCGTCCGGCGGCTGCTGCGACGTCTCCACGATGAACTCGGCCTGCCGGTGTACTGCCTGCTCGATTGCGACCCTTGGGGGCACTACATCTACTCCGTCATCAAGCAAGGCTCGATCAGCCTTGCGTTTGAAAGCCAACGCATGGCAGTCCCGGATGCGAAGTTCATGGGCATACGGGCCAAGGACTACGACCGCTATGAACTGAGCGACGATGTTCAGATCGCCCTGAATGACCGCGACAAGTCCAGGGCCAAGCAGATTGCCGCCTACCCCTGGTTCCGGGAGAAGAAGCACTGGCAGCGCGAAATCAAACACATGCTCCGCAACGGGTTCAAGATGGAGGTCGAATCGCTCATCACGAAGGACATTTCCTATGTGACCGAGGTCTATGTCCCGGATCGGCTCAGGCAAGAGGACTGGCTCGACTAACCTGCCGGTCGTCCATACCGGTATGTCGAATACGGTTGTTCAAGGAATAAAGCGGGCGCTCAGGGGGTAGCAGTTTTACCCATACACCCCGGGGCATTGTCCGGAATACTATGTTCTGTACGTTCAGGGTGGACCGGTCGATCGAAGCAGGTCGCCTGTTTGCAGTGGGTTGTGAGGGATCGCACAGAAGGAGCGGCGAAGATGCCCGAGCAGGAATTGAAACGAATACTGATTGCCGATGACGAATTACTCGTCATAGAGGGCACAGCCCGGTCGCTCCGTGAACTTGGCTATGAGGTCATCGGACCTGTTCCCGATGGCGAACAGGCAATCGAAACCTGCCGGGACGAGCGACCCGATATGGCCTTGCTTGACATCCAGATGCCACGTATGAGCGGCCTGGATGCAGCCAAAATCATCTTCAGTGAACTCGGGATCCCGGTCGTCATCATCAGTGCCTACTCCGACCCTGAGTATGCCAAAACCAGCGCGCGAATCGGTGTCTTCGGGTATCTGGTCAAACCGATCAATGAACAGGACCTCCGCGTGACATTGTCGGTCGCCTGGGGACAGTTCCTTTCCCACCACGAATCGAACGACCAGATTACTAAACTAACACAACGGCTCGAAGACCGAAAAACCATCGAGCGTGCCAAGTGGGTGCTGGTCGAACACATCGGGATCACCGAACAGGATGCGATGCAGCGGTTGCAGAAGCAGGCACGCGACAATCGCCGCACACTCGTCGACGTTGCCCGAGGAATCCTCGAGAATCACGAACTCTTCACGGGTCAATCTCGCTAAGTCTCTGCCAAACAGGTACGTTGAGTCACCCACAGCATCACGACATGTCGATGCAGTTTGTACCGATGAAAATACCCATGCCGCCGACCGAAAAATCGGTCGTCACAAACTGGACTATTTTCGTTCAAACATTGGCCGCAATGTTGAACACGAACCGATACTTCTGTTACAATGCACGCATGGGGCCACGCTGCCCCGGGCAGGACGCGAGGCATGCTTCCTCGCACAGCCGAACACGTCACACGAGCAGGCTCGATTCGAACCAATCGTTGACGGTTCCATGAACACCTGTGGCGCATCGAGCGCCGGTCCTGCAAAACCCTATTGAGTGAAGCGATTTTCGCATGTGCCGACGAGCGCGGCTTGCTGGTCAGACGACCACTTGGTTGGTCTGATGCACCGCACTCGGTCCCGTTTCGGCTGCTGGTTGATTGCACCGTCAATGTACGGTGCGACGCAACCGGGCCGTCACGATGGCACTGCAGTCATGAACTGTCGCCTTGGAGAGGGCGGTAGGGATAAGTTGATCCGGCCGGCCGTGTCCGAAACTCAGGTCATGCCAATACGAGAAGGGGAGTATTGGCTCGCCCGACAATCGGCGCGGCCGTGTCCGTTTTGGACTACCTGCCCCCGAGATACAAACGCTCAGTCGGCTTCTCGAGCCCCGGCATTGCCCAGCACGGACAACTCGAACCCGTTCCCGATGTCCAGCGTCGTGCTGCACATCACCTCCGGCAGCGATCTGAGATGACGACAAAAGTCATCCAACTCATCGGCGTGGGTGGTCGTATTGTCAGTGACGATCAGACAATCCTCGTGATTCAACAATGGCCAGGCTGCTTCAAGATACTCGAAACACTCTGCTTTCACGGCATCGATGAAGAGAAAATCAAATCGCCCGTCCGGCCGCAGGCTCGGCACAACATCCTGGGCAGCACCCAGATGCAGGAACACACGATTGATCACACCGGCTTCAGTCAGTGAGGCGGTCGCTGCCTGAAACTTCTTCTCGCTCGCTTCGATGGCATGAACATACCCGCCGGTCAGCCCGGCTGCGTGAGCCAGGTGCAGCGTGGAAAACCCATAACTGACTCCGATCTCCAGCAGAAGCCGCCGACGACTCGACACCACCAACTGGTGCAGCACCGCAGCCTCAAGAGCCGGTATCTGCCATGCATCGTCAACGGTCCGTGCATGGTCCACGAGCCGTTGGGCCACCGTGTTTGCCTGATCACTCAAAAACATCATTTATCTCCTGCCGACTGGCACTGGCACCCTCTCGGCGCCCGCGAGGGCATCGACGTGATCTCAGAGCCGTATACCCCCCACACGGCTCCCGTCCGCATGCCAAGCATATACTCCACACGGCTTTGAAATCTGGGTACGACGGAACAAATGGATGAACGCCGTGGACTCCAACTCCCCTCCAAATGACGACTTGCCATCAGACGATCTGGACCGGATGTTCAATCAGTTCTACCCCGACCTGCGCCGGATCGCAGAAAACCGGATGCGGGGTGAACGTCGTGCACACACACTCCAGGCAACCGAACTGATCAACGAGGCCTATCTCAAACTTATCCGCAACAGTGCCGGCGCTGCCATCAGCAAGACGCGATTCAAAGCCTGTGCCGCCCGTGCGATGTTCGAGATCCTGTGTGATCATGCACGAAAACGGAACGCTGACAAACGCGGCGGGCAGATGTATCGGGTCACGCTCCACACGAGTGACGTCGAGATGCCGGCCAATGAAATGGACGTCCTCGACTTGGAGGCAGTACTCACCAGGCTGCAGGACATTGATCAACGTGCTGCGGAAGTCGTCAAACTTCGCTTTGTCGGGGGGCTCACCATGGCTGAGATCGCCTCGATCCTGAGCGTCTCAAAACGATCCGCCGAGTCGGACTGGACCTTCGCCCGGGCGTGGCTGCGTCGCGAACTGCATGAGATGAAGTGAGCGCGGATTCCATCGGAGAAGCACCGCGGCCAGGGCGCTTCTCACGCAGGGCACGATGCCGCGCGACTTTCCTGATCCGTCATCCCGTCCTCCCCTCCGTCATCCCGGCGCAGGCCGGGATCCAGGGAGATGAATGTGATCCATACGGTTCCCCTGCCGGATCTTCCGCTCAAAGCAGCGTTGATCCGGCCTACTTCTCCCCTTCCGTCATTCCCGCGCACGCGGGAATCCATCTTCTTCCCTTCCTCCATCCACCACCGCCACCCCCGGTGGCGGCTTTGTGAGCCCCCGGTGAATTCACCGGGGGCTACGCAACCATCGCTCATCTCGATGGTCCGGCAAGGCGCATAAAAAAAGCCCATGGTCAGACACGAGGCCTGACCACGGGCAATCGGGGGGGGAGGCTTAGTAAGAGTCACCCAGTATCGTTCGGGCAACCGTTAAGGTATACACCCGGTCTTGAGCAATGTCAAACGGCAAACGAACTTCCACAACCACAAGTTGTCGTGGCGTTCGGGTTGTTGAATACAAACCCGCGACCCATCAACTCGTCCTTGAAGTCAATCGTCACGCCGTCGAGGTACAAAAGGGACTTCGGATCGCAAATAACGACAATGCCATCCAATTCGAACTGCTCATCGGTTTCCCGCCTGTTCTCAGTCAAATCCAAGACATACGAGAATCCGGAGCACCCGCCACCCTTCACACCAACCCGAAGAAAGATCTGCTCCTGGCTCAGCTCATTATCAGAAACGATCTTCCTGATTTCTTTGGCAGCAAGATCCGTCAGTATCACGCCCATAGTCGCTGATTCCTTCCCAAACCCGCCAGAAAGTCGCTCCTGGCTAAATGGCACCTTCGCACCGGCCGACCCGGGCCGGCTGGGGTCACGGTGCCCGACGCTACAGCCTATGCCCTCCCGGCGACCCGGTCATGCCTGAGACACAGACTCAGTCTCACTTCCCTGCCCGGCAGCCCCGGACGCATCAGCGTCCCCGGAATCGTTCTTATGGCGGTAGTCATCGATCGCTGCCCTGATCGCGTCCTCGGCCAGGACGGAGCAATGAATCTTCACCGGCGGCAGGCTCAACTCCTGGACCAGTTCCGTGTTTTTGATTGCCAGCCCCTCATCGAGTGACTTCCCGCGCAGCCACTCGGTGGCCAGACTCGAGCAGGCAATGGCCGACCCGCAGCCGAACGTCTTGAACTTGGCGTCCTCGATCACGCCGTCCTCGCTCACCTTGATCTGCAACTGCATCACGTCGCCGCACTCCGGCGCCCCGACGACCCCGACGCCGATGTCATTGCGGCCCTTCACATCGCCGGTCGAGCCGAACGAACCGACGTTCCGCGGATGCTCATAGTGGTCTACGACTTTATCGCTATAGGCCATGGCTTTCGTGCCCTTTCACTCTCTGTCAGCCTCACACACACCCCGATGTGCTGTTTCTGATACGACTCAACCTGCATCAAGGATCGCGCGCCGTTAGTGGTGCGACCACTCGATCTTGCTGATGTCGATCCCTTCCTTATGCATGTCATACAACGGGCTCATCGCACGCAAGTGGTTCACCGCAGCCACGACCTGCTCGATCGTGTAGTCGATTTCCTGTTCCGTCGTGATGCGCCCCAGTCCGAAGCGGAGTGACGAATGCGCCAACTCATCGCCGACGCCGATCGCCTTGAGGACATAACTCGGTTCGAGACTCGCACTTGTGCACGCTGAGCCTGACGAGACGGCAATCCCCTTCATCCCCATCATCAGCGATTCACCCTCGACAAAGCCGAAACTGATGTTCGTGGTCTGAGGCAATCGCCGCTCCGGGTGCCCGTTGATCTGCACGACATCCAACTGTTCATGGATCGAGCGCTCCAACTTCTGCCGCAGGGCCAGCAGGCGTTCGCGATCCTGATCCATTTCCTGTTCACACAGTTCGCACGCTTTGCCAAACCCGACGATCCCGGTCACATTCAATGTGCCTGACCGGAACCCTCGCTCGTGCCCGCCTCCATCCTGAATCGCGACAAGTCGGACTCGGGGCTTCCGGCGTCGCACGTACAGGGCGCCGACCCCCTTCGGCCCGTAGATCTTGTGCCCCGACCAACTGAGCAGATCGATATTGTCACGCTCAACATCGGTCGGCATCTTCCCGACCCACTGGGTTGCATCGGTGTGGAACAGCACGCCGCGGTCGCGACACAGGGCACCGATTTCCGGGACATCGTTGAGTGTGCCCATCTCGTTGTTGGCCCACATGATCGACACGAGAATCGTGTCTTCGCGCATGGCAGCCTCAACATGCTCGCGACGAACAATCCCGTCGGCCGGCGGCTCAAGAAACGTGGCATCAAACCCCTCACGCATCAGCCGTTTGACCGGATCGAGAACAGCCTTGTGCTCGATCGCCGATGTGATGATGTGCCCGCGCCCGCTCTCGGCTGTGCGCGGAGCCTTCTCATACATCGCGGCCCCACCCTTGATGGCCAGGTTGTTCGACTCCGTCGAACCGCTTGTCCAGATGATCTCTTTGGATGATGCCCCGATCAGCGAGGCTGCCTGCGCTCGCGCTCGGTCAACGGCTTCCTCAGCCGCCCAGCCGAACTGATGGTTCCGACTGGCCGCGTTGCCGAACTTCTCGGTGAAGTACGGCAGCATTTCCTCCAGGACGCGCGGGTCGACCGGGGTCGTGGCGTTGTGGTCCAGATAGATCGGGAGTGTCACGCTCATAGCCGGTTGTTCCTATCCAAAATACACTTCGACCGTGGCATCGCCGCGGTTGACTTCGTTGTTGATAACTAGAATCATTCTAGTTCAAACAGCCACAAGTTCAACTCAATCTCCCCCCATGATCACTTTTTATACTTTCAAAAACGGTCTCAGTCATCCGGAATCCGGTGGCGAGTCGCTCTGTAGAGAACGTCATGACTCCGGGATCCGACTCCCCACTCCTCCTGTCATACCAGATTTGCTCACCCAGTGCCACGGATTAAGTCGATCTGCAAGTCATTTTGTGGCAGCGGATTATCCAAACCATGCACACAATAGACCGGGAGATCGGTGCGCCGGAAGCGCTCGAAACCCGGGTTGTCCCGCCATCGGGTTGCCTGCCTGGGCGGGTGATACAGGTGCATGACCGGGATGTCCTTGATGGCCACGATTGAGTTGCCGCCGGCCAGGTAGGAACGACGACCGATTTCATCGTCGTTCATGCCGTATTCGAGGTATTCTTCGTCGGCCCCGTTGATCGTGATAAACAACTTCAGGTCGATCGAGAAGTGGGCCCCGATGATCTTCGGCTTGTGGGCTTTGGTCATGCTGAATCGGCGTAGTACCTGGTGCGTCAGTGCCTTGCGGTGCTGACGTGCCATCTCAGCGAGGTCCTCAGGCGTCGGCTCCAGAACCTGCGTGCCGGCTTCCAGTTGTGCCAGGTCCAGCGCTGCAGTTCGCTCTTGATCCAACATGATTCGCGATGCCACCACCAGACCGTGCCGGTAGCCGAGCGTGCCGTGCATCTCGATTGTTTGCGGCAGCGGGACCGTATCACCATCGAGGATCAACAACCGGCCCGATGGATTGTCGATATGCTGCAACAGGCCCCGCACGCCGTTGTTCCGTGCCTGCTGCACGCGACCTTCTTTGTGTCGCTCTCGACGGACATAGAGGATGTCCAGGCCGTAACGCTGGGCCCCCTCATGGACGACTGCCTCCAACTCGTCATTGATCCCGTCGGCACTGACGGTGATGGAGGCCGGCTTGACGCGCTGGCGCGACAGCCCGAACAGAACCATCATCAGGTGACGTGCAATGTGCGTCGGAATCACGACGTGAACTGGCAGACAGACATCACTCATAATCACAGGCACAACCCATAGATTTCACATGCACCGGCGACATCAAACAAAACAGCGCCCGTGCCAACTCTTCGTCACCGGAAGTTCGGACCCAGTGCCCGGCACTCACTTCGATGTCAACGAACAACTATACCGTGCGTCTTGATGACACGGCATGCACAGCGACACCGTCCCGCATGATAGCGAGATCGGCAAAGCGAAGAGTTCGTATTCAAATTGACAGCACGAACAAGCAGACCCGCGGATTACGGGTTGACTCCCACCTTCAGATTTCGACGCAGACGGGCCAGTGCATAGATAGCGGCCTCGATCTCGCTCGATCCGACGACGGCGCCGACCGGGTTACCGACCACATCCGTCCACTCAGCCCGGAAACAATCAAACAGTTGGATATGCCCGACCTGGAGTTCGTAGCCGAGCTGGGCAAACTCTTTCTGGACGCGAACGACCGACGGGTACACCTTGCCATCGCCGGTATGCTCGCAGCCGATCGAATCGAGGGCCGACCAGCCGGTGCAGTAGAGTTCATCGATTGCCAGTTCCAGTCCGGTGCCGACCTTCATGCGAAATCCTCTCATGCTGCTGACAACAACCCGCGAGCGGTGCATCTCACCCAATACACATCATCATCATCGCGGATTATCGCTTTTTCTCAAGGGACAATGTTGTCGGGATGCGTTTTTGCGCAAAGGCGGTACCTCGTCCGGGGACACAGATCGCATTGCTTACCGCGTACTCGCCGACTGCCAACCTTGCACAAAGCCCCTACGCTGCCTGCGATGGGTGACTGCAAAGCCGGCGGCTCCCCTCCTGATCATCAAAAACCGCTCTCTTTTCCCAATTTACCACATTCCTGGCATTCCGCAAGGCCCCAAAGCCTCACTTCGTGCCATCTTTCTGATTTGAGTGCCATTCCCGATATGCTGTCTGATAACCTGTCGGGAATCGGCAATTCACGCCTGTTATCGGGCCACCCAGGCCACCGGGATCGGCACTCTCAACCGAGATGCCGCACTGGCAGCCATATCGGCACATTTGGCGCACCATCCCAGTTGCTCCCGGTCGGAGAGGAAGTGGATGACGGATGGGGGAGAGGCTCTCTTGATTAGCCCCCGGTGAACACGAGGATTATGCATGAAGCGTTCGGTTTCGCGCGATTCGAGCGGCGTTGATGGCGAGTTTGGCACCGACCCAGTAGCGGACGCGGTGCAGGCGGCGTGCCCAGGCGGGCAAGGAGATCAGGCCACCCCCGAAGCTGGCCATCGCGCCAAAGAACCGCTCGATGTCACCGCGCATCACAAACAGGTGCTTCCGAAGGCCGGAACAGTGTTCCAGGAAATACATGCTCGTCAGTCGATCCGGATGGTGCGTTCGATGTCCGAGTTCCGTGCCAGGGCGTTGTCGTGGAGCCAGCAACACAAGACCCGCATCAGCCGTCGCAGCATAGAGGGGATTACGATCGTAGTTGGCATCCGCCAAGACCGGCAGTCCATTGAGCGTCGGGGTTTGTCCCAATGCGGGAACCAGGTCCTCCCGGGCAACGACCGGCTCCGATTCGTGCATTGGCTTGACAATCCATTGTCGGACGCACTGCTGATCATCGATGACAAGATGTAACTTATAGCCGCGCCGCTTGCCTCCATCAGCCCAGCCATAGGTCGCATCTGGATCGCCGGTGTGTGATCGAAGTGACAACGGTTTGCCGTCCAGGATCAGCCGCGTGGGTATGTGGTGGACGACCTGCAATCGGTCGAGCACCTGTTGTATGAGTTGAATGGTCGATGGATCACGCAGGCGTCGGCTCATGGTGGACTGATTCGGCAGGAGTCGCCGCCATGCCTGTCCCGGCCAGTGGTTGCGTTGGCAGGCCCAGTTGATGGATCGATCGTGCAGTGCGGCCCAGAACAGGACGGCCAGTATCTGAGGGTCGGAGTAGGTCAGTTGTGCGTGTCGACGACGTGGCAGCCTGCGGAGAGTGGCTACAATGAGGCACCAAAGTTCGCGTTCCATGCTCATGCTCCTATGGAAATAGGGGTTTTTGAAGGCATGAGTATGGGCGCGACTTTTGGCTCGCGCCACCTAACATACGCCGAACGCGCATAATCCTCGAATACACCGGGGGCTCACAAAGCCGCCACCGGTGGTGGCGGTGGACGGAAGAAAAGGATGAAGATGGATTCCCGCGTGCGCGGGAATGACGCAGAGGGGGAGCGCCGTCCGGCTCAAGCCAGCAGGCGATCAATCAGCCAGCCTGCAAAAACAGCTTTGTCCATCTCACCACTGGCACACTCGGTGCCATCCGCCCATAGCAGTGACGCCTGCATCGAGCGGGCTTCCATGGTGCCCAACGGGTTGGCCACGATCCCATCGACACCTTTTCGCTGCATCTTCTCCCGGGCCGCCTCGGCCAGCCCGACCTCATCCTCCAGCGCAAAAGCCACGACGGTCTGCCCGCCCTGCTTCCGCTGCGCGCACGCAGCCACCAGATCGGGCGTTGCCTCCAAATCAAGATGCAGCCCCTCGTCGGACCGCCTCAACTTGCTCACAGGTTTGTCAACATCGCGAGTATGTGCCGGCAACCGATAGTCAGCCACGGCAGCCGCCATGATCAGACACGCATATGCACCCGGCCACTCGTCGGCCAGGACTGCCTCAAGGTCGGCTGTCGTTGTAAAACGCCGCAGCGCACAGGCTGCACCGCTCTCTGCCGAGTCGTGCATCTGCCGAGACAGCGAGACTGAATCATGGCACGTCGGCCCCAGCAGCAGTGTGGTCGTGATCCCCCGCTGCAGTGCTGCCAGTGCCAGCGCGACCCCCAGACGCCCCGACGACCGATTCCCGATGTACCTCACTGCATCCAGCGGCTCATGCGTCGGGCCGGCCGTGATCAACAGTGGCGAAATCGATCGTCCGACACCCATCGCTCGACTACTCCGGCTCGGTCATACACTGGCACGCATACACACACCGTCTGCTCCACCATGCTAGCATGAGCCGTGACGACGAGCGAACATGCCGCCGGGAGCGAACCTGACATGCAGCCGCGCTGCCCGCGGTGCAATTACGACCTGGCCGGCACCCTCGAACAATCCGAGCACTGCTGCCCCGAGTGCGGCACCCACTGGACGATCGAGGAACTCACCATCCAGTACGAAGCCCAGCAATACATTGCACGAAACCCGCTCGGCCTCGGCTGGGTATTCATGCCCGGCTTCCTGGTCCTGCTGATTGCCCCCATCGGCATCATGGCCGGCACCACCACGTTCTTGATGACGCTGCTCATTGCCACCTGCTATGCATGGTACCGGATCGCACAATGGGCACGAGAGTTGCATCGCCGATCGTTCGCAAACGGTCGAACGCGGCTCAATCGGGTGCTGTATGTCAGCGGGTGGACACTCGGGCTCGTGGGGCTGAACGCTGCCTGGATCGCAGCCGTCGTCGGGGGGATTGTCTTTGGTATTGTGCGGTTCACCGGGAGGGGTGGTTGATGGGCACGAGTCAGGCACAATCCGAACCGCTCACGCCACGCACTGATACCATCACGCTCCTGCTGTCAGCGACGTCGCTGTGCGCCTATTTCGCCAGTGCAGTCTGGTTCATCATCATCCTGTCATCAATGAGCATCGGCCGTGAGCCGACCGCGCAGGCCGGTCTTGACAACCTGTCGCAGATGAGGCCGTACTGGCTGGCCTCGGCGGCCATGTGGGTGGCGCTCACCGTGTTTCTCGTCGCGCTGTATCGACTACACGCGCTGGCCGCTCCTCGGGCCGGCTCGTTGCGTGCCTGGATCAAGCCGGTGCTCGTCATTGTCCTGGTTGCCATTGCCTTGCGCGTGCCCATTGTCCTCACTCATTCCCCTTCGATCAGTGATGACATCTGGCGGTTCCTGTTCGACGGCCGAACGCTGCAATCCGGCCACAACCCGTATCTGATTGCCCCAGCCGAAGTGGACCCACAGCAGCCGCGTTTTGACGGCGAATCGGAACTCGCAGCGAAGACGAATAACCGGGACCTCGTCACCATCTACCTGCCGACGAGTCAGCTCGTTTTTGCCGGTGCAGCAACGATCACACCCGAGGCCATGTGGCACGATCTCGATCGGGCATCCGCAGTGTATCGAGGCGTGTTCGTGGCCTTTGAACTCCTGGCCATCGTGTTGCTTCTCGTGGCATTGCGCCAGGCCGGGCGGTCCCCATGGTGGGCCATTTTGTATGCCTGGCATCCCCTGGCCCTCACCGAAGTAGCTGCCAGCGGGCATCACGACCCCGTCGGCTATGCCATCATGGTCGGTGCCTTGCTGCTGGCCCACATGGCTCCGACTCGCACCTGCACCTGGCCGGCACTGTTGGCCTTTGGCGGGGCAGTCAAGCCATTTCCGATCCCATTGGCCGTCATCCCACTGCGTACCCGCCCGCTGCGGCAATGGCTCATTGCGGCTGCGACCGGCATGGTCGTGTGCCTGGCCCTGTACCTCCCTTTTCTGGCCACTCACGATGGGGAACCGCTCCGGCGGCTGTGGGACACGACACAGAGTTTCTTCTGGCATTGGTCATTTCAGGGCTCGGTCTACTCGGTGCTGCATGAAATCGGCCTGACGCCTGAAAACGCACGACGTGCCTGCCTCGGGATGCTGGCCGGCGTTCTTGTAATCCTGTATTGTGCTCGGATTGACCTGTGGCGAAGCGCGCGAGTCTTTCTGTTTGCCGCCCTGCTGTTTTCCACGACGGCCCACCCGTGGTACCTGCTCTGGGCGCTCGTCCTGATCCCGATGTCGTTCAGCCCGGCCGTCTGGGTGGCATCCCTCACACTCCCCTGGGGCTACCTCGTTCTGGGCGATGTCGTGGAGTGGTCTGTTCCCTCGTGGCTGGGCGTCATAACGTACCTACCCGTCTACGCAGCCCTGCTGGTGGACTGGTTCTGCATATGGAGAAGACGACATGCCGGTGGCACTCAAGCAGTTCATTGAGGTGATGGAACGGATCGCACCGCTTCGGTATGCCGAGGATTGGGACAATGTCGGGCTGCTCATCGGTGATCGCGAGGACTCGGTCAACCGGGCCATGCTGACCATCGACTTCACCGAGGAAATCCTGGCTGAAGCCATCGAGAAAAAGGCTGACCTCGTGATCACGTATCACCCGGTCATGTTCCGCCCGGTGCAGCGCATCACCGCGGATAACGTGGCCGGCCGCCTCCTGTTGCACACCATGTCGCACGGGATTCAGCTCTATTCCCCGCACACGGCCCTGGATGCCACCCCCGGCGGCGTGACCGACTGGCTGACCGATGCCATCGGGACCGGCTATCGCCGCCCCCTGACGCCGTACCAGAACCTGCCGGAGAACCGACAGGTCAAGATCGTCACATTCGTCCCGACGAACGCGGCTGACCGTCTTCGTGATGCGCTGGCCAGTGCCGGTGCCGGCAGAATCGGCGACTACGAACAGTGTTCGTTCAACGTCACCGGCAAGGGAACGTTCCGCGGCAGCCAGGATACGAATCCAACAGTCGGCCGACCCGGTCAGCTCGAAGTGGCCGACGAAGTCCGCATCGAAATGGTCTGCGCGGTCAAGGGTCTGAGCATCCTGATTTCGACGCTGAAACAGTTTCACCCATACGAGGAGCCGGCCTTCGATCTATACCCGCTGCACCCGATCCCGAGCCACAAGTCAGGTGCCGGCCGACGGGTGGTGCTCGATCAGCCTGCTACCGTGGCTGATGTCGCCGTGCGCCTCAAGGACCATCTCAATATCGCATCGGCAAAAATCACATCACCGGCGCGCGAGGTCAAGGTCATCGGCATCGTCCCCGGTTCCGGGTCCAGTGTACTTGATACGGCCATCGAACAGGGATGCGACCTCTTTATCACCGGCGAGATGTCCCACCATCGCGCGCTTGAGGCCGAGGGGCTCGGCTGCTCCATTATCCTGACCGGCCACACGAACAGCGAACGGGGCTACCTGCCGATCCTGGCCGACCGGCTCAGTGCCGACCTGCCTGACCTCAATACCTTTGTCAGTGAAACGGATCGCTCCCGGTTTACGTTTGTGTAAACGGAGTTACCCCATAAGACAGGTGCCATAAAAAAAGCCCCGTCATTGCCCACGCAATGGAGGGGTGCATTACAGCAGCATTGCCTTCAGGACTCGTCGGACCTCGTCCTGACCTACGATTACTGGCGGGGCTCATTACAGCAGCATTGCCGTCAGGACTCGTCGGACCTCGTCCTGACCTACGGCTACTACTTCTTCTTCCCGCCGCCGAGGATGTCGCCGAGCACACCTTTGACCGTATCCTCGATCATGTTCTGGAAGAACTCGTCGGCGACCTTCTTCGCACCGTTCGGGTCCGGCTGAATCTTCGGGTCATCCAGGGAGCCGGTCACCGTCAGATAAAACGGAATGTCCGTGACGCTCGCGCCGGCCAGACTGGCCATCGGCGTTTTCGTCATCTGTGAGAACTGGCTCCGCCAGCCGAATAGCGGCACGCGCACCCCGAGATCCAGTTGCCGCTTCACGAGATCAACAGTCCCATTCGATGAGATCGTGAACAAGTCCGACGTTATGTCCAATTTATCGTAATGCAGCATCCCGTTGCGAATGCTCACCGCCACCGGTGGGATGAGGGCCGTCGTGGTCTCGGCCGCCTGCATTTCCGGCTTGTCTGCCAGTGTGCCAAGCAGATCACTCAGCATCCCGTTCCGTTTCAACTGCAACTGCCCCAGATCAAGGTCAAAGTCCGCCCCGAGCAGCGACATGTCGCCGTTCACCGGCACAGTCATACTCTTAATATTCACCGACAACGGTGTCTTGCCGTCGGCCTGCTGCGCACTGGTCAGTGCCGGGTGGACCTGCGACAGCAGCGAATCCGAGAACGCAGACGTCACCGCCAACTGCCCGGTCACCGGCTTCGTTGCCGTCACCGTGACCCCATCCCATGCCAGGCTCGGCATCTGCACCGTCCCATTCGGGCTCGTCAAGGTGACCGACCCGGCCCCGCTGTGCCGCCCAATGTTGGCCAGATCCAGTTGCATGTTCGCGGTCGTACCGAGCGCTGCCTCGAGCCGGCCGCCGAGATTCAACATCGAATCCACGATGCCGACCGGTATCGCCTTCATCCCGCCTTGCAGATCAACGACGGGCACACTCGTATCGCCTGCCAGTGCATGCAGCATGCCGGTCAGCGATATGCCATCCTGTGAGACGGCCGGCTGCACCGGCTCCGTCCCGCCGCCTTGCGTGATCGTCGGCGAGCCGAGCAACTTGAGGGCAAGGCCTTCGGCTGCGTTCGTACCGCCGAACGTCAGTTTCATATCTCGGAAGGCGGTCTGGGAGTCGCCGCGTGCCAGCAGTACATCGTCCATCCCGATCGCACCGCTGGCTGACACATCGCGCAGGTCAAACGCCTTGCCCAGCAACAAATCCAGCGGCACATCCAACCGATCAATCGTCACCCCCAGCAGTGACTTCTTATTCACCATGGTCCAGGCCTGCTGCGCGTTACGATTCAACTTGTCGGCCAGTCGGGCCCCATCCGTACCCGATTGTCGCAGGACTTCGGCCGCTGCGGCACCCAGGAGTTCTGCGTCTGATGAGCGCAACGTCTTGCCATTCAGGAACCCTTCAACCATCTCGCTGTCGAGCGAGTAGTTCAACTGACTGGCACTGACGTTGACGGCCCCGGTTTTTGGTTGCCGAATCACGAGATTGCCGGTCAAACGCGGGAGTACCGGCGTCACACGGATCGTGGCCGGCTCCAGCAGACTTGCCATCGTGAACTCCGGCGCGTCGCTGCTGATACTCCCACCCAACATATCGGGTAACGCGGCCCCATCGAGTTGAATCGTCACATCCCCGGCACGCCCGAATGCGGTCGGCAACATGCGATGCGTCCACCCGAGCAATCCTTCCACCACTTCCAGATCAACGCCTGCACATTTCACCGTCCCGGACAGCGCCATGGCCCCATCGGCACCCGGCTGCGACTTCGCTGATACACGTACCTGCCCCACGGATGAATCGCGCGCGCCGTTTTCTGTCGGCGTGGACATGACCGTACTCGTCGCATTCACCGTCGCCCCGGAGCGAAGGCCCGACGGTGCCGACACATCAAAGGTCAACTCTCGCGCAACAATCGGCCGGGCTACCCCGGGTACATTTTTCAGTGCGATCCGGTCGATCGTGCCGGTGAGTCCAATGGCGGCGGAAGTCCAGTCATAGCGTGCCAGGTTCGACAGTGGGATGGCAGGCGTCTTGCCGGCATTCGCTGATTGGCTCACCATCGAGGTCGGGACCGATTGCTCCTCCAATCGCACGTCCGCCGTGGCCGGCGCCGTGAGTGCCATCGGCGGGACGTCATCCTCAGCCGATGTCAATGCGAGTCGTTCGTAGATGGCCGGCGTCAGCCGTGCCCGAACGCGCCCGCCGGCAATCAGATCAGCCCCATTCCCAGCAGGCGACAGGCCGACCTCAGCCAGCCCGTGCTGCCCCTCGACCCGTGATTGCAGCGAAGCAACGGCCAACTCCGGTGTACCATCTTCAAACATGGGCACCGTCACCAAGTCCGCCTGTGCCTCGATGCTGATCACGCTGCCGAACGTCTCGCGCACGACTTCGCTCAGTGACACCCCACGGACCATGACGCCTGACAGATCAGCCACGCCGGCCTGCACATTGTCGAGAACGGCCGTCACGGTTGCCGATCGGCGCTGGGCATCAAGCACAGACATCACTTCCGATTGAATCACAATCCGGGCCGGCTCAACGGAATCGGCCCCGGCCAGGATCAGCCCATCCGCATTGACACTGACAGTCTCCCCCAAACGGTCGGTCGATGAAGTGATCTTCAGCGATGGGATGATCACTTCGTCCTCGGTGCCCGATGCATTCCCGCTGTGCAATGTCACCGCTTTCAACTCGATGTCAGTGTTCCATGCAGCCTGCGCGATCATCTCCTGCACGCTGCCGGCTGTCAGCGGGATCGTCAAACGCTCGAACGCAGCAAAGATCGAATGAGCACCGGATACTCGTACTGCGGCCGGCGAAGCGACCACCGATGTCTGCTCCGGCACCAGCCGACTCAGCAATGCCTCAGTCGGTCGGAGCTCAACACGGGCCGGATTCTGTGCGTTCCCAATCGACAACATGCCGCGGTCGACGACCCCGTCAGCCACGAGCATCATGCCGTGCGAGCGCGTCCGGACCGTAAACGTCGTGCGTGGTAACCCGGCCAGATCCAGTGGTGAACCGCCCTCACCGGCATTGCTGCCGGCCAGTGACTCGGCGGCCCCGGCATCGACCGCTGCATCGATCTCGACTTCGGCGACAAACGGCCCGAGTGCATCAACGGCCCACCCATCGAGTCCGGCCAGCCGATCAACCAGTGCCGTCGGGATTTGCTCGCCCCGGACAGTCCCCCCCCACTCCCAGCGTTGCCAGGGACACCCGACCATCGGCAGTGAGGAGCCCCTGTAACACGAGGTCAGCAGATACCGGTGAGACTGCACCGACCCCGTCTCCGCCTGCCTCACCCACCATCCCTGAGACCTTCAGCGCAATCCGATTCACCGGATCGTCCGTCTCGACCGAGACATACAGTTTCTCAATCGCCCAGCGCTGTGCCTCGGCATTTGCCATCGTGACCTCAAACGGGCCACCGCTGACGACTTTGGCAACGAACGATGCCCCCGACAGATCGACGGCCCCTCCAACCGGCAACTTCGCATCAAGTGCCGTCACCGATACTTCGATCGGGACCGGCCCTGCCAGCGCCTCCACCGCGGCCGGGGTGGCCCTCCAGCGCACCAGTGCCGGCGTCTCGATTCGTACACGACCATCGGCCACAGTGAAAAGCACATCAGCGGCTGCCAGGTCTGATTTCAGATGAAGCGAGCCTTCTCCCTGGTCCAGGTCGCCGTCCCACGAGCAATCGACATCTGCCACGTCACCGATATACGGCACGATCCGGCCGGTCTGCCCGGCCAACTGCTCGATCACCCCACAGGGCACGTTGCGCGCATTCGCCTTGACCTCACCACTGAGTTGATCCAGATTCACGATTCCGTCGGCCCCGATCAGATCCGGCAGTGCTGCCTCGACCGAAAACGCACCTTCCTGTGCACCGATACTCGACGTGCCCGACAGCATCACCTCGAGCGGCTGCCCGGTGTGGATACCGATCGCCCCGTTGGTCACCGTCACGCCGGCAGAGACGGCAATGCCGTCTGCCCCCACGGCTGCATTCGCCAGATTCACGGTGAGGTCGGTGATCCGCACGTCGGCCCCGAGGCCGGCCGGGACCGTCACCGGGCCCTGACCGCTCGGCTTCGGCAGGTCCGTCATCGACACCGTGCCGGAGACGGCCACCGTGCCGAAGTCACGCCCGCCACGAGCCCAGTCGATCAATGAACCCTGCACTGACATTCAGATCGGCGGTGTCACCGTTCGCCCGATCGACGACCGACAGCCCGGTGACCTGCTGCGTCCCCGACCATGCCAGGTCCAGCGATGCAATGCCGACAGTGACCGATGACTGCGCGCCATTGACGAGTTTCTCGATGAGGGCCGTGCCGGCCCCTGTGCCGGCAAGCCGGGGCAACTGCCAGACTGCGACTGACACGACCAGAATGATGACCACGAGAAACCAGCCGACAGCGCGGCGCAGACGACGCCAACGCGTGCCGCGACCGGCTTGCGATTGTGTTGATGACACTGGAATACCCATTCCCGGTTAGATGATCGGGGCTGATTCAGTCACGCTTTGCCCAATTGTACATCTATCTACCGGATCGGAGTTCGATCTTCACAGAAACAATCTCGATCGACTGACATTGGGCAACGGCTTTATGCAGGTCGCAGGGCTGACAATCGCTCAACCGCATGCTGCAACGTCTCATCCGTCTTGCAGAATGCAAACCGAACGAGCGAGCGCCCGTGCTCCTTGTGCTCGTAGAAGGCAGACGGCGGGATTGCTGCAACCCCTATCTCCTCAACGAGATGGCGACAAAAAGCAACATCATCATCAAACCCGAACGGGGTGTGATCAGCAAGAATGAAGTACGTCCCAGCCGGTCGGGCGACCGAAAAACCGATCGCCTCCAGCGCCTCACACAGGAAGTCACGTTTCCCCCGGTATTGGCTGACAAACTCCTCGTAGTACGTCTCAGGGGCTGTCAGCGCTGCGACCGCCCCATGCTGCAGCGGGGTTGCCACCGCAAACGTCAGAAACTGATGGGCAGCCCGCACGCCTTGAATCACGTCCGGGGAGGCGATCACCCAGCCGATCTTCCATCCGGTCAGCGAAAACGACTTGCCCAGCGACGACAGGGTGATCGTCCGGTCCGCCATCCCCGGCAGCGTCGCCATCCGGATGTGCTCCCCATCAAACACAAGATTCTCGTAGACCTCATCGGTAATCGCCAGTAGATCGTGCCTGATGCACACGTCGGCAAGGAACTCGAGTTCGTCGCGCGTGTACACCTTGCCGGTCGGGTTGTGAGGGGTATTGATCAGGATTGCCCTCGTTCGATCGGTGATGCTGTTGGCAACCTCATCGCGATCAAACGAGTAATCGGGCCAGCGCAACGGGACAAAGCGCGGCACGGCATCGGCCATTGCCAGGCACGGTCGATACGAGTCGTAGTACGGCTCGAAGACAATCACCTCATCGCCCGGGTTGAGCAGCCCGAGGCACACCGACGGGATTGCCTGGGTACAGCCGGCCGTCACCTGTATCTGGGTGTTCGGGTCGACGTTCTGGCCGGTCAGCCGATTCCAGCGGGCAGCGATCGCATCGTTCAGCGGCGGGATGCCGAACATCCGGGCATATTGGTTGTGCCCGGCTCGGATTGCCTCGATTGCAGCATCACGCACGAACGCCGGCCCGTCGAAATCAGGGAATCCCTGTGACAGGTTGACGGCCTGGTGCTTGACGGCCAGTTGCGTCATCTCCGAGAACACGGTGGTGCCAAACGGCTGAAATCGACTCGCTACCGGCATCTTCCTGCCTATCCAGCCCAATATCACAGGCGTCGTACTCTGGAGCACAGATGGGTCATGACTACAGATCAGTCTTTGAGTATTGTCAGGCTGTCGAGACGGGACAAACGGCCGAACCGGCCATGCACCGATCACTGTACCACACGCCATGGGACCCAACGAACACTGGGACATCATCGTCGTCGGAGGAGGCCACGCCGGGCTGGAGGCTGCCTGGGCGGCATCGGGGCTGGGTGCGCGCGTCCTGATGATCACGCTCCGGGCGGACCGAATCGGGGCCATGAGTTGCAATCCGGCCATCGGCGGGCTGGCAAAGGGGCAGATCGTTCGAGAAATCGACGCCCTGGGCGGCTTGATGGGCCGGGCGACCGACGCTGCCGGCATCCAGTTCCGCATCCTCAACACATCGCGCGGGGCTGCTGTTCACGGGCCACGCGCCCAGGCCGACAAACATGCCTATGCCCGCACCACACAGGAACTGATCGCAACGCGAGATATTCACATCCTTGAAGCCCAGGTCTCCGGCCTCGACGTGACCGGCAACCGATGCACGGGCGTGAGAATCCGGCAGTCAGCCGATACTGACGAGACGTTGCTGAGGTCCTCGGCCGTCGTTGTGACCACCGGCACATTCATGTCCGGGCTGATGCACACCGGGGCCGATCGCACGCCGGGCGGGCGTGTCGGGGAGCAGTCAGCCGCCCATTTGAGCAGCAATCTCAAGGCGGCTCGGCTTCGAGCTCGGCCGACTCAAGACCGGGACGCCGCCGCGGTTGACAGCAGGGTCGATCGACTTTTCCAACCTTGCGCCGCAGCATGGCGATGATCCCCCGCTGCCATTCAGTGAGATGACGGATTCGGCCCGTTTCCCTGTTTTACAGCAGGTTCCCTGCCATACCACACACACGAATCCGGCGATTCACGGGCTGATCCGAGCCAATCTCGACCGGGCCCCGATGTACAGCGGCCAGATCGAGGCTGAATCCGGCCCGAGGTATTGCCCGTCCATCGAAGACAAGGTGGTGCGCTTTGCCGACCGCGATGCCCATCACGTCTTCCTGGAGCCTGAATCACACGAATCCGATTGGGTGTACTGCAACGGAATCTCCACCTCGCTCCCGGCCGATGTCCAGGATCGCATTATCCCACTGATGGTGGGGTGTGAGCGGGCAGAGATCGTGCAGTACGGCTATGCGGTCGAATATGACATGGTCCGGCCGCACCAGATCGATGCGACCTGCATGACCAAGCGATTCGAGGGCCTGTTTCTGGCAGGCCAGATCAACGGGACCAGCGGCTATGAGGAGGCGGCCGGGCAGGGTCTGCTGGCCGGGCTGAATGCCGTTCGCTGTGCCCGTGGGCAGCCCTTGATTCGACTGACGCGGGACACATCGTACATCGGTGTCATGATGGACGATCTCGTGACCAAAACGCCGCGCGAGCCGTACCGGATGTTTACGAGCCGGGCTGAACACCGGATTGCACTGCGTGCGGACAACGCGCCGGATCGCCTGACGCCGCTGGGTCGTGAACTCGGGCTGGTCTGCGACGATCGCTGGGCACGATTTCAACAACGGCAGCAGACGCTGGGCGACCTGCACCGGCTCTTTGAATCCACTGCCATTGACAGCGTGTCGTTACGTGAACTGGCCCGCAGCGGGCGAGCCGACTCACAGACCATCCTTGGTCATCTGAATGGGGCCTCCGTTGATCGACGATTGGCAGCCGTGGTCTTTAACAACTGCCGGTACGAGAGTTACCTGATTCGACAGCAGTCGGACATCCGAAAAATGGCTGAGTTGGAGACGCGGCGGATCCCGGCTGACTTCCGGTATGACCGGGTTCGGGGACTGCGGAACGAAGCGGTGGAAGTGCTCAGTCGGTTCAAGCCTGCCACCATGGGGCAGGCGTCGAGGCTGGCCGGCGTCAATCCGGCCGACCTGACGCTGCTGGCTGTCGGTTTGAAGTCAGCGTCCCAGTCTGGACCGCCATCAGTCTCGTAGATGGGCCGGAGTCGCTCCGGCGGGTACCGGCGTTATGATGGTGCTCGCTCAGCGTGGGGCGATCGGCGACCACGAGTAGCGCTTGACGAGCGAGCGAGCGAACGTACATTTGCGACGTGCAGTGCACGATGGGTAGTCTTCACGTGTCACATACGACTCCGGATACTGACGATTCGACGGGAACCGGACGATCCGGGAGCACATCGTTGCCCGAGGGCGGCAGCCCGATGCGCTCGCGCTGCCGGTTCGGGCTGGTCGTCTGGGGCGTCACCATCCTGTTCGTCGCGCTGGTGCTGCTGGCCAACCGGATCTGGTCGCTCGAATATTTCAGCAATGACGCAGCGTATTTCGACTACACCTACACGCTCATCGGCTCGGGCAAGGTGCCGTATGCCGACTTCTTCGTCATACACGGCCCGATCACCTACTGGGTTGCGGGCCTGTTTCAAGCGGCAGGCCCGTCACCAATCGGGGTGGCGCTACTGGGCATTGTTGGATATGTGATTCTTGTCTCATCGACGATCAGCCTTGCATTTCGGGCGTGCGGGAGCAGCGAACTCTGTCGAACGAACTCGCCCGATGCTGCGTGGATCCCGCGCCTGGTCCGGTGCGTCAGCATTGCGATCCTGGTCGCGACGGTGTCCGGCGGCTGGTATCTGATTGCCTGGTTTGTACCGTTTGGCGGCCGACCGAAGTTCCTGGCCGTGGGCCTGCTGATGTATGCGGTGACGGCGATGAGTTCGCGGCGTGCCATCCTGGCAGGGATTCTGCTGGCGCTGGCGTGCTGGACCTGGCAGGCAGCCGTGGTGCAGGCAGCCGGGCTCGTGCTCGTCTGGACCGTTTTAGGGCTCATCAAGCGATCGCGAACGGTCTGGCCTGACCTGCTGAAACTGATCATCGCCGGGCTGATCGTTTCAGCCGTTTGTATCCTGATCCTGTTCTGGCAAGGGGCGTGGCAGGAATTCCTGGAGCAGGCGGCGGAGTTCCCAATCAAGTACCAGCGTCACACGCTGGAAGTGCGCAATTTCCCGGCCCGCGGGATCATGCGGCTCCTCGTCCCTGCCGGGCTCCTGTGGCGCTATTTGCCCAAGTCATTCCTCGTGGTTGTCGCTGCCTCCCTGCTGGGATGGATCATGGTCCTGGGCCGCAAGGCATCGACCCGGAATGGATCCAACGGGCAGCCGGCTGCCGGCCGTCAGCAGAAAATCGGTGAATCCTGCGTGATGACGGCTCAGGTGGGCATCATCACACTGCTCGTCTTCGGGTATCTCCAACTTGTATCAGTCACGCATGGGCCCGGTTATGTCGTGCCGCTGCTGGCGCCCTTCGGCCCATTGGCCGGCTGGGTTGCCTGTCAGGCGTGCATCGGGCTCAAGGGACGGCAAAAGTGGATGCCGCCGGCCCTGCTCTTGATTTCCGTCCTGCTGCTGGCACACAGTACCTGGCAGTCCTACGGCCGCCGCAGCCCGAATCCAAAGCAGACTGACGGTCCTCACGGGATCGCGGAATATCACGCGGTCGCCGATCAGTTGAAGGAGCGGTACCCGGGCCCGATCCGAATGGTGATCCACGGTGACCCGCGACTCAGGGCGTTGCTGGGCGGCGAGCCGCTGGAGGGAGATGTTCAGTGGATCTACGGCCGGTATCGGTACATTAACGCCACGTATGAGGGTGGGACAGGCCAATATGCTGAGGATCTGATCGCCGAGGCACCTGATGTGGTGTACATCAGCGAGCGGGCCCTGACGATCGAACCGGACATGCTGCAGGCGATGGGCGACACATATGTCAGATCACCCGACCTCGAGTTGGCTGGTCGCCCGCTGTATATCCGGGTCGATGAGTGAATCAGCAGCCATCCGGGGTACCGGATTGTGACGTTGCTGCCGGTATCCGGGCGTGTGTTTTGGCCCGATGACTTGACGCGGCAGTGTATCCGGTCTTTACTCGGTGGCTTGCGCGCCGTCCAGACGGTCGGTGGATGTGGCTGTGTGGAGTGCGCGCTGTATCCTGGGCTGCTGAGCTCGTGTTTTTTGCCCGGACTCAGGAGTCTGTGAGAGATTCAATACGATTGTAGATTGGCGGCTGGCATTGCCACCGGGCACGCCCAGAACGGCGTGTCGGTCCTTATACGCAAGTATCCCGCAAGGGAGAGGTTAGAACTCTATGGCTCGCTACCTTGGTCCAAAGGTGAAACTGTCCCGTCGGGTTGGCGCTCCGATTGCCGACCTGCCGAAGCACACGACAAAGCGCCGCCCGAATCCGCCGGGAATGCATGGCTACCGCGGTCGTCGTCTGCGTGACTACGGGCTGCGTCTGAACGAGAAGCAGAAGCTCCGGTACCACTACAACATCATGGAGCGCCAGTTCCGTCGCTACATGGATCAGGCCGGCCGCACCAAGGGCAATACCGGCCAGGTGCTGCTCCAGATCCTTGAGAGTCGGCTGGACAATGCCGTGCGTCGGTCTGGGATGGCCCGCTCGATCTGGGCTGCCCGGCAGATGGTGGTGCACGGGCATGTGCTGATCAACGGCCGCAAGGTTGACCGCCCGAGTTTCCAGTTGAGTGTGGGCGACACGATCACGGTCAAGGAAGGGATCAAGAAACTGGCTCGCGAGAATATGGAAAGCCTGGCCGGCCAGCATGTGCCGGAGTGGCTTGACCTCGTACCGGCGGATCTCACGGTCAAGGTGGTCGCACAGCCGACTCCCGACCAGATCCCGTTTGAGGTTGACATGAACCTGATCGTCGAATTCTACCGTTGAGTTCGAACGGCCTGGAGGCTCGTCACGGCATTATGGATGCTTGATGGCGAGCAGGGTGACGACAGTGAGGGTTTTGTGAGAGACGCACGGTCGACCGATTTTCTCGGTCGACCGTTTGTATACCCTGTAGACCCGGCTTCCTGCTGGACAGGCGGGTATCCCGAGGGATGACCGTCATGCAGGATGGCACCGAATGAGACATAACCACACGTCCCGGAACGTGGGCAACCGGGGGGATGGAAGGGTCAGAACATCATGCTGAAGTTTCTCCGCAGATATCAGAAGTGGATTCTCGCCGTGGGCGGCTCGCTCCTCATGGTGGCCTTCCTCCTGCCCCAGGCACTGCAGCGATGGGGCAGGACGGCCTTCAGCCGCGTCGAGGCAACCTACGTCTATGAAGGCAAAGAGCACACGATACCGAACGAGGAGTGGCAGCAGGCCCTCATCGAGTTTGCTGTCCTGCATGAACAGTTCGGGGGCGAACTTGCGGCCATCATGAATCCGAAAAACCTGTCCGAGGACGACCCGGACTACTTGCAGGTCGTCAATGCTTCGCACTGGTACCTGCTCAAACTGGCAGCCGAAAAAGCCGGGCTGACAAGTACGGCCTATGAAGGCGAGAGTTACCTGCGGCAGTATGCAGCACAATTGGTCCTGCAAAACCCGGACCTGCTGGGCGATGCACAGCGGGCCTATGACATGATCATGCAAGGACCCCGGCAGGCCCTGGCCGGGCGACAGGGAACCGACAAGGACATCCATCGGGCCATCGCGAATTTCCTCGCCGTCAGTCGGCTCGTCCAGTTGTACGAGACTGCAGACGTCGCGGCGACCTGGCGGGTCCAGGATCTCCTTGACCAGTTTGAGCGGACCATCAATGCCTCGATGCTCTTCCTGAGGGCAGACGAATTCACCGCCGACATCGACGACCCGTCCGAATCGGAACTCCAGGAACACTTCGACAAGTACAAGGCGAATGCCCCGGGTGATGGTGAATACGGCATCGGCTATCTGCAGCCGGATCGCGTGAAGATCGAGTACCTCGTGATCAACTACGACAGCCTGTTCGACAGCATCACCGTCACCGGCAAGGACGCCCGCAAGTGGTATGCACAGAACAAGGACAACCTTGAGCTGTTCCCACTTCGGCCCGATCAGACCGAAGCCCCGCCGTATGAAGAGGTCCGGGAGGGTGTAATCACGTCCTATCGACATCTGCAGACTGAGCAAAAGGCACGCGAAGTCATCAACTTTGTGAAGGCTCGACTGCTTCGCTCCACCCAGGGGCTGAAACGGGACGGGGATTACCGTGCTCTGCCTGATGATTGGGCGGACAAGCGGCTCTCGTTTGAGTCACTCAGGGACCAGTTGATCGAGGAATTCGGCACGACCGTGACCTATCACGCTGACGCCGACGGGTGGCTTCGTGTTGATGAACTGACGCGCCAGCCGTCCATCGGATCGGCTGTGCGCCGTCTGGGGACTCGCGATGTGCGAATCTCCGAACTGATCGGCTCGCTCCGGGAGTTCGGCAACGTCACGACCACCGGGCTGCAGGTGGGCCTGACGAACCCGGAACCGCTCCGAGTGATGACCTGGGAACGCAACGCCCAGACGGCCACGTCGGAACGTGTGTCACGGGACATCGTGTACTATCGGGTGCTCGCAGCCAACGGAGAACGCCCGGCCCGTGACGTTGACGAAGTCCGAGATGTCATCGTGGACGACTACAAGCGAATCAAGGCCTTCAACGATTTGCTGAAGGACGATGTTGAGACGTGGCGGGCGCAGGCCGTTGAACAGGGCCTGGATGCACTTGCCGAGGAGCGCAGCCTGCAGGTTCGATCGCAGCGTGTCAAGCGGTATGACCGCACGGTTCTGGATCGCGTCGGGTGGATGCCGACCCCGATGGGGCTGGCTGACCGTGATGACGATCTGGCCGAAGCCATCTATGACCAGACCAGGCCGTGGGACGTGTTGACGCCTGCTGACGAGCATGAGATGGCAGATCGAGTTGTGGTGTGCCCGATCCCGTCCAAACTGTGCCTGGCCATCGCCCGGATCGATTCGATCACGCCGATGACCCGGGAGAGTTGGCAGCAGGTGATGGTGATGCCGCGCTACACGATGTTGTCATCCGTGTCGGATCTGGTGGCCGGTGCAGATCGGGGCTACCGATCACCCAAGCCGTTCTCATTCGATGCACTGAAGGACCGATTCCAGTACGAGATGCAGTCGCGAGGAGCCGAGGAGTTGCCGGAAGAGGGCATGGGAACACAGCCTGACGACGGTTCGGAGAGCGAAACCGGGCAGGACGGCGAGCCGGCAGCAGATGATTCAAACGCAAGTGAAGGTGGATAAGACGGATTCCGTTGACTGCAGGCAAAGGGCTTTGCTGGCCCAGATACCGGTGGCTGAAGGCAGCCAATCACCCTTTTCGGGGCGGGTGTACAGTTGACAGACCGGGGTTTTGACGGTATGAAGATTAGGTGCCCGGCCGACCGCCAGGCGACAACCTGCTGATTCCAGTGGCCTCTGAGTACCGGATCGTCACGCATTGAGCGATGTGCGGTAGACTCGGGAGCCGACCGGGAAACAATGGACAGCAGATGATACCCTATAGCCGGCCTGACCGGACCGTGCCGGTTTGATGATCAGGCACATGCGACGACCCACAGCCGACCTTGTCGGCCCCCCGACCTAGCAGGCACGAATCGGCACCGTGCCTGACCCACGAAATGACGGCTCACGGCAACCCGTTGCGGTTGAGCCTGCTACCATACCTGCTGTCGGCGACCGCCAACCGGTCATACCCGACAGCCGCGAGTTGAGATAAACACGTCATTACTGCATTGAGAACGCGGAGTCGACGGCACTGATTTCAACTCCACACACAGCCACCCTGCTTGGAGGACGATCCGTTGCATAACCTGACCAAGGTCTTCATCGTCATTTGGGCGCTGCTCTCGGTCTTTGTCTTGGCACTGACGATCCCGTTGGCGGTCAACAAAGATGTCTGGCAAAAGCAAGCGCAGTCCGCTCAGGATGAGACTCGTGCTGCCCGTGAGGTGGCCAGCAAGGCAGCAACCGATGCTGCCAATGCCCAGTCCGAGAAGAGCCGTGTCACTGCTGCATTGCAGGAAGAGATCACCCGGCTCACCAATGACCTGAACCAGAAAAACGGCATGCTCAGCGATCTTCGCAGCCAGTTGGCCCAGGCACTCCAGACGGCCGACAAGGGCGAGGCGGAACGCTCGACGCTCACTGCCTCCGTTCAGACCCAGGCCACGATCATCGAGACACAAGGCACTGAGGTCGCTCAGCGTCGCGAGGAATCGCTCCGGCTGCAACAGCAGAAGATCGAACTCGAAGATCAGTTGCGCGATGCTCTGACCACGCTCGACGTCTCACTCGATGCTCAGCGGATTCTGCAGGAGCGGATCGCCGGCCTCAATGAGCGAATCCAGAATGCAGGCCCCGGCGGCGAGCAGGCTCTGCGCGACCCGGATGAACCCGAGGATACTGAGCCGGGCCTGGCCTCTCCAGCCGTCCGTGGCCGAGTCCTGCGGATCAGCAACGATGAAGCCGGCACGCGCTTTGCCGAAGTCGATCTCGGCACTCGTGACGGACTTGCCAACAACATGCGATTCATGATTGCCCGTGACGGCCGCTTCGTGGCCAACCTGACCATCACGGCCGTGGACCTGAACCGGGCCGTGGGACGCCTCCAGCTCGAGCAGCCCCAGGGCGTCGCGGTCAATGATGCCGTCATCGGCGGCCTCCGTCGATTCTGAATCCAAGCCCACGCAGCAGCACTCACGCAGACGCAGCAGACTTCGGCGGAGCGAGACACCACCGCCGGTGGAGAACAAACCATGATGTCACAAATGCAAAGCGGACCACGGCGAGTAAGTTCAGGCGGCGGGTTGGATGTATACACCGCGCTGGCACTGGCCGGTCTGGTCGCCATGGGCATCTCGGCAGCCCTGCTCTGGCTCGCCGGAACCGCGCTGGCTGACGGGGAACTCCCGTTCACCATGCTGTCCTAGCCCTGCAACAGACGGACCAATCTGATCTCACAAAACCGCGCGCCTCGGCCGCGGTTTTCTTATGCGCCCCCAGTCCTGAGGCCCGCCCCCCATCTTGGGAACACACTGCAATTTCCCCCCTCACGCCGCTTGTTCATTTGATCCAGCGCCGCAAGCCGACATGATTGGGCCTGCCCAGACCGGCAGTGAGTCAATCAGGATCTAGCAAGGAGCCGATCACCATGCCCTGCCCGACTGATCGCCACTACGCGGATACACACGAATGGCACAAACTCGATGGCGACATCGTCACCCTCGGCATCTCCAAGTTCGCTGCCGATGAGCTGACCGATATCACCTACGTTGAGATGCGCGAGCCGGGGACCGAAATCGAAGCCGGCGATCCGGTCGGCGAGGTCGAATCGGTCAAGGCGACCAGCGAGGTCTATGCGGCCGTCTCCGGCGTGATAGCCGAGGTCAATGAGCTGCTGGCGGACGATCCGGGCCTCGTGAATCGTGATGCGTTCGACAACGGCTGGCTGTGTAAGATCAAGGTGGCCGACGCGACCGCACTGGACGGGCTGATGGATGGGGCTGCCTACGACGCACGCCACCCGGCCTGATCCGGTCATGACCTCGATCACCATGCAGGAAGCACAGGACACATCTTCCGGAACCACGGGTACGGTGCGCATCCGGGTCGAGGATGCTCGCAAGTCATATCGGCGAGGAAGTGATCGAACCGTCCAGGCACTGGATGGCGCGACGCTGACGGTCACTGAGCCGGGGTTCTATGCGATCATGGGGCCATCCGGCTCGGGCAAAAGCACCTTGCTGCACATGATGGCCGGGCTGGATCGACTTGATGGGGGGCGGATTCACGTCAACGGCCACGATCTCCATTCCATGAGTGAGCGCGAGTTGACTCGCTTTCGCCGTCTGGCCGTCGGTGTCGTGTTTCAGCAGTTCAACCTGATCCCGACCATGACCGCGCTCGACAACGTGGCCATGCCGGCCCTGCTTGACGGACGAGCAAGCCGCTGGGCACGCCACCGGGCCGACGAGTTGCTCGGGATGCTCGGGCTGGGCGACCGGGTCGGGCACCGCCCCGATGCGCTGTCAGGCGGCGAGCAGCAGCGTGTCGCCATTGCCCGGGCCCTCGTTTTCGAGCCGGCCCTCGTGCTGGCCGACGAACCGACCGGCAATCTTGATTCGATGGCCAGTGCCGACATCTGGCGAATGCTGGCTGATCTCGCCCGTGATCGATCCATTGCCGTCATGATGGTCACGCACGAGCCGGCCGGGGCGGCCCACGCGCGGTCCGTCTTTGTCTTGCGCGACGGCCGAATCCATGAACAGATCGACGTTGGGGACCATGATGCAGGCTGGCTGGCGTCTCGCTATCAACAATCTCACGTCTAGATGGCGTCGTTCGGTCCTGCTGATCCTGGCTGTGGCACTGGCCACCGGCATGGTCTTCACCGTCTCGATTAGCATCGGGTCGGTCCACCGTTCCATTCGGACCATCCTCGTCGACATGCTCGGCGCTGCCGACCTGCGCCTGCGCCATCAGACCAACGGCCAGTTGAGCCAGGAGTTGTTGGATGAGGTGAGCCGTTGGCCCGAGGTCGCCCAGGCAGCCCCGAGGCTGTCGACCAATGTCGAAGTCCTCAATACCCGGAACGACAAATCACAGATCCTGACCGGCAACGGCGTTGTTCTCAGTATGGAATGGCAGATCAGGCCGCCGGAGATACTGACCGGACAAGTCCCGGCCGAGGGGCAATCAGAGATCATGCTCGACCCGCGCGCTGCCCAGGTTCTTGAGGCTGAGGTCGGCGACGTCGTGCGCATCGGGGGATGGGGAAACGAAATCGAAGCCACGGTGGCCGGTATCTGCCAACGAATGAACCTCGGGATCCTGCAGACACCGGAATTCTGGGTCGATCTCGATGCATTGCAGCATGCCGCCTCACAGGCCGGTCGGCTCAGCCAGATTGAGTTGTGCGTACAACCTGGTGTCGAGCCTCGCCAAGTGATCGAAGCCCATGCAGAGGCCGTCCCGGCCGGTGTGGAGTTGGTTCTGTCCGATGCAACCCTGGCCGGCCTCGATCTCCAACTCAAAGCCGGCAGCATCATGTACTTCGTGTCGGCCCTGTTTTGTTTCCTGGCCGCGTCGTTCATCATTCTCACCGGGATGACGACGGCCGTCTCTGAGCGGATCCGGGAACTGGCGATGCTGCGGTGCATCGGGGCCAACCGTTTGCAACTCTTCGTTTCACAGTTGATCATCGGTGCGTGGATCGGCTTGCTCGGCGGGCTGGGCGGCATCCCGATCGGCTTTGCGTTGGCAGCGGGCATCTTTGCCTACCTCGGGGATAACGTGCGCGAGGGGATGTATGTCTCGCCGTCCGGGGCCTGGGCGACGCTGGCGGTGGCCGTGGCTGCCGGTCTGGTGGGTGCAGCACTGCCGGCACTGGCCTCGTGTCGCGTTTCGCCGCTTGATGCCCTCCGGGTCCATGCCCGCCCGGCCCGGCGTCGAGGGGTGTATCTGGTCGGGCTCATCGGATTGGCGATGTTGTTGATTCAGGTGGCCCTGCTTCGCATCCCCGATGATAACCAGGTGACAATCTGGACGTATCTCCTGGTCGGCCTGCCGCTGCTGGTCACCGGGTGGTTCATCCTGGCGGTCCCGATCACGGCCAGTATCTCGTGGCTGGCAGCCGGGCCGTTGGCTTGGGTGCTGAGGCTGCCGCCGGATTTGTTGCGGGGTTCGGTCCGGGCTACGCCATATCGGCACGGCTTCACGGCCGGGGCGCTCATGCTCGGGCTGGCTGCGATGATTGCCGTCTGGTCCAGCGGCCGGGGACTGCTCGAAGACTGGTTCGAACGGATCCGATTCCCCGATACCTTCGTGCAATCATGGACCGGGCTGACGGAGCATGATCTGGAACTCGTGCGGGACCAACCCTGGGTGTCGCATGCAAACCCGATCACCTATTTCCAACTGCCGGTCCAGGGCCGACAGTTGTTCGGCATCAAGGGCATCTCGCCGAAGCGCGTCCATGTTGTCGGCTTTGAGCCGCGTGAGTTCCTGGAGATGACGTATCTCGAGTGGGTCCAGGGGGAGCAGGAGTCAGCCATCCGGCGACTGGAAGCGGGCGGGGCGATTTTGGTGGCCCGAGAGTTTCTCACCGCGCGCGGGCTTGGGGTCGGGGACTCGCTGACACTTGGGCCCGAAGGTGGAGAACATACGTTTGAGATTGCCGGGGTCGTGTCATCGCCTGGACTTGACATTGTGACGAGTGTGTTCGGGATCCAGGATGCGTTCCATGATCAGGCCATCCACTGTGTTTTTATGACGCGCGAGGAAACGAAGCGGTGCTTCGATACTGACACGATTGTCCTCATCCAGTTTGATATGTCGGACACCATCGACGAACAGACTGCCGAACAAACACTCAAGGAACAACTTGGGCCGATTCGCTTTGGCACGGGCCGCCGGATTCAGAACTTCATGCTTCGTGAGGCCGGCAACCTGATGATGTTGGCAAGCCTTGCGGCCTTTGCTGCGATGGCCGTTGCCTCGCTCGGGATGGCCAATGTGATGGCTGCCAATGTGAGCGCGCGTCGTCGTGAGTATGGGATATTGCGAGCGTCGGGGGCCGGCCGCTGGACCGTGACGGCACTCGTGTTGGCCGAGGCACTGCTGACCGGATTGGGTGCGTGCGTGGCAGGGATCGGTCTGGGAATGCATGACTCGTTTAATGCATCGTACCTGTATCGTGTCATGGTCGGGTTGTTGACATCGCCGAAGTTTCCGGTGACCCCGATCGCAATCGGCGTGGCAGGGTTGCTGTTGATGGCGCTGGTGGCTGCCTGGATCCCGGCCCGCCGGATCGGCAAGGCCATGCCGTGTGAGTTAATGGGGCGCTAGGAGAGGTCGTGCCGACGGGGGGGGAGGTGTGGGTGGAGCGTCTCGCCCGTCCATCATCGGGCCACAGACTCGAATCATACAAGCCGCGACCGTTAGGGATCGGGCACTTCCACCCCCTCGCCCTTCAGGGCGCGCGAACGTAGCCGGCGGCTTCAGCCGCCGGAACAGGCACGCATCATGGGCACAAACCGCCCGGAGGGCGGACGATGCGTAACAAAGGATCTGTACCCACAACGGGGCACATGCAATGTGCCCCTACCCTCCGACAAGCGCGACCGTGAGGGATCGGGCCGCTGATGCAGTAGGAATGAATTCCTACTGCCTGGGCTGGAAAAAACCCCGCCGCTACGGCGTAGCAACGGGGCGGAGGGGAGAAAGATGATCGCTAGAATTGTCGGCATGAATATCCGGTTCACATGAACGAATTCTGACGTAATCGGACCATATTAACGGTAAGTCTCTAGAAAACAACCAGTTACGCTAACACGAAAAACTCTGTTTTTTTCAGATTTCCTGAGCCCAAAAACGGTCGATGAGACTGGTTTATTCGGCAGTTGATTGTGCCATCATGTGATCGAATGGGCCCCGCCCGTGATGATTCGATCGTAGGTGTCAGCCAGGATTTCCACCTGTCGGCTCACCCCGTTCCGTTTGCTGATCCAGGCCCTGGCCTCATTGCAGAAGACGGCGGCTTGGCTCACATCACACAGCACCGATTCGAGGGCAGCCTGCCAGTCTGATTCATCGGCCGTCTCATCGAGCAACAAGGCGCACGGGTTCTGCTGCAGAATATCGACATACGGGTCGCGCACGGCCAGGGTGGTCAGGGGGGCGGCCATCGCCTGCAACAGGAAACTGCTGTTGGCGTTGAGCGGGGCCGGCAACAGGAGCAGGTCGCTTTGCAGGACGAGTTCACGGTGCTCCTGGACACAGGGGATGAGGCTGAGATGGTCCAACAGGTCCAGACTCTTCAGGTGACGCCAGACCTTGTCGCCGTCCCGTTCACGGAAGTCACCAAAGAGCATGAAGTTCGGGAAGCGCTGACTGATGGCAGCAAAGGCATTGAGCAATGGGGCAATGGCATCGAAGCGCGCGCCGGATGCAGCGATGATCCCGACAATCCCGCGCATCGCATCTGCAGGTTTCCCATCGGCAGAGGGATGGCTTTTGCGAGTTTCACCGGGCTCCTTGACATAGACCCCGATCGGCACGACCTGGATCAACTCCCGGCTGATCCCGAGTTCTTGCAGGGCGGCAGCAACGCGATCGCCTGCTGCGAGTACCCCCCCCACTTCCGGCTTGCGCGCAAACCGGACTGCATCGCTGCACTCATCAGCAGTCCAGACGTCGATAACGACCGGGCGTTCGATTCGCTGAGCGAGGTCGAGTGCATCGGCCCAGATGCCGCGCCCCATGGCATGGATGACATCCGGGGCTTTCGTGTCACTGAGTTCGCCGGCCAGATCGGCATGCCGTTGGCGGGCAGTCCAGGGGACGCCGGAGTCCTCGTACCAGATGGCCGGCGCCAATGAGACGCGTTCATCATCCGGTTCGTTTTCGGGGAGGATTCGTGTGATCTGCACCCCGGCCGAGACAAGGCCGACGACTGTGCGATTGAACCAGTCGCGTTCTCGTTTCAGCCGCTCCGGATCAATGAAAAGGGCTGCATGCATCTGACGTACCGTTGCAAGGATGATGACAGTGCCGATGGCGCGCCGGCCGGGGCCTGGGGAAGCACCTGGCTGGCTGCGCGATCGAGCACCGGATTCGGCCTTCTTGACATCATAGACCCCGGACCGGTGAGGGGGTCTGTCAGGGCTGAGCGCCCGCATCTGGTATCGCATCCCGGCTGATTTGCTGCAAATACTCGAATCGCCCCACCTGCCTGTCTCGATGCCGCTGCGTAACCTGTAGGCTTCACGGACCGATTGATGGTTCGGCATGACCAGCCCCACCCTGCCCAGGAGAAGCCGCAGGATGTGTATCAGCAAGATGGCCAGCAGCATCCGGGAATCCGTCACGCTCAAACTCAACGCCAAGGCCGGCGAGTTGCGCCGAAGCGGCGCACCAGTGATTCATCTCGGGGGGGGCGAGCCGAAGTCCAAAGCGCCGGCCTCCGCTGCGGCCGAAGTGACCAAACTCGTCGAATCGGGAGAGGTGCGTTACGCACCGGCCGATGGGATTGCCCCGCTCAAGGAAGCGATAGCGCGCTATACCGCCGAGTATTATCAACGGGCGGTGAAGCCGGAGCACATTCTCGCCTCCGGTGGGGCCAAGCAAGCCCTGTACAGCGCGCTGCAAGCCTTCCTGGAGCCGGGCGACGAGGTTCTCATGCCATCGCCGTACTGGGTGAGTTATCCCGAGATCATCTCCATGCTCGGGGGTGAGCCTAAGCCGTTTGTGCCGGCCGACGGCTCGGTGTACCCGTGCCTGAGTGACATCGAGCGCGCTGCCGGCCCGCGCACACGGGCCGTCATCATCAACAGCCCGAACAATCCGTCCGGTGCCATGTACGGCGAGCAGTTTATTGCCGATGTCGTGCGGTATTGTGAACAGCACGATCTGTATCTGATCATGGACGACATTTACCATCGACTCGTCTTTGACGGGAAGAAGGCACCGAACTGCTATGACTTTGCATCAAGCGGGCCGGAAAACGATTCATCGCGTCTGATTGTGGTCAACGGGGTGTCGAAGCAGTATGCGATGACCGGTTATCGAATCGGGTGGGCGGTTGCAGCCAGGCCGTTGATTACCGTGATGGCCACGTTGCAGGGTCATCAGACGAGCGGCCCGTCCATTGTCGGGCAGGTCGCAGCCGTGGGGGCGCTCAACGGCGACCAATCGAGTGTTGATCAACTCCGTGCCGACCTGGAGCAGAATCGGAATGTCCTGCTTGAGCAGTTGGCCGGGATTCCGGGGATCAGCGTAACGAAACCGGACGGCACGTTTTACTGCTTTGTTGACTTCAGCACGCATGATGCGGATTCGACGCGGCTGGCTGAATGGTTGATTGAGAAGGTCCAGGTGGTGACGGTACCCGGTCTGGACTTCGGGCTGGAGGGCTATCTCCGGCTGTCCTACTGCGGCTCGGCTGATGATGTGATTCAGGGGGTCGCGCGTATTAAGTGGGCACTCGACCCGGATGCGCCGAAGGAGTTGACTCAGGGCGGGCATACCTGGGAGAAGGACTGGCACTAGCGTTCAGGTCTCACGCTTCATCCATTGTGATCGGCACCGCTCCACGGTTGGTCATCTGCCCTGCCGGAGTCCGTTGCGGGAGCCGTTTCGCCACGAGCAGTTTGTCCGCTGCGCTCAGACAGAATCAGCCGCATCTGCTGTTCATTGGCAATGGCCGTCACGGCATGACCGGCCTGTACCATGTACATGATGACCAGAATGAGGACGGCCAGCCCGATCAGCGGCTGGACAATCGGGATCGGCAGAATGCTGATCAGGCCGAGGATACACATCCAGATGGCGAGCCCGGGTGCGATTCGAGGCCCGGGTACTCCGTAGTGATCCATGAAGCGTCTGCAATCGGTCGTCCAGCCGACGAACACGTGAAAGGTCCAGTAGAAGTTGAACAGGGGAATCAATGAGAATCCGACGGCCCGGGCCGGGGTTGTTCTGGCACACTCACCTCGGATGGCAGCCCAGATTCTATAGATGAATCGGAAGACGAGAACCATCGTACCAATCATGACGAAAAAGCCAAGTCCACAGACGGCCAGCCCGATGGCAAGTCCCTCATCTTCAAACTCATTCATTGCCATGACGACCAGGCCGGTGCCCATGAGGATGCCACTGCCGACCGACAGGAGCGCGTAGGTGATCGCCCATGAGCCGCCTGAGAGGGGTCGGATCTGTGGCAGCGCTGCCAATGGGTCTTCGGCCCATGTTCCCGGGCGCTGAGCCGGCGTCATCGTCGGGCCGGCGTACTCATCGCCGGCCTGTGCCGGGTGTCGATTCATGAAGACGGCAAAGAGCAAGACCAGCCAGACCCCGCCAAGCAAACAGTTATCGAATACGATCAGGATTGTCCAGAGTACGTTCCATGCCCCGTACTCCAAATTCTTCCAGTTCGCAAAGGCGCTCAACGCACTCCAGGCCAGTGGGAACCAGAGTACATGAAGAACGAGCAACACAATACACGCAATTAGGACGTAGCCTGCGGCACGAGGGTACTGCCGTTGATGGCGCACAGCCATGATCAGCCCGACGATCGCAACCAGCCACATCGGAGCGCTTCGCAAGATAGACCACATGGCAGAAATCAGGGTGTCGGCCCAATCCATAGTGCAGTCTCCTCGGCTCACGGCACGCCAGGACTCAAGGCGCACAACTGTCCGTGCAGGCGGTATCGAGAATACGCAGATCGGCTCATGGCCGGGGTGAGTGCCGACACGAGCGGTCGTCCAGTATAGCGGCGCTCCTATCCCCCTGCTTCGCGCTCGGCTTCGGCGAGGAGCTGAGCGATTTCCAACTGCCCGACCGGGAGCTGCCATGTTTCGAGGCCGCCACGTCTCATCGTTTTCTGCCAGCGGGTCAGCCCCGCCGGCCAGCAACACGCGCACGACTTCAATATTGCCGGCCAGTGCTGCCATGTGAAGCGGCGTGTTGTTGCCTGCACTGTAACTCCGATTCGGATCGACGCCCGCTTCCAGCAGCAGTTGTACAATTGCGGGATGATGTCGGTCGATACCGATCTCGAGCATCAGGGTACCTCGTTCATCGGCTTCGTTCGGGTCCTGACCGTTTTCGAGGTAATACTTCAACGCATCGGCCCGCCCGATCCGGCATGCCTCCCACGGGGTCAGGGCGAGTACGGCCGGCACCTGGTCGGTGGCTGATCCGAGCGATGAAGATGACGACGATGCGCCCGGCATGCTGTTCTGCGCATACCAGTACATCACCGCCACGATCCCGAGCGAGACGATGATCAAAACAAGTTTCAGGCCGGAGCGCATAAGAGACACCTTATCTCAGACTATGAGTGATGCGTCACACTGAGTTCTAATGATCACCCTGGTGATTCCGTTGTGCCTCCTCCAGCAACTTTCTGATCGCCGGGCTGTCCAGTTCAGGGATCACACTCAAGTACTGCAGTGGATTCAATCCCTCGTGATCGGTGGCCAGCGGGTCAGCCCCGTGCGCCAGAAGCGTCCTGACGACCACCGTCCTGCCTGACATGACCGCCCAGTGCAGCGGCGTGCACCCGTTGGTCGGGAACTGGGCTTCCAAGTCGGCACCGTGATCAACGAGCATCTCCACCATCTCAGCAGGCGCGAGTGCTGACGCTTCAAGCAGGAGCGTCGAGCCGAGGTCGTTCGTCGCATTCACGTTGACGCCGCCATCCTCCAGCAGATAGCGCAGTGCCTCGGTCTTGCCGAGTTGTACGGCCTCCCATTCGTTGACCGCAACAACTGCGGGGACCGTGGCCGACTGGGCCCCCTGCTGCGGCGTCTGCGCGGACTTCATTCGCTGCACCTGCCAGACAGCCAGGATTACAATCAGACCGAGCGGCAGAATAACCGCTTTTTTCAGTGTGCGACGTTTCATCATTGAACTTCCGATGGTCAAATCACGTCAGAGTCTATTTCGAGAGCATCTGACGGGCAATCACAGCGGTACATGATTCCGCCCGGGGTTTGCACGCACGGGCTACGATAGGGTAGATGAAGCGCATGACGTCACTCTCTGCATTGTTGAATACCATCCGGCCACTGTTACTCGGGCTGGTGTGTGCCTGTCTCGGGGGGGGATGCGCCGGTTCAGACGGTGTGAAGCAGGCACAGCCGGGTCGCGTCGGGGAAGTCAGTTACGAGGAGATTATTGCGTACACGGGACCGGCCGCTGCGGCACCGTGGGCTTATCACGGCGCCCCGGGATTCGTGCTCTCAACGCCACACTATCGCCTGTTCACGACCTCACGGGATGAGGATCTGATTGAGCTCATGCCGCTGTTCATCGAGCAGTCGTTGAACCACTACCGATCTGAGTTCGGCTTGTTGCCGGCACCGATCCGGCCGATGGAGTCGTATCTGTTCGAGCAGCGCGGGCAGTGGGAAGACTTCACACGACGCGTCATGGGTTCGCAGGCCGGCCCGTATCTGAACATCAGCCGGGGGGGATTTGCCGTCAACGGGATCGGCGTCTTTTACGAGTTGAGCGGCTCAGACACGTACAAGATCGCAGCCCACGAGGGCTGGCATCAGTTTTCGCAGACTGTCTTTCGTGATTCGCTGCCGGACTGGGTGGAGGAGGGTGTCGCGACGTACATGGAAGGGCACCGGGTTCGGCGCGGCCAGTTCAGTTTTGCGCCGTGGTCCAATCCTGAGCGGTTTTTCCAGATTCACCGTGCCCGGCGTGACGGGCTCCTGCTGCCGCTTGACGTCCTGCTGCAGACGGACCCGGAGGATCTGCTGTCGTCCAAAGATGCCGGCGTGCTGAACTACTACGCCCAGGTTTGGCTTTTGATCCATTACCTGCAGGAATGGGATGACGGCAAATACCGGCGGTCGTTTGCTGACCTGCTGAGTGACGCCTGTAACGGGACACTCGATCAATCGATCAGCAAACGCCTGTCGCCGAGCAGGCTTGATGCCGACGCAACAGGGCAGCACACAGCATTGGGTTCCGAGGCGGTCCCGCGAACCGGGATCGCTGGAATTGACATTTTTCGGGCCTATTTCAACACGGATCTGGAGGACGCCGACACCGAGTACCGGCGTTTTATCTCTCAGATGAGCGGTCGAGGTGCCTGGCGTCGTATGATGCAGGGGCGCCGCCCATCGTCTGCATCGGGTCGCACGCCGGACTGATTGCCGGTATCATCACTCATGCACGCCCCGCGCGGTCCCGGATGGAAGGGCCGACCGACCGGCCGACCGGGTCGAGCGCGATTTGTGCAAAAAGGAGCGTGGATCGAGACATGTCGGATACGCCTCATGACAATGGCCATCAGTACCCAGCCGACACCTGTATCGGGATTCTGTCAGATAGCCACGGTCAGTTTGACATGACTCGCAACGCCATTGACGTTTTGACACAGGCCGGCGCACAAGTCTTTATCCACACAGGAGATATATGCGACGAGCGTGTCTTGGACACGCTGGCCGGGTTGAAGGCACACGTTGTGTTTGGCAACTGTGACTGGAACTGGCAGCATCTGGCCCGGTACGCTGAGTTGCTGGGCGTGCATGCGCAGCACCCGTGCGGCCGGATTTCGGTGGGTGAGGCGACCATTGCGTTTGCCCATGGGGATCGGCCGTCCCATGAACGATCTTCGGTGGCAAAGCAGGTGGATTACTTCTGCCACGGGCATACGCACGAGATTCGTGATGAGAGAAAAGGCTCGACGCGCGTAATCAACCCCGGGGCGCTGTATAATGCCCGGAGGTACACCGTGGCCACTCTTCACCCGGCTCGGGACGTTCTCGAGTTTCTGGAGGTTCCATCGGCCTGAATGAATGGGCCAGGATGGAGACCACCAGTCGTTTGATTTCTGAGGGGATTGAGACAGCTGGTGCTCAGTGACGGGCCGTGACTGCAGGCTGCAGCGGATCGTCATTGAACAGCCATTGTGGAGATTCTGCCGCCAAGTCGGCCTGGAAGGAACAGACGCCCGTGAGCGAGCCAACCGGCTCAACATCTTCCTCGTCCTCCTCGCGCCCGACATATGGGAGCGAGTTGGAGGTCCGCACAGCCGACCCGGTCAGCGACAACACCCAGGTCTGGTCCCTGTATGAGGACGGTCTGCTGGAGGGGCAGATCGGCGAGAATGACTCGGGAGCAGACATACTCAATCTGGCCGATGCCTACTTCAACGATGAGGGCTGGTCGCACTTCTGGGTTGCCGAGTTATGCGAGACCCCTGCCAGCCAGATCATCGGCATGGTCGGGATCCAGCAGGCGGACGAGCATACTGCTGAGATCCGACGCCTGCGGGTGCACCCGGAGCATCGCCAGCGTGGGGTTGGTGCTCGTCTGATGGAGGTCGTGCTGGCCTTCTGTCGTGAGAAGGGGTATCTGAAGGTGGTTCTGGATACCCGCGTGGAGCGTGCTGCCGCCGTCGCCCTTTTTCGTCGCTTCGGCTTCCAGTTGAATCGCCAGCGTGATGTCAAAGGGAAAGTCGTTCTGGATTTCTATCTCGATCTGTATCGTCAGGTTGAAGACGACAATCACCACTATCACTCGTAGCGTCAACAACACGACAGTTCGCATTGTATTTGATTGCGCAGATTCGCTTTTGTGTCTTGCATGATCTCGGGCGCGCGGATTGGTGGGTAGTATTGTTCATGCGCGGGCCCGGCGCATAAAAAAACCCGGAGGGGACCAACGCGTTTTCACGCTTAACGGCACCCCATCCGGGTGGTGCGAAGACTTGCTTTGCGATGCTACCGACGGCTCTGAACCGTGTTGCCGACAAAAGTGCAACTTGTATATCAGTTTACCTGAGTCGCAACCAGATTGCTCTTCTTACCGTATTCGGCAGCCTGAATCCAGACCAGTCGATTCTTAGCACCTAAGGGAACCATCTTCGTCAGAACTGCAGTCCCGGTTCCATCTGCGACGGCATCACCTGCGAGTTTCGGAGAAAGCAGGTCGAGTGTCACATCAAGTTGGCTGACGTAGGTACTGCCGCTACCGGCCAGACTGTAGGTGAAGTACACCTTCTGCGCCGGGGTGGCGTCGGTGACGGTCATATCCGCTGTGAAGCCGGCAAACAGCGGGTCAACCACGAGCACAAGTCCTGAATCAACAACGTATTGTGCGATCCAGGTGCGCCAGGTCCAGCTGCCACCGGTGCAGAACTCGTGGTGCCCCCAGAATGTACCGGGATCGGCGGCCGGGTCGGCCTGTGTGAATGAGTAATCGCCCCAGCGGCCGGAGGTATGGGCGGCGGTGCTTTCCTGTACAAACTCGAATCCGCTAAAAGTCCCGGGGGGGTCGGAGGCACGACGTGTTGCCCGGCTCATCGAGATGTACTCATCTGAGGCAGATCGTGCATAGGTGAGGGCTGCATTGCCGGCTGAATCAACGCCGATGCTGCCGAAGTAGGTATGGATCCCGTCGCCGAGATCAATCTCGCCCCATTGCGCCACGATCGGATTCTGACCGCTGTCGGGCCAACCTTGCATGTCAAACTCATACCATCGAACACGGGCACGACTGCTGTTGACGTGATGCGTGGCCCAGACGGATCCGTTCCGCTGAACACAACTCCAGAACCGTGGTTCAAACAAGTACGGTCGGGATGCAGAGCCTTTCTGCGGCGGCTGAGTCGGGTATTGGTACGGTTCCACGGCCACATCAACCGTCTGGCGTGTGTAACTGCCGAAGGGGTCTTTCATTGCATGGAAGATGACCTTCGTATTGTTCGAGAGTTCGGTGGACTGGATGATGTACTGGGCCGGGGCGCCGGCGTCGTAGGTCACCGGGATGCCCATCGACTGCTGACTTGATCCGACGATCAGTTCGTAGTTCGTGGTCCCGAGTGAGCCGGTCAACAGCGGGGCCTTATCCAACATGTACAGCAGGTACTTATCCGGCCCGAAGAAATCAGCGGTGAGGTAGACTGCGTTCGCATCAACCGCCATGTTGGGGCTGTCGATGTCGTTTCCTGAAATCGATGTGACGTCGAGGCGCCACTTCCACCAATCGTCGCGGTTGTCCGGGCTGCTGTCCTTGGACACAGCCAGCAGGAAGGTTGAGCGCCCGGTGTCGCTGCGTTCGCATGCCATGGCCCAGAATCGTTGGGCGTGTGGATCCCAGCAGGTTTCCGGGTCAAACACGAAGTTGTTGGCACCGAGTTCGCCCCAGAATCCGAAGGAGTTTTCAATCTCGTCACGAAAGACGTTCGTGCCGTCCTTCATGAAGGCCGCGATCTGCCCGTTCGTCATGACGACGATGCGGTCCGGGCCGACAGCCAACTCGGGATCGGGTGGGGTCCAGCCGGTGCCGGGCACACCCTCAAACCCGAAGTCCAGGCCGGCGGCCGGCATGAGGTACGGCTCCTGCGGGACGTAGTTCTCATCCCACAGCGGCGGGATGGGATTCAGGAAGTCAGACGAGGACACGAGCGCCGCCACGCGCGTCGGTCGCCCGGTCTCTTGTGTGGTGCCATCAGCAGCCTGCGCTGAAGCCATTGCTTCCGGCAGGACGAGCGTCAGGTTGGCAGCGGACGAGTCGCCGAAGCCGGCATCGCCGTCCCAGGCGGCGACGATCTGATCGGCGTCCGACCAGACCAACCGGCGTGCGCCGGATGCGATCGCCAGTCGTTGCTGCCCATCGATGTATGACGTCAGTGTGCGAGCGTCGTCGAGGGGTTTTGCGTTCGCATCGAACACGTGTGCTTCGATTCCGCCTTTGTCGTTGGCGTCATCGGCGTTGTATGCAATGACAAAGCGCCCGTCATCGGCAGCTGCCACGGCCACGCCGCTCTTCCAGCCGTCATCCGGTGTTGCGATCGTGTTGACAGTGCCGATCGGAGTGCCATCGGATTGGAATCGTGCGCATTGGACGATGTAGCCGTCTTGGCGTGGTTCGAGCCAGGCCCCGATCAGACGACCCTCGGAATCGGAAGCAAGTGCCGGCTCAATTGCAGGAACCAACTGTTCATCGGTACCGGTCATCATCCACGTGTGGGGGGCCGGATGTCCATCGGAGGAGATGGAGCGGGCTGCGATACCCATCGGATTGCCGAGTGCATCCGTTTGAGCCCAGGCAACGGCAAATGAGCCGTCGGGCAGCGCTGTCAGTACCGGCTTCTCGTCTCGTCCCTGACGGTCGTTATTGACCGAGAACTCGTCGGTTATTGGTGAGCCATCAGGACCGTACACCCTGGCTCGCAGATCCGGATTGGCTGACCCCTGGGGCATCTGATCGTCGGCCCAGACGATCAGCACCTGTCCCAGTTCGTTGGAGGCAATGACCGGATCGTACTGGGTCCCATCGCGAGATTGGTTGACGGGGATTTCATCGGTCAGCGGATTCATGTCCCGGTCAAAGAGCCGAGCCACGACGGAGCCTGCTTGCCCATCCTGGCCGAACGACTCCCAGACGCACCAGACGTTGCCATGAGGATCGATCACGATGTCGGGGCGACGCTGCATGCCCGGAAGGCATTGATTCACATGCACTTCGTCGCCGATCGGCTGCCCGGCTCGATCAAACTGCTGGGCATAGATGCCATAACTGCCGCGCTCCTGGCGACGGCTCGTCCAGACCGCAACCATCCGACCATCCGCAGCCACATCGACAGCCGTCGATTCCTGCGTACTGGACGTAAAGGCGTTGGCCTGGACATCCAGGGTAGCACGCTGTTTCCAGAAGCCGGGCAGAAGCGGTGCATCCTCAGCCTTCTGAGCCGTTTCAGCCTCATCCTTGCCGGCACAGCAGGCGCAGGCAGGCGGTTCGGCCTGTACGCAGGTCACGGCCGCACCGGCCATGAGCAAGGCCGAGCTATAGATCAAGAATCGATTGTGCATTGTGTCAACCTCCAGTTGCCGAGTTCTCGTGCAGACAGTGCAAATGGCGATGCGCGTCCTCCCTGTTGGGCGGAACCGAAGCATCCCATCGCCTTATTCCGGTATCCGGCGTGTTTTATCAAAAACGTGCGCCCGGGTCGCACCCATACCCTCTTGCTTGATTCCGCCGCCGTGTACACGATACCGGGAGCGCCCTGAAAGTGTACCAGGGGAAATCAGTTTCGCTGATGAAATCACGAGTATGCCGGCCTTTGCCGAGACGCGGGCCATGAGCGTACCCGGAGGTCCTGAATCGTCATGTGCAGGCTTCAACGTAATCCGGTCGCGGTCGAGGGCATTCTCCGGCATGCTCTGGAGGGACTGGCAGGCCAATGTACAGACTTCTCGGACCTGAAAAAGTCAATTGGCCAACGCGAGGGCAATCAGCCGATCACATGGCTTGCGGCATGAGTCCGGACAAGATTCAGACTTGGATAGCCCGATAATTGCCGCCAGGCCCGACCCAGGTGTCGGGAAGCAAAACGGAATGGGAAAGAGACGAACGGGAGCAAGATGGTCGCACCACAACTCAGGCTTGTCACCGACTGCGCGGGCAGCCGGGCGGTTGTGATTCCCTCCAGGCAGCAGCCGGTCGGCGAATCGCAGCAGCGGACAGTTTCAATCCAATCTCAACTTGCAGTATCCGAGCCGGATGCCGTCATCGACACGGTCGTGGATCGGATATGGCTGCGCCTGCAGTCTGACTTGTCGGCGCGGGTGCCGACACCGGAGCGCGATGCAGGCTGCCAGGGGCAGGTGGCCGACATCATCTGTCGGATCGGGAACGCATCCAGAAAGAGGCAAGTGCCTGTATGACAGTGCTTTGCAGTCAGAACAGTCGGCGATCCCGGATCGACCCGTTGTCATGGGCAGCCAAAAAAGGACAGAGCCGAAAGCAGTGCTTCCGGCTCTGTGATGGCGAACCAACGCCCCCTAGGGGACTCGAACCCCTGTTACCGGGATGAGAACCCGGCGTCCTAGGCCACTAGACGAAGGGGGCCCGCCGATGAGCGCAAAGCGTAACGGCCGAAGGTGCATGGTCAAGCCATGATTCTCCCCTGACTGGCGAGGCAACGAACATCGTCGACGGCGGTATCATTATGCAGCAAACCGGAGGGACGCGACCTACCACGAGAAAGCCTGTTTCCAGCCACGTTGCACGCGTGGCTTGCCGATGTACCAGAAATACATTGGATTCCAGTTTGATAACGGAAGTGGACCTGCGACCACGGTCGTCGGGGCTGCTTGCGGACATGGGTCGTGACGGCTCATTGCGGGGCCGTTGTCACGAGCCATTGGTGATGACAAACGCACCTCAGTTCCATGCTTTGAATGCGTGCAAAAGGAGACGCCAACCGTGTTCAGTTCAAGATTGATATCAAGGCGGCTTGCCACAACAGCCATGTCGGCCCTGGCCGGCTGCGCGCTGCTGCTCCCACAGCCGGAGGCGCAGGCCCGTGAGTTTCCGCCGTTTGATCAGGTGACCAAGGACTACCAGCGCGTCGTTTCGACCGCAGACGGCGCATCGTCCATGTACACCGTCTACCGCAACTCCAAGGACCAGCAACTGCTGGCCGAGTTGCCCCCCGACTTCTCGGGCAAACGTGTGTTTATCGCGACGTCGATTGCCGGCGGCAGCACCTTTACCGGATGGCAGTGGATGGATATGTACGTCTACTGGCGGCGGGTCGGCGACAACCTTGTGCTCATGGAGCCGGAACTGCAGTACCAATCGCGTGGCGAGGACCAGATCAACTCGTCGGTCAAGCGCACGTACTCCGACCGTGTCATTCTGTCGGTCCCGATCATCACGATGGGGCCGGGGGGCGGGCCGGTCATCGACCTGGATTCGCTGCTGGTCGGGCAGTCCGGTCGTTTCGGGATGCCGTTGAATCCCGGTCTGACGACGATCGAGAGTGTGAAGGCATTCCCGCAGAATATTGAGATTACATTTGAAGGTCCCGGGAGTGACGGCCGGCTGACGAAACTGCACTATTCACTGAGTTCGATCCCAAGCACCAACTATTCGCCGCGCGAAGCCGACGAGCGCATCGGGTACTTCCTGACCGTGTTCAAGGACTTCTCGAAGGACTCGAACGACGGCAAGCAGTTTGTCCGCTATATCAACCGCTGGAACCTGAAGAAGCGCGATCCGAGCCTGGCGTTGAGCCCGCCTGAGCGGCCGATCATTTTCTATGTCGAGCACACCGTACCGGTGAAGTATCGCCGCTATGTGCGTGACGGCATCCTTGAATGGAACAAGGCGTTTGAGAAGATCGGGATCGATCGGGCCATCGAGGTGCGCCAGCAGGACGCCAAGACCAGCGACTATATGGACATTGATCCGGAGGATGTGCGGTACAACTTCTTCCGGTGGATCACGTCCGAGATGGCCTTTGCGATGGGCCCGAGCCGCGTGAATCCGGAGACCGGCGAGATTCTCGATGCCGACATTATCTTCGATGATTCCATGGCCCGTTTCTATGCGCTCGATTACATGAGCCTGATTGCTGATCTGCCGACCGAGGATCCGACACCTGAGGAGGAAGCCTGGTTGGCGTCGCACCCGAACTGGGACCCGCGGTCATTCGTGGAGGATTCCTCCCATCTGCGCCGCTATGACCCGTCGGCGCCGAACCTCACGGATGAAGAGCGCTCGATGCTCATGTCCAACGATGACGTCCTTGATCACACGAGCACGTCAATCGGTCGGGTTGTGCAGCACAATCGTCATTGCAACTATGCGATCGGGATGGCGCATCAGATGAACATGGCCCGGCTTCATTTTGCCGGTTCTGAAATGGCAGCCTACAGCGATGATGAGTTGATTGACGGTCTACCTGAGAAGTTCATGGCCCAGGTTATTAAGGAAATCGTGACGCACGAGGTTGGGCATACGCTGGGCCTGCGTCATAACTTCAAGGCCTCGACCTGGAAGGATCTGGACGAACTCAACGAAGATGTGAACGAGCCGCAGGTCGGTTCGGTGATGGATTACAACCCGCTCAACATCGCGCCGGAGGGCGAGGAGCAGGGCGACTGGGTGACCCCGGTCATCGGCCCGTATGACTACTGGGCCATCGAGTACGGTTATACAAACGATGAATCGAAGCTGGCTGAGATCACGAAGCGCGTGGCTGAGGCCGGGCTCGATTTCGCAACCGACGAGGACGCAGCCGGCCCCGACCCGCTGGTCCGTCGATTCGACCTGGGTAAGGATCCGATGGACTATGCCCAGCGTGAGGTTGACTTGGCCAGGAAACTGCGGAGTGAGCTGTTGGCTCGGGCAGTCAAGGACGGCGAGGCGTGGTATCCGGCCCGCTCGTTCTTCACGCAGTTGCTATACCAGCAGGCCGGCGCGGCCAGGATCGTGGCCCGCTTTGTCGGCGGTGTGCATATCAACCGTGACCGCAAGGGCGATCCGAACGCACGGCAGCCGATGGTTCCGGTCGAGGCCGATCGCCAGCGTGAGGCGCTCAACTGGGTTATTGAGAACTCGTTCTTCGACGAGTCGTTCGGGCTTGATCCGGAGGTGCTGCGGTACCTTGCCACGGACAAGTTTAATCACTGGGATAACTACGGCGATTCGCCGGAACTGCCCATCCATGACATGGTGATGTCATTACAAGTCGGCGCGCTGTGGTCCGTGATGAATCCAACCACGCTGACTCGTGTGTATGACAATGAGATGTTGACGGCTGCCGACGAGGATGCGCTGACGCTTCCCGAGGTGCTCAATACCGTCTCAGAGGCCGTGTGGAAGGAAGTGCTGGACGACTCGGTATCCCGTCGATATACGAATCGTCAGCCGATGATCAGTTCGCTGCGTCGCAATCTGCAACGGCAGTACTTGTCACAGTTGATTGATCTCAGCCAGTTGTACGGCACCTACGGGCCGCCGCGCCCGATGCAGGCATTGAGCCTTGAATGGATGCACACGCTCAACGATCGCATGGGCGAGTTGTTGGACGGTGCATCGGCCGAGCGACTTGATGATTACACGCGGTCGCACCTGGCTGAATGTCGTACTCGGCTGCAGCAGGCCATCGAATCGTCGCTGCAGTACACGGGCGACTAGGTTTGTTCATCCTGCCACAGGGTCGTGTGGCAGGTAGTTTAGTGGGGAATTGACAACCTCCTGTCACACGGTCTCCGTGGCAGGAGGTTTTTTATATGTGTGTGTTCGTGAGATCATCCGGCGGTTGCATTTGTGTGCCGTGACGACGGGAGATGGAGTGTGCCAATCGGGAGGTTGGCAAGCAGGGGGATCATAAAGCCGCCACCGGTGGTGGCGGTAAGGGGAGGAAGAGATGATGGATTCCCGCGTGCGCGGGAATGACGAAGGGGGAGGGAAAGGATGTAGGCCGGATCAACGTTGCTTTGAGCAGAAGATCCGGCAGGGAAACCGTATGGATCACATTCATCTTCCTGGATCCCGGCCTGCGCCGGGATGACGGAGGAGAGGGATATTCCATGATGCTTACGCATCATCATCGTCACCCCCCGGCGGAGCCGGGGGCTAACTGGAGTGGCAAGAAGACACGGGCGGCCTTCGTTCGCAGCTACCGGCGCAGTGCGGCATCCAGTTGTTGGACGAGGACCGATTTCACGTGATCAATGCCGGGCGTATTCTCCGGGCCGAGCAGGTGCTGAAGGCTCGTCACGGGCCGACCGATCAGGCCGCAGGGCACGATCGCTTGAAAATGGTTGAGATTCGTGGTGACATTCAATGCCAACCCGTGCATGGTGACCCACTTTGACACGCGGACGCCCATCGCGCAGATTTTGGCCAGTGAGGATGGGTGATCCGCAGAGCCGACCCAGACGCCGGTGGCCCCGTCAGGATCACGCTGCCCCTTGATGCCCCAGGTCGCAATGGTCCGGATGACCGTCTCTTCCAGCAGATGCATGTACTGCCGGACGCCGATGCCGAGCGCCTGGAGATCGAGAATGGCATAGAGCACAATCTGGCCGGGGCCGTGGTAGGTCACGTCACCGCCACGATCGGTTTCGCACAGTTCGATGCCGAGTTCGGCAAGCCGTTCGGGTGGCATGAGCACGTTCTGACGGGCGGAATCGCGTTTCGTGACGGTGATCACAGGCGGGTCGTGCTCAAGGACAAAGGCCGTCATGGGCAACGGTTCAGCGCCTGATTGCCGGGCTGCCAGCAATCGGTCGCGAGCCTGCACCTGCAGCGCATAGGCCTGCGTGTATGGGATGCGACCCAGATCACGGGCTTCGAAATGACGGGTTGGTTCTGCCATCAAGTTCACTCAACCTTGTCCAGATTCTCGCCGGGGACGCGGCTCGGTCATACGCTATCGCCGACATGGCACAAATCGACCCAACATCGCACATCGGCCCAGAAGTCACATTGGCAGAGGATGTCATCGTCGGCCCACACTGCTCGCTGACCGGCCGCGTCACGATCGGCCCGGGGACGCGGCTCGTCGGGCACACCTACGTCTATGGCCCCGTGGTGATCGGCAGCAACAACATCATCTACCCGTTTTGCTGCATTGGCTTTGCCCCACAGGACTTCAAGTTTGACCCCAATACGGCCGGCCCGGGCGTCGTGATCGGGGACCGCAATCTCATGCGGGAGCAATGCACCATTCACCGTGCGACCCACGCAGCGCAACCAACCACGCTCGGCAGCGACAACATGCTCATGCTCGGAGCCCACCTCGCCCACGATGTCCAGGTCGGGTCACGCTGTGTGCTGACCAACAACGCAGGGGTGGCAGGTCACTCGGTGCTGCACGACCAGGTGATCCTCAGTGCCGGTGCCCTGATTGCTCATAAGGTGCACATCGGCCGGCTCGTTTTCATCGGCGGGGGGATGGGGGCGGCCCAGCATGTGCCCCCCTTTGCGATGTCGCGGCGGATTGGCCTGATTACCGGGATCAACATCATCGGGATGCGCCGCGCCGGGATGGGCGATGAGGAGATCCGGCAGGTGCGGTGGGCGCATGGCGTGCTGCTGCACGAAGGGAACACTCGGCCTGTGGCAACCGAGCGAATCCGAGAGCGGGCCGACCACTCCCCGGCGCTTCAGGAAATTCTAGCGTTCCTCGAAAGCATCACCGGGGCCATCATGCACGGGGATCGTGAATAGAGCGGGAGTACCCCACGGATTGGAATCCGTGGGCTTGCTGCGCTGGTTGGAAACCGTTTACCGTTCGTTTGGCCCGGCCGAGATCTCGACCGCTTCCGTCGGGCGACGTCGGTTCGACATCCAGCGGACTGCCAGACAATCGATCAGTGATGGGATGGCCCGGTTGAACGTGCCGTACTTCGGTTCACCTGCGATGCGTGGGCGGTGATGGACCGGGGCTTCGACGACGGTGTAGCCGAGTTGGCGGGCAGTGACTGGGATGAACCGGTGCATGCCACGATACTGGAGAGGGACGGATCGGGCGATCTCGGCCTTCATGACGCGCAGCGAGCACCCGGTATCGCGAATGGCATCGCCGAGCAACAGGCCTCTGACGGTGCGGCCGACCCAACTGCCGACCCGTCGGCCGACGTGATCGCGGCGGTTGGCTGATCGGTCACCCTGCACCATGTCCGCGTCAGTCTTGTCCATGACCTCGAGCATGGAAGGCAGGTCGGCCGGGTCGTTTTGCAGGTCGGCATCGAGGACAGCAATCAACTCGCCTCGTGCAGCCCGGAAGCCGGCCTGGAACGCGGCCGACTGGCCGAGCCCTTTGCCCGGCGGGGTATTTTGCATCTCCAGAATGCGCAGCCAGGGCCGGGTGGTCCGGAGCGCCCGCAAACGGGGCTGTGTGTCATCGGTTGAGCCATCGTCAACGACGATCATCTCGAAAGAAAGGCCGGCCGGCGCCAGGGCCTGATGCACTTCATTGACAAGTGCTTCGACATTGTCCTGCTCGTTGTGGGCCGGGGCCACGACGGACAGCCGGACCGATACGGGCGTTCCAGAGGTGTCATCGGAGGCAGATTGCTGCTGAGATATGGCGTGGGACACGAGCCGTGGACTCCGTGGGCGGTAGGATCAATGGCATTGCCGAGGGGTGAGCGAGCCGACCATGATAGGGTGCTGAGTGACGAATTTGAAAAACACTTGATTCCAGCCCCCACCAGCAACGATCTCGGGGGCCTGACGGGCGTATCAGTGGTATAATGAGACTTGGAATCATTCCAGTTATCAGAGGATCATGCGATGCACATGAAGCGTGACAAGGAATTTGCGGGTCGGGAGAAGGATGCGACGGTCCGGTTCGTGCTCGAGTCGCCGCAGGAGTTGACGGGGACGGACACGGCCGAGTGGGACGTGGCGGCCGCGGTCGGCGAATCGTTGCTCGAAGCCGCGTTGGACAATGGGATCAACATCGAGCATTCGTGCGGCGGGGTGTGTGCGTGTTCGACGTGCCATGTGTTTGTCGAGGAGGGGATGAATCTGATCTCCGAGGCCGAGGAAGATGAGGAGGATCGGGTGGAGGAGGCACCGGGCCTGCAGCGAAACAGCCGGCTGAGTTGTCAGTGTCATATTGAGAAGCCGGGACTGATCGTCGTGCGTGTGCCGGCCTGGAATCGGAATGCGATCAAGGAAGTGCCGCACTAGGATGCTCTCGTGACACACCACGGGACGGAGCGCATCATGATGGACAATCCCAATCCCAATCACCATCAACTGCACTGGCTGGATGTCGAGGAGATCGCCGAGGAACTGGCTGAGGCGCATCCGGATGTTAATCCGATGACGATCACGTTCCCGCGGTTGAAGGAGTTGGTCGAGTCACTCCCGGGTTTCAAAGCGCAGCCAGGCCACCCGTGTAACGAACGGATTCTCGAGACGATTCAAGGACTGTGGATTGAAGAGAAGGACGGTTGAGGTCCATGCGGGACAAATGCCGCAGATACGCGCTCGGCTTCACTGCGTTCCGCCTCGCGGCTAACTCATAGTGTTCTGCAGCGCCGGCAATCGGATGACAAATGAGGTTCCGCGGCCTGGTTCGGTATGGACGTCGATCTGGCCGCCGTGCTCTTCGATGATACGTCGGGTGGTGGGGAGGCCGAGTCCGGAGCCGGAGGCCTTTGTTGTGTAATACGGCAGAAAGATGTCCTTCGCCTTTTCGGGATCAATCCCCGGGCCGGTATCGGTGACATTGATAACAACAGACGATTCATCATCTGCACCGGCAGCAGCGGGCCTCTCAACGCGCAACATTAACTCCTTCGGCGTCGATGGATCCCGGTTCGATTCGAGTGCGTGTACGCCGTTGATCAATAGATTCAAGAGCGCCTGTTTGAGCAGCGAGGTATCGACACGTGCCAACGCAGGAGTAGACGCCGGCAGCACCGTGAGTCGTACGCCGGCTTGCTGGGCCTGCGGCAGGAAGAAGTCTGCGAGTTCATCAACGATCCGGTTCACATCGTGCGGCTCGGTATCGAGGTGAATCCGGCCGGCAAACTGGAGGAAGTCCGTCAGGATGCCGCCGAGCCGATCGACTTCGCGTCGAAGTGAGTCGATTCTTCGGATGAGGCGTGACTTCTCGGAGTCATCGAGCTCAGCATCTTCGAGGTCTTCGCTGAGCAGTTGGGCATTGAGGCCGATCGTGGACAGGGGATTCTTGATCTCATGGGCCAGGCCGCTGGTCATCCGACCGAGTTCGGCCAGCCGTTCGGCATCGGCAGCCCGGCGCTGCATGCGGGTGAGTTGCCGCCGCTGACGGGCCAGCAGGTAGCGGACCGCCCCGGCTGAGGCGATGCCGGCAACGAGGAGGCCGATGATGAGTCCTGCGATACCTTCCAGCATGGTTTTGTTTCCAGCGGAATCAGTTACTGACGGGCAGTGCCCAACACCGTACACTTGCGGCAATGATGCAGCCCAATGACAACGAGCATGATACGACGCCGTTCGCCCCGGACACACTGACGATCCGGGCGTTCCAGGATCTGATCCGTCAGCGATACTACGCGACCGATTCGGCCCGTGGCACCCCGGGCACGTTCCTCTGGTTTGCCGAGGAAGTCGGGGAGCTCGCCTCGGCCCTCGGGGAAGCCGAGCGTGGCAAACTCGACCGGGACAACCTGTGCGAGGAGTTTGCCGATGTCCTGGCCTGGCTGTGCACGCTGGCCAACATCAATGATGTGGACCTGGCAGAGGTCGTGAGCAAGTACACGGTCGGGCCCGGGCCGGAAGGGACCAAGACATGACTGTTCCCTGCCCCCCTCCCCCACCACCACCATCGTCGTCATCATCCCCGGCGATGACTGAGAATCGGATTGTCCGAGCGCTGACGGGCGTGCGGGACGCCGGCCGGACGGCTTTGATGCCGTTTGTCACCGCTGGGTATCCCGACCTCGATACGACGATCGAACTCCTGCCACGACTGGAGCGGGCCGGGGCGTCGGTGTGCGAGATCGGGTTGGCCTATTCGGACCCGATTGCAGACGGCCCGGTAATTGCAGAGTCGATGCACGAGGTTCTTGAAAGCGGTACGACGCTGGATGATGTGTTATCAGGCATTCGTCGTGCGCGCGATTCCATTGCGATGGGGCTCGTGGTCATGGTGAGTTACTCGATTGTGCACCGGATCGGGCTGGAGTCGTTTGTGACGAAGTGCCTCGATGCAGGTTTTGACGGGTTTATCTTTCCTGATCTGCCGGTGGAGGAATCGGGTGATGCGTGCCGCGTGACCGCCGACGCCGGGGCCACGTGCAGTTTGTTGGTTGCCCCGAACACAGCGGAGAAGCGAGCCAATCGGATTGCCGAAGCCTGTACGGGGTTTGTGTACCTGCTGGCTCGTGCAGGGATTACCGGCGAGCGTTCGGGGGTGCCGAGTTCCGTCGGGCCGCGTGTGGAGCAATTGAGGAGTGTGACGGGCACACCGATTGCGTGTGGCTTTGGTATCTCGACGGCTGAGGCGGTTCGGGCAGTGACGAGCCATGCAGATGCAGCGATCGTGGGCAGTGCGATTGTGCGGCGGATGAAGGACAGCGCTGCTTTGCCGCGCGACGAGATGCTCGATGTGATCGAGGGATTTGTGAAGGAGTTGGCAGGCGGGCTGGCGGAGCGGGAGTGAGTGCGTTGGTCGGCTCAATATCAGATGCGAAGCGGAGGGTGAAGCGCCGACGGGTGACGGTACACGACTGTCGGAGCCTCCGTTCAAAGTAGTAGGTCAGGACGAGGCACGAGTCCTGACACGGTGCTGGTGGGGATCGTCGGGGGGAGGGGCACATGCATCGTGCCCCTACACTTGTCATTCCTGTGAACGCAGACATCCATCTTCTCCACTCCCTTCGGTGGCACGGGCGTCTCGCCCGTCCATCATCATCGGGCCGCAGGCCCGAATCTGACAAGCCGCGACCGTGAGGGAGTGGGCTCCTAATCTGTTGGTTTCCACGTCTCTCGCCCCTCCACGTCAGGCTGTTTATTAAGGTCAGGTTTCAACCTGACCTACGAGACGGAGTGACCCGGCAGTAGGAATTAATTCCTACTGCCTGACACGATATGGAGTCAGTACCTACTTGCCGGTGGGCCTTCGCAAGGAGCGCTGCCCCATCTACGGAATTGGAACCCGCTTACTCACGTGCGCGGCTTGTCGGAGGGCATCACGCTGGGCGCTTCAATATGCCGATCGTGGCATCGTGGCCGTCAAGGTAATCCTGACGGAACCGGACCTGGGTCGTCACGGTCAGTGCGAAGTCGAGCATCGCAGTGGTATTAAATCGGTTGGCGGGCCCGGTGTCGAGGCTGGCGGCTGCCTGGGGGCAGCGATCAGACAGAAAGTTGAAGACGACCGCCTCGCGTGCATGATCGAATGCCTGCTGAATCACATGCTGGGCCCGGCTTTGTTCAAATGTATTGAGTGAGCCGGAGAAGAAGATGACGTCAGGGTTCCCGGTGCTGAGTAATGTCGGGTCCGAGATGAAGTCGCCGACCAGGAACTCAGCATTGTCCATCTTCGGCGACTTCTGCTGCTGCTCCTGTTGCAGTTGCCGGATCATCTCCGGGAGGCCGTCGATCCCGATGTAGGCATCCAGCGCGATTCGGCAGGTGGCGAGGTGGTGATACAGGTCGGCCAGGCCGCACCCGGCATCAAGCAGCCGTTTCCCGGTGAGGTCGACCATGTCGGTCAGGACATCAAAGCGCAGCAGTTGAGCCCTTCGGCTGCTCCAGAGCGTGGCCTCAAAGCGTGGGCCGAATCGGCTCATGGCTTCCCGATATGGATCAAGGTACTCGTCCGACATTGCCAGCCTCGAGGGTTTCACAGGCGATGAATCCGTCCTACGCGGATTGACAGGGCATACTAGGCTCCCGGGCGTGTTCTGAGTCGGCTGCGTGTGTTCAGAGGGCGTTCACGGGCGTACAGTGACCCCACACATGCCGAATACGGATCAGGCGCGCCCTCGGCAGGGAGCATGATGGCCGAAACCCCGAATCCGATGGGGGTGGCGTCTGGAAGGAGTAGCGTGATATGATGGATTCGACGATGAATGCACCCCAGCGACCGCCACAGCCGCCTGGCCAGCCGGTCATATATGTGCAGACTCCGGCAGCGCGAATGCCCGGGTTTTTCCACACACTGTTCGGCGCGATCGGCCGCCTCATTCTGACCTTAATCGTGGTCATCCTCATCATGGCCGGGATCATCGGTGCTGCCACGATGACGATGCAGCCACAGGTCGTGGTGTACCGGGACGGGTCCTCTTCGAGCCAGGTAGCCATCATTGACGTTGACGGTGTCATTGACGGCCGGCAGGCAGAGTTTGTCCGGGGTGCCGTCGAGACGGTGCTGTCGAATCCGGCATATCGGGCCGTCGTGTTGCGTGTCGATTCACCGGGCGGTGGCGTCACGGCCTCGGACCATATCTGGTATCAGGTTAAGCGGCTGCAGCAGCATGGTCGGACGGTCGTGGCCAGTTACGGCTCAGTGGCGGCCTCGGGCGGGTACTACATCTCCTGCCGGGCTGATCACATCATGGCTGAGCCGACCACGATTACCGGCAGCATCGGCGTCATTGCTTCGATCATGACGTTTGCCGATACGATGGAGAAACTCGGGATCGAACCGATCACGCTCGTGGCCACCGGCTCCCCAAGCAAAGACGTTGCCAACGACATCTATCGCGACTGGACTGATCAGGACAAGGCCAAGATCCAGAAGAGTCTGGACTCGGCCTACGACGTGTTCTTCTCGCGCGTGGCCGAGGGGCGCGAGCCGGTCGTCGGCGGAGAGGATCAACTCAGGGCTGTGTGTGACGGTTCGATCTACACGGCCGACGAGGCTCAGACGAGCGGGCTGATTGACTCCATCGGGTATCTTGATGATGCGATCGATCAGGCCATCAGCATGGGGGGCCTGTCCTCGAACTCGCAGGCTGTGGTGATCTCGCCGCCGCGCGGGCCGTTTGATGATCTTCCGTTCGGCCTGACGTGGAAAGGAAGCGAGCAAGCCACTGAACACGTGCTTGACCTCGATCCCGACTCGGTGCGCATGTTCCTGCACGAACTGATGCGGCCGACCGCAGCCTACCTCATGCCCTGACACTCCTCTGAAGTATCCGACATCACATGCCGCTTCTCTCTGTCGTCAACCTGGGTCATGCACACGGCACACAGGTGGTGCTGTCCGACGTCACGTTTTCCATCGAGCCGGGAGAGCACATCGGGCTGGTCGGCCGGAATGGAACCGGCAAGACGACGCTGCTGCGCGCGCTAGCGGGCATGCTCCAGTATGACAGCGGCGAGATTCAGATCGGCAAGAGCAAGCGGGTTGGCTACCTGTCACAGGACCCGAACTTCGATCCGGAGTTAACGGTCTTCGAGGTTGCTGAGCAGGCGTATGCCGATCTGTTTGAAGCGCATCGGAAACTGAATCAGGTTGCTGCGGGCATGGAGACGGCGCAGGGTGATGCGCTGGACAAACTCCTGAGTCAGTACACGCGGCTTGAGCGCGAGGTCGAGCATCTCGGGGGGTATCAGGTTCGGCATCGGATCGAGGAAACGCTTCATGGGCTCGGATTCGTTGATGCGCAGTTTGAGCAGAATGTGCAGGGGTTGTCCGGCGGGGAATCGTCCCGGCTGGCGCTGGCACGGTTACTGCTTGAGGACCCGGATCTGCTCCTTCTTGATGAGCCGACGAATCATCTGGACATCGACGGCCGGCGCTGGCTTGAGACGTTTCTGGCCGAGGAGTTTCGTGGGGCTGTGCTGCTGGTGAGCCATGACCGGTATCTCCTTGATCGGGTCGTGCACCGGATTATCGAGATCGAGCCGGGTGGGCGCATGTACTCATACCCCGGGAACTATGAAGCCTTCCGCACGCTCCGGCTGGAGCGCAAGCACGTCGAGCAGCGCGTGTATGAGAAGCAGTTGGATCATGTTCGAGCCGAGAAGAAGTTTATTGCCAGATATAAGACGGGGCAGCGTGCCAAGCAGGCGCGCGGCCGGGAGTCGAAGCTCGATCGTTTCAAAGATGCCATGATCGATCGGCCGGTTGAACTCGATGTGATGCACCTGCAGCTTCCCAAGACGAAGCGGAGCGGTGACATCGTCATGAGTGCCGAGGGGGTATCAAAGCAATATGACGAGCGCACGCTGTTTTCGGGTATTACGATGACGGTCTCACGTGGTGAGCGGGTCGGTGTCATCGGGCCGAATGGTTCTGGCAAGACGACGCTGGTCAGCTGTCTGATCGGTACGAACGATTGTACTGCGGGCATCACGTCGACCGGTGCGAATGTGACGGTTGGCCACTTCCGACAGAGTGATGAGGGGCTTGACCCGGACCACACGGTCTGGCAGTACCTGCAGCGGGTGATCCCCGCTCCTGCCGGCATGCAACGGGCGCCGGAGCAGCAGGCGCGTGATCTGGCCGGTGCCTTCTTGTTCAGCGGCGACGATCAGGACAAGCGCATGGGGCAACTCAGCGGAGGGGAGCGGCGTCGGGCCGTGTCGGCCGGCGTCGTGGCCGGCGGGTATAACCTGCTGATTCTGGATGAACCGACGAATCACTTCGACCTGCCGTCCTGCGAACGGCTTGAGATCGCGCTGGATCCGGACACGGGATATGACGGCACGCTCATTCTGATCAGCCACGATCGCGCGCTGCTGGATGCCTGTGTCGATCGGCTCATCATCCTCGACGGCAACGGCCGGGTCGAAACGTTCCACGGCAACTACTCTGAGTGGTTCGAGTGGACCACGAAGCGGCGTAGGGAGCATCTGGCACTCGAGGCCGAGCAGAAACAGCGCGCTCAAGCGGCTGCCAAACCACGGCAGGAGGCGCTGCGAAGGCAGACTGAGGCCAAAAAGAGTGCATCTGTCACCGGTGCCCATACGAAGATGAGTCTGGGGAAACTTGAACAGGCCATTGAGAAGATCGAGGCCCGAATCAAGGCTGTTGATGAGCAACTCATCGACCCGGCCACCCACCGTGACGGCCTGAAAGTCAAAGCACTGACTGATGAGCGGACTTCGCTGGCCGAACAACTCGGCCCGCTTGAACTGGAATGGGCCAGACGGGCCGATGACGACTGACTCCCTCCACTTGTGCCCCCTCCCCCGCTCCACCGGCAGGTGTTTCAGAGGTACACCGGCCCGTGACGCATTGCGGCTAGAATAGGGACAAGCGGATCGGTGTAGTCAGCACTGGTCGCCGTGCTGCGCTCACCCGTGCTGAGCGGAGGCACGATGACCAGTGACACAGCCCCCTGATGGAGATGCGACATGGCCAAAGCAATTGTTGACCCGGAGGAACTCAGGCGGTTTGCGATGGACCTGAAACGATTCAACAACGAACTCCAGTCGCAGATGTCGTCGATCCACGGCCGCTTTCTCGGGCTCGGCCAGACGTGGCGCGATCAGGAGCAGACGAAGTTTGCGGAGGAGTTCGAGGCCACGATGCGGGCCCTTGCACGATTCGTCGAAACATCGCACCAGCAGATCCCGTTCCTGATGAAGAAGGCGGATCGGATTGATGAGTATCTCTCTCAGCGTTGATTGAGAGTGACGCGGTACATTGAACGGTTATTCATATGAGTCTGTAAAGCGGATGTCATGATGGCCAAACAAGCCAGCATCAAGTCGATTGAAGCGGTCCGCGAGTTCAAGACGGCACTCACCGAGTTTCTTGACCGTGGGCGCGTGGCCATGAGTTCGGCCAATGCGGAAGTGCAAAAGACGATGGACTGGCTTAAGTATGACCAGATGTCATACTGGCAACGACAGGCACGCAAGTGTGAACAGGACCTCAACGAAGCGCGGGTCAATCTGTATCGCAAGCAACTCGGGCCGGTGGATCAGCAACAGCCGCACCGGGAGGAGAAGGAACTGTACGAGCGAGCCAAGCGTCGGCTCGAACGTGCTCGGCAGCAAATTGAGAAGGTGCAGTATTGGATCCGAGTCTTTGAGCGCGAGGCAACGATCTACCGGGGCCAGGTGCAGCCGATGGGCACCATCCTCGAGTACCATGTTCCTTCCGGTCTGATGAAACTCGAACAGGCCGTGGTCGGACTCGAACGATACCTGGCCCTGCAGGCGCCGAACTCCGAGTTCCAAGCACACGATGACGGTGACGATGAAGATGACGGCAGTGAGACGGAAACTGATGATGACGGCAGCAAGGGTGATACGGCTGCCGGGCAAGCGGATGGGACGGTGACCGAATGAGTCTGAGTGCAGGACGTGCCATGCTCGGGGAGGCGGAGACGGAACTCAAACTGAAGTGGGAGTCGATGGTTCGTGTGTGGAACGACCCGGTGAGCAAGCAGTTTGAGAAGGAGTTCATTGCACCGATACACCCGCGGGTCAAGATGGCAGCCTCGGCCATGGCCCGCATGCAGGAAGTCGTCAATCGAGCGCGACAGGAGTGCAGATAGAACCCATGACCGGTAGTTCCTCCACCAGCAACAGTCAAAGCACTGTCCACACCGACCCGGACGACAGTGCCGTGATTTCCAGTAACGACCGACCGGCACAGACGTTGCGGAACGCCGTGCGCGATCTGTCACTTCTTGCAGCCGAGCGTGCAGCGCGCGAGCAGGCCATCCGCGAGCGCCTTGACGCACAGACGACCGAGGCGCAGCAGGAGCATGTCCATACGATCGAACTGATCGAATCCGAGTATGTCCAGCGTCGAGCGCAGATGCAGCAGCAGTTTCAGGATGTCACGGCGCAACTGACGCAGAAGCATGAACAGGACAAGAGTAAGGCTGAGTACGATCGAACGCTCCGACTTCGGCAGATCACGGAGGATGCCGAGGAGCGTGTGGCGTCGTTAAAGAAGGCCTGGCAGGAGGAGGTCTGGCTCACCGAATCCGTGTATGAGGCAGCAGAGCCGGAGCCGAACCGGTGGTTCGAAGGCCGGAAGAATGACCTTGATGAGAAACTGAAAAGCATTGAACAGGTCGGACAGCAAGCGCGCTGGCCGTCATCGCGCGGTATAAGCAGACGCCGCCTGATGTCCTCGATTCGCCACAACTTGATGCGCTGACCGAGGAGCCGGATGTTGAGGCCGGTGATAATGAATCCGAATCGAGCACGGACGGCAGCAACAATCAGCCTTCACGGAGTGATTCACGACGTGCGCATAATTCGGCCGTCAAGGAAGCGGGCGATCGGCTTGATGCTGCGATTTCCCAGGGGCGCGACCGGCTGCAGACGCTAACGCGCCTGCGCAGCGGCCGACTGATCGACAGTGCGCTGCTCCCGATCGGGTCGATATTGATCGTGGTCGGCCTGGCTGCGTTCGCTGCCTGGCTCACGGAGTGGAAACTGACCTACTGGCCGGCAGTCGGTGCGGCGGCGGGTGTGATCATCGTCGTCGTCGGGATCGTGCTGCTGTATCGCAAGGCAAAGCAGCAGGTCATCGACATCTATGTCCCGCTGACCCAACGCATGTCTGCCGGCCGCGTGGCGTATGCAGATTGCATGAAACTCGCTCAGGTCGAGCGTGACCGACAGAAGGCAGAGTTGCTGAATACGCGGAATCGAGGTCTGGCCGCTGCGAAGGCGAAGTTCGAACCGCGCATCGCACATACGAAACAGAAGCGCAAGGAACTGCTGGCCGAGGTGACCGCGCAATCCCGGACTCAGATGGCACAGATCGAGCAGGACTTCAGCGAAGGGACTGCCTTGGCCAAGCAGACGCATGAGAGTGATACTGAACAGAACGAGCGGGCACACGTTGAGGGGCGCGCGGCCGCTGATGAACGGCTCAAGACCCGAATGGAGCAAGCCCAGTCTGAGTATGATGCGCAGTGGCAATCGCTGTCGAAGCGATGGCTGGAGGGCGGGGGGAATGCCGTCGGCGTGATGACACGGGCCGTCAACGATGACCGCGCCCGGTTTGGCCGCTGGGGGGCCGGCGACTACTGGGACGGGTGGGAGCCGCCCGCGACGTTTTCACCGATCGTTCGACTCGGGCAGACGCGGATTGATCTGACCCAGATTGAACACGCGATCCCGGACGATGAACGACTTAAGTTGGATGCGCCGGATGTGTTTGACATCCCGGCCGTTGCCACGTTTCCCGATCAGTGCTCAGTGTTGCTCCAGACAGGCGGCGACGGGCGCGAAACGGCATTACAGACGCTCCGCTCATTCATGCTCCGTCTCTTAACACTCATCCCGCCCGGCAAGGTTCGGTTCACGATTCTTGATCCGGTCGGCCTGGGTCAGAGTTTTGCCGGCTTCATGCACCTGGCTGATTATGATGAGGCGATGGTCGGCAGCCGCATCTGGACCGAGCAGCGCCATATTGAGCAGCGTTTGCTCGACCTGACCGAACACATGGAAATTGTCATTCAGAAGTATCTGCGGAACGAGTTTGACAATATTGAGCAATATAACAGGCAGGCCGGTGAGATTGCCGAGCCGTACCGCTTCCTCGTGGTGGCCGACTTCCCGACGAACTTCAATGATGCCTCGGCCAGACGACTGGCCAGTATCGTGGCCAGCGGCTCGCGGTGCGGGGTATATGCGTTGGTGGCACGCGATGTCAGGCAACAGGTGCCGCGCGGACTGCAACTGGCTGATCTTGAAAAGCGGATGGTCAACCTCGTACATGATCCGGACCTCGGGCGTTTTGTGTGGAAGGACGGCGTGTATGAGCCGTACCCGCTCACGCTCGACCCGGCCCCTGAGGATGAATTCCTGACGACCGTGCTCCACTCCGTCGGCGAGGCAGCCACCGATGCCTCGCGCGTCGAGGTGCCCTTTGCCACGATTGCCCCGAAGAGTGAGGATGAGCACTGGACGTATGACAGCACGCGCGGGATCAAGATCCCGCTCGGCCGGGCCGGGGCCACCAAACTGCAGTACATCGAGATCGGTCAGGGAACATCGCAGCATGTGCTGCTGGCCGGCAAGACCGGCTCCGGCAAATCAACATTACTCCATGCCATGATCACGAGTGCCGGCCTGTGGTATCATCCGGACGAGTTGCAGATGTACCTCGTCGATTTCAAGAAGGGCGTCGAGTTTAAGACCTATGCCTTGAACGACATGCCCCATGCGATTGCAGTCGCGATTGAGAGTGATCGCGAGTTCGGCTTGAGCGTGCTGCACAAACTCGATGCCGAACTGAAGCGACGCGGTCAGTTATTCCGGCAGGCAAACGTACAGGACGTGCCGGGCTTTCGCGCTGCCCACCCGGATGTCACGATGCCGCGACTCCTTCTTATCATTGATGAGTTCCAGGAGTTCTTCACTGAGGATGATAAACTCGCGCAGGACGCCTCGCTGCTGCTGGACCGCCTGGTTCGTCAGGGTCGTGCATTCGGCATTCATGTCATTCTCGGATCGCAGACGCTGGGCGGGGCCTACAGCCTGGCCCGCAGCACCATCGGGCAGATGGCCATCCGGATTGCCTTGCAGTGCAGTGAAACTGATTCATATCTTATATTGTCTGATGACAATGCCGCCGCCCGTCTCCTGTCACGGCCCGGCGAGGCTATTTACAACGCATCGAGTGGGGCCGTGGAAGGCAACAGCCCGTTCCAAATCTCCTGGCTGCCCGACAAGGAGCGCGACGGCTACCTGTCCGGCATTCGCGAGAAGTGTGTTGAGACCGGGTACCAACGGCCGGAGACGCAGATTGTATTTGAAGGCAATCTACCGGGTGATATCCGTCGGAACAAGCAGTTGACAGCGCTGCTTGATGCCACGCACTGGCCGGAGTCGCCGCCGGATCGACCGACCGTGTGGCTCGGTGAGCCGATCGCGATCAAGGAGCCGACGCACGCGGAGTTCCGTCGCATGAGCGGGCAGAACCTGTTGATCGTCGGGCAGCGTGACGACCCGTGCCTGGCCATGATGTCGGCAGCATTGATCGGGTTGTCGGCACAGTATCCGAAGCCAGAATCGAGCGGTGCATCGGGGCCGCGCTTCCTGGTGCTCGACGGGATTCTCGAAGATGATTCGCGGGCCGGCTATCTCGGGAAGGTCTGCGGCGTGTTGCGGCATCGCGCTGAGGTTGTTAACTGGCGTGAAATACCGGACCGTCTGAATGAAGTGTCAGACTTGATTGAGAAGCGCCAGAGTGATGCAGCCGGCCGGGAAGCGGTCACCGAGCCGGTGTTCATTGTGGTGCATGGGTTGCAACGCTTCCGGCTGTTGAAGAAGCAGGAGGAAGATTATTCATACTCATTCTCCTCCTCGGAGGAGGCAGCGCCGGCCGGCCCGGACAAGCAGTTTGATCGCATCCTGCGTGACGGACCCTCGACGGGTGTCCATGTCCTGATCTGGTGTGATACGGTGACGAATCTGTCGCGCATGCTCGATCGAAACGTGCTCCGTGAGATCGAAATGCGCGTGCTGTTCCAGATGAGTATCAACGATTCGAGCCATCTCATGGACTCGCCGGAAGCCAGCAGGATCGGACTGCGACGAGCGCTGTACTTCTGCGAGGAGCTCGGGCAGTTGGAGAAGTTCAGGCCTTACGGCTTGCCGGATGACGAATGGCTTGAGCACGTGGCCGAGTGCTTTTCACTGAGGCAATAAGCCCCCCTTCCGGGAGTGGCGCTCGTCTTGGACTCACTTCACCCCCGGCTACACACGATCACCGCTTCGCGGTGGGCTAGATGAGGGAGGCGCAATGAAACAAGCAGCAGGAGTGAGGTCCTGCTGCCTGCCGGTCGCATATCTATTTGATTGGAAAAGCCGGTCGCCTGCTTACAGGGTGGCGTTCGTGTACGGCAGGAGCCCCATGTAGCGGGCCCGCTTGATGGCCTGGCTGATCATGCGCTGTTCGCGGGCGGTCACGCCGAGGCGTTTGGCGGAGTAGATCTTGCCGTTGGGGCTCATCAGTCGCCGGAGCGAATCGACGTCCTTGTAATCGACATACACGACGCCCTTGGCCGTCGCACGAGCAACGCGATAGCGGCGTGTGCCGTGAACTTCACCGCGCCGGCCGCGATGCCCCCCACCACCGCCACCGCCGCCGCCGCCGCCATAGCCGGAGTGGTCGTTGGAGGAAGATGATGAGCCAGAAGACGAATTCCCGTAAGTTACCATAACCTGTCAAACCTCACGAATCACAAACACATGCTGTCATGGACATTTGCCGGCTTGGTCGCCTGCGACTTCACCGACAAACAGCCCCGTGTCTCTCCAGCAGAAGCGGACCGGCACAAAAACCATGCCTGCCCATATCCCAGCCGGATACATGGGGCGACGCTCCTGCCCCGCCCGAGGCAGTTGAAATCGCCGATTCATCAGGAAAACCACCCGATGAGGACGCAATTTCAGCGGGCACAGCGTAGGCAACCCCGCGACTATTGGCAACTTCAGGCCTCGGCAGCGGCCGGCATGGAAATCCGGACAATCCGGGCCATTTCGGCAAGCCGGTCATCGATCTCCTGCCGGGTCAGGCCTGCCAGGCGGTCGAGGCTGAATGACTCGATCGTAAAACTGGCAACCACCGTGCCGTAGGCCATTGCCCGCTGGAGGGTCTCGACGCTGTAATCGCCGGCCGAGCAGGCCAGGTATCCCATGAATCCGCCGGCGAAGGTATCGCCAGCCCCGGTCGGGTCGATCACCTGATCGGCCGGGTAACTTGGCAAGACGGCCAAGCCGTCGCGATGAACGAGAATCGCCCCATGCTCGCCCTTTTTCACGACGACGAAGCCCAGGTCGTAGCGACGCTGGATGGCTTTGGCTGCCACGATGGTGTTGGCTGCCTCGGGAACGAGCATGGCTGCCTCGGAGTCGTTGATGACCAGGCCGTGGATGGTCGCCAGCAGGGCTTCGAGGTCGGCCGGCTGGGTCTCGATCCACCGGTCCATCGTGTCAGCCACGATCAGATCGGCGTGCGCAAACTGCCCGGCAAACTTCAGTTGATTGATGGGATCGGTGTTGGCCAGGAACACGAGCCGAGAGTCGGCAAACGCCGGCGGCACCGGGGGGATCTCCTCGGCCAGCACCCCGATATCGACGGCCATCGTTTCCCGGATGTTCATGTCCTCGTGATACTTGCCGGTCCAACGGAATGTCTTTGACCCCGCTCGTTCCTCCAGGCCGGCCGTATCGATCTGCTCGAAGCGCGACAGCAGGGCCGAATGGTCGGCGGGCCAGTCATCGCCGACGGCTGCGACGAGCCGGACGGGGCAGAAAAAGCCGGCCGCCGCTGCGAAGTACGACGCCGAACCACCCATCACGTTTTCGACGGTCCCGTGGGGCCCGATGATGGTATCGATTCCAATTGATCCAGTAACAACCAGTGACAATGCACACACACCTTTCACAAAGTCTTCGCTCCCAATTCAGGTGCAACCAGCACCATCCCCGCGAGCCATATCGTCCTATGGTAGCGAGCAGCAACAAGGTGTCAGTCACGAACCGGAATCACGGGGAATCATGTAGAAGATGGCCAAACGAATCATCGCCCACATCATCGTCGTTCTTGCGCTGCTCGTATTCGGGGCGCACGTCATGCGGAACTACGGCATTCCAGTGGCCGTGAGCACTCTGGTGATTGCTGCTGCCACACTCGTTGTCGGGAACCGAATCGCGGTCACCGTCCTGCAACTCCTGCTGCTGGCTGCCACGGTCGAATGGCTCAGAACGGCCCTGACACTTGTCCACGAGCGTCAACAGGAGGGCGAGGAATTCATGCGGATGCTGATCATCCTCGGGTCAGTCGGCGCGTTTACCCTGCTGGCAACCGGAATGGCGCGCTGGTGTATTCGTGAAACGCCGGCCACGTCATCCGACGGGTCAGCCCCGGCATCGGATCAGAACGGCCACAAGTAATCGGTCCCGTAGACAATCGACGCTCCGAAGTGGCCTGTCACGGCCACGGCAATCGCAGCCAGAACCGATGCCCCGACGGTCACCCACGTCGGCAGCCGATGGCCCTTGCCCCCGGCACACTCTGCGCAGGCAGCCGTCCACAGCAGATAGCCGGCAACCAGCGAGATGCCGGCCGCTGCCAGCCCGGCCCACTCGTGCACTTCGCGCGCAGGTCATGGGTCGCTTCCGGATGCACGCTGAATGTATTGTTAATCAACCCGAGGACGGCCGTCCCCACTGCTGCGATCGTTCCCAGGAAGATGCACGACTTGGCACCGCCCTTCCCGGTGGTCCACCGGGGCCGAAACGACGAGATGACCAGCAGCAGCGCACCCGTGATGATCAGGCCGATTGGGAAGTGGGCTGCGATCGGGTGCCAGCGACCGATCCAGTTCAGAGCCGGGTTCGGCTTCTGAGGTGGGGCCTGCAATGCGACATCGTCGCTTACCGGCGTTTCCTGAAATGAGGCCGGCATGACCTGTGCCAGTGCCTCCCGGAACTGCTCCGGGTCCTCGAGGAAGTCACGCTTGCACATCCGGCAGCACAGGTACACCCGCTGACCTTCGAAGTCGACGTAGATATTCGGGTCGACCGCTTCCCCTTCAAGCACCGGGCAGAAGGTATTGGTCAGTTCCTGAGTGGGCTGCTGTTGCTGGCCCGAGGCGATCCCGATGCTCATGTGCGACCATGCAACTGCCAGACAGAGTATCACTCCAGCCATCAAGTGTAATCGAACTCGATTCATCGTCTACGAGGTTCCTTCCTGCGTGAAAGAAACGAGTGTTTCGGAAAAAAAGGGCCGGGCCCGCTCCCCGCTGCATGGAGCGAACGCCGACCCCTCAAATCACGTCATCTATTCGTCGCGATCGACTCAGTGGTCGTCGCCCTTCTCGTGCTTTTCGCCCTTGTCGGCATCCTTGTAGGCCTTGCGCAGGGCGGCCATGTACTTGGCCGGCTGCGTGTCGACCGATTTGACACACCCCTTGCAGCAGAGTCGGATCAGGCGGTTGCCGATGATGTAGTTGATCGGTTCCCCCATGCCTCCGAGTGCTTCACCGGAGACGAGGCAGGTCTCGACCGGGTAGTTGTCCTTCTGCTTTTCGATGACAGCAGCATCGAGTTTCTCGAGGTAGGGATCCGGGTCCTTCTCGAAGCGACGGATGCATCCCTTGCAGCAGAAGCGGACAAGCCGGTTGCCGTGGAGGTAGTCGATCGGTTCCCCCATGTCGCCGGCCCCGAGTTCCTCGTCGGTGACGAGGCAGGTGTCCATCGGGTACCATTCCTTTTGCATCTTGATCAGTTTCTTGTCGAGTTTCTCGATGTACTTCTCAGGATCCTTGGCGATCTTCTTGACGCAGCCCTTGCAGCAGAGTCGTATTTCGCGACCCTTGTAGTGGTAGTTGATGTATTCGCCTTCTTTGGTACTCAACTCCTCGCCGCTGACGGGGCAGACGTCAAGGAAGTAGCCGTCGCCGACGGTCTCCTCGTCTGTGGCAGTCTGCGTTTCCTGCTGTTTGGCATTCTTTGTCTCCTGGGCGTGTTTGGCATGGTCAGCGTTCTGGGCCAGGGCGCCCGGCGCTGCCAGGAAGAATGCTGCGGTACAGGCCAGTGCAACGGTGAGAATGCCGAGCCGAGTCGTCATGGCCGGTTCGGCTTTCACTGCGAGTGCGTGCGTATTCATGTCTGCTCCTTGGCCTTCATCATTGCTGAAATTGTTGATACGATTATCTGATTCGATCAATCGGCAGAATACTGCCGCGTCTGAGACTTCCCCTACGATCAGGAGTGGTGCCAGGTTCGGCCTGCCTGACCCACCGCGGACATATTCAGCCTCTCTCTATGAGTGAGTCAGAAACGAGGACACGTGCCATGATGCGATATTCCACGACCTGTGCCGTTGTTGCAGGCATTCTGATCGCTGCAGCAGGGACAGACACGCGTGCGATGCAAGACAGGCCGGACCGGACGCTGTGGTACACTCAGCCGGCCGATTCGTGGACCGCAGCCCTGCCGGTGGGGAACGGGCGGCTCGGGGCCATGGTGTTCGGGGACGGGTGGGAGGAGCGGATTCAACTCAATGAGGAGTCCATCTGGGCCGGCCCGCCCTGCCCCGACAATGACGACAACCTGACCGAGGTGCTGGCTGAGGCACGCCGCCTGTTCTTCAACGGCGACCCGGTGGCAGGCGAACAACTGGTCCAGGATCGCATCATGGTGCCACGCATCTCGCCACGGAGCCATCAGACACTCGGGGACCTGACGCTGCGGATGCACTATCCGGAATCAGAACCTCAACAGCCGATCAGTGTGACCGGCTGGCGCCGCGGGCCGACTGTCACCGTTGAGGAGTCTCAGGACGAATCCTGGCTGGCCGACCTCGATCCCGACACCTGGTCCCCGGTGGCCGAGACCGCCGACGGCCGCTCCGTCCCCGAACACAGCACTACGGCATTCGCTGCCACCTTTACCATTTCGGAGGAGCAACTCCAACAGACACCGCTCGAACTCAATCTCTCGCCGATCGACGATGCTTCAATCGTCATTCTGAACAATCACATCGTCGGCAAGACCACTGCATGGAATCGTCCGTATACCTTCGACATCACCCAATACGTGGTCACCGGTCGGAATCGCCTTGTCATCCCCGTGACCAACATCGGGGGGCCGGGATCACTCGCGGACAACGTCACGATACACAACACGTCAGTCCCGGAGGATTACCGCCGCTCACTTAATTTGGACAATGCCATCGCGACGACACGGTACACGGTCGATGGATGCACCTACAGCCGAAACGTGTATGCGAGTGTGCCTGATGACGTGATTGTGATCACGATGGAAGCCAGTGTGCCGGGCGCGCTGGAGTTTGACCTTGAACTGACTCGGCCGGTTGATGCCACCACGGAAGTGGCGGGGGCCAACCGACTCATGATCAGCGGCCAGGCCACTCACAATGGGACCCATCCCGGAGTCCACTTCTGCTCGATTATGCAAGCCCTGACTGACCCGGATTCCGATTCAGTGTTTGTCACTGACGAGCGAACCACTCGCCTCGAAGTCAGGAACGCTTCACACGTCGTCATCCTCCTGACGGCTGCTACTGATTACAACTTCAAAGATCCGACAGGGCTGTCGGCCCAATCACTGATGGTGAGTTGCATAGAGATTCTCGAAGAGGCACTCTTGAACCTATTAACGTTGGAAACACGCCATATCGCGGAACATCAGCGCCTGTTCCGGCGAGTCGATCTCACACTCAAGGGTCTACCGGTCACCGATGATAACGGCAACCAGATTGACCTTGTCTCATTGCCCACCGACCAGCGCCTCGCACGCCTGCAACAGGTCGAAGGTGCGGTTGATCCGGGATTGGAAGCACTGTACTTTCAGTTCGGGCGGTATCTGCTGATGTGTTCATCGCGGCCGGGCACGATGCCGGCCAATCTGCAGGGTCTGTGGAACGAACACATCGAAGCGCCGTGGAACGCGGATTACCACCTTAATATCAACCTGCAGATGAACTACTGGCCGGCCGAGGTAACAAACCTGTCGGAATGTCATCTGCCGATGTTCGATTTGCTGGAAGGGTGCGTGCCGACCGGCCGTGAAATGGCCCGCAGTTTCGGATGCGACGGCATTGCCTTCGGCCATGTGACCGATGCCTGGATGTGGTCGGCAGTGCAGGGGCGCAATGTCTGGGGGATGTGGCCGCATGGTGCCGGCTGGTGCTCGGCCCACATGATGGAACACTATCGCTACACGCTCGATCACGAGTTCCTGGCTGACCCGGCCTACCCCTTCTTATGTGAGGTGGCAACGTTCTATCTCGACTGGCTCACACCCGATCCCGACACCGGCCTGCTTGTCTCCGGCCCGACGACGTCGCCCGAGAATACCTACATTCTCGACGGCACCCGCCACAGTCTGTCAATGGGTACGGCGATGGACCAGGAGATCATCCACGAGGTGTTTTCCAACGTGCTGGAGGCCGCCGAAGCGCTGGGTCGATTCAACAAGGCTGATTCCGATGAACAGGCGTTTCTTGATCATGTGCGTGCTGCGTTGACTGACTTGTCACCACCCAGGATCGGATCGGACGGGCGGCTGATGGAATGGGACCGTGAGTACGACGAAGCAGAACCGGGGCATCGGCATATGTCGCATCTGTATGCATTTCACCCGGGGAATCAGATTTCCGTTTTTGGCACACCCGAACTGGCCGCGGCTGCGAAGAAGTCACTCGACTATCGGCTACAGCATGGTGGCGGCCATACCGGGTGGTCACGGGCGTGGATGATTAACTTCGGCGCTCGCTTCCGGGACGGCGACTTTGCCCACGACAACCTGCGTCTGCTGCTGGCCAAGTCGACACACCCGAACCTGTTTGACAATCACCCGCCGTTCCAGATTGACGGCAACTTCGGCGGGACGGCCGGGATGGCTGAGATGCTGCTGCAATCCCATGAGGGGGTGATTGACTTGTTGCCGGCGCTGCCGGCTGCCTGGCCGAGCGGGCAGGTGGAGGGGCTGAAGGCACGGGGCGGGTACGAGGTGGATATTGCGTGGGAAGAGGGGCAGCTAACCCGCGCACGGATCAGTGCGCAAGAGACCGGGCCGTGTCATGTGCGCGTGCCGGTGGCTGTGATGGAGGGCGTAGTGATTCGTGCGGGAAGTGATGATGATGCAGCCGCCGTGCCGATGACACGGACGGAAGCAGGGTTGATCGTGTTCACGGCGGAGGAGGGTGTGAAGTACACGATCCTGGCCGGACAGTAGGGGCACATTGTCGAAGAGCCTGAGCATCGTCGAAGGGCATGCGCCCCACTCCGACTGGCCACGACCAAGAGGGAGCGGGCGCTACATGATCTGAGCCCTTCCGGGCTCAGTCCCGCATGCTGACACGCGAGGCTTGTAGGACTGGCAGTAGGAATTAATTCCTACTGCCGGACGTGCATGCATACACCGCACGAGCGACGAGCGTGACGCGCGGGGGTGCCTCCTGAACACGGTTAGCCCTCGTTCACGCTCGGATCACTCGTGGCACCCGGACCGGTTCCTCGGCATCCGTGCAACATGAAAACTCACTTTGCTTCTCAAGGCCGGCCCTTGACCTACCCTATCAACACCAGCTATACTTTTCTTACGGCAGGCCGAGGCTTCACCGGTAATTGATTTCGGTTGCGATCCGCAACCGGCAACGTGCTTGTTTCCTACATCAGCTTGCCCAGTTGCCTTGCGTCACGCAGGCTGCTCCGGGCGGGAGGCAGAATGCCGGAGGACTTCGGCCTTGCCGCTTTTGCATTCTCAACCTCAGCCCTTCCTACGAGCATCGGATAATGAACTTCGCACCAAGTTTCGTGCACTACGTGCTCTGGAAGATGTTGCCGACCTGCTTGAGATACAACCACGCTCACTTCGATGGTACCTCTACGTGGACAAAGTCCGCTGCCAGTACAAAGAACGCTCTTTGCCAAAGTCACATGGCGGCACACGGCGCATCTGCGTACCACCGATCCCCCTCCGCATACTTCAAGACAAGCTTCTAAGAATACTAACACTAATATACGCTGCAAAGCCCTGTGTAACTGGTTTTGTACTTGGCAGGTCCGTTGCCAACAATGCTAACCCGCACGTCTGTAAACAACATGTCCTCACCATCGATCTAGACAACTTCTTCCCATCAATTCACTTCGGCAGAGTGCGCGGCATCCTCCAGTCGCCACCCTATGGTGTCGCTCCACCTGCCGCGAGCGTACTTGCGCAGCTTGCCTGCCACGATGATGGCCATCTCCCACAAGGGGCTCCAACTTCGCCTATTGTTGCGAATATGGTCTGTGGGCCATTGGACTCTGCAATGCTGCAGATGGCAAGCAATAACCGCCTAACATACACTCGCTATGCAGATGACATCACGTTGTCCACCAATCTCCGTACCTTTCCTTCCGACATTGTCAGACAGGATGAACATGACACTTGCGAAGTTGGTGTAGTGCTTCGGGATCTGTTAGCCGAGCACGGCTTCACTATTAGAGAGGGCAAAACACGCCTTCGCTCACGCCTGCGTCGACAGACAGTTACTGGTTTAGTGGTCAATGAAGTTGTAAACGTGAGGCGGTCATATGTGCGTCAGTTGCGCGCGCTAATACATTCGTGTAGTACTGTTGGTTTGTTGCCATCGGGTTATTGTCAAGAGTTGTGTATCGAGTGTGCATGAATGACATGATCAATCAGGCGGCGACCTCCGTGGGTTTGATTCCGTCGGCGAACACGACGCCGGCGATCACATCGGGGATGAGGGCGGGACCGTTCAACGCCCGCCAGCGCTTCGAGGCGCTCTGCATCAACTTGAACACCATCGTCAGGCACGCCCGACGGCTCCCGTTGCCCTTCGTGCGTCGGTGTCTCAGCCGCACGGTCGCGAACACGCTCTCGATCGGGTTCGTCGTGCGAAGGTGGATCCAGTGCTCAGCCGGGAAGTCGTAGAATGTTAATAACTGATCGCGATCCTTCGCCAGGCAGGCCGTCGCCTTCGGGTACTTCGCTTCGTAGGTCGACAGGAACAGGTCGAACGCCTGCTCCGCCTCCCGCTTCGTCGCGGCCATGTAAATCTCGTGCAGCATCCGCTTGGCCTGCGGCTGCACCCGTTTGGGAAGGCAGTCCAGCACGTTGGCCGTCTTGTGCACCCAGCAGCGGCTGGCTGCGCGTCGTACCGAACACCTGCGGCAACGCCTTCCAGAAGCCCAGGGCCCCGTCGCCGGTCGCCAGTTTCGGGTCGATCTCCAGCCCGCGCGACTTCAGATCCAGCAACAGCGTCTTCCATGACTGTTCACTCTCGCGATAGCCGTCGGTCACCGCAATCAGTTCCTTCTTCCCTTCCGGCGTGGCTCCCATCAGCACGAGTATGCACTGCCGATCTTCCTCCAGCCGGATATTAAAATGCACGCCGTCGGCCCAGACGTACACATACTGTTTGTCAGTCAATGAGCGCTTCGACCACGTGTGATGTTCCTCCTGCCACGACTCGAGCAGGCGGGTGATGGTGGCCGCCGACAGGCCGGCCGCCTGCGATCCGACCAGAGCCTGCAACGCTTCACCGAAGTCGCCGGTGGAGATCCCCTTCAGATACAGCCAGGGGATGAGTTCCTCGATCGCCTTGCTCTTGCGCAGGTAAGGAGGCAGGATCGCCGAGGTAAACTGCTCGGCCTGGCCCGCCGGTCGGCGATCCCGCACCCGCGGCTGTCTGACCGTCATCGGCCCGACCTGGGTCACGAGCGTGCGTTCCGGCAGATGGCCGTTGCGGACCACGTGCCGGTGGCCGGTCCGTTCGTCGACCAGATGAGCACGGGCCTCGATCCAGGTCGCCACCTCGGCCTCGACGGCCTCGGCCAGCAGCCGCTGAGCCCCCTGACGCAGAATGTCGCCCAGCACATCGCGACAGCCGGAGGGGGCGGCAGTGCCGGTGGTCATTGGAAATGGCAGTGAGTCGGTCATAGTCTCTGTCATGGTGGTGTACTCCTGGCCCGCGTGGGCCGCTGGGGGGTTTGCAGCAGCAACTACAACAAACCCAGAGTACGCCGCCTTTTTCATTCACGCCTCCATCCACAACTTTTGGTTATATCCCGTTGCCATCCGCAGAGAAGTACGCCTCATGCACAAGTCAGCTAGTTTGCGATGACCCGGCGCCGTGGATTCTAAATGTCGTCAGAGGCAAGCTGGCATTCCTAAGAATGATTCGTGGCGAGCACGATCATGTTTATCGCAAGCTACTACTCAACGCGAAAAGGATACCGAACTTTGATGGGCCGGATCCAGTACAACCATGTAATTATGTCAGCCAGCCAATCAGGCGGTTGTGCCGGCGCGAACCTGACTGGGCCTTATGGGCAAAGCGCTACGAAGCTGCGGTTTTTCTGATAAGGCGTAGCAATCAACGGCAGAGAACCGAAAGCTTTGGCAGCGCATTTCGTATCGGCCCCAGCTCCATCCTCACTGCTGGGCACAATGTGTGCCATGAAGCAACAGAGGAGCATGATCCCTACTATAGCCTTGAGTTAGTATATCCATTCGATTCGCCAGTGGCTGTTGAATCAGTCCGATGGAGGTGGGACAAGAATGGCGGAGTGGACCTAGCAGTTGCTAATGTGCAGTTGCCAGAAGGTCACCCGAGCACGTACATATTAACACAAGAGCGGTTGCCGGAAGTAGGTGAAGCCGTAGCTGCCATTGGATTCCCTAGAATTCCATATCGTGATACTGGTATGGTCATGCATGTCGGAAGAATAGAATCTGTATTAAGTAGTTACGTAGGCGTTAAATATTTCACCGTTTCATTCCCAAGTGGACCGGCACTAAGTGGTGCACCATTAGTAGATGCAAATGGCTATGTAGTAGGTGTAATGATAGAGAACACTTTTCCTCAACTGGAAGAAGGTGTGCCCGAGCGCCCTTATGGGCAGGCAATTGCTATTGGACATTGGCGGGAGATACCTAATGTAGGCTCGCGCATAACCTCGGCCTGAGTGAGGTTATGTATGTAGCGCGATAATTACCAGAAGCAGGCAAGGCTTTAGTGGTTGATATACTGCAACTCCCGAATTCTGATATTCCGGAACCGCACTGCATTCCCATGATCCTGCAACAGGATCGGCCCGGGTTCGGGGCCCTCCGGCGAACCGGCGCCGGTTTTGTTGGGCACTTCAACATCATCGTGAATCAGATTGCCGTTGTGATACACGGTGATGCGAGCGTTGGCGGCCTTGACCGCCGTCCGCCCCCCACTGCCATCATCTTCAAATGACCACGTGGGTGCGTGGAATGTGATGTCATAGGTCTGCCATTGGCCGGCCGGCTTACTTGCGTTGACAGCCGGGGCTTTGAAATTGTACACTGCCCCGCAATCACGATTCCCCGGCGGCAGGCCATATGAATCCAGAATCTGCACTTCATACCTTCGCTGGATATACACGCCGCTGTTGCCGCGATTCTGACCGGTGACATCGTCGGGTAAGCCGGTCGGCACCATGAACTCGAGATGGAACTCGAAGTCTGAGAATGTCTCTCGCGTCATGATGCTACCGCTGCCAGGCACAATGCAGAGCGTCGGCTCACCTTCGCCGGGTGTGATCGCCAGCGGATCGTCCTGGATCACCCAGCCGATTACCGGATCACCGGTCGTTGTCACCCATTGCGACAGGCCCGTGCCGTCCCCGAACAGGACCTGCCACAGCCGCTGAGGCTCAGGACGGGCCTGCGACGTGTCGTCGTCATTGACGGGACATGTCGACGAACAGCATCCGGACACTGCGGCGGCCGTACATATCAAAAGAGCAGCCGCAGACCGGCACAGGGGTGCGCACAGCCTGCGGCTTTGTAACCTGACTTGCATTTCAGTACCACCTTGAGACACAGAAGGCCCGGTCAGCCTCCAGCCCCCATGCCGACTTGTGCCGTCTTGGGCGACACATCATTGTCGGCAGGTTTGCGCTGGTAATACCACACCCAGCCGTGGATGTCCATGCCGGCCTGGAGCGGCGCCAACTGATCGCTCAGTTCACCCATCTCCCCATACAGATCTGCCACGCGCTCATCGTCCGGCTCAATCCGGATTGGCGCATTGACGTTGCCTTCAGCGTTTGCCTTTGCCGCTTCCGCTTCGTAGAGGGCACCGATCGCTGCATTCAGTTCGTCAAGTCGGGCCTGCAATCGATCCCGTAACTCGATCTGCTCATCGGTCAGATCCGGCTCGGGTCGGCTCTGGTAGCGGACATCCCCGACCAGCAGGTCGATCAGCCCATCGCGGTTGTAATCCGTGACGCACACCTTCGTTCGCGTGCCGGCACGATCCGGCTGTTGCCCGGGTTCGAGCATGTAGTTAGAGCCGTCGCCCTCCATCGGCATCGCATCGATCAACTCGACGCCTTCTGCATACACGGGCACCGTGCGGGACCCGGTATTCCGGAACCAGGTGACGGATCCGTCGCCGGCCCCGACGATGAGGTCCGGCTTGCCGTCGGTATCCCAGTCGGCCACCACCGGCCCGGAGTCGCCCATGTTGACCATGAGATCCGCCCCGTTGGCCTGGATCCTGACACGGTCGGCTGAGAACTTCGGCGCATGAGCGGTGCCGACGTTCTCAATCAGGATCACGCCACCCTCGATGTTGCCGGATATCAGATCAAAGTCACCGTCAGCGTCGTAGTCATACGCAAACGGCACGGAGGCGAGGCTTTGCATCTGGGGCTCGTCTTCAGACTCCCATTCCGGTCCCGGGTTCAGTTCCCGTCCGGAGGCATCTGTGAGTGCACGGCCTTTGGCATATTCGCCTTTTCCCGTGCCGTCAAAGACATAGATGGTGCCCGGCCAGTAGGAGCCGCTGATGATGTCGTCATGCCCGTCGCCGTTCAAGTCCACCAACTGTGGACTGAATCCCACGCATCAGCCCGAGGGGACGGTGCCGAACTCATGATCCGCCTTGAACCACTGGAAATCAGCCCCGTACACCGGCTCAGCGTTTGAGCCCCGGTTCAGGTAGATCCGCAGTTTGCCCTCGCCGAACTGGCCGACGAGCAGATCGTCCTTGCCGTTGCGGTTGAAGTCGTAGAGATACGGCGCAGCGTGGCCGACATCGGTGTCGATATACCCGTCCCCGGCCTTGAGCCGGGCCGGGGCTTCGAACAGCGAGTCGTCGGTCGGCGCGCTGCCGGCCATAGCTCCACAGGCGAAGACGGTCCCGACAGCGAGTGTGAGGGTATGGAATCGTGAAATCATGCTGCGGTACTCCTTGCGCCCATGCGAGTGATTCATTTGCCAAGTATAAGCCCGCTCCCAGGCAGCATCAGGATACAGGCATTTTGACCGGCACACAAGTCACATTGCCGGAGGATCCGGCTTCGTCGATGTGAAAATGGCTGTTGCTATGATGGTGCGCCATCCGAGCACCCGGAGCCTGCATGCCATGAGACGCTCTGCCGACAGTTGGTCCATTACCGAATCCGCCTTCAACCCCGCAACTGCCAAAGCAGCCGAGGGCCTGTTCACACTCGGCAACGGTCTGCTGCACGTCCGCGGTTCGTTCGAGGAGCATCTGACCGGCTGCCCGCAGAACGATCCATACACGCGGACGCCGGCCGATGTGACCAGTGAACAGATGCCGCACCCCACTTCGCGCTGGGGGACATTTGTCCCCGGAATCTACGGCACCCATCCACTGCTCAATACTGAACTGATTAATTTGCCGTGGTTTCTCGGGCTGATGCCGATTGTGGATGGCGAATGGCTCGACATGCAGCAAAACCGAATCAGGGACTACTCGCGAGTACTCGATCTCAAACGGGCTGTGCTGACCCGCACGCTCACCTGGCACACTCGGTCCGGGCATGTGCTGCGCTTGTCCTTTGAGCGCACCATCTCGAAAGCCGATGAGCAACAACGGCTGTGCCTGCAGCGGGTGACCATCGAATCGGATCTGCCGTGCACGCTCCAACTCCGATCGGCCATTGACGCGTCGGTACATACCAATGGCTACGACCACTTCACTTCAATCGGCTGGGCGTTTGATGAGCCGGACACAGTCGTCTGTTCGGTCCGGACTGACCGGGATGACACGGTGACGATCGCGTCCTGCCATGCTGTGATCGGCGCTGCGTGTGTGTTGCAACCTGTATCCTCGGTTCGCTGTGGAGGGTTCGTCTTTCATATTGACGTGACTCCCAAGTCCAGGTGCAGCGTTGAGAAGCGCACAGCGATCACCACCAGCCGCGACCCGGCCGATCGACGGTCTGCCGCTGACGTTGTCCATCACAGTGCGAAGTACACCTATGAACAGGAGTTGCAGAAGCATGTCGCTGCCTGTCAGCAGCACTGGGATGCAGCCGATATTACAATCGGGACGACCGAGGATTGTAAACGGGATGACGGCGACTGTGACTGCCAGTGTGTAGTACGTTGCTCGCTCTTTCACCTCCAGCGCGTGCATGTGCCGAACGACTCGCGGGTTGCTGTTGATGCGAAGGGCTACTCAGGTGAGGCGTATTGGGGTCGCTTCTTCTGGGATACCGAGATGTTTCTCCTGCCGTACTACGTGTACACGCGACCGCATTTGGCAGCCACCCTGACGGACTTCCGTATTAATACTCTAGCCGCTGCGATGGAGAATGCAGGACGACACGGCCTACCCGGCGCGTGCTACCCGTGGGAGTCGGATCATCTTGGCAACGAATGTTGCCCGAGCCCGAAGTACGCAGATCACGAACTCCATGTGACGGCTGATGTCGTGTACGGTCTGGCACATTACGCGGCGGCGACTTGTACGACAGCAGCAGAGCACGCGCCTTTCTGGTCCGGTGCGGCGGGGCGGGTGCTGGTGGAGACTGCACGATTCTGGATGCAGCGTACGGATGCGAGTACCGGGCTGTGTGACGTCATGGGACCGGACGAGTACACGCCGCTGTGTGACAACAACGCGTACACGAATCACATGGTCGCGTTCAATCTGAGACTTGCCTCGCAGTATGGGAGGGCTGCCGGCGCCGACCAATCTGAGTGTGATGCCTTTGCTCAGCGGGCACGAGAACTCCCAATCCTGACTCATCCGGATGACCTGGGTTTGATCCTTCAATGTGACGGCTTCGATAAGATGCTTGATCCCGATTTCGACTTGCTGTGGACGGACCGGTCACGGACATTTGCCTCACAGGTAGCGAATGAGCAGGTGTATGCGTCCCGTTGCCCGAAACAGGCAGACGTTCTCATGCTGATGGCAGCGTTTCCGCGCGACTTCACCGATGACCAGGTTCGCACGGCCTGGGAGTATTACGAGCCGATCACGACACACGATTCCTCGCTGTCGGCCGGCATTCACTGCATCATTGCCTGTCGACTCGGCTTGGTGGAGGACGCTTGGAAGTACTGGCTGAAGTGCTCGCGTCTGGACTTGCATGAGGCAGCCGAGGGCATTCATATAGCCAATGCCGGCGCGGTCTGGCAGGCAATCGTCTTCGGCTTCCTCGGGCATCAATCGGCTTTGTGGGCCGATACACTCACTCTCAAGCCTCGTTTGCCAAAGGCGTGGCAGCATGTAGCAGTCCCGCTCGTTTGGAGAGGGCAAAGGGTCCGGATCGCCGTATCGAGCGCGACACTGGACGGTGCATATCGACTGGTGATTGAGAACAGAGACGGTGCCAGGGCGTTGCCGATTCGGATTCTCGGTCGTGAGCAGGCTGAGACTGTTATTAATGCAGGCGGCTCCTGGACCATTGAAGGGCAGGTGACCGAGCCATGATGTCAACGCATCCATCTTCGCCCTGTGCGGTGATCTTTGATCTGGATGGCGTCCTCGTCACGACTGACGAGTTGCACTACCAGAGCTGGCTCGCCCTGACAGCGAAGCATAAAATCCCATTTGATCGAATGATCAACCATCGCCTGCGCGGCATCGGCCGACTGGAGAGCCTGGACATTATCCTGGAAGGCACATCACGCACGTTCTCAGAACATGAGAAGTTGGCGATGGCGACCGAGAAGAATGCGGACTATCGCCGTCGCCTTGCCGGGCTGGGTCCCGACGACCTCGCCCCCGGTGCTGCCGATCTGCTTGATGATCTGGCAGCACACAGTGCGAGAATGGCGATTGCATCATCGAGCAAGAATGCCGGGATGATTGTCGACCGGCTTGGTATTCGCCATCGATTGCATGCGCTCGTTGACGGCAATGACATCAGTGCCTCAAAACCGGATCCGGAAGTTTTTCTCAAGGCTGCAGCAGCACTTAATATTGCCCCATCACGTTGCATCGTCATTGAGGATGCCCAATCAGGTGTCGAGGCAGCCCGGGCAGCCGGAATGAGAGTGATCGGCCTGACCGCGGCGCACGGGGAGGGGAACCTTGCGGGGGTTGATGATGCGTGTGCTGATCTGGAGGAACTGACGGTTGAGCGGATTTTTTCACTGCTGCACACCCGGCGCTGATTGAACAGGGCTGTCAACCTCGGATCGCTGACAATCGGGCGCTCGCGCTCGGCTAACTCTCGAACGAATACGGTGTCAGGTCTGCCGCTGCGGACAGCGTTGACCTGACCTACAAGACTTCGCCTCGCGGCTAATTCCCGGACAAGTACCGTGTCTATGGCCTGACCTTGCCGCCTACAGGTTTTGATGGGATCGGCAACCAGTTAATCACAGCGTCGGTCTCGGTATCAACGCCGATCCCGAAGTTCCGGACGGCCCAGTTGGCAGAATCCGGCCCATCCCCCCACTTCCGGTTGTTCCCGCAGCCGTCCAGCATGTGCATGATGTCGAGTACCGACTCGTTTTGTTTGTCCAATCGCTCAGCAAAGGCCGACGGCATGTGAATCGCATGATGCTCAGGGATGACGCGGGCCACTTCATAACTGTCATGCCCTCCGGCATCGAGAAAGAGGCCTACCGACGAGGCATCGGCAAAGTAGGTCGAGTACCCCGACCAATCGGCAAAGCGTGCAGCATCATAGCGGGCGCTCCCCGGAACCGAGTCGGCTGCCATCCTGTAGATGTCATCACCCCCGGCATCGATCAGCATTGCCACCGAGCGATTGATCGACATCCCCATCCCGCCGCCCTGCAACTCATAGATATCATTTCCGCCCATGTTAAGAAGCATGGCCACGGCGAAATCATGCCCGAATGCGAGTGAGTTCGTACTCGTTTCCGCGGCCAAGTGGTGATCGTTGCCATCGCCGTCGTCGACAATCACGCCGATGCAGAAGTGTGCGCCGGCCCCTTGCGACCAGACACTGCCTCGATAGGAGTCATTGCCGTCGCCGTCATACAGGAACCCCATGCCGAACCAGTAGCCGGTTCCCTGACTCCAGTTGCCGGAGACATACCGGTCGTCCCCTTCGAGATCGACCAGCGCCCCCATGCCGCCGGCCCAGGAGTGCCCGTCACCCCCATCGCCGCGACGACCCAGCGCACAGCCCTGGGCATTGGAGACTGACATCTTCTTCTCCGAGTGATAGGAGAACCGCCCGGAGATCGCCCCGTTCGGCTCGGCGTAATAGAGGTCATTGCCTTCCCGGTCGGCCAGCACCCCGACGCCGGCCACGCCCCCCAGCCCCTGCCCGTCGGCCAGCAGGCGATATTCATCGTCGCCTTCTGCATCGAGGCACAGCCCGATCCCAAAATACCCGCATCCCTGCGACGAGTAGCCGGCGTTGTACACATCGTCGCCTTCCAGATCGATACACGCGCCGAGGCCGAACTGGCCGACGCCCTGTGACATGTGTTTCGCACTGTATCGATCGTCACCTTCTGCATCGAGCAACATGCCGATGCCGGTGATGCCCGCTCCCTGCGTGCACAGCGTCCCGCCGTACTGATCATTGCCTTCCAGATCGAGCAACAGACCGATCGGCCGCTGGGCATTGCTGGATGCTGCGGAGCCGGTGTATACATCATCGCCACCAAGATCGACGATGAGTAACGCGTTGTTGCCATCGACCGTATCATCCCCGGCCCCCCGAATGCGGACCCAGCCGAACGGTGATTCCCAGTCAAATGAGAAGTCGCCGACGGCACCTTCGGCCATCGCTGCCTTCAACCCGGCACGAGCCCGATCCAATGCCTCCGCGCACTTCAGGCCGGCATACCACATGCTCGGCTCATCCCACGCGTTGGACACATCATCAAACTCCGGGCAGTACTCCAGCGCATCGGTCATCTCCTCACCGACATTCAACCGCTGGGCGACCACCGTCCGCTGCTCGAGTGTGACATTTCGAAACGACAATGATGCCCAGTGGTGTGCATCGAGTACATCAAGGACCAGCCGCCCGAGAATCGGATTGATCGGGTCCGGCACGTTGGCACATTCGGCAGCCAGTTCCTTTTCGAGCATGGGGTAGGGAGACTCCTGCCCAAATGTAATGAAGCGTGTTTCCCGACCGGCCTGACCGTACAACTGAATCATCGCTTCATACAGCGGTGTCGGCTCGGCAGTCAGGTTGCACGAATAGGAGCGGAAGACCCCCGTCTTTCGCACGACGCCGAGTCGATGAACGGCCTGATAGATGTTGCCGGCGATCGCGCCGCCGATCGGCTCATCGAGTGTGGCCGGGTCGAGGTACAGCCGGGCTGCATTCCCCATCGTCCGCATGTACGACACATTGGCCAGAGGCTCAGCCAACAGATCGTCGAACTGCCGAAGTTTGTAGGGGATATCAGCCGGGTACCCGCTCCAGTATCCTTTGGGTCGCCAGCCCAGATCAGCCCGCTGCAGACCGGCCTGAGACAGGGCCTCGTCGAGCGGGTCATGCTGCGGCACTGCCATCGCTGTGCCGGTGATACTCACGAGGGCCATTGAGAAGGCGGCTGCAATGCACAGGAAAGATGGATGTCGCATCGGTATATCTCCTCGTCAATGGCACGGGCTCGTGTTAATCCAGGCAGACTTCGACTTCGTCTGTCAGGCCGGACTCCGGCTCATCCTATCGCGGTCAATTCGCTCCGGGACAGGATTCGGGTACAGGTGATCTCCATTCTGGCGAACAGTCCGGCGGGGTTTTTGTGTGTCAGGGCAACACAAACGCGATAGACTTGGTATGGTATCACAGGACGAGGAAGGTGAGATGGTGCCGGGAGCGCACGACCATACCGGTTCAGCATCATCGGCCCGCTTTGGGGCTGGCGGTGACGTGCGCTGCATTGTGCTGCTTTCGCATGGGGCCGCAGCGCCCGAGGAACTCATGTCCTCGCTGAGAGCAAGAAACCTGGTTGTGACAACCGTTTCCAGCCCATCGGCCGTCATGGCTGAGTTGGGATTGAGCGAGATCGAGTACCGGCAGCAGTGGTCCGCGTGTTATGACGAGGATCCAGATGAGCACGACGATCAGCCGCAACTGCCGGAGCGGACGCCGATGATCCTGCTGATGGTCGAGCCGCACCGGATTCATGCCTCGCCGGCGCTGAATGGTGCTGTGGCCCGGTATTATCCGAATGTACTTCGATGGTGTTATGACCCGCATGGGAATCCCAGGCTGGGGCCCATGGCATCGCCGCCGCTCGATGAGGCAGGTGTGTCAGAGGACCGCGAGGATCCGGTTCCGGAAATCCACACGAGACCGGTCGGGCTGCCAAAGCCGCGCCCTGTGACCACGCCCCCGCCCGACGACCCCGTGCCCGTGTCGCCGCCGTTGCGGCTGCACCCCGGGGAATCAGACACCGACGATTCGGATGGGCCGGTGTTTGATGAAGATGAGGCACGGCCGCAGCCCGAGATGAACCAGCAGACAAACGGCAACGGTCGCCACATCGACCGGGCGGAAGCCCCGGACGACGAAGTGGAACTCGAGCCGCAACTCAAGCCCAAGTCCGATGAGAGTGATCCCGATGAAGCCGTCACGAGTGAGGAGTTGGCGATGCTTCTGAGTCCTGATGATCCGGAATCGGAGTCGTGAGATGATGATGATGATGATGGTCAACCGAAACCATCAATCCGATCCACTGCAGCTGAATGATCCCGAGGCTGCATCGGAAGTAAGCGGGACGATGGGGAACCAGTATGGCGACTCATATCGCCGTCGGCTCCTGGTCGTGGGATCCCAGGCTGCCGCTACAGTCACGGAGGCTGCGGCCCGTCCTGTCACGGTGCTGCCGTCGATTTACGATGCGCTCGGTGAGTTGGCCGTCACGGAGTTGCGTGCAGCACCGGATGCGGTCATCTGCTCGATTGATGCGCTCGGGACCGACACGGTTGAGTTTACTGCGGCGGTGCGACGGATTGACCCATCGGTCAGCCTCATCGTGGTTTCGGATTTGGACCAGGAGCCTCGGGCATCCGACGCCCTGGCCGATGGCTTTGACAGTTATGTCCTCACCCCACTGACCGCACTGCAACTCGAGCGGGCCATCAACGAAGCCGGCCGCATCGCATCACACGTCGACGTCGCCGATCTTGACATGGACTACTCGCCGACTCAGGAGGAGGACCCGGTTCCGGCCGATCCGCCGGGGCCTGCAGCATTGAAGCAGGAGCCGGAGCGCGTGCCGGACGTACCACCCGTATCGAGTGTGGTGGAACCGGATGTTGCACCGGCCGAGGATGAGCCGGACATGGGACCTGTTGAACCGGAGACTGAATCCGAGCCTCAGATCGAACGGCCGGCACCGAAGGCATCTCCTCGGTTCCCGAAACTTCAGGCCCCGGTCGATGCCTCTGACGCCCTGCATGACGTGCCGACCCAAAGACAGCATGACCCGATTCCCGGGATTGATCCCTGGTCGGATATCGAGATGGTTGAGGTGCTGCTGAACCAGCCGGAGAATCTGCGCGATCATGCACTGACTCGCATCCAGTCCGAACTCGGTTCCACGTCGATCCAACATGTGACTGACGAGTCGGTCCTTCGTGCCGGCTCACCCCAGCAGTTGGCAATCGCCGTCTCATGCGATCACGAGTCATTCGGTCACCTCGTGGCCCACGGCAGTGATTTCACCCACCCGGATTGCATTGCGCAACTGACCAAAGCAGCCCGCTGGCTCGGGTGCTGGCTTCGCCTGCACGCTCGCGTAACCCGGCTGCGCGAAATGGCGTATACCGACGACCTGACGGGGATCGGCAACCGACGATTCTTCGACTCGTTTCTTGATACGGCCGTGACTCAGGCCCGCACGCATCGCCAGTTTTTGACGCTGTTGGTCTTCGATATCGACAACTTCAAGACGTACAACGATCATTACGGGCACTCGGCCGGTGATGAGATTCTCATTGAGACGGCTCGTCTCATGAGTTCCGTCGTCCGCCCCTGTGACAAAGTCTGTCGCCTCGGCGGGGACGAGTTCGGCGTTATTTTCTATGACCCGGCCGGCTCACGACACGGCACGACCCCGCACCCGGATGCGATCGAGCACATCGCCCAGCGTTTCCAGGAGCAGATCCGAGCCCACAAGTTCCCGAAACTCGGCGGCGAGGCTCCCGGGCCACTGACCATCTCGGCCGGCCTGGCCTCGTTCCCCTGGGATGGGCATACCCCCGGCGAGTTGTACGAGCATGCCGACCGGGCTGCCTGCCGGGCAAAAGCCTCCGGCAAGAACGCCATCATCTACGGTCCGAGCGCCGTCGGGCCTCCGCACTCTGTTCGAGACCCATTTGGCCAATCCGAATCCGGTCGCGAATAATCCCATATCCTGGATGTGCGGCATGTGCTGCGCATGAGCACCTGTTCAATCCCGAACACTACAGTTCGACGGTATCGCCGGCGCTGATTGACGTCGGCAGTGTGGTCTGCTTGAGATCGGCTGCCTCCAGGGCGGTCAGCGGGCTGATCTCGATGGCTGCCAGCGGCTGCCCGGTCGCATCATCCCGTTCGACCTTGACGCCGGCCTGCTCCAGCCAATTGGCAGCCCGTTCCAACTGCAGGGCACGGGCGCTCTCGGCCGAATCGACACCCGAGGGATTCTTAATCGGGGCAAATTCTTCGCCACGGTCCGTTTCGAGGACAATCGAAGACCGGCACAGCGGGAGTGCATCAAAGACGAACATCTCCAGTTTCACTGCATTCGGCTCTGACGGCTCAATCAACTGCTGGGTCTGCAGATCGTAATACGGGACGGCCTTGACGGCCCGATGAAACGGCAGGCCGAACCCTGAGGCTGCAGCGTTCAACTGCTCGATGAACCCGATCCCGATCAGATGAATCGCTATGGAGCCGGCCGCGAAGCGCAGGTGCCCCTGGTCGTCGCGCTGCTCGGCCAGTTCGGCAGGCAGATCGGAGTATTCGATGATGGTTGTCTTGCCATCAACGTGACAGAAATTCCCGAGTTTCTCAAACGGCCCGGTCTTCCGAACCATCTTGCTCGACATCTCAGCCGATGAATCCGGGGCTGTGAGGTGGAGCCCGATGAACAACGGGTCCACGGCGCGCGCCAGCGGATTGTCGACCTGAATGTAACTGATGTGCTCGATCCCGCGCTGCTTCATGTCGTCGATCGATCCACTGACCCACAGGGCCCGGAGCGACCCGCCGTGCCCGTCCGGGTTCACAGCCAGCTCGCACGAGGAGGCAAGCAGCATGCGCCCTGTCTCGAGGTCGAACGACGGCATCACACCCTGGCGGAAGAACGTCACCGTCCCGCGGTCCAGCCCGAAGTACTGATGCTCATCAAAGAAGGTCACCGTGGCCTGATGGTTCAACGGGCTCGTCATGATGTACCACGGGATGACCGTTCCATACCGCATCTGCGCTGCGAGGATTTGCTCGGCAAAGACCTGGAACAGGGGTTTCTTGTGTATGGGCGTGGCCGGGAACGTGCCCTTGGGTGCATCCCAGCCCAGGCGGCTCCCCTGCCCGCCGGCCACACAGAAAACGGCAATCTTGCCGGCCCGAATTGCTGCTTCCCCGGCAGCCCGGAAGTGATCGGCGTCGTAGGACCGGCCAGCTTCATTCGGGTCGCGCGGGTACCAGGTCGGCGGTTCTACCCGGTCCGGGACATGTGCCCCACCGTCGGCGGTCACGTACTGCTGAACCCATATCGGGACTTGATCCAGATCAATCGCCTTGATCTGATTGAGCAACGATCCCTGTTGGCCCGGCGTCAGCATGTGATACATGCGCAGCAGGTGATCCTGCCCGATGGAGGCCAGTTGGTCCCGCACCTGTTCCATGTCCGTCATTCCCGTTCCCTTCGTCGCAATAACCCCGCCTGGCGGCTTCGGCTTGGCACAGAAGCCACGCTCAGGCCGCCCGCTGCTCACGGCAACAGTCGGCAGATTGATCAGAGCAGTACAGTATTGTGAGGGTGGGCCGGAGGGGCGACTACACGTCGAGCCTGATTCAGATCGGCTCCGGATCGGACCAGCCGGAACTGACCGTGTGCCGGACAATCTGAGCCGTCTCCACATAGATGACCTGTTCGCAGATATTGGTGGTATGGTCTGCAATCCGCTCGATGGCAGCAGCAATCTGCCAGATCGCCGATGCAAAATCGACCGAGCAGGCACTGTCAATCAGTTGTTGCTGGACTTCTTTGAGGATTCGCCGTTTGAACTCATCCACCAGATCGTCTCGGGTCAGCACGTTTCGGGCCAGACTTGAATCGAGATCTCGCAGTGCCGCATTCCCATCCCGGATCATCCCGATGACGCTGTTGGTCATCACCTGGACGGTGCCGGGCAACTCATCGTGCAGATCCGAAATCAACACGACCTGCTCGGCAATATCAGCCCCGAGGTCGGCGATCCGCTCCAGTTCGTTGTTCGCCTTGACGATGGTGAGCACCATCCGCAACTGCTTCTGATTCGTCTCTCCGATTGAGAGCAACTCGACGGCGGATCGCTCGATCTCGATATCAACCCGGTCAATCAGGTCATCTTCCTGCATGACCTCTTTGGCCAAGTCCTTGTTCGACTCGAAAATGGCCTGGAACGCGCGGTCGATGATCGCTTCGACCCGCTGCCCCTGCTGCACAATGTCGTGATGAAGTCGTTCGAGTCGCTGATGAAATTCAACCGGCATGATGAATCTGCCTCCGAATACGGGAAGCCCCGATCAGTGTACGAAATGGATTATGCCCCATAGTCCAGCGTCGGGCAACAGAGAACATACTCGATTGCGCATACTTCTGTATTTCTTATGCATCGGCCATGTCGGGGAGTCATCGTGATAGCAACCGGTCGGTGTGCGACCTAGCCTATTGCACGATGATCGAACTCGGCGTCAACATCGACCATATTGCCACCATCCGGCAAGCCCGCCGAGGGCTCGAACCGGACCCGGTCTGGGCAGCGGTGCAGGCCGAACTGGGCGGTGCCGACGGGATCACCTTTCATCTGCGTGAAGACCGGCGGCACATGCAGGACCACGACATTGAGCGTCTGGCCCAGGTGGTGCAGACGCAACTCAACTTCGAACTCGCTGCGGTGGATGAGGTGATCGCCGTGGCATGCCGTATTCAGCCGAATATGGCCATGCTCGTCCCGGAACGCCGCGAGGAGGTCACTACGGAGGGCGGACTCGATGTGGCAGGCCAGCGTGACCGAATCCGGTCCATCGTGAGCCGTTTCCACGACCTGGGTATCCGCGCCAGTGCCTTTATTGACCCAGAGGTCAGCCAAATCGAGGCTGCGGCCGAAGCCGGCTTCGATGTCTGCGAACTCCACACCGGGCCCTATGCGCTGGCCTTCGAGAAGCACCGCGACCCGCTGCTGCCGCCGGTGCAGCAGGAGTTGGCACGCATTCGCGACGGCATCAGATGCGTCCTGGATCAGAAGATGCAATGCAATGCCGGCCACGGTTTGAACTATCGAAATGTACAGTACATCGCTGCGATGCCCGGTCTCAACGAACTCCACATCGGCCACAGCATCGTCAGCCGAGCCGTATTCCACGGCATGCAGGAAGCCGTCCGGGAGATGAAGCGGCTCATGACCGAGGCAGCGTCAACGGCCTCATCTTGACATGCAGACGGGCCCGCAGGCATCGCGCCAGGGGATGGCTCTAGTTTCCCTCGCCCGCCTGAACCGCCTCTTCCTCTTGAGTGCCTGTCGCGTCCCCCGACACCGATTCAGCCACCGCCACGAAGTCGACCACCGTTGAGCGACGCACGACCACATAGTCCCCAAGCGGATCGATATACTCAAGTTGCCCATCAGGGGTAACGGCCACGATGTGCGTCAACGTGTGCCCGAGCAGCAGCAACCCGGAATTCTGCAGCGCGCCGGCCGTCCGGACGATGACTGGGCGATCTTTCGTCAGATGCAGTGCATTCCCGTTTGAAACACACCACCCGATGAACACGGCTCCCAGTGTGACCACCGAACACGTGACCGTGAGCAATCGCAGCCAGCCGGGGAGCCGCAGACGCAAGGCAAACAGCAGCCAGATGATGGCTGCAGCCACGGCAATGACATCAATTCCTGCAGCGACCTGGGAGCGTTCCAGCCACGAAGCGAGTACATCGGCCCCCCAGCCCGGGGAGGTCGTCATAAAGGCGTGATCTCGCCGGATCAAGAGTGCAAACTGAAAGGCACAGGCCACGAGACACACGGCCGCGCCCAGGGCACTGGCCGTTTCGACAAGGACACTGCGCTTGACCTCAGCCTGCGGGTCAACCGGCGGACCGAACTGTGCCAGTGTGAAAAACCCTGCGCCAACCAGCAGTACTCCGACGAGCACGCCCCAGGCAGCGGTATCGATCAGGCCGGCTTCAAACAGACGCCAGGGCGATGTCCAGATCAACCGGACCCCATCAGCCACGGCCGGGCCCAGGTCATACTGGAGCCCGTCAAGATCCAGAATCTGGGCGTACCCGTTGTGAAACCCGATGAAGCCGGCCAATACGACCGCCGTCACCAATGCCGTCCCACACACAGCCAATCGAATCCACGGTGCCATCGTGCTCATACCGCTTCCCTGGATGCTGTCATCGAGCAAGGTCTTCATGCCTCATCGTCGGCGCGCTCGTCAACGACGTTCTGACGGTCGGAATCGTAGACATACAAACGTCCCGGCTGCTCCTTCTTCGCAGCGCTGTGCGAACCGTCACAGAATGGCCCCTTTTTCGTCAGGCCGCATGCACACACAAAGACCGGCTTGTCCTGCGGGTCCACTCGAATGGGCTGATCTGCGTCAAACCGAATCATCCTGGCCATCGTCTGGTCTCCAGATTGGAAGTAGCACGCACCCGGCAAGCGAGCACAGCAGCCCGCGTCGGAAACGTCGCTTGCACATGGTACCGTGCAAAGACAGTATAACCCCCGATTTCGCACGTTTTACATGCCGGCTCTCTCCGAACCATCCCCCTGCCTCACCCGCCTCCCCCGCCTCCCCCGTCGTCCGGATCTGATGGATCTTGGTAGGCGCCGGCGTCTTCGGTGTCATCGGCGCCCGACTCGACATCCTGCTCGGCCGTGACCTCGTCGATCCGGCTCAGCACATGTTGCAGCACCTGGTCGAAGTCCTCCGGGAGTTCGCCGCCTGCCTCCTGGACAGCCTGCTGTACCACCCCCAACAGGCGCTGAGCCTCCCGCAAGAGATCCAGCCGGGTACTGCCGGACAGTTGCCTGGCTGTTTCCATCTCCTGCTCACCCGGTTTCAACATCGTTGCCATCTCTGCAGCGTCGGGCGTGCCGACCTCGCCGCCATCAGTGTTATTGGCGCCCCATTCGTCACCGTCCGTTTCTCGATTCAGCGGCACGGTCTGGGCTGCGTTCGTGCGAAGCGGCATGGAGGAAAACGATCGCCAGACCACCGCCAGGGTGATGGCAAACACGGTGCAGAGGGCGAGGATGTTGACGGCCGGCAGAACCCACACGATCCAGGCAGCCCGTTTCCCGCCCCGGTCATGTGCCTGACCGATATCAAGCGAGACCTGATCAGTTGACGCCCATGCTGAGCCGACCTCGTCTGATGGGGGGGGCACATCCTGAGAGCCGCCGGCCACCCGTTCCCAGGCCTGGTCATCTTCTTCTTCGTTGTCGAAATCCACACCCGCGACGGGCAGGACGTCGGGTCCGCGACGAGGCCGGCCGGAATCCGTGCCGTGCATCATGTGCTCATGGCCCAGTTCCAACAGGTGGCTGTTGCGGCCGACCATATCGGCATCGGCGGCTGAGCGCTCCACATCAGCCAGCGCGTGCACCGGCATCAGGCCGAGTGCCTGCCGATCCGACCGGTACAGAAAATGGATGTGACAGTGCGGGCATTCCTTGTCCGTCGGCTTGACGGCAGAACCGCACTGATGGCACACACCCAGCAGATGCGCGACACATGACGTGTGCGATGCGAGTTGCCAGAACTGGTTGGTCGTCGGGCCTCGCAGAATCGTCTCCGGGCCGATCTTGTTCCGCTCAATCAGGCGGACCAGGGTGGCATAACTGCAGCCGGGTCGGAATGGAAACTGCTCATCCCGAATAAACCAGGGCCCCATTGCGTTCTGAGTCGCCTGCTGACTCATCTCATCCAGCGCACCATTACAGGCATCACACCGGAACGCCTGGGGGCCTCCGGAGGGATGATCACCCGCTGTTCTGACATGCCCGCAGTATGGGCACACTACTGGAGAAGAATCGTTGCCGACTGTCATGGTGCACGCCCATCAGTCGTATGTACCTGTTTCACAAGCACATACATCAATATACAGAACTGCCCGTCTGCTGCGGTTACGGGCCGGTCTCTCTTTGTACTGCTGGGGACGGCCGGGGATCAAATCCTTTGCCCAGATTGTCACTGACCCGGTTCACACGCCCAATAATCCCTTAATGGCAAAATACGCAGACAGTTTCACTACGGTTCCCTCACAGGCTGCACGTGATCGAGATACCGCAGGTTCTTCCCAGGGCCGATCACACCCAGCGCGGCTCCTCGTAACGCTGGCACTGGGTGCCATGCTGTGTGGCCCGATTGCCTGTTCGCCGTCACGTTCTCCATCTCTATCCCCATCGACGGGAGGCTCACAGGAATCCGCGGCCGAGGCCGGCCACTCCACTGCCAGTCATCTCAATGCGCAGGCTGCCCCCCCGCTGCTTCTCGATGACGCACCGGTCGGATCGGGGGATCTGTGGCAGGCACTGGCTGAGTCAGCAGGCGGGTCGGCCCTGCAGGAATACATCCTCGATCAGGCACTCGAAGCAAGATGCGCGCTCGAAGGGATCGCTGTCACATCCGACGACATTCAGGCTGAACTGGAGTTGATCTGGGATTCACTTGATGCCGACCGGGACATTGGTGCCCGCTTGTTGGAGCAACTGAAAGCACGCAGGGGACTCGGGCCGACACGCTTCCCGGCTATGCTCAGGCGCAACGCGATGCTCCGGGCCGTCGTTCGGGACGATGTCGCCATCACCGAAGACGGCTTGCAAACACTGTATCTGCAGCAATACGGCAAACGCTCCATGCTCCGGATCATCACCTGCACAAGCCGAAGTGACGCTGTTGCCCTGTTGACCCGTGCTCGTGCCGGCGAAAGCCTGGCCGACCTGGCCCTGTTGCACAGCACCGATGCCGACAGCGCTGCCAACAGCGGGTTGATCGGCCCGGTCTCGGTGGCTGACTCTGCTTATCCGATGGCGATCCGGCAGATACTCGACGACCTGAAGCCCGGCGAGCCGTCACCGGTGCTGCAACTCGAATCGTCGTATGCGATCGTCGGCCTGGTCCACGTTCTGCATCCGGAGCCGGTCGAGTTTGAAGCGGTTCGCGATGAACTGAGTCGTTTGGCTCGCCGCCGTCAGGAACGACTCCTGATGGAGAGCCTGGCCCGTCAGTTGGTGGCTGAATGTGATATTAATATCATGGATCCATCACTGGGCTGGTCCTGGCGGGTGTATCGGAATGCGCAGGGAGAGAGGTAGACAGGTAGGGTGGGATAAGCGACGGCCCCGGAGCGCATCCCACCGGCAATGGCTGACTCCGACGAGCCGCGCACGTGAGTAAGCGGGCATCCCAGGCGTAAGCCACGATTGCGCGGCACGACCACCCCTTTGGGGTGAGGGGATGCCTGCACCGCAATGAGTTCGTCCGCCCTCCGGGCGGCGTTCGCTCGTGGCGTGTGCCTGTCCGGCGGCTGAAGCCGCCGGCTACGTTCGTGCGCCCTGACGGGCGAGGGAGGAGAAGTGCCCGCTTACTCACGTGCGCGGCTCGTCGATCCAAGAGATGACGGGCGAGACGCCCGTCCCACCGGAGTTGAGCGAGCACATATCAAAGCCCCCTTCCCCGCTCCATCTTCCATTTGCCGAAGGAGGAGGAAGAGGGCACATGCAATGTGCCCCTACGGGAGAGCGGCAGAGTATCCCGGTGGGATGCGCTCCGAAGCCATCGCTTATCCCACCCTACGAATCAGACCAATCCCCCTCCTACACTCCCCCACTGCGATGCACACCCCCACTACCCAATCCTCTGCCGACCTCATCATCATCATCGGCGCCGGTGCAGCCGGCCTGATGACGGCCATCCAGGCAGCGCGCACCACAGGCCGGCGCATCACGGTCCTTGATGGTGCGGCCCGCATCGGGGCCAAGATCATCGTCTCCGGCGGCGGCCGATGCAACGTCACCTGCGATCCCGATACAGCCGGTACAGAGCAGCCACATACCTACAACGGCTCCTCCCCTGCTGCCATACGCAAAGTCATTCGCCGGTTTGATGCCCGGCAGACCGTTGATTACTTCCAGTCCATCGGCGTTGAACTGACGCGTGAAGACAGCGGTAAGATGTTCCCCGTCACCAATCGAGCGAGCACCGTACTCGATGCCCTGATTCACGCTGCGGAGAAGTCCGGCGTGCAGATCGAGTATCCCCGGCGCGTTCAGACCGTCACCCGAACAGACGACGGGCAGTTCACCTGTCACACGGATGACGGGCGCAAATACTGTGCAGCACGACTCGTGTTGGCCACCGGAGGCAAAAGCCTGCCCAAGACCGGCTCCGACGGCCACGGCTACGAACTCGCTCGATCGCTGGGCCACTCACTCACACCACGACTCTTCCCCGCGCTCGTCCCACTAAACGTCAGCACGGATTGTTTCGTCCGGACCGTCCCGGGCATCGCCACGCCGGCGGCTGTCTCCGTCCGCTCATCCACCGGTGCCAAGATCATCGAGTTCACCGGTTCGCTGCTGTGTACGCACTTCGGATTGTCCGGCCCGGTGATCCTCGATGTCAGCCGACATTATCTCGACGCCCGAGCCGGCGACCCCGGCACACAACTTCTTATCAACTGGCTGCCCGGAGAGACGTTTGATACGTTTGAAGAAACATTGCTCGATCGCCGGATCGCTCGCCTGACTCCGTTGCAACTACTGACACAACGCGACCTGCCGCGCAACCTGGCACGAGCCATCACGGCTCAGGTCCCGAATCTCGGACGAAGCGCGCCACTGAGCAGTATGACGCGGACAGGCCGACGAGCCTTCATTCGGGCAACTGTCGAACAAGCCATCCCCGTCACCGGCGACCGAGGATTCACCCACGCAGAAGTCACAGCCGGCGGTGTGCCTTTGTCAGAGGTGCAACTTAAGACGATGGAATCGCGCATCTGTCCCGGCCTGTATCTCGTCGGTGAGATCTGTGATGTCGACGGGCGTATCGGCGGATATAACTTCCAGTGGGCCTGGTCCTCCGGCTTTGTGGCCGGCACCGCACTTGCCACGGAGTCATAACAGCACACACGTGATCCAGGATCCCAGGAAAAACGAACGCGCGCCGTCGGAATAGCCCAACGACGCGCGCAAGGAGTGTTTCTCTTAGTATAACGAAGCGAGTCCTACTCGATTCGGACGACGTTGCTGACCTCGCACGATTCCAGATCAATCAGTTGCAGATACGACCCACATGCGGCTGCCGGCACGTTCCCGCCTTGCGACCCGTTGCCGCTTGCATCGGATGTCGATGTAAAGACGAGTCGAAGGCCGAGCGATGACAAGCCGAGTACGGTGTCGGCACACGGGCCGTTCGAGACGACGAAGTTGCCGGTCGTCCGTGCAAAGGCGAGAGCGACGCGCCCGCCGGGTGTCCCGCCGGTCCATGCGACTCTGCCGGGCCCGGCATTCGGGCACTCGGATACCACAGCCAGTTCGAGTCCGACGGCGTCACCCGGGATCACAGCCTTCCATCCTTCAATATGCCCGTCGGGTGCAGTGCCCCAGCCGCAGATCGTGGAGCCGTCGTCAGAGATCCCGGTGGCGCGTCTCAGCGTCCAGCCGGTCAGATCGAGGCCGTAGTCGGCAGTCAGAACCTCTTTGAGTGAGCGAAGACCGCCGGCCTGGGTCCAGATGAACGCCTCGTTCTCGCCGGTGTCCCACCAGGAATACCCCACGATCGTCGAGGCATCAGCAGAGACATCGAGTGAATAGCCCTTTCGGGAGCCGGGCAGTGTGCCGATCGTGACGAACTCATCGTCTGGATTCCAGTAACACGCTTCTTCATACGGCAGGCCGTAGGCACCCACGATCGTGTTCCCGTCAGGCGTAATCCCAAACGCCTGGCTGTAGACGCCGGTTTCCTGGCCGGTGAGATACTGGACACCGGTGGCCTCGGTCCATCGGAAGGCTGCGATCGCACCCTCGCCGTCGCCGTAGCCGACAATCACGCTGCCGTCAGCCGAGACGGCTTCGCCGGCGCTGTACACCCCGTCGGGCAAGTATCCGAGTTCGACGAGACCGCCGCCCTGCGTGTAATAGAACGCGCTATCGATGATCGGCCAGGGCCCGGGGATGCGCGTGGCACCGACCATGACGTTTCCGTCCGGCGTGAGGTCTGTTATGGCCAGCATTTCATTAAACACCGTGCCGTATGGGTTGCCGCCCATGGCATCGGTCCAGAACATCCCGTTACGGATCTCGTAGAAGCCTTCGTTGTTGGTAAACCCGTTCTGACCGGCCACGATGGAACCATCGTCGCTGATCGCCGTCGCCCCGGTCGAGTCCAGCCCGCCGTTGTCGGCCAGCCCAAGATCAAGCATGCCGGTCGCCTCAGACCAGACAAATCCGTGAGCGACCGGCCACCCGAGGTTGCGATCAAAGACGTAGGACCAGCCCACGATCTTTGAGCCATCGGACGACAGGCCGTCTGCCTGACTTCCGAGCAACTTGGCTGAACCGTCCAGATAGCCGAGGCCTGTGAATGATGCCTCCTGACCGACTGCTGCGGTCGTCGACGACACGACCACTGAGGCGGCCACTGCCAGCGCGGCCCCCAGCCCAACCTTTCCGGCCGTACGCGGTCGACCCGTGTCAATGTGAATCCGTGCGACGCTTGTTCTCTTGCTCATTTTTCTTATCCCTGTGCTGGAAAAGACGGAGCCATCCCATCAATAAGACAACGGTTGCAGACCACCTGCAACAATCACACAATTGTCTATAAGCAAACACTCCTACTGATGCAGGAGTTCGCAACCCGCGAGCAGAAAACCGATCAGCACGTCCCCGGTCATCCTGCCAGCGCCCCCGGCTGCTGTGGTCACAATACCGTCAAGACGGCTTGTTTCAGGATCATTGGCCAAAGCTAGCGGGAAATTTCGAAACTCCTCGTGCCTGAGGGCATCGCCCATACAGATATGGCAGGAGCAACGCTCACGCCCGAATCTGCTCGCAGAGATACAGATCGTTGCCGTCGGGATCGCCGAAGAACGCGAGTTTGATCCCGCCCTCAGCATCACCGACGACGGGACCACGGAATGAGACGCCCCGTTGCTCGAGCGTGGACACAACTTCCTCGATCGGCTGCGTCACATTCAATCCGACGCTGATCGCACCGCTCGTACCCGGCTTCGGCCCGCGCGCCGACTCGGGGTGGAGGCCGATCGCAAAACCCTCGCCCGCATCAACTGAGGCCCACTCATTGCCGGCCCGGAACTGCAGTTTCAGGCCGAGCGTCTCGGTGTAGAACGCAACCGCACGGTCCATGTCAGACACGTATACTGTTGCCACGCCGCCGTTGATCATGGCCTTGCCCACCTTTCCATCCGAGTATCTGATTCAATGCGGGATAACGATTGTCACGTTGCCTTGCGTTTGTTATATGCGTCCAACGCGCGCAAATACAACGCCATGTCTGCACCGTGTTCCTCAGCAATCCGGTCTCGCAGACCCTGCTCAATCGGCTCCCTGTGCCGGGGCTCGGTGTCGGCTGTGTTCAACCGTTGCGCATCCACTTCGTCATCAAGAAACTGTCGGCCAAAGATTCGTACTTCCTCGTTGTAATACTCGGTGACACCAACAAAGGAGAAGTAGTCGAGCGGGAATCCCCACAGGAACTGGCAGTACAGATTCCGCATCTCAGGCCCGAGACAGAACCGCTCCAGCGTCCATGCTTCCTCTACCATTTGACGTTGCAAGGCCGGGGCTGTCTTCGGCTGATACTTCCGCTTCCAGTATTCATAGTGCGAGATGACGCGGTCGACCGGGTGGCGCAGCCAGGTCACAAACCGTACTTCGTCGAGTTGATCGACCAGCGGCAAATACTTGATAGGGAGGAAATGCCCGTGAATGCACGGCACATCGGCAAACCGATCAGGTTCCGCGGCACATGCAACGGCATGGGCCAATGCGGCCCGGTGCCGGTCGATCACCGGCGTATTGATCGGGTAGTCACCATAATCGCGCAGCAGGCGGTCGCCGTACTGCTGTGTAAGCACAGCCCCGAAACTCGTCCCAGCCGTCTTTGGCAAATGCACGGAAATCAGCATTATGCTCACGACTCTCCCAAACAAGCCCACGTATTCGAATGCGTCGGGTCTCCAGCGACGGTCACCACACATCGGTCTCTGACTGCACGGACGGGCGACACTCACAATCCGTCATTGACGCACATGGATATGAGGACAAAACAAAACAGACTTCCAAGGCCACAGCCAACCGCGCCCAACAGCCTGCTCACGAACGCGCCTCTCCTCATCGCTGAGATTCCGAACCCGATCGAGAGTGCTGCCAGCGTAATCGGCACCATCCAGATCATGAACTCATCCACAAACGACGGCCGACGCCACGACGGTCCTGACCTGCCGAGTTGAGTCAGCAGCAGGATCAGACTGACGGCACAGATCGCGGATGCCACCGCCTCCCACTGGAATGGGAACTCCCGCCGCTCACTTGTTGCAAACGTCTTCTCATCCGCTGGATCAAATGCCTGGCCGCACTCCGGGCACACAGTGTCGCGCAGCCCGTTCAGCGGGTACCGGCAGTTGCGGCAGTACATCCGGATCGGCTTCGTCATGTGACTCATCAATGGATCCATGCGACGCATTCTATTCCGACACCGATGATCTGTGCCTAACGCTCCACCGCCGTCCCCCGTACAAGCGCGCCCGGCAACGCAAACGTGAGAATCGTGGCCAGCAAGAGCAATCCGGCTGCCACGCCAAACCCTGTTGCAATATCCCACGCCCGAACGACGCGCTCCGCCATAAACGGCCCCATCGCCGCAAACATCCACGCCCCGCCCAGCATCAACCCGGAGGCCAGACCGGTCCGATGGGGCAGCAACCGTTGCCCGAGTGCGAGCGATAACGGCGTTGCTGCAGCAAATCCGATCCCGGAAATTATAGCAAACAGGAATGCGAGCCAGAACTGGCTGACGATCGCCATCATCACAATTGCCGGCACGCCGACACAGCCCGTGCTGATAATGAGCCACTTCTCGCGCCCCGGCTTGATCAGTGCGCCGGCCCCGATTCCGCCGAGCGCCATCCCGAGAATCAGGCCCGTCTCAATCCTGCCGGTCAGAAGTGATGCCTGCTGATTCAATGCACCGGTCAGTTCCTCCACCCCGTGCGCCTGCCGCGTCGTTTCCTCAGCCCACAGCCAGAGCAATGTCAGCAAGGCCATATTCACGGTGAAGCGCAGAATGTTCCCAACATAGAGGACGGCAATCGCAGCCCAGCGAACACGGTGATCCGAAACCGACATAGCCTGGGCGCGCGAACGCGCCTGCTCGTGCCGGTGCGGGATGCGCCCGATCCCAAGATATAATATCAGCGCGACGACCGCTCCCGGGATGAGCATGTACACGTACCCGCTCGTGGAGAACTGTATCTCCCACCAGGGTGAGACATTCGCGCCCAGCGCATGGCCGACCATCCCGGCGACGAAGAAGAACGCCACCCCGCGCGACCGATTGCCGCCAGACAGTTGCCCGATGGCGGCTGCCACGACGGGGTGGAACATGCCGATGCCGATGGTGGCCACCCCCCATAACAACATCAACTCAAACAGCGAATCGACTCGCCCCAGGAACGCCAGCGCTGCCGCTGCCAGAACGAGCCCGAGCGGGCCGAGCGCCCGCGTATCGAGTCGATCCGTAATCCATGCTGCAATCGGTTGCACCAACCCGCTGGCAATCGAGCCGACCATGATCACCTTCGCCCCGCCGGCGTCATTTGTCCCGACCTGCATCTTCAGCACCGGCAGGATCGGGATGATCATCATGGAAAAGAAGTCGGTCGTCCCATGCGACAGCAACACCGATCCCATCCGCGCCGGGACCATGGTCAAGCGGGTGGCGATACCCGTGGTCGAGGTCGGCGGCAGATTGGCGTCTGGAAGTTCCGTCATGGTCGAGGGGGTTGTAGGGCGGTTGAGCGCAGTGGACCACTGCGCGCCTGGAGGAGTGCTGACCGGAAGGACCAGCCCAGGCTGTCTGCAGTTGGCTTTTGTGGTTGACAGGACATTGTCAGGAAATAAAATCGCAGTATGGCGAGGTGCGCACAAGACAGAGGCGGGCCGTTTCATGCAACCGATTAGGATTTCATGCCGTGCCTGCATTCCACTGATGCTGTTGCTAGGATTTATCGCACCATCCGGCGTTGTTGCACAGGAGATACGCTATGAGGACGACAAACTAACCGTCTCCGACAGCGCCTGGAGAGACTATTTCGGTAGGGTGCTGGCCATTGATGGCGATTGGGCCATCATCGGGGCTATCGGTGACGATGACGGCGGATCAGAGTCGGGATCTGCATACGTGTTCCACTATGACGGAGCAGCTTGGATCGAGTACGAGAAACTGCTGGCGCACGATGGCAAGGCCAGCCACGGGTTTGGTTACGCGATCTCATTGGCCGGCGAGTCCGCTGCCATCGGCGCGAATCACTGGGCTGAGAAAGAACGCGGTATTGACTGCGGCGCGATGTACCTTTTTCGCTTCAACGGATCAAACTGGACTGAGGAAGCGGCTCCTGTCCGACGCGGACTGCGACTCCGATGACAACTATGGCGCTGCAGTTGGAGTCAGCGGCTCTTGGGCGCTGGCAGGCGCGTGGGCGGATGACAATGAGAAGGGATCCCAGGCAGGGTCGGCCTTCCTGTATGAGTACATCAACTCGAACTGGGAGATGTCTGCGACCCTCATGGCCTCTGACGGCTACTACATGGATCACTTTGGCCATGATGTCAGCGTTGACAACAACCTCGCCGTGATCTGTGCCATCGGCAATGATGACCGCGGCGACAACACCGGCTCAGCGTATGTTTTCGATTTCGGCGGACTTGGTCGCGGCGCCAAGCTGCTCGGCTCGGACACCGCTGCCGGTGACATGTTCGGGCTGGCCGTCGATGTGTCGAGTGGCGTGATTGCTGTCGGCGCACCGTATCATGATGGGGTGTTTGGAGACGATGGCGCCGTATACGTGTACCGATACGATGGAGCGCAGTGGATCGAGGAAGCCATACTCGTATCGCCGGCTCCGGGATATCTGTACAGCTTCGGACAGTCTCTCGCACTTGACGGGGATCACCTGGTGATCGGCGAGCCTGGGGCTGATGACTACGGATATGGATCAGGTGCTGCCCATGTGTTTTACTACGACGGTGCACAATGGACGCATGTGGCGAAACTCATCGCATCAGATGGGGGGTATGGCATGGCCTTCGGTCGTGCAGTCGCCCTGTCGGGCTCGACGGCCCTCACGAGCGGATACGAGTCTGCTTATGTGTACGACCTTGATTATCGGCTCGATCCACGATTGGTGATCAACGGCGCCTGCCCTGGCTCTATGTTGTTCACTGTCGAAAACGCAACCGCAGATGGACGTATCGCGTACGTCTATGCCTTCGGCGAGGGGTCTGTCCAGATTCCGCCGGGTTACGCCTGTGCCGGCACGGTACTCGGCCTGAATGCCACGGCCGCGATGGCCGGCGTCGCATTTGCCGACGCCAACGGCACGGCTACGCTGCAGGCCAATGCACCGGCCAGAGCCTGTGGCAAGGTCTACATGCAGGCCATCGACCTGTCAACCTGCCGTACCACCAACGTGGTGCTCGTCGAGTAATGTTAGAAACAGTTTACCTGTACAACACCGGATCCGTCTTCCAGTCCCGGTCCTTCTCGTGCCCCCATTCCATCACACGAGGCCGACGCTCGCGCAACCGCACCGACTCGATCCCCAACCCGAATCCCGTTGACATCCGGTTCTGCCCCACACATTCCAACCGCAACGTGTACTCGCCCGGGTCCGGCCAGAAGTCCAGCAGGTGATACTCCCAGTTGTCAGTATCCGGCTGATAGAAGTCCATCGCGCTGCCGATCCTCACCCCGTTCAGATAGGCCTGGTACTTGCCGAAGTCGTAACTCCGCGTCATATTAAGAAGCAATCGCACCGGCTCCTTCTCCGTCACGGTAAACGGAATCTCGACCCATGACCCATCGGCCTGCTCCGGCAGGTAGAGGATCTGCCCTCGTTCATATTGCAACAACTGCTGCACTTCCATTCGCCCCGGGCCGGTGTGGTCGCCATCAGCAAAGTCGACGGCGTACACAATCGTGTCCAGGTTCGGAAGCGTGCGGGACGTCGCATCGGGAGCACGGGCTGTGAAAGTCGGCGTGCCGGCCTGGTACCAGAACGCAACACTGGCATAGTCGTCCTGCCGCTCGTTCCAACTGTTCGTTTTGAAGTCCGGGTTTTCATCCGGCGAGATCCAGCCGAAGTGCTCGATGGTCACCTTGATCCCGGTGTTGAAGACGATCGGATCATTGATGTGCCAGCGGTAGGCGCTCGTATGCCCGCCCACGATGCCCCACTGATCGAAATACGGCGTGCCGAAGTAGGGCGTACTCGTCGTCTGCAATCCCCAGGCCGACAGGAAGTAGTCCTCGGTCCCCGTTCCCCAGATGCTTGGTTTCTCTTCGCCGTCGATGTAGATTTTCTCATCACCCTCCCCGAACCAGGCCGGGCTGCGCGTCCGGACCGCCAGTACGGTCCCGACATAATGTCCTGTGCCTTCCGTCTCAAGGATCACATAATCGCTTCCTTGCACCACCGGGTATTCCTGGTGATACTGGGCATAGAAGTACGGCGTATCGGCCGGCAGTGCATCCTTCTTAATCCAGTCAATGTTGTAATACAAAAGGCTGATCGGCTTGTCTTGGCTCTGGTTTTCGATCTCGATCCGGATCGATTCCTGAAACGGCATGTGCCAGAAGCAGTTGTACGAGTCTGCATCCTCGACGACGACCGGAACGCTGATCACCTCGCTGCGTTTGCCAAAGCAGTTGGCAAAGAAGTCACCGACCGGTGCTTCGACACCCGGCCGTTCGTTGCCGTCATAGTAGATCCGCAGCAGCATCTCCTGATGATTGGCTGACCCGTTCTTTGCCCAGCCCTGCGGCTCCGGCCCGAGAAAGGTGATCCACATATGGGTGATGACGCCCGGCCCGTCGGCCTCCATCAAGACCTTAGTATCACCCGGCTCGACGTTCTTATTGTCCCAGTTGCTGTTCGGGTCGAGTTCGCCGTTGGGATCATACTTCCCGTCGGGCCCGATCCGATGCGATGATGTCGCCCGCATACTCCGACCGTCGATCGGACGTGCCAGGTCAGCCAACCCCTGGGCCGAAACGACTCCGGTACACAGAAACAAGGCAGCCGAGACAGCCAGACCGACGCTCGAATGCAAGATACGCAGGTGCATCACCATGATGACTCCAATCGCTGATCAGTTGCCTGCGGGTGATTCGCCATCCGGAGCAGGCAGCGAACAGTGCCAGACTCCAGATCACAATAATCAGCCGCATCCTCGTACTCATATTCATCCTTTTGCATACCTGCTACGGAATGACCCGCGATGCATGGCATCTTACACGAAGTCGCACCCGAAACCAGAATCCCGGCTCCTGCCTCACGCATCCGTGGAATAGACTCAGTACGCCGTGACACGAGACGACCAGCGATCTGATGAGCAACTTGTGGCGGCCGCTAACGACGGCGATCCCGCTGCTTTTGATGCGCTGTACCTCCGGTATCGCGACTGGGTACTCCGTCTCGCCTGGCGATTCACGCATGACCGTGAGGAATCCCTCGACGTTTTGCAGGAGACGTTTCTCTATCTCCTGCACCGATTTCCCGGCTTTGAACTCACGGCCCGCATGACCACCTTCCTCTACCCGGTCGTCCGCAGCATCGCGGTCACCCATCACAGAAAGCGGGCTCGACAGGCAGACTCCGACGCCTACCACATCGATGACTATCTGCATGACCAACCCGAGAAGGCCGATCCGGAGCCGCTCAGACTCTCCTCACGCCAACTCGATGCGCTGCTGTCACCCCTCTCCGATGACCAGCGCGAGATCATCCTGATGCGCTTCGTCGACGACATGACGCCCAGCGAGATCGCACAGGCCCTCAATATCCCGGCCGGCACTGCCAAATCCCGCCTCCACGGGGCCATCCGACGCCTGCACGACGATCCCGAGACCCGCCGGTACTTCGAGCAATAGACCGCATGCAAAGCCCACGGATTCCAATCCGTGGGTTGACCCCGCCCGGGTCGTACAGAAAAAACGAGGGTTTCGCGCGAACCGGCGCCCGCCCCGCGCGCTTCACCTTCAGAGCGAGGTCACTACCATGAACGACCGGAATGACAATCAGAACCTGGAAATCCCACCGGATTTGCAGCATCACCTGCAGGAGGCAGACAGGCCGGACTTCACGGTCCCCCAGGAAGTGGATGCCTTCCTCCATACCCGGGCTGCGCAACACATCGCAGCACGCACGACACGACGCCGGCACCGCCTGCGGATCTGGCTCCCGACCGGACTGACGGGCGCTGCTGCGGCCATCATCCTGATGTCGGTCTACCTCGGCCCCTGGTGGCAATCGGTCAACCGCTCACGTGCCACACAAACCGCCGGCCTCAATCTCGATGACCCCACCATCCTCGAGGCGTTTGCACTCGCGCGACTCCTCAAGGATTCCAACGACGTCCCAGCCCCCGAGTGGGACTACAACGCCGACGGCCTCATTGACAGTCATGATGTCGATGCACTGGCTGCCGCAGCCGTCCACCTGGAGAACGGAATATGAAAACCACCTCCACTGAGATTATCCGAGCCACGACCCTCATGGTGCTCCTCATGGCATCAACCTGCGTCTCCATCTCACTGGCACGGCGCAGCAACGCCCAGCAGATGCCGGCCCCTGCCAAGCAGATCGACCAGGAGCGCACCTACGACACCGCAGCCGATGCAGTAAACGACGGACTGAAGTTCACCTACGTCGATATCTACCTCGACTCCGGGTCCTGGCCGTTGGCTGCCTACCAGTTTGAGTTGGCTGCTGAAGTCGGTGACTTCGAAATCGTCGGCATCGAAGGCGGGGAACATACTGCCTTCACCACCCCCCCCTACTACGACCCTGCTGCACTTCAAAACGACCACGTGATCCTCGGCGCGTTCAGCACCGATGACGATCTGCCGGCCGGCAAAACCCGGGTGGCCCGCGTGCATGTCATGATCAACGGAACCCAACCGCACTACACCATCAAGATGCAAACCGCTGCCACAACCGATGGCAGCCGCATCTCGGTGAATACGAACATCGTGGAAGGAGCCTGACCGTGAAACACCGGTGGTTCACTCTTGTAAGTCTCGCACTGTTCACGCTCGCCCTCTCTTGGTGCCTCGTCGGCTGTGCATCGGAAGGGATGATTGCAAAAACTGCAGGAATTCCCATCTTCGATGCGAACAACCGGAGTGCCCTTGAAGGGATCCTGCCGCAGGCTGGGTTTCGGCAGGAAGGATCCTCCGTTCCAACTCCCGGCGAAGAACTCTGGGTCATCCAGAAGGCTGAACCGGAAATGCTGGCCCATTCTGACGACTCCATTCCCAAATGCGGTCAGTTGCTCACGGAAGTCGAGGACACACAGGTTCCCGTGCCGTTGAAACACACCGATGTGCATGCGTCCATTGCCGGCTACATTGCCACGGTTGACGTCACCCAGCAGTATCACAATCCGTTTGAGGAGAAGATCGAGGCCGTCTACGTCTTCCCATTGCCTGACAACGCGGCTGTCAACGAGTTTCTCATGACAATCGGGGAACGCAAGATCCGGGGCATCATCCGCGAACGCGAGGAAGCCGAGAAGATCTATGCCCAGGCCCGCAGCCAGGGCTATGTCGCCTCGCTGCTCACACAGGAACGTCCCAACGTCTTCACGCAGTCGGTGGCCAATATCGAGCCTGGCAAGGACATTGACATCAACATTAAGTACTACAGCACGTTGTCGTACGACGACGGCTGGTACGAGTTCGTCTTCCCGATGGTCGTCGGTCCCCGATTCAACCCGCCTGGGTCGACCGACGGCATCGGGGCTGTGGGACGTGGCCGGTACGGCGCCTCCGGGCAGTCCACGGAAGTCGAATACCTCAAGCCCGGTGAACGCTCCGGCCATGACATCGGACTCGAACTCGAAATCGAGGCAGGCGTGAAGATCGAGCGCGTCCGCAGCGTGAATCATCAGATCGCGGTGAATCATGTGACCGAGTCGAACGCGATCGTCAAACTCGATGAACTCGATTCGATCCCGAACAAGGACTTCGTCCTGCGGTATCAGGTAGCCGGCGATCGCATCAAGACGGCTGTCATGACGCAGCCCGGTCCGGATGGCAAGCCTGGGTACTTCACGATGATGGTATACCCGCCCAATGATCTGACGAACCTGCAACGTGGCCCGATGGAGATGATCTTTGTGATCGACTGCTCCGGTAGCATGAGCGGCAAGCCGATCGAACAGGCCAAGGCGGCCGTCCTGCATGCACTTGACAAGATGAGGCCCGAGGACACGTTCCAGATCATCCGGTTTTCCAACAGTGCGTCCAAACTCGGCCCTGATCCCATCCCGGCCACCGAAGCCAACATTGCTCGCGGCAAGAAATACGTAAAAAGCCTCAACGGCAACGGCGGGACCATGATGATCGAAGGGATCAAGGCAGCACTCAACGCTCGGCATGACGAGGAGCACGCCCGCACGGTCGCCTTCCTGACCGACGGGTACATCGGCAACGAGGCCCAGATTCTGACTGAAGTGATGGCACGCCTCGGCGACTCACGCATCTTCAGTTTCGGCGTCGGTTCATCGACGAATCGCTATCTCCTGAACTCGCTGGCACTCGTCGGCCGAGGGGCTGTTGCCTATCTCAGTCTCAACGACGATGCAGGTGACGTCATGGACCGCTACTTCGATCGCGTCAGTCATGCTGCCATGAAGGACGTCGCCATCGACTGGGGGTCATTGAAAGTCACCGATGTATACCCCCAGCGATTGCCTGATCTCGTGATCGGTCGGCCGATCATTCTGACCGGGCGATATGAAGGGACTGCGGATTCATCGACCGTTCGCGTTCACGGCACCGCCGGCGGCTCTCCTTCAAGCATTAACATTGCGTTTGACCCAACCGGTCGGATGACAAAACAGCATGCCGGTCTGCCGGCCGTCTGGGCACGGTACAAACTCGCCGACCTGGCCCGATCCAACATGGCCGATCCGGATGGTGAGTGGGACGTGGCGATGCTGAACCTCGCGCTCGAATACGGCCTGATGTCGCAGTACACCGCCTTCGTCGCGGTTGACTCCTCACGCGTCACTGAAGGCGATCACGGCACGACCATCGGCGTCCCGGTCCCGGTGCCGGACGGCGTGAAGTATGAAACCACTGTCTCCGAGCGGTAGTGGCACGGTCAAGCCCACGGATTCCAATCCGTGGGGTCACGTCGTAGCCCGTAGGTCTGGACGAGTGGATACGAGTCCTGACAGGTCAGTGTCAGGTCTTCCGCCCCGAGCGGCGTTGACCAGACCTACGGATCCTCGTCATGCTCGCGAACGCGGGCATCCAGTGGGAACGTGCATTGGCCGCCATATGTCCGGGCATTTGCGGCGATTCCGGATCGCTCCTACACGTCTCCCTGGATTCCCGCCAACGGGGGGAGGCCCGGGACTTGCGAATGAGGGAAGGCGCACTCTATTATGAAAGACCCCACCATGCACTCCACCTGCCGCACACTCGTCATCACTGTGTCACTGATGTCACTGCCCATCCTCGTTACTGCCGGCTGCGTACCCTCACGCTCTTACGACGGCGCCATGTACGGCATGGCAGCATCATACTACCAGCCGGACGATCAGGAGTTTGACTCACTGTTCAAGGGTGACAGTGAACTTCTGACTGATGACGACATCAAACGCATCCTCGGATTCAATCTGCAACTGCAGAGTCAGAATCGCATTGCCGCCCTGCGCCTGGGATACACCAACTTCTGGTCCGAGGCCCAGGCCGAGATCGAACACGACGGTGTGGACTCGTTTCTGAACACCCTGGAAGATTCATCGGCCGTCACTCATGCTGCCCGGTTGCCGCGGCTGCTTGTGCCGGAAAAGAAGACGGTGCCCTATCTGCGCGAGGCCGCTGCGCGTTATCAGGCGGATCTTCTGCTGGTGTATGATCCCACGGTCAACAGTTTCACCAAGGACCGAGCGTTCGGTACCGACAAGGCTCGGGCCATCTGCACGGTTGATGCGCTCCTGCTCGATGTCCGCACCGGCATCGTGCCGTACACCATCAGCCGCACCGAGGAAGTCCTGACGCTGCAGACATCCGACGACTTCAACCTCTACGAAACACAGGCCAAGGCCGTCTCGGAAGCGGAAGCACGGGCACTCAAAGCGATCGCTAAAGACATGGCCATCTTCCTCGACGGGACCTCACATCGTGCCGGATACACTTCATCGCCGGGAGTCCGGCGCTATGAAACGAGTGGAGGCAGGTAGGAGTTGCACATTGCATGTGCCCCTCCGCCGCGCCGCGACCGTGAGGGAGCCCGTAGGTCTGGACGAGTGGATACGAGTCCTGACAGGTCAGTGTCAGGTCTTCCGCCCCGAGCGGCGTTGACCAGACCTACGGATCCTCGTCATGCTCGCGAACGCGGGCATCCAGTGGGAACGTGCATTGGCCGCCATATGTCCGGGCATTTGCGGCGATTCCGGATCGCTCCTACACGTCTCCCTGGATTCCCGCCTGCGCGGGAATGACGAATGAGGTCGTAGGGGCACATTGCATGTGCCCCTCCGCCGCGCCGCGACCGTGAGGGAGCCCGTAGGTCAGGACGAGTGGATACGAGTCCTGACAGGTCAGTGTCAGGTCTTCCGCCCAAAGCGGCGTTGACCAGACCTACAACGCCACACATTATCGCCCTTCTCCATATATCACCGGTGACTTCGCCGATCATGCGGGTCGTGACAACTATACCTCAATCCATCCATGCTCGAACCAAAACCAATGGAAGCGCACAACAGTTCGTAGCAAGACTGTGCGATCTGGTTCATGGAGAAGCGACCCCAGCGTCGCAATAGAAGGAGCGCTACGAATGGAGTTTCAGGTATGGCGCATGAGGCAAATCAGACCCTGAACAGGGTCAGAGGCAGCAGAATCGAGACAGTCAGGTTCCCCTCTCGCATTAACTGTGTAACCGCCCGAGGCGAGGACGGCTGTGGTCGTACCTATCGGACCAGCACCACCTCCCCCACCCCGCGACGTGGCATTGCGCTGATGCTGGTCCTGATCAGCGTCGGCATCGTTTCAGTCGTATCACTCGGTCTCTTGATGGCCCAGGAGGGTGCGCCCGAAGTCGGGTCGAACGCTGTACTGGCAGCCCGCGCACGCTGCGCATCTGATACGGGCATTGACCTGGCTGAGGCCATTCTCGAGTGCTCGAACATTAACTGGCGCACCTGCACGACCGACGGCGTGCTCGTACAGGATTTCGACTATGGCGGTGAGACCGTCACAATTCGGATCACGGACCTGGAGGGCAATGTGCCGACGGCCGACTGTGAATACGCAACAGTCAAAGCAAGCGGGCATGCTGAGAACATGGTTCAGGGTACATATGCCGAAATGTACACCCCGGCTGAGGAGAATGCCGTTGCGGTGGACTTCAGCGAGTTTGCTGTCTTTGCAACCGAAGGGATGAACCTGGACAGCGGCTCAATCGTCAGATGGAAGAAGTCCCCGCGCTACAAACTTCGGGAGCCCCTCCGAATCGGAACCAATGCCACGGCTTCTGCAGGCGTGACAACCTTCGGCGATTCTTGCCTCGTCGATACCATTCTGTACGTCCGTGGCGATGCAAGTGAATCCATATTGAGCGATACCTCCCAGGCAGGCGTCGCAGTGCAGCGAAATGATGTGACAAACGACCAGGACCTGCCGACATTCAAGAGTCCCTCGGTTGATTGTTCATCACTGGAGAAGGCCATCAGTTGGAACACGAACATCTCGTTCGGTACATGGTACCTCACTGCCTCCAAGCGGTTCAACTCAATGATCATTACCGGGACGGCTGTCCTCAAACCGTTCGAAGCCGATCTCACGGCCCAGATTCTTCATGATCTGACGCTCGATGCAGGCGGTCGCATCCTCATCGATCATGATATGATCCTGGTTGTTGACGGGGATCTATCGATCACACGCGGCAGTGCGATCGAGGTGACGAACGGCGCACATCTGAAACTTCATGTCAAGGGAAACGTTCTGGTCGATGACGCTTCGGCGCTCGGTATCGATGTGGCGGCATTGGCTGAGATGAACTCACCCGCTCAGGGGCTCCAGAGTTATCTGGACCCGGCCGAAGTCAAGATCTACAAAGCGCGATCATCACCCGCCTCAACATGGACGATTACCGGCTCATCCGGCGTACGCGGCATGCTGTATGCGCCGAGCGCCTCCATACAAGTTGACCAGAGTTCGGTTGTGGCCGGGTGCGTATTCGGATCGCAGGTAACGATCAGCAACGGCTCATACGTCCATTATGACCATTCACTCGATCGACGCTGCGGCTATACAAACCCGAACAGTCTGCACTTCTCTTCAGCGAAGACGCTGGATAGCAGGCTGCTCAGCTACGCATCCTCATCCGGCGTCGGGAATGGAATCTACTACGTGACGATCGACGGATCAAAGTTGACAATTTCCAGCACCCCACCGGGGGAGAATCTGAGCGGGCCCGATTTGAGCACGCCATCCCCCAGAGGTCGCGAGGTTCGCCGACGTCTCAAGATTCGGCCTGATTCACACCATAGCCACTAGCAGCCGTTGCAGGCTCCGCGATCATGACACTCGACAACCGCTTTCCGGAGCGGTCAATCTTCTTGATTGACACACCGGTCTGTGCCCGCGCACCCGATACCGGTCGCTTCTCCTGCAACACCGACCAATCGGGTCGGTAGGCTTCACCAGACAGAGAGGGGATGGGCTGCCCTCGTCCCGGCTCGCCCCTCGTACTCAGACACCCGAATGCCCACCAGAGATGGGGATGAACCATGAAGCGCCTGCCTGCCTGTATCACCGCTTTGCTCCTGACTGTAGCTGCACCACTGCATGCCCAGACCGGAACCCTCGAGTTCTACAACGACTTCGACCCGAACCGGCCCACCGTCATCGCAGTGCATGGGTGGTTCGGCAGCATTGACTATCCGAACTACTTCGGTCGCAGCCCATCATACCTCGACCGGGCCAACCTCATCGGCTGGGAGTGGGATGCCTTCTTCTTCATCGGCCCGATCGAGAAGGCGCGGGAATCAGGCCGATTGCTGGCCGGTGAAGTGCACGGCCTGATCACGGCCGATTACCCGGATTACGATCAGCCGATCCAGTTGGCAGGCCACAGCCTCGGCACCCACGTCGTCACCGAAGCGACCCTCACGCTGCGCGACCTCGGTAGGGACGATCCGCTTGGCCTGGCGTATCAGGTCAATCAGTTAACACTCGTCGACGGAGGCCCATCGCCTGAGTTGCTCCAGATGCGACTTGATGACCTGGCTTACGATCAACTCGAGGACCTGAAGATCGACAACTACTTCTCACCCGGGCGCGATGACGGCGTCGGCATCCCGTACTTCAATGTAACAAACGTCCAGATGCCGCTGAGTCACGGCGACATGTGGAGTTGGTACTTCATCTCGCTTGACGAACCCCCACCCGGCCCGTACCCGCCCGGTGCTCAGTATTCGATCGTCGGCGACCTCGCAGGGTTCGATGCCGGTGAACTCCTCGGCTGGATGATCGCCGGCCGCAGTACCCCGCTCGACCCGACGGATGACTATTTCCGCTTTCTGAGATGATGGAAATGCTGCTTGCGAGTCGCTTCAAGGCAACACAAACAAGCACAGCGAGCCTCTTCAGACGCGCTGCGCGTGCGTGCGATGCGTTCGTCTTACCTGGTATAAGGACCTACACCCTTAGTGGGAGCGCTCAACGCGCTTCCGATCCTCACGGAACGGCCTCCGTTGACCGATCAGTCAAGAGCGGCTAGAGTTTTTCTCACGCCACCTGCAAATCAGGAGATGCTGTCGAATACGACGCAGCGAGTGCGATGACCAACGCACCAGATACGAGAACTCGACTGATGGACGCTGCCTTCAACCTGATCTGGCAGGGCAGTTTCCATGCCAGCGGGGTGGCCGAGATCTGTGCCCACGCCCAGGTCCACAAGGGCAGTTTCTACCACTTCTTCAAATCGAAGTCTGACTTGGCTGCCGCTGCCGTGTATTCACAGTGGGAACGGATGCAGCAAGTCGTCTTCACGCCTGCAGCCGAAGACGGCCCGCACGGCCTTCAGCGCCTCCGATGTCTGATCGATACGATCGTGGAACAAGCGCACGCTTGCTCTGATCCGGATCATGGCTTCCCCGGATGCCCCTTCGGCAACATCGGCCAGGAGATGGCCTGTCAGGACGAGCAACTCCAACGCATCATGAGGCAAATTTTCTCCGAGCACATCGACTACTTCGAACAGATTCTCGCAGAGGCCGTGGCACGCCGGGAGATCGAGCCGGGCAACCTGCGCGATCGCGCGCAATCAATCTTTGCGATCCTGCAGGGTGGCTTCCTGCTCGCCAAAGTCACAAATGATCTGGACTGCCTCACACGGGCCGCACGCGCCGTCTACCCGGCAATACAGTCTGATCCAGATCGAACACTCCATTGCCCCAGGCAGCAGACATAAGAACTTGAGGACTGAATATGCCCGACCATGACTTCACCGGATTCGGCAAATCCGCAGCGACATTCCTGACAACGCTCTCCGAAAACAATAACCGGACATGGTTCAATGAGCACAAGGCAGACTACGAGCGCTTCATCGTGCAGCCCGCGTTTGCCTTCATTGAAGCGATGGCACCCAGACTCGCTGCCATCTCCCCCCACTTCCGCGCGATCCCCGGCAAGCAGGGCGGCTCATTGATGCGCATCTATCGTGATACGCGCTTCGGGCATAACAAGGCACCATACAAGGTCAACATCGGCATCCAGTTCCGACACGAGGCCGGCAAGGATGTACACACGCCCGGTTTCTATTTCAACTTCCAACCACCCGGGCTGGCCGGCATCCACGGCTTCGGCGGCCATTACCTGGGCGTCGGAATCTGGCGACCCGACCGCGATGCGCTGGCACATATCCGAAAGCGCATCGTCGCCAAACCCAAGGAATGGGACGCCGCCAACCAGGCCAAGTCATACCGCAAGCACTTCAAAGACAGCGGTGACTCACTGAAACGCCCCCCACGCGGCTTCAACCCGGATCACCCGTACATCGACGACCCGAAGCAAACGTAGGATACCCATATTGCAGACCATCCCTCCGCTATGCGCGTCCGTCTGGACAAGGTACGAGTCCTGAAGGCCAGCTTTTTCCTCACCGATCAATCAACTTCTCCAGCCGCTGCGGATACCGGGCACCCTGCACCTGGATCCGTGCCGCCGCCGTATCAATCTCGCTCAGATCGTCGTCAGTCAACTCGATGGCAATAGCTGCCAGATTCTCATCCAATCGATGTAACTTCGTCGTCCCTGGAATGGGAACAACCCACGGCCTCTGTGCCAGCAACCATGCAATCGCGATCTGGGCCGGCGTCGCGTCTTTTCGCTTACCGATTTCAGCAAGCAGATCGACCAATGCCAGGTTGGTTTTCATTGCTTCCGGCGCAAAGCGCGGGAGCGAATTGCGAAAGTCCTTGGCATCGAATGTCGTCCGGTCATTCATCGCACCAGTCAGGTACCCGCGCCCCAGGGGGCTGTAGGCCACCAGACCGATGCCGAGTTCTTCCAGGGCTGCAAGCAATCCCCCTTCCGGCTCACGCCACCACATGGAATACTCGTTCTGCACGGTCGTCACGGGTTGAACTGCGTGCGCGCGGCGGATCGTCTGCACACTCGCCTCAGACAGCCCGAAGAACTTGACCTTCCCTGCCTCGATCAACTCCTTAACAGTCCCTGCGACATCCTCGATCGGCACCTCCGGGTCCACCCGATGCTGATAGAGTAGATCAATACACTCAACTCGCAACCGTGTGAGAGATCCTTCGACGGCCATGCGAATCTGTTCCGGCCGACTGTTGAGACCCGGGGCTCCTGCCATCCCGCGCGAGCCAAGTCCGTCACCGAGATCAAAGCCGAACTTGGTGGCAATGACTACCTGCCCCTTGAAAGGCATCAGTGCTTCGCCAACGAGGTCCTCGTTGGTGAACGGGCCGTAGACCTCGGCCGTGTCGAAAAACGTCACACCACGTTCCACCGCTGCGTGCATGAGCGCGATCATCTCCTGTGTGTCCTTCGGCGGACCGTAGGAAAAGCTCATGCCCATGCACCCAAGGCCGAGCGGGGAGACGTCCAGGCCAACGGTACCGAGAGTACGTGTCTGCATGAGTGTGTGTTCCTTCTGGGTTCGCTGTGCGGATCAGCCTGATAGAGCGTGCTCGGTACAGTGTAAGGGATCACAATCTGAAAGTCTGAGATCGTTGGCTGAACTTCAGCCGTCCGACTCGCGTAGGCCTGTCTGACACACACTCACGAACTCGAAACAGAAGCAGGGAACACGCATGAACACGATTGAAGCCATCTACGCACGCCGAGCCGTCAAACACTTCGACCCGGACCACCGACTCACCGCCGATGAGGAACGGAAACTGCTCGAAGCGACCATCCAGTCACCGACCAGTTTCAACATTCAGCACTGGCGATTCGTGATCCTGCGCGATCCAGCCCTCCGTACCCGCATACGAACCGAGTTCGGGAACGATCAGGCCCAGATGACCGATGCGTCGTTGCTGGTTCTGTTCACAGGCGATACAAAGGCCTGGAACAAGTCGCCCGAGCGATACTGGGCCAACGCTCCGAAAGAGGTGGCCGATATGCTCGTCAGTTGGATGAAGCCATTTCACAAGGGGCGCGAATGGCTCCAGCGCGATGAGGCCCAACGATCGATCGGGATGGCCATGCAGTCACTCATGCTGGCAGCCAAGGCAATGGGCTACGACTCCTGCCCGATGATCGGGTTTGATATCGACAAGGTTGCAAAACTGATCAATCTGCCGGACGATCACGTCATGGGCCCGATGGTCGCCATCGGCAAAGGGACCAAAGACACCTGGCCGAAGCCGGGACAATTGCCCTTGGACGAGGTTGTGTTTGAGGATGGGTTTGAATAGACGGGGCCCTCGGGGCGGCTCGTCGATCAGCAGCCGCACCCGTCAGCAAATATGGGATGATGGGGCAGGGACACTCGGTCTGGACTATCTAGGCAACCGGGGCCGAGTCAGGCTCGACCTCGACGGTGACAACGCTTTTGCCGGTACCGGCGAGTATGACGACGATCGCACCAACAACATCATCAACGAACTGACCGGCTGCGAAGATGATGTAAATCCGAAAGAACAGTTCGTATATCACAACGCCGGCCTTGACGGGCGAGGCCGTTCGAGTTACATTGATAGTGTGATATTGCGGGATAAAGACGCCAACTCGGGGTGGACGTCCGCCGCAGACGGCACGCTCGAGGAGCGACGCTATCTGTGCCAGAACTGGCGGGCCGACGTCTCCGCGATTGTCAGCTCAGGCGGCTATCTGGTCGAATGGGCCAAGTACTCGCCGTACGGCACGCCCTTCGGGCTCCCGGGCGCCGACACCGACTCCGATGGCGACTGCGATGCCACCGACATCACCCAGATCCAGACCTGGATCGACGCGTCGTCCTATGACGTGCGCGGCGACGTGGACCTGGACGGCGACGTGGATGCAACCGACAAATCAACCGCCCAGAGCAGCTACCAGGGCACCACCAGTGGCTGGAACGATCTGACCGCCATCGGCAACCGCAAGGGCTACGCAGGCTATGAGTGGGACAGCGTGGTCAGCATGTACCACGTGCGAAACCATGTGCTGCATCCGGTGTTAGGACGATGGACGCGAAGAGATCCACTCGGAGAGATTGCTTTCAAGAATAGTACGTCTGCCAACATCTCAAAGCCTTGCAGCGAATGCGATGATACTTCTGGCGGAATCGAGCAACAATCCGATCGTAATCCTTCCCCTGGCACTGGATGCATGGTAGACGGCCAGATTCCGCTGTACAGTCTGTCTGAGAGCGATAGGCCATCGCTCATGGCTATGGAATCCGCAGTAACTAGAATTGGCGTCTCTCACCCTGTGCAGCTCTCGTACAAGTACGGAGCCAATCTGTATGAATCGCATGTCTCACAGCCTTGTTCCATGCAAGATGCAAGTGGCTTGGGTTGTACCGGGGCTCAGAAGATCGCATGTGGTTGCTCCTCCTGGTTGGCATGCTGCAAATGCAGAACGGGGGTCTGGACACCGGGCGGAGCGCCCGAAGCGGTACAGCCTTGTATAATGACTTTCCCCCCACCCATGGCAGCCATTCCAGGTGGAACGTGTACAGCTCTCGTTCCCATGGTCGCCTGTCAATCATGCACCGGGAGGACATGGTGGTCTGGCAAGATTTGCACCAAGTGCAGGCGAGTTCCTGCTGCGCCACCTACCGTCACTGCCACTGGTGTGATTGTCAATTCCTGGAACGGCATGCCTCAGTGTCGTGTGGTCGTCGGCGGGAAAACCCTAGACTGTTGATGAAAGGCATATTCTACCTAGTTTTGCTGGTAACCTGGCTTTTGGCTAACCGCAAGACATTTCGGAGTGGTCTTGCCGAGGAAGGTAACGGTGTCGGCGGTCCAGATGAAGGGTCTGGCGTCCTCATGCAAGCGACATACGTAGTAAACGTACACGATAGCGCTAGCCTTGAGCGCCCAACGCATAGACAGACCAATCCCAATGGCTCAGCTTCTTCAACTGCGACTGAACTTGCTACTCGCGTTTGCTGCGGTCGAAGTGCTGTGTTGCCTCTGTCTACCGGCGTATTCACAAGTCAATGTATATGACCAGTTTCAGCTGGAAGCTCCAGACGTAGCACAAGAGAACCACGCAGAAGCTGGTAATCCCGGCGATCTACCGCTAGTGGAGCCAACCAGTATCATCACCTATCCAGGAGATACTGTGATAGGAGATATTGCGCTTGGGCCTAACGGCGACAGCATAGTCAACCTGATTGGTGTTCGCGGGGTGAACCTCTGGTCATTACTCGTCTACTGCTGGCCTGAGGTCGTTTGCCTTCTCCTGCTCGGCATCGGCGCTTCCATTTACATGCGAAAGCGCAAAATAAAGCCTTGGACGGGAATTGGCGAGCCACACTGCAGAGAGTGCGACTACCGGCTGACAGGGTGTGACAGTCATCGTTGCCCTGAATGCGGAGCGCATGTCTCTGGGAAGAAAAAGGTCTGCGGCAAGAATATGCGTGTGCGTCCGATTATGTGGTTTGCGAGCTCAATCCTTCTGATCATCTTCATCCAAGTCGGATGTCGACGATTCCCATGGATGTTCCCGCGGATCGGTACCGTCTCAAACGCGCTGTGCTGGTCGTCACCGGCTCTATATGACTGGGCCGCTCGCATGGATTACAAATGGTTGAGTGCGCACAGCACCTGCATCACTCACTTGGTTGAAGTTAGTCCAGATACTGGTCAAGTCTTCCGAACATTCTGGAAGGCGCACACTCCGAAGGTAAATGGCCCCTTGGACTTGATTGAGGTGCTTTCTATCGGACCCGACAGCCGTTACGCATACTACCGAACATTCAACTCAGTAACACGCATCGACCTTTATACCTGTGGCGTTCTGGAGGTACACGACGAAGTCTCTTGGGGCACTGTTGAGCGTTGGGGAGGCAGAAACTGCTTCTTGAGTGCAATCGCCCCCACAAGTAATCCTGCCACTGTGTATTGCATGGATACGCTCGGCAGCGTTTCTGCCCTCGATATGAACACGAAGCAACTGCGCCGCCTTCCCAGAGACGAGCGAGGCAGTCCAATTCCGTTCGGGAGACACAGAGTCTTCGCATTTGCGGATGATAAGTATCTCCTCGAATACTTATTCCCGTATCAGCAATCAAAGGCCGCCAGCCCGACGATACAGTACCGCAATGCAACATCAACCACACATCCCTCTCCTATCCAGCCATCAATTGGGCAGTGGTATTCCTCACCAGTCGTGCCCAATTCCCAATTGCTACTGTGCGCCAGTACCTCCCTTGGAGCAACTGAGGTCTGGGACCTTGCGGCAATGCATCGAGTGAGCTGCATACGCACGCCCCCCGTTATTGATTCGTGTATGACTATGTCGAGTGATGCTCTCTATTTAATTGTCCGAGAGAGGCAGGAGCAGGTTTCACCATTACTAATCTATGACCTATTTAATGAACAGTATGTTGTCCGCCTTAAAACCAACACCTACATGGTCTATGACGCAATTATGGACGCTTCAAGTGAATGGATCGTAGTCAGCGTCTACACTGCAAACGGGCAGGCACTACTCGTCTATGACGTTGCTTCTGTGCTATCCGATCCGGGAGTTCCGAATGACCTTTCCTCCCAGAATTGATCGGTCCTAGAGTGGTACTCTGGCAAGGATCTGGATCGAGAACAACAGGCAGACGGAGGACGGGATATAACCAAAAGTTGTGGATGGAGGCGTGAATGAAAAAGGCGGCGTACTCTGGGTTTGTTGTAGTTGCTGCTGCAAACCCCCCAGCGGCCCACGCGGGCCAGGAGTACACCACCATGACAGAGACTATGACCGGTTCACTGCCATTTCCAATCACCACCGGCCCCGCTTCCGCCCCCACCAGCAGTTGCGACGTGCTGGGCGACATTCTGCGTCAGGGGGCTCAGCGGCTGCTGGCCGAGGCCGTCGAGGCCGAGGTGGCGACCTGGATCGAGGCCCGTGCTCATCTGGTCGACGAACGGACCGGCCACCGGCACGTGGTCCGCAACGGCCATCTGCCGGAACGCACGCTCGTGACCCAGGTCGGGCCGATGACGGTCAGACAGCCGCGGGTGCGGGATCGCCGACCGGCGGGCCAGGCCGAGCAGTTTACCTCGGCGATCCTGCCTCCTTACCTGCGCAAGAGCAAGGCGATCGAGGAACTCATCCCCTGGCTGTATCTGAAGGGGATCTCCACCGGCGACTTCGGTGAAGCGTTGCAGGCTCTGGTCGGATCGCAGGCGGCCGGCCTGTCGGCGGCCACCATCACCCGCCTGCTCGAGTCGTGGCAGGAGGAACATCACACGTGGTCGAAGCGCTCATTGACTGACAAACAGTATGTGTACGTCTGGGCCGACGGCGTGCATTTTAATATCCGGCTGGAGGAAGATCGGCAGTGCATACTCGTGCTGATGGGAGCCACGCCGGAAGGGAAGAAGGAACTGATTGCGGTGACCGACGGCTATCGCGAGAGTGAACAGTCATGGAAGACGCTGTTGCTGGATCTGAAGTCGCGCGGGCTGGAGATCGACCCGAAACTGGCGACCGGCGACGGGGCCCTGGGCTTCTGGAAGGCGTTGCCGCAGGTGTTCGGTACGACGCGCAGCCAGCGCTGCTGGGTGCACAAGACGGCCAACGTGCTGGACTGCCTTCCCAAACGGGTGCAGCCGCAGGCCAAGCGGATGCTGCACGAGATTTACATGGCCGCGACGAAGCGGGAGGCGGAGCAGGCGTTCGACCTGTTCCTGTCGACCTACGAAGCGAAGTACCCGAAGGCGACGGCCTGCCTGGCGAAGGATCGCGATCAGTTATTAACATTCTACGACTTCCCGGCTGAGCACTGGATCCACCTTCGCACGACGAACCCGATCGAGAGCGTGTTCGCGACCGTGCGGCTGAGACACCGACGCACGAAGGGCAACGGGAGCCGTCGGGCGTGCCTGACGATGGTGTTCAAGTTGATGCAGAGCGCCTCGAAGCGCTGGCGGGCGTTGAACGGTCCCGCCCTCATCCCCGATGTGATCGCTGGCGTCGTGTTCGCCGACGGAATCAAACCCACGGAGGTCGCCGCCTGATTGATCATGTCATTCATGCACTCTCGATACACAACTCTTGACAATAACCCACGGAGGACAGGGTCATGAGTCAGAGTGGTGGACCCAGCAGCGGTAGTGGCGGAGGGGGAACCAGTGGGGCGCGGAAGCGGTTCACGGCCGAGCAGATCGTCAACAAGCTGCGGCAGGCGGAGGTGCTGATCGCGCAGGGTCAGACGGTGGCCCAGGTGTGCCGGCAGATCGGGGTGACCGACCAGACGTACTACCGCTGGCGGAAGGAATACGGCGGTCTCAAGACCGACCAGGCCAAGCGGATGAAGGAACTGGAACGTGAGAACGCCCGGCCCAAGAGGCTGGTGGCGGATCTGGCGCTGGACAAGGCGATCCTGACGGAGGCCTGCCGGGGAAATTGACGAGCCCGCAGCGGAAACGCGAGGCCGTCGATCGGGTGATTGACAGTCTGGACGTCTCCGAGCGGCAGGCCTGTCGCGTGCTGGGCCAGTCACGCATGACGCAGCGGTACCTGCCGAGAGTGCGTGACGACGAGGAACCGTTGACACAGCGGATCGTGGAACTGGCGTGTGTGTACGGCCGGTATGGAACCCCGATGATCACCGGGCTGCTGAGAAACGAGGACTGGTGCGTGAACCACAAACGCGCCGAACGAATCTGGCGGCAGCAGGGGTTGAAAGTGCCTGCAAAGCAGCCGAAAAGAGGCCGTCTATGGCTGAATGACGGGTCATGTATTCGGTTGCGGCCGCAGTACAAGGACCATGTGTGGGCCTATGACTTCGTGACGGCCCGCACGCATGAGGGCTGCCCGTTCCGGATGCTGACACTGGTGGATGAATATACGCGGGAGTGCCTGGCGATTGACGTGGCCAGGAAGCTGAAGTCGGATGATGTGCTGGAGCGGTTGGCCTGGCTGTTCGCGACGCGGGGCGTTCCGGATCACATTCGTTCCGATAACGGTCCCGAATTTACCTCGAAGGTGGTGCGGGAGTGGCTGGTGAAGATGGGTGTGAAGACGCTGTTCATTGAGCCGGGAAGCCCGTGGGAGAACGGGTATGTGGAGTCGTTCAACGGGAAGCTGCGAAATGAGCTGCTGAACGGCGAGATCTTTTACACGCTGAGGGAGGCAAAAGTACTGGTGGAACGGTGGCGAATCCACTATAACACGGTAAGGCCGCATTCAGCGCTGGGGTATCGACCCCCGGCCCCGGAGGCCAGATACGAGGTGGCGATGATGACGAAGGGTGAAAGCTCGAGGATGGCGATGGGGATGCTCTGGGTGTCGTTCCCAGATGAGGCCTGCTCCGCTTCGCTCCGCAGCCCTCATCTGGGGCGGCATTTAGTGGAATCCCCGAGCACAGTCAGTAGGTCAGGACGAGTCCCGAGTCCTGACAGCATTCAATCTGGTCAACAACTTTATCAGGACTGTCGTCATGAGTTACATCCAAACTCAACCGGTCCAATCTGGCGTATTCCTCCCTGACTGCCTTTTCGCGTCTTGGCAGGAATACATTCCTGATCCAATCCTTGTGCAGCGGCACGACCGCTCCATCCCTTTCTTTGTTGACAAAGTGTGCTCGAAACCCATGCCAGTGCGCATGCGTACCGGTCTCAAGATACTGTCATGCCTTGTCAATTCCTTCTTCAAGGTGCATAATGCGATCCAAAATCTGTTTCTTCTTTGAATCCATGAGAGCAGCCGCATTCTCGTCAATATGGCCGGCCAGTCACTGATCACCGGGGTTGAACCTGGCCGACCGCGTCGTGATGCACAATGGTGCGAAACAGCCACCACGACCATCCCAGGCCGCTGAAACACGCCCGGCTGAACATCAGTATACCGGCTGCCACGACCCGCCTTCGACCCTGCCTCCCCTCACACCCTCTGCTTCTCCAGCCCATTGATGAGGCCGGAGATCATGCGCGCGATCTCCTCCAGTTCTGTCCGAATCGCCAGATGCTCGTCATCTGCAATCAACTCATGACGTCGTGCAAGTTCAAGTAACGGCACACATTCCTGTACTGAGCCGCGCGCAATTGTGAAGAAGTTCCGACGATCTGCCTTTGTGAACCGACCGTTCCCTTCGGCGAGATTCAGCGGGACAGACAACGCTGCCCGATTCAACTGGTCCGTCAGGAAGCGAAATCCTCGGGGTGCATCCTTCGTGATTGTGATGACTCGGTCGGCGAAGTCCAGCGACCGATCGTACACCTTGAGATTCTCGAACATGAAGGCCATGATCCTGATCTCCCAGCAGACCAAGAGCAGTAGATCAGGAGAACAGGAGACCGCAGGAGAGTCAGGTGCTCCAGACTCTGACAGCACGATACGACCTGTACACTTTCCCTCTTCCTCCTGCTCTCCTGCTCTAATCCTCTCCTGCTCTATTGAAAAAACCGCCGTAGGAACGGCGGTTTTTCAATCGGGGTGACAGGACTTGAACCTGCGGCCTCTGCGTCCCGAACACAGCGCTCTACCAAGCTGAGCTACACCCCGGCGGAAGTCTCGATTGTCAGCAGCAGGGATACCTGACGGCCATACCCTGCCAATCGGCACTCAGGATAGGTCGTCCCCACCCAAAGGTCGACTGCCATCCCCTCCCAGCCCACAACAACCGGCTATCATTGGCCCAATGACTGCTCATCCGATCACATCACCGGCAAAAAGCACCCAGATTTCAGCCTCGATTCTGTCTGCCGATTTCGGGAAACTCGCTGACGAATCGACGGCCGTCCTCCAGGCAGGGGCCGATATGCTCCATCTGGACGTCATGGACGGCCATTTTGTCCCCAACCTCACCATGGGACCAGACCTCTGCTGGGCCGTCAGGCACCACTGCCCCGACGCCTTCCTTGATGTCCATCTCATGGTCAGCGATCCCGAGCGCTTCGTCGAGCCCTTTGCCAAAGCCGGGGCCGACCACTTCACATTTCATATCGAGGCAGCCTGGCCTACCGAGGCACCCATCGCCTTCGACCCCCTGCAACTGGTCGCGACCATTCACGAACACGGCATGACCGCCGGGCTGGCCATCAACCCGCCCACCGACGTGTCGCCTGCCTTTCTCGATCTCGTCACCGCCTTCGACATGATCCTCGTGATGAGCGTCAACCCGGGGTACTCCGGCCAGTCGTTTATCGCGGAAGTGCTGGACAAAGCCGGCCAGATAAAGCCGCTGCTGCGGGCCGATCAACGGCTCGAGATTGACGGGGGCGTCAACGGGACGACGGCAGCCGCCTGCCGGGAGGCCGGGTTTGATATTCTCGCAGCCGCGTCGGCTGTATTCAAGAGCACGGATTATCGAGCAGCCATTGAGCAACTGCGGGGATGTTGATGTGTGGGACATCGACAATGCCGGCAACGGCCTGAAGCCTGCTGCTTCACGGCGGGGTGGGGGGAGACTCAAACGGTGATGCGGAAGGAGATGCAATAATGCGAGCAGTCGTAACCGGCCAGGTCGGTATGGATAAGAAGTCATACCTCGAGGCCGTCAAAAAACAGGCAGGGGAACAGGGCACGAACATCGATCTGTATCATGTCGGGGACATGATGTACGACGAAGGCCCCGATATCAGCCCCGGCCGAATCCTCGACCTCCCGCTGTCGCGCCTACATTCGTTACGCCGTGCAGCCATCAAAGACATTATCAGCAACACAAAGGATCAGCGCAATCTGATCGTCAACACGCACGCCACCTTTCGCTGGCGACACGGCTTGTTCAGTGCGTTTGACTTCGACCAGATGAAGCAACTCGGTCCTGACATGTGCATCTGCCTCGTTGACAACATCGAGGTTGTACACCATCGACTGCACTCCGAGCATGTGATTGATGCCACACTCAAGGACTGCATGGTCTGGCGTGAAGAGGAAATCCTGGCGACCGAACTGCTCGCCCAGGCACTCGGCTGCCCGCACAGTTTCTACATCGTGGCCCGCGGCCGGCATAAGGACACCGTCGAGACCTGCATGCGGCTCGTGACTCGACCCGACATGCGCAAGGTCTACCCGAGTTTCCCCATGAGCCACGTCATGGACATGCCCGAGGTGCTGGCTGAGATCGACGGCTTCCGAAATGAGTTGGCAAAACACTTTATCACATTCGATCCGGGTGATGTCGACGAAAAACTCCTGCTTGAAAACGGCCTGGCAGCCGCGCGCGACGGCAAGGACTTCATCGAAGTCGCCCCGCACCTGTTCGGCGGCCGACCCGTAAGCGAGAAGCCGATCCGAGTGGCCGTTCGGGAGATTCTGGACATCGCCGGCGACGTCGACGGCCAAATCTACATGCGCGACTTCAAACTGATTGACCAGTCCGACATGATCTGCTCCTACATTCCGGAGTTGCCCGGCGGAATACCATCTTTGTCATCTGGAGTCGAGCGCGAGTTGCAGCATGCGTTCGAGCACACCAAAGAGGTGTATGTCGTCTGGAAGCCGGCCAAGACGCCCTCCCCCTTTATCACGGAAACGGCCACCAAGATATTCGACTCCGTGGACGATGCCTTGACATACTTCGAAGACAACGGCATGTTCCCCGAACGTGACCTCTTCGGAAACTAAGGCTGGTGAGCAACAGGGACTGGGCAATCTGGGAAAGCCCTGCGCACACTCGAATCAGACGAAAGAGGGCGCATCCTATTTTCTTTCACCCCAACATTCGCTGTGGCTGATAGATACTGCACTTTGAGCCAAGATTGAACGAAGCAATGCTGATTCGGGCTTGACAGAATCGGCGTATGTGTACAATTGAGCGGCGAAGAGTGCTCGGGGGCGGGAGCAGGCGGTGCGACTGTTCAGCACGTTCAGTGCAAAATGCAGTCAAGGCCAATTAACTTATCGGACGCGATGCCCTCTGTCGTAGTGCCTTATTCACAAGGCAGAAGCATTGCTTTCGCGGCTCAATGACCGGGAACGGCCATGGTTGTCGTTTTGCTATCACTATAGATAAACGAGGTGCGTGAAAATGTCCATCATGGCTGGTGTGCGAGCCTTCACTCAGGCTGCCGTAATCCTGATATCTGCTATGGCACCCATGTACGGGGCACCCGTTCAGGCGGCAGAATCACCCAACATCATCATGATTGTGGGGGACGACCAGGGAGTCGATGCGATCGAAGGTGCTGCCTGGCCCAATGACCTGCAGTGCCACACGCCGAACCTGGCCATGTTCGCTGCAAACGGCCGCTCATTCACCAATTGCCGCGTGAACGCCCTCTGTTCACCAAGTCGGGCCATGATCCTGTCCGGGCGCACGGCACTGCAGACCGGCGTAACGAACGTGATACACAAGAACCCCTCAGAGTACGCGTTGTTTGCACTCCAGGGGCATGAGCGGACCATCGGCGAGATGCTCCACGACCTCGGCTATTACACACTGCTGATCGACAAGTGGCATGTCGGGGTGAGTGATGACCAGATGCCCCTGGCCCAGGGATTCGACGTCTACCGTTCGAAAGAGGAGTACCGACCTCTGGATGACCCGATCGCAGTCGGCGATGAACACCTGACGAAGATGGTGGAGTTCGCAATACACGATGTGACGAGTCGCCCTGACCCGAACTCGCCGTATGCGCTGTTCTTCTGGTCGTCGGACCCGCACTCAAGGCGTGACCAATCCGGACGCGAGCCGCTTAAGTGGTGGCGCGTGGACGAGTCGCTCCTGCCCTCGGGGGAACCGTACTATCACCAAGACCCTGCCGATGATACGGAACGTGATCGGTATCGCGCCGTGGTCGAGGCCATGGATACCGAGATCGGCAGGATGCTCTATCAACTCGGCGTCATCAATGCCAACGGTCAATATCGGCCGGAAAGCAATACGGTTGTCTTCTATCTCGGAGACAACGGCACACCGGAGGAGGTGGCACCGCGAGCAGACCATGCAAAAGGATCGCTCTTTGAGGGGGGCATCAACGTTCCATTGTTTGTGTTCGGTCATAATGTGCCGGCTGACGGGCAGATACTCGATCGCCTGATCAGCGGCCTTGATCTGTTTGATACCATCGGAGACATCGTTGCGGCACCGATGGAGATGCGCGGCGAGTTCCCACGACAGGGTATGAGCTTCGCAGATGATATTGACCCTTCAATAGAAACGCTCCCGCAACGGGATTTCACGATTTCGAGCCGTGCATCAAGTAAACCGCCGAAGTGCTGGGTGGCACTGGCAGATGATCGATATAAGTTGATCTGCAGCGGCGGCACAAACTGGGCGGTTCCCCTTCACATGGATGCTTTCTATGACATGGAATCCGATCCAACTGAGGACATCAACCTGATCGACGCTGACTTGACCATTAAGCAGGAGGCCGCCTATCTCGTCCTGCGCGATGCCGTCATGGACCACTGGTACACAGCAGTCTCAACACGGAAAAAGCTATACGCCGATATACCACTGACAGATCGCTACTCAATCACGAGCCTGAATACGAAGCCGCGCAATCAGAAAGTCGGTCATATTAATCCGGGGCTCGGTGATGCCGTTGAAGCACGATCGTTTTACCGATTCGATGTCGAAAACCTGGAGCAATACCTTCCTCGAGGCAGAACGATTGATGATGTGGTCGCGGCACGCATCATCCTGATCTTCGACAGCGACTCATTGGCACCGGATGAAACTGACACCGGGGAGATCACCGCATACGTGATGAAAGAGCCGTGGAGTTGGCGAGAAAAAACGTGGGATGAGCTGGTCAACGGGCACCGGGCTGATCTCCAGGTCGGGCACGTTGATCTGGCACCCCATGTCATCTGGGACTTCCTGGGGCACTCCGGAGTGCCGGTCCCGGAGGGCGCACCGATCAGCCTCGGCTCGAGCGACCTGCTCCTCCAATTGGTCCGGCTCTGGCATGCCGACTGGAAATCCAATCGCGGCGTGGTGCTGATCGCCGACCCCATTAACTCACTGCCAGGCGATCAGAGCGTCCGCTTCAAGCGCGCAGCCCTCCTGCGATTAACGTTGCGATAAGGTCAGGCCGCCTGCATATGACGATGGCTCGTTGAAACGAATGCCTTATTGCCCTGAGTTCTTCTTCACCTCGGGCTGAGCGGCTTTCGTCTCCGAGAGAGTCTTGAAAGTCGAATAGAACGGTTCATTCGGCTGGCCCTTGTCGTCCAGAAGTGCTTGCCACCCGAATCGGTTACCGCCCCACTTGGCCGGGATCAATGATCCGTATGCTGCATAGATTACATCTGCATCAGCCATCGCGTCCCAGATCCCCTGGATAGCCCGCTGAATGCCCCTGGTGTCGCTCCGGTCCGTGTAGCGGGACGGGCTCCACTCATGCACGACAATATCGGTCTTGGTTCCGCCGGGTATCTTATCGAGTTCCTCCCGCAAGCGATTCAGTTCGTGGGCCGCTTCCTCGGGAGTGGCCACATGAAGGTGCAGGTCCTGCGCATCGGCATACGTGACAGCCCATTCGAGCATTCGTTGCTTCAGCGCCATCCGGTCCTTGCGCAAGCCTGACAGCCCCTTCATATCCTTGTTCATCTCAGCCACGGTGGAGACACCCGGCCCGGTGATCTTGACAGTCGGGGCCTCGCGTCGGATCCGAATCGCGGCATCGGTTGCGAAATCAAACATCCCATCAGCATCGGAAGGATCGATTGACCCCGCGCCGGCCACGATCTCATTGTAGAACTGGACCCAGAGACGCTCGCCCATCTCGGCGGCCTCCGGCGTGGTCAGCAGTCTGAGCAGCAGATCAATTCCCTGCGCTTTCTCTGCAGCCGTGGGCGGGGTGTCAGTCTTGTTCTGCCCTCCGCTGTGATCGGGATCCTTCCATCGGACCGTTAACGCCAGTCCCATGTTGCGACGATTCATATCACGCATCGCAGCAACGAACTTCTTCATCGGCAACGGCCGACGCAGATCGTAGATGATTCGGATGCCCGTGGCACCGGCGTCGGCACTCCTCCTGAAGTCGTAGCCACCCCCATGCAGCCACAACTCAGTCCCCGTCGATGCCATCTGCCTCGATACACTGCCACTATCCGCCTGGCCGTCCGGGTTGGAATCCGGAGTTCGAGCATCACCCGATCCGGGCCCGTCCGATGAGGGAGTTCGAGCCGTCGGGCGATGCCGGCCTGCCGCCCGCATTCCACCGCAGGCAGTCACAACGAGCAGCCCGCTGATGAGAGAAAGTGCAACGAGTATCGGTAGTCCCTTACGGATCATGGTCAAAGCCTCCGTCACCTGAGAAGAGTGCTCGCATATTGCTCAGATCTACAGACAGTACGCCCGGCCCGATGTTCCGTCATATTGCTGGCCGATGGAAATCTTTTCAGACTACACGGATAGCGAACGCACCATATCCCCAGTTGAGCCACTCCTGCAGCATGACTGGAGACACATCAGGCTGCTTGTTTGGATCGTGTTCGGCCCCCATCAATCCCGCATGACACACGAATCCACACACCCATCGCGATCTCGATACACCCAATCCGCGGCATAAGGACCGGGGCTACGACTCCGGTTCCACGATCTCCACAATCCCGACATCAATGTACTGGCCCCCGGTCGTCTGCCGGCAATGGACCGCCAGCGTCACGCCGGCACCGGACTGTCGGCTCGCCTGCAGGTGCGCCGATGCTGCCGGGGTCATCGCAACGACGGTGTAGTCGACGGAGTATCCCTTGAGCTCAGCAGCGAGAATGCCATCAATGTAGACCTCTGCATCCTCATCATGATGGATTAACAGGCGCAGCGCCGCTCCCCCACTTCCATCGTCCACCGCCGCCTTGGGCGTCGAGATGCTCACCGGCCGCCGCAACCAGATGTCGCTTGTACCCCACTCCGTATTCACAACAGCACCGGGTGTGCTGCGCGTGCCGAAACCTGATGGTCCGGTCTTCCAGTTGCTGTCGTCGAAGCCGGGCAGGGCCCAGGCCGGCGGCGAATCGGTGTCTGACTCCGCTGCCGGGTTCGTCGTTGTGTACTTCCAGGCAATCGCATCTTCACCGGGATCGTGGGCACACCGAACAAGCGTCCTGAGCCTCGGGGGCGGCAGATACACGGATCGGTTTGCTGCCGACACCTTTTCGATGTCATCAAACTTGATAATGACCCGGTCATAGGTCATGATGCCGTTCACTTCGATCTCGACATCCGTTGTCTGGGTGTACACGGCCGCACTGAGCCCCGGCCTTCCGATGAGCCATCGGAGTTGCTCAATCAGGTCGAGATAGGCAGTCGTCAACGATGCCCGGTCTTCGTAACTCCGATATCCCCAGTTCTTTTCATCCTGCCACGTGTGGCCGGCCAATGGCAAACCGAGCCCGCCGAACTCGCCCAGGACCGCAGCACGCTCGGTTTCCGGCTCAGGGATGCCCGGACCGGGGTATGCATGGATGTCATGGACATCCCCCACGCCCGGGACGTCGTTCCACCCACTGGCAGCATTGACGAGACGGGTCGGATCGTATTGCTTCACCCAGTCTGCAATTCGCTGGGTTTCGTATTGGCCCCAGCCTTCGTTGAACGGCACCCACATCACAATGCTGGGATGGTTGCCCCGCGCATCGATCAGGCGCTTGAGTTCGAGTTCAAACTGACGAGCCGAATCGGCACTGCGCTCGATCTCACCGTCGCCGTACCCGACGGATGCATCACCGCTGGGCATGTCCTGCCATACGAGCAGGCCGAGACGATCACACCAGTAGTACCAGCGAGCCGGCTCAACCTTCACATGCTTGCGGGCCATGTTGTAACCAAGCCGCTTGGTCATTTCGATATCAAACTTCAGCGCCTCGTCAGTCGGGGCCGTGTACAACCCATCGGGCCAGTATCCCTGATCCAACAGGCCGAACATGAACAGCGGCTCATTATTAAGATGGATGCGCGTAACCCCCTCCTCATCCGGCTCTACGGACACCTTGCGCATCGCACAGTACGATTCGATCACGTCCGAGTCGTGCTCACGGTCGCCATGTGTCAGCCGAAGCCTCAGGCGGTACAGATATGGATCGTCCGGCGACCAGGGACGGAGATGCGCTTCGGGGATCAGCACTTCATGGTTCAGAACAACCGAGCTGTTCATCGCACCATCGAACTGCGCAAATGTCACGGAGCTGTGTGCCAACTCGTTCGCTCCGTCACGATCGAACACGTGTGAGTCCACGCTGCACGAAGCGCTTCCCGGCAGGCCGGCCACTGTCGTTTCAATCCGGAGCGTTTGCGTATCCAGATCAGGCGTCAAACGAATCGACTTGATATAAGTCTGTGGGACCGCTTCGAGCCAGACGCTCTGCCAGATTCCGGACGTCGGGGTATACCAGATGCCCCCCGGAGCCGTCACCTGCTTGCCGCGCGGCTGGGTGTGGCGGTCGGTCGGGTCAGCCACCACGACCTCAAGGGCCTGCCCAGCACCGCTGTCGGTCGCCAGGACATCTGTGAGGTCAAATGTGAACGGGTCATACCCGCCTGAATGTGACCCGAGGTAGGTCCCGTTCAGTGAGACCACCGCCGACCAGTCAACCGCCTCGAAGTGAAGAAGAACCCGTTTGGACTGCCATGCATCCGGGACCACGAACGTGCGGCGATACCGGAACACATCATCTGGCCCGAGTCGCAGTTGGCAGCCGGATAACGCCGACTCGATCGGAAACGGAACAAGAATCTGACCGGTCGACAGCAGCGTCTCGGCCGGCTCGTCGTCCGGGGTCACAGCCAGCCTGACCAACTCGTAATCCCAACGCCCATTCAGGCTGTGCCAGTTGTGCGGTCGCATCATCTGCGGGCGTGGGTGTTCCGGGTGCGGGGTATGGGGCGATACATCGATCGACCAGCGAGTAAGTAGTGGCCCTGGAACGGGTTGGGCAGCAGCAGTGACCACAGTCATAGCCGGGACAAGGAGTGTCAACGCGGCGCTCACCCACCATAGAACCCCTGGTTGTAACATCGGCACGCTCCTGACGTGTGTGCGGTCGTGACCACTTCAGTCTCAAAAGGTTGCCCGAAATACCTTGCGTTTGTTGCCGGTCTCTGGCACAATGGTCGTGGTATCACTGTAGGAAGCGACTCGGACAACGGTCACCGCACGGAGCATCAAATCCCGCACGGCCGGTGTTGCCGGCGCAGTAGCCGGCTCGAAGAGTCGATAAACGACACGCTCTCTCAAACAGAATCAAGAAAGACTTGAGGAGAAACCTGATGAATCACGCATCATGGAAAGAACGAAATCTGTCGCATTGCTGTAAGGTCCTCTCAGCGGCAGCCGTGGTCAGTCTGGCAACTTCGACTGCCGTGTGCATGGCTGCCCCACCAGACCTCGGCGACGGCTACTCGCTCGGCGACCGCTTTGAAGCCTACCGTGCACTGGCGATTCCGGGCAACGAGCAGGAGCATCCCACCACCGGCCGAGAAATGATTATCATCGACCGCACGCGCCCGGTCGCCCTGTTTGCCATGTACCGGGCCAGTCAGATGACCGCTCCCGGATGGGATATGTACGACCGGTGTGTCTCCTGGGCCAACGATCATCGCGATCCGGCCACCACGAAGGTCTGGCTTGCTACGTACAACGGCACCCTGGACCCGGGCTACAGTGCCGAACTTGACGGCATTGCCATCTACAACTACCTGACCGGAACCATGGGATTCAATCCGGCCAACGTCACCGTCGCCCACCAGTCAACGATCGAGACGGCCAGCTTTGCCGGCTATGACATCGTCATCTATGCCTGGTCATACCCACGCGATGCGACCAACGTGGTCAGTCAGAACATGCCGTTTGTTACCTGTTCCGCCGGCGAAAGCGATGAACTGGGCATCGGTGACGGCACGTCTTCAATGCACGAGAGCCGTGACTACGGCTATGTCGTGAACAACGGCCACTTTGTCACCAAGCCGTACTCCGTCGGCATGTTTACTCTGGCGACAAGCATGTGGATGGACGCCACCGGAGTCAGCGGCAACGGCGTCGCCCTCGTCTCGGCCGACAACGATGGCTATACCGGCATGGACCTCACCACGGCCGACAGTTGCCCGGGATTCATGACGCTTGATGTCTCAAACTGCACGCCGGGCAACAACATCTACTTCATCTACGGGACCACCACCGGGCCCGGACCGTTCATCCCAGGCTGTGCCGGGATGCTGGTCGATATCCTCTCACCGAAGATCGCCGGCGCTTCGGTTGCGAATGCTGCAGGCGATGCATCGTTCGGCGGATCAGCCCCGTCGGCTGCATGCGGCAAGATCGTGGTGCAGGCCGTGGATAAGGCCGCCTGCATGACCAGCACGCTGCTGTTCCTGTAGACACCCCGTCGATTCGTGACGGGCTGCTCGACGGCCCGGGCGCGCGAATCATCGAAAAACAACAAGGCCCCGCGATGTGTCACCACTATCACATCACGGGGCCTTGTATTGCGCACACAAACGCTCGAACAGCGTCGGTCAGTTGGTAGCCACAAATGCACGGGCAGCGATCGCGCTCCCCTGCTCCTCGCCGATGCCGCCGCGGAACACCAGCGTCAGAGGCCGTGCGTTGTTCGAAGACCGCTGGAACGTCGCCTGGAAGGTCTGGCCGTCACCAAGTGACCCGGAGTAACTCCCGAAGTCGGCTCGCCGCACTCGATGTCGACTGTGGTTGTCATCATCCTCATACAACTCCCAGGTGCCATTTCGCAACGTCTGCCCGGAACGGTTCGTGATGTCGAGAACGAATGCAGACTGCTGATCATCCCAAGAAACCCGAACGTCGACCCGGCCGCGGAAGAAGTAGTCAAACATCCCGCTGACGTAGGCGATGCCACGCGGAAGCAACACTTCAGCATGGGCATCCCAATTGTTCGGATCGTGCCTCGTCCCGAAGAATCCGATTCGACCGCGCGCATGACCGGTGTCGTCATCCCATTCGTATGTTCGTTCGGTGCAGTAATTCGGGATATACAGGCCGAAGTCGTCGAACCAGACGTTGCGATCCGACCCGACCCCTTCACCCACCCGCCCGAGCGAAACGAGCGACAGGTTCGCCGGATAGTCCACCGTATACAGGCTGCCGAGCGTCGGGTACGCGAAGTAGTGCATGTCATTCTGGCCCACGCGCGGGATCTCAGCGGTATACCCCTGCGGCATCGAGACACGCTCATCGCCGGTAAACATGGTGTCATCGGTGACGAAGTAGAAGTTGGAGAACTCAGCCATTCCCATCGTGTTGCTGAATCCGCCGAACGGCCGCTGGCCCTGGTACTGCTCGGTATCCCAGAAGGCTTTGAACCAACGGGTCAGGTGCCTTGCCTCCTCGTTCCGGTCAAGCGCCGGCAGTACATTGAATGTCGGGATGCGGTGGCTGACGGAATACCGTCTGGTCGCGCCGTTCCACTCAACGAGATTACCGAGCATGGCATCGATCTCGGCTGCCGTGCCATACAGATCTCCGATGTACTCCTCATACGGGGCACCCTCGAACGGGCCGTGGGCATCATCGCGCGTGTGCTGCGGCTGGGCCTTGTCCTCAATCAGGTGCGCCACATGCCCGATCGAGCGGAACAGCCGGGCACAGGCATACTCCCGGTCGCGCGCCGAGGAGTCGGTCAGATACTGATAGTAATACTCGCGGGCAGCGACCCAGTCCCAGTCGTTCCCTGAGTCGTTGTAGGCCCACAGGAGCGAACTCGTATACACGAAGGGGACGTCATCGGTCAGCCCGCGATCGCGCGTGGGATCGTAGAAGTGACGAAACGGCCGGAGCGTGGGGAACGTATCGTCCTCCATGATCGAACCGTAGCGAATCCACTCGAGCAGCGAGCGCGTATTGCCGCCGGGGCCCCGGCACTCGGTGTCCAGTTCGTTCGGGATCAACAGGTGATCGACGAGAAAACCGATCAGGCCGCACTCGGCGTTCCGCGCAGCAATCTCACTCATCGCTGCGTGCGTGGCCGTTGCATACTGAGGCGTGCAGCCGTCATCGCCGGGGATCAGTTCGCCCCAGTTCTCCCATTGAATGTACTTGTCCGACTGCGCGTGTGCCGGCAGCGCATTCAAACCACCGAGACACACACCGACAATCATGGCTGACCCGATTGCCGATCCTCCACCGGTGGTTGAGAATGTTGTGAAAAAACGAGATACGCAAGACATGACCGATCGCACGGTGCTCTCCTTCCGGTTGTGTAGCACGTCGCTATCTGTGATGCAAACAGCGTGATGGAACGCGATGAGGGCGCATGAGACTTCATCCCTTCCAGCAAACGCCCGTCATGGGGGCGCAGCAGCAGTGAGCCTCGGCACACCGTTTACGAGCCGCCTGCGTCAACATCACTGCTGTTGTTGTTCATGGTTCAGAATATGAACCAATGATCACCGCCATAAGTCTATCAAGACGGCGAGTCATTTCAGTATCGAATCATGCTGATTTCGCACAAAAAAGAGCCGTGACCAACAACGGTCCGGCTCATGTGAGTTGAGATAAGCCAGTGTGTACTCACCACACCTGGCAACCGAAATCTGGTTATCAGCGACCCATAAAGAACTTGCGCACACCGTGGATGGTCATTTGCCGACCGATCGAAGCGATGGCCTCGGTCAGTGGGATCTCCTTCGGGCATGCCTTGACGCAGTTCTGTGCGTTGCCGCAATCGTCAATGCCGCCAGGTCCCATAAGTGCGTCGAGCCGGGCCTCCTTGAGGACTTTCCCGGTGTCATGGGCATTGAACAGACGGACTTGCGCGATCGGGGACGCCCCGACAAACTGGTTTTCGATCAGGTACTGCGGGCATGCCTCCATGCAGCAGCCGCAACTCATGCACTCGCTGATCTTGTAACGAACCTGCTGACCATCCGGAATTGCCTTCGGGCCCGGGCCGAGGTCGTAGGTACTGTCGATCGGAACCCACGCGCTGACGGTCTTGAGCGTCTCAAAGATCCTGGCCCGATCGACCCACAAGTCTCTCACCACCGGGTACTTCGTCATCGGCTCAAGCGTGATCATGTCGTTGTTGTTGGGGGCATATTCATCAATCAGGCACGAGCAACTCTGTCGCACACTCCCGTTGATGTTCATCGTGCAGGCGCCGCAGACCTCCTCAAGACAGTTGGCGTCCCAGACGACGGGAGTCGTCTGCTTGCCGTCAGTGGTCACCGGGTTCTCCGCGATCCATTGGAGGCAACTGATGACGTTGGCACCCGGCTCGACCGGCACATCGAAGGTCTCCCACCGCACGGGCTTCCCGGGGCCGTCCTGGCGCTTGATTCGAAGTTTGACGATTCGGGTGGATGCTGACGCGTCTGAGGGGGTTGCTGTGGCCATTTCATCCTGCTTCCGCAATGCCAGATACACAGGTTTCGGGTACACTGGAGACAGCCGACATCGATTCAGGGACCGAGCCGTCCAGTATTCAGGGGCGATTGTACGACGCAAGGACCACGATGGTCGAGACGGATTCAACCTGATGCAGGTGTACCACCGAAAAGACATGTGGGAGAACGCCGATACAGGCTCGAAACGCCCGGAGTAGTACGTGCATGCCTGAGTAAGATTGAGCAACGACCGTGAAAACGACCTTCAAGGGCCTGGTTCTGCTGGCACGACCGACAGACTGGGTGAAAAACATGTTCGTGGTGCCGGCACTGCTCGCTTCGGGCAAAGCGTCCGATCCGCATGCCGTGTGGCATACCGTCATTGCCTTTATGTCGTTCTCCCTGGTCGCCAGCGGCGTCTACTGCATCAATGACGCCCTGGATCGCCACCAGGACAAACACCACCCGGTGAAACGACATCGACCGATCCCGGCCGGGCTGGTATCCCCCACTGCGGCCTATGTGTCCGGGATTATCTGGATCGTCCTGGGACTGGCTGCGACGGCCCCGGTGGCATCCTGGGTGCTCGTCTGGGTGTTGGCTGCCTATCTCGCCCTTCAGGTCGCCTACAACGCGGTCCTGAAGCGAATCAACGTGGTCGATGTGGTCGCCCTGTCGCTCGGATTCGTGCTGCGAGCCGTGGCAGGAGCCTGTGCGATCGGTGTCCCGGCCAGCCTCTGGCTCGTGTCGAGCGTGTTCTTCCTGTGTCTCTTCCTGGCCCAGATCAAGCGACTGTGCGATATCATCTCCATCAGCCAGACCGGGGCCGGCAGCCGAATCAGCGACTCGACAACCGGCACCGCTGCACCGGCTGACTGGCAACCACCAGCCGGCTACCGATCCGCAGAGGAACTTCGCTGGATGCTGGCCTGCAGTTCCGCCTTGTCGATTCTGACATTTCTGGCCTATGCCATGTCATCAACCTCAACCGTCCATCCGGGCGTCGGCATCCGCGGCTTTGTGCTGCTGACGCCGCTACCCGTCATCTCAATGTTCCGGTTTTACCGGGCAGCCTCGCGCGGCGGGTATGACAGTCCGCTGATGATCACCATGACCGAACCGATCGTCATCATCAGCAATACCCTGTTTGCTGCCGGGGCAGTCTGGATGCTCTACGCACCATGGGGCCGAGACGTGCTCCTGAAACTGTTCCTGCTAGAGCCGTGAAGGAAGTTGTATCCGACCGGGCCGACCACCCCACGCCCGCAGTCACCTCAGCCGGCCTGCTCCAATCATGACACCACAGCCACCAGTGCATCACGATGACGGGATCGAGCCGCAGCATCAGTGCCCACCATCAGTCATTGTGGTAAGCCTGGTGGTCTTTGCATTGCTGACTGCCAGCCTCGCATTCACCACGAGTACGCTCCGGCACTGGCGCGCCCGCACAGCACCCGACTCAGACACACCCACGCAGGTCTGGGACGAGTCGTACATGGTGCCGGTCGTGCAGGAAATCATCCGCGACAACTGGTCGCATGCATCCATGCTCGACTATCAGGATACCAAAGGTCCGGTCCTGTTCTGGGCATACGCTGCCTGGGGCCAGGTGTGCGGCTCCGAGGCGTCATCCCTGCGCTCCCTCTCAATGCTGCTGGCAACCCTGTGTGCCTGGCCGGCTGCGCTGATCGCCTGGCGGGTCTGGCGCTACACCGAACAAACCTACCGGCAAAAGGCCTGGCTGACCGTACTCAGCGTGGCCCTCATCTGGCTGCTGCCGTACCAACCGGTGCTGTCCCAGTTGTTTATGAGTGAACCGCTGTTCAACCTGCTCTCACTCTGGGCCGTCGCCTGTGCCATCATCGGGTTCGAGCGACAGACGGATCCCAAACGTCACGCACTCCCCTGGGCACTGACTGTTGCCTACACGTTGGTACTCGTATTGCTCGTGCATGTGCGCGTGCAGGCAGTCGTGATTGCCGGGGCAGTATGCCTGACGGCCGTATTGACCGTCGGGATCCGAGGCAGTGCCTGCTGGTGGATGGCATCGGCAATCGCCGGCCTGTCGCGCATCCCGCTGTGGCTGCGATGGGATGGGCTGGTGTCACCGGAATTTCAGGACCGCTACGGTCTGGGGTTCCGGCTTGATGCCCTGACCTATGTCGTGGTGGCGGCTCTTGCCGATCTCGGCCGTGTTCCTGTGGCTCCCCGAGCGGCAATCCGTGAAGCGCACGCTGGCTGTCGCAGGTGCGGCTGCCGTGTTCGGTGCCCTGCTCGGGTTTGCAGCCCAGCCGGACCTGGCCCTGACTTCCGATTCCGGCCGGTACATGGGGCTGGTTGCCACGTTCTTCCGCGACTATCTGCCGGCATCGTCGGGCATTCAAACCGTGGCCTGGATCAGTCTGTCTGCACTCGGGTGTGCCGCGCTGGGCTGCGTCGTTCTGCATACCCAATCCGAGCGTGCTGACTCAGATCGGTCAGCATCGGCCGTCTGTATCCTGTCGCTCTGGCTGATCGTCGTCGGCTGGCTCCTGCACGCACTGACACGCGGCGACATCTACGACCGGTATCTCCTGCCGTTCGTGCTCACGGTACCGCTGGTCTGGCTCAGGGTCCTGCCGGTCCCGCTGGTTGCTGCCCTGGTGCTGATCCTCATGTTCGTTAATGCGATGCTGATTGCCACCCACCTCGTTCTGTAGGCAGCAGACTCAGCAGTCAATCACAGCAACACGGCTCCCGACGTCAAACGGGATGTGTTCCTACGGTTCAGTCGGGTGCCTATGGTTGGCAGATATCACGAACAAAGGCCTGTGTATGCGGGTATCTGTCGGATTCACACAGACTCCATGAACGACCAACTGCTGGGATACTGATCACCATGGCCATTACCGCCGCTGATGTCGAAAACGCCCTTCGCAGTGTCATTGACCCGGACCTGGGCAAGGACATTGTGTCACTCGGTTTTGTCAAGAAGTGTGAGGTGGGAGACGGCAACGTAGTCGATCTGACCATCGAACTGACAACGCCGGCCTGCCCGCTCAAGGACAAGATCCAGGCCGACATTGAACAATCGATACACATCCTCGGGGCTGAACGGTCCGAAACGATCGGGGACATCAACATTGAGTTCACAGCCGACGTCCGCTCGCCGCAACAGAAACTGGCCGACGGTCAGGACAATCCGATCCCGGGCGTAAAAAACGTGATCGCCGTCGGGGCCGGCAAGGGTGGCGTCGGCAAATCGACAGTGGCCGTGAACCTCGCAGTCGGGTTGGCACGGGCAGGGGCCACCGCGGGACTGCTCGACGGTGATATCTACGGCCCGTCAATCCCGACCATGCTCGGACTCGGGCGCACCCCGCCTATGTCGGTGATGACAATCGCCTGCGACCGTTTGAAGTCCACGGCATCAAGACGATGACCATCGGCCAGTTGGTCGAGCCGGACAAGCCGTTGATCTGGCGCGGCCCGATGGCACACGGGGCGTTCAAGCAGCTGGCCACCCAGACCGAGTGGGGCGAACTCGACTATCTGATCGTCGACCTGCCACCGGGCACCGGCGATGTACCCCTGACACTGACGCAGATGCTGCCGTTGGCCGGCGCGGTGGTCGTGTGCACGCCCCAGCGGGTGGCACAGGATGATGCCCGTCGTGCAGTTCGCATGTTCGAACAGTTGGGCGTGAGCGTACTCGGGGTCGTCGAAAACATGAGTTACTTCGTGTGTGAGCACGGGACCGAGTACGACATTTTCGGCAAGGGCGGGGCCGAACAGATGGCCAAAGAGATGAACACGCCCTTCCTCGGGTCGATCCCGATCGTGTCCGACCTCCGCGCGCGCGGCGACTCAGGCGACCCGACATCAAACTTCGAGGCAGGCGGGGCGTTGGCTGAAGCGCTCGAGGGTATCGTGAAAGCACTGGCAGCCCAGGTGTCGAAGGCAGCAATGAAGAGCGCGTTAACGCAGCCGACGATGTCGATTGAGTGAGTCAGTGACGGGGGGGCGGAAAGAGTGCCAGTCGGGAGATTGGCAATCCGGAGAAGCAGATAAAGCCGCCGCCGGTGGTGGCGGTGAATGGAATCCCACCACATCCCTCCACCGCGGCTTCCTCATTCGACCATCCGACACAGGCCCGAATCCAGGGCGAGCGGTCGCGTGCACGCCTCTCTCTGGAGTCCGTGGCAAAACACGATCCACCACTTTGAATCTCCCTGGATTCCCGACAGCGCCGCAATGACGGCAGAAAAAAGCCCCGAGTGAATCATCACCCGGGGCTGTAAAATGTATCTCTGACGTCTGTTTTCAATCGATCAGTCGAGGCCGATGGCGTGCCCGATCACCGGGCCGAACTTGACGACCAGACCGGCAAACACGACCGACACGATCGAGATCAGCTTGATCAAGATGTTCAGCGACGGGCCCGAGGTATCCTTGAACGGGTCACCCACGGTATCGCCGACAACGCCAGCCTTGTGCGCATCAGAGCCCTTGCCGCCCAACTGGCCGGTCTCGATGTACTTCTTGGCGTTGTCCCACGCACCGCCGGCATTGGCCATGAAGATCGCAATGGCGAACCCGGAGGACAGGCCGCCCATCAGCAGACCCATCACGCCGGCCACACCAAGCACGAGTCCGACGACTACCGGGACGATGATGGCCATCAAGGCCGGGATCACCATCTCACGCTGGGCGCCGGCTGTCGAGATGGCAACACACTCGGCATACTGCGGGTACTTGATGCCTTCAAACTCAACCTTCGTCGGCCACTTCATCGGGTCGGCGATGTCCTCTTCGCTCATGCCCTGGGCCCTGAAGGCTTCCTTCATCTTGCCGAACTGGCGATGGCACTCGCCCATCATGCGGTACGCAGCACGACCGACGGCGTTCATCGTCAAGGCACAGAACACAAAGGCCAGCAACACGCCGAGGAACAACCCACCGAGAACGCGCGGGTTCATGAGCGTCACGTTGTAGTACGTCATAATGTCACGGATCGAGGCCCGGTCGGCTCGCACGAGATCGAACTCAATCGGACCGTTCTCGCCCTGGACCGAGACCAGGAATCTCGGCGTGCCGAGAACGTCGCCAGACAACGGGACGATCACGGAGCCGGAGGCGGCAACCGCCGTAATGTCCTTGATCAGGTGATCGCTGCCGAGCATCAGGGCACCGACCACGTCTGCCTCACTGTCGGATTCGTCAAAGACGGTACCGTCCTCACCGACAATGGCCCACTTGCCGTAGCCCTCGTAGTGGGCCGTGACTTGTGACGTTGCCTGGATGCCTTCGCGAGCCACCCAATCCTGAGCCTGGGAAGTCTGCTGCTGCTGAACCACCTGCGTGTACGCTGCCAGCAGGGCCATGGCAGTCAGGGCTGCCGAACCGATCGCAAAGCCCTTGCCGGTGGCAGCCGTGGTGTTGCCCAGTGCATCGAGCATATCAGTCCGCTCACGGACGTGCGGCTCCTGGCCGGTCATCTCAGCGTTCCCGCCGGCGTTATCAGCGATCGGGCCGTAGGCGTCGGTCGCGAGCGTGATCCCGAGCGTCGACAGCATGCCGACGGCAGCGATGCCAACGCCGAACAGGCCGAGGACGAAGTTGTCGGAGCCGCCGGCAAACCCGTAGGCACAGAGGATGGCAATCACGATGACGATCAGCGGGATCCAGGTGGACATCATGCCCTCGGCAATGCCGGAGATAATGACCGTGGCCGGCCCGGTCCGGGCTTGCTCTGCAATTCGCTTGGTCGGCGCATGTTCATAGGAGGTGTAATACTCGGTCCCCCAGGCGATCACCAGACCGGCAACCAGCCCGCTGACGATCGAGCCCCACAGGCCGAGCCAAGAGAGTTGTTCGACGTCCTTGAACAGGAAGTAGAACCCGGCCAAGGCACCGATGATGATGAAGGCGGAACTGGCCCAGACGCCGAAGTGCAGGCTCTTGAGCAACTGGTTGAAGGAAGCGCCTTCCTTCGTTTTGACGGTGAAGATGCCCAGGATTGAGCAGATGATGCCGAGTCCGGCAATGCACATCGGGACGGCCGTCAACTTGATCGCCCCGGTCGCATCAAGGTTGAGACTGAAGGCTGCCGCAGCACCGAGTGCCATCGAAGACAGGATCGAACCGTAGTACGACTCGTAGAGGTCGGCACCCATGCCGGCCACGTCGCCGACGTTGTCGCCGACATTGTCAGCAATGGTGGCCGGGTTACGCGGGTCGTCCTCAGGAATGCCGGCTTCAACCTTGCCAACGAGGTCGGCCCCGACGTCGGCCGCCTTCGTGTAGATCCCGCCGCCGACACGGGCAAACAACGCCTGCGTCGAGGCACCCATGCCGAACGAAAGCATGACGACCGTCAACTCCGTCAGCGGCATGTCGCCGAACATGTCAAGGCCGGCAAACAGGAAGAACCAGATGGAAATGTCCAGCAGCGCAAAACCGACGACGATCAGGCCCATGACGGCACCGGATCGGAACGCCACCTTGAGGCCGTCGTTCAGCGAGTTCCGGGCTGCGTTGGCCGTCCGGGCTGAGGCGTGGGTCGCCGTCTTCATCCCGAACCAGCCGCACAGACCGGACAGGAAGCCGGCCACCGGAACCCCGATCATGGACCAGGTCGGCTGCAGCCCGAGCCCCAGCGACAAAATCGCCAGCACCACCACCAGCACGACAAAGACGAACGAGACGACTTTGTACTGGCGCCTGAGATAGGCCATTGCACCTTGCCGCACTGCATCGGCGATCTCAATCATGTCCGGGTCACCCTCGGACTGACCTTTCAGCCATTTGAAGAACAGAAGCGCCATGATCAGGGCACAGACAGCCCCAACCGGTGCGACGTACCAAAGTGCCGGGATTTCGTTGATCCCGGCCAGCGTCAATGATCCCGGAATGATCTGTTCGGCCGTCCTGCCAAGCCATCCGCCGTCCATTGCCTGCAGCGTAAGCATTTCATCACCTCATCGTCATTCGTGTGTTGGTGTTCGGATAAGCCTCATGAGTATTTGGATCCGGGCGGCCGACCTCTTGAGTCTTCTGAGCGACGGTGCAACCACATCATCACAGCGGATGCGACCGGGTTCTCACTTGCTCAGACCGTGACTCAGATTCGGCACCGGATGAAGAACAGAGAAGGGCGAGGGGCTGGGTGGTCCCACGGCCGTTCACGATGCCGACGGCTGCTCCATTCCTGGAACGAGACGTATCCTCGGTTTTCGTTTCCTGACAAATCGCTGTATGTGAACTGAAGGGAAGGCTGCCCGATTGTCGCTCCACGATCAATCGCCTCACTCCGGTTTAAGCCCCGGACTCGAGCGTGAAAGGAACGATATCAATCAGCCATCCACCGCCTTAATCAGCAACGCTCCATCCTCCCACCGGCCCGATGGCCGTTGCTCATGCATCCTCCCCCATCGAGAGCCGCACCGCCACCCCCACCCGATTCGGAAGCAGACCGAGAGACACCGATCACTCGGCGCAGACCGTGCGATACAAAAAGGCGCACGGGGCGACCGGCCGCCTCGGTCCCCGTTTACACAGGGCGCTCGTTGCGCTTGACCGACTTGCGCATGGCACGTCGTCGACGCTCACTCGGCTTCTCGTAATAGGCCCGACGCTTGATATCCTTCGTCAGGCCCTCTTTTTCACACAGTTTTTTGAACCGTCGGAGCATCTGGTCGACGCTCTCGCCACTTCGTGCCTTGATCCTGATAGCCATAAGCCGGTTACACCTCCGAACAATCCAACCAACTGAATCAGCAGTCGGACTGCCAATGCATACTTGCAACAGTCATTTAGCATGCCGATGCCGCGTGAACGACCGTGCGGCGATAGCGCAGTGATTCAATACCACCGACGCCAGATGGCAAGGGGCCTATTGAAGGACCGTCGGACCTGAAATGCAACTGCCACACTCAGAAACCATGAAAAACAGGAGGCCTGCCGGGTCGCGACAGGCCTCCAATCAAGATTGAATTGTGAAACTTACTACGACAACCCTGCTCAGGGAATCAAAAACCCTGTGCGTGAGTCTCCAAACACCTCACCGTGGCCTGCCTCTACTCCGAGGAACCGCCGGTCGGCGTGTCATCGGCGGCACCGGCCCCGACCGGATGGTCTTCCGGTGACGGGCTGTCACCACCGTCGTCGTCATCATCGCCACCACCGCCGCCTCCGTCACCGTCCGAGTCCGACGGGCGATCCTTCGCGTCAGGCGTCGACCCGTCGCCCCCACTGTCGTCCTGATCCGGATCGAAGGTCGATTCAAACGACAAGTGGTCCTTGCCCTCCTCGTGGCGAACGTGCAGGACGTTCTTGCCCTCAAACTCGCCACGGAGCACCGCCTCCGACAGGGCATCCTCGATGTGGGTGCCGATCGCACGCCGCAACGGGCGAGCGCCGAAGTCCGGATTGAAACCCTTGTCAATCAGGAAGTCCTTCGCGGAATCTTCAAGATCCATGCGCAGGCCATGATCCATCAGGCGATCGCGGACCTTACGGGTTTCATACTCGACAATCTGAACCAGATCCTCGCGAGTCAGCGGGTGGAACACGATGACTTCATCAAGTCGGTTGATGAACTCCGGCCGGAAGTGCCGTTCGATTTCCTTCATCAGGATCGACTTCATCTTGTCGTAGTCCTGAACCTCGGTCTTCTTCTGGAAGCCGAACTGAGCACCGCCCTTGATCAGATCAGCCCCGATATTCGAGGTCATGATCAGGACCGTGTTCTTGAAGTCCACGTTTCGCCCGAACGAATCGGTAAGGCGTCCTTCCTCCATGATCTGCAGGAGCATGTTGTACACGTCCGGGTGCGCCTTCTCGATTTCATCAAGAAGGATCACGGCATATGGTCGCCGACGGATGCGCTCGGTCAGCTGCCCGCCCTCTTCATACCCGACATAGCCGGGAGGCGCGCCGATGAGCCGCGATACGTTGTGCTTCTCCATGTACTCGGACATGTCGAGCTGAATCAGCGCTTCGTCGTCGCCGAACATGAACTGGGCCAGCGCTTTGGACAGCAACGTCTTGCCGACGCCGGAGGGGCCGATGAAGATGAACGACCCCATCGGGCGCTTCGGATCCTTCAACCCGGCCCGGGCACGTCGGATCGCCTTCGAAATCGAGGTGATCGCCTCGTGCTGGCTGACAACCGTGTTGTGCAACTCGTCTTCGAGTCGCAGGAGCCGCTCAGCCTCCTCGCTTTCGAGTCGAGTCAACGGCACGCCGGTCATCTTCGAGACGACTTCCGCGATGATCTCCTCATCGACCTCGCCCTGGGCCTCGTTCTGCTTCTCACGCCATTCCTTTTGAATGCGTTCCTTTTCCTTGCGCAACTGGTCTGCCCGATCACGAAGGTCGGCTGCTCGTTCGTAGTCGGCCTCCTTGACGGCCTCATCCTTTTCAATCGAGAGGCGCTCGATCTGCTCTTCAAGTTCTGCCAGATCCGGCGGCTTGGTCATGCAACTGAGCCGGACCCGTGCCCCGGCTTCGTCAAGCACATCAATGGACTTGTCCGGCTGGACGCGCCCGGTGATATAGCGGTCCGACAGCTCGACAGCCCCGCGAATGGCCGCATTCGAGTACGTCACCTTGTGGTGCTTCTCATAGCGGGATCGGAGGCCGTGGAGAATCGCAACCGTTTCCTCATGGTTCGGCGGATCAACGGTGATCGCCTGGAACCGTCGGGCCAGGGCATTGTCCTTCTCGATGTACTTGCGGTACTCATCGAATGTGGTCGCACCAATGCACTGGATCTCGCCGCGCGACAAGGCCGGCTTGAGCACGTTCGACGCGTCAATCGCGCCTTCCGCCCCGCCGGCTCCGACGAGCGTGTGAAGTTCATCAATAAACAGGATGACGTTCCCGGCCCGCCGAACTTCGTTCATGACGGCCTTGATTCGTTCTTCAAACTGGCCGCGGTACTTCGTGCCGGCCACCATCAACGCCAGATCGAGAACCACGAGGCGCCGATCCGTCAGGATGTCAGGCACGTTATCGCTGATGATGTTCTGGGCGAGCCCTTCAACGATCGCGGTCTTGCCGACCCCGGCCTCTCCGAGCAGCACCGGGTTGTTCTTGGTCCGTCGACACAGAACCTGGATGAGTCGTTCAATCTCGGTCAGTCTGCCGATGACCGGATCCAAGGTTCCCTCACGGGCCAACTCGGTCAGGTCACGGCCGAAGGAGTCGAGCGCCGGCGTTTTGCTCTTGCCCTTGCGCGTCTCGCCGCTGCCTTCAGAACCGCCGCCGACACCCTGATCGGACACTTCCTGGTCGGCCCCGTCCACGCCTGCACCCAGCAGGTTGAGGACTTCCTCACGAACCTCCTCAAGTTTCAGGCCGAGGTTCATCAGGACCTGCGCTGCCACGCCATCGTGCTCACGCAGAAGCCCGAGCAAAAGATGCTCGGTGCCGATGTAGTTGTGATTGAGGTTTCGGGCCTCTTCAATCGCAAACTCAATGACCTTCTTGGCCCGCGGGGTCTGTGGGAGCTTGCCCATCGTGACCGTCTCAGGCCCGGACTTCACAAGTTTCTCAACCTCGAGCCGCACCTTGCGCAGGTCAACCCCCAGGTTCTTGAGCACGCTGGCACCAACCCCTGATCCCTCCTTGACCAGGCCGAGCAGAATGTGCTCGGTACCGATGTACTCATGATTGAACCGCTGTGCCTCCTGATTGGCAAAGGCCATCACTTTGCGGGCACGATCGGTAAACCGCTCGAACATGGCTCCTCCTTTGGACCTGTATCAGGCCCATGCGTCAGATATCAGGTTCCGACAAACAGTCCTTGAATCCCGTCGATCCGGAGCCGAACAGCATCGGCAGTCACCGGATTTCAGGATATCGGAACCTGGGGCGCCCCATCGTAGGGATGGCCGGATACCCCTTCTATATGGGAATATCGACCCAGCCCTGTCTTTGCAGTCGCTTGATTCGCCAATCAACGGCGAAACCGGACAAGCAACTTCGATTAGCGGATGCCGATGAGGCTCGTACAGACATCCCTACGGCTTATCGGTGAATCGGTTCGCCTGCTGAACCGGGGGGGCTGGGAACCGTGCTCGAAACCGGCGAAAGAGGCCCGGAAAAGGCAAGATCACGAAGCGCACTCGCTGCCGGGGGAGTCCATCCGGTCATTCACGGCTACCCGGTGCGCAAGGGGGTAGATGTAGGCGATCCGGCGGTCCGTACGATAGAAGGAGAACGACTTGTACAGGTGACGGGCCGGCTCATTGACTTCATCGACGGCCAGGACCAGCTTCGTAATCCGCTGAGTCGCAGCCAGTTTCCCAATACCGATCTCCAGCAGACGCCGAGCCAGGCCACGCTGCCTGAAATCCGGGTGAATGCCCAGATAAACCAGTTCGGCAATGACGTCGCCATCCTCGTCATGCTCATCCGCCGGCTCCGAATCCAAAGGAGTCAGTGGATTCAGCAGCAGCACGCCGGCCGGCTTGTTCGATGAGGCACATCGAGCCAGGGTCCAGAGATCCGGCCTGAAATACCCCGTGGCCTTGTGCCCCTCCATGACTTCTCGCATCGTCCGGGCACCTCGAAGTCCTGGGCAGTCAAGGGTTTGCTCGTAACTGGCCTCGATCACCCTACTGAAATCTGATTCGTTGCCGTCACTCCCGGTCCCGTCATGCGGCTCAAACACAAAGGAATCCAGCCGATCATCGTGATGACTGCTGCCAATCGGCGCACGATCCTTGCTCCCGATACGGCGTTCGAGATAACTGAGCCCTGCCAGCCACTCGAACCCACTGTCCTGTAACAACTTCCCGGTCCCCTTCTCAGATCGGGCAATGAGCGCCTGGGCCAGGTGAATCCGCGACGTGTCCATGTGCCGCAGTGCATGCCGCAGGACTCGCACACCCTGTTCAAACACATCAATATTCTTTGCACTTCCAACGTCGGACGCGAACACCATCGCAGTCGCCCCGGGCGAGGGCAGGGCCAGGCATACCGGGTGGAGTCGGCCGTCTTCCTGCTGCATGGCCCAGCACTGATCGAGGTCCATGTTCGCCGCCTCGGCATACGCAATAAACGATCTGATAGTAACGGCAGTTTGCCGTCGCCCGAACATGACGAGCGACTTGAGTGCCGATGGCAGCTCCTGGGGTGGGACGCGCACGATGGGAGGTGATGAGGACACGAGCCGATTCTCGCACTGGCCCTGAAGGCAGGAACTCCGAGGCCGGGGGTTCAGTCGGAGGCAAATGTCACTACTGTGTGACCTCTGCAGTATAGATGGTATCGGGTCGTCGGTGGGGTCTGCCGGACCCGGCTCGGACACGGCCGGACTCGACCGACCTGCACCGCAGCGTTTTCCCGTTGACGGCAGGGCAAAACCCTGTAGAATCCGGCACTGCACGGCAGGTATGTGCGACATGTGTCGTGCCCCACCTTCGGCCTTCGGCCTTTTCGTGTCCCGGCATGTGCCGACACACGAGAGGCACACGGGCGTGCCACCAACCGACCGATCCCACCCGGAGCCTGAATCATGACCAGTGGTGACCGTATGACAGCCATCGAGACCGAGGTCCGGCCTGCTGCTGCCACGCCTTTTTCCCGCGCGCAACGGTTCGCCGGTGCCCTGAGCCTGTGTGTGCTGGTACTGGCGACGCTCGCCATGGCAGCCCAGGCACCGACTCCGAGCACGGCCCCGCCTCGTTGGGAGTTGAAGTTCAAGGTCGTGCATGAACTACGCCTGATCCAGATGGACCGCCAGTATTACTGGTTTATGACATGTCTGGTCACAAACCGGACTGAGCAGGATCAGACCTTTGTTCCATCAGCCACGCTCTATACCGACGCCGGCGACATCATTGCGGAAAGCCAGGATGTGACCTACGAGGTGTCGCAGCAACTGCGTGCCATGATCGGGAATCCGCTGCTCGAAACGTCCACTGAGGTGATCGGGCAGATTCAGATCGGCAAGGAAAACGCCCGCGAGGTCCTGTTTATCTGGAAGGCTCACAGCCTCGATATCGACGATGTATCGGTCTTTATCAGCGGATTGTCGAGCGAGACCCAGGTCGCCGTGAACCCCGCCACGGCCGAAGAGGTCATTGTGCGTAAGACGTTGCAACGGCACTATCTGGCCCCGGGTGAGCCGACTGCCAATATCCAGACCCCGGTCGTGTTTGATTCCGAGCGGTGGATCATGCGATAGACGGCTGCTACACTCCGCGGCCTGAAAATGGGGGAGATTCTGGTGGGATTGGCATCGGAACGTGTCGATCCGGATCAAGGTGCATACGTGTAAGACGAATCGGCTTTTTATACATTTGGGACAGTGTCATGGCGCATAAAAAGGGACAAGGCTCGACCAAGAACGGTCGTGACTCCAATCCACAGTATCGCGGGATCAAGTTGTACGGCGGCGAGTTTGCCAAGTCAGGCTCGGTGATCGTGCGGCAGTGCGGCACGCCGTTCAAGGCCGGCTATCTGGTCCGGCGCGCCAAGGATGACACGCTGTATGCGGTGGCTGACGGCCACGTGCAGTATCGTGGGAATCGGTTTGTTGACATCATCCCGGCCGACACGTCGATTCCGAGGTTCGATCTGGTCGACAAGACGGCTGAGTGAAGCGGTAAGAGTAACAGAGGGGTCGGGAGTCGTTTCTTGATGGAAGCGACCCCCGGCCCCTTTTGCAATTCCATCCACCGCCTGGCCTCGATCAGCCCCCAGATCTGCCGGGGGGATGATGATGAGATGATGCGCAAGCATCATGCAATGCCACCTCACTCGTCATTCCCGCGAACGCGGGAATCCATCTTCTCTCCTCCCTCGCCCCTCCACGTCAGGCTGTTTATTAAGCGACTGTCTTCGAAGTCAAGTGTTGTGTGTTTGATTCCATGGTTGCTGATCTCGGACGATGACGTTGAGGATGGTGAGCAGTTTGCGCATGGAGGCGACCAAGGCGACCATCTTCGGTTTGCCGGCGTCAACGAGTCGTCGATAGAACGTTCGAATGATCGGGTTATGTCGGGTGGCGACGAGGGTGGGCATGTAGAGACTGGTTCGGAGATGCGTTCGACCACCGCCGGTGGTTCGTCGGCCACGCATCTGTCCGCTGTCGTGATTGAAGGGAGCCACCCCGACGAGTTTGGCGATTTGCTGCCGGTTCAGTTGCCCGAGTTCCGGCAGTCCTGTCAGCAGAGCGGCGGTGGCCACCGGACCGATCCCGGGCACGGAACGGAGCAGGTCGGCTCGCTGTTGCAGTTCCGGCTGCTGCTGCACCACCTGTTCGATGCGGTGTTCAATCCGGCAGAGTTGACGTTCATAGGCATCGATCAGGTGCTGAATCATGGCTCGTATCTCCGGATCGTCACAGCGATCAAGCCGATTGGATTCGCGCGTCATCGCATCAAGCACTTGACGTCGCCGGGCGACCAGTGCCTGGAGTTTCAGTTGATATTCCTCGGGTAATACGGCCGATTGGAGGTCGGCCTGCTGTCCGAAGCGGGCGATGATGGTTGCATCAATGGCATCGGTCTTGGCCAGTTGATTGAGACTGATGGCATAGGCACGAATCTGTCTGGGATTCACAATGGCGACTTCGAAGCCGGCCCGGAGCAGATGATGAGCCAGACGGGCGCTCGAGCCGTCCGGTGGCTTCCATGACGATGCGAGTCGGCGCCATCGGGGCCAGGATCTGCACCAGCTGATCCAGCCCGGCCTGATCATAGGCGAACTGCCGAACCGGCTGGGTCTGGCGGCCTTGCAGCACCGCGACATCAAAGGCGTTCTTGGCGACATCGATTCCGACGACGGTATGATGATGGTATTGAGACATGGGATTCATCGCGTTGGCCCTTCCTTGTGATTCGAGCTTCCGGCAGCGACTGGCCGCGGAGCTCCTGCGACTGTTCGGGTTGATGCGAAAGAGGCCGACCGACGATCACGCTACACTGCGGTCTCATCGGGACCGAGGTCAGGACGATCTGTCGGCCGGCCGCTGACGCTCCACCGCTGGCCAGCGGTGGAGCGTCAACCATTACTCCCTCAGCCTATGCATCGAGTCTCTATATCGCTGAACAGCGCATAATACAAGGTCAGGTTTCAACCTGACCTACGAGACCACGAGACTGAGTGCTCCGGCAGTAGGAATTAATTCCTACTGCCTGACACGATATGAAATCAGTAACTGCTTGCCGGTGGGATGCGCTCCGAAACCGTCGCTTATCCCACCCTACGGATTTGGGGCACATGCAATGTGCCCCTACTTAACACTCACTCAAATTTCTGCACGACCAGATTGCTTATCTCACACGAACTTGGGATGAGGGCCTGGAAGAGCAACGTCCGGCCGCTCATGTTCTTAGCCACTCTGCCGCGCAGTTCCGCCACGCCGTTTATATCTGCGATCGCTGAGCCGGCCACCTGAGCGTTGTCGATCTGCAGCGCATTAACGGTGACGTCGCAGGTCGGTATCAATGTGCCGCCACCTTCGAAGCCGTACACAAAGTACACCTTCGCACCCGGCTCGACATTCGTCGCCTGGATGCCGTTCATCTTGCCGGCAATGGCAGGGGATGGTTGTGATAAATCAAAGGATGGGTAGACGGGAGTCATCAAGAAACCGTGTCGATCCCACGGTCCATCACCGGTACGCTGACCCGAGCCCACAATCTGGCCAAGATCATTGATGTCAAATGCGCCCCTGAATATCCAATCACAACGGGTTGGAGCCAGGTCCTCCAGCCTGACCATGCCACTTTCCTCATCCCAATAGAAGTGCCAACCATCCTCGCCGTATGACCATGTATGCCCAACGACCTGGTTGTTGTTGTTGATCGCCCACGCGAGCGAATCATCCTCTGCAGAGTCATGAATGTCGAACGAGTGGCCGCTCACCCATAAGTGCGCATGATCATCTGATCCAGCGCTTGCCTGCCCTACAATCCAACCCGCATCGTTGATGGACATGGCAGTGCTCCTGGACTGCCGGTTCTTGTCCAACTCAACGATCTCATTGTTCGGCGTCCAGTAAACAGCGTGCTCTGTAAAGGTCTTTGCTCCTGACTTCCCTACAACAAAGCCTGCGTTATTCACACCAAAGGCTCTAGAGATGCGACCGCCGATACCAGGCAAAGCAACCGGCACCCCATGCACCCACTTGCATGCGAGGGATTCAGCATCGCCGGGAACCGTCTCTGATACTCCAACCACAATGCCCACATCATTAATGTCATAGGCCTCAGAGGAATCGCCGCCTAGTGTTCCTAGGTCATACATGACTCCATCGCGCGAGACAAACGTATGATAGTCAAACGGTGCACCTCCCTCATAGTCGGACCACCCACAAATGTCCCCCATATCGTTGATACCATCACCGTGGCTGTTTAGCCCAGGCCCACCGAAGCTTCCAAGGTCTTGTATACCCCCACAGCTCCATTGAAACGCGCGATAGTATAAATCGCCATCCGTAAACGACACGCCGGTGACTGTTCCCGAATTGTTGATTCCCCATGCTTTAGTAAAGCCGCCCCCCAGGCCGCCGATATCAATAACAGCGTACTGATCCGATTGTGCCAGCGCAGCGGTCGTCACGTTGCTCAGACACACGACGGCGAGCGCTGTCAGTGTCAGGAAGGCTTGGCGCGATGGTGTCCTGTCATGTGGTGGCACGTGTGATAATCCTACTTATACAACTACTCTTGGGCGATCGCAATGTACCACACGTCGGTGCACGTGTCCAGAGGAAAACGAAGAAGGCCGATCGGGAGATCGGCGATCCGGCGGGAAACATGCGGTAAAGCCTGCCGATCGGGAGATCGGCGATCCGGCGGGCTTGATGCGCGAGGATTCAGAGAAGCCTCAGCCCCTGCAGATCCTCGATCGGTTCGTCGAATGAGCAGGAGCCATATGACACAGCCCATTCACGGGCGGAAGCGATTTGGTCGGCGTCGGCCGTCCAGGTGTCGCTGACCGTCACGCGATCGCCATCAAATGCGAAGGCAGTGGCATCGGTGAGCCGAATGATTCGCACCAGGTCTGATTCATCCAGGTGATGGGTGTGCAGCATCACCGCCCCGAGGAACACGTTGAAGAACCCGTGCTCGAGACACCCGATGGTGTCGTTGCGGTGCCGGACCGGGTGATGCAGGCCGGCCGTCGCCTTGAAGGGCACGTCCGCCTGGTGGCACAGGTTGATGAAGTTCGCGGTAACCACGGCCGACGGGAACAGCGACGGGGTCAGGCCTCCGGTCCGAATCTTGGCACCCTGGCCGGTGCCTGCCAGGGCCGTGATATAGCCTCGAAAATCGTGGGTCAGCGGGAACTCGAAGTAGACGGTGCAGGACTCCGGCAGATGGTTGATGGCCTCATCAATCTGGGCTGCCGTGTCGACCCGTGCTTCCAGAACGTCGATCGTGACCCGGTCATCATGCTGCTTGAGAAACTGATGGATGGCTGACAGCCCGAGTTGGATGTCATGCCCGATCAGCACCGACAACGGCCAGGGATCCTCCGGGCTGAGCAATCGGCGGGCGTGAAACTCGAACTCTTCGAGTCGCACGGCCGGGCAGATGAAGTGGCTGAGGATGCGGGCGTGCGGCGAGGCCCGATGCTTGGCGTACAACGCGACCGCCTGGTCCATTTCCAGGCCGGCCGGGGGAAACAGGCCGGCATAGTCGATCAGCGCATCGGTGAGCCGTTGGATGGCAGTCATCGGTCATGCTCCGGGGGTCGTGAGGTGACTGGTTGGAAGATGGCCGTCGTTTCGATCGGGTACTGCGACCGTGTCAAGAACGTAAGCGATTGGTGCCGAGCCAGTTACTGCCGAGATCTGAGGGATCAACAAATGGAGCGGATGAGGGTCGAACTCACAACCTCCTCGATGCGACCGAGGCGCTCTCCCAATTGAGCTACCGCCCCAACAAGGTTCTTTTCGGTCAGACTGGCCGGATTCGTGAGTGGAACACGCATCCTGACACAGCCGGCCGAACCGGGATCAAGGATAGGGTGGGCAGTCTGCAGCGGCAACGATGAGGAATCGAACATCCGACAGTCCCGGGGCCGTAGTGGTGAACCTGCATCCCGGGCGGTATGCTCTGTGGCGTTCTGAACCCGTTCCTGGGACACGACACACACGATCCGCGATGCCTCACGATACACCTCACAACCTGATGATCACGATGGTGGCTGCCGTCTCAGCCGGCGTATTGCTGTTGGTCGTTGCCCGGCGGCTCAACATCCCCGGGATCGTGCTGCTGCTGCTCGGGGGGATGGCGTTAGGGCCACGGGGGCTGGAGATTGTCCATCCGGATTCGCTCCAGGAGGACGGGCTGCGGGTACTCGTGTCGCTGGCCGTCGGTCTGATTCTGTTTGAGGGGGGCCTGACGCTCGATCTGTCAGGCTTCCGGTCGGCACCGGCCATGATTCGACGGCTTTTGTCGGTGGGGGTGCTTATCACGTGGCTCTGCACGGCGGCTGCACTTCGCTTCATCATGGGGATGGACCTGGATCTGGCCATCGTGGCCGGCAGTCTCGTGATCGTCACCGGGCCGACGGTCATCGCGCCGCTGCTGAAGCGTGTGCGGGTGACGCCGCGTTTGCACAATGTGTTGCACTGGGAGGGCGTGCTGATCGATCCGATCGGCGTGTTCATTGCGATTCTGTGCTTTGAATGGATCACGGGCTCGGGCGGTCAGGCAGTGCTGGCGAATCTGGGGCTGCGTTTTGCGGTCGGTTTGTCGTTCGGCGTGATCGGCGGGGTACTCATGATTCTGTGCCTGCGCAAACGGCTCGTGCCGGACGACATGGCCAACATTTTTGCACTGGCGATGGCGTTGGTGACATTTGGGACGGCCGAGTTACTCGTTTCCGAGGCTGGGTTGCTGTCGGTGACGGTGGCCGGTTTTCTGCTCGGCCTGAACAAGCCGACCCAGTTACGCGAGTTGCGACAGTTCAAGGCCGAGGTGACGGACCTGCTGATCGGCACCTTGTTCATTCTGCTGTCGGCACGACTCGGGTTTGATCAGTTCAAGACGTTCGGCCTGGCAGGGGCCGGGGTGGTCGCCGTCGTGATCGTCGTGATACGACCGTTGAGCATCATGATCTGCTCACGGGGATTGAATCTGAACTGGCGGGAACAGGCGTTTCTGTCATGGATCGCACCACGAGGTATTGTGGCTGCATCGATGGCATCGCTCGTGGCATTGTCGTTGCCGGAGGAACGAAACCCGCTGCTGATTGAGACGTTTGTGTATTCGGTCATCATCTCGACGATCCTGCTGCAGGGCCTGACCGCCGGCCCGGTGGCAAGCCTGCTGCGGGTGCGGGCCCCGGACCCGACGGGCTGGCTGATCGTCGGGTCGAATCGGTTCTCGCGCGATGTTGCCAAGTTCATTCATGCACAGACCGGTGTCGGGGTGATGCTCGTGGATACGAATCGGCGGGCTGTATCGGATGCGCAGGTTGAGGGGCTCAGTGCGATGTACGGCGATGCGCGTGACACGACACTGCTGGAGCGGACCGGCATTGCCGGCATCGGGTATCTGCTGGCACTGACGGACAACGAGGATCTGAACGCACGACTCGGGGCCGTGTGGTCGAAGGTACTCGGTCGTGACCGGGTGTACCGCTGGAGTTCGGCCGTACTGGACTCGGAAAACAACACGACGGGCGAAGGGTCGGCCCGAGATGGCGAGACGGGTCGGCCGGTCTGGAGCAACCTGCCGAAGCCGCAGTTACTGAGCGCCGAGATGTCACGAATGGAAGCACGCACAGTGACGGTGGAGACAGAGGAGATCGAGTCCGGGGCATGGTCGGGGACGGTGATCATACGAGTGAACTCAAAATCTCGCATCGAGATCGTGGAACCGGTCGCCATCGGAAAAACATCAGCAGCACCGGAGGATGAGCGTGGCGATGAGGATGACGGTGCCCAGGCGCTGTTGTGCCTGCAGCGACAGGGTGACTATCTCATGCGGGCGCTGCGCCCGGATCTGGCAGTGCGGCTGCATGTGCACGATGTGGCGTCACTGTTTGCTGACCTGGTGGAGCGCTTTGTGAAGCAGGTGCCGGCGATCCCGAAGGAGGATCTGCTGTCCGAGTTGACCGAGCGTGAGCGGGTGTTCCCGACCGCGCTGGGGCACGGGGTCGCGGTCCCGCATGCTTATTGCCGCACACTCGAAGCGCGCATGTGCGCCGTGGCACAGATTCCGAGCGGGATTTCATTCGGGGCCCCTGACGGGCAACCGGTGCGGCTCGTGTTCATGGTGATCAGCCCGGCCGGCGACCCGGAGGGGCATCTGGCCACACTCGCGGAGATTGCGCGACTCGTCGCCGATGAGGGGACTCGGATGAAGTTGCTCAACGCGTCCGATCCGGCCCAGTTGCTGCGCGTGATCCACGCCGGTCGGACCGTGCAGTTGGTTCAGCACAAGCCGTCCCCCCGCAGCGCGTCCTGAGGGGCGCAAAGGTCGATTGATTCTGTCGCTGCATCGGCCGCAACGAGTCAGGCGGCTATTATCGCATGCATATGCTGATTACCACACAAGTCGACATGGACGGTGCGAAGACGGCGGCTCAGATTGTGGTGAATATCCACCAGCGATTGGCTGAATGGCTCACGGCCGGCGTCTCGCTTGGGCGGATTGATTCCTTCATTGCCGAGCACCTGAACGCTGCAGGCGCGAAGTCTGCATTCCTCGGGTATCGCAGTGGGAAGCACCCACGTTTTCCCTCACACTCCTGCTTGTCACCCAATGACGTCATTGTTCATGGGACGGCCGGCATGCGCACGGAGCCGTTGGGACCCGGCGATGTGATCTCGATTGACATCGGGGTCAAGTTCCGCGGGTGGATCGGCGATGCGGCCTGGACCTACATCATCGAATCCCCGAAAGACGATGAGATGTTGCGCGTCTGCGAATGCGGGCGTGAAGCGTTGTCGCGCGGGATTCAACAGTTGAAGGCCGGCCGGGCCATACTTCGGTGGGCTGAGACCGTCCACCACTGCATTGAGCAGGAGTACGGGTACTACTGCGTGCGCGGGCTCGGGGGGCACGGGTATGGGAAGATGCTGCACACGCCGCCGTATGTCTCGAATGTCGTGCCCTCGTACCCGGGTGAATGGCCGGATGCCAATGCCGTGCTGAAGCCGGGGATGTTGCTGGCCGTCGAGCCGATGGTGGCAGCCGGGACCGCAAAGGTCGAGCAGGAGGATCGGCAATGGCCGATCCGGACGGCCGACGGAAGCCTCGCCGTCCACTACGAGCACGATGTCTTGATCACCGAAGACGATGACGGGCCGATGGTGCTGACCGAGGGATTAAACGAGTTGCCGGCCGTTGTCGGAGGATCGTGAAGTCAGGTGGTGCCCGAACGGTCCGGGTGGATCCGGTCGGCATGCTGCCGGGCTGTGTCGACGATCCGCTGGGCGGTCCGCACCGCTGCGAAGCCGGCCTGAACGTCGACCGTCGGTCGGCGACCCGTGCGGTACGACTCAAGAAAATCAGTCAGTTCCATCTGCAACTGATCTTCGTCGTCGATGTCGAGCGTATCGACATTGATCAGGCTCATGTAGTCGAGATCGGACATATCCGCACCGGCCGCAAGTTCTGCCCGGACGGCATCGAGTTGCTCAGCATTCGCCGTCCGCCGAATCATCACGCCGTTCTTCTTGGCATAGTCGATTGAGACATACGCATCGTCGGCAATCAGTCGCAGTTTGCGCTCCGTCTTGAGTGCCAGGCGACTGGCCGTGACATTGGCGACACACCCGTTCGGGAATTCAAGCCGGGCATTACACACGTCTTCCGAGGCACCGAGCACGGAGACGGCAGCCGACTGGATGGCAGCCGGTTCGGCACCGGCGAGCATGAGAATCACATCAAGATCGTGAATCATCATGTCGAACACCACGCCGACGTCCACCGAGCGGAACGTCATTGGGCTGACCCGGTGGACTTCGATGAAGCGGGGCACGAGATCGCCATGGCGACTCAAGGCGCGAACCGCGGGATTGAAGCGCTCAATGTGGCCGACCTGGAGTGTTGCATTGTGTGTCGCTGCCAGTTCAGCGAGTTGGGCGGCTTCATCGACGCTGCTGGCAAGCGGTTTCTCGATCAGGCAGGCGGTCCCCGCTTCAATGAAGGGGCGGGCCACCTCGAGATGAGCAACGGTGGGAACACAGATGCTGACGGCCTGGGGCGGGTCGGCCGCATCGAGCAGATCAGTCAGGGACCCGGAATACGAGTGACAGCCGTACTTCTCTGCTATTTCGCCGGCCCGCGCCGGGTTCGCATCGTACACACCGACGAGGGTGGCACCGGGCAGCGTCGAGTAGACTCGGGCGTGGTGATTGCCCATGCGGCCGACACCGATGACGGCACAGCGGATGGGCGGGTGCGTAGTCGGGTCGACTGGTGTGGTGTTGGTCATGGCGTCACTCAGAGAATCACTCGAACGATCAATCATCCAGGCCGATGGACTTCGGGCCTTCCTTGCCGGCGGTTCGCTCCATGTAGCCCTTGCCCTTGCGTTCGTATTTCGTGAAGCCGAGCCGTTCGAGATTCTTGTTGCTGAGTGTGCTCTTGGCCTTCATGTCGGACCACTGGCCGGCAATGTTCGGCGCCGTAATGACCCGGCGGACCGGTTGGCCGGTCTCGGGGTGCTTCGTGAGTGCCTTGTCCTTCATCGATTGGACGATCTCGAAGGTCTCACCGGTCGGTTCGCCGTCAGGCTGGTCGAGGATTTCGTAAACGTAAATGGGCATGGCGTGTGTGTATCGTTTTTCAGGCTTCGGTGCTGTGAGAACATGATAGCGGCGTCGCACCGGATTGCAGTCGTCGACGAAATGCTCAAGGACGCCTATATCACGAGGCACTCCGGGCGCATGGGACCGGGTGGCGTGATGCGAGCCAAGCAGGAGATGCGTGCCCCCCACGGGGAGACCCCACGGATTGGAATCCGTGGGCTTGATCGTCTTACGAGGCGTCGTTGAGGGCATCAACGCCGGGCAACGGCTTGCCTTCGAGCATCCGGAGACAGGCACCGCCGCCGGTCGAAATGTGCGTGTATTTGTCGGTCAGTTCAAACTTCTCGGCCGCAGCAGAGGTGTCGCCGCCCCCGAGGATGGAGATGGCACCGGCAGCCGTCTCTCGTGCCACGGCTTTGGCAATGACCTCGGTCCCCACTTCAAACGGCCCGAGTTCGAACACCCCGACCGGACCGTTCCAGACGATCGTGCGGGCACCGGCGATCTTGGTATCAAACAGGCCCTGGGTCTTGGGCCCGATGTCCAGCCCCATCCAGCCGGCCTCGATGTGATCGTCGAAGACGCGGATCGGGCTGAGATCGCTCAGTTCGCGGGCGCAGACATGATCCTTCGGCAAAAAGAGGTCCGACGGGCACTGGGCAGCCAGTTCGACGATCCGCTTGGCACTCTCGACCTGATCCTTCTCGAACAGGCTGTTGGCAATCTCGCGGCCCATCGTGTGCAGGATGGTGTAGGCCATCGCGCCGCCGATGATAAGGCGATCGACCTTCTGCAGCAGGTTCGTGATGGCATCGAGTTTGTCCGAGACCTTGGAGCCGCCGAGGATCGCCACGAAGGGTCGGTCCGGGCTTTCCAGTGCATCGGCCAGATAGCGGATTTCCTGTGTCATCAGGAAGCCGGCAGCGCAGGGCTTGCCCGCCATCGCCGCGGGAACGCCAACCATCGAGGCATGGGCTCGGTGGGCCGTCCCAAAGGCATCGTTGCAAAAGACGTCGGCATACGACGCCAGGCGGGCAGCAAACTCAGGCTTGTTGCCCGTTTCATCCTGATGAAAACGGAGGTTGTCCAGCAGCATCACGTCGCCGGGTGCCAGCGAGGCAGCGGCCTGAGCGGCAGTGTCATCGGTGCAATCCTGGCTCGGGAATGCGACCGATCGCTCGAGCAGACCTTCGAGTGCTTTGGCCACCGGGGCCAGCGAGAACTTCTCTTCGTACCCGACGGCCTCCGGTCGCCCCAGGTGGGACATGAGGATGACGGATCCACTGTTGCTGAGAATGTGCTGAATGGTCGGGAGGGACATGCGAATACGGCGATCGTCGGTGATCGCGCCTTCCGCGTTCATCGGAACGTTAAAGTCCACTCGGACCAGGACCTTCTTGCCGCTGACGTCGACCTGTTCAATGTTCAACTTAGCCATGTGTGCAAGACTCCGCTTCGTGCTGCAATGTGGGCGGATGACCAGGTGACTCCCTGCCATCCGTAGGTGCGTGGGCGATCATAGCCGGAGAAGTTGGCAATTCGTATCTGCGGTTCTCCTAGTATTGCGGATACCGGTGCGAGGCAGGAGCAGAATCCGGCCGGGCAGATCTCGCTCGATACGACCGCCTCAACCGGCTTGATTGGATGGATGTGTGTTGGTGACATTCCTGAGTCCAATTCCGGCGTTGATTGGGGCCGCCGTGGCGCTGCCGGCCCTGGTGCTGCTGTACTTCCTGAAACTCCGGCGTCGGGAGGTGCGGGTATCGACCACGATGCTCTGGCTGCAGTCCGTCGAGGACCTGGAGGCCAACGCCCCGTTCCAGCGGCTCAAGCCGTCGCTGCTCTTCTGGCTGCAGGTACTCGTGGTGGCTGCCGTGCTGCTGGCCTTGGCACGCCCGACGCGGGAGATCGAGGGAAGCGGGGCCGATTCCGAGCATGTCATCCTCATGATTGATGTGAGCGCCTCGATGCAGGCGCTGCTCGACCCGGACGGGCAGACGACCCGGTTCGATGATGCCAGACGCCGGGCCCGTGAACTGCTGGATCGATTGATTCGGCGCAGCACCCGGCCGCAGGTGATGTTGATGTCCGTCGGCCATCGACCGACCACCGTCGTCCCCTGGACCGGCGATCTGCCTGTGATTCGCGCGGCATTGGACGATCTGCAGGTTCGAGACGAGCCGGCACGCTTCGGCCCGGCGATGCAGTTGGCGGACGTGCTCGCGATGTCATCAGGTGCACCTCAGGGGGCAACGGTACCGCCTCCCAATCCCCCGTACTGGCCATCCTGTACAGCGACGGCCGGTTTGCTGACCAGGAGCCTGCGTCGACCGGCTCAAGCGCGTTGGTACTCGATTATGTCTGCATCGGGCAACAGGGATCTGAAGGGTCGGGAGAGCAGGCCGACCGGATCCCCGTATCCAATGTCGGGATCATCACCTGCGCAGCCGCCGCCGTCGAAGGGCACCGTGATCTGGCTGATGTGCTGGTCGTGATCGGGAACGCCGGCAGTGAACCGGTGCGGGTCCCGCTCACACTGACCGTTTCCGGGCGCCCGCAGTCAGCCCGGATCGTGGAGGTGCCCCCGGCTGAGACCGACGGCCGAGGCGGGCTTGGGCGCGCTGCAGCCGAGTTCCGGATCCCGCTGGACGATGCTGCCCTCGTGCGGGCGAAGTTGTCGCGGTCTGACCAGTTGGCCGTCGACAACTCGGCAGCGCTGGTGTTGCAATCCGGGATGCCGGTGTCGATTCTGACGGTATCGCCTTCCGGCCGACCGATGCGATTACTGCGCGACTTGCTCGAACTGCTGGACGCGGATGCGGTCGAGGATGTCACCTCGGCCGTCTACGAGGAGCGGGTATCCTCCGGGGCGTTGGGGCGGTCCACGGTGGTCGTCTTTGACCGATACGCTCCGCAGAGTACCCCACCACTGCCAAGCCTGTCGTTTGGCGCCTGCCCGCCGCTGCCTGTCTGGCAACGAACACTCGCCGACGCACCGAGCGGGAACGGTCAGCCTGCCGATATGACGAGCATCATGAGTTGGGAGCGGATGCACCCGTTACTGGTGAGTGTCGGGCTGGATGGACTGGTGGTGACGGATCGGCAACGGCTTACAGTGCAATCGCCGGCGGAGCAGGAAGCGGCGCGGGCGGTGGCCGGCAGTGCGCCCTGGTCGGTCACGCCGCTCGTACTGGCTCCAGACGGCGCCCTGATCGCACTGGCCCAGCGCGGCATGCAGCGGCACGTGGCTGTCGCATTTGATCTGCTGGACAGCAACTGGCCGATCGACCCGGGCTTTGCCGTCTTTGTCCTGAACGTGATTGAATACCTCACCGAGGCCCAACGCGGTTCCTCAGTCGGGGTGTCGCATCGGACAACCGAGTCGATCAACCTGCCGGTCGGGCGCGGCTGGCCGGGGGGGGCGGTTCATCTCGAGGGGCCCAATGACTGGTCGCTGGATGTTGAGGATCTGACCGACGGGGTGCCTACGCTGCCGGCATTGCCGGCCGTAGGGCTCTACCGGGCCACCGCCGGCGCGCGCCGTGAGGATGGGGCGGCCGAAGGGCGGGATATTGCCGTGAATCTCCTGAGTGAGGTCGAAACCGATATTCGCCCGGTTCCCAGGCTCGAGGTACAGGGGCGCGAGATCGAGGTCGGGCAGGCAGCCCAGGCAGCCCGTCAGGAGCTATGGCCGTGGTTTGTCGGGTTCGCTGTTTTGGGTTTGTTCGTGGAATGGTGGGTCTACACACGACGTGCGTCGTTGTGATCCAATCGGCCTGCCCTCTTTTTCCGGGCTGCGTATGATTTGCGACGTATCCAGGGGGCGACGGAGGTTGTTTTTTTCTATGGAATCCACCGGAGTGTCAATGATGGCCAACGTGGCAAGAAACAGGATGGGCGCAATGCTGGTGTGCGGTGCCGGCATGATCGCGATCGGTGCCGGCGAGGCATGGGGGCAGCAGGCAGCAAACGAGGGATCCGAGCCTGGCTTTGACTGGTCGTTTTCTGCGCACACGAGATACGACTTCCGCTCCGACCTTGAGGGCACCAACAACGGCGAATATGCCGTGTGGCGGAGTGGATTCGATACGTCGCTGCGATTTCCCATTGCCGACACGGCCCGACTGAAACTCGGCCTCGGGTATGAGTACAACAACTACGACTTCGATCAGCCCAACAGTTTCCTGGCAACGCCGGCTGCCGAGCCGTTCAGCGATATTCACATTCTCAATCTCAGTGCCGTCGGCGAGTTCCAGGTGGACGAGGAATGGTCGTGGTATGCCGGCGGCGGGGTCAGGATGGCTGGGGAGTCGGGTGCTGATACGGGCGATATGACCACGTTCTCCGGCCGAGGCGGAGTCGGGTATCGGTTTTCGGATTCACTTGAAATGACCTTCGGGGCCGTCGTGTCAACCCAGATCGAGGACGACGTGCTGATACTCCCGGCCATCACGGCCATGTGGAACATCAACGAGCGCTGGGACTTGAGGGTGACGGGACCGGGGGCCGAGTTGTCCTATGCCATTGATGATGAGACGTGGATCGGGCTGGCTGGAAGATGGGAGAACCGGCGCTTCCGGTTGGAAGATGACGTGCTGGGGCTCGGTTCGGTGATCGAGGAGACGGCCATCCCGGTGTACCTGCATCTGAGACGGGCTGCAGGCAACGGGCTGAGTCTGGATCTGTCAGCCGGGGCGATCGTGGGTCGTGAGTTTGATATCGAGGACCGCGATGGGCGCAACGGGACCACGGTCGACGGCGATGCCGGGTTCTTCGCATCGGTCGGGTTTCGGTACGACTTCTGAGGTTGAGAAGGATGACTCCACGGATTGCGATCCGTGGGCCGGTGCAGAGTGGGATCGCCAATGCATGCACAGTTCCAGAATCGTCGGTACTTGATCCCGTTTCGGGCGCGATTGTTGCCACAGATATTCTGTGACACGCTCGTGATCGGTTCCGGTGTGGCCGGCCTGCGTGCTGCGCTGGCAGCATCGGAACACGGGGAAGTGATTCTGGTGACGAAGTCGGATGTCGATCGGTCGGCCACGACGTGGGCTCAAGGCGGGGTGGCAGCCGTCCTCGAAACGACCGATACGGACGATGCCGTCGAATCTCATATCCAGGACACATTGACGGCCGGGTGCGGCCTCTGTTCACCCTCGGTTGTTGAGCAAGTCGTACGATCGGCACGGCCTCGGATCGAGGAGTTGCTCAGTTGGGGCATGCAGTTTGATCTGGATGAGAACGGTCGGCCGGCCCGGGCTCGAGAGGGCGGGCATCGCGACCACCGAGTACTCCATGCAGGCGGCGATGCCACCGGTAAGGAAGTCGTCCGGTGCCTGTCAAGCCGTGTGTGCGATGCGCCGGCCATCCGGATCTTTGATCACTGTTTCGCGCTCGATCTGCTGACGACATCCGATAGCGGCAACGGTTCGGTTGTCGGGGCCATCACCCATCACCCGAAGTATGGTCTGCAGGTGATCTGGGCCTATGCCACGATCATCGCGACGGGCGGGTCGGGACAGGCGTATCGGGAGACGACCAATCCGCCGGTCTGTACGGGCGACGGGGTCGCCATGGCCTATCGGGCCGGGGCTGCATTGGCTGACATGGCCTTTGTGCAGTTTCACCCGACCACGCTGTACGTTGCCGGCTCCGAACGGGCGTTGATCAGTGAAGCGGTGCGTGGCGAAGGGGCTTATCTGGTCGATCGGCGGGAAAACCGGTTCATGGTGGGACGCCATGAGATGGCTGAGTTGGCCCCGCGCGACGTGGTGAGTCGCTCGATTATTGAGCATCTGGTCGAGACCGGGGAGACGAACGTTTTTCTCGATGCCCGCCACTTCAAGCCGGGCTTCTTTCAGAAACGATTCCCGGGGATCTCTCAGAAACTGGCCCAGTTCGGGATCGATCCCGCAGACGATCTGATTCCGGTCAATCCGGGGGCACACTACACGATCGGCGGGATCTGGGTGGATGATGCCGCCCGAAGTACCATCAACGGGCTCTACGCGTGCGGCGAATCATCATGCAGCGGCCTGCATGGAGGCAACAGACTGGCCAGCAACAGTTTGCTCGAAGGGCTCGTGTACGGGGAGCTCGCCGGGAGGATGAGCGCTGAGTGTCGGCCGACCGTCAATGGAAATGGAAACGGAAATGGTGGGCGGGCCGGTCTGTCAGAGTCATCGAAGCAGATCATTTCTGACATACCGCTGTCGGATCGCGGCGAGTTGGACCTGCACGATGTGCGGTCGAGTCTGCGGAGTGTGATGTGGCGTCATCTGGGGATCGTGCGCGACGGCCCGTTGATGGATGATGTGCGCGAGATGATCGAGTTCTGGCGACGCTACACACTCGATAAGATCTTCGACGATCCGAAGGGCTGGGAAGTGCAGAACATGCTGTACGTCTGCTCCCTGATCTGCGAGAGCGCCCGATGGCGACGCGAGAGCAGAGGCACACACACGAGGGCGGACGAACCGGCACGGCGATCGGACTTTTGCGTACATGATCTCTGGTCGAGGATGCAGCGGCCTGAGGATGCGCCTGCATGTGTCCCGTGCGCCGGAGATGCGGCTGCCGACTCAGATGCCGTCGTTGGGCAAGGGCATGAGGGGTGATCGTGGATCGACCGATTGATCAACATCATCATGCTCGGGCAGCGCGTCAGCAGCGCCGCCCCGGGGTGCGACGGTGCTTGTTACTGGGCCGTCACGGTGTGCCGGCCATCGCGGTGCTGATGATCGTTGGCCATCTGTGCGGGTGCGGGTCGCCTGAGAAGGAATCCGACGGGCGCAAGAACCAGGTTTCAGGGTTGGAACGACTGCTAAGCGGCGAGGGCCAGGTCTCGGTCAACGGCAGCCAGCCGGCTTCGATGGCCATCGAGACGGTCGTGGAAAACCCGGATGGGTCGACGACACTCCTGACGCCGACGCCGGCCCACGTGATCGCACATACCCGGAAGTGCCTCTATGATCTGAATTACGATCTGCTGCTGGAGCAGTTGATCGCGCAAGAGACGAAAAAGACGTACACGGATCGCGGGCTGGACCTGCAGGAATGTGCTGATTGGTTTTCAGATAATCTGCGCGATGTGTTGTTGGTGCTGAACCGCATGTCCGGCGGGATGAGTTCCCCGAATGTGGTGAGCAAGCAGAGCGGCAAGTATCTGGAGATGCGAATCTACGGGCGGGCCGCAGAAGGGATGCGCTTCACGACGGTGGAGATGACTCAGGAGATGGGTCAGTTCAAGTTGCTGTTGATTCACTGAGCGGCATGGAATGCCGTGTGATTCGTTGATTGCAGAGAGCAGGGTCCGAAGCCGTGATCAGGCGTTCGCAATTTCTTGAGTATGTTGACCGCTTCCCCTCGTGCCGGGTGATCGTGATCGGCCCGAGCGTGCTGGAGGTGGACGTGCCGTGCGACATGCCGCACCTGGCTGCGGATCGGCCGATGCCGGCCATTGCGTACTCGGAGCATTCAGACCATCCGGGAAGTGCTGCGTTGACGGCTGCCACGGTGGCCGCCCTCGGCGGTCATGTCACGCTGGTGACGCCGCTGGGGACCGGTGCGATCGGCAAACGGCTGGCCGCAGTGGCTGATCTGAACGATGTCGAGATCGTCAATGTCAGCCAAGCGGTATCGTGCCCCCAGTTGGCCCGGTTCCTGACGGCCCATCAGCGTCAGTTACTGCAACTCCGCCGCGACTGGCATGCATTTGAAGCAGCAGGCGATGGGAACCCAACGCTTGATCAATCACAGATCGAACGGATCATGGCATCGGGCGACGATGGGCTGGGCTGTGTGTGTGTCGTCGATGGTCAGCCGCGGATGAATCACGGCACGATGGTGCAGGCCTTGATTGAGGCAGCCGGGAGCCGAGGCATCTCGACGGTCTTCGATGCAGCCCGCGGCAAGGAGCAGTCAGGGGAGCCGCTGCGTGACGGTGCATTCGACCACTTGATTTGCAATGAGACCGAATGCCGGGCACTGAACGAATCGCGGACCGGCAATGGTCATGGGGCTCCTGACGCTCTGCAGGCAGCGCGCGGGCTGGCCGGCACCTGGAGTCGCCATGTCGTCCTGACGCAGGGGCCCAACGGCGTGACGGCCGTATCGGCCGGGGCGAATGATGACGCCGATACCACGACGATTCGGACGACCCGACGGGCACTGGCCGAACGACGCGGGGTCGGGTTTGTCTTTTCCGGGGTCTATTCGCTGGCCGTCGCAGCCGGGGCGAGTGCAGCCGAGGCAGCGTTCCTGGCCGGCGAGGCGTCGAGCATAGCCGTGAGCAGGCCGGGGCCGAAGACGGTGGCACGGGACGACCTGTTGCAGGTCGCCTACCGCGAGATTGAGAGCCACGTGCGCGATGCGATCGACGTGTTCGAGGGGATCGGGTCGAGCGTCCTCGGGTCGATCGATGCAGCCGCCCGCCTGATCCTGGATGCCTACGCACAGGGGCGGCAGTTACTCGTGTTCGGCAATGGTGGGAGTGCTGCCGAGGCCAACCATCTCGTGACGGAGTTGACCGGCCACTTCCGGGCCAACCGCCCGAGTCTGCCGGCCATCTCGCTCTCGTCCAACGATTCGCTGATTACCGCCATTGCGAATGACTACTCGTATGACGATGTGTTTTCGCACCAGATCGGCGCGTTCTGCCGTCCCGGCGATGTCGTGATCGGCCTGACAACGAGCGGCAACTCGGAAAACGTACTGCGGGCATTGAAGGAAGCAAGGAACCATGATGCCCGCACAATTGTCCTGACGGGGAATCGGGCCGTCGCGATCCATGAGTTGGCTGATGTCGTGATTGCCGTGCCCTCGTCATACACGCCGCGGATTCAGGAAGCCCATCTGTTTGTGATTCATGTCCTGTGCGACATGCTGGAAAGCCGACTCGATGCGCAGGGGCGGGTGCATCCGGCTGCAACGGAGATTTAGCCTGTGAGCGAACGGTCGAGATCAACTCAAGGCAAGCAGACCGATGCAGTGCAGCAGGTACTGCTTCTGGGCGATGCGATGGTGGATGCCTACCTGACCGTCGATCCGGCCGGCATCTCGGATGAGGCACCGGTCGTCGTCGCTGATTGTCTCGGTACGACGCGCGAGTTTGGCGGGATGTTGAACACGGCAACCGCGCTGCATGCGCTTGGCGCGCATGTCCATCTGGTGGCTCGCATCGGGGAGCATGATGAGGACGGCCAGTGGGTGCAGCAGCAGGCAACGGCGCTGGGGATGGCAGCCGACTGGTTGGCGGATGAGTCAACGATCACGACGCAGAAGATGCGTGTGGTGGCTGAGCCGACCGGCGACTATCTGGCCCGGCTGGATCACGAGATCGTGGCCCCGCTGTCTGCTTCATTGGAACAGCGATTGCACGAACGGATCCAGGCGCTGGTTCCCGAGGTGGATGTTGTCGTCGTGTCGGATTACGCCAAAGGGTTTGTGTCGCAGGAGGTGGCAGGACTGATCGTGCAGGTGGCAAATCGCAGGGGTCCCCGTGGTGGTGGACGGCAAGCCGTGCACGATCCGTGGTATGCCGGGGCGACGGTGTTTACGCCGAATGTGACGGAGCGCAGAAGTTGGCTGTGAAACTGGGGATCGGGGATTCGCGTGGGTGTACCGGTGTTGGGGAAGTGGTCTCGATGATCGGGCCGGGGCTGGCTGCGCGGCTTCAGGGATCGGTCTTGATCACCTGTGGGGCCGACGGCATGTACCTGTTCCCCCGGCGGGCACCATATCCCGGCTGCTCCGCCGGTGGATGCGGCCGAGGTGGGGACGACCAGCGGGGCCGGCGACATTGTGACGGCTGTGCTGGCGTGTGAATTGGCTGGGGGGGCAGGCGACGTGGGCTGACGCGATCGTGACGGGGGACGGCGTGCGGCAGCGCTGGTTTCAGAGGCGGTGAGGCGGCCCGGCGGGACGTGTCGGCTGGTGAAGTGATGCGACGTGATGCGCCAGGACTCGGCGGACCTTGTCCTGGCCTACTTGCCTACTACCCGGCTGGTGACAGTGCTGCGCCAGGACTCGGAGGACCTCGTCCTGGCCTACTGGGCTGGCGGGGAAATAAACCAGATAACCAAATCTGGTTACCGTAACTGTGATTAAAAACTGTGGTTACGCCCCTGTTTGCCCGTGACAGCACCTGTCACGGCCGGTATCCTGTTAATCAAGTCGCCGGCGGCGATCCTGCTGCCAGCCCTGCCAGATCATGGGCAATCGCAACCCGTTGGACGATGGGCCGTTGAAGTTCCAGATGGATTGTGTCTCAGCCGTCAGGCTGCGGAACAATCCAGTCTCATGCACGGGAGTCACTATGATGCTTGTACGACGTTCTTTCAGGCACGCCGGTTTTACGCTGATTGAGTTGCTGGTGGTCATTTCGATCATCGCCCTGTTGATTGCAATCCTGTTGCCGGCCTTGAGCAAGGCCCGTGAAATGGCACAACGTGCCCGGTGCATCGAATCAGAAACAGATCGGCCACGGGCTGCACTACTACGCAACGGACAACAACGATTACGTCCCGCGAGAAGGTCATTACAACGACTACAAGTTCTATGCGTGGCAGCCGGATCGGTCGTCACGAATCCCGTGGGCGTTCGCGTTCCGCAAGTACATTGACGGCCGAGCGGGCGGCGATTACCTGACACGCGCTCGCTGCGGCGGGCAAGGCGATAAAATTCGAGGCGGTCGAGGTGTACCGCGACCCGGCGTTCCCACGTCAGGCACACAATATCCATTATGTCAACAATGGGATCAAGTTCGGCTCGAACGGCATTGACTACCTCGGGATTGCCACACCATATACCGATTTCCTGAGGCCGACTGATACGATCTATCTCACGGCTTTTGTGAATGATCAGCAAGCCTCGTTCTTCAACAACAACTACGGGTACGCGTTCAGTTCATTCGGGGATCGCGGCGTGGCAGCGTGGTAACACAGATGTTTCTGGATGGAATTGCGCAATTCATTCTGTCGCTTCAGTTGGGCGGTTAACAAGATAGGCTCAGCAATAACAGCACTTACTCAAGACAAACTCAAACAGCTTAGTAAGGCAATATGGTTTGCTTTGAATGTATAGGTATTTGCAAATGATGAGATAATGCATGAAGCCAACCACCAAGATCAATGCGATTTAATATTTATTGAAGCTGCCGATTTCTAACTTCCATTCAATGTGTTTTATTGATAGTATAACGTTGATAGTGAAGCAGCTTACACCTAGCACGTAGATGGGCAGTGTTGGCTCAAACACAGGGTTTGCGTTCAAGCACTAGATAATAATGGCAACCATTTTATTATTGAATTAATTATGTTTTTTATATAAACATCACTGCACAGGTGGTTGCGACTTATGCGGATTGTCATACAGGAAGATTTGCAAAAAAATTGTAATTTTAGCGCTTCTTAAAGGAGAAAAAATTGTCAAGAGAGTATAAAAGGAACCCAAACCGAGAAAAATTTACTCACCGCTTTCGCTGAGGGAATCTCAAGCGAGAAATAGATATACCTTTTTTGCAAGTAAAGCCAAAAAAGAGGTTTGAAGATCAAATTTCAGAAATATTTGAAGAAACTGCAAGCCAAGAAAAGGAACATGCCAAACGGTTCTTTAAATTTCTTGAAGGTGGTGAGGTGGAAATTTCAGCGTCTTTTCCACCAGGTACAATTGGAAGCACAGTAGAAAACCTCAGAGCAGCAGCGGCTGGTGAAAAATATGAATGGTTGAAATGTATCCAGGATTTGCCAAAATCGCAAAGAAGAAGGATTTGAAGAAATAGCAAAAGCATTTGAGTCTATATCTGTGGCAGAGAAGCAACATGAAAAACGGTATAAGGATCTTGCCGATAACCTTGGAGGCGGGTAAGAGTATTTAAAAGAAATAACAAGGTAACATGGCGTTGCAGAAACTGCGGTTATTTGCACGAAGCTGATGAAGCGCCAAAATTATGCCCAGCTTGCCTTCATCCCCAGTCTTATTTTTGAATTATTAGGTGAAAACTGGTAAACAAAGTGAAAATGCCCATTGATTGTATAACAGAAGTATCCAACCGACTGAAGACAGTAGCTTTTCTTTCTCCAGAGTCGTTGTTGCTATCATCGTTTTAATTATTATTACAGATTTACACTTTGATTAAGAAGGCAAAATGGATCAAATTAATATTCAATTTTTACAAGACCAGGATCGGTGAGCTGCTATTAGGCTCTTTTGATGGAAAATTATGTTTGCTTGATTATGTGCATAGGAGAATGAGGGTAACTGTTGATAATCGAATCAAAAAGGTCTCGGGGCTGATTTTGTAGAAAAAAATGATAGAATATTGTCAAAGGCAAGAGTGCAACTAGATGAGTATCTTAATGGAGAGAGAACAAGTTTTGATATCCCACTAGTATTAGTTGGGACTGATTTTCAGAAAAGTGTGTGGGAAGCTTTAATGACCGTTCATTACGGTATGACAGCCTCTTATTTAGATATAGCAAAGGTTATAAATACTGAGAGAAAAACGGTGAGACGGTTGCAAGTGCAAATGGAGCAAATTCAATTAATTTGATTATCCCTTGTCGTCGAATCATAGGAAGTAACGGGGAACTGGTTGGTTATGGTGGCGGTGTACCAGTAAAAAAGAGGTTATTGAAGCTTGAGCAGAATAACTCAGGCTTAAGCGATAATGAGAAATACAATTTTATTGGAGGGGGAAAAACACCCAAGTATGACGAAATTGTGTTCTTTGCTGGAGCAAAAACTCAACAAGCATATGCTGCCAAGCCCCATCTTGCGGTGCAAAAAAAACCCAAGAGGGAAAATGTCATATTTTTATGATACAAAAAAGAGACTGCGAAAAATGGTTGCCATAGACCCTCTATGGTTTGTAAGCCATAAAAACTCACCTTAGGGGTCAGGAAGGAATAACTTGTAGTTCTCTCCTGTCCGAATGGCTGGTAGGCCGGGCGGGCATCTGATTTTCAGGCCACCATCGGCCGCTCTTCACTCGCAGTATCCTCGCTGTAAAACTCAGGCTGAGCCTGTGGTACTGATCGATCAGATCGATCAAATCTGACCTAAAGCGAGCGCGATAAAACAAACAAGTTATTTTCCAGCACCTAAGGTGCATCAGGCCTTGTCAAGTCAGCCACCGGGATGCAAACGTTAGATTCATGAAAAAAGATTAAACAAATTTCAATGATTAGACTACTGACATTTGTCAAAACCAATGGTGGGTCGTTTTCACTCTGTTTACTCTTATTGTCATAACGGAACTTTGTCACTCTGGCCGTTGAAAGAATTACGCATCGGTATCCGGGGACTGACAAAAGCCTCTGTTGGATTGCATATGCCGTTTCTGAAATTAACAACAGCTCCCCGCAAACAAAAGAAATGGATACTCTTGGGTTTGGCTATTTATACCCTATAACGGTTCAATCGGGCGATTGTTGCAGCGAACCCCATATGTCAAGAAAACTGATACGGAGAGGTGGCTAGATGTGGCAGCAAATATTTCAGGTTTAGTTTGTGGTTTGGTTATCGCAGGAGCTGATAAATTATCTTTTTCACGGCTACTTCAAATAGTTTCCGGTAATTGCTAGAGTTAATTCGTCTTCGGGGAAGATATGGCTTATTACGAAAAAAAAATGTTAATTGGATAGAGAGAAAAAATTAACGTCTAGCAAACACACTACCATTGAGCCTGTGCTGAGATAGTGAGTCCTCTCATACTATGTTAAAACGGGTAGAAACCGCACAGTGAATACCTGGCCAATAAAAAAGTACTATTCAGTCGCAGGAACAGATGTCCTCTCAACCTTATTCATACTCTTTCAATAACGATTCCAGGGCCGCCTCTTTGCTTTCCTCATCATTTTTCTACTATCTTTCTACGTTATCGAGAAATGTGTAACTATCATCGATTTTGTCTCTGAGTATCAACTTTATGATAAGAGTGAAACTTATCTTCTTTATATACTCATCGGCATTGGGCAGATGAAGTGCTTCGATTCTGTTTTTAACCGGTTTTTGGTAGATCAGGTCAAGGGAGGGGTGAGTGTACCGGTAAAATCAAAGAACAGGACACGATCTTTCTCTATACCAAAGGTTATTTGCTGCAGCATCGATAACGAGATTTACCGTCATAGGGGCGGGACCACACAAATAGAAGGTGGTGTCAGGGGCGGGTATGACGTATTCCGTGAGCCAAGGTCGATAAAGCCTGTTTTACCCAACCATCTCTCTCCCGCTCTCATCAATCATCTTATCGTTGTAGATATTTCTCTTTAGCTCATCTGAAGCCAGATTAAGGCACTCTTTATCTACACTGTTCATCACTGCCGGGTCGTCTCCGTAAACGCACCTGACAATGCGGGGATAAATTCAAAATTTGGATATCTCTTCTCCCGGTTTAACCACCTTGATATACCGTAACGGTATGTCCTGAAATCTCCTTTCACCAAGGAAGAGCAATATTTTCTCCCGACGTCCTTCATTGAACCACTGTTCCATCAGGGCCAATATTGGGGCCAAACCGGCACCCCCTGCGACAAAAACCGCATTGTGCTTCTCTCTCTTCAGGTGGAAATTCCCATAGGGGCCCGCCAGGCGGATCCTGTCTCCAACCCATAAATTCCAGATTGATTCATCTTGAAGGAGTAATCTTTTATACAGCGAGGTCCGATACACGGGACACCTCCCTCTTCAATCGGTACACGGGGGTTAATGGGTGCAATTCTCGTAACCAACCTTAGTATATCTTTGTTTGTTGAAGCAATTGAATAGGCACGATATGTCCATTCCGGGAGTATAGGGAATAAATGCTCTGTCAATCTCTTTGCAATAACATTGTATCTGTTCCCCAAATTGCTTATGATGCTCCTCAGCATAATCATCGGGTAGTCGTATCTGTATATATTGCCCGGGAACAAAGTCAAATTTCTGAAATGGGTAGAGTGTATTTCATACTTATCGCTGGAGCAGTTGTATCTTTTCACAACTCGTGCTGTATATTTTACGTGTAAGGTTGACCTGGGGGAGATGGACATCTATATCTTTATCTACCCGCACCTGACAGGAGAGTCTCGTATATCCGTCACCTTGCCCTCTTCGAGAAACTCCCTCGTCTCTTTTCTTGCCCTACTGTCAAAGAGAGGGTCTCGGTAGGTGCATAGGGGCCCATATTCGTAAGCAACTTAACCTTGCATTGTCCACATGTGGCATTTCCACCGCATCGGATGAGATGTGAAACCCCTTGTTTTGGAGAACAGAGAGTAATTTTCACCACCTTCAAAAATCTAACTCCTTTTTGAAGGCATCATCACTATGAATAGTCAGATTGAGTCTCTTTCCCTTGCCAAATAGCTGGTATGTTATCTCGCTGAGACCGGACAGAGCGAGGCATAAGTACGACAATAACGATTAGGTGAGTATGATAGGCGTTAGCATTGTGTCGATCCCTTGATTATATATGGTCTTTCCATTTTTAAGTCTTCTTTAGGCTGGACTTACAAGATAATCAGGATATAAAGTATGTCTATCCTGTTATTCCTGATTTAAACTAAACAATTGCACTGCGTGGCGGAAACTCACAAGTTGAACTAAAACTGCCCAGATACAAGGCGCGTAATTATTTTGTAACCGGAACGTACTCAAGAACGTGAGGATTACAGAAAAGTATTATTACAGCAACGCGATAGGTGGGTAGTTTTAGTTCAACTTTATTTAAAAGATATTTATCATCCCGATACCCGTAAAGATTGCCGCCATGATTCCTAAAGAAGTATTGCCAGGGAATCTTCATCCCATGAATTTGATGCAACAAACGGTTTTGGCGCCGCGACACACACCAAGCCAGACACATACCATGAGCCAATGGAGGCCAAAGCCAAAGGCTACTGAAACAGTCGTAGCCCAAAGGAGAGGCCTGATGGGATGGTAAAGGTAGAGCTTGCAAGGACGATACAGTTTACGGTAATGAGCTCAAGAAACTGCCCCATTTGCTGATATACGTCCATTGCAAAACGTCTGAGCAATACTCCCAGAATCTGTACAAACGTAGCAATGGTAACGTAAAGACCGTCAGGTAAGAATATCTTTTCGAGACGCAGGGTAACGGGTGAAAGTTGCCGCAACGTAATCGCTTACGGTAAGTAATACCTTATTGTAAACCAGCCAGTTAAGGCTTGTCGATAAGGTGACGACGATGACGACTGCTACTCCCATTTTCCATGCGGCATCAATCTGTCTCGGTGTTTGTTTAAAGGGACAGATTCCAGGAGCTACTCAATACATTACCATCAAAAAGAGGGGGCGCTCAAAAACAGGGGGAATAGGAGTCTTGAATTGACTCTGTAAAGGTGAGAATGCCTTCAGGTTGAGGAGCAGACTCACGATAAGGGCAACTCCCACTGCCAAAGTGATGATAAATTTTCTCGATATCTTTTGGTAGTTTGGTTTTGGGGAACAGGGGTGTCTCCTCTACAGTCGTTTCAGCGGCTACCTGTTGGGGTTTGTCCTGTAATACAACGCCTGTCTTTACAAAAAGTGGCCTGAGCATGAGTCTCCATAATGCCAGAGCAAAAAAACCGCCTACAGGCGTTATCCATTAATACCACTACGGGAAAATTCTCGGGGAAGCACCCGAAAATTCAAGATTGTTCCAAATCCCAGAGGTTCTCTCATAAGGGCCAAGAAGATAAGGGCGATA